>NZ_OY781472.1:0-2400000 GCF_963677035.1 uncultured Hyphomonas sp.
TTCGCGCTCGACGATTTCGGCGCGGGCTATACCGCGTTCCGCTATCTCAAGGATTTCTACTTCGACATCATCAAGATCGACGGCCAGTTCATCCGCGGCATCGCGCGCGATCCGGACAATCAGGTTCTGGCGCACGCGCTGGTATCGATCGGGCGGCATTTCGACATGTTCACCGTCGCCGAATCGGTCGAAACGGTCGAGGATGCGCGCTACCTGATCGATATCGGCGTCGACTGCCTGCAGGGATATTACTATGGCGTCCCCTCGACCGAAGCCCCGTGGTTGACGTCGCGTCTGCCCAAACGGGCGTGACGCCGCAAAACGTCAGACGATGTCTGCGCAAACAGCGGGCGCTAACGGCGCCAAACCCGGCAAAACGCCTGCCGTTTCCGCACTGCGGCATTGATTTGAAAGGGTCCGGAGCGTAAACCTTCGCGCAGATGCGCGTCCCTTCGGTCGCGCCAGACGCGAGAGGACTCCTAATGACCAACGTCGTGATCGTTTCCGCCGCACGCACCGCCGTGGGCTCTTTCAATGGCAGCTTTGCCAACACGCCGGCGCATGAACTCGGCGCTGCGGTGATCGAGGCCGTGGTCGCGCGCGCCGGCATCGACAAGTCGGAAGTGTCGGAAACGATCCTGGGTCAGGTTCTCACCGCGGGTCAGGGCCAGAACCCGGCGCGTCAGGCGGCGATCGCGGCGGGGCTGGCCAAGGAAGCCTCGGCCTGGAGCCTCAATCAGTCTGCGGCTCGGGCCTGCGCGCGGTCGCGCTGGGCGCACAGCATGTGCAGCTTGGCGATGCGGGCATCGTCATTGCCGGCGGGCAGGAAAACATGTCGCTTGCGCCCCACGTTGCGCATATGCGCGCGGGCTACAAGATGGGCGACGTCAAGTTCATCGACTCGATGATCAAGGACGGTCTGTGGGACGCTTTCAACGGCTACCACATGGGCCAGACCGCCGAGAACGTTGCCGAGCAATGGCAGATCTCGCGCGAGCAGCAGGACGAATTCGCGGTCGCCAGCCAGAACAAGGCCGAAGCCGCCCAGAAAGCCGGCAAGTTCAAGGACGAGGTGATCCCCTTCACCATCAAGTCCCGCAAAGGCGAGACGGTGGTCGATGCCGACGAATACATCCGTCACGGCGCGACGCTTGAAACGATGCAGAAACTGCGCCCGGCCTTCACCAAGGACGGCTCGGTCACGGCAGCCAACGCGTCGGGCATCAATGACGGCGCGGCGGCGGTTGTGCTGATGTCGGCCGAGGAAGCGGAAAAGCGCGGCCTGACCCCGCTTGCGCGCATCGCCTCGTACGCGACCGCCGGTCTCGACCCGTCGATCATGGGCGTGGGCCCGATCTTTGCGTCGCGCAAGGCGCTCGACAAGGCGGGCTGGAAGGCCGAGGACCTCGACCTCGTCGAAGCGAACGAGGCCTTCGCGGCGCAGGCCTGCGCGGTCAACAAGGATATGGGCTGGGATCCGTCGATCGTGAACGTGAACGGCGGCGCCATCGCCATCGGCCACCCGATCGGGGCCTCGGGCGCGCGGATCCTCAACACCCTGCTGTTCGAAATGCAGCGCCGCGGCTCGAAAAAGGGTCTGGCCACGCTGTGCATTGGCGGCGGCATGGGTGTCGCCATGTGCCTCGAGCGTCCGTAACCTTCGGACCGTCACTCAATCCGGGGCGGCCCCTGCCGCCCCGCGACCGACCGGACCGAGCCGCCATGAGCCACCCTGCCCTGACCGATCCCGACCAGCTGGTCTTTTCCGGCGGCGGGCTGCGCTGCTTCTGGCAGGGTGGGTTCCTGACCCGGCTGGCACAGGACCGCACCTTTCACCCGCGCCGGATCACGGGCGTCAGCGGTGGGGCACTGGCCGGGGCGGCATGGCTTTCGGGCAATGCCCAGCGTCTGCTTGAGGCGATGTGCGATGCGTTCGAACAACGCGACAGCAATCTCGACCTGTTCGACGCCGATGCCGAAGGCATTACCCCGCATCAACGGCTTTATTCGCAGGTTGTGGCCGATGTCCTCGATGACACGGCGCAGGCCAAGGTGGCCGAAGGGCCGCGCTTTCAGATCCTGATCGCCCATCCGCCGAAAACCGGCCTGCCCACCTTGACCGGCACCGCCCTTGCCGCCGCCTATGAAGCCGAGCTGCACATGGTGAACGCGCCGCATTTCGGCTGGGCCGAGAAGATGGGCCTCAGCGCCCGGCTGATCGACGCGAACGAGGCCGCGCGCAACGGCAGGCTGGTCGATCTGGTCAGCGCCGCGGCGGTAATCCCGCCGGTTTTCGAGCCGCCGCTCTGGGACGGGGCGCGCGTCGTCGATGGCGGTATGGCCGATCAGGCGCCGCTGCCCGACCCCGATGAGGGCTGCACGCTGATCCTGCTCACCCGGCGATACAAACGGCTGCCGGAGGTGCCGAGCCGGGTCTACCTACATCCCTCGGAAGAAACGCCCGCCGACAAGATCGATTTCACCGATCCGAGCAAATTGCGGCGAACATGGGAATTGGGCGCGCAAGACGCCGAGCGGCTCATCGCCGATGGCGAAAAGGCTGAAATAGTTGCGCAATAATCTTGCGTGAGAAATACACTGCAAGTAACAACGTTTCTAAGATAAGTTTAAAGGAGGAGTGAAATGGCACGAGTTGCATTGGTTACCGGGGGTTCGCGGGCATCGGCGCGGCGATCTCGAAGGCGCTGAAAGACGCGGGCTGCACCGTCGCTGCAAGCTATGCGGGCAATGACGAAGCGGCGGCAAAATTCACCGAAGAAACCGGCATCAAGACCTATAAATGGAACGTCGCCGATTACGAGGCGTCGAAAGCCGGGATCGCCGCGGTCGAGGCCGATCTGGGCCCGATCGACATCGTCGTCGCCAATGCCGGGATCACCAAGGACGCGCCGTTCCACAAGATGACGCCCGAGCAATGGAACGCGGTCATCGACACCAACCTGACCGGCGTGTTCAACACCGTGCACCCGATCTGGCCGGGCCTGCGCGAGCGTAAATTGGCCGTGTCGTGGTCATCAGCTCGATCAACGGCAGAAGGGCCAGTTCGGTCAGGTGAACTATGCCGCGACCAAGGCGGGCGATCTGGGCATCGTCAAGTCGCTGGCGCAGGAAGGCGCGCGTTTCGGCATTACCGCCAACGCTGTCTGCCCGGGCTATATCGCGACCGAGATGGTCATGGCGGTGCCCGAGAAGGTGCGGGAATCGATCATCGCGGGCATCCCCGCGGTCGTTTGGGCGAGCCCGAGGAAATCGCCCGCTGCGTGGCGTTTCTCGCCTCCGACGATGCGGGCTTCATCAACGGCTCGACGATCAGCGCCAACGGTGCGCAGTTCTTCGTCTGATCGCTGCCCCATGGCGGTACAGGGCGGGGCCACGGCCCCGCCCTTTTGCATGACCCCAAGCGCCGGACAAAGAACGGCTTGTCCTTTCGCGCCGGTTGCGTTTCCTTGGCGCGCCGGCGCACGCGCCCGGTTCAACCAAGGCGAAAGACATGACGCGGGACAAGGCAACATGGGTGGGCTTTTCGGCGGTAGCGCTCTGGGCGCTGCTGGCGCTGTTCACGGTCGCGTCGGAACCCGTGCCCCCGTTCCTGCTGAACGCGCTGACCTTCGGGATCGGCGGCGCGGTGGGCTTGATCTGGATCGGCGCGACCGGCGGGTTGCGGCAATTGCGACAGGTGCCTCTGGGCGCCTATGCCTTCGGGACGCTGGGGCTGTTCGGCTATCACTTTCTGTATTTCACCGCCCTGCGCATGGCCCCTGCGGCCGAGGCGGGGCTGATCTGCTATCTCTGGCCGCTATTCATCGTCGTTTTCTCGGGGCTTTTGCCCGGTGAAACGCTGCGTCCCGGTCACCTGATCGGCGCACTGATGGCCTTTGCGGGGGCCGTACTGATCGTCGCGGGCGGATTGGGGGCCTTGTCAGGTGCGCTGGCGGGCTATGGCGTTGCCTTCGCGGCGGCGCTGACCTGGGCCACCTATTCGCTGGGCTCGCGGCGGTTGAAAGGCGTTCCGACGGCTGCTGTCGCGGTCAACTGCCTGCTGACCGCGTTGCTGTCGATTGTGGCGCATATCGGTCTGGAAGCCACGATATGGCCCGTCGATGCGACGGGGTGGCTGGCCGTGATTGCGCTGGGACTCGGGACCAGTCGGGCTGGCCTTTTACACATGGGACATCGGCGTGAAGGGCGGGGACATTCAGCTTCTGGGGACAGCGTCCTATGCAGCGCCCCTGTTGTCGACCCTCGCCCTTGTTGTTGCCGGAATGGCCAGGGCCAGCCTGTCGCTGGCCGTGGCTGCCTTGCTGATCACGGGCGGCGCCGTTCTGGCCGCACGCGCCGGATCGCGCCGTTCAGGCCGCCTTATTCGGCGGCGAGACGCGTAATCTCTTCCTTCAGGCGCAACTTCTGCTTCTTCATATGGGCGATGGTCATATCATCGGAGCCCGGTGCACGTTGCGCGGCTTCGACCTGATCGGAAAGTACCTGGTGACGACGGCGCAATTCGTGAAGATGCGAAGTCAGCGACATGAGTATCCTCCTTGTACGGGTGTCCGTATGGTCAAGTGCACCACATCTTCATGCTTTTGTCACACAAAACCCGAAGGCGATTTGTGGAAATTTGGTTTCACCAGCGAGAACAAGCCGAGCGGCGTTCAGCCCCAGTCCAGCGCCGCTCCGCCCCGCAGGATCGCGCGTGCTGTGCGTGTAAAATCGTCACCGTCGGCGACATGGGCCTCGCCTTCATGCATAACGAGGGGGGCCTGCATCACGAAAGCCGCCCGGCTGCCCTTTCGGGCTTGCAACACGATCCTTCCGGCGGATCGTTGTTGCCGCGCGGCAATCGGACGCACCCGGCAGGCGGCGCGCGTTCCGATCGCGATCAAGAGCTCAGGCAACCGCTCGGCCAGATGGATGATCGTCAGATACCCGCCGCTTTTCAATCGCTTGAGACCGCAATCCACCCAATCGGCCAGCGGCGTTTCCTCGCGCAGCGCGGCATCGCGCCCGGCATCGCGCGCGGCGGGGCCGGTTGAGCGATAATAGGGCGGATTGGCCAGAACGTGATCGAAAGGCAGACGCAACTCGGCGGGAATCGACCGCAGATCCCCGGTCGCGATGCGGGCCTCCAGACCATTCTCGGCCATGTTCCGGCGCGCCAGCTCGGCGTAGAAGGGCTGCCGCTCGACCCCTGACAGCGACAATCCCGCCACCCGCGACGCCAGCGCGATCAGCGCCGTTCCCGCGCCGCAGCCGAGTTCCAACACCGACTGGCCGGCTGCGCGGGCACGGAGGCCGCCAGAAGCAGCGGATCGGTCGCCGCGCGGTAGCCGTCGCGCGGTTGCGCGATGGTGAAACGGCCATCCATATAGACGTCGCGGGTCAGCGTCGGGTCAGTCATCAACGGCACGTTGTTGTCACGCAGGATTGCCTTTGCATGAAGAGTTGTTCGTCGCGGACCAGCAGCCGCTGCGGCACGATGGACAACGCGCTCATATGGACGTCCACGGGAAACGCCTCTATACCTTCCGCCGCAAGAAGCGCCGTTGCGAAGGGGATGACCGTCGGGTCGGTCGTACGCAGCAGTTCTTTCATGAGATCACTAAACGGCAAGCCCTGGAGCTTGTCAAAGCAGAGGCAGCCGCCGATGAATGTCACCTCCGTCAGCCCGCTCGAAGCCCTGTCTCGAGTCCTGACCGATGACATGGATCAGGTGAACGCCCTGATTCGCACCCGCATGATGTCCGAGAACGCGCCGCGCATCCCCGAGGTGACCGCGCATCTGATCGAAGCGGGCGGCAAACGCATCCGCCCGATGCTGACGCTCGCCGCCGCGCGGCTATGCGGCTATCAGGGCGACGATCACGTCAAGCTGGCCGCGACGGTCGAGTTCATCCACACCGCGACATTGCTGCATGACGATGTGGTCGATGAAAGCGGCCAGCGGCGCGGGCGTCCGACCGCGAACCTGCTTTGGGACAACAAATCAAGTGTGCTGGTGGGCGACTATCTGTTCGCCCGGGCATTCCAGCTGATGGTCGAGCCTGGCAATCTGCGCGCCCTGTCGATCCTGTCGAACGCCGCCGCCGTGATCGCCGAGGGCGAGGTTCTGCAACTGACAGCGGCGCAGAACATCGCCACCACGGAAGACACCTATATGACGGTGATCCGGGGCAAGACAGCGGCCTTGTTCTCGGCGGCGACGCAGGTCGGACCGGTCATCACCGGCGCGCCTGAAGAGCAGGTGCAGGCGATGTTCGATTACGGCGACGCGCTGGGGATCTGCTTTCAGATCGTCGACGATTATCTGGATTACGGCGGCGCCGGGAATGCGATCGGCAAGAACCTTGGCGACGATTTCCGCGAGCGCAAACTGACCCTGCCGGTGATCCGCGCCATCGCCGCAGCCGATGACGAGGAACGCGCGTTCTGGGACCGCACGATTGCGCGCGGCCAGCAGGAAGACGGCGATCTGGACACCGCCATGGCGCTGCTTGAGAAACACGGCGCGCTGGCCTCGACCCGTCAGGCGGCTCTGGACTGGGCCGCGCGGGCGCGCGAGGCGCTGGCACCGATGCCCGGGCATCCGCTGAAAGCGATGCTGTCGGATCTGGCGGATTTCGTTGTGGAACGCGTCAACTAGTCGACGGCAGCGTCCGGGTCGCCAGCACGAAAGCCGCCTGTCCATTCAGAACCGAGTTCAGGGCCAAGTTCAGGGCCGAAGCCGCATCATCCCGGCTCTCCTGATCGCGGAAGATCCCGAAACAGGTCGCGCCCGATCCGGTCATGCGCGCCAGCGCGCAGCCGGGCTGAGCCTCGATCATATCCAGCAGATTGCGGATCGCGGGCATCAGGCGGATCGCCGGATCCTGCAGGTCGTTGCGCATCCCCCCAAGCCCAGTCGCAAAGCGCGGGCGCGTCCAGCCCCTCAGGCAAGGCGTCGGGCATGGGCGGGTTCCGACGCTCGGTCATGGCCTTGAACACGGCGGGCGTCGACAGTCCCTGCCCCGGATTGACCAGCAGCAGCCACAGGGCCGGGATGCCTGCGAGCGGCGCCACCTGCTCGCCCAGCCCCTGCATCCTCGAGGGCTGCGGCGCGGCCATACAGACCGGCAGATCAGCGCCCAGCCGCATCAGCGCGTCGATACCGGAAGGGGTTTCGCGTCCCGCTCGGCCAACAGCCGGATCGCGGCGGCGGCATCGGACGAACCGCCCCCCATCCCCGACGCCACCGGCAGCCGTTTATCCAACGTAAAGGCCGCGCCTTCGGCCCCCATCAGCCGCGCGGCGCGCAGGATCAGGTTGTCGGGTTCGGGCGCCAGAGCGGCGGCCTGCGGGCCGTGAATATCCAGCGACAGGCCCGGCCCGGGACCAAGCATCAGCCCGTCACCGGCCTCGGCAAAGAACCACCAGCGAATCCAGCAGGTGATAGCCGTCTTCGCGCTGGCCGGTGACGTGCAGCGTCAGGTTGATCTTGGCCGGCGCGCCCGTCAGAGCATCATACACCTTGTCATCTGCGCTCAGGCCACCGATCGTCAGCGTCGCGGCCGTGATGTCTGCCGCCAGACCCGAAGGTTGCGTCAGGACATAATTCCCAGCATCTCCGCCCGACAGCGCAAAGCCCGACGCCGTGACCGTTTTGCCCGTGCCGACATTCTTGTCAGAGAACGCCGCACTCGCTGAGCTGCCATCCAGGCTGACAGTGTCAGAGCCAAGCACGCCCACAAGGCTCCCGCCCGTCCATGTCGCGCCCGTCAGAGCATCATACACCTTGTCATCTGCGCTCAGGCCACCGATCGTCAGCGTCGCGGCCGTGATGTCTGCCGCCAGACCCGAAGGTTGCGTCAGGACATAATTCCCAGCATCTCCGCCCGACAGCGCAAAGCCCGACGCCGTGACCGTTTTGCCCGTGCCGACATTCTTGTCAGAGAACGCCGCACTCGCTGAGCTGCCATCCAGGCTGACAGTGTCAGAGCCAAGCACGCCCACAAGGCTCCCGCCCGTCCATGTCGCGCCCGTCAGAGCATCATACACCTTGTCATCTGCGCTCAGGCCACCGATCGTCAGCGTCGCGGCCGTGATGTCTGCCGCCAGACCCGAAGGTTGCGTCAGGACATAATTCCCAGCATCTCCGCCCGACAGCGCAAAGCCCGACGCCGTGACCGTTTTGCCCGTGCCGACATTCTTGTCAGAGAACGCCGCACTCGCTGAGCTGCCATCCAGGCTGACAGTGTCAGAGCCAAGCACGCCCACAAGGCTCCCGCCCGTCCATGTCGCGCCCGTCAGAGCATCATACACCTTGTCATCTGCGCTCAGGCCACCGATCGTCAGCGTCGCGGCCGTGATGTCTGCCGCCAGACCCGAAGGTTGCGTCAGGACATAATTCCCAGCATCTCCGCCCGACAGCGCAAAGCCCGACGCCGTGACCGTTTTGCCCGTGCCGACATTCTTGTCAGAGAACGCCGCACTCGCTGAGCTGCCATCCAGGCTGACAGTGTCAGAGCCAAGCACGCCCACAAGGCTCCCGCCCGTCCATGTCGCGCCCGTCAGAGCATCATACACCTTGTCATCTGCGCTCAGGCCACCGATCGTCAGCGTCGCGGCCGTGATGTCTGCCGCCAGACCCGAAGGTTGCGTCAGGACATAATTCCCAGCATCTCCGCCCGACAGCGCAAAGCCCGACGCCGTGACCGTTTTGCCCGTGCCGACATTCTTGTCAGAGAACGCCGCACTCGCTGAGCTGCCATCCAGGCTGACAGTGTCAGAGCCAAGCACGCCCACAAGGCTCCCGCCCGTCCATGTCGCGCCCGTCAGAGCATCATACACCTTGTCATCTGCGCTCAGGCCACCGATCGTCAGCGTCGCGGCCGTGATGTCTGCCGCCAGACCCGAAGGTTGCGTCAGGACATAATTCCCAGCATCTCCGCCCGACAGCGCAAAGCCCGACGCCGTGACCGTTTTGCCCGTGCCGACATTCTTGTCAGAGAACGCCGCACTCGCTGAGCTGCCATCCAGGCTGACAGTGTCAGAGCCAAGCACGCCCACAAGGCTCCCGCCCGTCCATGTCGCGCCCGTCAGAGCATCATACACCTTGTCATCTGCGCTCAGGCCACCGATCGTCAGCGTCGCGGCCGTGATGTCTGCCGCCAGACCCGAAGGTTGCGTCAGGACATAATTCCCAGCATCTCCGCCCGACAGCGCAAAGCCCGACGCCGTGACCGTTTTGCCCGTGCCGACATTCTTGTCAGAGAACGCCGCACTCGCTGAGCTGCCATCCAGGCTGACAGTGTCAGAGCCAAGCACGCCCACAAGGCTCCCGCCCGTCCATGTCGCGCCCGTCAGAGCATCATACACCTTGTCATCTGCGCTCAGGCCACCGATCGTCAGCGTCGCGGCCGTGATGTCTGCCGCCAGACCCGAAGGTTGCGTCAGGACATAATTCCCAGCATCTCCGCCCGACAGCGCAAAGCCCGACGCCGTGACCGTTTTGCCCGTGCCGACATTCTTGTCAGAGAACGCCGCACTCGCTGAGCTGCCATCCAGGCTGACAGTGTCAGAGCCAAGCACGCCCACAAGGCTCCCGCCCGTCCATGTCGCGCCCGTCAGAGCATCATACACCTTGTCATCTGCGCTCAGGCCACCGATCGTCAGCGTCGCGGCCGTGATGTCTGCCGCCAGACCCGAAGGTTGCGTCAGGACATAATTCCCAGCATCTCCGCCCGACAGCGCAAAGCCCGACGCCGTGACCGTTTTGCCCGTGCCGACATTCTTGTCAGAGAACGCCGCACTCGCTGAGCTGCCATCCAGGCTGACAGTGTCAGAGCCAAGCACGCCCACAAGGCTCCCGCCCGTCCATGTCGCGCCCGTCAGAGCATCATACACCTTGTCATCTGCGCTCAGGCCACCGATCGTCAGCGTCGCGGCCGTGATGTCTGCCGCCAGACCCGAAGGTTGCGTCAGGACATAATTCCCAGCATCTCCGCCCGACAGCGCAAAGCCCGACGCCGTGACCGTTTTGCCCGTGCCGACATTCTTGTCAGAGAACGCCGCACTCGCTGAGCTGCCATCCAGGCTGACAGTGTCAGAGCCAAGCACGCCCACAAGGCTCCCGCCCGTCCATGTCGCGCCCGTCAGAGCATCATACACCTTGTCATCTGCGCTCAGGCCACCGATCGTCAGCGTCGCGGCCGTGATGTCTGCCGCCAGACCCGAAGGTTGCGTCAGGACATAATTCCCAGCATCTCCGCCCGACAGCGCAAAGCCCGACGCCGTGACCGTTTTGCCCGTGCCGACATTCTTGTCAGAGAACGCCGCACTCGCTGAGCTGCCATCCAGGCTGACAGTGTCAGAGCCAAGCACGCCCACAAGGCTCCCGCCCGTCCATGTCGCGCCCGTCAGAGCATCATACACCTTGTCATCTGCGCTCAGGCCACCGATCGTCAGCGTCGCGGCCGTGATGTCTGCCGCCAGACCCGAAGGTTGCGTCAGGACATAATTCCCAGCATCTCCGCCCGACAGCGCAAAGCCCGACGCCGTGACCGTTTTGCCCGTGCCGACATTCTTGTCAGAGAACGCCGCACTCGCTGAGCTGCCATCCAGGCTGACAGTGTCAGAGCCAAGCACGCCCACAAGGCTCCCGCCCGTCCATGTCGCGCCCGTCAGAGCATCATACACCTTGTCATCTGCGCTCAGGCCACCGATCGTCAGCGTCGCGGCCGTGATGTCTCCGACCGCACCGCTGACACTGGTGGAGGCCAGCTGGTAGCCATAGACCGCCATCGCCCCGTTCGAAGCCGAGACATCGCTGGCCGCATCGAGCCCGCTCACCGTGACCGTCTTGCCCGTACCCGCATTCCTGGTGTCATAGGACCCGGCCGTCTCCAGAATGCTCACCGTATCGCCCTGGATTGCCCCGCTGACCACATAGTTCGACGCCGCAAGCAGTGCATCCGTCGTTGTGTCATAGACTTTTGAGATCGCATCACCGCTCAGCGCAACTGTCAGGACAGGCGCCAGCGTATACAACACCCCATTGCCCGTACCCAGAACAGTGCTGGTTCCATTGACCGCGTTGTATTGACGGTAGTCCGCGGTCAGGCCGCCCAGCGTGTCATCTGCGGGATCCCCCGACCAGATCTGCCAGTTGCCCGAGGCTGCATCCAGTGCAGAAGTGCCTGCATTGTTGGTGAACGTATCGGCCGCCAGGACAATCGCATCCCCGCTGCCGGACGCGGTCAGAACCGCCCCGGACTGGAGCACGATGCCAGACCCTGCAGTCGGCCCTTCATTGAGCACGGTCAGGCTGCCCGCCGTGATCGAGGCAAGCGTGATGTCACCACTGGCCGTGTAGGTCTTGCCCGCCCCGTCCAGAAGCACAAGTGTGACGATACCAGCCCCTGCATCGATCTCGGCACCGGATGCCATCGCGATCACAGCCGCGCCTGCTTCCCGCTCGGCATC
This sequence comes from uncultured Hyphomonas sp., assembly GCF_963677035.1. Taxonomy (NCBI): domain Bacteria; kingdom Pseudomonadati; phylum Pseudomonadota; class Alphaproteobacteria; order Hyphomonadales; family Hyphomonadaceae; genus Hyphomonas; species uncultured Hyphomonas sp. The sequence goes on from NZ_OY781472.1 coordinate 11,479, forward strand.
GATCACACCATTCGCCAGAAGGTCATTGGCGATCAGGCTCACATCTCCGCCCAGGGTCACGATATTCGCATCCACCAGGATTGAGCGGCCTGCCTGGAGCGTCAGAGCTCCGACAGAAGCAGGCGTGCCGGTCACATTCACCGCGGTCGACACGGTCAGGTCGTTCGACGCCTGAAGTGTCACAGACGTTCCTTCAGCCAGCTTGTCCGCAATATCCTGCGCATCAACCGTCACTGTCTCGCCGGTCGACCATGCATAGCGCGATGCATTCACCATCGCATCGCCTGGCCCCGCGAACAGGTAAACCGCACCGGCATCGGTGACGTTATTAGCTGCGCCGTCTTCATCGCTGGCCCCGACGGCCAGGAGATCCCCCGCCGCGTTCAGCGAGACAGCGTAACCAAAATAATCGCTCGCCTCCAGATTGGTCACATCGACATTCTTGCCGCCACTGTAACCGGCCCCGAGCACGGCTTCCTGCGCCGCGTCGCTGAAGGCCTCATCGCTAAAGCTGAACAGGTAAACCGCACCGGCCCCATCGACCAAATCACCGGCACCGTCATCCTTGTAGGCCCCGATGGCCAGACGGTTCCCCGGCGCATTCAACGAGACGGAAACACCTAAGAAATCATCCACGGCCAGATCGGCCATGTCGACATTCTTGCCGCCGCTATAACCGGACCCGATAATCGCTTCCTGCGCGCCGCCACTGAAGGCCGTATCGCTAAAGCTGAACAGATACACAGCACCGGCCCTGCTGACCGAATTACCATTGCCGTCATCAAAGCGAGCCCCCGCGGCCAGGAGATCCCCCGCCGCGTTCAGCGAGACATCGAAACCAAAATCATCGCCCGTCTCCAGATTGGCCACATCGACATTCTTGCCGCCGCTGTAGCCGGACCCGATAATCGCCTCCTGCGTCCCACCGGTGAAGGCCGTATCACTAAAGCTGTACAGGTAGACCGCACCGGCATCAGTGGCCGCATTACCGTCGCCGTCATCCTGGCGAGCCCCTACGGCCAGACGGTCGCCCGCCGCGTTCAGCGAGGCAGATTGACCGAAGCCATCACCCGCCTCCAGATTGGCCACATTGACATTCTTGCCGCCGCTGTAGCCGGACCCGATAATCGCTTCCTGCGTGCCGCCACTGAAGACCGTATCGGTAAAGCTGTACAGGTAAACTGCACCGGCATCGGCAGCCGCATTACCGTTGCCGGCATCACCGCGAGCCCCTACGGCCAGACGGTCTCCCGCCGCGTTCAGCGAGACACCGGAACCAAAGCCATCACCCGCTTCCAGATTGGCCACATCGACATTCTTACCGCCGCTGTAACCGGCCCCGAGCACCGCTTCCAGCGTCCCGCCGCTAAAGGCCGTATCGCTGAAGCTGAACAGATAGACTGCACCGGTATTGTTGGCCGAATCAGTGGCGCCGTCATCTCCGTAAGCCCCTACGGCCAGACGGTCCCCCGCTGCGTTCAATGAAACCGCAGCACCAAAGAAATCAGATGCATCCAGAGATGCTGCCAAATCGATCGCAGGCACCTTGACGCCGTCCAGGCCATAACCAGCCCCGAACACAGCTTCCTGTGTTCCGTCGCTGAAATCCGTATCGCTAAAGCTGAACAGGTAAACCGCACCGGCATCGGTGATGCTATTACCAGCGCCGTCTTCATCACTGGCCCCGACGGCCAGGCGATCCCCCGCCGCGTTCAGAGAGACAGCGTAACCAAAATAATCATCCGTCTCCAGATTGGTCACATCGACATTCTTGCCGCCGCTGTAACCGGCCCCGAGCACCGCTTCCTGCGCCGTACCGCTGAAGGCCGTATCGCTAAAGCTGAACAGGTAGACTGCACCCGGATTGGTGAACGCATCAGCCGCGCCGTCATCTCTGTAGGCCCCGACGGCCAGACGGTTCCCCACTGCATTCAGCGAGACGGAAACACCTAAGAAATCATCAGAGGCCAGAGTCATATCGACATTCTTGCCGCCGCTATAACCAGACCCCATCAACGCTTCCTGCGTACCGCCGCTGAAATCCGTATCGGTAAAGCTGAACAGATACACTGCACCAGCCCTGCTAACCGCATTACCATTGCCGTCATCAAAGCGAGCCCCTACGGCCAGGAGATCCCCCGACGCGTTCAGCGAGACATCGAAACCAAAATCATCGCCTGTATCCAGATTGGCCACATCGACATTCTTGCCGCCGCTATAACCGGACCCGATCACCGCTTCCTGCGCGCCACCACTGAAGGCCGTATCACTAAAGCTGTACAGGTAAACCGCGCCCGCATCGACGGCCGCATTACCGGCGCCTTCATCCTGGCGAGCCCCTATGGCCAGGCGGTCGCCCGCCGCGTTCAGCGAGACACCGGCGCCAAAGCCATCCCCCGCCTCCAGATTGGCCACATCGACATTCTTGCCGCCGCTGTAACCGGACCCGAGCACCGCTTCCAGCGTCCCGCCACTGAAGACCGTATCGCTAAAGCTGAACAGGTAAACCGCACCGGAATCGGCGGCCAGATCGCCATCGCCATCACTTCTGGGAGCCCCAACGGCCAGGCGATTCCCCGCCGCGTTCAGCGAGACACTGGAACCAAATACATCTCCGTCCCCCAGAGCCACATCGACATTCTTGCCGCCGGTGTAACCGGACCCGAGCACCGCCTCCAACGTCCCGTTGGCGAAGTTACTATTGGTGAAGCTGAACAGGTAAACCGCACCGGTATTGCTGACCGAGCCGTCATCTCCGTAAGCCCCCACGGCCAGACGGTCCCCCGCTGCGTTCAATGAAACTGCAGCACCAAAGAAATCAGCAGCCCCAAGCGTATCGACATTGAAATCCAGGTTTTTGCCGTATCCAACGCCCATTATACCGGCATAGGACCAGTCGGCGACGCTGCCGCCGGTCCCGATGATGATATTCTTCGGGTCGAGCAGGAGATGGCCATCGCCCACCCAGACCGTGTCCAGATCGGCCTGGCGCAAATCCTCACCCGAGGAGATCTCCACCGACCCGCCGCCGGATCCGCCGCGCGCGTCGATCCCGCCAAGGAACGTCGTCTGCTTATCAGACCAGATCACGGCCGTGCCGCCCAGACCGGATGCTGCGCTCACATCGACCCAGCTCGCATCTCCGACAAACACCGCATCCGCACTGCCAATCGGCGAAAGCTCGCCCCACCGGCCGAGGAACGACCCGTAATATGCTTTCTCCGTATCCGGCGTCTTGCCGCCCTGGAACGCTCCGCCGACGCGGACAAGACCGCCCTGGCTGAAGCCGCTCGCCGACAGGCCCGCCGACAACAGGCGCACATCACCGGCGCTGAAGTCGATCTGGCCGCCCCGGCCATAGATGCCGTCCGCAAGATACTGGCCCGACGTGGCCACCTGCAGACCGCCATCCACCGTGATCATCCCGCCATGGGTCAGGCCCTGCGCATTGGTCCGGCCGGTCGAGGTCTCAAGGATCCGCCCGGCCTCATAGCTGATCGTCCCGCCTTGTCCGGCTGCCCCGGTCGCAAAGACGTTCTCGGCCAGGAACAACTGGCCTGACGACGCAATCGCAATCTCGCCGCCAGAGCGGCCCGACGCGCTCAGCGTCCCGCCCAGTCCGACATGGTCGGCCGTCACACGGATCGTGCCGCCATCACCTTTCGTGGAAAGACCCGCCCCCGTCCCGCCGGCCAGGATCAACCCGTCCGTCGTGAAGCTGCGCGCATCGACCTCGATCAGGCCGCCGCCACGGGCCCCGGACGCAGATACCAGCGCCCCATCCGCGACCTTTACGCTGCCAGATCCCGACAGCGTGATCACACCCGCAGACTGGCTTACCGTATCGGCCCGCACTATTCCGCTGATGTTAACAGACTGGTTGACCACTTCACGCGCCGCAGACGCCGTCAGAAGGATCCGGCCGCCAGACGCAGAGATCTCGCCCGCCTGCTCGACCAGCGCTGTCTCATCGTCTTCACCGAACAGGAACGACTCGACCGAATCGCTCGCCTCGAACCGGATCAGCCCGTCACCATAAAGGTCCAGCGTAAACCCGGTGCCCGCCCCCAGCGCCACGCGCCCGAGATTAGCAGAGATCACGCCCGAATTGCGCACATGCGGCGCCACAAAGGCCGCCATGCCGGCATTGGAGATCGAGATATAGCCTTCATTGACCACAGACGCCGCGGCCGCATCCGTCGCCGAGAAGCGCAGCTCCCCGCCCGCCATGAACGCCGCATCGTCAAAATCCAGCGTCGTCGCCACAAGGCCTGATGCATCGACCCGCGAGCCCTGACCGAACAGGATGCCGTTCCGGTTGACCAGAACCACCTGCCCATTGGCATTTACAGACCCGAGGATCACTGACGGGTCCAGACCCAGCACACGGTTGGCCGTCACGGACTCCGCATCCGGCTGTACGAACGTCACCGTCTCGCCGCGCCCGACCGAGAAGCTGTCCCAGTTGATCACCGCACGGTCAGACCCCTGCGTGATCGTCATGTTGGCGCTGCCTTCGCCAGCAATCTCTGCCTCACCAACAGAGACAACAGCTCCATTGGGACCAGCCAGCGCCGGAAAGCCAACAAGACCTGCAGCAAGCGCCGTCGCACTCGTCCGCATCAGCCAATTTGCACGCGAACAGTCATTTGACTTAATCGCAATTGGAGTACTCATGTGGGCTCTATCCTGACTTCCACAGATGGAAAAGAGATTGCGCAGACACGGTGAAACGCCCCATCCGGAACAAGTTTAAAGAAAATCTGTCGGCTGATTGCACAAGAGCTGTGCAGATGCCTCCGGAAAAATCCGGTTGCCCAAAAGCATCCATATGTTGGCATTATTGGCGTCGCACGCGCATGATCCGTTCCGCTGACAAATCTCCATTTGCCGGGAAGAGTCCTCCACAAGCCGGAAAACAATTGCTAACGGGCGTTACCATCCGTATCCGATATGAAGTAAAGTGCCCCGATCTTGAAGAACGAGGCCCAAAACACCACTCCAGACAGGGAAGTTGTCCACGCAACCAATCACTCCAATATGGAGCAGTCAGAATGCTGGTAGACACGGGGACGATGCAGGAAACGTGGCAAATTCGAAGGAGCAGACAAAAAAGGAGAGTTGACGATCAGAGCCCGGGGTCGCTCAGCCTGGCGGCCAGGCGCTGAGTGAGTGATGTTTGACTACCTCGAACCATTCTCCGTTGTTCATTGTCTCAAATGCCATCCCCCAGATTCAATATGTGATGGTCACTATAATGGTATCCGCATAGCTCCCCGAAGGCACCGTTTGCCCCGCAGGGATGCGGCCATATAGCGTACTCGAACCGGAGCAGCTGGTTGGCGGCCCCTTCAGACGACATCTGATTCTCTTAGTTCTCGTGCTCCCGCTACCATCCCCCCAAATGCGGGAGCGATTGGAGTTTCTGTAAATGTTGTAGCTTAGAGGGTTTCCTCCGTTTAGCATCGTTCTCGGATCAAATATACCGCTTGCTCCCGTAGAAAGCTCCACCTCGGCCTGAACATTCACATTGCTATCGCCATCGCATGCAACAGTCACATCGGAGATCGTATCAGTATCCGAAACGTTCACAGGGCTGTATATGCCAAAAGCCATGCCTGATACTGACACTGTACAGCTGTAGGCCGCATGAGCCATGCCGCAGATACAGGTAATGCTCATTAGGGACAACGCGGCAACCTTCCCGCGGATATTCCACATTGGGATCCTCATCATACCATTCCTTTCGCACTCTCCTGAACTCATCATTTATCAAAACGTCTGCTCAAGCCGCCCACGGAGCACTATATCGCGGCGCACCTCTTGCGTCTGACGAGCAGTCAGCATCTTTTCGGGGCTTGGTCCCGGGCCAACGGGCATCTCCCCTGCAGTTCCGGTCGGCCCAAGCGAACACGTGACCATTTCTGCTTCATCTGATGGCAGCGCTGATGTATCAAATGTGAAGTCAAAGACACAGCTTCTCTCGCCCAGTTTCACCCGAAACGTTCGAGAGGGCTCGTCCGCAACCAAATATGCGAGCCCATTTCGGCCAACCGGCAAAGGTTCCGGATCGCCATCCGCCAGAATTGGCGACCCGCGCGGCGGAGGCTCTCCACCTGGCAACCTCAAATATACCGTTTCAGCGTACTGCGTCGAAGGCATGAAACGAACCCGTGAGACCCCTCCTCTTCGGGTAGACACCCGCTGTGCTGAGTCGCTCAAGTTCACGTCAATCGGAAGATCATTCTCATTCACCCGCACTGTGTGCTGAATAAAAGGAACCGCTGGCAAAAAGGCCAGGCCCCGTTCATTCGACATCCCGTAATCCTGATTGTTCAGCAGAATTCCGAGGTCCGACAGCCCCTGAGTATCAACCAGAATTCCACCACCCGCAGGACCTCTCGCCGCAAACACACCATCCCGAGTAGCCAGAATCCCGCCGGAAAAATTCGCTCCCGCGTATTTCTGGCCATCCAGAATGCCTGCATCCACACTCACATCAAAAGCACGTTGCCGAAGCCCAACACGCGCCCTGGCGCTTTCAAAGTTATGGACATTGTTGATCTGAATATCATATCCGATCCCCTCACCCGCGGGGATTGATTTTCCGAATGTGAATCCGTTATTCCAATTTTCGGATTGATCGACATCGGCAGAGAACGACGTATGCTGCCTCACCCCCAAAGGCAAAGTGTACCCCAGAAAGATCCCCGTCTTTTTCTCCCCGGCCTCTGAGTATGCTCCCGCCAGAGTGAACAGCCCGCGACCAATCTGTCTCGAAACCCCCAGTCGAAATTGCTTCCGAGCCTGACTATCCCCCCAAAAGTCCTCCTGCATGAACGATAGTGCAAGAGAGCTGTCCCACACTCTGATGCTGGCTGTTCCGGCGTACCGGCTCCGCTTGCTATTCTGCCAATCACCACCAAGTTGCTGAAATTCCGGGCTGGAATACTCACTAAACAGACTGAGACTCAAACCATTCGACTGCCGGGATAGCGAGCCAGACACTGAAACGCCGCTTTCTCCGCTGTGCCTGTCACGACTACCCGCAACATCGACTGAAGCCACTGCCAACCCACCCAAAGTGAAATCGGCAATAGCCTTTGAATGGATCAGACCAGCATCCGCTTCCACGGCGACGCTCCCGGTGAGCCAATCGGTCAGGCCTGTTGATCGTCCTGCCCGAATGAGCGGGCGAGTATACGCAATATCACTCGAATCTTTTGCACTTTGCCTCCCCCATCCCAACACGACTGAATAGGTCGACGAGCCGGCCTTCAGCAGTAAGGGAGAAACATAATAGTTCTCCGAAAATGAAACGGGGTCACCCCCTTCATATTCAGAAACGACTTCCAAAGTGCCCGCACCAACAGGCACAGGAACGTCCCTCCAACTATATCCGCCCGGGCGAAGCGTTTCCCGCAATCGAACTTGATTGTTGAGGAGAATAGACAATCGTCCGGACGCCTCCGCCAGACCCGATACGTCAGGCAGCGAATACGGAACGTACTCCGGATCCTGATCGAAGTTGGTGAACCACGCCAATCCACCAAAACCCAAAGGCTCCATGCCCCGGGTGTGCAAATCAATTGCATCTCCTGCAGTGAAAGTCGACCGGTCCGACAAGCGATCGTAAATCCAGAATGTTCGAAGCCGGATCGGCAGAGCGACTTCAGAAGAATAAGCCCAATCGCTCTGGAGCAAGCCAAATCCCCCTGATGCACCCGTCTGAACGATGCCTGATACAACCGTATCACCACCAGCCGATTGGAGGTTCGCACTCAAATCGACAAACGCTGCAGGCACTATTTCACTGGTACCCCATTCATCCCCCACTTCTTTTCGCCCGAAATCCTGAATCAAGAATACTTCAGGATCCAGCACTACATCGAGGCGAGCCATTGATGGCTCAAAAGCCAATCCCACATCCTGCTCCGGGTGAAGAACGAGCCAACGTTCGCCATCGCGCGTCACGAGCGCCCCCGAAGTTTCGGCCCCGGCTCGATCCAAAACTGCAACCGGAACCAGCCACGCCCCACCGAGGCGCCTGTAAACAAGTCTGGCCTCTTCTGTATGGCGACCATTTACAGAGATCGAGACAATCTCTGGCCGCCAACACTTGTCGTCAGGCCCCAGCGCTTCAAAAGCCTGCGGACTTTGTTCCGGAGAGCAATCACTCTTCTGGACATCCGCCTGCGCAGGCCAATCCAGAAACAGCAGAACTGCGGTCAAGGACTGCAGGAAATTCCTCAACGTCGCTCGCGAGTACTGCCTTGTCATAGCCGCCTCCCCCGCTTACCTCTTCCGGGCACGCAAGTTTCAGCCGAGCGTTCGGCAGAAGATATAACGGCACTTTCACGTCCTGGGCATTCTGACCAGCGTAGACGGTAAGGCGCTCAAGATTCACATGAAGCGCGCGATTGTTACGAATTTCGACCTGACAGCGATCGGCGCCGTCTACCAATCTGACTTCAACATCTCCCGTAGTCTGATACTCACCGGATACAAAGACCGGAACACTGTAACGAAGCAGAAGACTCAACCCTTCCTGCTGTTCGCCCACCACGGGCACTTCCTCCAGAATGATCCGATACGTTAACTCCTGAATTGGAGGCGGCTCGCTCGTATAGCGAACTGCGAAGCGCAAAATCTGGCGCCCACCCGGTTCGATTTTCATAATCGGAGGTGTGATGATAAGGTCAGTGGTCGGTTTGAGAATATCCTTTCCCGTTTCGTCTTGCCCCCACTCAAAGGCTGTGGCCTCCAGGTGCGTATGGGTGTCTGCATGATTTATGAGAGTTAAGCTGCCAGGCTTGCCTTGCTCTATTTCGCCGCGGATCGGCTGGATCTGAAGCTTGCCATCCGCACCGGCCGAGATGGCCGGTGCCGTAAATGCTAATACAACAAGAAGCGCTCTCCTGAACAACCACATGGTATTAGAATGTAATTGTGGCTGTGACTGTATCTGTATACGATCCCGAACCAGCTCCTTGAGCCGCCGTAATCCGGCCGTATACCGTTATGGTCTGGCCCGAACCGCTTCCGGTTCCGGACAACGTGTTGGTACCGCTCGTATCTCCCCAAACCTGGCTGCGACCAGAATCCTGATACAGAGTGTAGTCAAGAGTATCAGAACCGCTTGTCATCTTCCTTGCCGCGACCGTAGCTCCACTTCCAACGCCGGCATCCAGCGCGACTTCATAGGCAGTTCCGCCGGAACATGTGACGCTCAAGCTCGAGGAACCATCAACTGCCGTGCCCGCGGTTACCGAGTAGCTTCCGAACGCCAGATCCGTAGCTGAGATTGTGCACTCATCTGGCACAGTAGCCGTTACCTGGAAGGTATCGCTGCTCGTTGCCGCACTTGCCTTAAAAATGATACCTGACGGAAGAAGTGCGCTGGCAAGGAAAAAGCCAGACACCCCTACGCTACGCCTTACACCTGAACTTAAAAACATATACTTTCCCATTTATTCCTGAAGACGATCACTCTTTACTCCAATGACCTAACGGTTCGACTTGAACACGCTCTGCAATCTCCAGCAGCGCAATCGCCCCCATCTATCAGCGCCAAAAGGATGGGAATCATTAATGCATAGCAACGATTAACTCCATTATGGAGCACCCCCATCAAACATCGACTGATGTCCATATTTCTCTATGTTTTTCAGACCATTAGACTTATTCTTTGCACTCCATTTTGGATTGAATGGAAGTTCACTTCGCCTAGCTATTCATTTCCCTACAGATCGATTTGCGCCCCCCCAAAAAATCCGAGTGCACCAGTTAGCATGAGAGCTTATCCCGCAGAGTTGCCCTGATTGCTTCGCTATGCCGGCGCTGTCAGACGAGTTCGAACCAGTCTGTGGCTTTTGCGGGTGGGCAGGTCTCAGGCAACGATCAGCTCACGCCGCTGGCGAAGCGCGGCGGCGCGAAGCGATTTGAACCTGCCTCTCCCGGACACCCGATGAGGATTGAAATGAGTGCCCGCCATCGGGGCCCGATCCAGCGCCTTTATCCGGAAACGCCCCTAGCGCTCCGGCGAAACTTCTGATTGTGGGCGAGGCTCAACTCGAATCCGGCCAGCGTTTCAGCGCGTCGATCAGCTGCACGGTGAGACCGCCCGAGACGAGTGCGAGCGCAGCCGGCATACGGTGGCTGCGGGGAATCGGCGGCACATGCGGCCGGGCCTCACCCGCCGCCTGCCAGCGCTGGATCGTGCGGGCGAGGCATTTTGCCCGGCGCTTATGATGCTTGAGCGTGTCCAGCATGGCCTGCCACCGCGCGATCAGCGGCGCGGCGGGGACAGGTCCGCGTGAAGGCAGCGTCACCGGCCCTTTCAGGAATTGCGGGCACGGGCGAGATGGCCCGGGCACCATGGTGAAGACGTAACGATAGTTTACATCCGGCTTCTTCGGCTCATGATAATTGCTGCCCGTGCGCGGCGGCAGCGGCGCCAGCTCCATCTGCAAGGCCAGCAGAAAGATCAGACGGCGGAGCAGAACGGCCAGCCGCTTCAGCTCTGCCCGCACGCGCCGGTTCACCGATTTCGAAATCGTCTCAGGTGTCCTGAACAGCCCCACCTTCACGCCTGCCACCGCAATGGCGCGGGCAATTGTGTAATAGGCCTGAGAGAGGAAAACGGTGCGGTCTGTCATGCCGGAAAGACTGCCATGGGAGGTTATCCGGGAGGATAGAGGAGCCGGATTCCGCCGGAACCTGCAGGACAGACAGGCACCGCGCTGGTGGACTACCGAAACTCTGTCCGCAGACCCCACGGACAAACTTTTCAGCCAGGGCTTCCGAACCGCCGCTCCGGAACAGGCCGCATTATGGAAGCATCGATCCCTCGCTCAGGGAGCAAGACTCTTCATCTCAAGCCAAGTTACTCTAACAATTCCCCCAAGCGCTTTACTGGCTGCCCCCTTCCTCAGACAGGAAGTCAATCACAGTACGGGCAGAAAGATGTCCTATGCTCTCGATCTCCTCGATAGGCGCATCATCTCCCAGCTCGACCGTCAGACCTGCAACATTCAAATTCTGCAAAGCCCAGTTCTTGGATGTACCTGACTCAGCATTGTGCCCCGCAATCCATTCAGGGGTTGGCTCAATCGCGGCATCAAAGGCATCCTTCAGCGCTTGCGGGAAACTCATGTCTGCATAGGCCTCTTCGAAAGGAGGCGTATAGACAAGCGTCTTCTGCGTCGAATGGAAGTCCAGGAACGCGACAACATCGCGTCCCTCTGCCTGTTGAGAGAGATAGCGTGTGACTGCCTTGATCGCCGGCTGTGACTGGGTCAACCAATCCCGGTTCAGATCCAGCCCGCCATGATTGTTGCGCCAATTGCCGCGCGCCCGGCCATCCGGATTAACCAGGGGCAGAAACACAAAGCGCGTATCTGCCAGAATTTCATCAGACATGTCTGCCATCAGCGTCTCGGCAAACACTTCGAAAGCAGCAACGCCGGACTGTTCGGGCGGATGTTGTCCGGTCAGTGCAATGACAATACGGCTGGCCGTGTCAGGCCCGATGGTCAGCGCCTCCAGAGGGTGCCCATCCAGGCTTTCGCCATAGGTGGTGATTTGCATGCCGTAGCGTTCTGCAAGCGCGCGGCTCCATGCACTCATGTCAGCAGGCGTGATCAACGGGCGCCCCGCCACCAGAAGGGAAGATGGCCCACCGGGCAAGGTGACGGTCGCAATATGCCCTTCATCCCCGACAGTGACCGCGTCTTCGCCCAGCTTCTGCCAGGACCGGCCATCATCCCGGCTGATCCAAGGGAAATAGCGATGCCAGTAACCGGCATAGTCCAGCCGCAGCTTTACTGGGTTACTAGAGTGGATGTCCGCCTCAAACGCATACCATGGGCTCGGATTGATCGGCCCCGCAATCGATGCCTCTGGCCAGATGGTCAACACCGGCCCATCGGTCGAGAGGGCGCATCCATGATGCCCGGCGCCGACGAAGTCAGTCGAAATTGTGACATCGCCTGTTTCGCAAAGGACAGCGGATGTCTCCACGGCAGCAATATGCGCCGTATGTGCGCACGCCACCAGGGCGAGCGCGGATGCTGCGAGGCCGAAGCCCCGCAACATCACACGACCAGTCTTCCGCATTAGAAGGTCTTCCTTGCACTCACATAAACGAAGCGTCCACGCGGAGAGTGAAGACCGCCCATATAGCCGAAAGACGCATCCGCAAGCGGCGGCTCTTCGTCGAACAGGTTACGGGCACCAATGCGCATTTGCAGCGGCTTATCGGTGTCATAGCCGAAGGTGTACTGAACATAGGCGTTGTGGCGAATAGCGGAATCGACAACCCAGAAGTCGCCGGTATCATCATTCGTCGCGCTTGTGTCGAGCACATCATCAATGTAGCTCGTGTACCAGCCGGCACCCCAGGCATCCATGCGCCAGGTTGCAGACGCGCTCCAGCGCCACTCCGGACGGCCGTCCTGACGGATCAGATCACCAACACCTGCCAGGGCAGCAACATCACTGATTTCACCGGCTTCCTGTGCCGCCTGAATTTCAGCCTCACGCGGCGCGAGATCCTGATAGAACTTACGCAGCTGAGCAACGTTCACCTTGAGGCCGAAATCGCCCCATTTGGCTGTGTCGAGATCATAATAGACACCGATGTCCAGGCCTTCCACGTCCCGCGGCAGCAGGTTCAGGTAGTTGTCATCAACATAGAGAACCTCACCGGCGGCTTCGAGACCTGTGCCTGCATAGGCAGCAATGTCTTCCTCTGTGGGATCTGCCCGCACAACGGCCGGGTTGAATTCTCCCCGCGTGCGCAGGAGGTAATCGAGGATCAGGTGATTATCGTCTCCAAAGATACCGACAACGTTTTCTTGCTTGATGGACCAGTAGTCCACGGTCAGTTGGACCGTCCCCACCTCTTCAGGCAGGAAGGTTGCGTCATAGACGAGGCCAGCAGAGAAGCTTTCGGACTCTTCCGGGCCGAGCTCCGTAGAGCCCTGACGCTGGCTGACCACAGCCTGGGCCTGGTCACAGTCAGAGAAGCTGGCAATACGGCCTGCGCGCAGGTCTGCCTCACACTGAATATAGTCGGTGCGTGTATTGGTTCGTTCGAGGCTGCGGTTGAACTGCTGCTGCAGGTTCGGTGCCTTGAAGCCCTGCGACCATGCCGTGCGGAACAACAGGAAGTCGGACGGGCGCCAGGCCACAGCCACTTTCGGCTTCGTGACGCTGCCGAAGAGATCATAATCCTCGTAGCGCACCGCCAGCTGCATGTTTACCGATTGCGCAAGAGGGATGTTCATTTCGGGCGAAATGATCGGCACAGCCAGTTCGGCAAATGCCGAGAACACGTCGCGGTCACCATCAGAGTCCAGTGTCGGGCTGGAGCCCATCACGTCGCTGGTGGCTTGTCCCGTCAGTGGAGAGATGAACTGGATCGTGCCATCAAGGCGCGGATCGCGGTCATCTTCATATGTCTCGTGACGTGCTTCGATACCGATTGCCGCGCCGACAGGGCCGGCTGGCAACTGGAACAGGTCAGGACGGGAAAGTTTGAAATCCCACATCGTCAGGCTGGTGCTGGACTTGCGGTAGACCGGAACGATGAAGGATTTCATGGTCTCCGCATTGCTGGGCGTCCCATCGCCTTCGTCAGACAACGGCAGGCCGCCACCATTGAACGGATTGTATGCATCCGGCGTGGTAAGGCTGAGCGCCTCAAGGAACAGGGTATTGGAAACACGGGACGTCGTATCGTTGGTTTCCGCTTCCGAATAGACGATCGCAGATTCCCAATCGAAGCCCTTGAACTCGCCTCTCAGGCCACCGAGCAGACGCCAATTGGTGTTCTTCACCTCGATCTCACGGGGACCGGCGTCGACAAGGCGGTAACGGCGCAGTTCGACATCGAGGCCTTCCTCAGGCGTACCAATCCCTTCAATGCGGTTCGGAGAGCCGACCGGACCAAACGGGTTGTAGTAATTGTCCGCCGGAATGAGCGTACGGTCTGCCGTCAGGTTTGCAGAACCTGCGCGTTGGGCATTGGACGTTGCTTTGTAGAGGCCAGCTTCAGAGAAGAAGCGCACGCCATTTTCAAAGTCATGGTTGAACGTGCTGAAGAGGTTCAGACGCTCAACGCCATTATTGATCGTGCGGTCAGCGTTCGTGTTATAACGCTTTGGGATGGAACCGGAGGAGTTGCTGTCATCCAGACAGATTCCATCGCCGAGCGATACGCGACAGCCCGCTTCGGTATCCGGCTGAATGTGCACACCGCCGGAGCTGTTGGAGACGCCATCAAGACTGTAGGGCTTGCCCGTTTCTGGATCGCGCAACGTGAATGCGCCCCATGGCGTGTTTGTGGACGTATTGCGGAAATTCGTGTCACCAGCCCAGCTTTCCGGCAGGCGATCGCGCAGGTCTGCATTGGCAGAGAAATCACGCTCTGACGCGAAGACCGGGTCGCGGTCCGTATAGGCTGCAAACAGGGAAATATTGGAACGGCCATTGTTGAAGTTTTTGCCGGCCTGGACATTCAGGTTGAACTCATCGGCATCAACGTCAAACTCATTCCCATAACGGCCGCTGACGATCAGACCGTCAAAATCATCCTTGAGCACCGTATTGACGACACCTGCCACAGCATCAGAGCCGTAGAGCGCGGAAGCGCCATCGAGCAGAACTTCAACGCGGCGGATCCCGGTCACCGGGATGGCGTTCGCGTTCACCGTAGTGACCGGTACGAGGTTTTCAGACTGGGTGCCCGGGTGGTTCACCATGCGGCGGCCATTGAGCAGAACGAGCGTGTTGCCCGTTCCCAGCGCACGCAAATTGATGGACGCAACGTCGCCACGTGCGGAGTTCACTCCGCCGGAGACGTTTCCGGTGCTGTTGAAGCCGACATCACCGAATTGCGGAATGGAGCGAAAGACATCATCGCCGTCGACGGCAGCGATGGCAGCGAGCTGGTCATCCCCAACGACCGTAACTGGCAGCTCGCCATCGACTTGAGCGCCACGGATCTGACTACCGACAACAATAACGCTTTCGAGGCGCGCTTCTTCATCTTCTTCCCGAGGAGCGGCGACCGCAACGGGAGCTTCAGACTTTTTAGCCTTGCGGGGTGCAGGAGCAGATTTCTTGCTCTTGGGAGCAGGCTCGGCCTGAGCATAGACCAGGATCGCACCTGACTCATCCGAACGCATCTGCAGGCTGGATCCATTCAGAAGGCGATCCAACGCTTCCGCATCGGAAAGCTGACCTTCAACGCTGGCAACAGAGATGTTCTGAACCTGATCTGAGCGATAGATCAGATCACGCCCGGACTGGGCAATGAAGGCATCCAGCGCATCGCTGAGAGGCCCTGCCGGCAAATCAAAAGATTGAACAGAAGCAGGCTGAGCTTGCGCAAATGCAGGCGAAGCCGTCAGCGCGACGATCGCCGCGCCGGTCAGTAGTCTAGCAGACCAATTTTTCATGTATTTCTCCCCAGAAACAGTGGGCTGGCGGAAAGGGTCCACCTGCCTTCAATCGGGTGAGACGAGTGGCAAAAAGTTTTCCCTCAACATTTTTTACAAAAAATACATCAAACATGTCAGCGGGACTGCAATTGCCGACATGCTCACTTACTGGAAAGCTCAATCCGCCCCGGCGCGTGACTGACGTCCAGCCCGAGGCCGTCATTGGCAAGGCGCGCGAAAGCCTCAACATTATCAAGGCGGAAGGTTCCGCCGATCTCAATGTCGCCGGTCGCCTCATCGGTGACGACGAGCTGTATCGTATTGTAGCGGTTGAACTCGGCCGCGACATCCCGCAACGGCGTATCATTGAACTTCAGCCGCCCCTCACGCCACATCAGACGCTGGCTGACAGTCTCAACATCAGTGGTCTCGACGATGACGCCATTGGCACTCGCATAACCAATCATACCCGGTGTGAGGATGCTTTCGGAGGCGTCTTTCTGCGCCGAACTTCCAACCCAGACGGTACCTTCGCTGACGGCCACTTCGACAACACCCTGACGCCGTTCGACGCCGAAAGAGGTGCCAAGCACCCTGACCTGCCCTTCGCCGGCATCGATGAGGAAAGGCCGCTCCGGCGCCTTTGCAACATCAAAGAAGGCCTCGCCCTCAATCAGCGCGACTTGTCTCTTGTCGTCGCTGAAGGTGACGTCCACACTTGTATCTGTGTTCAGGGTAAGAACCGAACCATCTTCCAGCGTCAGTGTTTTCATCTCGCCGCGCGCTGTCTGATAATGAAGCGGCTGAGGGGCAGCAGGCTCGCCTCCGAAGAGGCCAAACGGCATCACCACCAGGATGGCCATCGCCACACAGGCGGCAGCGGCCAGCATCTGTACCGCCGGGCGTCGCACGAAAGACTTTCGCGGCGCAGGCTGATTGCTCCTTAAGACGGACAGGCGCTCTGCCCGCGACCATGCTGACAGTGCGCGCAGGAAAGCAACGCGATGCGCCATCTCGGCATTCAGCCAGAGCGCAAAGTCTTCTTCATCCTGACACAGGGCGTCCACATCCGTGCATGCACTCAGCAAGCCTTCTCGGTCCAGACGGGCCACCCAGTCTGCTGCAACCTGCTCAGAATCCCTGGCTGACGGAAGGACGTAATCAGCGCTCATTTTCACCCTCCCTGTCATTTGCCTGCGCGAGTCTGACACCACGCTGAACGCCAAGCCGGGCCAGCGCATTCGCCAGCAAGCGCACGCCTTTACTTACATGACGCTCAACTGTCGGCTCAGAAATTCCCAGCGCATGCGCGGTTTCACGCTGCGACATCCCCTGCACACGGCGCATCTGGACGACGTCCCGCGTCCGCCGTGGAAGAGTCTCAAAAGCCGTTCGCAGCATATTCAGTTCCTGACGGGCCGATACCGTCTCAAATGGACCGGCCTCTTCAGAGGAGACGTCCCAGCTTTCAAAATCCATCACGGTTTCGATGGAAACCACACGTTTACGGCGAACCAGATCAATAATCAGGTTGCGGGCCGTTGAATACATGAGAGCACGCGTATTATGCGGCAGACCATTCGCCGCGGATTTATACAGGCGGCTGTAAACCTCCTGGCGCAGATCCCTGATTTCGGATGCGTCAGACCAATGGCGAGCCAGGAATCGCTCCAGCTCCGCCTCCAGGGGCAGCACCGCATCCATGAACCATTGGTCGACAGTCTTCGACATGCTGGTGCGATAATCTGTATTTTGCGGGCAGGAAAGAGGTTGGCGTCAATTTCTTCAATGACGCTGTCAGACGAGTTCGAGCCAGTCTGCGGCTTTTGCGGATGGGTAGGTCTCAGGCAACGATCAGCTCACGCCGCTGGCGAAGCGCGGCGCCGCTTGGCGATTTGAACCTGCTCCTCCCAGACACCCGATGAGGATTGAAATGAGTGCCTGCCATCGGGGCCCGATCCAGCGCCCTTATCCGGAAACGCCCCTGGCGCTCCGGCAAAGCATCCTGATTGTGCGTGAATTCAGCTCGAATCCGGCCAGCGTTTCAGCGCGTCGATCAGCTGCACGGTGAGACCGCCCGAGACGAGTGCGAGCGCAGCCGGCATACGGTGGCTGCGGGGAATCGGCGGCACATGCGGCCGGGCCTCACCGGCCGCCTGCCAGCGCTGAATCGTGCGGGCGAGACATTTTGCCCGGCGCTTATGGTGCTTCAGCGTGTCCAGCATGGCCTGCCACCGCGCGATCAGCGGCGCGGCGGGGACAGGCCCGCGTGAAGGCACCGTCACCGGCCCTTTCAGGAATTGCGGGCACGGGCGGGATGGCCCGGGCACCATGGTGAAGACGTAACGATAGGTTACATCCGGCTTCTTCGGCTCATGGTAATTGCTACCCATGCGCGGCGGCAGCGGCGCGAGCTCCATCTGCAAGGCCAGCAGAAAAATCAGACGGCGGAGCAGCACGGCCAGCCGCTTCAGCTCCGCCCGCACGCGCCAGTTCACCGAGTGGGCAATCGTCTCAGGCATCCTGAACAGCCCCACCTTCACGCCTGCCACCGCAATGGCGCGGGCGATCGTGTTGTAAGCCTGAGAGAGGAAATCGGTGCGGTCTGTCATGGCGGGCAGATTGCCATGAGAGTTTATCCGGGAGGATAGAGGGGCCGGATTCCGCCGGAACCTGCAGGACAGACAGGCACCGCGCTGGTGGACAACCGAAACTTTGTCCGCAGACCCCACGGACAAACTTTTCAGCCGGGGCCTGGCTCATTTCCGGAGCCGAAGCGCCAGATGCGTCGTCTCAAGGTCAGTTCCTTTAACAATCCCTTCCGGGGCGTTCCACATCGAGCACCATCATGAAACGGGCATTTCCGGTGCCTTCAATTGGTGGCGACCGATGAAAAATACGTCCCGTTTTCCCGCATCGCTTCCCAAGAAACATGCCTACCTCAAACGTGGCCATTTCCTGAATCACGGGTTCGGTGGTTCCCGCGCACACTTCAATCCATTGCGTTCCACGGCCACAATAGGTCGTAATCAGACGAATGTCCGTCTTGTCCTTATGGAATTTCCTGCAGGCATCGTCGGTGACATTTTCCAGGCGCAACGTGTATTCAGCCGAACGGCCAGCCCCCGCCCCGAGAATGCCCCGCACGTCCGACAGGATACAGTCCGCTACATTTTTCGCCCAGCAACGATTTTCCAGAAAAACCTCCGCCGCAGATAGAATGAGTGCCGCATCGCCATCGACGCGGAAATCCCGAACGCCGGTAAAGTCGAGACTTTGGAACGCATCCCGGACCTCAGGAGACATACGCCGCTGCCAAAGGGCCAGCTCCACGGACTCACGCAAGCCCAATTCAACGAGCGAACTGAAACTGTCGCAAGCGCCGACAGAGCGGCTCTGCTGCATGACCGACGGCGAAGTCATCCCTGTCCTCCCCAGACCGGGAAGGGGTCTGCCATATCCTGACATGCAATAATCCCCCCGCGGCGATCCAGAGGGGCCTCGGTCAGACACGCATCCAGCCGGGCCGTGATTGATGCGGGGTCCATGTCGATGCCGATAAACACGATTTCCTGACGGCGGTCACCATAGACCGGGTCCCAGACGGAAGAGAGATAGCCCTCAAGACCGGTACGATCCGGCCACTGCTCCTGGGGTACAGCCGCCCACCAGGTGCCAACTCCGCTATGCTGGACCAATGACCCCGCCTGGCTGACTTCCCCCAGCCAATCCGGCCGTGTCGCCAGCCAGAAGAACCCTTTGGCGCGCACGACACCTGGCCAGGGCTCGTTGAAAAATGCATGAAGCTTCTGAGGATCGAAAGGCAGACGCGCGCGATAGACGAAACTCTCGATTCCGTATTCTTCCGTTTCCGGAACATGTTCCTCGAAGCTGTAGAGTTCCTTGGCCCACAGAGGGTGATTGTGTGCCTTTTCAAAATCGAACCGTCCGGTTCCCATCACCTTGTCGAGTGCGACCTCTCCGAACGCGGACTCCACAATATCGGCATCGGGGTTCAGTGAACGCACAAGCTTGCGGACCGTTTCAAGCTGCTTCGGTTCCACAATGTCGGTCTTGTTCAGCACAATAACATCGGCAAACTCGATCTGGTCGACAAGCAGTTGAACCAGGGGACGCTCATCCCCTTCCCCCAGGCTCTCTCCGCGATCTGCAAGGAAATCCGAACTGCTGTAATCTTTCAGAAGATGGGCGGCGTCGACCACTGTCACCATCGTGTCGATCTTTGCGACATCTCCCAAGGAGAATCCCTGCTCATCCCGAAAGTCGAAGGTTGCCGCGACCGGCAGCGGTTCCGAAATCCCGGTCGATTCAATCAACAGATAGTCGAAACGCCCTTCCGCTGCGAGGCGCGTCACTTCCTGAAGCAAATCGTCTCTCAATGTGCAGCAGATACAGCCATTGCTCATCTCGACGAGCGCTTCTTCCGTGTGAGAAAGATTTGCCCCGCCGTCCCGCACAAGTGCGGCATCAATGTTCACTTCGCTCATATCGTTCACGATGACAGCAACCCGCCGCCCGGTCCGATTGGCAAGAACATGGTTCAACAGCGTTGTCTTACCGGCTCCGAGAAAGCCAGAAAGGACAGTCACAGGAAGAGTCTGGTGCATTGGCATACTCCTGATTGAAATCTCAAATAAAGAAAAACTCACGGCCCGCTGACCGCTGAAAGACTCAGAGGTCGCAGTCGGATTCGCAGTGCGGATGACGGGTCCAACGCCAGATATGCGCCGACGCCAGCATGAGGGCCCCCGTTACCGTGATGGGCGCTTCGTATTCATGCAGCGCCTCCACGAAAGCCGCTGCAATCAATAGAATGAGACCAACAAGGGCCAGTGCGGCGAATACTTTCCAGTCAGGACTCGAGAGGCCCCGGACAATGGCAAAACCCGACAGCGGCAACGCAAAAACCACAAATACCTTGTGGACCCACTCCGCCTCCGACCATGCGCCTGCCAAAGGGAGGAAAGCCGCCAGGAGAGGCAGGGCGAGACAGTGAACGACGCACAGACCGGACAGCGTGATCGCAGAGACATCTATCGCTGAGGCCCTCGAAGAGCGGCCCGCCATCAGGATTTCCCCAACACGTCTGCCGCAGACGGAGAACGTCGCAGACCACTCATTACCATACCTCGACTTGCGTTATGTTATTACATTCTGATATATGAGCGATGACCACTTATCAAGAGGCCGTTTCAATCATGTTTGAGAATCGCCAGGACGCCTCCTCTTCGTGTTCGACCGAAGCGCGGATTGCTGCTGCGGAGCATCGCGCGTCGCAGGCAGGCTCTGCCTTCACGCCCATTCGCCGGCACATATATGAGATATTACTGCAAGCCGAAGAGCCGTTGGGTGCCTACGATATTGTGGGCCGTCTGGACGGGGTCGGATGTGCGCGGCCGACCACCGCCTATCGCGCTCTTGACTGGCTGGAGGACCTGGGACTGGCCCGGAAAATCAGATCGGTCTCGAAATATGTCGCATTGAAGTCCGGTCCCAGCGACGCACCTCTGGCTTTTATCATATGTCAGGAATGCGGAACGACGGAGCAGATTGCGCTCGGCTCCGAAAGTCAGGAGTTGCTTTCTGCTTTTGAAACGAAGGGGTTTCAGACTCTCAATCCGACAATTGAAATCTCAGGCCGCTGTCTAGAGCACCGCCGGCCCGCCGATGCCCCCTGACAGAACCTCACCTCCCCCACCCCATAACGGAAACTTTCCACCGCCCCCGACGCTCCAGGAGCCCCCGCCATGAAGAAAATTAGTCTTATCGGAACAGGCATTCTCGCAGCCTTGATCGGTCTCTTGCCCGCGCCTGCCAGCGCACAGTCGCTTGAAGCGCATGTTCATGGCGAAGCCAGCCTGGCACTTGTCATCGACGGTCAGGAAGTATCGGTGTCGTTGATGAGCGCCATGTACAATATTACCGGTTTCGAACATGCGCCGCAAACAGACGAGCAGCGTGAAATTTTGGAGTCCGCCATGTCGCTGCTTGATGATGGTGCGCAGCTGTTTGAATTCAACCCTGCTGCCAAATGCACACTAATATCTTCTCATCATAGTCTGCCTGCTGAAGAGGAACATTCCGATAAAGATGCGCACGAATCAGAAACCGAGGAAGCGCATCATCACAATCACCGGGACCTCGATGCCGACTACGAATTTTCCTGCAAGAAGCCCTCGAAGCTTTCTTCCATCAGGGTGCGCCTGTTCGATCACTTCAGAAACCTTCAGAAGGTAAACGTCGTAACGCTTGAGGGCGGTCAACAGTCTGCGGCGGAACTCACCCCGGCGCGGGAGACGCTGTCGCTAGCTGGTTCATGATGCATCCTCGCAGGAACACCTGGTCACTTGCGCTGCTCCTCATAGTTCTGGTGGCTTGCGGCGCTCCGGAAAGCAGACAACCGACAACGGATGCCGCCGTCGATCGGATACCGCCTGCCCTACCGGAAAACGCCAAGACAGTGGACTTCAATACCACCTCTGGCACTGGTGCGGATACGGCCAGCTCGGCACAGGTGGAAACAGCGTCTCAGAAGCCTGCGCCCGAATGGGGCATAGAACCCGGCAAGGCAATCCCGATCAAATGGGAGGATCTGATGCCGGAAGGCGCCGAAGAAGAGCTGGCCCGCCAGGAAGCTGAATTCTTCCAGATGCTGGAGCAACGCTATGCAGAAAATGCCACTTCGCTCGCCGATGCAAAGCCCTTCGACCAGATAGAGGAAGGATCGACACTCGACTATATGCCTCAGCTTGGGACATTCGATGTCGTCCACGACCTCGACGGCCGATTGGTCCGTATTCCCGGTTATGTCGTTCCGTTCGATTTCAACGAAGATCGTCGCCAGGGCGAGTTCCTCTTCGTGCCTTATATGGGCGCCTGCATTCATACGCCCCCGCCGCCGCCAAACCAGATCATTTTTGTACGCGCTGATCCGGCCATCCGGCTTGGGGACATCTGGTCACCTTATTGGCTCGAAGGAACACTTTCCACCGAGGAGGTTCATAATGAATCCGGAGATGCCGCCTACGCCATGTCCATGACGAAGCTCGAACCCTACGAGTACGAATGACCGCACCAGCAGACGCAGACCTTCCCGTCCCTTCAGCCGCAGCAACGCGCTTTCCAATAGAAAGGCTTTAGCACCCACTATGTGCGTTACGTTATTGTATTACAATTTACACTTCGCTATCGATAATTGATCGAAACTGGCCGCTGAGGAGCAAATCATGACCGCCCCATCCCCATCGCCCCTTAAGCGGGAACTCGCTTGGTCTGCAAAACGCCGGAGCAAAGGGACCTGGTTAATCTCGGCCTTGGTGGTCTTTGCGGCCACCGGGGTCCAGAACGCATCCGCCAAGGAAGGCATGTGGACACCGGATCAGCTGCCGAGCATCGCCACCGACCTCAGACAAACTGGACTTGAACTTGATCCTGACACCCTAACTGACCTGACCGCTTTTCCAATGGGAGCTGTTGTCTCGCTCGGTGGCTGCACGGCGAGTTTCGTCTCCCCCGAGGGCCTGATCGTAACCAACCACCACTGCGCGCGCGGCTCCATTCAGTACAACTCCACGGCGGAAGACAATTTCCTCGAAAAAGGCTTCCTTGCGAAAAGCAATAGTGAGGAAAAACCAGCTGCTCCGGGAACACGCGTCTATGTTACAGTCAATGTGACAGATGTGTCCGATGATGTACGTGATCAGATTACCGATGACTTGTCTGGTGAGCAGATCTTTGCCGCAATCGACGCAAAGCAAAAACTGCTTGTCGCCGACTGCGAGGTCCAGGCAGGCCACCACTGCCAGGTCGTTTCTTTCTACGGTGGGCTACAGTACAAGCTGATTGATCAACTCGAAATCCGGGATGTACGTCTCGTATATGGTCCGGGTGATAATATCGGAAAATATGGCGGCGACATTGATAACTGGATGTGGCCGCGGCACACAGGTGATTTTTCCTTCTACCGGGCCTATGTCGGACCGGATGGTCTACCAGCCGACTATTCGGAGGACAACATTCCCTATCACCCGGAACACGTCCTGAAAGTATCCGCTGGCGGGCTCGGTGAAGGGGACTTCGTCATGGCGATCGGCTATCCTGGCTCCACACAGCGATATGCACGCCTGGCCGAGGTACAGCAGACCTTTAACTGGCTGTATCCGACATTTGAAGCCCTGCTCAAAGAATGGATCTCAACAATTGAAACCGCGG
This sequence comes from uncultured Hyphomonas sp., assembly GCF_963677035.1. Classification (NCBI taxonomy): domain Bacteria; kingdom Pseudomonadati; phylum Pseudomonadota; class Alphaproteobacteria; order Hyphomonadales; family Hyphomonadaceae; genus Hyphomonas; species uncultured Hyphomonas sp. Next base: position 35,157 of record NZ_OY781472.1, read on the forward strand.
CTCCGGAAGGATCCGACGCGCGGATCAAGTACGAGGCCCGTCTGGCTAGTCTCAACAACTATATGAAGAACCTCGGCGGTCAGATCGAAGGGGCTCGCCGTGTCGGACTCGTTGCGCGCCGGGCCGACCGTGAAGCTGCTTTGAATGCATGGATTGCGGCTCAGAACGACGATACGCAGTATGCTGCCGCTCTTAGCGCGCTGGATGCATTGGTTGAAGAATCTGCTGTCTCCCGCCGTGAGAACTGGGCCTATACAAACGCCCAGCGCTCCCAACTCCTTTCCGTCGCTCAACGCCTCTACCGGCTCTCAAGGGAGCGCCAAAAGCCGAATTCCGAACGTGAACGCGGCTATCAGGACCGTGACCTGACCTTGTTCCGCGAAGGCCTGGAGGCACTCGATCGCCGCTTCGACCCGGCGGTCGACAAGGCGGAATGGATGCTGTTTCTTCAGGACTACGTAGACACCCCGGCAGACCAACACGTCGCTGCTTTTGATGCAGACCTGGACCTGCCTAAGACCTGGAATGCAAAGTCGGTCTCCACCCAGCTCGACAGCTTCTATGCCAAGACCAAGCTTGACGATCTGGAATACCGCCTCTCCCTGATGGACAAGGACCCTGCATTCTTTGAGCGCAGCGAAGACCCGTTCATCGAACTCGCTGTTGCGCTCTATGATCATGACATGGCGCTCGAAGAAGCCGACAAGGATCGTTCTGGCCGTATGGCCGAGCTGTACCCGGATTATATGCAGGCGATTATCGACTGGCAGGCCAGCCAGGGACTTGCCGTTTATCCGGACGCAAACTCCACTCTGCGTGTCACCTATGGAACCGTGCAAGGAGGTTCGCCGCAGGATGGTCTGATCTACACACCCTTTACGACACTGGAAGGCATTGTTGCCAAGAACACCGGCGTAGCCCCCTTCAATGCCCCCCAACGCGAGCTCGACATGATCGCGGCGAAAGACTATGGCCAATATGAGCTCAGCTCAATCGGCTCGGTCCCGGTGAACTTTCTGTCAGATCTCGACTCTACCGGCGGCAATTCCGGCTCCCCCACCCTCAATGCAAAAGGCGAGCTCGTTGGCTTGCTCTTCGACGGGACGATCGAAAGCGTGAACTCCGATTGGGATTTCGATCCGCGCACCACCAGGACGATCCATGTCGACACACGCTACATGCTCTGGGTCATGGACAAAGTTGACGGAGCTTCACGACTGTTCGACGAGATGGATATCGTACGCGATTGACTTCAGGCGCCCGGAAGGTCCTGTCCCCTCCGGATAGGACCTTCCGGATCCCGCACAACACATGATCTCGAACAACAGGCGCGGTGCCGTCAGGCTAACTCGAACCTGTCTCCGCTTTTCGCGGATGAGCAAGTCTCTGGCCGCGACCAACTCGCACCATTCAGGAAGAACGGTGTCACGTGGCGATTTGAACCTGCCCCTGCTGTCGATATTGCTTTGATGATTGAAGTGATTGCACACAGACGAATGGATTAAAGCGAATTCCTGAAGACTTCGCATTCCCCGGACTACGAGACATCGCCCGCTCTCGCCTGCGGAACGGCAAGTGTGAGCTTTCGGTGCGGTTCCTCAAATGCCGGCCATGCTCCTCGCGCGAGACATTCCCAATCGCCTTCATCGCGACCAGATAGGACGAGCATCTATCCATCACCACGATATGTGGATTGACATATCCAATCATTGCTTTCTTGAGTAATTTCAATGCGAAAGCCTTATCCTAGGTCTTCGCGACGAAGGACTCGAGAACTTCGCCCTCATGGTCGATGTCCCACCCAAATAGTTAGTCTTCTCACGGACAATCACGAAAACTTCGTCCAGGTGCCACTGCCATTGCGGCGATCGCCTCTATCGTTCAGATCGGCATCTGCGGACCCCGTGTGCAAAATGGGCACTGAACCGATCGCCCCAATGCCGAACCGCTTCGTATTATACGTCCCTGAGAGAATCAGGAGATTGGGGTGAGCAGCGTCCTGATCTGACCGAACGCTGCTCACCTCACTGGTCAGAACGATTTCTGGAGGCCGATCCGCAAGGAGCGTCCCTCTTCATAAGTCTCGATATATGCAGTCGATTGTTTGTAAACGATGTATTCGTTATCGAAGATGTTTGTCACACCAAGATCGATGCGCCAGTCGGCATTGTTCGGTGTCCAACTCACAAAAACGTCATGTACATTGTAGCTATCCCGCTGGCGAAGTGGCTCGGAATCATAGTCCTGCGCCTCGACGAAAGCCGACCGCCAGCGCAAATTGATGGAGGGAGCGACATCATAATTCAGACCGAACGTCCATTTGTCAGGTGGTGCAAACAGATTGGCACCGGAATTGGCGTCTTCGGACCGGATCTGCCCGTAAGCTGCATTGAGAGCGAATGAATCAAACTCGAGCCTTGCATCGACTTCGAAACCTTCGCGCTCGGCCTCACCCACGTTTGCCGACTGAAGGATCGGCCGGTTCTGCTTCAGAAAGGGATTGAAGAAGAAGCCAACCACCTTGCTGGTGATGAGGTTCTCCACTCTGGCACTGAATGTATCGGCGCGAAGGGTGAGGTCACCTCCGGCAATGACATCTTCAGCGACCCAGGAGGCTCCGATGTTAAATTCCCGGGCGATTTCCGGCTCCAGGTCCGGATTGGGCCGGAAGTTTGCAAACCACTGCGCACCATCCAAAGACTGGAACATCTCCGAAATCGTCGGTGCACGAAACGCTTCACCATAGGTCGCATGCATTAGAAATCCGTTGGCAGGCCGCACAGCCAAGGTGATCTGCGGAGAGAGACGTTCGTCAGATGAATCCGGTGCCACGCCGGACTCGACCGATGTTTCGTAAGAGTCGTACCGCAGGGCGGGCGACACGGTCATCCAGGAAGTGAGCGCCATCTCGTCCCGGACAAAAAGGCCTTTTACAGATTGCTTGCCGTCCGGAGACACAGTGTCCGGCTCGCCGCCTGACCGGGACGTAATGTCGTCCTGATAAGCGTCACCGCCGATTGTCAGCTGATGCGCGATTGCGCCTGTGTCGAACCGGAGTGTTTTGGCACCAGTCAGACCCAGCGTCTCTGTTTCCGTAAACGTCGCATCCAGACTTTCCGCTGGATTTTCGTCTGCGCCGATTACATATTTGTTCAGGTACAGCGTGACCGAGAGATCCTCGATACCCTCCGCCGTTTCACCCCGCACGCCAATGGTGCTGGTGTCAAGTTCGATCCGGTTGTTCTGGATGTAAGGGAATGTTGCATCCGCCTGCGGGTTGTTCGGGCGGAAGTCCTGCGATCGGTGGAGCTGGTGCGATGCAAAGACGCGCAAGCGGTCGTTCGCCTGCCAACCACCTTTCAGGATGGCGCTCGTCGCATCTCCGTCGCCTGGCTTCAGGATCCGGCCACCGCCCTGCTCGATGGGGCCCCATTCGCGATAGGAAAGTCCAGCCATTCCATCGAGCGCGCCCTGACGGCCATAGGCCCGAACAGCGCCACGATAGTCCTGCGCCGCGCTCTGATAATCTATCCGCGCGTCGGCGCCGAACGTCTCGTCATTCGCCAGCAAATCTGAGGCGGAGAGCGTCTGAAAGGATAGCGTCCCACCGATCCCGCCGGCCCCATAGAGCGCTGACGAGGCGCCCTTCAGCACCTGTATGTCCGACAGGAAGAAGGGGTCAAGCACGATCGGTGAACTGAAGCCCGGCGCAGCATTCTGGCGGGCCCCATCCAACAGGATAACGAGTTGCTTTCCGGTCGCCCCTCGGATGGCAGGCAGCTCTGCCTGCGGCCGCGGCCCGCCGAAGAACTCAACGCCCGGAACTCTCTCCAGCGCGTCCTTGAAATCAAGGGACTGGCGTGCGGCAAGGTCTGCGGCATCGACGACGGCGACCGGGGCAGCAACATCGGCAAGTGGTTCCTGGGTGCGTGTTGCAACCACGACAATCGTATCGAGGCGGTCAGGCGCCTCTTCTGCAAATGCAGGCAAGCCATGGACCAGAACAGTCATGGCGGTGGCCCCGAGCAGAGAGACTCGGCGGCTGGACGAAGCGAATATCATCTGCATACCCCTTATTGATGAACTCGAATGACTGGCGAACGGATACGAAGGTCTTCGCGTGAGGCGAACTGGCTGGTATCGGTGAGTGCGGTGTGGTGCGACGGCGGTGCGAGCCCTGTGCTGAGAGCCCCCGCAGCAATCGTTGCAGCGGCGATGAGGACCAGTTCAACCCTCATTGTTTTGTGCAGAACCCGGACGGCAACAGGATCGCCTTTGTAAACTCTTGTGGTGAGGTGCACGCGATTCCAAAGGGCAATCGCGAGCGCCACCACGACCAGGACCAGCTTGAAGACCAGCAGGCGGATATAGCCGGAGTGAACCGACAGTATGGATGCTCCAAGCAGGAGAACAACGGCGAGCCCTGCGGCTGCGACCAGCGCAAGGATCGCAGCGGGCGCAAGTCCGCTGAACCTTCTGAGCAAGTCGGTGAAACGCGCCCCCTGCCCGACCGATTCCAGAAGCAATAGCAATCCGCCGGTCCACCAACACGCTGCAGCGAGATGGATCACAATGAGCGCAGCGCAGATCGGCGACACAACACTTGCATGTCCTGAAATCCCGGATGCCAGCACCATCAGAACGGCCCCCGCAAGATCCAGCCGGAGCACGGCCAGTCCAAGACCGGCGCCCACGACAACAAGCGTCGCGGCGCGCGCCGGAGGAGATGAAGCCGCCAGCAACCAGAGCCCAGGATCGTCAGCCGCACCCAGGCGCAAGGCCAAGACGAACACGCCGCCCGCGGCACCGACCAGCGCGAGGACGAGCCCCAGACGCTGCACAGACCTTAGCCTATTCTGCTTCCACACGTCATGGACCGGCATCGTCGTTCGCGCGATGGCCAAACCCGCCCCACCCATCAAACCGAGAAGAAGTGCTGTTTTGAAGAAAATCGCCAAGATCAGCATTCAGTGATCATGGCTCCCATTGTCGTGCTCAGGCGCTTGGTTCGCCACCGACGAGTCAGGACGCAGGACCAGAATGATCATGCCGTCGACCACGTGCCCGTCAGGTGACAGGGCCGTCCAATGGATGCTGCTGCGACCGGCGGCCAATCCGGGCGCTTCGGTCCGGAACTCACGCGATTTCTTCGCCGGTGAGAACGAAAGCTTACGACCCGATCCATCGGGCATTTCCATCCGGACTGACGTCAACCGGACTTCCTGCTCGAACTCCAGTTCTATTTGTTCTGGCGACGCGCTGAGAATGGAGCCGCTCGAAGGCGCGGTGCGTTCGAGCCCGGTGTGGGCAGCGGCTGTCCCGACGATCAGGACCAAGCCTGCAACAACAGGCAGGCATCGGAGATTCATGGCGTCACCTTATTATCAGTCCACGGATTGGAAAAACGCGGGTCGGAGATAAAGGATTCATCTGTCAGTGATTGCAGGAACGCGATCAGGTCTGCCCGTTCCTGCGGTGAGAGGGTGAACCCCGGCACAAAGGAACTCTTCAGTGGATTATCGTGCCCGACGCCAGCATTCGGCCCATCCAGAATCGTTCGTCCGCCCGCCGCATAGTGATCGATCACCTCGTCAAGAGTCGCGATGGTTCCATCGTGCATATATGGCGCTGTCAGCGCGACATTGCGGAGCGTCGGCGCTTTGAACCGGCCCATGTCTTCAGGACGGCCGGTAATGTCCATCACACCGGTGTCAGTCCGCGGATACGCCCCCTCTCCATCGACGTTGTAAAGGCCGGTATTGTGAAACGCGCGCTGACCGTTCGGGTCCCGTTCGTGAAAAACCGTGTCGTTGAAGTTAATCCCGTTGTGGCAATGGTGACATTCAAGGCGCTCGGAAAAGAACATCGCCTCGCCCCGTATAACGGCATCTGAGACAGCATCGATATCTCCCTCATATCGGTATCTGTCATAGGGAGACTTTGCAGAAATCAGGGTGCGTTCAAAAGCAGCGAGCGCGCGCGTCACAGTCGCCAGTGAAATCTCTCCGTCGACATCGGGAAATGCCTTGCGGAAGAGATCCGGGTAGATGGGTTCGGCCGACAGCCGTGCTATCATTTCGTCATCAAGGCCCGCCATGCCCATCTCGACTGGAGCCTCTCCCAGCAGCGGGACCAGCGCCTGCTGCTCCATCGAGTGCATCAATGGGTTTGCCCAGGTCAGGGTTGGCGCATAGGCCGAGTTTGCCAACGTCATCGCATTGCGGGTCGTGAGGTCGCCCGTGACGCCCGGCGAGGCCTTCCGCCCATCTGTGAACGCCCGCGCCTGTTCATGACAGGATGCGCAGGACAGCGTCTGGTTCCGAGAGAGGCGCGTATCATAGAAAAGGTAGCGGCCCAGCTCCACCTTTTCGGGCGTTGTCGGGTTGGCCGCCGGTTCGAGCGGTGCCGGCATCCAGGCCGGCAATCCGAAATCGAACTTGCTCTTCTGATAGGCGCCGATCGGCGCGAGCTTCCCGGCGAGCGGCGTCTCGGCCTTGCCGGGAGCTGCTGCAAAAAGCCCCAGCCCCGCGCAGCCTGCTGCAATCGCTCCTGAGATGATACGCTTCACCGCAATTCTCCGTGGACAAAGGACTGCGGCTCGTCTTTCAGGCCCGCATGCCTGAAGATTCCCGCACAATCCTTGTCGTCCGCACCCGACATGCAGCCGGATGCCGTGCCCGGGTCATTCACCGTGATGTCCGTGTCGGCAAGAAGAGCACCAAGATCGATCACGACGCTCTGCGTGGAGGGGTCGAAATCCATTAGCTCGATTGCAGGTCGGTTTTGCCGCTCACACGCTGTGGAAGGTGCCGTCATGATCGGGCCGTCTTGGCAATGCGTTGCCCCGAGGTGAATTGAAAAGCCCGACGCTTCAGCGCTGCCCGCCGCACTTGATGTCTCAAGATCGATCGTTGTGTGCTTGTAACCGAACCGCCAGGGCCAGCTGAGCGCAGACTGATTGAGCGGAGGAGCCGCGAGTGTCGGGTCCTGATGATTCATGGATTCCGGCACGCCGATGTCGAAGGCCAGTCCGCTATATTTTCTATCCGGCACACGCCCCCTGACTGATGTGTTGGTGACCGGATTGCCGTTGCAGGCGCCGCTCGCATCTTCGAAATCGAGGAGGGCCAGTCCGGCACGCTGCCACATACCATCCTGGACGAGCTCGAGCGGTGTCTCACGACCATCCGGAGAGAGAAGCCGGATATTGCTGACATATATCCGGGCGTCCTGGAGACTCAATTTCGCTCCGGTCGCCCCGATGTCGGAAACCGTCTCACCACATTTTAGAATCTGGCCGTTCGCTGACAGTTCGAACGGAATTTCGACCTCGGAATAGCGTGGTTCCTGTGCCGGGGGCGTGGCACAGCCGGTCGATATCAAGCCTAGAAGCAGGCTTGCAGACAGACTCCTGGATTGATGTGACGTCATCTTGTTTTCCTCAGCGTTGATGGGGGCAAGCCGTGATCAGGGAACCACGCATTGCCATCGCAACCGGCCACGCTCCGAAGCTCGCCGTGAAGGCCCCGAAGAGACCCGCTGCGATTAAGAAGCATGCGAGTATGATACGATCGGTGTCCCAGGTTCGGGACAGGTTCGGCGTCACCGTCACTTAGAACCACTCGAGGCCGCTGCCTAAACCCGGCGCATGTGCACTCACGAACGCCTCTGTCCTGCGAGTAAGCGCGCTACCGGAGGCCAGATTTCGGGCCGCACAAAAATGACGGCACTTATCGCGCCAGCAATGACCCCGCCTTTTACACCCAAAAGGGCAAAGCCAAGCGCCAGTGCAAGGAGCGTATTTACGAGACGCCACATACGCAGTTCGTAAGGGGCGACCTGCCCCTGCTGCCCCGTCGGGGCTTCTTTCAGTTTCTTGTTCATCGACAACGATCCAATTCCAATCGTCCCGGCTTTTCACCAGAACAAAGTCCGCCCACCTCATGCGGGCGCATGCGAAGGAAATCAGATTGTCTGAGGTGGTCCGCGGGCAGGAGGTGGTGGCGCGGCGAGACCGCGTCCAGGGACAGTAGAAGTAAGGGTGGGCCTGAAGGAAATATCAGTCTGCACCGGGTACGAAACCGGTCCAACCAACTCCGGCAGCGCAAAGTGCGCCGTCATCGCGTAGGGACAGGAACTGCTCTTGCCTGGGTCTGGCTTGCCATCCCGATCGGCGGGATCGACAAGCTTGCCCGTCTTCAAGTCCAGAACCGCCGGTGCATTACCGGCCCCGTCTCCATGGCAGATGACGATGTTCACGAACTGGCCAGGTTGCTCGGCAGAGGCCAGCATATAGCCAGATGGAATCAGCCCACGCACGACCATCGCCACCAGCGCCAGAGCGCAAAGCAACGACATAAGCCGGGAACGTGCGGTTCTATACCCCATCATGGAGGGCATGATGGGCCACAGGAACGATATGCCCGCAAGTGTGGCACGCGGCCACATGTCAGCGCGTTCTTCAAGGATCACTTCGACTGTGGACGCCTCGCACCTGCGTCACACGAGTGGTCCCAACTCGCGACTGCCGGTGGTGTCAGACGAATTCGAACGAGTCTCCGTTTTTCGTGGAGCAGGTCTTCCACATTGCGCAATGACAGCGGAAATCTGATGTGCACCATTACCACGAGTTGGATGATCTCGGCTGAGGTCTTGAAGTCGCGAAACGGCGACTTTGTTATTTTCCAAGGCGAAATGCCCCTGCCTTACGCCTCAAGGCCATTCGCCCTGACAATGCCGACATGGTAGTGTCCTGCGTCCCGCGCAGCCTCAATTTGCTCTGTTTCGTTCTGGGCAAAAGCAAACAGAGTTCTCTCCTGTCGACTAATTCGATGAAGGTGGGCATGATGGATTCCCATCAGGCTCGTTCAGCACTTGTCCTGACGACCAGCGGATGAGCGCCTCTTCCATCCCCGCGAGGAATTCCGGCACCTGGTCCCTGGTGATCTTCCTGCTGTCCAGTAGCATGCTCATCTCAACACGATCAGTAATTTTTCTGAACGTCGACGTCTTACGGATTTTATGATCATATCCCGGCAGAGCCAGCTCGCTGACCGTAAAGTAGGCTGGCTTTCCAAGGAATTCGCCAATCTGCAGAGCTGACGAATTTGCCAGTCGTTCCGCTTTCTGTGCTGCGGTCTCCTCTTGTCGCCCGCTCTCCCCCTCGCCTTCAACTGCCTCCATGAAGAAAGACCCGACAAGCTCGCTCCCGTCTGGGGCCTGAACCGCAAATTCATGTTTTGACGTCCAGCCGAACGTGTCGACAGTGAGCTCAGAATTTCTCTGGTTCAACAGCCAGCGCCCATCCGCCCCGAATTGAATCGCCTCTTCGCTGGGAATGGTCAGCCGAAGGTCCCCAATACAAATATGGTAGGCTTCGATAGCGGCGCGCTCCTTCCCTTTGGAAGACCGCTCACACCCGCTCAGCAATAGAGCCACGGCAATCGAGAGTGTGCCAATCCGAATAAAATCCATGAATCACGCCCTTTCCAGTTAGCGTGCCACGGCATCACGGCTACCCCAAGAAAAAACAACCTAAATAAGATCTATATGTATATTTCTACGGGACGCATACATTTTATCGGCAAGTGGTGTCAGACTGTCCGTCGTCAGATATTTTAGACTTCGGGCTGCCTGACTTGGGGAAGGTCTGGCTGACCCGAGTATCCGGAGGGAAGTTGCTCTTATGTCCCTCCGGTCGACTGAGCTGACGCCTCCGGCTCAGGCATTCGCCAGCTTCATGCAGAACAGCTTCAATCCAGCATAAACAGAATTCGCCAGACCACTGCGGGCCGATCTTTGCGTGCCGGAATTGGAACACGGCACGCGTTTCCCGGAACGCGTCTATAAAAACCAACAATGAGAATGATTTTTAATTGCAATGCCAAAGCGAGGCATGTAAGGCACCGCAATTGAGAATGATTATCAAACCTTGGGGGCCTTATGATCAACCTTCTGAAACACCCGGGAACCTGCAGCGCGCTGATCCTGCTGGCGGCAGCGCCAGCCTGGGCCGCCCCTCAGGCCAGCGAGTCTGAGCCTGCCCCGGATGAGCAACAGATCCTGGACACCGTGGTCGTGACCGGCGAGCAGGTTCCCTATATGCGTCTTTCGGAAACCGCGACGAAGACCAATCTGGACCTGATGGACACGCCGCTCAGCGTGACCATGCTGAACGAGACTTTCCTGGAAGACCTCCATTCCGAACGGCTTGCCGACGCCTATCCCTACACGCTGGGCCTCAGCCAGTCCGGCACCAATGCCAACAGCTTCACGCTGCGCGGCCTGTCGGCGAGCCTGCAGAATGTGCAGATCAACGGCCTGCCCGGCCTCGCCTCCCGCTTCGGCTCGCCGACGTCGGCCAATATCGAGCGCGTGGAAGTGGTGAAGGGCCCTGCCTCAGTGCTCTATGGGCTGATGGAGCCGGGCGGCCTCGTCAACATCGTGACCAAGCAGCCGGAAGAAGAGGCCAGCAACACGCTCTACCTCACGACGCGTAGTTATGCCGGCGAGACATCTGAATTCGGCGATGACACGGGCGCCAGCCTCACCTTCGACTCGACCGGCAGCCTGACCAGCGACAGCAAATGGCTTTACCGGTTTATTGCCCGTGTGGAGACCGAAGACTCTTTCCGCAACGGGGTCAGCTCCGATAATCTCTACCTCTTTCCCTCTCTCACCTACCGCTTCAGCCCGGATGCGGAAGCCACTTTCGGGCTTGAATACGTGAAGGAAGACGGCGACGCGGATGATGGCCTCGCCGCCGTGAACAACGACATCAACCAGACCGCACCGATCAATGTGCGCTATCAGGAGGATGGCGATTTCGACAATGACGAGGGCCTTGTCGCCTTCGCCCGCGTGAACTGGGACCTGTCGGAAGATACGAGCCTCCACCTCAATCTCCGCAGCGTGTTCCACGAAGACGAGCGCAAACTCTACGAGAACAATCGTGTGAACGATGCGCCGGATCTCAAAGACGCAACATTGCGCCGGCGCGACCGTCACCAGCTCAATAAGCGCGAATATCATTTCGTGGACCTCAACGTGTCCCACACATTCGATACCGGATCTGTGCACCACAATTTGCTTGCAGGCATAAATGGCGGGTTTGAGCAGGCAGATTACGAGCGCATCCGGTTCGGCTCGGTCATCAAACCGAACATCTCGATCCTCGATCCGCAATTCGGGGTGGGCGAGCCCGTGGCGATCACGGCCGGCACTGACCGGATCACCGACTATCTGAACTATGGCGCCTATATCCAGGATGTTGCGAACCTGACCGACTGGCTGTCGGTCATGGTAGGCGGGCGTTATGACCGGCAGGATGTCGATTTCACCGAACAGGTTAGTGGCTTCACCGACGACCAGACCAGCGACGTGTTCCTGCCGCAGGGCGGTGTCGTGATCCGGCCTAATGACGTTCTTTCGCTCTATGCGAGCTACACGGAATCCTTCAATCCCAATTCAGTCCAAAACCGGGATGCAAACGGCAACCCCTTCGATCCGGAAAAAGGTGAACAGACAGAGGCTGGCATAAAGGCCACCCTGTTCGAAGAGCGGCTGAACCTGACCCTTGCCGCGTTCGATATCGAGAAGACCAATATCGTCGAGACCAATATCAACGGCGACCTGCAACTGCTTGGGGGCCTGGAAAGCCAGGGCGCCGAGTTCGAAATGCAGGCCCTTCCGCTGGAAAACTGGCAGATCCGGTTTGGCTATGCCTACACAGACTCGGTGATCTCGCAGAGCCCGGACGAAACTCTGATCGGCCAGCGCAACGCCTTCGCCCCCGTACACGATGCCTTCTTCTGGACGCGCTACAACCTGCCTCGCGAAGTGTGGAACGGAACGGTGGGCGCCTCAATCGGCGTGAATTACGAGTCGGACCGCGTGACCAATGCATCGCCTGCCACGCAGGTAGAGCTGCCGGGGTATACGCGGCTGGACCTCGGCTTCTATTACGAGGCCGAGCGGTACCGCGTCGCGCTCAGCATCGAGAACATTACCGATGCAACCTATTATACGGGCGGAACGAGAGACACGAGAATCTTCCCGGGCGATCCGCGGCTTCTGGTCCTGTCGATAAAGGCCAAGCTCTGACGGCATGCGCGCGGGCATGATCATCCGCACCATACATGCCTGGTCGGGGGCCGGGCTGAGCCTCCTGCTGGCAGTGATGGGGATCAGCGGTTTGCTGCTGGTCTTCAAGGACGATTACCTGCGCGCAAGCTTTCCGCAGGCCCGGCAAGTGGTGCCGGCTGATCCGGCGAAGGTTGCCGCTCTCACCGAGCAGGCCGAAGCGCTATATGGCGCAAGCGCGATCCGGTCGCTTCGGTTTCCTGCTCCGGATCTGGGGCTGCTCCGTGTGCGTCTCAACACGGGTGAGTCGGCCTATCTGGACAGTGCCGGCACAGAACTCACGCGCAGGCATGGCGATGCACGGCCGGAAGAGTGGGTGTTCGAATTGCACCATTATCTGCTGATGGGGGAGACGGGCGAGATCTTGGTTGGCATCGCCGGGCTCTGTCTGTTCGGCCTCATCCTGTCAGGACTGTATGCTCTCTGGCCGGCGCGCCGGTCGCTCGGGACCCGGGTCCTGCCTCGCTCGACGAAACGGAGGGACCTCCTCTCCAGCCACCGCAATCTCGGCATCCTTGCCGCTCTGCCCCTGATTGTGATGGCCCTGACCGGCGCGGGCATGATTTTCCCGGATGCGGCGAAGGCGCTGATGCTGGCGGGCCGGACATCTCCTGCGCCCCTCAGAATGGCGACGGCAGTGGACACGAGCGAGACGGACTGGCTCGCGCTTTTCCAAACGGCTCAGGACGAGTTTCCGGATGCAACCATTCGCGGCGTGACAATGGCATCCGGGCAAGGAGACGCTGTCCGTATCCGCATGCGCCAACCCGCAGAGTGGCAGCCGAACGGCCGCACCTATATCTCAGCGGACCCGGCGACCGCGACCATTCTCTCGGTTACGAACGCCCTGTCAGCCACTCCGGGCACGCAGGCATTCAACGCCTTCTATCCTATCCATTCCGGCCGGTTGGGCGAAGGCTATAGCGCGCGCATCTATGACCTGGTGCTCGCAATCATCGGCCTGAGCCTGACTGTGCTTGGGCTTGTTGGCGCGTACGCGTTCCTGACAAAGCCCCGGCGCCATCGGAAACGCGCGGCCAGGCATCTCTGATCTTCTCGCCCGACCATGAGACAGTGATGGACACGCCTGAGGCGGAGGCCAACAGAGCCTTCAACTCACTTTTGGGCATTTTGAGGAGCCAGACGGGACCTAATCCCTTGTTTCCTATGGTGCCGGCTGCAGGACGCGAACCCGCGACCCTCTGATTACAAAACCCTTTGAAGCCATGTTTCATGCGGTTTCAATGCGTTCCAATTCCCCAATAAATACAATTCACTATGGACGATCTGCCGCTCATTCCGTAGCATCTTGTTGCGTCGAATTTCATCGATTTTGGAACCCCAGTGGAACCCCACAGGAACCCCAAATCGACGATCAAGAAGGGAGAATGGATCAATGTCGCGCGTCAGAATTACCGATCGCACACTGTCCAAACAGCATGACATTCCTGCCGACCAAAAACGGATCGAGCTGTGGGACAACGTCCTACCGGGCTTTGGTGTCCGCGTCACGGGTCGAGGTGTGAAGAGCTACTTCGTTGTGACCCGCCTCGGCCGACAAAAGATCCGAGTGACCCTTGGCAAGTACCCTGCTCTGCCTCTTGCCGATGCGAGAGACAAGGCGCGCGAAGTCCTGGAAAGCGCAATGGGCGGCATCGATCCGAGGAGCACAGCGCCGACCGCGCCCAAAACCATCGAGGCACTTATTGAAGAGTTCGAGCGCCGACATTTGCCGAGCCTGAAGCCTAAGACGCAAATGCAATACCGCAATGCGCTGAAGAACTTCGCCAAGCGCTTCAAGGGACGCGACCCCGTCACCATCAACAAACGCGAAGTGCGTGCCATGCTCGATGATATGGTCGACGACGGTACGCCTATCCATGCGAACCGAAATCTCGCCGTCGTCAGAAAACTCTTCAACTGGGCAGTTGAGCGAGGCGTCATGGATATGAGTCCATGTTACGGCTTGAAAGCGCCTTCGAAGGAAAAGCAGCGGACGCGGTTCCTATCGATGGCCGAAATCAAATCGCTCTGGTCAGCACTCGATACCGTTCACCCCATCCAGGCAGCCTTTGTGAAGACTCTGCTCCTTACCGGCCAACGGCGAGAGACCGTAGCAACGATGCGGCGATCCAATATAGCGAGCGGTGTCTGGACCATTCCCCGGGAGAAGATGAAAGGTGACAGAACCCATTCGATCCCTCTTCCACGCCAGCTTCTCGAACTTATCAACGATCTTCCCCGCCAAGGAGACGAAGACATCGTTTTCACACATGATGGACGAAGCACATTCTCGGGGTACTCGAAACTGAAACAGCGCCTCGACGAAGCTGCCCCGATGGACGAATGGCGCTATCACGACCTACGCAGAACAGCTGGAACGCATATTGCCAGACTTGGCTTCCAGAGGCTGGTCGTCTCAAAGATACTTGGGCACGTGGAAAGCGGAGTGACGCAGATCTATGAACTGCATTCGTATGACGAAGAAAAGAAGACCGCGCTGCAGGCTTGGGCGGACGAGGTACTACAGCACTGTAAAGCCACTCTGCCCACTGAGTGATAATGATTGTCGGGCCTCGCAACAATATTCCCAAGCTGAATACGAGGGTTCGATTCCCTTCACCCGCTCCAATTTTCGAAAAATAATTACAAATAACACCGCATAAACAAGGTGTTGCGGGATTTCTTTTGCTGGCCCATTTCAATTGTTACACAATTTGTGTAACAATTGTGCATCAATGCGGTGGGGACCATGCGCGGGGAAGATCGGTTTCTGCAGAAACGAGGACAGCGCTGGCACTATGTCCGGCGCGTTCCGGCTCGCTTTTCCCAGCTGGATTCAAGAGGGCAAATCAGAATTTCCCTCGATACTTCCCGCATAGAGGTTGCCCGGGCCCGCCGGGACGCCATGGCTACCGCAGATGAAGACTATTGGGCGTCGCTTTCCATCAGCATGCTGAACGGAGATATTGCCGGGGATGCCCGCCTCCGTCAGGCACTCGAACGCCGGTATCGATCCGCTTGCGAGCGGGCAGCCGCACATGGATTTGCCTATCGGCCACTCGGTTCCCTCGTCCAAGAGGAAACACCAGTGGAAGAACTGGTCAACCGGCTCGAAACGATTGCCAGGGGCCTCGGCAGTTCGCCAAAGCCCGAGGGAGAGGCCCGCGTGGAAGCCCTGCTCGGCGGCGCCACGCCACCTCCGGTGACCGTGACACAGGCCTTTGAGATCTATTGCGATGAAATCGCTCTCGGTGACCTTTTGTCGAAATCCGAAAGCCAGAAAAAACTTTGGAAAAAGATCAAGTTCCGCGCAATCAGCTATTTCGTAGAGCTCGTTGGGGACAAGGCCATGACCGACATCACCCGGGACGATGCCCTTCAGTTCTACAATTGGTGGGCCGATCGCCTGAAACCATCCAAATCCAAAGGCAAACGTAAAGGCGCCAACACAGCCAACCGAGATCTCGGCAATCTTCGGCTGCTCTATCGGGCCTACTTCACCCATATCGGTGAAGAGGACCGCCCAAATCCATTTCGAAACCTGTCATTCAAGGAGCAGGCCGTCGCCAAGGTGGCCGCCTTCGAAAATGCGTTTGTCAGAGAAAAGATTCTGGCGCCCGGCATGTTCGATGCCATCAACGAGGAAGCCCGCCTGATCATTTTCGCGCTCGTGGAAACGGGGTGCCGACCGAGTGAGATCGCAAACCTGCTGCCGGAGCACATTCACCTGGACGCACCCGTCCCCTATATTTCCATCCAGCCCACAACAGATCGCGAAATAAAGACCCGATCTTCGATCCGGGACATTCCGCTTGTAGGCGTGTCTCTCGAGGCGATGAAACGGGCACCCAACGGTTTTCCGAAATACCGCGACAAACCTGACAATCTGTCCGCCTTTCTGATGTCGGCCTTCAGGACACGAAAACTCCTGCCCTCAAGCCAGCATAGAATTTACTCCTTCCGCCACGCCTTCGAAAAGCGCATGCAGGAGGCGGGGCTGGATTACGGATTACGGTGCCTTCTCATGGGGCATACCACGTCCCGGCCGGAGTATGGAGATGGCGGGTCTCTCGACTACCGGCGGGCCGAACTCCTGAAGATCACACATCCGTTCAGTCACGATCTTTTTCCGCCAGTCTGACCAGTTCGACTTCAAAGCCCAGGTTCGATCTCCCCATATTTCCCGCAAGTTTTGCTCATTCAAACAAAGCAGGAGCTGGACAAGTGAGTTCTGAACCAGTCCAACGGCGTCAATCGGTGCGCTCTGGTCTGACAAACCGGACATCCATGGCGATGCTGATTGTTGAACGCACCCCCAAACAGAGTTAGCTTTTCCTTGGCGCTGCCTGCGCCTCCCTCCCTCCAATGGGAAAGCAACCGACATGCAAGGCGATTATCCCCGATCTTCCCACTGGTCGAGAGTCTGCATGAGGAGGGGTTGCACGAGTTTCTCGATATAGGAGGGAGATGAATGAAACTCTCAGTTCCACTATTTCGTCTGGAACGTCAGGCAAAATTCTTGTCCGAGCAGGAAGGGCTGCCTTTGCACGAAGCGCTGGATCGCGTTGCGCATGGTGAGGGGTACCAAAGATGGAGCCAACTCGCAGCATCCCATAGCCAAGCCATAGCCGCAGAGCGGATTCTCGATCAACTTTGCAATGGAGACATCGTATTGCTCTGCGCCAGACGCGAGCACGGCAAGACAACATTGGCTTTTGAAATAATGTCGGAGGCCATCAGACAGGGCCGGAGAAGCGCCTATTTCACTTTGTATGAATATGAAGATGATGTGGAAAAGCGGTTAGAGGCCGTCGGGATAAAGCCGCACGAGACCGCGAGCCTGTTCACCTATGATACCTCTGACGACATCAGCGCATCTCATATCGCAAACAAGATGTCTGCGTTCCCGCCAGGCGCTCTCATAGTCATCGATTACCTTCAGATTCTGGATCAGCAGCGCAAGAAACCAGCCTTGGCAGAACAACTGGTCACGTTGAGCGAGTTCGCAGCATCAACGGGTGCCATTGTCATCCGCATCTCGCAGATTAACAGAACCTTTGCGCCAAGACGCGGGGAGTATCCGAGCCTGGACGATGTACACTTCCCTAACCCAGTGGATGTAGAGCTCTTTACAAAGACTTGTTTCCTGAATGATGGCGAAGTTCGCATTTCAAGCTCGGCTTAGCGCTCGATCAGAACTCCGACATTCTTTTTGCCGCGCAAGGCACTCATGAGCTTTCTCGGTTGCTGAGTCCTGCTCGACACATGCATACAGCAAGATGCTGCCAGATCGTCATCTCTCGGAGAGATATGACAATCGATGCAATGAGGACCTAGTCCGACCCGGACGGATATGTCCTGCTCCATGCCCACAGGAAGCTGCACTCACCACCTGACCGTTCCAAGGCAAGACATACACGCTTCACCGACTGAGAATTTCTTCTGGTCGATGATCTCTGCGCAGACTTTCCTCCTGAAGCGTCAAATCTGCCAATTCGCCTGTGAATAAATTCCATTGGATTGGATGAGATTCCAGCCTCGGGTCAAAGACTCGCCCAGTCGCCGACCCCAAACATGCGCATCCCATCCATGGCCAATAGGTCCAACAGCAACGCTTCAGTTTGCACGTCATGCAGCTCTTGAGAGGGCGTGGCCTGTTCTTCGCCATCATGGTTCCTGACTCTGCATGGCCGGAAATAGCGACTTGTTTTGGCAAGTGTCGCCGGGATTCTCATCTGGTTGCCCAGCCCATCGCCGCCGACCGCCTGCATCTCTCTCTATCGGTACTCTACGTGGGAGAGGTGTTGCCTTCAGCAATCATCGAGCTTGCCTCGCTGACGGGAGGCGCCGTCAGGTTTGTTGAATTCGATCTCGTCTTCGACCGCGCTCTGTCGTTTCGCAACAAGCGGCGCGCAAAGCCCTTTGTTCTTGTAGCAAGCGATGAGTCGGCCGCCATCGTCAGGAACCTCTCCCGAGAGATCGAACGAACACTTTCCATGCTTTCCGGAGCTCCAGCCCGCCCTGTGTCGACATCAACGCCCCACGTCACACTTGCCTAGGATGAGACTCATATTCCAGAGGAGCGCATCAATCCGATCAGATTTCCCATCAAAGCCCTGACACTTGTCCACAGCCATATTGGAAAATCCCGATACGACATACTGGGGCGCTGGCCACTCGTTTCGAAATAGCAAGGATGTCCAAATTTCGAGTGGACAGCCAACATTACGTCAAACCGGAATCTGCCCCTTCAGGACTTTGCGGTTGCGCCCGCCATTTATAGAGAGCAAGTCGGGGAGCAGTCAGGGAAATACACAGAGGTAACTTCACGAATGGATCTCAAAGCTCTCTCTTTGACGCCGATGGACCTGCCCCACATCGGCACCGTAAAGGCGCGTCCGAATACGTTAAGGATACATCGCGCCCTTTCCAAAATGAAGGAGCTCGACACAATTCCGGCGACAGATTTTGTCCGGGATATTCTGAAGATCGTAATCATCGAACCAGATGATGAAAAGTTCGCGGCAACCCTTGCAGATCTCGACGCATCACAGATTGACGAAATCGCAGAGAGCTCGGCGAGGTTTGCATTGCGCGCGGCTTGTTCCAGACAGAGCCAGACGAATGGCCGGGAGCCAGCGCCTCACAAGGGCTTAAGGACCTGTACGCCTCAGAATTTGGCATATGGGAGGAAAGCGTCAGCCAGATCGCGCTCTCCACTCAAACCAAATTCCTTGACCCCCTTATGAAAACCGAGATGGAACGGACACAGCGGATCCTCAATTCCTCTGGTTTGCAGGCTGCTCTCAAATCATTCGCACTGCCCAAGTATAATTTTCCCGCACTCGCCCTTCCTGCTTCCACCCTTTCAGCATTCTCGGTACTGCAGAAGGATGCGCTGGCAATGGAGCAACTTCGCAAATTCGCCGCCGACATGCAGGGGTTCACCGCACCGCTGGCCGCGGCATCATTCGCCCTCAGTGCACAGTATAGTGACCTCGAACGGGTAACTCAGGCAATTGCCGACCAGTTCAGGCCATTCGAGCGCATTGTTGCCAGCAACTGGACCGCTTCCCCAATGTTCGAGACAGGCCAGCTCGCTGAGCTGCTTGGTCGACCCGGTTTCAACGCGGCGGCGATTGTCGGTCTTGAACGCATGGCGAGCCGGGCTGCAATCTCCGAATTGCTATTTGCTTATGAGGGGCTCGGTGAGCCTGACGCTGGCGACGATCTTCGCGAGGCCCTGGATGCCGTACAGACTCTCGACACGGAAAATGCCGAGGAAGTCGCCTCGGAGGCAGCAATTGCTTACGCATCACGCTTCACAGATGCCGCAAGCATTCGGCGCCCGCTTCTCCAAAGGGAAATCTCTGCCGACTGGGTGGCGGTTGTCATAAGCGCTGCTGCACTTTGGTACGCCTCCCAGAGCCCCAACCATGAAGACAATGCCAGACTGGAAACCGAAATTCGCGGGGTCCGCACAATTCTGGAACAGGAACGCGCAGACCGTGCGGACGAATTGGCATCCATTCGCCGACTCACAGCCCGCTACAATCTGAGAGCGGCCCAGAATACCGATGCAGCCATCATCGCCGAAATTCAGCCCGATCAACTGGTGCGCGTACTGGAACAAGATGGAGATTGGGTCAGGGTGGAAGTCATCCCCTATGCTGGCGGGGATCCGCTTGAAGGCTGGATGCATCGGGGAGGCCTTCGTCCGCTTGGCCATTGAGCGGTCTTCCAGTTGATCATCTTTTCCAGCTCAAAAAATTCACGATCTTGCGCATCCATAGACCCGCGCTAGGCCCCCATGGGCGCAAAACAGCCCACGTCATTTTTCCCATTCAGTCTGATCCTGAAGCACGGCACAGTTTGGGGAATTGTCGCCCAACTGGCAATTTAAGGTAAGAAAGTGATAAGCGCATACTGAGAACATACTAGAAATCGGAGTTCCTGTTTGGCAGACGAAAACCCCTCGGCCCAAATTTTCACGAACGGCTTTGAAGTTTCGCTTCCCGAACGTGTCGATGCCATCGTTCGCGATTTTCCGAACCCGAAGGAGGTTGCGCCTGAACGCGACCGGCTATCTCCTCATTGGTTCACTCATTGGACCGGAGGCAAACTTTATCATCTCAGACAGAGTTCTGGCGGCCCAAATCTTGATGGACAGGAAGTCAGTCTTGAAACACGCCAGCATCCCTGGCTTTTGCGAGCACGCCTGGAAGACGCGATGGCTGAAGTCTTCCCCAATTACGACCCGCTAAAACTCCGTCCCTTCACATTTCTCGCGCAAAAGACAGAGCTGGTCGCCGAAGCCGCGACCGAGGCGGGAATAAACCCGAAAGAATTGGCAGGGATCACGGTTACCCCGCGATATGAGCTCAATGCCAAGATTTACGAGCCCCAGAATGGCGAAATAAGGATCGGCATCTTCGTCAATATACGTCTTGCCTATGATATCGACCTCCACCTACCCGATCTTCAGACGAAAGGCGTCGCGCTCGGGGGGCTACATGTGATCAGGCGCAATCCTGCCCCTGGACAGCGAAGGTACCTTGGCCGAATTGGCAATATTCAGGGAAGCAATCTCACACTGAGCGAGTCCTATGACAGTCCGGATATGAAAGTCGGCAGTGTCAAACTCGAAGGATCGAAAGAGAACTTTTCTCTTGTTCTCAGCGCAATTCTTCGAGGAGCAAAACGCAAATTCGATTTGGCGCTGGGGCGTGTAGAATCAAGATATCGACTTGGACCCGACTTCGATCAGCAAGTCGAGCTGATGGGAACTTTCCTACGCAAGAAGTCTGTGACGCTTGGTGACGGTATCGAGGCCATTGTAGGTGAACGGATCGCCTTTTCCAATACGGGCGAAACTCCATCTATCTACAAAGCTCCACCAGTCGACTATGTCTTTGGCCGTTCAGGGGCTCCTGTCGCAAGTTATGCCTGGGATGGCCTTGCCGAAAATGGACCCTATGACCGGACATCCTATGCCAAACGCAATCCGCGCCTGCTGGTCGTGTTGCCGAAAGCGACAAAAGGGAAAGTGGAACAATTCCTGGCCGCATTCAGAAATGGCCTAGGAACCCCGAATAAAGGCTTTCCACAAGGCTTTCTTAAGGTGATGGGACTTGCGAGCCTCGAATACGACATGTGCACCGTGGATCTCAATGGATTAGCCACCCATGCCGTGGCCTCTGCATATTGCGACCAAATCGGGAAAAAGCTGGAAGGCGAAGCCCATTACGACGCGGCCATCGTTGTGCTTCAGACAGAGCATAGTGACCTGCGCGGTGAAGCAAGTCCCTATTTGCAAACCAAATCCATGTTGATGACTCTCGGTATTGCGTCTCAGGAAATCCGGATGACCACAATCACCCAGGATCCTGCTTTTGCCGGCTATTCTATGCGCAATCTCGCAATCTCACTCTATGCCAAATTGGGTGGCATTCCCTGGACGGTTCACCACGACCCGACGGTAGCAGATGAACTCATCATCGGAATGGGTTTCACGGAGCTTTCCGATAGCCGGATCGAAACGCGGCAACGTCATGTTGGCATCACAACGGTCTTTAGCGGCGACGGGAATTATCTGCTCGGAAATGTATCGAAGGAATGCGCCTATTCCGATTATCCAGACGCCCTGCGATCGTCGGTCATGGATGTCCTCCGCGATGTCAAAGCGAGGAATAACTGGCAAAGCGGTGATACAGTCCGCCTGATCTTCCACGCCCATCGGCCCCTGAAAGGCATCGATGTGGACAAGATCGTATTTGAATGCGCACGTGAAGTTGGCGCGGATCAAGATGTGGAACTGGCGTTTGTGACAGTCACGGAAGATCATCCCTTCTATCTGATCGATAGAAACGCAAAGGGCCTCCAGGCGAAGAGCGGCATGAAGGGCGTTTATGCTCCTGACCGCGGAACAATTGTCCGGTTGGGCCGCAATACACGCCTGCTCGCAACAAGTTCAGGGACACTCATAAAACGTGAACTCACACCCCTGCCCCGGCCCCTTCTCGTCAGTGTCCACCAAGGTTCAAGCTTCACGGACGTCGATTATCTTTCGGAACAGGTCCTCAAATTCACCAGCCTGTCCTGGAGATCGTATCTGCCATCCGCCATTCCTGTGACCATCTCATATTCCGAACGAATTGCGGAAATGCTTGGCCGGCTAAAAGCCATTCCGGGCTGGTCGACACTGGCGCTTTCAACCAAGCTGAAATTCAGCCGGTGGTTTCTGTGACAGCGCTCTACACCTCCACCCTTGCGGGCGTTATCGCCGCCGCGAACTCGGCCCTTTCCGCAGCTCCCAATGCTCAAATCCCAGCTGCCGGTCTGGCGGCTTTTATAGCGAGGCGGCACTCTCTTCAGGAAATTGAAGCACGCCCTTTGTCTGCCCCTGCCGACTTAAGCAGAACCTTGCGGCAAGCACCTGCTCTGGCAGGATACGGTTTTCACCTGAAAACAGCTGACGACGAGACACGATCCGCATGGACTGAGGCGCTCGAGACTTTGCAGGGTCGATCACAATTCCCGGGCGATGGTCAATATTTCGCCAATGACCCGGTCGAGCTCCTCGGTGTAATGAGCGGTATTCAGGAACTCGAACCAAATGGAGGGCCGCATTCAGCCTGGCTTGCAGAACTCATTCGAAGCGGTCTACAGGCAAGACACATCAAGACACCCATCACGGCTCTCGCCGCGATCATTGTGCTTGCAAAGCTCGATCCGTCCTCGGACCTGCCGGAGTTCCCATTTAGTCAGGATGAGCTCCTTCAAAGCGATGTGCTTTTGCTCTGTTCTGCTTTAATCCTCGCTTTTGATCTGCCCGATTACGATCTGTTGCCTCGTCTCGAGACCGCATTTTCAAAGCTGATACTGGAAGAACAAATTCGCTTAAATTCGCCCGCACAATCCGCTGCGGCTATTGTATTGGCGCAGCGGCTTTCTGATCGTGTACTGCTCGACATACAGGATGATGTCTCCACCCTCGACAGGGTTATCAGGCTGTGCAGGCGTTTTCCGCTCTTCGTCAAACCCCTGCAAAATCGTTATGCCGGACGCCCGGCTTTTGAAATCAACGACGAATATGATGTTCAGGATCTCTTCCATGGCATCCTGAAACTTCATTTTGATGATGTCAGGCCTGAAGAAGTTGCCCCTTCGGTTGCGGGAGGCTCATCCAGGGTGGATTTCTATCTCAAACGGGAACGCCTCATCATCGAGGCGAAATTCATGGGTCAATCGATGACCCAGAAGAAGCTCCGTTCTCAGTTGATTGATGATATTACCCTGTATGCGGCAATGGACCAGGTCGACCAGCTCGTTTGCCTTGTCTACGATCCGAACCTCAAGTGCCAAAACCCGAAGGCGATTGAAGATGATCTTCAGAATACCAGCGGCCGTCTGGAAGTTCGCATAATTATCTGCCCGCAGGGGCACTAGGATCAGATCGGGTCCGTACCCAGTCAATCAGCACATCACCTGCCAGTTCCGCCAATGGCCCATTCAACTGCCCGATGGGGCTTCCTGCATCTGAGCTTTCAGAGAATCCCCGAGAAACCGGGCGAAGGGCTCAATATCCTGCCCCACACTCGCGCTCTCCAACGCCGCCATATAGGCATCGCGCTGATCGACCTTGATAATGAGCCAGGGATACCCCGCCGCAGCACACATGAGGTTCATGACGAAGCGGGCCGTGCGACCATTTCCATCCGGAAACGGATGAATATAGACGAAAATGAAATGACCGAGGACAATCTGGGCCACCGGATTGTCTTCCGCTGACAACATGTCATGAAATGCCGGCATCGCGTCACGGACAGCTTCCGGAGATGGAGGCGAATGCCGCGATCCCCGAATGTGCACGACATGGCTGCGATATCCGGCCAGGAATTCTGCCCGGGTCAGACCCGCCTTTACACTCGGTCCAAACAAGGCCTGGTACCAGCCCTGGAGGTCACGGTTTGCCACCGCCCCCGGCGCCTCACCTTCGAGGACACATCGCACAGACGCCTTGACCTTTTCAAACGCATCGAGATACCCGCGTGCCGCCATCGCATCGCGCTGGCTGCGGTCCGCCTCGATTGCGTCAGGGTCCCATTTTCCTTCCCGTATCTTCGTTATGAGGTCTTCGCTGACCTGGTAGCCTTCGATGGAGAGGGAATGATAGGCGTCCTGATCAATCACGGCCTCCATGCCGGCAATATAGGCATCGGCGTCATTCACCGGAACGGCCTTCGGAAAGACATCAGGAATCTGGCCCCGCATTTTCTCCCATAGAAGGCGGATGCGATTGATCTGAGGCGAAACCTGCTTCAGTGGGACCGGGATCTTGTCGGCCGGATCAAACGGATCACTTTCCTGCACAACCTGCCCGGCTGCTTTCATGGTCGAAACAATCTGATCGGCGAGATCTCCCCGTCCGATCCTCCGGAATGCGCCTGCCAGTCTTCCGGCCCGCACAACATGCCCGCCCTTGAGGAGAAGCCTGAGAACGCCGGATGCGTCCTTTACAGCGCCAAGGCAGGTGGTCACTTCAATGGGGTTGGACTGGTAGAACCCCTCAGGGACCTGAACGAGCGCGGCCTCAATCGTGTACACGTTCAACCCGTCAATCTCGGTTCTGTCTTCTTCGTCCGGCAGGTTTGCCGTCATGTCATAAAGCGTCGATCCATGCAGGAGTTCGACGGCCCTGTTGCTTGCCCCTTCCGCCCGGACGAGCAGCTGCAATGGCGCAGACTTGTCACCCGCATGGAGACGAAGCGATTGTTGCGGTGACAGGCACCAATTCTTGCCAAAACGCACCGAAAGGTATTCGCGGCAAAAATTCCAATAGGCTGCATACCAGGCCGTCGTATCGCCCGGTAAGTCTCCCGGCCGGCTCGGAATGAACCAGCCGCGCATGACAGGCTGCAGGTAACCGGCCTCAACCAGACGGTCACGATTGGTCCGCGACAGATCATCTGTCCTGATCGCCGTCCGGCCCTTGTCCTGCAGCACTTTCAGAGCTGTCAGGGACTTTGCAAGTTTTTCATGCGCCGTTGCCATGATTTTAAAAGCCAGTTTGCTTGTCGTTTTCTGCGCCGGTTTTCGACGCCTTTTTCGTCGCTTTTTGTAGCGTATATTTATTCGTAAATCATGTCGAATAATTATTCGTAAAAAGCGCTATTTTTTCATTCGCAAAACACGTTGAATAATTACTCGCAAAACAGGATGAAAAAACAAGCGCAATTCACGCTGAAAAATAGTTTTGAAAATTCAACAACTTATCGGCTTGAAAAAATAGCAATAAAGATCCCGGAAAAGGAGCAAAGCGCGGAATGAGGCCGGTTAGCCAACACCAGCATAAAGTCCAATCGTCTGCAAATCATGCCGTGCGCCAGAAAGTCGACACCGCAATATCAGGCCGAAAGCGCTTTCAGGACTTTCGCCATTTCCTCCAGCTTCGCGAGCGATTTTGTCCGGTTCACCCAGACAAGGCAGTCTTTGCGCGCCTGCTCCAGTGCAGACATCTTGCCCGAGCCCGCATCCGTCTCCTGCTCGAAAAATTCAGGGATTGAGCCCCCCAGTACGTCCGATACCTTGGCCAGCATTCCAGCGCTCAGCCGGTTGGTACCGGTCTCGTATTTCTGGAGTTGCTGATGGCTTATACCAAGTGCATCCCCCAGCTCCGCCAACGTCAGATTCCGTTCCGTGCGAAGCTTGCGAATATTCACACCGACAGCCCGGTCAATCTCGGTGGGCGAACGCGACGTCTGCGCCTTTCGTCTGGACCTGCTCATTATTTGCTTCCTCCTGGCGCCATCACACACAGGAAAAGTATCGCGCAGCAATCTGGTCGTCGAGGTGGAGGCTGCGCCCCCGCCTACGCCGCATTCCGAAAGCGCCCCGGCCGGCAATCGGCAGCCTTGCGTTGAACACAGCAGACTCCCCATCCCGGTCCCTGACCGAGCCGAATGACTTTCACTTGGCCATTCGCAAGGTGATCACCGGTTCCAATGCCCGGCATTTGCCGGCGCCGTTCTGACTTTCGGGAAAGTTCTGCTTTCTACCGGAAACAAAAAATCTGGATCATCGCGCCTGTAAGGGTAAGGTTTCTGCACCCCCCCTTTTCACCTGCCCGAAAGACATAATGAGTTCGAACCGACCCTATCGTACGCTGTCCATGGAAGCCCTCGAAGCTCTTGTCGAGGGCGCGTCAGGCACTGGAATCCTGCGCGAGGTCCAATACGAATTGTCCTTTCGCTCCACCCGCGCAGCGAAACGTCTGCTCGACAAACTTCGGTCCCGGCTGGAAACGTTCGCCAAC
The DNA here is from genome assembly GCF_963677035.1 of uncultured Hyphomonas sp. NCBI lineage: Bacteria > Pseudomonadati > Pseudomonadota > Alphaproteobacteria > Hyphomonadales > Hyphomonadaceae > Hyphomonas > uncultured Hyphomonas sp. The sequence continues at coordinate 61,615 of NZ_OY781472.1, forward strand.
GCTCCCGGTCCCGGCCCGTTGTTCACAGATAATGCCTCCGACGGAAATGGGATTTCCTCACCAGTTCCGCCTGGACTGCAGCGGGGGCGCAATCCGCCGCGCCCAACCAACACCCCATCCAGGCGTTTCACGCCAACCGAAGAACAGGTCGATGCCATCATCATTTCCTTTCAGGCAATTCCCTGAAAATTTCCGCGTTCGCCGGCGCCGGCAAGACATCGACCCTGAAACTGATGGCCAATGCGCGTTCCGGAACCGGCCTCTACCTCGCCTTCAACCGGAAGATCGCCCAGGATGCGCGGCAGAACTTTCCCGACAGCGTGGCTTGCATGACCACCCATTCGCTGGCCGTCCAATGGGTACGCAAACACTACAATTTTTCAACGTCGAAACTGTTCGACTCGATGGGAAACAGGCAACTCGCCGAACTCCTGAAACTGGAACCGCGAACCTCGTTCGGCGATTTCGCACTGACCCATATCCAGCAGGCCCACCTCTTCCGCGAAACCGTTCGCCGCTTCTGCCTCAGCGGATCGGATCAGATCACAGCCGATCATGTACCGGTCACCGGATTGCTGAAATTCCTGCCCGAGCTTGTGACCCGCCCCATCTGCGAATGGGTGGCCGAACGCGCACGGGAGCTCTGGCAGCGCATGACGACGCCGGAAGATCCCATCCCGCTTGGCCATGATGGCTATCTGAAGCTCTGGTCGCTCTCGAACCCGCAGCTCGCCTATGACTATGTCTTGCTCGACGAAGCGCAGGACACGAACCCCGCAGTGCTCAGCGTGCTCGAACAACAAGACACACAGATGGTTTATGTCGGAGACCGTCACCAGCAGATCTACGCCTGGCGCGGCGCGGTCAATGCAATGAAAAAGATCGACACAGACCAGGAGTGCTATCTCACCCAATCATTTCGCTTCGGGCCAGAGATCGCGGCAAATGCCAGCCGGGTGATCCGGAAACTCGGCGAGCCCCATGCATTACGCGGCAATCCGGACATTCGTTCCTCGATTTCGGAAAGGGGATATTCAGATGCCATCCTGACACGGAAGAATGCGACTGCTTTCACGCAAACCCTGCGCGCCATCGGAAACGGCCGCAAACCCTTCATTGTCGGCGGCACTGGTGAACTGAAGCTCCTCATCGATGACGTGCAAAGCCTTATGCAAGGCCGCCCCGGCGCCCATCCTGACTTTTTTGGCTTCCAGGACTGGAGCGATGTCGTTTCGTTCTCCCAGACAAAAGAAGGCGCAGACCTCTGGCCGTTTGTGTCGCTTGTCGAGCGCCTTGGCCCCGAAGCCCTGCGCAATGCCATCAACAATTCTGCGCCTTCGCTCCAGGCCGCCGATGTAGCCATATCCACAATCCACAAAGCCAAAGGCCTGGAATGGCCAAGCGTGCGCGTTGCAAGCGACTTTATAAAGACCCTTGAGGGCAGGCTCATCATCAACGAAGATGAGCTGAGACTGTTCTATGTGGCGATCACCCGTGCCCGCCAGCGCCTCCTGATCGAGGAGCAGCTCCTGGACGAATTTGCTTTCGGCGACTTTCCAAACTCCTCCCCGGCCCCTTCCCAGAGCCCGCCAGAGACAAGTGCGACACCCCCGCCTTTACCTCCCACACCGACAGCGTCGTCCCCACCTTCAGTAACGGAACCATCCCAACCAGCCCGCGGAGATGGTTCTGCTTCCCAGCCCCCCGGCACCCGACCCAAAAAGCGGTTCTGGTTCAAGTTCGGAAAATCGACTTGATACGCTGGCATAATGCATAAAAGGCAGACTGATTTCGAAACGCGAAGACAATCCAGAAATTTTTTCCTGAATTGCGATTTATTTATTTGTGTCTTTTCTGAGCACTAACTCAAAAATGACCGCCAAACCCTTCGAGATTGCAGATAAAGCCCCGCACAAATTAAAGGCGGAGACTGGTCGTTCGTACAAATAATTGAGGTCGAGTTTTCGCTCGACATCACGTGTTCAATCCTGGATTGATGAGGTTTCTATGGGTGCCGCGGGCCAGGAGCCAAGAATGAAAAAATGCAAGGATTGCCCCAAGCCGTGCAATGAACCTTACTTTTCGCCGGAACTTCTCTACGAAACGGTCTTCCCCAGACCCCAACGGCGGACAAAATCCGCACCATTGTATGAAGCTCTTCACCAGCGTGCTCGCGAATTGGCGGCCCCCTACAGGGTAGCAGGCCTGCTCATGAAATGTATGGATTTCCGCCGCTCAATTCAGACCATCATGAATGAGTCTCCTCGCTCACAATTGACCGCTGATTTTGGGCCCCAGCCCGGTCTCTACGTGGCCGCCGCCAAGACCGCCCTCGGTTTGGTTCGCTCAGAATTGAAGGACCAGCACACGACCCCGGAACTCTTTACGATCGTCTGGGACGCAACTGTCGATAAGCTGAGCGATAATAAGAACAGGCACTTCGGCGTATCAGAATGCGCGCTCAAGTACGACCCTGCCCACGACACTTCCGCAAGATTCATGACCTTCGCTATCTCCTGCGTCAAAAACCGGGCGCTCGACCTGATCAGGCAAACTGTCGGGGCACGGATAGAAACCGCTATGGATGCCGATGAGCTCGAGAGAAAGATCGCAAATAGTCACAGTCCCGTTCACTCAATTGCCGGCCCCCATCGCGCGCCAGGAGAAGTAGTAGACTTTGAGCGGGTTGATCGGCTGAAAGGCCCACGCGTCCAGCTTCAGATGGAAGTGGATAAGCTGCAGAAAAAAACGCTGGCGCCAATCATAGCCTGGGCCGACAAAGCCGCGGCGAAGAACCTCCTGATCGATGCGACCGCAGTTCTCGCAATGTTAAATCGGCGAGATGCGACATTCTGGAAGTTTTCAGAACCCGATGAGGAAGGCCCGCCAGCCTGCATGGGGCCGAACAGATCAAATCTCGCGGAGATATGCGGCGATAAAAGGCGAAACCCCACCCAATGGCGCACCCGTTTCAAAAACGGCGTCCGGCGTGCTGCCAAACAGTCACCGCAAGTGCGACGACAACTCGAAATTCTTGATGAAGCCCTCACCCGACTTCGCGCGCTTCAAATGAGCCTGCTCGAAGAAGAAGGCGTGGAGCTGGACCGAAAGACCCGCGCTGCGATCGCCTGGCATCATCAATTCTTCCATCTTCTGGAGCCCCGCGACGTCCTGGACGGACTCTGACGGCAAGCCATGATGGCTTTGGCTTCAACACCAGTTCAAACCTTTGAGGTACACCATGTCGAAACAAAACTCTCAGGGGCCGCACGATCTAGCAGCCCTGAACCGCTTGCTGACAGTCCCAGGCAACTCACCCGTTCCCATCGGCGAAGAGCTCGGCGACGCGTGGGCGGAATCCGCCGCCGTCCGGACCGCTTTCGGCATGGCATTCCTCAACAGCGTGGATCCCGACGACCTGCAATCAAATCCGGACATCATGGAAAAAGTTCTGGAAATTGCCGATGCTCTCGGTACCGACGACCATATTGATATGCTCGAGATCTGGCACCAGATGGAGCTGGCGATTGCCAGACTTCGTGCCGAAAACCCGGAAGGCGAAAGGCCGGAGTTTGGCCGGGACCTGGACTGGGAACGTGAAGATGCTGCCGCCCGTATTCGTCGTACGGCTTGGTCAGGGCTTAAATCGATTGGCGATACTGCAAATGCGCCGCCATTGATGGCGGTTGAAACCGGCCCCGCCCAGCAAACAGACCGGGCCGACATGCGTCGCCCCACCTTCAAGGCATGCCACTGGTCCACAAGCCAAAAGCCGTTTCAGCTTATTCCGGCAATTCACGCACGTGAATTGGTCCTGATTGTCTTGTCGGGCACCATAAATATTGAAGTTGGTACGGAATTGTCGCGCACACGGCGGTTCAGAATGTCTTCCAGTGACAAGAGCATCACTCGCTTGCGGCTGCGCGCTCCAATGGAGGCCGTCCCCTGGGTCCCGCCTGTCCATGTGGTAAATTCCACAAAGGACGCGCGCGGACTTCTAATTGCATTTAGCGAATTGGGTCTGCCCTTCGAACAAAATCAATTGGGGTATGTCCAATGGCTTGACGCTCAACCCAGCCCGCATGCGGCAGATGCATTCTGGGAGGCCATGGAAGATCCGGCGGTCAATGATTTTCTCTTGCGCAGAATTGATCGTCACAAACGGCCGCCAGCCAAATATTTCCAGCGCGTGGACGGTGATGGTTTTGAATTTGCGCACAATCGCGGCGTTCGCAATGGCAATCATGAGCTGTTCGAGGAAATCGCCGAACCGGCGCTGTTCCAACCCGAGCATTTGATCCTCAAGGTCGTCCTCACAAAACCGGCGGATACAACGAGTTACGCCGTGGCCCGACATGAAGGGTGCGAGTTCCTCGTCCCCCTCGCCGGCACGATGATGGCTGTCTTCGCAGATCCATCTGCTCTCACCGGTATTCGTCGCGGCTGTGACCTGGATCCAAGATTGGATAATGAAAGGTGGCAGGAAGCGAATGGCCAGCAGATTTATCTGTTTGCCCACCGCGGTCCCAATCGCGAGCCTGATCTTCTTTTCGTCAAGTCCAATGAAGTCCTTCATGGCTTTGCCTCTGGTTGTGCAACCAGACCGGCCATGTCGCTATTTATCGGTGCGGACCAATATGAGCAAACCTGCTCCTGGCACGAACGTTTCTACGCCGAAAGAAATGAAGTCCCTGAGCGGGACGCGGCTACTGGGGGCAAACGACTGCAACTCGTAAAAGGGGGGGGATGAATGGAGGATGGGATAGCGGCGACCCAGATCATTCGAGACGCCCTGTCGTCCAAAGCCATAGGACGGGCTAGAGGACGGATTGGCGGCAGCCACACAACTGTCACCTATCCGCCGCTTGATGCGCTCGACTCTATTGCCGGCAGCGAGGTGGAAGCTTCCATGGAGCCCTCGCGCGACCTGAATTTGTACTTTCATGTCGCTTTCTGCGAGTTCATTTGCCCGTTCTGCCACTATGCCAAGACCTATTCTCCGGTGGACAATGAGCGCGAAGACGTTCTCGATTATCTCGGGGCCGTGTTTCGTGAAATCGAACTTCGACAGGAGCTGATCCGCGCCTCGCATGTTTCATCCGTCTACATCGGAGGTGGCACCCCAACCGTGCTCGATGGAAAACGGCTCGGACGGTTTCTGGAAAAAATCCAGGAGGCGTGTGGCACCCCGCCAGCCCTGTTCTGTGTCGAAACTAGCCCAATCACAATCGCCGGCATCGGCGGAGCGGAAAAGGCCGAACTCCTTTACGAAGCCGGCGTCAACCGTATCAGCATGGGCGTTCAGACATTCGATGAAATACTTCTGCAGCGTTATCGAGGACACCGGCTGTCCGATATGCTCCGTGGGCTGGAAATCCTTCAGGACACCGGCATCACCCTGAATGTCGACCTGATACAGGACCTACCCGACCAGTCCGCCAAAAGCCTGGACCATGATATCGAACTCATCGGCAAGCTCAGACCGCATCAGGTAACCTGGTACATGATGCGCCCCTCACGCGAAGCCCCATGGTTCAAGGACATTCAGCGTGGTCAACTGGCTGGAATACCTGACGACAAGACCAGTGCGCTGCGCCGGTATCACATCATTCGAGCCATGCAGGATCTCGGCTATGTCATGCAATCCGGCGGACGGTTTGTTCGGGACGATTCGATCGTCGATACGTATAAGACCGTTCGCGGGGGCCTGAACTCTGACCTGCTCGGGATAGGCATGTCTTCCTACTCACATGGTTGGGGGCACTTTTTCCGTAATGTGACGAATTACAGGATCCGGAGCGGAATTCGTGATTATGTCAGCCGAATTCGTGACGGCGCTTCGCCCATAGATACAGGCCTCAAGGTTTCGCACGCTGAAAGACGAGCGGGCGCACGCGTGACCGGCATTCGCGAAAAAATCCCCGCCTCGCTTCTGCAAGGTGACGATACCGATTCTCAGACGGCCCGCCGGATTGCAGCCCACCTTGAGAACCATGGCCTCGCCGAGAGCGATCTTCTGGGCGGCTTGTCTCTGACATCTGCCGGCAGAGCCTTCGAAGAGGAGATCGCAACCCTGTTCTACAGCCAGTCAGTCCTGGCAAGTCTCGCTGAGCGCGGCCAATTCTGGGTCGACGAGCACTATCCGGAGCTCGCAAGCATCATGATGCCGAATTTTGCCAGCACCCCTTCTGTCATCAGCTGAAAAGGCTTCCGAAATGACTGAACAAGATCGCCAGAGTCCAAATACGGCTCAGACGCGGCCACTACCGCCGCCGGTATCATTGCGCCAATCCATCGGACCAGGTGTCATTCTCCTGGCAACAGCAATGGGATCAGGAGAGATCTTCTTCTGGCCCGGTATTGCCGCTGACCATGGCTTTCGCCTGATCTGGCTGACCATTGCGGCCATCACATTGCAATATGTCCTCAATACCGAATTCATCCGCTATACGCTTGCGACCGGCGAGGCCGCCGTGATCGGCTTTGCGCGCCTCTCGCCGGTATTCGGATGGTTCTTCATTGCCGCTGCCATCCTGCCCTGGATGTGGCCCGGCTGGGCCATGGGTGGGGCGACGTCACTGACTTGGATTTTTGGCGGGAACCCTGTCTGGATCGGCGCTGGTTCGCTCGTCGCGATTGGCCTCCTCCTGACCGGGTCCCGAGTGGCCTACAAATCGCTCGAGCTCGCCCAGAAGCTGCTCATCGCCTTTGTTCTGACGGTAGCCCTCGGCCTGGCCGTCGCCATTGTGCGCCCTGAGTCACTTGCCGCGCTCGGGCAAGGTCTCGTGTCGTCCCCCTTTCCCCTTCCTGCTTCTCTCTCCATGACGACGCTGCTCGCCGCGCTCGCCTTTTGTGGTGCCGGCGGCACCATCAACCTCGCTGCTGCCAACTGGGCCCGCGACAAGGGCTTCGGCATGGCGGTCTATGCGCCGAAAGTCGTCAGCCCGTTTTCAGGAGAAGTTCAGGCCGTCAGTGAAGCTCGTTTCGCCTTCGATGCCTCCGGTGAAAACATTCCTCGCTGGCAGGCCTGGTGGCGTCTCGTGCGGCGTGAGGAGCTGATCACCTTTCTTGCCGCAGGCGCGTTCGGCCTGATTGTCTTCATGCTCGTTGCTCACGCGCTTGTCGCAGGACAAGGCCTCGGCGTGGGCATGGGAACGGTCAAGGCCCAAGCCGACGCGCTCGGCCAGCGCTACGGACAATGGATGCACCTGATCTTTGCGCTCTGCGTCTCTGCGATCTTCCTGACGAGCGCTGTCGGCGTTCTGGATCATGCTGCCCGCATTGCCGCCGGCCTTGTGCGCCACTTCCTCGGAACACGTGCCGAAGCCACCCGCTGGCTCAGCGAAAGCGGTCTTTACTTCATCATCCTCTGGACCCTTATCGGTTTCGGCCTGATCGTCCTCCTTGGCCTTGACGTCTCGAGCCCTCCTGCGCTCCTGACCATTGCGGGGGCCCTGTCGGGCATCGTCATGTTCGCCTATTCCTGCCTGGCGCTCTGGCTGAACCTCCACATGAAGGCTGAGTTCGATCGCCTTGACCCGGATTTCGGCACATTAAACCCGTTCCGGATCGAGCGCTGGCGCCTGGTCGCCCTCATTCTGTCCATCCTACTCTTCGGCTTCATGTCAGCCGCCGTCATTCTGGACACGCTCAGCAAGTTGGCCGGCTGAGGGGGCTCCCCTCGTACCCGTCACACCGCCATCCTGTCAGCTCCCCTTGAAACGCAGGAAGCCGGCCCACACTCATGTGGACCGGCTTCCCGTCTGATGGAGATCGGCTCAGCCCGGGCTGAGGGCGGCAGCGGCACTGCGCTCGTCAAAAAGCGAGCAACGCCGGGTCACCTCGCGCAGCTGGTCGGCATCGCCGGCGATGAGGATCGCGACGATCTCATCGCCGGCAAGCTCATCTGACCGGATCGTGCGCGCCTGCTCGGCAGGCTCACCGAAGCGATGCGCCTGGAGGAAGACGTTCACGACGAGTCCTGCCTGCAATGCGTCATCGACGCAGCGCAGGAGGTGTACCGTCTTCTTCGCCTTCAGGATGATGAGCGGATGGTCCGTCATCATGCCGAGGTCGCGCGCTGCGCGATCCTCGAAACTGCGCAAGGCAAGGCCTTCCGGGTCTGCCATGGCCCCCAGGCCGAGCGCGGCATGTCCGACCGCATTGAGCAGGATGGGGGCCGGTACGGCCGGGTTCACAACGGCGACAATCTTTTTCATTTTCATCTCCTTCTCAGGCTGCCGAGTTGAGTTGAGGTGTTTCCGGCTGGCCCGACTGCAGCAGACCAAGTTCATCTGCCATGGCCTGCAGGATGGTGGGACGGCCGGGGTGCCCCCGCGTGAACAGGCCGCCATAACGCGCAACGGATGCCGCATAGGCAGGATCCTTAAGCATCAGCTGATGCGCCTTCTTGAGGTTCCAGAACGGGATCGCCGGGCGAAGATGATGGACAAGGTGCCAGCCCTCACCATGCGCGCCGGTCAGGAAGCGCTCGATCACATTGCCTTGGCGGTTGCGCGTCGCGCGCACCACGGAGGATTCCAGCCACACCAGCGGGAAATGCTCAGCCGTCTCGATAAGCCAGTTCGTGGCCTGGAACGCCGTGAAATACGGGAGCATCCAGAACACGAGGAATTCATCGAGCCAGCCCGCCAGGGTCAGGAGCGTCAGCAAGACGCCCCAGAAGATGATGAACCCGGCAAGCTCGGCCATATGGGCCCGGCTCATCGTGCGCCAGTCTGCTGGCAGGAGACGGTAGCGCAGCAGGTAGGGAAAGTTCACCAACGCCTTGAGGCCGAGCAGCATGCCTATCACATTGTCACGCACGAAAGTGACGGGGTTGGCTTCCAGCAGCCCCTGGCGAACATACTGCTCGGTGTCCGGATCGTTCAGGACATGGCCGAGCTTCGGGTGATGATTATAGACATGAGACGCCTTGTAGGGGGCGCCCATCTGAAAAATGAACCAGCTGGAACAGACCGTCCCCAGGAAGTCATTCAGACGGCGATTACGCGCCAGTGCGCGGTGCGAAGCTTCGTGGAGAAGCGTCGCCAAGGCACGCTGGCGTGTCCCGATGATGATCCAGGCCGGCAGAAGAACGACCGGCGCCGCAAAAATCGGGAGGAGATCAAGAAGGTAAACCCCGGCCAGAGTGGTGACGAGCAGGATACCTGCCGTTTCCAGAAGGGCCAGTGGGCCATGATAATTATCTGACCGGGACAGCTTGCGCAGTCCCAGTTCGATGCTCGGGGAAAAGCGGTGGCCGGTTTCGACACGGCGGGCCTCACCTGGTCGGCGACGATCGCCGCGCCCGGCTTGCTCGCCGGACGATTCTTCATGTATACGCATGTGTGCTCCGATGCGTTGGAGCATCGCCCCCCGGTGGTCGCGGTGTCTCGCCTGGACAGTGATCCGCCGCAGGCCACCGGGGTGCGAAGCTCGGGTTTAAGTTGGCACCAGCCCGAAGGCCGGCACCGGTGATCGAAGCGCTTCAATTATTTGTACTTGGGATCTGTGGGGGCCTTTAAGAAATTTCCTCGATTCATTCTGTTAGCTGAGTAAATACAGAATGTTAGAAATCGAGACGTTCGCGAGCTTGGCCCAGCCCCGCTGCTTCGCCGCTCCGACAATCCTCGACATTCGCAGCTCACGGGCACGAGGCTCAGTCGACAAGACACTGACATTGGCGTGCCCTGACCACCGGCATGCCAGGTGTCAGGCACGCGCCCTCCATGGTTCTCCTGAGCAGCCACCTGACTTGATAGCTGCCAATACTCCGGCCTGCTGGCATCAAATCCAACGGCGAACAGGTGATCTTGTGACAGCAGCGCTGCACTTCAGGGCAGCCGCCACCGCCTGGTCGATGGACGTGCATAAGGGCGGTATGAAACGAGCCGGGATGGCGAAAAAATATGCTCGGTCAAGACTACACGGCAAGCGGACATCGCCGGACGAGACAAACCGTTGCGCCGCCTTATTTTGTCGAAGTCTGAAGACCTGTCAGCGCATTCGGGGAGATATGGTGCTGCGCTCAAGCAGGCGTATCGGGGCATAGACCATGTCATTCGCAGCGACATCAAGGAGTTTGAAGCGGCCATGCTGAATGCTTTCCCGGACGAAGCCTGAGCGTTCCAACAAGGCCGCTATGAACGAACCGGCCGGATGACAAGATTCAGCGTTCGCCCGCCCAGGGCAAGAGACCGTTTGGAATCTCCCGGCCGGTATATTCCTTCTTCCAGTCCTTCAGCTGCTTTTCCATCGCCCGCTTGAGCTTGCCGAACCGTTCTCCGGCAAAGGCGACCTTGCGGTCATGAAGTTCACTGTCATTCCCGGTTCCTGCCGAATTGCGGTCAAACACGTCCCGAATCCATGCCCTGGCGCGTTTGTCGGCGCTCGCTTCAAACAGCTTCCATGCTGCATGGGCTTCGGCCGGATCCCTGGCACTCGCATAGACGCTGAGCCAGTGATGGGCATAGGCTTCCATCTGTCCGGCTGTAAAAGACCTGCGTCTCAGCGTTTCGAACTCATTGGCTGCAAGACCGACAGGCCATTCGTCTTCTCCCGCAATGTCCTGCAGCTGAACGAGCGGTGCCAGGAAAACAGCCCTGCGATGGCGCAGTGGAAGTTCGCTCTGCCGGTCCTCTTCGATCCTGGAGAGCAACCAGTCTTCGCGCCCATACCGGCGGGCAGCAATGACAAGATCCAGAAGGGCCAGGTCGCTTCCGGACTGGCCCGGTCCGAAGAGTGTATCCCGCATCTCAACGGCATGAAGGCTGTCTGGCGCCTCGAACGGAATGAGCGTCAGCCAGTCCACACCCGCCGGTCCGATAAAGCGCGTCGTTGTGACCTTCCTGAGGAATTTCCAGAGACCCGCCCCCCGTTCCGGGTCATGCTTCATCAGGGAACGGCAGAGCGCGATGTAGAACCCTTCAGCGAGGCGCACGCGCCGGCTGGCTTCAGCTGTTCCTTGAGCAACACCGTCCAGCCAAGTTTCGATCGTCTCCGGACAGTCTCTGAAGACAATATCAAAGTCTTCCGGACGCATTTCGACTAGATAAAGGTTCGCGCCTTTCTGGCGAGCCTCGTCGACGCGCCGGATCGCCTCCCGGATGATTTCCGTTCGCTCATCGGCGGCCTTGTCGGGATCATTCATTTTGAGCAACTGGTCGAGCGGATTGGCATCTCCCCCGGACTCTTCAATCGTCTCACCCACGGAAAAACCGTAATGGCCTCTGACAGAGCGTTCTTCGTCATACGTTAGCAGCGCGACCGGTTCTGGTGGGCCGACTGTCTGCTGCAACAGGGCCTGGGTGACGATATCCGCCGCCAGTTCCGTCTCCGCCCGAGACGGTCGCCTCCCACCGAGACAGGCCAGGAGCCGCGCCGGCGCGATACGATGTATGACAGAGGCGAGCGGAACATCCCGGCTCGCCACTGCAATCGCGGTCGATCCATGGAAGTTTTCCCAGAAGGATCGATCGGCGGACCAGCTCCAGTCACGTTCCAGGAGAATCTTCCCGAATGATTCCGGCGCCGAACGGGACAGGAGCGGCCAGGCCGTTCCAACGCCATCCGGATTGCCCATGCCTTCGAGCGCGTATTGTGAAACCACCTCAAGCGCCAAAGGCCCCAATGCCACATCGTGATAGGCCAGCAAGTCCATCAGCTGGCGGAATTTCGTCGGATCGTCCTTGTAATCCTCCACCAGCCGGTCAATCTGGACCCGATCCGGCGAACGGGCCGCATCCGCAAGACTTGCATAAACCGCCTCCCCGGCATGATCCAGAATATGCCTGTACTGGGCTTCCGCATCGAGTCCCTGGATTTCGGCGGTCAATGTCCAGGCCCGCACGCCACTCTCATTGGCCGGGCGTCCTTCCGCCGATGTTTCCCGGAACGCCGCGAGCGCGTCGCGTTCTTCCTGCCCGATCAGAAGCATGCCCTCCGTCACCGTCAGGGCCGAGCCGAACCGCTGCTTCGCGGGCCGGCTTGCATAGGCCCGCAACCTGGCGCGCTCGAGCTCTGCCAGCAGAGCCGGATCGCACCTGGCGAGCGCCAGCGACAAACCCTCCCAATCCAGGTCTCCCCGGGTCGTATCGCGCGATATGCTCACATCATCGAACGAAAAAGCGCGGGCTGCCTCGCGCAGCTCCTGGACGAATGCGTCATCGGGCTGGAAATTGGGGTCAAGCAAAGCTGTCTTGCAGCGCTCGATCCGGCGGAGCAGGCGTCTATCCTTATCGAGCAGGCATTCGGCCATATGCCGCCGTTCCGGGCGAAAATAGCTCTTGGACGGCGCCGCCTCATACTCCGCTTCATAGTGCTCTGCGACCGGTGATCTCGGTTCAATGCGCGCCGCTTCTTCTGAATCGGTCTCGTAGCCTGTCCGGCGCAAAAGGATGGCGGCTGCCTTGCGATAGAGGTCCGGGTCTGCCCCTTGCGGCGGGACACGGCGAAGCAGGTCTTCGGCCGCCGCGCGCAGGCGCCTGGCGGTCTCCTGCGGGTCGACGGGATTGAGAAGGTTCAGCCAGGAGAGCGCATCTCCTCTTATATCAGGTCCAACAACCGCCGCATGCAGCGCGCCGGTCACCAGAAACGGTACGGCATTTTTCAAAGGCCGGCCTTGGAGCAATTGTACCCCGGCAAGAACGAGATCGTCGCTTTCCCGGTCGACCAGTTCGAAGGTCTCGCCGCCAAGCTCAATCGTACCCGGCTCCGCAATGCCGATCGTTTGCAAAAGGCGCAGGCGCCGCATTTCGGTAAAACTGTGCTTGTCGCCATCATCAGCGCGGCCGGTACGATCAAGCGAAATCCTGCGCCGCCAGATGGCTGCGCGGGCGCCAATCACTTCAGCGAGCATCTCATCTTCCAGGGCAACGCCCCGCAGCGCATTGACCGCCATGTCACGCGCACTCGCCAGTTCGTTGCCCTTCAGATTCTCAATTGCATCCAGAAGAGGCGCGACTAGCTCACCGGCCAGCTGATCAATCAGGTCTGCCGACCGGTCCAGCAGGTTTTGTGTCTCCAGCAAGGCGATGAGGATGGCGCTCAGGCAGTGACCGGCGACCGGCACTGCATGGCAAACTGCAAGCGACAGTGCTGCTTCAAGTATGCCAGAGCGTTCATCATAGCCCAGTATGGAATCCAGCCATGCGTTCAGCCGTTCCTGGGCAGGCCCCAGCCCGGCCTCGTTGCGCAGGGCTTCGATCAGCGCGAGGCCGAGCGCATAATCGACAAATTCACGCCCAAACGTGACCGTTTCGGATTGCTCCAGCGTCGCAAACACGCCATCGACAATGGCAGACACCCGGCTTGAGATGCCAGCTGCATCAAATCGGGCATCCTTCGCCATATCCGCAAGATCGACCATATCCGTGGGGGCCCGTCCGTCACGAAACCGGCCCGCAAGCTTCAGGACAAAGGTATTCCACTCGCCTGGCGAGAACGTCTCTCCGCTCGCATCGAACAACCTTTTGCGGCCATATTCATAAAGAAGCCGGTGCGGCGTGACCTGCGCCAGTCCGGACAGCTCATCCCGCAATTCAATGACAAGGTCGAAAAAGCGCGGAACCCTGGCAAGCTCCAGTACGCCCTCGCTCAGATCTCCCCGGCTGAGCCCTTCTGCCTGCAGTTTCTGGTCGAGTTCTCCCCCGGGGGCATCATCATAAGGCTTGACCTCGACAATGGCTGGCTTCGGAATGACAGATTGAAGATTGGCAAGGCGCGCTTGCAGATGGCTTTTCCGGGTCGTCGCGACAATCCGTGTACAGTTAAATAGAGGCGGAGCGGCAAACTGATACAGAGTCTGGATCCAGCCGGCCGAGCCAGTCTCATTCATGCCATCGAACAGAACCAGGAAGACCGGACCTTCTTCTGCCGGCCGCTCCAACAAACGCTCAACCCTCTGGTACCAGAACTCCGGTGTCCGGACATGCGTCAGGTCATGCAGGTGGCGGGCGATGAGACGGACGACATCGCCGTGATTGGCGGGTAGCGCCCCGCCAATGGATTTCGAAGACACAGGGATGATAATGGGCAATCGTTCAAGCCCGGCCTGCAGCCAGTCCATCGCTGCCCAGGTCTTGCCCGCGCCATCGCGGCCGGAAAGTACCAGCACCTGCCCTTTCTGGTTTTGGTCAAACCAGGCGGACAGGCCATCGAACACCATGTCACGGCGCAAATGGTTGACGCCCGGCGCACTGCCGGCAACATCCTGATGTAGCCGGGCCTTCGATATGGAGACGTCTGACCAGATCGCCCTTATCCCCGCATGGCTGGCCTGCCTGACCGCCTCATAACCGGTGGCCCAGGATTCCAGATCGCGCCGCAAGCGATTGACGGTCTTTGCGCAGGACGGATCGCCAGCGATCTTTTCCAGTACGCCTTCATCGAGGCCCGGGAGGAAATGACGTGTAATATCCGGAAATCTGGCCGCCAGGGCCGCGAGGCACGGCATACCGTCCTTGTCCCAGCCAAGGGGAACGAAAACGACCGCCTTTTGCTCGGCACTTTTAGAAGCCGACAAAAGGATCTGATCCGGAATGTCGCGCGTGGTGGCAAGGATCCAGGCTTCAAGAGCCGGCATGGAATCGATGGACTCCTCGATCTCTCCAAGGATCCCGCGACGGTCGAGGCTTGTGTCGCCCTTGTAGCGCCGTGCCTCGAGCTTCAGGGACCGCCGGCCTGTCGTACTTGCATCGCCGCCATGCTGGCTGCCGGATTTAGCGATAAAGAAACCCGTATCGAGCATTTCCCCGACAAGCGCCGCCGCCAGGCGTTCGAATTCATGCGTCGTAATGCCCCGCATACAGGCCTGAAGCACCGATAGGGCCGTATCCAGTTCTGCCTGGTTCGTGCTCATGAGCGACCTCCGGCAAGATCAGCCCGAGCTGGCGCCCGACGGAAAGACAAGAAGACAGAAATCATATTATCCGGGCCAAATTGCGGTAGGCGCCCGCGAACCGCTGGCGCACAGTTTCAAAACAAGACGTGATAGATCGCTATTTGCAATTGCACACAAGCAAACATCGCAATCTGATATGCGACTGGCAAACCTGGCTGCAAGCTGGAGATCAATACGTATCAAGAAAGGATCCAAGATCCAGGATCTTGTCGGTCGCAATCACCTCAATCGCCCGGCGCAGCTGTTCAGGTTCGCCTTTCATTTGCTGTTCCGTCAGTCTGAATCTGACCGTAATGTCCGTTTTCAAACGGACACTTGCGGTATAGCAGGCCTGACAGGATGATTTGTAGGTAACCTCCAATTCGGGACGAGCAAAAAAAGACCGGTCCTTGACGGACCGGCCCTTCAGGAAGAGCTGTACACGGATGTACAGCCAATTGGAGGAACACGCATCCACTCGCGCGCCAGCCACCCGATCTCAAGTCTCATGGCCTGAGAAGAAACTGGCCTGAATAGTGCCCGCCGGACAGGGCGGGGCTGACCCCAGTACTTGTCAGATCTGACGCAGGTATCCGTTCCCGGACAAAAAGCGGGCCGGTCAAGCGCAGACCGGCCCGTTTGAGGCTCAGGTATGCCGGGCGGTGGGTGAGCCCGCCCGGACATCCTTCAAGGGAGGAAACGCCAATGCGATGAAGCGAGTGGCTGGCCCGAAAGGAAACCCGTCCGGGTTGAGTCTGTTTTGACGCATTGCAGCATGAAGCAACAGGGCGGGCCTGACACGGCCATTTAACGAAACTGACCCGACCGCAAAATCTCCTCCCCGGATTAGCCCCAACTGCCTGCAAGGCCGGTCAGGCACGCTAATCGCCGACGCTGTTGTCTTGCCTCCAATACGACCCGCCCCCTTTGAAAGCTGATGCAAATTTTCTACTTTCCGGGATATATGGCATTATCCTTGCTTCTCGTGTGAGTGGAATCTCAACGGAGGCAGATCCCGTGACACGCGACCATGATCCGGTTCTCAGCCGGTATGACTATACAGCCAGGCTCTCACGCAGCCGGTGGGCCTGGGAGTTCCTGAGACGCAATCAGGACTTCCGGGACGACGCTGCCCGGCACGGATCGGAAGAGATCTCCCGGAAGCGCGCCTGCCGGTCGATCGAGATCATCCGGCCGAGATGCGACCAGACCGAAGCCAGCCGGTGGGGCCTCGCCTTCTTTCCCGATCCCTCTCTCAATGGCTTCGATGCAGACGCCTTCTGGTGCGCACACCTTTATCCGCGCACGCTCGTGGTCAATGTCCGCCCGCGTGCCCCCGGAGAGGTCGACGATATCTTCGAGCGCACGACCAGCGTCTGCCAGATCCGCCACCTCTCCGACCGGATGGGGCGCGAGCAGATCCTCATCAAGGGAGATGGATGTGTCGTGCAGGTGCGCTGTACCGGCCTCTCCCTGCTCAGTCTCGAACCGGTCCGGATGCACCTCGATTTTGGCGGATACGAGGATGCCGATGCCAAAATCAAAGTATTCGAACGCGCCCGCCAGGCCCTTCTTGATCCACCTGATGCCTCCTCCGGCGCCGCCTGGACCCGGTCCAGCCTGATCCTTCGAAACAGCCTGATCGCCCTTGATTGCATCGATGCAGACCTCTCTCACCGGGACATCGCCGCCGTCCTCTATGGCTGGGCCCGCGCAGAAGCGGCCTGGCACGAGCCGGGCTCCGCCCTGCGCCAGGAGATCGTCCGCCTCGTGCGCAAAGGGCGTGACCTGCGCGATGGCGGGTACCGGGAACTGCTCAGCCACTCAGCTGGCGCGGTCAGGGCCGCCTGACTATGATCAGACAGATCTATACTATGCGCCATTTTTCAATCACTAATTTTGTATTATGTATTTTTTGAGTGATTTTTCATGTATTAACAGACTGTACATCCGCATATGATAGTGTATGAATAATCAGTCACTGTGCATCAAAGTGCATCTTATTGATCGAAAAATGACGCAAAAAACAGATTTCTCAACTGCCTCGAGCGACCGGATTGTTGAAGCCCTCGGTAAACGGCTCGACGAAATCCGCCTTGCCCGCAATGTCCCCCAGGCCTCGCTTGCAAGGCAGGCAGGCGTCTCGCGCAGCACGCTGACCCGGATCGCTGAAGGCAAGGGCGTCTCCCTCGACTCCTTCGTCCGCATCATGCAGGCCCTCGGCCTCAGCGACCATCTCGCCGCCCTCCTGCCCGATCCCTCGATCCGCCCGGTCGACCGGGTCCGCCTTGAAGGCACCGAGCGCAAACGTGCCAGCCGCAAGCGCAAGCCCGCCGGAAAATGGACCTGGGGTGATGAGGACCAATCATGATCGACACGGCCCGGGTCATTCTTTGGGGACGCGATATCGGGGCTGTGACCTGGGTCGAGGCACGCGATATCGGCGTCTTCCAGTATACGCCAGAATTTGCGGCCTCCGGCATTGAGGTCGCCCCGCTCACCATGCCCCTCGATCCAGCCCCGCGGGAATTCCCCTCCCTCGCGCGTGAAACCTTCAAGGGCCTGCCGGGCCTCCTTGCCGACAGCCTCCCGGACAAGTTCGGCAATACGCTGATCAATGCCTGGCTTGCGTCCGAAGGCCGTGCGCCGGGAAGTTTCACGCCGGTCGAGCGCCTCTGCTACACGGGCGCACGCGGCATGGGCGCCCTCGAATTCAGGCCGACGCTTGGCGACACGCCGCGCCGCTCCCACAAAGTCGACATCGACGCCCTCGTGTCTCTCGCCAACCGCGTCCTTGATGACCGGATTGCCCTTGCCGGAAAGTTCACCGGCCAGGACGACAAGCAGGCGATCGAAGACATCCTCCGGGTCGGCACTTCGGCCGGCGGCGCCCGCGCCAAGGCCGTCCTTGCCTGGAACGAACAGACCGGCGAATTCCGCTCCGGCCAGGCCCCCGCCGAGAAGGGCTTTACGCCCTGGCTCATGAAGTTCGACGGCGTCCAGGGAAACAGCGACCGGGAAGTCGCCGACCCGCTCGGGTTCGGCCGTATCGAATATGCCTACCATCTGATGGCCCGCGCTGCCGGCATCGATATGGAAGAGTGCCGCCTGCACGAAGAAGGCGGCCGGGCCCATTTCATGACCCGCCGGTTTGACCGGACACATGACGGACACAAGCTCCACCTCCAGTCGCTCGGTGCCATGCAGCATTTCGATTTCAACCAGGCCGGCGCCTACGCCTATGAACAGGCCGTGCAGACGGTCCGCAGGCTGGGCCTGCCAGCCCATGACGTCGACCAGCAGGTTCGCCGGGCCATGTTCAACGTCCTCGCCCGCAATCATGACGACCATGTCAAGAACATCGCCTTCCTGATGACACCGGACGGGACCTGGCGCCTCTCGCCCGCTTTCGATATTGCCTATGCCTACAATCCCGACGGTGCCTGGACGAGCCAGCATCAGATGAGCCTTAACGGCAAAAGGCGGGACTTCGAGCAGGACGACCTGCTGGACTTTGCGGCAACCGGCAACATCAAGAAGGCGCGCGCGAAATCGATCCTTGCCGAGATCGCCGACGCGCTCTCGCGCTGGCTCGACTTTGCCGAGGCAGCAGGCATGGGAGAATATGATACGGACCGTATCCGAAAAACCTTCCGCATCTACCTGGCCGACTAGGAGCTTGCATCGATCCCGATAACTGCCAGACGGATGGGAACGCCGTGGTCCCGGGCAAGTTCCGCCGCATAGTTGCTGAGATCCTCCAGCACCGCATCAAAACTCATCCGCTGTCCCGTGTCCGGATGAATCCAGTATTTTTTCCTGTGCCGTGTAACGACAAGGATTCCGCTCCGGCGATTATCCGTTCTGAGATATCGGCCGACCAGCTGTACGGAAATCGTGTCCCGCAAATCCTGCAGGGTCCAGTCCTTGTCGCCATGCTTGACCTCGATGGCAACCTGCCCGTCAAGCTCCGTCGATGCGACAATGAGATCAGGGCGTTTGCGTCCCGCCACTTCCGCTTCCTTGACCCTGTGACAACGCCCCGGCAGCCGCAACCGTATTTGCTCGAACAGCCAGTCCTGGACGGGCGCCTCATTGCGGGCTGTCTCCAGAACCCTTTGCGAGGACGCATCCTCATTTTTGAAATCGTCCTCGATCTTCGCAATCGCTGCCCGCAGCAGCTCGAAGAACTGGCCCTGTGTTTTCACCGGCAGGATCCGGGAAGTCTCGAACCGGACAAAGTCT
Organism: uncultured Hyphomonas sp.; assembly: GCF_963677035.1. Classification (NCBI taxonomy): domain Bacteria; kingdom Pseudomonadati; phylum Pseudomonadota; class Alphaproteobacteria; order Hyphomonadales; family Hyphomonadaceae; genus Hyphomonas; species uncultured Hyphomonas sp. The sequence goes on from NZ_OY781472.1 coordinate 80,741, forward strand.
GCTTCGTCCCACTCAGCCAGCGCAACCCCGCGCTCAACCATCCTTTTGGACAGGATCGAAAACCAGTACTCACTGGGGGCGATGTCGGGGCGTTTGGCGAATTTGCACATCGCCTCATAGGCGGCCTGATCGGGGTGCTCAATCAGGACACTAAGGATCGCATTTCGAGCCGCCTCGGCATAGTCCCGTGATCCGACCGAACGGGCGACCCGGTCAATCCCGTCTTCGTCCTGATCGTCTTCTTCTTCATCTTCAGAGACTGGTGCCTGCCGGTAGACAAGCTCGACCAGCCGCTCAAGCGTCGCGACAGATGCCTGCCTCAGCGTCTCCGGCACCATGCCGCCATAGCGGTCATTGAACAGCTTGCCGAGCAGGAACTGCGCCTCCGGCTGGTCCAGTCCGCTCACCACCTGCTCCAAAGGATCGATCGCCGCATTGATGTCGCAAAGGCACAGGAGCCCGAGGAAACGCAGCTTGTCCTCGATCGTTGCGTCATCGGCCTCGGCCCCTTCAATGGCCAGCCTTGAAAGCTTCTTCCATTGCCGGGCATTGAGGGTCATCTTCCGGAGAATCCGAATTCCATACTCCCACTTTCCAGGCTCGCCAGGAGAAGCATTGGTCAGGATGGGAAAAGCGATCTTCGCGATCCTCGGATCGAGCGGGCCATCCTGATAGGCGAATGCCTCAAGCCACCCCCTGGGATGCTCGTTTGCAGACACCCATTGCCGCTTCAGTTCGGACCGCAACATGGGCAACAGGACAAGCTCGTGGCTTTGCAACAGGCTCCACATCCAGTCCGGGATCCCCTGATCACCGAGCACCAGGTGACGGCAAGCCTGTTGCACCTCTTCCGGACCGAGTTGGTCGGCCCATTTGTCATCGAGATCTGCTTCGACGCCGAGCCCCGCATACGCAAAGATGCTGCTCCATGGGGTCGAGCTATTGCCGCCTGTCCAGCGCGCGCGCTGGGCTGGCATTTGCCGCCAGATGGATTGGAAATGATCCCGAAAACTCGCCGCCACCGGCTCGCCGAATACAGGCACCAGCCGCCGCCAATGGCGCGGGGCCTTTTCCTTTCGCTCATTTGTCTCCCAGGACAGCCACCGTGTCAGCGCATTCATGAATTTCCAGGATGGTCCTTTCAGACCGGCCGAAAAATCTGGCGCGGGAGGTGCAGACCGCAATTCATCCCGGTAGCCCACCCAGTCCTTCGCAAGCAGCGCATTCCTTTTTTTCTCGTCACGTTCCCGCTTTTTCTTCTGCTTCTCCTGCTTCTTTACCCAGCCTGGCTGTGACCGGGGCTGACGAAACTTGTTCAACCAATCTAGCCAGATCGTGTTTCCTCGCGCAGCATTCCGAAACGCCTCTGCCCAAGTCTCAAGGGATCCATCACGGTCTGCGAGATCAAGCGCCGCATGAAAGAGAGTGAGCCGCTCAGTCTCCGGACGAGACGCCTGGCCAGCCTCTTCAATCAGCCAGCCGATATCATCTGCCTGCAAGCTCCAGAGGCGGTTGCCAACCCCCAGATAATACCCCATCCAGGGCCGATCCTGCAGATCTCCGGACTCCTTCCTTGCACAGATGTATTCGACATCTGCCAGGAAGAGCGCCCGGTTGAGACTTCTGCTCTTTCCCATCCCCGCCCGGACATCTTCGATCGATCCATGATATCCTATCCGGCCTTCCTGCCGTTCGATCTGCATCAGCAGCTTGAGTGTTCCCGGGCTTTTCGCTGGATCGTCCAGCTGGTTCATCGCTGCCTCGGCCAGCGCCGGAAGGTCGGCCGCCAGATAGGCGTGCCTGCCACGCCCTGCTCGTCCCTTTTCGTCGGGCGCGCCGACAAGCTCCGCAATACCTGTCAGCAGGGGTTCGCGTTCAACCGGTCGTGCCGCATTGAAGACTTGCTCAAACCGGCGCCCGAAGCCGCCGACAAGATTGCGCGGCGGCGGGCGGCAATCCCGGATCAAGCCCAGCAATGCGTCGGTTGAAATATAGTCCGGATAGAGAAGCCGGGCGAGATCCGCCAGGTCTTCCGCCTCATTGCCGAATTCCCCTTCAATCAGCCTGCGTGCCACATCCCTTAGTCGGGCCTTGTCGTCCAGAGCGATCAGGGCCGCAACCGCTTCAGCGCGGGAGCCGCGATGTCCCGCTGGCACCAAGGCCGCTTCGTAGGCAAGGTCGGCACAGGCTCCGATCTTTCCTTCCCGGATCAAAGCGAGAAGCACATGGCGGACATCTCCCGTCTGGGAGACCGGCCATGCCTCACGAATAGCCGGCGCGAGGTCCGGGGTCGCGAACGCCCAAATCGCCCGCTGGTCGGCGTAGAGGTCCGAAACCCGGCCTTCAGAATCGGCTTCTGCCAGTCGCCGGAGCAACCGGGCCCGAAAATCAAGCGGCAGGGATCGCGGATCGCCATAGCGGATCAGCTCCATGGGCTCGCGCTCGAGCATCATGTCCCGGATCCGCTCATAGCGGCCGGCAAGCCAGGCCGCGACAGGACGAAGTTCCGGGGTAACAGTCGCGACGTCATGCACGACCGGAAACAGAAGTGACAGGACCTGCGGGGCGTGACGGTCGTCCTTAAGCACTTCGTCGAACCAGGCAGCCGCCAGATATTCCAGAGAGGAGCGGTGCTGAAACCGGATCCGCCCGAAAGAGGCAGGCGCAAACAGGCCACGGCGCAAAAGGGCTTCCCGTTTCGCAGCCGTCCAGTCTGTGAGCACCAGGTCGGCACGCAACGGCTTGTGATCGCCATGATCCCCGGAAGTCTGGCCAGGCGCGGACAGCGTCAGGCGCTTCCCAAGGATCATCGCGGCGGCGAGGCAGCTTGCGCCCCGGAATGCCTCATCCTCACTGAGAACATCGCCATCGCGTCGATGACTCTTCTGCTCCTGCAACAGACGCAGGATCCGGCCCTCAATCATTTCCCGAAGCGTTCCGAACTGTCTTTTTCGTTTCCAATACGCCGCGAGGTCGAGGAGGTCCGCCGGGCGTTTGGCAAACGGCTCCAGTCCGGCCTGACGGATCGCATCAAGGAAGGAGGCTTCGTCCTCGACCCCCTCTGCTTCACGCGCAAGCATCCCAGCCTGTTCCAGCGAAAGGGGATTCATTGTCCAGGTTACGAGAGGCAAACGCTCGGTGTCTTCTTCATTCTCCGGTTCGCGCACGGCCCGTTCGGACCCTTCTCCGGTAAACTCCCCCCGCTTCAGAACAGGACCAAGAAGGCGCGCATCTTCATCCGCAGGCCCGAGGCCTTCTTCCTCGGAACCGGAGCTGGGCGCAGCATCTGGATTGATTTGCAGCGTGTCGAGAACAAGGCGCCCATCCGTCGACGGATTCCAATCCGATGGCCGGCAGGAAATGACATAGAGAGCCCGCGAAGCATGATCTCCCAGCAATTTCCTGAGTTTTCGAAGCGCGCGCTGGAAACCATGCCGATCGACAAGTTTGGATTCATCGACAGAGTCGAGGAAGAAAATGGCCTCGCCTTCACCCTGTTTCCAGGCTGAGAGGCCATCCAGGTCAAGGACATCTTCTATGGGCTCGTCAGCGAGTTCCTCGATGGCGCAGAACCAGCCGGCGACTCCCCGGCTGCTTGCCGCGCGCGCCTGGGCTTTGAATTCTTCCGTCTTGCCGCTGCCCGCACTCGCAAGGATGATGTTGACCTGCCCATGCAGTATGTGCGTCCAGGGAATTTCGGAGGAGGCAAACCAACCCTCATCAGCGAACGCGTCATCATCTTCAGGCACGCTGGCCCGGCTGAATGTCCGCCCGACATCCACATAGGCCTCTTCCGGCCGGATGTTCTTCTGGTGTCTCAAGCGCATTTCTCCTTGGCGCGAGGTTTCGTTGCCGGCGCGATGGGCTTTCAAGAAGATAAGAAGCCACCCTTCAGAATGAACCCTCCGAAGGGCGTTTCATCGACTTCAGGCACCGGCAATTCACCCTTCGCTGCGCGTCTCCATATAGAGCGTACTCGTCCCCGCCCCGGGACCCGGGTCATCCAGCCCGCCTTCCGGCGGTGGCCGGTCCCCGTCAAAGAGCCCGCCAAACTCGGCGATCAATCCCCCAACAGATTCCGGGGAAGCCCCCCCAGCTTTGGACTGGGCTTCATCTTCTGAACCGTCGGCAATTCTGAAACTGTCCTCCTCGAACGCAAATTCAGTAAGACGGCCGTCCGCCCGAAGCGTTGCAAGGTGTAGCGATCCCGCTGGTGCCCGCCGGGAACCCAGAAGGGATTTCAGACGAAAGCGCCTATGTGCCGTAATCGTCAGGAGTTCGTCGATCGTCCGGTCCCAATCACCGCTGCCGCCTGGCATAGCGGCGCGGCCGGCAATCCCGCCCGGATCGAGCATGTCAGTCATGAAGCCTGCAAGCTGGCAGTGCGCAAAGCAGACAAGCGGCTGCGCAGGCGCATACATATGCCAGGTAACCGGACGACGCGGAGCATCGCGTATCAATCCATATTGCATCCCCTGCCAGGCCAGAGGATCAGCCGCAATGTTCGCAAAATAGCGCGGACCTTTTGCAAACCGGGCCGGCAGAATTTCAAACGGAGGCAGCTGGTTGTAGAGGTGATACTGAACCGGATCGGGCGAGGACACTGCCTTTCCGGGCGTCTTCTTGGCCTGTACAAGCACCGCACGCCGCCACTGAAAATTATCGCCCACATAATGGTCATGAACAATCAGAAGATCGGCCAATTCACACCTTACAGGCTTGGTCGGCGGCGGCCAGGTCCGCCCGGCCGGGTCGAAATGCACCATCGGAGACTGGTGGCAGAAGACACCCGCGACATTGAGGCTTACGCCAAACTTCTGCAGGACCGACGCCCAATCCTGGGCAATGCGCGGCACGGCATAAAGCACGAAAGCTGCGACAAAATCCGGCTCGCTCGCCGCTTTACGAACGAACATCGGTAAATGCGTGTTGAGCGCCTGAGCGATCGCTTGGTTAGCCGTTCGTTCCAGCTGCGGAAACACATGGACCGGTATCATCGGCACTTCCTTGAGATTTCTGCACCAGTCTGAATTTGGCGAATTCGTTTTGACATTGCAAATCTTTCAACTAGTGTTTGGAGGCTGGGTGCAACATGAAGCTGACAGAACGCCTTCCGACACGCCGGGTGACGGTGCTCGCACAAGACCCTTCCGTCCTTGACCCCGACGGCGTGCCCCTCTTTGCTGAACTTGTCATCCCGAATGACCGGCTCGCGCCCGGCCCACAAGGCGCACGCTTCCACGTGATTGACTATGATGCAGCGCTAGAGCGCCTGATCTCCCCGGCTGCCGATCCGTCCATCGATCTGGCCGCGGGTATTTCAAAAGACCGGACAGTGCGCCGAAGGAAACGCGCAAAAGACCTTCTCGCCGATTCCCATTTTCACGCCCAGAATGTACATGCGATCGCTGCCGCCACGCTCATGGAGTTCGAAACGGCGCTCGGACGGCATATCAATTGGGGATTTGCTTCCGGCGCGCACCAGCTGAAAATCGCGCCGCACGCCTTTACAGACCTCAATGCGTTTTATTCCCGTGAGGATGAATCGCTCGTCTTCAGTTACTATCCGAAGACGGATGGAGCCGATGAATTCGTCTTCACCTGTCTCTCCCATGATATCGTGGTTCACGAAACCACCCACGCCATTCTCGATGGCCTGAGAACCGAATATGTCCGTCCTGCATCGGTTGACCAGGCGGCCTTTCACGAAGCCTTTGCAGACATCGTGGCGATCCTGTCGGTATTCAGGCATGAAGGGGTCATTCGCGCAGGCCTCGGCGATCCCGGCGCCGCCACGATTGCCAGCCGTTTGTTTGAACCTGACCGGCTCCGCAAGAGCTTCCTGTTCGGACTTGCCCAGGAATTTGGGCAAACATTGTCACGGCGCGGTTTCGGAACACTGCATGGAGACGCGCTGCGCCGTTCAGTCGAAATCAAGCCAGACCCGGATCTCTATGCGGGCGCGTTTGCCTCCTTCGAGGAGCACGCCTTCGGAGAGATTCTCGTTGCTGCCATCCTGAACACATTCATCCGTATCTGGTGCAAACGCGTGGCACCGCTGGACCCGGTCTCCGCCGGACAACTGGACCAGGCACGCGCGGTAGAAGAAGGCGCCAAAGCCGCAGGGCATCTCCTTCGGATGTGCATCCGGGCCCTCGATTATCTCCCGCCTGCCAATGTGACATTTACAGACTATGCAAGGGCTATCATCACCGCCGATATCGAGACCGCCCCGGACGATCGCCAGTATGGCTATCGCGCGGCGCTCTGCCAGGGTTTTGCCGCCTATGGCATCGTTGCTGAGAACGCACGGCGGAAACCCTCAGATGGGACCCGCCCGACACGCCGGAAAACCTCGTCTATGGATTTGACGGTCATGCGGAGATGCAATGGGACCGCGAAAGCGTCTTCCGGTTTCTTTGGGAAAATATGGCGGTTCTGAACCTTCCGCCTGACGGCTTTACACGGATCATTTCCGTACGTCCGGTTGTCCGGCATGGCCCCAATGGCTGCATCGTTCGAGAAACCGTCGTTGAATACATGCAGCAGATCAACACCCTGTCCAGCATGCTCGGATCCTACGACCTGGCACGGCCAGAAGGCATGGACACCCAAACCTACATCCAGCTCCTCGGGGGCGGCACGATGATCTTCGATGATTATGGCTCACTCAAATACATGATCAGCAATTCCGTCCTCGGAAAGGACCAGCAAAAGCGGATCGATGCACTTTGGGAGTCCGGCCATTTCGAGAACGGGCATCGCGGTGCCCGCCGGTTTGCCGATCTTCACCTTCGCCGTGTCACCGGGCGCGGCCCGGTGACACGGGGAGAAGCCTGGTGAGCCGAACCCCCACCTCCCTGACCATCCGCACATACAATGTGGGTTTCGGTGACTGCTTTCTCCTGACCTTCGATTACGAAACCGGTGGGCCGCGTCATGTCCTGATCGATTTTGGATCCCAGAAGGCTGACGGTGGTCCCGGCAAGGTTTTGAAGCAAGTCGCTGAATCTATCAGGGACACGACTGCAACCGACGAGCTCCCTGACGGAAAGCTCCACGTTGTGGTCGCAACCCATCGGCACCAAGATCATATAAAAGGCTTTGGCGTCAAAGGAGCAGGCGATCTCATCGAAGCCATGCAGCCCGACAGGGTCCTCCAGGCGTGGACGGAAGACCCCGAGATTCCAGAAGACGCGACAGCGCCGGTGTCCAGCCCATCAAGGCACAGGCGGCAGCTGGCCGACATGAATACCATGGCGGCCCACTATTTTTCCGACATGGCGAAAGGGCCGCTTGCCGCACTCGCCAAGGACAAGAAAAGCGTCATTACCCGCCAGCTTGCTTTCATTGGCGAAAACAACATCAGCAACAAAGCCGCTGTCGAAGCGCTGATGCGGATGGGGGAGAATGGCAAGGCGAGATATCTGCATGCCGGGCGTAGCGCTGGACTTGGAAGAATACTTCCAGGCGTCTCGGTTGACGTTCTTGGCCCACCGACCGTGAAACAATGGGAACAGGTACGCTCGCAAGCCTCAACCCATGAAAGCGAGTTCTGGCACTTTCAAGCCGCTACGGCGAAGCGGCTCTCACGCACCGGCGTAGACCCGTTTGCAGGTTCGGAACGGATCGGCAAACTCGGCCGGCATGACGCCGCAACCCGTTGGTTTGCCTATCGTCTCAAACAGTTGAGAGCAGATTCCCTGCTTGGAATAGTTCGCGCCCTGGACGATGCCATGAACAATACCAGCCTCATCCTTCTGTTCACCATCGGTGACAAATCCATCCTGTTTCCAGGCGATGCCCAGATCGAGAACTGGTCCTATGCCATGAGCCAGGACGACATCATGGAGAAGCTCGCTGGCGTTGATGTCTACAAAGTCGGTCATCACGGCAGTCTCAATGCGACCCCGAAAACCGTCTGGAACAATTTTGAAAACAAGGCGTCGAAACGCAAAGCCGGCAAACGCCTGAAGACAATTCTTTCAACAAAATCCGGCTCTCATGGCCATGAAGACAGAAATACCGAAGTTCCCCGCAGGACCCTCGTCAAAGCCCTGGATTCCAAAAGCGATCTCACCAGCACAACGGAATTCGGATCAGGTGTTCTGTTCAAGGACGTAACAATCGAATTCTGACCACCGGCAAAGGGAGACGACCATGTCTGCTTATGATAAACTGAGCCAGTCTCTTGAACTGGACCCGCTTGGCTCAAAGAAGCTGGAAGACACGATAGGTCTTTGTCTCTCCGGCGGCGGATACAAGGCGGCCGTCTTCCATCTCGGCGCCCTGATCCGGCTCAATGAACTGGGCCTCCTGCTCGATGTTGCCCGGATTTCAAGTGTCTCCGGCGGGTCCATCACCGCCGCCTGGCTCGGCGTCAAATGGGAAGAACTCGCGGCAAGCAAGGCAGCCGGAACATCCGTCGCTGCCGGCTTTGATCAATTAATTAAAGCCCCGCTGCTGAAGTTCGCGACGACGGCTGATATCGACGTCTCCTCCATTTTCGGCGGCCTGATCAATCCGCGTGATACCGGTGCCGAACGCCTGTCCGATGCCTACCGTAAACATCTGTTCGGCGGACTGACGCTCGCCGACCTTCCTGCACCGAAAGATTCCAGGGGCAGGCGCCGCGCGCCGACCTTCAAGATCAATGCGACAAGCTTTCAGCACAATTCCCTCTGGAGAATGGGCCGGGAATATATCGCCAATTATGAGGTCGGCCTGTTCCGGAACCCGAAGATCCCGCTTGCCGACGCCGTGGCCGCTTCGTCCGCCTTTCCGCCATTTCTCTCGCCCATGAAGCTCGACCTGCGCGGCCTGAAAGTGGAAAAGGGGACCGAGGGCGACCTCTTCATGTCGCCCTATTCCACCCAGCCGCAGGTCTTTGATGGCGGAGCTTATGACAATCTGGGTCTTGAGACGGTTTGGAAGCGGTGCAAGACGATCCTTGTCTCAAATGCAGGTGACCCCTTCGGTGTCAAACCCTCACCAGCGAAAGACTGGCTGTCTCAATCCCGGCGCGTCATTTCGATGATGCATCGTAATGAAGAAAATCACCGCCTGCGCTGGCTCATTTCCATGGCGCAAGCCGGAGACCGCAAAGTCGCGCTCTGGAGCCTGCGCGGACGGCACACGGACTTTCCCGTCAAAGGCACGATTGGCCTGCCGGACAAGGAAGCAAAGCTCGTCCACAATCAGGACGTCCGGCTGAAACCTCTGACCAAAGCAGAAGCACGCAGGCTGCTCCAGCATGGATATTCTGTCGCCGACGCTTCCTTGCGATGCTTTCTCTCGCCCGCAGGACAAGCGCCGGCAAGCCTGCCGGAACTCGGAAGATTCTAAGCTTCCTCCCGGGATTTCGCCTGGAGGGATCGCGGGCACCTACCGCAAGAATGTTTCAGGAGGCCTTCTTTCGCTCCGCCTCGGGAGGAGTTTTCAGCCATTTTCCGTAAACGGTTACCTGCTGGCGCTCGAAACCGAGGGCTTCGTAGAATTTGGCCGCGCGTTCGTTTCCCTCTCGCACCATGAGTTCAAGCTTGGGTGCACCGCGCGAAAGAAGCCAGAGACCAGCTTCCTCCATGAGTTCCCGCCCAGCCCCTTTTCCCTGAAGGTCCGGGAGGACCGACAGATAATAGACCCAGCCCCGGTGTCCGTCATGGCCCGCCATGACCGATCCCACGAGCCTGTCACCCACATAGCCGACCAGAATTACCGGAACGTATCGGAGGCCAATCGCAAAAAGCTGGAGCGCCTGTCGATCGAACATGGGGTGAATATGGGCGCGCTTGTCGATGACGCGCTGACGCTCTTCTTCCTGCCGCCGATTGAACGCCCGGACGCCGCGGTCTCGCGCCAACTTGTTCGATTGGAAAAGCGAATGGATCAGCTCGATGCCCATGCCGCGTTTCAGGCGGATCTACTTGTCGAGTTCATCTTCGAATGGTTGCGCGCGCGTCCTACCGGTGGCCTGTCCCGGCTGCCTGGCGATGACGCACGGGCAAGAAACGAACTTGAGGCTCTGACCCAAAGAGTGGCCGAACGGATCGACCTGCAAGCGCGACACTAGAGGGCCTAAGTGGGTGGAAGTTCGAATATGATTCCATCCCGCTCACTGCCGAATTCAACGGTATATCCGAACCTGTCCTGCCAGTCTTTGTCATCCCACCAGCCATTAAACGTGGACCGTGCGTTGAAAAGAATGTGGGGCCGCTCAGGCGAGGCGTAATGGATGATCCTGGCGATTGCCTCTGCATCCGGGTGCTTGAACCTTGTCCCGTCCGTCGAGACGAGCCAGTTACGGCATCGGATCGCGGATACCAGATCCGATGACACATTTGCCTGGCTGCCATGATGGGGAAGCTTCACCAGATCAAAATGTGTTTCGTCTCCGTTTGAGAAAAGCTGCATCCCCTCAATCAGATCAGATCCGAACGCGTCGCCCGCAAGCAGCAAGCGCTTTCCTTCATATTCGACGATCAGCGCGATGCTGGACCCGTTCGCCTCCGAATTGTCGGAACTGCTCCTGGCATCTGCCAATGCTTTGAGATCGTCCAGACTTTCAAGCTCAGGCTTCGTTTCCTGTTCGGGGCCATAACCTTCGACCCCCTCTGGCAACGCCGCCCCCCGGTCAGGTGACAAGCGACCGCTCGCGATGGCCTTCAGGACATTTTCCCGCCACTCTTTCACGAGCCCCTCCAGGCGCTCACGTGTCGGGCCAATAATGTGTAACTGCATTCCGCCCTCAAGGCAGCGGGATACCAATTCGTCCGCCTTGCGCTCTACGGGACCGCCTTCGAACGCGTCATTCCAGGGTTTGTCAGCCAGAAAGTCGGAGAACTCTTCACCGTCAGCCGGGCTATAAGCCTCGATCTCTTCAATCAGCCTTCGCTCTTCCGCAAGTGTGCGGCCGTGAAGATGAGCCCACCCGTTGAACCAGTAGTCTTTCACGACAAGGCCGGGGATCGGCTCACCATCTGCCAGGCAGCTGAGGAGGCCCCCAATATGATCACCATCGACATGTGTGCAGACGATCAGTTCAAACACCCGGTCAGTCTCTGGCAAACCGAGGATCCGTTCACGCAACTTCCTGCCCGTTTCCGCCTTGCCCATGTCTACAATCATGCGCCGGACCGGATCACCCCATTCGAGCCACAACGCATCTCCTTCTCGCGCCGGGAAGGATTTCAAATGCAGGTTTGCCATGAGGAGATCCCCTTTGTCATTTCATTGCTCTGTTCGGCGCGTCCTGAAGGTCAGGCTCATCGCCGACCAGTCTATGCTGACAGTACGCTCAGCTATGCGGCCGAGAATTGCCCGCCGCTGCCTCTCGAACGCCTCATTTGCCGCGGTTTCCTTCGCACCGTATCGCAAGAGATGGATAAGGTTAGAATATGTTTCCGTGTACAGCATCCGTGCGTGCGCATGCTCCAGGATCGACCGTAGACTATCGTCAGTAAATCCGCCCATACGGATATGCATGATCTCGAGGAGGATGCGCGCGTCGCTCAGCCAGGCAAAGTCCCGTGCAAGATTTTCCAGCCAGTCCATATGGTCTTCGAGACGGTCCAGCCGGTAGAGGATGAGGGCGCCCATCAGAGCCGCTGACGGATCCTCATATTTGCCGAGCAAGAGCTGTCTGGCTTCCGCGGCCACCTTGCTTATCTGCAGAAGCTCATTATTGCGCCACCATTCCTGCAGCGCAAAAGCCGCGTGCCGCGCTGGCAGGACCCGGCATTCAACGCCGTTCACTTTCCCGCCGGACTGGTAGAAATCGACACTGCACCCATTCGCCGGAAATCCATCGAGCGGATTTGTCGGCAGATGTAGCCTGTACTCTTCGGAGGGTGTCTCGAATATTGCCACGGGAATGGTGGGACCATCTGGCTCGAAAACCCATTGTGTTTCGGAGCTCCGGTAGCCAACAGCGCCCTCCACGGCTTTCAGCGTAATGTTGTCAGATGTCTTCTTCCTGGTGGATCTTCTCTTCTGCTTTACCGTGCGCCTTATAGATCCGGCATTGTCGAAATAGGCGCTCACCCGCGGACTGAAACCGCGCTGCAATCGCCGCCCCGCTTCTCCTCCAAGGACGATCTGGACCTGCTCGCCCACAGGCATCTTGAAATCGGCAACCGTATCATCGCCGCGCTTGGTGATTTCGACAGGTAGTGATTGAATCCCGGCAAGGTCAGGGCCAGCCTTTTCAGGAAAGGCATTCATCAGAACGTCCAGGCCGAATTTGCCAGATTCCGTCCCCGGACGAAGCGTTACACTGACCTGCTTGAGATCTTCCTCTTCGAGGGCATCTTCCGGACCCGCCATTTCGGCAATGTCCGGGACAAATTGCACTTCGCAATCCTCACCCGTCAGATTGACCAGTTTTGAATGTCTCTCCCCATCTTCAAGAAGTCCTTCGATTTGGTACAATCCATCTCTCAGCTCCAGTTCGTGGGGCCCGACCCCTGTCAGGGTCTCGACAAGGTTCAGGCGCCCGTCACGGACAACAAATTTTGTGAATTGAGCGATGCTATATGAATATGGCTCGTAGCGGATCGTGAGCTTGCTCATGGCTTCACCTCCGTCGAGATATTCTTCTCCATGGCAGGTGGCTCGAGTTGAACGATCCGTGTCGCTTCCTTGTAAGGATGTTCTGGCTTGACGGAAATGAGGTACAATCCAGCAGGAATCGCAGCTTTGAACGGCCAGCCTGCTCCCTCAAGCATGACGGGACCGTTTTGGTCATCAGACAGCCGACATTCTCCCGGCTTGGCTGCTGTAGGATTGAGGTCCAATTCAAGCTTGATGTGGGGCGGACCATCGAGCTGATGGAAGAGTGCATTGTTCGGCTTTCCGCCGAGATCGATATCCTGCTTCAGACCTGGATACTTTTCGGCCAGCTCTTTGACGAATTGCTGGAGGTTCCCGCTGAGAGAATTGACGCTGATGACCCAGTCACGAGACAATGGATCCTTGTTGGTGGATGCCGCAGCCTTATCAAGCGCATGCATGAGCCCCTGACAAAAGAGACTGGTGCCATTGGTACTGCCGTACGCTTTGGCATCCGGCCCCGTTGCAAAGAAGATCGGGCTGGACGCCACTGACCCGGGGTGGACATCTATCTGAATGCCCGCAACCATTGCTTCGAAACGCGAAAGGTTCGGCGCATCTTCCCGGCAAGCGTCAATGAACCAGAATTGGTTGTCCGGATAGATGGACCCATTAAAGCCGTTGTGCAGTCCCGTCATGTCCACAGCGGCGTGCAATTCGTTGAGCTGACCGTCTGCAGCATAGTCTTCAAGAAGCAATGTCGCGCCCTGCTTCGTTACCTGGACCCCATGACCAGCAGCATAAACTATGATGATGTCATCACGCTGTTCCATTATGTCCTGCTTGAACGCGGCAATCGCCGCTTCCACATTTGCGCGGGTGGCGCGATGGTCGCCCTGAAGCAATGCCGCAACCGATTGCGGCAAGGTCTCGTCATCCTGGGGCGAGAGGACAATCCGCAGACTTCTTAGCGCATGGGTCGGATGGCGGTGTTTCTCAATCAACCAGGCAGCAAATGTGGCAGCAGATCTTCCCGGACTCGACAACTGGCCAAATCTTGAAGCCAGCCCCTTTTCCGTTGGCGACTCACCATCCTTTATGTGCAGGTAACGGCTGACTCCCAGAACCAGAACATGAATGCCGGGTCCTTCGTCAGGATGATTGATCAAATTCGTTGCTGCACTCGTCATTCTTCATCCCCCATGGGCCATCAACACGCCCGCACAAGGTGCACCTTCCCGCAGCAGAATACGCGAATCCCCTTCAATTTGAAGTCGAATGATCGATTCAATTCAATCTGGGCAGAATTTCGGAGCCGCCGTTTCTCTAAAGCCGGTCAGATGGTGTGATTATGCAATCCGTTGCCTGCCAGGCGCGATCTGCGGCCAAGTCTGCCTTGGCGATCAAAAACTCAAGAGAGCTGATCCGCTGATCAACGGACGCCCCATTTTCATTGGGACCATCCTTCTGATGCGCCTCGACCACAGCATTGCAGGCAGTCAGAATCGCCTTGATTTCCACAAGCGCCAATTGAACACGATCAACAATTTCTGAGGCGCTGTAAGCCCGAACCGTATCAGGGGACAACATTGCGACAGGCATATTCTGAGGGCGTTTGGATGGACATGCATCCATTGTCACAGTCTTTGCCTCGGGCAGAACAAAGGAAGCGATATTCGTCGCGTCTGCGTCCGACTGCAGGCTCTGCAATGTTGCAGAAAATCTCACCATAATGTTGCGCCATCGAAAAGCTGGCAGACCTGATCGCCTTGGCCAGACCTGGAAGATTGTGGAGTGCGTCTCCGTCTCGCATCAGGATCGTGAACAGGATCTCCTTCCAGCGCAGAGGGTGGTCGGTGATGATCGCCGCGCCCGTCGCTTGGGCCACGTACATCGCCATCTCGAAATTCGGCGCCAGTTTGAATGCTGCAAGCTGAGCGCCTTCCTCGCCGCTGTCGAGACAGGCGCCCTCTTGTAAGACAGCGAAAGGGTCTTCCGCTTTGAGCGCCCTGATCCCGTCCAACATCCTTTCGATCTCTTCCGGCCCCATCTGCGGTGCGTGCCTCTTGAACATAGCGCGCTGTCCGTCTTCGGAGAGCTGGTACAGCGTTCTGCGAAACTCAGCCGACGCCAATTCTTCAAATCCGCTATCCTCTTTGGGAACAAGAGGCTTGAGAACGCTCCAGCGCTCTTCAGCGAGGTGCAGGGTCTGTTGGCGCAGATGGTAATCGAAATCCCACGGGTCTGGGAAAAGGTTGACTATGCCGGCTTCGACGAGGGGCATGACTTGCATGAAGAACAAAACGCTCTTTAAGACTTCTTGTCGGTAAGCTTTGGGTTTTTTGACCGGGTTGTATTTACTCGCCATCACCCGTGGATTGACGAAGGGATGTTGGATTAACAGCTCACCGAAGAGAAGTGATGCTCCCAAGCCGGTTTCAGTAATTTTGATTGCGTCAAGCATGCCGGTGTAGACCGCTCGCGCTGTGCCGTCTGGCTTTGGGAGCAGGGCCAGCAAATCGGTTTCCAGCGGCCACAGGGCCTCGTACACTGAATAAATCTTGCTAATCTTTTCATCCGTGATCGATTTACGAACCTCGGTCCAATCTTGGTCCGGTCGAAACCCCAGGATGTTCTCGATTCCACGAAACAGCGCCAAGTTTCGTTCCCGGATGCTGAGCGAACCCCAGGTAGGCCGTAAGTGCACGGGTTTCCGCTTGCAACAATCTGCATAGTCTTTGTCGGACCCGCACCCGCAGAGATCACGCGGTTTCAGCTCTTTTTCGATGGGTGGCTTTTTGAGAAATTCGCGCTCCTTCTCAGTGCGCCCGAAGGCGTCCTGGTAGTGCACATGGCCACTTTCATAGCGTACATACATTTCGCCCCCGAAACCGAACAGCTGATCTGAAGGCGGCAGCAAGACCTCGCCAAGCGCTTTCCAGTTCTTGGCATTCGTGACTGGTTCAGGCAGCCACGCCTCTTCACCGGCGGCAACGAATTTATGGGCCCGGGTGCGAATAATCCGATTGATCGCCTCGACCTCCTCGGTCGTCAGTTTCCGACTCCGGATGAAGGCGTCGGTGCGCACCATTGAAGTTCTGAAGCGGCGGGGAAAGGTTCGTTTGGTCAAAGGGTCGGCTGTCGGATCCTCTGCAAATTCGAGATTGGTCAGGATCAGGCAATGATCGCGATCAAATGGGAAAAGTGTTTGGGTCCCCTTCAATTCGATGCCGGGCTCGTGAGGATAAGCGCAAGTCTTAGAGTCCGGCGGTGCGCCGGGATTAAACACCGTAACGGGGTGATCCGAGACGATGAATTTGACGGCTGAATCCGCCGCTGAAACGATCTCGCGAACGCCTTCTGTCCATATCGTACAATGCATCATCCGAATGGCCTGCATCTCCATCATCAGCTCGTTCTGTGTGAGGGATGGGTATTGAGCGTTCAGCCACGCCAGTCCTTTCGGAGTCCGCAACTTCTGGATGTCGATGTATTCGAACAGGGTCTCAAAGTTTTGGTGGCACTCGACAGGGTCGCCGCTGGCAAATGCCCGCACTGCGTTTGCGCCTCTCGTATCGATGTCGCCAAACAATTTGAGCTCGATCTCATCGACGACGGCCGTACCAAAAAAAGTCGAATACAAATCTCTTTGAACAAACGCCCGCGCTGGCGGCGCTAGGTGAAGAGCGCGCTTCTGCCCGACCGATCCATCGGACCGGACAAACGTGTCTGGCTTTAGATTCAGATAGGCGAGCGTGGATTTGCCGGGCTGCCAAAAGCCTTTCTGATACCATTCCGGAACGTAGTGATTGTTTCTGGTCTTCGACATCCAACGTTATATGAGAACAAGACAAGACCCACGCAATGACCGCTCGTCGGCATCAACCCCAAATCTTGTTGTCTGGATTTGCGCCCGCAGCAGAAGGGATTGTTTTAGGAGATCAAGTCCGGGCCTCCAGCTTGTTGAAGTACCATGCCGAGCTCGAAGAAGAGGCTCTGTGTTGCAGCGTCAATCAAATCATCGACGGAATATCCCAAGCTCTGCGCAGCCTGCCTGCTTTCACATACGTTGTCTGTGAATTCGATGCCTGCCGCACCTAGCTTACAAACTAGTTCGTGAGCGTCTTCGTAACTCAAGGCAAACTTAAATTGATGGGCGAACTTGTTCCGTATTTTATTGAACTCGGAAATCGCCTCAGCGAGCCCGTCGTCAATGATGGGCAGATCATCATTAAATCCAGCGATCGAAGTCTTTTTGCAGCAATCGACCAGCTGCCAGAACTTAAGCTTCTTGGCGGGCGTGGGTGTTATGTCGTGCGATTGCCACGCAAGAAGGAGCAACTCGTACAAAATGCTTTCCACGACCAGGTGGCAAAAGAGATAACGCCCTAGCGATCTTGAGTATTCATCTGAAGTCGCATCAACAAGATCGAAAATGCTGGCTCTATGCGCTGGGTTCTCCGGCGTTTTAGTTGAAATGGAATAGATGGTTGGTTCCAACAGAGTGCGTGATGGCGGAGTATTCTTTCACAGTTTGCTTTTACGCTCATCGCAGACGTTCTCAGGCCGATTGGCGGATGACAGCCTTCGCCAAAGTGCTGCTGCCTGATGCGACATTGGCAAAAACCGCAGAGGGCTCCAACCGAGCGCCATGCAACTGTCAACCCGGAAGCGTATTCGAAGCGGGCCAGTCATGTGCGCGTCCACAGAGGCGCATCCTAGCTCCACCCGCATTTCCGGCAAGAACCCTTGGAATTAGGAGGCAGCGATATCGCCGGTCTCCCGAAAGAGATCTGATTTGCAGGAATTCACAACTTTCTCGGCTGGAACCCCAAATGGAACCCCAGAGCACTTTTTCGGGTGATCTGGGGAACGGGAACCACCCTAAGTCCTTGTTTCCTATGGTGCCGGCTGCAGGACTCGAACCCGCGACCCTCTGATTACAAATCAGATGCTCTACCAGCTGAGCTAAGCCGGCCCATAAGGAACCCCGTCACTAATCGGAAGCTTCGTCAGATGCAAGCGGGTGCTCCACACCTGGCAGATGAAGTGCACCATTCCGGACCGGGCCTGACCGTTTCCCTGCCTTGGACTCGCCATATTTGCGCTCAGAATTCTCCTGTGAGGGGAGAATTCTGGCTTCCTGAGCCCTCCCGATCTGTCCAGATGGATGATTTAAAAGAGCTTTCGCGGCTGGTTTCCGGATTCCTTCCAATTTCCTTGGCTCCGCCTCATTCGCCCCGGCAGGTGCACATTTCAGCCGCAAACCACGCCTATCCCTTTGTTCATGCAAGGGCACAGGAACCGGAAGAGTTCCCAGGGATTGATGGAGCAAGAAATGAGCATGAAGGAGACCACTATGAAACGCACGCTATTCGCGGCCGCAGGTCTTGGCCTGGTTGGAGCGCTCGTCGCGCTGCCGGCAGTTTCCGACTCACCGAAGCCGCCCCCGGCGGAACCAGTCTATGTGGCCCGGAAACCGGTCTGCGAGGACATGAAGCTTTCCATTTACTTCCCGGCTTATGAGACCATGCTGTCGTCTTACTCCGTCCGGGCACTGAACGCTGCCACCGACAGTCTGGATGGCTGCGCCGTCACCGATATCGATGTGGCTGTCGTATCTGAAGAGGCCCACACGGACTCCGAACTGGCGCAACTGTCCGAAGCGCGGGCGGCTGCAGTGCTGCAAGCCTTGTCAGATCGTGGCGTCTCCGCGCCGCGCGTTGAGACGAGCTTCCGCAAAGTCAACGCCAATGCGGCATCGGCTGAAATGCCGGTGGAACCGATGGCCCGCCGTGTGGACATCAATCTGGACGTAAAACCTGTTTACGGCCTCTGAGGCCGGTTTCCCTCCTCCTCCAAACCGGTGCAGGTCAGAATCACCGCGCCTGCACCGTCAACTGCCCCGGATCGGCCTTGCCGTTCCGGGGCTTTTCTTGCCGGCCGGAAACGCCAGGGCACTGTCGTGACGCAGGTTTTTGTCTGCTCCGTTTCTTTCATTTCCCACAGTCCGCGTTAAAAGACAGGCTCCGCGCGGCTGGAAGGCCGGGAATCGCGGCCCTGAAGGCACAAAACGGAAAAGACTGACATCCAATGACGCAACCCCGGCGCATCCTCGTCACCTCTGCCCTGCCGTATATCAACGGCGTCAAGCATCTCGGCAATCTGGCCGGCTCGATGCTTCCGGCTGACGTGTATTCCCGCGTGATGCGTCTTCTGGGCCACGACGTGACCTATATCTGCGCCACGGACGAGCACGGCACCCCCGCAGAACTCGCCGCACAGGCCGCTGGCGTCAGCGTGCAGGCCTATTGCGACGAACAATATGAAATCCAGCGGGCCGCCGGAGAAGGCTTCAGCCTGTCCTTCGACTGGTTCGGCCGTACGTCCCGTCCGGCAAACCACGCCCTCACCCAGCACCTCGCGCAGGCGTTGGAGAGCCAGGGGCTGATCGAGGAACGCACCTCCAAACAGGTCTACTCCGTGGACGATGGCCGCTTCCTGCCGGACCGCTATGTCGAAGGCACCTGCCCGAACTGCGGCTTTGAAAAGGCCCGCGGTGACCAATGCGACAATTGCGGGCACCTGCTGGACCCGGTGGATCTTATCAATCCGTACTCATCGGTTTCCGGCAGCCGGAACATCGAGATCCGCGACACCAACCATCTCTACCTGCTGCAGGGCCAGATGCAGGACCGCATTCGCGAATGGGTGAACAGCAAGGGCACCAACTGGCCAAACCTTGCCGTCTCCATCGCCAACAAGTGGCTGGACGAGGGTCTGATCCCCCGCGCCATCACCCGCGACCTCAGCTGGGGCGTGAAGGTCACCGACGCAGACGGCAACCCGCGCCCGGGTTATGAGGACAAGGTCTTCTATGTCTGGTTCGATGCGCCGATCGGCTATATTTCCGCGACGCAGGAATGGGCAGAGGCAACCGGCAATGACTGGGAAAGCCTCTGGAAAACGGACAAGGGCGCCGACGAGGTCGAGTATGTCCAATTCATGGGCAAGGACAACGTCGCCTTCCACACGGTGTCCTTCCCGGTGACGCTGCTGGGCTGCGGCGAACCTTGGAAGACGGTCGATAAACTGAAAGCCTTCAACTGGGTCACCTGGTATGGCGGCAAGTTCTCCACCTCCAACAAGCGCGGCGTGTTCATGGATCAGGCGCTGGACCTGCTGCCGGCAGACTATTGGCGCTGGTATCTGATCGCCAATGCGCCGGAAGGCTCTGACGCGGCGTTCACATGGGAAGGCTTCCAGAGCGCGGTGAACTCAGACCTCGCCAATGTGCTCGGCAATTTCGTGAACCGGATTACCAAATACACCGCGTCCAAGTTCGACGGACAGGTGCCGGATGCCGGCACGCCGGGCGAGGCCGAGGCGTGGATGGTGGCCGAGCTGAAAGAGCGCCTGCCCCGCCTGATCGAGTACTACGAAGCCATGGAGTTCCGGAAGGCCGCTGCTGAGACGCGCGCCATCTGGGCCGCTGGCAACGAATACCTCACCAAGGCCGAGCCGTGGGTGAAGTACAAATCGGATGTTGATGCGGCAGCCATTGGCGTGCGCGCGGGCCTTAACCTGGCGGCGCTGTTCGGCATCATTGCCCAGCCCATCATACCGGGCGCTGCGAAGAAGATTCTCGACGCCCTGAACATCCCGGAAGAGAACCGGAATTTCCCGGCAGCAGACACGGACTTTGCCGGTCTGCTGGATGCCCTGCCGCACGGCATGGCGATCTCCCCGCCGGATGTCCTGTTCCAGAAGATCGAGGATGCGCAGGTCGCTGAATGGACCGAACGCTTCGGCGGCGGAAACCAGGGCTAGGACTATTCAGAGGAGGCGTTGTCGGTCTGGTCACCGGCCGCGTCTTCCGATCCGGTCTTTTCTTTCAGGTCTTCCCTGAGAGCGCGCAGCCGTTCCCGGTAGTGTTCGGCATCGCCATATTCAGAGAACCCGGCATAGCGCGCATGCGTGCCGATCACGCGGCGTGCCTGCTTGATCGGGCACCAGTATTGTTCGGTGCGCGCGGCCACTTCCCGGACATAGGCGATGACGCCGTTCGCGTAGGAGCAATAGGCGCAGTTCAGCTTCTCCATCGCATTCAGGTAAGCGAGGCTTTTACGGTCGAACAACAGGTAGTCCCGTCGCCTGACCTGCGGGATGCCATAAACCCGGAAACAGATGGCCTGATACAAAGACACCCAGAGATCCAGCAAGACAAAGACCACGATCAGGGAGTAGATGACCGGCGCCGTCACCACGACCCAGAAACGCGCACTCAACAGGTAAGGGATCAGAGCCTTCCGCAACTCGATGTGCCGGCGGATCACTTCCTGATCGAACAGGACCCGGCCGCGTTCCATGCCAAATCGGAATCCCGCCCGCTTCTTGGCGAACTCGGCCTCAAGCTCCAGTTCAAGCTCATGGATCCGGCTAAGGATCCGGTCTGTGTGGTCTGACATGCTCGCCCGATGCTCCCAGTTGACAGGGGTTAGGATCGGAACCGTCCGGTCACGATCGTCTGAATATGACTGACAGGTTATTCGCCGGCATGTCGATCACCGACTTCAGGCTGAGCCCTGCCGCTTCGGCCAATGGCACGATCTGCGTATCGAGGTCGCGCACGCCCCAGGCCGGGTCGCGCGATTGGAGGTTTTGACTGAACGCGGCGTTCGACGGGGCAATTTCGCCATGGCGGGCGTAGGGGCCATAGAGGAACAAATGCCCGCCGGGCTTCAGCAGGCGGCCGGCCCCGCGCAGCAGGCCCTCGGTCGCCGCGAAGGGCGAAATGTGGACCATGTTCACTGAGACAATCAGGTCCCACGCCTTGCCTTCACCCTCTCCCCAGTTGTCCGATGAGGCGTCGATGGCCAGGGGCCCGGACAGGCGGTCATGTTCGGCCGCGCTGCGCCAGGCTTGCTGGCTGAGACGGCCCGCCGGATCGATATCGGAATAGGTCCAGTGGAGTTCCGGAAAGGCTTCGGTCAGGAAGGCACCATGCTCGCCGGTGCCGGATGCGATCTCCAGCACCTGCCCGCTGGTCAGCCCCTGCGCGGCAAACACATCCCGGACGGGTTCGCGATTGCGCGCGGTCGATGGCGCGTAGCGGCGGCCATCGCCGCCGTCTGCGCGAGGCTCCAGCGCGACTGGCTTCCCGTCAGCCATTCGCCTTCTCGAAATCGTACATCTCTGTCGTCACGGTCGCCTGCCCAACCCTGTTGTAGCGCGGGCCGACCGCCCGTTCCGGCGCAAAGTGCGCATCGAGGCGCGCAACCTGTTCCGGCGTCAGCGTTACCTCTGCCGCGCGGTGATTCTCTTCCAGATGCTTCAGGTTCGTCGTGCCGGGAATGGGCAGCACGTTCGGGCCCTTTGCCAGCGTCCAGGCAATGGCGAGCTGAGCGACGGAACAACCAGCCTCCTCTGCCATGGTTTTTGCCTCAGCCAGCAGGGGCAGGTTGCCCGAATAATACTCCGGCCTGAAGCGCGGAAATGCGCGGACGCGCATGTCCGTTTCATGGAAATTTGCCGGGTCTGCAGGCGGATCGGCGAGGAAGCCGCGGCCAACCGGCGAGAAAGCCACCAGCGCCGTGCCCAGTTCCTCACAGGCCTGCATGACCGCGATCTCGGGGTTGCGAACCCAGAGCGAGTATTCGGACTGCATGGCGGCGATGGGATGCACGGCCGCCGCGCGGCGCAGGTCCTCTGCCCCCATTTCCGACAGGCCCGCAAACCGGATCTTGCCTTCGGAGACAAGGTCCGCCAGCGCGCCGACCGAGTCTTCGATGGGCACATTCGGATCCGGCCGGTGCAGATAATAGAGGTCGATCACATCTGTTTTCAGACGCTTCAGGCTCGCCTCGCACGCGGCCTTGATGGCCTCGGGCCGGCCATCCAGCACACGCTCGCCATCGCGGACGTCCAGCACGCACTTGCTGGCCAGGAAATAATCCTGGCGCCGGTGGCCGAGCGCCTCGCCGATCAGCGCTTCACTTCGGCCAACACCATAGATCGTCGCGGTGTCGAGAAAGTCGTAGCCAAGGTCGAGCGACCGGGCGAGGAGCGCCTTCGCCTCATCCTCCGGAAGCGGCGGCCCATAGGCATGACAAATGTTCATGCAGCCAAGGCCGACCGGGTACACGTCCCGGTCTCCGATCTTGCGGCGTTGTACGCTCATTCAAATTACCCCCGTGGTGTGAACTGCTCCCGCAATTCCTTTTTCAGGATCTTGCCGTTTGCATTGCGCGGCAGCGGGTCGTCCATGAAGTGGATCTCGACCGGCACCTTGAACGCCGCCAGCTGGTTGGCGACATGGGCGCGCAACTGGTCCTCGGTCACGCTCATGCCGGGCTTCAGCTGCACAACGGCGCCGACTTCCTCGCCCAGCACCTTGTGCGGAATGCCGACAACGGCAGCGTCCATTACGGCCGGATGGTCATAAAGGGCGCTTTCCACTTCGATGCTGTAGATATTCTCGCCGCCGCGGATCAGCATGTCCTTGGCCCGGTCGACCAGATAGAGGAAGCCTTCCTCGTCCAGGCGCGCAAGGTCACCCGTCACGACCCAGCCATTGCGGAACGTCTCTGCCGTCGCATCCGGACGGTTCCAGTAGAGCTTGCAGTTCGATGGGCTCTTGCACCACAGCTCGCCGACTTCACCTTCCGCAACGGGATTACCGTCCGGGTCACAGATTTTCAGCTCCACGGCAGAGGGCGGCGCGCCGGCACTGGTCGGACGGTTCACATAGTCTTCGCCGAGATTCAGCGTCACCGTCGCGCAGGTCTCTGTCATGCCCCAGCCATTGCCGGGCGCGGCATTCGGCAAGCGGCGTTTGATCGTGGAGACCAGTTCCGGTGCGGACGGGGCCCCGCCATAGGAAACCACCTCAATCGAAGACAGATCGTACTTTTCCCGATCCGGATGTTCCAGCACCTGCCAGGCGATCGCCGGCACGCCGCCAATGGTGGAGATGCGCTCGCGTTCGATGATCGGAAGCGCTTCCGACGCATCCCATTTGTACATCGTTACAATCTTGTCGGCGCGCAGAGCGGTCGGGATCAGGATCGCGAAAGCTCCGGTGGCGTGGAAGAACGGAATCGACATCAGTGTCGCCCGCGTCACTTCAGGATCCGGCTCAGGCACAGCCTCGCCTTTGCGCAGATACATGCGGGCCTGACAGGTCAGCGAGTTGAACATGTTCGCAATGACGGCGCGGTGGGTCGCGAGCGCCCCTTTCGGCTTACCCGTCGTGCCCGACGTGTACATGATCGTGGCATCGTCGTCCGGGCCGACATCGACGGCCGGCATTCCAAGCTCCGGCAGATCCGCCCAGGAACTGGCCGGACCGATCGCATCTTCCATCGAACTGACACAGGGGTGATTGTGCTCATCGCCCGGTTCACGCGCGATGATGACGTGCTTCAGGTCCGGCAGCCCGGTGAGGTGTTCGTGGATGCGTTCGAAGATCTGCGGGTCAACGACCGCGGCCTTCACGCCGGCGAAGGACAAGCCGTATTCCAGCTCCTCGCCGGTCCACCAGGAATTCATCGGCGTCGCAATGGCGCCCAGGCTCAGCGCCGCATAAAAGGCAACCGGCCATTGCGGATAGTTCCGCATGACCACAGCCACGCGGTCCCCTTTGGTGATGCCGTACGTGTCGCGCAGCGTGGCGGCGAAATTCTCCACCGCGCGCAGCATCGCCTTATAGGTGACCCGCTCATCCTGGTAGACGATATAGTCCCGGTCCGGATGCGTCATGGCGGCCAGGAACAGAATGGAATGAATGTTCGGCGGCGAGTTCGTATAGCCCTTTAACGGGACGCCATCGACAACCGTGTCTTCCACCTCGACCGGGGAACCTGGTGCCGCTAGGGCAGCATTGGCCTTGGCGATGGACATGGCGGGCCAGTTGGGGGGCAGCAGCTCTGATGACATGGGTTTCCTCGGCAAGGTTATGTGTTTCGCAATACACAACCACGCCGAGAGCCCGGTTTGAAGAGGGCGCAAGGCCACGGTTCAGGAATTCCGCCCCCTTACCGCGCGGAAGGAGCTGCAGAAATATTCCTGAACCGGGCCTGCGAGCCGCAATACAGACTGGTGCCTGGGTCAGGCTATTTCCCGAAATCGCAGAAACGGAGCTCGTGATAGGTTCCGTCCGGCTCGGTCAGGTCATAGGTCCGGCCCGTCAGCTCGTCACCCTCGCAGAGATAGCCGATCTGGTACATGGCCAGCAGGGCATCATTGTCGGGCGTCAGGTCATTGGCCAGCATCAGGTCGATGGCGTCGTCATGGCGGCCCAGTTCCATCAGGATGTTGAATTTCTGCGTCCGGGTCGTTTCCGGCTGCGCGAGCAGCGCGTTCAGCGACGTTGCCTTGCCCCGGGCGCTGTCCAGCAATGAGGCCGCCGCCGTGCTCCACTCAGTGTCGCTGTAGTCGGCCAGGATTTCCTCGAAATCCTCAATCGCGCCCATCGTGTCGTAGCCATTCTCGCCAAGACGCAGTTCGCCGCGGCGATAGAGCACTTCCGCCAGCTCATCGCGGCTGAGCGATGGGTTGCCCGTCAGCTGGGTCAGCCGGTCAATCGCCGTCTGTGTGTTGCCGGCGGTCACCAGTTCTTCGACGGTCTGCATCGCCAGTTCATAGGGCGACACTTCGGTGGTGGTGACGGCCACAACCGTTTCGGCTTCCGGCGTGGGCGCCGAACTACAGGCGGCCAGAACAAGGGCGGATGCGGCGGCGGCAAGGCTGAGGCGAATCATGATCGGAAGCTCCGTACAGGCGGGTTGAGGCAATGACACTGTTGATAGACCTGCAACACGTACGGCCGCAGGGCCGGATTGTGAATTTTGTGTGGTCTTTACCCCGCCACATCACCGGTTTCTGCCTCCGCTTCGCCCTGTTCGGGCAGCGGATTGCACCAGGTGAGGCCGTCCAGCCAGTCGCGCGGATCGCCGGCGCCCTGCACCGGTCCGCCTGCCCCGTCCGGGCCACAGATGAAGCCGGCGTCTTTCAGCCTTTGCGTTTGCGCCTCGTCGGGACTGATGCCTGATCTCTGATAGCGCAGGGCCGGCACTTCGCGCTCGCCCAGCGTCCATGAAATGTCGAACCATTGCGACAGGGTCAGCATATAGCCGAGGCGGGGTTCCAGCGCTTCGAGATCTGACCGGGCAAGATCGAGTTCGATCCTTGCCTGCCCTGCACGCGGATGGTCGGGGGCGAGGGTCAGCATCGCCTCAAGATCGGCCACGGCGCCGCGCCGGTTGTCCGCCGCCAGACGGCGCAGGCTGCCCCGCCGGTAAAGCGCTTCTGCCCGCTGATCCCGGGTCAGCGACGGATCGGCGAGCAGCGCCGTCAGCGCCGCATCGGTCTGATAGGCATTCGCCGACGCCTCAGCCGCTGCCAGGCGGTCAGGAAAGGGAATGGCCGGCTCGGGCGCAGATGCGCAAGCGGCAGCGGCGGCCAGCATCAGGGCCGCCAGAAAGGAACGGTAATTACGCATGGGGGCACCTAAGCGGGCTTCGCCCGGCGCCGCAAATTGCATTTCAGTTAGGCATGCTCTCAGGCCTGGGTCGGGCCCGGATCAGGCTCAGATCAGGCTCTGGCCAGACGCTCAATTTCGGCCAGATCGCCCCGGCCAAGCGCTTCGATGGCGCGGGCAGCAATATGCCGGGCGTTGAGACCGGCAGCCTCATACATGTTGTACGGCGTGTCCTGATCCTGGAATTCATCCGGCAGCGTCATCGGCCGGATCTTCAGCCCGCCGTCGAGCCCGCCGCTGCGCGCCAGATATTCCAGAACAAAACTGCCAAAGCCGCCGGTGGCGCCTTCCTCAATCGTGATCAGGACTTCATGCTCTTTCGCCAGCCGGTCGATCAGGTCTGTGTCCAGCGGCTTGGCAAAGCGGGCATCAGCAACCGTTGCCGACAAGCCCTGCGCGGCCAGCATGTCCGCCGCCTTCATCGCTTCGCCGAGGCGCGTGCCATAGGACAGGATCGCCACAGTCGTGCCTTCGCGGATGACCCGGCCCTTGCCGATTTCCAGCGGCTTCAGGACATCCGGCATGTCCACGCCGACGCCTTCGCCGCGCGGATACCGGAAGGCGCTCGGCCGGTCATCGATTTCCAGTGACGTCAGAACCATGCGGGCCAGTTCGGCCTCATCGCCTGCCGCCATGCAGATCATGCCCGGCAACGCACCGAGATAGCCGATGTCGAAGCTGCCGGCATGCGTGGCCCCGTCTGCACCGACCAGACCGGCGCGGTCGATGGCGAAACGCACAGGCAGTTTCTGAATGGCCACATCATGCACGACCTGATCATAGCCGCGCTGCAGGAAGGTGGAGTAGATCGCGCAGAACGGTTTCATCCCATCTGCGGCGAGGCCTGCAGCGAAGGTCACGCCGTGCTGTTCCGCAATGCCGACATCGAAATGGCGGTCAGGGAATTTGGCGGCAAAGATATCGGTCGACGTGCCGGAGGGCATGGCCGCGGTGATCGCGCAGATCCGGTCGTCCTTTTCCGCCAGCTGCGCCAGCGTCTGGCCGAAGACTTTCTGGTAGGCTGGTGCCTTCGGTTTCGGCTTGGACTGTTCGCCCGTGATGACTGAGAATTTCGAGACGCCGTGATACTTGTCGGCGGAATTCTCGGCCGGGGCATAGCCCTTGCCCTTCTGCGTGACGACATGGATCAGGATCGGCCCGTCACGCATTGCCTTCACGTTTTCGAGGATCGGGATCAGGACATCCAGGTCATGCCCATCGACCGGGCCGACATAATAGAAGCCCAATTCCTCAAACAGCGTGCCGCCCATGGCGAAGCCGCGCAGGAATTCCTCGGCGCGCCGGGCCGGGCTTTCGAGCCCCATCGGCGCAACGAATTTCTTGGCGATCCGGCGCAGGCCGCGATACGGCCGCGAGGAGACAAGCTGCGAGAGGTGGTTGCTCATCGCGCCGACCGGCGGGGCGATGGACATGTCGTTATCGTTCAGAATGACGATCAGGCGCGACTTGTCGGCGCCCGCATTGTTCATCGCCTCATAGGCCATGCCGGCCGACATGGAGCCGTCGCCGATCACCGCAATAACGTTGGAATTCTCTTCCTGGATATCCCGTGCCTTGGCAAAGCCGAGCCCGGCAGAGATCGAGGTCGAGGCATGCGCCGCGCCGAAGGGGTCGTATTCGCTCTCAGACCGTTTGGTGAAGCCGGAGAGGCCACCGCCCTGGCGCAGCGTGCGCATGCGGTCGCGGCGGCCGGTCAGGATCTTGTGGGGATAGCACTGGTGGCCGACATCCCAGATCAGCTTGTCTTTCGGCGTATCGAAGATCGAATGAATGGCGACCGTCAGTTCAACCACGCCGAGGCCAGAGCCGAGGTGCCCGCCGGTCACAGAGACGACATCAATCACCTCTTCGCGCACTTCATCCGCGATCTGTTTCAGCTCAGCCCGCGAGCGACCTTTCAGGTCGTCGGGCGAGTCGATCGCGTCGAGCAGGCGGTTGGGTTTGATATCGGTCATCTTTCTGTCGGACCTTCTCGGTGACGGCTTTCTGTCTGTCTAGTGTGTTCTATCAAGAACAAAATCGACTGATTGCAGCAGTATATTGGCCTTTTCGCGAAAAATAGCGAGGTGTTCCTTCGCCTGGTCCGCCAGGAGCTGCACCCGCTGGCGGGCGCCGTCGATGCCCAGAATCGTAACGAAATTAGCCTTTCCGGCGTTTTCATCCTTCGCCAGCGCCTTGCCGACCGCCGCTTCATCGCCGGTCGCATCCAGCAGGTCATCGGCGATCTGATAGGCCAGGCCGAGATCGTTCGAAAACCCGGCCAGAGCGCTGCGTTCCTGCTCATGCGCATGGCCGATGATTCCCGCCGCCTCGGTCGCGTAGGAGATCAGAGCGCCGGTTTTCAGGCGCTGCATGCGGGTAATCGTGTTCAGGTCCCGGGGGCTTTCACTCTCCAGCATGTCGATCATCTGGCCGCCCACCATGCCCCGCGCCCCGGCAGAATCCGCAAGCCGCTCGATCAGCCGGGCCCGCACTTCGGCGTCCGGATGGGTTTCCCGGGATGAGAGGATCTTGAAGGACAGCGTCAGCAGGGCATCGCCCGCCAGAACAGCCGTCGCCTCATCGAATGCCTTGTGGACCGTCGGCTGGCCACGGCGGAAATCATCATCGTCCATGCAGGGCAGATCGTCATGCACCAGCGAGTAGCAATGCACGCATTCCAGCGCTGCCGCCGCCCTCAGGAGCGACTTTTCCGGCGCGTCGAACATGGCGCCGGCTTCCAGCAGGAAGAAAGGCCGCATGCGTTTTCCATTGGCGAGGGCGGCATGACGCATCGCGCGCATCAGGTCAGCCTCCGGCCCGGATGCGGGCGGGATCAGCTGGTCGAGCGCCACCGTCACCTTGTCGGCAACTTCCTTCAGGCGCAGATCGAAGTCGATCACCTCCCCCATGGCAGGCCTAGTCGAAGCTTGCAGGTTCTGTGGAGGGACCACTGGCCCCCTGCACGATCTGTTCGACCTTCAGTTCCGCTGCCTTGAGACGCGATTCGCAATGTGCCTTCAGGGCGGCGCCGCGTTCATAGATGGCGATCGACTTTTCCAGCTCGACCTCTCCGGCTTCCAGCTGGCGCACGATGCCTTCCAGTTCGGCAAGCGCCTCTTCGAAGCTCATCTTGTCGACGGGTTTTTCCTTCGGGTCTGCCATATCGCCTCACGTTTCGGATCGCCCGGACACTAGAGCGGTGCCCGGCCCATCACAACCTCTGTCAATTCGATTTTGATCCCGGATTCACCGGTATTCGTAGACGCGGAAACTCCAATAGGAATCTCCGCCATCGCGTACGCATTTCCAGCCGAGCTTCTTCAGCTCCGGCCGCAGCATGCGATTGAACCAGCCATGTGCGGCCAGGTAGACTTTCGTATCCACCGAGGCTTCGTGCAGCTTCTGCGCCGCTTCCATCGCCCGCAGGCGGGCCTGGACGACGCTTTCCCCGTCCAGCGCATGACCGTTCAGCCAGGCTGCGCGGGCGAGGATGTTCCACGTTTTCGGAAGGTAGCGCACCTTGGGCAGCATCGGCGGCGGCAGGGGCGCTTCATTGAAGACCGGATCATATTGCGCCTGCATGTGCGGGGCCGCACGGGCCGCCGTCTCCTGCGCGCGGATACGTCCGGACGCAAAGACGAGGTCGGCATCCTTCACGGCTTCCATCAGGGCCGGAGGAGCGACCTGTCCTTCGGCCAGCGGGCTTTCCTCGTACCGGGCCCACCAGTCCTTGTACTGGCGCCAGTCGAGCCGCGGCTTGGCCGTGCGGTCCAGCGCCGGCCTGCCATGACGCGAGACCACGATGGGGCCGCGCCGGTTTGCTGTCGATGTCGTCTCTGGCATCGCCATCCGGTCCGTTCGTTCCTGTCCGTTAGGGTAAGATGCCCCGCGAACTTCCAGCC
This sequence comes from uncultured Hyphomonas sp., assembly GCF_963677035.1. Taxonomy (NCBI): domain Bacteria; kingdom Pseudomonadati; phylum Pseudomonadota; class Alphaproteobacteria; order Hyphomonadales; family Hyphomonadaceae; genus Hyphomonas; species uncultured Hyphomonas sp. The sequence goes on from NZ_OY781472.1 coordinate 110,732, forward strand.
ACTAGCGAGGTTGGCCGGAAGCGACAAGGCAGTATTCCCGCCTTTCCAGCAGGCTACAGCCCCTTCCACACCCTTTTCGGGCACTTCTCGCCATCCATCAGCTTGCAGCGATAGAAGCTCATCAGCACCGTATCGGCCCGTCCCATCAGGTGATCCATCGGCACGAAGCCGACCGAAGCCTCTTTCGGATCGACGGCCAGCGGGCACCCGACCCGGTCCACAACATTGCCAACCGGCGGGCAGTGGCCGGACAGGAAACGGCTGTCGAGCGAGTTGTCGCGATTATCGCCCATCATGAAAACATGGCCCTTGGGCACGATGAACAGCACCGTATTGTCGCCCCGGTCGCCGGCTTCCTGGCGGTCGGTCATCCAGCTCTTCCCGTCTTCCGCCGTCTCGCGCCATTCATACGCGGTGGTCACCCAGTTGGTGCCGTGCGGCACATAGCGGACGGAGCGGACATATTCGCTCGGGAGCGGCTTGCCGTTGATGTAAACCTGTTCGTCGATCATCTGGACCTGATCGCCCGGCAGGCCGATCACGCGCTTGATCATCACCTTGCCGGCGTGGGGATGTTCGAACACGACGACATCGCCGCGCTTCGGGTCGCGCGCAAAGATGCGCCCCTTCGGCAGCGGCAGGTAGCGCCCCAGGCTGAAGGGCAGCGAATACCGGTCATAACCATAGGCGAATTTGGCCACAGCCACCCGGTCAGACACCTGAAGCGTCGGCACCATGCTCTCAGAGGGGATCACCCGCTGCTCGTAAACAAGGCCGGAGAACAGCATGAACAATGGAACGAACACGGCCAGCGTGGCGACCCATTCCTTCAATTCCTGCTTCACCTTGTCGGCGAGTGTTGTGGGCGTGTCATCAGCACCCTGCGCGGCCTTTTCGCCATCCCGTGCCATCGAGGCCTCGCTATCGTCTTTCAAGAGGCGCCATTCTTAGACGAAATCCCACCGGATTGCGAAGCCGAAAACTGCCAATAGGCTGTGAATGAGGTCAGTCCGCGAGACGATAGAGCGTCACGCCGTCCGGACCGGGCGCAGCTTTCACCTCACCGCGATAGATCAGACAGTTCAGGTGGGCCAGCGCTTCGCCGGTTGCCATGCCTTGTTCGTCCAGCGCAATTTTCCGCCCGAAGAGAGCGACGAACGTGTCCATCACCTTGTGCGGTTGCTCGGCCAGGCGCTGTTTCAACCGCTCCAGCGCCACTTCATGGCCTTCGATCAGATGGCGCAGGCGTTTGTGCGCGCCGCGGAACGGCTCGTTATGGGCCGGCAGCACCAGCACGTCCTCCGGCAGGCGCCGAAGCAGCTTCTCGCAGCTCGACATCCAGTCCAGCAGCGGGTTTGCCGCCGGTTCGGTCGGGTGCACCGACACATTCGACGAAATACGCGGCAGCAACTGGTCCCCTGAAATGACGATATTCTGCGCCGGGCAGAACAGGCAGACATGTTCCGGCGAGTGGCCGTTGCCAGTGATCACTTCCCAGGTTTCACCGCCCATCTCGAACGTGTCGCCATCGGAGAGGCGGAAGAAGCTGTCCGGCATCTTCGAGACGCCGCGCCCGAACCCGCCGAAGCGCTCGCGATAATGATCGAGCGCCGCATCGTCCCAGCCGGCCTTGCGATAGAAGCTGACCCCGGCCTCCGGCGCTTCACGGCCGGTATCCGAGACCAGCATGCGGCAGGTCGTGTATTCCAGCCGGCTCATCCAGAGTTCGGCCCCGTACTTGTAGCAGAGCCAGCCCGCGCAGCCGACATGATCAGGGTGCATGTGCGTGACGATCACGCGCTTCAGCGGTTTTTCCGGCGTAATGCGCGGTTCGAGGATGGCCTTCCAGGCCTCCCGCGTGTCCGGCAGCGGCATGCCCGTGTCGACAATCGTCCAGCCATCGTCATCCTCGATCAGCCAGACATTGATGAATTTCAGGGAGAAAGGCAGCGACATGCGGATCCACTGGATGCGCGGCGTGATCTCCATCATCTGCCCATGATCGGGCGCCGCCTCACCGTGCAGATAGTCCAGCCCGGGGCGCTTGGGTGTCTTTGTCGTGAGTCCGTCCATCCCGCCAGAATAGGCCCGGCCAGCAATGCGCCAAGCCGTCACGCAAGGTCAGGGCTGAGGCCCGCAGGGCGGCAAAGCCTGCCGGATCGCCCGGACCAGGTCAGCAAGCGGCTGCGTGCCATCCATGCGCAGGGCCGCCTCCGGCACGGTCAGCGCGTCCAGCTGGCTGCGCAGCAGACTGACCGGCATGAAGTGGCCGGGCCGTGTCGCCATGCGCTCCGCCAGCAGCCCCTCGGGCACGTCCAGCCAGACGAAGTGCACCTGCCGTTCGCACTGATCCTGCAGCGCGCGCTGCACAAAGGGTGTCAGCGCGGAACAGGCGAGGATGAGGCGGTCTTCCGGCGCGGCCTGAACCGAGCGCGCGATCGAAGTGACCCAGCCAGCCCGGTCGGCATCTGTCAGCGGCGTGCCAGCGGCCATTCTGGCGCGGTTTGCCTCAGAGTGGTGCGCGTCAGCATCGATAAAAGGCCAGCCCGTCGCGGCTGAAAGCGCCTCACCAGCCGTGGTCTTGCCGGAGCCAGCCACGCCCATGAGGACCACAAGGTCCTTCACTTGATCGGCGTACGCTTGCGGGGGCCCAGCTTGGTACGTTTGAATTTCGGGCCACGCATCGGATTGATGGGCTTTTCGTCCCGGCTGTCGGGCTTGCGGTCGCCGCGCGGCGGGCCGCCCCTGCCGTCAGGCTTGCCAGCAGGCCGGCCGCCCGGTTTGCCCCCGGGTTTGCCGGGTCTCTGTGGACGATCCGGTCTGGCCGGGCGCTCGGCGCGCTCTGCCCGTTCCGGACGTTCCGGTTTTGGCGGACGCGGGCGCGGCGCCGCCCCTGTCAGCAAGGCTTCCCGCTCGCGCGCGCTGATCGGGCGCCATTTGCCTTCCGGCAGGCCCGCCAGTTCCAGCGAGCCGACCCGCACGCGCATCAGGTCTGCCACGCGCAGGTCCACCAGCTGGCACATGCGGCGGATCTGGCGATTCCGGCCCTCATTCAGGATGAAGCGCAGCTCATGCGCCTTCACCTGCTCCACCTGCGCCGGCTTCAGCTTGCGCCCGTCCAGCTCCAGGCCATGACGCAGCAGGGCCAGCTTGTCCGGCGTCACATCGCCCTTCACCTTGACCAGATATTCCTTGTCGACCGTGCTCTCAGGCCCGATCAGCGCCTTTGCCAGCACGCCGTCTTCCGACAGGACCAGCAGGCCGCGGCTGTCCTTGTCGAGCCGGCCGAGCGGCGCGAGCTTGTTGTACCGGCCGGGAATCGCGTGGGATTTTCCGGACAGCGTCGCAGCCGTAATCAGGCGCACGGCAGGAATTTCGCCCGCTTCAGGCGTGCCGGAAACGATGCCTTCCGGCTTGTGGAAAATCAGCGAAAACCTGTTGTCCAGCTGGCGCGTTGCCTTCTGCAGCAGGGTCAGCGTCTGGCCAGCTTCGATCTTCTGGCCGGCCACCGCCGCTTCGCCATTGACCTTGACCAGGCCCTTCAGGATCAGCGCATCCGCCTCGCGGCGCGAGCAGACGCCTTCCTCGGCCAGCCATTTGTTGATGCGCAGCGGCTCAGCGCCGTCATATGTCTTGGTCCAGGCCATGATGTGTCGGTTTCCTGCCGCTTCCGGTGCCCCTCTTATCGGCCCCGCCGCAGGCCCGCAACCAGCGCGCCTCACTGGTGGATAAGACACCTCTCAGGCAATATATAACACCATATATACACCGTGTATGGACCATCGATACGCCCGTACCGCCCGATGCCGCAAATTCGCGGTCGACAGGACCCCGGCTTTCCCCGATAAGCCCGCCTCCATGAAAACCGCCTCCGCCCCCTGGCTCGCTTTTGCACTCCTGCTGCTTGGCACGACCCTCGGCCTTGCCGGGACAGACCTTGTGCTGCCTGCCGTGCCCGGCCTGCCGGATGAGCTGGGCGGCAGCGCGGCCATGGCCCAGCTGGTGCTGGCCGGCTTTGTGGCAGGCGGCTGTATCGGCCTGATCCTGTTCGGAGAACTTGGCGCGCGGATTGACCAGCGCCGCCTTCTTGTCGGCAGCCTGATCGCTTACGCCCTCGTTTCGCTCGCCTGCGCGCTGGCGCCGTCCCTGCCCGCGCTTGTGGGCCTGCGCTTCCTGCACGGGCTGAGCGGCGCGGCCGCCGCCGTGTTCGCCCCGGGCATGATCCGCGCCATGTTCAGCGAGGCAGGTGCCGTGCGCGCCCTCGGCCTGATGGGCAGCGTCGAGTCACTGGTGCCCGCGCTAGCCCCGGTGGCCGGTGTCTGGCTGCTGGCGGGGTTCGGCTGGACCAGTTCGTTCTACGTGATCGCCGCGCTCAGCCTTGCCGTCGCCCTCCTTGTCCGCGCGCTCGGCTCCAGCCTGCCGGTGCCGCCGCCAACGCGCAGCCAGGGCAGCTACATCCGTCTACTGAAGAATTCGACCTATCTGCGCTATGCCCTCACCCAGGCCTGCACGCTGGGCGGCTTGTTGATCTTCGTGTTCGGCGCCCCGGCCATGATGACCCGGGCGCTGGGCCTCAGCCTCAACGCCTTCATCCTGATGCAGGTGACCGGCATCGCCTTCTTCGTCGTGGCCTCCAACATCGCTGGCCGCCTCGCGGACATGTTCGGGCCGGAGCGGATCATCCTGCTCGGCTCAGGCATCTCGGCGCTGGGCCTGATCAGCCTTGCCGTCTATGGCCTGAACGGCGGAATGGATGCGCGGGTCATCACGGCGCTGTTCGTGCCTGTTAATCTCGGCCTCGGCCTGCGCGGCCCGCCGGGCTTCTACCGCGCGATCCTTGCCTCCAACGGGGACGATGCCCGCGGCGCAGCGCTGGTCATCCTGTTCATCCTGTCGACAACCGCCACCGGAACGGCCATCGCGGCCCCGTTTGTGACAGCCGGACTGGCCCCGCTGGCAGGCGTGGCGGCGGGCGCATCCTGTCTGTCCGTCATATTGCTGCTGGCCCTGCCGGGACTGAAAGCCCCGTAAACCCTCAGGATTTTCAGCATTCTGAATAATTTATTCGGGATAAACGCAGGTTTACCCTTGTGCCGGGCTGAAAAACCCCTAAATGAGCGTTTCGACTTTTCGCCGGACAATCAGGCATGGACTGTCAGGGTTACCCCTGCCGCTTTATTCAGAGACCTCCCAAACAAAACTCGAACTTCCGCGAGCCCGCATGTCGCAGGCCCGCATTATATACAGGAGTGTCCCATGACTAGTGGCACCGTAAAATTCTACAACGATCAAAAAGGCTTCGGCTTTATCGCTCCGGAAGACGGCAGCACGGACGTTTTCGTTCATGCCACCGCCCTTGAGCGTGCCGGTATGCGCATCCTGACCGAGGGCCAGAAGGTTTCCTTCACCACGGCAGTCGACAAGCGCAACGGCAAAACAGCCGTCGACACGATCGAAGCCGAATAGTCCTTTCCGGACTATCAGGTTAAGAAAGGCCGCTTCCCCCGGGAGGCGGCCTTTTTCTTTGGGGCCTATTCCCCGCCGCCCTCCGCCGGTTCCATCACCAGCGACACAGACCCGACGCGGAAACCGAACCAACCGACTGTCGCCGTGTTCAGAACTTTTCCGTCTACGTCATTTGCCAGCACATCCCGGAAGCGGACCTTGCGGCCCTTCCCATTCTCCGATGGCAGCCGGACGTCATATTCCAGCCGGAACACATCGCCATCCTGATAGCCGCGCGCGGTGCCGACCACATCTTCGCGGGTGCCGGTATATTCGCCCGGCGCCACGCGTTCGAGCTTCCAGGTTTTGCGGTCCGTTTCGCCATCATCATAGGCGAAGTCTTCAACGAGGGTGAAAACCTCTCCGTCCCATGTGCCGGTCAGCTGGGCGGTGAAGGTTCGGTGCACGCCGGTGATGGCTTTGAACTCGCCCCGGGCCACATGGGATCCGGCAAGATCCCGTTCGATGACGAACGCTCCGCCATTTGCGGCGTCGGGCACGGGCGGCCGGGTGGCGCAGGCGGTGACAAGGGCGAGGGCGGCGAGGGCTGGAAGTTGTTTTCTCATGCCCCTGTTACGGCGCATGCCGGCAATCGGATGACTGTGCCCGGCGCCCCCGGATCCGCCGCGCGGCGCAAGCCCGGTCAGACGCCGAACAAGGCCTCGCTGCCTTCCAGGAAAGTCTGGCCGCCTTCAGTGATACCGGGAACGCGGCCCGGCGCTTCTGCCAGTGCCGTCTCGGCGAAGAAACCGGCAAGCGCCAGATTGCGGGCACGGCTGGCCGGATCGCTGGAGCGGGCGGCGGTGGCAGCGCGGGTCAGATAGTGCCCGCCGATCACGTCGCCTGCCAGCGCGAGATAAGCCGTCGCCCCGGCCAGTGCCTTGTCCTGATCGCGTTCTTTCATGGCGGTCAGCATCCAGTCGGTCGCTTCGCGCAGGGCATCGGCCCCGGCGCGCAGACGGTCCGCAATCTGAACAAGCTGTGGCTCGTTCGTGGCGCGGGCTTCGCGGATGGTGGCGTCGATGTCGCCAAGGATCAGGCGCATGGACTCGCCATTCGTGCCGGAGAGTTTCCGGCCGACCAGATCGATCGCCTGAATGCCGTTCGTGCCCTCATAGATCGGTGCGATGCGGGAGTCGCGGTACAGCTGCGCCGCCAGCGTCTCGTTCATGAAGCCCATGCCGCCATGGATCTGCAGGCCGAGGCTCGAAACGTCGACGCCCATATCCGTGGACCAGGCCTTGGCAATCGGCGTCAGCAGATCTTCGCGCAGCTTGGCCGCGTGGCGCGCCTGCTCGTCTGTCGCCGCGTCGGCCAGGTCTGCTGCAACGCCGCAGGCATAGCAGATGGCGCGGGCCGCTGCGACGCGGGCGCGCATGGTCGTCAGGGTACGGCGAACATCGGCATGGTGCAGGATCGGGGCGGGGCCATCGACGCCCTGCACTTTTCCCTGCTTGCGCTCCTGCGCGTATTCGAAAGCCGTCTGATAGGCCGCCTCGCCCACGGCAACGCCCTCAAGGCCGACATTCAGCCGCGCCGAGTTCATCATCGTGAACATGCAGGCAAGGCCCTTGTTCGCTTCGCCGATCAGCCAGCCTGTGGCGCCATCATACTCCATCACACAGGTGGGGGAGGCGTGGATGCCGATCTTCTTCTCAAGACCGATACATTTCAGGCTGTTGCGCTCCCCCAGGCTGCCATCTTCATTGACGAAGAATTTCGGCACCAGGAACAGCGACACGCCGCGCGACCCGGCCGGGGCATCGGGCAGTCGCGCCAGGACCAGGTGGATGATGTTCTCGGCGATGTCATGGTCACCCCAGGTGATGAAGATCTTCTGGCCGGAGATCGCATAGGAGCCGTCATCGTTCGGCACAGCTTTTGTCTTCAACGCGCCGACATCGGAGCCGGCCTGCGGCTCCGTCAGATTCATCGTGCCGGTCCATTTGCCTGCCACAAGATTGGGCAGGTAGGTCTGTTTCTGCACATCGGTGCCATGGTGCAGCAGCGCCTCGATGGCGCCGAAGCTGAGCAGCGGGCAGAGGCCAAACGACATGTTCGCGGCGTGGATCATCTCCATCACTGCCAGCGCCAGCGCCTTGGGCAGGCCCTGGCCGCCCCATTCCTCCGGCGCCGACAGGCCCATCCAGCCGCCTTCGCGGAACTGGGCATAGGCCTCGGCAAAGCCCGGCGCGGCCTTGACGCCGTCCTCGGTGAGCTGGGCCCCGGCTGCATCGCCCGGCTGGTTCAGCGGCGCCAGCACATCGCGGGCAAGCTTTGCAGCCTCCTCCAGAATCGGCGCAATGAGATCCGGATCGTAGGACTCGAAGCCCGGCAGGCCCTCCAGCTTTGGCAGGCCGGACACCGATTGCAGTGTGAAGGCCATGTCCTGGATCGGCGCGTTATAGGGCATCAATTTGTCTCCGATAATGCATAAGTGATATCAGGCGCAGGCTTTAGCGCGCCAGTAGCGACTGTCCAGCGATGTACTATACTGTGCGTCAACCTGACTAACAAAAGGCTCCAACACCCATGCGAACATTTCTCCTATCCGTTTCTGCAATTGCCCTTGCGGGCTCCCTCGCGGCCTGCGCGCCGTCCGCCAGCGAATCGGCTCCGGCGGCTGCCCCGGAGACCAGCACCGCGGAAACCACCGCAGGCCCGGCCGAAACCCCGGCACCGGCTCCGGAACTCGGCCCGGCAGGCCTCTATAACATGGACCTCAGCCACGCTTCGCTGACCTGGAAGATCAGCCATTTCGGCCTGTCCCACTACACTGCCCGCTTCACCCGCATGTCCGGGACGCTGGACTTCGACCCGGAAAACCTGTCGGCCAGCGAGCTGAACATCACGGTCGACCCGGCCTCGGTCCAGACCGACTATCCGTTTGATTTCGAGGCTGGCCACCCGGATAGCCCGTACGACTCATTCGACCAGGAAATTTCCCAGAGCGACACCTACTTCGATTCCACGGCCTTCCCGGAAATCACGTTCAAGTCCACCGACGTCACCACGACCGGCCCCAATACCGGCACCGTCACCGGCGACCTGACCTTCCGCGGTGTCACCAAACCGGTGACCCTGGACGTGACCTACAATGGCACCGCCAGCTTCCCATGGGCACCGGATTCGCCGCGCCTCGGCTTTTCGGCAACCGGCTCACTGAAGCGTTCCGACTTCGGCCTGGACTTCATGGTGCCGAATCTCGGCGATGAGGTGGACCTGGTGATCGAAGCAGAGTTCGCCCTGCCCGCCGACGCCGAATAAGGCCAGCCCCATGCATGCACCATCCTCCAATCGATACACAGCCGTCGCGATTCTCCTGCACTGGGCGATCGCGGCCCTGATCCTGTTCATGATCTGGCTGGGATGGAACATGGATGACAATCAAGCCCGCTTCCAGCTGCACAAATCGATCGGGATCACGATCCTGTTCCTGAGTGTGGCGCGGGTGCTGTGGCGGTGGCTGAACCCGCCGCCACCGCTGCCAGCCGACATGGCCCCATGGGAGAAACGCCTCTCCCATGGGGTCCATATCGGCTTCTACGCCCTGATGATCGGCCTGCCGCTGCTCGGCTGGCTGATCGTCTCGACGTCCAAATTCCAGGTCTCGACCGTCCTGTTCGGCACGGTCAGCTGGCCCCACCTTCCGTTTACAGAAGGCCTGCGGGGCGGGGTGGTTCACAAGATTGCGGAATTCCTGCACTCCAAAGGCGCCTGGGTCCTGATCGTGCTGCTGGGCCTGCATGTCGGGGGCGCCATCAAGCATGAAATTGCCGCTGAGCAAGGCGTGTTCAAGCGGATGATCCCCGGCCTGTTCGGCCGTGCCCATACGCCCGCTCCGGCGCGTGGCTATGCCACCGCATTCGGCGCTGCTCTGCTCCTCTTTGCGATTATCGCAGCCGTTCCGCTGATGAAGTCCGCGCCGCCTGCACCGGCCGGCCCCGGCGCGGCAGGCGCTGTCCCGGCAGAGGCCGGCAACTGGCAGATCGATCCTGCGACGTCCGAAATCGACTTTGCCGGAACCTATCAGAACAAGCCATTCTCCGGCACGTTCACGCGCTGGGATTCCTATGTCCGGTTCGACCCGGATGACCTGGAAAACTCCACCGTCACGGTCGAGGTCCAGCCCGGCTCAGCCCAGACCGGCACCAAACTCTATGACGACACGCTGCAGAGCGGTGAATGGTTCGACACCGGCACGTATCCGGTCGTGAAGGTCAGCCTGATCAATTTCGCGGCCGCGCCAGACGGCGGGTATACCGCAGAAGCCTCGCTGCTGGTGAAGGAGCAGGCCGTCAACGTACCGCTCGACTTCAGCCTCATCATCGACGGCGACAATGCCACATTCGAAGGCACGAGCACGCTTTCCCGCAAAGCGCTGAACCTCGGCCAGCAGTCTGACCCCGGCGGAGACTGGGTGGCCGACGAGGTCACGGTCACCGTCAAAGGCACCGCCACCCGCAAGGAATAATGCGCCTGCGGCTTCCGGCCGGGCGGGACGGGTGATAAGCCGCCCCTTATGACCGCCATCGTGCCCATTCAGCCTGGAACGCTCAGCCTCGCCGCCATGCATCTGCGCGGCGGCGGCCTCGTGGCGATGCCCACAGAGACCGTCTACGGCCTCGCCTGCAACGCTGCCAATCCGGACGCCGTGGTGCGCCTCTACGAGGCCAAGGGCCGTCCGCGCTTCAACCCGCTGATCGCGCATGTCGCGAACATGGAGATGGCGGAGCAGGAGGCTGTGTTCTCAGATCAGGCCCGTGAGATTGCCGCGAAATTCTGGCCGGGGCCGCTGACCATGGTGCTGCCTGTCGCGCCCACCGGCACGGTCAGCGACATCGCCCGCGCCGGGCTCGACACGATTGCCCTGCGCATGCCGGCCCATCCGGGCGCCCGGGCGCTGATCGAGACGTTCGGCAAGCCGCTGGTCGCACCATCTGCCAACCGGTCCGGCCATGTCAGCCCGACAACCGCGCAGCACGTCAAAGAGGATCTGGACGGAAAGGTCGACCTGATCCTCGACGGCGGCCCGTGCGAGCGCGGCATCGAGTCGACCATTGTCAGCTTCGTCGGCGCGCGCCCTGTCCTGCTCCGCGCCGGCGCGCTGGAAACACCCGCGCTTGAAGCCGCCCTCGGCGCGCCGCTCATCGCGCGCGAGGAAGCAGACGGAATCTCCGCCCCCGGACAACTCAAAAGCCACTACGCCCCGAACGCCCGCATCCGCCTGAATGCCGAGGCGCCGGAGCCGGGCGAGGGGTGGCTCGCCTTTGGTGACACGCCCTATTCCGGCCTGAACCTTTCCGAAGCCGGAGACCTGCGCGAAGCCGCCAGGAATTTGTTCGCCGCCCTGCGCTCGCTGGACACGCAATTCGACCGGATCGCCATTGCCCCCATCCCGAACGATGGATTGGGCGAAGCCATCAATGACCGCCTCGCCCGCGCGGCATACAGGGACTAGGATCCGGCCATGCACCCTGCCCGGCTTTTCCACGAAACCGACCCGGCCGTGCTGCGCCAGCGCATCCGGGACAATCCCTTCGCCCTGATCACTGCGGTCAGCGACGGCCGGCCGCTTGCGGCGCATGCCCCTGTTCTTCTGCATGAAGAGGACCTCTCCCCCGGGGGAGGGGCCCCTCCGGCCCTGCGCTTCCACCTGTCCGCCGCCAATCCGTTGACCCGGGCCCTGCTGGACGGCAGCGAGACGCTGATCGTGTTCACCGGAATTGACGGGTACGTCTCGCCCGACTGGTACGGCATCGACGATCAGGTGCCGACCTGGAACTATCTCTCCGTCGAGGCCGCCGGGCCGGTCACGCGGCTGGACGCGGCGGCGACCCGGCAGCAGGTGGATGACCTCTCCGCCGTGTTCGAAGCGCCGCTGGCGCCGAAGCCTGTCTGGACATCGGCCAAGATGACGCCTGCGCGGCTGGAGGCCCTGCTGCGCGGCATCGTTGCCTTTGAACTGGTGCCAACCCGCTTCGAGGGCACCACCAAGCTCAGCCAGAACAAACCTGCCGACGTGATCACCCGCGTGGCCGACGCACTGGATGCGACGGAAAGCGGTGTCGCACTGGCCTCAGAAATGCGTAAACTGGAACCATGACCAAGACACTGACCCCCGACTTCCTCGCCGCCCTGAAAGATCTGCTCGGCCCACAGGGCTGGTCCGAAGATCCTGATGTCCTGTCCGAACACGCGCATGCCTGGCGCGGCTTCATCCAGGGGGAGACGCCCATCGTGGCAAAGCCCGCCAGCACCGAAGAGGCCGCAGCTCTGGTGAAGCTGTGTAGCCAGCACGGCGTCGCGATCTGCCCGCAGGGCGGCAATACCGGCCTCGTCGATGCCGGTGTGCCGCATGGCGAGATCTGTGTCTCGATGCGCCGCATGAACAAGGTGCGCAGCGTCGACGTGTTCAACAATTCCATGGTGGTGGAGGCAGGCGCCCCGCTGGTGACCGCGCAAGCCGCTGCCGAAGACGTGAACCGTCTGTTCCCGCTGTCGCTCGGCTCCGAAGGCACGGCCACGATTGGCGGCCTGATCTCCACCAATGCCGGCGGCGTCAATGTGCTGCGCTATGGCATGATGCGCGACCTGCTGCTGGGCATGGAAGTCGTGCTGCCGTCCGGCGAGATCTGGGATGGCCTGTCGGGCCTGCGCAAGAACAATACCGGCTATGATCTGAAGCACCTGTTCGCAGGCGCCGAGGGCACGCTGGGCCTTGTCACCGCAGCGACGCTGAAACTGTTCCCGAAGGTGCAACGCGCCACAGCCTGGGTGACGGTGGAGACCACACAGGACGTGATCGCGCTGCTGGCGCATGTCCGCGAAATGGCAGGCGACACGGTGACGAGCTTTGAGATGATCCCGGCCAATGCGGTCGAGATGGTGATTGCCGACATCGAAGGCACACGCGACCCGCTGCCGTCAAACCTTGGCTGGCGCGTGCTGATGGAAGTGTCCTTCTCCGACGAAGCCATGGCCCGCAAGACGCTGGAAACCGCGCTCGAAGCCGCGTTCGAGAAAGGCCTGATCCAGGACGCCGCCATCGCCGAAAGCCTCGCCCAGTCGAAAGCCATGTGGATGGTGCGAGAGACGATCCCGCTGTCCAAACGCGCCTATGGCAACTCACTGAACCAGGACATTTCCGTGCCGGTCAGCAAGATTCCCACCTTCATGGAAACCTGCAATGCCCGTATCGTGGAGAAGCTGCCGACGGCAGACTTCGTGATCTTCGGCCATGTCGGCGACGGGAACCTGCATTACTCCGTCATCGAACCACCGGAGAAGACCGGCCTGCGCGAGCATTTCGATGCGCTGACGCGGATCATCTATGACACGGTGATGGAGTTCGACGGCTCGATCTCTGCCGAGCATGGCGTTGGCCGTCTGAAACGGGATGAGCTGGCAAAGCTGCGCCCGCAGGCCGCCACGGACACAATGCGCGCCATCAAGTCGGCGCTGGACCCCAAGGGCATTATGAACCCGAACCGGGTGGTCAGCGTCTGAGGCGCAGCAACGTTTCGTCCAGATCGGCAAGACGCGGCACGCCCAGTAGGCCGAGGCCGCGCTCGACGTCATCCTTCAGGATACGGATCGCCCGGTCGACGCCTGTTTCGCCGCCCGCGGCCAGCCCGTAAAGATAGGCCCGGCCGATCGCCACGCTGGTCGCCCCCCGGGCAATCAGTTTCAGCACATGGCTGCCCCGGCGCACACCGCCATCGGCAATGATTTCGATCTTCGGGCTCACAGCCGCACGCATCTCCGGCAAGAGGTCGATCACCGGCACGGATGTGTCGATCTGGCGCCCGCCATGGTTCGAGACCCAGACGGCGCTTGCGCCATGGTCCACCGCGCGCATGGCATCTTCAGCGGTCGCCACGCCCTTGATCGCGAACGGGCCGCCCCATTCATTGGCCATCCATTCGGCGTCTTTCCAGGTCATGGTGCGGTCGAACAGCTCGTTGATGACATTCATCACACCGCGCCCGCCCGTATCGAGCCCCTCGAAATTGACCGGACCGATCTTTGGCGAGGTGAACATGTCCAGGAGGTAGCCGGGCTTTGCCAGCGCCTGCGAAATCGTCTTGCTGTTCAGCTTTGGCGGCACGGTGAAGCGATTGCGCGGGTCACGCTCACGCGCGCCGGCCACAATCGTGTCGACGGTCAGTACACAACCGGTAAATCCCGCTGCCTTCGCCCGCGCCATCAGCTCCTTCACGATGCCCCGGTCCTTCCAGACATAGATCTGGATGATCTTCGGCACATCCGGCGCAGCGGCCGAGATGTCGGCCAGCGTCTGGCTGGCCAGCGTGGACGCAGAATAGGTCAGGCCGGCCTTCTGCGCCGCACGGGCCACGGCCAGTTCGCCTTCCTTCGGATGGAAGAGGCGCGACGCCGCCGTCGGCGCAATGAAGAACGGCAAGGGCGATGGCTGGCCGAACACGGTCGCTGCCGTGTCGATCTTCGAAATATCGACCAGCGAATTCCACTGCAGTTCGTAATCCGTATACCGATCCACCTGCCGCCGCAGGGTGATCTCGTCTTCCGCGCCGCCGTCGATATAGTCGAAAACCATGCGCGGCAGGCGCCGCTGCGCCATTTTACGCAGATCATCAATATTGATTGCGGTTGTCACGCTGGCCACGGCGGGGGTCCCCTTTGCCTCATCTATTGTTTTCGTTTTACGGCTTGCCCGATCAAGGATAGGCTTGCCGGTAACAGGTAAGCTAAGGGGGGCGCTATGCGCAAGCTTCTGCCAATCGTAATATCCACACTTGCTCTCGGTCTCGCCGCGTGTGCGCCATCCGGAGGGCCTGCTGAGACTCCGGAAGAGCCGGCTGCCACGACGGAGCCGGCCGCCGATACCCCGGCCGCAGCCCCCGACGAAGCGGGTGTCAGGATGATCCCGATCTCGACGCCGAAAGGCGACTTCAAGGTCTGGACAAGGCAGGTGGGTGACAATCCGCGTATCAAGGTGCTGCTGCTGCATGGCGGTCCCGGTGCCACCTATGAAGCCTTCAAGCCTTTCGAGGACTATTTCACACCGGCCGGGATCGAGTTCTTCTATTACGACCAGCTGGATTCCTGGCTGTCCGACCAGCCGAACGACCCGGACCTGTGGACCATCGAAGCCGCCGTCAGTGAGGTCGACCAGGTCCGCGAAGCCCTCGGCCTCGACGCAGACAATTTCTATCTCTACGGCCAGTCATGGGGCGGCATCCTCGGCATGGAATATGCGCTCGCCCATCAGGACCATCTCAAGGGCCTGATCATTTCGAACATGATGGCCAGTATCCCGGCCTATAACGACTATTCGAAAAATGTGCTGCAGCCGCAGATGGATCAGGACGTCCTGAAGGAGATCCTGGCCTATGAGGCGGCCGGAGACTTCCATAATCCGCGCTACATGGAATTGCTGATGAACTCCTATTACACCGAGCACATCCTGCGGCGCCCGGTGGAGGAGTGGCCCGCCGATTTGCTTGGCTCGTTTGAACACATGAACGGCGACAAATATCTGGCCATGCAGGGGCCCAGCGAAATGGGCGCCGGCGGCTCGCTCGTCGATTGGGACAGGCTGGCGGACCTGCACGAGATCACCGTGCCGACACTCATCACCGGCGGACAGGAAGACACGATGGACCCTGCCTTCATGGCGATGATGGCGGAAGAAATTCCGAACGCGGAGCTAAATATCTGCCCGGATGCAGGCCACCTCACCCAGTATGACAATCCGGAATGCTATTTCACCGGGATGATCGACTTCATCGAGTCCGTGGACGAGGGAGAGGCCGAATGAAACCGCATATGCTGGTCAGGCTCACGCTTCTTGGCGGGCTCCTCGGCGGGCTTGCCGCCTGTGGCCCGGATGATCCCGGCCCGATGGTCGGCGGGCCATGCAGCTATGACAAATCTGTCGTCGAAGGCACGGTCATAGCGGTCGACGAAGACGGCGCCCAGTTCATAGGGGAAGAGGGGGAGTTCTGGGTCTCGGATTCGTATCTCGGCAGAATTCCCGCCATTGGCGAGAAGATCAGATTCCAGCTCGAACGCATCACCGAAGGCACCTGCACACCGGAAATCTATACTGTGATCGATGGCTCCGGCGGCTAGTTGCGGCGGGAAAGCAGAATGGCCCCCGCTGAAGGCAGTGTTCCCGAAAGCCTGACAGACGTCAGCCTGACAGGGCCTCCGCGATCTGCCGGTGCGAGGCGAACACGCCATGCGCCCCGGCGTCGGTAAGCCGCCCGGCGAGGCCTGGATCGGCATGGCCGCCGCCGGTGAAGCCCCAGGCCGTCATGCCCGCCGCCCGGGCCGCCTTTACGCCGTTTACGCTGTCCTCGATGACGAGGCAGGTATCCGGGCGCGCGCCGATCCGGTCTGCCGCCAGCAGGAACAGGTCTGGCGCGGGTTTGCCATTTGCGACGAGGTCTGACGAAAAGATATGCGGCGCGAAGGTCTCGTGCAGGCCGGTCAGTTCCAGCTTGCGGACCAGCTTCTCAGCTTCGGACGATGACGCGACCGCCTGCAGGCCGGAGAAGGCAGCCGCGACGTCCAGCACGCCATCAATCGCCTTCAGCTCTGCTTCGAACCGCTTCCAGTGATTGGCGTGCAGCGCTGTGCGGAAATCATCCGGCAGCGTCAGTCCGGCCGCTTGCGCATCCGCCGCGATGGCATTGTGGAAGTCCCGGTTGTGCAGGCCGACAAAGCGCTGAACGAAGGTCTCAAACGGATAGTCCAGCCCCCAGCCGGCGAGGATTTCCCGCTCGCACTGGATGGCGATGACTTCGGAGTCGACCAGCACGCCATCGCAGTCGAAAATCAGGGCGTCGAATTTTGTCATGTCTTAGCGGCGTCCGAACAGTTTTTCGATATCGGCGAGCTTCAGCTCCACATAGGTCGGGCGGCCATGATTGCACTGGCCGGAATGAGGCGTCGCCTCCATCTGGCGCAGCAGCGCATTCATTTCCTCACCATTGAGGCGCCGGCCGGAACGGACGGACCCGCGGCAGGCCATGTTGCCCATGACTTCCTCGAACCGCTCTTTCAGGACGAGACCTGCATCATATTCGGCAAAGTCGTCAGCGAGGTCGCGGATCAGGCCTGCGGCGTCCATCTCCCCGAACAGGGCGGGGGTGGCGCGCACGCAGACAGCGCCCGCCCCGAAGGCTTCGATCTCCAGCCCCAGCTCGGCCAGTTCATCGGCGCGCTCCACCACGCGGGCGGCTTCGTCTTCTGTCAGCTCCACGACATCGGGGATGAGCAGCGCCTGGCGCTTCACCCCGCCCGCCGCCATCTGGCGCTTCATGTCTTCATAGACGAGACGCTCATGCGCGGCGTGCTGGTCAACAATGACGATGCCGTCCTGCGTCTGGGCGATGACATAGGTTTCGTGCAGCTGGGCCCGGGCAACGCCGAGCGGGAAGTCTTCCGTAGCCTGTGTTTCCGGCTCGACGCGGGCACTCGGGGCGGCATCGCGCTCATAGGCCTCTGGCGCATAAGGCTCAGCGGACTCGGCCCATCCGCCGGGCGGCGGGGCTGGCTCGAAACTGGACGGCGCCCGCACGGGCGAAATACTGGTGGGATTGTAGGCAGGCCGCGACGCGAACAGCGCCCCGGTCGGCGCACCTTCCGGGCGCGCCTTTCCCAGCGCATAGCCCGCCACCGTGGTGGACGCCCTGTGCCCGGCATCCGCCAGAGAATGCCGCAATGCCCCGATCATCAGGCCACGCACATTCCCGGCATCCCGGAAGCGAACTTCCGTCTTGGCCGGGTGGACGTTGACGTCCACATATTCGGGATCCAGCTCCACAAACAAGGCCGCCAGCGGGTGGCGGTCGCGCGCCAGGAAATCCTGATAGGCGGCGCGGATCACGCCGTTCAGCATCCGGTCTTTGACGGGGCGCCCGTTGACGAACAGGAACTGCATCTGCGCATTGCCGCGGTTCAGTGTCGGCAGCCCAGCGAACCCTGTCAGAGTCACGCCTTCGCGGTCTGCCTCGATGGCGACGGCATTGTCGCGGAAGTCCCGCCCCATGATCGCGCCGAGACGGGCGAGGCGCCCGGCTTCGCCCTCGGCCTCCGCTGCATAGCGCAGCACGTTACGGCCATTGTTCTCCAGGCTGAAGGAAACGTGCGGATTGGCCATGGCAAGACGCTTGACCACGTCGGTCACCGCCATGCTTTCAGAGCGTTCGCCCTTCATGAATTTCAGGCGCGCGGGCGTCGCGTAGAACAGATCGCGCACCTCAATGCGCGTGCCGGTTTCGCCGCGCCCGGTGAAGGCCGCGGGCCGGGGGCCTTCGATGTGGCCCGCTTCGATGAAGATGTCGGCGGCTTCCTCACCGGCGGCGCGCGACGTGATGGTCATGCGGCTGACTGAGGCGATGGAGGGCAGCGCCTCACCGCGAAAGCCCATCGTGTGGATGTTCAGCAGGTCGACCCGGCCATCATTGCCGGCCGCGAGTTTCGAGGTCGCGTGCCGGTCCAGCGCGAGCAGCAGATCGTCCGCGCTCATGCCGCAACCATCATCCTCGATCGTCATCCGTTTGAGGCCGCCCGCCTCGATCGCGATATCGATCCGCGTGGCCCCGGCATCCAGTGCATTCTCGGCGAGTTCCTTCACCGCCGCTGCCGGGCGTTCAACAACCTCGCCCGCCGCGATCCGGTTCACGACATCGGGCGGCAGTTTGCGGATCTGGGGACGGGAACGGACGGAATCAGCCATGCCCACAGCTTAACCTGCCGGGCGGGTTTTGTCCTCCGGCGCGCCACAGGATGCCGCCCTGCCCATCCCTGCGGCAATAAGCCAAATACTTATAAAAAACAGCGCAGTGTCGCTTTTCACCTCTTCCGGAACCCTACCTAATGCGCCGCCTCCTACCCCCATTTGCCTTTGTTTTAAAAGGATTTTTCTTCTGTTTTCGCGCTGCAGCAAAGGTGTTTGCATTGTTGTGCAGGAAAGACCAGTATGCATCTGAATTCACACTCCGGGGCCTTGATTCTATGCGACTTTCTCTCGTTTCCGCTTCTCTTATCGTTCTTGCCGGGATGACCGCCGCCTGCGGTGGCTCCGGCGACAGTTCTGCGCCTGCAGCGCCTGCTGCGAAAGCACCGGCCACAACGCCGGCACCGGAAGCAGCCGCTCCGGCAGCGGAGACGCCAGCCGCAACACCAACGGCAACGCCAACCGCTGCCCCGGCTGATGCCGCCGCAGACGAAGGCTCGCCAGAGTTCGCAAACCTTCCGGCCCCCTATAATGAAGCAGATTATGCGCGCGGCCGCCGCACGTTCAAACTCTGCCAGTCCTGCCACACAACGGCAGAAGGCGCCGGCCCCCTGGTGGGCCCGAACCTTTACGGCATTTTCGGCCGCGAGGCTGGCTCGTCCGAAGGCTTTGCCTATTCCCCGGCCCTGAAGGATGCCGACTTCGTCTGGACACCTGAGAAGGTCGACCACTGGCTGGAAAATCCGCAGACCTTCCTGAAAGGCAACCGGATGACCTTTGCAGGCGTCCGCCGTCCGGACGACCGGACCGCCGTCATCGCCTACCTGATGACCCAGACGGGCTACACGGGCGAATAAGCCCTTTTAGAGATCAGCGGCGCACGGTTACGGCGAGCAGGACAGCCTGCTCGTCGAACTCGCCGCCAATCTCCTGCCTGTATCCAAGCGACATATCCGCGAGAGGGAAGTGGTAGCCAAGCTGCGTCTCGGTCTTGATGGAGTTCGCTGACTGTCGGCCAAATTCCAGCCAGACCTGTTCTGTCGTGAAGACTTTGCCGCCAAGGTCGCTGCCATATCCGAATTCGAACCGCTGGCGGTCGCAGCCACCTTCCTGGTGAACCCAGGCGGCGTCTGCGAAGATGTAATAATTGCGTGCCTTGTAGACGCCGCTGCGCCCCACAGAGGCGCGGGCTTCGCCGCCCAGCCCTTCGCAACCGAACACGCCAGCCAGCGTCGTGCCTTGCAGGACAGCGGCTTCCGCACCGATGGCCCAGCCCTTACCGTTCGACCAGAGCTGGCGCCGCGCGGACAGGCGGTAGGAATCCGCATCTGCCGTTCCGCCTTGATATCGGACGGCCTCTGCCTTGCCGGTCACCATCCAGCCGCCGCCCAGACCATATTCGCCATAGACATCGCCCCTCCAGCCGTCTTCACCGTCCAGCTTTTCAGAGGACAGATTGGCGCGGGCATAGATGTCACCCTGCTTCTGCGCCCATGGGCCGGCCTCGGCCGGACCGGCGACGGCCAAAGCCGCCAAGCATATACCCCTCAATCCCCGCATAAAATTGATGCTAGCGGGGACTGAGGGGAGCGCCCAGCAGACTCTCCTGAGGGTTGACGCGCTACAGGTCCCAGGAGGCGTTCTGCAGGACGATGCGGTATCCGTCCGGGTCTTCAAAGGTCACGCCCTTGTCGTCCCAGTAAGGATTGAAGGCGGGCACGGGCAGGAAACCGGCCGCACGCAGGCGGCGGTAGACCGCGTCGAACCGGTTTCGTTGTGGCAGGTAAAAGACGAGCAGATTGTCTTCCGTCGGCGCGCGCCCGGCGATGTGCCCATGCGCGACGGTGAACTCCAGATGGTATGGCGCCCCGGGGTGGCCAAGCATGACGCCGTCGAAACTGTCATGTTCCTTAAATTCGTAGAGCACCCTGAATCCGAGGCCATCGCGATAGAATGGCAGGAGGGCCTCCAGGTTGTCCGTGGGCCGCGCAATCCGGATTGTGGCCTGTTCGAGGGTCATGAGGGCATCTCCCTGTTTGTGTCAGGGGGGCCTTGTCGGACCTCAACCAAGGTTTAGGTCAAGACGGAAAACTGCATTCCCAAAAACAAAAACCCCCGCACGAGGCGGGGGCTTTCTCCCAGGGTATTTACCGAGCCGCGTCTCAGAGGCGGAAGCGGATCTGGTCAGACCAGAAGCGCTCAAGGCGCGTGATGGTCTTGTTCAGTTGCGAGAGGTCGTCCGGGCGCACGCTGGCCGTCGGCTCAAGTGCACTGGCCTGCTTCTCGAAGAGTTTCGCGACACGGGCGCGGACTTTCAGGCCACGCTCTGTCAGGCGCAGCGTCACGGTACGCTTGTCATCTTCAGAGCGGGTCTGGATCAGATAACCGCCTTCCTGCAGCTTCTTGACGTTGTAGGACAGGCTGGTGCCGGCAAAAGCGCCACGGGCACGCAGGACCGAAGCCGGTGCCTCACCCTCGCCGATCTCGTAGATCAGCAGCGCCTGGACACCCGTCAGCGAGCGTTCGCCGCCACGTTCCAGATCGTCTTTGACAACATCGTGAAGACGACGGTGCGCTTGTTCAAGAAGAGAGAGAGACTTCAGGAAAGACTCGCCCAGGCTCAGTTCTGCAGTTTCCTGCAATTCAGCAATCATCATTTCAACCACCACTCAACTTTTGTTGTAGTTTGAACAGAACTACACGGGCTATCCTAATAAACTGATAAGCATCTCGGTATTGAGCAAGTCATTAGTTAATATTCATCCGTTTTGATTAACCGTTACTTTTACGAAACAATTTTACTTCTGATTCACGAATTCGGCCCGCGCAGAGTCTGCGCAGGCACCTTCCGGCAGTTTGCTGGGACGATCAGATAAAGGTGTCGGCGGACGGATCGTACTTCGGACTGGGACCATGCACATTGGGATCAGGCCGGGAGTCGATCAGCATAAAGACGAAAATTACCAGCCACCCGATATAGGGCACCCAGGTGACCAGATAGAGCCAGCCGGACAAGTCCTGATCATGAAGCCGCCGGACCGTCACCGCGATCGACGGGATGATCTGATAGAGGAACCAGAGCGCCAGGAACAGCGGCAAGAAGTCATCGCCGCCAAAGACAATGGCACTCAGGAAAACGTCCAAAAAGAAGGCTACGACATAGGCCAGCACGTTAAAAAGCGTGTAACCCCAGTATTCCTGTCGCCGGGCCCGCCCGGTGAAGCGGAAATAGTTCTTGGTGATACTGCGGATGAAATAGGTCCACACACCATCGCCCGGCAATGGTTGCGGCTTGCTGCCATAGGCTGGCGGCGCGGTCGGTGCCTGAGGTAGGGGACGCGGCTGCGGACTGGCGGTTACTGGCACCGCCGTCACGGAGGGTTCAGGCGCGGGCGCTTCAGCCTGCGGCGCAGGCCCCAGCGCGTAGATATCCCGCGCCTCATCGCCAAGGCCGATAAAGTCCACTTTCTGGCCGGGCGCGAGCGCGTTGTCGCCGCGGACCTGGCCCTGTGTGTAATTATAGCGAACGCCGTCATCCCCGAGGATCAGCCCCGGCCCGCCCGTACCATCTGCTTTCAGGACCTGCCCGCGCATCTGTTCACCCTCAAATACAGTTTCGCGAAGACTATCGGGAATACTTGGCCGGCTTGTCCAGTCTTTTAGATCCGCCTCAGAAGGTCAGTTCGTCTGCCCCCAGCGGCGCAAAATACTTGTCGACCATCTCATCCGGCACGTCTTCGATCGCCGCCGGGTTCCAGGACGGGGCGTTGTCCTTGTCGATGATGACGGCGCGCACGCCTTCCTGGAAATCGTGGCTCTGCACCTTCCGCCAGCCGATGCGGTACTCCATCTGCATGTTCTCGCGGAAACTGGTCAGCCGGCCCCCTTCGCGTAGCTGGCGCAGGGCCACCTTGATCGTCTCGGGCGATTTCGACCGCAGCGACTTTAGCTGGGACAGCGCCCAGTCGCCGCCATCGGCTTCCAGCGCGGCGACGATCTCTTCGGCGGTATCGAAGGCAAAGCAGCTGTCGATCACGGCGCGGTTCGCCTCGAAACTGCCTGCCGGGATGGAATGTGTCAGCGTCCGCAGGATCTCGTTCAGCATTTCGGCTGCGCCGACGGAGAAGTCCGCCGCGGCGATCTGCTTCATCAGGTTCGGCACGAGTTCCGAGGGAAGGAAATGCGTCGCCACGCGGGCCGCGGCAACGTCCACGCCTTTCAGCCGGTCGCCGGTCAGCGCCAGCCAGGTGCCAAGCTCACCGGCAAGGCGCGGCAGGAACCAGCCGCCGCCGACATCCGGGAACAGGCCGATGCCTGTCTCCGGCATGGCAAACAGCGTCCGCTCGGTCGCGACCCGGTGAGACCCATGCACCGACAGGCCGACACCGCCGCCCATGGTGACACCGTCCATAACGGCCAGCACGGGCTTCGGGAATTCATCCAGCGCGACGTTCATCCGGTATTCGGTGGCGAAGAAGACCCGCGCCTCGCTCGCATCGCCCGCGCCGCTTTCCGCCAGCATACGGATGTCTCCGCCGGCGCAAAAGCCACGCGTGCCTTCCTGATGGTCGATCACGACAAGGTTCACCGCGTCGTCGCCCGACCAGTCTTGCAGAGCCGACAGGATGGCCGCGCACATGGGCGTGTTCAGCGCGTGCAGAGCCGACGGGCGGGTCAGGGTGATCCGGCCAACGCCGCCTTCGACCCGGATGGAAACATCTTCAGTCATCAAAACCCCTCACTCAACCTTGAAATTCTACAAACAAACCGCGCGAGCTGTTAACCCGATTCTGGCATCTAAGCGGGGTTTCGCTCAGAGGGGAGTCTGGCGAATGTATGCGTTTGAGGTGGAAGCCCTCGATCGCAGGGAGGTCCGTTGCCAGGTTGAGGCTGTCGGGCGTCTCCGCATCGGGTGGCGTAAATGGGTGACTTGCGAGATCCGCGATATCTCGTGCGGCGGTGCGCGCATCGCTGTGGCCGAAGGTGTGGACCTTCCGGAACAATTCGTGCTGACCTCCTGCCTGTTCGACGGCGAGCGCGTCTGCATGCGCCGATGGGAGTATGGCAGCGAGACCGGCGTCGAGTTTATCTGACCAGTCTCGCGATACGCCATCAGTTCAGCGCACATCCCTCCAGCGTGATGCGGTGCATGATGCGCCGCTGGCCGTGATAATCATTCATCGCCCAGTGCCAGGTCGAGCGATTGTCCCAGAAGGCGATCGAGCCCGGTTGCCACTGGAAGCGATAGGCATTCTCCTGCTGCATGGCGTGGGCGTAGAGACGCGAGAGCAGCTCTTTTGAGGCCTCATCACTCTTGCCGACAATCTTCACCGTGAAAGCCGGGTTCACATAGAGCGCCTTCTTGCCGCTCAGCGGATGGGTGATGACCACAGGATGGGTCACGTCGGCCAGCACATCGGCGGCCGCCGCATTGCCGATCCGGTTCCCGCCGGCATCGGTGGTATTGTAATACGTCGCGCCGCTGGAGCCGAAAATGTGCTTGGCGGAGTGAACGGCGCGCAGGCCTTCGATCTCCGCCTTCGTGGCATCGTCCAGCGTCTCATAGGCGCGGTACATGGAGGCGAACATCGTATCGCCGCCACTTTCCGGAAGCTCCCGTGCGACGAGGATGGAACCCATGGCCGGCTCTTCGTCATAGGAGTGGTCCGTATGCCAACCGCCGCCGATATTGTCCTTCTGGTCCTCTTCCTTCGCGACCATGGCGATTTGCGGATAATCCGGGTGCGCGGCGAAGAAGCGGTTCACATTGATCGGCGCCCAGCGCTCGGCAAAGGTGATATGGTCGTCTTCGCTCAGCTCCTGGTCGCGGAAGAAGATGACGCCATGCTCGGCATAGGCCTGCCGGATCGCGGCGAACTCGGCCGCCGACAAATTCTTCAGGTCAATTCCGGTGATTTCTGCGCCCACGCCGGGCAAGGCTTCGATCTGCATGGCTTCCTCCCAATGTGCCTTTTAGGCATCTTGAGTGCCACTATACCGCCTGCGAGCTCAACCGAAAATGGTTTCCCTTGCGCGAGTTTAATCATACCGCCGGTATGGCCCGCTCGATCAGGCGCGTCTGGTCGACATCCGGCGAGACATCGCCATAGAGGAGACCATTGCGGTCGCGGCTGAGCCGTTGCGCGCAGAAGGCCTCGAACACGAAATCGGGCGCCATTTCGTGAAGCGCGGCGCCTTGCAGCGCCAGCGCCGCATCCCGGGCAAAGCCGCGGGCCGTGCCTTCGTGCAAGTTCCCGGGGGTAAAATATTCGGCAAGACGGCCGGCATGCGCATCATAGGCATGGTGCCGGCCGAGCGGCTTTTTCAGCTCCGCCTGCACGGCTTCGAGGCTGTCCGGCTCCCGCGAGAGGGCGCGCAACACATCCAGCGCGATGACATTGCCACTGCCTTCCCAGATCGCATTCAGCGGCGACTGGCGGAAGAGGCGCGGCATCGGGCCTTCCTCCACATAGCCTGCCCCGCCATGGCATTCGAGTGCCTCATAGACGAAGCCCGGCTGGCGCTTGCACACCCAGTATTTCGCAAGCGGCGTGGCGAGGCGCATGAAGGCCGCCTCCTGGTCGTCCGTTGCTGCCCGGTCGAGGCTGGCGCCAACGCGCATCGCGATCGCGGTGGCCGCTTCGCTTTCGATCACGAGGTCCGCCAGCACGGCGCGCATGGCGGGCTGATCGATCAGCGCCTTCTGGAAAGCCCGGCGCTGCGAGGTGTGCCACAGCGCCTGCACCAGTGCGGCGCGGATGCCGCCGGTTGAGCCCAGTATACAGTCGTATCGCGTGTGCTGGACCATATCGATGATGGTACGCACGCCCCGGCCCGCCTCGCCCAGCCGCTCGGCCCAGGCGCCATGGTATTCAATCTCTGAAGAAGCATTGGACTTGTCGCCCATCTTGTCCTTCAGGCGCATGACATGGATGCCGTTGCGCGTGCCGTCCGGCTTCCAGCGCGGCACGAGGAAACAGGTGAGCCCTTCATCCGTATACGCAAGGGTGAGGAAAGCGTCAGACATCGGGGCGGAGCAGAACCATTTGTGCCCGGTGAGGATGTACGCGCCCTGCCCGTCCGGCACGGCGCGGGTCGTGTTGGCGCGCACGTCGCTGCCGCCCTGCTTCTCCGTCATCGCCATGCCGATGGTGACGCCGGTCTTCTTGTCTGCCGGAATGAAGCGCGGGTCATAGGACGCGGCCTGCACGCGCGGCACCCATTTGCCGGCAATCTCCGGATCGGCCTGCAGCGCGGGCACGCAGGCATAGGTCATCGACATCGGGCAGGTCACACCCGCATCGGCCTGGTTCATCAGGATCATCATCGCGCCATGCAGCACATGGCCCGCCTCGCCTGCATTCCAGGCCGAAGCAGACAGCCCGCTGTCCAGCCCCAGCGACATGAGGTTGTGATAGGCCGGGTGGAACTCCACCTCGTCCAGCCGGTGGCCGAACCGGTCAAAGCTTTTCAGCTTCGGCAAATTCTCCTGCGCCTGCCGCGACCAGTCCTGCGTCTCAAACGCGCCGCAGCGCTTGCCGAACTCCGACAGTTTCGCTGCGTGCACGCCGCCGCCCGCCTTCTCCACCGCGCCCTTCAGCGCCTTGTCAGACGCGAACAGGTCGACATCGCCGAAGGCTTTCGGCTGGTTGGAGACGGTGTGCGTCTCAAGCTCTGACTGGGGTGCGTAGTATTGCATGGCGAGGCCCTCCGCCTGTGGTGTGGCCCCTACCATAGGTCGCCGCCCGCACCCCCGGAAGGGGGCGGGGCGTCACATTCCTATTGTGCGAACGCCAGATCGTCGAACCAGCCTGCCTCACCCGCCCCGGCGCCAATGGGGCTGCCGGGGGGTACGTCGACTTCGGTCACGCCGGGCGTGGCGGCGGGGGCCGGACGGTCCAGATGCGCCGCGATCTTGCGCTGCAGGTCTTCGCGGGCAGCCGCATCAACCGGATCTGTCCGCCGGGTCGGCTTCAGGCGCTGGCTCATCCCTTTCAGGAAGGCATCGGCCCGCATCGTGACGCCCGGCGACGCGGCCGGGTCACTCGCGAGCGTGATCAGCGAGGAGACAAAGCGCGCCTGCTGGCGGCGGCGGATCTCGGCCTGGCGCAGCGTCGGTGCGGGCGTAAAGACTTCCCGCTCCAGCCCGGCCAGCATTTCCTCGAACGACAGCGCGCCCGGGTCACGACGGCTCGTTTCCACAAGCCGCGCGGCGCGGGCCGGGTTCAGCAATGCATCAATGGTCGTCTGCGAGGCCGTATCGGCGGCGGTCAGCAGGTCGAACATCGGGCCGGTGTTGCCGGGGAAATATTCCGCCCCGCCCGTATTGTAGGAGAAGGCCGCGAGCGGCGGGGTCAGCTGGTTCAGCACAGTGTCCGGCAGGTCCAGAGACGTCGGCTCCAGCGTGACCAGCAGCGCCGCAAGGGCTGCCCGCTGGCGCTGCGCGGCAACGGGATGCGCCATGCCGCCGCCATCGCCCCGGCGGGAATAATAGAACTCATACCCGCCGACGGACTTTGCCGCCGCTGCCACCTGATAGCGATGATAGAGATAGACCGGCACCAGCGTCTGGCGCAGGCGCGACGTATTCGCCCCCGGCTCAATCACGTCGAGGCCGAAACGGTCCAGCGCAATCTTCCGCACACGCAGCGTGTTGTAGAGCTCGGCAATCGGATCGTCGCCATTGTCCCAGACGCTGCCATAGGGTTGAGCCGTGCCGATGCCGCGGGCTTCCGGGTCGTCCACGAAGCGCAGTCCGCTGCCATAGGCAGCGCGCAGCAGCGTATCGCCTTCGGCATCTGCATCTCTGCCTTCCGGATACTGGGCGTAAAGCCAGGTCGTAGCGACCTTGTCCCATTCGCCGATGCCAACGGCATAGGCCTCAGAGAAGTCGAGCTGGCCGTTCCCGCTGACCTTCACCCACGGCGCCGGATAATCCATCACCGAAGCGCGGTCATTCGTGGAGGCGGCGAAATTATGCGCGAAGCCCAGCGTGTGGCCGACTTCATGCGCGGCAAGCTGGCGAATACGGGACAGCGCCACTTGTACCGGATCGTCCGCCTCGCCTGTGCCCGTCTTTGACGCGCCGGCCAGCCCTTCGAAGATCATCCGGTCCTGCCGCACGCGCTGGCTGCCGAGGATGACATTGGCTTTCAGCATCTCACCTGTGCGCGGGTCATACACACCGCCGCCATAGGACCAGCCGCGCGTCTGGCGGTGCACCCACTGGATCACATTGTAACGGATATCGAGCGGATGGGCGCCCTCCGGCAGGACTTCCACACGATAGGAGTCCGGGAAACCTGCCGCCACAAACGCGTCGGCCCACCAGGATGCGCCTTCGATGAGTGCATCACGGATCTCAGGCGGCGCACCGGAGTCGACATAAAAAACAATCGGTTCCTTCGCCGGGCTGGAAGCGGCGGCCGGGTCCTGCTTCTGCAGCCGGAACCGGCGCGCATAGGACTTGCGCACCTGGCCTTCCAGCGGCGCGGAGAAGTCATAATAAGGTACATCGATCGTGCCGCTGCGCACATCAAAGGCGCGCGGCGTGTAGCCATCGTCCGGCAGGCGTACCAGCGAGACATGCTGAACCAGCGTGATCGCCCGGCCATCGGCGGCGGTCGCCAGCACTTCGGCTTTCGGGTCTTCGCTCGTCAGCGTGAGAAAGGCGTCGAACTCGACATTGTCAGGGAAAGCGAGCGCGGCGGTCGCATCCGGCATGGACCGGTCTGCCGCCAGCGAAAAGGCCCCGCCCTTCGGGTTGCGCTTCAGAGCGCCTTTCACATCCAGCGCATCGCGCGTGAGATAACCGGAAATGTCGACCAGCAAGTCTCCGCTCCGGCTTTCCGCGATCACATCGCCGGACCAGAGGAAGGAGCTGGCGAAGGACTGACGTACAGCCTTCTTCTCCAGCGGATTATCGGCGCTGGCCACGTAGACCCAGTTTTCCTGCTCCGCGATCAGCTTCTTGCCAACACGGCGGAAGGCGATGAGAGAGCCACCATCGAACAGGCCCCGGTCCAGCCCAATCGGGTTGGAGCCGAGCCCGGCTGTCAGCCCGGTCGCCTGGATCGCACGCAGCGAGACGCCATCTTCGTCCGGCTTCGGGAAGGCCGCCAGGATACGCCCGGCTTTGGCATCGGCATAATACGGCAGGAAACCATCAGCGCGGGTCAGGCCGCTTGTCGCCTCGCCCCAGCTCTTCGGATCGTCAGCCGCTGCCGCCCCCGCCCAGACCAGTGCCAGAACCGAAAACAGGAAAGCCGCCAATCCGCGCATACCGAAACTCCATTTGCCGGGAACTGGCCGCACGGTGCCGCATAAGGGAGATGGGTTCAATGCTTGCCGTGAGAGGAGTCACCGATACCACCAGGAAAAACCGGCCCCGGGCCGTTTCCGGCCGCCAATCGATCAGCCACACAGAAAAGCGCTGGACTTTTTATTGATATTCGATATCACGCCGATCCCGCCCGGTCCCGGGCAAACCAATTTCGGACAGACTATGCAACCAGCCTCCCACCGCGCCAGCCCCATCCTGAGCCCCCTCATCATCCTGTGGGCACTCACCCTGGCGGCGCAGCTGGCAGGGCTGGCCTATGGGGTCGCGCAGGCCGGCGACAGCGTGGCGGCGGTGCTGCTGCCGAGTGCGGCGGTCCTGACATTGGTGACGCTTCCGCTCATATGGCTGGGCCTCGTCCTCGGACCCCGGACCGGCCTCGGCGCGCCCCTGTTGATAGACTTGCTGGACAATGTACCGGGGACGGGGTCGCGCTTGCTCAGACGCGCGCTGTCGGCCTGTCTTCTCGGTTTGGTGTTTGGCGCGGCGATGGTGGGGCTCAGATTCGCGTTGTTGCCCTATCTTCCGGCGGACATGCCGGCGCTGGGCTTTCGCGGTCCGGTCGGCGGGCTGTTGGTTTCGATCGCAGCTGGAATCGGCGAAGAAGTCTGGTTCAGGCTGGGGCTGATGACGCTTCTTGTCTGGGCCGCCTCCCGCCTGTTGCGTCAGGAGCGCCTCCATCCTTTGATGGTCTGGCTCATCATTGTCCTGACAGCGCTGGCCTTCGGTCTGGCCCACCTGCCCCAACTCGCCTTGTTCGAGGCGGCAACCCCCTTTTCGATCTGGGGTACGATCCTTGGAAACTGTGCGGTCGGCAGCCTCTTTGGCTGGCTGTATTGGAGGTATGGGTTGCTCGCCGCCATGGTCGGCCACTTCTCAGCAGATGTCGTCATCCACGTCCTGCCCGCTCTCTTCCTCTAGCAGGTGATAGCGGGAGCACGCAGCTACCGCGGACAATCAAGGAGCGACGACTGGTCACATCTAGTCCAGCCTCTCCGAATGCAACCAAAGTGATTAATCATTGCTCCCATAGAAAGAATGCAAGACCATAACGGCAAAGGAAATTTCCCTTGGAGCTCGATATGTTTACGATCAGTTGGACCCAGCACCCCGTGGGTCACGGCGGCTTTCATTCTGGAAAGGCCGCACTCAATGGGGCCACTGTAGTCAGTTGGGTATTCGACTGTGGGTCAAAAAGAACTGCAAAATTTGATAATTACCTGAAGACGTGGATCAGCAGTCAGCACACCTCGTTAGACTGGTTGTTCATATCTCATTTTGACATGGACCACGTTAGCGGCATTGACACGCTGATGATGGGAATCCCGGTCACGAACGTCATGATCCCGTACGTCAATGATGAAGAACTGGCACTTGTCCTGCTCCACGAAATTCGCCGAGGCAAAGCGAGCCGCATGCTTGTCGAGCTGATTGCAGACCCGGCTGGCTTCTTTTTGTCGCGTGGCGCGACCAACATCTACTTCCTTGGAGAAGGTTACCCAGATGAATCAGGAGAAGGTCGTGGTGACAAAGCCCCTGACTCCCCAGGCAGGAAAGAAAAGTGGCCAGCAAAAATAGAACCTTCCCCTAAAGAAGTGCCCCCCCCACTACTAAAAGCCCCCCTAAAATCGCAACAAGCTGTCTACGTCATCAATGCCATCACCTGCGATATTCTTTCTGCTGACGGAACCGCCGGATTACTCCTAAAGCCATATCGGGCGCCGATCTCCACAGCCCAAAAATCCGGGATTGTTTCTGAGTTAGAGACGCTGACAGGGACTTTCGTCTCGCAAAACAAACCGGGTCTGGGGGAACTGGCATACTCAATTGCGCTACACGCCCGAACAGCAAACGGGCGCAGAGACTTGCAAGGAGTTTTCAAAGCTCATGCAGGCTCGTCCAATCGGTCCTCCTTGTCACTACTAAGTATTCCACAATACCAAAACAAGAACTGCATTTATTGGGCTTTGAAATCCCCCCAATACAGACGTTATGGCCAAACAGCTCCCGGCTGGATGAATACAGGAGACGCAGAACTGCTCGAACACACAGACCTCGATCATTGGTGCTCCCACTACCGTAACTACTTGAAGCAGGTTAGGGTACTCGCCCTACCTCATCACGGATCTGATAAAAACTCGGATCACAGACTACAGGACGAATGCAACGGCGCAATGTTGACAGCACACGTCAAAAGCAACGGCTCCAAACACCCTGGACTGAGCGTAAGATGCTACGCGGGCTCGAAGCTAAACTGTGTCACAGAGAACCCAAGCACCATTGTTCACTTGGATTATATGGACTTGATGAAGGCTCCGCTCGTCGCGAGCCGGAAGTCGCCTAATCTGAAACGACGAAAGATGCCTTGATCGGGAAAACGTGC
Organism: uncultured Hyphomonas sp.; assembly: GCF_963677035.1. NCBI lineage: Bacteria > Pseudomonadati > Pseudomonadota > Alphaproteobacteria > Hyphomonadales > Hyphomonadaceae > Hyphomonas > uncultured Hyphomonas sp. The sequence goes on from NZ_OY781472.1 coordinate 141,689, forward strand.
CGCAACTGGCCGCGAGACGCAATTGCGCCTATGGGGGAAAGCCTGTTTTTTCGAACGGATCGCATACTCTATGGCAGATAACGGCAAAATCGGCCTTCGCGAGGCTGTCTCTATCGGCATTGGTGGCATGGTGGGCGGGGGCATCTTTGCGGTGCTCGGCCTTGCGGCGGATCTCGCCCGGGGCGGCACGCCGGCCGCCTTCCTGTTCGCCGGGCTGATCGCGCTCGTCACCTCCTATTCCTATGCCCACCTGTCGCGCACCTATCCGGACCGGGGCGGCACCGTCCGCTTCGTCAATGAGGGTTTCGGGCGCGGCGTGTTCAGCGGCGGCGTGAACAATCTGCTCTGGGTCAGCTATATCATCATGCTGGCGCTTTATGCGTCCGCCTTCGGATCATATGCGCCGAACCTGATGCCGATCACCGGCAATAAGCAGATCGATCCGCACATCTATGCCAGCGCCATCATCGTGATCGCCACCGCGATCAATTATTACAGTATCAAAGTCGTCAGCGCGATTGAGTCCTATGCGGTCATCATCAAGCTGCTGATCCTGCTCGGCTTTGTCGGAATCGGCGCTTTCGGCCTGATCGGCAACGAGAATCTGGGCCAACTCAATGTAGAGCACTGGGAGTCTCCGCTGACGCTGGTCATCGCCGGCATGATCATCTTTGTGGCCTATGAGGGGTTCGAGCTGATCGCCAATGCGGCGCCCGACATGAAGTCGCCCGAGAAGAACATTCCGCGCGCCTACTATATCTCGGTCGGCTTTGTGATCGTGCTATACCTTGCCATCGCGGTGATCACGGTCGGCTCCCTGCCCTTCAGCCAGATCAAGGGGGCGCAGGATTATGTGCTGGCCGAAGCAGCAAAGCCCATGCTGGGCGATCTGGGCTTTACCATCATCACAGTGGCGGCGCTGATCTCGACCTTCTCGGCCATCAACGCCTCTCTCTATGGCGGCAGCCGGGTCAGCTATGAGATTGCCGAAGACGATGAACTCTCCAGAGAGTTCACGCACCAGTTCTGGAACCAGCCGGTCGGCCTGATGTTCACCGCCATCGCCACGCTTGTCCTGGTCAATACACTGAAACTGGAAAGCATCTCGGTAACGGGCAGTATTGGCTTCCTGATGATCTTTGCGGTGGTCAATATGGCGGCTGTCCGCAAGGCTTCGGAGGTGAAGGGATCGAAATGGATCACAGGCCTTGGCGCCGTGCTGTGCCTCACCGCGCTTGCGGCCCTCCTGGTCCACACGGCCCAGACCAATCTGATGAACCTGCTGATCGCCTGCGGGATCATCGTGGCCTGTTTCCTGGGCGAGTTTATCTACAAGCGCGTCGAAGCGTCGTCCAAGAGAGCCCCCGCAGCCCGCCGGGGAAACCGCTGAATGCTTCATGGCGCGCATGAGAGTCGGGCACCTTGTCTCACGACGTGCAAACGGGCAAAAACGTGACACCTTTCTGGGAGTTCAAGACATGGCTCATCTGCGTTTGAGTGCGGTCGCTGCAGCCGCGGCCCTTTGGGTCACCTTCGCGGCGCCCGCGCGGGCCGAGACGGGTGTAACCAACCAGTATCTCGAACATTACCTTTCCGGAGACATTGCCGGGCTAGCGCCTTACATGGGCGACAGCATGCATTTTCATGACTCCGCGGCATGGTTTGACGGCAAGGACGCGGTGCTGGAAGGACTGACACGGACCTTTGCCGACATACCGGAAATTTCATTTGAAGAATCGACGCGCATTCACTCCGGCCATGATACCTTGATTGAAGGTACACTGACCTTTGATTATGCTGGCCGCACCGTGGGTGTTCCCGGACACGTCTTCCATTTCGAAACCCCTTTTGCCGTGTCGGTGCGTGAGGTGGACCAGAAAGTCGTTTCCCACATAGACTTCATCGACGTCCCAACCTTCAGCGCGCAGCTGGAGGCCCAGCTTAAGACTGAAAAATAGGCTCTCTTCGGGAGACCTGCGAATGAACGCCCCGCAGAAAGTGAAGCACGGCCAGCCGGTCAGTTGTTGCAGGTCTGCGTGTTTTTCTGGATGCCAATCTGGCTGACCTTGCCGGTATCATTGTCGACTTCGAAATAGACGTCATTGTAATCGTAGACGGTGGTGTCGCCGCGTGTGACGACGCATTTCGGCTTGCCATAAGCGCTGCGGGCGAAGATCTGTTCGCTGCCTTTGGCGACACCAGCCGGCGTACGGAACCGCGCATCGCGGGCAATGATCCAGTAGACCTTGTCATCCGCAGCGACGATCAGGCCATCATAATTGTAGGTGGTCGCCTTTGTCCCCGCGATGGGGATCGTCTTGCGCGGTGCGCCTTTCAGGGCGAACAGTTCGGCCAGTGACATGCCAAGCTCGACATTTCCGACCCGTTCGCCGGGGATGATCATATCGTCGTTGAGATTGGGCGGCGCAGTGGCGCACGCGCCGAATGCGAGGATGGACAGGGTTGCGAGAGTTGCGCGGACAACCGTCATGACGGATTCCTCATGGCTTGTGTGAACACGGCACTGACAATCAGATCCGCGCCGCCCCCAGCCACAGGGAAGAAACTAAGGCACAAATCATGGCCCGCGCCACTCAGGCAGACCACAATTTTTTGTAATGTTCAGTTGGCGTTGCGCGGCAACCTTAATCCTTCAGCATGTCCCGGCTGATGATGACGCGCATGATTTCGTTCGTGCCTTCCAGAATCTGGTGTACTCTCAGGTCACGGACGATGCGTTCCACGCCATAATCGGCGAGATAGCCATAGCCGCCATGGATCTGCAACGCGTCATTGGCCACCTTGAAGGCGGTGTCCGTGACGAACCGCTTCGCCATGGCACACCAACGGGTCGCGGACGGGTCCTTGCGGTCGAGCCTGCCTGCGGCTTCGTACAGCATCACGCGAGCGGCCTGCAGTTCGGTCTCCATGTCGGCCAGCTTGAACTGGGTGGCCTGGAAGTCCGCAATCGCCTTGCCGAACTGGCTGCGCTCTTTGGCATAGGCCAGCGCCTTGTCCAGCGCGAGCTGCGCGCCGCCGAGCGCGGCAGCCGCGATGTTCAGCCGTCCGCCGTCGAGGCCTGCCATGGCGAATTTGAAGCCGTGACCTTCCTCGCCCACGCGGTTCGCCGCCGGCACGCGTACACCGTCGAGGATCACCTGCCGGGTCGGCTGGCTCTTCCAGCCCATCTTGCGTTCATTGGCGCCAAAGCTGAGGCCGGGTGCATCCTTCGGGATGATGAAGGTCGACACGCCCTTCGCGCCATCGTCCGAAGTGCGCGCCATCAGGACGTAGATGTCAGAGGTTCCCGCGCCGGAGATGAATTGTTTGGACCCGGTAATGATGTAGTCGTCGCCGTCGCGGACGGCCTTTGTCTTGAGGCTGGCCGCGTCGGATCCGGCGCCCGGCTCGGTCAGGCAGTAGGAGGCAATCAGCTCCATGCTGGTCAGGCGCGGCAGCCATGCATGACGCTGTTCGTCACTGGCGAACGAGTCGATCATCCAGCTCGCCATATTGTGGATGGAAATGAAGGCCGCCGTAGAGACATCGCCATAGGCCAGCTGTTCGAAGATCAGCACCGCGTCGGTGCGCGTCAGGCCCGCGCCGCCGACATCTTCCTTCACATAAATACTGGCAAAGCCGAGCTCTGCGGCCTTGCGGATCACGTCCACGGGAAAGTGGCTGTTGTGGTCCCATTCCTCGGAGTGCGGCAGCAGTTCCTCTTCCGCGAACTTCCGCGCCATATCGCGAATCATCAATTGTTCGTCGGAAAACAACGCGCTCATGGGTTCCACCTTTTGACTATCTCAAGTATGACGTCGGGAATTCCCCCGTGTCACCGGTATTGTCAATGCAACAGATCCGAGCAGAATATGATATCGCCCTGGCATTGCCGGACGACATCGACCGCCTGATCGAGGTCGATCTGGCGGCCGGCCAGCTGTTCGCGCCAACCGGGCTGTTGTCGGAAGATGCCCTGCAAGATCATGTGCCGGAAGCCGTTATGCTGCAGGCGATTGAGGCGGGCGACCTGCTGAAAACCAGCGCGCGGGACGGCGTGCCCGTCGGCTTCGCCCTCGTCTCGCCTCGGGGCGGCACGCTCTATCTGGATCAGATCAGCGTGCACCCGGATTGTGGCCGCAAGGGCCTCGGGACAAGCCTCGTGCGACACGTCCTCCAATTGGCCAAACAGCGCCGCCTGAAGCAGGTGACCCTTTCCACGTTCCGGGACGTGCCATGGAACGGGCCATTCTACCGCAAACTGGGGTTTCGCGAGATTCCGCGCAAAGTGATGGCTGACTGGATGCTGGAGCTGGAACGCATCCAGGCCGAAAGCCTCGATGTCTCGCAGCGCTGTTTCATGGTGCGTAAAATTGGCTGGTTGTAGCCGACACCGTTTTGGATACTAAGTCAGCAATGACTATTTTCCCCCAATCCTTTCCGAACACCCGTATGCGCCGCCTGCGCCAGGCCCCATGGGTCCGTGGCCTTGTCGCTGAAAACACGCTGACGCCCGCCGATCTTGTCTGGGCCGTCTTCATCCATGATGGCGAAGGCCGCGTGCCCGTCGGCAGCCTGCCGGGCATTGACCGTCTCAGCATTGAAGAGGCCGCGAAAACGGCGAAGCGCGCCGAAAGCCTCGGCATTCCGGCCATCGCGCTGTTCCCCTATATCGGCCCGGAAGGCAAAGACGAGGAAGGCACCGGCGCGGTCGACCCGGACGGCCTCATTCCCCGCGCCCTGCGCGCCATGAAAGCGGCCGCGCCCGGCGTTGGCCTCATCACCGATGTCGCGCTCGATGCCTATACCAGCCACGGCCATGACGGCCTGCTGGACCCTGACGGCACCATCCCGAACGATGCCACAGTGGAGCGTCTCGTGCAGCAGGCCCTCGCCCATGCGAAGGCTGGCGCAGACGTCGTCGCCCCCTCCGACATGATGGACGGCCGCATCGCCGCCATCCGGGAAGCCTTCGACGAGGAAGGCTTCACCAATATGATGATCCTCGCCTATGCCGCGAAATATGCCTCCGGCTTCTACGGGCCCTATCGCGACGCCATCGGCTCGGCTCAGGCCCTCTCGGGCGACAAGAAGACCTACCAACAGGACCCGGCCAACTCAGACGAAGCCCTGCGCGAAGTCGCGCTGGACCTCGCCGAGGGCGCCGACATGGTCATGGTGAAACCCGGCCTTCCGTATCTGGACATTGTGCACCGCGTCTCCTCGACCTTCGGCGTACCGACGCTCGCCTACCAGGTCTCCGGCGAATACGCCCAGATCATGGCCGCCGCCCAGAATGGCTGGATCGACGGCGACCGCGTGATCATGGAAAGCCTGATGTGCTTCAAACGCGCCGGCGCCAGCGGGATCATCACCTACTTCGCGGAAAAGGCGGCGGAAGCGCTGGGCTGACGCAACGGACCTTCAGCATCGCAGAAGGCATTCGCCCTGGAAGCATCCGACTTGATCGAGTTGGCGGGATTTGCAATTCCTTACCCCGGGCTCAGGGACGGAGACTCGGTCATGGACGGAACACTTTTCAACCGGGCAGGCATATGCCTCGCAGCGATCGCCCTCTGGCAGGCGCCAGCCTTCGCCGACTGCCCCGATAACGCCCTGCAATCGACCGCCGACAATTTCATCGCGGTCAGCCAGCCCGGCGCCGATGTCCCCGAAATCCTCCAGACTGTTGACGGTCTGGTCGAGGCCTGTGCGACAGACCCCTTTGTGCTGAAACTCGCCGCGATGACCTACGCGAACGCTCCGTCGCCCGACACCGCGACTTCGGTTGACCGATTCACGACGTCGCTCAACCTGATCTCGCGCATGTGGGAACATGTCGACGACGGCCCGTCGGGAAAATCTGTCATCGACCAGAACGGCCAGAAACAGACCATCAACTTCCTGAACCTCTATGCAATCGAGGAGCAGATACTGGGCGGGTTGTTGCAAGCCGAGCTGATGTCGGGCGTCCAGTCCTCCTACACGCACCCCCCGGCCGGCAACGACCTGGGAACGGGTTGCCGGGGCATGTACAGCACCGCCACCTCGATCGCCTCCAAATGGGTCCGGTCGCGGGGAGATCATCCGGGCGCTTACAGCCTGATGGATGACAGGATCGCCAGGTGCAAAGCGGATCTGGCGGACAGGCGCTACACAAAGATGCTGGGCGATCGCGCGCGGGCCATGTTGGCGTCGATTCAACGCGATCCGCGACAGGAAGGTGCACTTGAGAAAGCCGCCCAAGCCAAGGCGGACTCTGAACGGTTCATCGAATTGTTCGGCGACTACGACTATGCGGGCTGGTCGCAAAGCGATGCTAAGGCCCTGGAACAGGCCACCGAAATTGTCCGTGCCAATCAGCCGCTTGAGCTGTCAGAGGCAGTGTTCATGCCGCCCCAGCTTGAAGACCCCGCCACCCAGCACGCCCTTGCGCTGATGCTCGATGAGGCGTTGGCGGAAGATGCACAATCGGGTCTCGCGAGCGCCTACAGGGCCTATCGCGCAGCGCTCAAAGCCGCCTACGAGCTGACCAACTCGCTGGACGATCCGGCCCCGGCCCGCCTCATGATCTACAAGGCTGCCGAAGCCCAGGCCAGCGGCAAGGTCCGCGCCCCCGGCCACGAATCCCTCGAACCGCCCCCGGCCTTTCTCTACAAATGGATCAAACCGGCTGACCTGGAATAGAGTCAGGTCTTCCGTATCTGAACATTGTGCTCTGCCCCTCCCGCACGTGCCAAACTCATCCTGAGCGAGGTCGAAGGATGACTGGCACAGACTGCCCCCTCGGCCGTCACGCCTCCTGCACTTCCGCCGGCGCCGCCTTCTGGCGGACCAGCAGGATCAGCGCCGCGATGGCACTGCCGAGCACCACCGTCGCCCAGACGCGACTCAGCTCAAGCCCGCCCTGCGCGTAAGGCTTGTCCAGGAAATCCCCCACGACGGCCCCGAGCGGCCGGGTCAGGATGAAGGCCGCCCAGAACAGCGCCACCCGGTCAATCGATGTGCGGAACCAGGCCAACGCGATCAGCGCGAGCAGCGAACCGAAAATGACCGCTGAGCCCAGATAACCGAGCGGTCCATCCGCTATCCAGTCGCCCAGCGCCGTGCCGAGCGTCTGCGAAAAGGTGATCGTCAGCCAGTAGAAGACCTCCGCCCGCGGCTCATGCACCGAGCTGACCGACACTGTGCCCAGCACCTGGCGCCAGACCAGCAGTGACGCCAGCACGGCCGCCAACAATACCAGCGCGCCCCCGGGATAGCCGATGCCCATCGACCGCGTCGCAAAGTCGGCCATCGTGGTGCCGGCCGTGGTCGAGGCAATGATGGTCGCCCAGTAGAGCCATGCATTGAACCGGCTGGCGCGAATTTGCGCATACACCAGCACCGCCAGAATGAGGCCGAACATACCCGTGCCTATCAGATAGCCGTTCTGCCAGAAGGACGTGGACGCGTTGGCTGTCGTCTCGCCCAGCCACGACATCGAGACACTGTCGCCCGCCGTCTCGCCGAACGTTGTCGCCAGAATCTTGATGATCCAGAACCCGAAGGTGATGGCGGGCACCTTGGTCAGTACGGCTTTTTCGGTTTGGGTCACGCCTCAGCTCCTTGGTTGATCGGAATCCGGTGTGGCTGCTAAACCCGGCGCGTGGGAAAGCCCATAAGCGGGCGCTTAAAGCGCTCTAATTAAGCGGATGTCCTATGAAACATACTCCCCAGGCCAGCGCCCGCCGAGTGGCGCGGCTTCCGGAATGGTCACTGCTGCTTCCGGTGGGGCTGATGACGCTGCAGGTCGTCGCGGCGGCCTTCTTCGTTGCCGACGGGTTCGAAGACTGGCTCGTGGCCAGCACGAATGGACCAAGGCTCGAACTGGCGATGGAATGCGTGATCGCCGTCGCTTTGCTGACGGGGGTTATCCTCAGTTCCCGAAATATCGTTCGCCTTACCCGGGATCTGCGCCGCAAGGAACAGGCTCTGGCACGGGCCCGGGGCGCTTTCGCGGAGCACATTGATCTGCGCTTCCGGGAGTGGGGCCTCACCAAGGGCGAAGGCGAGGTCGCGCTCTTCGCCCTCAAGGGCTGCGACGTGGCCGAGATTGCCCGGCTTCGCGGCGCAGCCGCCGGAACGATCCGGTCGCAACTGAGCCAGATCTACGCCAAGGCCGGCGTGAACAGCCAGGCGATGCTCGTCTCCGTCTTCATCGACGACCTGCTGGACAAGCCGCAGGCATCTGGAGACGACCCGGCCCGGCCCTGACTTTTTGAGCCCATCACCCCGCCAACCGCTGGAAATTCGCGAGCAGCATCTGAAGCGTCAGTTCCCTTGCCCGGCCCTCCGGTTTGCCGATCAGTTTTCCCAGTGGCGGGCCGAACAGGCCGACGCCGACGGCGAGAGTGACGCTGAGCAGGATCATGTCTTCGGCGAGGTCTTCCGGCACGCCGGCGCTGGAGATCTTTTTTTGGGCAACCTCCTGCACCGCTTCGCGCACGACGGTCAGGCGGCTGGTCTCGTCGGTGAGTTCCAGCCAGGCGGCAAGGCGCGCGGCACCCGGCGATTCCAGCGCATCGAACAGCGTTTTCAGACCCACGGCGCGGGCCTCCACCGGCGCATCGGCCGGAATCTCGACCGCCATGATGGCGTCGACCAGATCCGCGATCATCCGCTCCATCAGGGCGGTGTGGACGGCGCCGATGGAGCCGAAATGGTGCAGCACCGTGGCATTGGCGACGCCCGCCGCCTTGGCCACATCCGCCAGCCGCAGGGATTGCGGGCCCTGTTCCACCAGCAATTGTTCCGCCGCCGCCAGGATGTTGGCGCGGGATTCTTCCGGACTCCGCCGGACTCGGGAGGGGGCGCTATTCTTTATTGACATTTTTGTCAGTAGCGTTATTTGTCAGCATAAGCCTGTTGTCCAGATATTTCCTCAAGGTTCCTAGCACCATGACGACCAAACGCACGCCTGAAGATGTGACGATTCTGCCCCGCGATCTGCATTTCGACACGGCCGCCGCCGACAATGGCCCCTGGCTCGACGGCGATCCGGTGGCCACCGCCGTGTTCAACGCCATGTCGCTGACCTTCCCGGATGGCGAGCGCATGTTCATCGAAGCGGTGCGGGCCTACAGGGATGACGTCTCCGGCAAGCTGGCACAGGATGTGAAAGATTTCGTCCACCAGGAAGCCATTCACTCGCGCGAGCATCACCTGCTGAACAACAAGATCGACCGGACGAAATACCCGGTCGATGCGATCGAGTCCGCAATCCGGGAGAACATCAAATTCGCCCATGAAGGCGGAAAATTGCGTATCCTGATGGCAACGATCTGCCTGGAACACTTCACCGCCATGATGGCGGACCTGATGATGGATCTGAGAACAGATTACGGCCCGCTGTTCAGCAAGACCGATCCGGCACTGGAACGTCTGTGGCGCTGGCACGCCATGGAAGAGACCGAGCACAAGGCCGTGGCCTATGACGTGTTCCAGGAAGCGACGAAGAACTGGTCGCCGCTGAAGCGCTATTACCGGCGCTGCCTGTCGATGCTGCTCATCACCACCAATTTCACCAGGAACATTGCCGGTTATGCCGCAGAGCTGCTGAAAGCCGATGGCTACACGCAGGAAGAGGCCGACCGTGCCGTGAAGGCCTTCCTCTGGAAGAAACCATCGCTGTTCGGCACCGGATGGAAAACCTGGCTGTCCTGGTTCAAGCCCTGCTTCCATCCGTGGGATCATGACAACCGCGAAGAAATGGCTGCCTGGAAAGAAGAATTCACGGCCGTTCCGGCGGAATAAACTGCGGGGGGCTGAACAGCCCCCACGCTTACTCTTCCGCCACACGGTATTGTTTCTTCAGTTCGGTGGCGGGCAGGAAGTCCGGCTTCGCCGCCAGCGTTTTCTGAAGATAATCATAGGCCTGCGCATACTCCTCCAGATCGTGATGGGCGAGCGCGAGGTTGTGATAATAGCGATACCGGAAACAAGGTGCAGGCAGCGGCGCGTTTTCCAGCAGATTGACGGCCGCACGCGGCGCGCCAGCATCGATGTACACCGCAGAACAGGTCACGGCCGTCCCCGAATGATCCGGCACCAGCACCAGGGCGCGCCCGCAGTCGGCCCGGGCTTTTTTCAGTGCTCCGGATTGCCGATAAAGCAGCGCGCGGTTCGTCAGACTGGCCGCCCGGATTTCGGGATTGGTTCCTGACCCGGCAATCGCGCGGGTACAGGCCGCAAGGCCGGATGGGGTTGTCTTTCCCGGCTTCGCCGCTGCGGCGGCGCACCGGTCAGCGGGCGAGTCCCGCCCGTCGATCGTGCGGACATAGGTGCCCGCGGGGCTGGACATGGCTGGCAGGGCAAACAAAGCCAGAAAGCCGCCCAGCAGGGCCGTCCGGCGCGCGCGGGGGCTGCAGGAATGTGTCATCGTCATGGGATCTTGTCCTCGCTGTATCCAGAGATGCTGCGAAGCTAGGAGTTTGCCTTTCCGGCCGGAATTGGCGATAATGACAATGTCTGGTCGTTTTTCGCCAATTCCGGAGATCCCCTTGCCCGATAACCGATCTGCCCCGCGCCATCGTGTCGTTACCCTTGCCTATGACCGGCTCTGGCCGCTCGAATTCGGGATCGCCGCAGAGATTTTCGGCTGGGAACGGCCGGGTCTGGGCGTGGACTGGTACGATTTCCGCGTTGCTGCAGCGTCTGCGACGAACCGGGCGATGGGTGGCTTCTCTGTCGTCGCGGCGCACGGGCTGGAGATCATCGAAGACGCAGATACGGTCATCATTCCCAGTTGGCGCGACGTGGAAGAGACGCCCCCGGACGATCTGCTGGACACGCTGACGGCGGCGCATACCCGCGGGGCGCGCCTCGTCTCCTACTGCACGGGCGCGTTCGTCCTGGCCCATGCAGGCCTGCTCGACGGACGCCAGGCCACGACCCACTGGACCCATCTGCCCCGTATGAAACAGCAATTTCCGAAGATCGATCTTGTCGATGACGTGCTCTATGTCGATACGGGCAGCATCATCACATCCGCCGGCAGCAGCGCAGGCATCGACGCGAGCCTCCACATCATCCGGCAGGATTACGGGTCCGGCATTGCCAACAAGGTCGCCCGCAGCCTGGTTGCGCCTCCGCACCGGGATGGCGGACAGTCCCAATATGTCGAGGCACCCGTACAGGCGCGGCCCGGCAAATCCATCGCCGGTGTGCTGGACATGGCCCGGGAACAACTTGACCGCCCCCTGACAATTACCTGCCTCGCCGATCTCGCAGGCATGAGCGAACGGACTTTCCTGCGCCGGTTCCGGGAAGGCACCGGCACCACGCCCCTGAAATGGTTGCGCCGCGAACGGGTCTTGCGCGCCATGAACCTGCTGGAAACGACCCGGCTGGACATTGCCGACATTGCCCTCCAGTCGGGCTTCGCCTCGGTCGAGACGTTTCGCACGGCCTTCCGCGAAATTGCTGGCACCTCGCCCCTGGCCTATCGCAAACGGTTTGAAGCGGTAGAGAGTTGATCGATAACTCTGCTTACGGATTACATGAAAGGTAGGAAAACCCGGGACCGCATGTCGTTCACCTCCCCCAAAAAAACATGTGGCCCGCGGCATTCCTGCGCGCGGGCCACACTTTGTGTCTTCAACGCGCCCACACCCCGCAGGATGTGAGACGGCGCCGGAGGCAGGTCGTCAGCTGCCTCAGGCGGCGGGTTTGATTTCGACCAGTTCGATGGCGAAGGTCAGGTCCTGACCGGCCAGCGGGTGGTTGGCGTCCAGCGTCACGGTGGTTTCGTTTGCATCGACGACGACGACCGGAATGGCCTGGCCGTTCTGGGCCTGCATCTGGAGGCGCGTGCCGACTTCGGTCGGGATCTCGGCCGGAATTTCGGTGCGCTGCACTTGCTGGCGCATGTCCGGATTGACCGGGCCGTAAGCCTGATCGCATGGCACGTTGACGGTTTTCTTGTCGCCGACAGCCATGCCCGCCATCGCGGAATCGAGGCCCGGGATGATCTGTCCGGAGCCGACCTGGAAGGCCAGCGGGTCACGTCCTTCGGAGCTGTCGAAGGTCGTGCCGTCGTTCAGCGTGCCGGTATAGTGAATGCTGACGGTGTCGCCGTTTTTGACCTGCGTCATGATAATTCCAATCTTTTCGGGGGTGTGGGTCATCAAAGGCCGCGTCGCTCTCGCGGGTGCTTTGGGGGTCTCACCCCACAACCTAGGATGTCAGGCCCGGATGTAAACCCGTGCCGCCGCCTGCTTACAGCGCCTTGCGCATATGGATGACGGTATTGCGCTCCCCATTTGCGCCGGTGTGGTGCTCGGTGAAGAAGGGTTCATAGCCGCGCGCCTCGTAAAGCGGGCGGCCGGGCACGGTGGAGCCGAGCTCAATCGTAGAGAAGCCCGCCTCGCGCGCCGCGCCCTCGCCCAGCTCCAGCAGCATCGTGCCGAGGCCCTGACGGATCCAGTCCGGATGGGTATACATCGCGCGGATACGGGCGGCGTCTGTCGCGGGGTCCGACAGGCTGTCATCCCGGCCCGGTGAGTGATCGCCGCCATACAGCGTACGCCGCTTGCCCCAGCCGCCGCAGGCGACCATCACGGTGTCGCCGCTCTCATCAGTCTCTATGACGAAATAGGTTCCGTCCGCGATCAGGCTGCGGTCAACGCCCATCGTCTCCTGCGCGGCCTTGATTTCCGCTTCGGTGAGAAAGGCCCGCATGTTGACGGCGATGGATGCGCGCATCAGGTCGATGATTGCAGGGATATCGTCTTCCGTCGCAATCCGTGAGCGGAATCGGGTAAGGTCGGCCATTAGAAACTCTGAAATTGTCTGTCTTGTTTTATCCGATCGACACTTTGTTCCCGAGATCAAGATAAAGTATCAGCACCACCGAAACGATCAGCACAAAGCCCGACAAAAGGGCATTCAGCAGGACGGCCCGGTTGGCATTCTTCTGCTCGATCCACGAACGCGGCCGGACACGGCGCAGCCAGAAAACGATCAGCGCTGACAGGATCAGCGACGCCACATTCAGGGCCAGCAGCAGGGCCGCCCGCAGCGCCAGAGGCCACTCACCGGCGCCTGCAAACAGGCCGACCGCCGCGCCGGGCGGCAGCAGCGCCGCGGCAACCATCACGCCGACAAGGGCCGAAGACTGGCTGCTGGTGAGGGACAGCGCCGCTGCCCCGCCCGCCGCCATGGCGAGCGCAAGCCCGTCCAGCCGCACCTCTGCCCGCGCCATCAATTCATGGCTTTGCAGATTGATCGGCAAAACGAACGACAAGGCCAGCGAAAGCGCAAGGGCGATGCCGATGCCAGAAGCCAGCGTCAGGGTCGACTGCTTCAGCAGGCTGTCGTCTCCCAGCGCTGCGCCCATCGAAAAGCCCAGAACCGGCCCCAGCAACGGCGCGATCACCATTGCGCCGATCACGGCCGCAACCCCGTCCGAATTCAGGCCGATCGTGGCCACGATGGTCGACAGGATCACCATCACGACAAAGTTGCGATCCAGCCGCGCGCCGGATTTGACGTCGGAATAAATCTCCTCCCGCGTCGCCTGCAGTGATCTTGCCTGCTTGCCGCTGGTTGCTTCTTCCAGCTTCGGCGCAGTCGCTTCGATCGGCAGGATGCTGACGCGCCATTCCTTGCTGCCCTCAAGCGCAGACTGGATATTGTCCATCAGGACCTGCTCGACGCCCTCGCGGACGAAAACCGAAATCAGCCTGCGGTCTTTCTGCTCGGTATCGAGGACGTAATAGTCTACCGGCTCAGATGCCTTCACCGCGCTCAGCACATTGTGGAACCGGTCACCCGCCTTCAGGTGTATGTCGAGCCGTCTCATCGCTTCAGCCGGGCCAGCAGGCTGGACGTATCCCAGCGATTGCCGCCCATGGCCTGAACGTCGGCGTAATACTGATCGACCAGCGCGGTCACCGGCAGGGTCGCGCCATTGTCCCGCGCGGCCTCCAGCGTGATACGCAGATCCTTGCGCATCCAGTCGACCGCGAAACCGTGTGTGTAATGATCGTCGACCATCGTCTTCCAGCGGTTTTCCATCTGCCAGCTTTGCGCCGCGCCGCCGCTGATCGCATCGATCACGGCGGCGGTGTCCAGTCCGGCCTTCTCGGCAAAGTGCAGGCCTTCGGCGAGGCCCTGCACGATTCCCGCAATGCAGATCTGGTTGACGGACTTGGCCAGCTGGCCGGCACCGGCGCCGCCAATAAGGGTCATCCGTTTGCCGTAGGCCGCCATGACCGGCTGGGCCTGTTCGAAAGTCTGGCCGTCGCCGCCGCACATGATGGTCAGGGCGCCGTTTCGTGCCCCGGCTTCCCCGCCAGAGATCGGCGCGTCCAGGAAATGCGCGCCCTTCGCCTTGCAGCGGGTATAGAGATCGCGGGCAAGGTCTGCCGAGGCAGTGGTGTGATCCACCACAACCATGCCCGCAGCCACGTTCGGCTCCAGCGCGGCAAAGACTTCGGCAACATCCGGATCGTCTCCCAGGCAGAGCAGAACGAATTCGGCCCCGAAGACCGCCGAGGCCGGATCGGCCGCCACTTCGCCCTTGTGCTGAGCCGCCCAGTTCTCTGCCTTGGCGCCGGTGCGGTTCCACACCACGACCTCATGCCCCTTCGCGGCCAGATGGCCCGCCATGTGAAAGCCCATCACCCCGAGGCCGAGAAATGCCGTGCGTGCCATATCGATTCTCCAATTCTGCCCGTAACAGATAGATTGAATTTCAAAGAAATCCCACCGTCTCGCGTGACCTGACCTTCACCAAGGCCTGCTAATACAGGAAGACCACTCAGAAGGAGAGGGTTCGAGCGAGCAGATGGCTTATGCCAGTTACTCTTCACAAGGCGCGGGCAGAATGCCCGTTGCGCCCGCCCGAAAGGCAGGCACCTGGAAGATGGCCTATGCCGACTTCCTGACGGCGCTCATGGCGTTTTTCCTTCTCATGTGGCTGGTCAGCGGCGTCTCCGCCGAAGACCGGGCCGAGATTGCCGACTATTTCCATAATCGCACCCCGGACGCCGCCACTGCCGTGGCCGTCACATCCGGCCCCTCGGCGGCTGACCGCGTGTTCAGCGCACTCAGCGGGAACCCGGCTCTTGTTGCTGCCGGCTCCAGCGTCGTGCTGGCGAAGGAGGCGGACGGCATCCGCATCGACCTGGTGGACACGGCCGAGCGCCCGCTGTTCAACCGCGCCGACGGGCGCTTCACCGACACCGGCCGGGCCCTGGCCCGCCAGACGGCCGAAGCCCTTGCCGGGACGGAGGGCACCCTGACCCTTGAAGGCCACACGGATGCCTTCCCCAGCCTTTCCCCCGGCTATTCCAACTGGGAGCTGTCTTCCGACCGGGCAAATGAGGCGCGGCGCGTGTTCGAATCCGCCGGGATCGCCCCGGAGCGTATCCGCGGCGTGGCCGGTCTGGCCGATACGCGCCCATTGATCGCAGCACAGCCCCACTTGCCCGTTAACCGGCGGGTCAGCATACTGGTCCAAGTAGAGGGTTAGCGCCCTCCGGTTTCCGGGGGCTACACCAGAAAGTCCCGGAGCTCAGATGCTCGCAGCATTCCTGTCAGATTGGCCAATGTGGGCGAGCCTCTGCGTCGTCTGTGCCGCCATTTGTTTCTACATGCTCGACCGCTGGTCGATGGAGCTGGTCTCTGTCTGCGTCATCGCCGCGCTGCTGGTCCTGTTCACCCTGCCCGGCGCGCATGGCGAGGATGGCACCCCGATCAGCGCGCAGGATTTGCTCTCCGGGTTCGGCAATCCGGCCCTGATCACCATCATGGCCCTGCTGGTCGTCGGACAGGGCCTGTTCCAGACCGGCGCGCTCGAAGGCCCCACCAAGGCGCTCCTGTCCGGCTATGACCGCCGCCCCAGGCTGACGCTGCTGCTGGCCTTCCTGGCCGTGTTCGTGATCAGTGCCTTCGTCAACAATACACCGATCGTGATCATGTTCCTGCCGGTGATGAGCGCCATCGCCCACCGGATGAAGTCTTCAGCCTCGAAGCTGATGATGCCGCTGAGCTTCATTTCCATCTTCGCCGGGATGACCACGCTGATCGGGACATCCACCAACCTGCTGGCGGCTGAAGCCTTTGACCGGATCGAGGGGCGCCAGCTCGGCTTCTTCGAGCAGTCGCCGATGGGCCTGCTCCTGGCGGCGGCAGGCATGATCTACCTGCTCGTCTTCTCGCGCTTCCTGCTGCCTGTCCGCGAAGGCCTGACGGAAGACATCGCGTCCACCTCCTCCAAACAGTTCCTGGCCCAGATCGAAGTCACGAACGGCCACTTCCTGGAGGGCAAGAAGCCCGTCGCCGGCATGTTCATGGACCTGCCGGACATGACCGTGCGCATGATCCAGCGCGGCGAACGCGCCTTCCTGCCGCCCTATGAGGACATCAAGCTTCGCCCCGGCGACCTCGTCATCGTGGCGGCCACGCGCGCGGCGATCCAGAACGTGCTGGCCCGCCAGCCGGACTTCCTTCAACAGGTCTGGCAGTCTGCGGGCGGAGATCTGGACGACAGCGGCAAGCCGCGCCGCCTGTCTCTGACAGAAGCCGTCATCGCGCCCGGCTCGCGCATGGTGGGCCGGACGGTGGAAATGCTGGGCTTCCGCCGCCTCACCCGCGCCGTGACGCTGGGCATCCAGCGCCGCAGCCGCATGATCCGCACCAAACTCGGCGAGATCCGCCTCGAATCCGGCGACACGCTGCTGCTGTGCGGCCCGCCCGATGCGTTCCTGGAAATGCGCCAGAGCCGCGACCTGATCCTGCTGGAATGGTCACAGACCGAAATCCCGCTGACGACCAAGGCGCTGGCGGCCCGGATCATCTCGCTGGTCATGGTCGGCGTGGCCGCGTCCGGTGTGCTGTCGATCCTGCACGCCTCCGTGCTGGCGGCGGTGGCCATGCTCGTCACGGGCTGCCTCAATTACCGGCAGGCCAGCCGGTCTCTGGACCTGCGGATCTTCCTCGTCATCGGCGCCGCGCTGGCCATGGGCATGGCGCTGGAGAAGACCGGCGCGGCCTCCGCCATTGCCCATACTGTGGTCAATATCGCCTCACCTTATGGCACGCTGGCCGTCCTGTCGGCCCTGTTCCTGGCGGTGGCCATCCTGACCAATCTGCTGTCGAACGCCGCAACGGCCATTCTGTTCTCGCCGATTGCACTGTCAGCCGCCCATGAGATGAATCTGAGCGACCCGCTGCCTTTCCTGCTGGCGGTGATCTACGGCTCCAATTGCAGTTTCGCGACACCGATCGCCTATCAGACGAACATGCTGGTCATGGGGCCGGGCCATTACCGTTTCGGGGACTTTGTACGCTTCGGCGGACCGCTTGTTTTCGTACTTTGGTGCGTGTTTACAGTCTTCGCCTCTTGGCGGTTCGATCTGTAAGTGTAGTGTCTGGGACATGAAATTTACGGACTCGAAGATCCTGCCCCCCGGTCTGGAGCGTTCGTTGCGTTTTTACGTAACGAATCCGAGCCCTTGTCCCTACCTGCCGGGCCGGCGCGAGCGTAAAGCGTTCACGAATCTCTCGATCACCGAATCGGATCTCGTCCACAATCTGCTCAGCCAGTCGGGTTTCCGGCGCAGCCAGACCATCGCCTACCGGCCGGCCTGCCCGCGTTGTAATGCCTGCCGCAGCGTGCGCGTGCCGACGCGGGATTTCGCCCCGTCCCGCAATGACCGCCGGGCCATGCAGCGCAATGGCAACCTCGTGCGTCACCAGGTCGAGGCCGAACCGACGCGGGAGCAATACGCCCTGCTGAAGACCTATCTGAAGACCCGCCACGATGGCGGCGGCATGTCGGACATGTCCTATCGCGAATATACGGCCATGGTCGGCGAAAGCCCGGTGAAAAGCCTGATCTTCGAATACCGTGACGGGCCGGAGGACGACGCCCCGCTCGCCGCCTGCGCGATCACCGATGTGATGCATGACGGCTTCTCGATGGTCTACACCTTCTTTGACCCGGATCTGGAAGGCCGCGGGCTTGGCCACTTCATGATCCTGGACCATATCCGGCATGCGCAGGACCTTGGCCTGCCGCACGTCTATCTGGGCTATTGGGTCAAAGGCAGCCCGAAAATGGATTACAAGCGCCGTTATAAACCGCTGGAAGTGCTCGACGGAGACCAGTGGAGGCTGCTAGGCGACGACGAATAGGTCCGTAAGTGACCGGGTCAGGGCGCTCTGGCGGTAATGGGGAAGGAAACGCATGATCAACAGACGTAACCTCGTTGGCGCGGGCGTGCTCGGCCTTGGCAGTGCAGCCGCTGCTTTTGCCAATCCCAGCACCACGCCGCTGGCCGGAACCCCGGCCATCACCCGCAACCGCCGCCGGCTGAACATGGTCACAACCTGGCCGAAGGGTCTGCCGGGCCTCGGTGAAGCGGCTGAGCGTGTCGCGCGCCGCATCATGGCCGAGACCGACAATGTGATCGAGGTGAAGGTTTACGCGGCCGGCGAACTGGTCCCGGCCTTTGAGTGTTTCGACGCCGTCGCGAACGGCTCGGCCGACATGTATCACGGCGCCGAATATTACTGGACGGCCAAGTCGCCGGCCTATCCCTTCTTCACCGCCGTGCCGTTCGGCATGACGGCGCAGGAGATCATGGGCTGGATCGATTTCGGCGGCGGGCAGGAACTCTGGGACGAACTCTCCGGCCAGTTCGGCGTGAAGGCCTTTCAGGCGGCCAATTCGGGCCACCAGATGGGCGGCTGGTTCCGCAAGGAGATCAACAGCCTCGACGATCTTGTCGGCCTCAAGATGCGTATTCCCGGACAAGGCGGCGACGTGCTGCGCGCGCTGGGCGGTTCGTCCATCGCCATTCCGGGCGGAGAGATCTATCAGGCGCTGCAGACCGGCTCGATCGACGCGACCGAATGGGTCGGCCCGTGGAACGACTATTATCTCGGCTTCTACCGGGAGGCGCCGTATTATTACGGCCCCGGTTTCCACGAGCCGGGCTCAAGTCTCGCCTGCGGCATCAACCGCCGCGTCTGGGACAGTTTCTCCCCCGGCGAACAGGCCGTCGTGAAAGCCGCGTGTGAAAGCGTGAACCACACCTCACTCGGCGAATTCACCTATCAGAACTCGGTTCACCTCGACATGCTGGTCAACGATCATGGCGTGCAGCTGCGCAGTTTCCCGCCGGAAGTCGTCACCGCCATGGCCGAAGCAGCCTGGGACGTGCGGGCCGCCTCCGGCAAGGACGGCATCGAGAAGCGCATCTATGACAGTTTCGAAAAATCGCTGAAACTGATGCGCGCCTGGGCCGCCACGTCGGACGGCGCCTATTACGCCGCCCGCGACGCGAACAAATAGCCGGGCAGCCCGTCATGGATCCGGCTTTCTTCCTTCACCTGGGCACAGTCCTGAAATGGGTGGGCATCGCCCTGTTGCCGGCCTTTCTGTTGCCGCTGATCACACTGGTTGTGCCCGGCCTTGTCGAGGCGCTGGCCCGACGCGTCAGCGCGATCATCGATGCAATCAGCAGCATCGCCCTCGGCGCCGCGATTGCCAGCGCCCTGCTTCTGGTCCTCTTCCAGCTGTCTGTGGTCGTGCTGAGATACACCTATGGCATCAGCTTCACATGGCTGAATGAGCTGGTGATCTACGCCTTTGCGGCGATGTTCATGCTGGGCGCGGCGGCGACGCTGCGTGATGACGGGCATGTGCGCGTCGATATCCTGCGCCCGCGCTTCGGCGCCGATGGCCGCAACTGGATCGAACTGGCGGGCATCTATTTCTTCCTCTTCCCGATCTGTATCCGCCTCCTGACGGCCGGCGAGCAGGGCCTTGCCCGCGCCTGGTCTCTGTTCGAGGGCTCCAGCGAGTCCGACGGCCTGCCGTTCCTCTACCTGTTCAAGACGCTGGTGCCGGTCTTTGCCGTGCTGATGCTGGGTCAGGGCCTGTCGGAGGCCATCAAGGCCGCACTGCGCCTGACCGGCAGGCTGGAGAATGAAGTGCCTGCCACCTCCGAAACGGAGAGCGCGCATGGAGCTTGAGATCATCCTCGCCCTGCTCATGTTTGCCAGCGCCATCGGCGCGCTGCTGATGGGCTATCCGGTGGCCCTCACCCTTGGCGGCACCGCGCTGATCTATGCGCTGATCGGCATCGGCCTCGGCGTGTTCCCCGAACCGATGCTACGCTCCCTGCCCAGCCGGATCCAGGGCGGCTCGATCATGCAGAACACGACGCTGATCGCCGTGCCCCTGTTCGTGCTGATGGGTGTGGTCCTCGAACGCTCGCACGTGGCCGAGGACCTGCTGCACATCGCCAGCCGGATGCTGGGCAAGCTGAATGGCGGGCTTGGCTATGCCGTCGTCCTGGTCGGCGCGCTGCTGGCCGCCTCCACCGGCATTGTCGGCGCGACCGTCATCACCATGTCGCTGATCGCCCTGCCGTCGATGCTGAAGCAGGGCTATGACCCGCGCCTTGCCAGCGGCACGATCGCCGCGTCCGGCACGCTGGGTCAGATCATCCCGCCCTCGATCGTGCTGATCCTGCTGGCGGATGCCGTGTCCAACGCCGCCAGCCAGGCCAGCCTGAAGGGCGGCGGCAAGTCGCTGGTCGTCTCCGTGGGGGACCTGTTCGCGGGCGCGCTGATCCCCGGCCTCCTGCTGGTCGGGTTCTACCTCGCCTGGATCGCCTACAACGCCATCACCCGGCCAGACCGCTGCCCGGCCGTGACCGTGGACGAAGACACCGCACCGCTGACCTTCCAGGAAGTCGCCTTCGGTTTCGGCGCGCCGCTGGCCCTCATCTTCGCCGTGCTTGGCGCGATCCTCGGCGGCATTGCACCGCCCACCGAAGCCGCCGCCATCGGCGCGGCCGGGGCCATTCTCCTGGCCGGCCTGCGCCTGTCCCGCGAGATCAGCAGCCGCCTGACACCCGTCATCATGGCCGGCCTGCTCAGCCTGATCCTCGTCCTGATCGTGCGCAACACGATGGACCTTCGTCTCGGTGTCGAAGCGATGAGCGCCGCCAACACAGCCGGGGTGATCGTCACCCTGCTGGCCACGCTGGTCTTCTTCGCGGCCATCGGCGCGGGCCTGCTGGTGCTGCGCCGGATGCGCCAGCTGATGCCCGCCCTGAAGAGCGCCACACATATCACATCGATGGTCTTCCTCATCCTGATCGGCGCCTCGCTGTTCAGCCTTGTCTTCCGCGGTTTCGGCGGCGACGACATCGTGAAGGACGTGCTGCACGCCATGCCGGGCGGGCGCTGGGGCGCGCTGCTGATGACCATGATCGTCATGTTCGTGCTGGGCTTCTTCCTCGACTTCATCGAGATCGTGTTCGTGGTCGTGCCGCTGGTCGCCCCGCCATTGATCATGCTCGGCTTCGACCCGGTCTGGCTGGCCATCCTGATGGCGCTGAACCTGCAGACCAGCTTCCTGACCCCACCCTTCGGCTTTGCCCTGTTCTACCTGCGCGGCGCGGCCCCGCCCGAAGTCACCACGATGCAGATCTGGCGCGGGGCGATCCCGTTCATTGCGCTGCAGCTGATCATGATTGCGCTGGTCGCCACCCTGCCGGGCCTCGCTACCTGGCTCCCCTCGCTCGTCGCCAAGTAATCCAGCAAGAAGTATTTCTCCCATGGGACAAGACATCGATCCGTTCCGCGCGATCACGATTTCCAAACGCGCGCATGAACTGAAAGAAGAAGGCCGCAGCATCCTGCATATGGAGTTCGGCCAGCCCTCCACCCCGGCCCCGAAAGCCGCCATCGCCCGCAGCCATGAAGTGCTGGACACAGACCCGATGGGCTATTGGGAAAGCCAGCCCCTGAAGGCGCGCATCTGCCAGCACTACAAGGACATGTACGGCGTGGACCTGACGCCCGGGCGCCTGGCCATCACGAACGGCGCCTCACCTGCCCTGGTGCTGGCGCTCGCCACGGCCTTCTCGCCGGGGGATCGCATCGCCTTTGCCCGGCCGGGCTATGTCGCCTATCGCAACACGGTCCGTGCCCTGAACTTTGAAGGCGTGGAAATCGCCTGCGGCGAAGACACGCGCTACCAGCTGTCCGCCGCCGCGCTCGACGCGCTGGACCCGGCGCCGCAGGGTGTCATTATCGCCAGCCCGGCAAACCCGACCGGCACGATCATCCCAGCGTCCGAACTGGCCGCCATCGCCGCCGTCGCAAAGGCAAAAGGCATCCGCATCATTTCCGACGAGATCTATCATGGGCTGAGCTTCGGCCCGGAGATCCATTCCATGCTGGAATATGCGCCGGACGCCTATATCGTGAACTCTTTCTCGAAATACTTCTCCATGGCGCCCTGGCGGCTCGGCTGGCTGGTCTCCCCGCCGGACATGGCGCGGCGCACCGGCGCCTATATCGGCAACCTGTTCCTGACAGCGCCGTCGCTGTCCCAGCATGCCGGGCTTGCCGCCATGGATGCGCGCGAGGAACTGGACGGGCATGTCGAAGTCTATCGCCGCAACCGCGAACTGATGCTGGAGGCGCTGCCAAAGCTCGGCCTCGAAAAGATCGCCCCGCCGGATGGCGCCTTTTATGTCTATGCGGATGTTTCGCGCTACACAGACGACAGCCTCGCCTTCTGCCTGAAGCTGCTGGAAGAGACCGGCGTCGCCACCGCCCCGGGCGTCGACTTCGACCCCGTAGACGGCAAGCACTTCATGCGCTTCTCCTTCGCGCTCTCCACGCCGCAGATCGAGGAAGCCATCGAACGGCTGGTGCCGTGGTTCGGGGCGCTTTAGTCCGGCTTGGTCCGGTATAGTCATGACAGGTCATGCATAGTCATGGCGTAGACGGATTTTATGCCGGGGCAGTCATCCCAACACATGGCCATGTCATCCCGGAATTTGCGCAGCAAATATCCGGGACCTTCTCGTATGCCGCGAAAGCCCCCTCCACTTCGCTACGCTCAGCACCTCCCCCGCAAGCGGTGGAGGATGAAATCCGGTGCGTGCAGCAGGTGTATCCTCCCCTGCGAAGCGGGGGAGGTGGCAGACGGCAAAGCCGGCTGACGGAGGGGGGGGGTGAAAGCCCGCGCCCGCGCTTCGACTTCGCTCTCAAATTCCCACACGCGTCACGCCCGATGGCCAACGGCCATCCGGGCGCCCATCCCGGAACGTCGCGGCAAGCGCGTCAGGACATGACGTTCCCGAGGCCCCATTCGGAGATGGATCCCCAGACCGCTGCGCGGTCGGGGATGACGCGTTCTGGAAAGTTATCCCACACCTGAAGCGTCCCTTCCTGCTGCAATCATTGCCGGAAAAAGAAATCCATCCAACACCTCCGTGGCCTGACGTATATTGCCCGCCATGTCACTCTTTCATCCGCCTGCCTGGTTTCCGCCGCAGCTCGCCTTTCTCTGGCCCCTGATCTGGGTCCAGGTGCTGATGCTGCGCGCGCAGATCCGGGCCGCCTATGGGCGCGGGGTGAAGTATCATTGGTGCATCGGCGCCAATGGGCGCGTGTATCTTCACTCGATTGACTGGATTCCGGGGCAGAAGACGGAGCGGGCGCATCTGCAGCCCGCTGCGTATACAAATGCCCGCCTCGCTGCCGCGTGCGATGGATCGGCGTATACGCCGGAACATCTCCGCACGCTGCCCCTCTCCCATGGGAGAGGGGTAGGGGTGAGGGGCGGCGTCACCGCCGCAAGCATTGCACGTGCGGATATGCCTTGGCCCCTCATCCCCACCCCCTTCTCCCAAGGGAGAAGGGGCTTGAACCTGCCCCTGCCGGAAACCTGAAGCGGCCCCACACGCCTGAAAACCAAACCGACACCAAGCGCCGTCACGGGCGTCGCCCGCGCTGGAGAGCCTATTCGGTCTCACCGCAATCATAATCGGCGATTGCCCCGCCATCCGGCGTGCGTTCGATTGAGGCAAGTGTGCAGCCTTCCGGCGCGGCCGCTGCTGCGGCGGCTTCCAGGTCTGCCTCGGCGGGCGGGCCGGCACTGGCAATGTTGAAATTGCCGTCAGTCCTGACCGAGAATTTCAGCTTGAAACCCTGCCCTTCAGCCGGCGCCGCATAGAACTGGTAATTGCCACCATAGACATTCTGCGGCGCCAGGCCATTCCAGCTCGACGCGCTCCAGCCGCCGCTGCTGGCGCCGGAGGCACAGCCAGACACAAAGGCGGCGACAGTCAGGACTGCCGCCGATCCGATAAATCTCTTCATGGTCATCTCCCGTATTCGGCAGGAGACTAACACATGCTGCTGGCGCCTAGAACTTCACTTCCGGCGGTGTGCTGAGGGCCTCGCGGCCTTCGACGCCAACATCGAAGAAGTCTCGGCCTTCGAAGTTGAACATGCCGGCAATGATGGAGCCCGGGAATTGTTCGCGGGAGGTGTTGTAGTCCTGAACCGCCGAATTGTAGAAGCGGCGCGCAGCGGCCAGCTTGTCTTCAATGGTCGAGAGCTCGTTCTGCAACTGGATGAAGTTCTGGTTGGCTTTCAGGTCCGGATAGGCTTCGGCGAGGGCGAAAAGCTTGCCCAGCGACGCGGTGAGCATGCCTTCGGCCTGAGACATTTCCCCCGGCGTGCTGGCACTTTGCGCGGCGTTGCGGGCAGCGATCACCTGCTGGAAGGTTTCCTGCTCGTGCTTTGCATAACCTTTGACCGTTTCCACGAGATTCGGGATCAGGTTCTGGCGCTGTTTCAGCTGTACATCGACATCGGCAAAGGCCTGGTTGACCCGCTGCCGCTTCATCACCAATCCGTTATAGATCAGGATGATAAAGCCGATGACGACGACGATTACGCCAAGTCCAATAAGCATGGGTGTCCCTCCGGAAATCCTTGTATCTCAACGCCTAGACGCCGCCGCGGCATCGCGCAAGTGGAAGCCCGCCCGCATGGGCGAAACCGGGGCGGTATGGCGATATACAGGCTTGACCATCGGGCCTGGCTTGGCCACGGATAAAACCTTGCAGAGGACAGGCTTATGGCAGACTCCCCACAGCAATCCGACGATTCCTACATTCACGAGGAACACCACTATATCCAGCGGATCGGCTGGCTGCGCGCGGCCGTCCTCGGGGCGAATGACGGTATCCTGTCGACCGCCGGTCTCGTCATCGGTGTCGCCTCGTCATCAGCCTCCACCGGCGCCGTCCTCACCGCTGGCCTGGCAGGCCTCGTGGCCGGCGCCATGTCGATGGCCGCGGGCGAATATGTCTCCGTTTCCTCGCAGGCCGATCTTGAGAAAGCAGACATAGAAATCGAGCGGGCAGCCCTCAAAAGCCATCCGGACGCCGAACTGCAAG
This sequence comes from uncultured Hyphomonas sp., assembly GCF_963677035.1. Classification (NCBI taxonomy): domain Bacteria; kingdom Pseudomonadati; phylum Pseudomonadota; class Alphaproteobacteria; order Hyphomonadales; family Hyphomonadaceae; genus Hyphomonas; species uncultured Hyphomonas sp. Next base: position 166,960 of record NZ_OY781472.1, read on the forward strand.
AGCTGACTGACATCTACAAAAAACGCGGCCTGAACGAGGAAACAGCCCGCGAAGTGGCCCGCCAGCTGACAGAGCATGACGCGCTCGAAGCCCATGCGCGCGACGAGTTGGGCATGAACGAGGTCGTCACGGCGCGGCCGGTGCAGGCGGCCTTGAGCTCCGCCGCCAGCTTTACTGCCGGTGCTGCCCTGCCGATCCTCGCCGCGGCCGTCGCGCCGCTGGGCCAGATCACACCGGCCGTGGCGGCGGTCTCGCTGATCAGCCTCGGGATCCTCGGTGCCCTCTCCGCCAGGGCGGGCGGAGCCAGCAAGCTGCGTGCAGCCTCCCGCGTCGTCTTCTGGGGTGTCGCCGCCATGTGCGTGACCGGCGTGATCGGCCACCTGTTCGGAACAGTCGTGTAAACGGCAGCCCAAACGCCCTGTAAACGGAACCCGGTACAGTCTCATCCATTCTGTTCAGGACAGTGAAGGACTCCCTCGGCTTGTTTCATGACATCCTTATCGGCATCATCACGCTTGGAATTCTCGGCCTGCTGATCTGGCCGCGCGTGCGCGATCTCCGTTCCTGGCGGGCAACAGTGACGCCGCTCGCCTCGATCATCGGCAGCGGTTTCCTCGTCCTGGGGCCGATCCTGTCGCATTCCTATGGCAAATATGCGCCTGCGGTCATGGGCCTCCTGTGCCTGGCAGCCTATGCGTTCGGCGCCGGGATCCGGTTCAACATTGCCAGCATGGCGCGCGATCCCGATCGCTCCGCCGCAGAGCGTCGGACGGAATATATCGCGTCCTGGGCGCTCGCCTTCGCCTACTGCATTTCAGTCGCCTACTACCTGAACCTGTTCGGCGCCTTTGCCGTGAAGATGACGCCGTTCAACTCCGCCGCTGCGGCAAAGGCGGTGACCAGCGCAACGCTGATCCTGATCCTCGCCGTCGGCTGGCTGCGCGGCTTTGAAGCCATGGAGCGGATGGAACAGATCTCAGTCAGCCTGAAGCTCGCTATCATTGGCGGACTGCTGGCCGGGCTCAGCGTCTATTTCGTTCATCAGGCCAGCGATGATGCCCTGGTCTTCGCGCCGGCATCGGAGACGGGCTGGTCCGGTATCGCCCTCGCCTTTGGCCTGATCATCACCGTGCAGGGCTTTGAAACATCCCGCTATCTGGGCGACGAATACAAGCCTGCCATGCGGATCCGCTCGATGCTCTACGCCCAGTGGCTCTCGGCCGCGATCTACATGGCCTATGTCCTGTTGCTGACCTATGCCTTCAATGCCGAAACCGTGCCGCTGACGGAAACCGCGATTGTCGACATGATGAAAATCGTCTCGGCCTTGTTGCCCGCGCTGCTGATCGTGGCGGCTCTGGCCGCACAATTCAGCGCCGCGATCGCTGACACGAGCGGGGCCGGCGGCCTTGTGGAGGAACTCTCCGGCCGGCGCGTCCGCCCGCGTGTGGCTTATCTGATGCTCGTGATCATCGGTCTTTGCCTGACCTGGTTCTCGCACATTTTCGAAATCATCAGCCTCGCCTCAAAAGCCTTCGCCCTCTATTACGCTCTGCAATGTGCGATCGCCTCGCTCGCGGCGTTCCGCGAAGCAAAAAGCCCTGTGCGCGGCCTGGCCTATGCCGCCTTCAGCCTCCTCGCGGTGGCCGTCCTGATCTTCGGCCAGTCCGTTGAGGGCGCAGGCTAAAGCCCTTCATCATCTGAATGCCACTTGCACGTGGCAGACGCGGACAAATTGTGTAGCATTAGGAACATGACCGACGCACCCGTAGAACTTGCCAGCCTGATTTCGCAATGCCGCCGCGCCGTGGTTTTCACCGGCGCAGGCATCTCGACCGAGAGCGGCATTCCCGATTTCCGCAGCCCCGGCGGCGTGTGGAGCAAGATGAAGCCGATCTATTTCCAGGATTTCGTCAGTTCCCGCGAACAGCGGACCGAAGCCTGGAACCGGGTATTCAACAATCCCGCCGGCTGGACCGGGGCCCAGCCGAATGATGGGCACCACGCCGTGGCCGACCTTGTGAAAATGGGCAAGGTTTCCAGCATCATCACCCAGAATGTCGACAATCTCCACCAGGCCTCCGGCGTGGCGGACAACCGGGTGATCGAGGTGCACGGCAATGCCAGCTATGCCCGCTGCCTGCAGTGCGGCAAGCGCTACGAACTGGAAGACCTGAAGCCCCGCTGGGAAGCCGGCGAGGACATCACCTGCGTCTTCTGCACAGGACTTGTGAAGACGGCTGTCATCTCGTTCGGCCAGGCCATGCCTGAAGACGAAATGAACCGCGCCATGGAAGAGGCCGCCCTCAGCGACCTGTTCATCGTGCTGGGCTCATCGCTGGTCGTCTACCCGGCCGCCGAACTGCCGGTGATCGCCAAGCGGACGGGCGCGACCGTGGTAATCGTCAATCGCGAAGAGACCGACCACGACTCCTACGCCGACCTTGTTCTGCACACGGAGATCGGCCCGCTCATGAAGCAGACGGTCGCGCGGGTTTATTGACCGGAATGAAAAACGCCCGGCTGTCTGGCCGGGCGCTCTTGATCAGCCTGTAAACGTCCCGCTTCTCGGGAAGCCTTTCGGGACGACCTTGCCCGCCTGCGCGCGCTGGCCTTTCCAGTCTTTCCATTCCGGGAAGGCGCGGTGGCGGCCGCCAGTCATGACGATCAGGCCGTCGCGCTTGTCGAAGGTGATCAGGTCTTTCAGCTCTGCCTTGCCGCTGTAAGACTGAACCTTGTTGCCCTTGCCGCGCGCCATTTCCGGCAGATCGGACAACGGGAAGATCAGCATCTTCTTGTTGGTGCCGACGACAGCAATCATGTCGCCCTCGACGACGGGGCAGCAAACGAGATGGCCCTTGCCGGTGTTCACGGCGGCTTTGCCGGCCTTGCGATTGGACTCCAGCTCTTTCTCGTCGACCACGAAGCCATATCCGGTGGAGGACGCCATCACGCGTTTGCGCTCAGGCTCGAACCGGAACATGGCGATGATATCGACACTGTCTTCCAGGTCGATGGTCAGGCGGATCGGTTCCCCATGGCCCCGCCCGCCGGGCAGCCTGTCGGCCGCCATGGTAAAGGACCGTCCATCTGAGGACATGAGGATAAGCTTGTCCGTGCTCATCACTTCCTCGACGAGGTAAAGCTCGTCTCCGTCCTTGAACTTCACGGAGCTGGTATCGAGGCCGTGGCCCTTCATGCCGCGGATCCAGCCCTGTTGCGACAGGACAACCGTGATCGGTTCTTTCGGTTTGGAGGCTTCGAGGGCCGCGGCGAGGTCCACTTCCTTGACGTCGGAGAACGTGGCGCGGCGGCGGCCCAGCTCCGAGTCCGGATCAAAGGCGTCACGTGCCGCTTTCAGTTCTTTCGACACTTTCGTCCACTGGCGGCGTGTCGACCCCAGCAGCAGGACCAGCTGTTCGCGCTCCTCGGTCAGCTTCTTGTGCTCACCGCGGATTTCCATTTCTTCGAGCTTGCGCAGAGCGCGCAGGCGGAGATTGAGGATGGCTTCAGCCTGCACATCCGTCAGACTGAACGTCTCCATCAGGACCGGTTTCGGCTCATCCTCGGTCCGGATGATGCGGATCACCTCGTCGATATTGAGGAAGGCCTTGAGGTAGCCGTCGAGCAGGTGGAGGCGCTTCTCGATCTTGTCGAGGCGATGCTGCGCCCGGCGCACGACGACCTCGCGGCGGTGCTCCAGATAGGCCTGCAGCACATCCTTCAGGCCCATGACCTGAGGCGCGCCCTTGTGCAGCACGTTCATGTTGAGGCTGAAGCGCGTTTCAAGATCGCAGACCTTGAACAGGCTTTCCATCAGCACATCCGGTTCGATCGTCTTGGACCGTGGCACGAGGACCAGGCGGACATCCTCAGCGGACTCGTCGCGCACATCGTCCAGCAGCGGAACCTTCTTGGCTTCGATCAGCTCGCCCAGCTTCTCCAGCAGACGCGATTTCTGCACCTGATAGGGAATTTCGGTGACGACGATCTGGTAGGTGCCCCGGCCGGTGTCTTCCGTTTCCCAGCGCGCCCGCATGCGGAAACTGCCGCGGCCGGTCTCATAGGCGTCGAGCATCGACTCATAGGGTTCGACAATGATGCCGCCCGTCGGGAAGTCCGGCCCTTTCACGAAGTCCATGAGTTCGGCGGTGGTCGCCTTCGGCTTCTCGATCAGCAGCCGCGCCGCATCGATCACTTCGGCCGCATTGTGCGGCGGGATAGAGGTCGCCATGCCGACGGCAATGCCGCTCGCGCCATTGGCCAGCAGGTTCGGGAAACCCGCCGGAAGGACGACCGGCTCTTCATCGTTTTCGGCATAGTTGGCACGGAAGTCGACCGCGTCTTCGCTCAGCCCATCCAGCAGCAATTCTGCCGCAATGGTCATCCGCGCTTCGGTGTAACGATAGGCAGCTGCGCTGTCGCCATCGATGTTGCCGAAATTCCCCTGGCCATCGACCAGCGGGTAGCGGACCGTAAAATCCTGCGCGAGACGCACCAGCGTGTCATAGATCGAGCTGTCGCCGTGCGGGTGGAAGTTACCCATCACGTCGCCAACGATCTTCGCGCATTTGCGGAAGCCGCCTTCCGGGTCCAGCCGCAGCACACGCATGCCGTAAAGGATGCGCCGCTGCACAGGCTTCAGCCCGTCGCGGACATCCGGCAGGGCCCGGGCCGTGATCGTCGAGAGCGCATAGGCGAGATAGCGCTTCGAGAGCGCCTCGCTCATGGGTTCATTGATGATCCGGTCTTCCGGCTCGCCATCCTTGAGGTCGGACATTCTGGCCCCTTCTCGGTTCGTGCCACATTCTGGTGCAGGTCCGCGGGCAGAATCGTCTGCGAGTCGCGAACAGTCGTAAGTTAACAGAAATAGCCCTTTGGTTAAGGAACCCTATAGGTACTGACTGCAGATGCCTCACTTACGCGCCTGGCTTGTCCTTCTGACCGTACCCGCGCTGTGCGTGGCGCTGTTCCTGATGTCGGCGCCGCCCCGGCATAATCCCTTCGCGCCCGTGGACCTGAGCGACCGAGTTGGCCTCGGCACCGGGAGCCAGCTGGCCCGTGCGGCGAAGCATCCGGAAGTCTGCTTCCCGGCGCTGGACAGGGCCGGCGTGCTCTATACCCGCCTCGACGATGCGCCAAAGGGAGAAAAGTGCGGCCTTTACAATGCTCTGACCCTGGACCGGACGCTGACGCCCTATTCCGCCACGCTGCGCATGACCTGCGGCGAGGCAGCGGCGCTTTATGTGTGGGAACGCCATGTCGCCCGCCCGGCGGCTGTGGATATCCTCGGCTCCCCCCTCGCGCGGATCGAGACCTATGGCAGCTTTTCCTGCCGGAATATCGCCGGATCCGGGCGCCTGTCGGAACATGCCCACGGCAATGCCGTCGATATTTCGGGTTTCCGGCTGAAAGACGGGCGGCTGATCGACGTAAAGACTTTCTGGGGAAAAGGCGGGAAGGAAGCGAAATTCCTGAAAAAGGTCCATTCCGGCGCGTGCGACCTGTTCTCGGTGACGCTGGGGCCGGACTACAACGCGGCGCACCGGGACCATTTCCACATGGATATGGGCCCCGGTAACACCTGTCATTAGATCCCTTCGGGCGTGTCTGGCGCAAACATGCTGGCAAGCGTCATCGAATTTCCCGGTATCAGCCTCTCGGAGGCAAGCCCCACCTCCCCCAACGTCACAAATGACGGCGCTGTCTGAACCGACTATGGATGCGTCAGGCTCGCATTTGACGCGCGAAACATCCCGGGAGGAAGCACATGAAACTCATCACATCCGTCGGCCCCAATCCGCACGTTGTCCGCATGTTCATGGCCGAGCGCGGGATTGATATTCCGACCGAGGAAATCGACATCCGCGCCGGGGAAAACCGCGAGGCCCCCTTTCTCAAAACCAATCCGGCCGGCCAGTCGCCCTGCCTGGTCCTGGATGACGGGTCAGTTGTCACCGAAATCACCGCAATCTGCGAATATCTGGACGAAACATTCCCGGGCGAGAAACTGATGGGCGACACGCCCGAAGCGCGCGCCCAGAACCGCCGCTGGACCCGCTGGGTGGACCTCAATATCGTTGAGCCGCTGACCAACGGATTCCGCTATTCCGAAGGCCTGCCTATGTTCAAGGACCGCATGCGCTGCCTTCCGGAAGCTGCGGACGGCCTGAAAGCCTGCGCGCAGGACAAGATCAAATTCCTCGATGGCCGGTTGGCCGACCAGCCTTATATCGCCGGCGACAAATTCAGCCTCGCGGACGTGTTGCTCTTCTGCTTCCAGGCATTTGGCAACACGGTGGGCCAGCCACTCAACCCGGAATTCAGGAACTATGCGGCCTGGTTCGCGAAAGTCGGTGAGCGCCCGAGCGCCAAGGCCTGACCGTCAGCCCACCAACCGCCTTAACAGCCGATCACGTTCCGGCGGCATGGCCCGGTTCATCGCGTGGAACACCCGCGTCTCCAGGAAATATCCTGTCAGCTTCAGCCCGTCGGCGACATCCTCGCCGCCGACCGGTGCTGAAGACGAAATGAGAAAAGACGGCAGCCGGAGCAATCGCGAGACATAGTCTTCCGCCTCCGATCCACGTACGGCCCGCCCGGTTCGCGGGGAGACGTGGGTCAGTCCGTCATTCGCGCCACTGATCGCGCACTCGTCCAGATCAAGGCCAAAGCCCAGCCCGGACAGCAAGCCAAGTTCCCAGCGCACATAAAGCGCTGGCCAGATCTCGCGAGCCTCAATCTGGTCGAGCAGCAGTTCCGTCGCCTCGAACATGGCCGAACCTGCAACGTCGCCTTCGTCCAGCGACATTCTGAGGATGGCGGTAATGGCCGATACTGCCGCCAGCGCCCGGGCATCATCCAGCACGCGCGACGTTCGCTCCTTCGTGGCTTCGGCGACCTCAAACCGGCCGAGCTGATCTTCCAGCCGCCCGGTCCAGGAGAGCGATACGGAATTTCCCGCTTCGTATTGCGCGCGGCGCCGACGGGAATTGCCGCCATAGACGAGGCCGGACCGGCGCCCCCGGCTCCGCGTCAGAACATCCAGAATGAGGCCGCCTTCACCAAAGCGGCGCCCTCCAAGGATAATTCCGTCATCGGACCAGTTCATCTCGCCTCAGACATCAAACTCCAGGCCAAGCCCCTGATAGCTTTCCCGGCGCTCCTGCCAGCGTTCGTCCACCTTCACAAAGAGAAACAAGTGCACCTTGCGGCCCAGCATGTCGGAGAGTTCCTCACGCGCCATGCGGCCGATATCCTTGATCGTCTGGCCGCCCTTGCCCAGCACCATGGATTTATGGTTCTCGCGGCCAACAACGATGACCTGCTGAACCCGGACAGATCCATCCTTGCGCTCTTCCCAGCTCTCGGTCTCGACCATCAGCTGATAGGGCAGTTCCTGGTGAAGGCGCAGCATCAGCTTCTCGCGCGTTACCTCCGCCGCCAGCAGGCGCATGGGCAGGTCCGCCACCTGGTCCGGCGGGTAAAGCGCCGGGCCTTCCGGCATGCGGGACGCAATCGCCTCTTCCAGCTTCTCGACCCCGTCGCCATTCTCGGCCGAGATCATGTGAACCTCTTCATAGGCCCCTGTCTCGTTCAGTTCGGCAATGATCGGCAGGACCTGATCGTGCGGGAAAAGGTCGATCTTGTTGAGCGCAAGAATGGCTTTCCGCCCGCTCGTTTTCAGTTGTTCGACGACCCGGCGGTCGTCCTCGATCGAGTGTTTCTGCGCTGCAGTTTCCTTGCCTACCTTGTCCGCCACCCAGGAGGCCGCATCGACAAGGTGCACAATCGCATCGGCGTCGTCTGCGCCGCTCCAGGCGGCTTTCACCATGGCCCGGTCCAGCCGGCGCTTGGCCGCGAAGATACCGGGCGTGTCGACCAGCACGATTTGCGTGTGATCGGTCTGCGCTACGCCGCGCACGGGAAAGCGCGTCGTTTGCACCTTGTGCGTAACGATGGCCACTTTGGCGCCGACCAACAGATTGGTCAGCGTCGATTTGCCGGCATTCGGTGCGCCAATAATGGCGCAGAAGCCTGCATGGGTTATGTCTGTGTCGCTCATATTTATCCTGCCAGCGATTGGAGCAGCAGGGCAGCAGCGCTGCGCTCGGCTTCGCGTTTGGAAGCTCCAGTCGCCACGGCACTGCCGCGTCCTTCGACCTTCGCTTCGATTTCGTAAACGGGTTCATGGTCCGGTCCAGACCGGCTCAATACATCATAGTCAGGTAACGGAAGGCCATGTCCCTGTGCCCATTCCTGCAACAGGGTCTTCGGGTCCTTGGTCTCCGCCGGGGTCGACGCAAACTGCGGGGCCCAGGCTTTCTCGATAAATTTGCGCGCAGGCGAAAGGCCGCCATCCTTGAAGATCGCGCCGATGATCGCCTCACAGGCATCACCCAACGTGGATTCCCGCGCTCGCCCGCCAGCAGCCTCCTCGCCATCGGACAGAAGAATGAATTCCTGCAGGTTCAGGTTACGCACGGCATCGGCGCAGGCGCCTTTCTTGACGAGGCGGTTGAGACGCGGGGCCAGTTCGCCCTCGCTCTCCATCTTGCGGCGTTCCATCAGGCGTTCTGCGATGACGAGGTTCAGCACGCGGTCCCCGAGGAATTCCAGACGCTGATTGGACTCTCGCACCGGATCGCCGCCCCCGACCGCGCTCGGATGGGTCAACGCCCGAACCAGCATTTTCGCGTCCTTGAACTTGTAGCCAAGCACCTCCTGCGCCGCCTTCTGGCGATCCTCGGAGAGAACCGGCGCACCGGCCTTCCCCTTGCCGCGCAAGCGGGTCCGCTTCGGACGGGCGGGCTTCATTGGCCCGTCACCGGCAAAGCTTCGATGATCACCTGAGCTTCGGCCCAGGGGTGGTCATCGGTGATTGTCAGATGGATGACGGCCTCGTGCCCTTCCGGCATTAAAGCCTCCAGGCGTTTGGCTGCCCCGCCGGTCAGCGCCAGCGTCGGCTTGCCACTCGGCAAATTCACGACGCCGAGATGTGTCCAGTGCACCCCGCGCCGCGGCACGCCTGTACCCAGCGCCTTGGCGCAGGCTTCCTTGGCGGCAAAGCGCTTTGCATAAGTCTCTGCCGTGCGGCGGCGGCGGCGCGCCAGCGCAATCTCCGTTTCGGTGAACACGCGTTTCTCGAACCGCTCACCAAAACGCTCAAGCGTCTGCTCGATGCGCTCGATATTGCAGAGATCGTTCCCGATACCGATAATCATCCGCTTGCCTTGCTCCTGGCCTCATCCATCAGGCGGCGCATCTCGCGGATGGCACTTTCCAAGCCGATGAAGATTGCTTCACCGATCAGGAAATGGCCGATGTTCAGTTCGGCAATTTCCGGAATGGCTGCAATCGGGCCGACATTCTCGAATGTGAGGCCATGGCCGGCATGCGGCTCAATCCCGCGCTTGCGGGCGTCGTCGGCGGCGGCCTGCAGGCGGGCGAGCTCCGGTGCGGCGGCTTCGGCGCCTCCCTGATTCCAGAGCTCTGCATAGCGTCCTGTATGTAGCTCCACGACCGGCGCGCCGAGCACTTCCGCAACGGCGATCTGAACCGGGTCCGGCTCGATGAACAGCGACACACGTGCCCCGGCATCGCGCAACTGGCGTACAATGGGGGAAATCTGGTTGTGCAGGCCGGCGACATCGAGGCCGCCCTCGGTCGTGCGTTCCTCGCGCTTTTCCGGCACAATGCAGGCCGCATGCGGACGGAAACCGCACGCGATCGCGGTCATTTCCTCGGTCGCCGCCATTTCCAGATTGATCGGCAGGCTGGAGGCAGCCCGAATGGCTTCAAGATCCCCGTCGCGGATGTGGCGGCGGTCTTCGCGAAGGTGGATCGTAATGCCGTCAGCTCCAGCCACCGCGGCAATCTCTGCGGCCCGCGCCGGATCGGGATGCGCGCCACCGCGGGCGTTCCTTATGGTCGCCACATGATCGATGTTCACCCCAAGGCGCAGCCGCCCGCTCATCAGGCGAGCCCCCGCGAACCCGGCTTCACGGCTGGCATCAGGGCCAGTTCCGGCGGCAGGTCTTCGGCGTCATAGTCAGGGAAGTTGACCGATGCGAGCGAGATGAGTTCGCAGCCGACATCAGCGCGGCCGCCCGACCGGTCGATAATGCACGCGCCGCCAACCACATCGCCCGGCAGCGCCTCAAGCGCCTCCACCGTTTCGCGGAATGACAGGCCGGTGGTCACAATATCCTCGGCGATCAGCACGCGTTCGCCCTCATTAATTGCGAAGCCACGGCGGAACTGAAGTTGCCCATCCACACGCTCGGCAAAGATCGACCGGCAGCCAAGCTGGCGGGCCAGTTCGTAGCCCGGAATGATGCCACCGACGGCCGGGCCGGCGACAACGTCGATCTTTCCGAATGTCTCGGTCAGCTTCTTCGCAAGCGCTGCGCAGAGCTTCTCGGACTTGTCCGGCTGGGAGAAAACCAATGCTTTCTGCAGGAACACCGGGCTGCGGCGCCCGGACGAGAGGATGAAATGCCCCTCCAGCAACGCACCTGCCTCGCGGAACACCGCGAGCACTTCTTCATTGGTCATCTTCACCCTCCTGGTCACGCACTGCCCGGTCGACCACTGCGAGCGACCGGAGCGCGGCCAGTATCTGCGTCAGGCGTTTCAGGTCTTCAACCTCAATTTCCATGACCAGCTCAGTGAAGTCCTTCTGACGCTCCACCGTGGCGATGTTGACGATGTTTCCGTTCGACTGCGCCACAGCGGCGCAGAGCTTGGCAAGCACACCGCGCGTATTCGCAGCATTGATGCGGATCCGGCCGACCGCCATGGCGTCGGTCCGGGCAAGCTCGGTCCATCTGAGATCCACCCACAGGTCAGGCTTGTCGTCGTATTCGGCAAGCTTCGGACAGCTGGCGACATGGACGACGATGCCCTCATCCGGCACCTGCACCCCCATGATGCGGTCCCCCGGTAGCGGGCAACAGCATTTGCCGAGGTGCAGCGTCACGCCGGGGGTCAGGTCATGGCCCGACACCAGTAACGGCGCGTGCTGGGAGTCGACCTTCGTCTTGGACGGATCTCCCATCGGTTCGGCCTTGTAGCCGGGGAATGCCGCCTGGATCACATCCGCAGAGCTGATCCGGCCACGCCCGACGGCTTCGGCCATTTCTTCACGCGTCTGAAATCCGGCGAGCCGGGCCGTATGGGTCATTTTCACATCGACCGGGTCAATCCCGGCACGCCGCAGGGCCTGGTTGACCAGGCCTTCGCCAAGGCGTCGGAAGTCTGCCGTATCGCGCTCACGCACCAGCCGGCGTAGCGCCGAACGTGCCCGCCCGGTGATCGCCAGGCCTTCCCAGCCATGAACCGCTGCCGGGCTTTTGCCGCGAATGATGTCCACCACGTCGCCATTCTTCAGCGGCCTGCGCAGCGCTTTGATCTCGCCATTGATTTTCACGCCAACGCACGTATCGCCCACCGCCGAATGGACGGCATAGGCAAAGTCCAGCGGCATCGCCCCCGCTGGGAGAATGATCAGCTTGCCTTTCGGGGTGAACGTGAAGACATGCTCGCGGTACATCTCGAGCTTGGCATGCTCAAGGAACTCCTTGGCGTCGGCGCCATCCTGCAGGAGGCTCGAAATGGTTTCGAGGCTGGCAGCCGGGTCGAGGCCCGCCGCCTTAGCCGATTCCACATCAAAGCCATATTGCTTGTTCTTGTAGCCCCAGTGCGCAGCCACGCCGAACTCAGCCGTCTGATCCATGGCTTCGGTCCTGACCTGAAGCTCGACACGGCGATTGCCGGAGGCGCGTACAGTTGTGTGCAGGCTCTGATAGCCATTTGGCTTCGGTACGGAAATGAAGTCACGGAAACGGTCCGGGATGCAGGCCCACAGTGTATGGACTTCGCCAAGAACCCGGTAGCACTCTTCCGTTGACTGAACGATAACACGGAAAGCAAAAAGATCAGCCACATCGCGGAAGGAAATCGATTTGCGTTCCAGCTTCCGCCACAGCGAGTAAGGCGCCTTCTTCCGGCCTTTGATGCGGCATGGAATGCTGGCCATTTCCATCAGCTGTGTCAGGTCCGCCCGGATGCGCTCCAGGTCGTCTGCATTCTCAAGCGCCAGTTCTTCCTGGCGGTAGAGGATGGCCCGGCGCGCTTCGGCGTTGAGCTCCTGGAAAGCCAGGTCCTCCATCTCCGCCGCCAGTTGGTAAAGGCCGACCCGGCGGGCCAGCGGCGCGTAGATATCCATCGTCTCGCGCGCGGTACGATAACGGCTTTCCGGCTTCTTGCGGAAATGCAGTGTCCGCATGTTGTGCAGCCGGTCGGCCAGCTTCACCAGAAGGACGCGGATATCGCTGGTCGTCGCCAGGATGAATTTCTGGAAATTCTCGGCCTGCGCCGCTTCCTTGGAGGAAAACTCGATCTGGTCGAGCTTGGTGACGCCATCGACCAGTTCGGCCACATCGGCGCCGAAGCGCACTTCGATCTCGCCGATGTCGATCTCTTCCACATCCTCGACAACATCGTGCAGCAGGCCCGCCACGATCGTGATCTCATCGAGATGCACGTCCGCCAGCAGGCTCGCGACTTCTACGGGATGGGAATAGTAGGCGTCACCGGAATCGCGCTTCTGCTCGCCATGATGCGTTTTGGCAAAGTCGTATGCTGCGCCCAGCAATTCGGACTTCACACGCGGATGGTATGCGCGGACCTTGGCAATCAGTTCTTCGCGGGTGAGGACATGGTGTTCACCCACGGCCTCAGCGGCCGGTGATGCTTCGCCAGCCCCTTTGTCCTTGGCGGAAAGGGTGCTGCCGTCCATCGAACCTCCTAGAGCCGGTCGTCGCGCCCGGATTCGAGCTCAGCCTGATAAGCCCGCATGACATCCTCTTCCGTCGCCGCCGGGGCAGCCTCGAGGGCCATACGGTCTGCTTCACGCTCGTTCTCTTCGCCCGGACGGATGTCCTGCAGGCCGGAGATGAGGGCTTCCTTCACCACTTTCAGGTCAACAGACTGATCGGCGATTTCGCGCAGGGAGACGACCGGATCCTTGTCATTGTCGCGGTCCACGGTGATCGGCGAGCCTTCGCGGATCATGCGGGAACGGTGCGCGGCAAGCAGCACAAGATCAAAACGGTTCGGTATCTGCTCAATGCAGTCTTCGACGGTCACTCGGGCCATGGATTCAGAGTCTCCTTTGAACCGCCCCTTATATGCAGCGCAGCAAGGGCGCGCAACCCGTCCCTTGCGCCGGATTGCAGCGGAAACTAAGCTGTAGGGTCTTACTTCGCCCAAAATACGCCCACGCCCGCCGGAGCGGGGATTTCGAGGCCCATAATGCCGTTTTACAAGGATGAGCGCCTCGCGCTCTTTATTGATGGTGCAAACCTTTATTCAGCCGCCCGCGCGCTGGGGCTCGAAATCGATTTTCGAAAACTGCTGAAAGAGTTTCAGGGTCGTGGCCGGCTGTTGCGGGCAAGCTATTACACCGCCCTGGTCGAGAGCGACGAATACAGCCCGATCCGTCCCCTGGTCGACTGGCTGGCCTATAACGGGTTCAGCGTGGTGACCAAGGCTGCCCGCGAATACACTGACCGGGAAGGCCGCAAGCGCCACCGGGGGAATATGGACGTCGAACTCACGGTCGACATGCTCGCAGCCGCCGCCCATCTGGATCACATCGTATTGTTCAGCGGGAATGGCGACTTCCGGCGCCTGGTGGAAGCTGTGAAAGCCAAAGGCGTGCGGGTTTCGGTCGTTTCAACGAACGCATCCAGCTCGCCCCAGGTGGCAGATGACCTGCGCCGGGAGGCTGACGCCTTCATCGAGCTGGAAGATATCGCCGACATGATCGCCCGGCCCCGCCGTGACCAGCAGGATGATCCGGCCCTCGACGACGACGATTAGGCCAGCTCCGCGTCTGCATACTGTCACCGCACTTGGCAGGGGAGCAAACCTTGCTAGGGTCGGCCGACCTGTTGTCCGGAGACCTGCCATGCTGCGCCCTACGCTCATTTCGACCCTCGCCCTGGGTCTTGCCCTTGCCGGATGCAGCAAGAGCGAAACGCCTTCGGCCAGCGAACCGGCAAAAAGCACGGTTGCAAGCACCGAAACCGCGGCCACGGCCTCCGAAACGGCAACGGTCCAGCCAGCGGCCATGTCTGTGCGCGAGGTCAGCACGCCGGACCAGTCCATCCTCGACCTCTATCTCCAGCTTCACCAGGCGCCTGAACTCTCGTTCAAGGAGGCCAAGACCTCTTCCATTCTGGCGAGCGAGTTGGAATCCCTCGGGTTCGACGTGACCACCGGCGTCGGACAGGACTGGGTGGTCGACAAGGCGACACACGATATCGGCGAGGTCAAACCCGGCGTCGGCGGCTATGGCGTGGTCGGCGTCTTCAAAAACGGCAAAGGCCCCACCGTTCTGATCCGGACAGATATGGACGCCCTGCCCGTGCCGGAACAAACCGGCCTTCCCTACGCCTCGACCGTCGAAGCGCAGACCTGGACCGGCGTCGACAGCAAGGTCATGCACGCGTGCGGCCATGATGTGCATATGACGGCCTGGCTCGGTACGGCCCGCGCCCTTGTCGCGCAGAAGTCCAAATGGAAGGGCACACTGGTCATGATTGCCCAGCCCGCCGAGGAAATCGGCCTTGGTGCCGAAGCGATGCTGGCCGACGGCCTGTTCGAGCGCTTCCCCAAGCCTGACTACAATCTCGCCCTGCATGTCTCAGCCGATGCCCCGTCCGGCACCGTGGTCTACTCCTCCGGCTATGCCATGGCGAACGTCGACAGCGTCGATATCCATGTGAAGGGGATCGGGGGGCACGGCGCCTATCCGCATACGACACGCGACCCGATCCTGGTCGGCGCCCATATCGTGACGGCACTGCAGAGCCTCGTCTCGCGGAACGTCAATCCGCTGGACAGTGCCGTCGTCACCGTGGGGTCTTTCAAGGCCGGCGCCAAGCACAACATCATTCCGGACGAGGCCACACTTCTGCTGACAGTCCGGTCCTATGACGATGACACCCGCCAGATGCTGCTGGATGGCATTGAGCGCATCGCAAAGGCAGAAGCCGAGGCCTTCGACGCGCCGGAACCGGAAATCACCATCGAGTCGGACTATACGCCCTCGACCTACAACGATCCGGACACCACTGGCCGCGCCATGAAGGCGGTCAGCAAGAAGCTGGGCTCGGAATATGTGAGTCAGGTCAACCCGGTCATGGGCGGAGAGGATTTCTCCCAGTACAGCCGTACCGCCGAAAACATCCCGAGCGTGTTGTTCTGGGTCGGCGCCGTAGAGCCGTCGAAATACGCCAAGGCGAAGGCCGATGGCATGCCGCTCCCCTCCCTGCACTCCTCGCTGTTTGCACCGGATTATGCCCGCACCATCCAGACCGGAACCGATGCGATGACCGCTGCTGCGCTGGAACTCTTCAAGGACTGACACTGCGCCAACCCGGACTTTCTGTGATTGCGTTTTCACACAGGCTGCGCTAAACCCCCTTTTGCTCATAGTGCGCAAAAGCTTTAAATTCCTGTCGCACGAGCGCCCCGATCCCGGACGTTTGAAGGTCTTCTCCTTGAAACGCACACTTTCGGAACCATATTATACTCAAATCGAGCAAAAGTTGCTCGGTTGGTCGAAAGGAGGACGTGACATGGCTCGTCTGATTGATTCTGGTCCTGGTTGCCCTACCCCTACACCGCTGCGCGGCCCGAATGCGGCTGAAGCGCGCGGCCTTACCTATGATGACGCTGTACGCGCCGAAACGGACCACCTTTATCCACTCGTCAAAGATTTCGTGACGCCGATGGAGTGGCCCGCAATGGCTCCGCTCGTCGCAGCGATCAACCGTCTGAAAGTCCAGAAGAACGCCGTCATTCTGGCGCACAACTACATGACGCCGGACATTTTTCGTCTCGTCGGCGATTTCCGGGGCGACAGCCTCCAGCTCGCCCGCGAAGCGTCCAAGGTCGATGCCGATATCATCGTCCAGGCCGGCGTGCACTTCATGGCTGAGACCTCCAAGATTCTCGCCCCGGAGAAAACGGTGCTGATCCCGGATACCCGTGCGGGCTGCTCGCTCGCCGCCTCGATCACGGGCGCCGATGTGCGCCTGATCAAGGAGAAGTATCCGAATTATCCGGTGGTCACCTATGTGAACACGACCGCCGACGTGAAGGCCGAGTGCCATATCACCTGCACCAGCTCCAATGCGGCGCAGGTCGTCGAGGCCATCGCGAAGGAATGGAACACCGACACCGTCATCCTGGTGCCTGACCAATATCTCGCCAAGAACGTCGCCGCCCAGACGGGCATCCGCATCATGACCTGGCCCGGCGCCTGTGAGGTGCACGAGATGTTCAGCGCCGAAGATGTCCACCAGCTGCGGGACGCGCATCCGGGTGTCATCATTCTGGCCCACCCGGAATGCCCGCCGGACGTTCTGGAAGCGGCTGACTATGCCGGATCCACAGCGGCGCTTGCCAATTATGTGGCCGAAAAGCATCCGCCGAAGGTGGTTCTGCTGACCGAATGCTCGATGAGCGACAATGTCGCCGCCGAGAACCCCGGCACGAACTTCATCCGCCCCTGTAATCTGTGCCCTCACATGAAGCGGATCACGCTGGAAAACATCTATGATTGCCTGATTACGGGTGAATACGAAGTGACAATTCCGGAAGATGTGCGACTGCGTGCCAAAGAGGCGCTCGACGCCATGATGGCTCTGCCGCGCATGGAAAAGCCACTCGACTTCGTGACCGGGCTTGAGCCCCTCGAAATCGAAATGGTGGTATAAGCGGCTGAGGCGTTGGCGAAGCCCGCCACGGGGTCTAGGTTATGCGTGTGAGGACAAATAGGAGTGGCAGCATGACCTCCCGCCTGGCACGCATGGCCGCGCTCGCGCTGGCAGGAACTCTGCTGGCGACCACACCGGCTCATGCCGGGACAGAGGATGATCCCACAGATGTGCTCGGCACTTGGAGTTTCCGCACAAAGCCCTATCGCGGCGGGGAATGCCTGATGACCGGAACCCTGTACCTGACGCCTCACCCGGATGACGACCAGTACACCTGCGAGCTGACGGCAGTGGAAGTCTGCACCCTCTGGGGCCGCTCTGTCGTGCGCCAGTCCTGCAAGGCGCGGCGTTTCGGCGATCAGCTTTCCATCCGGTCTGAAATCGAGGAAATGCTGGAATCCAAAGTCGAAGGCCTGATCTACGTCCCCGACAATTTCACCCTCACCATCGAGTCGGCGAACCGCATGTTCGGCGCGCTTGTCTCGGCGGTGACCGCTCCGGCGGAATTCCAGCGCGCAACAAACGGTATTTCCTGACTTGGCAGACGGGCAACACGTCCAGACCCTGACGGCAGATCCACACGCCGGCAGCGACGTCCTGATCGTGGGAGCGGGCCTTGCTGGCCTGTTTCTGGCGCTGCAACTGGCGCCGCGGCCCTGTATCGTGATCTCGCCGGCGCCACTCGGCCAGGCTGCATCATCGGCCTGGGCACAAGGCGGACTGGCCGCGGCCCTTCACCCGAATGACAGCCCGGAACAGCATGCTGCCGATACGATTGCGGCCGGCGCGGGCCTGGTGGACCCGATCATCGCCCGCCTTATCGCCGAAGAAGGCCCGGCCCGCGTCCGGGACCTGATCGCCCTTGGCGTACCGTTCGACCGGACCCCCGACGGTGCCCTCGCCCTGTCGCTGGAAGCTGCCCACTCCCACCCCCGCGTTGCCCGCGTGGCCGGAGACCTTGCGGGCAAGGCCATCATGGACGCGCTCGTCGCAGCGGTTCATTCCGCCTCTCACATCCGCGTCGTGGAAGGCGTCCGCGCCGTCGGCCTGATGCAGGACGACGCGCTGAATGTTGCGGGCGTCATCCTTCGCGATGCGACCGGACGGCTGTCCACCCAGACGGCCCGCGAGACGGTCCTGTGCACCGGCGGGTCCGGCGGCCTGTTCCAGGTGACCACAAACCCGCCTGCGGCAAGGGGCGACGCCATCGCCATGGCCTGGGAGGCAGGCGCCCTGGTCGCCGATCTGGAATTCGTCCAGTTCCACCCCACCGCCATCGATATCGGCCGCGACCCGGCCCCGCTCGCCACGGAAGCGCTGCGCGGTGAAGGCGCCAAGCTGCGCAATCGTGACGGCACCCGTTTCATGGAATCCTACCATGAACTGGCCGAACTGGCGCCGCGCGACGAAGTCGCCCGCGCCGTGCATACCGAGCGCATGTCCGGCCGCGGGGCTTTCCTCGATTGCCGCGAAGCGGTCGGAGCGCACTTCCCCGAACACTTCCCGACGGTTTTTGCAGCCTGCAAATCCGCCGGGATCGACCCGCGGGTCGACATGATCCCCATCGCCCCGGCAGCACACTATCACATGGGCGGCATCGTGCCGGACTTCTGGGGCAGATCTTCACTGGACGGTCTCTCCGTCTGCGGAGAGTGCACATCGACCGGCGTGCACGGCGCCAACCGCCTCGCCTCCAACTCACTTCTGGAAGCAGTGGTCTTCGCCCACCGCATTGCCGAACGCCTGCGGGATGCAGAACTGCCCGATATCAGCGCCAGCCGCGGTCATGTCCCGGACGCGCTGCCGCATGAGGCCCTGCAGACACTTCGCCAGGCAATGTCCCGGGACTGCGGCGTTGTACGCAATGCCGCCGGACTTGCCGAAGTCGCCGAACTGATCGACCAGCTGCGCGCGCAGCATGGCCCGGCCCGGGCCGTGACGTCTGCCGGACTGATCGTGAAAAGCGCGCAGGACCGACACGAAAGCCGCGGCGGCCATTACCGGTCCGATTTCCCTGAAGCCGGCGAGCCGCATCGCCAGTTCCTCCAACGCCCCTTCGAAGAGAGCGTTTCATAATGACTCCCGTTCCTCCGCCCCTTCCCGACATTATTCTGGATCCGATTGTGCGCCTGGCACTGGCGGAGGACCTTGGCCGCGCCGGGGACCTGACCACCGACGCCACAATTGCACCGGACACCCAGCTGAAAGTCGTCATCGCGGCCCGCCAGACCGGCGTGATCGCGGGGCTCGATGCGGCGGCATACGCGCTCAAACTGATCGACCCGTCCGTGAAGCTGACCATCGAAAAGCCGGATGGCTCCATTCTGGCAAAAGGCGATGTGGTCGCCCGCCTCGAAGGGTCTGCGCGGTCCATCCTGATCGCGGAACGTACGATGCTGAACTTCCTGGGCCGCTTGTCCGCCGTCGCCACCATGACGCGCACATTCGCCGACAAGATTGCGCATACAAACGCCACCATTGTCTGCACCCGGAAGACAACACCGGGCCACCGCGCCCTCGAAAAGCGCGCCGTCCGCTGCGGCGGCGGCACGGCGCACCGCTATGGCCTAGACGATGCCGTCCTCATCAAGGACAATCACATCGCGGCCTGCGGATCGGTCTCCACTGCGCTCGAACGCGCGAAGGCCTATGCCGGACACCTGCGGATGATCGAGGTCGAGGTCGACTCACTGGACCAACTGAAAGAGGCGCTGCCACACGGGCCGCACGCCGTCCTGCTGGACAATATGAGCCCGGACACGCTGCGGGAAGCTGTCGCCATGGCCGGCGGCAAGGTCGTGCTGGAAGCGTCAGGCGGCGTGAACCTCGACACGGTGGCCGCAATTGCGGAAACGGGCGTGGATTTCATCTCGGTCGGCGCGCTCACCCATTCGGCGCCAAACCTTGACCTCGGAATGGATGTGGTCTGACACTGCGTGTATCGGGCAACCGCCCACGCAGGAGGGACTTCAGACATGGCCAGCGCGAACGGCCGCAAGAGCATTTTCATCACAGGCGCCGCGTCCGGTATCGGCGCAGAGACAGCGCGCTTCTTTTCCGAAAAGGGCTGGTTCTGCGGTCTCTATGACGTGAACACAGCCGGCCTGGCAGATGTGGCGGGCGAACTGGGGACCGGTAATTCGGTCTACGCAAAGCTTGATGTCCGCGACCGCAATGATTGGGCACTCGCCGTAAAGAGCTTCTCGGAAGCGACAGACGGCAAGATGCACGTCCTGTTCAACAATGCCGGAATCGGCCGGCATGGCTGGTTCGAGGATGTTTCCGGCGATGACAATGATCTGGTTGTCGATGTGAACGTCAAAGGCGTCATCAATGGTGTGCAGGCCTGCCTGCCACTGCTGAAGGAGACGGAAGGCGCACGCATCGTCAACACGGCCTCCACGGCCGGGATCGTCGGCTCGCCCCGCCTTGCCGTTTACTCTGCCTCGAAATTCGCCGTCCGGGGGCTGACGGAAGCACTCGACGCAGAATTCCGGGATCTCGATATCCGCGTCACCAGCCTGATGCCCTGGTTCATCGACACACCGATCCTGGATATGGGCGCGACCGAAGGTTCCAATGTCAAAATGGCCGACGAGATCCGCGATGCCGGACAGGACGTCTATCCCGTCTCGCTCGCCGCGCAGCGGGCATGGGACGCGGCACATGGGGACGACATTCATTACATGGCCGGCAAGGCCGCGCAGCGGGCGAAGTTCATCAGCCGCTGGGCACCGGGCCTGATGCGCAACCAGGTGAAGAAGTCCGTCCCTTCACGCGACTGAGCCAGCCGGAAACGCCCCCCGCAAACACAAAAGGCCGCCGGCATTCCACCGGCGGCCTTTTCATTGTTTCAGACTTTCAGATCAGCGCATTCCGCCAGCGGCGGAGACAGCCTTCGCGGCCTGAGCCGCAGCATAGGAGTCGACGGCCGCATTGCTGGAGGCCACGTCGAAGGACCCGTCGGCGGCCGTTGTCAGGCGCGGGGCACCATTGGTGATCGTACGGGTGGACGTGGTGACCGTGGCCGGAGCCGCAGTCGCGTCAACGTTCCCGGCGACCTTCATTTCACCCGGCGTCGCGTCACGCAGGACGGTCAGAGCCTCTTTATTCAGGTCTTTCGTGTCAGCTGCCGCCACGATCGGTGCCGGAGCGGACCGCGCCGCGCTGGCACGGCGGACCTTTGCCCATTCGGAGCCGCGCGGGAAACGATAGAACACGTGCAGGCCGATCTTGTCGGTCTTGATCAGGCCAGCACTCCAGACCGGATCAACATATGTTGCGTGATAGTGCGTCGCGCCGCCTGTCCGGTCCTCGGCCAGGTTCATCAGAACATGCGCCGCAATCTCCTTCGCCTGTTCCCAGGCTGTGCCTTTCGGCTTGCGGCCAAGCGCGCCGTCGCAGGTGAAGGTAAACTGGCAACCGGTCGTCCGGGTTGCGCCCTGGAAGACCACACCGCACGCGGTATCCGGATAGCGGTGATCGTGCATCCGGTTGGAAATCACTTCGGCAACGGCAAGCTGACCAGCCAGCGGTTCGTTGCGGGATTCGTAATAGATGGCCTGCGCCATACAATGCGCTTCGGAGTCGAGCGCTTCGGCGCGCTTCAGGTGCTCCGGCCGGAACGAGACGAGCGAGGCGATTGCCGCACCATCCCGGTCACGCTTGGCATAGCGGCTCATCGAGGAGGCCGTATCGCGCTCCAGAGTATATTCGACGGTGCGGATCCACGGCGTGTCCATCAACGACGGCGCATGATCGGCCAGACGGGCGCTGGCGCCGCCATCTTCGATCTGTGCAAACCGCTGGGCCTGCTCGCTGAAGTCAGCCTGTGCGCGAATATCGGACTGGACCGAGCCGATCATCGGCAGAGTCACAGTCGCTGCCACAGCGCAGACCGCTACGGTCGCGCCGCGAATGACAATATCGCGCTGTTCCTCATTCGTCATGGCCATCCACCAACGCTTGAGCCGCCCTTGGAGCCCACGCATTGACGACAGACTCGCCGTTGGTGGTTGAAGAAACCTTAACATCACCGCTCTCCCACGTCCCGATAGGCGATATCATTCCGCCCTGTTGTGCAGTTTCGGGACTGCTTGGATTTAACTGTTTCGGCAGCGTTCCCCGCCGTTTCATGAGCGGAATATGCTGTCGAACAGCTACCTAGCAAGAAGCTGGCCAGACTCTGGAGTGACAATTCCGTCAGGTGGAATTCGCCTCACAGGCGAATTAATTCTGCGTAATTTGGCCGAAGGCCTCAACTTGTTGATTTTTAGTAAAATTTCCACGTTTGTGACAAGAAATATGTTGCGATGCAAAAAAGCGGCTGTGGCACGATTACCACAGCCGCTCGCAATCGATTCGGAACCGTAACTGTCAGCTTTCCGATTCTGAGAGGGCAGCGTGTGCCGCAGCGAGACGCGCAATCGGCACCCGATAGGGCGAACAGGACACATAATCGAGCCCCGTACGGTGGCAGAAGGCCACCGAAGCCGGGTCTCCGCCATGTTCGCCGCAGATGCCCAGCTTGATGCCCGGACGGGTGTTGCGGCCCCGCTCAGCAGCGGTTTTCACCAGTTCGCCAACGCCTTCCTGGTCCAGCGTGACGAAGGGGTCTTTTTCGTAGATTCCCTTGTCCTCATAGACTTTGAGGAAGCGTCCGGCATCGTCGCGCGAGATGCCCAGCGTGGTTTGCGTCAGATCATTTGTGCCGAAGGAGAAGAATGCGGCCGACTGGGCGATATCGCCGGCCCGCAGCGCGGCCCGCGGCAGCTCGATCATGGTGCCGACCATATATTCCAGCGTGACACCGGTTTCCTCGAACACGGCCTTGGCCTGCGCATCGACGACATCTTTCAGGATCTGCAGCTCTCGGTGGGTCGCCACCAGCGGGATCATCACTTCCGGAACGGGCTTGCGGCCGGTTTCGTTGGCAATGTTCACAGCGGCCTCAAAGATCGCCCGGGCCTGCATTTCGTAAATTTCCGGGTACGTAATCCCCAGACGGCAACCGCGGTGCCCCAGCATCGGATTGCTCTCATGCAGATCATCTGCCCGGCGCTTCAGTTCCGCCACGCTGACACCGGACGCCTTGGCGACCTCTTCCATATCCTCATCGGTATGCGGAAGGAATTCGTGCAGCGGCGGGTCGAGCAGGCGGATCGTCGCCGGACGGTCTTCCAGAATACGGAAGATTTCCTCGAAGTCGCTCCGCTGCATCGGCAACAGCTTGTCCAGGGAAGCACGGCGGCCTGCCACATCGTTGGACAGGATCATGGCGCGCACTTCCGGAATACGCTCTTCGTCGAAGAACATGTGTTCCGTGCGGCAAAGGCCAATGCCTTCCGCGCCGAACTCAACCGCTGTGCGGGTGTCGAGCGGGGTTTCCGCATTGGCACGCACTTTCAGACGGCGGGCAGCGTCAGCCCAGGTCATCAGTGTGCCGAAATCACCGGAAAGGTCCGGCTGAACCATCTCCACGGCGCCCAGCATCACCTGACCGGTTGCGCCGTCCACCGTGATGACGTCGCCCTTTTTCACTTCACGGCCCATGACGCGGAACACGCCGGCCTTGCCGTCGACCTGCAGGCCGCCAGCGCCGCAGACACAGGGGCGCCCCATGCCGCGCGCCACAACGGCGGCGTGGCTGGTCATACCGCCGCGGGCGGTCACAATACCGCGGGCGGCGTGCATGCCCTTGATGTCTTCCGGGCTCGTCTCGACACGGACGAGAATGACATCCTCGCCTTTTTCGGCCAGATGGAAGGCCTCGTCGGAATCGAACACGGCCTTGCCGACTGCCGCGCCCGGGCTGGCCGGCAAGCCAACCACGAGCACATCGCGCTCAGCGTCTTCAGAAATCGCCGGGTGCAACAGCTGGTCCAGCTGCGAAGGCAGCAGGCGCAGAACGGCTTCATTCTCGGTGATCAGGCCTTCGCGGGCCATGTCCACGGCGATCTTGAGCGCGGCGGCCGCAGTGCGTTTCCCGTTGCGGGTCTGCAGCATGTAGAGACTGCCGTCCTCGACCGTAAATTCGAGGTCCTGCATGTCCTTGTAGTGACGCTCCAGCGTGTTCGCGACATCGCGCAGCTGGCCGTAGACTTCCGGCATGGCCTCTTCCAGCGGGGCGTCGTCAGAGCCCAGCGTGTCGGCACGCTCACGCGAGATCGGGGCCGGGGTGCGGATCCCAGCAACAACGTCTTCGCCCTGCGCATTGATCAGGTATTCGCCATAGAAGATCGACTCGCCGTTGGACGGGTCGCGCGTGAAGGCGACGCCCGTCGCGGAGGATTCGCCCAGATTGCCGAACACCATGGATTGCACGGTCACCGCCGTGCCCCATTCGGCCGGGATGTCGTTCAGTTTGCGATAGGTGATTGCGCGGTCGTTCATCCAGGAACCGAACACGGCGGAGATGGCGCCCCACAGCTGTTCCTTCGGATCTTCCGGGAAAGGCTTGCCCAGCTCTTTCTGGACCGTTTCCTTGTAGAGCACGATGATCTTCTGCCAGTCATCGGCGCTCATGTCGGTGTCGAGATCGATGCCCTGACGGTCTTTGTACTCGTCGAGGACGTGTTCGAATTCGTCATGGCCCATGCCGAGCACGACATTGGAATACATCTGGATGAAGCGGCGATAGCTGTCATAGGCGAAGCGGTCTCCAGCCTTCTTGGCCAGGCCAACGACAGACGCTTCGTTCAGGCCGAGGTTCAGCACCGTGTCCATCATGCCCGGCATCGAAGCGCGGGCGCCGGAGCGCACGGACACGAGCAGCGGGTTTTCCGGGTCGCCAAAGCCCTTGCCGGACTTCTTCTCCAGATCGGCCAGCGCCTGGTCGACCTGCGGAGCGAGCGTGGAAGGATATTCCCGCTCAAGCTCATAATAAGCGGTGCAGACAGCGGTAGAGATCGTAAAGCCCGGAGGCACCGGCAGGCCCAGCTTGGCCATTTCGGCGAGGTTCGCGCCCTTGCCGCCCAGCAGGTTCTTCATGGAGGCATCGCCATCGGCAGTGCCCCCGCCGAATGCGTAAACCCAGGTCTCTTCCGCGTGCTTCAATGCTGCTTCACCCATGGTGTCCTCTTCAATTGTCTACGCGCGCCAATGCATGCCCGCCCACGCGCGAGGGAATTGCAAACCCTATGCTGCATCGCAACGCCAATGGCCAGCCGCTGAAAGGTCGCTTATGCCCTGACAACGTTGTTACCTGTCACATTGCTGTATCAAATTCTCATGCCCCGGGTTTGAAGGGGAAAATCTGTTCCGATGCGGGACGGTGGCCCGCCGGTTCAGCCTTCGATCTGGGAGAAATCCGCCACGCGGTGCAGCGTGTCGCGGATGTCGGCCAGCAGCGCCAGGCGATTCGCCCGGATGGCGGCATCCTGGTCATTGACCATGACATGTTCAAAGAAGGCATCGACCGGCCCGCGCAGCTTGGCGAGTTCAGTCATCACGGTGGCGAAGTCCTCGTTCTTGAGAGGCTCTTCGATATCGTGGCGCACCTGGCCGAGTGTCTGGTGAAGCGCGATCTCCTGATCCGCCCCGGCATCGATCAGCGCACCATCGACGGTGAGGGTCTCCGGCAGCGCGCCTTTCTTCTCCTCGGCCCGCAGGATGTTCGCTGCGCGCTTGTAGCCCGCCAGCAGATTCGCCCCGTCTTCCGTGCCAAGGAACGCGCCGAGCGCCTCGACCCGCTTGGTGATCAGCACGAGATCGTCCTCGCCGAGGGCGAAGACCGCATCGATGAGATCGTGGCGCTGCCCTTGATCGCGGAGGTATTGTTTCAGGCGGTCTGCGAAGAAGGAGAGAAGATCAGCAATACTCGGCCAAATGACTTCACTATCGTGACGTTCAAGCCGTTTACTGGAGATTGATCCATCAGAGTTCAGGTCAGCATCAACGAGCTTGAACTCGCCCATCGTTTTTCGCTCAGCCAACAGTACTTTGAGCTTAGCTCCTTCAGCATCAAATTTTTGAAGGTCAAACCTAGTTCTGACGATCTCTTCTTCGATATCGCTTCGTTTTTGAGCATTGGCCTGAGTCAGTTTCAACACAGTTTGATAAAGTGCCGCACGATCATTGGAGAGCGTACCAAACCAAAATGTCTCGATCAGGGGAATTCTTACACCAGCATCTAAAACGATCCGCACTGCACCAAGAGCTGCCCGGCGCAGTGCGAACGGATCTTTCGAACCAGTTGGCTTTTCGTTAATTCTCCAAAAGCCGGTTAATGTGTCGAGCTTGTCCGCCAGCGCGACGGCGATCCCCACCGGGTCGGTCGGCACATTGTCGCTCGGGCCCTGCGGTTTGTAGTGGTCGCGGATCGCGTCGGCGACGGCGGCAGGCTCAGGCTGTTCAGCCTCAAGCGCGTAGTAGCGGCCCATCACGCCCTGCAGTTCCGGGAATTCGCCGACCATTTCCGACACGAGGTCTGCCTTGGCGAGGCGTGCGGCGCGTTCGGCGAGGTCCGGATCGGCGCCCACTTTCGGGGCGAGTTCGCGCGCCAGCGCGGCCACGCGCTCCACCTTGTCGCCCAGCGAGCCAAGCTCCGCCTTGAAGGCGATGGTCGACAGCTTTTCCGCCATCTCGTCCAGCGGCTTCGCCTTGTCGAGATCCCAGAAGAAGCGGGCGTCGTCGAGACGGGCGGAGAGGACGCGGGAATTGCCCTCGGCCAGCTTCTTGCCGCCATCGGCCGCGTCGATGTTCGCCACCACGATAAAGTGCGGCGCGAGCTTGCCGGTCTTGGCGTCGTTCACGGCGAAATATTTCTGGTGCGTCCGCATCGACAGCTGGATCACTTCCGGCGGCAGGGTCAGGAAGTCCGGGTCCATGTCGCCCAGCACGACGACCGGCCATTCGGCGAGGCCTGTGACCTCTTCCAGCAAGCCCAGATCCTCGATCCATTCGAGCCCGGCTTTCTTGCAGACAGCTTCAATGCCCTTGCGGATCACGTCCCGGCGGTCGGCCCGCGTGAGCTTCACATGGCCTGCGCCTTCCAGCTGCTTGGAATAGTCTTCCCAGCCGGTCACGGTGTACGGCCCGCGGCCATGCACGCGGTGGCCTTCCACCTGATTGCCGCTGGCGATGCCATCCACGTCGAACGGCACAGTCTTGCCATCGAGCACGCAGGTGATCCGCTGCAGCGGACGCACCCAGCGCAGATCCCCGGTGCCCCAGCGCATGGATTTCGGCCAGTGGAAACCGCGGATGATGGCGGGCACCGCCTCGGCGATGATGTCGGCCGCGTCGCGTCCCGGCGTCTCGATCACGGCGACATAGAAATCGCCCTTCTTCGGATCGGAGCGGACTTCAGCCTGGCTGATGTCGCTGAGGCCTGCGCCGCGCAGGAAGCCTTCGACGGCCTTGTCCGGCGCACCGACTTTCGGGCCTTTGCGCTCTTCCTTCACGTCCGCCGAGCGCTCGCTGAGGCCGGTGACCGAGACGGTCAGGCGGCGCGGGCCGGAACAGGGCGTCAGGCTTTTCCAGTTGAGCCCGGCATCGCCCAGCGCCTTTTCCAGCGCGCCAGCCAGATCCGCCTCGGCCTTCGCCTGCATGCGCGCAGGAATTTCCTCGGAAAAGAGTTCTAGAAGCAGCTCAGCCATGATGCCCTAATTAGTCAGGAATGATTTATAAAGACCGCCACGGCTTACAGGCGCCCGCCCATGGGTCAAGCGGCAGGTCTGTAGTTCGGCCCGGTTTCACGGGGACGGGTCAGCGCTTTCCTCGCGCGCAAACTCCGTCTCGAAGGTCAGTTTCCACAATTGAAGATGCGCGCCTTTCATGGCGGCGGCGACCATTTGCCCGTCCGGCGAGAACGCGGCCCAGTTCGCCCCGAAGGCGCCAAGGTCCTGGATTTTCGCCAGCATCGCACCGTTCCGCGCGTCCCAGAGCCGGGCGGACAGGTCATCCGCGCTGGTGACCACCATCTCACCATCGGGACTGAACGCGGCATTCCACAAGGGGCCGTCATGGCCTTCCAGATCAACCGGATCTCCGGACTCCCGCCAGATACGTGCGGTGCCGTCGGCGGAGGCGACCAGCACCCGGTCGGCATTGGCATCGGACTCCGCATAGGTCGCAGGCACCGGGCCGGACTCGATCGTGCGGACCAGTTCGCCATTGCTCGAATTGAACAGCCGTACCGTGCCGTCATTCGACGCGGTTAGGAGGCGGTTCCCCAACGGGCTGTAGTGAACGGAGCGTACGGCCGCCGAGTGCGTATCGATCCGGAAGGCTTCCTCTCCCGTCGCGACCTCCCACACCCTGACGGTGCCATCATAGGACGCGGTCACCACGCGTTCGCCATCCGGACTGAAATCGGCAAAGGCGACATCGCCCGTATGGCCGCGCAACACCTGAACCGGCGGGCCGCCGACCGAGCGCCAGATCCGGGCCGTATCATCCTGAGAGGCCGTCACGACATATTCCTCGTCCGGGCTGAACTGCACGGACAGGACGGGTTCAGTATGGCCTTCCAGCACGGTCAGCTCGCCAAACTCTGCCGGGGACATGCCTACCACCCAGATCCGCGCCGTCTTGTCCGCCGAAGCGCTGGCCAGGAACCGGCCGCTGGGGCTGTAGTCGAGGCCGTAGATTTCGTCGGTATGGCCCTGAAGGTCGGCATACCAGGCCGCAGATTTGAGCTTCAGCCGCTCCAGCGCGCAGGGCGGGTTGGACAGGTAGCGCTCGGCCACCGCGGCAAACTTGCCGTCCGGGTATTTCTCAAGGTGCTCGCTGTACTTGGAACACACATCCATCTGAACGTAGCCAGCGCTGGAAATATAGATCCAGTCCTTCTCTTCCTGATCCAGTTCACCGAACTGGCAATCTCCGGAAAAGCAGAAACGCGGGTCCACATCGGAATACACCGCCGGTTTCTGCGTATGCTCCACACTGGCAGCGAGTTCGGCCACTTCCTCGCTGGCTTCGCCCACGGCAAACGACAGGGGAAAGTTCGGATCGCTCAGTTTCGGCAACAGGCTGCGCGTGAAGACCGAGTAAGGCACATCATCTTCCGGGCCCAGCCTGTCGAGCGCCATCTGGTTGGCCCCGGCGGCATAGACGACAAGCGTGTCGGAGGTGATGCCTGTGCGTGCCATGCCCTTTGTCATGCTGCGCGTACCGGTGTCGAACGGATTGTCCCGGCAGGCATCGATGACCGCGAACACCATTTCCGGCTGCTGCGCGCGGATTTCGTCGAGCACTTCATCGCTCAGCGAGATCGTCCGCTTGCGCAGGCCCAGCAGGGAGCTGTGATACGGCGCATCCGTCAGGGCGAGATAGTTCTTCCCGCCATCCGACCAGCCATGGCCCGAGAAGATGAAGGCGACCCGGTCGCCCGGCTCGATCGTCTGCAGGAATGCATCGAACTGTTCCAGGAATGTATCGGTATCCGGGTTGATCAGCCGGGTGACCTCAAAGCCCAGATCATCCGCAAACACGCCGGAATAGCCATTCGCGTCACCGACCGTTTTCTGCAAATCCGTCAGTTCGGCATACTCACCCACCCCGACGATCAGGGCACGATTGGTTTGCGCGGCCGCCGTCAATGCAAGGCAGACCGGGATCAACAGCAGGCAAACCATCCGGAACATCTGAATTCCTCCCACGGAGGAGAGGTTACCCCGATGCCCGCGGGTCACCAAGTCAAAGCTTGCTATGGCTGCCGTCGCAGAGAGGGCTCTTGCCGGTGCGCTTGCAGGCGCAGAAGAAGACTTTGCCGCTTTTCTGCGCTTCCCAGCCCTGCGGGACGAATTCCGTGCCTTTGTGGCTGCCATCGCAGAAAGGCTGGGCCTTCGATCGCCCACAGGCGCACCACCAGTAGATCTTGCCTTCTTCGACGTCGACCGCCACAGGCTCACGCCCGCCGATTTCAGGGTCTCCGGACATGTGCAGCCTCCGCCATTGCGATCCTCTCCGTGCCTAAGGCACCGGCGAGTCGTGGAACATGGCCCGGATGTTATCGATTTTGGCGTCGGGCGCCAAATTTATCATGGCGCGGGTCGTGTAGGCCCCACGGAATTTTCCGTCGTCCCGGAAGCGCCAGTCGGCGATCTGCTCCGGCCGGAAGGCAATCATGTCGCCGGTTTCCAGCCCATCGCGGATCTCATGGTCTTCGGGAACGACGCCGGCATAGTGCGCGTCATTTACCTGACGGATATCAGCCAGCCAGACATGTTCTTCGGTGTAGCGGTCCGAGGAGGTCGTCACGTTCAACGCGAAATCGGAATAGGCCGGTTTGCCGGACTGAAGCGCGTCCCAGAAAACGGGCAGCGTCTGCCGCGCCTCCGCGACGGCTTCTTTCATGGCATTGTATTTGTAGAGCGGTGGCGGGCCTTCCTCGGCAACACGCTCCCCGCCGCAAGCGGCGATCAGGGCCAGTGCCAGGAAAAGACCGGCCGCCTTCATCCCCCGGCC
The DNA here is from genome assembly GCF_963677035.1 of uncultured Hyphomonas sp. NCBI lineage: Bacteria > Pseudomonadati > Pseudomonadota > Alphaproteobacteria > Hyphomonadales > Hyphomonadaceae > Hyphomonas > uncultured Hyphomonas sp. The sequence continues at coordinate 197,166 of NZ_OY781472.1, forward strand.
CGAGCGTCTTCCTGCCCGGCCCATTGTTCGGCGGCGCCGCGGGCGAGGTCGCGGACGCGGCCGATATAGGCCTGCCGCTCCGTCGGGCTGATGGCGCCGCGGGCGTCGATCAGGTTGAACGTGTGGCTGGCCTTCAGCGCATAGTCATAGGCCGGCAGCGGTTTGCCGGCGGCGCGCAGGGCGTTCGACTGGCTCTCGCAATCGGCAAACCAGCGCTTCAGCATCTCAACGTCCGAGTATTCGAAGTTGAAGGCCGACTGCTGTTTCTCGTTTTCGAGGAACACATCGCCATAGCTGAGCGGGACTTCAGAGTCCGGACCGTTATAAGGCAGGTCGTAAACATTATCGACGCCGAACACATACATGGCGAGGCGTTCGAGACCATATGTCAGCTCGCCGGACACAGGCCGCACATCGAGGCCGCCGACCTGTTGGAAATAGGTGTACTGGCTGACTTCCATCCCATCGCACCAGACTTCCCAGCCGAGGCCCCAGGCGCCGACGGTCGGGTTTTCCCAGTCATCTTCGACAAAGCGGATATCGTGCACGGTCTCGTCGATGCCGATGGCCCGCAGGCTGCCGAGGTAGAGGTCCTGCAAATTCGGCGGGTTCGGCTTCAGGATCACCTGAAACTGGTAATAGTGGCCAAGGCGGTTGGGGTTCTCACCATAGCGCGCATCCTTCGGACGGCGCGACGGCTGGACATAAGCGGCGCGCCAGTTCTTCGGCCCGAGCGCGCGCAGCACGGTGGCCGGGTGCAGTGTCCCGGCGCCGACTTCCATGTCGTAAGGCTGCAGGACGGCACAGCCCTGCTCCGCCCAGTAATTCTGGAGCGTCAGGATCAGGTCCTGGAAGGATTTCGGCGTGGATTCTGCCTTGGGTGCGGACATGGCTCGGTTCCGTTGGAAAATTTCCCTGCCGGACTAGCCCCGCCGGCGCAGGGGCGCAAGCGCGGGCGTGTGCTCAGAGGCACCCGCGCGAGTTGGGATCGTCCATGTTGCCGCCGTCGCGGCCGGTGACGAAATGGTAGAAGCCGGAATGGCCCATCATCGCAATGAAAACGCCGGACAAAAGAAACAGCCAGAACAGAATAGCAAACAAGGGTCCGTCTCCTCAGTAGCGCCCGTCGCGGTCATCCCGCCGCCGGTACATGCTGGCAAAGCCCAGCGCCGCGACGATCAGGCCGGCAATCATGAAAATCCAGAACAAGACGCCGAACACTTCAGGGCTCCTAACCGCCCCTCCGGAAAGAGATGGGGCCTTAGAACGATAGCACAAGTCAGAACAAGGCCCTACCAGTCGATGGGATCGCCCCGGCGGACGGCTTCCAGCGCCGGGCTCGGCGCCCCGTCCGGCTGGTGGGTCACCAGCGGTGCCAGCAGGCGCACCGGTCCGCGCTTCAGCCCCTTGCGGCCCCGGACCAACACGCGGCGCGCCTCTTCGCCCGGCTTCGACGCGATGGGCAGGACGGTGATCTCCCCCGTCTGCCGGTCGAATGTGGCGAGGATCCGGGCCAGTTCGGCGGCGCGGTGGATCATCACCAGCGGTGCGCGGGGCTTGGCCGCAAACGCCATGGCCTTGATCCAGCCGGCAAGGTCCAGCGTCTCGATATAGGCATCCGCTTTTCCTTCGCCGGGGGCCGAGATACGGCCCGGCTCGAAATAAGGCGGATTGGCAAAGACGAGGTCGAACCGGTTCTCATGGGCGCGGACCCAGGCGGAGGCTTCGCCGGTCTCCACCGTCACCCGGCTGGCAAATCCGTTACGGTCAGCGCCGGTGCGCGCCAGGTCCGCCATAGTCATGTCGAGGTCCAGCCCGGTCAGCCGGACGTCGTCCATACGATGCGCCGCAGGCAGCAGCGCGCCGCCACAGCCGCAGCCGATTTCCAGCGCCTCCCCGCCCGGCCGGCATGCCAGCGCCGCGGCCAGCAGCAGGGAATCCGTGCCCGCCCGGAAGCCCCGTTCCGGCTGAACCAGGTGTACCCGGCCCTGATAGACCGTGTCTTCGGTCGTCATCCCTTCTCGACCCCGGCCAGCGCCGCCAGCGCATGTTCCTTCACAGCGCCCTGCACCATCACCCGGCGCGGAAAGGCGCCGATATTGCCCTCCACGGCGGAGATATGCCGGTCAGCCACGAAATAATCGATGCCCGCTTCCTGCAGCAGATGCTCCACATAGCTCAGCTTGATCAGGTCGTTGGTCCTGAAAACCTCTTCCATCAGGAGGTCGCCGAACCCCGGAGGTTTATGTCCACAGACCGGGCATCATAGACGTTCGGGCGGTCCGGCTTTTCGCCCGAGCCGACCTTGATCTCCAGCACTTCGGTCACCTTGCCGCCGCTGCTGCTGGTGCCGCCCAGCGGAAAGCCGATGCCGACGCCCATACCAACGCTGGAGCGGCCATAAGAGCCGGTCGATCCGCCAATGCTGACGGATGTGCGGCTACCGCTGCTGCGTGTCGATTCGTCGGACGAGTAGGAATTGGTCACTTCAAACCAGTCCTTGCCTTGCTCCATCGTCACCTCTGCCGCGCGCAGCAGGGCCCGGTCTCGCGCCTTCGCCGCGTCCGTATCGGTGTAGGACACCTGGAACCGGTCGTTCTCGATCTGCAGGGATTCATAGCCCATGGCGCCGGACTTGGCGGCGGGCCCGTAGGCGGGCGTACTGGCGCAAGCTGCCACCAACACGATCGCGGAACACATCAGGAGACGCTTCATGCCCGCAATGTAACCCGCAAGCCCTCTGGTCCGCCAGTCTTTCCATGATCACGTGAATTTGCGCAGGTCTTGCTGCGGCCCGGTGCCACGTCGTTCTTGCCTCTCCGCTCGCTTAAGCCTAATTGCACCTCATCTACGACAACTCCGGAGTGCTCCGTTTGACCCTGTCCCCCAAACCGAAAGGCAAATCTGCCTCCGGCTCGGTGGTGGACCGTATGCAAACGCTGGTGGCCGACGATCTCGCGGAAGTCGAGAAAATCCTCGTCGACCGCGCAGCCAGCCCTGTTGCCGTTATTCCGGATCTCTCGGGTTACATCGTTTCGGCCGGCGGCAAGCGCCTGCGCCCGATGCTGACCCTGATGGCGGCCCATGCGGTCGGCAAACCGAACAATGCCACCCACGTCCTCGCAGCCGCTGTGGAGTTCATCCACACCGCCACCCTGCTGCACGACGATGTCGTGGACGAGAGTGACCTGCGCCGCGGCAAGCCTGCCGCCAAAGCAATCTGGGGCAACAGCGCCTCGATTCTGGTTGGGGATTTCCTGTTCGCCCGCGCCTTCAACCTGCTGGTCGAAACCCGCAGCCTGGACATTCTGGACAAGCTGGCGACGGCCTCCACCACGATTGCCGAAGGCGAAGTGCGCCAGCTGGCCGCCATGAATGCGCGCGACCTGCCCACCGAAGAATATCTCGCCATCGTCGAAGCAAAGACCGGCGCCCTGTTCGAAGCGGCAGCCGAATCCGGCGCCATGTCGGCCGGTGGCGACGAATTTGCCCACGCCTTCGCGACCTATGGCAAGAATCTCGGCCTCGCCTTCCAGATCATCGACGATGTGCTGGACTATGGCGGCACCACCTCTGTCATCGGCAAATCGGTCGGCGATGACTTCCGCGAGTGCAAGATCACCCTGCCGGTGATCATCGCCAGGCGCCGCGGCTCTGATGAAGACCGCGCTTTCTGGGACCGGGCCATGAACCCGGACACGCAGGAAGATGCCGACCTGGCCCACGCCGTTCACCTGATCCGCGCCACCGGCGCCGCCGAAGCGACCGTCCAGGAAGCTGAAGCCTATGCCGGTATGGCCAAGGGCGCCCTGCGCCTGCTGCCGGAATCGCCCTACCGCGACGCGCTCACCGAACTCGCCGATTTCTGCGTCAGCCGCGCCTACTAGGCCAGCTTGTCAGGCGTCTCTGCCACGGCGCGCGAACGGGGCATCCGGATACCCCAAGTCCACCGCAAGGCCTGAACTCACCGTTATGTCTGTGAAAGACGTCGCCATCCGGTCAGACGGCCAGCTGGCACCATGGCCAGGAGGCAACCCGGACAGGCCGCCCCCTGGCTCAGGGTTTTGCGATTACTCGACGACCGGCAACACCACGGCACTGGCGGATTTGCCGCCATGCCAGATCGATTGCGTGGCCTTCTGATAGTCTTCCGGCTTCGCATACATGATGTTGTCGACGAAGGTCTGCGGATTGCGGTCATAGAGCGGGAACAGGCTCGACTGGACCTGCACCATGATCTTGTGCCCCGGCAGGAAGACGTGATCGACATTGGGAAGCGACCATTTGTAATGCTCGACTTCACCCGGCTTCAGCGCAACGGGCTCTGCCAGGCTGTCGACATAGCGACCGCGGAATATCTCAATGCCGATCGGCAGTTCGAAGCCAGGCATGGGCGGCTTGCTGCCCTGGGCTGCCGGCTCAGGCACATCGTTCGGATAGACGTCGATCAGTTTCACCACCCAGTCGCTGTCCGTGCCGGTCGTCGAGGCGAACAGCTCAACTTCCGGGGCGCCCATGATGTGGACGGCCTCTTTGAGCGGGGCCGTTTCCCAGACGGCGACATCCTGACGGTCCGACACAAAGCGCTGGTCATGCACCAGCCACGGCTTCCACTGGTCGGCGTCGCTCATGTCGATCGGACGCGGAATGAAGGGCACCGGATGCGCCGGGTCGCTGACATAGTCGTCATGCCCGGTCTTGGCCGGCTTGTCGAAGCTGGCGGCGCCATCTGCTGCAAGATACAGCGGTTTCGACGACCCCATCGGCCAGCGCGGGGATTCCTGCCATTCATTGATACCGGTCGCATAGGTCAGCACCGGCGGCGTGTTCGGTTTCGGGGCGCCCTTCAGCCAGTGATCGAAATACGGCTTCACATATTTCACGCGCCACTCTTTGGCGGTATCTCCCGTGAAGGTCAGCTCGCCCAGCTCATAGCCGTAGTGGTTGGCACCTGAGTGCCGCCAGGGGCCGATCACCAGCGAGACCATGTCGTTGTTCTTGTCCTTCGGCTCCAGCGCCCGGTAGACCGCAGGGCCGCCATAGCTGTCTTCCTGGTCCCACTGGCCCAGTTCGATCATTGTCGGCACTTTCAGCGGCCGGGCAGCAAGCCATTTGTCGACCGCCTGCAAGGACCAGAAATCGGTATAGGCCGGGTTTTCAAGGAACTTACGGACACCCGGCACGTGCGTGATGCCGACCGATTTCGCAAAGTCCGCAACAGAGCCAGCCTCAAGATAGCGCGTATACTGGTCGCCTGCCCCAAGGGCGAGGCCGCCCCCGCCAGCGCCCTTGTTGACGGCCATCCAGAGGGCAAATTCCAGCGAGCTCACCCGGAAGGCGCCATTATGGAACCAGTCGTCGCCGATCCAGCCATCCACCATAGGGCTCTCCGCGACGGCAGCTTTCAGCGCCGGATGCGGATCGATCGTCGCCATAAGCGCCGTGAACCCGAGGTAGGACGAGCCGATGATCCCGACCTTGCCGTTCGACTCCGGCACATTCTTCGACAGCCAGTCGATCGTGTCATAGGCATCCGTCGCCTCATCAATACCGGTATCGTTCAGCGGGCCGGAAAGCGGCCGGTTCAGGACAAACTCGCCCTCGGAACGATGAAGGCCGCGGATGTCCTGATAAACGCGGACATAACCATCTTCGGCAAACTCGATATCCATGGCCGGAACGATGTCGACGATCCGCTGGCTGGGAAGACGGTGAACCGCACGATAGGCATCATAAGGTGTACGGGACAGGAGAATGGGGCCGTTCTTCGTGCCCTTCTTCATCACGATCACCGTGTAGAGCTTCGTTCCGTCGCGCATCGGCACCATCACTTCCCGGCGGATGTAGTCTGCTGACGGCAGGACCGGGTCGTAGCTTTCAATGACGTCGGGCGTCATCGGTGTGACAGGCGCTGCGTCCTGCGCTGACGCGGTCAGCCCCCCAAGGAGCAGGCCGGCCGCCATGAGCAGAGCCGAGGATGAACGAAGCAAATTCATGAGCTGTAGTCCCTTTTGTGGGTCGGACGGGATTGTCTCACCCGATCGGGCCGGCCCATCCGTAAAGTAGAACGCACCGGGTGGCGCAGACTCCCTATAAGGCGGCAAGGGGGCAGCGGGCAAGGCGGCGAATTAGCCCGGTATGGGTGACGCCGGGGCACAATTTACGTCTCGCGTTATCCCGCTACCATCTGCCCCGGCACCCACCATGACGGATCGGAGCAAGCAGAATGTCGGAACAGGAAGACGCACTTCAGGCGACCTATTTTGTCGATAGCGATAACGCGGCGATCATCGCAAAAGCCCGCGCGCTCGCCGATGGCGCGGCGGATGACGTGCAGATTGCCGAGCGCCTGTTCTATGCCGTCCGGGATGGTTTCCGCTATGATCCCTACAATCTCGCGACAGAGCGCGAGGCGTTCAGGGCGAGCAACATCCTCAGCGAAACCGCCACCTGGTGCGTGCCGAAATCGATTGTCCTGACCGCGCTGGCCCGCGCCTCCGGCATCCCTGCGCGGCTCGGCTTTGCCGATGTCCGCAATCACCTGACCAGCGAGAAGCTGACCGAGACGATGGGCTCCGACCTTTTCGCCTGGCACGGCTATAGCGAGCTTTGGCTGAATGGCCGCTGGGTGAAGCTGTCGACCGCCTTCAACAAGGAACTCTGCGACCGGTTCGGCGTGAAGGCGCTGGAATTCGACCCGGTTGAGGGCGCGCTGATGCACCCGTTCGACGAGTCCGGCCGGCGGCATATGGAATATGTCCGCGAGCGTGGCAGCTATCTCGATCTTCCGCTAGCGGATATATTCAGAACCTTCGCCGAGGTCTATCCCGGCTGGATCATCGGCCCGGACGGTGAAGCTTCCCGGGCAGAAGTCAGCCCGACATCGAAGGACGAGCGGTTCCACTAAGGCACCGCCCGCCTCCAATGCCGGAAATATCAGGCCTTACCAGAGGCCATGCTTCTGCACTTCAGCGCGGCCAACCACCATGTGGTGCACTTCGTCCGGCCCGTCGGCATAGCGCAGGTGGCGCATATCGGCATACATGCCGGCCAGCGGGAACCATTGCGACATGCCCGCCGCGCCATGCATCTGCATCGCCTGATCGATGATCACGCAGACCTTCTCCGGCACCATCGCCTTCACCGCGCTGACATAGACCCGCGCTTCCTTGTTGCCGAGCACGTCCATCGCCTTGGCCGCCTGCAGCACGGCGAGGCGCATGGCGTTGATCTCGATCCGGGCGCGGGAGATCACTTCGAGGTTCTTGCCCAGCTTGGCGATCGGCTTGCCGAACGCTTCACGCGTGGCGGCGCGCTTGATCATCAGCTCCAGCGCGATCTCGGCCTTGCCGATGGAGCGCATGCAGTGGTGGATCCGCCCCGGCCCCAGGCGCACCTGCGAAATCTCGAACCCCCGCCCGACGCCGAGCAGCACATTGTCCTTCGGCACACGAACATTATCGAACCGCAGATGCATATGCCCGCGCGGCGCATGGTCTTCGCCCATCACTTCCATGCCGCCCAGGATTTCCACGCCGGGCGTGTCCATGGGCACGAGGATCTGCGATTGCTGTTTCGAGGCTTCGGCGTTCGGGTCTGTCTTGACCATGACGATCATGATCTTGCAGCGCGGATCGCCTGCGCCGGAGATGTAGAATTTCTCGCCATTGATGACCCATTCATCGCCGTCCAGCACGGCGGTGGTGGAGATGTTCTTGGCATCCGATGAGGCGACATTCGGCTCGGTCATCGCATAGGCGGAGCGGATCTCGCCTCTCAGCAGCGGCTCCAGCCATTTTTCCTTTTGCGCCGGCGTGCCGACCCGTTCCAGCACTTCCATATTGCCCGTGTCCGGCGCCGAACAGTTCAGCGTTTCCGAGCCCTGCGGATACTTGCCGAGCTCCGCCGCGATATAGGCATAGTCGAGATTGCTGAGCCCCTCGCCCGTGTCGGCATCCGGCAGGAAGAAGTTCCACAGCCCCGCCTCGCGCGCCTTGGCCTTGGCCGCGTCCAGCAGCTCCAGCTGGCGCGGATGCCAGGTCCAGCGGTCGGTCTTCTCCTTGTTGAGCGCCTCGAACTCTTCCTGCCAGGGCGCGACATTCTCTTCGAGGTGCTTCTTCACCCGCTCGAAAAGCGGCTTCGCCTTTTCCGACATGGTCAGGTCGAAAAGCTCGGTATTCAGCTCGGTCATGGTCCGTTTCCTCTGTTGCCTCTGATCTCTGAAACCACTCTGCGCGGCTTCAAGGCAGCAGGCAACGGAACAGGAAGTCTCACCTCGCGGTAGGCGCTCAGGACGGCGCCAGCGTCCCCGTCAGACAGCGTGCCGACACCCGCCCTTCAATCTTGACAAGTATTGCTTCATTGGGGAACGAGAAAGTTCCTAGCAATGGATCGGGGGCTGGCAGGTTGCGCCTGCCTAAACAGAATTATCTATGTTCAAAGCATTCCAGGCACTTGTCTTTCTCGCACTGTCATCCGCCGGTGTCGCCAGCGCATCACCAGACATCGTCCTCAATTACGGAACAATTGAGGACACCTGGGACGCGGAAATTTCACCGGATGGATCCAGGCTTGCTTTGGGGTGCAGTCCCACTGGCGTGAAGGCGATCTGCATCTATGACCTCTCATCGCCCGGTGACCCCCAGATTATTCTGCCAACTGAAGGGAGCAGAATTACCGATTTATTCTGGGCGGGCGACAAATTCCTCATCTATCGAATCAATATCTTTCCCCGTGTCAGACGCGGTTCAAGAATGCGTCAGCAGCGCGTCGATCGTCTCATCTCCTACCGGGTCGAGGACGGAAATTTTGCTTTTCTCCTCAACGATGTAACCGGCCTACTCGATGCAACAGGCGTGGCCTCCCTGCTGGAGGAAGATCCCGACCATATCCTCATGTCGCTGGTGTATTATGATGGTGATGGACGAACGACCGGTTCCATTATCAACACGGCCGGACAGCTGACCTTCAAACCATTTCGTGTGGATCTGAACACAGGCAAGTCCAAAGAACTCCCGACCTCTTCACGGTCGCTTGCCGGGATCATCTATGATGGCGCCGGGAAGGAACTCATAGAACTCGAATGGCAAATGAAAGCAGGTCGATTCGAAGTCTTCACGATGGAGGGGGAACGCCGGAAAATCTTCAGCAGACAAGGCATAGATATGGCCCCCCTGTCTATCGAAGGGCTGAACGCCGGACACGATGCGGTCATCGTCGATTTTGACGATGCAGAGCGTGACGGGCTTTACGAGATCGAGATTTCGACAGGCGAGATCAAACCTTTCCGGATTGATGGACGCATCGCCGGAGACCCTGGTTTGCTGCACGACAAATACGACGAGACGATTGTTGGTTATTATGGCAGTGACGATTTCACACTTGCGGAATACACCGATCCCGAACTGGCGGCTGTCAGCCAACAGGTACAGGATGCATTGGGGATTTCGAATATCTGGCTTCGCTCGTGGACTGCCGATCGCAACAAATTCACGATCTCTGCCACGCCACCAGGACGCCCCACGGAGTTCTACCTTTTTGACAGGGAGAAGCTGGCCCTGTCCCCCATCGGCGGAGTTGCGCCCTGGCTCAAGGACAAGCCTCTCGGCCAGGTCACCCGGATCGAGTATCCGGCCGCCGACGGGCTCGTTATCCCGGCTTATCTGACATTGCCGGTTGGCCGGACTGAAGAGGATGGCCCCTTCAAGCTGGTTGTCCTGCCGCATGGCGGGCCGGAGGCTCGCGACACAGCCGACTATGACTGGTTGTCTCAGGCCCTTGCCGCCGCCGGATACATGGTGCTGCAGCCGAATTTCCGCGGATCAGCAGGATATGGCGGGGAGTTTCGAGACAGGGGGTATGGAGAGTTTGGTGGCAAGATGGTCACCGACGTCTCGGACGGCGCGAGGTATCTGGTCGAACAGGGCCTTGCGAGCGACGAAGGCTACTGCGCCGTCGGTGCCAGTTATGGCGGTTACAATGCCCTGATGCTGGGGCTGTTAGAAGCAGGCTCGACGCGTTGCGTCGTGTCGATCAATGGGGTCACCGATCCCTTTGAGCTTGCCGCAGAAGTGCCCACAGGCACGCCCGGCGTTGCCTATTGGCAGCAATATATGACCGGCCCCGGGTCCAGGCTTAGCGCGGCGGAACGCAAGGCGATCTCTCCCCTGGATCGGGCAAAGGAATACAAAGTTCCTGTGTTGTTGCTCCATGGGGAAGAAGACTCAACGGTTCGCTTCCGTCACTCGCAGCAGTTCGAACGTGCCGCGGGGAAGACGGCGAAACTTGTGACGCTGCCAGGCTCCGATCACTATCTGGGAGACACGCAAACACGCCGTTTGGTGCTTGAGAACCTGCTCGAATTTCTGAATCAAAACGAACCGGTGGAATAGTTTGCCGACTGTCTGAGTCCGGCGAAAACAGCCACAGCCGATACCCACCATCCGGACTCGCGGCGCGTGCGGTCTGGTGGGTATCGCTTCGCTGAGCCCACCCTACAAATGCTAAAGCCCCTCCGCCGCCAGCTTCCGGCCGAGTGTCATACGCTGGAGGACCCACAACCCACTCCCCACAATCGTCAGCCCAAAGAACGCAAACATGGCGAGGCCGTCCGGCACGTTCACGGCCACAAGGGCGCAGATCCAGCTGAACACCCACCAGAGCACGGCGACGGGGATGTGTTTCCAGCCGCTGCGCAGGAACAGCTGGTAGGCATGGTCGCGGTGGGCGCTCATGACGGACTGGCCGTTCTTCGCGCGCCACACCACGGTCAGCACCACATCCACGAGGAATGGCAGGAAAAGGATCGCGGCGGTCCAGATGGTCGAGACGACGCCGACGATGATGCCGGCCCCGCCGAACAAGGCGCCGAGCCCGAAGGCGCCGGAATCCCCGGCATAGAGCTTGCCCGGCAGGTTCCAGGCCAGGAAGCCGGCAATGGCGAGCGCCGCTGTCACGCAGAGAAAGGCAAGGTCCGGCGCGGGGCCCGGAAAGGGCTGGGACGGGTCCACCCGCCACAGCACGCCCGCCGCGCCCACCAGCATGATCGCGACAGACCCCATGGCGAGGCCGTTCGACCCGTCCATGAAATTCACACCATTCATCGTCACCATCAGCCAGAAGGCGACCCCCGCCATGACCAGCGGCAGCGGCAGGCTGGCCAGCCGCAGGCCCGGGTCCAGCACCGCAAAGGTGATCGCCAGCGTGCCGGTCAGCACCAGTTTCAGCCAGGCATTCATGCCCCATTTGTCGTCGACCAGCCCGATCAGGCCTGCCACCATCGTCATGCCCAGCACGGTCTGCGTGCCATTGCGCAGCCAGTATTCGGACAACAGCCCGGCCTCGCGCGCCAGCCACGCGGAAATGCCCAGCGCGATCAGAATGGCGACGCCGCCGGAACTTGGCACCGGCGCCTTCTGAACCTTGCGCCCGCCATCGGGGGCATCGTCAATCCGTATCAGGAACATCATGCCGCACAGGGCCGCCGATAACAGGACCGGCCCCATCAGGCGAATGAAGGTCATCGCTTCCCAGCTCACGCCGCATCTCCCAGCGAGGTTGCCCGTATCCACCAGTCCGGCCGCTCTGCGCTGAGCTGCGCAGCGGCGCGCCGGGCGGCGTCTCCGGTGTCGAACAGGGCGAAACAGGTCGCGCCCGATCCGCTCATGCGGGCCAGCAGGACATCTGGCAAGGCCTGCAGCGTGTCCAGCACACCGGCGATTTCCGGCACGGCGGCGACGGCCGGGGCCTGAAGGTCGTTGCGCTGGTTGCCCAGCCAGTGGACCAGATCCCAGACACGCTCGAATGGCGGCACGGCGCCAAACTCGCGAAAGCCCGCCCCGCCGCCTGCTTCGTCATAGGCGCGGAAGACGGGCCCCGTCGGACAGGCAAGGCCCGGATTGACCAGCAGGGCCGGCACGCGCGGCAAATCGGCCGCCCGGCGGATGCGCTCGCCCTCGCCCTGCATCAACGCGGCGTGGCCCTGCAGCGCGACCGGGACATCGCCGCCAAGCGCCGGGGCGATTTTATGAGCCGCAGCGGTGTCTGTGCCCCACAGGTCTGTCAGAAGGCGCAGCGCGGCGGCCGCATCGGCAGAGCCGCCGCCGATGCCCGCGGCAATGGGGAGGTGTTTCTCGAGGGTGAATTTTACGCCCTGCGTGGTGCCGGTTTCGGCCTGCAGCGCCCTGGCCGCGCGAAGCACGAGATTGTCATCCACTGGTCCGATATGATCCGGATTGGTCATGCCTGGTCCGGTTATGGTCATGGACAAGTCATCGCTGGTCATGACTTCGAGGCGGTCTGCGGCCTCTTCTCCGGCGAACATGACGAGCGAGTCGAGCGGATGGCGGCCGTTCGCCTGGACTGGCCCGACATGCAGGAACAGGTTCACCTTGGCCGGGGCCAGCGCGCTGTAATTATCTGTTTTCATTCGATTTAAGGCCGGCTTGGCAGGGGCTGTTCGGACTCTGCCCTGACCACGGCAGGCTCATCCGGCCCCTTCAGCAGCTTTCCCTCGATGCGCGCCCGCTCCCGCGCTGCCGGTTCCAGCTTCAACGACCGCTCCCACTGAAATTTCGCCTCCAGCTTCCGCCCGCTGCGCCAGTATGCGTCGCCCAGATGGTCGTTCAGGGTTGCGTCTGAAGGCTCCAATTCTACTGCTTTTTCAAGGAAGTAGGTCGCAAGCTCATACCGGCCAAGCTGATAGTAGGCCCAGCCGAGACTGTCGGTGATAAAGCCGGAATCCGGGTCATAAGTCAGCGCCGTGCGGATCAGGCTCAGCCCCTCCTCCAGATGAATCCCCTGATCGACATAGGCATAGCCGAGATAGTTCAGCACCATCGGGCTGTGCGGCTCAAGCTGCAGCGCCTGCTTCAGGTCCGCCTCCGCGCCGTCCCAGTCGTCCAGCGCGTGGCGGGCCGCGCCGCGCGAAAACAGGAGGCGCCAGTCTTCCCGTCCCTTCAGGGCATCGTCCTCGATAATCGCCGTCAGCAGGCGGTCTGCTTCCCGGTACTGCGCCTGCGCCCGGTAAATTTCCGCCAGCTGGACGCTGAGGCCCCGGTCAGGGGCCCTGGCCAGAGCCTGTCGGGCGACCTGAACCGCCTCATCGTCCCGGCCGAGCCCGAGGAGGGCCCAGGCGATCTGCCCGCGGGCCGGCGAATAATAAGGAGACTTTTCAGGGATCTGCGCAAGAACAGCGATCGCCTCAGTGCCTCGCCCAGCTTTTTCGAGAGACTGCGCCCAAAGGCTCCGCGCCTCTTGCAGATCCGGGTCCAGGGCCAGCGCGAGCACGAAATAGACCGATGCGACATCGTCATCCGTGCGTGTGATCAGGGCAGCCGCCGGGACATATACGGCCAGGGCCGCCCCTTGCCGGGACGAAAGACGCGTGACTGGAATTTCCCGGCCAGACTGGATCTCCTTGCGCAGGCTTTCGAGAGCTGAATTTTCACCGACCTCGTCACGGAACGTGTTCAACAGGGTCAGCGCGCGGGCACGATCCCCATTCGCCGCCAGCAAACGGGCGTGCGCATCGAGGCCAACCGCCAGCCGGGCCCCGGAATTCCATAAGGTTTCAAATGTATCCAGCGCGTCTGCATCATCGTTGGCTGACAACTGAATCAGGCCCATCATGTAGAGGGTGGCGCTATCGAGGCGCGGGTCGCCAGTCAGTGTGTCCCGGAGATAGGTTTCGGCCGCCTCCGGCCCGTCCGCTTCCAGCATCCGCCATGCAGATATTCCGCGCGCCACGGTCCGGTTAAACGGGCCGAACCCGTCTTCCGCCAGATAGGCAGCCGACTCGGCGTCCTTGCCTTCGGACATCGCCTCAATACCGAGCGTCAACCTGACCAGCGTACCGAAGTTCCCAACGCCATGTGCCTTGTTTGCAAGCTTCACCGCCTGAGGGTAGTCGCCCGACACCAGGGCCGAATAAACGGCGCGCTCCGCAATGCCGGTAGATTCCGGTGCGGTATCAATAGACGCGGCGTACCGGCGGGCAGCCTCCCGCGGGTCATTGGTCATCGCGGCGTAGCGGGCAACCAGGAAATCCCCCAGCGCCGCGGTGTCGGCAGGCGGCGCATAAGCAGAGCCGGCAGAGAAACCGTGGGCGCCGATCCCTGGATAGGACGCACATGCCGCACAGCTCAGCGACAGCAGGAATGCGGAAACGGCCCCGGTTCGTCTCATCATGAAAGTGTCTCAGTTCGTTTCCGGCCCGGCAAGCGAATTTCCCCGCAGAATCAGCCGGAACGGTCCGCCAGAAGCTTTTCCTGCTGAATAAAGAAGCGATCGATGCCGCGCTTTACAGCACGCATAGATTTCTGGCGGCCAGATCGCGATTGCAGCCGGTTCGCATCCTCCCGGTTGGTCAGGAAGCCAAGCTCCAGCAGGACAGCCGGAACATCCGGTGCCAACAGCACATAAAAGCCTGCATTCTTGTGGGTATCTCGCAGCACGGGCCCGGCCTGCTGCAGCTCTGGCAGCAGCAATTCGGCAAACTCCGCCGAATGGGTCTTGGTCTCACGCTTTACCAGGTCCTTCAGGATGCCGGTGATCGACTGGGCTGTGCCGTCTTCCATCGGGATCTGCCAGTCATTCTTGCTGGCCTCCTTGTCGATTCGGGATTCCCCCCGTGCCGAAATCGTATAAACCGACGCGCCGGAGACGGATGCCCGGCCGGCCGCATCGGCGTGCAGCGAAATGAACAGGTTTGCTCCCCAGCTCCGGGCAAGTGTCACGCGGTCTTCCAGCTCAATGAATGTGTCGGTTTCCCGCGTCAGGCGAACCTCATAGCGTGGGTCTGCTTCCAGCAGCTTTTTGAGCTCGAGCGCCGCTGCGAGCGTAATGTCTTTTTCTTTCTTGCCTGTCACAGCCAGAGCGCCCGGATCTTTGCCGCCATGGCCCGCATCGACGACGATCACGTATTTCTTGTTGCCAATTCCGGGCTTCAGTGCCGCGACCTCTCGGCGCTGGCCTGCCTCGTTGCGCGCGGTCAGGGCCTTGGCCAGCTGGCGCATGTCGCGCCGGGCCACGCTGGCGAACCGGGCGCCAGAAACGGTGTCGAGATCGATAATCACCCGGTGGTCTGTCGCTGTGCCGGTGGGCGGAAGGGTCAGAACCCGTGTCACCATCAGCGGCCGGTCGAGGCTGAAGCGCAATTCAGACCCGGTCACAGCCCATTGCGGGACCCCGCCCATGCCTTTGCCAGACCGCGCTGTCGCGGCACCGTGCAGGGGCAGGACGACCGAGCGCCCGCTGGCGCCTTCGACCATATATGCCCTCGGATCCTGGGCCGTGTCGGTCCAGATTGTGATTCGGGTTGGCGCACCGTTGCCCACGACACGTACGTCGCGTACCTCCCCCAGAGCCTGAAAAGCCCCGAAACAAACGGCAATGGCCAGAAAAACAAACCGAATATTCAACATTAAGTTGATACGATTACCACCAGAACACACTAAAAAGACTGAACGAACAGCCTGCATAGCAAACTGAACATTAACCCACGATTGACCGGAGCTAATCAGCAACAGCAGCCAATTCACGATTTGACTCTTTTCTTAGCGGGGAAAATTGGGCACTATCCGGGACGTAGCCGGATTACCGCGTTACAACGCAAGTTTCCTTATGACGCGCCAGCGATCCCGGCTCACCCAATACAGGTCAGCGGGCGCCGCGCTCCGGAAAGCAGAGCAAATGTACCAGGGTGCCGCCCTAAATGACGCTTATTCAATGCCGCCAAGACGGCATGACGGCGGACGTGCCAGCACCCATTCCCTCAATATTCAGACCGGCCAGCTAGACTGCCTGAGGCGAAAACCGCCCGTTACAGCAGCGCCGGATCAAAAGGTTCTTCTACATGAGCAAACTCATGCTGATCGACGCCGCCCACACGGAAGAGACCCGTGTGGCGATCGTCAACAATGGGCAGGTCGACGACTTCGACTTCGAAACAACTGGTAACGAACAACTCCGCGGCAATATTTACCTGGCAAAGGTAACGCGGGTTGAGCCGTCGCTGCAGGCGGCCTTCGTTGAGTATGGCGGCAATCGCCATGGCTTCCTCGCCTTCAGCGAGATCCACCCGGACTATTACCAGCTTCCAGCTGAAGACCGCGAAGCCCTGCTCCGCGAAGCTGCCGAAGAGGCTGCCGCCGCCATCGAAGATGACGATGATGACGACGAGGCTTCGGCCGATGCCGAAAACGGCGACGACTCCGACGATTCAGATATCGACGAAGATGACGCAACGGCAGACGACGATTCCGAAAGCGGCGATGAGGCTGACGAAGCCTCGGCTGATGACGAAGACGACGACAATGGTGACCAGGGCGGCCGGAAAAAGAAATCTGCCAAGTCTGCTGGCCGCCGCCCGGCCCGCAAGTCCAGCCGGACGTCGATCTCCAAACGCTACAAGATCCAGGAAGTGATCCGCCGCCGGCAGGTGATGCTGGTGCAGGTGGTGAAGGAAGAGCGCGGCTCCAAGGGCGCGGCGCTGACCACTTATCTCTCCCTCGCAGGCCGTTATTCGGTCCTGATGCCGAATACGCCCCGTGGCGGCGGCATTTCCCGCAAGATCGTCAACAGTTCTGACCGCAAGCGGCTGAAATCCATCGTGTCCGAACTGGACGTGCCGGACGGCATGGGCCTGATCGTGCGGACGGCTGGTGCCAAACGCACCAAGGCCGAGATCAAGCGCGATTACGATTATCTTTCAAAGCTTTGGGAGACGATCGTCGAAAAGACGCTCACCTCCGAAGCCCCCATGTTGATCAACGCCGAAGGCGGACTGGTCCACCGCGCCATGCGGGACATGTTCGACAAGGAGATCGAAGAAGTCCTTGTTCAGGGTGAAGAGGCCTATCGCGAGGCGAAAGATCTCGCCAAGCTGATCATGCCGAGCCAGTCGAAGAAGGTTCAGCAATGGAAGGAAGAGGATCCCCTCTTCGTTTCAGAAGCGGTCGAGGAACAGCTCGATTCGATCTATTCTCCGGTCGTGCAGCTGAAATCCGGCGGCTATCTGGTCATCAACCAGACCGAAGCGCTGGTGGCGATCGATGTGAACTCCGGCAAGGCCACGCGTGAGCGGAACATCGAACAGACGGCAACCCGCACGAACCTGGAAGCCGCTGAGGAAGCCTGCCGCCAGATGCGCCTGCGCGACCTGGCTGGCCTCATCGTGATCGACTTCATCGACATGGATGAGAACAAGAACAACCGCGCCGTCGAGAAGAAACTGAAAGAACACCTGAAGGTCGACCGCGCCCGGGTTCAGCATGGCCGGATCTCGCAGTTCGGCCTGATGGAAATCTCCCGGCAGCGCCGCCGCCAGGGCGTCCTGCAGGCAACTTCCGATCCCTGCCCGTCCTGTAACGGCACGGGCCGCCGCCGCTCCATCCCGTCGGCTGCTCTCCAGCTGATCCGCGCGATCGAGGCCCGCGCCGCCACAGGCGGCCTGAAGGCGATCTCGGTGAAGGCCCCGACGGATGTCGCGCTCTACATCCTGAACAACAAACGCGAAGCGCTGATCGAGATTGAGCGGATGGCCGGTTTTGCGGTCTCCATCCACTCCTCCGAAGAAATGCTGCCGGGCGATTTCACGATCGATGCCGAGCGCGACCAGAACGCCAAGCCGAAGAAGCGCAAACAGCCGCGCTCGCTGCAGAAACCGTCCAGGCCGGCTCCGTCCGATGCGGACGATGAAAGCGTCGACGACGAAGACACAGCCGATTCCGAAAACGATGCCGACAGCGACGAAGACGGTGACGAGAAAAAGTCCCGCCGCAAGCGCCGGCGCCGTGGCGGACGCCGCCGCAACAAGGGCGATGGCGAAACCGGTATGGAAGTCGTCGATGGCGATGCCCCGATTGTCGCCCTCGATGAGGAAAGCGCGGACGACGACGAAGAGTCCGATGATGATGGCGACAGCAATGACGCCTCGTCCGACGAAGATTCGGACACACCGCGCAAGCGCCGCCGCCGCGGTCGCCGCGGTGGACGTCGCCGTCGCCGCAGCAATACAGACCGTGCCGAAGGGTCGGAAGAGCAGAACGAGAATGCGCCGGCCGATGGCGGGGCCTATCTCGATGGCCTGGCCGCCAGCGCGCCGGATATGCTGGACGCTGAACCGCCAGCTACGCTGGAAAGCTCTGAACCGGAAATCATGCCGGAATCGGTCGCCGAAGAAGCTGTGGCCGAAGTGAAGGCAAACGAAGAGGCAGAGGCGGAAGACAAGCCCAAGCCAAAACGCACCCGCCGGTCCCGCACTCGCAAATCCGATACTCAGGACAAAGCACCAGCCGATGAAGCGGTTGCGGACACGGCACCTGCCGAAGAGCCGAAAGCCGAAGCGCCTGCGACCAAACAGAAGGCTGAAGCTGAAGCGCTGCCGGAACCTGAAGTGATGCCCGCCGATGTCGCAGCACAAGCGGCCGATACGGTGGAAGCGGAAGTCGAAGCGGAAGCGGTCGTCGCCCACATGGACGAAAGCGCTACCAAGCAGGAGCCTACACCGGAAGCAGAGCCCGAACCGTCGAAAGACAAGAAACCTGACGCCCCCCGCCGCACCGGCTGGTGGGCCCGCGCCCGGAAGT
This sequence comes from uncultured Hyphomonas sp., assembly GCF_963677035.1. NCBI lineage: Bacteria > Pseudomonadati > Pseudomonadota > Alphaproteobacteria > Hyphomonadales > Hyphomonadaceae > Hyphomonas > uncultured Hyphomonas sp. The sequence continues at coordinate 215,753 of NZ_OY781472.1, forward strand.
AAGGCCGCGAAGTCATCCACAAAAACAAAAAGGCCGGAGCAATGCTCCGGCCTTTTCTATTGGGCTGAAACCCTTGCGCCTAGGCGGCGGCTTTCGCCTTCGTCCCGGCGGGCGGGAAGCGGTCGTAGAAGCCTTCGCCCTTGGCGGCCATGTCGCGCAGGACAGCCGGCGGCTCGAAGCGTTCGCCATACTTGGCGGCGAGGCGATCGGCCTCTGCAACGAATTCCTTGATGCCCCAGATCAGGTCGACATAGGAGCAGCAACCACCCGTGAACGGCGCAAAGCCCCAGGCCAGGATCGAACCGATGTCGGCGTCGCGGGCATCGGTGATCACGCCTTCATCAAAGCAGCGCGCCACTTCGATGGCCTGACGGACGAGGAAGCGATTGGTCAGCTCCTGTTTCATGTCCGGCGGGCATTCGTCCACCTTCACTTCGATCATCTTGTTGATGTCGGGCCACAGGCGTTCCGGCTTGCCCTTCTCGTTATAGTCGTAGAAGCCCTTGCCAGCCTTGCGGCCTACGCGGCCCTGGTCTTCCACCAGCCAGGCGAGGAATTGGGTCCGGTCATCGCTCTGCAGATCCACGCCCGCAGCTTCAGCTGTCGCACGCGTCACTTTCAGGGCGGTGTCGAGACCGACAGAGTCGGACACTTCAAGTGCACCCATCGGCATACCGCACTGGCGGCCGACATTCTCGATGATCGCAGGCTTGATGCCCTCAGCCAGCATTTCCATGCCTTCGCGCGTATAGGTGCCGAAGCAGCGCGAAGTGTAGAAGCCGCGGCTGTCGTTCACAGCGATCGGTGTCTTGCGGATGGCGAGCACATAGTCGACCGCCTTGGCGAGCGTGGCTTCGCTGGTTTCCTTGCCGGAGATGATCTCCACAAGCCCCATACGTTCCACCGGCGAGAAGAAGTGAATGCCGATGAAATTCTCAGGGCGCTTCGACGCCTTGGCAAGGCCGGTGATCGGCAGGGTCGACGTGTTGGAACCGAAGACGGCATCCTCGTCCAGAACGGCTTCGGCCATCCCGGTGATCTTGGCTTTCAGCTCTTCATTCTCAAACACGGCTTCGATCACAAGATCAGCGCCTTTGACATCGTCATAGGAATCCGTCGTGGTGATCAGATCGAGCAGAGCATCGCCCTTCTCTTTCGTGGACTTGCCGCGCGACACGTCCTTGTCGACGAGGCGGCGGGAGTAGTCCTTGCCTTTCTCAGCATTCTCTTTCGAGACATCGACCAGCACGGTCGGGATGCCCGCTTTCGCCTGGACGTAGGCAATGCCAGCACCCATCAGGCCAGCACCAATGACAGCGATTTTCTTGAACTCGGTCTTTGGATGGCCTGCCGGGCGGTTTGCCCCTTTCGACAGTTCCTGCATCGACAGGAACAGTGAACGGATCATTGCCTTGGCTTCCGGGCGCTGCTGGGTGTTAATGAAGTAGCGCGTTTCAATACGCAGGCCAGCATCGATCGGCACCTGAATGCCTTCGTAAATGCAGGACAGAATATTGTTCTGGGCCGGATAGTTCCCGTAGGTTTTCGACGCCAGCATCATGTTGGACATCGTAGCGACCTGACCGGCACCCGGGGATTTGTGCGGGACGCCGCCAGGCACTTTGAAGCCCTTTTCGTCCCACGGCGCCTTAGCGGTCGGGTTTGCTTTGACCCAGGCTTTGGCCTTTTCAACGGTTTCCGAAGACGGGGCAAGTTCCTGCACCACGCCCATGGAAAGCGCTTCTTCGGCTTTGAAGCTTTTGCCCTGAAGGATCAGCGGCAGGGCTGTCTGAATGCCAACCAGGCGCGGCAGGCGCTGCGTTCCACCGGCACCCGGCAGGAGACCGATCTTGGCCTCCGGCAGACCGAACTGTAGCTTCGGATTGTCATTCGCGGCAACGCGGTAATGACAGGCAAGCGCCACTTCCAGACCACCGCCAAGGGCGAGGCCATTCAGCGCCACGGCCACCGGCTTGCCACATGTTTCCAGCTTGCGCAGGGTGCCGTTCAGAGCAAAGCCCTGATCGAATTGCTGCTTCTTCAGCTCCGCTTCGGAGAGGTCTTTCTTTTCGCCGCCACCAGCGCGGTCGCCCATTTCACCCAGGTCCGCCCCGGCGCAGAAGCCGCTCGGCTTACCGGAGGAAATGACCAGGCCCTTGATATCGTCGTTGGAAGCAACTTCGTCAGCAATCGCGATAATGTCCGCAATGGCTTTGCCGGTCAGCGTGTTCATGCTGCGGCCTGGCACGTCGAAAACAGCGTGTGCGATGCCGTCTGCGTCGATGTCCCAACCAAATGTCTCGAGTTTCATGATACTTTATTCCGATTATTCTGTGTAAGGATTAGACGCGTTCGATGATCGTGGCGGTGCCCATGCCGGCGCCGACGCACAGCGTGATCAGGGCCGTTTCCTTGCCCGAACGCTCAAGCTCGTCGACCATCGTGCCGAGGATCATGCCACCGGTTGCGCCGAGCGGGTGGCCCATGGCGATTGCGCCGCCGTTCACATTCATCTTTTCGTGCGGAATATTCAGGTTCTGCATCATCAGAAGGACGACCGAAGCGAAGGCTTCGTTCAGTTCATAAAGATCGATGTCTTCCGGGTTCATACCGGCCTTCTTCAGAACTTTCTGCGACACATAGGTCGGACCGGTCAGCATGATGCCCGGCTCGGAGCCGATGGATGCCATGGCTCTGACGCGCGCGCGCGGCTTGAGGCCAAATTTCTCGCCCATTTCCTTGGATCCGAAGAGGACGGCAGACGCACCATCCACGATGCCGGAAGAGTTGCCCGCGTGGTGCACGTGATTGATCTTCTCGACTTCCGGATAGCGCTGCTTGATGACTTCATCGAAGCCCATCGCGCCCATCCCGGCAAAAGACGGGTTAAGGCCAGCAAGCGACTGCATGTCTGCGTCGGGGCGCATATGCTCGTCATGATCCAGGCGGATACCGCCCATCTGATCCTTGACCGGAACGATGGACTTCGCAAAGCGGCCTTCTTTCCAGGCTGTTGCGGCGCGCTTCTGGCTTTCCACAGCGAACGCGTCGACGTCATCGCGGGAAAAACCGTACTTGGTGGCGATCGTGTCGGCACCGATGCCTTGCGGCGAGAAGTATGTTTTCAGGGCGATTTGCGGATCGGTCGACCACGCACCGCCGGAGGCGCCCATGGGCACCCGGCTCATGGATTCGACACCACCGCCGATCGCCATGTCGGCTTCGCCGGTCATCACTTTGGAGGCAGCCATGTTGCAGGCTTCCAGACCGGAAGCGCAGAAACGGTCGACCTGAACACCGGCGGTCGTTTCGGCATAGTCTGCGTTCAGCACCGCCACGCGGGCGATGTCCGCCCCCTGCTCGCCGATCGGCGAAACGCAGCCAAGAACCACATCGTCAACCTTGGATGTGTCGAGTTCATTACGTTCACGGATGGCCTGCAGCACTTGCGTGGCAAGGCTAAGCGACGTGATTTCGTGCAACGAACCACTTTTCTTGCCTTTGCCGCGCGGCGTACGGACCGCGTCGTAGATATAGGCTTCAGTCATATGAGAGGCTCCTTCTCAAACTGTATCAAATGACCGGCTTCAAAACCGGATTGAGGGTCAGACTCGCGGTGGAGCGGGCAGCTTCCTTGCCGCGGGAATCGTAGAGTTCGGCTTCGGCGAACAACATCGCCCGGCCGACATTGCGCAGGCGGGCGGCCACTTCGATGGCTCCCTTGCGAACAGGGCGGAGAAAGTGCGTGTGCAGGTCCACCGTCGAAGGCAATTTCGTCTTGCCGGCTTTCATGCCCGCCAGCATGCCGATCGTATCATCCATCATGGCGACAAGATAGCCGCCCTGGATGACACCGGCCGGATTGCAGAATTCCGGCCGGCCTTCAAAGCGCACACGTGTCGTCAGCTCTTTCATGTCGAGCGCAAGAAGCTCGAAACCAAGCGACGTCGAGCTGGGGCTTGGCGTCGGAAACACGTCACGAATGAGGTCACTGTCGGGCATGTCAGACTAGAGGGTCCTCGCAATCAGCATTTTCATCACTTCGTTGGCGCCGCCATAGATGCGCTGGACGCGGGCGTCAGCGTACATCTGAGCGATGGGATATTCGTCCATATAGCCAAAGCCGCCATGCAGTTGCAGACACTCGTCGATGATCTTGCACTGAAGATCGCTGACCCAGTATTTCGACATTGAGGCCGTCGCCGCATCGAGTTCCCCCTTAAGGAGAAGCTCCGTGCAGTGATCAACAAAAACTTTGGCGACCGTCGCTTCGGTCTTGCACTCGGCGAGCTTGAACTGGGTGTTCTGGAAATCGAAGATCGTGCCGCCGAAAGCCTTGCGGTTCTTCACATATTCCACGGTTTCGTGGATCGCGCGCTCAATCATACCGACGCCCTGAAGACCGATGATCTGGCGTTCCTGAGGCAGTTTCTGCATCAGCTGGATGAAGCCCTTGCCTTCTTCCTCACCAAGCAGGGCCGAGGTCGGCACGCGTACGTCGTTGAAGAACAGCTCGGATGTGTCAGCCGCATGTTGGCCGACCTTTTCCAGATTGCGACCGCGCTCGAAGCCTTCGACCTCGTCGGTTTCAACGCACACAATGGAGATGCCTTTGGCGCCCAGCGCCGGATCGGTCTTGCAACAAACGAGGATCAGGTTCGCGGTCTGGCCGTTGGTGATGAAGGTTTTCGATCCGTTGATGACGTATTCATTGCCGTCCTTTTTGGCCGTGGTCTTCATCCCCTGAAGGTCTGACCCGGCGCCCGGCTCCGTCATCGCGATGGCTGTAACCAGTTCACCCGTCGCCATGCGCGGCAGCCAGCGTTGTTTCTGCTCTTCGCTGCCATAGGCGGAGATATAAGGCGCGACGATCGCGTTGTGCAGCGTGATGCCGAAACCATCGATCCCCTTCCACTGCTGTTGTTCGATGATGACGGCCTCATGGCGGAAGTCACCGCCCGCGCCGCCATATTCTTCGGGGGTCGATGCGCAGAGCAGGCCCATTTCGCCTGCCTTGGTCCAGATCTCGCGGGGCACGATGCCAGCCTTGCGCCAGTCCTGGACGTGGGGCACACATTCTTTCTCGAAGAACTGGCCAACCGCGTCAGAGAAAATGTCGAGTTCCTCATCCTGCCGCCAGGCAGCTTTAGGTACATTCAGCGGGCTCTGTTGCATGTCGGGTCTCCGGCTTCCCATATATATAGGTCGTAAGCCGGCGATTGCCGCTTACGTTCACGTAAACATGTAGCGAGCCGCCGGGGGCTTTCCCAGTCCTGCCGCAACGTAAGACCTGCGCGGATTCAGGGTAAATTTTGCCGCAGCCTGCCGCAGGGAGTGTAGCACATCCCCACGACAGGCTCGAGACAATCAAAAACGGGAAAATTCCGCCTTAGAAATCGTCAGCGTGGAGCGCCATCACTGGCGCCGCCCCGGTCTTCACTTTTGCGAGGTGAGCCGCACCATCCGGCAGCAGGCGCTCAACGAAGTAGCGTCCGGTCATCAGCTTGGTCTCGTAGAACGGTTCCTTGCCCTTCTTCTCCAGCGCGGTCTTCGCCATCTGGGCCCACATGAAGGCCAACGCCGTCAGGCCGAACAGGTGCAGATAATCGTGGCTGGACGCGCCGGCATTGTTGAAGTCCGACATGCCGTTCTGCATCAGCCACATCGTGCCCTCCTGCAGCTGCGTCTTGATGGACTGCAGTCCTTCAATGAACAGCGCCATGTCTTCATTGCCCTCGTTCGCAGCGATGAATTCGTCCACTTCCGTGAAGAAGGAGAACACAGCCCGGCCACCATTCGCGGCGAGTTTGCGCCCGACAAGGTCCAGCGCCTGAACGCCGTTCGTGCCTTCATAGATGGTCGTGATCCGGCAATCGCGGACAATCTGCTCCATGCCCCATTCACGGGTGAAGCCCGATCCACCATGCAGCTGCAGACCGGTATTCGCGCACTCATAGCCTTTGTGGGTCAGATAGGCTTTCACCACCGGCGTCAGCAGCGCCATGTAGTCGCCCGCCTTCTCGCGCACACTTTCGTCCGGCGACTTGTGCTGCAAGTCAGCCTGGAACGCGGTCCAGTAGGTGAATGCCCGAGCGCCTTCAATGAAGGCTTTCTGGTCGAGCAGCATGCGGCGCACATCAGGGTGTACAATGATCGGATCGGCCGGCTTGTCGGTGGCCTGCGCGCCAGTGAGCGAGCGGCCCTGAATGCGGTCGCGGGCAAAGTCGGCGGCGTTCTGATAGGCCAGCTCAGCTTGCGACAGCCCCTGAAGGCCAACGCCGAGGCGCGCTTCATTCATCATCACGAACATGGTGCGCATACCTTTATGCTCCTCGCCAACGAGGAAACCGGTCGCGCCATCATAATTCATCACGCACGTCGCGTTGCCGTGGATGCCCATCTTTTCTTCGAGACCACCGCAGGAACAGTCATTGCGTTCGCCGATGGAGCCGTCTTCTGCCACCATGTACTTTGGCACCAGGAACAAAGAGATCCCCTTGATCCCTTCCGGGGCGCCCTCAATGCGCGCCAGAACGAGATGGATGATATTGTCCGTCAGGTCCTGCTCACCACCGGAGATCCAGATCTTCTGGCCAGTGATCTTGTAGGTGCCGTCCTCCTGGGGGACGGCTTTCGTCTTGATCATCCCCAGATCAGTGCCGCACTGCGGCTCGGTCAGGTTCATCGTACCGGCCCACTCGGCCGACGCCATTTTCGGGCCGTACTTCGCCTTCAGCTCATCGGAGCCACCAGCCATCAGTGCCTGAAATGCGCCATGGGTGAGCCCCGGATACATGCCGAACGCCATGTTCGACGATGAGACCATCTCGGTCCATGCGATGTTCACAACATGCGGCAGGCCCTGCCCGCCCATTTCCGGGTCCACCGAGAGAAGCGGCCAGCCACCTTCGACCAGCTGCTTGTAGGCATCCGGGAAGCCATCCGGTGTTTTCACGCTTGCATCGTCGCTGCGAACACAGCCCTGGCGGTCACCAATAGCGTTCAGCGGATAAAGCACTTCCTTGGCGAACTTGCCGCCTTCCTCGAGAATTGCGCTGACCAGATCGGGTGTCACTTCCTCGAAACCCGGCAGGTTCGAATAATTCTGGATCTGCAGCACTTCCTGAAGAATGAAGCGCATGTCGCGGATGGGGGCGTCGTAACGAGGCATCTTTGCGGGTCCTGTAAAGCGTGAAGGGCGTCTACCACTTTCGTAGCGCGCCCTTCTGGAAAGGTCTTTCTAATATGGCGGAAACCCGCCTTACAAATCAGACTTCGTCAAGCTGCCGACGTGCCACAGCCTCATAGGCGGCGGCTTGGCGCTTGCCTTCTTCGGTGGGGCCGACCTGATCAACCAAGCCCTCCAGCCAGACGATCCCTTTGCGGAGTTCTCCGAGCGCGGTGTCGATATCTTCCCGCTGGATTTCCAGCTCTTTGACCTGTTTGCGGAATTTCTCCAGCATCATGCGCGTCTGCGCCCGTTTTCCGTCATTCAGCGCATAGAGATCAAGGATCTCGCGGATGTCGGCCAGCGGCAAACCAAGGCGCTTGAGGCGGACAATGATCGTCAGCCGGGCGCGGTCACGGTTTGAATAAACCCGCATCATGCCGTCACGCGCCGGGTGCAGCATGTCTTTGTCTTCATAGAAACGCAGAGCCCGTGGCGTGACCCCGAACTCCCGGGCGAGTTCAGAGATTGTGTAGGTGCGGGAATCTGCAGCGGAAATCGAGGGGTGCTTGTGTGACATAGGGTCAACTTAGATCAAAGCTTACGCGAACGTCAACGTAACCCCCGAATAAATTTTGCGCCGTTCAGGCGCTCCGGGCCAATTAGCCGGAAATTACCCCACAGTTATCAGATTAAGCGGAAATCTTTACCTTTAACCTCCCCTTAAGGAGACGCCTGCCATCAGACATGGGGAATATGAACAAATCTGCCTGTTTCGTTAACCGATGCGGGCGGATTGGCTGTCAGGAGTACGGGGATGAGTCAGTCAGGCACAGTGGCGGCGAAGGGCATCGACCAACGCGCCCGCGAAGCCGCGAGAGAGGCCGCCCGCTCGGAAGGACTGACCCTGGGCGAATACCTCGACCGGCTGATGAAAGCCCCTGCTGAGGGCCGCCAGCCCAATGAAGTGCCTGGCCCGGCCGATGCCCGCCGTCCACGGTCCGGCTCGGCTGACGAAGCGCTTGAGCGACTGACACGCCGGATCGAAGCCACCGAGGCCCGCTCGGCCATGGCAATCACCAGCATGGACGACACGATCCATGATCTGGTGGGCCGGCTGGAAGACACCCAGCAAACAACAGCAGCGATTGCCGGTCATGTCGAAGGCGTCATCGACCAGCTGCGCGAAACCCACAATGCCCTGAAGCAAAAGGTCCGGCGGCTGGAAGAAGACGATTCCCAGCAGGAAAACCTTGAGGCCATGAAAGCCCTCGAAAGTGCGCTCGGCAAGCTGGCCAGCCACGTCTATGAAGAGAGCGAACTTGCCGAACAGGAAACCCAGGCGATCAAGGGCCGGGTCGAATCCGGTTTCATGGACATCATCGAACGCGTCGAGGCCATGGAAACCCGGGTTGAGACCACCCGGACTGACACCGCCGAACAGATCAAACAGGGCATCGAACAGGCCGCGCTGCGCGCCGCCGGCGTGGCACGTCAGGTTTCCGAACGCATGGACGGCCTCGAAACGGAAGTTCAGGAGCGCCTCAACGCCGTCAGCGACCGGGCAGAACGGCTGGAAGCCACCGAAACGCGTGTGGAGGCCATTGAGACCGATGTCTCCGGCGCGCTCGATTCCCTGGATATGCGGTTCGATCAGATCCAGAACCGGCTGACGCGCGCGGAAACCACGACGGACTCGGCGTTGAAGAATCTCGAAACAACGGTCTCAAGTCTCGATGAGCGGATCGGCGACGTTGCCAGCAAGGTCGCTCCAGAACTCGCTGACCAATTGCGGAGCGAGTTTGAAGCCCGGTTCGAAGACATGATGTCCTCCGTACGTGAGACGGTTGATGCCGTCCGCCAGGAGCTGGCAGAAGAAATTTCGCGCACGGCAGCGACCTCCGGACAGGATGCCGTCGCTGAAGTGAAGGAAACGCTCAGCGGCATGCAGGAGCAACTGGACGCCAATGAAGCGCGTCAGGCCAGCGCCATCGAGCAAGTCTCAGCGCAGGTCGGAACGCTCAACGAGACGTTTGATACCCGGCTGCGTGAAGTGGAAGAACGCAGTGATGCCGCCACGGGCGAAGCCGTGCGCGAAGAAATCGAGCGTCTTGGCAATACGGTCAGTGAACGGATCGATGAACTTGCCGAAAACCTGACTCAGCGGGTCAATGAGGGTGAGGCCCGCAGCGCTGAAGCGATTGAGCAGATCGGCGATCAGGTTGCCGCCGCCAATAATCGCCTGCAGCTGCGCCAGAATGAGGCGATCAAGGCGCTGGCCGAACAGGTCGATGAAAACCGGAAGAAAGCCGATGCCCGTCTTTCTGATGCGCTCGCCGGTGTCTCCGAGCGCCTGGAACACATGCAATCGCAGGCCAATGAATCCGTGTCACCGGTACAGAAGGCCATCGCCATGCTGGCGGCCCGCCTCGAAAGCCTGGAAGACAACACGCCGCCCCCCGGTGCGACGGCAGAACTGGACAGCGTCCCCGCCAGCCTGGCTGACATCGATGATAATCCATTGTCAGACAGCCAGTTCGAAGCCTTTGATACACCATCTGAACTCGACAGCTTTGAAGACTTCGACACATTCGACGCCTTTGCCGATTTGGGTGCTGAAGAGCCGGGCTCACGGATTGAACCGGCGGACGAAACCGATCCCCCCCTGCCCGACGCAGAGTCTAAGGCTTCAGAGGCCGACGATGGTGTCGCGTTCGAAGCCGAAGAAAACTACGCGGAAGCCCCCGTCGAAGATGCCCCCGTTGCCGAAGACTTTGAGGCCGGTCTCGAGTCCTGGAATTCCGAGCCAGGCGATGACACTCAGGCGGAAACGGAGGACTCATTCGAAGATTATTTCGACGAGATCCGCGCCGCTGTCGAAGGCCTGAGCTTCGCCACCATGGAGGCCGAAGCAGAAAAGGAAACAAGGCCAGGCGAGACCTCGGATCTGTTCAACGAGGAAAGTGAAGACGGCTTCGTCGCCTCCAAGGAAGCGCTGGACGGACTTGAAGGCCTCGACGATGCCCATACCGAGGCGCGGGAATCCGATATCTTCGACGAAGAAGAGTTTGAAGCAATCGACCTCCCCGCCGCCGACTCCTCTGAGGATGAGCCAGAAGTCCCCGTGGCCGCAGTACCAGTCCCCAGTGATGTCGCTCCCGCTGAAGGGGCTGATAAGCAACTCGACGCCGACACCGCCGATTACCTGACACGTGCGCGCAAAGCTGCCATGGCGGCGAGCTTTGGCAAAGGCAACACGCAAACAGTCAGCCCCTCCGGGCGGCCTTTGGTCCGGATGGCGTCCGCCGGATCCAGCCGCCTGCCCCTGATCGCGGCGGCCTCGGCTGTTGCTGTCGCAGGCGTGGCCGCGGGCGGTTACCTTTACATCCGGGGCAAGCAGGACGCGCCAGTCCAGTCTGCGCCGGTCAGCACCTATGTTGATCCGGGCACAAACGACGTAGCGGCCGCCTCGCTCGCGACCGCCGAAGAGACGGCTGAAGCAGATGAGCGGTCCGTAGCGGCAACGATAGAAGACCTCTTCGGTGAATCGGCAACGCCGCCTGCTGAGGCACAGTATGCTCCGATTCCGCCCGTCGTTACCGTTCAGGCGGCGGCAGCATCTGGCAACTATATCGCGCAGTATCAACTGGCTCAGGAAAAGCTGACCTCGGGGGACTATGCCGATGGCGCGGCACTGATGCGCAAGGCCGCGCAGAAGGGCCTTCCCATCGCACAATACACGCTCGCCAAGCTACACGAGCGCGGCACCGGGGTTCCAAAAGATCTTTCCCTTGCACGGGAATGGACGGAGAAAGCGGCCACCGGCGGAAATGTGAAAGCCATGCACGACCTGGCCGTCTTCATGGCGGAAGGGGAAGGTGGTGAGCAAACTTATGCCGGCGCTGTGGAATGGTTCCGCAAGGGGGCCGAATATGGTGTGGTCGACAGCCAGTACAATCTCGGCGTCCTCTATGAGCAAGGTCTCGGCATCAGCCCGAACCTGACCGAATCCCTGTTCTGGTTCGACGTCGCCAACCGCAATGGTGACGGCGGTGCACCGGCAAAGATTTCTGAGCTGATGGAACGTGTTTCCCCGGAAGCCGCCGCACAAGCTCGCAGCCGCGCCGCAACCTGGCAGCCTGCACCGGCCAACGCGATTGCCAATGGCCGCTTCGGGGCCCAGTCATGGAATATAGGCAATCCGCTGCAGGTTCAGGCGATCCAGAAAGCCCTGAACGTTCTCGGCTACGCGGCCGGTACGCCCGATGGCATCATGGGGGATGGAACGGCCACCGCGATCCGTGATTATCAGCGCGCCAACAACCTGCCTGTAACGGGTACGGTGACGGCGGACCTGATCAATGCCCTGAACGCAGGCGCCAGCGCCAGCTGATCACTTCCGGCCCCTATGGCTTCACATAGGCATAGGGGCGGTCCGCCTGATCCAGCGACAGGTAACGATCACGCAGCTCTGTCTGGCGCGAGGTCATCTCCTGCGGCTCCCCATCAATGAAGACCGCATCAGTGTTCGAGGTCACCTCCAGCGGATCACCGTCCCATGCAACGACATCGGCATGAGCGCCGGGCGCCAGAATTCCATACCCAGACAATCCGTAGATGGATGCAGGCGTTACAGTTAGCGCCTTCATAGCATCGTTCCAGTCCATACCATTAGCCACGGCATTGCCGGCAATCTGCGTCATCAGGCGGGCCAGATGCGTCGAGTCATCAAGGTTGACGATCGCGACCTCAACACCTGCATCATCGAGACGCGCCGCATTTTCCTGCGTCGCCGCAAGCTGCGAGAAGCTTGAAGGCAGGTTTGAGAACCCGTCGACAATGACCGGAATATTCAGCTCCGCCAGCCGATCTGCGACACGCCACCCCTCATCGGCGCCGAGAATGGCAATTCTCAGATTCCGGTTCGACTCGGCAAGGTCCATCACAGCGTTCAGGTCGGTCGCGCTACGCGCATCAATCAGGATGAGCTGGCGTCCGCGTGCAGCTGGCGCGAGGGCCTCCGCATCCCGGCGGGACAAAGCATCCCCTTCACCGCCCGCAATGTAGCGGGCCGGGTATGCACGCGCGTCATCGAAGGCTGCCCGCAACTGAGCCCAGGCCGCCGGACGCGATCCACCGGCCAGCCCTGCCCCGCCTTCGCCGAGCGTGATGAAGGTGAAAGCCTTCGGCGTCAGGTCGGTGTCCTGCGCGCCGCTCGTATCGGCAATAAAGCCCTGACCGGCAAACAGGTTGGTCGACGGCTGCGGCGCAACGGCAATGCGCGTCACGCCGCCAAGCCGGCTGACATCCACTGCAGTGTCATCCGGATTGAACCCGTCGGAGGCATCCAGCGAGGCGGAAAACCCTGACATGGCGGCGACGGCATCATTGGTCGAGTCTTCCGCATCGACTTCGATGATCCCTGTCCGGGAAAAAGCCGAGATGAGACCGGGCGTCACCCATTCGGCGCTGATCACTTCAGCACCTTCCGGTTTCGTCGCGCCGGACGGACCGACCGACATGATCGTGCCATTGCGGATAACCACGACCCCATTCTCGATCGTACCGGCATCGGTGCCGGTCCACACTTTCTTGCCCTCGATCACATAGGTTTGTGCCGAAGCGCCGAGCGCGGCCACAGCCGCAATTGCAGCGCTTGCCATCAGCTTGCGGATCATTTCAGGTCTCCTTCGCCTGGCTGGCCGAGTTCAAAGTCCCTGACAGGACGCGCGGATTCGTCAGCGCGGTCATACATCAGGGCGCCATCAATATAGACCTGATCGGCCTTGGAGTAGACGCTGAACGGATTGCCGGACCAGATCACCACATCGGCCATCTTTCCGGGCTTCAGGGAGCCAGTCCGCGCATCAATGCCGAGCGACTTTGCCGGGTTCAGCGAGAGCCATTCCCAGGCCTCTTCAATGGGCACATCTATACCGACGCGCTTGCCGTCGGCCCAGGCCTTGGCCGCTTCCTGGTTCAGGCGCTGAATGCCGATGTCGCTGTCGGAATGCACGATCGCGCAGGCCCCGGCATTATGAACCATCGGAATGTTTTCAGGGATGCCGTCATAGGCTTCCATCTTGAAGCCCCACCAGTCCGCCCACATGGAGGAACAGGCACCATAGTCCGCCAGTTTGTCGGCAATCTTGTAGCTCTCCACGGCGTGGTGGAAAGAGGTGACCTTGTAACCAAACTCCTTCGACAGATCCATGATCTGCGCCATCTCGTCAGCACGGTAGCAGTGCATGTGAACCAGGATCTCACCCGCCAGCACGCCTGCCAGCGTATCGAGTTCGAGATCGCGGGATGGCATCTCGCCGCCCTCGGCGGAATACTTGTCCCATTTGCGCTTGTACTCGGCCGCCTTGATCCAGGCGGCCCGGTAGCCAGCCATGTTCCCCATCCGGGAAAAAGGCGCGCCGCCCGGAATCGTCCCGTTGCCATAGCCATACACGCGCTTCGGGTTTTCCCCGCAGGCCATTTTCAGCGTATATGGCGCCGCCGGAAACTTCATGCCCTGCACCGTACGCGCTGGCACGTTCTTCAGGGTGATGCCGCGTCCGCCAAACAGGTTGGCACTGCCCGGCAGAACCTGAAGGGATGTCACGCCCCCGGCAAGAGCCCGGCCAAACCCGGGATCCTGTGGCCAGACACCATGCTCAACCCATACTTCTGCGGTGACCGGACCGGAAATTTCGTTGCCATCCTGATGCGCCGAAACGGAGGGAGACGGATAGGCGCCGAGGTGGCTGTGATTATCGATGATACCCGGTGTCACCCAGCGGCCAGCTGCGTCGATGACCGTCGCGCCCTCCGGTGCCTTCAGGTCAGTGCCGATGGCAGCAACCTTTCCGTCCTGCAGGAGCAGACTGCCCCCTTCGATCTTCGCGCCTTCTCCGTCCAGGATCGTGGCATTGGTGATCAACACCGGCGCGTTGGGATAGGCGCTGTAAGTCGAGGGGTAAGGATCGGGATTGAACGGTTCATTCGGTGTAAACGGTTTGATCGACGGCTCGCCGCTGTCATCACCGCCACCGCATGCGGCAAGAAATACGGCGGTCGCTGCAAGCGCCACCCAGTTCCACTTGGTCATAATAATTCGCCCCGGTTTTTCCCGTTTCGTGCCGGCCCCATAGAGCGCGGATCAGAACACGCCGCAAGCCGTGGGACAGAAATCAGTCCGCGCGACTTTTCACATTGGTCCGTTTGTCGCGGCCAAAGACGAGCCGCATCATCCAGTTGGGCGCAAACCGCTCCAGGCGGGGATGGCGCGCCATGACACCTTCCATCCACCGGCGGCCCCAGTCGGAGTTCCGTCCAAGCAGGATCACACCGATGATCGCAATCGGCAAGCCGATCGGCAGGAACGGCGTCGCCAGGCCCACCGGGATCGCAATCGCAATATGCATCAGCCCCACCACAGCCAGCATCTGGCGGAAAAAGCCTTGGACATGCTTGCGAGCCGAATCGATCGGTTTGCGCAAAGAGCCGGCAGGTGAGTCAGTCATGGGCGGTTCAGTAGAAGACATGAAGGGGATATGGGTTCAGAGCAATTTCATTGCCAAGTAAAATCACTTCCATGTGTCCAAACTCTGGCAACCACGTTGCCCGGTTGCTACACCCTGCTTAGAAATTGACCGCCGGGGGGGCGCCGGACAGCGAGGCCGATATGAAATTGCAGTCCATCCAGGCGCTTCGCGGCGTCGCGGCGCTGCTGGTCGTCTTACTTCACGCCCGGGCCTTTGAAATCAAAGGCATTGCCGCGAATGGCCTGACCGAGCAGCCGCTTGTCGGTGGACTTTTTGCGAATGGCTTTGCCGGGGTCGACCTGTTTTTCGTAATCTCCGGCTTCATCATGGTGTTCGTCACACGCGATGGTTTGACCGGGTGGAAGCCTGCCGCCTCTTTCCTCTTCGCCCGGGTCACCCGGATCTATCCTGTCTGGTGGGCCTTTGCCGGATGTATGACGATCTACATGCTGGCCGCCCACGGGGTCAGTGGACAAAGTGAGGGCTGGCACAAGGCGGCATTCGGACATCCGATGGTGCCGTATCTGGTGAAGTCTTTCCTTCTGATCCCACAGGAGCCGTTTCCGGTGCTGAATGTGGGCTGGACCCTCATCCACGAAGTCTATTTCTACCTCGTCTTCACGCTGTTCCTTCTGATGCCCCGCAGATGGCTGCCTCTCCTTCTGGCCATATGGAGTGTCCTCGTCATCAGCGGCGCGCTGCTGGGCTACTCACGCCCAACCGCGACGACCTTTTTGTCGCTGGCCGTTCACCCGATGACATTGGAATTCACTCTGGGCGCAGTCATTGGCCTGGCGGTAACGAAAGGCCTGGTCTGGCGCAGCGGAATCCTGACCCTGGTCGCAACTTTGTGGCTGTTGGCGGCCTTATGCTATGAGGGAGCTGGAAACGCATTCCTGCTGCAGTGGGGCCGGGTGTTCTCGTACGGCCTGCCTTGCGGCCTTCTTGTCTATGGTTGTGCCGGACTCGACATGACCAAGCGGCACGCCTGGCTGATTCCCGCACTGATTGGCGCCCTCGTCATGGTCTCACTTTATCAGCTCACTGGGTTGGACAGGACCAGCCCGGAAGCCGCCCGGCGGGATGCCATGATCCTGACTGTTTCAGTTGGAGCAATCACCATGGCCATTGTGATCTGGTCCGGCTGGCTTCTGGGGCAACGCGCACCAGACCGGTTGCAGCGGATACGATCCGTCTTCAGGCGCCTGTTCGATGGAGCGATCCGGGTCGGTGACTGGTCATTCTCACTTTATCTCTGCCACCTGCTCGTCCTAGGCGCGTTGCAAAAGATTTTCGAACGGATCGGACAATCCGAAAGCCTCGCCCCGTTTTTCAGGCTGGGACACGCGGGTGGTCTGGACAACATCACCTTCGCGGTTCTCGGCCTTGTCCTGACGGTCACCGCTTCAGCGCTCAGTTATCGCTTCTACGAGCAGCCGGTGACCATCCTGTTCGGGCGCCTGCGCAAGAAGTTGTTCCGCCGGGGCCAGCCGCAGCCAGCCCCCGCCTGAACGATCGGCCAGAACCTATTCGGCTGCAACCTGCGGCGCGACCGCGGGCTCTACCCATTTCAGCACCGGCTTGCGCGCCGCTTTCGTCTCATCAAGACGCTGCATCGGGGCAAGGTAGGGTGCGCCTTTCAGCGTCTCGTCACCCTGCGCCGCACGCCGGGCGATGGATTCCAGCGCATCACAGAAACGGTCCAGCTCTGCCTTCGATTCCGACTCCGTCGGCTCAATCAGCATAGCGCCATGCACGACCAGCGGGAAATACATCGTCATCGGATGGTATCCCTCGTCGATCAGCGCCTTGGCGATGTCGATCGTCTCGATGCCTTCGGCCGTGAACGCATCTGAAAACAGCGCCTCGTGCATGCAATAGCCGTCGAACGGCGCCGTCATCACGCTCTTCAGGCGGGCCTGAATATAGTTCGCATTCAGTACGGCATCTTCGCAAGCCTGTTTCAGGCCATCGGCGCCATGGCTGAGAATATAGGTCAACGCCCGCACGAACATGCCCATCTGGCCATGGAATGCAGCCATGCGGCCAAAGCTTTCGGATGCGTCGCCCTCGATGTCTTCGACCAGGCGGAACATGCCGTCGGCATCCTTCACCACGAATGGCACCGGCGCATAGGGCGCCAGCGCTTCGGACAGAACCGTCGGGCCGGAGCCCGGGCCGCCGCCACCATGCGGGGTGGAGAAGGTCTTGTGCAGATTGATGTGCATCGCATCAACGCCCAGGTCGCCGGGGCGCACCCGGCCGACAATCGCATTGAAGTTCGCGCCATCACAATAAAAATAACCGCCCGCCGCGTGGATCAGGTCCGCGATTTCCCGGATGTCCGTTTCGAACAAGCCGCACGTGTTCGGATTAGTCAGCATGATGCCGGCAATGTCATCCGGCGTTTCCAATTTCGCTTTCAAATCGTCGATATCAACCCGGCCACGCTTGTTGGCCTTGATCTCGTCGACGATGAAACCGCATTGGGCCGCCGTTGCGGGGTTCGTTCCGTGAGCGGACTCCGGCACCAGAACGCGTTTGCGCGTATCCCCTTCGCCGCGCGCGATCAGTGCCTGGCGGATTGCCATCATGCCGCAGAACTCGCCATGTGCGCCGGCCTTCGGGCTCATCGCCACGGCCGGCATATTGGTCAGCTTCTTCAGCCACGTCGCCAGTTCATCGATCAGCTCCAGCGCGCCCTGCACGGTCGCCTGCGGCTGCAGCGGGTGAATGTCGCCAAACCCCGGCAGGCGCGCGATCTTCTCATTGAGGCGCGGATTGTGTTTCATCGTGCAGCTGCCCAGCGGGAACAAGCCAAGGTCGATGGCATAATTCTTCTGGCTGAGGCGCATATAGTGGCGCACCGCCTGCGGCTCGGACAGGCCTGGCAGGCCGGTTGGCTGCTTGCGGGCAACACCGCCGAGGCGGTTCTTCGTACCTTTCGGCGCAGGCAGGTCGACGCCGGTCGTTTCAGACGTGCCGACTTCAAAGATCAGGCCTTCCGCCTGCAGAAGGCCGCGCGAGCCGGACACAGTTTCGATGGAGGACACGGAGACAGACTCAGGTGAGGTCGGGCGGCCCTGTGTGTTCATGGTCATCAGATGATCTCCTTCAGGGCAGCGGCATAGGCGGCGATGTCTTCGGGGGTCGTGCACTCGGTCGCGGCGCAGAGGATGACGTCACCCAGATGGTCGCCCGGGAACAGGCGGCTGGCGCGGACACCGCCGACAATGCCGGCTTCGTCCAGCATGGCCAGAACGGCTTCGGCATTCACCGGCGTGCGGAACGCGAACTCGTTGAAGAAGCGCGGCGTGAGGATCTCGACGCCGTCCAACTCGCCCAGCGCATCAGCCAGGTCACAGGCGACTTCATGGTTCAGCACGGCCAGCTGTTCCATGCCTTTCCCGCCCAGCAGCGTCATGTGCGCTGTGAAAGCCAGCGCACAGAGGCCGGAATTGGTGCAGATGTTCGAGGTCGCCTTGTCACGGCGGATATGCTGTTCGCGGGTCGAAAGCGTCAGCACAAAACCGCGCGTGCCTTCCGCGTCGGTCGTCTCGCCGCACAGGCGGCCCGGCATCTGCCGAACAAGTTTCTGGGTACAGGCAAACAGGCCCACATAAGGCCCGCCATAATTCAGGCC
This sequence comes from uncultured Hyphomonas sp., assembly GCF_963677035.1. Taxonomy (NCBI): domain Bacteria; kingdom Pseudomonadati; phylum Pseudomonadota; class Alphaproteobacteria; order Hyphomonadales; family Hyphomonadaceae; genus Hyphomonas; species uncultured Hyphomonas sp. Next base: position 234,096 of record NZ_OY781472.1, read on the forward strand.
GTTCCCGATGGACTGGCCTTCGCCAACCGCGATGTCGGCGCCCATTTCACCGGGCGGCGTGACAAGGCCGAGCGAGACCGCTTCGGTGAACACAGAGACCAGCAGCGCGCCTTTTCCGTGCGCCGCTTCCGCCACAGGCGAAAGATCCGTCACCGTGCCGAACGTGTTCGGTGACTGGCCGATCACGCAGGCCGTGGCATCGTCGACGGCATCGGCCAGCGCCAGTTCGCCATCGATGGCATGCTCCAGCTGTACCACTTCGATGCCCTGCGCTTCGCACAGAAGTTTCGTCGCGGCGGCATAGTGCGGATGCAGGCCGCCGGAGAGGACCACCTTCTTCCGGCGCGTCACGCGCGTCGCCATCACAGCTGCTTCGGCGCAGGCGGTTGAGCCGTCATACATGGAGGCGTTGGCCACATCCATGGCAGTAAGCGCCGCAACTTGCGTCTGGAACTCGAACAGGGTCTGCAGCGTGCCCTGCGCGATTTCCGGCTGGTAAGGCGTGTAGGTCGTCAGGAATTCGGAGCGCTGGATGACCATGTCCACAGTGGCCGGCACATGGTGCTTGTAGGCCCCGGCCCCAACGAAGAACGGGCCGGACGAGGCCGCGCGGTTCTTCGCAGCCAGGTTCGACATGTGCCGCTCAACGGCCAGTTCCCCCTGATGGTCCGGCAGGCCGTCGACCGTGCCGTTCAGGCGGGCGCTTTCAGGAACATCCGCATAAAAATCATCGACCGATTTCGCACCGATGGTTTTCAGCATCTCTGCGCGGTCGTCCGCTGTCAGGGGAAGATATCGCATCCCGTACTCCGTAAAAGTGTTGGGAAAGCCTAGAGCTGCTCGCAAAAGGCTTTGTAGGCTGCCTCATCCATCAGGCCGGCAATCTCGGCGCCGTCCTTGATTTCCAGAACGCAGAACCAGCCTTTTTCGGTCGGGGACTCGTTCACCGTTTCCGGCTTGTCGGAGAGCGCGCCGTTGACTTCGACGACCTTGCCATGGATCGGGGCGTAGACGTCGGAGGCGGCCTTGACGGACTCGACGACCGCCATGTCGTCGCCCGGTGCGAACTCGGTGCCGACTTCAGGAAGCTCGACAAACACAATGTCGCCGAGGGCATTCTCGGCATAGTGCGTGATACCGACCGTTGCGAGGTCGTTGTGAACCGTCACCCATTCATGGTCTTCAGTATAGAAGGTCGTCGGTTGCGTGTAGCGGGTCATGGGGTCTGGCTCCTATCGCTTATAATTTTGCGGAACAAAGGGAAGATCGGCGACAACAGCCGGGCGCGCCTTGCCGCGCACCATCAGCTGGATTTCAGTGCCCGGTGCGGCGTGGGCGGTGGCAATATAGCCCATGGCGACCGGATGGCCGACCGTCGGACCGAATCCGCCGGACGTGACCACGCCGACTTTCTCGTCGCCAATGAAGATTTCCGTGCCTTCGCGGGCCGGGGCGCGTTCCAGCGGCTTGATGCCGACGCGCTTGCGGGACGGGCCTTCGCTCCGCTCGCGGAGAATGCGTTCGGCGCCGGGGAAGTCGCCCGCTTCGCGGCGGCGCTTCTGGATAACCCAGCCAAGATCGGCTTCGATCGGCGACGTATCAGGGCCAAGATCGTGCCCGTACAGGCAAAGGCCGGCTTCCAGGCGCAGCGAGTCCCGCGCGCCGAGGCCGATAGGTTTGACCCGCTCGTCGGTGAGCATTTCGCCGACCAGCGGAATGCCCGCCTCCGGCTTCACCAGAACCTCGAACCCGTCTTCGCCGGTATAGCCGCAGCGCGAAACGATACAGCGCGTGCCGTTCAGTTCGAAGGGCATGTGATGCATGAATTTCAGGTCTTCGCAGCCGGGGAAGAAATCCTTCATCACGTCGCACGCTTCCGGGCCCTGAAGGGCGAACAGGATGCGGTCGTCGGCGCGGGTCAGCACCGCGCGGCCGGCCAGCGCCTTTTCGAAGATGCCCCAGTCCTGATCCTTCATCGCACCGTTGACGACGATGTAGAGGCTGCCCTGCGCGTCATCGCCGATCGGGCGGGTGATAATCAGGTCGTCCAGGATGCCGCCCTCGGCATTCAGCAGCACCGTGAGGCGCGCCTGGCCGGGCTTCAGGCTGGTGATGTCGCTCGGCACCAGTTCCTCGACCATAGCCGCGATCTTCGCGTGGGCTTCGTCGCCGCCGCCGATGCCGTCTTCCAGCGTCAGGAAGCATGGCCCCATATGGGAAACATCGAACAGGCCCGCATGTTGGCGGGTCCAGTTGTGTTCCTCCATCACGCCGGCGGGGAACTGGACCGGCATTTCATACCCGGCGAATGGCACCAGCTTCGCCTCGCATTTGACGTGCAGGTCGTAAAGCGGGGTTCGCTTCAGGTCTTCGGTTGTTGCGTCGCTCATGGCGCCCTCATCACAGGAGACGTCAGCGGCCTCGGCCGCATGTCCGTCGCCCCCGCTGTCTCGGCGCCTGAGAGATTCCGCCCGTGAACTCCGGGCTTGCTCCTTCGGCGAGGCGGCGCCTTGCGGCCCGTCTCTTTCCAGCGTGTTGGTCCTCTCCCGGCCCTTTTGCCTGAGCGTTTCCGGGGCGGTTGCGCCTTCGGCGGCGGGGTTTGATACCCGCTCTCTCCCGGGAGGGACTTATACTTTGCTCCTGCTAGCGTGGATTCCCGGCGCCAGCAAGCGCGCTCAGCCCTGCCAGATGCGCAATCCGCAGGCCTGCCTTGGTTTGAGGCACCTGCCGCCGCCTATTCCGTTCGGCGCAGCGCGAAAAGGACAGGCTGGTGATCGGTATATTGGAAACCGAGATCGAAGCCCTTCGCCGATTCAACCACCACATTCGGTGACAGCAGCAGGCCGTCGATATTCGTCGTGTAGTTCCGGCCGGCCTGATAAGGCTGTTCATTGGTCCGAACACTCGGCACAGCCGGGTCGATTGCCAGCTGCCAGCCCTCTTTCAGCTCTTCCCGCGGGAAGTCGTGGATCCAGAACTGGGCGGAATCGTCCGCGGTGTAGGGAAAATCGGTCGGCGCGAGGCGCATGTTCCAGTCCCCGCCAACGGCGACGGCCTTGCCCTGCTGGTAGTAGCTGTCGGCCAGGTCCAGCACTTCGCGGACCTGCGTCATCCTTGTGTTCGCGCCCTCGTCGAAGGCCGACAGGTGGACATTGATCAGCACCCAGGGCTGGCCTGACACGTCCAGCTCCGTCACCTGCACATGATAGCGCCGCTTGATGAACCCCATGATCGTGCCCGGCTCTTCGGTGATCCGGACAATCTCCGTCGGCGCGTGCGCCACCTGCATGAAGGTGCCGAGCCCATGCTTCAGCGACATCGGCCCCGGAAAAAGACGCGTCCGGATGTCAGAGGAGAAGAACATCGAATAGTCGCCGAGCGCGCTCTTCACGCCGCCCAGCACATCGACGCCCCTGGTCAGGAAGCCCGGCCCGGCCAGCTCCTGCATCAGCACGACATCCGGCCGGGCCTCCATCAGCGTGTCCTCGATGCCGGCGAGATTCTTCTTCACCACACCCTTGCCCGGCGGTCGCAGCATCTCGCCGCCATCGGCCTTGAAGTCAGATTCCTCGCCGAGGCCCGCATAGCCGATGTTCCAGACCATCACATAAAGCGGCACACTCGCTGGCGGCAGCTGGTCGGCCGGTGTGGCGACCTTTGTCGGAATGGTTTTGTCAGACAAGGTCACGCACCCCGCAAGCAACAGATAGACCAGCGCTAACGCAAACAGGACGAGGGGTATATAGAAATGCCGCATCAGTGGCCTTCCGCTGTCATTGCCTCAGCGGGACTTTCATCCGCCTCGGGAAGGTTGAATTGCTGCGCAACCCATTGTGCAACACCCAGCGCTGCCGCCACGCCGCCCCATTCGCTGGAAATCCGGGTGACAAAGCTGAGCAGCGATTTCTGGTCCATCATCTCCACCATGATCTCCGAATACCGGATGACATAATCGGGATGCATCCGGGCAGCCTGAGGGCGCAGCGCCGCCATGGCATCGACATATTGGGTAATCACCGCAGAATAATTGCCGATATAGGTCCAGATCCCCACCGCCAGCACGGCCAGCACGCCGATCAGGGTGGAGATCATCGTCAACAGCACGGCATTGTTGATGAACAGGCTGCGCAGCGGCGTCAGCCGGATCGCCAGATTGATGGCAAAGATCCCGGCCATGAACATGAAGACCGGCGTCATGCTCTCTTCCGCCGCAGTCAGGAGCGACTGCATGTCGAGATAGGAAAACTCGATGCTGCGGATGAGGTCGCCATTGCCCGCGACCGGTCCGTTGGGCAAGCCGGCAATCGCCGCATCTGCCAGCAAAGACAGGTGCTGGGTATCGGCCATCGCCTGCATCACCAGAAGTGCCGCAACCACAGCGCCAACGGCAAAGACGATCAGGCTGTAAATGCCATAGACCATATAGGTGAAGAACAGGCGCCAGCGTTCGTCCGGATCGGCGGCAAAGGCCGTGCGAATGCCGTGAATATAGACGATCAGGCCAACCAGAACCGCGGCCGACACCACAGGCACCGGATAGTCTGCAATCATCCTGCCGAGGCTGACATCGTTCCCGGCGCTGTCGATCAGCCAGACCATCGCCGCGGCGAAGCTGACAATTGCGATCTCACCATAGGCCCCGCTGGTACGGCGGACCGTCTTGCCGACCCGGAAACGCAACGAATGCCGCTTCACCCAGATCGGACCGGCGATGATATAGGCCAGCACGACCGTCACGATCGCCACCAGCCAGACAATAAGAAGGATCAAACCGCAACTCCCCGCTGGCTCACCTCACGTATCTTCCAGTGATCGCACAAGGTCACGCCGGATGGCAATCGCCGGGTCAATCCTCCTGTCCCGCTCCGGCCGGTTTGTTGCCGCCGAACCAGCTCTGCACCAGGCCCCAGGCGCCGCGTGAGCCGGCCAGCGCCTTCTCGGTTGCCCGCGTGGCCGTGGAGGTGAGCCCGCCGACGCCCTTCAGCAGGTCGCCGATGACCGAGCCCGATTCCTCTTTCACATCTTTCAGTGCCTCGGCCGAGATTGCCTTCGCCTGCCCCGCCGACCAGCCCTTGAAGCTGCGGCAGCGGCGCTTGGCGAGATAGCCGAGCTTCAGCGTCATCATGGCGTTCACCCCGCCATCCATGACCGGCCCGGCAACGAGGCCGCCCATCCGGCCCAGCAGGCCGCCAATGACATCGCCGGTCAGGTCCGTCACATCCTCCAGCGCGCGGGCGACCACGACGATGGCGGCGACATCGCGGAGGATGCGCAGGCTGCCCCACAGGTGCGGACGGCCGAAATAGACCCGGGCCACTTTGGCCACGAGATTCGCGTTCCGCCACAGCACGATGAAGGCATCCACGGTGCCGTTCATGGACACGGCAGTGGCGATACCGACGCCGACGGCTTCGGCATGGATCAGCTGTTCCACCTTCTTGTCGAGCGGCTTGAGGAGCGCCTCGATATGGTCGCGCTCGAAATGTTCGAGATCGGCGGAGACCCTCAGCGCCTCTTCCGGACCGGCCCGGCGGGCCCGCAACAACAGGGACTGGCCGAGCAGGATGCCTTCCTCGATCGCGCCGCGTTCCTCCTGAACTGCCGGATTGCTGGCCAGCATCAGCAGGTATTTCAGGTCATAGCGCAGGCGCGCGGCAAGGGCTCTGGGGGCCGGCGAATCCGGATCGATCGGGATGGAGGGCGGTTTCGCCGCCACTGGCATGGACAGAAAGCCCATCACCGGACGCCCCACCAGGACGATCAGCATCAGTGCCAGAATGACGATATAGCCATAGCCCAGCACCGGATGGACATCGTCGAACATGCGGTAGAACAGGAAACCCTGCCCGATCACCACAAGGAACGCGATCACCAGAAAGGCGGTGGCCGACCATTTGAGGAATTTCCAGCCTTGCGCCCATTGGGCGGCCAGCTCCCATTGCGTGCCGTCCTTTGCGGGCTGGTCCGGGCCCGGTATCGCCTTGGCCTTCTTTCTGGCCATGTCGCATATCCTCCCTGTTTTTCAGCTGAACTCCCTTCCTAGGTGGGATGGTTGCGGCGCAGAGGCAACCACCAGCATTGCCGCAAGCGCGGGCGACGCCCGTAAAGGCGCTTGGTGTCGGTTTGGTTTTCAGGCGTGTGGGGCCGCGTCAGGTTTCCGGCAGGGGCAAGCCCCTCTCCCATAGGACAGAGGTTGGGGTGAGGGGCAAAGGCTTATCCGCACGTGCAATGCTTGCGGCCGCGACGTCGCCCCTCACCCCCCTCTGGCGGGAGAGGGGCAGCGTGCGGAGATGTTCCGGCGTATACGCGACGCCGCTACACGCGGCAGCAAGATGGTCAGAGGCGTACGCGGCAGGCTTCAGGAACTCTCGTTCCCTCTTCTGCCCGGGAATCCAGTCAATCGAGTGAAGGTACACCCTCCCATTGGCGCCGATGCACCAATGATACTTCACGCCCCGCCCATAAGCGGCCCGGATCTGCGCGCGCAGCATCAGCACCTGGACCCAGATCAGGGGCCAGAGCCAGCTAAGTTGCGGCGGGAACCAGGCAGGTGGGTGAAAGAGTGACATGGGCCGCAATATACGTCAGGCCACGGAGGTGTCGGATAAGTTTGTTTTCCCGGCAATGATTGCAGCAGGAGGGGGCGCTTCAGGTGTGGGATAACTTTCCAGAACGCGTCATCCCCGACCGCGCAGCGGTCTGGGGATCCATCTCCGAACGGGGCCTCGGGAACGTCATGTCATGACGCACTTGCCGCGACGTTCCGGGATGGGCGCCCGGATGGCCGTTGGCCATCGGGCGTGACGCGTGTGGGACGTTAAGAGCGAAGTCGAAGCACGGGCGCGGGCTGTCACGGCATGCGAGAAGGTCCCGGATATTTGCTGCGCAAATTCCGGGATGACATGGCCATGTGTTGGGATGACTGCCACCGGACAAAATCCGTCTACGCCATGACGATACATGACCAGTGATGATCATACCGGACTATAACGGACCTTAAGCGACTTGCCGCTACATCCGTTCCGGCACGCGGATGCCCAGAAGGTCCAGCCCCATCTCCAGCTGTTTCAGCACGGCAGAGGCGAGGCCGAGGCGGCTGGCGCGGAGCGTGGCGTCGCTCTCCGACGCAATCGGCAGGGCCGAATAGAAGCTGCTGAAGGCCTGCGCCAGATTGTAGAGATGTTCGCACAGGACGTGTGGCATCCGCTTCTCGCGCGCCTGCAGGCAGGCGAAGGCAAAATTGTCGAGCTGCAGGACCAGCGCCCGCTCGGCATCGTGGCCGATGACGATGTTGCCTGCTTCGTTGCCGTCCGCTTCGGCGCGGCGCAGCAGCGATTTCACGCGCACAGCAGCGTATAGCAGGTACGGCCCGGTCTTGCCTTCGAAGCTGGTGAACTTGTCGAGGTCGAAGACATAGTTCGTGGTCCGCGTATTCATCAGGTCCGAGAAGCGCAGCGCGGCCAGCGCGACATTTGCGGCAACCTCATCGCGTTCTTCCGCGCCCATATCCTCCGGCAGCTTGCCGGCCTCGGCGATTTTCTTCTGCGCTTCTTCCAGCGCCATGGCGTTGAGATCCGCGAGGCGCAGGACGCCGCCTTCGCGGGTCTTGAAGGGTTTGCCGTCCGGGCCGTTGACCGTGCCGAAGCCGATATGTTCGAGGCGGCCCTCATCGATCAGGCCGACCATTTCCGCCGCGCGGAACACCTGTTCGAAGTGCAGCGCCTGGCGCTGGTCCACCACGTAGAGCATGCGCTGGGGCGTCGGCTCCAGATTTTCCATCCGGTCCATGATCGTGGCGAGGTCGGTCGTGTGATAACCGGTGCCGCCGCGGCTGTTGATCAGCATGACCGGCGGCATCTCTTTCTTGTCGCTGTCGCGCGCGATGCGGACGATCACGGCGCCGCCGTCTTCTTCGGAAAGGCCGGCAGTCCTGAACTGCTCAACCACATCCGGGATCAGGCCGTCGACATCGCTTTCGCCCTTCCAGAGGTCGAAATGCACGTTGAGGAATTCATAGTCGATCTTCAACGCGGCGACCGAGACATCGATGAAATGCTTCAGCAGCGCGCGATAGCCGGGGCGGCCGGCCTGAAGTTCGGCGACGGCCTTCTGGCTGCGCTCCAGCCGGGCCGGATCTTCCTTCGCTTTGGCACTGGCGGCCGGGTACATGCGGGCCAGATCGTCGATCGTGACCGGCGGCTCTTCCGGGTACGGACCGGTGAAGTCCGCATCGAAATAGATGAGATCCGGCTGCTCATCCTGAAGTTCGGTGACGAGGTGGCCCATCTGCAGCCCCCAGTCGCCGAGGTGGACATCACCCGTCACCTGATCGCCGAGGAAGGTCAGCAGGCGGCGCAGCGTATCACCGATCACGGCAGACCGGAGGTGGCCCACATGCATCGGCTTGGCGACATTCGGGCCGCCGAAATCGATGACGGTGACCTGCGGGTCCGGCGCGCCTTCGGCCCCGGCCATTTTCTCGCCCCGCACCGCCTCTGCCCGCGCGGCCAGCGCGGCATCGGAGACGCGGATGTTGATAAAGCCTGGCCCGGCGACTTCCGCCGACAGGACCATGTCGTTTTCCTTCAGCGCCGCGGCGACCTCAGCGGCCACGTCGCGCGGGACCTTGCCGGCCTTTTTGGCCGCGCCCATCGCGCCATTGCACTGGAAGTCTGCCAGTTCGGGCTTGTCGGACCGGCGGATATCGCCCCAGCGGGCTTCGAGGCCCATGGCCTCAAAGGCGGCACTGGCGGCCGCCGACAGATCTTGCATCAGGCTGGCCATGGATCAGGACCCAGCGTCCATGCGGAAGCGTTTGCCTGCGCGGTTGAACGCCAGTTCCTTCTCGGTCAGGTCAAAGCCGACAAGGATTTCGAAGTTCGTGCCCGCGATGGTCTCGTCGGCGCGCGGAATGGTGATCCGGTCAATCTTCGCGGTTGCGCCGGCCAGCGGGGAATTGCCCTGGAATTTGGCCGTGACCGTATAGTGTTCCTTGGCCAGCACCTTGCCATTGCGGCGCGTGACGGCGACCCAATAGCCGAAATCATGCACATTCGAATCCGCCATAGCGCCCTTGCCGAAGGCAAAATCGATCTCGATCTCAGCTTCCAGCGGATTGTCGCCGGTATAGCGGCAGAACGAGCGCACATCGGTAATCTCGCCGGTGTAGCGGATATCGGAGTAAAGCTCGTCCGAGCCATCGCTGAACTCGACGATCCGCGCGGCATCATAAACCGATCCCACAGCCGGACAGGAACCGGCGTTCTGGCGCGTGTCGAACGACTCGGCCAGGTTCTTGGTGCTGGAGCAGCCGGCCACCAGTGCCAGGGCGAGGATCGGTAGGATAATGCGCATGCGTTTCGCGGTCCTTCTTGGCCAGTATTTCTGGACGTCTCTCAGGGCGTATCTCTTGGCAGGGCAGCCTGGTGGCCCCATCTGAACTTGCCCGGCCTGTGTTAAAGGGCTACGCGCCCCCGTGCAACGCCGCTAAGGCAGACAGGTCGCCATGGCAACCGGAGACGAGATGAAATGACGGAAAGACGTCCGCTAATTATCCGCCTCGCCGCCCCGAGAGGTTTCTGCGCCGGGGTCGACCGCGCCATCCAGATCGTCGAGGAAGCGCTGGGGAAATGGGGCGCGCCCGTCTATGTGCGCCACGAGATCGTCCACAATGCGCATGTTGTCTCCCGGCTGGAGGCTATGGGCGCGATTTTCGTGGAAGAACTGGACGAATGCCCGGAGGACCGCCCGGTCATCTTCTCAGCCCATGGCGTGCCGAAATCGGTGCCAGCCGAAGCGCAATCCCGCAACATGATCTTCGTCGATGCGACCTGCCCGCTGGTCTCCAAAGTGCATGTGGAAGCCGAGCGCCACGACCGCGAGGGCCGCGAAATCGTCCTGATCGGCCATGCCGGGCATCCGGAAGTCATTGGCACGATGGGCCAGCTGCCGCCGGGACGTATCCACCTCATCGAAACGGTGGAGGATGCCGAGGCGTTCCAGCCGAAAGACCCGGCCAACCTCGCTTTCGTCACCCAGACGACGCTGAGCGTGGACGACACCGCCGACATCGTGGCGACCCTGCAGGCGCGCTTTCCCGGCATCTCGACGCCCCACAAGGAAGACATCTGCTACGCCACCACCAACCGCCAGGACGCCGTCAAGGTGATCGGCCAGGGCGCCGGCCTCGTCCTCGTCATCGGGGCGGAGACCAGCTCCAACTCCAAACGCCTCGTCGAAGTCGCCCTGCGCGCCGGGGCGGAACGCGCCGAACTGGTCGCCAGCGCCGACAATATCGACTGGGACTGGTTCGACGGCGTCACCCTGCTGGGCCTGAGCGCCGGGGCCAGCGCGCCGGAAGACCTGGTGCAGGACGTCATCGCCGCCTGCCGGTCCCGCTTCGACGTGACCGTCCAGAACATCGAAACCGCCCGTGAGACGGTCACCTTCAAGCTGCCGCGCGTGCTGTCAGCTTAAAACCCGCCTCAGTTCTCCCCGATTTTCAGCGCGATGTCGTAGGATTCCGCGTCGTCGCCGACATGGATCCGGGCTTCCTTTCCGGACTCCGCCGTCAGGACCGGATGGGCGACGAGGTCATCCCCCTCAAGGCCGCGATAGATCGATACGTCGATCTGAATCCGGCCTGCCTCTTCGGGAGAAACGATCAGCTCGATCCGGTAGCCCGGCACTTCGGATTCCGGCGTCGCCGTCACGAAAGTGCCAGGCGTGCCCGGTTCGATGGCCATCACGGAGTTGAACTTGTGCTGTTCGCGGGCGTCGTTCGTCGTGCGCTGGAAATCGCCCTGAAGTTCGACCTTTACCGGGTCGGCCACAGCGACCGGCAGGAACATGGCACCAAGGCCGAACGAGGCCACCAGGGCGGCGGCGAGTTTGCGAGGATGCATGGATAAGGGTTTGAGGAGCATAGCAGTGTGGTCCCTGAATGAGGATTGGAGTTCCGCCCGCCGGGAGGCCTTCAGGTGATCTCCCACCAGGCGGCGCACAATCGTGCTGACCGTCTGGCCGCGCTGCCGGGCAAGCATCTGCAGGTCGCGCTTTTCCTCGTGGGAAATGCGCACCTCGATCTTCTCGCTTTTCTTCGGCTTACGGCGGGGGATATTCACCGCTCAGGACTCCATTGCAGGCGACTCAGGGCGTCGCACGAACCGGACGAAACCTACCACGCCGATCCTGTCGGACAGCAGGAATTTCGTGTCATGACACGGTTTTTGGGAGGACAGAATCCGCCCCTGCCGGATCTCATCAACACATCCCAACCTCTCCAAAATGTAATCCAAAAAAGATGACGCCTCCGTCATTTTCCGTATTACGCCCGGATTTTTCAGGGTTTAGCCTTCATTCCATTCCCGGCCGCTCTCCCTTTCTGGCTGGGACTGACCAGGAGGAAGCCCCATGAAAGTTCGTCTCGTTGACGCCCCGCCCAACCAGCCACGCACCTTTGAAGACCCCGGTGAGCTGGCAGACAAGCTGACGCCGGAAGATGTCGAAATCGTCCGCGAAATCTTCAACACGCCGCTGACCGGTTCTTACAATTGGGACTATGAAAGCGCGAATTCGAAAATTCGCCGCCTGTATGAGCTGGGCAAACGATTCAACTGGAACGCCGAACTGGATGTCGACTGGGACGTGCACTTCGACAAGACCGAAGGGCCATCTCAGGAAGGCTACAATCCCCTGCACGACCACCCGGTCTACAAGGCAATGACCGAAGAGCAGAAGAAAGACTATGCCTGGCGCTCTCTGGCGCAGGTGCTGTCGCAATTCCTGCACGGCGAACAGGGCGCCATGATGGTCGCCTCACAGCTCGTCTCGTGCGCGCCGACCTATGATGCAAAGCTCTATGCCGCCTCGCAGACCTTCGACGAGGCCCGGCATGTGGAAGTGTTCAACAAATATCTGCGCATGCGCTGCAATGTCGAATACCCGGTCAATCCCAGCCTCAAACTGTTGCTGGACAAGATCCTGACTGATCCGCGCTGGGACCTGAAATTCATCGGCATGCAGGTGCTGATCGAGGGACTGGCGCTGGCCGCTTTCCAGACCATGTCACAAACAACGCGCGATCCGCTGCTGCGCCAGATCCTGCAACTCGTCATGCGGGACGAAGGCCGGCATGTCGCCTTCGGGGTCAATTATCTGGAAGACTGGATCAAGGCGATGCCCGAAGAAGACATCGAGGAACGCGCCCAGTTCGCCTATGAAGCCTGTGCCATCATGCGCGAGCGCCTGTTCTCGACGGATGTGGACGAGGAATTCGGCTTCGACCCCGAGGAAGCCCGCCGCATGTCGATTGACTCGGCCGGTGGCCAGGCCTTCCGGAACTTCCTCTTTGAACGAATGATTCCGAACCTGAAACGCGTCGGCCTGCTGACAGACAGCGTGAAACCGAAATTCGAGGCGCTGGGCGTGCTGCAGTACGAGAACGCCGCAACCGACGCAGAAATCGATTGGGCCGCGCTTGAGCGTCCGCTGGAGACGGGACCAATCGTGGATGTCGCAGCCGAATAGGTGGGGACTTGTGCGATAGGCCGGGGGCGCAGGCTGCTGCGTCCCCGGTTTTCCGTTTCAGCCCCCGATATTGAGCACGGCCCACACCGCCGCGAGGGCAATGGCCACAGAGATGGCAAGGCGGCCCCAGGACAGCTTGCTGTCAGACAGGGTTTCCCCGGCGGCGAAGTCTGCACTGTCGCGGCGGCCTGTGACCATCGGGCGGACGAGGTTGTCCTTGAAGAAGACGAGATAGGTCACGATCGCCGCAATGTGCAGGCCAATCAGCGCCAGCAGGATGTTGAAGCTGATCTCGTGGATCTCAGCCGCCTGTCGCCCGGCATCAAATGAAACGAACCTCGACAACGGGCCGGATTCCAGCCCGTCCACATCCACCGCGAACAGGCCGGTGCCCACCTGCACGCACAGCGCCACCAGAATGGCGATCACGCTGAGCGTACCGGCAGGATTGTGCCCGAAGCTCGGCTTGTGGGCGCCACTGAACAGGCCCTTGAAATAGCCAAGCACTGCCGACGGGCTGATGCGCCAGCTGCTGAACCGGGCCGTCCGGGAACCGATCAGGCCCCAGACGAAGCGGAAGGTGAGCAGGCCGACAAGGACCATGCCCATCCGCTTGTGCCAGTCCATCACGCCATTCTCAGCCGTCCACCACATGGCCGCAACGAGAAGCACGACCAGCCAATGGAACAGGCGCAGGGCCCCGTCCCAGACAAGGATACGCGAACTGCCGGACATGACGGATCAGTCGTCTGCGCGGAATTTTTCGTGGCAGGATTTGCAGGTGCCGCCGGTTGTGGCGAACGCCGGGCCAATCGCAGCCAGGTCACCGCTTTCGGCGGCGATTGCGAGACTGCCTGCCGCCATCTGGAAGTCGGAGACCTTCTCGGTGAAGATATCCGGCTGTTGCCAGATTGCCGGCAGCGCATCGGTCTTCACGCCGGAGTCCGGCCCGGTGCCTGCCGGGAACCAGTCCTGCATGTCTTTGGAATCGACCGGAATGCTGGCCGCTGCGGCCTGGATGGTGGCCATGTCCGGTTTGCTGGCCTTCAGCTGGTCGCTGATCGTCTTGAAGGCCTTGCCCATTTTCTTCAGCTGGCCCTGGCGCAGTTCAATCTGCTCTTTCGGGGTCATGCCATTGGGCAGCACGGTTTCCTTGGCAGCCGGGGCCGCCGCATCTGCCGCAGGCGCGCTGCTGTCGCTGCCGCCGCACGCGGCCAGCAGGGACACACCGGCAATCGCGGCGAGGGCAAAAGTGGTTTGACGAATCTTCATGCAAGTCTCCATGGGCGTTACCTGAGAGAGGGTAAGCGAAGCCCCCCGGCGGTGCAATGGAAACCGGGCCAGCATGCGGCAAAGCGAACAAGTTGCCCATGGCCGGCCCAGGGATCGATTTGCCGCGTGCAGCTGAATGTTCAAATCCGCCCCGCAATCTGGCATAAGGCCCGCCATGACCACACGTATTGCCGCCTTTTACCTGTTCTTCCCGTTCCCGACCTATGAGGCCGCGCGCGAACCGCTGCGCGACACGCTGGAGGCTGCCGGTGTCAAAGGCACCGTCCTGCTGGCCGCCGAAGGCGTGAACGGCACCATCGCCGCCAGCCCCGAAGGCATCGACACGGCGCTCGCCACGCTGCGCGCCCTGCCAGGCGCCGAGGCGCTGGAGGCGAAGTTCTCCGAAGCCGACGAAAACCCGTTCCTGCGCCTGAAAGTGCGCCTGAAGCAGGAAATCGTCACCATGGGCGTGCCGGGGACGGACCCCAATTCGCTGGTCGGCACCTATGTCACGCCGGAAGAGTGGAACACGCTGATCAGCGACCCGGACACGGTGCTGATCGATACGCGCAATGATTATGAATACGCCATCGGCACGTTCGAGGGCGCCATCGATCCGGAAACCAAATCCTTCCGCGAATTCCCGGACTGGTTCCGCGAATTCCGCGAGAAACTGGAAGCCGAAGGCCGCAAACCGAAGATCGCCATGTTCTGCACCGGCGGCATCCGCTGTGAGAAGGCGACCAGCTTCGTGAAGGCCGAAGGCATCGACGATGTGTTCCACCTGCAGGGCGGCATCCTGAAATATCTGGAAGAGGTGCCGGAAGAAAACAGCCTGTGGCGCGGGGAATGTTTCGTGTTCGACGAGCGCGTCTCGGTGAAGCATGACCTGACCCCAGGCGACTATGACATGTGCCACGCCTGCAAGCGGCCGATCACCGAGGAAGACAAACAGGGCAATGCCTATGTGCCCGGCGTCTCCTGCCCGCACTGTATCGATGAAATGACGCCTGAGCAGAAGCGCCGCTTCGCCGAGCGCCAGAAGCAGATCAATCTCGCCCGCAAGCGCGGCGAAGCGCATATGGGCCCGGACGCGGCCGCCGTCGCTGCCCGCCGCCGCGAAGAGGCGCTGGAGGCGAAAGCGAAAGAAGCCCAGGAAGCAAAAGAGGCCGCAGGCACCGAAGATGCTTGAGGGCAGCTGTCTGTGCGGCGCCGTGCGCTATGAGGTGGCGGCCGATCCCGGCCCGATCATTCACTGCCATTGCCAGACCTGCCGCAAGGCGCACGGAGCCGCATTTTCCTCCGTCATGCCGGTGGCGCGCGACGCGTTCCGCTGGACCGCGGGCGACGAAGCGCTGAACCGGTTTGAATCCAGCGAAGGCAAGTTCCGCCATTTCTGCTGCAAATGCGGCTCGCACATCATGGCCGAGCGGGTGGACCAGCCCGTCGTGCTGTTGCGGCTCGGTTGTCTCGACACCGAAATCGAAGGCAATCCGCTGGGCCATATCTGGCGGTCTGACTGCGCCAGCTGGTACAGCCCCAAAGATGTGCTTCCGGAATATCCGGAAGGCTTCCCCGCGAAGTGATGCCGGACACGGCCGCCCCGATCCTCTACACGTTCCGCCGCTGTCCCTATGCCATGCGCGCACGGCTCGCCCTGTCTTCGGCGCGGCTGGATATTCGCGTGCGGGAAGTGGTGCTGCGCGACAAGCCGGCGGCGATGCTGGAGGCAAGCCCCAAGGGCACAGTCCCCGTGCTGGTGCTGCCGGATGGCCGCGTGATCGACGAGAGCCTCGACGTGATGCGCTGGGCCCTGGCGCAGGCTGACCCGGAAGGCTGGCTGAACGCGGATGCGGAAGAGACCGACGCGCTGATCAACCGGAATGACGGGCCGTTCAAACGCGCGCTCGACCGCTACAAATACCCGAACCGTTACGAGGATGAAGGCGCCGACCCGGCTGCAAACCGCGACGCGGGCCTCGCCATCCTGCGGGACCTGTCAGAACGGATTGCGGCCCATGGCGGGCAGCTGTGCGGCGCCGCACCGACGCTGGCCGACATGGCGATCTTCCCCTTCGTGCGCCAGTTCGCCCATACGGACATGGACTGGTGGGAAACCGCTGCGCCCGGCCCGGTGAAAACCTGGCTGGCCGGGCACAAGGAAAGCGCCCGCTTCCGCGCGATCATGGCGAAATATCCCCAATGGGCGCCGGGCGATGCCGAACCTGCCTTACCTCTTTCCGGGCCTGTTGCCGGTTAAGCTGCACCCGCCCGCTTTTGCCCCCTTGCAAAATCCGCCGCGCGGCGTAAACAGCCCGTTCTTCGGCACGGAGTGTAGCTCAGCCTGGTAGAGCACTGTCTTCGGGAGGCAGGGGCCGGAGGTTCGAATCCTCTCACTCCGACCATTTCATCGCGGTCCGGCTTTGCCGGACTTTTTGATCCAGTGGATCAAAAAGAGCGATGAAATGCTCGACGCGCAAGCAAGAGCCATTCCCGGCAATGAAGACTTAAGCGCCAGCAAAAGCGCCCGCTGAACCCCAATTGACAACCCGCCCCGACCCGGCCTATTGCCCCGCGCAAGGGTTCTGAGCCCCTGCCGCCTGCAGACGTCCCGTCACGGTGAAGCTCTTTCAGGACATCTCTTCCCTCACCCTCGATGCATTTCGACGGTGGGTAATGCAGGCCCCCACCCCAGTCGGAATGCCTCATTTGAGGAGTGTGTGATGTCTTTACGATCATCGCCCGGCAATCAATTCCTGACGCGGCCGCCCGGCCGGGTGTTCGCGGCCAATGCCCTGCCCATGATGCTGATCATGCTGATGAACGGGCTGCTGAACGTTATCGATGCGGCCTTTCTGGGCCATTTCGTCGGCACCGATGCGATGACGGCCATTGGCCTGGTCTTCCCGGCCATCATGGTACTGATCGCCTTGTCGACCCTTGTCAGCGGAGGCATGTCCAGCCTTCTGGCCCGCCAGCTGGGCGCGGGCGATACCGATGGCGCAGGGCAGACGCTGGCCAGCGCCCATGGCCTCGCCCTGGCCATTGCAACCATGGTGATGATTGCCTTCCTGTGCGGCGGGCGGGCAGCGGCGAACCAGCTGTCCGCCTCTGACCCTGCCATCGCCGACATGGCCTTCACCTATATGGCGATCACCGTGCTCGCTTTGCCGATCCAGTTTGCCCTCGGTCTGCATGCGGACACATGGCGGAATGAGGGCCGGGCCGGACTGGTCGCGCTCCTGTCCGTCGGCGTGACACTGGCCAATATCCTGCTCAACTATGTTCTGATCGGTGAGTTGGGCCTGGGCGTCGCGGGCTCAGCCTGGGGCACGGCACTGGCGCAACTGTTCGGACTGGGCCTGCTCCTGTGGCTGCGGTGCCGCGGGGGAGGCATCGTGCCGCTGCAGGCCCTGCGCCGGCATCGCTGGACCGGCAATTGGAGCCGCCTCGCAGGGCTCGGCGCGCCGCTCAGCCTCAGCTTTATCGGCATGGCGCTCGTCTCGTCCTGTGTGATCGTGTCCCTGCGCCTGACCGCCGGAGCGGATTATGCAGACACGATTGCCGCCTATGGCATCGTCACCCGAGTCCTCGGCTTTGCCTTTCTTCCGAGTATGGCGTTTGCGCTGGCCCTGCAGAGCATTGCCGGGAACAATTGGGGTGCCGGCTTACAGAGCCGTGCACGGAGCGTTTTGAAAATCGCCCTTCTGACGGCCCTGGCCTACAGCCTCTGCATGGAAGTCATCTTCCTGACCGGCGGGGCGGCCATCGGATCGGCCTTTATCGGCGATCCGCGTGTCATAGCGCAGGTTTCCCACATCCTGCGCCTGATGGGCCTGCTCTACCTGTTCACAGGCCCCGTGCTCTCATTGGCGCTTTACTTCCAGGCCATCGGCCAGCCGCAAAGGGCCGGGCTGCTGACCCTGTCGAAATCCTTTGTGCTGTTGCCTGCGCTGATCGCTGCGCTGGCCGCGGCACGGGGGGCGCAGGCGATCTGGTTTGCCTTTCCGCTGTCGGATGGGCTGACCCTTGTTATGGCCGCCGCGCTGGCGATCCCCGTACTGAAGGCTGCGCCAGAGCGCGCCACCTGCAGCCCGGCGCGATAGTGCCCGGCACCAAAGAAAAAGGCGGGCCGGAAAACCGGTCCGCCTTTGCTCTTTTCGTGTTTGGTCCGCGCGGCCTAGCCTTTCAGCAAGGCACGCACAGCGGTCAGGGCCTCTTCGGCTTTGGAGCCGTCCGGGCCACCAGCCATCGCCATGTCGGGTCGGCCACCGCCGCCCTTGCCGCCCACAGCTTCGGATGCGGCCTTGACCAGATCCACAGCGGAGAACTTGTCCGTCAGGTCTTTCGTGACCCCGACGGCCACACCCGCCTTGCCATCGGCGACGCCGACAAACACCACGATGCCGGATCCGATCTGCGCTTTGGCCTCATCGACCAGCGCACGCAGATCCTTGCCGCCGACGCCCTCGGCCACACGGGCGAGCAGCTTCACGCCATTGATCTCTTCCGGGCCTGCCGGTGCGCCGCCGCTGCCACCCATGGCCAGCTTGCGCTTGGTTTCGGCCAGATCACGCTCCAGGTTGCGCTTTTCTTCACCCAGCGTGGCGACACGTTTGGGCAGGTCTTTGAGCGGCACTTTCAGACTGCTGGCAATATCCGCCCCAATCTGTGCACGGGCTTTCAGCCAGGACAGCGCCTCCGCGCCGGTGGCCGCTTCGATCCGGCGCACACCGGCAGAGACACCACTTTCCGACGTGATCACAAAGACGGCAATATCGCCGGAGCGTTCCACATGCGTGCCGCCGCACAGTTCGACCGAATACCGGCGTCCGTCGCCTGTTCCCATGGACAGCACACGGACTTCATCGCCATATTTCTCACCGAACAGAGCCAGCGCACCGGCCTCGATTGCTTTCTCCGGCGTGGTCACCTGAATGCCCGTCGGCATGTTCGCGCGGATCTGGGCGTTGACCTCATCCTCTACGGCCTCGATCTCCGCTGCGCTGAGCGGACCGCCGTGCGAGAAGTCAAAGCGCAGACGATCGGCCTCCACGAGGGAGCCCTTCTGCGTGACATGTTCGCCCAGCACCTTGCGCAGGGCGGCATGCATCAGGTGCGTCGCGGAATGGTTCGCCATCACGGCCTTGCGGCGGACGGCATCGACATGCAGCTGAGCCGATGCGCCGGTCTTCGCTGCGCCCGACACGAGTTCGCCGATATGGACGTGCACATCGCCGGCGCGTTTCTGAACATCGCGCACGATGAAGCGGGCGCCATCCTCGAAGACGATCTCGCCATGGTCGCCGGCCTGGCCGCCGGATTCGGCGTAGAACGGCGTTTCGTCGAAGACGAGCTCAGCCGGGCCGGGCGACAATGTATCTGTAAGCACTCCGCCAGCGGCGATGGCCACCAGTTTGCCGGTGCCTTCGGTCTTGCCATAACCGGTGAAGCTTGTTGCGCCCACCTTGTCGCGAACGCGGAACCAGATTTCATCCGCCGCCTGATCGCCGGAGGCAAAACCGGCTGCACGGCTGCCTTCGCGCTGGACTTCCATGGAGGCATCGAACCCGTCGATATCGACTGTCATGCCGCGGGCGCGCAGGATGTCCTGCGTCAGATCCAGCGGGAAGCCATAGGTGTCATACAGTTTGAAGGCCGTCTCGCCCGGCAGAGCATCGCCCTGTTTCAGCGTTTCGGATTCCTTTTCCAGCAGCGACAGGCCATTGCCCAGCGTCCGCTGGAAGCGGGCCTCTTCCTGCTCCAGCGCGGCATCGATGGCGGCCTTGGCGCGGCCCAGCTCCGGATAGGCATCGCCCATTTCAGAGATCAGCGCCGGGGTCAGCTTGTACATCATCGGCTCGCGCGCGCCCAGCAGGTGGCCGTGGCGCATGGCGCGGCGCATGATGCGGCGCAGGACATAGCCGCGCCCTTCATTCGACGGCAGAACCCCATCGGCAATCAGGAAGGCGGACGTGCGCAAATGGTCGGCGATGACACGGAACGAGGCAAGCTTGTCGTCCGTCGCTTTGGCCCCATACACACTCTCTTCCGCTTCGATCAGGCCACGGAAAAGGTCGATGTCGTAATTGTTGTGGACATTCTGCAGGACAGCGGAAATCCGCTCCAGACCCATGCCGGTGTCGATGGACGGTTTCGGCAGATTCTCACGGGTGCCATCGGCGAGCTGGTTGAACTGCATGAAAACCAGGTTCCAGATCTCGATGAACCGGTCGCCATCCTCATCCGGGCTACCCGGGGGGCCACCGGGAATGTCTTCGCCATGATCATAGAAGATTTCGGAGCACGGACCGCACGGGCCGGTATCGCCCATGGACCAGAAATTGTCCGATGTGCTGATCCGGATAATTCTCGAATCGTCGAAGCCTGCGACCTTCTTCCAGATGGCGGCGGCCTCATCGTCTTCCGAATAGACCGTGACCAGCAGGCGTTTCGGATCGAGCCCGAATTCCTTCGTCACCACTTCCCAGGCAAAGGCGATGGCGTCGTCCTTGAAATAGTCGCCAAAGGAGAAATTTCCCAGCATTTCGAAGAAGGTGTGGTGGCGGGCTGTATAGCCGACATTGTCGAGGTCGTTGTGCTTGCCGCCGGCCCGGACGCATTTCTGCGAGGTCGTCGCCCGCGGGGCGAACGGCGTTTCCGCCCCGGTGAAGATGTTCTTGAACGGCACCATGCCGGCATTCACGAACAGAAGGCTCGGGTCATTGTGCGGCACCAGCGGCGCGGATGGCTGCCGGGTGTGCCCGTGCTTCTCGTAATAGGCGAGAAAAGCTTCGCGGATCTGGTTTACGCTGGTCATATGATCTCAGGGTCCTCGGCGTATAAAATTGTCCCGAACCGCCGAATCCGGCGCCGGGCCTTTACGCGCGATATAAAGGCCCCTTTGCCGCACGCCAAGATTAGCGCACCACAAAGGGGCCAGTTTGCCGGACGAGAGAGTGGAAACCGGCCCTGAGAGAACGTTTTCTGCAGGGAAAACGCGAGAGAGAGGGCCGGTCAGACCCGATCAGCCCTCGGCAGCATCCGGTGTGTCGTCGTCTTTTTCGGATTTATCCATGCCGGCCGAGAGCAGTTCATCGGCGAGCAGGCCCGCATTGCGGCGCACAGCATCCTCGATTTCGTCTGCGATGGCCGGATTTTCCTTCAGGAAGGTACGGGTTTTCTCACGGCCCTGGCCGATCCGCTCTCCATTATAGGAATACCAGGAGCCGGATTTCTCGATCACGTCGGCTTTCACACCGAGATCAATCAGCTCGCCGGTCTTGGAGATGCCTTCGCCATAGAGGATATCGAACTCGACCTGCCGGAACGGCGGGGCAACCTTGTTCTTCACCACTTTGACGCGGGTCTGGTTGCCGATGACCTCGTCCCGGTCCTTGATCGCGCCAATGCGGCGGATGTCGAGACGGACGGATGCATAGAATTTCAGGGCGTTGCCGCCGGTCGTGGTTTCCGGGCTGCCGAACATGACGCCGATCTTCATGCGGATCTGGTTGATGAAGATCACCATGCATTTCGACTTGGAGATCGATCCGGTCAGCTTGCGCAGGGCCTGGCTCATCAGACGGGCCTGCAGGCCGGGCAGCGAGTCGCCCATTTCGCCTTCCAGTTCGGCACGCGGCGTCAGCGCGGCCACAGAGTCGATGACCAGGAGGTCCACCGCACCGGACCGCACCAGCGTATCGGCGATTTCAAGTGCCTGCTCGCCTGTGTCGGGCTGGGAAATCAGGAGATCATCCAGGTCCACGCCCAGCTTACCAGCATAGATCGGGTCCAGCGCGTGTTCCGCATCGATAAAGGCACACACACCGCCATTCTTCTGCGCTTCAGACACGCTGTGCAGCGCCAGGGTCGTCTTGCCGGAGCTTTCCGGGCCGTAGATCTCAATGATGCGGCCTTTCGGCAGGCCACCAATGCCGAGCGCGATATCCAGCCCGAGCGATCCCGTCGAAACGGCCTCGACATCCATAGCCTTCTTGTCGCCCAGACGCATGACCGAGCCTTTGCCGAAGGACCGTTCAATATTGCCGAGCGCCGTTTCGAGAGCTTTTTGCTTGTCCACGCCGGTTTCCTTGTCCACGAGTTGCAGCGCTGGTTTGGCCATGAGTCGTCTCCTTAGGTCCACTATAGGGGTGTTTTTGGCAAGGCCCCCCGATCGCCTCATCTGAATTGGGTGTACCACATTTGTTCTGCGGAACAAACAGGAAACTTTCTGCAGGCTGCTCTTTTCTTCCAGCCGCCTTTCAGGCATGGTGATGTCCATGCTTACACGATCCAGCCAACCCGCCGGCGAAGCCCGCCTTCGTTATCTCGATGCCGACATCGAAGTGCTCGCCCCCGGCGACTATGTGCTCTGCGCTGTCACCGGCCGGAAGATCCCGGTCCAGGCCCTGCGCTATTGGAGCGTCGACCGGCAGGAAGCCTATTGGGACGCAGACGCTGCATCATCCCGTATGGTTCCGGCAAAGGACTGACACACGCATGATGCGTGACATCCTCCTGATGGTCGTGATGTGCACGGGCGCCTGCCTTGCGGCACCGATGGCAGGCGCGGAAACAGCCGTTGCTCCATCGCCCTCCACACAGGAAGATTGCGGCGGCGCGCTGACGCAGGGCGGGCTTGTCATCTGTCATGGCATCCCGGGCACAGTGTTCACGGTTGCAGGCCGCAAGCTGACGGCGGATGCCTCGGGCAGCGCGCAGTTCGGTCTCGCCACAAATGCGCCGTCGGTCATCGGCTGGTCGTCGAGCACCGGCGCCTTTGGCGACCTGGCGATTGAGACACGGCATGACGATTTCCGCACCATCGAGGGCTTCGATTGCGACAAGGTCGATGCACGCAGCGAAGCACAGAAGGCTCATGCCGGGCGGTCCTGGGTGAAGAAGCGGGACGCCTTTGCCACATTCAATGATGGCCCCGGCGCGCTGACCGGCTTCATCAAGCCCGCAGATGTGCCGGCCTCCTCGCCCTTCGGGCCGACGCGGAAATATATCGGCGTCAGCAAGGTGACCGGCGAACCCTGCGAGTCTGTCTCGGTCCACCGGGGCTACGACATGGCAGCGCCTGTGGGCACGCCGATTGTTGCCCCGGCCGAAGGCACCGTGATCCTCGCAGACCCTGACCTTTACTATGAAGGCGGCGCGATCTTCCTCGACCATGGGCACGGGCTCGTCTCGGTGTTCATGCATCTGTCGGAAGTGGACGTGAAAGCAGGCGACATCGTCGCGCGCGGCGACCTGCTGGCGAAGTCCGGCAATACCGGCCGCACAACCGGGCCGCACCTGCACTGGGCGGTAAAGTGGCGCAATCCGGAAGCCAGCGACCGGGGCGGTGATTTCTATATCGATCCGGCTCTGCTGCTGGAGCTTCCCGTGTCCGACGAGGCTGAGAGCCCCTCAGACTGAAACAGCTCCGCGATAGGGTCTCAGTGTTTCTGGCATGGCCTGCGATGGGCGCCACGCTAAAAAAAGACCTGGCCAGACCAATAACGGTGACAGGCAGAAGGGGCTGAGACGTGAACGCGATTGCCAAAGCTGTCCGCACGTGGATCGAAGACGCGATTGCCCGCGCGCCGGACGGGCACGTGCCCTTGCTGTTCCTGTCCGGGCCGCAGGGCTCCGGCAAGTCGACCGCCCTTGCGGCGGCAACCGGGGCCATGTCGCAGCCTGTAGCCGGGGCAAGCATCGACGACTTCTACCTCACCCATGCCGAACGGATGGAGCTGGCCCGCCGTATCACCCCCCTGTTCATGACCCGCGGCCCGCCCGGGACGCATGATCTGGCCCTGCTGCAGAACACCATCACGGCGCTACGGGCGGCGGCAGACGGCACCCAGACGCCCCTGTCGGTGTTCGACAAGCTGAAGGATGACCGTGCGCCCGTGTCTGACTGGCCCAACTTCGCGGGCCGTCCTGCCGCCATCGTGATCGAAGGCTGGCTGATGGGCGCGTTGCCGGACGCCCGGTCCATCAGGGACGCGCCCATCAATCCGGTCGAGGCAGACGACCGGACCGGGGACTGGCGGCGCCATCAGGAATTCGCGCTCGCCGGCCCCTATGGCGAGTTGTGGGACGCTGCAGACGGCTTCTGCCACATCGTGCCGCCGGATTTCGACTGCGTACTCGGCTGGCGGCTGCAACAGGAAGCCGCGCTGTGGGAGGCACGCGGCGACGCCATGCCAAAAGAGCGCCGCGACTGGGTCCGCCGTTTCATCCAGCACTATGAACGGATCACCCGCCGCATGCTGGACGGCAAACGCCACCCCGGCGCTCAAATCTTCATCGACGCAAACCGGACAGCCTTCAGAACGTCAGCTGGCTGAAATTACGGCAACAGAACCGTTGCGCCGGTTGTCGTGCCGCTTTCGAGGGCTTCGTGCGCTTTGCCAGCTTCTTTCATATAGAAGCGCTGACCGATGTCAGCTCCGAACGTGCCGGCCTTCATGGCAGCGAACAGATGGTGTGCACCGCGGGCGAGGTCTTCTGGCTGGTCGATGAAGCTGAACAGTGTCGGCCGGGTAAGGATCAGCGATCCCCCTGCGGCGAGGCGGCCGGGCGGCATCGGGTCTGCGGCGCCGGAGGCATTGCCGTAGGAGATCATCCAGCCACGCTTCTTCAAGCTGGAGAGGGACGCCTCGAAACTGCGCTTGCCTACACTGTCGAGGGACACGTCAACGCCTTCTCCGCCCGTCAGATCACGAACTTTCTTCGTGACATCTTCATAGCCGACGATCACATCGCTGGCGCCAAACTCTTCGGCCTTCTCGGCCTTTTCCGGCGTCGAGGTCACGGCGATCACGCGTGCGCCAAGACTGGCCGCCCAGGGCGTCAGCACGCTGCCCACGCCGCCTACAGGGGCCCAGATCAACACCGTGTCACGGTCCGTGATGGGGCGAATCTCGAACAGCAGCATCCAGGCCGTCAGGCCCTTGAGCATGACCGCTGCGCCGTCTTCCTCTGATATGCCGTCCGGCAGTTTCACCATCCGGTCTGCCGGGCCGGTGAAATGCGTCGCATAGGTGCCGCTGCCAAGATAGGCGACCCGGTCACCAGGCTTCACTTGAGTGACGCCTTCACCGACGGCTTCCACCGTGCCGGCGCCTTCGGAGCCGTGCACGAAAGGCAGCTTCACCGGGTAAAGCCCGGTGCGGAAATACGTGTCGATGAAATTGAGGCCGGAGGCGGCCTGCTTCACCAGCGCTTCGCCGGGGCCCGGCTGGCGCGGTTCGAAATCTTCCACCTTCAGCACATCCGTGCCGCCGGTTTCGTGCATGATGATCCGGTAAGCGTCGTGCATGTCAGTGTCCTTTCGTTTTCGGCGCCTGTTTTCGCGCCTGGATATTCAGCAGTTCCACGACCAGCGAGAACGCAATGGCGAAGTAGAGATACCCTCTGGGGATATGGAAGCCGAGACCGTCGGCCACAAGCGCCACGCCGACAAGAAGGATAAAGGCAAGCGCCAGCATCTTGGTCGTCGGGTGGTTTGCGATGAAGTTCGCCAGGGGCGTGGCAGCAATCGCCATCACGATGGTGGACAGCACCACCGCCGCGATCATCACCGGCAGCATGGTCGTCATGCCGATCGCGGTGATGACGCTGTCCAGCGAGAAGACGATGTTGATGACGATCAACTGCACAACCACGCTGCCGAAGCCGGCTTTCGCCGTGGTCTCTTCATGGCCGGTGCCTTCCACAGCGGAATGGATCTCCTGCGTGCCTTTCCATAAGAGGAACAGGCCGCCTGCGAACAGGATCACGTCTTTCAGCGTGACATATTCGATATGGTGCTCAGCTTCGGTACTGCCGCCGGCGAGGGCCACGGCCAGCTCATGAGGCAGGTGGAACAGGGGCGACTTGTCCAGCTGCAGGATCCAGAAGATCAGGCCCAGCATTCCGATGCGCAGCACCATCGCGCCCCAGACGCCGATACGGGTGGCGGCCGTCTTCTGATCGCCCTGCAGCTTCCCCGTCGCGATGGAGATAAAGAGCAGATTGTCGATGCCGAGCACGATTTCGAGGAAAGTCAGGGTGGCAAGGCTGCCCCAGAAGGCCGGTGAGGCGAGTAGTTCAGTCATGAAAGGTCTCCCTGGGATCGCCGCCGTCTGCCGCAGTTGAACCGTGCTGCGCGGTGGAGCGCAAGCCCGACTCGCGGTCTGTTCGGTCCATGGACCTGTTCGGAACCCTCACCTGCGGCGTCGACGAAGCTGGCCGCGGCCCCTGGGCCGGACCAGTGACAGCGGCAGCCGTGATCCTCGATCCGGCGAACCCGATTGAGGGCCTGACGGACTCCAAGAAACTCTCCGAAGCCAGACGCGACGCCCTCGCGCCACTGATCCGCGAACGTGCCATGGCCTGGTGCGTCGCCCATGCCAGCGTTGAGGAAATCGACCGGCTGAACATCCGCGAGGCGACCTTTCTGGCCATGCGGCGCGCGGTAGACGGGCTGCAGCATGCGCCCGCCCTGGCACTGATCGACGGCAACGCCCTGCCCGGCGGCCTGGCCTGCGAGGCCCGTGCCATCGTGAAGGGCGATCTGACGGAGCCTGCCATCTCGGCGGCCTCGATCCTCGCCAAAACAGTGCGGGACGCGCTGATGCTGGAGCTGGACGCAACCTATCCCGGCTATGGCCTCGCCCGGCACAAGGGATATGGCACCGCCATACATGCCGAAGCCCTCACCCGTCTCGGCCCGGCGCCATGCCACAGGATGAGCTTTGCCCCGGTCCGCAAGGCCAGCCTGTCCGCCTGACAGCTGGCAGGGCCTGATCAAATTCAACGAAATCTGCATTCACGAGATTCCCGAGGGTTAACCGCCCATTAACCCTCTCATCCGAGCTTCGCGGAATCGACGTGGAGGGATCCCATGCTGTTTCTGTTTGGCTGGCAAACCTGGTGGGGTGAATCCGGCCGGCCGTACCGGTTCAATATTACGCTGACACGCAAGGGTCTGCCGGATGAGGGTGGGATCTATATTTTCGTGCGCCGCCGGTTCGTGTTCTTCCTGCAGCCGCTTTACATCGGCAAGGCGACCAATTTCCGCTCGCGCCTGATCGGGCATGAGCGCTGGTGGGAAGCCTGGTGGAAGCGCGGCGCCACCGAACGCCATGTAATGATTGTAAAAAAACCCGCAGACAGGGCCCGTATCGAGGAAGACCTGATTCGGAATTACCAGCCGCGCATGAACGACATCCTCGTTCCTCGCGGCGCAGATGATGCACCGAACAACAAACGCCTGCGCCGCTGGTGGAAGATCAAGCGCTGGTTCCGGATTCCGTTCCTCACCTAGACCGCAGGCGAGACCTGCACAGTCTGCCAGATCAGGCTGCAGGGGGACGAGGTGGACAGGAACGCGATGTCCGCCGCATCGCGCCCGACGCCGATCCGGACAAGATTTTCCACCGGCACCAGCCCGGTCGGATCGACAAGCCACCAGGCATTCTCGAGATACACCTCAAACACCGCATGGAAATCCTGCGGCTCGAGCCCCAGCGCATAGGCGCTGACCGCGCGAGCCGGAATATTGAGCGCGCGGCAGAGCGTTATGCCGAGGTGGGTAAAGTCGCGGCAAACGCCTCTGCGCTCCACAAATGTGTGCTCGGCTGTCGTGTCGGCGCTGCTGATGCCGAAGGCATATTCGATGTTTTCGTAAAGCCAGCTCAGCACCGCCTGTACCATGGCGCCGCCGTCCGGAATCGATCCGAATGTTTTATCCGCGAACGAGATGAACCGGTCCGACGCACAATAGCGGCTGGGCAACAGGAAGACGAGCGCTTCGACCGGAAGGTCCGGCCAGGCGTGCCGGGTCGCCCCGGATGGCAGGAGAGATCGCGCGCCATTGTCGACGACCGCTTCGTACCGGATGCCCACATCGCCGGACAGCTCTGCCCGGAAGCGGCGCTCGCCGCGGGCATCCGCCGGATCGAAAACCAGCTGTGGCAGCGGGTCGATCTCAAGACTTTCCGATATGACGGTCTGGTCCGGTGAGGTCGCGGCATGAACCGAGACGACGGCCCCTGTCCCGGGCTGGAAGGAATAGCGCAGGTCTGACGACACATGCAGCTTCATGAAAGCCTCCGAAAATTGGAAACACGTCTGATGGACCGCCTCATGGCACAGCCCGGGCTCGCCGTCTTCCCGGGCTTGTGTGTTAACGCCCAGCCATGGCAAAGCTGCACGCCATGGCAGATGACGTTTCCACTTTCACCGGCGCCCCCCCGCTTTTCGCTGAGACGCCGGATTCGGTAAGTTTCAAGAAGCTGCGCAAGCGGTTGGTGCGCGGCGCCCTTCAGGCGATCGATGCCTATGGCATGGTTGACCGGCGCGCGGTGGAAAGCGGCGCGGCGCCCCGGCCGAAATGGCTGGTTTGCCTCTCCGGCGGCAAGGACAGCTATGGCCTGCTGGCGGTGCTGATGGATCTGCAATATCAGGGCGCCCTGCCCGTGGACCTGATCGCCTGCAATCTGGACCAGGGCCAGCCGGGCTTTCCCAAACACATCCTGCCGGAATGGCTGGACAAGATCGGTGCGCCGTATCGTATCGTGACCGAAGACACCTATTCCATTGTCACCGACAAGGTGCCGGAGGGGCGGACATTCTGCTCCATGTGCTCGCGCCTGCGCCGGGGCATTCTCTACCGGATCGCGCGGGAGGAAGGGTGTGACGCCATCGTTCTCGGTCACCATCGCGACGATGCGCTGGAGACATTCATGATGAACCTCATCCATGGCGGGCGGCTGGCGGCGATGCCGCCAAAGCTGCTGAACGACGAAGGCGATGTCATGGTGCTCCGCCCTCTGATCACAGCTGCGGAAGACGATCTTGAGAAGTTCTCCAATGCGATGAACTTCCCGATTATCCCGTGCAATCTGTGCGGCAGCCAGGACGGCCTGCAGCGCGTCGCCATGAAACAGATGCTGACAGAGTGGGAACGCAAGAAGCCGGGCGTGCGCCAGGTGATGGCCCATGCCCTCGCCACCGTCCGCCCCAGCCATCTGCACGACCCGAAGATCTTCGACTTCCTGGGCCTCGCCCCCGGCGGCGAAGGCGAAGACGACCCGAACGTCCCGTTCTGACAGTCACTGGCAGGGCCACCGAACGCCTATGCGTCCGGACTTTCGGAGGTGCGCACCCGGCCGCGGTAGAATGAAAGCTGCTCCATTACGTGCCAGAAGCTAGCCATGAGGTGGGGACGCTCCCGGAGGGGGCCTGAATAGTGAACCGTGCACAGGCACCCGTCTTCCTGCCGGGGGTATTCGCGGCAGGAGATCTCAAACGGGCCCCAGTCGACACGCATCAGGATCGCTTCGCGCAGCTTTGCCGGATCTCCTGGCCATCGGCATTCAAACGCCGCATTTCGCAGGCTATCCTCACGGGCCGGGGTTGCGTGGCTTCGTGTGGAAAACGGTTCAACCTCTAAGATCTGAACACCACCATAGGCCAATTTTCAGGCTCCTTCCTTTTTGTCTGTAACCGGAAGGTGGCCTCAACGGCCAGATAAGTAAAATCGATTGAAACTGAATGGCGGTTAGGTTTCTCCTTTCACGGTCTTTCCCGATTGCGCCAGAAGGTCTGCCGCCACGTCCCTGAACACCAATCCGAGTTTCTGAATGTTGTGTTCAAGAGGAGACCCGGACCGCCACACCAGGCTGATCTGGCGGCGCGCCAGGGGGTGACCGATCGGACGAACGATCTGGTGAGGATCCTTGTTTGCCTCCATCACGGCATAAAGACTGGGGACAATCGCAATGCCCGCCCCCATGCCGGCCATCTGCCGGATCGCATCCAGCGACGTGCCTTCATATTCCGTCGACACATGCGCGCCTGCGGCTTCTGCCAGTTTCTGCACCACCGTACTGAGGCGGTGACCATATCCCAGACTGAGCACTTCACGCCCCTTGAGGGCGGAAACCTTCAAAGGACCATCCCCCCGGCCAATCGGATCGTCCGATGCCGTACAGACATAAAGCTGCTCATCGAAGAGCTGCATGGATTCTGAATTGAGATGATCCTCGGCCGTGGAGATGATCATGTCGAGCCGGCCATCATTGAGCTTTTCATCGAGGTCGATCGTCCGCTCTTCCCGGACGCCCATCCTGAGATCGGGGTATAGCTGGTGAAGCTCCCGCACCGCGCTCGGCAACAGGTAAGGGCCAATGGTCGGCAGGGTTCCCAGCCTGTAGCGCCCCGCCAGATCGCCCGCAGTTTGGCGCGCAACCGTCTTCAGGTCTTCTACATGCGTCAGAATAATCCGCGCACGCCGGACGATTTCCGCTCCCGCCGGGGTCAACACCGCGCCGGTTCTTGCCCGTTCGATCAGCGTCACGCCGAGTTGGGCTTCTGCATCCGAAATCTGTTCGGACAGGCTCGGCTGGCTCACGCCCAATTGCGTGGCGGCATCGCGAAACCGGCCAGTTTCCGCGACAGCGACAATGTACTGAAGTTGGCGAAGGGTTGGCCTCATAGTTCGGAAAAACCTATCACAAGCAAAGAAACATTCGATTTGAGCTATCACGCATATGGCCTCATATCGGGGTCATCGCAAGAGCCAAAAGGAGGCAAATGAAATGTATCGACTGACCGACGACCTCTGGACAGGGAGCCAAACGGGCCCGGCAAGTCCGGGCCGTGGCGGCCGGTTCATGGACGCCGCGGACACGCGTCCGCATACGAACGGGTACGGTAAGAGCACCGCGGAAACAGCGACCCAGTACCGCAGGCGCAGGCGCCGTATACGGCGCGCCGCCTGAGTTCCGATCAGTACAAAGGAGATGCCAAGAAAATGTCTGCCATTAAAGATCTAATTACGAACTTTCTTGAGGAAATGACCGATTTCGCAGAGCCTCGGGGGCGTAGAGACCGCCCCCGCAAAGGCGAGCTGGCTCCGGCTCAAATTCGCACCCGCGAGGATGCCGAAGCCATCGGCCGGTGGGAAAGCGAAGGTGGCCGCCCGCGGCGCCGCAGGGAACGCTTCGGCTTTCTTGATGATTAGCTTCCCTGACACCTGAACACGGCCAGAGCCTGCCCCCCCTGACAGGCTCCCCCCTCTCCTGGCCGCAACGATCCCGCCGGCAAGCAGCGCCTGCCTGGTACCCTCCCCCCATTAGCTTCAGGCAGGGGACTCTGGCGGCGGGATCGTATTCTTTTCGACACCCAACCAACTGCCACACCGCGAACAAGGACCTTTGCCAATGACGAAAGTTGTCGCCCGCATCCAGGATTTTCTCAGACTTGAGAGTGCCGCCGGCCTTATCCTGATGATGGCGGCTGCGCTGGCAATTGTGGCAAACAATACGGTCTTCAGTCTCTGGTATGGCGGCCTTCTTTCCACGCCCGTGGTCGTGCAGGTCGGTGCGCTGGAAATCGCGAAGCCTTTGCTTCTCTGGATCAATGACGGCCTGATGGCCGTCTTCTTCCTGTTGGTCGGCCTTGAAATCAAGCGGGAGGTCCTGGAGGGCGAGTTGTCGTCACTCGACAAGACGGTGCTGCCGGCGCTGGCAGCCATTGGTGGCATGGCCGGGCCTGCCATCATTTATGTCATGCTCAATTTGCCGTCCCCGGAGACCCTGCGCGGCTGGGCCATTCCGGCAGCGACCGACATTGCCTTTGCGCTGGGAATTCTTGCCCTGCTTGGCACGCGCGCGCCGGTTGCGCTGAAAATCCTGTTGCTTGCCATTGCCATTATTGATGACCTCGGCGCGATCCTGATCATCGCCCTGTTCTACACTGAGCAACTCTCGCTTCAGGCGCTCGGCCTGGCAGCGGCTGGATTCGCAGGTCTGGTTCTGATGAACCGGATGGGCGTGAAGCGTATCGCACCTTATATCCTGGTTGGCATGTTCATCTGGGTTTGTGTGCTGAAGTCCGGCGTACATGCGACCCTTGCTGGCGTGCTGACGGCGCTTGCCATTCCGCTTTCGGCCCGCAAAGAAACCGGACAGTCGCCACTTCACAAACTGGAGCACGGCCTCCATCCGTGGGTCGCCTTCCTGATCCTGCCGGTCTTCGCCTTCGCCAATGCCGGTGTCGATCTTCGCGGTGTCGATCTGGACGCTCTGACGGGGACGATCCCCCTCGGCATTGCGCTCGGCCTGTTCTTTGGCAAACAGATTGGCGTGTTCGGTCTGACTTATGCGGCGGTGAAGACCGGCCTGGCCCGGCTCCCCTCCGGCATCAGCTGGCTGCATGTCTATGGCGTGGCCTGCCTCACGGGCGTTGGCTTCACCATGAGCCTTTTCATCGGCAGCCTCGCCTTCAGCACAGCCGCCGAACTTGACCAGGTTCGACTGGGTGTCCTGATGGGGTCTGTTGCGTCCGGATTGCTCGGCTTTGCCGTACTGCGCTTCGCCAGCCGCCCGGATGAAGCTCAAGCGCTGCGTAATCTCCCCAACGCGCCGGTGCCGCTCCAGAAGTAAAGGCGGGCCCGGCAAAGCCGCCATCTCGCGTCATACCCAGGCACCTGACTTTCCCCCCGGCACGCAGGCGAAGACGCCCAGGATATGCCTTTCTGACCAAGGCTGCCTGAAATTCAGGCAGCCGCAGAAATGTCAGGCCGCATTAAAAGAAGCACTGGCCCTGCCCCGCGACGCTGCCTATTCGACGGGCAGCGAGAGAACGATACGTCAAAGACGATCGGGTAAAGTACCGGGAGGAAATCAACGTGCATCGATGGATGTTGGGCGCCTGCATTGCCATGTCCGGTGCCGGACTGGCCATGGCTGACGAAGACCCGCCCGCCCGCAATTTCACCACCTACCAGCCGACAGTCCGCCCGGTCCGGATCGAGACAAGCGAAGCGCCCGTCATCGATGGCAAACTTGACGAAGCGATGTGGTCAAAGGCCGCGGAAGTTTCAGAGTTCTATCAGGTAGAGCCGAAAGTCGGCCCGCCCAGCGTCGAGACGCGCGTCTATTTCGCCTATGACGAAAACAATCTCTATGTCGGCATCCATGCCTATGACGACAAGCCGGACGAAATCCTCGCCTCTGTGCTGGAACGCGATGGAGAGATCTGGCGGGATGACATGTTCCGCTTCTATATCGATCCGTTTAACACCGGCACGTCAGGCTTCGGCTTTGACATCAACGCCCTCGGCGCGCGCACCGAACGCCTGATCCGCTATGGCCAGGCGCCGATTGATGCGTGGAACATCATCTGGGATGCCGACGCGGTGCGCACCGATGACGGCTGGACGGCGGAAATTTCTCTGCCGTTCCGCTCGCTCAGCTTCGACCCGGCCTCCGACGGCTGGGGCCTGATGATGACGCGCGAGCGCGCCCACGCGAACGAGGAAATCCGCTGGGCCGGAATCGACCAGTCGGTCAACAAGTTCGGCTTTGCCCGGCCGGGCTATCTTGAGGGCATTGAGGACATCAAGAAGGGCAAAGGGTTCGACGTTCAGCTGCAGGCAGGCCTTGTCGGGAACCGTCGCTGGACCCAGCCGCGCGATGACGACCTGAAGATCGAGCCAAGCGCGAACATCTCCTACAAGTTCACGCCCTCACTGACCGGCCTTCTTACGCTGAATACAGACTTCTCCGACACGCCGCTGGACGACCGGCAGATCAATACCGGGCGCTTCTCGCTCTTCTTCCCGGAAACACGGGATTTCTTCCTGCAGGACGCCGCCCTGTTCGAATTTGCCGGACAGACCTTTGCCGGTGCCCCGAACGGACAACCCTTCTTCTCGCGCCGGATCGGCATTGTGAATGGCCAGTCCGTGAAGGTGGATGCCGGCCTGAAGCTGAGCGGTGAAATCAATGGTGTGGAAGTCGGCATCCTGTCGGCCCAGACCGGCAGCATCGGAAACATCGGCTCCCAGAACCTGTCCGTGGCGCGCGCGACAGTAGACGTGCTGGACCAGTCCCGTGTCGGCTTCATCGCCACGAATGGCGACCCGACCGGCCTGTCCGACAATACGCTGGCAGGAGCTGATTTCAGCTATCGCGTACCGTCCCTCTTTGGCGGCGGACGGATGCAGGCCGACGTTTTCTACCAGCGTAGCTTCTCCTCCACGATGGGGGACGACGACTCCTTCGGGGCAAAGTTCGATTACCCGAACGACAAATGGGCCTGGAGCGTTGAAGCGCGCCAGATCGGCGAAGACTTCGCCCCGGCCCTCGGCTTCGTGAACCGGCCCGGCACCCGCACCTTCGGCGCGGACTGGCACCGGCGTTTCCGCCAGTCGGGGAACTATCTGCGCTGGTGGCAAATGGGCACCAGCCATGAGTACATCACCGACCTCGACGGCAATGCGGAGACAATGGTCAACTCCCTTGTCCTGAATGCCAACACGATCTGGACCGACGACCTGACCTTTACGGCAAGCCAGAATGAAGAACATATCAACACGCCCTTTGTCCTTCCCGGGGGGCTGGTCGTGCCGGTCGGTGTCTATGACAACAATGGCGTGAAATTCCGGATCCAGTCATCTTATGTGCGCCCCTGGGGCACGACATCGGAGATAGAGTTCAAGGACTTCTATGACGGCGAGTCGAAGCGCTATGACTTCCAGGGCAATTTCCGGCCCAATCCGCATGTCGACCTGAAAGTCCGATACAGCCGGCAGGACATTTCGATTCCGGCCGGGGATGTAAGTGTACAGATCGGATCTCTGGAAACAGTCTTCAATGTATCGACAGACCTCTCGGTCACCACGCAGACACAGTATGACAATATCAGCAACAGCCTGTCCTTCTTCGGCCGGCTGAACTGGGAACTGCGCCCGCAGACCGAAGTGTTCTTCGCCCTTGGCCATGGCGCCTATATCGAAGGCGACGATTTCCGCCGCAACTTCCGATCGGTCCAGACAAGCGCCATTCTGCGCTTTGGCAATACGTTCCGCTTCTAGGGGGCAAAAGAAAAGCGCGGCCCCTTGCGGAGCCGCGCTGATCATTCGTCCTGCAATCAGGCTTATTTGCGCCAGACAGCAGCCATCGCCGGATCTTCCTCTTCGCCCGTGTACTTGCGGGTCTCGGCGCGGCCGACCACCATGTGGTGCACCTCATCGGGACCGTCAGCCAGGCGCAGCGTGCGCTGGTTGGCATACATGCGGGCGAGCGGCGTCCATTGCGAAACGCCGGTTGCGCCGTGAAGCTGAATCGCATCGTCGATGATGTCGCAAACGCGCTCCGGCACCATGGCCTTGACCATTGAGATCCAGACGCGGGCTTCCTTGTTGCCCAGCACGTCCATCGCCTTGGCGGCCTTGAGGACCATCATGCGCATGGCTTCGATCTCGATGCGGGCACGGGACACTTTCTCAAGGTTACCGCCCAGCTTGATCAGGTCACGGCCAAAGGCCTGACGGGTCATGCCACGCACAACCATCAGGTCGAGGGCCTTCTCTGCCGCACCGATGGAGCGCATGCAGTGGTGGATACGGCCAGGGCCGAGGCGGAGCTGCGAGATTTCGAAACCGCGGCCTTCACCGAGCAGCATGTTTTCTTTCGGAACACGGACATTCTCGAAGCGGATGTGCATGTGACCGTGCGGTGCATCCGGATCGCCGAAGACGTGCATCGGGCCCATGATAGTCACACCGGGATGCGGCAGCGGCACCAGGATCTGCGACTGGCGACGGTTTACATCCGGGCCGTCATTGGTTTTCACCATGGTGATCATGATGCGGCAGCGCGGATCGCCCGCACCGGAGATGTAGTACTTCTCTCCATTGATGACCCACTCGTCGCCCTCCAGAACGGCGCTCATGGAGACGTTCTTGGCGTCGGAAGACGGCAGAGCCGGTTCGGTCATGGCGAAGGCGGAGCGGATTTTGCCTTCCAGAAGCGGCTTCAGCCACTGTTCCTTCTGGGCTGGCGTGCCGACGCGTTCGAGCACTTCCATGTTCCCGGTGTCCGGCGCCGAACAGTTCATCGACTCAGAAGCCAACGGGTTCTTTCCGAGTTCCGCAGCAATGTAGGCATAATCAAGGTTTTTCAGGCCTTCGCCGGTTTCAGCGTCCGGCAGGAAGAAATTCCAGAGGCCTTCCTTCTTGGCCGCATCCTTGGCCTTTTCCAGGGCTTCGAGCTGGCCCGGGGCGTAAGACCAGATGTCGGTCTTGCCTTCGCCGAGACGTTCGAATTCCTCATACATCGGCTCGACAGTTTCAGCGATGAACCGCTTCACATGTTCGTAGAGAGGGCGCGCCTCCTCCGACATGCGCAGGTCGTTCATCTCGGCCATTGCGTCCATGGATTGTTGGGTGTCAGCCATGATGGCTATCCTCCTTCACTCTGTTTCGTTGATCCACTGGTAGTCTGTGCGGCCACCCGGCCGCAAATTCTTTCTGGGTGATCTTTCCTGACGGGACGGCCCGTACAGCGCGCGCGTTGCGCTGAATCCCATACGGGTCTAGAGCGCGGCCATGAGCCCGATTGTTGCCGCCATCATTCTTGTCACCGTCTTGTTGGGCAGCTTTATTTCCGGCATTTTTGGCATGGCTGGCGGCGTCATCCTCATGGGGGTCCTCGCCTCGCTGGTGCCGGTTGCGACCGCCATGATGATCCATGGTGCCGTGCAGATGATCTCCAACAGCTACCGCGCCTTCCTCTGGCGCGACCATATCAACTGGCACATCTTCCGACGCTACGCGCTCGGCTCCGGACTGGCGGTCCTTCTGCTGTTCGCGCTCAGCTGGCGACCGGACAAGCAGATGGTCTATCTGATGCTCGGCCTCGTCTCCATGCTGGTCTGGCTGCCAAAGAAATTGCTCGACCTCGACATCCAGAAACGCTGGCAGGCCGAGGGCGCAGGCTTTGTGGTGCAGGCCCTGAACACGGTAGCCGGTGTTGCGGGCCCCCTGCTGGACCAGTTCTTCGTCCGCACCGACATGCCCCGCCATGCCATCGTTGCGACCAAGGCGGTCACGCAGGTGCTGGCGCACTTCGTGAAAATCATCTTCTGGAGCACGCCGGTTATCGCGGCTGCCGGCTTTGGCGCCCTGCCGCCCTGGTGGCTGATCCTGGCAGCGGCGCCCATGTCCATGCTGGGCACGACGCTTGGCGGCAAGGTGCTCAACAGGTTGAGTGACGTGAATTTCAAGCGCGGTATGAAATACCTCGTCACCGCAATTGGTGCGGTCATGCTGATGAAAGCTGCAGGCTGGTTTTAGCGCCGCGCGCATTGGGTCACTCCACTGTCGAAGGTGTGACAATGCCCTATATTCGACTATTCGGGAACTTTATTATATGAAGATCAAACATCACGAACAGTGATACTTCGGAGTTCCCCATGAACTTGCGCTCAATCGACCTGAACCTGTTGCCGGTACTGGAGGCTGTCTATGACGAGCGCAGCCTGACACGCGCCAGCGAAATCCTGCGCATCACCCAGCCCGCGGTCAGCAATGCCCTGTCCCGGCTGAGGGCACATTTCGAGGACCCGCTCTTCGTGCGTGAAGGCCGCGGCGTGAAGCCGACGGCCATGGCGGAAGCGCTGATGCCCGCGGTGCGGGAAGCGCTCGACAAGTTGCGATCCGGGCTTGAGCCACGCTCCGTCTTCGAGCCATCGCGCTCGACCCGCGTGTTCAACCTGTCGGCCCGGGATGCCGGCGCGTTTCTGATTGCCCCGGCGCTCGCCGCCCGGCTTGAACAGGTAGCGCCGGGCGTGCGAATTCTGTGGAGTCAGTTACACCGGTCTGCCGTGGCGGCCGAACTTGCGTCGGGACGGCTGGATCTCGCCATCGATGTGTCTGACCTGCTCGGCATGGACATGGAGCGCGAGACAATCCTGTCGACGCCCTATGTCTGTGTCCTGTCGCCGGATCATCCGCAAGCAGATCAGGCCCTGACGCCAGACAGCTTCTTCGATCTGCGCCACATTGCCGTGTCCAGCCGGCGGGAAGGCCGCAGCCTGATCGAGGAACTGGCCCGCACATTCGGACGCCGGATCACGCCAGCTCAGCGCTTGCCGAATTATATGCCTGCACTGGAAATTGTGCGCCAGACCGGGTTTGCCCTGGTGGCACCACACCAGATTGCCGAAGCCGTGGGTCTGACCATGCTGGACCTGCCCTTTGACTTTCCAGCGCCCGAATCCACCCTTTACTGGCACCGGGAAAATGCCGGGGACCCGGCGCTGACATGGCTGCGCGGCCTGATCCGGGACATCTCCCGCGACCTGGTAAAATCCGAAGATCACACAGAGTCTGCTGCCGCGTCCTAGATAGTAGACTGTTCCAGCGTCGGCATGATCGCGTCGATCGCCGGTTTCCGGACCAGCATTTTGTTGCGGTAATAGGCCCCATTGGCGATGGCCTTCAGCGCCGTCGCCGTTTCCATGGCCGTGTCCATCAGCGCATCTGCTTCGACCACCTTGTCCAGCCAGCCGACCGGCACAGCCTCGTCCGGCGTATACAGGCGGGCCTGCACGAGCGCTTCCGTCAGATACATCGGGTTCAGCCGCGCCCGCGGCAGTTCCGTTGCAAAGCCCGGCAGCGTCATGCCGTTGACCGTCTCATTCGCACCGATCTTGAACGCGCCGCGCGTACCAATCCGCGTGTCACCGCCCAGCAGGATGAAGGCCCCCATGGCGATGGAATGCCCCGTCGATGCAATGACGACAGGCATCTTGGAGGTAAACAGGCGCATCGCCAGCTGACCGCCGCCGGTGACCAGTTTACGCACGCCTTCACCGTCGGATGTGGCGATGAACTTCAGGTCAAACCCCGCAGAGAATTTCCCCTCGCGCCCTGTCAGCACCAGAACTTCCCCGTCCTTCTCCGCTTCGTCGAGGCAGGCATTCACCGCCTCCAGCATGTTGAGGCTGATGGCATTCGCCTTGCCGTCATCCATGGTGACAACAGAAATGCCATTTTCGGTTTTGACAGTCGCAGTCATGTGGGTCTCCTTTTGCGGCACAAGGCATCGCGTGCCCTCAAGGAAAGCAAGCATTTCCAACGCGTCAGGCGTGAAAGGCGGGGTTTCAGATAGGCCTAGCTACTTTCGGCGGGCCCTGAAGAAGTCCTTCAGCAGCTGGCTGGCTGCCTCGCCGCGCGCCTCGTCCTGCTCGACGTCCGGGCGCCAGTGGCAGGTGGGTTGTTCGAAGAAACGCGCGCCGTGGATGACGGCGCCGCCTTTCGGGTCGCAGGCGCCGAAGACCAGCTTGCCAATGCGGGCCAGGCTGATTGCGCCTGCACACATCGCGCAGGGCTCCAGCGTGACATACATGGTGAGGCCGGTGAGACGGTAATTGCCGCGCTTTCCGGCAGCCGCACGCAGGGCGACAATCTCGGCATGCGCGGTCGGGTCATGCCCGCTGATCGGCGCATTGGCGCCCTCGGCAACAATCTCGCCCGTTTCCGGATCGACGATCACGGCTCCCACAGGCACTTCGCCTGCCGCAGCAGCCTCGCCCGCCAGTTCCAGCGCACGGTCCATCGGATCAGCAAGAATTGTCATGAAGATGAGATCGCCCTAGACGGGCCGGAAGTAAACCCGGAACAATACCGAATGCGCATCATAGCCGGACAGCACAAGGGGCGCGCGATTGCGGCGCCGAAGGGACAGGGCACGCGGCCGACGGCCGACCGGGCGCGGGAGAGCGTGTTCAACGTGCTGGCCCATGCGCCCTGGGCGCCGGAGATTGAAGGCGCGCGGGTGATCGACCTGTTCGCGGGCTCTGGCGCGTTGGGCCTCGAAGCGGTGAGCCGAGGGGCGGCCTTCTGCCTGTTCGTGGAAACCGACCATTCGGCGCGTGGCGCGATCCGCGACAATATCGAGACGCTGGGCCTCTACGGGAACACGCGCATCCACCGGCGCTCGGCCACCGACCTTGGCGAGAAGCCCGCTGGCGTTGGCAGCCCGTTCACGATCGCCTTCCTCGACCCGCCCTATCACAAGGACCTCGTCACGCCCGCGCTCGCCTGCCTCGCACAGGGCAAGTGGCTGGCGGAGGGAGCCGTCGCGGTGGCGGAGACCGCTTCAGACGAACTGATCGCGCCGGAAGGCTGGGTAATGCTGGACACGCGGGATTATGGCGCCGCGCGGGTGTGGTTCCTGAAGCAGGTGGGCTAGCTCTGCAGGAACTCTTTCCGCAGGTCGATGTTCGATTTCTTCGTGCCGACATGTTTGGCGTCGTCCGCGAGCCACGCCTCTGCGGCAGCGCGGCCCTCATCGCGCAGGCCCTTCAGGAAGCGCCAGCTGGTGTCGTACTTGGTGCTCAGGCTCTGGTCGAGCAGGTCCTGCCCCCCGCGGATCGCGTGGACGTTCAGGCGGCGGTATTTCTTCAGCATCGGCTCCTTCAGCATCCCGTCGTCGATCAGGCGCTGGACGAAGGCGATGGCGCGCAGCTCGCCGATCAGCGCGGCGTTAAAGCTGATCTCGTTGACGCGTTCCTGGATCTCGCCGGCCCGCTTCGGCACGCCCGGCCGCTCGATCGGGTTCAGCGTCACCAGCAGCACATCCGCCGGTGCGCCGGCATAGATCAGCGGAAACAGGCTGGGATTGCCCATGAAACCGCCATCCCAATAGGCGTGACCATCGACCTCCACCGCCTGGAAGGTCTGTGGCAGACAGGCCGAAGCGAGCACTGAATCCAGCGTGATCTCCTCGCCGGTAAACACCCGCACATGGCCGGATTCCACATCCGTCGCTGAGAGGAACAGCTGCAGGCCCGAAGCGCGGACAGCCTCGAAGTCGATGACATCGTCCACCGCATCGCGCAGCGGGTTCACATTGAACGGGTTGAGGTCATAGGGGCTGGCCCAGCTCTGGAGGGCGGAGGCATAGGCAAAGGCGGCCGGGCTCAGCGCGCCGAAGACCCGCGCAGGGGCGCCGCTGTAAGAGACGGCATGCCACAGGTCTTCCAGCGCCCTCTTCGCTCCATCCGCCCCGGCCGCGCCGAAGCCACCCGCAAAGGCCACCGCATTCATTGCCCCCGCTGAGGTCGCCGTGATGGCCTGGATATCGAAGTGATTCTCTTCCACAAGCCGGTCGAGGACGCCCCATGTGTAGGCGCCGTGGGCACCCCCGCCCTGCAAGGCCAGACTTAAAGGCATTTGCACCGGTTTCGCCATTCAAGCCTCCTGTTCGTGACCGTCCTGCGGTGCTAACCCGTGAATCGGGACTCAACCAGCGGAGAGGCCGTTATGCCTGCTATTCCAGACGCAGATGCTCGCGGCGCCAGCACTGTGGTCATCGAACGCCTGGGATCGAAGGGCGATGGTCAGGTGCGAATCGATGGCGTGTGGATTTCCGTGCCGCGCGCCTTGCCGGGCGAGGAAGTCCGCATTGCATTCAATGGCGACCAGGCCCGCCTGCTGGAGATCGTAACGCCCTCGCCGGATCGTATGATCCCGGCCTGTCCGCATTTCGACCGTTGCGGCAGCTGCAGCCTGCAACACCTTGCCGACGGGCCATACCGCGCCTTCAAACAATCCCTGGTAATCAACGCACTAAAGTCTCGCGGTCTGGAACCTGATGTCGAGGACATCTGGGTCACTCCGCCTGGCACGCGCCGGCGCATGTCGCTGGCGGCCCGGCGGACGAAGGCCGGCGTGCAACTTGGTTTCCATTCGCGGCGCAGCCACGACATTGTCGACATCAGCACATGCCCGGTCGCCTCGCCCGAAATCACACGAAAACTCAGTGCCCTGAAGGAGCTGTCAGCTCCGCTGGCACCGCTGAAGGGCGAGATGGTGCTGAAGGTCACGGCGATGCCAAATGGGCTGGACCTGCATATTACCAATACAGCCACATTCGCCGCCCCGCATGATGTGATGATGGCTGGTGCAAAAGCACTGGCCGCCGGCTTCCTTCGCGTTTCAATCGGTGACGATATTCCGCTGCAGCAAGCCACGCCGGAAATTCAGGTGGGAAAGGCCTTCCTACGTCCTGCACCAGGCGGATTCCTGCAGGCGAGCCCTGAGGCCGAAGCCTTCATGGCCAGCCTCGTACGACAGCACATGAAGTTCGCACTGGAGGTCGCAGACCTTTTCTCCGGCTGCGGAACATTCTCCCTGCGCCTCGCTGAAGAGTCCCGCGTGCACGCCGCCGAGGGCGACGCGGTGGCGATCGAGGCGCTGGAAACATCCGCCCGCGCGGCTTCTGGCCTGAAGCCGGTCACGGCTGAAGTGCGAGACCTGTTCCGCAATCCCGTCCCAGCCGCCACTTTGTCCCGGTTTCAGGGTATCGTGCTGAACCCGCCCCGGCATGGCGCAACCAAGCAGGTGGCAGAGATTGCCCATAGCGGCGTGCGGCGTGTCGCCTACATTTCCTGTGATCCCGGTACGCTGGCGCGCGACCTGCGCGTGCTGGTCGATGCAGGTTACCGGATCATGCTTGTGCAGCCGGTGGATCAGTTCCTCTGGTCGTCTCATGTCGAGACGGTGGTCCTGCTGGAACTGGGCGGCGCAGAATGACCGGATCGAAGCCCGTTCCCGCCGTCGGCACAGTTTGCTTTCGCGGCGAAGACGTCGCCCTGATCCGGCGGGGCACGAAGCCGATGGCCGGCAGCTGGTCACTGCCCGGCGGCAAGATCGAGTTCGGTGAACGCGCCAGCGATGCT
Organism: uncultured Hyphomonas sp.; assembly: GCF_963677035.1. Classification (NCBI taxonomy): domain Bacteria; kingdom Pseudomonadati; phylum Pseudomonadota; class Alphaproteobacteria; order Hyphomonadales; family Hyphomonadaceae; genus Hyphomonas; species uncultured Hyphomonas sp. Next base: position 276,417 of record NZ_OY781472.1, read on the forward strand.
GCGCTGCGCGAACTGAAGGAGGAAACTGGTCTGACCGCCCGGCTGGTGGGCCTCGTGGATGTCGTGGATGGCATTTTCACCTCCCGCACCACGGGCGATGTGACCCGGCATTTCGTGCTGTTTGACTACGCTGCTATCTGGGTTTCCGGTACGGTAATTGCCGGCGATGATGCTGCCCATGCCGAGTGGATCAGCCCGTCCCGGCTGGCAGAACTGCAAATCTGGGACGAAACCCGCCGCATCATTGAGGCGGCCCGGACGCTGGTCGCGGCCAGCCAAACTGCCTCTTGACCGGCCCCAGCGTCACCGCTCTTTGTATGACGCCAGATAAAACAACCCGAAATCTTTCAGGAGGAAGCCATGACCTACGCCCCATTTGACCTTTCAGGAAAGGTTTGCGTCGTAACCGGCGGCAACAAGGGGATCGGCCTCGGCATGGTTGAGGCGCTGGCCGCCTCGAACGCCGACGTCGTCATCTGGGGCCGCAAGGAAGCCGACAATGACGCCGCCGTGAAAAAGGCCGACGCGCTCGGCACCGGCAAGATCAAAGCCTGGAAAGTGGACGTTGGCGAGGAAGCTGAAGTCATCAAAGGCATGAAGGAAGCCGAGGAAGAATTCGGCCGCATCGACTGCTGTATCGCCAATGCCGGTGTCGGCCGCGGTGCTGCGAATTTCCATGAAATGACACTCGAAACCTGGCGCTACAATCAGCGGATCAACTCCGAAGGCGCCTTCTTCACGCTTCGCGAAGCCGGCAAATCCATGGTGGCACGCGCCAAGGCCGGAGACCCGGGCGGTAGCCTGGTCGGCACGGCATCGCTGGCCGGTATCGAAGGGGCTGCACGTAATGAAGCCTACGGCCACACCAAGGGCGGCCTGATCGCCATGATGAACGCCATCGCCACCGAATATGGCCGCTACGGCATCCGCGGGAACTCCATCTTGCCGGGCTGGATCGCCACAGACATGACCGAAGGGGCGCAAGGGAACGAAGCTTTCCAGACCAAAGTGATTTCGCGTGTTCCGGCCCGGCGCTGGGGCGAGCCGGAAGATTTCGGCGGAATCGCTGTGTATCTGGCCTCCGATGCCTCGCGCTACCACTCCGGCGACACGCTGATCGTGGACGGCGGCTACGCGAAATTCTGATTCGGCTTTCTGCAATCCAAATAAAAAGGGCCGCTCCGGATGGAGCGGCCCAATCTATATCCGGATGGAGAACCGATTATTGCGGGTCTTCGTCCGACATCGCTTCGGCAGTCGCGTCGGCTGCATCGTCAGCCGCATCAGCGGCATCTGCAGCGGCTTGTTCAGCCGCATCCATGGCTTCGTCAGCGGCTTCTGTTGCAGCATCAGCTGCATCGGAAGCTGCAGCAGCAGCCTCGTTCGCAGCTTCTGTCGCGGCATCAGCAGCATCAGAAGCAGATTCTTCGATGACCGTGGTTTCTTCAACAACCGGCGTGTCGTCAGCCGGAGCGTCAGACGGTGCACAGGCTGCGAGAGCCAGGGCGGCAGCGCCCAAAGTGATGATGTTCTTCATAATCTTACCCCTGTTAATGGTCTTTCGACCGGACGGCGTCATAGCATCCGCCAAGCTAAACGGATAGTTCAATTCAGAAAAGGCCTCGGCATCACTGTAAAGCCCCTGAATCAAACCAATCTCTCCCAGCCCCCCTGAAAAGGCCAGAAGATGGGCAACCGGACCTATTCCCGGGCAGCGCCCGTCGGCCGGTTGCCGCGTCCTTCGTGAGGGCGGGCCAGCCCGCAAGAGCCGGTCCAATTTGGCCTCAGCATGTGACGCCGGACCGGCGATTCTGCCAGTCCATATCTTATTCTGACTGCAGAACGCGGCGGGAATGGGGCAGAGACGCGGCAGGGTGGCGCCAGCTGTTGCGTTGACGCAGCGACCGGGCCGTAAGCCGTTCCTCATAACTATTCAGAGAGAGGAAGCTCAAATGGCCCTGAAAACACGCCTGACAGAGATGTTGAACATCCGGCACCCCATCATGCTCGCTGGCATGGGCGGCGTCTCCTATGCCGAAGTTTGCGCCGCCATGTGCAATGCGGGCGGCTATGGCGTGCTCGGCATGGCCGGCACTTCACCGGATTTCATCGCCGGACAGATGAAACGCGTGCGCGAACTGACCGACCGGCCATTCGGCGTTGACCTGCTCGCCGCCAGCCCGGAAAGCCTTGAAGAATCCGTGGACGTCATCATCAATGGCGGGGCCGATTCCTTCGTTGCCGGGCTGGGTGTGCCAATGCCCATCATGGAGCGTCTGAAAAAAGCCAATGTGAAGGTCATGGTGGTCGGCGGCGCAGTGAAGCACGCCATCAAGGCCGAACAGGCTGGTTGTGATGCGGTAATCCTGCAGGGCGGTGAAGGCGGCGGGCATACGGGCCTCGTCGGCACACTGCCGCTGGTGGCCCAGGCGGTCGAAGCCGTGAAAATCCCGGTCATTGCTGCAGGCGGTATCTATGACGGACGTGGCCTTGCCGCCGCACTCGCACTCGGCGCGCAGGGCGTGTGGATGGGCACGCGCTTCATCGCCTCCGAGGAAGCGCACGCCGCCAATATGTACAAGGATGCCGTCGTCGGCGCAGGCGACACCGATACGACGCGCACGCGCTGCTATTCCGGCAAGCCGATGCGCTGCCGCACCAATGACTACATCAATGACTGGGAACGCCGCCCGCAGGACATCCAACCCTTCCCGCACCAGGCGATCCATTCCACCCAGACTGGTGTCATCGGCGGCATTGGGGGCATCACGGACGAAGCCAAACTCAACCCCGACAGTTCCTGCTTTGCCATGGGCCAGTCGGCCGGGGGTGTGCACGAAGTGAAACCCGTCGCCGCCATCGTCGCCGACATCATGCGGGACGCCGAAGCCTCCATCGACCGCATGGCGGGCATGAAGGTAAAAGAAACAGCGTAAACGGTCGCCCCGCCGCTCAGTCCTCGAAAGCCTCCCGGTCGACGAGATTCCTGAGCGGCTCGCCGTTCAGGTAACGGTGGAGATTGTCCACGAACGTCCCGTCCGCCCGCAGGATCGTGCCATTCGTCTGGGAGGAATCGTGCGGCGTGATCATGATCTTCGGATGATGCCAGAGCGGACTTTCCGCCGGCAGCGGCTCGACGCCTGTCACATCCAGCGCCGCATATGCCGGCCGGCCCTTGTCCAGCGCATCGACCAGCGCGTCTTCGTCCACCAGGGCGCCCCGGCCGAGATTCATGAACAGGGCATCCGGCTTCATTTTCGAGAAGAAGTCCGCCCCGGCCATGCCTTCGGTCTCCGGAGTGTGCGGTACGCAAATCAGTACGACATCCGCGTCCGGAAGTGCATCCGGCAAGACGCTGGACGGCAGGATCTCCTCGGCCCCCGGCGCCGGTCCCGGCGATCGGCGCAAGCCCGTCACATGCCCGCCAAGCGCAGTGACCCGTTTGCCCACCGCCTCACCAATTGACCCATAGCCAACGATCAGCCAGCGGCTGCCAGCAATCTCCCGCGACCGGATCCGCTTCCACTCCGCCGCTGCCTGCTGAGCCCGATGCTGCGGACCTTCTCTCAGGAAATCCAGCGCGGCCCAAAGGGCCCACTCGGCCATGGATTCGGCCTGCGTGTGGTTGGTCGTGTATTGCTTCGATGCCTTGCCAATGGCTTTCAGCGCGGCATTGTCCACACCGGCGGCCGGAGACTGGAACCAGTCCAGCCGATCAGATGCCATCACCGTCTGGACGAATGTCCTGGCAGCAGGGCCGAAGAAGCAGTCGAGGCTGCCGAACACGATCTCCGGTTCGACCTTGTCGGTCACCACCCGGCTACCGGCGTGATAGAAGCGCCCTTCATCGGTCATAATGAGGACATCAAGTTTATGTTCTACATCCTTGAGCCGAGGCTGGATGCGGGCAAAAGTCTTTTCATGAACAAGGCACGTTTTCATATCGTCCTGCTTAGCGCCCTGATGGTCTGTGGCGCAAGCGCTGCGCAATCCAGCCTGCCGATGCGCGGACCGGACTATTTCCGCGATGCCTCGGATCTGGCCGGCGTGCTGGGCTCTGCCCACGCGATCCGGGTGCGCTGTAATGGCAGGGATGACCAGTACTGGCGGCAATACATGTCCGACATGCTGAGCTATGAGGCGCCGAATCGCGGCAATTTGCGCTCCAGCCTGGTGGCGCAGTTCAACGCGGGTTATCAGGACACCACCCGCGACTACCTGAAGTGCGACAACCGCGCAGTGGAAGCCGAAGCCCGCTTCGCCCGCGAAGGCCAGGAAATTACCGCACGTATGGCGATGCACTATTTTCCGAAAAAGCCGGATTAGGCTCAAGCTGGCTGGTCAGGCAATTCTCATCAAATGACTGCTGCAGATCAGACAGTCTGTGCTGCCGAACCCTTTCAGCGCGACCTCGGCGCCGCCAGTTTCCAGCAGGGCCTGCACCAGCTGGCACTCATCACCATTCTCCACGATGACAGCGGCAAGGCCGCTCGCCTCCAGCGTCAGCCGGTCAATGTGCCAGTGAACTTTCTTGTCGTGCCTGAAGTGACGCCTGATACGCGCCCCGAGACCGCCGGGTCCGTAGGCGCTGCCTGCGTAGGCATACATGCCCGGCGACAAGTGTCCCGCCTTCTGCCGGCCTGCACCGACGGGAAGTGCCTTGTCCAACAGCACCAGCAAGATGTAGGCGCCCTTCCGGCCTTTCAGCCTCTCCAACGTACCGGGCGTCACCCATTCTCCCTCGTGTGCCGCTGCATCAAGCATGACCCGCGCGGACTCGAAGGCTGGAATGCCCTTCATTCCACCTTCTCTCCCGTCATCACGAACCGTGGTCCTGCGCCAGCGCAACGCGCGCGGTCGTCGGGGTTATAGAGTTTGCAGGTCTTCAGGCTAAGGCAGCCGCAGCCGATACAACCGTCCAGCCGATCGCGCAGCCGTTCCACCATGGCGATGTGATCATCGAGCCGTTTGCGAAAGCTCCGGCTGATACGCGTCCAGTCCGCTTTGGTGGGTGCCCGGTGCTCTGGCAATTCACCGAGGACATCCCGGATCTCTTCGATGGTCAGGCCCATCTGCTGGGCAATCAGGATGAAGGACAGGCGGCGTATGTCGGCGCGGGCAAACTCCCGCTGGCCGGAGGGCCGGCGGTCCGGCTTCACCAGGCCGCGGGATTCGTAAAATCGGATCGCTGAAACCGAAAGCCCGGTGCGGCGCGCGACATCCCCAATAGAGAGCCCCTGTTTCATAACGGGTTTTCCTTTTTCAAACAGGCTTGACCTCAAGTTAGGTTGAGGGATTAGGGTCGTCAAATCAGAACGCAGCAAACCGAAATAAAGGAAGCAAGGAAATGAAACCCGCGCTGTTTGAACATGTAAATGTGACCGTCTCCGACCCGAAGAAAACCGCTGCCATGCTGGTGGATCTGTTCGGATGGCATGTGCGCTGGGAAGGTCCGTCTAAATATGACGGCTACACCGTACATGTCGGCACCGACGACGAATATATCGCCCTCTATGCCCTGCCGACGCAGGACCGGCCGGAGCAGGAGAGCTATCACCGCACCGGCGCTGTAAACCATTTCGGCATCCTGGTGGACGATCTGAACGCCGCCGAGCAGCGCATCCTGAACGCCGGCCTCAAGACGCACAGCCATCAGACTTATGATCCCGGCAGCCGCTTCTACTTCCACGACCATGACGGCATCGAATGGGAGGTCGTCAGCTATGCTTGAGGGATTAATGCAAAGCTACATTGAAACCTTCAGCGGAGGCTGGCAGCCGAAGAGCGTAGAAGGGTAGCGAAGGTCGCAACTGTCGCTCCTGAACATGATAGGGAAGCCATTTTAAGGCGCCCTGCCGGACCGGTACTAACCGTCCAGCTTCAAAGTAATACCAGCAATTGAGATGGCCCCGTCTTCCACAGGCAGGGCCTTCTCTTCTGCTCGGCCCATCACTTCATTCGCATCCGGAACACTTATGCCGAATTCGATCATCCGGTCGGCTGGCCCTTCTGTGAAATGAAGCACGGCATCGGCCAGGAACAGGCGGCGCTTGTCTGCCGTAAGACCGAAAACGAGTCCCCATTTCTGCGCCAGCGCATCCGGATCAGGCGTTTCCAGAACCGCATGCGTGAACCGTCCGGGAGCAGATCTCTCACGCCAGCCGGGTCCGCCCCAGCGCCAGCTACCAGCTGGCCGTGGTTCATCTACCGACACGATCGCACCGCCAATATCGGCCGGGTGAAGGTGGCTGGCAGAAATGTCCGGCAGGTCGATATTCCACACACGCCGGATGCCCAGCCCGTCGACCCGCGTGCGCAAGGCATCCATGTCATCGGTCTGAAAGATGGCCATGTAGCCACCCTCACCGCCCCGGTCGATGAAACGCCGGGCCGGCGCCTTGTCTTCCGTTGGAACGACAATTTCCAGAAACTGATCGCCAACCGCGAACACGGCATTTACCAGGCCGAACTCGGCGACACCGGGATCAGGGAACGGCTCCCCAAGGCTGAGGACGCTCTTCAATGTGTCTGCCGTGTCGAGACTGTTCGCCGCAATCACAAGCTGGCGCAGGCGCGGTGGGCTCATGGAATTCCTCCGGACTTTTCTGTTCTGTTTCCGGGCAATCTATCACAAATGCCGCGACGGCAGCGTAGAAATTCCGGGCAGGCCACAACGCAACGCTATCACACTCGAATTGACCTTCCCGCGAAAGGATTCCACCTCAGGCTTATGAAATGCGACCTGAATACAAACCTGCCTGATAAAGCCCACGATCACGGGCACAATCATGGGCATGGGCATGATCATGCCCATGGACACAGCCATGACCATGCAGACATGACGACGAAAGATTCGCGCCGGCGGGTCGCTATCGCGGCTGTCCTGACCGCCGCTTTCATGATGGCGGAAGTCACCGGCGGTCTCATTTCCGGCTCCCTGGCCCTGCTGGCCGATGCCGCTCATATGCTGACCGATGCCGCGTCGCTCATCCTGGCCTGGGTTGGCTACAAGCTGGCGGAACGCCCTGCAGACCCAAGCCGGTCTTACGGGTTCGGTCGCATGAAAGTGCTCGCCGCCTTCACGAACGGCATCGCGCTCATCGCCCTCTCCTGCTGGATTGTCTGGGAAGCGGCCCATCGCCTGCTGGACCCGGCCCCGGTTCTCGGCGGTATCATGTTGTGGGTCGCCGTCGGCGGCCTGGTCGTAAACGTGGTCGCCGCCTGGGTGCTGCATGGCGGTGACCAGCATGACCTGAACCTGCAGGGCGCGCTGTGGCACGTCATCGGAGACCTGCTCGGCTCTGTCGCGGCGATTGGTGCGGCGATTATCATCCTCACAACGGGGTGGATCCCGGCGGACCCGATTCTGTCGGCTCTAGTGGCCATTCTCGTGTTCGTCGCCGGTGTCCGGATCACCCGTCAATCCGGTCACATCCTGCTGGAGGGCACGCCGGAAGGCCTGTCGCCGGAAGACATCCGGAACGACCTTGAAGAGCATGTCGCTGAGGTCTCGAACGTCGCACACATCCATGCCTGGGCCCTGACCGAATCGAAGCCATTGATCACGCTGGAAGTCACGGCCGTTCATGGCGCTTGCACCGAAACCCTGCGGCGCAAAGTGAAAGCCCGCCTCGCGGAACGGTTCGATATCTCCCATGCCACGGTGGAAGTGGTCTCGGAGCCCTGCTGAGTTTCCGGCGCCCGTCACATTGATATGAGCGGCCGGGGCCTTTAAGCCTCGATACACCCGCCTTATGTGCAAAAGCCGATTCCATCAGGCACATCCGGAGTACCGACATGGCCGAGACCAAACACGCTGAAATCCTCATCCTCGGCTCCGGCCCGGCAGGCTGGACGGCCGCCGTTTATGGCGCCCGCGCCCTGCGCGATGTGCTGGTGGTGACCGGCATTCAGCCCGGCGGCCAGCTGACCATCACCACGGAAGTGGAAAACTATCCCGGCTTTACCGAGATCCAGGGCCCGGACCTGATGGTGAAGATGCAGGAACACGCCGAAGCCATGGGCGCAAAGGTCGAGAACGACCACATCGCCGAAGTCGACTTCGACAGCCGCCCGTTCAAAGCCATCGGCGAAAGCGGCACCGTCTACACCGCCGATTCCGTCGTGATCAGCACTGGCGCCCAGGCCAAATGGCTGGGCCTGCCGACCGAAGAGAAGTTCAAGGGCTTCGGCGTCTCCGCCTGTGCCACCTGCGACGGATTCTTCTATCGCGGCCGTGACGTCCTGGTCGTTGGCGGCGGCAACACCGCTGTGGAAGAAGCGCTGTTCCTGACGAACTTCGCCTCCAAGGTGACCGTGGTGCACCGCCGCGACAGCTTCCGCGCCGAAAAGATCCTGCAGGACCGCCTGCTCAAGAACCCGAAGGTCGAAGTGATCTGGGATCACGTGCTGGAAGAAGTCGTCGGGGAAGAAAATCCGCCCGGCGTGACCGGCGCGAAAATCAAGAGCGTAAAAACCGGCGAGGAAAAGCTCATCCCCGTCCATGGCGTCTTCATCGCCATCGGCCACGCACCTTCGACAGAGCTGTTCAAAGGCAAGCTAGCCATGAAAGACAATGGCTATCTCATCACAAAGCCCGGCACGCCCCAGACCGAAATCCCCGGCGTCTTCGCGGCCGGGGACGTGACCGACGAGACCTATCGTCAGGCTGTTACGGCAGCAGGCATGGGCTGCATGGCCGCGCTGGACGCCGAACGTTTCCTCTCCGAGCAGGAGGCCACCGCAGAGACCGTTGCAGCGGAATAGGCGTTGAGCCTCCAGAGTTCCAACAGGCAGGACCGACGGTCCTGCCTGTTTTCATTTTCGGTCCACTCTCACGCAGCCTTACGCCGAGGAATGCGGGTTCTGGGTGCCCCAATGCACCGGCCTGAACGACGCCTGGCGCACTTTCGCCGCAGTCATTGAGATGCAGCGATACAATGAGGTGCAGATCGCCCGCTTGCAGGCTGGCCCGCCCGCGTGTATGAGGCCCCTTCGTTTCAGCGAACGGTTCGGTAGCTCAGCTGGTTAGAGCGCGCGACTCATAATCGCGAGGTCGGGAGTTCAAGTCTCCCCCGAACCACCACTTGCCAATTTTGGCACTATTTTCATTAAATTTTCTCACATAAACCGCCCCTCGAGAGGGGAAGGCGCAATTCTCGATCTTGCGGCACAAACACCATTGATGAAAGTTGCTGCGGGCCTGCACCTTTTGCGCAGATGAAAGAAAGCCAGTCTCGCTTTGGCAGTCAAAATCTGTAAAGCGGTGCCATGAACACGACTCAAGCTGAATTTCTGCGTGCCTTGCAAACGGCAATTGATTCCAAGACCAAACCCGTCGGCGCGCTCGGCAGGATTGAACAGCTCGCGGCTCGGATTGCATGTATCCAGCACACCCTCAAGCCGGTCGCAGAGACATGCCGCCTGACGATATTTGCCGGCGATCACGGCATGGCTCGCCATGGGGTCTCGGCCTATCCTCAGGATGTCACGCGTCAGATGGTCCTGAACTTCCTGTCCGGCGGCGCCGCAGCAAATGTGTTCGCGCGGACGCTTGGAGCCGATGTTCAGGTGACCGATTGCGGCGTGGCAGGTGAGCCGATCAGTGACCCGGCCTTGCGTTCGTGCCGTATCGCCGCAGGAACGGAGAACGCAATTGAGCGGCCAGCAATGGAAGCAGACCAATGCCAGACAGCCCTTTCGAACGGCCGGACAATCGGCCTGGAAGGCGAGCATCACGCGGTCTGCTTTGGTGAAATGGGCATCGGGAATACATCCTCAGCAAGCCTGATTGCCGCCAAGCTGCTGGGGGCACCTGTTGGCGACCTGGTCGGACGCGGAACGGGGCTGGAGCCAGAGGGCGTGTCACGCAAACGGGCATTGCTGGAAAAGGCAGCTATGCGGACACCGGACAGGCTCACCGCCACCGATGCGTTGATTGAATATGGTGGGTTTGAAATCGCGACCATGGCCGGTGCCATGACCAGCGCAGCCGAGGCGGGCAAGATCGTCATCGTCGATGGCTTCATCGCGACAGTCGCCGCTCTATGTGCGCGCGATCTCTCGCCAGGCTGTGAGCAGAACTTCATCTACGCACACCGTTCCGCTGAGGCGGGTCATACGAAAGTTCTTGAGGCCCTGGGTGCAGACCCTTTGCTCGATCTGGACATGCGGCTGGGAGAAGGCACCGGCGCCCTGCTCGCCTGGCCATTGGTGAAGACAGCAGCGGCCATGCTTCGCGAGATGGCAAGTTTCGACAGCGCGGGAGTCAGCGGCCCGGCATGAAGAGCGAAATCATAAAATTACTCCTGGCCATTCAATTCCTGACGCGGATCCCGCTGCCCGGCCAGGTTGGCTATACGCCAGAGCGTTTTGAGACGTCACCCGCCTATTACCCTTTGGTGGGTCTGATCATTGGCGGCATGTGCGCAGGTGTCTATTGGCTGGCCGCACTGATTTTTCCCGCGGTCATCGCTGTGCTGCTCGCACTTGGTGCAGGTTTATTGCTGACGGGTGCATTCCATGAGGATGGACTGGCCGATACGTTCGACGGAATTGGCGGCGGGATCACGCCCGAGAAGTCTCTCGCCATCATGAAGGACAGCCGGATCGGTACCTACGGGACTGCGGCTCTGATTATTGTCCTTCTACTGAAAGCAGCAGCACTGAGTTCGATGTCCGGAATTCTGATCATGGGTGCCTTGCTCGCCGGGCATGGCTTGTCACGGCTTTCTGCCGTCCTGGTCATCTTGACCAGCCGTTATGTCCGGAACGACGGCACTGGAAAGCCTGTCGCAAAAGGACTGACAGCGAAGGGACTGGCGATCGTTTGCCTGACGGGGCTCGGAACAATTCTTGTCTGGCAACACTTCCTGCCAATCTCCGCAATGGGCGTTGGATTGATCGGGCTTGTCATTGGTCATGTTTGCATGCGCCTGTTTTTCGAGCCTAAGCTCGGCGGATATACTGGCGATACGCTCGGCGCTGTTCAGCAGGTCAGCGAGACGGGCTTCTATCTCGGATTACTTGCATGGCTTTAGTATTGTTGCGTCATACGCAACCCGCAGTCGCGCCTGGCATTTGCTACGGCATGACCGACCTCCCCCTCGCCGAGAGTTTCGCCAGCGAATACGAGGCGCTCGTCAGGACACTTCCGGAATTTGAACGTATCGTCACCAGCCCCTTGACCCGCTGCCGCCATCTGGCCGAGCAGATCGCAGCCAACTTAAATTGTCCGCTGACAGAAGATCATCGCATTCGGGAAATGGATTTCGGGCACTGGGAGGGTCAGGCATGGAACTCCATCCCCCGGGCTGAAATCGATGCCTGGGCGGCGGACTTTCTCCATGCCCGGCCTCATGGCGGGGAGAGCGTCGCAATGCTGCGCGCGCGTGTTGGGACAGCGCTCTCTGACCTGAAACAACTTGACGGAGACAGTCTGGTTGTCACTCATGCCGGCGTCATCAAGGTTGCGCTGGCACAGGATGACACGGCTGAAAGCCACGAAACGTCTATTGGCTTTGGCCGCTATGTGACGCTGGATCAGTAGAAAGGATACGGCAATGACCACCCCGCAATCCCACACCGAAAAGATGAAAGCGCTGCAGGCAGAGCAGAAGAAAAAAGCGTCTGAAGCGCGTGATCCCGGCCGGGGCCTCGTGCTTGTCCACACCGGTAATGGCAAGGGCAAATCCAGTTCAGCATTCGGTGTAATCATCCGCGCACTGGGATGGGGTCACAAGGTCGGTATCGTTCAATTCATCAAAGGCAAATGGATCACTGGCGAACGCCAGTTCTTCACGAAACTCTCTGATCAGGTCGACTGGCATACGATGGGCGAGGGTTTCACCTGGGACACGCAGGACCGCGCCCGCGACATCGCCGCAGCGGAATCGGCATTCAACCGTGCGCGTGAAATGATGGAAAGCGGTGAATACGACCTTGTCGTTCTCGACGAAATCAACATCGCATTGCGTTACGACTACCTGGACATTCAGACCGTCATCGACGCGCTGAAAGCCCGGTCGGATCGAACGAGTGTCATTCTGACTGGCCGCGATGCAAAACCGGAACTGTGCGAATACGCTGATCTCGTCAGCGAAATGACTGAGGTGAAGCACCCCTTCAAAGCCGGGATCAAGGCGCAGCGCGGGATTGATTTCTGAGCGCTGCCTTCGCGTCACCTGCCGCAACGCCTATTGACAGGCTTTCGCAACTGCAACAACTAACGCTCCAGATGGTGCCCTTCACAAGGGCCTCGAGGGAAGCCGGTGGGAATCCGGCGCTGTACCCGCAACTGTCAGCCAGGAGCTGATGGCCATTAAGCCACTGGACCCTTCGGGGTCTGGGAAGGCGGCCTGAAGCATTGATCGGTGAGCCAGGAGACCTGCCATCGCGTCGTTCGTCCGGAGGCCGGGAATAGTTCTCAGCGGGCGGGAAGGCTGATGCCTCTCCTTTTGTAACGACATTCGAAAATCGGCCTGGCCGCCCGCATGGTTCGTACCGTGTGGCCAGCATTTGTCGTTATTGGCACCTGTCTTTCGGGCGGCGGGGTGCTCATGAGGGGAACACCCATGTCGTATAAAACGGCTCTGCTCGGCGCGGTCGCAATCTGCGTCGCGATGCCTGGCATCGCACAGAACTCAAACGATGAAGAAAATAGACTCGAAGCGATCACCGTAGAAGGATCACGCCTCGATCAGACCCAAGCCGAAATCGGTTCCAGTGTCAGCATCATCACAGCGGAAGATCTCAAAAAACTCGACTTCGATTTTGCCCTGGATGTGGTTGCCTCCGCACCCGGCGTTACCATCAACCAGAACGGTAGCTATGGCGGTTCGGCGAGCGTGCGGATTCGTGGTGCCTCATCCGGCCAGACCCTGGTCCTGATCGACGGCGTACCAGTTGGGGATCCGTCCACCACGGATGGCAGCTTCAACTTTGCTTATCTCGACACATCCGACATCGAGCGGATCGAAGTGCTCAAAGGTCCGCAATCAACTCTCTGGGGCTCAGATGCCATCGGCGGTGTGGTCTCCATCACCACAAAACAACCTGAGGAAAAGCTTGGTGGCAGCGCTTTTGCTGAATATGGCTCCTTCAACACGCTTCGTGGCGGCGCTTCCATCGGTAATGCGAACGAAACCGGCGATTTCCGCCTGTCTGCCAGCGGCATCTCCACGGATGGCATCTCCAAGGCCGATGAAGCCAATGGGAATGGCGAGGAGGACGGGTATGACTCAACGATGCTCTCCGCCAAGGGTGGATTGAATCTGCCGGCCGAGGCCCGACTGGAAGCAACCCTGCTCTGGAACGACGCTGAGTCTGAATACGATAGCTATTCCGGCGGTGCGCAGGGCAGCGTGGCTGATGGTGACGAACGCACCGAGAATGAGACCCTCTCGGGTAACGTGTCATTGAAGGTGCCCGCTTTCGACGGCCGCTTTGAGAACCTCCTGATGGTTGGCTACTCAGACATCAACCGCAAAAATTTCACCAATGGCACCCAGAGCTATCTCGCCGACGGCGATCGTCAGATTTATCGCTATCAGGGCACGTTCACTGTCAACGACATGAACAAGCTGGCCTTCGGCGCAGAGCGGGAAGAAACAACCGCGAATGACGCAGAATCGTCCATAGACGGCTTGTTCGGTCTCTATGAGTTCAAGCCTGTCGAAAAGCTGACTCTGACAGGTGGTGTCCGCGTCGATGATCACGACAAATTTGGCTCGGAAACGACCGGCCGTGTGGCGGCCGCCTACAATCCGGTCGAACAACTCGTCCTGCGCGCCAGTTGGGGTCAGGGCTTCAAAGCCCCGAGCATCTTCCAGTCGACTTACATCTGTACATTCTGTGGGCTGACTGAACCAAACGCCGACCTTCAGCCGGAAAGTTCGGAAGCTTTCGATATCGGTGCAGACTGGACCTCTGAAGATGGCCGCGCGAAAGCAGGGATCACCTATTTCGACCAGGACACGGAGAACATGATCGATTTCTCCTACACGGCTGGCTACGACAATATCGCGAAAGTGACGTCAAAAGGCGTCGAATTCTATGGCTCCTACCAGTTCACTGACTGGCTCGGCGTCGCCGCGAACTACGCCTATATCGACGCCGAAGACGGTGATGGCAATGAGTTGTCCCGCCTGCCGGAAAACTCGGGCGATGTGACCGTGTCATTTGATCCGGAAGGACCGTTCTCTGGCGCTGCTCTCGTTCGTTTCAACGGAGACGAAGCCAATACAGACGGCACGACGCTGGACAGCTGGACGCGTGTCGACCTGACGGGCAGCTATGACCTGACCGACAGTGTCGAACTCTATGGCCGTATCGAAAACCTGTTCGATGAAGAGTACCAACAGATTCTCGGCTATGGCACGCCGGGCCTGTCAGGCTCCGTCGGCATCAGGCTGCGCTACTAGGACCCCCCATGTCGAGACTGACGATCTTCTGTTTCCTCCTTGTCATCGGGCTATCTGGCTGCGGCAATCCTCCTGCGCCGCAAAAGTCAGAAACCGCCCGCCCGATGCGGATCGTCAGTCTCGACTATTGCGCTGACCAATATGTCCTGAAATTTGCTGATCGGGATCAGATCCTGGCGATCTCTCCCGATGCGGTGAAGGATTTTTCCTATATGCGGGACGAAGCCGTTGGCGTGCCCACGGTTCGTCCCGTTGCGGAAGATGTGCTCATCCTGAAACCGGACCTTGTCGTGCGAGCGTATGGCGGCGGACCCAATGCCGAGGCCTTCTTCAAACGTGCCGGCATCCCCGTGCTCACAGTGGGCTGGACGTCCAATGTCGACCGTGAAGAGGTCGGTTCGATTCCAAGTCTCATCCAGCAAATGGCCGATGGCCTTGGGCAAAGTGAAAAGGGCCGCAAGTTGATATCAGAGTTCCGCGAGCGTCTTGCCAGGATCCACAAGCGGGCGGACGGCAAGACCGCGCTCTACATGACGCCCGCCGGCGCCACCACTGGCCCTGGCTCCATGGTTCATGAAATGCTCCGCGCGGCGGGACTCGAAAACTTCGAGACCAAACCGGGTTGGCGCTCCATACCGCTGGAACGTCTCGCCTATGAGCAACCCGATGTCGTCGCAGCGGCATTTTTTGACCAGAAAACCAACCATCCCGACTCCTGGAGCCCCATGAATCATCCCGTTGCGGAGCGCCAGATGCAGGACCAGACAGTTGTCCCCCTCAAGGGCGCATGGACAGCCTGCGGCGGCTGGTTCATCATCGACGCCATCGAAGCGCTGGCGGAAGGCGGTGACTCATGAGCGGCCGTCTGTTGGTACCAGGCCTCATTGCTGCCTCGGTGCTGGCGGTCTTTGCTGCCTGTCTGCTCGGCTCGACGCCCCTGCCCGCCGACCGCGTCCTTGCAGCATTCTTCGGAGGCGCCGATGCGGGTGACCGCCTCGTCGTGTGGCAGATCCGCCTGCCCCGTGCGATCGCGGCATTCGTCAGCGGCGCCGCCCTGGGCATCAGCGGCGCCGCCTTGCAGGGCCTGCTGAGGAACCCGCTCGCGGAACCTGGTGTGCTTGGGGTGTCAGCGTCAGCTTCCCTGTTCGCAACGTTTTCGCTCTATTATGGGCTGGCCGCCATTTCGCCCTGGGTGCTGCCCATCTCGGCGATTGCCGGGGCTCTTGCAGGAACTGCACTCATTGCACTTGCGGCCATCCGTACCCGGTCCGTCGTCACATTGATCCTGATCGGTGTGGGTTTGTCCAGTTTCTCCGGAGCCGCCATGAGCCTCCTGATGAATCTCGCGCCCAACCCGTTTTCCCTGTCTGACATGATCAACTGGATGCTCGGCTCAGTTGCCAATCGCAGCTTTGAGGAAGTGGGGCTGGCAGCGCCTTTCCTAATTCTGGGGACTGCAATTTTGCTGTCATCCCGGCGCGGCCTGTCGGCCCTGACATTGGGAGAAGAGGCAGCGAGCGGCGTCGGGCTCAATCTGCAAAAACAGCGTATTCTCACCGTACTCGGTGCAGGTCTGGCAACAGGCGGGTCAGTCGCTCTTGCAGGCGCTATCGGCTTCGTCGGCATCGTCGCGCCGCACATTATCCGGCCGTTCGTCCGGCACGATCCGGCGCGTTCGCTTATACCGTCTGCCCTGCTTGCCGGGCTGATCCTGGTGATCGCTGACATTGGGGTCCGCATCCTGCCGACATCGAACGAACTCAAACTCGGCGTTGTGGCAGCACTGATCGGTGCGCCGGCCTTCGTCTGGATCGCGATTCAGAGGCGTGCGCTCAATGGCTGAACTCCTGACACAAGACCTCTGCGTAACGGCCGACGCCAACCTGCTTGTTCGCGACGCAAATTTACGCCTGGTGCCGGGGGAACTCGTCGCTCTGCTCGGCCCGAACGGCGCAGGCAAGACCAGCCTGTTGCGGGCGGCGCTGGGCCTTGAGAAGCGATCCGCTGGCCTCGCTACGCTTGATGGGGTGGACAGTGAAAAACTCTCCCCCATGCAACGGGCCCGGCGCGTTGCCTATCTTCCCCAACAACGCCCTTTGGCCTGGCCGAATACCGTTCGTGATGTCGTTGCCCTTGGGCGATTTGCCTATGGTGCCGCCCCCGGCAAGCTCAGCCCCAAAGATGCGGAAGCCGTGGACAACGCCATAGAGCGCTGCGGCCTGACGGACCTGGGCAACCGGAACACCGATACGCTATCGGGCGGAGAGCTTGCCCGTGTCCACTGCGCCCGCGCCTTTGCTGCCGAGGCCCCATTGCTCGTCGCGGATGAGCCGGTCGCTGCGCTCGATCCACGCCATCAGTTCAGTACAATGGATATTGTCCGCCAGTTCGTCGAAGGCGGCGGCGGCGCGCTCGTTGTGTTGCACGACATTACACTGGCTGCACGCTATGCGACGCGCATGGTCTGGATGAAACAGTCACGGATTGTGGCGGATGGTCCACCGGAACAAACACTCACGCCTGAACGCCTTGCAGACATCTACGGAGTGAGAGCGCGGGTGGACGGCCGATCGGTAGAGATCGAAGGCACTCTATGACGGCAAAAGCTCTGATGTTGCAGGGAACGGGGTCCGACGTCGGGAAGTCCGTACTCACGGCCGCGCTCTGCCGGATCGCCAGACGGCGCGGCCTGAGTGTCGCGCCCTTCAAGCCCCAGAATATGTCGAACAATGCCGCCGCCTGTCCTGACGGCGGAGAGATCGGCCGCGCACAGGCGCTGCAGGCGCTAGCCTGCGGGCTGGATCCACACACGGATTTCAATCCCGTCCTCCTTAAGCCCGAAACCGACCGGCGGGCCCAATTGGTCGTACAGGGAAAAGCGGTCACGGCCATGGATGCGGCCCACTATATGGCGCATCGCGGCGAGCTCATGGACAAGGTAATCGAGAGCTTCAGCCGCCTGACAGCATCCCATGACCTTGTCATTGTGGAAGGTGCTGGCAGTCCCTCGGAAATCAATCTTCGCGACCGGGACATTGCCAATATGGGATTTGCCCGCCGGGCGGGTGTCCCCGTCTGCCTGATCGGCGATATCGACCGGGGCGGCGTGATCGCCAGCCTCGTCGGCACGCAGTCTGTCCTCGATCCAGAGGATCAGGCCATGATCACCGGTTTTCTCATCAACAAGTTCCGCGGTGATCCGGCGCTATTCGAGGATGGGGTAAAGGCGATTGAACAGCGCACGGGATGGCCTTGTCATGGGGTCATTCCATGGCTGCCAGTGAGCACTGAGCTGCCCGCCGAAGATGCCGTTGTCCTGTCGAGACCGGAGCGCTCAACCGGCGGCACGCTGAAGATTGCGGCGCCGATGCTGTCGCGCATGGCAAATTTTGACGATGTCGATCCGTTGCAGCACGAGCCCTGTGTGGACTTCCGCTGGATTCCGCCGGGCCAGCATATTCCCCGCGATACGGATGTCATCATCCTGTTCGGTACCAAGTCCACACTTGGCGACCTCGCCTTCGTCCGCCAGCAGGGTTGGGATCATGACATCATTGCATATGCGCGATCAGGCGGGCGTGTGCTCGGCATCTGCGGCGGCTATCAGATGCTCGGGCAACGCGTCGTCGATCCCGTCGGAGTCGATGGCGCCGCCGGAGAGGCGCAGGGGCTGGGTCTGCTCAACGTCGAAACACTCATGCAGGCGGACAAGAAAGTCGCGCCCGTATCCGGCGACTGCACGATAGGCAGTATGCCCGTATCGGGATACGAAATTCATACCGGGCGGACGACCGGCGAGGATACAGCCCGCCCCATGTTCAACCTCGTCAATGAGCCTGACGGCGCCCGAAGCGCAAATGGCCGGATCGAAGGCACCTACCTGCACGGCGCCTTCACCAATGATGCCTTCAGAAGAGCCTGGCTCGCCCGCGCCGGGGGGACAGCCGATGCTCATGCCAGTTACAACAACACGGTCGAACGCGCCCTCGACAGGCTGGCGGACGGCGTTGAGGCGAAAGTCGACATCGAGGCGATGCTGGAGAGCGCACAGCCGCCCGGCTGGCAGCCCGCGCTCAGATGAGCGCCGCCGCACTGATGCTGGCGGCCTGGGCGATTGAAGTTGCATTCGGCTGGCCAAACTGGTTGTTCAGACTGATCCGGCACCCGGTGGTCTGGTTTGGCGCGCTCGTCCGGTGGCTGGGGACAACCTTCAATCAGGACGGCTGGCCGCATTCCGTGCGCTATATGGCAGGCATGGCCGCCAGCCTGTTCACCATTTCTCTCGCAACCACATTGGCGTGGCTTGTCTCTGAAAGGCTTCCGGACACGCCCTTAGGTATCCTTCTTGAAGCCCTTATTGCTTCCACACTGATTGCCTCACGCAGCCTCTATAAACATGTCGCTGACGTGGCGCGTCCGCTTGCATGCGGAGACATCAACGCTGCCCGGCAGTCTGTCTCTCTGATTGTCGGAAGAGACCCGGCGCAGCTGGACGAAGCCGGAATTGCGCGCGCGTCGATCGAGAGCCTTGCAGAGAATACGTCTGACGGTGTCATCGCACCACTCTTCTGGGGCGCACTTCTTGGCCTGCCCGGCCTTGTTGCCTACAAGGCCATCAACACACTGGATTCCATGATCGGCCATCGGAATACACGCTATGCCGCATTCGGTGGTTTTGCAGCCCGGCTGGACGATGTGGCGAACCTGATCCCGGCCCGCCTGACCGGCTTCGTCTTCGCGTGTACCTCAATGCGCCTTCCGGTTTTTAAAATAATGATCCGGGATGCCGGCCGACACCGTTCGCCCAATGCCGGCTGGCCGGAGGCCGCGATGGCCGCAGCGCTTGGCATACGTCTCTCCGGCCCGCGGATCTATGGCGAGCAGCAAACTGACGATCCCTGGCTCAATCCGGACGCACCAGACCCTTCGGGGCAGGACATTCACCGGGCGCTGCGCCTATACCTCGAAGCGATGACGATATGCGCCCTGCTATTGTTCATCATAGTTCTGCTGCAGGTGACAGTATGACTCTGAACCTCCTCCATGGCGGCGCACTGGACCGGATGCGCGAAGCGTTTCCAGATGCACCGGCCCCCTGGGTCGACCTTTCGACCGGGATCAATCCCTGGCCGTACCCTGTGGGCGCAATTCCGGAAGCGGCATATCATCATTTGCCGACGCAAGCCGCATACGATCGATGCCGCGCAGAGATGTCCCAGGCCTTCGGCGCGCACCCCGAAAGCCTGCTGCTTTCGCCTGGAAGCGAGTTGCTCATCCGTCTCTTGCCGGGCGTCATCTCGCCCCGGCGCGTGGCGATCCTGTCACCGACCTATGGCGATCATGCCCGCGCGTGGAAGTCCGCTGGCTGTGAAGTGATTGAAACGGACGCGCCTCTGGACATGGTAGGCAACGCGGACGCCGTCATCCTGTGCAATCCAAACAATCCAGACGGCCGGCGGTTTGATCCGGACAGACTAATGACGGCAGCGGAGACGCTCGCCGCTCGTGGCGGATGGCTGATTGTCGACGAGGCGTATGCGGACCTTCATCCAGAGCTGAGTGTCGCAGTTCATGGCGGCAAGAGCAATCTGATCATTCTGCGCTCCTTCGGGAAGTTCTTCGGCCTTGCCGGTGTCCGCCTCGGCGCCCTGATTGCGCCACCTCCGATCCTCACATCGCTATCGGAACAGCTCGGCGTGTGGCCCGTATCCGGGCCTGCGCTGGCAATCGGGGCACGCGCCTACCATGATCGGTCCTGGCAGGAAAAAACGCGGGTCAGACTGAAGGAGGCGCGCGGACACCTCGATGAAACGCTGACAGCTGCGGGCCTTCACATCGCCGGAGGGTGCGATCTTTTCCGCCTTGTACAGACCCCGGATGCGGCATCCCTTTGGCAGCGGCTGGCGAAAAAGGGCATTTATGTTCGCCGGTTTGACGGGGCAGACCGCTTGCTTCGCATCGGTCTGCCAGCAGATCCGGACAGCGAACAGCGTCTTGCGGGTGCCCTTACCCCTTGAGCCGCAGGGGCAGGCCTGCCGCAACAAATTCGACGACATCACTGACTTCAGCCATTCTCTGGTTCAGTCGCCCCTGAGCATCGCGGAACCGGCGGCCGAGCGGTGTTTCAGGCACCAGCCCCAGTCCAACTTCGTTCGAGACAAGTATGACGTCCTGATCCAGCCGCTGAAGGCACGCGCAAAGCCTGGCGGTTTCCGCCTCTACATCGAGTTCCCGATGCATCAGGTTGGACAGCCACAGTGTGAGGCAATCGACAAGAATGACCTCATCCTCTCCGGATAGCGCTTCCATCGCTCCGACAAGGTCGACCGGTGCCTCGACCGTTTGCCAGCCCTGTCCCCGGTCCGCCTGATGGCGGGCAATCCTGTCGCGCATTTCTGCATCAAGCGGTTCGGCTGTCGCGATATAGACGCGCCTTTCCTGATACGTTTCCGCCAGCCGCTGCGCCCGCGCGCTCTTGCCGGACCGGGCGCCTCCAAGAACCAGATTTATCGTCATGCGCGTATCCAGCCGGTTGAAATAACCTGTGGCCCATTGGGCTCGGTAGTTGAAATGACCGGGCTCATTCCACGAAAGACCCTTCTCCCGGTCACTATTCCTGACTCTCGCCCACTTTCCCCATGGACCACAGCACGGCGATCCAGCCGGCTTTCACGCGTGGCAGGGCCAGCATGACAGCGCCCGTGACGGCAAGTGCGGCGCCCGGCAGGGTGATCCAGAACGGCAGATCCGACATGGACACGAAAAACGTGATTGCCACCAGAAGCGGCGCCAGCATCAGCACGGTAAGCCATGCAGGTCCATCTTCGGAAGGGACCTGCCCCAGCGGCGCGCCACAGCACGCGCAAGTGTCCACCGGCTTCAGGTATGCCCTGTAAAGCGCGCCCTGCCCGCAGGCGGGGCATTTCAGGGCCAGTCCGCGCATCAGCGCGATGTGGGCAGAAGAGGTAGACGTTTCGGGCATGGGCAATTTTACGAGACTATCGGGTGTCACCCTGCAAGGTCTACCCGGGAGGCGATGGGCCGCAGGCAGTTGCCTCTGTGGCGGGAAAGGAGAATTTAGCGCGCCTCGCCTACCCGCCCGCCGGTATAAGGCTCAGTCTCCGGGCCGGTTTGTTCCTGTCCGGATAATTTCGGCCATGCCTTACATGTCTCCGGCGCTGGTTTCGAGCACCGTTGTCAATCAGGTGAGACGTTCGCCCCGGGCCCTGCGAGACTAGCCGACTCTCGCCCAGGCATCCGGGCTGTCACCCATCATCAGGATGTCGGCCAATGTCGCGACCATCGTACGGGGACGGATCGGTTTTTCGATCATGGCAACGAACCCCGCCGCCTTGCAGGCAGTCCGGCGGGTATCGGTGAGGTCCGCCGTCACGGCCAGAACCGGAATTTCGGAATTCGGGCCCGGCGTGGTGCGCAAGGCACTCAGGATCATATCCCCGGTTTCGTCCGGCAGGTGAATATCGGTCAGGATCGCCTGATAGCCGACATCGAACATATATTCGCGCGCCGCTTCTGCGGTCCCGGCATGGTCCACGTCCCAGCCAGCCGCGCGGAGGGCTTCGGTGATGACGAGCGCACTCGCGGCATGGTCTTCGATGACGAGGATGCGGCCCAATTCAAACTTGCCCATCTGGGGCCGGAGAGTTTTCTCCTGTGCCGGGCTGGCGACCAGACGCGGACCGGCCTTCTGCACTGGCAGGTCAACCGTGAAAATGCTGCCCCCATCAGGATTGTCGGCCAGTGATATTTCTCCCCCCATCGCCCTGGCCAGTGATTTGGCAATCGCAAGGCCAAGCCCCGACCCGCCATGCACATGGGCTGTCTTGGCACTGGCCTGTTCGAACGCTTCGAACAGGCGCGCCTTGTCGTGCTCGCTTATGCCGCAGCCTGTGTCGGACACGCTCATCCGCAAACGAAGGGACGACTCATCGCGCCAGGTGGCAAGCGACACATCGACATGACCGGCTTCGGTGAACTTCAGCGCATTGCTGAGCAGGTTGAACAGGATCTGGCGCAGGCGAAGGGCATCTGCCTCGATCCGCGGCGTGCCTTCCTCGACATGGATTCGCAGGGCAACGCGTTTGCCGTCCGAGCGCGGTTGCCAGACATCCCGGGCCTCGGCAGCGAACTCATCCAGATCGAAAGGAGCGGCATGCAATGGCATTTTTCCAGCTTCGAGTCGCGACAGGTCCAGCAGGTCGTTCAACAGGCGCTCAAGATGGTGACCGCTTTCGGAAATCGTGCGGGCCAGCCGTTTCGGCTCTCCACCGGAAACACTGTCCTGCAACAGGTCGGCAACGCCGAGGATACCGGTCAGTGGCGTGCGGATTTCGTGACCGAGGAAAGCCAGGAAGTCAGCTTTCTCGCGCGCGGCGGAGTTGAGTTTCGCCTTCGCCGCTTCCATGCGCCGGGCAGCCTGGCCCAGTGTGCGGGCGCGCGCGGCATTTTCCCCGGCGATCGTCACCGTCAGCGCGGCGGGGCTGACCAGGCCGCGGTAGACGCCGTCCTGAACGATGATCAGACCTTCGCCGAGCGCGTTCGGGTTCTGGCCGGCGGCAATCCCTGCAGCGAGACCGGCGGGCGTCGTTGCCTCAACGATCTGCGGAGATTTTGACGCCAGCATCGAAACGGGCTGGGAGGTCCAGACCGACCGTCCTTCAGGGCCGGCCATGGCTTCGGTCACAGCCGCGCGGGTAACCAGCGTCAGCGTCCCGTCTTCCCCTCGCAACGGCAGGGCAAACAGAGACGTATCAGACAGGAAAAGGCTGAGCGCAGCCGCGCAATTGGTATCCGCCGCAACGGGCGGGATCGGCACAGAAATGTCTTCGACACGCGCGAGCATCCGGGCGGTCTCTCTTCAGTCAAACAGAAGAGAAATCATCGCCCGGAATGATTGAGAGGCCGCTAACTTTTGGTTACCGACAGGTTAACCGTCTTTTCCCTGCCGGGTCAGACGATTTCGCTGTGATGGCTGACGATCTTGTGGACGAGGCCGTAATCGACGGCTTCCTGCGCACTCATCCAGAAGTCACGGTCTGTGTCTTCCTTGATCTGCTCCAGCGTTTTGCCGGTGGCAGCGGCGAAAATCTTGTTCAGACGCTCGCGCATCTTGATGATTTCGCGGGCCTGGATTTCCACATCCGTCGCCTGGCCACCCACGCCGCCACGCGGTTCATGAAGCAGGAAGCGGGTGTTCGGCAGGGCGTAGCGGTTTTCCTTGGCCGCAGCGGAGTAAATCAGCGCGCCAGCCGAGGCACACCAGCCTGTGCCGAGGATTTTCACCGGCGCCGGCACGAATTTGATCATGTCGTGGATCATGTCGCCGGATTCGACGTGCCCGCCCGGCGAGGACAGGACCAGCAGGACCGGCTTGTCATTTTCGGACGACAGCGCCAGCAGGCGCTCGCACACGCGGCGGGCCTGCAGGAAGTCGATTCCGCCGGTCAGCAGGATCGTGCGGGCCTTGAACAGCGCTTCCTCAAGGAAGGCATTCGGCTCGGAAGCCTTTTTCTCTTCATTCTCGTCGTCGAGGCGCGGCTCGCGGGAAGAATAGTCCATGATGTCTCCGGTTCGCGGGGATTCTAACGGAGTCATAGGTGCGGTGCCCCGGCGCCCGGGTCAAGGGCGGGGATGCGGGAACCCTGGGGAAGAATGGCAATACGCGCCAGGGGTATGCAGCCGGAAGGAGTGTCCGGAAAAAAGACTGATTACCGTATCTTATCTGGCACTTTTTTTGCCTTACCCCACGAAGTTAACAATCGGAATCAACTTTTTATATGACCTCTCTTTCAGCCAAGCCTTCGTACATCCGTCACGCGTCCCAGAATTCTGCGGCCGCCGCTTCAACCGCGCTGCATATCCGTCCCCGCGATGTCGCGCGCGGTCTTGTCCTGGTCGGCGGCGTCCTGCTGGCCGCGCACCTGTTCGTACTGGTCATGAATTTCGGCTTCGGGCGGGACTATCTCTGGGGTCTTGCCGAGAAGTTCAATCTGAACGAGGAGATGAACTTCCCCACGCTGGTCGCTACGGTCGAACTGTTGGCCTGCGGCGCCATGCTGGCCGCCAATGCTTTTTTCCGCCCGGGTGCAGCTGGCCAGGCAGCAGGCTGGTGGGTGCTGTCCGGGGTCTTCATTTTCCTTGGTTTCGACGAGAACATCGGCCTGCATGAAATGCTGAGCCATCCAACCTCACAGGCGCTGCAAGCGGACTGGGTGCCGGAATATGCCTGGATGATTCCATACAGCGCAGCCCTCCTGATTGCTGCGGTCGTCCTGCTGCCCTGGTTCCTCAGGATCGACCGGTCCTCGCAAATCCGCTTCGCGATCGCGGGCGCCATTTTCGTGTCAGGTGCGCTGGGGGTCGAGATCCTTGAAAGCGCCAATCTCAGCGGAACGGCACCGGAGCTTCTGGAAGGCGGCGCCAGTCTGGCCGATATTTCTCTCAGCCAGGCGCTGCTCACCACTTTGCAGGAATGCATGGAATATATCGGCGCCGGGTATTTTCTTTACGCGCTGGTTTTGCGCCTTGGTGGCTTGCGCCTCCAGGTATCTCCGCGCCGCGAAGACTAAGCCGCTTCCGCGACGATCCTGGCCACATCCTCGGCGTAGCGCTGGGCTTTTTTCTCGCCGACGCCGCTGATGTCGCGGAGGGCGGAAGCGTCGGCGGGGCGTTCGCGGGCGATTTCGGCGAGGGTGCGGTCATGGAAGATGACGTAAGGCGGCACGCCCCGGGCCTTGGCGGTTTCTGTGCGCCACAGACGCAGCGCATCGAACAGGGTCTGATCGCGCTCTGACAGATCGTCCTGCACGCTGGCACGGGCCACGCGGCCTGTCTTGCGGCGGCGAGCGGCAGCAGGGTCTGCCCGCAGGAACAGCGTCCGCTCACCCTTGAACAGCGCCCGCGCCGCATCGCCATCCGGCACCATGACGATCGGGCGCATCGCGTCGCCGCCTTCGGCCAGCATGCCGTCATAGAGCAGCGCATCGAAGATCCGGTTCCAGCCCTGCTTGGGCAGCTCCGCGCCGATGCCAAAGGTGGACTGGGTGGACAGCTCCTCATCAAGCGCATCCTTTGCCTGCCCCATCAGGTGCTGCACGAGGCGCCCGCGTCCCACGCGCTGGCCGCAGCGCAGCACGGCGGAGACGGCCATCTGCGCCCAGCGGGTCGCATCGTGGCTCTCCCCGCCCTCGCCCCGGCAAATGTCGCAGACGCCGCAAGTCTCGGAGGTCTCTTCCCCGAAATAGCGGCGCACCGCCAGGCGGCGGCATTCATCGCCGTCGAAAAAGGCGAACAGCTGGCGTGTCTTGGTGATCTGGACGCGCTTCACCTCGTCCGGCGCATCGCTCTCATAGGTCCAGCTGAGCGAGCGGCGCATGTCTGCCGGGCCATAGAGCGCGATGCCCTCGGCTGGCTCCCCGTCGCGCCCTGCCCGGCCGACTTCCTGCCAATAGGCTTCCATCGTCTTCGGCGGGTCGGCATGAATAACGAAACGCACATCCGGCTTGTCGACGCCCATGCCGAAGGCGACCGTGGCGCACATGGTGAGGCCGTCCTCCAGCAGGAAACGCCGCTGGCGCTCGGCCCGCAGGCCCGCGTCGAGCCCGGCATGATAGGCCAGCGCTGGCACCCCCGCCTTCTCCAGCGCCTCGGCCAGGTCTTCGGTAGCGTTGCGCGTGGCGCAATAGACGATGCCGGAGAGCCCCGGCCGCGCTTTGGCGAGAGAGACAACGCGCTGCGTGCGGTTGCCCTCTTTCGGCTCGGCGGCGAGGGCCAGGTTCGGCCGGTCGAAGCTGGCAACGTGCACGGACGGCTGCGTCAGGTTCAGCTGGGCGAGTATGTCATCCCGTGTGCGGGCATCGGCCGTCGCGGTGACGGCAAGGCGCGGCACGCCGGGGAAGAGATCCTTCAGCCGCCCAAGGGCGCGATAGTCCGGCCGGAAGTCATGCCCCCACTGGCTGACACAGTGCGTCTCGTCCACCGCGATGATGGAGATGTTCATCTTCGCGAGCCGGTCCGCGAGGCCCGTGCCGAGCGCTTCCGGCGAGACGTAAAGCAGGTCCATCTCACCGCGCTGGGCGGCGTCCAGCGCATCGGCGCGGGCGTTGAAATCCATGGAGCTGTCGAGCCGTTCGGCCCGCACACCGGCCTGTTTCAGCGCATCCACCTGATCGGCCATCAGGGCGATCAGCGGCGACACGACGAGGCCGACGCCCGGGCGCAACAGGGCCGGGATCTGGTAGCAGAGCGACTTGCCGCCACCGGTCGGCAGCACAGCCAGCGCGTCCCGCCCCGCCAGCGCATCGGCGATCACATCCTCCTGCAGGCCCCGGAACGCCTCATAGCCATAAACCCGCTTCAGCAGGTCGCGGGCATCGTCGAGAGTGGGAGCGGCAGACATGGGGGATGTTTTGGCGGCGCCCGTGAGTCGGGGCAAGGCCTACGCGGCATGCGCTCCCTTCTCCCAAGGGAGAGGGGCTGAGGACGATTTGCTCTTGCAGGTTGTGCCGCGCTCCCCATCTCTATTCTGAAGGATGAAAAAGAGATGGCGGGGGACCCGCACAGACATACAAAATCCGAGGGCCTGAAAAGGCTGCTAAGGCGCCGGAGCCGCCGAACCAAGCCCCACGCGAACTCTGGCGCAAAGGTCTATAGCTGGGCCGAGTACGGCCAGGTGAATTTCACGCCAACGGGCGATTATTCAAAGCTGAGTACGATATTAGGTGTTTTGGCGGTAGTTGGCTCTATCCTGATCGTCCCCGCACTATTCTTTCTCGCCGGAAGCGCAGAGGAAGAGGGTTTACTCCCCTATCTGGGAGCGCTCCTTGGAGCATGTGTCACGGTGTTGGTGATCGCGGTCTTTTGCCTGCCAATGATCATTCCGACTGCCCTGTTCGCGTGGACGTACGCCAAACTCGACGGAAGCGGGAAGAAAGATCGCGAGCGCCTGATTGCGGCGGCGGACAAACTGCGCTCGAAGCAGGCCGATGCGCGGGACGAAGGCACGAATCGCGCCACATAGTTACCCATGACAAACACGCCCTACCCGCCCGAAGCACCGAAGGATTGCGCGCTGTGTCCGCGCCTTGTGGAATATCGCGAGGCCGTCGCCGCGAAGGAGCCGGACTGGTTCAATGGCGCAGTGCCAAGTTTTGGCGATGAGAAGGCGGAGCTGCTTGTCATCGGCCTCGCGCCGGGTGTCACCGGGGCGAACCGGACCGGGCGGCCGTTCACCGGCGACTGGGCGGGCGACCTGCTCTACGCCACCATCGACAAATTCGGTTTCTCCAAGGGCAAGTTTGCCGCCAGCCCGGATGACGGACTGAAACTCACCGGCGCCATGATCACCAATGCGGTGCGCTGTGTGCCGCCGGAGAACAAGCCCGTCGGCGCCGAGATCAATGCCTGCCGGCCCTTCCTGCTGTCCCGGATTGAAGCGCTGCCGAAGCTGAAAGTCATGCTTTGCCTCGGCAAGATTTCGCACGACTCGACGGTGCGGGCCCTCGGCCTGAAACTGAAGGATCATCCGTTCGGGCACGGAACAAGATATGAGGTGAGCTTTGGCGGGCGCGATTACCTGCTTGTGTCCAGCTATCACTGCTCCCGCTACAACACGAATACCGGCCGCCTGACCGCGGAGATGTTCGAAGACGTGTTCGCGATGGCGCGGGCTGCCATATGAACGCTAGGGGGGCGTAAGATGGAAGGTATCATTTATATCCTCACCAATGAGGCGATGCCGGGATATGTAAAAATCGGCAAAACGACATCATCGGTCGAACAGAGAATGCGCGAACTCGATACAACCGGTATTCCGCTTCCCTTTGAGTGCTTCTTTGCCGGGCGAGTAGCCAATTGTCATGTAGCGGAGAAACTTTTACACGATGCGTTTAGCGACCACAGGGTTCGTTCTCGTCGTGAGTTTTTCCAGATCAGCCCTGAACGTATAGCGTCTGCGTTACGTCTGGCTGCGCCGGTCGATGTGACTCCCAGAGACGATGTTGTTGAAGATGCTGAAGACGAAGCCGCCCTGAACAAAGCACGCGAGCGCAGGTCTAACTTCAACTTCAGTATTATTGGATTAGAGCCTGGGCAGATGCTAAATCATGTGAAGGACGAAACCGTCACATGCATTATCGTGGACAACACCAAAGTGCTTTTTCAGAATGAGGAAATGAGCTTGTCCAAAGCTGCGCTGAAGGCACTTCACGACATGGGATACTCTTGGAAAGCAGTATCCGGCTCGGAATATTGGGAATTTAAAGGGCAAACCTTGGATGAGCGGCGCCGCGAGATAGAGGAAGGCTAAGCCCTTACCCCTCTTTCAAAATCCGCGCTTTCTGGCGGGCCCAGTCGCGTTTGGCTTCGACGTTGCGCTTGTCGTAATTCTTGCGGCCGGTAGCGGTGCCGATGAGGAGTTTCGCGATGCCGCGGTCGTTGAAATAGAATTTCAGCGGGACGATGGTGCGGCCTGCGCGCTCGACTTCCTGCGAGAGCCTCGCCAGTTCCCGGCGCGAGACGAGCAGCTTCCGCTTGCGGCGGGGTTCGTGGTTGAACCTGTTGGCGCCGGCATAGGTCTGGATCTCGCAATTGACCAGCCACAGCTCGCCCTGTTCGGGGCTGACATAGGCCTCAGCGATATTGGCCTTGCCTTCGCGCAGGGCTTTCACCTCGGAACCGACCAGCACAATGCCGGCTTCGAGCGTGTCTTCCACTTCATAGTCGCGGCGTGACCGGCGGTTCTCCGCGATCAGCCCGTCCGAGCGGCCCTTGGTTTGAGATTTCTTAGACATGGGCCCTATTTAGGCCTTGATGCCAGCCAGCGCCATGGCCGTCTCGATTTGCTGAATCGCATGCGCATCCGGCCCGGTCAGCGGCAGGCGCACATCCGGCTCACACAGTCCGAGGCGGGACAGCACATATTTCGCCGGTCCCGGCGATGGAGAGCAGAACATCGCCTTGTGCAGAGCGATCAGGCGGCGCTCGATCGCCTGCGCACCGGCAAGATCTCCCTCATGAAACGCCTTGTGCATCTCGGCGCAGGATTCCGGCATGACATTCGCGGTGACGGAGATACAGCCTGCTCCGCCCATGGCCAGATGGCCAAGCGCCGACGGGTCGTCGCCGGACAACTGTACGAACTGTTCCCCTTCACCGATCAGGGCCGCATGCTGGGAAACGCGTGCCATGTCGCCGGTCGCGTCCTTGATGCCGACGATGTTCGGAAGGCGCGCCAGTCTGGCAACTGTCGTCGGCTGTAAGTCCACTATAGTCCGGCCTGGCACGTTATAGAGCACCACAGGCATGGCAACGGCGTCGTTAATCGCCTTGAAGTGGGCGTACAGTCCGTCCTGATTGGGGTTGTTGTAGTACGGGCAGACGACCAGCGCGGCATCGGCCCCTGCGGCCTTGGCGTGGCCGACAAAGTCGACGGCTTCATCGGTGGAGTTCGATCCGGCGCCCGCGATAACGGGTACGCGGCCTGCAGCGACCTCTACACAAAGCGAGACAACGGCCTTGTGCTCTTCCGTGCTGAGGGTCGAGGTTTCTCCGGTCGTGCCGACCGGCACCAGCGCGGCAGAGCCCCCGGCGATCTGGCGTTCTACCAGCTCCGCGAACGCCTTTTTGTCCACAGCTCCGTCCTTGAATGGAGTGACCAGCGCTGGGATTGAGCCATGAAACATCGTATTCTTGCCGCGATTCAGGTGTTGTTTGGAATGATCCATATATGAATCGCCTCTGCCTTCCCACGCTTTGGCTCAGAAATAAACACCCGGTGACAACTCACATGATCCGACCGTTCGCGCTTTCCCTGTTTGCCACCGTTGCCGTTTCCGGTGCAGCGGCTGCCAGTTTGCCGGAATCGCCCAGCCTGAAACCCGACAGGCCTTACGTCTCCACGGCGACGGACGCCAGGAACTCGGAGATCCTCCACAAGGCGCTGGACGCCGCCGGGCGGTATCAATGGAGCGAAGTTGCCCGCCTTCAGGCGCAAGCCACCGATCCCGCCGTGCGCGACCTCATTATGTGGAAACGCGCCAGCGAAGGCGTCCCCGGCATGGGCTTCGATGAGGTCAACGACGCGCTGACCCGCCTGCACGACTGGCCGAAAGCCGGAAATATGCGCGCCCGGGCTGAAGAGATCATCGAACTCTCCACCCTGTCTGCGAACGAGCGGATCGCATGGCTCAGGAAATCCGGCCCGCGCACGGGCGAAGGCAAGGTGGCGCTGGCCAATGCGCTGCGCGAAGTGGGCATGATGGACGACGCGGTCGAGGCCGTCCGCGATGCCTGGCACAACAATTCCATGGACCGGGCGCTGGAGCGTCAGGTGCTGGCCCGGTTCGGCGGCGAGCTGACCCAGGCCGACCATCAGGCCCGCGTCGAATTCCTGCTCTGGACCAACCAGCGCACGGCGGCCTCGCGCCTGAAATCCCTCTTGTCCTCTGACTATCGCAAACTGGTCGATGCCCGCATTGCCCTGGCAAGCCGCGGGCGCAACGTCGATTCCCTGGTGCGCGCCGTCCCTGACAGACTGCAGGACAATCCCGGCTTGCTGTATGACCGGGCCCGCTGGCGCCGCACACATGGCAACCAGGAGGGCGCCATCCCGCTGCTGACGCAGATCGACGGCAAGGATGTGCCTGCCGCAGGCCGGTCCAAACTCTGGAAGGAGCGCTCGATTGCGATGCGCACCGACCTGAAAGACGGAAACTGGAGCCGCGCTTACCAGCTGGCATCGCCGCACGGCATGACATCCGGCGGGGACTTTGCAGAAGCAGAATGGGTGTCGGGCTGGATTGCCCTGCGGCTGAAAGGCGAACCGGAACGGGCGCTGCAGCATTTCAAAACCATGGCCGATGGCGTCTCGACACCGATCAGCCTGTCACGTGGCCAGTACTGGACCGGCCGTGCCGAAGATGCGCTGGGCGACACAACCAGCGCCCAACTGGCTTATCTCGACGCCGCAAGCCACAAGTTCACCTATTATGGCCAGCTCGCCGCCGAGCGCGTGGGCGACCGGCAGATCTTCTTCGAACCTGCCGCCAAGCCGACCGACGCGGAAGTCGCGACGTTCGAGGCCCGCCCGATGGTCAAGGCGCTGCGACTGCTGGGGGAGACGGGCGACACGCAATTGTTCCGCACCTTCGCCTATCATCTCGATGACCAGCTGGAGACCGAGGCGGACTATATCCAGCTCTCGAACCTCGCCAGCGAATACCATGTGCCGGACATCGGCGTGCGGGGGGCCAAGGCCGGTCTCGCCAAAGGCATCGTCGCGACCGATGCAGCCTATCCGGTTGTCTCCTATCCGCTTCTGAAAGAGCCGCAGGTGGAGCGCTCGCTGATGCTGGCCCTGTCACGGCAGGAGAGCGAGATGAACCCAAACGCGATCTCTTATGTCGGGGCGCGAGGTCTGATGCAGTTCATGCCCTCCACCGCGTCGCGCGAGGCACGGATGAGCGGCCTGCCCTACCGCAAGTCTTGGCTGACGGATGATCCGGGTTACAACATGACCCTGGGCGGCCAGCATCTCGACTATCTGCTGAACCGCTTTAATGGCAGCTACATCATGACCGCCGCTGCTTATAATGCCGGCCCGACCCGGCCGTCGAAGTGGATCGCCGACTATGGCGACCCACGGGCCGGCCAGGTCGACCCGATCGACTGGGTGGAGTTCATCCCTTTCAGCGAGACGCGTAACTACGTCCAGCGCATTCTGGAGAACACGCAGGTCTACCGCTCGCGCCTTTCGGGCAAGCCGGAAGAGATCAGGATCCAGGAAGATCTGGAGCGCGGGAAGGAATAATCCTGCCAGCCCGCGCCCGTGCTTCGACTTCGCTCAGCATCAGCACTCACTAAGTGCGGCCTCATCCTGAGCGAAGTCGAAGGATGAAGCAGTGTGGAGAGGCGTTTGCCCTTTACCGCGCCGGGACGTGCGCCGCGATCAGCTGTGGGCCGTCGGCGGCGAAGGCACGCTCCAGCGCTGCGTCGAACTCTTCCGCCGTGAAGGCGTCCTGTGCTTCAACGCCCTGTGCCTCGGCCAGTTTGACCCAGTCGATTTCCGGCTCACCGAGTTCCAGCATAGACTTCGCTGTCGGCCCCGGATTGCCGGCGCCGGTGCGGGCCAGCTCGATGTTCAGGATACGGTAGGAATGGTTGACGAAGACGACGTTGACCACATTCGCCTCTTCCCGCGCCATGCTCCACAATGCCTGGTTTGTATACATACCCGCGCCATCGCCTGAGATGCAGAGCACTTTCCGGTCCGGCGCGGCGACCGCAGCGCCGAGGGCGAGCGGCATGCCCTGCCCGATGGCGCCTCCGGTCAGCATCATCCAGTCATGTGGCTGTGCCTTCTGGGTCATCAGGAAACATGGCAGGCCATTGGACACGCCATCGTCGGAGACGAACGCGCCCTCCGGCATGTGCCGGGCAAGCGCCATACCGACAGTCATCGCGTTCAGGTCGCCGGTGGGTTGGCCCGGAAGCTCCAGTTCGGCAAACCCGGCCGCATCCTTCGCACCGATGGCATCTGCCAGTGCACTCAGGATTGCCGCGCTATCGGTTTCCGCTCCGCCGATGATGTACGGCTCGCAGCCTTCCGGTACGAGCAGCGACGGCTTGCCCGGATAGGAGAAGAACGCGACGGGCGCCTGCGTTCCTGCGATGAGCATCAGGTCGGTGCCTTCAAGGTCAGCGATGGCGCCTTCCGCGAAATACTGCATCCGGTCCGGAATGAAGGTTCCCGCGCCGCGCGCCTGCCGCTGGAAGAACGTATCGGTCATAACCCGCAGACCCGCTGCCTTCAGGCGGGCGCCCTGGGCGAGCCCTTCGCTGGTGAGCGCCGTGCCATTGATCAGAATGACGGGCTTCTTTGCCTCTTTCAGCTTGCGGGCAGCATCTTCAATCCGGGCGGCGTCCGGTTTGCGAAGCATTGGGCGTGCGCGCCGCTTGCCCGGCGTGCCGCCTTCGGTCCAGGCCGTGTCGGCTGGCAGCAGAAGGCTGACCGGACCGGGGACTGGTCCGAAGCTCGCTTCCCATGCCTCAGCGGCCAGATTGCCGGCATCTGCCACCTTGTTGGCGGACTTGATCCAGTTCGAGTTCGGCCCGGCAAGGCCCATGATGTTGGACGTCAGCGGCGCGTCATAGCGCAGATGCGGCACGGCATGATCGCCGATCACATTGATCATCGGCGTCCAGGCGCGCTTGGCGTTGTGAATGTTCGCCCCGCCATTCATGTAGCCTGCACCGAGGTGCAGCAGCGTCATGGCCGGACCGCCGGTAACACGGGCATGTCCATCAGCCGCGCCGGTCGCAACGCCTTCAAACAGGCAAAGGACCGATTTGATGCGCGGCTCATGGTCGAGCGCGGTCACCAGGTGCATCTCGGACGTGCCGGGATTGGCGAAACAGGCGGTGACGCCATGATCAGCCAGCGTGGAGACGAGCGCTTCGGCCCCGGTCATCGTTTGAACCTGCGTGTCGGCCATGGTGTTTCCTTCCAGTCGTCTCTGTTGCCCGTGTTTAACCTGTCGGCGTTTCCAATCAACGCCTCAGGTCTATGATTTCCGGTGCGGGCTCTGCGGCATAAAGCTTGTCGACATCTGCCCGGCGCAGGTCCTGTGTGCGGGACTGATTGATATAGCCCTTTTCGGTGATCTCACCGGCATCGGCGCGCGGCGGAATGGGCTGAAGCAGGACGCGGGCGATGCGAGCCGACGGGTTCGGATGGTGCCGGTTGTGATCCTGCAGGCCAGTCCGGACCTGTTCGACGACTTTCGGATGCCGGACGAGATCTTCCAGCGGCAGCGGCTCTCCGACCAGCCGCTGGCACCACGCTTCGTTCACGAAGCCGAGCAGTGTGATATCGGCCTGATTCAGGCCGCAGACCACGGCATCTGACAATGCCCCACCGGTCGCAGCGACCGCGTGCACGCGCACCGTGCCGGCAGAGACCCATGTGCCGTTGGACAGCTTGAACTCTTCCGCCGTGCGGCCATCAAAGGCGAGGCCGCGCTCGGGATTTCCGGGATCAGCGAAACGCACCGCGTCACCAAGTTTGTAATAACCTTCTTCATCGAACGCTTCGGCCGTCTTGTCCGGATTGCGGTAATAGCCGGGTGTAATGTTCACGCCTTTGACGCGCAGTTCCATCTTCTCGCCATTGGGCACCATCTTGAACGTGTTGCCCGGCAGCGGCAGGCCGATCAGGCCCATCCGGTCATTCGGCCAGTGGACGTTGGACGCGGTCGGCGCAGTCTCGGTAGCCCCATAGCCAGCCGACAGCGAGATCCGTTCCCCGGTTGTGCGCACGGCAACCGCCTGGATGCGTTCATAAATGTCCTGCCCCATCGATGCCCCGCCATAGGCCATGCAGACGATGCGGGAGAAGAAGACGTCGGCCAGTTCCTGGTCCCGTTCCAGTTCCGTCGCCAGCGCCGCCCAGGCGGCTGGAACCGTCGTGTGCTGCGTGGTCGGCACATCCTTCAGGTTACGGATCATGGCCGGCAGGCGCGCAGGCGTGGGGGCGCCCTCGTCGATATAGAGCGATCCTCCCCAGTCGAGCATGTTGTGCAGGATGGAATGGGCGCCATAGGTGTGGCTCCATGGCAGGAAATTGCACATGACCTGCGGCCCGCCGGTGATCTCATCAAGGCGTGCTTCGTCCCACACAGACCGGATCATACGGGCATTACAAGCGACCATGGAATGCCGATTGATGACCGCTTTGGGCTCACCCGTTGAGCCCGACGTCATCATGTAGCTGGCAACCGTTTCCGGCGTCAGCCTGTCATAGGCCGCGTCCACCTCCGGCCCAGGTGCACGGCCGAACTGTTCGAACCGGACCGCTTCGCACCGCTCCGGCGCGTCGCCGCCATAGATCACGGTGCGGCCTTCCATGCCCATGCCGTCCAACCCGCGCTGATAAGCGGCGCCGTCTTCGACATAGATGAATTTCGGTCCGATCAGATCATCGATATATCTGAGGCGCCCAAGATCTTCCGACAGCAGCGCATAAGCCGGCGTCACGGGCACAACGGGACAGCCCGCCCACATCGCTGCGTATTTGATCAGCGCATGGTCCACAGCATTGGCCGACAGGATCATCAGCGGCGCATCCGGACCGCCGCCTGCATCGAGGAAGCCCTGCGCCAGGCGCTTCACCGTGGCGAGGCCCTGCGCATAGGTCACTTCCCGCCAGCCATCGCTGCCATCTTTCGCCCGTTCGGCCAGCCAGACAGTATCAGGTCTCTGGCTCGCCCACTTCACCAGAGGCGCCAGCATGTGCGGCGGGCAGTCCTTCAATGGGTTGCCATTTTCGAGATAGATCGTCCCGTCATCCCGGCGATCCACCTTCAGCCGAAGCGGCAAGTAAGGCACTTCGCGGAATGGAATTTGAGCTGTGTCGGCCACGTCGCGGCTCTCCCCGATTGTTTTTATGTGCCGGGCCTTCAGACGAGGCCGCGTGTGGGGATGTGGACCACATGGCCGCAATGCTTGCAATGGACCGCGTCACGGTCATGCATCAGCAGACCACACTCCGGGCACTCGCTTTCGATCTTGTCGTTCGGCTCGATGATCGCCTTCAGCAGCTGCAGGAACAGGGTGAGGCCCAGCACCATGATCATGATGGACAGGATCCGCCCCCAGCGTCCGATCATCAGCACATCGCCATACCCTGTCGTCGTCAGGCTGGTGATCGTGAAATAGAGCGCGTCGAGATAGGTGTGGATGTTCGGATTGATGCCCACCTGCGTGGCATAGACCAGCGCTGACATGATGAAGACGAACACGACCAGATTCGTCACCTTGTCGATCACCTGCTCATGCCGCTGGAAGAACGGCGTCAGGATCTTCACCCGCCGCACAAACGTGAAGGCACGAACAGCCCGCATGGCGCGCAGGACCCGGAGGAACGCAAAGTTCGAGACCAGGAGCGGCGCCAGCATCGTCACCACGACCACAAGGTCTGCCAGGTTCACCGGCCGGAAGAAGAAGTTCAACCGGTGTTTGGCGATGTAGAACCGGGCCAGATAGTCGACGGCAATGATGATACCGATCACATAGTCCAGAAGGACATGGTGATACCCGCGTTGTTCGAAAGGTGCCCACAGGAAGTAGCCTATGGTCACGAAGTCGAAGGTCAGCATCATCCAGCGGAACCGGAACGGCCAGGGGCCATGGCCCTCGTACAGCCAGAAAAGGGCGCGGTTCAGCCCTTTGCGTCCGTGCTTCATGACCCCTGCTCCAACGCCCGCGAGGCACGCGTCAGGTTCGCGCGTGCCGATGCATCCCATTCTGCATGGGCGATGTCAGTGAAGTAAAGGCGCGGACGAGAGAGAAAGCCCTTCAGGATCGCGCCTCGCCCGGCCCGGTAGGCCTCCTCCGGAACGAAGGCATATTCGGCGCGGATGTCCTGCTCGTACTGGTCATAGACCGCTTCGGGCGCGCCGAGGATCGACAGGTCCATATCCAGAAACAGGGACATATCTTCGGCGTCGTGCACGGACAGGCCTTCGGGTACGGTGTGGGTCGCGGTGGCGCGGATGATTGCGGCGGCAAAGCCGACATCGTGCGGCGAGAGATGCCCTGCCGCCTCCCGCTCCAGCAGCTGCGCGCTCTGTTCCTCATTGTCCCTGGCCTGCGGGTCATAGATCGCATCGTGCCAGTACAACGCCCAAAGAACCGGACCGGGCCGGTTGAGGTAGCGAACCCAGCGGCGGTAATGGCCCAGCAGCGCCTCGACATGTGCCCAGGTGTGGTAGTGGCGCTGCGGCTCGGCATGGCGCTGGCGCAATGCTTCCTTCAGCGCGGCTGGGATCAAGAGGCAGGCTCCAGCGTCTCATTGAAACGCACGGGCTTGCCGCCGCCTTTCTTCACGATCTCTCCGTCACGCATGACAAAGCCGCCGCGGATGATGGTGGCCACAGGCCAGCCGGTGGCCTCGAAGCCATCGAACGGCGTCCAGCCGCATTTCGATTTCGACCAGTCCGACGTAATGGTTTCCTTCCGCTTCAGGTCCACGACCGTGAAGTCGGCATGGTAGCCCTCGGCGATCCGGCCCTTGTCTGCGAGGCCGAAAACGCGCTGCGGCCC
Organism: uncultured Hyphomonas sp.; assembly: GCF_963677035.1. NCBI lineage: Bacteria > Pseudomonadati > Pseudomonadota > Alphaproteobacteria > Hyphomonadales > Hyphomonadaceae > Hyphomonas > uncultured Hyphomonas sp. Next base: position 313,955 of record NZ_OY781472.1, read on the forward strand.
GGCGCTGGTGAGCTCGACAAAGCGTTGCAGGCTCAGTTTCCCGTTATTCACATGGGTCAGCATGATGGGCACAGTCGTCTGCACGCCCGGCATACCAGACGGACTGGCGGGATAGGGCCGCGCCTTTTCCTCCTTCGTATGCGGAGCATGGTCTGAGCCCATCACGTCCACGATACCGGCGTTCAGCCCGCGCCACAGGGCGTCCTGATGGCGCTGCTCGCGGATTGGCGGGTTCATCTGGGCATAGCCCTTCAGGCGTTCATAGCATTCCGGCGCCGCGAGCGTCAGATGCTGCGGCAGGCACTCGACACTGGCGATGTCTTTGGCATCCCGCAGGATTTCCATTTCTTCCGCCGTGGAGATGTGCAGCACATGGATGCGTTTCCCGACCTTGCGGGCGAGGCGCAAAAGGCGCGTCGTAGAGGACACGGCGGCCTCGGCGTCGCGCACCACCGGATGGCTGCGCCAGTCACCTTCCACAGCCAGGCTGCGGCGCTCTTCAAGGCGGAATTCATCCTCGGAGTGGAAAGCCGCCCGACGCTTGATGACACGCAGCACCGCTTCGACGCCTTCATCATCGGCGATCAGAAGGTCGCCCGTCGAGGCGCCCATAAAGACTTTCACGCCGCAACAGCCGAGCATGCGCTCCATCTCGGGCAGCAAATCGATATTCTGGTGCGTGGCGCCGGCATAGAAGGCGTGGTCGACATCCATGCGGCCGGCGGCGCGGTCCAGCTTGTCCTGCAGGGCGGCTGGCGTCGTGGTGGCCGGGTTGGTGTTCGGCATTTCGAACACGGCAACCACGCCGCCAAGGGCGGCAGAGCGCGCTTCGGTTTCGAGGTCTGCCTTGTATTCCATGCCCGGCTCGCGGAAGTGCACCTGGCTGTCGATCACGCCCGGCAGGATGTGCAGGCCGGTCGCGCCATAGATCTCGCCGGCCGATGCACCGGAGAGGTCTCCGATCCGGGCGATGCGCTCACCGCGCACACCGATATCTGCCTGTGTTTCACCACCGGGAGTGACGACAGTGCCGCCGCGAAGGATCAGGTCGTAAGTCTCGCTCATGCGCCCTTATATGCGCCTGCCCGCCTGCGCTGTCACCCGTCCCGTCTGCACGTAAGATGACGCGGCGTGACACTTGCCCTTTGCGCCCCTGCGCATAGGCTGACCTGAGACTGCGGGACAACACTGCAGCAGGAGGAAATGGAATGCCCAGGTTGAAACAGGCCGGGCGCGAGGCCGGTAACCCGTATGCCAACCGTCTCTTCGACCTTTTGTTCGGAGACCGCGACCCGCTGGCAGAGCCCGGCACCGCCACCGGAACACCCGGAAACTGGTGGACGGTGTTCAACATCGTGCCGGACGCATTCGAGCATACGACGGAAGGCTTCCGTTTCTATCGTTCACCGGACCGGAAGCTGAGCGCGAAACATCGCGAGTTCGGGCAGATCCGGGCCGGCTATGCCGTTGGCAGCCAGTTTGTCTTCTCGCAGCACTGCAAGGCCGCCCGCGATGCCGGCTTCACCGAGGAACAGGTACAGGGCATTCCGCACTGGCAGGTCGCTGATTGCTATGATGAAACGGAACGGGCCCTGCTGGCTTACACAGACGCGCTGGTGCTCGATCGCGGGCGCGTGCCGGATGGGGTTTTCGAAGCGCTGAAGACGCATCTCAGCGACGAGGAAATCCTCGAATTCACCTACATTACCTGCACCTACATGATGCACGCGGTGATGAGCCGGGCGCTGCGCCTGGAATATGACGATGTGGATGAACGCGTGGTGGAAGTGCCCGCGCCCTCCGGCGACAGCGCGGATGTCATGAACATGGTCGATACGGAGGAGAACTGATCATGGGATACCATCACCTCGCCCTCGCCGCGAAGGACATGAAGGCGACGCACGACTTCTATGAACGCATTATGGGGTTCGAACTGGTCAAAGTCGAAATCGCCCCAATTCCCGGCGGCGGCTGGGGCAAGCATTTCTTTTACCGCATGGATGGCGACGACAGCCGGTTCATCGCCTTCTGGGAACTGCACGAAACCGAAGGGCAGGACAGCTACAAATACGACCTGAACGAGGCAGCCGGCCTGCCGCCGGGCACCAATCACTATTCCTTCTCAGTGGATACGGTCGAAGAATTGCTGGCATGGAAAGACCGCTGGAACGCCGCCGGGCTGGACGTGCTGGAGATCGACCATAACTGGTGCCACTCGGTCTACACGCGCGACCCGAATGGCAACATGGTCGAGTTCTGCGCCACGACGGGGACGTTCACGCCAGAAGACCGCGAACATGCCCTCGCCGCACTGGATGAGACTGAGTTCAAGCCCTCCCCGCCGCCTGCCAGAATGCAACCCTGGCCCGCTGCGGAAAAGGCCGACGCCTGATCCGGTCAGCCCGCGCAGGAGGATGTTAGGGTTTCGCGCATAAGATCTCACGATCTGCAGCCAGTACGGGCGCGCGCGTGACCATGACGATCGACAGCGAGACGGTGAAGCGGCTCCGGGAAAATCCCGGCGCACGCTATTTCGCGGCCAGCCTGGCAGCGCTGGCAATCGATTATGTCCTGACGCTGGCGCTGTATTACCTGACCCGCCTGGATCTTTCCGTAGCGGCGGCCATCGCCTTTCTTCTGGTGGGCGCGGTGTTCTATCTCGTCCATGAGTTCTGGACCTTCCGGCAGGAAACGTCGCGTTTTTCGGCACGCCGGATGATCGCCAATTTAGGTGTCCTCTGCTTGTCGGGCGCGGTGCGTGTGGCAATCATTGCCGCGCTGGAATGGGTGCGGGCGCCTGCAGGAGTCTGGGTCAGCGCCTATTTCGCAGCCGGGGTCGCCGGCTCTTTCTGCACCAATTATCTGCTCAATCGCTATTTCGTGTTCCGCCGCTGACAAGAGGTGTCAGCAGCGCTGCTTGACCCCCGGACGGGCGCGTCCCACAACTCGGCCTTCTTTTCCCACCTGACACGAGGCCTCCTCCCATGAAGCTCGCCCCGACACGCCCCAACACCCAGAGCCTGTTGCGTCCGTTCCTGATTGGGATTGCCGGGGTTGCGGCGCTGACGGCCTCCTCGCACATCTCTGTGCCGATGTACCCGGTGCCGATGACGATGCAGACCATGGTTGTGCTGATGCTGGGCGCTCTGATGGGGCCGCGGGCTGGCGCCATGACGGTGCTGGCATGGCTTGCCCTGTCGCTGACCGGAGCGCCTGTCCTGTCCGGCGGCAAGCCGGGCCTCGTGGCGCTGGCCGGGCCGACGGCGGGGTATCTGATCTCCTTCCCGCTGGTGGCCTTCGCAGCCGGATACCTGCCCAGGGGCGACCGGATCGGCGCGCATCTCTCGCGGCTGCTGGGCTTTGTCGGCCTGCACGGCGTGATCCTGTTTGCCGGCTGGAGCTGGCTGTCGGCGCTGACCGGGCCTGAAGTGGCCTTTGCGACGGGCGTTGCGCCATTCCTGCTGGGCGCGCTGATCAAGAGCGGTCTGGCGACGGCGCTGCTGGCAGCCTTTCCGCGCCGGGCGGGTTGAGGCGAGGACGCCGAACATGCGCTTTCCGCACCGCAGCCTGATCCGCCTTTCCGGGCCTGACACGATCGCCCTTCTGGAGCGGACCGTGACCCATTCGGTACAAGACTGGGCCGCGGGCGAGGTGCGTTACGGTGCCCTTCTGACCCCCCAGGGCAAGATCATAACGGACTATACCGTGCTTAGGACGGACGATGGCGTGCTTGTGGATGTGCATGAGGATGCCGCCGAAGACCTGATGAAACGCCTCAGAATGTTCCGCCTGCGCGCGCAGGTCGAGATCGCGCTCGACGAGACCCTGGCGCCCATCCGCACCGATGATGGCAGCGACCCGCGTTCGCCTGCCCTCTGGGGCCGCGCCTGGGTGCCGCTGGCCGACGCCGGGGACATGATCCCGGACGCCGACTGGCAGGCGAACCGCATCGCGGCAGGCGTCCCCGAATGGGGCACCGACTATCGCGCGGCAGAGGTTTTCCCGACCGACATCAACATGGATGTGATGGGCGGCATCGACTACAGGAAGGGCTGTTTCGTCGGGCAGGAAGTCGCCAGCCGGATGAAGCGGCGCGGCAAGATCCGCAAGCGCACGCTGACTGTCCGGGGCGCGGCATTGGAGGCAGGCACCGAGATCTTCTCGGCCACCCCGGTCGGCACGGTGACGAGCGTCCAGGGGGATGCCGGCCTCGCGCTGGTGCGGACCGACCGGTTGCAGAAAGTCCTCGACCAGTCCCTCCCGCTGACCTGCAATGACCAGCCCGTGACATTTGACGTGCCGGAATGGGCACAGAACGAAATGAACGCCCTCGGCGTGGAGGCCTCCGGTGAGTGACGATTTTCCCTGCGCCTGGGCGCCGCTGACGGACGAGCTTTACCGCACCTATCACGACACCGAATGGGGCGTGCCGGAATATGATGGCCGGGCGCTGTGGGAAAAGCTGCAGCTGGACGGCATGCAGGCGGGCCTCTCCTGGATCACCATTCTGCGCAAGCGCGACTCGATCCGGGAGGAATTCGACCAGTTCGATCCGGAGAAACTGGCCCGCTGGACACCGAAGCGGGCCGAAAAGGCGCTGAAAAATCCGGGCATCATCCGCAGCCCCAAAAAGATCGATGCCCTGATCGGCAACGCGCAGGCCTTCCTCGCCATGGAAGAAGCCGGTGAGAGCTTTGCCGATTATTGCTGGGACGTTGTCGGCGGCGCGCCCATTGTGAACAAATGGAAGCACTTCCGGCAGGCACCGACCTCAACCGACTGGTCGGCCGCCATGTCGAAGGATCTGAAGAAGCGCGGTTTCAAATTTGTCGGCCCCACCATCGTCTATGCCTGGGCCCAGGCGGTTGGCATGGTCAATGACCATGACGTAACGTGTCCCCGTCACCGCGAAGTGCAGGAGTTGGCATCATGAAAAAGACGATCCACCGGATGGCCCCGCTGATCCTGCTGGCCCTGCCGCTGATGGCGGGCTGTGCCTCTTCAAACAGCCAGGAAAACAACAAGGCCGAGGCCTATGCCAAGTGCAGCTATACGCCGAATCCGGACGCCCGCCAGAAGTGCATCAAGACCGAACTCGCCCTGATCGAAGCACGCGAGCGCGCGGCAGCCGAACGCGTCCAAAGTGATCAGGGGGCCGGCGTTTCACAGGAAGAGGCAAAATAAGCGACCGCTTCCGGCCCGCACCTGCCCGGCTGAATGCGGCCCGACTGATCCGGCGCCTCGACCCGGCTGCAAAGCCGCGCTACAGAAAATAGGCTAACGATTCAGCATCTTGCCACGTGACCTGCATGTGGCGCGCATAAGAGGGCACAATGAAAAACGCTGTCATCTCGTCCACGGGCCTGTGGACGCCGCCGCATTCCATTTCAAATGAAGAACTGGTCGAAGCCTACAATGCCTGGGCAGACAACTGGAATCGCGAGCGGGAAGCCGACATCGCCGCCGACCTCGTTGAGCCGAAAACGCACTCCTCGGTCGAGTTCATCGAGAAAGCCTCCGGCATCAAGTCGCGCTACGTGATGAACAAGACCGGCGTGCTGGATCCGGACATTATGGCCCCGCGAATTCCGGAACGCCCGAACGAGCAGATTTCCGTCCTCGCAGAAATCGCCGTGAATGCCGCGTGTCAGGCCCTGGAGCGCGCAGGCCGCAAACCGGAAGATGTGGATGCGGTGATCTGCGCCGCGTCCAACATGCAACGCGCCTACCCGGCCATGGCCATCGAAGTTCAGCAAGCGCTTGGCATTGGCGGCTTTGCCTTTGACATGAACGTCGCCTGTTCCTCGGCAACTTTCGGGATCCAGACCGCCGCAGACTTTGTGCGCACAGGTTCAGCGAAATCCGTGCTGATGGTGAACCCGGAAATCTGTTCCGGCCATCTGAACTTCACCGACCGCGACAGCCACTTCATCTTTGGCGACGTCGCCACCGCCGTTCTGGTGGAAGAGGAGAGCATCGCCCCGGCTGGTTACTGGAAAATTCTCGGCACGAAGCTGAAGACCGAGTTCTCAAACAATATCCGGAACAATTTCGGCTTCCTGAACCGCGCCGCGCCGGAAGGAATTGGCGCACCGGACAAGCTGTTCCAGCAGGAAGGCCGCAAGGTCTTCAAGGAAGTTGTGCCCATGGTCTCGAAGATGATCTCGGCACAACTCGATGAGCTCGGCCTTCAGGGTACGGATCTCCGCCGCCTGTGGCTGCACCAAGCCAATGCCAACATGAACCGGCTGATCTCTACCAAAGTGCTGGGCCATGAGGCCAGCGCCGATGAAAGCCCGACCGTGCTGGACACCTATGCCAACACGTCCTCGGCCGGATCGATCATTGCCTTCCACAAGCATTCGGAAGACTTCAAGCCCGGTGAAAAGGGCCTGATCTGCTCGTTCGGCGCAGGCTATTCGGCTGGCACGGTCTTTCTTGAGAAATCGGCGTAAGGCGAGAGGCCTTTAAAGGCTCAATCGTACTCGTCGTCGCTGAACAGGTCGCCCCAGAAGACTTCGCGGCTGGATTTGGCCGCCTCGACGACAACGATGATTCCGCCCATCAGAAGCACGCAGAACGCCATAACCTGCCAGGGAGCCGTCTGTGCCACTGCCTCGAACATCATCACCGCCTATTGTTGGGTCGGGTCAACGGAGCTGATTCCGTTCCCTGTTGTCAGTGCTGCAGTTTTCGCGCAAAGCCCTTAACAGCGCATTTGGAAACAGGGGCAATCGCAGGGCGTGTTCGTAACCAGAATGCCCCTTTTTCTTTACCCTCGTGTCCAGCCTGTACCGCCCTCTTAACGGCGCAGAGGCAACGAGCTGTTTTCATGTGACTTTTTTATGAACGGCCCGACCTGCCGTTTTGTCCATGAACGTCTCTTCCCAATTCACGCCTGTGCGATCCGCGCCCGACATCCGGAAACGGCGTTCCGCGTCGTTCAGAGACATCGCAGTGACAATTTAATTGACATTAAAATCTCTAAGCGGTCACTTAGCGCAAAACAGATCATCCCCCTTTTCCGCCTGCACAGGCCCCTGTGGGGACAAAGAAGACCAAGGGAGAATCTCAGAATGAAGGACGTCAATCGCAGAGCGGTGCTTGCAGGAATGGGCGCACTTGGCGCTGGCGGCTGCATGGCGAACGGAACACCTGCCGCGACTGAAGCCGTCAGCCCCGCCGTAAAAGCTGCCCGTGGTGACAAACCCCTGAATATCCTGATGATCGTCACCGATCAGGAGACCAATACCGCGAATTTTCCTGAGGGGATGATGGCATATCTTCCGGGCCACCGGGACCTTCTGGCCCGCGGCACGCATATCACCAATTATCATGTTCACACGACACCCTGCAGCCCGTCCCGGTCCAACATCTATACCGGCCAGCACACCCAGAAGACCGGTATTTACGAGAATTCCAACACGCTGAGATCCGTGACGCTGCCGACCGATATGGCCACCCTTGGCAATATGCTGAGCGCAGCCGGCTACTACACCGCCTATAAGGGCAAGTGGCACTTGTCCTCGATCAATGGCGAACGCGATTGGAACCAGGAAGTCCGCCTGGAATATCCCGATACACAGGATGCCCTGAAAGCGTACGGGTTCTCAGATTATGGCTTTGACGGCGAGAGCGTTGGCCTCACCTGGGCCGGCCATATCGATGATCATGGCGTCGCCGCCGATGCCTCGGCCCTGATTCAGGACTTCGCACAAACCGACAAGACGGGTGGCAAGCCTTGGTTCCTGGCCGTCAACTACGTCAATCCGCATGACATCATGTTTTACGATGCCACAGGCGACCAGTGGCGCACGCGCCGGGCACCGGAATTCATCAGCCCACTGAAGTCTGAACCCGGCACGCCGCTCTATGGCAAGGATCTCGGTCTTCCTTTGCCGAACAGCTATTATGCCGACGACCTGTCGACAAAACCCGAAGCTCACCGCGCGATCACGCATCTCAATGTGCCGACCTATGGCGCGATGCCCCGGGATGACGAGGCCAGCTGGCACCGGTTCCAGAACTATTATTACAACTGTATCCGCGATCTCGATCAGCACATCGTCTCCCTGCTCTGGGCCCTGGAAAATTCCGGCCAGCTTGAGAACACGATCATCGTCTTCACATCCGACCATGGCGAACGGGCCGGGGCGCACGGTATGCGCCAGAAGGGGGGAACGATCTATCGGGAGGAAACCAACGTGCCGATGATCGTCTGCCACCCGGATACCGCCGGTGGCCGGACGACGCAAAGGCTGATGGGCGCTGTCGATATTGCGCCGACCCTTCTGGGCCTGGCCGGGAAGGATGCCAGCTGGATGGCCGAGCGCTTCCCGGACATGGTCGGGGTCGATGTTTCCCCGATCGTGGCTGATCCGGAAGCAACCACCCTGCGGGATGAACGCGGACACCTGTTCAATTTCGGCGTTGTCTATACCTGGGCCCGTGAAGACGATGGCCGCTACGATCTGACGAAACGCCGCCTCCACAGAGGCGTGTTCGATGGGCGCTACAAGTTTGCCCGCTATTTCGCGCCCGGTGACCATCACCTGCCGGCCTCTTTCGAGGAGCTGGTCGCGCGCAACGATCTGGAACTCTACGACACGCTGAATGACCGGGATGAGCTGAAAAATCTCGCCCTCAATCCGGAACGTGTCCGCACGGAGCTGGAGCGGCTCAACGCCATGACGAACGCTCTGATCCGGGCAGAGGTCGGGCGGGACGAAGGGCAGGAATACGCCCCGATCGGCAGCACGTACCACTTCACGAGGACCTGAGGGGCTGCGGGCCAGGACGGCAAGTCCCGGCACATGCAGCTCAGCCTGCCTTGCAGCCCCGAAAGGGGCTTGCGACGCAGCAGCACTTAAGCTTTTTGCCACGGACACTCCCAATACCGTAAGGAAGGGTGGATGACCGTTCGCAAGAAGCAATCCGTTAAGGCTCCGAGGGTCTGGCAGCGCATGTTGTCGGGGCGGCGGCTGGACCTTGCCCACCCCTCGCCCATGGATGTGGAAATCGAGGACATTGCCCATGGCCTGGCCCGTGTGGCCCGGTGGAACGGCCAGACAAAGGGCCGGAATGCCTTCTCCGTTGCCGAACATTCTGTCATCGTGGAACAGATCTGCCGGACACTGGACCCGGCGATGAGCGCAAAGCACCGTTTGATGGCCCTTCTGCACGATAGCCCGGAATATGTGATCGGTGACATGATCTCGCCCTTCAAGGCCCTGCTGGGCGAAGGTTACAAGGATATTGAAGGCCGGTTGCAGGAAGCGATCCATATCCGTTTCGGCCTGCCGCCGGTGACGCCGGTACGCCTGAAGAAGCGCATCAAGAAGGCGGACCTGATCTGCGCCTGGTTCGAGGCCACGCAATTGGCGGGCTTTGAGGAGACCGAGGCCAACCGCCTTTTCGTGGTGCCGCCCGAAGGCGTCCGCCTGCGGCTCGCCCCGAAATCCGTCACCGACGCGCAGGAAGCCTTCCTCGCCCGCTTTCGGGAAATTATGACTGAGGCCGGCACGCCATGATGAGATCCGCTTCCCCGCTGCTGATCGGCCTGTCCGCCGTGATGGTTGCCATTCAGGACGACACGCCGCTGGTGCTGGTCACCCGGCGCGGCAGCGAGGATGCATTGCCCTTCGGCCCGTTCCATCCTGACAAGCACCGCACGTTCGACCTGTCCCTTCGGGGCTGGGTGCGGGAGCAGACGGGTTTTGAACTCGGCTATGTCGAGCAGCTCTACACTTTTGGCGACCGCGACCGGGAAACGCCGGAAGCCACGCTGGCCGGCGCCCCGCCGCATTCGCGCGTTATCTCGGTCGGCTATCTCGCCCTGACGCCGGAAGCCCGCCCGGCCGAGGCCGGATTCGAAGCGCGCTGGCAGAACTGGTATCGCTATTTCCCCTGGGAAGATCACCGCAATGGCCGTCCCGCCATCATCGACAGCCAGATCGTGCCGCGCCTGTTCACCTGGGCAGCCGGCAAGGAGCTGCGGCTGGAACGGGCAAAGATCGCCTTCGGCCTCGATGGCGCGCGCTGGGCGGAAGAACGCGTGCTGGACCGGTATGAACTGCTCTATGAAGCCGGACTGGTCGCAGAATGTGCGCGCGATGCAAATCTCGCCGAACCGGATGTCACGCTGGGCGAGACCATGGCGTCAGATCACCGGCGCATCCTGGCCACGGCGATCTCGCGGCTGCGGGGTAAGATCAAATACCGCCCGGTCGTGTTCGAACTGATGCCGGACAAGTTCACCCTGTCAGCCCTGCAGCGGACAGTGGAGGCGATCCTCGGCCTCGGCCTGCACACGCAGAATTTCCGCCGGGCGCTGGACAAGACGGGACTCGTCAAAGGCACGGGGGCGATGGAAACCGGGACGGGCGGGCGCCCGGCCGAGCTTTACCGCTTCTGCCGGGAGCACGCCATCTCGACCGGCGCGCCGGGCCTGTCGATCCCGCGCCGGTCTGCAGACTGACCTAGTCTTCCGACTCTGATTCCATGTCTGCCGGGTCTTCGGATTCGAATTCCTCGACGGAGAGGCCTTCCGGCTCGCCGACAGCAACGAAGAGATACGCTTCCGGGTTGAGATATTCCCTCGCGACCCGGTTCACATCCTCCAGCGTGACGGCAAGGACCTTGTCATTCCGCTTGTCGAAATAGTCGATGCCGAGGTCGTCCTGGCGGACGCCCATCATCTGGCTGGCAATCTTCGCATTGGAATCGAACCCCAGCGGGTAGGAGCCGGTGAGATAAGCCTTGGCGTCGGCCAGTTCTTCTTCGGTGATGCCATTCTCGACGAGGTCTTCCATCTCGTCCCGGATGCCCTGAATGAACTCGCCGGCGCTTTGGTTCTTGGTCTGGCCACCGCCGCCCCACGTCTGAATGTATTCGCCCGGCGACAGGCTGGTATAGACGCCGTAGGTCAGACCCTTCTCCATGCGGAGGACTTTCATCAGCCGGCTCTCGAAGCCGCCACCGCCATAAGTGTAGTTCAGCACGAAGGCAGGGAAGAAGTCCGGATCGTCCCGCTTCAGGCCTGGGCCGGTGAACTGGACCAGCGTTTGCGGCTGAGGCAGGTCAACAACGATCGGGTCGGCCGGCTCAAGTTCCGGCAGAACGATGTCCGGGGTTTCCGGCAAGGTGGATGTGTCCGGCAGGTCGGCAATGACTTCGTCGATCATCGGCGCCAGCTCTTCCGGCGTCACATTTCCGACAGCGGTGACCAGCAGGCGGTCCTTCACCATCAGCTTGCGCATCTGCTCTTTCGCCAGCTCCGGCGTCAGCGCCGCGATGCTCTCTTCGGTTTTGGTCCGGGCATAGGGATGATCCGGATACAGCGCCTGGGATTTGGCCTTCCAGGCGAGATAGCCTGCACTTGTTTCGCGCGTCTTTAGGCCGACCTGCTGCTCGCGGCGGAAGCGTTCGAACGGGCCCTCGTCGAAGCGCGGATCCTCAAACGCCGTCGCGATCAGGTCCATGGCATCGCCGGCATTGTCCGTCAGCATGGAGGCCGAGCAGGAGGTCCAGTTGTTCGAGGCCGAACAGCCGAAACTCATGTTCAGGTCTTCCATCCGTGTCTGGAAACCGAGGGAATCGAGATCGCCGGCACCTTCATTCATGTTGTAGGTGACAGCATCTGTCAGGCCTTCCAGCCCCTCAGGGTCGCTCGCCTCACCGCCTTTCCAGGCCATGTTGAGGGAGAGGATCGGAATGGAGGGTTCAGACACGAGCCAGACCGACGCGCCGCCGGGTGTCGTGAATTGCTGGATCTCGGCAAAGTCACCGGAGTGGACCGTGACCGCAAGCGGCGCCGGTTCTTCAACGACTTCGACTTCAACAATCGCCTCGGGCTCGGCCGGAGGCGGGGTGAGAGAGGCACAGGCGGACAGGCTGGTTGCGGCAAACAGGCCCGCAGCAAAAGTCGTGAGTCTCATGTCAGTTTCCCTCCTCGGACGGCAGCAGCTGCGCCTCGATGAAATGCCTGTCTGGCCCGAAGGTCTTGCGGACCGCTGCGATGGCCTCTTCCGGCGTGATCGCACGGACGTCGTCCGGGTAGGACAGGACATCCTCGATCGTGCCCCCGATAGCCAGTGTCGAGCCGAATACGTTCGCCATGGTTGACTGGCTGTCGCGGGAATAGATCGCTGTCGCCGCCAGATTGTTCCGGGCGCGAACGACTTCTGCCTGTGTGAACCCCTCCTCAAGCGCGCGTTCAACTTCGGCCATCACGGCGGTTTCCAGTTCATCCATGCTGACGCCAGGCGCGGGGCTCGCCGAAATCACGACGGGGCCGGGGTCGTGGAGGTCAGACCAGGCATAGGTGGACACGCTGATGGCGAGCTTTTGCTGCTCTACCAGCGACTGGTAAAGCCGGCTGGTCATTCCGCCGCCCAGGACTTCAAGGCCAACTTCCAGCGCATAGGCTTCGTGCGGCGTGCGGGTCTGCGAAACACCATTGTAATAGCGGCTCCAGACAGGTTGGCGGACTTTCGGATCGGCGTGGACGATCAGATCGTCTTCCGTCAGCAGCGGCACGTCGCGCCATTTGCGCTGGCCATGGGCCGTGCCGGTAGGCGCGATCTGTCCATAAGTCGCCTCAGCCAGCGTGCGGACTTCGTCTTCGCTGACATCGCCGGCGACAACGAGGATCGCGTTCTCCGGGCTGTAATATTCGTGATAGAAGTTCAGGCCGTCTTCCGGGGTCAGCGCCGCGACTTCGTCCATATTGCCGATGACGGTGATTTCGTAGGGATGGCCTTTCCAGAGTTCGGACAGCACCTGTTCCTGCAGGATGACGCCGGGATTGTTATCAATCCGCTGGCGGCGCTCTTCTTTCACCACGTCGCGTTCGGAAATAAAGGCGCCTTCCGGGTCGTCGTCGATGATGAGGTTCACCATCCGGTCAGCTTCCAGCTCCATCATTGTGCCGAGCTGTTCCTTGGCGACCCGTTCGAAATAGGCGGTGTAGTCCCAGCTGGTGAAGGCGTTGGACTGGCCGCCATTGCGGGAGACGATGGAATCGAATTCCCCCGGCGCCAGCGTGTCGGTCTGCTGGAACATGATGTGTTCGAACAGGTGGGCGATCCCGCTCTTGCCGGGCACTTCATCAGACGCGCCGACCTTGTACCAGACCATATGCGTGACGACCGGCGCACGGTGGTCGGGGATGACCACGACCTGCATGCCATTGTCGAGATTGAAAGTGGTCGGGGTCCAGGACTGTGAAGGCTCCGCAGCTGTGTCGGCCAGAGCCGGCAAGGCGAAGACGGCGAGGGCCGCAAGCCCTCCGGTCAATATCCGTTTCATGAGCTTGTTCCCTTGCAAGAATTGAAAGTCCGGCGCCAAGCCGGATCAGGTTCCCGGCAGTTTGATCCGCGGCTTGGCCGTGGTGCTCTCGATGGTCACCTGCTCGCTGCCGGTTGCGTTATCCGTCGCGGCGGATTCGGCATCCTCGGGATTGTCCTTCCGCCAGAACAGGATCCGGTCGGCAATGCTCTGCGATTTGCGGACCGTCTTGAACTCTTCATAGTCGACTTCGGTCCGGATCATCGGGCTGACCGCATTGGCATCCGCCGCAGCAACGAGGGCCCGCTCGGACGCGCTGGCATTCACGCCAAGTGTCGCGCCGAATGCCGCCGCATTGTCGTTCTGGGCAGCCTCTACTTCAGCCGGAACAGATTCGCCGGCACCCGGCGGACGCAGCGAATAATCCGGCGGCACGATCAGCGGCGACTTGGTCACCACCCGGAACTCGTCCGGCGTGCGCGTTCCGGCCGCTCCACTGGAACAGGCCGTTGTCGCCAGGCACACGGCGCCCAGGGCCAGTAGGGAAAGCTGCGTCTTCATTTGGCGTCCTCGCCTCTAAGTTTTGGATGGCCGGTCCGGATTCCCGGATGGCTTTCTTCCTGACAGTACGAATTGATCGAAAAACAGCAAGACCGCGCCAACACTGATCGCAGCGTCGGCCACGTTGAAGACCCACGGAAAATGGAGCGCGCCAGCATTGATGAAGTCAACAACGGCGCCGAAACGCACCCGGTCGATCAGATTGCCGAACGCCCCGCCGATCACCAGCGCCAGCGACAGCTTCAACAGCCACCCCTGCGCCACCAGCAGCCAGCGCAGGAAGCCCAGCGCGATCGCCAGCATGATGGCGGCCAGAATCCAGCGGCCGATGCCTTCGGACTGGAACATGCCGTAGCTCATGCCACGGTTCCACACCATCGACAGATTGATCGGGCCGGGCAGCTCAATCGTGCCGCAGGCAAAGCTGTTCTGGAAGCATTCCATGGCGCGCAGCTGCGTGTTCGCCAGAACCATCGATTTGGTCACCTGGTCTGCGATCAGCGTGACCGGGATGATGGCCAGCGGCCAGACCTGAGCGGGTTTCAATTGCATGCGGGGAGATTGCATCCCGTCCCGGCCAGATCAAGCGATTCCGTGCAGGTTTGTCCCATCACGCACCGTGCGTCGCGTCCCAGGCTTTCACCGCCAGCGCATCGCGGGGGGTGATGTCCGGGAAGGCCGGATCGGCGAGGGCCGGGTCAAAATACTTCCAGCTGCGCCGGCATTTGATGCCCGTCGCTTTCTCCGGATAGACAACCACGCCGGGCGTATCGTCCAGCGTAAAGCCGCCGCCCTTGCCTTCCAGCGTGTGAACCAGTTCCGCGCCGGACGTGATGAACAGGTCCGCCGGGTCTTCGCCGTCGAACGCCTTCACCAGGGCCTCATCCGCAATGTGCACGACAGGTGCGGCCTCAAGCGACGCGCCGATCCGCTTCTCGCGGCGCTCCACTTCCAGCGCGCCGGTGACGACGCGGCGGACGGTGAAGATCTTTGCCCAGCGTGCAGCGAGGTCTTCGTCTTTCCAGCCTTCCGGTGTTTCCGGGAACAGGAGCAGGTGGACCGACTCTGCCTTGCCGCTGAGATGGCTTTCGAGGAAGGCCTCCTCCATCGTGAACGGCATCACCGGCGCAAGCCAGGTGAGCAGGCGCTCAAGCACGGCGGCCATCACCGTGCGCGCGGCGCGGCGGCGATTGCCGTAGAAACCTGTCGCATCGTCCCACGCGTCCATCGTGCTGAAGCGCGGGTCGCAATAGAGGCTGTCTTTGCGGATGTCGAAATAGACGGCCGACAGGTCCACGCCCGCGAAATTGATGAGCAGGCTCATCACACGCTTGAAGTCGTAGACATTGTAGGCGGCCTTCACCTGCGTATCGAGCTCGGCGAGGCGGTGCAGCACCCAGCGTTCGAGACCCGGCATCTTCTCGGGAGCGATCGCTTCGTCTTCTGTCCAGCCGTCGAGGGCGCCCAGCATGTAGCGCACCGTGTTGCGCAGCTTGCGGTAGGTCTCGACCGAGCCTTTGATGATCTCGTCAGAGATCCGCAGATCTTCGGTATAGTCGCCGGACGCCGTCCAGATGCGCAGGATCTCGATCCCGTATTGTTTCTGGATCTGCTCCGGTTCAATCGTGTTGCCGATTGATTTCGACATTTTCTTGCCGTCCGCATCGACGATGAAGCCATGCGTCAGCACCTGTTTGTAAGGCGCCATGCCGCGCGTGGCGCAGCACTCCAGCAGGGACGACTGGAACCAGCCGCGGTGCTGGTCAGAGCCTTCCATATACAGGTTCGCCTGCCCGGTTTCCGGGTCGATGATGCCGCGCTCCCGCAGGGCGAAGGCGTGCGTCGTTCCGGAGTCGAACCAGACATCCAGAACGTCCGTCACCTTGTCCCACTCATTGGCCGACAGGCCGAGCGGACCGAGGAAGTCTTCCGCCGGTGTATCGAACCAGGCCTCGACACCGCCCTTGGCGATTGCGGCCTTGATGGCGTCGTTCAGCGCGTCCGCCTGCTCTTTCGGTAGCGCAGCGGTGTGCGGCTGGCCGGTCTTGTCGACGAAGATGGTGATCGGCACGCCCCAGTTGCGCTGGCGGGAGATCAGCCAGTCCGGGCGGCCTTCCACCATGCTCTGCAGGCGGTTGCGGCCGACGGCCGGGAAGAACTCTGTGTCCTCGATGGCCTTCAGGGCATTCTCGCGCAGCGTCTTGCCGTTCGGGCCGGGCTTGTCCATCGCGATGAACCATTGCGGCGTTGCCCGGCGGATGACCGGCGCTTTCGAGCGCCAGGAGTGCGCATCACGGATCGTCGTCATACCGCGCGCGAGCAGATTGCCGCTCTCGGCCAGCGCCTTGATGACTTCCGGGTTCGCCTTGCCCGGCTCTCCGCGCTTCTTGCCGCTGGTGCGGATGATATCCATGCCGCCAAAGCGCGGCACATCCGGCGTGTAGCAGCCATCGGCATCGACGATCTGGCGGATGTCAGACGCCTTGTGGCCGGACTCGACCCAGACGTTGAAGTCATCCTCACCATGCGCAGGCGCCGTGTGCACGAAGCCCGTACCGGCATCGTCGGTGACGTGCTCGCCCGCGAGGAGCGGGATGTCATGGGCGAAGAACGGGTCCATCGCATGCAATGGATGAGACAGCTTGCCAAGTGTCGCCGGATCGACATCTCTGATGAACCGGCATTTGACGACCTTTGCGGCGGCCATCGCATCGACAGCCAGGGCGCGTGCCAGGATCAGCCGATCGCCAACCTGCGCAAAGGGTTTGAAGCCGAGAGATTCTTCGCTTTCGACCTCGACCACCTCGTACTCTGCATATTCGATGGACGGATTGTAGCTGACGGCCTGGTTGGCCGGGATCGTCCACGGCGTGGTTGTCCAGATGACAACGGATGCATCCGAGCCCTGTACCGGAAACTTCACCCAGATCACCGGCACCTTGCGGTCGTGGTATTCCACTTCCGCTTCGGCGAGCGCCGTGCGCTCCACCGGGCTCCACATGATTGGCTTGGCGCCGCGAACCAGCGAGCCGGTCATCGCCATGCGCAGGAACTCGCCGACGATGGAGGCTTCGCTCTCGAACTTCATGGTGAGGTAGGGATTGTCCCACTCGCCCTCGATGCCGAGATTGCGGAATTCCTGTTTCTGGATGTCCACCCATTTGCCCGCATAGGCGCGGCAGGCGGCGCGGAACTCGCCCGGCGGCACGTCGTCCTTCGTCTTGCCTTTGGAACGGAACTCTTCCTCCACTTTCCATTCGATGGGCAGGCCGTGGCAGTCCCAGCCCGGCAGGTAAGCCGCGTCATAGCCCGCCATCTGGTGCGAGCGGACGATGATGTCCTTGACGATCTTGTTCATCGCCGTGCCGAGGTGAATGTGCCCGTTGGCGTAGGGCGGGCCATCGTGGAGGATCCACTGCTTCGCGCCGCGTTCCTTCGCATCGGCGCGCAGGCGGTCATACAGGTTCAGATCGTCCCAGCGTTTGATCCAGTCAGGTTCACGCTTGGGCAGGCCGCCACGCATCGGAAATTCCGTCGCGGGCAGGAACAGGGTGTCGCGATAGTCTCGGTCAGTCAGGGAATCGGTCATGGATCTTCAGTGTGAACGGATTGGGAGAGGAATTCAGGGCTCAAAAAGCAAATCCCGGCCTGGCCCAGACCCTTCGGTGGGGTCAGCGCGCAGCCGGGCGGCTAATTCGAATTGTGAATATCCGGTCCATCGGCAAGCGCTTAACAGGCAGAGGTTAACCTGTCACTAGGGCGGATGCCTCAGCGCGGTACCGCAGCGGTGGCCTGTGGCGGGCCATATGCCAGGCGGCCGGCCACTTTCGAGCACAAGGCATCAAATACGGCGGCATTCTCGATCAGATTGCCCCAGGTAATACCCTGATCCAGAATCACATAGCGCGAGACATTCACCGTATCCGCGTCAGCCTTGTACACAGAGACGGCGCTGAAGGCACGATCGACCTCCGTGACCTGCTCATAGGACTGCGCAGAACCGAATGCCGCCATGAACTCCACGCCGCGGCAGTCAGAGGCAGCTTCGTCAGCACAAACGGAATAGATGCCAAGCGTCAGGCCATCGGGCAGCCGGGCGAACACGAACGGGGCGCCCGCATCATTCTGGCCAGCGGCGAGGAAGGTTCCGCCCAATTCGTCGACGATCAGGCGAAGGTCATCCAGCTGGACATTTCGGATCAAGACATCGGGCCCACGCGCAAGGCGGGGTGTGTCGTCCGGAATTTGCGCCAGCGCATTTCCGCATCCCAGTGTCATGAATCCTGCTGCTGCCAATGCCTTGCGCACACTTCAACCTCAGACTGCCGTATATCCCCATTAATGAGAATATTGTCAGTTTCTGATGTCCGCAATGTGGCAGTACAGAGGCGTATTATTCGCTGTCTTCGTCGTCGTCGTACAGCCAGTCGTAAGCGTCATCGCTTTCGTCAGGCCAGACAACATCTGCAACCAGCGGCCCGAGTGCGAGCGCATTCTGCAGGTTTACCTTCAGGTTTTCCATGCTCTGGCCGCCATCGAGAATCAGGTAGCGGGTAACCCCGACCGTCTCGCCTTCCTTGTCCCACCAGGACGAGACAGCCGCATAGGCCAGATTGGCCTGATTGATCTTCTCAGCGGTGACCTCGTCATCATCGTCGTAGCGCACCTGCACCATAAAGCCGAGGCAGTCTTCGGAATATTCCGAAGCGCAAGCCGTGCCGATGAGATGGAAGATCAGCCCGTCAGGGGTTGTGGCACGAAGGGACACGTCGCCATTGCCGCCAATTTCAGTGATCGTGTGCCCTTCGGCGACGGCAAGCGCCTTGAGGTCCTCAAGGTTCACACTCCGCACGACGCGGGCGTCATCCGCCAGCGATGTGTCGGCGCTGAACTCCTGCGCCGACGCGGCAAAGGATCCGGCCATCGCCATGACTGCCATGAAAAGGAAAGTACGCATGGGAAACTCCCTCTGATTATGCCCCCGCTCTGTCACCAGAATGGCGGGCTCCAGGAGGCATGGAAAGAGGTAATTCCAATAAAATCTATCGTTTTGCGAGGCGTTTGCGCGCTTCTGCAGCGTCTGCGTGCATCGCTTCAACCAGAGCATCCAGAGTGTCAAACTTCACCTCTGGCCGGATGAAAGAGATCAGCTGGACCTCCAGCCATTTGCCATAAAGGTCTCCGTCGAAATCGAAAATGTGCGTTTCGAGCAGCGGATCGCGGATGCCCGTCGTGGGCGTGCGGCCGAAATTGGCAACGCCGTCCAGCCAGTCGCCCTCCCGGTCAATTCTCGCGCGCACCGCATAGATGCCGTGGCGCGGGTGGATCAGGTCTCCGAGGTGCAGGTTCGCCGTCGGGAAACCGAGGGTCCGGCCATTCTTCTCGCCGCCCTCAACCAGACCGTCGGCAGTCCACCAGGCGCCAAGCAGGTCCGCAGCGACGTCCGGCTCACCGGCATGCAGCGCCTGCCGGATGGCCGTCGATGACGCCTTGCCTTCCAGTTCGATGACTTCGTCAACAATCGTCACGCCGAAACCGAGCGCCCGGCCAAGGCTCGCCAGACGCTGGGCATGTCCCATGCGGCCGCGTCCGAACCGGAAATCAAACCCGACCGAGACATGGCTGACGGCCAGCCCGCCGACCAGCACGTCCCGGACGAAGGCCTCATCTGTCATCGAGGCCATTTCGCCATTGAACGGCAATTCGAAAACAACATCGGCCCCAGCGGCGAGGATCGCATTATTGCGCCGTTCGGGCCGGAAAATGCGGAAAGGCGGATCGCTGGGACGGAAATAGGCGCGGGGGGGCGGCTCGAACGTCGCGACGGCAAACTTGCCGCCGCCGGCCTGCTTCGCGGCCTCCATCACGGCCTGGTGACCGGCATGAAGGCCATCAAAATTGCCGAGCGCAATCGAAGTCCCCCGCGCACTGGCGGGCAGCCCCCGATAGTCGGCATAAACGGCCAATCAGGCCTCCCGGCTCGGCGCAACCACTTCCGCGTCACCAGCGATGACACGCTTGCCGTCAACGATGCACTCGATCTTGAGGATAATACGGTTGCCGCGATCGATCTTCTCGGAGACCGTCGCCCGGGCCGTGACCGTGTCACCGATATAAACCGGGCGGCGGAACCGCAGGTTCAGCCCCACAAAGATTGAGCCCGGTCCCGGCAGATTGTTGCCAAGGATGCCGGAGATATAGCTCGCGGTCAGCGCGCCATGGGCGATGCGCTTTTCGAACATGGTTGTGGCAGCGTATTCGTCAGACATATGCAGCGGGTTGAAATCGCCTGAGACTTCCGCAAAGCGCTGGATGGCGTCCGCAGTGATCTCATGCACGGTTTCGTGCGACTGCCCGATTTCGAGGTCTTCATATTTGAAGCCGGTAAATTCAGTCATGCGGGGGATGCTCCGATTCTTTCGACGGGCTTCGTTACACGCCTAATAGCGGCGCGTCACCACCTTAAGCCCGACATGGCCCAGGTTGCCTGCTCTCCATATGCGGCCAACAGCTCGATGACTTCCTCTTCGAACTGCTCGCCATGCTCCTTGATACCGGTGCCGACATACAGGCTGTCAAAGCCCTGCGCGCTGGCGCCGCGGACATCGGTGCCCGGGCTGTCGCCAATGCAGAGGATGCGGCGCCCATCAGCCGGTTTCCCGCCTGTCAGCGCTTCGATCCGCTCAAGCGCGAGCTGGTAGATCGGCGGATAGGGCTTGCCGGAGTAGATCACCTTGCCGCCCAGGTCTTCGTACACGTCCGCCAATGCGCCCGCGCACCAATAGAGCTGGCCGCCCACGCGAACCTGCTTGTCCGGATTGGCGCAGATCATGGGAATGCCGCGTTCCACGCCGGCTTTCAGTTCTTCGCGATAGTCTTCCGGGTGTTCGCCGACATGGTCGCGCAGGCCGATGCAGAGCAGCATGTCGGCGGCGCCTGCGTCAGTGAAATTCAGGTCCAGCCCTTCATAGAGGTGACGGTCATGTTCCCAGCCGCCATCCGCCCCGAGGCGCCAGACGGCTTGCCCCTGGAACCTGGCCAGTTCCGCCCGCGTCGCATCGCCTGAGGATACGCAATCGTCAAACGCAGCCTCCGGCACGCCCAGCGGCGCGAACAGGCGTGTCACCTGCGCCTTCGGCACGGGCGCATTGGTGATCAGGCAGACATGGCCGCCGTCTTCGCGGAAACGGACCAGCGCGTCGCAAGCATCGCTGAATGCGCTGCGGCCATTGTGGATCACGCCCCAGACGTCACACAGGATCGTGTCGTAGCGGCTGGCGATTTCGGAGAGCCCTTGCGGGAATTGCAATGCAGTCATGGGCGGCGAGGTAGGCTGCACAGGCGCCGCGGTCAATCGCCGGACTTGCAGTCGCTGGCGGGCAACGGGTTCAGGATCCACTGAACAGCGGTCGGGATTGAGGTCGCGTTGGCGTAGTAACAGCCTTTCACGCGGGTCACATGGCCGGGGTCATCGCCGCCCGAATATTGCGGGGCGTAGTCGCACGAGATGAGATTGGCCGCGTGCCGGCCGGGCGACCCGGGGCGGACATTCAGCAGCAGATGATTGGATCCGGTGGGGATTGAGACCGACTTCGTGCTGACTTCGCCATGACCATCGCAGACCATACCGGACCATGAGCCGTCTTCCCGCTGCAATGACGGATCAAACGGCGGCGCGATGGTGAGATCCAGCCAGACCGGGCCTTCGGTCAGGTTCCGGAGAGCTTCGGGTGCCTCGAACGCCGTCTCGCCTGGAAGGCTGGCGACGACCTGCTGCACCTCGGCCAGAGCGTGCCCGGCGGGCCAGAGTGCGAGAGCCAGGATGAACGCGCGCATGGACAATCCTCCGCTTCAGTGCGGAGGACAGGGAATGCGCGGATTGGGGCGATTTGAAGGAGGCGGCCTTCCGGAAAAAGGGGGCTCAGCCGAAATTGGTCATGCGCTGGACCATCTCCCGCGGCGGGGCGGTTTCCTGCATCAGCGAGGCCTTGATCGGGCGCGGCGCGCCGAAGACATGGCCCTGGCCATAGGGAATTTCGTATTCGAGGATTTCGACGACGCTGGCCTCGTCTTCCATCTTCTCGGCCACCATGGTGATGCCATAGCGCGAGAACACGGCGGAAACTTCCTCGCCTTCGACGCGGCGGTTGATCGAGGAGACAGGACGCGGCCCTGACGGATCGCGCAGCTGGTCGATCAGCGCGGCGCCGTTCATTTTCACGAAGCGCACACCGGCCGATTGCAGGCGCGGCAGGTCGAGGCCGAGGTCCGGCGCATGGTCGATCGAGAAGCGGAAGCCAAGCTCTGTCAGCTTGTCCATATTGTCCCGCATCGTGCGCGAGCGCGTTTCGAAACGGTCGGCCCGGATCTCGAAGATGACAGCGCCGGAGAGGTCCCGGTTTTCGGTCATGAATTCAAGGAAGAACGGGAAGAAGGTCGAATCTTCCAGCGAGCTTGCTGCGATGTTGCAGAAAACACCGACGCGGCGGTCCCGCTCTGCCAGGCGGCGCACGATCTGTACACAGCGGAACAGGGTGAAATTGTCGATCTGGCCCATCAGGTTTGCCCGGCGGCCGGCATCGAGGAATTCGGCCGGCAGGATCAGCGACCCATCCGGACGGCGCAGGCGGGTGAACCCTTCATAGAAGGAGACGCGGCGCTGCGGCAGCGAGACGATGGGCTGCAGGTGAAGATCGACGCGGCCATCCTTCAGCGCATCGCGGACATCGCGGAGAATGGCATCTTCCTGCGGGGCGACGATCTTGGCGCTGGAGGTCTCGGCAAGCCGGGTTTCGAAACTGTGCGACAGTCGGTCGATCAGGCCTTCCAGCTGCTTCATCTCGGAGACGAGCGCATCGCGCCGTTCGGTCAGCTCGTGCTTGACGGTTTCCTCAACCACTTCGGTGCGGGCCTCGACAACGTCCATCCGGCGTTCGGCGTCTCGGTTCTCTTTCTCGATGGCCTGCATGCGCGCATCAATTTCGCGCTTCGAGCTGCCATTGGAAACGAGCACGTGGATCTGGCTGAGAACGGCCGCCGTCAGGACGCCTGCGCCCACGGAGAGCGGCAGGCCGAGCTGCAGCAAGGTGGCGCTGGCGTATCCAGCCGCGCCGCCGGCTGCCATGTACAGCAGGAACAAAAGAATCGTCATCAGCTCAGCACCCGAAACTATTCGTCAATCTTAACAGATAAGGCCCATAAGTTAACGAATTGCTTGGATGTGACCCAATTTGGACCGTCCGGCAATCCCGCCGCTCATTGTTGCGGGAAGGTCACAAGCCCCGCCCGTCTCTCAAAAGGATCCAATCCGTAACTGGACAGCCCGGCATGCGGCAGATAGCCAGAAGAAACAGACCCGGCACCATCGGTCCGCGGCCATCTTATTGGCCGGAGCGGGGGCTGTCTCGGGGGAGACACGGGTCGCGCAGAAATGCGCGGCCCGGTCCTTTATCAGGCTTCCGGATTTTCTCACGATCGCGCGGTTGATTACGGCTCCGCGCTGGCGTCCTGTACCAGATACCGCACATCCTGAAGCGGCCACGCGTTCGGCGCGTCCTCGCCGCAAGCCAGGGTAAAGGCATCCTGTTCGTTGAATATGACGGCGAGGGTCATGCCGCAGGGCTGAAGCACGGCGCGCTTGCCGCCATAGTCGACCCAATACCCGGCCCATCCGTCTGAGGCTTCGATCTTGGTGACAACCAGGTCGCCGGTGTTGAACACATCGGTTTTCGCATCGCCTTCACCGGGCAGTACGCCCAGCAGCGCTGCGCCAAAGCCGCCTTTCGGCGACGTTTCGACAAAAATCTCCGCATCGGACAGTTCATATGCCTTGTTCAGGGCCGCAATGACTTCGCGCGTGCCGGAAGGCCCGCCAACCGCCAGGGGCCCCTCGCGCCCCGCCGTCCAGCCTGCATTGCGGACTTCGTCCAGCCCTTCGATGTCCGGCCCCTGCAATGAGAACAACAGAACGGCATCAAGACTGGCCAATGTGTCGCCCGACATCGCCTGGCGGAGGCCGGACGGCGTGCCGAACAGGATCCGTTTGCCACCGGCAACGACCAGCAGGCAGGGCGCATCCTCTGAGGCAACGGAGCAAGGCAACAGGGCGAAGTCTGCGCTCCGGACATCCTCCGGCGAAACCGGGCGACTCGCGCCCTGCCCGCCGCCGCACGCCGTCAGAAGAAATACGACAAGGATTGCGAAAACGCTGGCGCGCGGCACGGCGAAACCTCCCGGATCAGCCGATCACTGTGGCCCCCGCCTCTGTCACGATTTGTTGCTCCATGTAACCCAGCGCGTCGATCTCGACCCGGACCCGGTCGCCGGCCTTCAGCCATTTCGGCGGATTGAAGCCCGCCCCCACACCCGCGGGTGTGCCGGTGAAGATCAGGTCGCCCGGTTCCAGCGTAAACGCCGCCGTCAGATGTGCAATCTGGGCGGGAATGTCGTGGACCATGTCGCGGACATGGCCGGATTGGCGCTGCTCACCATTCACGAAGGTGCGGACTTCAAGCGCAGAGAGATCATCGATCTCATCCAGCGTCACGATGGCCGGCCCGACGGGCGCGTGCGTGTCGAACCCCTTGCCCATGATCATGGTCTGGCTGGCTCGTTGCCAGTCACGCACCGAATAGTCACAGCCGATGGTGACACCCGCAATGATGTCGAACGCCCGCTCGCGCGGCACATGACGCCCGCGCTTACCGATCACAACGACCAATTCCCCTTCATAATCAAGCTGCTCAGAGACCTTTGGAAGATCGACATCTTTGTACGGATCATTGATTGCCGTCGCCTGCTTGTTGAACCATTTCTGGACTTCCGGCTTTTTCGTATCGATGAAGCTGACGCTTTCGGCGGCATGCGCAGCATAGTTCACGCCGATGCCGAGAATTTTTCCGGGCCGCGCGACAGGTGACAGAATTTCAATACCGGAAAGCGGGACAGGCACCCCATCCGGCTCACCGGACAGCGCTTCAGACAGGTCGCCACCCCGAACGGGCGTTATGGACTGCGCCGAAAGCACTCCATATCGGATAGAGTTTCCATCGCGGAACCTGATCAATTGCATATCGTTACCCTCTCGTCACACTTCAGCCAGAAACACACTTCACGCGGTTCATCTCGCGTTGTGACGTGGGTTGGCAAGAGCTAGTCAGAAGACAGACACGGGGGGGCTCCAGAATGGACAGCAGCATGGATCACGGAATCGACCTCGGCGTCAGAGCACAGGAAAGCTCGGTGAGAGTGATCTTTGCCCCCGGCGAACAGCTGCAGATGCCGCCCTACCAGCGCAGCTATTCCTGGGAAGCCCGCGAAGCGAATGAACTGCTCGGCGACCTCATCGATTCGGTGGAGACGAGCACGCCGCACTTTGTCGGGGCGGTCGTCCTGATCCACGGCGCTGAAAATGGCGTGCTGGAGATTGTCGACGGCCAGCAAAGGCTGACCACGCTGACAATCCTGCTCGCGGTGCTGCGGGATCTCGAACCCGACAAGGCCCGCGCCGCCATGCTGCATACCCTGATCGCCGACGATGCCCGCCCGATGCTGGGTGAAGGCGCCAACTGGCGGCTGACACTCAACCATATGGACGGCCCTTTCTTCCGCGACGCCATCCAGACGCCGGGCGCGACGCGCAACCTGGACAAGGAACCGGGCGAAAGCGAAAGCCAGCAACGCATGGTGCGCAACGCGGCGGCTTTCATGAAGCGGCTCAGCGCCATGGACGAGCAGGACCGGCGCCAACTGGCCGATGTCGTCATGAACCGCTGTGCACTGGTGAGGGTTGTCGTGAGCGAGAAGGAACAGGGGTTCAAGGTCTTCCGCGTGCTCAACACGCGCGGCAAGGAGCCGGACGCGCACGACATCATCAAGACAGAACTGTTCCAGCGCGCCCGCTTCACAGACAAGGAAGCCAGCACCTATGCCGAGCGCTGGTCGGAACATGAGGCCATCCTCGGCGGATCGGCCTTTGACGACCTGCTGCGCCAGATCCGCTCCATCTATGACAAATCGGGCCGCGGGGAACTGGCCTCAGCCTTTCCGAAAGCCGTCCTGTCCAAGGTGGATCCGCGCAAATTCCTCGAAGACGTGCTGCCGCGCTATGTCGAGGCGTACCGGCTGATCACGACCGGCGAGGTGCAGGACGGACCGAACGCCAGAGTCGTCAGCGACAAGCTGAATCAGATGCGCGCGCTGGACCAGAGCAGCTGGCGTGCCCCTGCGCTCAAATTCCTCGTCGAACGCGGCGTCGATGACCCGAAGGCGCCGGACTTCTTCACCCGGCTGGAGCGCCTGGCCTTCATCATCATGCTGGTGGTCACCGACCGCGACCAGCGCAACAAGCGTTTCAACAAGGTGATGGACGCGATCAAAAATGACCGGACCCTGTTCGCCAGGAGCGGACCTCTGGCGATAGACCGTTCTGACGCGAAAAAAGCCCGGGAGCGGATGCTGGGCCGGTTTGCCACGTTCGCGCAACGGCGCGCCATGGCGCTGCGGCTGAACGCGGCCCTCGAAGACGGCGTGACCGTCCCGCCGGAATCCGATGCCACCGTGGAACACGTGCTGCCGCGCAACATCCATGAGGACAGCCACTGGCTGACCGTCTGGCCCGACCCGGCCAAGCGGCGCGAGCAATGCGACACGCTCGGCAATTTCGTGCTGTTGACCCACAAGGTGAACCAGAAGGCCGACCGGCAGGATTTTCGCGCCAAGAAGAAAGTCTACTTCAACGGCAGCGGCGGCATGGACTTCGCCCTGACCCGCGACCTGCAGGACCAGGATGCCTGGACAGCCGACGTGGTGCGCAAGCGGACCGACATGCTGGTCGAAATCCTCTGCCAGGTCTGGGGCATCTGAGCCGGGCGCAACCGGTTGCTTTCCCTTGCGACCCCCTAGCGGCGCCCCGCCGGAGGGCTTAGCTTGTGCGTCGATAGAGAAACGCAGGGAGCCCCGCCATGAGCTTGTTCGACCTAACCGGCAAAGTTGCCGTCATCACCGGATCTTCCCGCGGCATCGGCAAGGCCATCGCTGAAGCCATGGCAGACGCCGGCGCCAAAGTGACCATTTCGTCCCGCAAGCCCGGCCCGTGCCAGGAAGTGGCTGACGCAATCAATGAAAAGCACGGTGACGGCACGGCCATCGCCGTTCCGGCGAACATCTCGTCCAAGGAAGACCTGCAGGCCATGGTGGACGCCACCAACAAGGCCTTCGGCAAGATCGACATCTGTGTCTGCAATGCCGCCTCGAATCCATATTACGGCCCGATGAGCGGGATTGAAGACGACGCCTTCGCCAAGATCCTGCAGAACAACATCATCTCCAACAACTGGCTGATCCAGATGTGCGCCCCGCAGATGCGAGAGCGCAAGGACGGCGCGGTAATCATCGTCTCATCGATCGGCGGCCTGCGCGGCTCTCCGGTGATCGGGGCCTACAACATTTCCAAGGCGGCGGACTTCCAGCTGGCCCGCAACCTCGCCACAGAATTCGGCGTCGACAATATCCGCGTGAACTGCATCGCGCCGGGCCTGATCAAGACCGACTTCGCCAAGGCGCTGTGGGACAATCCCGATACGCTGAAGCGCAGCCTGTCCGGCACGCCGCTGAAGCGGATCGGCGAACCGGAAGAAATTGCCGGCGCTGCCGTCTATCTCGCCTCGAAAGCCGGAGCCTACATGACCGGCCAGATGCTGGTAGTCGATGGCGGGGCCACGTCTACCTGATGCATCTGATCGACACACCGGAAAACGCCCCGGCAGACGAAATCACCTTTGACGACTTCCGCAAGGTGGACATCCGCATGGGCACGATACTGGAGGCCGCCCCGCTTGAGGGCGCGCGCAAGCCTGCCATTCGTATGCGGATCGAATTTGGCCCGGGCGTCGGCATCAAGAAAAGCTCTGCCCAGGTGACGGTACACTATTCGCCGGACGAACTGGTCGGCAAACAGGTCGCCGCCGTGGTCAACTTCCCCCCGCGCCAGATCGGCAAGTTCATGTCCGAAGTGCTGACGCTCGGCTTTGCCGACACCGACGGCGCCATCGTCATGTTCTCGCCGGACAAACCCGTCCCCAATGGAGCGCGCCTCGCATGAGCCGGACCGAACTTTCCCAGCAGCAGAAAGCCTTCTTCGACCGCCTGAAAAGCGGCGAATGGGAATTGCCGCCGGGCATCCGCAACATGGGTATCCGGCCGGACCTGTGGCTGAAAGAGGTCAGCTATGGCCGCACGCTTTATGAGTGGCCAAACGAGGGCGACCGCGACATCAATGATGGCCGCGTCTTCGGCGGCTGGGTCGCGGGCCTCTCCGATCATATCGTCTCCATGACCATGGCTAGCGCGCTGGAAGACGGGGAATGGTTCACGACGATGGAACTGCAGACGCGTATTCTTCGGCCTGTCCCGCATGGCCTGATCACGATTGAAGGCCGCCTTGTCAGCCGGGGGCGCACGACCGGCCTTGTCGAAGCCGACTGGCGCGACGAAAAAGGCCGCCATCTCGCCCGCATCACAGCAGCCAAGGCCATCCGTGAAATGACGGAACTGCGTCCGGATGTGGCGTCTCAATTAGGCAAGTGAGGAAGCGGACCGAATGAGACATATCCTGTGGGTTATCAACGCCATCCTTTTTGCCGGAGCTGCCGCCCCAACAGCCTTGGCATGCTCATGTGGTCCCTGCGATTTGGACACGTCTTTTGTTGAAGACCCCGAAATCGACTCTGTGTTCGTAGGTGAACTTCTTTCGGTGACAAAGCCTGACATCGGTGATGATGCACCGTATTGGGAAGAAACCGATGTCGAGTATCGCTTCAAAGTCGTTCAGTCGCTTAAGGGTAGTGCGGTGGAATATATAGAGATACGCACTCCTGAATCTGAAACCGCATGTGGGGCGCAATTCTCTTTTTACGCCCCCAATTCAATCGCGGCGTATAAGAGCGAGACTGGAACATTGCGCACAAGCGCCTGCACTCAGCAGTGCTGGAGCACGCGCGCAAACCGGTCTCTCCTTGATGAAGACACGTATCAGACTCTGTATTTGGGTATTCGAATAAAAGAGGAAAACTAAGGCAGCAACAGGCAAGCATCGCCATAAGAATAGAAGCGGTATTCATTCGCGATGGCATGGGCGTAAGCCGCGCGCATCACATCCGTGCCCATCAGGGCCGAGACCAGCATGAACAGGCTGGAGCCCGGCAGGTGGAAGTTCGTCACCAACGCATCGGTGCCCCGCACCGCATCACCCGGCTTCAGGAAAATGTCCGTCGGGCCGGTAGCCGGATGCAGCACACCCTCCGTATCCACACAGCTTTCCAGTGTCCGCATGGCCGTGGTGCCCACCGGCACGACGCGGTGGCCTGAGGTCCGCGCCGCATTCAGACGCGCGGCCGTTTCCGGCGTCAGGCGGCGCCATTCCTGATGCAGCCGGTTCTCTTCCAGCTGCTTCTCTTCCAGCGGCTTGAACGTGCCAAGGCCGACATGCAGGCGCACGGTCTCACGCACGAGACCCGCTGCGTCACACTCTGACAGAAGGCGCGGCGTGAAGTGCAGACCGGCCGTCGGCGCAGCAACGGACGCGGCATCTTCGCCTGCAAATTCAGTCTGGTAGGTCTCGCGGTCTTTCGCATCGGCCGGGCGGCGGCGGGCAATATAGGGCGGCAGCGGCATGGCGCCGTGCCGGTCGAGCGCCGCGGTCAGCGCCTCGCCGGAAAGGGAGAAACGAAGCCCGATCTCGCCGCCTTCATGATGCCCGGTGATCTCTGCCGTGAAGCCGTCCGCGAAGACGATCGTGTCGCCGTCTTTCAGACGCCTGCCCGGCCGGGCCAGCGCGCGCCAGCTGGCAGCGTCGATCCGCTCCGTCAGGTTCACATCGCAGGCAACGTCCTGCCCGATCTCATCCCGCGCCGGGCGCACCCCTTTCAGGGCCGCAGGCAACACACGCGTATCGTTGAAAACCAGCACATCACCGGCTGTCAGATAGCGCGGCAGATCCCGCACAGCGGCATCTTCCAGCCGCCCGTCCCCGTGCACGACCAGCAGGCGCGCAGAATCCTGCGGCTCCACCGGGCGCAACGCGATCAGCCGTTCAGGCAGGTCAAACTGAAATTGGGTCAGATCCATGGGGCGCCCGTCTCGCAGAAAGCCGCGCGACGCGCAACAAGACCTGTGCAGACCTTACTCGCTGACAACCGCCGGCACGGACGGCAGCGAGCAGACATCGATGTCGTCCTTGTCGGCCACGCTGGCCAGGAACAACGGCCCATCCGTCCGCTCAACCCAGACCTCCGGACGCTCTCCCTCCGGCAGGTCAGCGGCAACCTTCGCCGATGTCAGAATGTCGGGATTGTCGACCTGACCGTCCCGCGCGTCGGGGCCGTGCTTGATGGACATGACGACGTCTTCCCCGGCAACCACACGGCCCCAGGCTGTATATTTGCGGTCAAGATGTTCTGCCTGGCCGCGCATCAGGAAGAATTGCGAATTGGCAGAGTTCGGATCATCCGTACGGGCGGTGGAAACCATGCCCTTGCAGTGCGGGATATAGCTCTCAACCATGCCGTCGACCGACATTTCCGCAAAGAAGCTGGCCTGCGTGCCGATCGGGAAGCCCTTGATATAACCGAACCTCGCGGTGTCTTCCGGCCCGATGGTGGCTTCCAGCGGCATCTCTGTCGGGTCGCGGCGGAAGGTGAATTCCCCTTCGATATCCGGGAGGCCGGAATCCCGGCCCTTCAGGGCGAAGATGTCCCCGCCCTGCGCCATGAAATCGTTGATCACACGGTGAAATCCGGTGCCATCATAGTCGCCGGAGCGGATGATGGTGGAAAACTGCTTATAGTGTTTCGGCGCGATTTCCGGGAAGGCCTCGATCAGAACGCGGCCTTTCGTCGTATCGAAGATGAAGAGGTTTTCCGGATCCACATGCCGCCAGTTGGCCGGGTCCGCCTTGGCTTCGGCCACCGTGACTTCAGCCGGGGCCGGCGGTTCAGTGGCCTCCTGCGCAACCGCCGCGAACGACAGCGCAATCGCGGAGGCCGCAAGAGCCATGGACGCAAATCTCAGGGGCGCAAAATTCAGGGGGGCCAGTTTCATGGTACGCAACGTCTCCATCCGGGCGCACTGCGGCGCCGTGTGCTTCCCAATGTCAGGCATCACATCTCAGGATTCAACGGTCTGAGGCAGTAGAACTGCCGCGCAGGATCACTTCTCGTATTTTTCCATCAGCGCGCGCTTCACATCCGGCGTCAGGAAAGGCGTGATATCGCCGCCAAGGCTGGCGATTTCCTTGACCAGACGGGACGCGACGGCCTGGTGGCGCACATCGGCCATCAGGAACACGGTTTCGATATCGGGATTGAGCTGTTCGTTCATCGCCGTCATCTGGAATTCGTATTCGAAGTCCTGAACCGCCCGCAGGCCGCGTACGATGATCTGCGCACCGCAGGCTTCAGCGAATTTCATGAGCAGGCCGTGCATCGGCATGACCTTGATATCCGCCAGCCCCGGCCCGTTCAGCTTATCGCATTCCGACCGCACCATGGAGACGCGTTCTTCCAGCGAAAATAACGGCTTCTTGGCCTCATTGATCGCAACGCCAATGATCAGCGTGTCGACCAGTTTCCGGGCCCGGTTGATGATATCGACATGGCCGATGGTTGGGGGGTCAAATGTTCCCGGATACAATCCAACGCGGTGCATGGCGGCCCTCCCGGCCCTGTTATACGTACAAACAGCGGCGCTTACTCAGCGCCGCCGTCCTCTTCCATAGCGGTTTCAGCGTCTTCCACAAGGCGGGCGACCGAAACAACGCGCTCGCCTTCCGCGGTGCGGAGGACCCAGACGCCGCCTGTCGAGCGGCCCGCAATCCGGATCTGCTCAACCGGCGTACGGATCAGCTGGCCCGCATCGGTGACCAGCATGACCTGGTCGCCATCGCCGACCGGGAAGGACTGGGCCACTTGCTTGACCGGACCCTTTTTCTTGTCACGGCCCCAGATGTTCTGGGCGACAAGGCCTTTGCCGCCGCGGCCCGTGACACGGTAATCGTAAGCGGAGGACCGTTTGCCCATGCCGTCGTCTGCAATGGTGAGGACAAATTCCTCTGCGGCGCCAAGCTCAGCGAGGCGTTCGGTCGAGAGCGATGCCTCTTCCACGGTCTCTTCATCATCGTCGGAGACCTCCTCTTCCTCGCCGGTCGCCGCGCGTCGCATAGCCGCAGCGTGTTTGAGATAGGCCCGGGCCTCTTCGGACGTGACATCCATGTGGCGCAGGATGCCCATGGAAATGACCTCGTCCCCCTCGCCCAGCCGGATGCCGCGCACACCGGTCGAGTTGCGGCCGGCAAAGACACGCACATCGGTAACCTGGAAGCGGATACATTGGCCGAGCGCCGTGGTCAGAAGGATGTCGTCCTTCTCGGAGCAGATCTTCACACTGACGATGCCATCATCCGCATCGTCTTCCAGCTTCATGGCAATCTTGCCATTCCGGTTGACGCGGATGAAGTCGGACAGTTTGTTCCGGCGGACATTGCCCGTCTTGGTGGCGAACATCACATCCAGTTCGTTGCGGGACTCTTCGTCGTCCGGCAGCGGCATGACGCTTTCGATGCGCTCGTCTGCAGCCAGCGGGAAGATGTTGACCAGCGCCTTGCCGCGCGAGGTCGGCCCGCCAACTGGCAAGCGCCACACCTTCTCCTTGTAGACCATGCCGGCCGAGGAGAAGAACAGCATCTCCGTATGCGTCGTTGCCGAGAAGAGCTGGACGACGAAATCGTCTTCCTTCATCGACACGCCGGACCGGCCCTTGCCGCCGCGATGCTGGGTCCGGTAGGTCGAAAGCGGGGTCCGCTTCACATAGCCGCCATGGGTGACGGTGACGACCATGTCCTCGACCTCGATGAGGTCCTCGTCTTCCATGTCGATCCCGCCGGCCGTGAACTCGGAACGACGCGGAACGGCGAACTTTTCTTTCACGGACGCCAGCTCACCCTTGATGATATCGCGGATGCGCGGACGGGACCGGAGAATGTCGAGGTAGTCGGCGATCTTTTCGGACAAGCCCTTGGCTTCATTGCCGATTTCGTCCCGGCCGAGGCCGGTAAGACGCGACAGCTGCAGCGCGAGAATGGCGCGGGCCTGCTCGTCCGACAGGTAGATCGTATCGCCCTCGCCCTTGCGCGTGCGGCGGTCGGCGATGAGGTCCAGCAACGGCCCCATGTCCATGACGGGCCACGCCTTGGCCAGCAGCTGTTCGCGCGCCGTGTTCGGATCGGGCGAATGCCGGATGATGCGGATGACCTCGTCGATATTCGCCACGGCCATGGCGAGACCAACGAGGACGTGCGCACGGTCGCGCGCCTTGTTCAGGTCATGCTTGGTCCGGCGGACAACGACGTCCTGACGGAAGGCAATGAAGCAATCGAGCACCTTGCGCAGGTTCATCAGCTCCGGCCGGCCGCCATTCAGCGCCAGCATGTTCACCGGGAACGAGTTCTGCATCTGGCTGAAGCGGTAAAGCTGGTTCAGCACGACCTCGGCGCTGGCATCCTTCTTCACCTCGATCACGACGCGGATGCCGTGACGGTCGGATTCGTCGCGCAGGTCGGCAATGCCTTCGACGCGTTTTTCGCGCACCAGCTCAGCGATCTTGGTGATCATCGCGGCCTTGTTCACCTGGTAGGGAATCTCGGTGACGATGATGGCCTGGCGTCCGTTGCGGGCTTCCTCGATATCCGTCTTCGCCCGGACGATCACACTGCCGCGCCCCGTCAGCAGAGCCTTGCGGGACCCGGACATGCCCATGATCATGCCGCCGGTCGGAAAGTCCGGACCTGGCACGATTTCACACAGGGCGTCGTCATCCACGTCGGGATTGTCGATCACTTCGATGGTGGCATCGATGATCTCGCCCAGATTGTGCGGCGGAATGTTCGTCGCCATGCCAACCGCGATACCGCCGCCACCATTGACGAGGAGGTTCGGGAACTGCGCTGGCAGGACAATCGGCTCCTGCTGGGAGCCGTCATAGGTGTCCTGGAAGTCAACCGTATCCTTTTCGATGTCGGCCAGCAGATGGGTCGCCGCCTTCATCATCCGGGATTCCGTGTAACGCATGGCGGCCGGCGGATCATTGTCGATCGAGCCGAAATTGCCCTGGCCGTCGACCAGGGGCAGCCCCATCGAGAAGGGCTGCGCCATCCGCACGAGCGCGTCATAGATCGCGCTGTCGCCGTGCGGGTGGAAGTTACCCATCACGGCGCCGACGATATTGGCCGATTTCTTGTACGGCTTGTCCGGCGTATTACCGTTCACCTGCATCGCATACAGGATACGCCGGTGCACCGGTTTCAGGCCGTCGCGCACATCCGGCAGCGCCCGGCTGACGATAACGCTCATCGCATAATCGAGATAGGAGCTTCTCAGCTCGGACTCGATGGAAATGGCTTCAATCCCGTCCGGCAGGCTGGCGCCGCCCCCACCGCCATTCTCGGGGGTTTCCGGATCTTCCGGAGGGGTCGTCTGGTCACTCATGAGAAACTCGTGTCTGCTGCAGAGGGCGCGCGGGAATCGCGCATCAGAATCTTTCTATTTGTCTAGCATTTCGACGCGCCAAAACAAACCTGAAAGCCCCGAAAATTACAGCGATTTCGGGGTAAAAAAACGTTTTTACAACAAGGCTCAGGGCGCGGGCAGCGCCCCGATATCCACAAGCGCCTGACGGACAGCCGCCGGACGCTTCGGAATGTCGGTTTCCGGGGTCTCGATATCCATGTCGAAGGCGAAGACATAGGTGCCCGGCGCGGCCCCGCCGCCCTGCTCCAGCCAGCCGACATACCAGCCGATGTCCTGCGCTTCATCGCTGCTGTACCAGCCGGTTTTGGCATAAAGGCGCCAGTCTTCGCCCGCCTCCGCCTGCATGACCGGAACGGCAAGCTCATAGGTCCGCGCCGAAAGGGGCAGATCGTGCCGCACAAGGCGCGTCAGAAAGGCGACCTGCTCACGCGCGGAGATTCTGAGCGGGCCTTTGAGCCAATAGGTTGTGAGGTCCCCCGGCGTGCCTGTGTCGGCATTTCCATAGCCGAACGCCGCCAGCCAGCCATGCAGAGCGTCACTGCCGATACGGGGCGTAATCGCCTGGTAGATCCAGACCGTTGAATGGCGGAACGCGTCAGCCAGCGTCTGGCTCTTGTTCCAGGCTGGCGCGAACCGCGCCTTCCCGTCCCACTCGAACCATTCGTCCGGGCCAGACACCGCCCCGGTTTCAATAGCGATCAGCGTATGCGGGACCTTTGACGTGGACGCGGCCACGAAGCGCTCATCCACCCGGGCGCCGCCGCTGGACCAGGTCGCCCCGTCCTCCAGCCGCACGATCAGCAGGGCAGACCGCGACGGGTCCACACCAGATCTTTCCAGAGAGGATTCAACGCTCTGCAGAGGGTTTCCGGACACCTGCGATGCGCAAGCGGCAAGCAGGAAGAGCCCCAGAACCAGAAAAGGCCTGAGCGCGGCTCCGACCATTGCAGGCGGTCCCTAGAACGGGATCTCGTCGTCGAGGTCGTGGCTGGCAAAGCTTTCCTGCGGACCACTCATCTGGCGGGCACCGCCGCCACCTTGCGAATAGCCACCGAAATCGCCGCCTGCAGACCGGCCGCCGCCTTCGCCGCGGCTGTCGAGCATGGTCAGCGTGGAATTGAAACCGCGCAGCACAACCTCGGTCGTGTACCGGTCCTGGCCTTCCTTGTCCTGCCATTTGCGGGTCTCAAGCTGCCCCTCAATGTACAGTTTGGAGCCCTTTTTCACATAGTTCTGAACCACGCGGACAAGGCCTTCACTGAACACAGCAATCCGGTGCCACTCAGTCTTTTCGCGGCGCTCCCCGGTGTTCTTGTCTTTCCAGGTTTCAGACGTTGCGAGCGAGAAGCTGGCGACCTGTCCACCATTCTGGAACTGGCGAACCTCAGGGTCCTGCCCGACATTTCCTACGAGGATGACCTTGTTTACCGATCCCGCCATGACTTCGCTCCGATCATTCTGCTTCCGAATCAAGCTGCCACCATATCGCCGACGGCACCGGCTGTCGCTGGCGAGATCAGCGGTATTCACAAAGGAATGCTGCGTCAAGGAAATGTTTCCGATTTGTTCCATGTCGTGCGGCCACTTAACCCGCCTTTGTCCCCGGCATCCGGGCCGCCGCTGACCCGCCTGCAATGGAAATGCAAACAGGCGGCGCCCGAAAGTTCAACAATTCAGGAAAGCCCCAAACCGCTTCTTAAGTGAATTCAACTATATCCGGGACATGACAGACCGCAGCCTGGCCACCAGCATTCTATCCCGGGTCCCCAAGCACCGCCTGCTTCCGGCGCGCTCGGAATTGCCGTTGCTGATTACCGTTTTTTCAGGGCTGGCCGCCTGGTTGCTGCTGGCAATGATCCTCAAAAATCTGATCCACGGCACCGATGGCGCCACCGCTACGGCGACCCCCGCCTATTACAGCTACGCCGTACGAAACACGGCGCTATTCTTTGAAGCCACGATATTGATCGGCCTCCTGAAACTTCTCCCTCAGCTCCGCGATCAGGAACTGAAAGTGGTGGCGCGCCGGATATGGTCGCGTAACCGCGACACGCTGAGTGCTGCGCCATTCATGGTTCTTGCGGGCGTGGTTTCTTTTGGCCTCCTGATGTCGTCCTATACCACTTTGAAGGCACGAATCCCCATGATCGTTCCTTTTGCATGGGACGACACATTCGCCTCCTTGGACGCGGCACTTTTTTTAGGCTCGGACCCCTGGAAACTGTTCGAGTGGGTCCACGAAACCCCGCCTCTCCTCATCACGATTGATTTTCTTTACGATATCTGGGCCGTGTGCCTGGTGGGCAGCTGGATCACCTGTTTCGTGGCGAGCGGAATCGCCCCGGCCCGGCGGCTGCGTTACTGCCTTTCCCTGATGATGACCTGGTTCATCGGCGGCAATCTGCTCGCGCTCGTTTTCTCTTCTGCAGGCCCCTGCTTTTACGAGCATGTCGGCGCAGATCCGGCGCGCTACGCAGATCTGATGGCACATCTGCGCTCGGTACCGGCACTTCGGAGCACCGAATTGCAGGACATGCTCTGGCAAACCTTCCAGCAAGACGGGATCGGCATTGGCGGCATTTCCGCCTTGCCCAGCATGCACTGCGCCACAGCCTTCCTTTTTGCTGTCATGTTCGGACGAACACCCGTCTGGCGGGCCATTACGATCACGTACTTCCTGATTATCCTGTCAGGCTCAGTAATCCTCGGCTGGCACTATATGGTCGATGGGCTGGCAGGTGCCGCAGTTGCGTTCATATGCTGGAAACTCAGCGGGATTGTTGTCGCGCGCATATACCCTGCTGAAGCAAAATAGCTGCTCTCGCAGCGAGGTTCGCTTTTTGTTCTTGCTGAAATTATGGACTCGCAACACACATTGGCTCTAGCAAAGACCCAATACCGTTCGCAGACGTAACGAGCAAACAGCCCGAAAGTCCTCGCCCCGAAAGTCTCCATTATGGCCGAGTCCCCCTTTATCCGCGTTCGCGGCGCCAAGGAACACAATCTCAAGAACGTCGACGTGGACATTCCCCGCGGCGAGCTGGTCGTGATGACTGGCCTGTCGGGGTCGGGAAAGTCCTCGCTGGCGTTCGACACGATTTATGCCGAAGGCCAGCGCCGCTATGTCGAGAGCCTGTCGGCCTATGCGCGCCAGTTCCTGGAACTGATGCAGAAGCCGGATGTCGAGAGCATCGAGGGTCTCTCGCCCGCCATTTCGATCGAGCAGAAGACGACCAGCCGCAACCCCCGCTCCACCGTCGGCACGGTGACGGAGATCTATGACTATATGCGCCTCCTCTGGGCGCGCGTGGGCGTGCCCTATTCCCCGGCAACAGGCCTGCCCATCGAGAGCCAGACCATCAGCCAGATGGTGGACCGCACGCTGGACCTGCCGGAAGGCTCGCGCCTCTACCTGCTGGCGCCCATCGTCCGTGGCCGGAAGGGGGAATACCGCAAGGAATTCGCCGAACTTCTCAAGAATGGCTACCAGCGCGTAAAAGTGGACGGGGAGTTCTATGAACTCGAAAACCCGCCGAAACTGAACAAGAAGTACAAGCACGACATCGACGTCGTGGTGGACCGGGTGGTCGTGCGCGAGGGCATGGAACAGCGCCTTGCGGAAAGCTTCGAAACGGCGCTCAGCCTTGCCGACGGCATTACCATCGCGGAATTTGCCGACAAGGCGGATGACGAAAAAGAGCCGCGCCGCGTCACTTTCAGCGCCAATTTTGCCTGCCCGGTCTCAGGCTTCACCATTCCGGAAATCGAACCGCGCCTGTTCTCGTTCAACAACCCGTTCGGCGCCTGCCCGACCTGTGACGGGCTCGGCCAGCAGCTGAAAATCGATGCGGGTCTCGTCGTGCCCGACAAGGATCTGGACCTGATGAACGGCGCCATCGCGCCCTGGGCCAAGTCGACCTCGCCCTATCAGACCCAGACCTTGCAGGCCCTGGCGGATCATTACGGGTTCGACCTCAAAAGCCCGTGGAACAAGCTGTCAAAAACCGTGCAGGACGTCATCCTTTTCGGCACCGGCGAGGAAGAAATCGACTTCGTCTATGATGACGGCATGCGCCGCTATGAAGTGACGAAGACATTCGAAGGCGTCGTCCCAAACCTGGAACGCCGCTATCGCGAAACCGACAGCCAATGGGTGCGCGAGGAGATCGGCAAGTTCCAGGCGGCTGCGCCCTGCCCCGCCTGTGGCGGAAAACGCCTGAAACCAGAAGCGCTGGCGGTGAAGATTGCCGGGCTCGACATTTCCGATGCCGGCCAGTTTTCCATCCGCGAAGCCGGTGAATGGTTCTCCGTCGTTCACAAGACGCTGACGAAGCAGCAGAACCAGATTGCTTCCCGCATCCTGAAGGAAATCAATGATCGCCTGATCTTCCTGAACGATGTCGGCCTCGACTATCTCAGCCTCTCGCGCGCCTCCGGCACGTTGTCGGGCGGGGAAAGCCAGCGGATCCGGCTGGCGAGCCAGATCGGCTCCGGCCTGACCGGCGTGCTCTATGTGCTGGACGAGCCCAGCATCGGCCTGCACCAGCGCGACAATGAACGCCTGCTGGAAACGCTGAAACGCCTGCGCGATCTCGGCAATTCCGTGATTGTCGTGGAACACGATGAAGACGCCATCCTCACGGCGGATCATGTCATCGACATGGGGCCGCGCGCCGGGGTTCATGGCGGGGAAATCATTGCCGAAGGTACGCCCGCCGACATCCTGAAATGCAAGGACAGTCTGACGGCAGACTATCTGAACGGCACGCGGGAAATCGTCATCCCCAGGCGCCGCCCGGTGGAGAAGGTGAAACGCAAGGTCACCCTGAAAGGCGCGACGGGCAACAACCTTCAAAACGTCAACGCAACGATCCCGCTGGGCAGCTTTACCTGCGTGACGGGCGTGTCCGGCGGCGGCAAATCCACGCTGATCATCGAGACGCTTTACAAGGCACTGGCGCGCAAGCTGAACGGGGCCTCCAGCCCGCCGCTGCCCTATGAGAGCATTCAGGGCCTGGAGCATCTCGACAAGGTCATCGACATCGACCAGAGCCCGATCGGCCGGACACCACGCTCGAACCCGGCGACCTATACCGGCGCCTTCGGCCCGATCCGCGACTGGTATGCCGGCCTGCCGGAAGCCAAGGCGCGCGGCTATGCGCCGGGGCGGTTCAGCTTCAACGTCAAAGGCGGGCGCTGTGAAGCCTGTGAAGGCGACGGCGTCATCAAGATTGAGATGCACTTCCTGCCGGACGTCTACGTGACCTGCGAAACCTGCAAGGGCCAGCGCTACAATCGCGAGACGCTGGAGGTGAAGTTCAAGGGCAAGTCCATCGCCGACGTGCTGGACATGACGGTGGAAGACGGGGCGAAATTCTTCTCCGCCGTGCCCGCCATCGCCAACAAGCTGGAAACGCTGAACCGCGTTGGCCTCGGCTACATCAAGGTCGGCCAGCAGGCGACGACCCTGTCCGGCGGCGAGGCGCAGCGCGTCAAGCTTGCCAAGGAACTGTCGAAACGCGCAACCGGCCGCACACTGTACATTCTGGACGAGCCAACCACCGGCCTTCACTTCGAAGACGTGCGCAAGCTGCTGGAAGTGCTGCACGAGCTGGTGGATGGCGGGAATACAGTCCTGGTGATCGAGCACAATCTGGATGTCGTGAAGACAGCCGACTGGGTGCTGGACATTGGTCCGGAGGGCGGCGACGGGGGCGGTCAGCTGATCGCAGCCGGGACGCCCGAAGACATCGCAGCCTCAAAGGAAAGCTGGACCGGGCGCTTCCTGGCCGAAACCTTCCGCCGGCAGGACGAACGCCGCGCGGCGCGCAACAAACGGGCGAAACCGGCTGCCGCCACCAAGAAGGCCAGCGGCAAGGCGACAGCGAAAAAATCAACCCGCGCCAAACCTGCCGCCAAAAAAACCGCCGCAAAGAAAGCCCCCGCAAAAGCCCCTGCCAGGGGCCGCAAGGCAAAGGCTGCCAGCTCCGCCAAATAGTGGAGCGGGTCCTCGCCTAGTCGAACTCACCGACCGTGCCCGCACTGACCCATTCCGGATCGGTGCGCGCAGCGAGGGCTGCCGGACCGCTGAAGATGTGCATAAGCATGGATTGCACGAGGGTGAAGGCAAGCGCGACAACCAGCATCGGCGCCCAGAACATGGGGGACACGACCGCACCGACAATTGCGCCGTCTGCCACGTCGCCGTCCATCAGGCCGGGCACCTGGGCTGACAGCAGGCCAATGCCCAGCGCCGCGAGGAGCAGATAGAACAGGATCAGCACTACGATGGCGATCAGACTCAGCACAATCCACGCGCCGACAATCGTCCACCCCTTACCCCGCGTGACGCGCCAGGACTCGAAGAAACGGATCTGCCGGTCTCTCACCGTCAGGGCAGCCGCAGCAGACAGGCGCGCCGAAAGCCACAGGGCGAGCAGCATATAACCCGGCACCAGAACGACGCCGAGCAGCATCGCCAGACCGATCCCATCCGACCCAAGCGCCAACCCTGCCATCACGGGTATGACGAAAGTCAACGCGAACCCGATATACATGCCGATGAACAGCGCAATCCAGATCAGGCCGACAAGCAGCAGGCGGCCTTCATCTGCGCTGATCCGCAACCCGACCCCTTCCCCGCGCATATATCGGCGCTGATTGGCCCCTTCGAACGCGACCCAGAGCAGAATGCCGAGCGGCATGATCAGAAGGCCGGCCAGCGACGTGGACATCGGCATATCCTCCATCTGCGTCACGTAGCGATCAAAGTCTCCACCCCCGGCAAACATCTGGACGTAAGCCTCGTAGATTGGCCATTGCAGGAAGATCGAAACCGCCTGCACCAGACACGCCATCACCGCGTAGGCCAGCGCGAACTTCCACAGGAAGCCAGCCGGTCCCCCGGTCTTCGTGAAATGGGTCAAGGCATTTCCGAAACTGAACTCGATCGGGGTCATGAGCGTTTGCCTTAGTTGAATTCCTCGACACTCAGCACGTCATCGATGCTGCCGCGCGGATCGTGCCGCGCTGCGAAGGCGGCTGGCCCCTGAACGAAATGCATCAGCAATCCGGACAGGAAATAGCGGATGAAGGAATAGACCAGCAACGCGACGATCAGGGCCGGGGTAAAAATGCTCCGCAGCTCCGATGCGTCTTCCACTTGGGTCACGGAGCCCATGAAGGCGGGCGTTACCGCCATCTGGACGATGGAGGAGGCAAAACCGACCACCAAGCCACCGACGATAGCGATGATGAGATAGCCCCCCAAAATCGGCCAGAAACGGCCGCGTGACACGATCCAGGCATCGCCGAACGCGATCCGGCCTTCCTTCACGGTCATGGCAAATACCGGTGAGAACCGCGTCGCGAAAAA
Organism: uncultured Hyphomonas sp.; assembly: GCF_963677035.1. NCBI lineage: Bacteria > Pseudomonadati > Pseudomonadota > Alphaproteobacteria > Hyphomonadales > Hyphomonadaceae > Hyphomonas > uncultured Hyphomonas sp. Next base: position 355,757 of record NZ_OY781472.1, read on the forward strand.
GACGAAGGCCGGAAACAGCACCAGAAACATCAGCGCCACGATGCTGATACGCCCCAGCACGAAGGCCGCCATTTCATTTTCCGAGATGTCACCATTCGCGAAATCAGAGACCATGCCGAACATCGGCAGCATGATCAGGCCCGGCAACACGTACATAAGCGACATGCCAAGATACCAGACGACGCCGACAACCATCATCCGAAATTCATCGGGCCCGAACCGGATGGAAAACGCCTCATCGCGGATATAGCGCCGCTGCGTGGCGGCCATGAACATCGCCCACACGACCAGACTGGCAAGCGCCCCCAGCAGGAACCATGGCAGCAGTCCGCCAAACAGGTTGAAGATCACGCTGAAGACCTGTGCCGGGTCATCGGCGCCTGCACGGTCGAGCTGCTCAACCGTGTCCATGAAGCCGAAGATCGCGTCTTTGGCCAGCCAGGCGAGCAGCGCGGTCAGCGCCGTGCTGACAACAGCAAACGCAAGTGCAAACTTCCAGGGAAACGACTTTGCATGCGCCGCGCGGAACCCGAACATCAACGCGCCGTCGAACGTGAACCGTCTGGCCATATTGCATCCCTCCACCAGGCCCCTCAGGCGGGAAGCTAAGCCGGTTTCGAACGCTTAGGCAATGCTGTCCGGGACGGGCGTCGCCCGCAACGCCGCCACAGACAGGCCATGCCCCGCCAGGAGAAACGGCCCCAGCAACAACAGCCCGCTGGCCCCTGTCGCAAACACGGCGATTTCTCCCTGGCCGACCGCGCTGACGATGGCGAGATTGGCGACATAGCCCGCCAGGAACGGCAGGACATGGGTCGCGAGGCTCGCCGCACCGAAGCGCAACACGTTCCCCTTCGTCCAGCGCCAGGTGCGGAACACCATGACCCGCCCGAACTTCACGGTTGCGGCCCCGGTCAACAACAGGCGCAAAGCCAGAAAGGCCAGCCCGCCAAGCCCGGTGGCATACACAATGGACAGCGCCCAGCCATAGGGTGTCGACATCAGGCCCGCCAGCGCCGCCGGAATCTGCTGGTCTGCCCCTTCGGCTGCCAGATCCACCAGGCCGGACAATTGCAGCATCACGACGCCGAATATGCCGACAAAGAAAAAGATGAAGAAGCTGACGAAGAAGAAAGCGAGATAGATGGCGAGATTCATGTGCATCAGGGCCATGAAGGCCCCTTTGGCATCCGGGATCATCGCCCGGTAGATCATCAGGGACGCCTGCACGCCTGCCAGGAAAAAGATCACCAGCGCCGCCAGCGTCAGCATCGTGCCGCCTGCGCCGGTATTGAGCGCCCATTTGTAGAAACCGCCCGTCAACGCCAGCAGGGCCAGCCATGGCAAGCCCGGCAGGGCCGCCTTCGCCGCGAGGCGCCAGGCCTGCCCAATCAGATCGGGAATGGCCGGCGCCACCGCCGGGGATGAGGTATTTGAATCCATGCAGAATGCCATACCGCTCCCGGGCGTAGCCGCAAACCCCGTCTTGACGGAACCCGCCGGCCTGCGCATGTCCCGCGCATGAGCATCAAACCTATTCATATCATCGGCGGCGGCATGGCCGGATCGGAAGCAACCTGGCAGGCGGCCAACGCTGGCGTGCCAGTGATCCTGCACGAAATGCGCGGCGTGAAAGGCACAGAAGCCCACCAGACCGACAAGCTGGCGGAGCTTGTCTGCTCGAACTCGTTCCGCTCCGACGATCATACGGCGAACGCGGTCGGCGTGCTTCACGAGGAGATGCGCCGCGCGAACGGGCTGATCATTTCCACGGCGGCAGAGCATCAGGTGCCCGCCGGCAGCGCGCTGGCAGTCGACCGGGAGGGGTTTGCCGAAGCGGTCACCGCAAAGCTGGAAGCGCACCCGAACGTGACCATTGTGCGCGAGGAAATCGCTGGCATCCCGCCGGAAGACTGGGACAGCGTGATCGTCGCCACCGGCCCGCTGACATCCATTCCGCTGGCCGAGGCAATTCATGCCCACACCGGCGAGGATGACCTCGCCTTCTTCGACGCCATCGCCCCGATCATCTATTTCGACAGCATCGACATGTCGAAAGCCTGGCGCCAGAGCCGGTATGACAAGCCGGGACCGGGCGGCGACACGGCCGCCTACATCAACTGTCCGCTGACGGAAGAGCAATACAATGCCTTCATCGACGCGCTGATCGCGGGCGAGAAGACAGAATTCCGCGACTGGGAAAAAGACACGCCCTATTTCGAAGGCTGCCTGCCTATCGAAGTCATGGCAGAACGTGGCCGCGAGACGTTGCGCTTCGGCCCGATGAAGCCCGTCGGCCTGACCAATCCGCACCAGCCGGACGTGAAGGCCCACGCCATCGTCCAGCTGCGCCAGGACAATGCCCTCGGCACGCTGTGGAACATGGTCGGCTTCCAGACCAAGCTGAAATACGGCGCGCAGACCGACATCTTCCGCATGATCCCCGGCCTTGAGACGGCGGAGTTCGCGCGTCTCGGCGGCATCCACCGCAACACCTTTCTGAACTCACCGAAGCTGCTGGACGCCCAGCTGCGCATGAAATCCATGCCGCGCCTGCGCTTTGCCGGACAGGTCACCGGCGTGGAAGGCTATGTCGAAAGCGCAGCCATGGGCCTGCTCGCCGGGCGCTTCGCTGCTGCCGAACGCCTCGGCCAGACACTGGACGCCCCGCCGCCAACAACGGCGCTTGGCGCGCTCGTCACGCACATCACGGGCGGCCACCTCGAAGGCAAACAGACCTTCCAGCCGATGAACGTCAATTTCGGTCTCTTCCCGGACATCGCCGAATTCCCGAAGACCGACGAGAACGGCAAACGCCTGCGCGGCAAGGCGAAAGGCCGCGCCAAGAAAGGCGCCCAGGCCGCCCGCGCGCTAAGCGATATCGATGCATGGCTGACGGCGCAGGCGCTGGTGGCAGTGGAGTAGGTCGCCGCCTCTACTTCACCAGCATCCAGATCGCCATCGCGACCATCATGACGTTCTCCAGCAGCGAGATGAAGCCCAACGGCACATTGCTTTCGCCGCCAACACAGGCGCATTTCAGGTCGCGCTTCTCAATATAGACGGCGCGGTAGACCGATACGGCGCCGATCGCCCCGATAAACAGCGCCATCGGTGCAGCGAGCCAGGTCAGCGCGCCGGCGATCATCAGCACGCCGGCGAACAGTTCCGCAAACGGATAGACATAGGCATAGCGCACATACCGCCGCGCCAGCAGGTCGTAGCCGAGAAAGGAGTTGGAGAAGGAATCGATATCGCGCAGCTTCTGCACGGCCAGCAGACACATGCTGATCGCGATGAACCACTCGGCCACCCGCATTGACAGCAGAGTGCCAAACGCCGCCCAGCTCACCGCCAGCGCCATCAGCGCCGCCGAGGCAAAGATCGCGATCACCGGCGTGTAGGTCTTCGCGTCCTTGTCCTTCAGCGGCAGGCCGAAGAATTGGCGCAGGTCGTCATAGCCGCCGATCCGCTTGCCATCGATGAAGGTCTGCGGCGTCGTCTTCACGTCATGCTTCGCCTTGAAGGCGTCTGTTTCCTCGCGGGAGGTCAGCAGATGGTCATCCACCTTGTAGCCCTTCCGTCGAAGCAGGCCGCGGCTCTTCAGGCCGAAGGGACAGATGTGCTGCGGTGTTTTCATCCGGTAGAGCGTGGCGACAGGTTTGGCCGATGACATGGGAAAGCTCCGCTTGTGAGTCAGGTGCTCCCTATATAACTTCCGTACTATGGTACGGTTGCAAGACGATCTGAGCATGAGTATCGGTCAACTCGCCCGCGCTGGCGCGGTGGGGGTCGAAACCGTCCGCTATTATCAGCGTCAGGGCCTGATGGCGCTGCCTGCCCGGCCAGCGGGTGGCGGCGCGGCGGGCGGCACCAGGAAGTATGGCGCGGCAGATCTGGAACGCCTGCATTTCATCCGCTCCGCTCAGGCCGCTGGCTTTACCCTGAAACAAATTGCGCGGCTGATCGTACTCGACGCCACATCAGACCGGTCCGAAGTGCGTCAGATGGCCCGCGACAGAATCGATGCACTGGATGCCCGGATCAGAGAGCTTAGAGACGCCCGCACCGCCCTGCAGAAACTCGCCCACCAGTGCGACCATGCCGAAGATGGCCCTTGCCCGATCCTGAAGGCGTTCGAGGCTTAGACCTGCCCGGTCCGGATGGCTTTCAGGATGCTGAGGCGTTTGGTGACGGCGTCCGGTTCGCCCTTTTCGCTGTAGTGCTTGCGCAGGCGATAATGGGCGACGGCCGGGCGGATGGATTTCGGCACCGGCTTCACATGCGGACCGAAGGCTTTCGTCTCTGACCGGCGCAGCGCGGCATAGGCGGGGGCCACATCCCGGATTTCCTCGGCCCAGTCATGATGGGACGCCAGCATGCTGGCCGCGATGAGGGCGAGCCAGGCTTCCGGTTCCTTGCTGCGGTCCTCCGCCACGAAGGCGGCTTCGTATCCATCGACCAGCCTTTGCAGCGCAGCGGGCTTCAGCTGGCCGGCCGCCGCCTGCTCGGCGATGGCGAGGCAGACATCATGCTCGCGCGGCGTTTTTCCCTCCGCCAGCTCAGTCAGCGCTTCGCGCCACCACTGAAACCGGATCAGACCCAGCGTCTCTTCCGAGACGGCAAGCCGCACCCGGGCCAGTTCATAGGCCAGCGCATAGAGGGCTGTCAGGGCCTGACGCTGGGCCGAAGGCGCGTAACGGCTGGAGATCCAGCGGTCCTCATCGACCTTGCGGACCCGCTTGTCGATTGCGGCCCACTGTGTTTTGGAAAGGGGGGGGGTTGTATTCGGCATGGAACCCATATGTCGGATGACGCGCTTATCTACCAGATACATACCTGCAAGAAAGGAATTCCAGATGGCATTCACACTTCCCGATCTTCCCTATGGGCGCGATGCGTTGGCGCCACACATTTCCGAACAGACCCTGAACTTCCACTATGGCAAGCACCACCAGGCCTATGTGACCAATCTGAACGGCCTGATCGAGGGCACGGACCTCGAAAGCAAGTCGCTTGAGGAAATCGTCAAAATCGCAGCGGCCGATGCGTCCAAAGCCGGCATGTTCAACAATGCCGCGCAGGTGTGGAACCACACCTTCTACTGGCACTCGATGAAGCCCGGCGGCGGCGGCAAGCCGCACGGCAAGGCTGCAGAGCTGATCGATCGCGACCTCGGCGGCTATGACGAATTCGTCAAGGCGTTCAAGGCGGCTGGCGGCACGCAGTTCGGCTCCGGCTGGGCCTGGCTGGTCCTGAAAGATGGCAAGCTGGCCATCACCAAGACCCCGAACGCCGAGACCCCGCTGACGGAAGACGGCACCACGCCGCTCCTGACCATGGATGTGTGGGAACACGCCTACTATCTCGACTATCAGAACTCCCGTCCGAACTATATGGACACCTTCCTGACGAGCCTGGTGAACTGGGACTTCGTGAACCAGAACCTCGCTGACGCGGGCGCCTGATTTCGCCAGGGTCCCTGCGGCAGAGGCCGTGGGGACCCGGCCATACTCTGCGCGCCCGGTGCAGCGCGCCACACGCCGGATCTGAAACGGATCCCGCACCCTTCCTGAAATTCGGCCGATTCCTGCCTGATTGGCGCGCCTCAACAGGCCTGCGCGGATCGAGGACGCCATGAAACGCCGCGAGATACCCGCCGGGGGCTAGCTCCCGGTCCTGAACGCAGCCCCTTCACGTCAAGCCCGAAATACACTATGTGCAGCGCACAAGACGCTCCGGGCATGGAAAGCGCCCGGTCCGCGGAACGCACATTACAGTGCGGAAAGCGGAATGTTCGCGGCCATTCGGGCCGCACCGGGTAACAACTTCCATCCTAGGAACGACAGAAATTGACTGAAACGACATTCGCCGACCTCGGGCTCGGCCCGAACATCCTCAAAGCCCTGGACGAGTCGGGCTACACGCATCCGACCCCCATTCAGGCAGAAGCCATTCCGCATGTTCTCAATGGCGGCGACGTCACCGGCATCGCCCAGACCGGCACCGGCAAGACCGCCGCCTTCGTGCTGCCGATGATCCACCGCCTGTCCCGTGGCCGCGCCCGCGCCCGCATGCCGCGCTGTCTCATCCTCTGCCCGACGCGCGAACTCGCTGCGCAGGTTGCCGAGAGCTTCGAGAAATATGGCAAACACCTGAAGCTGACCATGGCGCTGTTGATCGGCGGAGTGAGCTTCAAGGAGCAGGAAGGCCTGCTGCAACGCGGTGTCGACGTTCTGATCGCAACGCCGGGCCGCCTGATCGACCAGTTCGATCGCGGCAAGCTGCTGCTGATGGGCGTGGAATATTTCATCATCGACGAAGCCGACCGCATGCTCGACATGGGCTTTATCCCGGACATCGAGAAGATCTGCGCCAAGCTGCCGCCGCGCCGGCAGACGCTGCTGTTCTCCGCGACCTTCCCGACCGACATTCAGCGCCTGGCGAAAACCTTCCAGCGCGATCCGGTGAAAATCGAAGTCGCCCGCCCCACGGATGCGGCGACCACGATCACCCAGCATGTGGTCCACCTGCCGACCGACGGAGCCAAAGCCAAGCGCACCGCGCTGCGCCGCGTCATTGAATCCCGCGATGTGAAAAACGGTATCGTCTTCTGCAACCGCAAGGTCGAAGTCGATATTGTCGCCGCCTCGCTGACCAAGCACGGGCACGACGCTGCGCCGATTCACGGCGACCTGCCCCAGTCCGTCCGGACGGAAACGCTTCAGAAATTCCGCGATGGCGATCTGAAACTGCTCGTCGCCTCCGATGTTGCGGCCCGCGGGCTCGACATTCCGGATGTCGGCCATGTGTTCAACTACGCCCCGCCGCCGAAAGATGAAGACTATATCCACCGGATCGGCCGGACAGGCCGCGCCGGGCGCACGGGCGAGAGCTTCACGCTCGTCTCCCCGGACGATGAAAAGTCCTGGGGCTTTGTCCTCAAGATGATCGACAAGGATGTCGAAGAGTACATGCCGGAAGGCCTGCTCGAAGAGATCGAAAACCTGCCGCCGGAAGAGAAATCCGGACGCGGGCGCCGTGGCAGCAGCCGTGATAGCGGACGCAGCCGAGGGGGCCGCGGCGAACGCACGCGCGGACCACGCAGCCGCAGCCGGAAGGAAGAACCGGAAGCCGAGACCGAAACCGCCGCCACAGCGCCGGAAGAAACGGTGCGCGAAGACACCGCGCGTGAGGACAAGCCGGCCAAGGCTGAAAAGCCCGCCAAAGCCGAGAAGGCTGAAAAGCCGGAAAAAGCTGAAAAGAGCGAAAAGCCTGAGAAGCCCGAAAAGAGCGAGAAGCCCAAGCGCGAACGCGCCGAGCGCAAGGAAAAGCCAACGCGGGACCGCAAGCGCAAGGATGATGATCTGATCCTCGACCCGGCACCTGAAAAGGTGAAAGGGTTTGGCGATGACATCCCGGCCTTCCTGAAACGCTAGATCTCAGGCCAATCAAAAAAAGCCCCTCATCCAGCCGGATGAGGGGCTTTTTTGTTGGCTCGACAGGCGGTCAGCGCTTCAGCCGGCCCTGGACCTGCTTGCGGAATGCCTCACCATAAGGCGGGCGGATCATGGCGATCATCTCGCTGCCTGTCTGGGTAAAGACAGACTTCTTGTGGCTGAATTCCAGGAAGCCTTCCCGGCCATGATAGGAGCCCATGCCCGACGGGCCCACGCCGCCGAACGGCAGGTCTTCCTGACCGATATGCATGATCACATCATTCACGGTCACGCCGCCAGACGTGGTGTTGTTCAGCACCATATCCTTTTCCGCAGCGTCTTCACCGAAATAGTAGAGCCCCAGCGGCCGGTCATGCGCGTTGATATAGTCGATCGTCTGCTTCGTATCGGAATAGGACTTGATGGGCAGGATCGGCCCGAAGATCTCATCCTGCATCACTTTCAGATCTTCCGATGGATCGACGATGATGTGCGGCGGAATCTTGTGATGTGGCTGCTGGGCGAAATTCTCGCCGGTCGGATTGATCTCGATAACCTCGGCGCCCTTCGACTTCGCTTCGTCGATATAACCCATCAGACGGTCATAGTGGCGTTGGTTCACAATGGAGGTGTAGTCGTCATTGTCCTTCAGGCCGCTCGGATACATCGTTTGGACCGCCTGCGTCGCGGCGGCGACGAAATCGGCGGTCTTTTCCTTCGGCACGAACGCATAATCCGGCGCGAGGCAGATCTGTCCGGCATTCAATGCCTTGCCAGCCATGATGCGGTTGGCCGCTTTCTGCAGGTCTGCCGACCGGCCCAGCACGACCGGGCTCTTGCCGCCAAGTTCCAGCGTGAGCGGAACCAGATTGTCGGCCGCCGCGCGCATGACATGGTGCGCGATGGAGGTCGCCCCGGTGAAGAGGATGTGATCGAAGGCCAGCGCGGTAAACTCGGCGCCAATGTCCGGGCCGCCGGTGATCACGGCCACTTCTTCCTCGTCATAATATTGGGCGATTGCCTTCTTCATCACTTCGGATGTGACTTCCGTGAACTCGGACGGCTTGATCATGCAGCGATTGCCCGCCGCAAACACACCTGCCAGCGGGGCGAATGTCAGATTCACCGGGAAGTTCCACGGGCTGATGACGCCGATCACGCCCTTCGGCTGGTACTGGATCTGCGACCTGGCGCCGAGCAGACCCAGCGGGAATTCCGACTTGCGCTTTTCCGGACGCATCCATTTGGCGACGTGCTTTTTGGCATGCTTCAGGGGGCCAATGGAGCTCGCGATATCGGTGAAAGCCGACTGGTCCTTCGACCGGTGCCCGAAGTCCTGGCACATCGCATCGACCAGTTCGTCATTATAGGTGATCAGGAGATCAATCGCCTTGTCGATCCATTCAATCCGCTTGGCGGCCGACGGAATTCCGTCGCGGATATGGGCCGCTTTCTGCCTGGCGAGAATGCCGGCCATGCCGGTGGTGGGGGCGCTATCAAGAGCCATGGATCCGATCTCCCTGCTTATCGGTTATTCTGAACAGTGTAGCGCACGTTCATTGCTTAACAATGGAAGATTGACCTTGCCCCCGGGTGAGGCGTTCACAAGCCGCCAACCGGGGCTAAATTGCGCGCCAGACAAAGATCCACGCCACAGGGAGGGCGACCATGAGCTACGAGCTGATTTCCTACGAACTGAAGGGCAATATCGCCGTTATCGCCTTCAACGATCCGAAAACGATGAATGCCTGCGGTGTCGATACCGCACAGGAGATGCTGCACGCCCTCGAAAAAGCCGCCGACGAGGCGCGTTGCACCGTGATTACAGGGAATGGACGGGGTTTCTGTTCCGGCGCCAATCTGGGCAAGGTCAGCGGAACGTCGCTGAGCCATCCGGGCTCCAAGCCCGACGCTGGCCGCCCGCTGGACACCCATTACAACCCGATGATTGTCGCCATCCGCGAACACCCGCACCCGGTGATCACCGCCGTGAACGGCGCGGCGGCAGGGGTGGGCTGTTCCATCGGCCTGATGGGCGACATGATCGTCGCGGCGAAAAGCGCTTACTTCCTGCAGGCGTTCCGCCGCATCGGCCTGGTGCCGGATGGCGGCTCCACCTGGCTGCTGGCCCGCACGGTCGGCCGGGTTCGCGCCATGGAAATGGCCCTGTTCGGCGAAAAACTGCCTGCCGACAAAGCCCTGGAGTGGGGCATGATCAACAAGGTCGTCGAGGATGACCAGCTGATGGCGACCGCGCTGGAATGGGCCGAAACTCTTTCAACCGGCCCGACGGTCGCTTTGGCCGGCATGCGCAAACTGATCTGGGACGCCACCGAAACCGGTTTTGGCGACGCGCTGCACGAAGAACGCCTCGCACAGCGCAAAGCAGGGCGGACAGCGGACTTTGCGGAGGGCGTGAAGGCCTTCCTCGAAAAGCGCCCGGCAGAATTCCACGGAAAGTAACCTAAGATTTATGACGCTTACCCACTCGCCTTTAAGAATGGGGTAATTCCTTCGGAGTATTCCCTCTCCATTCTGGAGGTTGGGGATGGTGATGGGTTATCGCCTTATTCATTTCAACTGTGCGCGTCCGCTTGGAGCGTTCAGTCTGGATAATGAGTTCATTCGCGTTTTCGTAAGCATCATGCCGCGTGTTTTTGCGGATGCTGCCGCGTTTGAAGGCCTGCACTTTCACCGTCATGGCGTCCGCCGCCCGGACGGTGTGTGGATGCCTCTGCACGGCATTTTTCCATACCCGGAGGGCTTGGGCGCCCCGGATGTTTCGACCATGGGCGGCTGGACATCGCTTGAACACCTTAAGGAATTTGCCTATTCCGGCCGGACTCACCCGCCGAGCATGCGGCGTCTGGCAATGGAAATCGACCGCTCGACCGGCCCCAGCTTTGTGATGTGGTGGGCCCCGAAAGGCGAAAAAGTCTCCATGGAGGACGGATGGCAGAAACTGCAGCACCTGAGACAGCACGGCTCAACGCCGGAAGCCTTCTCGCTGGACGATCCGATCGATCGCCCCATCGCCGCATGAGTCTGACGCGCCGCGCCACCCTTGCCGCCCTGTCCTTTCTGGCGATTGGCGCCTGTGCCAGCACGCCCCCCCCGCCAGACACAACGATCTACCTGGTCCGCCATGCCGAAAAACAGGCCGGAGACAATCCGGACCTGACCGTCGTGGGCCGTGCCCGCGCCGATATCCTGTCGCGGGAGCTACAGGATGCAGGCCTGACCGAAATCTGGTCCACCGACACGACCCGCACGGTCGAAACCGCCAAGCCGACCTCGAACAGCACCGGCCTGCCCATCCAGATCTATGACGCCGACCAGCAAGCGGCCTTCGCCAACCGGCTGAAAGCGACGCCCGGCAACATTCTGGTCGTCGGCCATTCCAATACGATTCCGGACCTTGTGGCCCTGCTGGGCGGCAAACCCGGTGCCCCGATTGTGGAAGCTGACGAGTATGACCGGCTCTATGTCGTCACGGTTACCAGAGGCCGCGTGAAGAGCGAATTGCGCCGCTACGGGGAATAAAAATTTCTCTACCGGAGGGAGAATTCCGGTGTTGGATAAGCCGCCCTTCAGACCATGAACAATCCAATATATAGACCATTTATACGCCATATATAGCGGCGCCTGACGGGCTCTATTTCCGCTTTTTCGCCTTCGCAGCCAACACCACGGCGAACGCCTTTCGCCCCCATTCGCTGGCCAGGTCTGCCTCGTCCATCGCATCCGGCGGCAGGCTGAGATAGCCCATATCCGTCTGCTTGCCGTCACTTGGCCGGGTCCAGATGAAAGGCTCGCAGCCTTCGGCTTCCAGCTCTGCGCGCAGGGCCGCGTCGGTTTTCAGGTAGATGACATCATCGAACAGAAGGGCAAACATCAGCCCGTCTTTGAACACGCCCGCGCCGCCAAACATGCGCCGGACGCTGACCGGCCCCATCTGGGCGAACAATTCCATCACGAATTCATGGAACGGGTCCGGCGCTTTTGCCATCAGGGCGCGGCTGGGCGTCCGAGCCGGTAGACGCCCTTGAAGGCTTTCGGATCTTCCACCGGCTTGCCTTTGCGATAGATCAGCACCGTGCCCTCGGTGTGCAGGCGAACGGCTTCGGCCCGCACATCCTTCAGGACGCGCTGGAAGTTTTTCTCGCTGACGGCCCGGGCCGCCTGTTCCGCACTGATCGACTTTCCGGGACCGGCCGCCTCGGTCAGTTCCAGAATCGCCTCACGGACGGGATTTACGGATGGCTCGCTCATGCGCTGGGCGCCTCTTTCAGATAATCGACAAGATCGGCGAAGTTCTCCGGAAACACCGGGTCCGGCAAGGCCCGGATATCAGCAGGCGAGAGCCAGGCGGTCTCCGCGATCATCTCCTGCTCCACCGGCTCCCAGCCGGACCGGTCCACATCGCCGGACTCCACGCGCAGGCAGAAATAGCGTTCGTCCGCTTCCACACGATTCCCGAACGGACCGGTAAAGACCGTATGGCGGCGGTGTATTTCAGCTGACAGCCGGCCGCTGAAACCCGTTTCTTCCCGCAATTCCCGGTACGCCGCCTCTTCATATGTCTCACCTTCATCGACCGCGCCGCCAGGCGTTGCCCAGAAAGTGCGGTCGGGAAAGCGGAAACGGAACAGCAGCGCCCGGCCCGCCGCATCAAGAATGACGAGGCGGGCGCTGGGCCTTTGTTGCGGCGGGGGGACGCCTTCGCCCATAGATCACCAGTCGATGGCCGCGTAGGCGAGTTGCTGGAACTGGACGCGCATCGGATAGGTGGAGGACGGCATCATCTGGGTCATCTGGATACCGATGATCTCTTCTTCCGGATCGACCCAGAAGAAGGTGGAGGCGAGGCCGCCCCAGCTGAACGTGCCTTCGCTGCCCGGCTGCTGGCTGGCAACGACGTCGGTGACGACCGAGCCGCCCAGACCGAAGCCGACGCCCGGCGACATGACTTCGCTGAACATGGAGCGGCCCATGCTGCGCATCGTCTCGCCGTTCGGCAGATGGTTCTGGCGCATGAATTCCCAGGTCTTGGGGCTGATGATGCGGGCGCCATCCAGCGTACCGCCGCGCAGCAGCATCAGGGCGAAGCGGTGATAGTCCCGCACCGTGGAGACAAGGCCGCCGCCGCCGTTCAGCAGCGTCGGGCGTTTCGCGTAGAGCTTCGACTCGGCCCCGGCCGGATCGGCCAGCTTCACTTCGCCGGTAATGGCATTCTTCTCATAGCAGGCCATGAGGCGGGGGAGTTTCTCCTCCGGCACCCAGAATTCCGTGTCGACCATGCCCAGCGGGCCAGTGATCCGCTGGCGGAAGAACTCGTCCAGCTCCATGCCGGAAACGATCTCGACGATGGCGCCCAGCACATCGATGGAATGGCTGTACCACCATTCATCTCCCGGCGAGCAGAGCAGCGGCAGCCCGGCAAGGCGTTTCGCCATCTGCTGCAGCGTCTCGTCCGGACGTCCGATCTTTTCCTTGCGGTAGAGGGCGTCCACCTCGTTCTGCATCATGAAGCCATAGGTGAGGCCGGACGTGTGGGTGAACAGGTCCAGCACTTTCATCGGCCGGTCCGGATCGCGCACCGTGTAGCCTTCGCGCGTGCCGCCATCGAAGACTTTCACATCCGCAAATTCGGGAATGTAGCGGGAGACGTCATGCTCCAGCCGCAGCTTGCCTTCCTCGAACAGCATCATCGCGGCGAGCGAGGTGAGCGGTTTGGTCATGGAATAGATGCGGAAGATTGTGTCCGGACCAATCGGGTCGCCTTCGCCCAGATGCGTCGTGCCGGAATAATCTTCCAGCGCGACCTCACCATTGCGCGAAATCAGCGTCGCCATGCAGGGCAGCTTGCCGGTGTCGAGATAGCTGGTCTTGAAATAGGCGGGGATCGCCGCGAGGCGGTCCGCATCGAGGCCGACTTCGTGCGGGTCTGTGGGGTCGTGTTCGAACATCTTTGTCTCTTCTTTATTGAGTAAGTTAGCTTCTAAAGTCGGGTAACTCGTCTTCTGGCATACGTTCGAATTGGAGAACCTCAGCATTCAGGCTCGCCCAGTCGGGGGCCTCGCTGACAAAAGCATTGGCGACAAGAACAAAACTCTCGGGCGCATCAAGGGTTCCGGCAAGCACGCTGCGCCACTTCGGGCGTGTGGACCTTACCGCAAACACCCAGGTTCCACACGCGCTGCACCGCATCCGGCTGACGGATTGTCCACTGTCCGCTTGCGCCTTGAACTCAAGCAGATCACCGTCCAGCAGCTCAAATCCGGATGCCCTGATATTGAACGCTGTTGCCGACGCCCCGCCACCTTGCTTCTGGCAGGTGCGGCAATAGCAGGTGCTTGACCAGAAAGGTGTGTCAGAACAGCGATAGCGGACCTGCCCGCACGCACATCCGCCCTCAAATGGCGGGACCATGTCGGCCAGACCTTTGAGCGCTGACAGCACCTGTTCCCTGGAGTAGCGCACCTACAGCTTTCCTGCCTTCGCTGCACGCGCCAGTTCGCGGGCGATGATGATCTGCTGGATCTGGCTGGTGCCTTCATAGAGGCGGAAGATGCGGACATCGCGGTAGAAGCGCTCAATGCCATAGTCGGAGACATAGCCTGCGCCGCCGAACACCTGCACCGCGCGATCAGCCACGCGGCCGCACGCCTCAGTGGCGAACAGTTTCGTGGAGGAGGCGAGCAGGGTGACGTCCTCACCCGCATCGCGGCGGCGGGCGGCATCCATGATCATGCACTCGGCGGCATAGGTCTCGGCCTGGCTGTCGGCGATCATCGCCTGGATCATCTGGTGTTCCATGATCGGCTTGCCGAACTGTTTGCGTTCCAGCGCATAGTTCACCATCTCGCGGATCAGGCGTTTGGAAACGCCGGTCGCGACGGCAGAGATGTGCAGGCGGCCCTTGTCCAGCACGCTCATCGCCACCTTGAAGCCCTCGCCTTCCTTGCCGATCATGTTGCTGGCCGGCACGCGGGCATTATCAAAGATGACGTCGCAGATATGCGCGCCCTGCTGGCCCATCTTCTTCTCAGGCACACCGACGGAGACGCCGGGCGTGTCCCGCTCGACCACGAACGCCGAGACGCCCTTGGCGCCAGGCGTGTCAGGGTCTGTACGGGCCATGACGGTGAAGATGTCGGCCTTGTTGGCGTTGGTGATGTAACGCTTGGTGCCGTTGAAGACGTATTCGTCGCCATCGCGGATGGCCTTTGTCGTCAGGCTGCCCGCATCAGAGCCGGCTTCGGGCTCGGTCAGTGCGAAACTGGCGATCAGGTCCCCCGAGGCGACGCCCGGCAGCCATTTCGATTTCTGCGCCTCGGTGCCGAACAGGATGAGGGCCTGCGAGCCGATGCCGATATTCGTGCCCGCAACAGAGCGGAAGGCCGGGGAGGTCTGGCCAAGCTCAAGCGCGACGAGGCATTCGGTCTCCATGTCGAGGGCCAGGCCGCCATATTCTTCCGGCACGGCAATGCCGAACAGGCCGAGATTCTTCATCTCGTCGACGATCGACTGCGGCACCTCGTCATTTTCAGAGACTTCGGCCTCTGCCGGCACGCATTTCTCGGTCACGAAGCGGCGCACCTGCTCGATCAGCGCATCCCGGATCTCGGCATCAAACGGCATCTCGTGCCTCCCTTTTCATCTGTTTCCAGTGGCAATCTATTCCGCCACGGCACGCTTGTCGAAGGGTAACGGTGCGGTATCGTGCCCATCAAGTACAGGGAGCGCATATGACCAGAACCATCATGACATCCGGAGAGTTTGAGGGCTGGACGACCTGGGAGGACGAACCCTTTGAGCATGACAGTGCCGGGCCGTTCTATTTCAAGGTCGATGAGAAGGGGCCGGTCGCCGCGTTCCGCGTCGCGCGCAAGCACATGAATGCCGGGGGCGTGGTGCATGGCGGCTGCCTGATGAGCTTTGCGGACTTCTCGCTCTTCGCCATCGGGCATGACGCGATGGAGGGCGCCTATGGGGTGACCGTGGCGTTCACCTCGGAATTCATCAGCGGCGCGCTGGAAGGCGAGCGGCTGGAAGCGCGCGGCGACGTGCTGCGCAAAGGCGGCTCACTCAGCTTTGTGCGCGGCCTCATCACGGCCGAAGACGGCCGCAACGTCATGAACTTTTCGGGCACAATAAAGAAAAAGAGGAAACAACCATGAGCCAGCCCCCCTATGAAGCGCTGTCGCGCTCGATCAAAGGCAAGACCGCCCTCATCACCGGCGCCGCCAGCGGCATGGGCCGGGCGACCGCCCACCTGTTCGCCCGCGAAGGCGCAAACGTTGCCGTCACAGACCTGAAGCAGGAAAACGTCGACAAGGTGGTCGAGGAGATCAAGGCCGCCGGGATCGATCATGTGAAGGGCTGGGCGATGGATGTCGGCGATGCCGATGCCATCAAGCGCGTGATCGACGAGGCCGCGGCCCATTTCGGCGGGCTGGAAATCCTGGTCAACAATGCCGGCTTCGCCATCCCGGCCAATATCGCCGAGGACAGCTATGAAGACAGCTGGGGCCCCAGCATCAACGTCATGCTGACCAGCCACCAGCGCGCCATCCGCGCCGCATTGCCCTATATGCGCAAGGCCGGTTATGGCCGGATCGTGAATGTGGCGTCTACGGAAGGTCTGGGCGCGACGCCGGGCAATTCCCCCTATGTCGCTGCCAAGCATGGCGTCATCGGCCTGACGCGCGGCCTGGCTGTCGACCTTGGCCGCGAAGGCATCACGGTGAACTGTATCTGCCCCGGCCCGGTCAAGACCGGCATCACCGCCGGCATTCCGGACGAGCACAAGGAAATCTACGCCAAGCGCCGCGTGCCGCTGCGCCGGTACGGCATTCCGGAAGAGGTGGCGAACATCACCCTGTCCTGCGTGCTGCCGGCCGCCAGCTTCATGACCGGCGTACACATCCCGGTCGATGGCGGCCTGACAATTAAAAACGCTTAAGGCAAAAACGCCTAGGGCAAAGACGCTTAGGGCAAGACCGCCTAAAGCGCATTTCCCGACTAGGGGGCGGCGGCGAAGGCCGCCTCCAGGTCTGCCTGCGTCGCAGCTTTCCGGGCCATGCAGAGCTGGATCTTCTCCCGCGCCAGCGACAGTTCGCGTTCATGTCCTTCGGCGAGATCACCATATTCTGCGAACAGGGCGTTCAGCGCATCGAGGCCTTCGGCATCGCAAAAATAGGATCCGAGCCGCGGCGTGCGGCGCTTCCACTGGGCCGGAATGGCATTCAGGAAGGCCGGGAAATTGTCTTCCAGATACGTCCACATCGCCTCACGCGTTTCCGGCGTTCTCATCTGCAGCAGGGCCATGGTGTAGGTTTCCCGCGGGCCAAGCGCAGCAGAGGCGATCAGGCCCCGCGTGCGGGCGGCCTGATCCGGATCCGTCACACTGCCCAGCGCGATGGCGACAGACTGGCCGAAGGCCGGATTGTCGATCTCGTCATTGGCCGTCAGCACACGGTCATATGCGGCCTGCCCGCCCTGATCCAGCAGGACGAGAAGTCCTGATGCATAGAGGTCGCTGGACAGGCTTTCATCCGCATCCGGATCGCTGATCCACGTGTCCATTTTCGCGGCAAGGCCTGCCCGGGCATCTTCCTGTTTCAGGATCGTGGCATCGAACTCTACCAGGCTGGTCTCCAGTTCCGGGTCTTCGCCCTCACCCATCATCTGCGCGTGCAGCCGGACAGATGCCGCCTCCGCGTCGGCGCGCAGGCCGGGCGCATCGTCCAGTTGCTCCATCAGATCCGCATAGATGCCCAGTACGGCGGAGACGACGGCGGCATCCTCGTGCTGTACCCCGGCGGTGAGCACCTGGCGCAGCGTGGCGGCATCCATCTTCCCGGCATCGAAGTCCGCCTCGGCGCTATCGATGGCGGTCAGCGCTTCGGCGGCCGGCAGACCGGGCAGGACGGCGATCAGCCTGTCCCAGCCGTCACCCGCAAGATTGAACCGGTAATAGCCTGTGCCATTGGCATTCGGGTGGTAGGCGTCCGGGCATGTCGCGCCCTCCAGCGGCATGACCTGCCGGGGCGCCTTCAGAAGCGTGCAGGACCGGCCTGACTCATCTCCTTCGTGCCAGGAGACACAGACCGGGATAATCCAGTGGCGATCCGGGTCCGCTTCGGAGCCCAGCGGGCGATAGCGGCTCTGCTCAAGGACGACTTTTGCGCCAATGCTTGTGCACTGAAGCTCTGTCTCCAGCAGCGGCACGCCATTCTGGGTCACGAATGTCTTCATCGACCGGCCGATATCCGGATTGCCCGTTGTCCGCCCAATGGCGCGGAAGAACTCCGCGCTGTCGGCGGAGCCGTCGGCATATTCGGCGATATATCTGCCCAGCGCCGGACGGAACTGCTCCGGCCCGAACCACGCATCCACCATGCTCAGTATGGCCTGTCCCTTGTTGTAGGTGATTGCATCATAAGCATTGCGGATATCCGCATTCTCCGTGATCGGCTGGGCCACGGCGCGGGCACTGGACAGGCTGTCCAGCCGCATGGCGGCAATCGCATCGGCGACCGCCTGGATGTCATAGCCGCCATCCGGTTCCAGCGTGCTGAGCACGGCCGGCTCAGCCCAGCTGGCAATGCCTTCCTTCAGCCAGAGATCGTTCCACCAGGGCGGGGTGACGAGATCGCCGAACCACATGTGCGACAGCTCATGCGCGTGCACACTTTTCATCGACCGCAGGAACAGGGCGCCGGACATCTCATTGGCGAGGATGCGGCTTTCCCGGTAGGTGATCGCGGCGGCGAGTTCGGTCGCGCCCGACGGCCATTGCGGCGCGGCGATGATATCCAGCTTTTCATAAGGATAGGGCTGTTCCAGCGCCTCTTCGAAGAATTCCACGATGGCCGGCGTGATGGAAAGGATGGCCCCCAGCTCCTCGCCCTTGCCTGCGCGGGCATAGCCCGTCAGCGGCACAGGCCAGTCGCGCATCGCATTCACCGGGATCGTCCCGGCGGGGACCTTCTCGAAATTACCGACGGCGACCGACAGGAGATAGGTCGACAGCGGCCGGGTGGGCAGGAAGGTCACGCGGTCAAAGCCCGGCTTGTCCGGAACCCGCGAGGCGACCGGCGTGTTGCCGATGGCCAGCATGTCTTCCGGCACGATCAGCGTGATATCGAACGGCGCCTTGAAGCCCGGCTCGTCAAAACTCGGCAGGAAGCGGCGCGCCTGGATGCTTTCGGACTTGGCCAACGCATAGGCTTCGCCCTTTTCCTCCACCCGGAACAGCCCGGCGAGGTTCGCGTCGAAGGCGGCGGTATAGTCGATGTCGAGTGTAATACCGCCCGAATGAACTCGGTTCGGAAAACCGACCCAGACCACGCCGGTCGGGTCCACTTCGGTCCAGCTGGCCGGCCGGGTCTCGCCGCCTGCCGTCACCGTGACCGAAGACACGTCGAGATCCGCCCCGTGCAACCAGATCCCCGGCGCAGAGGCCTCCAGATTGACGTCAATCTCGACATGCCCGGCGAAGGTCGTCTCCCGCGGATCGACCGTCATCTCCACCCGGTAGGCCACGGGCTGGGCCACGCCGGAAAGCCGGCCGGCTGGCGCCGCAGCTCTCAGATCGTCCATCGGCACGGCCCGGATCTGCGGACCGAAGGCCGAAGGCTGCACACAGGCCGCCAACAGGAGGAGAAGGGACGCCGCCAGATACCGCATGAAACGCTTCCTTGTCTTGTTCCGCTCTCCTGCTTAGCGCATCCGGGGAGCCATGAAACCCGTTCTCTCGATACCCGATCCTTCCCCATTGTTCGAGAGCCAGACCGCCGCGGAGGCGTTTGAGGACACGCTTGCACTGACGGTAATCGCCGCCGTCCCTCACGACGTGATGGCCTAGCCCGCGAAGCCGCGCGCCTTCATGGCCTCAAACCAGCGGCCGAGATTGGCGTGTTCCTTGTGCGGCGCATACTTCATCACACGGCCGAAACCGCAGGCGATGAAGAGCGTGATGTCCGCAATGGAGAAACGCCCGGCCGCAAGAAACTCATTATCGGCGAGGTGGGCGTCGAAGCGCTCGGCCATCTTCTTGGCAGCCTTCTCACCCTTGGCGGCAGCCTCGGCGCTTTGCGGCACTTCCAGCGGCGCCATGGCGGGGTGAGCATTGCGGAACCAGGTGGCGAACTGGATGAAGAACATCATCTCCACGCGCCGGTCCCACATCTCGATCAGGGCTTTCTCCTTCGGGTCGCCGCCCATCAGGTTCGGCTCCGGGAAGATGCCTTCGAAATAGGTACAGATCGCGCGGCTTTCGGTGATCTTCGTGCCATCGTCCAGCACCAGCGCGGGCACTTGCGCGAAGGGCGAGATTTCGCGGTATTCCGGCGTCTTGTGTTCCTGCTGCATGATCGAGACTTCTTCGAGCTCGACCGCATCCAGCTTGCCCTTGGCACGCAGGAAATAGACGACACGGTCAGGGTTCGGTGCCTGAGGGCTGTGATAGAGCTTCATGGGGTTCCTCCGATTATGTTCTAGAATGTGCGGCTGATGCCGATGGTGGCATTGACCGGCTCGCCGGGGAAGTAGCGCGGGTTGCCGAAGGACACATCGGCCCGGTCAGCGTAGCGCTCATCCGTCAGGTTGCGGATATTGATCCAGACCGTGTGCGTATCGGTCCAGGCCCACGCCGCGCGGGCGCCGAGCACCGTGTGGCCGGGATAGGTGTTCTGATTGCCGGGGTCTGAGAAGTATTCGCCGACATGTTCGACATTCAGCGACAGCAACAGGCGGCGGGTCGCCTGCCAGTTCAGCCGCGCATTGGCGAGCCATTCCGGCGCCGTGTCGATCTGGTTGCCATCGAGGATGGTGTTGGAAGCGGACGCCACGACCCGGTCAAAAGTATAGGTCTGGTCCGACCATGACACATTGCCCGACAGGGACAGTGTATCAGTGAGGTCATAGGCGGCGGAGACTTCTGCGCCCTTGTGCTCTGTTGAGCCGTCGGTGACGTTCAGGCCATTGGAGTCGCGGAAGAAGAAATGCTCCTTGTCCATCCAGTAGGCGGCGACATCGAAGACAAGCCGCCCGTCCAGCGCCGCGCCGCGCGCGCCGATCTCCACACTGTCCAGCGTTTCGGTATCGACCTGCCCGACCAATTGCCGGTTTTGCAGGCGGTAAAGGTCTGACACCTGCGGGGCCCGGGCCCCGCGGGCATAGTTGGCATAGAGATCAACCGTGTCGGAGACGGACCAGACCGCGCCGAGCTTTGGCGTCAAGAACGCATAGGAATCCGTCCGGTCGGCGGGCACGTTGAAGCGGCCATTGATGCCGGGGGGCGCTTTGGTCGAGTAGTCGTAATCATGGCTCTCACCGCGCAGGCCTGCAAGGATGCGGACATCGCCTGACAGCGCCCATTCCAGTTCGGTCCACAGCGCCGCGACGGTTGTGTCGACGTCATAGTCATAGTGGATGCCTTGCGGGAAACGGGAGTCGCCGGGGAAGAAGCCGAACGGGTCCGGCTGGATCTCGCGGAGATAGCCGCTGGCGGCATCTAGGTCTGTGCCGATGCGCCAGGTGAGCTGTTCAGAGACGGGCTGTTCATAGCGCACCATGACGCCGCCGCCGGTGTGGCCGTTCTTCTCCACGCCGCCATTCGGCAGGAAGTGCTGCGCAAAGATCATCGCCTGCGAATGAGCGTAGGGCATCAGGACCAGCATGCCATCGAACAAGGGCCGTTCAAGACGCGCGCCAAGGCGGGCGGACCAGGCATTGCGGTAAGCTTCTGGATTCGGATTCGACTTTGCGATGCCCTCGTCCTTATAGGCATCAGCGCCGACGATATAGCCGCCCGATTCCTGCTCCAGATTCTGGCCTGACAGCCAGACCGTCGCGTCCCAGAGGCCCGGATTGAACTTGCCGACGACGGAGAGTTTCTGCTGGTTGACGCCGGTATTGTCGCGCCAGCCATTGTCTTTCTGCAGGGAGAGATTGACGAGCCAGTGCTCGCCCTCGTCCAGCTTCATGTCGGTGCGCCAACGGCCAAGCGTGCCATAGGCGGCGCGCACTTCGCTGCCCTCGCCCGGCTCCGGCAGGATGACGTTGATCAATCCGTGCACGGCATTTGAGCCGTATTTCGCACTGCCCGGTCCGCGCACGACTTCGATGGCGTCGGCGATCTCGTGGTGCGGCTCGATCAGGGAATTGACGTTGCCGAAGGCAGGGGAGCGGGTGGGGACACCATTCTCAAGGATCAGGAAGCTGCCCTGCCCGGCCCCGCCGGTCAGCACCGGCGAACGGATGGCGATCAGATGTTCCTGCCCGGAATTCATCTGCACGTTCACGCCGGGCAGCTGGTTCAGGATCTCGGCGGGATGATCGGCGGCGGTGGCGTCGATTTCAGCGGCATCGAGTGCAGAGTAACTTCCCGGATCTGTGTCGGCGCGGTCGCCCCAAACCCACACAGGGTCGTAAGATTTTGTCTGCGTGCACAAAAGGACCAGTCCGCCTTCTTCAGTTTCGGCTGAGTATGGCGGTTCAATCTCGTCACAGGTCGGAAGTCTGGAGGCATCCGCTTGCCCCCATGCTGGTGCGGCGCCAAACGCAAGTGTCATCCCGGCCGCAGCGCAGAACGCGGAGAGCCGGGAGCCAGTGGCCATAAGCGAAAGTCTCTGATGGGTCCCGGATAAACGCGTCGCGTTTTCCGGGATGACACGATCCGGACCAGTCTGCATGAACGCTTCCTCCCAAGCGGAAGCCTTGTGTGTCGTACGTACCGCAGCGGTACGCAAGGGGCTGCCGGTCACGCCTGCGTGTCAGGCTTTTGTCAGCGGGTCAGCCATTCGCGCCCGCAAACAGCTGATACGGCAACGCGCCGACGACGGCCGCCGACAGGCAGGTCGCGAACGTGCCCGCCACCAGCGTGCGCCATGACAGGGAGAGGAAGTCGTCCCGGCGGCTCGGCTCGATGATCGACAGACCGCCGATCAGGATTCCCATGGAGCCGAAATTGGCAAAGCCGCAGACCGCGTGCGCGGTGATCATGCGGGTACGGGGGTCCATCGCGTCCGGCGGCACTTCGGCCAGCTGAAGGAAGGCAACGAATTCGGTCAGCACTGTCTTCACGCCCATGAGGGAGCCCGACTTGGCCGCCTCGTCCAGCGGAACGCCGACCATGTACATCAGCGGCGCGAAGATCCAGCCGAGCACGCGCTCGATGGACAGCGGCGCGCCGAAAACCTCCGGCAAGGCGCCCAGCCCGGCATTCACCAGCCAGAGCAGCGCCAGCGCCGCGATCAGCATGGTGGCAATGTTAAACACGATCTGCAGGCCATCGGTCGCGCCGCGCGAGAAGGCGTCCATGGTGGAGGCGTAGTTGAAGTCCGGTTCTTTCATCCGCTCGGTGGCGGGCGTGGTTTCCGGGATCATGGTGAGCGCGACGGCAACGGCGGCAGGCGCGGCCATGATGGAGGCCGTCAGCAGCTGGGCCAGCGGGTTCGCCATCTTGCCCTCAAGGAACGAGCCATACACGACCAGCACGGAGCCCGCGATGGTCGCGAAACCGGCGGTCATCATGATCAGCAGTTCCGACCGGGTCATGCCCTTGATGTACGGCCGGATCAGCACCGGCGCCTCGGTCATGCCCATGAAGACGTTGGCGGACACGGCCAGCGACGTCGCCCCGCCGAGGCCCATGCCCCGCCGGAAGATGAAGGCAAAGCCATTGGTCACCCACTTCAGGATGCCCCAGTGCCACAGCATGGCCGACAGAGCGGCAACGACGATCACGATAGGCAGGATCTGGAAGAAGAAGAGCGGCGGGGGCGTGCCATCCATCAGCTGGCCGGCCGCCTGATTGTCCCCGACATAGCCGAACACGAAGCCGGTGCCGGCGCGGGTCGCCGCCTGCAAACCGTCCACCACATCATTGGCATGGAACAGGATGGAGCGAATGAAGGGAATGCCGAACAGAATGAGCGCGAAGACAAACTGCATCACGGTGGCGCCGATGACCACTTTCCACGGGAACAGTTTGCGCTTTTCAGACCAGGCCCAGCAAAGGCCATAGATCATGGCGATGCCGAGCAATGCGCGGGCATTGTCCCAGCCCCATTCAAATCCCATGATATTCATGCCAGCGCAGTCTCCCTTCCCCGAAGATATGTGCCTTATGGATTAAACGTGACAGCGCCGCAGGGGAAGCGCTCATCTGTGAAGCAGGTGCGATACGTACCGCCCGGCAAGCAGCTGGGCAGGGCCTGGGCCGATTGCACCGGATATAAATCTGCAGTTTGACGGGGCCCGGCCCGGGGGATAGGTTTTCGCCTTAATTATCAGACCTCTGGCGCGATCTCCTGAGAATCGGCCCGCCGGACGTCAAGGAGACCGGACCCCGATGAAATTGCGCGCCCTTTTCATGGCGGCCCTCATGGCCATGACCGCCCCCGCTTTTGCCGAAACCGGCACCGCCGATGCAGCAAAAGAAACCGACGCCAGTACAACGTCTGCGCCGGTCCCCGATCCGGTCATGTTCGAAAGCCGCCACACCGGCACATTCGGCCGCCAGAAGATGACCTACACGGTCGAGGCAGGCGATACGCAGATCACCAATAAAGAGGGCAAGCCGGCCGCCAGCCTGTTCACGATCTCCTACATCAAGGAAGGGGCCGGGCCGGACAGGCCGGTGACCTTCGTGTTCAATGGCGGCCCGGGCTCAGCCTCGGTCTGGCTGCACATGGGCCTTCTTGGGCCGAAGCGCGTCGTGGTGGCCAGCGATGCCGACGAAGACGATGGCGCCGCGCCCTACCGGATGGTGGACAACAAGCTCTCCATCCTCGACCAGACAGACCTCGTCTTCATCGATCCGGTCGGCACCGGTTTCAGCCGGGCCATCGGCGAAGGCAAGGACAAGGACTATTGGAACGAGGCGGGCGACAAGGCATCCATTGCCGAAGTCATGCGTATCTGGATCACGAAGCACAAACGCTGGAACGCGCCGAAATATCTGATCGGCGAAAGCTTCGGCACCACGCGCGCCGCATATCTCGCGAATGACCTGACGGTCGGCGATGTGGACATTGCCCTGAATGGCATCGTGCTGATCTCGCAGGCGCTGGACTATGAGGGCTCCACCTCCGCCCATGACAATGTCTACTCCTATGTCACCTACCTGCCCTCCATGGCCGCGACGGCGCAGTATCATGGCAAGGCCGGGCAAGGCGTGCCGCAGGCTGAGTTCCTGGCCGAGGCCCGCGCCTTCGCGCGTGACGAATACGGCCCGGCCCTGTGGAAGGGCGAACGGCTGACGCCGGCCGAGCGCGCTCACATCGTGGAGCGGCTGGTCTACTTCACCGGCCTCGACGCGAACTATATCGAGACCTCGAACCTCCGTATCCTGATGCCGCGCTATCAGAAGGAGCTGTTGCGCGACCAGGGCGTCGCCATCGGGCGGCTGGACGGGCGCTATGCCGGCGACGAGGCCGACGATATCGCCGAGGCACCGGAAGACGATGCGGCGAGCTATTTCGTCAGCTCCGCCTACTCCGCCCTGATGAACCAGTACATGATCGCCGACCTGAACGTGGAGATGGACCGGCCCTACATCATGTCGAGCGCCGAGGCGGGCGAGCAGTGGGACTTCCGCACCGCGCCGGAGGGCGAATACTGGGAGCCGAAATACGTCAATGCCGGCCGCCAGCTGACCACCGCCATGCGCCACAATACGGCACTGAAAGTGATGGTGGCCAACGGCTATTTCGACATGATCTGCCCCTTCTTCGACTCCGAGATCACCTTCGGCCGCTATGGCCTGCCGCAGGACCGCATCGCGCTCACCTACTATCAGGGCGGCCACATGATGTACCTGAACGAAGGCGCCCGGCAGGCGCTGAGCAAGGACATCCGGAGTTTCTATGCGGGCAAGCTTGAGGATGAGCGGCCGGATCCGGAATGAGCGTATGACGTGAGTCTGACGCACTGGGCGCTTAAGCGAACGACCGCTTTTTGGCCCTCAGCAGACTCTGGTTTGGCCCATAGCCAACGACAGGAACATCCTGAAAGTAGCCATTCGGCTAAACGAAATTGAATGTCAGAAAATCGCCAACAGGGGACGTAACAAGCGATTGCCCCTTAAAAATCAAACTTAGTCCTCCTATATATTGATAATCAATAAATATATTTGAAGGATACCGTATGCCAGACGCTCTTACGCTTCCCCAATCGTTACTGCTTTTGACACTGAAAGATGAGAGTGGTCGTCCTAAGGCAGGCTTCTACAAACCCGCGATTGCGGGTGCAGCTGTGTCTGAGCTGTTGTTACGCGGTGTGCTGTCATTGACGGATGACAAGAAACCTAAACTTGTCGCAGCGCCGGGAAATGCTAGCCAGGGTCCGTTTCTTGATTTCATATTGACGCAAATCTCCGCCGATAAAAAACAGCGCGATATGCAATCTTGGATCACTATACTTAGCAATCAAAAAGCGCTCGTTCCAACCCTCGCCGAAGAGCTTTGCAAGCTTGGAGCTTTGACCAAAGAAACATCAAAAGTGTTCGGACTCTTCACGCTCACCGCTTGGCCAGAAGCGTCGCCAAAACTAGAGTCCAATCTCAAGGCCCAATTGGAAAAAGCAATCACCGGCTCTGGTGAAGTTGAAGACCGTCTGAGCATCATCATGGCGCTCGCAAAATCTGCAGACGTCCTGCGACACAATTTTGACCGCGACATTTTGAAATCCAATGAGGCGCGGATCAAAGCCATCACCGATGGAGACCTGCTCGCAACTGGAGCTACCGAAGCGGCTGTCAGAGCTGCGAAAGCGGCAATCACCGCCGCTATCGTCGTCGCCGCTGTCGTTCCGACCGTAACATAGTCCTGATTGCACCACTGTCCCGACAGCAAGCCGTAGGGTGGGTTGAGGTGGAGCCGATACCCACCTTGTGGAGTCGCGGCAGGTGCGGTTTGGTGGGTACCGCTTCGCTCAACCCACCCTACCGGGCTGGCGAGAGTCGGTTAGGAACAGTGCTCCGACCGATGCTTTCTGGCCCATGGAAGTTATGAAATCCACATTGTAGATCATACGAAATGCGAACCGCTTTAGATGCACCGCCAAACACTCTCGACGAGCATGAGCGTTCGTTCGTCGAACTACTAAAAAAACATGGCTGGTTCCGAACCAGCGTGCTCGAAGATGAAGAGGGTCCGGGGTTTTCTTACACGACTGGCTTCTGGATAAGCACAGGGCGCCCCGAACTGGTAATGTTCGGAATGATGGTCGAAACCGTGCATGAAGTTTTCTGGAGCCTGTTTCGCGACGCACAGTCCGGTCTCAATCTGGCTGTTGGCAAGCGAACAGATGCCGTATTCGCAAACCTGCCCGCCTACGCGTTTTTGATCGCAAAGCAGCACTATCCCCAATTCCTGGGGTGGAACCGATGGTTCTATCTGGGAGACGACGTCCCTTGTCTACAGATCGTCTGGCCCGATCGGGAGGGCGTGTTTCCTTGGGAACCGGGTTTCTCGGACGAGTTTCGTGACAAGCAAGTAGATTTGACGGAGCGCGGCTGGATAAATGAAGTCTTGGACTAGTCGAATGACGCCTTTCGGCGACTAGCTGCCATACAAAAAGCCCCCAGTCGCGTGACCAGGGGCTCCCTAATTTCTGTCGCGCTGGATCAGCCCAGCTTGCAGACGCAGATCTTGTTGCCGTCGGGGTCGCGGAAATAGGCGCCGTAGAAGGTCGGCATGCGCTGGCCGGGGGCGCCTTCGTCCTGCGCGCCGAGTTCGATGGCCTTGTTGTAGACCTTGTCGACGGTTTCCGCGTCGGGCGCGGCGATGGCGGGCATGACGCCATTGCCACAGCTGGCCGCCTTCTCGTCGTAAGGGCCGCCAATCGCGAGCATCGGCGCGCCGGGGCCCGTACCATAGAAATACAGGCGGCCATTATTGAAGACCTGTTTGGCCCCCATTTCGCCGAGAACGGCGTCATAGAAAGCGCAGGCCTTATCGGTATCATTCGAACCGAGCGTAACATAAGCGAGCATGGTGTTTCCTCCTCTGGTGCATTCCAGAATGGAACTGATACATGGTGCGACAACGCAGGCAATGCCTGACGCAAGGGATGTGCTTGACGTTCACGTGAGCGTCTGGTGTGAAACCTTCAAACTTTTCAGGAGAAAGCCCATGTCTGACATCCGTTTTGACGGTCGCGTTGCCATTGTTACGGGCGCCGGTGGCGGTCTTGGCCGTTGCCACGCCCTCGAACTCGCCCGCCGCGGCGCAAAAGTCGTCATCAACGACCTCGGCGCGTCGATGGACGGCTCGGGCGGCAGCTCCGAAGCCGCTGAAGCCGTGGTCAAGGAAATCGAAGCCATGGGCGGCGAAGCCATCGCCAACGGATCTTCCGTGGCGGACGAAGCCGGCGTGCAGAAAATGATCGATGACACCATGGCCAAATGGGGCCGCATCGACATCCTGATCGCCAATGCTGGCATCCTGCGTGACAAGTCCTTCTCCAAGATGACCACCCAGGACATTGACCTGGTGCTCGCCGTCCACCTGCGCGGCACGTTCCTTCCGGTCCACGCCGCCTGGAACATCATGAAAGAACAGAATTACGGCCGTATCGTCGTGACCACCTCCTCCACCGGCCTCTATGGCAACTTTGGCCAAGCCAATTATGGCGGCGGCAAGCTGGGCGTCGTCGGCATGATGAACACGCTGAAAATCGAAGGCGCGAAGAACGACATCAAGATCAACGCCGTCTGCCCGGTCGCGGCAACCCGCATGACCGAAGGCCTGATGCCGCCGGAAGCACTGGAACAGCTGAAGCCGGAATATGTCACGCCGGGCGTGATGAATCTGGTGAAAGACGACGCCCCGACCGGCATGATTCTGTCGGCCGGTGCCGGTGCCTTCTCGATGGCCCGCATCGTCGAAACCCGCGGTGCCTATGTCGGCCAGGGCGAAGAACTGACGGCCGAAGCCGTCGCCGCCAAGTGGGACGAGATCACCGACACCAGCAAAACGCTGCCGGCCTTCACCTCCGGCGGCCAGCACGGCGCAAACATGTTCTCGCTCGTCGCCGAGGGCAAAGGCCAGGGCTGAGCCTAGGACTGAGACAAGGCTGAAGCGCGGGCCAGAGCCTCGCTTCAAACTTGCCAAGAAAGATGGCGAGGCGCAGTTTGTTCTCCTGAAAGGAGACTCTCATGCGCCTCGCCATTCTTTTATTTTCTTCTGTGTTTCTGGCCGGTTGCGCCTGGTTTCTCGAACCCGGCGCCGTGCCGGACCGGACCGGTCCGGCGGACGAAGCCGCCGCCCCCTCCGGTCTGCCAACAGCCGGTGAAGGCGCCATGTGCGGCGGCATCGCCGCGCTCCAGTGCGATGACGGCCTGACCTGCATCTATGAAGACGGCGCCTGCCACGCGATCGCGGACGCTGCCGGCACCTGCCAGATGACCGGCCCGATCTGCACCAAGGAATACCGTCCGGTGTGCGGATGCGACGGCAAGACCTATGGCAATCGCTGCGAAGCCTATGCCCAGGGCATCAGCGTCGCCTATCCCGGTGAGTGTAAAGCGAAGGAAAGCTGAGCGCCTTACCCGGTATACGGATGATGCCGGCACCGCCGCCCTCCGGACAATCCGTGTCTGCTGCCCCGGTCATGGCGCCAGAAGACGCCGGAACAACCCCACCTGATCATTTGCCATGCGCAAACGGGCATCCTCCGGAATTTCATCCCAGTGGTTCAGCACCCACAGATCCAATGCCTCTCCCAGCCCCATGGCCGCATCGACCAGCAGCGTTTCCGGCAGGTCGGTCCGGACTGCCCCCAGGGCCTGCCCCTTGCGAAGAAGGTCCGTGAGCCAGCGCCGCGCCGCCGCGAACGAGCGTTCCGTTGGCGCACTGTGCGCCGGGTCTGACCGCAACCGGTAGAACATACGGCCCATCTTCACATACCAGGCGTTGGAGTTGCCGACGGCGATAAACCGCTGCGCCGCCGCCTCCATCTCGCTCCAGAAATTATCTTCCGTCAGCCCGCTTGCGTCGAACCCGCCAATCTTCCGGAACAGGAAACCCAGCGACCGGTCGACAAGCGTCGTGAACAGATCCGCCTTGTCGTCAAAATAGTAATACAGCGAGCTTTTGCTCATGCCTGCCTGCTCAAGGATGCGGTTCAGCGACGCCGCTTCGTACCCCTTCGCGGCAAACTCCTCCGCCGCGCTCTCTATGAGGCGGTGCTGCTTGTCGGGGTTGAGTTTCTCAAATCGTGTACGGCTCATAACTTGACCATAGCTTGTACCAGCACTACGTACCAGATGTGTGGACCGGGTGGTCCACACATCTGACGGACCCCGGGCCCGCCAGAGCCTGAGTATTGAAAATTGAAATTACCCGTCACGGAGTCCTCCCATGAAAATCGCTATCAGCGGCGCCGGTGTTGCCGGCCCATGCCTCGCCTATTGGCTGCTGCGTACCGGTCACGAACCCACGCTGATTGAGGAATCGCCGGAATTCCGGGCCGGTGGTTATGTCATCGATTTCTGGGGGCTCGGCTACATGGTGGCAGAGAGAATGGGCGTCCTTCCGGAGGTTCTGGCCCATGGCTACGATGTGCAGGAACTCCGGCTGGTCAAGGAAAGCGGTGCCAAGGCAGCGGGCTTCAATGCGGACGTCTTCCGCCGCCTGACGCATGACCGCTACACTAGCCTGCCGCGTGGGGATCTGGCAAAAGTGATCTTCAATTCCGTGAAGGACAGGACCGAAACCCTGTTTAGCGAATCCATTGTGGCCATCGACGATCATGGCGATGGCGTCTCCGTGCGCCTCAAAAACGGAGGCACGCGTGAATTCGATATGGTGGTTGGCGCCGACGGCCTGCATTCCAATGTCCGCCGCCTTGTCTGGGGCGATCAGGCTGGCTTTGAAAAGCCCGTTGGGTTCCACGTTGCCGCGTTCGACTGCCCGGACTATCCCCACCGCGACGAGGACGTTTATGTCAGCTATGCGAGACCCGGCCTCAGCGTCTCCCGCTTCGCCATGCGCGACAACCGGACCCTCGTGCTCTTCATCTTCGAGAATGAGCGGATGAAAGCGCCGCTACCGCATGATCTCGGTACGAAGAAAGCCCTGCTGCGCGACATCTTCGCAGACATGGGATGGGAAATCCGGGAAATGCTGGAGGCCATGGACGATGCGGCGGAGATCTATCTGGACCGGGTCAGCCAGACTGAAGTTCCGCAATGGAGCAAAGGCCGGACCGTCCTGATCGGCGATGCGGCGGCCTGCCCGTCATTGCTCGCCGGTGAAGGCACCGGCCTCGCTATGACAGAGGCCTACGTGCTGGCCGGCGAACTCGCCGCAAGCGGAGGCGACATTCCGGCCGCTTTTGACGCCTATGAGAAACGCCTGCGTCCCTTCATCGAAGAGAAGCAGAAAAGCGCTCTTGCATTCGCATCCTCATTCGCGCCGAAAACCGAATTCGGAATATGGCTGCGCAACATGGCCACGCATCTCATGGTCATCCCGCCTGTGGCCGACCTTCTGATGGGCGACAGTGTAAAGGACGATTTCGATCTTCCGGATTACGGCATCTAGGGCCCGCCGCCTGCGGACTATTCAGTCTTGCGCAGGTACATGGAGTTCTTCGGCCTGGAGAAGAGACGCTCCACCATGGGTTCGAAGAACTCCAGCGGCTCGCTTTCATAGTCCGGGTCAAAGGCGGCCTGATCGTATTTGTGGCAGAACTCAGCGCATCGCTGGTAGTGTGGACTGTCCTTGAACTGATCGCGCATGTTCTTGTCGAGGCCGAGATACTCAAAGAAGTAATAGCCTTGGAAGGCGCCATGATTGGCGACCATCCAGAGGTTTTCTTCCGACACGAAAGGCTTCAGGATCGCCGCAGCCACGTCCGGGTGGTTCATGCTGCCCAGCGTATCGCCGATATCGTGCAGCAGCGCGCAGACGACATATTCCTCGTCCCGCCCGTCGCGGTGTGCGCGCGTCGCCGTCTGCAGGGAATGCTCCAGACGGTCGATGGGATAGCCGCCGAAATCCCCGTCCAGCAGGCGCAGATGGTCCAGAACCCGTTTCGCGAGGCCTTTGTTGAACGCCCGCGCATTCTTCGCGATGATATCCCAGTCTTCCTGGGTGCCATCCAGCATTTGCGTGAATTTCGCGCTTTGGGCCGCGCCCTGTCCGTCCGCCATGTGGTTTCCTCCGGTTTCTTATTATCTCGCCACAGGATAGCCCTGCGGCGGGCCAGTTCCAATCCCTTTCCATCCTTGCGGCGGCAAAAGAGAGGTCCGTGAGACGACGCCCCTCCGGTTCCGGAGAGGCGTCTCCCACCGGGGCGCCCGGATCAGTCTCCCGATCAGTCCCAGAGAGCGCCCAGCATCAGCTGGTTCTGCCAGGTGCTCCGGTCCGGAACATAGGCCGGTCCACAGCGGCTGCAGAAATGCTCGTGCAGACGGCGCGCGAGCGTCCAGCTGGACTCGCCTGTCCGCCCGCCTGCCCGTTCCACAGCATCGACAATGAACCGGAGCGTTTCTTCGCGCAGGTCCATATTGCCTTTGCCTTTCGCCTCCGCGAGCCGCCAGCCCACCGGATCCTGCCGCAGGGCAAGGACGGCGCGCTCAACGCCATCTTGCAGAACGTAAACCGCCATGCGCCCGGCAGCGATGTCGCCGGTGAAATCCCGCAGGCAATTGCGGAACTCCCGCGCAACCTGCCCCAGCATTTTCCTGTCCGTCACCCGGAAGAAGGCTGGCGGCAGGTCCGGCGGGGACAGCATGTTGCCGAAGCGGGCCGGCTGCAGATCGTCCGCAGCCATGTCGAACAGACGTTCAGGCGATGCAGCCCGCTCCCACCGGCGGGCGACGGATGCGGCCTGTGTCTGTCCGCGCATACGCACGGCCAGACCGAAGGCTGCGGCAAGATCCTCCACGGCGCCTTTGCTGTCCGGAATGTGCCGAAGGATTTTCGACCGCCGGAGCAGGACAGGCAAGATGCGGATCAGGCGCAACTGCGCCGGACGGATTTCATCCGTATGCCGTAATACCTGCGCTGTATTCTCATCCGAAAACAGCGACAGGAGCAAGTCATAATCCGCCGCCTCCCACAGGGTCTCGCCCAACCGGGAAAGTGCCTTCATCAGACCGCCGGTGGCCTGGCCGCGCATGAGGTGTTTTGCAACATCCCCATCCCGCCCGTACCCGGCAATATGGGCGATCTCTTCAAGATCGAGATCACGCGCCAGCAGGATCGCCGCCGCATGACGGCGCGCCGATGGCAGGGCCAGAAACTTCACATGCGGCGCCGGCCAGGCAATGGCCAGCGCTTCGGCATGGGGGCCGGCGAGGAACTGCAACAGCGGTGTCATGGCACCGGCACAGCCATGCGGCCGCACGTGGCGCCGGGTCATGGGATTACCCATGATCCACCTCCTTCCATATCGTCCGCATACCGGAAGGCCGGGCGCGGACCGATTGAAGTCAGAAAAATTGTGAGGTCAGACGTCCACCGGCAAACGCGCGGGGGACGCTGGCAGCGCTCCCCATCGACTGAGGAGCAGGTTTGTTGTTGTACAACCGTGCTTCATCTGTTTGGTCCGTTGGTTGGTTTGACCATCCGTCTGTATCCGGACGGCTGGTCAAGAGGAGGGTGGCGTATAAGGTGAGCCACCGCTGTCTGTCAAGGCTGCGTCAAAAATTATTCGATCAGCCTTTGACGCAAACGACCTGTTTCAGTGTGTGGACAATCTCCACAAGATCGGTCTGCGCGGCCATGACGGCGTCGATGTCCTTGTAGGCCATCGGCGTTTCATCAATGACGCCGGAGTCTTTCCGGCATTCCACGCCTTCCGTCGCCATGAGGTGCTCCTCCACAGTGAAGGTCCGCTTGGCTTCCGACCGGCTCATGGCTCGCCCTGCCCCGTGCGAACACGAACAGAAAGAGTCTGCATTGCCCTTCCCGCGCACGATGAAAGACTTCGCCCCCATCGAGCCGGGAATGATACCGAGGTCGCCTGCACCGGCGCGCACAGCGCCTTTACGGGTCACCCAGACATCTGCGCCGAAGTGGTGTTCCCGCTCCACATAATTGTGGTGGCAGTTCACCGCCTCCTTCTCCAGCGAGAAGCCAGGGAAGAAATCGCGCAAGGCAAGCAGCACGCGGTCCATCATCACTTCGCGGTTAAGGCGCGCATAGTCCTGCGCCCAGCCGACGGCCATCGTGTAGTCATCGAACAGGTCTTCCCCTTCCACAAAGAAGGCGAGGTCCCGGTCGGGGACGTGATAGCCGAGCACCCGCTTCTCCAGTGCCTCGCGGGCCTCCTGGATGAAGTAGGTGCCGAGGATGTTGCCCGTTCCGCGGGAGCCGGAATGCAGCATGACCCAAACCCGGTCCGCTTCGTCGAGGCAAAGCTCGATGAAGTGGTTCCCGCCGCCAAGCGTTCCCAGCTGTTTGGCAAAGGCCGTGCGCTGGATCCGCTTATGCTTGCCGAGAATCACATCGAGCTTGTCCGCGAGTCCGGACGCGCGAAGCGCGGTAGCAGCACGGGCCGGAGCTTCCTTGTGGTTGCCCCGGCGGCCGTTACCAACCGGCACCTTGCGCTCGATCTCACTGCGGATGGCCGACAGGTTGTCCGGCAAATCATTCGCCGTAAGGCTTGTCCGCACCGCCATCATTCCGCACCCGATGTCGACACCGACAGCGGCAGGAATAATCGCGCCCCTGGTGGGGATCACCGACCCTACCGTCGCTCCGCGCCCGAAATGGACGTCAGGCATCACGGCAAGGTGCGAGTGAACGAAAGGCAGGCCAGCAACATTCTCAAGTTGCGCGCGCGCCTGCGGCTCAACAGGTACGCCTTTCACCCAGGCCTTGATGCGCCCGCCGGCGCTGGTTTCAAACACTTCAAAATGACTCATCGTTCTCACAGCTTCTTCTGACAAAGCTCCTCCTGACAAGCCCTCCGCGCGATCCTTCGGGTTTAGAAAGACAAAGAAAAACCCTCCGGGCGGTAAAAGCGCGGAGGGCGGCATAAACTCCTTTCGGAGCCCGGGGCTGACCATCAGCCCCTATCCAGCAACCTCCATGCGGCAGCGATCCTCACCCTGAAACAGGGCGGGAGCAGTCCTCAGGAAATTTGATTCTGGCCGTTTCATCGGTCCGTCCTCTGACTGGATTGGAGGCGCCGTATGATGGAAGCCCGCAGAGGCGTCAACCGCAAAAACAAAAAACCCCGGAGGAAAACCCCGGGGTTCTTTGATTTCCTTGCGGAAATATTTTTCGCGGATTATTCGCCAGCTTCGAGTTCTGCCTCGTGGCGGGCCTTATCGGCGGCGCCTTTGGCAGACTCGTCACGGTCGACGAGTTCCAGGACAGCAACCGGTGCATTGTCGCCATGGCGGTAGCCGGCTTTCAGCACGCGGGTGTAACCGCCGTTGCGATCCTTGTAGCGTTCGCCGAAGACGTCGAACAGCTTGCGGACAGCGTCTTCGTTGCGGACCTTGGAGAGCGCCTGACGGCGGGCAGCGAGGTCACCCTTCTTGGCCAGGGTCACCAGCTTGTCCATCAGCGGCGCCATTTCCTTGGCTTTCGGCACCGTCGTCACGATTTGCTCGTGTTCGATCAGGCTTGCGGCCATGTTGGCGAACATCGCCTTCCGGTGGGAAGTCGTTTTGTTCAGAGTTCTGTGTCCGAGGCGATGGCGCATTGTCGTTATCCTTCAGGAGGTGGTCAGGCCCCCGTCTGAGTTTCGGGTCCTAGAGGTGGTCGTCGTATTTCTTGGCGAGGCCTTCGATGTCTTCAGGCGGCCAGTCCGGCACTTCCATGCCGAGATGCAGGCCAAGACCAGCGAGGACTTCCTTGATTTCGTTCAGCGACTTGCGGCCGAAGTTCGGAGTGCGAAGCATTTCCGCTTCCGACTTCTGGATGAGGTCACCAATGTAAACAATGTTGTCGTTCTTCAGGCAGTTTGCCGAACGCACGGACAGTTCCAGCTCGTCCACCTTCTTGAGGAGGACCGGGTTGAAGCCGAGATCGGTTTCTTCCGTCTGGGTGCCGGCT
Organism: uncultured Hyphomonas sp.; assembly: GCF_963677035.1. NCBI lineage: Bacteria > Pseudomonadati > Pseudomonadota > Alphaproteobacteria > Hyphomonadales > Hyphomonadaceae > Hyphomonas > uncultured Hyphomonas sp. Next base: position 391,233 of record NZ_OY781472.1, read on the forward strand.
TCCAGCGTCGGCTCTTCGAAGTTGATGAAGAGTTGCAGCTGGTCCTGCAGGATGCGTGCGGCATAAGCGACGGAATCTTCCGGCGTGACCGACCCATCGGTTTCGATGTCGAGGGTCAGCTTGTCGTAGTCCAGCTTCGTGCCTTCACGCGTGTCTTCCACCTGGTAGCCGACGCGGCGGACCGGCGAATAGATGGCATCAATCGGGATATAGCCGATCGGTGCATCTTCCGGACGGTGGGCTTCGGCCGGGACATAGCCCTTGCCGGTGTCGACGGTGAATTCCATGCGTACTTCAGCGCCGTCATCGAGCGTACAGATGACGTGATCCGGGTTGAGGATCTTGGTGTCGCCCGAGGTTTCGATCTGACCGGCCTTCACTTCGCCCGGGCCGGTCGCCTTGAGGACCATGCGCTTGGACGAGTCGCTTTCCATGAAGATCGCGACCTGCTTGAGGTTCAGAACGATCGTGGTCACGTCTTCACGCACGCCCGGAATGGCGGAGAATTCGTGAACGACATTGTCGATCTGGACGCCAATGATGGCAGCGCCTTGCAGCGAGGACAGCAGCACGCGGCGCAGGGCGTTGCCCAGCGTCGTGCCATAACCACGCTCCAGCGGCTCAATGACGAGCTTCGCCTTGCGCTTCGGGTCGTATCCGGCCTGAACCACCGGGCGGTTCGGGCGGATCAGTTCTTTCCAGTTACGGTCGTTGACGGCGGTGTTCTCGGCCATGTGTGGCGATCCTCAAAAAGCGGATGGCGGCGCGATAGGGTCGCGCCACCGGGAAGGTTCTATCCGTTTAGACGCGGCGGCGTTTCGGCGGGCGGCACCCATTGTGCGGGATCGGCGTGGTGTCGCTGATTGCAGTGACCGTCAGGCCGGCAGCCTGAAGGGCACGCAGAGCGCTCTCACGGCCCGAGCCCGGACCACGGACGAGAACCTCGACGGTTTGCAGGCCATGATCCATGGCCTTCTTGGCGGCATCTTCAGCGGCCATCTGGGCAGCATACGGGGTCGACTTACGCGATCCCTTGAAGCCCATCGTGCCAGATGAAGACCAGGAGATGGTGTTCCCCTGCGCATCGGTGATGGTGACCATCGTGTTGTTGAAGCTGGAGTTCACATGAACAACACCGGAAGTGATGTTCTTGCGTTCCTTGCGGCGGACGCGGGTCGTCTCACGAGCCATGACGAACTACCCCTTACTTCTTCTTGCCGGCGATTGGCTTGGCCGGACCCTTGCGGGTACGAGCGTTGGTGTGTGTCCGCTGACCGCGAACCGGCAGCTTACGGCGATGGCGAAGGCCACGATAGCAGCCAAGATCCATCAGACGCTTGATGTTCATCGACGTGTCACGGCGCAGGTCACCTTCGACCATGTAGTCAGCGTCGATCGTTTCGCGGATTTTGATAACCTCGGCGTCGGTCAGTTCGTTCACGCGGCGGGACGCGTCGACGCCCACCTTATCGCAGATTTCCTGTGCGAAGGACGGACCGATGCCGTGGATGTACCGCAGCGCAATGACGACGCGCTTGTTGGTCGGGATATTTACGCCTGCAATACGGGCCAATGCCGGTTCTCCTCAAGCGGACTGTTCAAACATTAAAAGCGCGCCGAGCCGGAAACGGTCCGCCTCGCGCGCCGGCGATTAAGCCTTAAGCTAAGAATGGAGGCTTATAGCTGCGGAAATTAACGCGTCAACAGCGGAATCCCAGCTTTATGCCGTCTCTTTCAGCGCAGCGTCAATCTGCTTTGCGACCTCGTCGATCGAGGCCATCCCGTCGACTTCCGTCAGGATGCTCCGCTCAGCGTAAATCGGTACCAGAGGCGCTGTGTCCTCATAGTACTTCTCAAGACGTTTCGAGAAGGTTTCCGGATTGTCGTCCTTGCGCCCCTGCTCTTCGAAACGCTTGGTCACACGGGCCAGAAGCTGTTCGTCATCGACCACCAGGCGGACGACGCGGTTCACCTCCGAGTCGCGTGACTTGAGCAGCTCGTCCAGGGCACCTGCCTGGCCAACCGTGCGCGGGAAGCCATCGAAGATAAATCCGGCGGCTCCCTTGTTGGCGGTGAGCTGTTCATCGATCAGGGCGATCACGATCTCGTCGGAGACAAGACCACCTTCGTCCATGATCTGGGCAACGCGCTGGCCCAGTTCCGAGCCTGAGGCCCGTGCGGCCCGCAACATGTCACCTGTGGAGAGCTGGATGAACCCGCGCTCCTCAACCAGACGTTTCGCCTGCGTACCCTTCCCGGCCGCAGGCGGCCCGAACAGTATCAAATTCATTTTTTCCGGCCCCCGAGCTTCGACTTCTTGATCATGCCTTCGTATTGATGCGCAATCAAATGCGACTGTATCTGCGTCACGGTGTCCATCGTCACCGACACCACAATCAGCAGAGATGTCCCGCCGATGTAAAACGGGATTTCTGGAAAATAGCGCCGCAACAGTTCTGGCAAAACACAGACGAAGGTCAAATAGAGCGCACCGATAACGGTCAGGCGAGTCAGCACATAGTCGAAGTAGGCGGCGGTGTTCGAACCAGGCCGGATACCCGGGATAAAACCACCATATTTCCGGAGGTTATCCGCCGTTTCCTCGGGATTAAACATAATCGAGGTGTAGAAGAACGTGAAGAAAATCACGAGCACACAATAAGAGATAATGTGCGTCCAGGTGCCGGCCGAGAAGTTCGCCGCGAGCCAGGACAGAATTCCGTTCACATCCCCGCCTTCCGCCGCACCGGTGGCATTGCCGCCCATGAAACCGACAACGGTGAGCGGCAGCATCAGCAGAGCCGAGGCAAAGATCGGGGGAATCACGCCCGCCGTGTTGATCTTGAGCGGCAGGAAGCTCTTCTGCCCCTGCGCGACGCCATGCGCCTGCTGTCGCTTCGGATACTGAATCAGCAGCCGCCGCTGCGAGCGCTCCATGAACACGATGAACACAACCAGAGCGATCACCATGGCGGCGATCGCGATGACGAACACCACGTTGACCGAGGTGGCCCGCGCCTGGCTGATGAGGTTCACGATGGCCTTGGGCAGCTCTGCTACGATGCCGGCGAAGATGATCAGCGAGACGCCGTTGCCGATGCCACGCGCGGTAATCTGCTCCCCCATCCACATCAGCAGCATAGTGCCGCCCGTCAGCGTGACAACGCCGGTCAGGATGAAGAACGGCCCGGAGATGCCGTCAATCCGGACATGCGAGAGCCCGGAAGAGATCGCGAAGGACTGCACCAGCGCGAATCCCAGCGTCAGGTAACGCGTGTACTGGTTGATCTGCTTGCGGCCCGCCTCGCCTTCCTTCTTCAGCTTTTCAAGCGTCGGAGAGGCCTGGGTCATCATCTGGATGATGATGGAGGCCGTAATGTACGGCATCACGTTCAGGGCGAAGATACCCATCCGCTCCACCGCACCGCCGGCAAACATGTTCATGTTGCCGAGAAGACCGCCGGACTGGCTTTCAAAGATCGACGCGTAAGCGACCGGGTTCAGACCGGGAATCGGGATGAAGGTGCCGAGCCGGTAGAGCAACAACATGCCCAGAGTAAACAGAATGCGGTTCTGAAGGTCCTTGGCCTTGGCAAAGGTTCCCAGATTTACATTGCGAGCCATCTGTTCTGCGGCATTGGCCATCGACGCTCGATCTCCCTGAAAATGCGTGCGCCGCCAAAATCGGCGGCGTCACGGTGTTTGTGAAGGGGTTCCGGGTAAAAACCGCTGATTATTCTGCAGCCGTGTCTTTCGTGGCACCCGTAACCGTCACCTTGCCGCCCGCCTTTTCAACGGCCTCGATAGCCGCTTTGGACGCGCCGGTCACTGTGATGTTTAGGTTTTTCGGAGCAGCCCCCTTGGCCAGCAGGCGCACACCGTCACGGACGTTGCGCACCAGGCCCGAAGCCACGAGCGTCTCTTCGGTCACGTTGGACGGATCCAGTTTGCCGGCTTCGACAGCCTTCGCGACGCGGCCCAGGTTGACCCAGGACGTCGTTTTCTGGCCGTGCGGCGTGAAGCCACGCTTCGGCAGGCGCATATAGATCGGCATCTGGCCGCCTTCGAAGCCATTGATGGCAACGCCGGAACGGGCCTTCTGACCTTTTACACCGCGGCCGCCCGTCTTGCCCTTGCCTGAGCCGACGCCGCGGCCAATGCGCATGCGCTGCTTGGTGGAGCCTTCAGCGGGGGACAGTTCGTTGAGTTTCATCGTTCTATCTTCCGATACGTCTTGATGGTGAGGGCGGCGGGCGATGCGGCGCAAGGCCTTATTCGCCGACGACCTCAACCAGGTGGGCCACTTTGCGGATCATGCCGCGCACGGCCGGAGTGTCTTCGAGTTCCTTGGTCCGGCCAACCTTGTTCAGGCCAAGGCCAACAAGCGTCTGGCGCTGTTCAGGCTTGCGGCCAATGGGGCTGCCAGTCTGGCGGACGGTAAGCTTGGATTTCGACATGTCGTTATCCTTCCCTCAGCTCAGGCTTCAACGACGCCGGCTTCCGACGCACCATCGGTGCGGCGGCCAACCACGTCCTGAACTTTCAGGCCACGCTTGGATGCAACGGAACGCGGGCTGGCTTGCCCCGTCAGTGCATCAAATGTGGCACGAACCATGTTGTACGGGTTCGAGGAGCCGATCGACTTGCCGACGACGTCCTGGACGCCCAGCACTTCCATCACGGCACGCATCGGACCACCTGCGATCACACCGGTACCGGGAGGGGCTGCGCGCAGCACAACCTTGCCAGCGCCCCAACGGCCACGGCCGTCATGGTGCAGCGTGCGGCCTTCGCGGAGCGGGATGCGGACCATGTTGCGCTTGGCTTCTTCCGTTGCCTTGCGGATCGCTTCCGGCACTTCGCGGGCTTTACCCTTGCCGAAGCCGGCCCGGCCCTTCTGGTCACCAACCACGACGAGGGCTGCGAAACCGAAGTTCTTACCCCCCTTCACGGTCTTGGCGACACGGTTGATTCCAACCAGCTTGTCGACGAATTCAGACTGCTCCTCGTCGCGATCGCGATTCCGGCGGCCTCTTCCTCTTTCTTCAGCCATAGGGGCCTCTCCTTAGAATTTGAGACCGCCCTCACGGGCGGCGTCTGCCAGGGCTTTCACCCGGCCGTGGAACATGTAGCCGCCGCGGTCGAAAACAACGTCTTCGACACCGGCTTTCTTGGCCCGCTCTGCCAGGATCTTGCCGACCTGCGCAGCCGCAGTCGTGTCAGCACCCGTCTTGGCGCCGCCGAGAACGTCCTTCTCCAGCGTCGAGGCGGAAGCGAGCGTGATGCCCTTTTCGTCGTCGATGATCTGGGCGGAAATGTTCTTGTGGCTGCGCGCAACCGACAGGCGCGGACGGCCTTCGGCGACCTTCCGGAGCTTTGTACGAACCCGCTGGGCGCGGCGCTGCATCTTTTCGCGTGAGCTTTTCATGGCGTTACTTCTTCTTACCTTCCTTACGGCGGACGTATTCGCCCGCGTAACGGATACCCTTGCCTTTATAAGGCTCCGGCGAACGGTACTTGCGGATTTCGGAGGCAACCTGGCCGACAGCCTGCTTGTCAGCGCCCGAAATCACGACTTCCGTCGGCTTGGACGATGCCAGCGTGATGCCTTCCGGCGCCGCGTACACGACGTCGTGCGAGAAGCCGAGGGCCAGTTTCACATCCTTGCCCTGCATCTGGGCACGATAACCAACGCCGACGAGTTCGAGCGTCTTTTCGTAGCCTTTGGACACGCCTTCAATCATGTTGGCAGCGCGCGACCGGGCCGTTCCCCACTGGGTGCGGGCAACGGAGTCAAGTGCCTGAGCGAACGTCGGCGGACGCTTGCCACGGGCGGTCTCGGCTTCGATCCGGGCGTTGGCCGCCTTCGTGAGGTCTTCACGCGGCATGACGGTCAGCTCATTGCCTTCCAGCTTCGGCGTGATGACTTCGGCAACCGTCAGGGAGAGTTCCCCCTTCGGGCCTTTTGCCTTGATCGTCTGTCCTTCGACCGTCACCGTGGTGCCGGCGGGGATCTCAATCGGGAGTTTTCCAATACGTGACATGGTATTCTCCTAGAAGACCCGGCAGAGCACTTCGCCACCAACATTCTCCGTGCGGGCAACGTTATCGGACATCACACCTTTCGAGGTCGAAAGGATGGAGATGCCGAGGCCGTTACGCACCAGCGGAATGTCGGAGACCGAAGAGTACACGCGGCGGCCGGGCTTGGAGACACGTTTGATCTCCGAGATGACCGGTTGGCCTTCGTAATACTTGAGCTCGATTTCCAGGTTCTTGTGACCGTCTTTTTCGATTTCCGTGTAGCCGCGGATGTAGCCCTCCGACAGGAGAACCTCCAGCACACGACCGCGGAGCTTTGACGCCGGGGTGACAACTGTCGACATGCCGCGCATCTGAGCGTTGCGGATGCGTGTGAGCATATCACCGAGGGGATCAGAAATGTTCATGTGTACCCTCCTCTCTTACCAGCTGGACTTCACGAGGCCGGGGATCTGACCGTTCGAGCCAAGCTCGCGCAGCGCGATCCGCGACATTTTAAGTTTGCGATAGTAGCCGCGCGGACGCCCGGATACCTCACAGCGATTGCGCACGCGGTTCGGTGCGGAATTGCGCGGCAGCTCAGCCAGTTTCAGGCGGGCCTTGTAGCGCTCTTCAAGCGACAGGTTTTCATCCATCGCCGCCGCTTTCAGCTTTGCGCGCTTTTCAGCGTAGCGTTCCACCATCTTCTGGCGTTTCGCGTTTTTCTCGATTGCGCTCTTCTTTGCCATGTCAGCAGTCTCCTGGGCGCTAGTTCCGGAACGGGAAGCCACACTCAGCAAGGAGTGCTTTGGCTTCTTCGTTGGTTGCGGCGGTGGTGCAGACAATAATGTCCATACCGCGAACGTCATCGACCTCGTCGTAATTGATCTCCGGGAACACGATGTGTTCCTTCAGACCCATGGCATAGTTGCCACGACCATCGAAGCTCTTGCCGTTCAGACCACGGAAGTCTTTCACGCGCGGCAGGGCGATGTTGGTCAGACGGTCGAGGAACTCGTACATGCGGTCACGGCGCAGGGTGACCTTACAGCCGATCAGCATGCCTTCGCGAAGCTTGAAGCCAGCGATAGACTTGCGGGCCTTCGTGGCCACCGGCTTCTGACCGGCGATCCGCTCAAGCTCGGCCAGGGCCGACTTGATCTTCTTGGAGTCCGCCACAGCTTCGCCGACGCCCATATTGATCACGACCTTGTCCAGTTTCGGGACCATCATCGGGTTCGAGTAGTTGAACTGATCCTGCAGCTTGGCACGGATCTGCTCGCGGTACTTCGTCTTCAGACGGGGTTCGTATGCCTTAGACATCGATAGATTCCCCAGAGCGTTTGGCATAGCGCGTCTTGCGGCCATGCTCGTCGGTTTTGAATCCCACGCGGACAGCCTTGCCATCGCGCGGATCGGTGAGCGCCACGTTCGAGACGTGAACCGGTGCTTCAAACGTCTTCAGACCGCCGGCATCTGCCTGGGACGGTTTCTGGTGACGTTTCACAACGTTCACGCCGCGCACGACGACGCGGTTCTCATCCGGGATCACCTTCAGGACTTCGCCCGTGGTGCCCTTGTTCCGGCCAGCGATCACGACAACCGTGTCGCCCTTTTTGATCTTCGCAGCCATGTTACAGGACCTCCGGGGCCATGTTGGCGATCTTGACCTGGTTCTTGCCGCGCAGTTCACGCGGAACCGGGCCGAACACACGGGTGCCGATCGGCTCGCCATTGTTGTTGATCAGGACGGCAGCGTTCGTGTCGAAACGAATGGTGGAGCCGTCCGGGCGGTTGATGTCTTTCGCCACGCGAACGACGACGGCCTTGCGGACATCCCCCTTCTTCACGCGGCCTGTCGGGATCGCTTCCTTCACGGAGACAACGATCACGTCCCCGACGGAGGCATAACGGCGGCCTGCGCCGCCCAGCACCTTGATGCACTGGACGCGGCGCGCGCCGGAGTTGTCAGCCACCCGCAGGTTGGTCTGCATCTGGATCATGCGTCACTCCCTTCGGCGGTTACGAGTTCCCAACGCTTCAGCTTGGACTTCGGCGTGCACTCTTGAATGGTGACGATCTGCCCCTCGACGGCGGCGTTCGCCTCGTCGTGAGCGTGATACTTCTTAGAGCGGCGAACGATCTTCTTCATCACCGGATGAGTGAAGGTCCGTTCGACGCGGACGATTGCGGTCTTGTTCTGCTTGGCGGAGACCACGACGCCTTCCATGATACGCTTGGGCATGATCCCTCTCCTTAAGCCTGACCTGCCTGAGCCTTCTCACGCATCAGAGTCTTCACGCGAGCAATGTCGCGGCGGACTTCAGAAACGCGGGAAGTCTTTTCCAGTTGGCCGGTGGCCGCCTGGAAACGCAGATTGAACTGTTCCTTCTTCAGCTTCACCAGATCATCTTTGAGCTGGTCAGCCGATTTTGTCTTCAAGTCATCGAGACGTGCTTTGGTCTTGCGAGCCATGATCAGATCCCCTCGATACGCTTGATGATTTTGGTCTTGATCGGAAGCTTGGCAGCGCCGAGGCGCAGGGCTTCACGTGCAATGTCTTCCGGCACACCGTCGATCTCGAACAGGATGCGGCCCGGGGCAACGCGGGAGACCCAACGGTCCACCGAGCCCTTACCTTTACCCATCCGCACTTCGATCGGCTTGGCCGACACCGGCACATCTGGAAAAACGCGGATCCACACTTTACCCTGACGCTTCATCTCGCGGGTAATGGCACGACGGGTCGCTTCGATCTGGCGCGCGGTGACGCGTTCCGGCTCGAGCGCCTTCAGGCCGAACTCGCCGAATGCCAGCGAGAAACCCGCCTTGGAATTCCCGCGGATCTGGCCCTTGAAGGCCTTGCGGAACTTGGTTCGTTTCGGTTGACGCATCTCTTATGCTCCGGCGGTCTGTGCGCCCGTTGCCGGGCCGCGCTGGTTAGCATTTGCACGTGCACGGGACTGGCCGGACGATTCCAGGCGCTTGTCCTGTGCCATCGGGTCGTGTTCCAGGATCTCACCTTTGTAGACCCAGACCTTGATCCCGATGATGCCGTAAGTGGTTTCGGCTTCGGCAGTGCCGTAGTCGATGTCGGCGCGCAGCGTGTGCAGCGGCACAGACCCTTCAGCATACTTTTCCGTACGGGCGATTTCGGCGCCGCCAAGACGGCCGGCAACCATGATCTTCACACCGTCTGCGCCAAGGCGCATGGCGGACTGAATGGCCCGTTTCATCGTGCGGCGGAACGAAGCCCGGCGCTCAAGCTGGCGTGCGATGTCGTCGGCGATGAGCGTTGCGTCGATTTCCGGCTTGCGGATTTCAACGAGGTTCACGCGGACTTCATCCTCGGTCATCTTCGACAGGTCCTTGCGGAGCGTCTCGATGTCCCCACCCTTCTTGCCGATCACGAGACCCGGGCGAGCCGTGTGGATCGTGATGAGGCACTTCTTGTGCGGGCGTTCGATGATGATCTTCGAAATGCCGGCTTGCTTGAGGCGTTTGCGGATTTCCTTGCGGATCCCGATGTCCTCATGCAGCAGACGGCCATAGTCGGCGCTGTCTGCGTACCAGCGGCTGTCGGACGTCCGGTTGATACCGAGACGCAGGCCGATCGGATTTACTTTCTGACCCATCAGGCAGCCTCCGCTTCCATGCTCGTGTCACGCAGCACAATGGTGAGCTGCGCGAAGGGTTTCTGGATCGGTGCAGCGCGGCCACGGGCACGGGCCCGAATACGCTTCATCACCAGGTTCTTGCCAACGTGGGCCTCGGCGACGACCAGGCTGTCGATGTCGAGGTTGTGGTTGTTCTCAGCGTTCGCGATAGCGCTCTGCAGCAGCTTGCGGACATCCTTGGCCGGACGTTTCGGCGAAAACTGAAGCTCAGCCAGCGCCCGCTCGACCGGAAGGCCGCGGATCTGCTGTGCCAGCAGGTTCAGCTTCTGCGGGCTGGAACGATACATGCGCAGAACAGCGCGCGACTCGTTCGTGGCCTGCTTCGGAGGATTCTTGGCCTTACCCATGGCTTACTTCCTCTTCGCTTTCTTGTCCGCGCCGTGGCCGTAGTAGGTACGGGTCGGGGCGAATTCGCCGAACTTGTGACCCACCATCTCTTCCGACACGGTAACGGGGATGAACTTGTTGCCATTGTGGACCTGGAAGTTCAGGCCAACGAATTGCGGCATGATCGTCGAGCGACGGGACCAGGTCTTGATCACAGTGCGCTTCTCGGAGGAACGGGCATCCTCTGCTTTCTTCAGCAGGTAGCCGTCGACGAACGGGCCTTTCCAGACAGAACGGGGCATGTCTCGTGGCTCCTGTTAGCGTTTCGCGTTACGGCGACGGATGATCAGGCGATCCGTAGCCTTGTTCTTGCGGGTCTTGGGACCGCGGGTTTTCTTGCCCCACGGCGTCACCGGGTGACGTCCGCCGGACGATTTACCTTCACCACCACCGTGCGGGTGGTCGACCGGGTTCATCACAACACCCCGGACAGACGGACGCTTGCCGAGGTGGCGTTTACGGCCGGCCTTGGAAAGCACCTGGTTCATGTTGTCCGGGTTGGACACAGCACCGACGGTCGCCAGGCAGGTATCCATAACCATGCGCAGTTCGCCCGAGGTGAGCTTGATCTGAGCATAACCACCGTCGCGGCCGACGAGCTGGGCGTAGGTACCGGCAGAGCGGACCATCTGGGCGCCCTTTTGCGGTTTCAGCTCGATGTTGTGAATGATCGTCCCGACCGGGATGCTCTTCAGCGGCAGCGTGTTGCCCGGCTTGATGTCAGCCGTTGCGGACGTGATGACGGTATCACCAACTTCCAGACGCTGCGGCGCGATGATGTAGGACAGCAGGCCGTCCTCATACTTGATCAGCGCGATGAAGGCCGTGCGGTTCGGATCGTATTCCAGACGCTCGACGGTCGCCGGAATGTCCCAGCGGTTACGCTTGAAGTCGACCTTACGGTACAGCTTCTTCGCGCCACCGCCGATACGGCGTGCCGTGATGCGGCCTTTGTTGTTACGTCCGCCCTTCTTGGTCAGACCCTCTGTGAGTGCCTTGACCGGCTTGCCCTTGTGGAGCTCGGAACGGTCGACCAGAACGAGCTGGCGGCGGCCGGGCGAAGTCGGATTGAATGTCTTCAGTGCCATAATATTCGTCCTTCCCGCTTACAGGCCCGTCGTGATGTCGACAGACTGGCCTTCGGCAAGCGTCACAATGGCCTTCTTGATGTCGGAACGACGTCCGGCATAGCCACGGAAGCGCTTGGTCTTGCCCTTCTGGAGGATCGTGTTGACCTTGGTCACGTCGACCTTGAACAGGGTCTCGACTGCGTCCTTGATCTGTTTCTTGTCAGCATCGATAGCGACTTCGAACACGATCTTGTTCTGTTCGGCGACCAGCGTCGACTTCTCGGTGATGAGAGGACGGCGCAGGACGTCGTAGTGGTGGGGTTGCACGTCAGCCATGACGATCAGGCCTCCTTCGATCCGTCGAAGCGCGCCTGGATACCCTCGGCAGCTTCCTTGGTGATGACCAGCGTCTTGCGGCGCAGAATGTCGTAAACGTTCAGACCAGCGACTGGCAGCACGTCGATGTTCGGGATGTTGCGCGCAGCCTTGGCGAAGTTTTCGTCAACTGCGGAACCCGAAATGATCAGTGCGTTCTCGATGCCGAGACCGGCAAACTGGCCAGCCAGTTCCTTCGTCTTCGCGGAGGCGAGCACAGCGTCGTCCAGAACGAGGATCGCCTCGCCCTTCACTTTCGAAGACAGCGCATGGGCCAGAGCCATTTTGCGGACTTTCTTCGGCAGGTCGTGGGCATGGCTGCGGACACGTGGGCCGTGAGCAATGCCGCCACCGACGAAGATCGGTGCGTTGCGCGAGCCGTGACGTGCGCCGCCGGAACCTTTCTGGCGGATATACTTCTTCGTCGTACGGTTCACTTCACTGCGCGACTTGGTCTTGTGCGTACCGGCCTGACGGCGAGCGAGCTGCCAGCGAACGGTGCGCTGCAGGATGTCGTCGCGGATCTCGTCGATTCCGAAGATCGCATCGTCGACCGTGATATTGCCAGCAGCTTTGCCAGCCAGGGTTTTGACTGCGAGTTCCATTATTCGGCGCTCTCTTGATTGGTGGTGCCTTCAGCGGCCTTGAACGAGCCAGCTGCCGGCGTATCAGCGTGCGGAGCCTTCTTCACAGCGTCGCGGAGTTCGACGAAGGCGCCATCGTGACCGGGAACTGCGCCCTTCACGAGGATCAGGCCACGATCGACGTCCGTGCGGACGACTTCGATGTTCTGGGTGGTCACGCGCTCAACGCCGTAATGACCAGCCATCTTCTTGCCTTTCCAGACGCGGCCCGGATCCTGGTTTGCACCGGTCGAACCGTGGGAACGGTGAGAGATCGAAACACCGTGGGTCGCGCGGAGGCCACCGAAGTTCCAGCGCTTCATGGCACCGGAGAAACCTTTACCGATGGTCAGCGCAGCGACGTCGACTTTCTGGCCGACAGCAAAATGATCAGCAAGGACCATCGCGCCGACTTCCGGCAGGTCGCCGGAGACGCGGAATTCTTTCAGCTTGCGCTTGGGAGCGACGCCGGCTTTCGCGAACTGGCCGCGCATCGCCTTGGACGTGCGCTTGGCCTTCTTTTCGCCGACACCCATGATCACGGCCTTGTAGCCGTCGGTGCGGGTAACTTCCCCGCCCTTCTTGGTGGTGACGGTGCGCTCGTCTTCCGTGCGCACGCCGACGACCTGACAGCCGTCGAGCGACAGGACGGTCACAGGAACGTGACGGCCCTGCTCATCGAATACGCGCGTCATGCCGACTTTGCGGGCAAGCACGCCGGTACGGGCTGCTGGCAGAGCCATTAACGGCCTCCCTCAAGCTTGATTTCGATGCCGACGCCGGAGGACAGGTCGAGCTTCATGAGGGCGTCGACGGTCTGAGGGGTCGGATCCACGATGTCGAGGATACGCTTGTGCGTGCGGATCTCGAACTGTTCGCGGGATTTCTTGTCGATGTGGGGCGAGCGGTTCACGGTGAAGCGCTCGATACGTGTTGGCAGCGGGATCGGGCCTTTGACTTCAGCGCCCGTGCGCTTTGCCGTGTTCACGATCTCTTTCGCCGACATGTCGAGGGCGCGGTGATCGAAGGCTTTCAGCCTGATCCGGATATTTTGTCGTTCCATCGTCTCGGTCCGTCCGCACAAAACACATCCGCCCGTGGGCAAACAGCATGCGCCCGGGCGTCCGTGGGATTGAATTGTCTGTTTCGAGGGAGCGTTCGCTGATTAAAAAGCGCTGCCATCCCGGCGAAGTCGGGGGTTTATGGGATTGGCAGCCCCACGTCAACTGACTCATGTGCGGATTTCTGCGGTGAAAGCGGCGCCTTCCCTCTCAGAGGCCCGATGTTCCGCCGCGCTCTCCTTTTGCAAAGCCCTCTGAACCACCATTGGCAGGCTTACCACCCCCTCCAGGTCGCAGAATCGCTGTCAGGCGGCCGATTCTGTAAATAGTAACGATCCCCTGCCATATTCCGCTCAATCAGCACGCACTTAGCTGAATCGAAAGACCTCTTTTGCCTCCGATCGGCAATTCCGGACTTTCGGCAAGGCAGCGCGCAAACAGAAACGGATCGAAACATGAACAGGCGACTTCTATCGTTCCCGCTCCAGCCGGAAGCAACGCCCCGGCAACCGCGCGTGGCTGTGATCCTTCCCTGCTATAATGAGGCCGTGACCATCGGCCATGTCATTCGAAGGTTCCGGGATGCGCTGCCAGATGCAGACATCTACGTCTGTGACAACAATTCCAGCGATGACACTGCGCGCGTAGCTCGTGAAGCAGGCGCCGAAGTGCTGTTCGAAAGCTATCGGGGCAAGGGCAATGCCGTCCGCCGCCTGTTCTCAGATGTCGATGCAGACATCTATGTCATGGCCGACGGGGACGGAACGTATGACGCGAAAGCCGCCCCCGCTCTGATTGAGATGCTCCAGGACCGCCGCCTGGCCATGATCAACGGCGCACGCAATTATGAGGGCGAAGGCGCCTTTCGGAACGGGCACAAATTCGGGAACCGCCTGCTGACAGGGCTGGTCCACCTGTCGTTCGGAAATCGTTTTCAGGACATGCTCTCCGGTTACCGCGTAATGAGCCGCCGGTTCGTGAAAAGCTTTCCTGCCCTATCCGACGGGTTCGAGATCGAAACGGAACTGACGGTGCATGCTCTGCACCTGCGCCTGCCCTGCATGGAGGTCGAAACCCCTTATTTCGCCCGCCCCGAGGGTTCGACCAGCAAACTGAACACATTCCGGGACGGATTCCGGATTCTGCGCGTTATCGCCCGGCTTGTTCGCGATGAAAAACCGCTGGAGTTCTTCGGTGCAGCCGGCGCCGTGCTTGCCCTCCTCGCCACTGGCCTGATCGTGCCGGTCCTGCTGACCTATATCGAGACGGGCCTTGTCCCGCGCTTCCCGACGCTGATCGGCGCTGTCGCGCTCGGCATTGTGGCCGCGCTCTCGGTGACAGCGGGCCTTATCCTCGACACCCTGTCGCGCGCGCGTGTCGAACAACGACGCCTCGCCTATCTGGCCTGTCCCGGCAACTGATCCCGTCTACACAGGCAGGCAGGACAAGCGACCCTGATCGGGGTGTACCAGCCAACCTGTCCGCGCAAACAAAAAGGCCGCCCAGTTTGGGCGGCCTTTTCGATTCTTTGAGGCGTTGGCCTTAAGGACTTAGTCCTTGATGGCCGAGACGACGCCGGCGCCGACCGTGCGGCCACCTTCGCGGATAGCGAAGCGCAGGCCCTGGTCCATGGCGATCGGCTGGATCAGCTCAACGTCCATTTTCACGTTATCGCCCGGCAGGACCATTTCCTTGTCGGCCGGAAGCGTCACAACACCCGTCACGTCCGTCGTACGGAAGTAGAACTGCGGACGGTAGTTGGTGAAGAACGGCGTGTGACGGCCACCCTCTTCCTTGGTCAGGATGTAGGCTTCGGCTTCGAACTTCGTGTGCGGCGTGATCGAGCCCGGCTTGCAAAGCACCTGGCCCCGCTCAACGCCTTCACGGTCCACACCGCGCAGCAGCGCGCCGATGTTGTCGCCAGCCTGGCCCTGGTCGAGCAGCTTGCGGAACATTTCAACGCCCGTGCAGGTCGTCTTCGTGGTGTCGCGGATACCGACGATTTCGATCTCGTCGCCCACTTTCAGGATGCCCTGCTCAACACGGCCGGTCACAACCGTACCACGGCCGGAGATCGAGAACACGTCTTCCACCGGCATCAGGAACGGCTTGTCCAGCGGACGTTCCGGCGTCGGGATGTACTCATCCACAGCCGCCATCAGCTCAAGCACCTTGTCCTTGCCGATTGCATCGTCACGGCCTTCGACAGCCGCCAGCGCAGACCCGGCAATGATCGGAATCTCGTCGCCCGGGAATTCGTAGGACGACAGAAGCTCGCGCACTTCCATTTCGACGAGCTCGAGCAGCTCTTCGTCGTCAACCTGGTCAACCTTGTTCAGGAACACGACCAGCGCCGGCACGCCAACCTGGCGGGCAAGCAGGATGTGCTCACGCGTCTGCGGCATCGGGCCGTCAGCAGCGTTCACAACCAGGATCGCGCCGTCCATCTGAGCCGCACCCGTGATCATGTTCTTCACATAGTCAGCGTGTCCGGGGCAGTCGACGTGGGCATAGTGACGGTTGGCCGTCTCGTATTCCACGTGCGCGGTGTTGATCGTGATCCCGCGCGCCTTCTCTTCCGGTGCAGAGTCAATGTCTGCATAGGATTTCGATTCACCGCCTGATGCTTCTGACAGCACCATCGAAATCGCTGCCGTCAGCGTCGTCTTGCCGTGGTCAACGTGGCCAATCGTGCCGATGTTCACGTGCGGCTTGTTACGCTCAAACTTTGCCTTGCCCATCGGGCCTCTCCTTCATTCAAACTGTTGGCCGGAACTCCGGCCGGATTTCCTTAAGAACCAGAAACTTCCGAGATGATCTTCTGAGCTTCCGCACGCGGAACCTCATCATAGTGAGCGAAGAGCATCGTGAACTGTGCCCGGCCCTGGGACATGCCGCGCAGGTCGGACACGTAGCCGAACATATTGACCAGCGGCACGAACGCCTTGATCGCCACGGCATTGCCGCGCGGCTCCGAGCCCTGGATCTGGCCACGGCGGGAGTTCAGGTCGCCGATCACGTCGCCCATATAGTCTTCCGGCGTCACGACTTCCACGTTCATGATCGGCTCCATCAGGCGCGGATCGCCCTGGCTCTTCAGCTCACGGAACGCACCACGGGAAGCGATTTCAAACGCCAGCACGGACGAGTCGACATCGTGGAAGGCACCGTCGACCAGCTTGGCCTTGAAGTCGGTGACAGGATAGCCGGCCAGCAGGCCGTTTTCCTTGGCCATTTCGAGGCCCTTCTCGACACCCGGGATATATTCCTTCGGAACAGACCCGCCGACGATTGTGCTTTCGAACACGAAGCCGGAACCTGCTTCAAGCGGCTCGAACTGCAGCTTGACACGCGCGAACTGGCCGGTACCGCCGGACTGTTTCTTGTGCGTGAAGTCGATCTCAGCTGCGCGGCCGAGCTTCTCACGGTAAGCCACCTGCGGCTGGCCGATATTGGCTTCGACTTTGAATTCGCGCTTCAGACGGTCGATCAGGATGTCGAGGTGAAGCTCGCCCATGCCTTTCATGATCGTCTGGCCAGACTCGTGATCGGTCTCGACACGGAAGGACGGATCTTCGGCAGCAAGACGCTGCAGACCAACCGACATCTTTTCCTGGTCAGCCTTCGATTTCGGCTCGACGGCGATCTCGATCACCGGATCCGGGAAGGTCATGGTTTCGAGCACGACCGGCTTGTTCGGATCACACACCGTGTCACCCGTGGTCGTTTCCTTCAGGCCGGCGAGCGCCACAATGTCGCCTGCATAGGCTTCCGTGATCTCGTCCTGCTTGTTGGAGTGCATCATCACCATACGGCCAACGCGTTCACGCTTGCCCTTGGTCGAGTTCATGAAGCTGTCGCCCTTCGACAGCGTACCGGAATAGATACGCGTGAAGGTCAGCGTGCCCATGTACGGGTCGTTCATGATCTTGAAGGCAAGACCGGAGAACGGCTGCGAATCGTCAGCTTTACGCTCGATGTTACGGGTCTCTTCTTCGTCGCCCGGTGCAAAGCCCATGTAAGGCGGCACGTCCAGCGGACCCGGCAGGAAGTCGATCACAGCGTTCAGCATCGGCTGCACGCCTTTGTTCTTGAACGCCGATCCGGCCAGCACAGGCACGAAGGACAGCGACAGCGTCCCCTTCCGGATGAGCTCACGCAGCTTGGCCTCGTCCGGCTCATTGCCTTCGAGGTAAGCTTCCATGGCATCATCGTCCATCTCGACCGCAGTCTCGATGAGCGTGGAACGCCATTCTTCAGCCAGGTCTTTCAGGCTGTCGCGGATTTCGCGGACTTCCCAGCTGGCGCCGAGGTCTTCACCGGCCCAGACCCATTCTTTCATGGTGATCAGGTCGACATGGCCTTCGAGTTCAGTCTCAGAACCGATCGGCAACTGGATCGGCGCAGGCGTCGCGCCCGTGCGTTCCTTGATCATCTTCACGCAGTTGAAGAAGTCAGCGCCGATCTTGTCCATCTTGTTGACGAACACAATGCGCGGAACTTTGTAGCGGTCAGCCTGACGCCAGACCGTTTCGGTCTGCGGCTCAACACCGGCGTTTGCGTCCAGCACGCAGACAGCACCGTCGAGCACGGCCAGCGAACGCTCAACTTCAATAGTGAAGTCAACGTGTCCGGGGGTGTCGATGATGTTGAAGCGGAATTTCGCTTCCTCTGGCGTGTCGCCATAAATGCCGGTCGGGGTTTCGCCGTCTTCGGTCCGGAACCAGAACGTGGTCGTGGCAGCAGAGGTGATCGTGATGCCACGCTCCTGCTCCTGCTCCATCCAGTCCATCGTGGCTGCGCCATCATGGACTTCGCCGATCTTGTGCGACTTACCGGTGTAGTAAAGGATCCGCTCGGTGGTCGTGGTCTTGCCGGCATCAATATGGGCCATGATGCCGAAGTTACGGTAGCGATCCAGCTGGAATTCGCGGGCCATGTTGGTCAACCTTCGTGTCTGCTTTCCGGGAGGAAAAGGGGGCAATCTGCGGGCGCGTTACCCGCGACCGCCCCGAATTTCCAGTGCTGATTACCAGCGGTAGTGTGAGAACGCCTTGTTGGCGTCGGCCATGCGGTGGGTATCTTCCCGCTTCTTCACGGCGTTGCCGCGGCCTTGGCTTGCATCCATCAGTTCACCTGCGAGGCGCTCACGCATGGTGTTCTCGTTGCGGCCGGCAGCGGCAGCAGCGAGCCAGCGGATCGCCAGGGCCTGACGGCGTTCTGTACGAACTTCGACCGGAACCTGGTAGGTGGCACCACCCACGCGGCGCGAACGGACTTCAACCGCCGGCGCAACAGATTCCAGCGCGTTGTGGAACACTTCCACAGGATCTTTCTTGGCGCGGGATTCGACCAGGTCGAACGCACCATAGACGATGCGCTCGGCGACGGACTTTTTGCCGTCGCGCATGATCTGATTCATGAACTTGGTGACGATGATGTCCTTGAACTTCGGATCGGGAAGGACTTCGCGTTTCTCGGCGCGGTGACGACGGGACATGAGCTGACCTCTTACTTCGGCTTCTTGGCGCCGTAATGCGAGCGGCGTTGCTTACGGTTTTTGACGGGTTGGGTGTCGAGCGCACCGCGAACAATGTGGTAGCGAACACCCGGAAGGTCTTTCACACGGCCACCGCGGATCAGGACCACAGAGTGCTCCTGCAGATTGTGACCTTCACCCGGGATGTAGCAGAGCGATTCAAACCCCGATGTCAGGCGTACTTTGGCCACTTTCCGGAGAGCCGAGTTCGGCTTCTTCGGTGTCGTGGTGTAAACACGGGTGCAAACGCCGCGGCGCTGCGGGCAGGCCTTGAGGGCCGGGGTTTTGGTCCGCGAGCGCTTAGGCGAACGCGGCGAACGAATGAGCTGCTGGATCGTGGGCATTCGGGCCTTCTGTCTCTTTAACTCTGGCCCGATGGGCCGCTAACGTGATGATGCCCCGAATGCCCCCAAAGGGCTTCCGGGACGGGGCGAAAACTTGGGGGTCAGATTGGCCGGATCAGTTCAGATCCGGTGCGGCGAAAGGACTCTCATCCCGGGGCCTCTCTGACAATGCGTGGCGTGTAAGCCTACCGGGCGCCTGCGTCAAGGGTCGTAAGCTGTCCCGGAACAGCTAGTTTTCCGTTACGGGACGCAGGTTCTGCCGCTTCAGGCATCGCGCCTGCTCCGGCGAGACCAGACCGGCCTCCCCTGCCGGCGCCGTGTTCAGGATCTGCTCGCACTGCGTAATCGCCCAGCTGTCGAGCGAAAGCCAGGCAATCAGGCCGAGCGCGAGCACCGCACAGGCCCCGCCGATCAGGTCCGAACGCTCAAACTGCATCGGGCAAACGCCTCCTCCAAAAGCAGAAAAGCCCGCCGAATCTGGCAGGCTTTTCCATTTGGTTCAAGGGCTTGCGCCCGGATCTTCGAGTCTATTCCTCGACCGGGGCCTTGTCCGGTGCCGGCAGGCTGGTGAGCGTTGCGGCTTCTTCCGCTGCCTTCTGGACAGCCGCCGCACGTTTCGCCTTCAGCTTCTGGTCGCGGTCTGCGGCCACGCGGCGGTACGAGCGGATGCCCGAACCGGTACCCGCAGGGATCAGGCGGCCAACAATGACGTTCTCCTTGAGGCCTTCCAGCGTGTCCACCTTGCCCTGGATAGCGGCTTCGGTGAGGACGCGGGTCGTCTCCTGGAAGGAGGCTGCCGAGATGAAGGACCGGGTCTGCAGCGACGCCTTGGTGATACCAAGCAGAAGCGGCATGCCCTTGGCTTCCTGCTGGTCCTTCTTGCGGGACTTGCGGACAGCTTCGTTGGCCTCGTCGAACTCGATGACGTCGACATGCTCGCCCGTGATCAGGCCGGTATCGCCCGGATCCGTCACTTCGATCTTCTGCAGCATCTGGCGAACGATCACCTCGATGTGCTTGTCGTTGATCGGCACGCCCTGCAGACGGTAGACCTTCTGCACCTCATCGATGAGGTAATTGGCGAGCGCCTCAACGCCGAGCGTCGACAGGATGTCCTGCGGCGCCGGGTTACCGTCCATCAGGTATTCACCACGCTTGATGAAGTCGCCATCCTGAACGGCCAGGTGCTTGCCTTTCGGGACCAGGTAGTCGACCTGATCGCCACCCTCTTCCATCGGAACGATCGAAACGCGACGCTTGTTTTTGTAGTCGCGGCCGTAGAGGACCTTGCCGTCCACTTCGGCGATGATCGCGTGATCCTTCGGACGGCGGGCTTCGAAGAGTTCGGCAACACGCGGCAGACCACCGGTGATGTCTTTCGTCTTCGCACCGCCGGTCGTGACACGGGCAAGCGTATCGCCTGCCTCGATCATGTCGCCATCGACAACCGAGAGGATCGCTCCCACGGAGAGGAGGTAAACGGCGTCAGAGCCGTTCGGCAGTTTGACGGGGTTGCCGTCCTTGCCCACGATCTGAACCGACGGCTTGATGTCTGCCGACTTGGTGGCCGAGCGCCAGTCGATGATGACGCGCGAGGAGATGCCCGTCGCTTCGTCTGTCTCTTCCCGCACCGACACGCCGTCGATCACGTCAACGAGTTTCACCTCGCCTTTGACTTCCGACACGATCGGCTGGGCAAACGGATCCCAGTCCGCCAGCAATGTGCCTGGCGTGACCTTCTCGGCATCCTTGATCATCAGGCGCGTACCGTACGCCGGACGGAAGGACTGACGGGTCCGGCCTTCGGCATCGACGATTTCCACCTGCATACGGCGGCCCACGACGACGATCGTCTTGTCCTTGCGGGTGACGAATTCGCCATCCTTGAACCGGACCGTGCCTTCGAAGCTGGCTTCGACGGACGACTGGTCGGCCACCTGAGCAGCGCCACCGATGTGGAACGTCCGCATGGTGAGCTGGGTTCCCGGCTCCCCGATGGACTGAGCGGCAATGACGCCGACCGCTTCGCCGCGGTTGACCGGCGTACCGCGCGCGAGGTCGCGGCCGTAGCACTGGGCACAGATGCCGTTCTTGGTTTCGCAGGTCAGCGGCGAACGGACCTTGATCACATCAACACCGGCCTTTTCGATCGCGTCGGCCAGCTCTTCATCGATGTAGGTGTTCGCCACGGCAACCAGGTTGCCATCAACGCCCTTCACATCCTCACCCGTAACACGGCCAAGGATACGCTCGCTGATCGACACGACAACGTCGGCGCCTTCCATAACAGCGGAGACCTCGATGCCCTTCTCGGTGCCGCAATCATCTTCGTTGATGATGCAGTCCTGAGCGACGTCAACAAGGCGGCGGGTCAGGTAACCCGAGTTCGCCGTCTTCAGAGCGGTATCTGCCAGACCCTTACGGGCACCGTGCGTCGAGTTGAAGTACTCAAGAACGGTCAGGCCTTCCTTGAAGTTCGAGATGATCGGCGTCTCGATGATTTCACCCGACGGCTTGGCCATCAGGCCGCGCATCCCGGCGAGCTGTTTCATCTGGTTCTTCGAACCACGTGCACCGGAGTCGGCCATCATGAAGATCGAGTTGACCTGAGCCTTACGAACGCCCTTGGCGACCTGGTTCTTCGAGGCCGATTCCATCATGGCGTCAGCAACCTTGTCGGTACAGCTCGACCAGGCATCAACGACCTTGTTGTACTTCTCGCCACGCGTGATGAGGCCGTCTGCATACTGACGCTCATACTCGGAGACCTGCTCCTTCGTCGCGGCGACCAGCTTCTGCTTCGCTTCCGGGATGACCATGTCATCCTTGCCGAAGGAGATACCGGCCTTACAGGCTTCCTTGAAGCCGAGTTCCATCATCTTGTCACAGAAGATGACCGTCGCCTTCTGGCCACACAGGCGATAAACCTCGTCAATGATCTTACCGATCATTTTCTTGGTCATCGTCGTGTTCACGAGGTCAGGCTGGATGCCTTTCATGCGCGGCAGGATGTTGGCGATCATGTAACGGCCCGGGGTCGTATCGATGATCCAGCGACGCGGATTACCTTCCTCGTCGACGCCTTCATACATCGCCTTGATCTTGGAGTGCAGCGTGACGAAGCCATAATCGAGCGCCTGCTCGATCTCAGCGAGCTCGGAGAACACCATGCCCTCGCCTGCCTGCTCGTCTTGGTCCAGCGACAGATAGTAGAGACCGAGAACGATGTCCTGAGACGGAACGATGATTGGCTTACCGTTGGCCGGCGAGAGGATATTGTTCGTCGACATCATCAGCACGCGGGCTTCCAGCTGGGCCTCAAGGCTCAGCGGCACGTGCACAGCCATCTGGTCGCCATCGAAGTCAGCGTTGAACGCGGCGCAGACCAGCGGGTGCAGCTGGATGGCCTTGCCTTCGATCAGCTTGGGCTCGAACGCCTGGATGCCGAGACGGTGCAGCGTCGGCGCGCGGTTCAGCAGAACCGGGTGCTCGCGGATCACCTCGTCCAGGATATCCCAGACTTCCGGCTTTTCTTTTTCGACCAGTTTCTTGGCCGCCTTGACCGTGCCTGCGAGGCCTTTGGCATCGAGGCGGGCATAGATGAACGGCTTGAACAGCTCCAGCGCCATCTTCTTCGGCAGGCCACACTCGTGCAGCTTGAGGCTTGGGCCAACCACGATGACCGAACGGCCGGAATAATCGACGCGCTTACCGAGCAGGTTCTGGCGGAAGCGGCCCTGCTTGCCTTTCAGCATATCGGAGATCGACTTCAGCGGACGCTTGTTGGTGCCCGTGATCGTGCGGCCGCGGCGGCCGTTGTCGAACAGAGCATCGACCGATTCCTGCAGCATCCGCTTTTCGTTACGGATGATGATATCCGGCGCGCGAAGTTCCATCAGGCGCTTCAGGCGGTTGTTCCGGTTGATCACGCGGCGATAGAGGTCGTTGAGGTCAGACGTCGCGAAGCGGCCACCGTCCAGCGGGACCAGCGGACGCAGGTCCGGCGGGATAACCGGGATCACGTTCAGGATCATCCATTCCGGCTTGGCGCGGGACTGGAGGAAGGACTCAACCACTTTCAGGCGCTTGGAGACCTTCTTGGTTTTCAGTTCGGAGGTCGACTCCTTGAGGTCCTCGCGCAGCGTCTCTGCCAGGGTCGGCAGATCGAGCGACATGAGGATCTCACGGATGGCCTCAGCACCGATCATCGCGGTGAAGGCGTCCTCGCCCAGATTGTCCTGGGCATCCATGTACTCTTCTTCCGTCAGGAGCTGCTTCGGCTCCAATTCGGTCAGGCCCGGCTCGATCACGATATAGCTCTCGAAGTAGAGCACGCGTTCGACGTCCTTCAGAGCCATGTCGAGAAGAGAAGAAATCCGGGACGGAAGGGATTTGAGGAACCAGATGTGGGCAACCGGCGCAGCCAGGTCGATGTGGCCCATGCGCTCGCGGCGCACGCGCGCCAGCGTCACTTCCACACCGCACTTCTCGCAGGTGATGCCGCGATACTTGATGCGTTTGTACTTGCCGCAAAGGCACTCATAGTCCTTCTGCGGGCCGAAGATCCGCGAGCAGAACAAACCGTCGCGCTCCGGCTTGAAAGTACGATAGTTGATGGTTTCGGGCTTCTTGATCTCGCCCGAGGACCACGACCGGATCTTTTCAGGGCTCGCAATCGAGATGCGAATAGCCTCGAAAGTCGGGGCCGGTGTATTGGGGTTGAAGATACTGGCGACGTCCTGGCGCATTCGGGTCTGCTCCTTGGGTGGGCTTTTTTTCCGGGGGCCTGAGGGCCCCTGCCCTGGGTAAAATCTCGTTCGGCTCGGAAGGTCCCGCCAGGCCGGTGGCCCGGCGGGGTCTTCCAGTCAGGTCTTCACGCTACTCGGCGGGCACCGTCTCGCTGTCTGCGGCGGCCTCGTCTTCTCTGGTCCCGCCGCCCTCTTCGATGAGTTCGACGTTGAGACCCAGCGACCGCATTTCCTTGACGAGCACGTTGAAGGATTCCGGGATACCGGCCTCGAACGTGTCATCACCGCGGACGATGGCCTCGTAGACCTTCGCACGGCCGGCCGTGTCGTCAGACTTCACGGTCAGCATTTCCTGCAGCGTATAAGCGGCGCCATAGGCTTCCAGAGCCCAGACCTCCATCTCACCGAAGCGCTGGCCACCGAACTGGGCCTTACCGCCCAGCGGCTGCTGCGTAACGAGCGAGTACGGACCGGTCGAGCGGGCGTGGATCTTCTCGTCGACCAGGTGGTGCAGTTTGAGAAGGTACTTGTAGCCAACGGTCACCGGACGCGCGAACGCCTCGCCGGTACGGCCGTCGAACATCCGCACCTGGCCGGACGAGTCGAGACCCGCACGTTCCAGAAGCTCGCTGATGTCCGCTTCGCGCGCACCATCGAAGACCGGCGTGGCGATCGGAACGCCATTGCGCAGGTTGCTGGCAAGCTCGATGATTTCCTCATCGCTCTCCGGCATTTCCTGGTCCTTGCCATAGGCAGTCGTCAGGGCCGTTTTCAGTGCGTTCACATCGTTCTTCTGGTGGAACTCGTCGACGGCATTGTCGATGATCCGGCCAAGACCGCGGCAGGCCCAGCCTGTGTGCGTCTCGAGGATCTGACCGATGTTCATACGCGACGGAACGCCCAGCGGGTTCAGCACGATATCGACCGGCGTACCGTCTTCCAGGAACGGCATGTCTTCCAGCGGGTTGATCTTGGAGATAACCCCCTTGTTGCCGTGACGGCCGGCCATCTTGTCGCCCGGCTGCAGCTTACGCTTCACAGCCAGGAAGACCTTCACGACCTTCATCACGCCCGGAGGCAGATCGTCGCCGCGCTGCACTTTTTCGACCTTGTCGTTGAAGCGGGCTTCCAGCTCGCGGATCGAGGAATCGAACTGTTCCTGCATCGCGTCGAGTTCAGACTGCGCCTTCTCGGACTTGAGGGCGATGTCCCACCATTGCTTGTGGGTCAGTTCCGCCATGGCTTCGGCAGTGATGCGGCCCGGCTCAAAGCCTTTCGGGCCTGCAGCAGCGTCCTTGCCGACCAGAAATTCCTCAAGGCGGCCATAGATGTTCCGCTCAAGGATAGCCTGTTCGTCTTCTTTGTCTTCCTGCAACTTCTCGATCTGCTCGCGCTCGATCTGAAGGGCACGCTGGTCCTTGTCGATGCCGTGGCGGTTGAAGATGCGGACATCAACGACCGTACCGGCATCGCCCGGAGGCACACGCAGCGAAGTGTCACGGACATCGGAGGCTTTCTCACCGAAGATGGCGCGGAGGAGTTTCTCTTCCGGCGTCATCGGGCTTTCGCCCTTCGGCGTGACCTTGCCGACGAGAATGTCGCCAGCCTTCACTTCGGCACCGACAGCCACGATACCGGCTTCGTCGAGGTTCCGCAGGGCTTCCTCACCGACGTTCGGAATATCGCGGGTAATCTCTTCCGGGCCGAGCTTCGTGTCACGGGCAGCGACTTCGAATTCCTCGATGTGGATCGAGGTGAAGACGTCGTCCCGCACAATGCGTTCGGAGATCAGAATGGAGTCTTCGAAGTTGTAGCCGTTCCACGGCATGAACGCGACGAGCACGTTACGGCCGAGCGCCAGCTCACCCAGGTCCGTGGACGGACCGTCGGCGATGATGTCGTTCTTGGCAACCACATCGCCCACTCTCACGATCGGACGCTGGTTGATGCAGGAGTTCTGGTTCGAACGGCGGAACTTGGCGAGACGGTAGATGTCGACACCGGAATTGCCCTGGTCGATCTCGTCTGTCGCGCGGACCACGATACGAAGTGCGTCGACCTGCTCGACCACCCCTGCCCGGCGGGCAACGATAGCCGCGCGGGAGTCGCGGGCCACGACCGCTTCCATGCCGGTGCCGACGAACGGCGCTTCCGACTTCACGAGCGGCACAGCCTGACGTTGCATGTTCGATCCCATAAGGGCGCGGTTCGCATCGTCGTTTTCGAGGTACGGGATCAGCGCCGCAGCGACCGAAACAACCTGCTTCGGCGAGACGTCCATGTACTGGATGTCGTCCTTCGGAACCATGGTCGCTTCGCCAGCCACACGGGCGTTGACGAATTCATTGGCCAGCTCGCCCTTGTCGTTCACTTCGGCATTGGCCTGAGCGATCGAATAGATGCTTTCTTCCATGGCCGAGAGGTAGACGACTTCGTCGGTCTGCTTGCCCTGCACAACTTTGCGATACGGGCTTTCGATGAAGCCGTACTTGTTGACGCGGGCATGGGTCGCCAGCGAGTTGATCAGACCGATGTTCGGGCCTTCCGGCGTTTCAATCGGGCAGATACGGCCATAGTGGGTCGGGTGCACGTCGCGCACTTCGAAGCCTGCACGTTCGCGGGTCAGACCACCTGGGCCAAGTGCCGACAGGCGGCGCTTGTGGGTAATCTCGGACAGCGGGTTCGTCTGGTCCATGAACTGCGACAGCTGCGAGGAGCCGAAGAATTCACGCACCGATGCCACGACCGGCTTCGCATTGATCAGGTCATGCGGCATGACCGTGTCGATATCGACCGAGCCCATCCGCTCCTTGATCGCACGCTCCATGCGCACGAGGCCGATGCGGTAGTTGTTTTCCATCAGCTCGCCGACGGAACGGACGCGGCGGTTGCCGAGGTTGTCGATGTCGTCGACTTCGCCCTTGCCGTCTTTCAGGTCGAGGATGACCTTCATGACGCCGATAATGTCGTCGTGACGCAGAACGCGCATGTCGTCGGCAGCGGACTCATAGCCCTTCACAGCCACGCCAAGGCGCATGTTCATTTTCACCCGGCCAACAGCCGAGAGGTCATAACGCTCCGGATCGAAGAAGAGCTGGCCGAACAGGGCGTCAGCGGCGTCCTGGGTCGGCGGCTCGCCCGGGCGCATCACGCGGTAGATGTCGGACAGGGCTTCGAAACGGGTTTCGTTCTTGTCGGCTTTCAGCGTGTTGCGCAGCCACGGGCCGCGGCCCGAGCCATCAATGTCGAGCACTTCGATCGACTTGAGGCCGTATTCGCGCATTTCCGCGATGATCTCTTCTTCCATGACATCACCGGCCTCGCCGAAGATCTCACCGGTTTCGAGATTGACGACGTCGCGCGCCAGGAACTTGCCGACGAGGGCTTCGGACGGCACGAGAATCTCATCCGTGCCACCTTCAGCGATGCGGCGTGCCTTGAGGGCGGTGATTTTCTTGCCGGCTTCGGCAATCACCTTCTTGGACTTGGCGTCGATCAGGTCGAATTCCGGCTTCACACCCTTCCACGCATCGGCGCGGAAGCCAGTGATCCAGCCCTTCTTGTCCATCCGGTAGATGGAGTGGGTGTAGAACAGGTCGAGGATCGACTCGGTGTCATAACCGAGCGCGTACAGCATGGTCGTCGCCGGCAGCTTGCGCTTACGGTCGATCCGGATGTTCAGGACGTCCTTGGCATCGAACTCGAAGTCGAGCCAGGAGCCGCGGTAAGGAATGATGCGGGCTGCGAACAGCAGCTTGCCCGACGCGTGGGTCTTGCCCTTGTCGTGATCGAAGAACACGCCCGGCGAGCGGTGCATCTGCGAGACGATCACACGCTCGGTGCCGTTGACGACGAATGTCCCCTTCTCGGTCATCAGAGGGATGTCGCCGAGATAGCATTCCTGCTCTTTGACTTCCTTGACCGAACGGGCGC
The DNA here is from genome assembly GCF_963677035.1 of uncultured Hyphomonas sp. Lineage (NCBI taxonomy): Bacteria > Pseudomonadati > Pseudomonadota > Alphaproteobacteria > Hyphomonadales > Hyphomonadaceae > Hyphomonas > uncultured Hyphomonas sp. The sequence continues at coordinate 419,011 of NZ_OY781472.1, forward strand.
CGGTGTCTTCATCGACATCGAAGACCACGAGCTGCAGACGGACCTTCAGGGGGGCCTGGAAGGTCAGGTCGCGCTGCATGCACTCTTCAACATCGAACTTCGGCTGTTCGAATTCGTAGGAGACATATTCGAGCGTCGCGCGCTCAGAAAAGTCGGTGATCGGGAACACGGACTTGAAAACACCGCCCAGGCCATCATCCGTCCGCTGCTGCGACGGCGTGTGCATCTGAAGGAAGTGCTCGTAAGATTCGCGCTGAACCTCGATCAGGTTTGGCATTTCGATGGCTTCGGGAATGCGCCCGAAGGATTTGCGGATACGTTTCTTTTCCGTGAAGGAGAGTGCCATCCCAGGATCCCAATTTTATCGTCGCGGCCACCTCGGCCACAACCTTATCGCCAGAACGCGAGTTCGCGGCGGCCCCAAAAAGGAACCGCCGCGCTAGTCTTTAAAAGGGCAACGCCTCGCGCGAACGCCACCCGAATGTGAAGCGGCCGGAGCTTACTTGAGCTCGACTTTGGCGCCAGCTGCTTCGAACTTCTTCTGAATCTCTTCGGCTTCTGCCTTCGGAGCGCCTTCCTTGATCGGCTTCGGTGCGCCTTCCACGAGCTCTTTGGCTTCTTTCAGGCCGAGCGACGGAACGATTTCGCGGACAAGTTTGATCACTTCGATCTTCTTGCCGCCAGCTTCCGTCAGGATGACGTCGAATTCGTTTTTCTCTTCAGCAGCGGCTGCGCCACCTGCATCGCCACCGGCGACAGCTGCGACGGCGACCGGAGCAGCGGCCGACACGCCCCATTTCTCTTCGAGAAGGGTTGCGAGCTCAGCGGCTTCGAGAACGGTGAGGGCCGAGAGGTCTTCGGCAATTTTTTCAAGGTCTGCCATTTTGGTAATTCCTGTTTGGTTCGGTTGATTGGGTCTTCAGTTTCCGGAAACGATGGCTCAGGCCGCGTCTTTGTTGGCGTAGGCCGATACCACACGAGCGAGTTGGCCAGCCGGGGCCTGCAGGACGCCTGCAACTTTCGTTGCCGGAGCCTGGATGAGGCCGATGAGCTTGCCACGAAGCTGGTCGAGCGAGGGGAGTTTCGCCAGAGCTTCGACACCTTTGGCGTCGAGGACCTGGTCGCCCATCACTGCGCCGATGATCACGAGCTTCGAATTTTCCTTCGAGAACTCGTCAGCCGCTTTCGCAGCCGACACCGGGTCAGGTGAAAAGGCGATAGCAACGGGGCCCTGGAACATGTCCTTGGCTTCGTCGCCGCCCTTACCGTCAAGCGCAATCTGCGCCAGGGTATTCTTGACCACCTTCAACTGCGCACCGTCCTTGCGGAGCATGCCACGCAGTTTCGTCATTTCCGCAACAGACAGACCGGTATAGTGGGTCACAACGACCGCACCGGACTCTTCGAAAACCCCTTTCAGGGATTCCAGAGCCGCACTTTTTCCAGCTTTATCCATAGCGGGTCTCCATTGAGGCGCCCGGACCATCCGGCCGCCCTGGTAATCGCCTTCTGGCCGGTTGGCCTTCCAGCGCCTGCCCAGGGATTGGCCGCTTGCCCCGGTAAGCCAAAAACAGGTAAGCCCTGTTTTTCCGAACCGAATCAACGCCTCACCCCGTCTGCATAGGTGGCCCAAAAGCCGTTATCGCGTATAAATACGTGACCCATGGTCTAGGACAGGAAAACGGGAGGCCGCCGAATGCATATCGGAGAACTCCCGTCAAGAGCGGGGTGTTAACGCTTTATCCCCAAGCCTGCAACCCCCCTCAGTGAGAAAAAGTCAACCCCGGACTTTACCGGACCACCCCTCCCCCGAGCCCGGCAGTGTCAGAAGCACTCAAAATCCTGCTCACCAACCGGGCGGCATCTGTCCGGCCAGCCGAACTTACGCCAATAGGGCGGCAGCCCGATCTCGGTCATCAGGCCAGCAAAACCGGGCAGTCTGCGCATGTCGGCATATTCCGGGCCCCATACCCGCATCAGCCGCAGACGCGTCCCCTCCAGCTCATGCCGCCAGATGCGTAACGCCAGCTCCGGATCATCCAGCTGCGCCGCGATCGCCGCCAGGATTTCAAATCGATTCGGATGCACCCCTGCCCCCGCCTCGAACAGGCTTTCCACCACCTGCAGCGCCGCGGCCCGGTCGGGCAATGCCGAGATGACCGGCGCCAGCAGGTTTCTCAACGACGGGTCGGCGCCGACCAGCCGCTCGCAAAGCGCGGTCAGGCTTTCCAGTGTCTGTGGCCGCTGCATCTCGATAATCCAGGCATAGGCATCCCAGCTGCCCGGCGGCAATTGTAGCGTCCAGTAATGTTCCAGCGATGCCTCGGCGGCTTCGTGCCGCCCCAGCAGTGCATAGGCCATGGCCAGCGTTGCGGCGCGATCCGGGTTCAGCGGGTCCGCGGACTGCCCCCGCTGGGCAATGCTGAGCGCTTCCTCAACCCGGCCGGCACGCATCAGGAAGATGGTCTGGTCGTGCAGAATGCGAAGATTGGGCGACCGGTCGAGCGCAGCCTGATTGTCCTTGCCCGCCTCCAGCCAGCTGTCGTCCAGCGCCTGAAAATTCGCCAGAGCCGTATAGGCCTGCGCCAGATCCGGATTGCGCCTGACGGCATCCTCTGCCATCGCCTTGCCCTCCGCCAGAAAGGCCTGCGCCTCTTGCGGCGTCGATGCGCCCCAGGCCTGCGCCCCGATATTCATGGCCAGCGCCACCCGGGCCGCCCCATAGTCGGGATCGATGTCCACCGCCTTGTGCAGCAGGGCGAGCAGTTCACTCCGGTCGCCCATGCCGAAGACGTCCGCCTCACGGGCGCTGAGGAAGTAATTGTAGGCCTCCAGGCTGTCGGTGTCGGACCCCAGAATCCGGTTCGGCTCCTGGACGTGCAGCGAAATGCTGAGCGCGCCGGCCACGTCGGTGGCGATATCCTTCTGCAGATCGAACAGGCTCTGAGCGCTGAGCAGCCGGTCATATCCATGCGACCAGACCTGATATCCGCTGCTGGTGTCGATCAGCTCCGCCGACACCTTGATCCGGTCATTGTCCGACCGGATGCTGCCGGTCAGGACGTGGGAAACTCTGAGCTTCCTGCCGAGTGCCTGCGGATCAAGATCCTCCGCTGCGCCGACAGATGGCGGGCTCCTGCCCGCAATCTTCAGCTCGTCGAGTTGGGTCAGGAGTGTCCGGATCTCTTCCGACAAACCGCGCGAGAAATAATCCTGCTCGGCATTCCCGCTCAGATTCTCGAATGGCAGGACGGCAATCGACTTGTCCGGCACCCCCACAGAGGCATTCGACGACCGGCCAATCATAACCCCTGTCCACAGCATGATGATCGCCAGAACGACAAGGGCCGACACATAGCGGATGGGGCTGATTTCCGCGGCGCGGCGCCAGGGCTCCCGCACGAAGGGGGCGACCGGTTCTTCCGGGGCCTCCGTAACCGCCGGCACGTCAGGTTCGGCCACCTCACCGACTTCGGCAGCCAGGCGGTATCCGCGCTTCGGTATGGTCTCGATTACCGAGTGAAGGTCCTTGTCGGCGTTCAGCACGCCTCTCAGGAGCGAGATGGCCCGGGTCAGGCTTTCATCGGCGCCGTACTCGACACCCCAGACCTCGTCGATCAACTCCTGGCGGGAGATAACCTCTCCCGGACGGCCAGCCAGCACGCAGAGCACTTCCATGACCTTCGGCTCCAGCCGGTGGCGTCCGGTTTCGTCCGAAATGCAGTTGTGGTCCGGCTCAACCAACAGGGCGCCGATGCGGAAATTGGACCGCTCCCGCTCTGCCTCTGTGCCTGATCCGACCGTGTCTGCCATCTTGTCTGCCGCTGCCTGATGTCGCTTCCAGGGGAGAATATCCCACCGGTACCGGAATGTCCGAAGCGATCAGGTCAAACTTACTCCTTTAAAAACAAGGCCTAATGTAAACATCAGGTTTTCCTCAGCCTCCCCACAGGACCCAAACCGCCAGATCGAACAAGTGTCTGGCGCAAAGACGGGATCAATTCAGGTCCTGTCCAGTTCCAGATGAGAGGTTCTGACATGAAATTCCAGAAAATCCGCTTCGCCCTTGCTGCTTTTCCGTTCGCTGTCGCCGGATTCGGCATGACCGCCACCGCACAACCCGGTGATGAGGCAGCCATCAGCTTCAACCGCGGCGCGACCGCCGCCGAAACCTATGCGTCCATCGAGAAGTCCGCGCGCGATTACTGCCGCAGCGTCTATGGCGATTCCAGCGCCATCGCAGGCGTCTGGCCGACAGCCGTCTCCAACTGCGCCGCCGATGTCGTCGATCAGACCGTCAATCAGGTGCAGAGCGCCGACCTGATGGAATACCACGTCGCCGTGACCCGCTCGGTTCAGCCGACGGAAGACACCGTCATCATCGTGACGGCTGAAAACAACTAAAATACCCCCTGAGAACATCCCTGAAACGGAAAAGCCCGGCACCATAAGGTGCCGGGCTTTTCTTGATTCAGATCAGGATCTGCTCAGGTTTACTGAGAGACCTCTGCATTATCGATCGTGACGCCTGCGCCCATCGTGGACGAGAGCGAGATCTTCTTCACGAACGTGCCTTTTGCACCGGACGGACGAGCCTTCACGAGCGCATCGAGGAACGCGTTGACGTTCTTTTCGATGTCGCCTTCAGCGAAGGATGCCTTGCCGATGCCGGCGTGGATGATACCGGCCTTTTCGACGCGGAACTCGACCGAGCCGGACTTCGCGTCCTTGACGGCCTGGGCCACGTTCGGGGTCACGGTGCCGACTTTCGGGTTCGGCATCAGGCCGCGCGGGCCGAGCACCTTACCGAGACGGCCAACGACGGCCATCATGTCCGGCGATGCGATGACACGGTCGAAGTCCATGAAGCCGCCCTGGATTTTTTCCATCAGGTCTTCAGCACCGACGAAATCGGCGCCGGCTGCGGTGGCTTCTTCGGCCTTCGCGTCCTTCGCGAACACGGCGACGCGGACGTCCTTGCCCGTGCCGGCCGGCAGATTGACCACGCCGCGGACCATCTGGTCAGCGTATTTCGGGTCTACGCCGAGGTTCACAGCGATCTCGACGGTTTCGTCGAACTTCGCCTTTGCGTTGGACTTCACCAGCGCCACAGCGTCAGAGACGGTGTAGGCTTTGTTTGCGTCAACGGATTCTGCAATTGCGCGTGCGCGCTTTCCTGCTTTCGCCATGGTTCCTACTCCACAACTTCGATGCCCATCGCGCGGGCGGAACCGGCGATGATCTTGGCAGCTGCGTCAATGTCGTTGGCGTTGAGGTCGGGCATTTTGATTTCCGCGATCTCACGCACCTGGGCCATGGTGACCTTGCCGACGGTGTCGTAGCCCGGCTTCTTGGCGCCGGACGCAGGCTTCTTGCCGAGCTTCAGCTTAGCAGCCTTCTTCAGCAGCACAGTCGCCGGCGGCGTCTTGGTGATGAAGGTGAACGACTTGTCCTGGTAATAGTCGATAACGACCGGTACCGGCAGGCCCGCTTCCATGGATTGGGTCTTGGCGTTGAACGCCTTGCAGAATTCCATGATGTTGATGCCGCGCTGACCGAGCGCCGGGCCGACGGGCGGCGACGGGTTGGCCTGGCCGGCAGGGATCTGGAGCTTAAGCTGCCCCAGCAGTTTCTTGGCCATATTGTCCTCTCGAACGTTTCAGATGGGGCGGTGGTCTTTCGATCCGCCCGGTTACAATTGAGGCTCCGCGGTCTGGCATGGCATGCCTCCCGCAGAAGCGGCGCGTATGGCGCATCTGTATCCTGGGGTCAAGCGGGGGCGGCAGACTGCCCCTGCCCGGCTACATCAGGGCGTAGCCCTTGTAGTTGATGTACTTCACCAGTTCCTGGGCCCGGCGGGTCGGGTCCGGGTGGGTGGACATGAATTCCGGCGGCCGCTGGCCCTTGGACTGGGCGCCCATCAGCTCCCACAGGCGGACGGACTGGCGCACATCATAACCGGCATTGTGCATGTAATCGACGCCCAGCTTGTCAGCCTCCAGCTCGTGGTTCCGGCTGTAGGGCAGGATCACGCCGAACTGCATGGCTGCGCCGCCCAACGCGCCGATTGCGCCGCCATATTTCGACAGCGTGTCCGATTGCGCGATGGCGATCTGGCCGACAGCAAGCCCGGTCTGCGCCAGCGTCGTCACCGACAGGCGCTCTGCGGCATGGCGGCCGACAACGTGGCCCGTCTCGTGGCCCAGAACGGACGACAACTGGTCATCGTTCTCGGTCAGCTCGGTGATACCGCGATACACGCCAACCCGGTTGCCCGGCATGACGAAAGCGTTGACGTCATCGGTATCGAACACGGCCACATCCCAGCTCTGCCCGGGGGCGATGTCGCCCTTCCGTTCGGCGCCGTGCACCGTCTTTTCCCAGACATGCAGCACGCGGTTTTTCAGACGGGAGTTCGCCGTCACCGGCGTTTGCGATTTCATGTCCGTCCAGGCCGTCGTCGCCATGGAAGCGATTTCCTGATCGCCGAACAGCAGCAGCTGGCTGCGCCCCGTGGCCGGGTTGGTCTCGCACCCGCTGATGAACGGAAACACCGTGCCTGCGGCCAGGCCGGAAATGATCGCCCGGCGGGACAGGTTCACACGCGGTGCGCCTTCAAAAATAGCGCTGTCGATATCGATCAGTTTCGTCATGTGCTTTCCCTCACTCCGGCAGCGCAAGGTTAGCTGCCCGCCTTCAAATTGCAATCGCGTCTACGATGAACGCCGCCAAGACTCGCCGGTTCCGGCTGAACCCGGGCTGAATGTATCAGACGTTTTCTGCGTCGCGGACCAGGACAGCCGCCTGCTCGACCCAGCCTTCGCGGACGATACGGCCATTGAAGTTGAGATGTTCGTCGACCCAGGCAACATTTTCCGGCGTCCATTCGGCGATCTGGTCATAGTGCCAGACGCCCAGTTCGTTCAGCAGGATCTGGATCTTGGGCCCGATGCCGCCAATCAGGGTCAGGTCGTCCGGATGCCCGGCGACCGGACCGGGCATCGCCATGGGGCGTTCCCGCACGATCGTGTCATCTGAGGCAGACGTCATGCCCTCTTCGGAAAGCTCTTCTTCAGCGTCAGCGTCATCGGCTTCGGCGGACGCATCATCTTCGGCGTCATCATCCCAGTCTTCATCAGACGGTTCGTCGTCTTCGTCCGACTCGTCATCATCCCCGGCGTCTGACTCATCCTCGTCGTCCTCAAGGTCCTCGTCTTCCTCAAGGTCCCCGGCGTCATCATAGGCTTCGTCATCCTCTGAGCCGGCGTCTTCATCGTCCTCGAAATCGTCTTCGGGCTCATCGTCGTCATCCCAGGACTCTTCTTCGTCGGACGTCTCGTCGTCCTCGTCTTCAGCCCCGTCATCTTCTTCGTCGCCATCTTCGGCGTCGTCATATTCTTCGGCGTCATCATCTTCGGCGGCATCGTCGAAGTCGTCCGGCGCCTCGGCGTCCGCTTCGGACTCGTCTTCCATGTCATCCGCTTCGACGAAGTCCGCGTCGTCATATTCCTCGTCCGAGAGCACATCCTCATCGGCATGATCGGCTTCAGCGAGAGACTCCTCTTCATCATCTGAAACGTCTTCGAAGCCGTCATCTTCAGGCGCGATGTCTTCATCCGCGATCGCAGCCTCTTCGGGCGCCGCCTCTTCCACGGCTTCAACCGGCGCGGCTTCGGCGTCGTCATCGCCTGCCGGTTCCGCCTCATCCTCTACGGCCGGCTCTGCCTCGGGCTCTACGGCTGGCTCTGCCTCGGGCGGCGCATCGAACGCCGCGTCCTCGACTTCGGTGTCCTCCACCTCGTCATATTCAGGGTCCGCCGCGTCTTCCGCAGTTACTTCAGCCGCAGACACATCTTCCGCAATCGCCTCGACCGCTTCGGTCACGTCCACGGCAGTATCTTCGATTTCCAGCTCTTCCAGCATGGCCTCTGCGCCAGCGGGTTCTGCAATGGCCGTTTCGGCGACGGTCTCGGCTGCCGCCTCCTCTGCGCCACCTTCAAAATAGGCGAGCCGCCCTTCCAGGAAACGGTTGCGCCAACGCAGGCGGGCCATTTCTTCGTTCAGGTCTTCATCTGCAACGACAGGGGTTTCAGCCGGGGCCTTGGCCAGCTCCCCCTCCAGCGCCTCGACACGCTGCTTCAGATAATCGGCCTGCCATTTCAGTTTGGAGAGCCCTTCCTCATCCGGCGACAGCGCTGCGGCGGCCGGGGCAGCAACAGGTTCGGCCTCTTCTGACGGCGCGGGTGCCGCGTCTGCCGGGGCGGCGGCTTCCATTCCGGCCAGCTGGCTTTCCAGATGCTGCACACGGGCTTCCAGATGCCGGTTGCGCCAGACCAGTGTCGGCGCCTCGGCGTCTTCCTGCGCCGGTGCGGCGGCGCCTGCCTCTTCCGATGTGCCAGCTGTCTCGTCGGCCCCGCCGCGATTCGGCGGCAGGACGATGGTTGGCATCTCCCCCTCGGCCTTCGCTTCGGACGGGTCAGCTGTGGTCGTCTTCGCCGCCTCGGTTTTCAGGGTCGCCAGCTCGGTCTTCGCCTTCTGCAGCTCCGCCGTCAGGTCTGAAATCTTGCGCGCGGAGGCGTCGGCCACATTGCCGCCCTCGCCGCGCTGGGCCCGCTGGGCCGCAAACAGGCGCTCAACCTCATCACGGGCCTGATCCAGCTCCGTCAGGGCCACGTCCTTGTCGACAATGGCCTTGCGCATCCGGCCGGTCAGCAGGATGCCGCGGACAGACCAGCCCAGGATCAGGGCAAACACGGTCGCACAAGCCAGCACCATCCACATATGTGTTACAAGCCAAGCCATTAGTCGCTCCGTGTGAGAACTCTGATTTCTATCAGCCGGTCACGCACCGGACCGTCGCTATTGTCATTAGACCGCGCAGGCTGGTCGGGGCCATAGGCAAGCGCAGACAGTCGCGCAGGATCAAACCCTGCTGCCACCAGATAGGACACGACCGCTTCCGCGCGGGCCTTGCCCGATACATGCCCACCATCTGAAGCCCCTGCCGAATCGGCCTGTCCGCCGACTTCGAATAGCAGGCCGGGTGCGCAGTGATGTGACACAGCCAGTAATTTATCGAGCGCAGGCCCGCTGTCGCCGGACAGGCCGGTTCCTGTGTCATCGAACCTGACCGGATTTGCCGCCAGCACTGCGTCGAATGCTGACTGGCAGGCCTTGGCCGGGTCATCGGCAAAGTCGATCCCCGCAATTTCCGGAACATCCACATCCACCGGATCGGCCCAGACCGTGACCGGAAGGCCCGTATCCACTGAGGCAAGATCCTGCTTCACGGTCTGAATCAGACTGGCCGGGGCTTCGCCTTCAAGCACCAGACCGGCATCGCCCTCAGCCGGATAATAGCCCATCTCCCCGGCCCCGAACTGCGCAAAGGCCGGCAGGCCCGCCTGCGCCAGCACAACCCAGCCATCCGGCATGTCCGGTGCGAGCTCCATCCGGTCGATGACCTCTCCGGCGGCATGATCCCGGGCGGCAGCGATCAGGTCGCCGCGTTGCGCCTCGCTCTGCACCTTGCCTTCCAGTACCAGCCCCTCAGGCGTGTGCGTGGCGGTCCAGACCGGCAGGCCCCAGATCAGCGGGACGCCGTGATAAGGCGCGGCCAGTGCAGACACCCGGGCCGACACCTGGGTACGCTCTGCCGGGTCGATCTGCATGCCGCTCACCCGCAGCGTATTGTCCGTCAGGCGGACGTTGCCGTGATCCAGATCAGACAGCATGCTCAGGCCAAAGCGCGCAACGCCCTGCCAATTGCCGCCCGGCGCCCCGGCGGCGACCTCCATACGGTTCTCCGGCGCCTGCCCGCCCGACAGCTTTTCGGCTTCGGCCACGATCTGGCTCGCGATCATGCGCGAGGGGACATTTCCGGACAGGATAATGTGGCCATCGGGCAGTTTCTGCGCCCGCCACACGAACGGAGAGACCGGCAGGCCGGGATCGACCGCGACCTCAACGACCGTCACGCCGCCGACGATGACCCCGCCCCCCCAGCCGGAGTGCAGGACCGTTTCGGCAGCCGCCATGGCCGCATCGTCCGAAGGGGCAGCCCCCTTCAGTACGGCCCGCTGGCCATTCATGCGCACATGCGCCCAGTCATATCCATTTCGGGCAAGGGCGGCGTTGGCATCCTGCTCAAGCTGCACGGCCAGGTTTGCAGGCCGCTGCGGAGACTGATACAGCCCCCACCATCCCGTTGCCACGAGGCCCGCCAGCGCGACCGGCGCCAGCAGGTAATCGAGCACTCTCATTCGGGACCCCGCTAACCTCCTGTTAGGCATTCCCTTTGTGATGGGATGCCCTATTCAGGGACCCGTCGCAAGAGTCTGCCGCACGCGATCCACAACGCATGAAACGTCCGCCTGAAACCCTCACCTCCCCATCGAACCCGCTGATCAAGTCCCTGAAGGGGCTTGAGCGGAAAAAGGAACGTCAGGCCAGCGGCCTGTTCCTGGCCGAAGGCGCGCGCCTCGTGGAACAGGGGCTCGCCAATCACTGGCAGCCGGACACGCTGGTCGTCGCCGCAGCGGTCGCAGACCGCCCGCACATCGCTGCCCTCACCGACAAGGCAGAGGAAGCCGGCGCGCGTGTGGTGCTGGTGCCGGAACGGCTGATGTCGAAGATCACGCACAAGGACAACGCGCAGTCCGTCATCGCCACCTTTAAGCAGCGTCAGGTCGCGCTTGATCAGCTGGAAGTCCGGCATAGTCCGCGCAAGTCGCTTTTCGTCGCCCTCTATGAAGTGCGCGATCCGGGCAATCTGGGCACCATCCTGCGGACGGCTGACTGCGCCGGGGCGGACGGGGTTATCCTGGTCGGAACCTGTTGTGATCCTTACAGTTTCGAGGCCGTCCGGGCCTCCATGGGGTCGGTGTTCGACATGCCATTTGCCAACACATCGCACGCGGCGTTCGAGGCCTGGCGCCGCACGGCAGGCATCGCCTCCGTCGCCGCCTCCGTGAATGGCACCGCCCGCCACGATCTGGTGGATCTGCAACAGGATACGGTCATCCTGATGGGCAATGAACAGGCCGGCCTGCCCCCCGCCGTCGAAGCCGAATGCGACCAGCTCGTCCTCATCCCCATGCGTGGCGGGGCGGATAGTTTGAATTTGGCGCAGGCGACGGCGATCATGGTGTATGAGGCCTGGCGGCAGCGGGATTTCCAATGAAAACAGAGACGAATCTGCTGATCGCCGACGACTGGGAAGACTATGCCCTGCTCGATTCCGGCCACCTGCAGAAGCTGGAACGCTTCGGCAGCCAGACCGTGATCCGCCCCGATCCGCAAGCCTTCTGGGAACCCGCCCGGCCCGTTGAGAGCTGGCGCGCGGATGCCCGTTTCTCCAGTAAAAACAATGACGAGGACGGCTCCGGAAACTGGGACGTGCTGTCCCCGGCGGCGCAGGACACCTGGCCGATGCGCTGGAACGGACTGACCTTCAACGCCCGGCGCACCGCCTTCCGGCACATGGGCATTTTCCAGGAACATTCGGTCCACTGGCGCTTCGCCCAGGAGCAGATCCGCACAGCAGGATCCCCGGTCAAAGCCTTGAATCTCTTCGGTTATACCGGAATGATGTCGCTCGCCTGTGCCGCCGCCGGCGCGGAGGTCGTGCACCTCGATGCGAGCCCCAAATCGAACGGTTATGGCAAGGAAAATCAGGCCCTGAGCGGCCTCGACGACAAGCCGATCCGCTGGATCGCCGACGATGCAATGAAGTTCACCGCCCGCGAAATCCGGCGCGGCAACCGCTATGACGGCATCATCCTGGACCCGCCGAAATTCGGCCGTGGCCCCAAGAACGAGACCTGGCGTTTCGAGGAAAATCTCCCGGAATTACTGGACACTGTACGCGATCTGCTGAGTGACCGGCCCCGCTTCGTGATCCTCACCGCCTATGCCGTCCGCCTGTCCTACCTCGCCCTCGCGCAGGCACTGTCAGACCGGCTGGCGCCATTCGGCGGCACAATGGAAATGGGCGAAATGGCCCTGCCCCAGAAGGACTCCGGCCGCCTTCTGCCAACGGCGATCTATGCCCGCTGGCGGGCAGCTGACTGACACCGCCCTCCCCCGCAAACCGGTTTTTGGGCCGGTTGGATAGGGCCATGTCAGCAGACCATCTCAAACACCATTTATAGACAATATACAGGCCGTCTACGGCGCTGCGCTGAGCCGTGTACCGGGTCACATTTTGTTACGCCAAAAGAAAACGGCGGTCCCAAAGGACCGCCGTTCCCGATTTTGCTTTCGCAGAGCGAGGCTGGACTAGAAGTCCACCTTCGCGCCGATGCGGAAGTAACGGCCGAGCATACCTGCGGAGTCCCAAGCCGGGTTGTAACCGTAGATGTTGTAAGCGGCACTCGGATCGAACTCCGGTTCGGAATTCAGAACGTTCTGAACGTTCATGTAGACCGAAAGTCGCTCATTGACCTGCTGGCGGATAGAAAGATCCCAGTTGATGATGTCTTTCGACGAACACAGCGACGGGGTGCCATCCAGGTACGGATAGACAGAGGCGTAGATGTTGTTTGCACAATCACCTTTGACACCACCGTAGTCCGTCGAGGCCAGATCAACACCTTGCGTGAAGTAACCCGTCAGCGTGACCGACGTGTCGTTCCAGTCGAAGGTGTTCTGCCAGTCGCCACGCCACTCAGGCGCACCCGAACAGGACGTCACGTCACACGGGCTGAGCGTACCGGCATAGCTTTCTGTATCGCCGTTTTCATACGTCTTCACGTACTTGTCGAGATACGAAGCATTCGCAACGGAGGTCCACTCGATCCCGTAAGGAAGCGACTTGTGGTACTTCACCGCGAAATCGACACCGGAGACTTCCTGAGAGTCAGCATTGGTGTAGCTGTACTCGATGAAGCCAAGCAGCGGCAGAGCGTTCGGGTTCGACGCATCCGGGATACCCGGAACAACGTTGATACCCGGAATGTTCACTGCGCCACCGTTGGCATAGTAAGCCTCGATTGCCGGAGCATAATCGACGTTGGTGATCAGGTTCGAAACCTCGATATTCCAGTAATCGACAGTGAGCTGCAGGCCCGGCATCGGATCCCAGACAACACCAAGTGTGTAAGACTTCGACTCTTCCGGATCGAGTTCCGGGTTACCGGACGAGGTCAGACCGATGCTGTACGTACCAGCCGTGTAGGCCGGGTTGGATGCGTGCGATGCGATGAAGGCAGCAACACCCGGGTTATCAGTGTTAAGACCAGAGGAGATGTATCCGGTGGTTGGCAGACCGAAGGCTTCGTTGAAGCTCGGAATACGGAAACCTTCCGAATATGTACCGCGAAGCGACACAGTCGGGACCGGTTCCCACATCACGCCGATTTTCGGCGAGAAGTTTTCCTGGCCAGACGAATACTTGTCATAACGGCCGGTCACGTTCACGTTCAGGTTATCGAGCACCGGTGCATCAGCTTCGAAGAAGCCAGACCACACCTGACGGCTACCGGAGGCACCAACAGAGTTGATGCTGTAGTAGCGCTCGTTCGGGTGAAGATCGTTCGCCGGGTTTGCACTCGGATTATCGATCTTCTCTTCACGCCAGGCAACACCAACAGCGCCCTGCAGAGGACCACCGGCGAGCTCCATCAGGTCGCGGGAAACAACCGCCTGCCCTTGCAGCATGTCGGACGTCGAGTTGCCGGTGAAGGACGGCATCACGTAATCCAACTGAGCTTCCGTGTTCTGCGTCTGGTCGATGAAGTTGAACGACCCATCGTGGATCACATTCAACAGGTTCTGCAGGAAGATGTATCCAGACCGCGTGGTGTCGAGATCGACGTGCGATGCGGTAAAGTCAATCTTGTAGTTCCAGTCTTCAGCAAATGTACCATCGATTCCCGTTGCGAAACGGAAGTTGTCCGCTTGGGTCGTGACACCACGGCGCCGGGACGGATATCCAATGATACGAGCCTGGTTGCCATCTGCAGCATACGGGTTCTGCGGGTTCAGCGTGCCATTGGTCGCATCACAGGTTTCGATGTCCGTCGAGCAGACATAAACCGGCAGAAGGACCGGCGACAGGGTGACTGATCCCGGAGGTGCAGTGCGGCCTGCCCAGCCATAAGGCGTGAAAATTGCCTGCGAGGTCACGCGGTACCAATCGCCACGCGCATAAACCTGAGCATTCTCGTTCAGGTTAAAGGTCACGCGACCGGAAAGTCCACCACGGGTAATATCAGGCGCAGCCTGATAGTAGTCGCCGTAGATGTTCTGCTCACAGACCGTGAGGCCTTCTTCCCATGCGCCCGGGGCAGCCTGGTCAGCAGTGAGAACGTGCGGTGTCAGACCATCACAACCCAGCGCCGGGTTCCCCATTTCGTACGGACCAACAGCGGTGTCAGTCGAGTCGTAAGGACGGATGAACGGAACGCGCGTTGTGCCCAGACCGTCATACGAACCATCATATTCGATGCCGTTCGGGTTCAGGTTGTCCATACAGCTGCCGGACGGGCCACAGATGTCGCTCCAGTCCCAGGTGTTGAACGGATATCCGCGGTCGGAAACATTGTACGACTCGCTGTCGTTATATTCACCACCGACATAGATGTTGAAGCCGTCCAGATCGAGATCGCCGTGACCCATTGCGAAATCGAAGATCGTTTCCTGAGCATCGCCTTCTTGCGAGATGCCGTAGGACGTGTTGGCGTGGAAGCCTTGGATCTCTTTCTTGGTGATCACGTTGACCACACCGGCGATGGCGTCTGCACCATAGGTGGACGAAGCGCCGTCACGCAGCACGTCGACGCGCTCGACGATGCTTTGCGGCATGGCGTTCAGGTCAACGAAGTTACGGCGGCCGTCATCCGCGAGCGGATACGGCGCAACGCGCATTCCGTCGAAAACGGTCAGCGTCGAGCTGGTGGTCAGACCGCGCAGCGAGATTGCCGTGGCACCCGATGCGAAGTTGAAACCGGCGTTCCAGTTCTGCGGAATGGTACCGGCGTTGTTTGCGGACAGCTTCGTCACAGCGTCGGAGATCGTGACGATCCCGCGTGCGTCGAAGTTCTCTGCGGTCATCGTGGTGACTGGCGACGCCGTTTCACCCTGCAGAATCGAACCGGTAACAACAACCGTATCCTGACGTGATTCAGTCTCATCCCCATCGGTCGTTACGGTCTCAACCGTTTCGTCGACGACGACTTCCTGGGCAACGGCGAGCAAGCTCGCCTGCGCCATAAATGCTGCGCCCGCAAAGACGGACGAAGCAAGCAGGCGGGACTTCATGGATTTCCCGTTCACTATAGTACCTCCAATAATTGAATTGCGCCAATCATCTCATCTGGCGCGTGTCCGGACCCCTGAAATCCGAACTTAGGCATATCGATAAGACTCTCGTCACCGCAGCGTCAACGCATCGTTACTGTTCTGTCATCGAAAGAATGGCGGGTGTTGTTTATTTGCCTCAGTCTGAGAGGCAAATGGGGTCAAGTAAGCAGAAAACTGAGGATAACCAGCCCGAGCGCCAGCAGAAAAAGCACGGTTATGCCAAGAATTAGCAAAATGGAGGTACGAAGCGCCGCCATGAAAAAGCCGGTTCCGTAGGTGACGCGAAGCTGCCGATGCAGGTACCAGATCCCCCAGATTGTGCCGGCAAGAGACAGCCAGCCGGGTCCGATATGCAGAATTGCAACGACCAGTAGCAACAGAGTCGCCAGACCGTAGAGAAATGTCTGGAAATGCAAAGCGACGATCACATGATCGTAGACATATACCTTGCGGTGCCAGACGTAGATGACCGTCAGCATCAATGCCAGAAGCGGCATGAACATCAGGCTGAACCGGGGCGCCCACTCCCGGAACCGGGCCGCGAAACGGTCCTGATTTTCGAATACCCGGGCAAACTGGTCGCCCGCCGCCTGGAGTGTCTGGGCCCCGACGGGCGAGGCATCGGGGTCGATGGCCTGGTCGATCATGCCGTGAAGGGCCTCGCGGTCCACGGTCCCGTCTTCGCGGACGAAGGCCACCTGTTCGCCGGATTCAAGGCGGGCGAGCGCCGATTCCAGCCCTGCCCTGCCGTCCGGTGACAGGTCATCACGCTGAAGCCTGACTTTCAGCTCCTCAATAGCCGTCTCACGGTCTGTCTGGGAGAGCTCCACACCGCCCCCCGGATTCAGCGACCAGTCGGCATACCAGCCCAACCGGTCGCCCAGGCCGAACAGGGTGAGGAAGAACAGCACCGAAGCCAGCAGGAACATGCGGAATGGCGGCACGTAGCGCGCGCGCTGGCCGTCCAGATAGTTCCGCGTCATCCGGCCCGGGCGGAACATCAGCATCGGCACGGACCGCAACAGCCGGCTGTCCAGCGCAAACGTGTCCGCAAGGCTGGAGGCAACGAGGCTGAAGAATGGCCGGTGGAAGTTCGAGGCAAGCTGGCCGCAATGGGTGCAGTAGCGATCCATCACCACCGTGCCGCAATTCCGGCACGGCTCACCCGGCGGCTGAACCTTATGGTGTTCGCCGGATGTCAGGCCGCCAAGGGAGGCCGCGCCAGCGGCTTCCATGTCGTGGCTCATGCTGCCTCCCCCTGTTCAGCAACACCTATTCCGCGGGCTTTATACTCTTTCTGCACATAAAGCGCGAGCGGTGCTGGTCCTTCGCATTGTCCTCGAACCCGGTCAGATCCGGGCTCACGAGGTTCTTGGTCACCTGGAACCACATCGGCGTGATCGGATAGTCGTTCAGCATCAGGCCTTCCGCCTCGGCAAACGTCTCAGCCCGTTTCTTCAGGTCGAGTTCGCTGTTCGAGCGTGTGAGCAGCGCATCGTATTCCGGGTTGTTATAGTTGCCGTAGTTCTGCTGGCCGGTGTCCGATTTCAGCAGGTAGAGGAAGTTGATCGGATCGTCGAAGTCCGCGACCCAGGCGGCATCGGCGACCTGGAAGTCCGACTGGCGCAGGCGCGCATACAGCACTTTGGTGTCCTGCTTCACGATGGTCGGCTTCACCCAGGGGGCAATCTCGGCCCAGTTTGCCTGCGCCACCGGGGCGACCTTCGGATTATCGTCCGTCGAGCGGTGGATGTATTCGAATGCCAGCGGATTGTCCGGCCCGTATCCGGCCTCTTCGAGAAGGCGCTTGGCTTCTGCGAGGCGCTCCTGGCGCGGCATGTCTTCCCACTCCACATGCGGACGCGGCGCATCATAATTGTCGATCCCCGGCGGCACCATGGAATAGGCTGGCACATAGCCTGGCGTAAGCACGCTTTTCACCATGAACTCCCGGTCGAGCGCCATCGAGAGCGCCTTGCGCACGCGCACATCATCGAACGGAGCGTTCTGGGAATTGAACACCCAGTATGTCGTGATCAGGGCCGGCGTGGTGTGGACCCAGCCTGGCAGCTTGGCTTCGATTTCGGCTTGCCGGGCACCGTCAAACGCATTGTTGAGGTCCAGTTCACCCGCCTGGATCTTGTTCTCCACAGATGTCAGGTCTTCCAGTTCAAAATAGACCACGCGGTCGAAACAGGCATCCTCCGCGCCGAAGCCGGTCGGGTTCTTGTCGGCGACGAGCTGGTCACCGGTCCGCCAGTAAACCAGCTTGTACGGGCCGTTCACCACGATGTTGTCAGGCTGAATCCAGGCATCGCCATAAGTCTCGATGGCCTGGCTCGGCACCGGATAGGTCGTGTAGTGGGTCAGCAGGCCCGGCAGATACGGCGCCGGATATTCCAGTGTCAGTTCCAGCGTCTTGTCATCGATGGCGCGGACGCCCAGTTCTTCCGGCGGCAGCTCGCCCCGATTGATCTCGCCGGCATTCTTGATGAGGTAGAGCAGCGAGGCATATTGCGACGCCACTTCCACAGACTGGATACGGCGCAGGGCATACACGAAGTCATCCGCCACGACCGGATTGCCATCGGACCAGTTGTAATCCCCGAGATGGAAGGTCCAGACGAGGCCGTCCGGGCTTGTTTCCCAGCTGGTGGCCATGCCGGGCTGCGGGCGGCCGTCCGGGCCATCGGTCGTCAGGCCGATGAACATGTCGCCGATGATGATGTTCTCCCACTGGGCCGAGGATTTGTGCGGATCCAGCGTGTCGACCTTGGCCGAGATGCCGCGGCGCAGCGTCGGGACATCCTCGGTGGCCCCTCCGCCGCCGCCTCCGCAGGCAGCGAGAATAAGGGCCATTGCGCCGGCGGCCATCAGGCGCGGCATACGGGAGAAGATCATGCACATACTCCTAGGTGTCTCTTTATCTGCACCATTTGCTGCCAGATGAGAGCTCAATTGGAAAGACTTTGCTGATTTTGATTAAACTGAAGCCGGGTTTGCCGCAAATGGGGGACGATCTTCGCCCTGTTGCCCCGGGATGTCTTTGAAAATGCCCGGTGACAGGTCGGTCATCGTGTTTCACGGGCAATAACTGTCCATTCTGTTGAACTTTCCCGCCGCTTTCGCATATCCGGACATATAGAAGACGTCACCGGAAGGAACGCCGTCATCGCCGGGAACAAAGACAAGAGTGAAGCCGCCAGCAAACGCTCGAAGCGGGAAAGACTGAAGCTGGCGATGCGGATCCGCTGGCTGAAGCGCGCGCGTCCCCCTGCCCTGTTCGCCCTGATGGGCGCCGCAATCCTGTCCGTTCCGCACACGGGCCTGGCGCCAGACTGGGACAAGCTTGGCAACTGGCCGGATATCCTGGCCTCGATCTGTTTTATCGCCGCCACCGGCTGGGCCATCGGCACGCTGGTCGACGGGCTGATGAAGCGGCGGCTGGCGCGGCTGAATTTCAATCAGATTGACAATCTGAAAGCGCGCAAAACCGCGACGCGCCTGGATGTGGTCCGGCGGATCTGGGTTGTCACGGTCGGCATTGTCACCGTCGCCGCGGCCCTGACCGTCATTCCGGGCGTCAAGCAGTTCGGTGTCAGCCTGTTCGCCTCCGCCGGGATCGCCGGCATCGCGGTCGGCATTGCCGCCCGCCCGGTACTGTCGAACCTGATCGCCGGCCTTCAGATCGCCTTCACCCAACCGATCAGGCTAGACGACGCGGTGGTGCTGGAAGACGAGTGGGGCTGGATCGAGGAGATCGGTCTCTTCTACGTCGTGGTCCGCATCTGGGACTGGCGGCGCCTGATCCTGCCGGTTTCCTATTTCATCGAACAGCCTTTCCAGAACTGGACGCACAAGTCGGCCAGCATCATCGGCAGCGTTTTCTGGTCGCTGGATTACCGGGCGCCGGTGGCCGACATGCGGGACAAGCTGGTGGAAATCTGCCGCGCCACGCCGCTATGGGATGGTGACGTCGTGAACCTGCAGGTAACGGATACGGGCATGAATACGATCCGCATACGGGCGCTGGCGAGCGCGCGGAACTCCCCTGACGCATGGGACCTGCGCTGCTTCATCCGTGAAAAGATGATTATCTGGCTGCAGGAAAATCACCCTGAAGCCCTGCCCCGGGTCCGCAATGAACTCGACACCCTGCCCGAAGGCGCCTTCGATGGGCGGGCGGTTCAGGCGGGGCGGATGGAATAGACGGCGGTCGCGCTCATCACGACCTGGCCATCGATCGTAGCGGACCCACCGGCGAACAGGATGGTGCGTGTGCGCCGGTCGATCCGGGTGTCGAAACCGGCCCGGGATGCATCGTCGAACCGGGCGGAGACATCCACCGTCACCGAAACAAGATCCACATGCGACGGGGCGCAGAGCTCTTCCGCTGCGGCCCGGATGGCCGACATCAGGTCCAGCGCAAGTTTCTCATCCGCCTGAAGCGTCGCAGTCGCCGTCATGTGTGCAAATTCCCCTGTTCGTTCGCTTTTCCATAAACAGGGCGGGCGCGAAGGGAAAGGGCCAGACTGCCGGGAGGTGGCAGCCTGGCCCTTGGGTAGATCGATACGTCTGTCTGTTTGAGGGGGGGACGCCAGACGTATCTGAGCGTTTACGCAGCAAGGCGCCGGCTGGATCACCCGGATTTGTCATTTTTCGCAAAAAAAAGCCGCCCGGGCGGGGCGGCATTTGTTCCTGGTTTTCCAGGCGGGTCAGGCAGCCCTGGTGTCGCTGTCATCGGCCGTGATGTCACCGTCGAGGTCCGAGCCGATCAGGTCGCCGAGATGGCCGAACCCGGTAAGGCCGTGAACCTCTTCCATATGGGCGGAGATCGCCGGGAGCAGCGCGCCGATATGCTGGTGGTCCAGCCCGATGGCGTGGAGGGCCGTGATCATTTCACGCGCAACACGGCGCTTGCCGCCGGGAGTCTGCTCGATCATGCGGGCGATCTCGCCAACCGGGGCGCCGATTTCGCTGCCGGTCCGGGCCGAAAGCGCGCGGGCACCGGGAAGCGTCGTAAACATGGCAGACGCAAAGGGAGACGCCTGACGCTCAGCCGCGTTAAGCACGATGCCGAGGGCCGCCCTTGCATCAGGCTCCGCAAGGCCGCTGGATTTCGCGATGTGCGCCGTAAGATCATTCATCATTGGCATAGGCACTCCTGAGATTAACGGCCCTGGGAGGGTCCATTAACCGGCCACAGCCTTTCTGTTTGGTTACCGGATGGGCGAAATTCCAAAGATCGCCGTAAGGACTGGTTAAGACTCTCCGCCACGCCGCACCGGCCGCATTTACAAACCTGCCCGGTCGGCCACTATGAAAGCTGACAGGGGGAGAGTTTCCATGATCCGGATCGGCATTCTCGGGGCGGCAAAGATTGCGCCGCCAGCGATCATCGAACCTGCCCGCCGCCGGACAGACTGCCGCGTTGTCGCCGTGGCGGCGCGCGATGCCAGCCGCGCGGCTGCCTACGCCGCCGAACACCAGATCCAGCATGTGGCAGACAGCTATGACGCGCTGATCGCCCGCAGCGACATCGACCTGATCTACAATGCCCTGCCCCCGAACCGGCATGCCGACCTCAGCATCGCCGCGCTCAGGGCCGGCAAGGCCGTGCTGTGCGAAAAGCCGTTCGCGATGAATGCCGGCGAAGCGGCCGCCATGCAGCAGGCGGCAGAAGAGACCGGCCGCCCCCTGCTGGAGGCATTCCATTACCGCTTCCACCCGGCCTTCGTTCACGCCCTCGGCCATGTCCGCAGCGGGCATGTCGGGAAAATCCTGTCGATGGAGGCAGATTTTTCGGTCGCCATCCCCTACCGGCCCGGCGAACTGCGCCACACGCTGGAGACCGGCGGCGGCGCGCTGATGGATCTCGGCTGTTATTGTATCCACATGGTACGGACCATGGCAGGCACCGAGCCCGCCGTTGCGTCCGCCGAGTGCCATTGCGACCGGCCGAACGTCGATATCTCGACGCATGCGCGGCTGGTCTTTCCGGGCGATGTGACCGCTTCGATCATGACTTCCATGTCGGAGACCGTGACACGGCGCATCCATCTGCATGTCGAGGGCACCAAAGGCTCATTGACCTTCAACAATCCGATCCACCCGCATCGCGGGCACACAATCACCCTCCAACAGCATGGCCAGCCGGACCGGACGGAGACGATTCCCGGTGACACCACCTATGACCACCAGCTGGCACATATGGTGGACGTGCTGGCCGGGCGGGCGGAACCGCTGACCGGCGGGACCGACGCGGTGGCCAACATGCGCGTGATCGACGCGATTTATCGCAGCGCAGGCCTTTCCCCGCGCGGCAGCGAACTGGTCTCTTGAAAACCGTCAGAAGCCTTGATATCCAGCAGATATTGCAACAGGCGCTGAGCGCGGTCCCGCATCCAAGGCGAGGCAACCGCGGCGCAGGATAAGTCCTGTGTGCGACGCCTTCGGGCCCCTCCAGGACTTTTAACAAGCCCGGAGTGAGTCATATGAAAACCATCATCGAACCTTTCCGCATCAAATCGGTCGAACCGATCCGCATGACCACGCGTGAGGAACGCGCAGACCTGCTGAAGGCCGCGAAATACAATCTCTTCAAACTGCATTCGGACGATGTGATCATCGACCTGCTGACTGATAGCGGCACGTCCGCCATGAGCGCCGCGCAATGGGGCGCGGTAATGACGGGCGACGAAAGCTATGCCGGGGCGCCCAGCTTCTACCGGTTCGAAGCGGCCGTCCGGAACCTGATGGACTTCAAGCACATCATCCCGACCCACCAGGGCCGCGCCGCCGAACACCTGTTGTTCAACCTGATCGCCAAACCTGGCCACATCATCCCCTCGAACACACATTTCGACACGACGCGCGGCAATATCGAGGCGGCGGGCGCCGAAGCGGTGGACCTGCCGGCCGCAGAAGGCAAGATCCCGTCCCTCGATCATCCGTTCAAGGGCAATATGGATCTTGAAGCATTAGAGACCCTGCTCCGCGAAAAGCGCGACTCAGTTCCGGCTGTGATGATGACCATCACGAACAATGCCGGCGGCGGCCAGCCTGCCAGCCTCGAAAACATCCGCGCCGCGGCCCAGATTGCCCAGCACTACCGCAAGCCCTTCTTCATTGATGGTTGCCGCTTCGCGGAGAACGCCTGGTTCATCAAGCTGCGCGAACCCGGCCAGCAGGACCGCAGCATCAAAGCCATCATCCACGACATTTTCGAAGTCGCGGACGGCATGACGATGAGCGCCAAGAAAGACGCCTTCGCCAATATTGGCGGCTGGCTGGCGCTGCGCGACGATGCGCTCGCCGAACGTGCCCGCACGCTGCTGATCCAGACCGAGGGTTTCCCCACCTATGGCGGCCTCGCGGGCCGAGACCTCGACGCCATCGCGCAAGGTCTCTCGGAGATCATCGACGAGGATTATCTGCGTTACCGTGTCCGGACGAATACCTATATCGCAGAACGGCTGGATGCGATGGGCGTACCGGTTGTGAAGCCAGCGGGCGGGCATGCCGTGTTCGTGGATGCGCGGGCCTTCCTGTCTCATATTCCGCCGCTGGAATATCCGGGCCAGTCGCTCGCCTGTGCGCTTTACGAAATGGGCGGTATCCGCGGCTGCGAGATCGGCACGGTGATGTTCGGACGCAAGCCGGACGGCAGCGAAGAGCCCGCGCGGATGGATCTCGTACGTCTGGCCATGCCCCGGCGCGTCTACACCCAGTCCCATGCGGACTATATCGTCGAAGTGTTCGAGGAGCTCGCCGCCTCGAAAGACCAGTTACGCGGCCTGAAGATCGTGAAAGAGCCGCCGATGATGCGGCACTTCACGTCAGAGTTCGAGCCGCTCTAGGCTGCGTCGCGGGCGCGTTCGATCCACTCTTCGACCTCTTCTTCCATGAAGAGGCCGTCGCCGCGGCGGACCCGCTCGCCTTCCGGCGAATTCAGGAACTCCGTTGCCAGAAGGAACAGGGTGCGTGCAGGCGCGTCGGCCAGTTCCTTGCTGGTGCGGATGCCGGCGCCGACCATGATCTGCACGTCATGCACGCGCAGGCCCGGCACTTCCATCATCAGCTTGGTCTGGTCCTGCCAGTCGCGGAGGGTTTCGGAGTCGATATAGTGGACGTCCAGCATGAAGGCCGTCTCCTCGATATCGCAATCGAGCAATTCGCCAATCGTGTAGATGCCGACACCTTCCAGGCGCGCGGCCGTCTTCGGGCCGATAGACGGCGCATCGACCACCGGGTTTTCGCGCGTCAGGCCCGACGAGCGGACATGCCGCCTTTCTGCGGGGGCGACGTCATCGTCTGAAGCGGCAGCTTCTTCCACTTCGTCCGCAGACTCCTCTTCCGCCGAGTCGTCATACTCCTCGGCTTCATCGTCCTCGTCGTCCTCGTCGTCATCTTCATCGTCTTCGTCGAAGTCCTCGTCGTCTTCATCTTCCTCGTCGAAGTCTTCGTCTTCTTCGTCGTCCTCGTACTCATCCTCGTCTTCGTCGGACTCGTACGCTTCGTCGTCGTCTTCCTCATCATCGGCGCTGAGGTCGGTTTCTTCGAGATCGAGGCCAGCCTCTTCGATGGCGGCGAGGTCTGCTTCGTCAAGGATCAGTTCGTCTTCCGCCAAAGTTTCAACTTCGGCCTCTGTCTCTTCTGCTTCCACGGCCTCTTCGACCTGAACCACTTCAGCAGCAATTTCCTCTGCTTCGGGTTCGATCGCGGCGGCTTCATCGAGGATGATCTCCTCCTCGATGACTTCAGCTTCCGGTTCATCCACAATGGCCGGGGCCTGCCCTTCCGGCGGCACATAGGCCGTACCAATCGGTCGGATTTCCTGTTTGTCGAGTTTTTTCAGCGGCACACGGAGAACCTGCGCCGCATGCTTCTTGCGGATGATCTTGTCGTCTTCCGGCAGGTGTTTGATCACTTTGCCGGTCTTCTTGAATTCCTTGTACATCCGCTCGACCTGCGCGCGATCATTCGCGTCGGCAAGTTTCGCCGTGATCCAGCGCAGCGGAATGTCCAGCGTCTCGATATAGCCCTGCAGGGTAATGCCAACCTTCGGCGGGGCAACGGCCGCCTCTTCCACCGCCTGGGTCACCAGTGCGGCAAAGCCCGCCGTGGCATAGGCCACGAGTTCGGCGATGCCTTCACGCATCGTGTTATCCAGGCCCGATGGCGGATCGGACACGCCGCGCTCCAGATTATAATGGTCGATGAACGTGTTGTAGTACGTGTTCGACAGGGTCGCGCCCTCGACCACCATGTCGGCGACAAAGCCCGGTCCGTCCGGCACGCGGATATCCGGATAGCCATTGGCTTCGATCAGGTCGTCGATTGTGTCCCGGCTTTTGGCGATGGACCATTCCACGGCACGGTGGATGACGCCCTCTTCCTCTGTCTGCCCCGTATGGAAAGGCTGGATCGGGTCGGCATAATAATGGCTCAGGACGCCGAGCGCATAGGCCGCCTTGCTCCATTTCTTCGCACGGAGGAGTTCGACCGAACGGGCATACCATTCCATCGCCTTGCCGGGCGCACCGCCCCACAGGCCTTCATTGACGTGGCAGACATGGTTCCGGAAGTCCTTGAACTTCGAATCCGGCGCCTTTGCACCTTCCAGCAGGTGCTCATGATGCACCAGGAAGACCGACTTCCAGGCCTCCCCCTGCTCCCCACCAATCAGCGACAGGGAATCCAGCGCGATATAGTGATGAGTAGAACGGCAACGATGCGCACGAACGACACGCTCGAGCAGAGACATGGGCGAGACTCCTCAGCCTGGCAGATTGTCAGACCGAGGAGTGGGTTAACTTGGTTACCCGGTTGTTAACCCTTCGCCCCTTGCGCGAAGATTTTTTTCTGCAGGTCAGCGCACGGCGAAATCGAACGGCTCGTTGCGGTTCTTGCCCTTGTTGGGGCCCATGAAGCCGAAGAGGTGGCCGGCCACTTTGCGCATCTGGATCTCTTCGGAGCCCTCGGTGATGCGATAACGGCGGTGGTGGCGATAAATGTGCTCGAACGGCTTGTGGCGCGAATAGCCGATACCGCCATGCACCTGCATCGCCCGGTCGGCCGCGTCGCAGCACAGCCGGTTGGCCTTGTAGTTACACATCGACACCTTGTCGGAGAGCTTGATGGCCACTTCCGGCTTGGACATCTGATCGATCTCCCATGCCGTTTTGAAGATGAAGAGGCGCAGCATCTCCGCTTCGGTCGCCTGTTCGACCAGCGGGAACTGGATCGCCTGGTTCACCGACAGCGGCTTGCCGAAGGGGCGGCGCTCATTGGCATAGTTCACCGCTTCGGTGATGCAGTACATCGCCGCGCCAACAGAGCTGGCCGCCTGGCGGATGCGGTTCTCGTGGACGAAATGCTGCGCCAGCGCGAGACCGCCTTCCGGCGGGCCGAACACGGCCTCTTCCGGCACCCAGACATCCTTGATGGTCAGGCGCGGATGGTCCGTCGGCATATTGAAGGTCCACATATATTCTTCGATGATCACGCCGGGGTCGCGCGCCGGCACCAGAAGGCAGGTAATGCCCTTGGCATCGCCATCCTCCCCGGATGTGCGGCAGAACATCATGATGTGGGTGGCGACATGCATGCCGGTGATCCACATCTTCTCGCCATTGATCAGCCAGCCATCCTTGCCGTCTTTCTTGTGACGCACGGCGCGGGTTTCCATGTGCGTCGCATCAGAGCCGTGATGCGGCTCGGTCAGGCCGAAACAGGCCAGGAACTTGCCCTCAAGCGCGGCATTGGCGAGGTGCTTCTGGTCTGGCCGGGCAAAATCCCGCAGCATCAGGATCTGCGGGAAGTTGCCGACAATGGAGTGCTCATTCTGCAGATCATTGTGCAGGCCGAGGCCCTTGCGGGCGAGATGCTCGCGGATCACGGCCATGCCGAGATTGGTGCCGTCCTGGCCGCCAAACTCCCTGGGCAGCGCATACCGCAGATGGCCGGCCGCATCGGCGCGGCGCTTGGCCTCCTTCAGCAGCGCCTCCCATTCCGGACGCGGCAGACCGCCATTCTCGAAATCCGTCCGCGCCCATTCGCGGCGATGGTCGAAGAAGCGGATATTGTCGTCTTCCTGTTCCAGCGGCTTGATTTCGTCCTCGATGAACTTGTCGAGCACCACCAGATAGTCGGCTATTTCCTGCGGGATATTGAAGTCCATGTCGCGCGTCCTCCTGATCTGCGCCCCGGTGCGAGGCGTCATTTGTCTGTTCTTTTGACATCAGCATATCGGGGCACGGGCGCACGGCAATTTCTGCCCCCGGGGCAAGCGGCAAACTAAATCGAATTGTTAGAAAAATTATAATCATTGAACAATTGACTTTTTGTTCAGTGATCATATTCTCGTGATTGTGACTTCACCGGGTCACGCAAATCCACCGCAGAAAGGTTTCCTCCCATGACCTCCCGCATTATCTCTCTGACCGCCAGCGCCTCCCTCGTCGGCGCCGCCCTGTTCGCCGCCCCTGCCTCTGCAGAAATCCAGCGCGACCTGCAGCTGGACGTACAGTACGACGCGTCCGCCCTCAGCTCTGCTTCTGGCGCGCAATCCGTACTGAATTCACTGCAAGATCAGGCAACGGACGCCTGCCGGTACACCCGCCCGGTCCTTGGCGCCCCCCGCGTGGACGATGTCTGCGTGTCTGACATCATCGCCAAGGCCGTGAGCCAGATCAACGCTCCGGAACTGACCCGTATCTATGCGGCCAACACGCCCCAGGCGACCCGGATCCTGGCGGCGCTCAAATAAGGGCGGCACTTAACAAGAAGCGCTGAACACTTGACGTATCTTTCAGCGAAATCTATTGGTTCAACGCCGGGGCGACCACTATGCAACCGGCGCTGAACATAATCATAAGCGAAAAGGCATCCTCCCATGCTCCGTTCTGCAATTCTTGGCGCCGCCTTCCTGGGCCTCGCCGCCCCCGCATTCGCAACCAGCTTCACCTTCGAAACGGCCAAACCGGTCGATGAGGCACGGATCACCATCATCGGGACCGTCTGGACCTGCGAAGACACCGTTTGCACGGGTGAGATGAACCGCAAGAAAGTCACGCTGCGCGACTGCAAGAAGCTCGCGAAGAAGACGGGCGAAATCACCTCGTTCAAAAACGACAAGTTCGAGCTCTCGGCTGAAGACATCGAAGCCTGCAAGGCTTCCGCACGCGGCTAAAACAGCCCGGCCAGCCAGCCGACCTCTCCAAAGCCTCTCCTCGGGCCGCCTCGGATTGACAGCCGGGCGGCCATTTTTTTGTCTTTCCGAGTAACAGGGCACAGTCGCCGGATGGCTCTGACGTTCCCGATTCTGCTGGCGCACCCTATTCCGCGGGCGCGGGCCCGGCCGGTTGCCAGAGTTCGATCTTGCGCCCGTCCGGATCCATGACCCAGGCAAACTTGCCATAGGATTCGATCATCGGCTCACCCACCATCGGCACGCCTTCCGTCTCCAGACGTTCGAGCATGCCGTCGAAATCATCGACCATCAGGTTGATCATGAAGTCCGCATCCGACGGTTTGAAATAGTCGCTGTCTGCCTTGAACGGCGCCCAGATCGTGCGTGCCCCCTCGGGAAACAGGGCCGCGGAACCGGCATGGGCAAAGCTGGCGCCGCCATAATCGTCGATCTCCAGGCCCAGCACCCGCTTGTACCAATCGCGTGTGGCCTCAACATCCTTGCAGTGGAAGAAAACACCGCCCAGCCCGATCACTTTCGCCATTCCGGACGCCCTTTCCAGATTTCATGTCGGGACATCCGCCAGTTTTCGCGCAATGATCCGGTTCAACACTCTGCCGCCACGCTAACCGCAGAGGCCGTCAAATCAAAGGTGGGAGACCAATCAAATGAAGACAGATGCCCTGCGAACCCCGGACGAGCGATTTTCCGGCCTGCCCGGCTGGTCTTACGCCCCGCATTATGTGGATGATCTGCCGGGCTATGAGGGCCTGCGGGTGCACTATGTGGACGAGGGGCCGCAAAATGCCGTGCGCACATATCTGTGCCTGCATGGTCAGCCCTCCTGGTCTTATCTCTATCGCAAGATGATCCCCGTCTTCCTCGACTCCGGCGCCCGCGTGATCGCGCCGGACTGGCTGGGCTTTGGCCGCTCCGACAAGCCGGTGGCGGATGAGACCTATACGTTCCACTTCCACCGCAACATGATGCTTGAGCTGGTTAAGCGGCTGGATCTGCAGCAGGTGACACTGGTCTGCCAGGACTGGGGCGGCCTGCTGGGCCTGACCCTGCCGCCGGACATGCCGGACAGGTTTGAACGCCTGATCGTGATGAACACCGCGCTCGCCACAGGCACCTCGCCCAGTGACGGGTTCGATGCCTGGAAAGCCTATAGCGCCTCCCAGCCAGACATGGACGTTGCCGCGCTGATGAAGCGGGGCACGCCGGTCCTGTCCGATGCCGAAGCGGCCGCCTATGGCGCGCCCTTCCCGGACGCCGCCTACAAGGCCGGTGTCCGGCGCTTCCCCGAACTTGTCATGGTCGAGCCCGGCATGGAGGGCGTGGAAACATCCCGGCGGGCTGCGGAATGGTGGGCGCAGGAGTGGGAGGGCGATACCTTCATGGCCATTGGCGCGGCCGATCCGGTGCTGGGCCCGCCGGTCATGGAAAAACTGCGCGCGCAGATCCGCGGCTGCCCCGAACCGATGATCATCGAAGAGGCAGGCCATTTCGTGCAGGAATGGGGCAAGCCGGTCGCGCGCGCTGCGCTGGAAGCTTTCGGGGAATTGTGAGCGTGAACGACCTTCTTGCCGCCTGGCAATCGGATGTCGCCCGGCAACCCCAATGGGTTCAGCACTGGCTGGACGTGATGATGATTATCCTCGGCGGGTTCTCCATCGTGTTCAGCCTCGTCCGGGTCGAGGCCCGCTGGGTGCTGGCCGGTTTCATGCTGGGCGCCATCGCCATGCTGGGGCTCTACAGCCTGATTGGCTATTCGCGGCTGCTGGGCCTGGCGCATGTGATCTTCTGGACACCGGTGCTGGTCTACCTGCTTCGCCGGCGCGACCGGTGGCGCGTGAAGGAGACCTTGTCCGGCAAATGGATCATTCTGGCTGTCATGACACTGACGATCTCACTCGTTTTCGACTATACCGACGTCATCCGCTGGATCCTGGGCGCGCGTTGAATCTACTGATGCCGCAGCCGCCAGTCTGGCCTAGAATAAGCAGCATGACCGATTCTCCCCTCCGTCCCGGAGCTGGCTGTGGCGCCGGCATTCTCGATGACCGGGGGCGCGTGCTCCTGATCCAGCGCCTGAAGGAGCCGGAAGCCGGCGCCTGGGGGCTGCCCGGCGGAAAGATCGATTTCGGGGAGCGCGCCGAAGACACCGCGCGCCGGGAAATCGAGGAAGAACTCGGCATCGTCATCGAACTGACGCGCCTGGCCTGTATCTCGGAAATCATCGATGGCGGCGATGGCCTTCACTGGGTATCCCCGATCTTCGAGGCCCGCATCGTTTCAGGAGATCCGCGCATCATGGAACCCGACAAACATGGCGGATGGGGCTGGTTTACCCGGGACGATCTGCCGGACCGGCTGACCACGCCGGCGATCACATTCCTCGACGCGACTGCAAATGGGGCATGGCAGCCCGCTCTGAAGCAGTCTTTATAGGTTGGGCATGCGCTGGCTTCGCCGAATCGTTTTCTGGCTGATCGTCCTGGATCTGGCCGCAACCGCCCTCTTCTGGGGCGTCAGCCGTTTCATGGACCAGTCGAGAGCCCTGACCGGCGGCACCGGTGTCGTTTTCTATACCGACAATAACAAGGACGCCGCGGCGCGGATCGCGAAAGCGGTGAACCTGCTCAAGGCCGGCAAGCTCGACCGGCTTTACATTGTTGGCGGACACCGCCCGCAGGAGGGATGGCTCGGCAGCCAGGAAATGGCGCTGATCGCCGCGCGCGGCTCCGGCCTTGGCGGACGCATTTCTGCCGATGTCGAGAGCCGGGACACCATCTCCGGCCTGAAGAACCTCGCCCGCAACGCCAAGACCAAGGCGCCGGGCCAGATCGTGTTTGTCTCCAACTGCATGCAGGTGATCCGGGCCAAGGTGATTTACGACGCTCAGCCGGACCACCAGCCGGACGTCATGGGCGCCTGCCCGCCCGGCGATCTCAATCCGCTCGATATCTGGCGGCGGGC
Source organism: uncultured Hyphomonas sp. (assembly GCF_963677035.1). Taxonomy (NCBI): domain Bacteria; kingdom Pseudomonadati; phylum Pseudomonadota; class Alphaproteobacteria; order Hyphomonadales; family Hyphomonadaceae; genus Hyphomonas; species uncultured Hyphomonas sp. The sequence continues at coordinate 449,489 of NZ_OY781472.1, forward strand.
CCATTACGAGGCTGGTGCCTGGATTCTGTATGCCCTGCCGGAGTCGTGGCAGGATGCCATCCTGGACCGGCTGCGCGGGGCAAACGACGAAGCCGGTTAAGAACTGTTCGAAACCGGAACACCGGCGCCTTCAGACGATCCGGGTGCACCGCACCATGAAAATAAACAAAACAAGCGGTTCCGTAACAGGCACAAATGTTGCAGTTTTTGTTCGGGTGAGACAAATGCGCGCAAAACATGCGCTGGGGAATGAGCACTAAAAGGCAGGAACAGAGGCAACATGAGCGATACTGTAGCGATCCTTGGAGACTTGGGGATTGAGCCAAAAACCGTCCGCAAAAACTGGAACGAAGCACGTCTCTACGAGACGTCTGTTGCAATGGGCGAAGCACGCGTCGCTGATGGCGGCCCTCTCGTGGTGGAAACCGGGCAGCACACCGGCCGGTCCGCCAAGGACAAGTTCACCGTCCGCGACGAAACAACTGAAGACACAGTATGGTGGGACAATAACGCCGCGATGACGCCGGCGCAGTTCGATGTCCTCTTTGAAGACTTCAAGGCCCACCTCGCCGACAAGGACGTGTTCGCCCAGGAATTGTTTGGCGGCGCCGACCCGTCGCACCGCCTGCCGGTGACCGTGGTGACAGAGTATGCCTGGCACTCCCTGTTCATCCGCCACCTTCTGCGCATTCCGGAAGCTGGCGAATATGAGACTTTCGATTCTCAGTTCACAATCATCAATTGTCCGAGCTTCCGTGCCGATCCGGCACGTCATGGCTGCCGGTCCGAAACCGTGATCGCCGTCAACTTTGCCAAGCGCATGGTCCTGATTGGCGGCACGTCTTACGCCGGTGAGACAAAGAAGTCCGTCTTCACCGCTCTCAACTATTACCTGCCGGCCAAGAAGGTCATGCCGATGCACTGCTCGGTGAACACTTCGCCGGACGATGACGCGGCCATCTTCTTCGGCCTGTCGGGCACCGGCAAGACGACCCTGTCCGCCGATGCCAGCCGTATCCTGATCGGCGACGACGAGCATGGCTGGTCAGAGAATGGCCTCTTCAACTTTGAAGGCGGCTGCTACGCCAAGATGATCAAGCTGTCGGAAGAGGCAGAGCCGGAAATCTTTGCCACGACGAAACAGTGGGGCACCGTTCTTGAGAACGTTGTCATGGATTCAGAAACCCGCAAGCTGGACCTCGACGACGCAACGCTCGCCGAGAACTCCCGCGGCGCCTACCCGATCTCGGCCATCCCGAACGCGTCCCTGTCGGGCCGTTGCGGCCAGCCGAAAAACCTCATCATGCTGACAGCTGATGCGTTCGGCGTCATGCCGCCGATCGCCAAGCTGACCCCGGCCCAGGCGATGTATCACTTCCTGTCCGGCTACACCGCCAAGGTCGCCGGCACCGAGAAAGGCATCACCGAACCGACGGCCACCTTCTCCACCTGCTTCGGCGGTCCGTTCATGCCGCGCCATCCGTCCGAATACGGAAACCTGCTGCGCGAACTGATCGGCAAGTATGACGTGAATTGCTGGCTGGTTTCCACCGGCTGGACGAGCGGCGCCTACGGCACCGGCCACCGCATGCCAATCAAGGCCACCCGCGCCCTGCTGAACGCGGCCCTCGACGGGTCGTTGAACGAAGTCGAGTTCCGCCAGGACGAAACCTTTGGCTTCCTGGTTCCGGTCTCCGTGCCGGGGGTCGATTCAAAGATCCTCGATCCGCGGTCGACCTGGGATGATGGCGCCGCCTATGACAAGCAGGCCGCGAAACTGGCCGACATGTTCGTCGAGAACTTTGCCAAGTTCGAGACCTATGTGGACGATGCCGTGAAGGCCGCTGCGCCGAAGGCAAAAGTCACGGTCTGAAGCTGACCAACTTCATCAGATAAAAGCGCCGCCTGCCCCCAGGCGGCGCTTTTTTGCATTCCTGTCCCCCATTTACACCTCTTGCCCACGTTACCGGGGTAAAATTTGCCGTGATTTCCTGCCGTTTACGCGAACGTAAGGGCTGGTGTTCGGCGAATTGGCCCTTTAGGGTCCGGCGCAACAATCATCGCAATCCTTGGAGGGAATTCCATGCGTGAAGCCGTTATCGTTTCGTACGCCCGTACGGGCATGGCAAAAGCCAACCGCGGGAGTCTGAACGACACCCACGGGATCACCATGGCGGGTCACGCCATCAAGGGCGCCATTGACCGCGCCGGCATCGAAGCAGGCCTGATCGAGGACGTGTTCCTCGGCACGGCGCAACCCGAAGGCGCCACGGGTCACAACGTCGCCCGCAACGCTGCCCTCTGGGCCGGCTGCCCGTCGACCACGTCCGGCGCCACGGTCAACCGTTTCTGCTCTTCCGGCCTGCAAGCCATCGCCATGGCGGCGCATTCGGTCATCAATGAAGGCTCACCGGCAGCGGTCGGCGGCGGCGTCGAGTCGCTCTCGCTCGTTTCCCGCTCGGGCCACATGAACACCTTCCGCTACACGGAAGAGGAACTCATGAAAAAATGGCCGGCGATCTGGATGACCATGATCGAAACTGCCGAAATCGTCGCCGACCGTTATGGCGTCAGCCGCGAAGACCAGGACCGTTACTCTGCGGAATCCCAGAAGCGCACCGCCGCCTTCCAGGAATCCGGCAAGATGGCCGAAGAGATCGTGCCGCTGAATACCCGCATGAAAATGGTCAACAAGGAAACCGGCGAAGAATCCTACCAGGACGTCGTCTGCGACAGGGACGAGTGCAACCGCCCCGGCACGACCTACGAAACCCTCGCTGGCCTGAAGCCGGTCTTCTCGGGCGGCATGGTCGTCAAGGAAGGCAAGTACGTCACCGCTGGTAACGCATCGCAACTGTCCGATGGTTCGGCCGCCGTGGTTGTCATGGAAGCTGCCGAAGCTGCCAAGCGCGGCCTGACCCCGATGGGCCGTTTCGTCGGCTTCAACGTCGCCGGTTGCGATCCGGACGAAATGGGCATCGGCCCGGTCTTCGCTGTGCCGCGCCTGCTGGAGCGCCACGGCCTGACCGTTGATGACATCGACCTGTGGGAGCTGAACGAAGCCTTCGCATCGCAGTGCCTCTACAGCCGCGACCGTCTGGGCATCGACCCGGAGAAGTACAATGTGAATGGCGGCTCGATCTCCATCGGCCACCCGTTCGGCATGACCGGCGCACGCTGCACCGGCTCCCTGCTGATGGAAGGCAAGCGCCGCGGCGCCAAATGGGGCGTTGTCACCATGTGTATCGGTGGCGGCATGGGCGGCGCCGGCCTGTTCGAGATCTACAGCTAAAGCGTCTCGGCACCTGTTACCAAAGGCCCCGGCAATCGCCGGGGCCTTTTTCGTTGTGACGAGGCTGTAACAAGAGTGTCATCAAACTTGAGTTTGACTGTCACAAATTTTCTATATCTCCCGCAAAGTTTTGTAGGTCGCGGAGATATTCCCAGTGATTCCCCAAGTCTTCGCCCGTATCTGCACGACCTCTCTTCTGGCGCTGGCATCCACGGCCTCTCCGGCGCTTGCAGAGGGCTGGACATCTGAGCTCTTCGGGCGACTACAGTATGACTATACCAGATCAAGCGGTGACGATTCCGGCTTTGATCTAGACCGCGGCGAACTTCGAACCGGCCGCATCGGACTAAGCGCCAAACACGGCGGCACAAAGCTGAAGACGGAACTGGCCCTCAACAATGATGGCCATGCCGAACTGACCGACGCCTATGTCAAGCAGACGCTGGGCAGGTCTGGCTGGGATGTGCGGGCCGGGCAGTTCAAGACGCAGAACTCCCTGGACGAGCAAACCTCCGGTCGCTTCCTCGTCTTTTACGAGCGGGCCGCCTTCACCGATGCGTTCGGGTTCGACCGCCGCGTGGGCGTGCAGCTGGAAAACCGCGGACAGCGCCATTCGGTCTATGCCGGTGTGTTTGCGGAAAATGCCAATGATACGCCCTTCGCGGGCGGTCATGCGGCGGCGGTCCGGTATGTGTTCACTCCCGTCCGGACCAGCTCCCGTCTTCTGCATTTCGGTATGTCGCTACGCTGGCGCGAAGCGGGGGACGCGGACTTCCGGTACCGGCAACGGCCTGTCTCCCACGAAGCGGGCGCAATCCTTGCGACGCCAAAATTTGCCAGCGATGACCTGTTCGCCGGCGTCGAAGCGGCCTGGATCGACGGGCCCATCTGGCTGGCGGGTGAATATGGCGAGCTGCATGCAAACCGGAAGGCGGGACCGGATGCGGCTTATGCCGGGGGGTACACTGAAGCCGGCTATGTGTTCGGCGGCCGCCGGACCTATGATCATGACAAGTTCCGCCGTCCGGAAGTCGACCGGCCCGTCACGGAAGGCGGCCCCGGCGCACTGATCCTGGCCGCACGGGCAGACTGGCTGGACCTTTCGGACAGGGCCGCAGATGGCGGACAGCTGACCACATTCACAATCGCGGCGGACTGGTTTGCGACATCTCACGCCCACGCAGGCATAAACCTGTACCGGGCCGAGGCGGATCTGGGATCGACCTCTTCCGGGCTCGCTCCGGCCTTCGCGGCCTACCGGCTGGCAGGCGGAATGTCTGAAGATGTCACCGGTGGCAGCCTACGGGTTCAGTTCGATTTCTGAGCCTGCGGTCTGCAGTGCCTGTTGTTCGTCTCACCGGTCACCTTGATTCCGGCAACGCGGTTTCACCGGCATGCGAGCGGCGGAGTCGTATGCGGCCTCCAATCAACCGCCCCTTCTTCGCCGACAGTCCGGCGGGTGGCGGCAATGGACCCTGAACCTCCTGCTTCATCAGCTTGCTTCTCAACCAACGCCGCGCGGGCGGATCGATGAAACGTGTGACCAGCGCAGCCACCACGGATGTGATCACCACGAGAATCAGAAGCCCGATCCAGTTCGGGAAATCTTCCAGGCCGAATTTCGCCGATACCAGCTCCAGTCCCATCCATATGGGCATATGGAACAGGTAAACGCCATAAGACAGGAATCCGCCGATGAAACAGATCCGCGCTGACACCCCTTGAACGGGTGATCTGGCAAAGAGGATCAACAGGCAGGGCATCAGGACGAGCACACCGAAGAGCGAATAAATATAATGCGTTATTTCATTCGTCGGCACGGCAACGCAGCCCAACGCGAAAACAACCCCCAACCAGGCAGGCATGCGGATGAGTTTACCCGCTTCGTACCAGCGATGGACCAGGACACCGCCGAAAAACCCATAGATCACAAGCCAGGTATCGTAAAAGACCCCCTGCCAATTCCAAGACGAAGGTGCCATCTGATTGGTGCAGATGAGGCCAATCGTAGCGACCCCGATGATGGCATACAGCACGCGATTGGTCAGAAAACGATGCATGCAGGCATACAGAACCGACGCCACGAACTCAAAAAAGAGCGACCATGCCGGGCGATTGAACGGATAGAGGGCGCCCCCGTAAACGGGCGGCGCGGGCAACATGAACACATTGAAGCCCGCCGCGATGGCAACAGCCGACCAGCTGCTTGGGTCCCACCCTCTCCAAAGGGTGTAGATTGAATAGAGCAGCCCCATAGCCAGTCCGACCAGGTAAAGCGGGTACAGGCGTATGAAGCGGCGCTTCGTGAATTGCCACGCCGTCAGGCCGTTGCTCAGACGGTCGCCATAAGCGTGCGCCATGACAAACCCGCTGAGCAGGAAAAAGAAGCACATACCGAACAGTCGCGTCGGAAACAGCCCTGAGACGGGATTATCCGGAACATGTTCCAAAATGACCATAAAAGCGCAAAGGCCCCGCAGCCCGTCCAGGAACAGGAAGCGGCTCTGCGCCTGCGGTTGTTGCGATTTGGCCATATTCTACCTCGTGCTTGTGCCGACAGACGCACGATTTATGCCAGACTGGCAGTTCCTCTTCCCCACCAGAAATGCACCCGCGATTCCGTATTCCGGATTGTTGATAGAAAGGCTCATTGGTCAACTTAGTTCAGGAGAAACAGGATCGCTGTTAGGCAGATCTGAATGCTTACAGGAGTTTCGCGAATGATCCGTTCCCTTGTCGCAAGTTGCGCCCTGACCGCGATGGCCTGCGCCTGCAGCCCTGCTCCGGCTCAAAAAGATGCGCCTGATTCTCCTGCCGCCGAAACCGCGGCTGCGCCTGCTGCGGAAGAAACAATCCTACCGGCAGATGCGACCGGCTTTATCACGGCGACCCCCCTTCCTCTGGCGGAAGACGGCAGTGTGCGCCGCGATGATTATGGCCGTCCCTATGAATATGCCTTCCTGGGCAAGAAGCTGCCGCACTTCACCGGCACGATGCTGGACGGGTCGACCTTCGATTCCGACGACCTGACGCAATGGACCGTGATTGATGTCTGGGGCCTTTGGTGCAGCGACTGCCAGGCCGACGCGCCTTATGCGGCCGCCCTCTCGACCGCCATCAACCAGGATCCGGACCTCGACTTCCTGTCCATCCATGTGCCCGCCAGCGCGGCGCGGGCGACCCCGGAAGAGATGTATAAAAAGTACGGCTCGGTCGACGCCTATTTCGCCGAGAAAGGCTATTCCTATCCGGTGGTGATCGACTCTGACGCAAGCCTGCGCGACACGCTCAGGATCGACTGGACCCCCTCTTACCTGCTCGTCTCGCCGGACGGTGTGGTGAAGGGCTATCGCAGCGAATTTTCCGCCGCCAAGGGCGAACCGGTCAAGGATTTCCTGAAAGACGTCGCCCGCGTGAAGGCGGAGCAGCAGCAATAGCGTTCAGCGCCGGCCCCGGCTGGCCCGGAAAGACACAACCTGGCGTCGCACCTGCCCCGTTCCGGCACCACTTGCCAGCGCAGCCAACAAAGGTTCAGTTTCCTGGCCCGAATCCTGATGCAGCATTTGAACATTCGGCCTGCACGGGCTAACTGATAGATGCCGGACAGGGAAACGGGAGACTCCCCGGAATGCTGCATCCTTCGACTAAACGCCTCATCGACAAGCTGGATGAGATGACCCGCAAACAGCGGGTCGGCTGGGAAGAAAGCGACAATGGCGCGATCAAGCACGATACCGAAGGGTATCGGGTGACGCTGACGGCCGCGCCGCACTCCCTGCTGCTGACAGACACGCTGGGCCGCGAAATAGAGACTTGCTCGCCTGAGGATTTCGCGGGCGAAACCGATGCGAACGGACAGCCCTACGCAGACTTCATCGAGGCGCTGTACCGGGAAGCGCACCGCCATGCGCGCGGCGCCGAAAAGGCGATCTCTGCCCTCCTCAGCAGCCTCGACGAGGCAGACTCGGAAGACGTTGCCGAGGCCGACATGGCGCCGCCCCTGGCCGAGCCGGAAAGCTTCGAGCATGCCGAGGATGAGGGCGACGAGTCCTACCCGCTTGCCGACCATGAATTGCCTGAGCCGGAATATGAAGGCCAGGCCGACATGAAGGCTGCCATTGCCGCAATGGCTGACCAGATGAGCGCGGACCCGGCCCCAGAACCGGAACAGGAACCGGCGGTCGAACCGCCTGCCATGCCCGCCGTCTCCGCACCGCAGGCAGACGCACCGGCCCCAGGACCTGAGCCTGAACCTGAGCCCATCCCGGAACCGGAGCCCTACGCCCCCTTCGCAGGGTCAGCGGATACGGCGCGCCCCTATGCGGTTGCCGCGGAATTCGCCGCCCCCGCCGCTTCGGATCCGGCACCGTTTGCCGAGGCACCCGCGGCAGATCCCGAACCTGCCAGCGAAACACCAGCGGCTGCCGAGCCGGAGGATGAGCCGGCCTCGCGGCCTGTGCCGGTATTCGGCTCCGCCCTGTTCGGCAACGGCCCAAATGATCTCACCCCGTACCGGGAAGTGGATGCCGAAACCGCGCCAGAGACTGTACCTGAAGCCATTTCGGACCCTGCCCCGGAACCAGCCCCTGCCCCCGAACCGGAGCAAGAGCCCGGGCCCGGACAGCCGGAGCCAGTCAGTTTCAGCCTGTCAGGCATCACATCAGGCTTTGGCCTCGGATCAACGCACTCCGCCCACCGCGTCGAGCCGGACGCGCCGTCCGATGATGCCGGAGCGGCCCCGCACGGTCTGATCGATGGCACGCTGGACCTGCCGGATACGCTGCCGGAAGACGCGCCTGCGCCGACGGTCGAGTGGCGGATGGAGCAGGATGAGGAGTTCGATTTCACCGAAGAGGACCTGATGCCGGGCGTGCCAGCTGAGCCCCTGCCCGCCGTCACGGATGCTGCGCCTGAAACGGATCAAGCGGACACACGTGAACCGGAATCAGGGGCCGAAAAGCCCGGGGCGGCGCCCAGTCCGGACGCCGGTTCCGGGCAACCCGCGCGGCCTGCCCGGCGGTTCAATCCCTGGAATTGACCCTCTGTCTGATCAGCCGCGCCAGAAGCGGCGGGTCAGCACCACGAAGACGACCACGAATTCCAGCCGCCCCAGCAGCATGTTGATCGTGCAGACCCAGGTGGCAAAGTCCGAGAAGCTCTGAAACGTGCTCGACGGCCCGTTGATCGGGCCAAGCCCCGGGCCGACATTGGACAACGTGGTTGCCGCACCCGAAATGGCGGTGACCGGGTCAATCCCGTCGAGGCCCAGAAGCGCGGCCGAGATCAGGAAGGTCGCGAAATACAGGAACATGAAGACCATGACGGACTGAAGCGTGTCTTCATCGACATTCTTGCCGCCATACTTGATTGGCGCGCGGCGGTGCGGCTGCACCATACGGCGCGAATAGGCGATCAGCGCCTTGCTGGCGATTTCGAGGCGGAAGATTTTCAGGCCACAGGCCGCTGACCCCGCACACCCGCCGACAAAGGTAATGCCGAGAATCAGCGCCTGAACCGGGACGCCCCAGGTGTCATAGGGCGCAGTGGCAAAGCCGGTGCCCGTCATCACCGCCACAGTGTTGAAAATCGTGAGCTTCAGCCCGCCCAGCACGCCCTCATCCAACAGGCCCGGCGTGTTGGCGAAATAGAGGATCGAGATCAAAGCCGAGAAAAGAATCGCCAGCGCGAAGTAAAGGCGCGGCTGCGGATCGTGCACGAACTGCATCACCCGGCCCTGCAACACCAGCATCGCCATCAGGCTGAACGGCAGGCCTGCGATCAGCATGAACACGATCGCCGCCCAGGGCGCCGGCGTGTCGCTATAATATCCGAAAGAGGCATCGTGCGTGGAAAACCCGCCCGCCGACATGGTCGCCATGGCGTGGCAGATCGCGTCGAACCACGTCATGCCGCAGAGATAATAAACCAGCGCACAGGCGACCGAGACGATCAGATAGGTCAGGCCCAGATAGGTCGCGATGTCGGTCACGCGCGGCAGGAACTTGCCGGAACGGTCAGAATTCTCCAGCTGGAACAGCTGCATCCCGCCGACGCGCAGCAGCGGCAGGATGGCGATCGCGGTCACGATAATGCCGATCCCGCCAAACCAGTGAATGATGGCACGCCAGAGCAGCAACCCGCGCGGCAGGGAATCCAGCCCGGTCAGGACGGTGGATCCGGTGGTCGTCAGGCCTGAGACGCTCTCGAACACGGCATCGGTGAAGCTCATCCCCGACGCGATGAACGGGATGGCGGCCACAAGCGGCAGGATGGTCCAGACCATCACGGTCAGCAGGAAGCCCTCGCGCTGGCCGGTGCGCGCGACCTCTCCCCGGGCCAGCACCCACAGGCACGTGCCGATGAACACCGCGCCGAAGGACGATACCGCGAACACATGCGCTTCCGGACGCTTGTCCGCCCAGTCAATCAGCGCGCACGGCAGCATGGCCACGCCCAGGAGCACGGTCATAATGCCGATGGCAAGGAGTAGCGGGCGCAGCTGCATGTCAGGCGGTAACCATACCCGGGAAAAGCTGAGAAGACGTCAACACGGGCCCCCGGCCGGTTCCGGACAAGCTGTCTGAGGCGTTATCGCCAGAATTGAGCGGGTCATCAGCCATATGTCCGTTCAGCGGTCAAATCTTACGGTGCCTGCATTCACTGCGCCAGTGCGGACTGCATCGGCCCTTTGGAACAGAGACAGCGATTGACCGAGGGGAAGGCGATCTCTAAAGCCGGGCCAATTCGTTACATTTGTATCCAATTACAGGCCCTGAACCTCATGTTCGATCATTCTTCCTACGATGCCCATGAAGGCGTCCACATGTTTCATGACGCCGCCAGCGGCCTGCGCGCGATCATTGCGGTCCATTCCACCGCCCGCGGCCCGGCAGCGGGCGGATGCCGGATGTGGAACTATGCGTCCGGCGAAGCCATGCTGACGGACGCGCTGCGCCTCAGCCAGGGGATGAGCTACAAGAACGCCATGGCCGACATCCCGCTGGGCGGCGGCAAGTCTGTGATCTGGGGCAATGCACGCACAGACAAGTCGCCGGAGCTGTTCCGCGCCTTCGGCCGGGCCGTGCACAGCCTGCAGGGCCAGTATACGACCGCCGAAGATGTCGGCGTCAGCGTGGCCGATATGGCCATCGTGCGCGAAGAAACGCCCTATGTCGCCGGGCTGGACCAGGGCGATGCTGCCTCGGGCGACCCCTCCCCGGTGACAGCGAAGGGCATTTATCTCGGCCTGCTGGAAACAGCGAAACGCGCCTTTGGCACGGGCGACCTGACCGGCAGGACGGTTGCCGTCCAGGGTGTGGGCCATGTCGGCGGGTATCTGTGCGACCACCTGGCTGGCGCTGGCGCGAACCTGGTGATCACCGATATCGACACGGCCGCACTGGAAGCGGTCGCCAGCCGGACGGGCGCGACAATTGTTGAGCCGGATGCCATCTATGACGCCGATGCCGACATATTCGCCCCCTGCGCCCTGGGCGCTGTGGTGAACGAGCAGACGCTGGAGCGCTTCCGGTTCAAGGCCATTGCCGGAGGCGCGAACAACCAACTGGTCGTGCCGGAAATGGGAGAGTTGCTGCGGCGCAAAGGCATCCTCTACGCCCCCGATTATGTCATCAATGGCGGCGGCATCATCAATGTCGCTGCCGAGATTTCAGGCAATTATTCGCGCGACTGGGTTGAGGAAAAACTGGTCCGGCTGGTCGGGACACTCGGCGAAGTGCTCGACGAAGCGCTGTCCACCGATACCCCGACCAATGAAGTGGCCGACCGGATCGCCCGCGAGCGGATCGCCGCGGCTAGGTAGAATCCCTTGCACAATTGCACGTCCGGCATGTTAGACGTGGTGTCCTGAAAGCCCGTTCCGGGTGAATTTACACGGGAGACCTCCATGTCCGTTGTCGCAATGCTGGAAGGGTCGAAAGCCGCCGACCGTGCTTCGACGCTGACTGCCCTGGGAATCGCCCGGCGCCTGCAAGTGCCGGTCAGCGGTTTGTGCGCCCTGCCCGACCCGACAGCGACGCTGATCGTGATGTCGACACCGGAGGCCACGGGCCTGGCGGCAAATGCGACGCGGGACATCTCCGCCATGCAGGTCGAAGTGATCGCCCGCGCCAAAGCAACTTTCGAGGCTGCAACCAGCGATGAAAGCCTCCCCTGCGACTTCTCTCATATCGTGGATGTGGCCGAGCGGGCCGGGGCCAATGCCGCCACGCTGGCCGATGCGGTCGTTTTTCCGCACAGCGTCCAGAAAGCGGCAGACCCGCTCAGCCTGTCGTTTGAATTTGTTCTGATGGAAGCCCGCCTGCCAGTGGTCATGGCCGGATCCGAACCGCTGACCGATGGCCCCGTTATCGTGGCCTGGGACGGATCGAACGGGGCTGCCCGGGCCGTGCGGTTCCACCTGCCCATCGTCAAGGCATTCGGCGAAGTGATTATCGCGCAGAATGAGTCAGACATCGGCAAGGACCAGCCGCGCGATGCCTCCAACCCGGCCGCGCTGGAGGCCTGGCTCGACTCTCACAATGTGAAGCACAAGCGGATGCCAATCGAGGGACAGGTGGCCAGCGGCCTCCTGTCCCTCGCCAAGGGCAGCAACGCGTCGATCATTGTTGCGGGGGCCTATGGGCATTCCCGCATCGGCGAACGCCTGTTCGGCGGCACGACCCAGCGTCTGCTGGATGCCGGTGAAGCCCCGGCCCTCGCGCTTGCCCGCTGATTCTGGCCCGCTAATTCTGGCACGCTAACCCGGAGAAGAAGATGACTCTGAAACGCATTACTCTGCAGCTCGCCCGCAATCCGGGCATCACCGAGGGCGACGCACGCATCGGCTATTTCATCGTCGCGCCGCTGACCGGAGACGGCCACCTCGACGTCGAGACCTGGCGGGAACACAAGAAGGAATGCCGAGTCACCCGCTTCCACCCCGAGCCGGACGAGCATGCCACAGGCCTGCTGACCCATCGCGGAAATCAGTGGAAATTCCACTATGACGAAGACGATGAAGGCGACGACGAAGCTGGCTACCGGCTGGGTGACCATATCTTCAAGGAAGGCGAATACATCACCGTGGCGAGCCATGGCGAAACCCCGCTGACCTACAAGATCACGGACATTTCGGCGGTCTGATACCCGCGCCCCTGCGTCAGGCTGGACACGCCTCCCAATTGCGCACAAAGTGCAGTTGCAGTGCCAAATCTATATGGCACACGAGGGAGGAATTCATGCTGAAGCAAGCTACGGCGCTGGCCGTAATCATGACATTGGCCGCCTGCAGCGGGACGGGCACGCCGGCGGAAGAAACCGCAGCGCCAGCGGCGGACGTGCAGGCGACGGAAACAGCTGGCCGCACGGCCGGTTACAATCCGGACCGGAATGCCTATTTCGGCGACCTTCACATCCACACGCGCTCCAGCTTCGACGCCTACATTTTCAATGTGCGCCGCACGGCCGACGATGCCTACCGGTTTGCCCTCGGCGAAACGATCCAGCATCCGTCCGGCTTCGACATGACCATCGCCGGCGGCCCGCTCGACTTCTACACCGTCACCGACCATGCCGAATATCTCGGCATCCTTCCGGCCATGGACACACCCGGAACGAAACTGTCCGAACTGCCGCGGGCCAAGGAAATGTTCTCCACCGATCCGGAAAAGATCGTGGCCGCCTTCCAGGGCGTCGGCGCCTCCGTGCGCTCCGGCAAGCCGATCGAAGACATGTATGATCTTGATACGATCAATTCGGTCTGGCTGGAGAATGTCGCCGCCGCGGACAAATACAACCAGCCCGGCAAGTTCACGACCTTTGCGGCCTATGAATTTACCTCTGTCACCACAGCGGATGAAAATGGCGGCTTTGGCGGCGGCAATCTTCACCGCAACGTCTTCTTCAAGGGCAAGGCCCCCGTGCGCGCCTTCTCGACGCTAGACTCCACCAATCCCGAAGACCTGTGGGACTGGATGGACGCACAGCGCGAGGCCGGTATGGAAGTCATCTCCATCCCGCACAACTCCAATGTTTCCGATGGCCAGATGTTCCGTCTGGAAACATATAAGGGTGAGCCGATGGACACCGCCTATGCCGAGCAGCGCATGCGCAATGAGCCGCTGGTCGAGGTGACGCAGGTGAAAGGCACCAGCGAGACCCATCCGGACCTTTCACCGAATGACGAATGGGCCAATTTTGAAATCTACGACCAGTTGCTGGGCTCCTATGTTGTGGGCGCGACGAACGGGTCCTATGTCCGCCAGGCCTATCGCAACGGGCTGAAGCTGCAGGAAGAACAGGGCTTCGACCCGTTCCACTTCGGCCTCGTCGCCGCGTCTGACAGCCATGTCGCTGGCGGCTCCTATTCCGAGGAAGACTACTGGTCGAAGATCGGTATCGTCGATGGCACTCCGGTGGCGCGGGGCTCTGTCCCCTTCCCGGGCACGACAGGCTGGGCTGATCAGCCGGAAGACAATCCGATCGTCAAAAACGCCACCAACTGGTTCTCCCGCTGGAGCGCCAGCGGCCTGACCGGCGTCTGGGCGGAAGAGAACACGCGCGAAGCCATCTTTGATGCCTTCCGCCGCAAGGAGACGTTCGCGACGACCGGCCCGCGGATGAAAGTCCGCTTCTTTGGCGGCTTCGGCTATGACGAGGACATGCTGTCCTCCGCCAACCTTTCCCACGAAGCCTATGCAGGCGGTGTCCCCATGGGCGGAGACCTTGTCGGCACCGGCGAGGCCCCATCCTTCATCGCCTGGGCCCAGCGTGATCCGAATGGCGGCACGCTGCAGCGTCTGCAGGTGGTCAAGGTCACCAGCGATGGTGAGGAAGTCATCGACGTCGCCTGCGACAATGGCACGCCTGACCCGTCCACTCGCCGCTGCACCGACAATGGCGCCAGCGTCGACATGCCGACCTGCACGCCGCAAAATGAAGGCGCCGCTGAACTGAAAGTTCTGTGGACGGATCCGGACTTCGACCCGGCAAGCCGGGCAACTTATTATGTCCGTGTGCTGGAAAACCCCTCCTGCCGCTGGTCAACCTGGGAAGCCATGCGCAATGGCACCCCGCCTCGGCCGGATGTGGCTGAGACAATCCAGGAGCGGGCCTACACCTCCCCGATCTGGTACATCCCGGGCTGACGCGACTGGAACACAATTTGACCGACAAGACCGAACAGAGGCGCCGCTGGCCCGTGCTGCTGCGCGAACCGCTCGTCCATTTCATTCTGGCGGCGCTGGCAGTGTTCATCGCCTGGAATGTCGTGGCATCGGGACGGGTGGATGAGGCGCGGACGATCCGGGTGTCCGGCGCAGACCTCGAACGCCTTGCCTCCATCTATACGGCGGAGGCAGGCACCCTGCCCTCTGGCGAAGACATGGTCGCGATGGTCAACGACTATGTACGCGACGAGGCACTGGCGCGGGAAGCCAAACGCCTCGGCCTCGATGAAGGCGACACGATCGTCACCCGCCGTCTGGCGCAGAAGATGACCTTCATGGTGGCAGACCTCGCCCGCGAAGAAACGCCCGACGATGCCGTGCTTCGTGAATGGTACGAGACGCATGCGGACCGGTTTACAGAGCCGCAGAGGATCACCTTCCGGCATGTCTTCTTCAGTGAGGATGCCCGGGGCGCGTCTGCGGCAAGCGACGCCGAGGCCGTGCTGGGAGAGCTGAACACCGGCAAGGACTGGCGGGAGGCAGGCGACCCCTTCATGCTGCAACGCGCCTATGGTGACCTGCCGCTTCGCGAGATTGTGCGCCTGTTCGGCGGCGATTTCGCGCAAACACTGGCCGCCACACCGGCCTCTGACATGTGGACGGGACCTATCCGCTCTGCCCTCGGCGTGCATCTCGTCCAGGTCAGCGCCAATGAACCACCCCGGCTTCAGCCATTCGAAGACGTGAAGGAGGCCGTGCTCGCCGACTGGCAGGACCAGACCCGGCGCGCGGCAAACGAACAGGCCATTCAGGACATCATCGCCCGCTACAAGGTGGAGGTGGAAGGCATCAATGCCGAATAGGTCTGGCCTGGCCCGCTGGCTGGCGGCCTGTCTGGCAGGTCTCACCGCCTGGCTGATGATCGCTGCCCCTGCAGCAGCGCATGAAGTGCGCCCGGCCTATCTGGAAGTGATCGAAACGGCGCCCGGCACATATGATGTCACCTGGAAGCAACCGGTTCTGGATGGCCGGCGCCTGAAGATTGATCCGGTATTCCCGGAGGCCTGTGCCCGCGAGGGCGAATACGTCGCCTCCCCCGGCGGGACGCTGGTGCAGCGCTGGACCACGCACTGCAACCTCAATGTGGGCGAGATCCGGATTGACGGACTGGAACGGACCCTGACCGATGCCTTTGTCAGGGTTGACCGGCTGGAAGGTGACGATCTCGGGACGGTGTTGCGCCCGTCCTCTCCCGTGCTGGACCTGACCGTGCCGACTGGCGCCCCTGTGGCCGCCTATTTCCGGATCGGTGTCGAGCACATCATCTTTGGCTGGGACCATCTTCTGTTTGTGCTGGGCATGGTCTTGCTGGTGCGCCCGCGCCAGTTGCTGCTGACCGTGACGGCCTTCACCGTCGCGCATTCCATCACGCTGGCCGCTGCGACGCTTGGCGGGATCACCCTGCCCGGCCCGCCGGTGGAGATCACGATCGCCATGAGCATTGCCCTTCTGGGGGCCGAAGCCATGCACCGCATCAAGGGCTGGGACACGCTCAGCCAGCGTATCCCATGGGCCATTGCCTTCGGGTTCGGCCTGATCCACGGCTTTGGCTTTGCGGGCGCCTTGTCGGAAATCGGCCTGCCCAGGGGCGCCGAGGCCCTGGCGCTGCTTCTGTTTAATCTGGGTGTGGAGGCCGGACAGATCCTGTTTGTGGGCGCCGTGCTGGTGGCAGGCTTCCTCGTTCACAAGCTGGCAGCCCGGCGCATGGTGCCGGTACGCGTGGGCCTGGCCTATTTCATCGGTTTCATGGGCAGCTACTGGGCGATCGAACGGATCGCCGGCGCGTTCTTCGGCGTCTGACCGGCTAGAAGCCCAGCGCCTTCCACAACATGCGCGCGGCCACGACGGCCAGCAGGATGGCGAACATCCGGCGGAGGCGTGCAGCATCCAGCTTGTGCGCCAGAGACGCGCCAACGGGGGCCATGGTGACGGTAAACAGCGAGATCAGCGCGAAGGCCGCAAGGTTCACATAGCCGAGCGAGAATGGCGGCAGGCCCTCCCGCCCCCATCCGATATAGATGGCCATGAGCGCAGAGGGCAGGCCGATGGCCACCCCCCAGCCGGCCGCGGTCCCGACGGCCTTGTGGATCGGCCGGCCATAAAGCGTCATCAGGCTGACCCCGAACGTGCCCCCGCCGATCCCCATCAGGGCCGACAAGGCACCGACCGCCGTGCCCAGTGCAGCCCGCAGGGGCCCTTTCGGCATCTCATCAGCCAGGCGCCATGTGGGCCGGCCAAAGAACAGCTGCGCCGACAGCACAAACGCCATCGATCCGAAGATGCCGAGCAGGGCCCGTTTCGACAGGAACCCGGTCAGCGACATGCCCGCCACAGCGCCCAGCACGATCCACGGCGCCCAGCCCCGGATGATCGACCAGTCGACGGCCCCGTGACTGTTGTGGGCGCTGACACTGCGCGCCGAGGTGAGAATGATCGTGGCGAGCGAGGTGGACACCGCCACATGCATCGCGGCCTCGCCATAGCCCACCGCATCGAACAGGAAGTACAGGACCGGAACGATGATTGCCCCACCGCCAATTCCGAACAGACCGGCCGCCAGACCGGCGACGGCCCCTGCCACCGCAAGCGCCACCAATAAAGGTCCATACTGAACGACCAGATCCATCCCATCCTCCTCTGTCCCTGCCGCACATTGGCCGGGCAGGCCTGGTGCGGCAGCGATCCTTGTCAGACAGGCTGTTTGCACGAGCCGGCCTGCCATGGCCAGCATCAAACGATGCGTTCTGTTGCAGGTCTTGCGCAAACGGGCCGGTTTCCCACCACGGGCGGCCGGTGAAATCTTACCAGAAACTTGCGACGCGTAAGGAGTTTTCGCCCGCATCTTAGGCGCGGAGAAACGTTAATCAGCCATAATCCTTGATGAATATCTGAAAGCGGGACGAGCTTATGTTGAACAGGCTGACCACATGGAAAGAGAATCGCGAAGGCAATGTCGCGATTATTCTGGCAATCTCGATCATCCCGATTCTGGCACTAATCGGCATCGCAATCGATCTGCAGAACACGAACAGAAGCCGCGAATTTATCCAGTACTCGCTGGACAATGCCGTGATCGCCGGGTCGCGTGAAATGCAGGCCGGAAAATCCAAGGCCGAAATCAACGCTTACATCAACAATTTCGTCGACGGCGTGTTGAAAGCCAAGAAATATTACGCGTCCTGCAAGCCGGTTACTGTAGAATACCCCAAGGGCACTCAGGACATCAACGCCACGGTCAAATGCCAGCAGAAAACCACACTGACGGAACTGATCGGCTTCAAATACCTCGATTTCTCCGTTACGTCCGGCTCCACCTACGGGATTGGCAATGTGGACGTTGCGATGGTTTTCGACGTCTCT
Source organism: uncultured Hyphomonas sp. (assembly GCF_963677035.1). Taxonomy (NCBI): domain Bacteria; kingdom Pseudomonadati; phylum Pseudomonadota; class Alphaproteobacteria; order Hyphomonadales; family Hyphomonadaceae; genus Hyphomonas; species uncultured Hyphomonas sp. The sequence continues at coordinate 467,369 of NZ_OY781472.1, forward strand.
GGCTCCATGGCATCGTCCGGCAAGATATACGCCCTGAAGGATGCCGCCCAGGATGCTGTGGACATTCTGCTGCCGACTGGGGACAACGCCGATATGGGTGAAGTCCGGATCTCGATGGTTTCTTACTCCTACATGATGGATGCAGGGCCCTATTTCCAGAAAGTCACCAATGAAGAGCAGCACCGCATCTACAACGAGGCAGAGTGCAAGCGGTTCAGAAGGGGGAAGTGCAGAAAGTGGAAGACCCGGAGAAGAGTGGTCGACAGCACCTGCGTGATTGAACGTACCGGTTCGGAAGCTTTCACCGATACAGACCCGGGTCCAGGCGCCTGGATCAAGCCCGCGATCGATTCCATCGATGCAAACAGGCCGGCCTGTAACCCGATCCCTCCCCTTGCGCTTACGGATAACCGTTCCGCGCTGAAGAGCTATATCAATAAACTTTACCCGAGTGGCGGCACAGCCGGTCACATCGGCATCGCCTGGGGCTGGTATACAATTGCACCCGACTGGAGCGGCGTCTGGCCCGCAGCCTCCGATCCGCTCGAATACAAGGAGCCGGATTCGGCAAAGGCCATGATCGTGATGACGGATGGGGAGTTCAACCAGGAATACAATTATTCCGAAGGTGACGGCCGCTCGTTCGACCAAGCCAAGATTCTCTGCGACAATATCAAAGAGGAAGGTGTGCGCATCTACACGGTTGCGTTCAAGGCACCAAAAAAGGGCCAGGACGTTCTGGAATACTGCTCCTCCGGCCCTGAGTTCGCCTTCAGGGCGGACAGCGCAAACGAATTGAAAGACGCTTATGCCAAGATCGCCACGTCCATCTCGGACCTGCGCATCACCTACTGATCCGGCAATTGGCAGGGCGGCTCAACCGAGCGACAGCCCTGCCAGTTCGCCCTCTTCCCGCCATGTCTTGAGGATGGCGAAGTATGGATCAGGCCCGGCCCCATAGGACGCATCCTGACGGCTCCGGTCACCCGGCTTGCCCTCATTGTTGTAATAACCGGGCGTGCACTCTTCCAGGAATTTCTGGCGTAGCATGGCCTTCTCAATGATCGTATCAACCCAGGCCTGCTCGGCGTCTTCCGTCAGTTCGAACCGGCTCGCCTGCCGCGCTTTCGCTTCCGACATCGTGTAGCCGATCTGCACGGCCTGCTCTGCCAGCAGGTGCGGATAGTTCGCCGTAAACCCGGCCTGGCCCGGCCCCATCACGAACAGGTTCGGAAAGCCGTGCACGAACATGCCGTGCAGGCTGCGCATACCGTTCTGCCAGACGTCCGCAAGCGATGAACCGGAACGTCCGACAGGATTGTAACCCGCGCGCCGCGTATAATCGGTCCCGACCTCGAACCCTGTGGCATAGATCAGACAATCGACCTTGTATTCCTTACCGCCGACAACCACGCCGTGTTCGGTGATCGCATCGACGCCCTCCCCTCCGGTGTCCACCAGGGTAACGTTCTCCCGATTGAACGCCGCAAGATAATCATCGTGGAAACAGGGCCGTTTACAGAACTGGCGATACCAGGGCTTCAGGGCCTCTGCCGTCGCCGCATCCCTGACGATCTCATCGACCCGTCCGCGCACCTGTTCCATCTTCCTGAAGTCAGCGATTTCTGCCAGCTCGGACAGCTTTTCGGGTGACAGGTTCTGGTTGCCTTCCTGCGTCGCGATGTGCAGCAGGTTGCGGATAATGTCCGTCCACCCGTCCTGCACCATATCGACCGGGGCGAAGCCGCCTGAAACCAGCGTATTGAAATTCTCCATCCGCGCCTTCTGCCAGCCGGGCTGAAGCGACTTGACCCAGGCCTCGTCGGTCGGCCGGTCACCGCGATAATCGACCGAGGACGGCGTACGCTGAAACACGTAGAGATGCTTTGCGCCGCGGGCGAGATGCGGCACGCACTGCACGGCCGTCGCGCCCGTTCCGATAATCCCCACCACCTTGTCAGACAGCTTGTCGAGCCCGCCGGAACAATCGCCGCCAGTATAGTCATAGTCCCAGCGGCTGGTATGGAAGGAATGCCCCTTGAAGGTTTCCACGCCCGGAATGCCCGGCAGTTTCGGCCGGTTGAGCGGGCCGTTGGACATGACCACGAACTGCGCGGTGAAATCGTCGCCGCGATTGGTCAGAACCTGCCACGCGTTCTTGTCTTCAATCCAGTTGAGGCCGGTGATTTCCGTCCCCAGAAGGGCGTTGGGGTAGAGGTCATAGTGCCGGGCAATCCGGCGGGAGTGTTCCAGGATCTCCGGCGCGCGGGAATATTTCTCCACCGGCATGTAGCCGGTCTCCTCCAGCAGCGGCAGGTAGATATAGCTTTCAATATCGCAGGCCGCGCCGGGATAGCGGTTCCAGTACCAGGTGCCGCCGAAATCGCCGCCCTTCTCAACCATGCGAATATCGCCGAACCCGGCCTCACGCAGTTTCCCGGCTGCCAGAAGCCCGCCAAAACCGCCGCCGATCACGCACACTTCCACATGATCCGTCACCGGATCGCGCGGCTCAAACTCGCAATACGGATCGTCTATATAGTGCGCGAAATCGCCCGCCATGTTGACGTATTGCGCGTTGCCTTCTGTCCGCAGCCGCTTGTCGCGTTCGGCGCGATACTTGTCGCGCAGGGCGTCCGGGTCGAACGCCTCAGGCCGTGCATCGTCTGCCATGGCCGCTTCCTCCTGATGTTTCCTCGTCCGGATCTTTGTCCGGTTGCAGCCAGTTTACCGGAACCGCGCGGCCTGAAACAGGCTGACCCAACGCAAACCTGACGCAGAAAATGGGCCCGCCTGCTCCGTGCGCTCACGTCCCTGCTTGACGGAAAGCAATCCGCCAGCGATGGCTCCCGCCCATGCGCCTGCCTCATCCCATCATTCTGGTCTGCCTGGCCGTCCTTTGCGGCTGTACACTCGACGCCACGATGAAAGGCGTCACGCTGGGCGGCACCGGCGTCATCACCGCAACGGCCTGGCGCTATATCCTGGCCTCCCTGATCATGATGGGGCTGTTCCTGGCCATGCGCCGCCCGATGCCGGGCTGGAAGGCGATCCGCTTCCACGCGCTGCGCTCCATCGCGCAGGTCACCTCCTCGGTCACCTTCTTCTACGCCCTCACCCAGATCACGCTGGCCGAAGCGGTCGTCATGGGGTTTACCGCCGCGCTGATGATCGCCCCGATCGCGCGCGTCCTGCTGGGGGAGCGGATGAGCCCGGTCACGGTCGGCGCCTCGCTGGTCGGCTTTGTCGGCGCCGCCATCGCCATTTCCGGAGAGCCCGCCAGCATGCCGGACGGCGGAACCCGGATTTACGGCATCGGGGCGATGCTGGTCTCGGCGGTCGGATATGCGCTCAATATCGTCCTGCTGCGCATGCGTACGAAGGAAGAGGACGCGATGACGCTGGTCACCTTCATGAACGTCCTGCCCGTGCTGTTCCTGCTGCCCTTCCTGCCTTTCGCCGGTGCGCTGCCCGAAGCGAACACCTGGCCGCTTCTGGGGCTGGCAGCCCTCGCCGCCGTCGGCATCTGGTCGTTCATGACGCTCGCTTATGCCCGGGCCAGGGCGCAAACGCTGGCGCCGTTTGAATATACCGGCCTCATCTGGTCGTCCCTGTTCGGATATGCCTTCTTTCACGAGATCCCGAATGTCCGGCTCTATGGCGGCGCGGCGATCATCATCGTCGCCTGCCTCGTCGTGGCGTTCGAAACGCATTTCACCGCCCGCCGCGAAGCCCGCGCGGCAGCCGCGGAAGTCGCGCCCTGAGGCTTACCAGACGCCCGCATTCTTGAGCGCCGTGTCCAGGTCTGGCGGAATATTGAGCGCGGCCTCACCGGACTTCAGGTCCCGCGGGGCATCTTCCGGCTTGAGATAGCGCCAGCCCTGGAACGGGCGCTTTGCCTGGGCATAGGTGCGCACAAGTTCGGGATCGAAGACCAGACCGCACATGTCGCGCCCTTCGGAATCCTTCTCCTGACGGATATCCACAATGCGCTGGCGGACCCGGATGGCGCCCTTCACAACCCAATAGATGGAGCCGCCGCGCAGGATTTCCTCCGCACGTTTCGGGAACATGCGGGTATAGTGCACCGCATTGGGCGCGGTCTTCAGGTAGCGGGCCTGCCAATTGGCAATGTCTTCGACATCTTCGGAGCCGACGCTGAGTTTCACCATGTGAATCGTCATGGGCAGAAGTCTAGCGCGCCCCGGCCCGGAGGCCAAAGCACCTACTGCGTCAGATGGACGGACTCGAATTCCTGCTGGGCTTCGTTGCTGGCGAAAAAGAATTCGGCCTTCACGATATTCGCCGAATAGCGCCGGTCGATCGTTCGGAACGCCGCGCGGGCCTGCAGGTCGATGGAAAAACCGGAGACATAGCTCATGCCCCAGCGCGGCTCTGTCCGGATGAAATAGGACTGGTCGTACCGGGTCAGCGTGCCGCCCTCCGGCCCGGCGACGGGATGCGGCAGCGTGTAGTCGATGCGCAGGAACCGCTCGCCCACAGGGTCCAGCCAGGCGGTCGCCTGCAGGCGCTCTGCGGCCCAGACGTCAAATGCCCCGTCATTGCTGGAGGGCCGGTGGTGGAAGGACACTTTCCAGGCCGCGCCCTTGTCGTCCACGGTCACTTGCGGGCCGAGGCTGGCGCGCAGGTCGTCCGGGAACAGGCGCCCGTCCGGGGCGGCCTCATTGGCCCATTCTGCAGCAACCGTGTCGAGTTCCTCGTCCTCGCCCTCCCAGGACAGCACCGTCCAGCGCGCTGTGCCCTTCTTGCGCGGATCGAAGCGATAGACGCGCCTGGCGTGGGAGGAATGCAGCTCCACCGTGAAGGCTGCCCGCAGGGTCGTCGGCGCTTCCGTCGCCTGCAGCGCGGAATTCATGGGGCCTGATCCGGTGGCCAGGGTAAAGGTGAGCAACCAGGCTAGAAACATGACGGTGACGCAATCCTCCGGGCAGGGTTAGGCCCGGATTACGGCATCACTACGGCGGACCACGCAGGACTTAACCATGATCAGGACGGATCATAGCATGCGCCCTCAATGATTTACGTGAGTTGAACAGGCCCCTGGCCGGACTTCTCCGGACCGGGCCCGTCAGTCCTTGTCGTCATCCTTCAGCGGGACGCCGTAAAGTTCCAGCCGGTGATCGACCAGCCGGAAGCCCAGCCGCTTCGCGATCAGCTCCTGCAGCTCCTCGATTTCCTCTGAGTGGAATTCGACGACTTCCCCGGTCCGGACATTGATCAAATGATCGTGGTGCTCGTCCGGCACCTCTTCATAGCGGGCGCGGCCATCGCGGAAATCGTGGGCCTGGATGATACCGGCATCCTCGAACAGTTTCACGGTGCGATAGACCGTGGCCAGCGAGATGGAGGCATCCTGGGCGTTGGCCCTGCGGTGAAGCTCTTCGGCGTCGGGGTGGTCCGTCGCGGTCGAAAGCACGCGGGCAATCACGCGCCGGGGCTCCGTCATACGGAGGCCTTTCTCAACGCAGAGTTTTTCGAGTCGATCCATGCTACGTATTTGCCCCTAGCGCTACGGTAAGTCCAGTTTCAGATGTTTACTCCGGACGATGCTGTCAACTCCCGCAAGCCGTGCGAAGCGGATCAGTTCTGCGTCCAGACGGGCCTCCCGGGCACCGGTCCACGCGATTCCGGGCTCCGTCCAGAGCCGTTCCACGCTCAGCGTTCCGCCAGCCCGGTCAGCTTTTACCTCCACCCGGCCGACCATACGGTCCCCTTCCAGCAACGGATAGACATAATAGCCCCAACGGCGTTTTGCTGCCGGGACGAAGATCTCGATCCGGTAATCGAACCCGAACAGGCGCTGCAGCCGCGCCCGGTCGCGGATCACGGGATCGAACGGGTTCAGGATGCGCAGGCGCGAGGTCGGCGCCGGGGCGGCCGCCAGCCGGGCCTCAATGTCTGCCGGGGCAAGTGCGCTGGCCCATTTGCCGTCTGCGCCTTCGATCCGCACCGGCACGAGGCTGGTTTGCCGCCCCGCCCAGTCTTTCACCTCGGAGAGGTCCGCCGCCTCCCAGAAGCGCTGGATATCCCCTTCTGAGCCGAACGCCAGCCGGTCCAGCGCCTGGCGGCACAGCCAGTCGACCTGTTCGTGCTCAGGCGGTTCGTCTTCCCGGTGGAGGCCGGGAATGACCCGGTCTGTGAGATCGTAGAATTTGGTGAAATTTTCCCGGTGCGAGGTCGACAGCTCCCCCGCATACCACATGTAGTCCAGCGCCAGCTTGTGCGGCGGGCGGCGCCACATTTCGCGCGGGCCTTTGATCTTTGTGTCGAACGCCTTGGTGCTGAGCGGGCCCTCTTCGCGGATGCGCTCCACAAGGCCGGCCCGGCCCGCCTCGTCCAGCATGCCGCGATGCCATTCCCAACCGCGGACTTTCGCCTCCAGCCGGCGGAACTGGCGCCGCCAATTGGGATAGAACTCCATCGGAATAACCGAGGCATCGTGCGTGAAATGTTCGAAAATCCCGCGATCCTCCCGCATCAGCCGGTCGAGCATGGGTTCGCGGTAGTTCTGGTTGCGGGACCAGAGGATGTGATGGTGCGCCCGCGAAACGACGCGGATTGAATCGAGCTGAACAAAGCCGAGGCGGCGGATCAGGCCGGGCAGGTCCAGCGTTCCGGTTGGCGTGGCCGACAGGCCCTGCGCATGCAGCCACAGCCGGCGGGCATCGCGATTGCGGATTTCAAGCGGCGCTTTGGTCATCGGGGCATCATTCGAACAATTTCAGCTGGCCACCATCCGGATAAACTCCTTCGCGCGCCAGCAATGCCTTCTTGGTCAGCATACCCCCCGGCGCGGAGAATCCACCCAGCCAGCCATTCGCGCCCAGCACCCGGTGGCACGGCACAATCACCGGCCAGGAATTGCACCCCATCGCCGTACCGATGGCCTGCGCCCCGTTCGGCCGGCCAACAGCGGCGGCAAGCTCGCCATAGGTGACCGTCTGGCCCCATGGCACTTTGCGCAACGCCTCATAGGCCGCCTGCTCAAACGCGGAGTGGCGTTTCATGTCCAGCCGCAATCCGTCAAAACCGGTGGGCCGGCCGGACAGGAACATCTTCAGATCTGCAATGACTTCAGCGATTTCCGGCGGCACGTCTGCCGCCTTCACTTTTTTCGCCCCCTGAAGAGTCAGACGTGCGAGGCTACCTTCCGGGTCGGCGCCGGGCAATTGCACACCAGTCACCCCCGCCTCGGTCCAGGCGAGGCAGCAGCGACCGATCGCGGTCCTGAACTCGAATGCCCACTCCTCCAACATACAGAGGAGGATTGCCAGTCTGAGGCGTGAGTCCATTCCTGCCCGGACAAAATCACGATCAGGCGAGGTGTTTTGCAAAGAAATTGAGCGTCCGGCCCCAGGCGAGCGCCGCTGCGTCCGCATCATAGCGGGACGTCGTATCATTGTGGAACCCATGGTTCACGCCCTCATAGAGGTAGATTTCGTAGGGCTTGCCCGCTGCATTGAGCGCATCCTGATAGTTTGGCCAACCCGCATTCACCCGGTTGTCCAGTCCGGCGAGATGGATCTGCAGCGGCACCTCAAGCTTTGCGGCATCCTCCGCGCTCGGCCAACCGCCATAATACGGCACGGAACAGGACAGCCAGGGCTGGCGCACCGCCATCAGATTGGTGACCGAGCCGCCATAGCAGAAGCCCGTAATGCCCACCTTGCCATTGGTGGCCGGATGATCGCGCAGGAATTCCGACGCCGCCAGGAAGTCCGCAAACATCTCATCCCGGTCCCGCCTTGCCTGCATGGCCCGGCCGTCATCATCATTGCCGGGATAGCCGCCGAGCGGATAGAGCGCATCTGGCGCAAAGGCGACATAGCCAGCCTGCGCCGCACGGCGGGCGACATCCTTGATATGCGGATTGAGCCCCCGGTTCTCATGCACAACCAGCACCCCGGGCAGGACCGCGCCGCCCGCGGGACGCACGAGATATCCGGCCATCTCGCCTGCCCCATCGGGCGAGGCGTAGGTGACCATTTCGGCATCCAGACCGACATCGCTTTCAGATGTCTGTTGTTTCGAATAGTCCGGCATGACACAGGCCGCGAGCGAGGTGACGCTTAATCCGCCAACGGCATACTTTCCAAGCCCCTCGAAAAATCCGCGGCGCGACAGGTGGCCGTGGCAATAGTCATCATAAAGGTCGAACACGCCCTGGGGGATGTCTGCCGGTTTCATGTCATCTGCCATTGTCTATCCTCCTGCTGCTGCGGGGATGGTAGCGCGGCAGCAGGATTTGGATAGGGTTCCCCGTCTCAATTCTTCGTGCAGCGGCAGGAATCAAGCGCATCACCAGTCATCCGTCGATGCCCTGCGCTTGCGCTTGGGCCTTCTCGGGGAAATCGCCGTGCGATTTCTGATCCCTCGAAGCGCTCAGGATGAGTCCGTACTTTATGAGCGCTCATGCTGAGCGAAGTCGAAGCACGCGCGCGGGTGAAGTGATCTTTGAGCTCAGAGCCCCATATTCCGTGACATGAGCACCGCGTCGACCGGCACATCGCGCCCGGTCGTGTAGTAACGCGGGCGGCGGCCATCCTCGGTGAAGCCGAACGCCCTATAAAGCGCGCGGGCGGGCGTATTGTCTTCCGCCACATCCAGCGTGATGCGGGAGACGCCCCGCTCGCCCAGACGGCTGATGAGGGCCCGGATCAGCGTGGCACCGAGGCCCTTGCGGCGGTGTTCCGGTGCAGTAGCAATTGTCAGGATGTCGCTTTCGCCGGCGACCGTCTGCGCCATGGCAAAGGCGGCGAGGTCCCCGTGCAGCTCAATGCCCAGTGTCAGGATGGACTTGTCCAGCAACAGACCGCGGAACGAGATGGCGCTCCACGGATCGTCGAAACAGCGCATGTGCAGCTGGCTCATGCGCCCCGCATCTTCCGCGCGCAGGACGAGCAGCGGATGGGTCACTTCCGGGGCTCCGGCAGGGTCGCATCCGGATCGCGGGCATAGACCGGGGACGGAGGATGCGCCGCCGGGTCGAACTGCCCGCCCTTGATGGCCGCCGTGATCGCAGACGGCAGGAGCGGTCGCAGGTCCAGCTTGTCCTTCATGTCGCCGACGGCATCAGCATTGTCCATGAAGATGGGCGCATGGAAGCCTTCCAGCATGGGCAGCAATTGTTCGAGGCGCAGTTCCAGCACGTCGGCAATCCCCTGCCCCTCGCTGATGCCCTGGATCCACCAGGTCTGATCCGGCGGTCGTTTCTGACCGGCGAGGCAGCCCATCACGGTGTCTTCCATCCCGGCTGGCACGGCGGCTTCCAGGCTGGTCACGCCGACGCAGTCCGCCCCGGTCACCAGCGACAGGCCGCGCGCATAGGCAACGCCGATGCGGATGCCGGTAAAGCTGCCGGGGCCGGTGACGACGGCGATCCGGTCGACCTCGTCCAGCGTCACGCCCTCCGCATCCAGCAGGCCCTGGACGAGGGCCGGCAGATGCTTGTCCTGGCCGCGCGCCATCACCTCGCGCGCATCGGCGAGGATTTCACCGTCACGCACCAGCGCCACTTCCATGGCTGTAAAAGCGGTGTTCAGCCCCAGGACCAGCATCGTCTTTTCCGCTTACAGAATGCGGCACGCCTCATCGAACGCCAGACGCGGCGAGCGGTCGAAGATGGTCGTGCGGTCACCATGGCCGATATTGCAGATGAAGTTCGCCTTCCAGTTCTTCATCTCGCCGTCCTGGCTTTCGAAGAACTCCTTGTTGACGGCATCCATGTCGAAACCGGACATCGGGCCGCAATCGAGGCCAAGCGAGCGGGCCGCCAGCATCAGGTAAGCGCCCTGCAGCGTCCCGTTCCGGAAGGCGGTCTCTTCCTTGATGTGGTGGAACCAGTCTTTCGCTTCCGGCGCGTGGGGGAAGAGTTGCGGGATCTTCTCGTGGAACTCCATGTCGTAGGCGATGATCACCGTCCACGGAGCTTTCTGCGTTTTCTCACGGTTTCCTTCCGACATCAGCGGCACAAGGCGCGCCTTGCCCTCTTCGGAACTGATGAACACGAACCGCGCCGGGGAATTGTTGGCGCTGGTCGGGCCCAGTTTCGCAAGATCGTATACAGCCCGGACCAGAACTTCCGGCACCTCTTCCTCACGCCAGCCATTATAGGAACGCGCATCGCGAAAAATCACGTCCAGTGCATGGTCGTTCACAGGGTGGGCCATCGGGATATTCCTTCTGCTTCTGGGAAAGATGCGGCCCGTCTTCACGCGAGCCGTCAAAATGTCAGATCGAACCTAGAGGACGGCTTCGACCGCCGTCACTTCCGGCACATACGTCTTCAGCATGTTCTCGATGCCCTGCTTCAGAGTCATCGTCGATGACGGGCAGCCGGCACAGGCCCCGCGCATCGACAGGTGGACGATGCCGGTATCCGGTTCAAATCGGTGGAAAATGATGTCGCCGCCGTCCTGCGCCACGGCCGGACGCACGCGCGTCTCGATCAGCTCACGGATCTCCTCGACGATCTCGGCCGCTTCACCCTCATAGGTTACGTCGGCCTCAGACGAGGCGGATGGTTCGGCGCCGTCTTCCACGACCGGCAGACCAGCCATGTAATGATCCATGATCGCGGCCAGCACCATCGGCTTCACATGCCGCCAGTCCTTGTCTTCCGCCTTGTTGATCGACACGAAATCATTGCCGAGGAACACACGCTCAACCCCGTCGACCTGGAACAGCGCACGGGCCAGCAGGCTGATGCGCGCGCTGGCAACGTCCGGAAAGTCGAACGGGCCGCGGTCGCCTGCCACCTCATGTCCCGGCAGGAATTTGATCGTGTCCGGGTTGGGAGTCGGTTCGGTTTGAATGAACATCGCCGCCTGCCCTTTCTGTCAAAAGCTTCACCTGCGCAACAGATGGCGCGGACGGGCAGTGGTATCAAGGGCCGAAAGGCTTAAGACGCCAGCCTCAGTGAGCCGCGCCGGCCATGGCCGGGTCGAGCTGGGCCACTTCTTCGCCGGTTTCGGACGCCTCAGGTGGCGGCAGAGGCTGGTCGAGACGCTCGGCCAGCTCCAGCGAGGTCTGCTGGGCACCGCGCAGGAAGAAGCCAAGGCTGGCGAGATGGTTGGCCATGATGGCGCCATCGCCTTTCTGGTTGGAGACGACCAGCGGGCGGATCCGGGCCGCACGCGTCCAGGCCGCTTCGGCCTTGTCATAGGCGGCCATGGTTTCGGCGTCGGCCAGGCTGTCCCGATCCGCCAGACGGGCCGCTTTCAGCATCTGAAGGGCGATGTGAGCGCGGGCCTTGGCGCCGTAGAAGACGCGGATGTCCTGCTTGGAGGCGGGCCAGCCGGTCGATTCCTGATAGATCTGGGTGGACAGGTCGTCCTGATCTGCTTGCGCCCAGCCTGCGAACATGCGGGCTTCGTCCGCGGCCAGCACCCGGCGGTCAGCGACATTCACGAGGCCGCGGCTGGCACGGGAGTCAAAGCGGTTGAGCGCCTCGGCCGCAGCGGTCAGACGCGGGCGCATGTCTTCGCCGGGAATGCCGTGCAGCAAACGCGAGGCGGCAATGAGATCCGCATCGGGCTCGCCATTCTCATCGGGAATGGCAGCGGCCGCCATGCGGGTAAATTCGGAGAGACCGTTCGCCGTGGCTTCCTGCCAGGCGGGCATCGCCGTCAGCCGGGCCTGCGGGTGCCAGTTAGGCTTGTCGTCGGCCCAGCCCTTCCCTTCCAGTTCGCGCGCAATCTTGGTGATCGCGATGCCGGATTCCGGGAAGGCCCATGCCTGGCCTTTCGCGAAGACGATGTCGGAATCGTCGATCTTGTGAGACATGATCACGGAGGCCGGATAAGCGCCGACCAGCGCGAACAGGAGGCTCAGCTTGAAAAGGAAAATCATACGGCGCCAGAAGCCGCGGAAGACAAACATGATCGGATGCGGCTCTGCCTCGTCCAGTTCACGCAGGTGCTCTTCGGACACCTCGCTGAGATCTGGTCCCTCTTCGAGATAGGCAGCGTGCAAGCGGCTGTCGAAGGCCATACTTTACAAATCCCCGGCTCTGGCGCGGTGTTGCTTCCAGATCACTATGCTTCCAATCACGGCATTTTAACAGCTCATTAACTGTTAAATGTCCGCAACCTGGGGGATTGCACGCAAAAGCCGCGCCAGAGGCGCCGGAGATGTCAAATTTCAGCGCAAACCGGGGCTGTCCGCCGTCGGATCAAGCGGCTCAGTCGCCGAGGCCTTTGACCTCAGCGCTGGTCACCACGGTCTGAGAGGTGCCATCCGAATCACGGAAATCCAGGGAGAGATCGACCGTGTCGCCGACCGCCAGCGCCGGATCGAGACCGAACAGCATCAGGTGGTTGCCGCCCCGCTGCAGCACGATGGGGTCTCCCTCGGATGCGGTGAAGCTGTCCACCTGGCGCATCTGCATGACACCGTCTTCCATCGACATGGTGTGCAGTTCCACGCGGTCTGCGGCATCGGTGGACGCGCCGACCAGCTCTACCGGGGCGCCGGTGACATAGGCCGTCAGGCCGCCGCCGGCGACATCGCGCCCGGCAGGCGGTTTGATAACAAAGGCGTCCTTCACTTCAATCACGGACTCTTCGGCGGGCGCCTTGGCCGGGCCGGAACAGGCCGCCAGCATCAGGGCGGCGGCAGGAATCAAAACGCGAAACAGCATGGAACACATCCTTTCAGAATCTGCGCGCAAGTCGTAGCCCGCCCGCCGGGCGGGTCAATGTGCCGGATTGGCACGCTGGCGGGCCAGGCAGATGTCAGGGCCGCCAGTATCCGACGGCACGGCGCACGTCTTCCATGACCGGTGCGGCGATGGCGTCGGCTTTCTCTGCCCCGTCGCGCAGAATGGCGTCGATGCCGGATTGATCTGCAAGGATGTCGCGGAAGCGCTGCGTGATCGGGGCGAGATGCGCCACCATCGCATCGGCCAGCGCCGGCTTGAACACGCCGAAGCCCTTGCCGCCATATTCGGACAGGACCTGCTCAGTCGTCAGCCCGCTCACGGCGGAATAGATGCCGACAAGATTCTCGACTTCCGGGCGCCCTTTCAGGCCGTCCACTTCGGACGGCATATCGCCTTCCAGATCGGTCTTGGCCTTCTTGATTTTCTTGGCGATCAAATCAGCATCGTCGACCAGATTGATGCGCGACAGATCCGACGGGTCGGACTTGGACATCTTCTTTGTGCCGTCCTTCAGGCTCATGATCCGCGCGCCGGGGCCCTTGATCAGCGGTTCCGGCAGCGGGAAGAAACCCGGTACGTCGTATTCGCGATTGAACCGGTCGGCGATGTCACGGCTGAGTTCCAGATGCTGCTTCTGGTCCTCGCCCACAGGCACATGCGTTGCCTTGTAGGCCAGGATGTCAGCTGCCTGCAGGACCGGATAGGTGAACAGGCCGACGGAGGCCCGCTCGGCATCCTTGCCGGCCTTGTCCTTGAACTGGGTCATCCGCTCGACCCAGCCCATGCGGGCGACGCAGTTGAACACCCAGGCGAGTTCGGCATGGGCCGGCACGGACGACTGGGCGTAGACAATCGATTTCTTCGGGTCGATGCCGCAGGCGATGAACGCCGCCGCGATCTGGCGGGTCTGGTCGGCCAGCACCCCCTTCTCCACCGGCATGGTGATCGCGTGCATGTCGACGACGCAATAGACACAATCCCAGCCGTCATTCTGGAGGTCGACGAACTTCTTCAGCGCGCCGAGATAATTGCCGAGGTGGAGGTTACCGGTCGGCTGGATACCAGAGAAGACCCGCTGGGGGCCGGTGTAGGCGGGGGTGTTTGTGTCAGTCATGCGCAAGCGCTGTAACCGATTTACCTAGCGGCGCAAGGCCTGCGTAATGTCGCGGGGACGGATCGCACCGGTCAGGAAGGCCGCAACCGCATAGATCAGGCCGCCGGCGAGGATCACAATTGCAGCCGCCAGCGCGCGCGAGTCGATGATATTGTCCCTCACCCACTGGAAATTGTGCACCATGAACCAGACCACCCCGGCCATCAGGCCGCTGGCGATCAAGGCGCGCAGCGTGCGCGACACCAGAACCGGGCCCGGCCTGTACCAGCCGCGCGCTGCCAGCGTCGTGCCCAGCAGCAGAGCGTTCACCCAGGCGGCCACCGATGTGGCGATGGCGAGGCCGACAAAGCCGAGCTGCCCCTGACTGTTCAGCCAGAAGAACAGGCCTGCGCCGAGCGAAGTGTTGATGGCCACCGAAGTCAGCGCGAACCGCATCGGGGTCTTCGTGTCTTCCCGGGCGAAAAAGGCCGGCGCCAGCACCTTGATCAGCACAAAAGCCGGCACGCCCCAGGCATAGTGGAACAGGGCCCCGCCGGACGCTTCGGCATCCGATTGCAGGAACGCCCCGCGCACGAAGAAGGCATCGATCAGGAAAACCGGGGCGACCAGCAGCGCCGCAGCGGCCGGAAGCGTCAGCGCCATGGCGAGGCCGATCCCCTCGTCCATCGTCGCCTGGCTGCCTGCGTGATCCTCGCTGCGCGCGGCCCGGCTGAGACGCGGCAGGATGGCGACGCCGACCGCGACACCGACCAGTCCGAGCGGCAGCTGGTAAAGCCGGTCGGCTGTGTAGAGCCATGACTTGGCCGCCTGTTCGAAACTTGCCAGCGACTGGCTGACGATGATGTTGATCTGCGTACCCGACGCCGCGATCGTGCCCGGCACGGCCAGCGCCATGACCCGGCGCACGGCTGGCGTGATACGCGGCCAGCCGATCAGGCTGAGATGCACCTTCTGGCGGGTGACGCCCCACCAGAGCAAGGCCACCTGAAGCACGCCCGCGATCAGGACCGCGACCGCCGCAGCCTTGGACACGACCTCCGGCACGTTCGAAAAGAGCGCCGCGGGGATAAGGCAGAGGTTCAGCAGCGTCGGCGCACCGGACGAAAGGACGAACCGCTGGCCGGAATTCAGCACGCCTGACAGCAGCGCCGCCAGCGCCATACAGCTGAGGTATGGCATCGTGATCCGTGTCAGGAGCACGGCGAGATTGTAGTGCACATGGTCGTCCGCCTGCCCGCCATGGATGATCAGCAGCACCCAGGGCATGAAGATCTGCGCCAGAATGGTCAGCGCGGCGGTGAAGGCGAAAAGCACCCGCAGGGCTTCCTGCGCCACGGCCTGCGCGGCCTCCGGCCCTTCGGCCTCCAGCGTGCGGGCATAGATCGGCACGAAGGCCGACGCGAACGCACCCTCTGCAAAGATGCGGCGGAACAGGTTCGGGAATTGCTGGGCCGTCACCCAGGCATCATTGATCGGCCCCGCGCCCAGCTTCGCCACCAGCAGGATATCCCGGGCAAAACCAAGGATACGGCTGCCCAGCGTCAGCGAAGATTGCACCAGGGTGTTGCGGGCGATACTCATGGGGCCTGTCGTGCAGGGGTTCTCAGAAACTGTCTACGGCCCGCGACCGGCGCAGCTTCCGGGCCGGCGTGTGCGGGGCGTCCGGTTCATGGCGGCCCAATACGTCAAGAAGCTGTTCGCGCAGGGACTCTTTGAGGGCGGTATCCTGCTCCAGCTTCTGGCCGTCTTCCGTCTGCACATAGAAGGCATCGAACATGCGCTCACCAAACGAGCCGACATGCGCCGAATGGATCGAGACACCGGCATCGGCCAGGCAGTTCGCCACATCGTAGAGCAGCGCCGGCCGGTCGCGCCCGGCAATGTCGATGACCGTATGGTCGGCCGAAAGATCGTCCCGGATCTGCACCGAAGGATGCACCAGGAAGGCGGCTTGCCGGCGGCCCAGACGTTCACGCACCGACATATCCACAACCTGTCCGGCCAGCACCTTGTGCAGGTCCGCCTGCAGGCGTTCCAGCCGGGCCGGGTCGTCCTTGCCGAACGGCTTGTCTTGAATGTCGTGCAGCATGAAGACGTCGATGATGCCGCCTTCGCGGCTGGTATAGACCTGCGCCGCGATAATGTTCGCGCCATTGTGAGCGATCGTCCCGGCAAGGTCTGCGAACAGGCCGGGCCGGTCTGCGCCTGAGACGAACAAGGCCATCGCCCCGCCGGCCAGCGACAGGCGGTGATGGACCTGATTGCCACCGCCGTTCAGGGCCTGTGCATGCCAGGCGAGATCCTCGATGTCGAAGCCGGTCCAGTAAGCCGTCTCCATTTCCAGCATCAGCGCAGGCACCGCGCCCAGCCGGTCAACCAGATCGGTCTGGCGGCGTTCGGCGCGGGCTTCGAGTTCGGCTTGCACGCCGGCCTCATCGGTCCGGTCTCCGCGCAGCGCGGCGGCTGTATTGTGGTAAAGGTCTGTCAGCAGCTGGCCTTTCCAGGCATTCCACACACCGGGACCGACAGCCTTGATGTCGGCAATCGTGAGAATGTAGAGCAGGCGCAACCGCTCCAGAGAGCCAACCATTTCCGTAAATTTGGTCACGGTCCGCGGATCGGAAATGTCCCGCTTCTGCGCCGTCTCGCTCATCTCCAGATGGTGGCCCACCAGCCAGGAGACGAGCTCCGTTTCGTCTTCCGACAGGCCAAGGCGTTCACAGGCTTTCCGGGAGGTCTTCATGCCGGCAATCTGCTGGTCGCCCTTCCCTTTGCCGGTGTCGTGCAAAAGCATGGCGAGGTAGAGCGCCCGGCGGTTCTCGATCAGGCCGAACAGCTCCCCCACAAGTTTGATGGGGTGCTCATCACGGCCATATTCCATCTCTGCGATGGCTTCCACGGCGCGGATCGTGTGCTCGTCCACCGTATAATGGTGGTACATGTTGAACTGGGTCTGCGCGACGATGCCGCCAAATTCCGGGATTGCCCGCCCCAGAACCCCTGCTTCGTTCATCCGGCGCAGAATACGGCCGGGGTCGTTGCCGCCCAGAATGGCGTCGAGGATCAGCGCCTGCGCTTCCGGCTTCTCGCGCGTCCGCTCGTTCAGAGCACGGAGCGCCCGGGTCAGCAGGCTCAGCGCGTGGGGGTGAATGTCCTTGCCTTCATCGCGCGCCACAATGAACAGGCGCAGCATGTTCAACGGATCGGCCCGCATGGCCTTGTCGTCCTGAACATTGATCCGGCCATTATCGATAATGAAGCCCGGCTCATCCAGTTCCACCGGCCCGCGCACCGGCAGGAAGCGGCGCAGGCCTTCCGGCTTTTTCTTCTGGTCCGCTTCCAGCTTCGCTGCGAGAATCCGCGTCAGGCCGCCAACATCCTTGGTCACAAGGAAGTAGCGCTTCATGAACCGTTCCACGCCCTGCTGACCGCGCCGGTCACGATAGCCCATGCGGGCCGCGATCTCCGGCTGCAGGTCGAAGCTGAGCCGCTCCTCTGCCCGTCCCGTAACGAAGTGCAGATGGCAGCGCACCGTCCACAGGAAACGCGCCGCGCGGATAAAAACAGAATACTCATGGTCCGTGAACGGACCGGCCTGCATCACGTCTTCCAGCGTATGCCCGCCATAGGTCTGTTTGGCGATCCAGTAGAGCGTCTGCAGGTCGCGCAAGCCGCCCTTGCCTTCTTTCAGGTTCGGCTCAACGACATAACGCGCATCGCCCTGGCGCGCGTGGCGGGTGTCGCGCTCGGCCAGCTTGTCGGCAATGAACTGGGCGTCGCGCCCCTTGACTGCGCCGTCGTGGAAGGCCGCCAGCATCTCTTCGGCCAGCGCCTCGTCGCCGCAGATATAGCGGGCATCCAGCAGGCTTGTCTTGATGGTCACGTCTTCAAGCGAAAGCTTCACGCAATCGCTTGGCGTACGGAACGCATTGCCGACTTTCAGCCCCATGTCCCAAAGGGCATAGAGCATGTATTCGACCACGCTTTCGGTGTGCGGGCTGACCTTGTAGGCACGCAGAAAGAGGAGGTCGGTATCCGAGGACGGCCCCATCACGCCGCGGCCATAGCCGCCGGTTGCCATGATGGTAATTCGCTCGGCCTGGGTCGGGTTGCGAGCGCGGTGCACATGCGTGGTGGTGAAATCATAGAGCGCACTGATCACCTCGTCCTGAACGGCGGAGAGGAGCCGCGCGGTGTCCAGCCCGTCGGCGCCCTGCTGCAGGCGCTCCTGCGCGATCATGCGGCCGCGGAACATGGCCCCGTGCAACAGGTCCAGCGCCGCCTTGCGCGCCGCCTGAGGGTCGCCGAAATTGTCGAGCGCCGCGGCGGTGAGCTTCACCCGCAGGGCACGGCCGTCGATGATGTTGGAAATACGCCACTTGCCCGGCCGGCGCAGAAGCGGGCTACGGGTTTCGAGGAGTGTCGGGGCCTTGCTGGGCGGTAGGGTCATGGGGGCTGTCTATAGCAGGTTCCGGGGCGGGTTCTATGCACCCTTTTCCATACGAACCGGCAGGATTCGGGACTTCTTCACCACGCCATAGGCGAAACTGGTCTCGATCGAGGCAATTCCCGGCAGTTTCTGGATCGTATGGCGCACCAGCTGTTCATAATCATCGAGGCTGCTGGCAACGATTCGCAGCTCATAATCGGCCCCGCCGGTCATCAGGTAACAGTCGAGAATCGCTTCAGTTTCCGCGATTTTCTTCTCAAAGGCCTGTACGTTTTCCTGAGAGTGGTTGGCGAGCCGGATGCGCACCAGGCAGGTGATGGGGTAGCCGCAGGCTTTCTGGTCGACCAGGGCGGTGTAGCCCTGGATTACCCCTGCAGCCTCCAGATTGCGCACGCGGCGCAGGCAGGGTGAAGGCGAGAGCCCCACTTCCTCGGCGAGTTCGAGGTTGGTGAGGCGTCCATCGCGCTGCAGGGCGCGGATAATTCTGGCATCTATGGCATCCATAACCGACAGTATTGGCATGTTATGCCAATTTACAAGCATTACACGACGCAGTTCGGCACCTCTCACCCACATTGCCATGGTAGAATCCGCTCAAATACGGAGATCCCCATGGCATTCGATGCAACCCGCCCACCCGGCCCCGCGACCCGCGCCATTCATCATGGCTATGACCCGGCTAAAAACGACTATGCGCTGACTCCGCCCGTGCATCTGACGTCTACCTTTGCCTTCCCGGATGCGCAGACCGGCGGCGCCCTGTTCGCCGGTGAGGCCGAGGGCCATATCTATTCCCGCATCTCGAACCCGACCGTCGCCCTGCTGGAAGACCGCATCGCCAGCCTCGAAGGTGCCGAAGCCGGCCTCGCCACCGCCAGCGGCATGGGCGCGATCAGCTCCCTCATGTGGACGCTGCTGAAGCCGGGCGATGAGGTTATCACCGACCAGACGCTCTATGGCTGCACCTTCGCTTTCATGCGCGACGGCCTCTCCCGCTTCGGCGTGAAGATCACCCATATCGATCTGCGCGACCCGGCGAACCTTTCCGCGGCCCTCTCTGACAAGACGCGCGCCGTGTATTTTGAAACCCCGGCCAATCCGAACATGCGTCTGGTCGATATCCGGGAAACCGCCCGTATCGCGCACGCGGCCGGCGCGCTGGTGGTGGTGGACAACACCTATGCCTCTCCCCTGCTGACTCGGCCGATTTCGCTCGGCGCAGACTTCGTCGTCCATTCCGCCACCAAATATCTCGGCGGCCATGGAGACCTTGTGGCGGGCATGGTGCTCGGCCGGGCCGAGGCCCTCAAGGAGGTCCGCATGTTCGGCGTGAAGGACATGACCGGCTCCGTCATGGCGCCGTTCAATGCCATGCTGGTGATGCGTGGACTGAAGACCCTTCAGCTGCGCATGGCACGCCATTGCGAGAGCGGCCAGCGCGTGGCCGAATGGCTGGAAGCCCAGCCGGGCGTACAGGCCGTCTACTATCCGGGCCTCGCCAGCCATCCGCAGCATGAGCTGGCCAAACGCCAGATGGACGGCTTCGGCGGCATGATCGCGTTCGAACTGTCTGGCGGTTACGAGGCAGGTATCGAGATGATGAACCGGCTGCAGCTGATCTGCCGCGCCGTCAGCCTCGGCGACGCCGAAACCCTGATCCAGCACCCCGCCAGCATGACCCATTCGACCTACACCGAAGAAGAACGCCTCGAACATGGCATCAGTAATGGCCTGATCCGCCTCTCCGTCGGATTGGAGGACGTGGAAGACGTGATCGCAGACCTTGAGGCGGCGCTGGCCTAGCCCTACTCCACCGGGCTTTGTTCATCCAGCAGGTCGGCCTCGTTGCTGCTTGCGCGTTCGGCGGCGACTTTTTCGTCGATCGTGTTGTCGGCGGCGACATCGGCCGCCTCGCGCGTATCGACGTCGGCTTTCGGGCGCGGCTGTTCCGGCGGGCCTGCCGGGTGTCCGTCCGGCTTGGTGTTTTTCAGCGCGTCTTCCACACCGCTGTCGAAGCGCAGGCGATAGATCGGCTCCGGCAGGGTAAAGCCGCCCTCTTCCAGTGCATCCTTGGTGGCCGCGATGGCGAGGCCGCGCGCCTTGCCGAAATTGGTTTCCCTCTGGTCGACCCAGCCCATGAAGCGCAGCACGATGTTGGAATCGCCGACCGTCTGGATGTAGGCCTCCGGCTCCGGATCTTTCAACACGAAGGGCAGCGCCTTCATCCGGTCGAGGCCGAGCTGCATGGCCGCCACGGGGTCGTCGGCGGCATCGACGCCCAGATCGAAATCGAACCGGCGATCCGGATTGCGGGTATAGTTCAGGATCACCGCCTTGAAGACGGTAGAGTTCGGTATACGGAGATGGTTGCCATCCAGCGTCATCAGCACGGTGGAGCGGGACGTCAACCGCATCACCTTGCCCTCATGCTGATCGATCACAACATGCTCGTTCGCGCGGAAAGGCTGGCGGACGCTGAGCATGATGGAAGAAATGTAGTTCTCCAGCGTATCACGCACGGAGAAACCGATGGCGAGGCCGACCACCCCTGCCCCGCCAAGGATCGTCCCCATCATCGCCGTGGCGCCGAGAATGTTCATCGCCGCAATCAGCGCCACCAGCAACATCACGATCCGGAACGCCCCGGAGACCAGTTCCACCAGGAACGGGTTGGGCAGGATCAGGCGCCAGAAACTGCGCCAGGAAGCGAGCAGATGCCCAAGCAGGGCAATCACCAGGAACACGCCCAGCGACACGCCATACAGCGGCAGAGCGCGGTAGACTTTTTGCAGGCGGCCGGTCGGGTCTCCGAAGAACGGCGCTGTGCTATCGTCCACCGCGAGGCGGCGTTCGATCTGGTTCTCCACCGTGACGACGCCATTCACGCGCAGGGCGATCTGTTCGGCACGGGTCTCGGCGCCAGTGCTGGCCACCTCACCGGCGAGCGTCACCACGCCATGGTTCACCTCCACGGTCACCCGGCGGAGCGTCGCGATCTCGGCGAAAATGTCCGAGATGCGCGTTTTGATCTCGGAATCGCTCGCCTGCGGCGGCGGGGTCTGGATGGCAGGGGTCGGATCTGCCGGCGGCTCCGGCGCCTGCGCCAGTGCGGCCGGAGCCATCAGGGCAAGGCACAGCACCAGCAGGCCGGCACAGAGCCAGCCCGTCAGCGCGGCGGGAATGCCAGTGAAGTTTGTGCGCGGGTTCACCTTTCCAGAATACATGAGACGCCGGAAGGTTCCATCCGGAGCTTTGCGGACTAGCCCACCACCTCCGCCTCATTCCCGAACCAGAGGGGGGAGTTCGCAAGGTCGATGAACTTCTTTTCGTCCTCCAGCAGTTCGGCGCCAGCCTTTGCCGCCGCCTCGCTGGTATTGGCGGCCATGGCCTCTTCGCTTTCGAACCAGAGTTCGGCGACGCCATCATAGGCGGGCGGCCCGCCGCGGCTGGCCTGCATGGCTGCGTTCAGCGGGTCATGCGCGGTATGGTTCTGGACATATCGGAGAATGCCCAGAACCTCCGCATGCTTTGCCACCAGCGGAGCGTGCTGCTCGCGCCAGTAGGTCTGGAACTCTTCCCGCGTGAGGTGCGGCAGGCGCCTCAGGCAGAAGGTCAGCTTGATCACAGCAGGTCTCCGCCCGCTGCGGCAGCGCTGGTGCCGTCCTTCTTGAAGGCGCGGATGACGTTCTTGCCGGTGATCCATTTGTGCACTTCGTCCGGGCCATCAACGAGACGCTGCGAGCGGATGTGCGTGTACCAGGCGGCCAGCGGCGTATCGAGCGAATAGCCGAGCGCGCCGTGCAGCTGGATCGAGGTGTCGACCACCTTGTGAACCATGTTGGCCAGGAAGACTTTGGCGATGCCATTCTCCTGGCGGATGTCCATGCCGTTCTCGGCCTTGTAGGCGATATGCATCAGCATCAGGCGCGCGATGTAGAGCTGGCTGGCGCATTCGGCGAGCATGAACTGGACGCCCTGGCGGTCTTCCAGCTTCTGGCCGAACGTCTCGCGGCTGGTGACATGTTCCGTTGCCAGATCAAGTGCGCGCTGGGCCATGGCAACATTGTGCATGCCGTGGCGCAGGCGCCCATAGGCGAGCCGGTGCTGGCCCATGGCAAAGCCCTGCCCCTCCCCGCCGAGAAGATTCTCTTCCGGCACGATGAGGTTCTCGATCTTCACCTCAGCATGGCCGCCGCCCATCTCCGTATAGTGCGGCCCGTGCACCGCCATGGTGGGGATGTCGCGCAGGATGTTGTAGCCGGGGTTCGGCAGCTCCACGATGAAGGTGGAATATTGCTGGTGGCGCGGCGCGTCCGGATTGGTCTTGGCCATGACGACCGCGATGTCGGCCGCCGTCGCGGCGGACGAGAACCATTTCTCACCATTCAGGACGTAATTGCCCTTGCCGTCTTTCACCGCCGTCGTCTGCATGCCGGTCGCATCGGCGCCCGCCGCCTTTTCCGTCATGGAATAGCAGATGCGCTTTTCGCCATTGATCAGCGGCTTCAGGTATTTCTCTTTCTGGAAATCCGTGCCGTGGGCCAGCAGGGTCAGCATGGTCGCATCATCCGGGCCTTGCGAGTTCATCGAGAGCGCGCCCAGATGGCTCTGCCCCAGTTCCATCTGCACCAGCGCATTGGCCAGCGGCCCGAGCCCCATGCCGCCATGCTCAACCGGGAAGAAGGGCAGCCACAGGCCCTTGGCGCGGGCCTTGGCGCGCAGCTCCGCCAGCACTTCCCTGTAAGGCTTGCCATCGGCCATCGCCTTCTCGGCGGGCAGGCATTCCTCCTGCACCCATTTGCGCACGCGCTCGCGGACTTCCTTGGCCTCTTCCGGTATCGTGAAATCAATCGCCATGTTTCGCTCCCTTGTCTTTATGGCAGGGAGGCTAGTGCCGAACGGCGCGCCCGCAAGCCTGACTTTGCGTCAGTCGTAATCGACGTGCGTCAGGTAGAGCCCATCGGCCGGGGCGATGGGGCCGCATTGTGTGCGGTCGGCGGCCTCCAGGATGTCCGCGATCCAGCCGACCGGCTGCTTGCCCCGCCCAACCTCGACGAGACTGCCCACCATGGAGCGGACCTGCCGGTGGATGAAGCTCTGCGCCCGGCAGGTAAGAATCACCCGGTCCCCTTCCCGCGACACCGAGATTGCGTTCAGCGTCTTCACCGGCGTCAGCGCCTGGCAATCGGAATCGCGGAACGTGGTGAAATCATGCGTGCCGGTCAGGGCCTGCGCGGCTTCATGCATTTTCTCTGCACTGAGCTTCGACGGCACCCGCCAGGCAAGACCGCGATCCAGCGTCAGATCGGCGCGGCGGTTAACGATCACATAGCGGTAGTGGCGCTGGGTGGCGCTGAAGCGGGCATGGAAGTCATCGCTCACTTCCTCGGCCCTGAGCACGCCAATCGGGTGCGGGCGCAAATGGAAGTTCATCGCGTCGGCGACCTTGCGGCCCCGGTCGGTCTGCAGGTCCATATGGGCCACCTGTCCGGTGGCGTGCACGCCGCTGTCGGTGCGGCCGGCACCGAAGATTTCGACCGGCGCGCCATCCAGCTTTGCGGCCGCTGCCTCCAGCGTGCCCTGGACCGTGGGCACACCGGGCAGCTTTTGCCAGCCCTGGAACGGGCCACCATGGTATTCGATGAGGAGTCTGTATCGGGGCATTTGCCCCGCCCCTAGCCGAAGGCAGCGGGATAGGTCAATTCACCGGATTCCGGCGCGCCGGGATTGATGGCCTGCGCCATGAAAGCCGGACCGGACCACGGCGCCCGGAACGGCTTTGCCAGATCCTCTGAAAATCCAAGGATCGAATAGAACTCCGGATGGCCAAGGACGAAAACGAGGCTTTCCCCCCGCCCGGCCATGACAAGCAATCCCATGCGAACCAGGGAACTGCCGATCCCGCGCCGCTGCATGTCCGGACTCACACTCATCGGCCCCAGCCCAACGGCGGACGGTTTTCCATCAATGAGGATACGGAAAAACTCGATATGAGCGACCAGCGCGTCGTCGCGGTGGGCGACAAGCGACAGCAGGGATTCATGATTGGCGTGCAGTTTCCGCACGATGCCAGCTTCTTCCGAACCGCCGAAGGCCAGCCTGTTAAGGCTAACAATCGCGTTCATATCTTCAGATTTGTGCCGCCGGATCCAGGTCTTGTTCATCTTATGGCCGTTCTGGTCGCAAGAGCAGGATACGGGGATCTACTTAGACCCTCATACCCACATCAAATTTCCCATTTAGCGTCCGGCATCCGCCCCCCAGCGAACCCCTGCTTCCTAGGGGAAGTTTAATTAACATGCAACAATTCAGTACGGGCTGCGGCGACAGGCCCCGGTCAGAATAACATCGTATCCGGAGGAATTGGCTGACCGTTCAGAAACAGGCCTGCATCCAGAGGTTTCCCGCCCGGTTTTTGCAAGCGCGTGAGACGGATGGCGCCGCCATCCCCGCAGGCAACGAGCAGATTGTCATCCAGCACCATGCCGGCCGGGGCGGAGGTTTCGCGGCCAGAACGGCGGGCGTCCAGAAGCTTCAACCTAACGGGAGAAGTGCTGCCCGGCGGGAGCCACTCACACCAGGCGCCGGGGAATGGGGACAGCCCGCGGATGTGGCAATCCACCTCACGTGCCGGGCGGTTCCAATCAACCTTCTGGTCTGCCGGACCCAGCTTGTGAGCATAGGTGATGCCCTCTTCCGGCTGGGCTGCCGGTGTCAGGCTGCCATCGGCCAGCCCCGCGAGGGCAAAGGGCGCCAGATCCGCGGCCAGCTCCATCAGGCGGTCATGCACGCTGCCCGCCGTATCTTCGGTGCTGATCGGGGTACGCCGGGAGGCGAGCACGGGGCCGGTGTCCAGCCCCGCATCCATCAGCATGGCGTCAACGCCGGTCTCGGCATCCCCCGCCATAATGGCGCGCTGGATCGGCGCAGCGCCCCGCCAGCGCGGCAGGATGGAAGCGTGCATGTTGAGACAGCCAAGGCGCGGCGCGTCCAGCACCGCCTGCGGCAGGATCAGGCCATAGGCGACGACCACGGCAGCATCCAGGTTGAGGGCCGCAAAGGCCTCCTGCTCCGGCGCCTTCTTCAGGCTTTTCGGTGTGCGAACCTCCAGCCCCTGCGACTCGGCAAAGGCGTGGACGGCGGTGGGGGTCAGCTTCTTGCCCCGGCCAGCCGGGCGCGGCGGCTGGGAATAGACGCAGGCAATCTCGTGACCGGCCGCGATCAGCGCTTTCAGCACGCCGACGGCGATATCCGGGCTTCCCATAAACGCGATACGGAGTTTCTGGCTCATGGGCGCGGGCTTACCGGCAATTCCGGGACTTGCAAAGCGGCAGTCTGCCGCCTGTCCCAAGCGCGGCCATCCGCGGCAACGGCTTTGAGTGAGGGGGCCTCACAAGGCGGAATGCCTTGCGCTGATCCGGTCGATCAGGCTGCGCTTTCGCGCAGGGCGCGCAGCTTCGCCTTCTTCACCTTGTCGACCGCGCGCTGGCGCTTGAGGCGGGACAGATAGTCGATGAACAGCGTACCTTCGAGATGGTCCATCTCGTGCTGGATGCAGACCGCATAGAGGTCCTCGGCCCATTCCTCGACCTTGAAGCCGTCATAGTCGAGATAACGGATGAGGCATTTCACCGGCCGTTCGACCTCGTCGAAAATGTCCGGCACGGAGAGGCAACCTTCTTCATAAGGCGTTGTCTCTTCAACGGTTTCGACGATTTCCGGGTTCACGAAATAGCGCGGGGCCGGGTCTTCGTCTTCCTTAGCGAGATCCATCACGATGACACGCAGCGGCACGCCAATCTGGATCGCTGCCAGGCCGATGCCCGGCGCGTCGTACATGGTTTCCAGCATGTCATCCATGAGCGCGCGGATTTCGTCGGTGACGCCGCCCTCAACGGGCTTGGACACCTCTTTCAGGCGCGGATCGGGGACAGTGAGAATTTCGCGAATAGCCATATTTTTCAGATAGGCGCGCGCCCCCGCCCGGTCAACGGGTGGGGATGCGCAGGCAATTTATTCCGCAGCGGGCAGTTTGCGGGTCTCTCCGAGGTCCAGCTGCCCGGTTTCGGGCGTCGAGGTGCGGGATTCGATCTGTTTCGGCTCGGCCAACGGCTTGTTGGGCGGGGCGATCTCCATGTCCTCGAACTTGCGCAAAGTCGGCAGCACACGCTTGTCGAAGGAGCCCATGGCCGAATTGAAATGGTCGACCGATCCATTCAGGGATTTGCCCAGCTTCTCGATATGGCCCAGCATCACGCCCATACGGGTGTAGAGTTCGGAGCCGAGCTCTGCGGCGGCCATGGCATTCTCGTTCTGGTGATGCTGGCGCCAGAGGTGGGCGACGGTCTTGGCCAGAGCGATCAGGGTGGTCGGCGTGGTGACGATCACCTGTTTGGCCATCGCGCGTTCGATCAGGTCTGGTGCCTCCTGCAGCGCGGCGGCGAAGAAATTCTCCCCCGGAATGAACATGGCAATATAGTCAAACCGGTTGCCAAGATTGGACTGATAGTCCTTTGAGGCCAGCGTATTCACATGACGCTGCACGCTCGTCGCATGGGCCTTCAGGTGCGCGAGTTTCTGGGCCGGGTCTTCGGTTTCCACCGCCGCCATATAGGAGGCGAGCGAGACCTTGGAATCGATCACGATCTGGCGGTCGCCCGGCAGACGGATGATCGCATCCGGGCGCTGGCGGCCCGCCTCAGTGTCGTCATGCACCTGTTCGGAAAAGTCGCAATGGGCGGACAGGCCAGCTTGTTCCATCACATTGCGCAGAGTCATCTCGCCCCAGCGCCCGCCGCCCTTCGGCGCGGTCAGGGCATTCACCAGCTTGCCGGTCTCGGCGGTATTGCGGTGCAGGCTTTCGCTGATCGCCTTGACCTGTTCGGACAGGAGCGACTTGTCCGCGGTGCGGACTTTCTCGATTTCGTCGACGCGTTTCTTGAAGGCGTCGAAATTCTCGCCGATGGGCTTCATCAGCTCTTTCAGCTGACCCTGCGCGCCTTCCTTATGCTTCTCGAACGTCTCGTTCGCCAGCTGCAGGAATTGCGCATTGGCCTGACGCAGCACGCCCTGCGCCATGTCGGCAAATTTCTTCTCGTCCTCGGCGCTGCGGGCGCGGGCTTCGGCGAGCGCGATCTCGGCCTCACGCAGATTGGCTTCGAGGGTGAGCACGCGCTGGCGGGCGGCTTCACGCTCGTCGGTGGCGTGGTCGCGCTCAATCTGCAACCGCTCGGTCTTCTGCTTCGCGGCGCTAAGCTGCATCCACGCAATGACGCCTGCCCCGAGGGCGAGGAAGAAGAGGATCAGGTGGGCAAGGTCAAAGCCCTGGCCCGCAATGGTGACAATCGGTTCCATTCAGCCTCTCTGGCATGATTCTTTTGGAACATATATGGAACATGGAGGCATGTCGAGGTAGGGTCCGGTACCCGCCCCCCTCTCCCTTGGGAGAGGGGCCGGGGGTGAGGGGCGACAGACTCCCCCCACGAAATGCCAGATCGGAAAAGACCCTCATGAGCCGCAGACCGGACATCCACCTCGCCCGCCATCTGAGACAGGAGATGAATGCGCCTGAGCAGATTGCGTGGAAGGCTCTGCGCGGCTTGCGGGCTTACGGCTTCCCGGTCCGGCGGCAGCATCCGATTGGTGGTTATGTGGTGGATTTCGTCGTCCTGTCTGCGCATCTGGTCATAGAAATCGATGGCAGCGTGCATGGATCGGACGGCGCACGGCAGGCGGATGCGGAACGTCAGGCTTATCTTGAAAGTCAGGGCTGGGAGATTCTGCGCATTGCGGCTGGCGATGCGATGAGTGGGGATTATGTGTTTTCTCGCGTGTCCGGGAAGTTGGGTTTGTGAGGAGCGTGCGTGGCCCCTCACCCCTGCCCCTCTCCCGAGGGAGAGGGGAGTCTTTCCCCTAAAACGGCATCTTGAAGCCCGGCATCATGCCGCCGAAGCCGGAGGTGGCTTCTTTCATGGCCGCTTCCATCGCCTCATCGAGGCGGCGGCGGGCGTCGGCATGGGCGGCCTTGATCAGGTCTTCCAGGATTTCCGGCTCGTCGCCCATCAGGCTCGGATCGATGCTGAGGGAAACGAGTTCCCCCTTGCCGCGCAGGCGCACCTTTACGAGGCCCGCGCCGGAGACGCCATCTGCCTCGGTCGACTCGATCTTCTCCTGCGCTTCCTGCATCTTGCCCTGCATCTGCTGGGCCTGCTGCATGATCTTGGCGAGGTCTTTCATGATCGGGTCCTTCAGGCTTGGCGGCGGGCGCTCAGGTCTATGACGTTTTCGGCATCGGCGGGTATGTCGGGATTGGCCCGGTCCTCGTCGATGACATCCACAATGGTGGCGCCCGGCAGGCTGTTCAAGGCCGCCGCGATGATCGGATGGGCCGCCGCTGCTGCGAAGCGCTCTTCCTTTGTGCGGATCTCGGCCGCGCGAATGGTCTCCGCCCCGCCGCGGATCTGCTCGACGACCCAGTCGTCACCGGTCTGGCGTTCCAGGAATCCTTTCAGGCGGGCCAGCACATCCGGCGGCGCCGCAGGCTCCAACTCGCAGGTGAAGTGGCCGTAGGTGACCGGGCCGGGCTTGATATAGCGCTCCATCTCGACCTGGAGATTGATCTCCCGCAGGGCGGTCAGATGGGCCAGAATGCTCTCAAAGCTGTCCAGCCCGCCGGGGTCTGGCGGGGCCTCAGTCTGTCCTTCAGACTTTCCCGGCGAAGCTTTGCCCTCCGCGATCATGCGGGCGGCTTCTTCCGGGGACGGAAGACCGGCAGAGGCGACAAGGCGCAGGATGACCATGTTGAGCGCGGTGGCCGGATCCGGCGCGACCTGAAGCACATTGTAGCCAGACAGCAGGATCTGCCAAGTGCGGGACGCTTCAGCCGGCGTCAGGCGCTGCGCCATGGCGCGCGTGCGCTCCACCCAGTCGGCCGGGCCGCCGGGCTGGTAGTCGTCGCCGGTGGCCTGCGCGATGGAAATATCGGCGGCGATTTCCAGCAGGTCTTTCAGGATCACCGCCGGGTCTGCCCCGCCGCGCACCTGGTCCTGCACTTCTTCCAGCGCGGCTTTCGCCTCGCCCGCAATCGCCTTTTCGAACGCGTCCATCAGGCGGCCCCGGTCGCCCAGGCCCAGCATGTCACGTACAGCCGCGCCGGTGACCGTCTCCCCTTCCATCGTCTGCACGATGGCCTGGTCGAGAATGGACAACCCGTCGCGGACAGAGCCCTCGGCGGCCCGCGCGATCAGGGCGAGGCCCTCTTCGGACACGGCCGCGCCTTCATTCTTGGCGATCCGGCCCAGATGCATCGCCAGCGCCGCCGGCTCCAGCCGTTTCAGGTCAAACCGCTGGCAACGCGACAGCACCGTGACCGGCACTTTGCGGATCTCGGTCGTGGCGAAGATGAACTTCACATGCGGCGGCGGCTCTTCCAGCGTCTTCAACAGCG
The DNA here is from genome assembly GCF_963677035.1 of uncultured Hyphomonas sp. Classification (NCBI taxonomy): domain Bacteria; kingdom Pseudomonadati; phylum Pseudomonadota; class Alphaproteobacteria; order Hyphomonadales; family Hyphomonadaceae; genus Hyphomonas; species uncultured Hyphomonas sp. The sequence continues at coordinate 497,061 of NZ_OY781472.1, forward strand.
CGTTAAAGCTGGCGTTCGACAGCATGTGCACTTCGTCGATGATGTAGACCTTGTGGCGGGCCGAGACCGGCGCGTAGCGGGCCCCGTCCAACAGGTCGCGCATGTCGGCAACGCCGGTGCGGCTGGCGGCGTCCAGCTCCAGCACGTCCGGATGGCGGGACGCCATGATCGCCTCGCAATGCTCACCCAGCGGCTCCAGCTTCACAGACGGGCCGTCATGATCTGCGGAGGTATAGTTCAGCGCCCGGGCCAGCAGGCGGGCCGTGGTGGTCTTGCCGATGCCGCGCACGCCGGTCAGCATGAAGGCATGGGCGATGCGGCCCGTCTCGAACGCATTGGAGAGCGTGCGGACCATGGCCTCCTGGCCGATCAGGTCCTCGAAGCGGCGGGGCCGGTATTTCCGGGCAAGCACTTCATAGGCGCCGGGCTTTGCCGGGGCCTCGTCTTCCCCGAACATGGAGAAGGTCGCGTCATCGCGCTCGGTATCGGAATCGGTCTCGCTCATTGGCCGGGACCTTAGCCCCTGCCGGGGGCTGGGCCAATGGGGGCAATGACTCGCTTCAGCCTTCGAGCAGCTTCTCGCGGATCGTGTCCTGCTGTGCCTCGGTCACGCCAAGGGTTTCGGTGAGGTAGGTGTCGATGGAGCCGACCTCGCCGATGATCGTGCCCATGGCGGTTTCGAGATAGGGCAGCCGCACGCCGATGAAGGGGCGGAAGACTTCCGGTTCGTAATTCTTGCCGATATGGGCGTTGAACATGATGGCGATCTCGCCGAGGCGCCCGTCCACATCCACCGCCTCATTGGTGAGGATGTAATCGGCGTGGATGTCATCCTGCGCGACGCCCAGCACATGGTGCGTCAGGGCGCAGAGAATGCCGGTGCGATCCTTCCCCGCGGCGCAGTTCACGAGGCCGGCCTCGTCGTCTTTCAGCTCCGCCAGATGGGTGAACCAGGTGGCGAACAATTCCTTGTGGTGCGCCTTGAAGGGGGCGACCCGGTAGTAATCGGTCATCCAGGCCTCGGCCTTTTCGGCGTCGGCCTCGACTTTTGTCAGGAACTGGTGATGCGGCGCCTCATGTTCGCGGCCGCCATCATGGGTGATGGTCATCGGGGCGGACCATTTGCCGGGCTGGCGTTCACGCTCATCCGGGCGGCGCAGGTCTGCCTGAACGGCGATCCGCTTCTGCCGTATTTGCTGCAGATCGCCATGCGTGGCCTCGGCATAATGGCCGGAGCGGAACAGCCGCCCCTGCTTTACATGGCCTCCATGGCGGGAGGCATAGCCCCCGAAATCCCGGAAATTGCGAACGCCTTCGAGCGGCAGAATACGATCTTTCATGAATGGGCAGCTAGCGCGGCCCTGCGCGCTCGTCTACCCTGCCCCGATGACAAGCCCCTGTGATGGGGACCGGGAACCGAACAGCCTGCCGGGCGTTTCGGTTTCGATATTTCAACAATCCCAGGAGTCTCAAATGGCCCGTATTCGTTCAATGATTGCTGCTGCCTGCCTTGCAGTTGGGACGGTTTCCGTCACCGCCTGCTCTACCCTGCCTGACGAAGTTGACCGCGCCCAGATCGACACCGACAGCCGCCAGGCGCTGAGCACGCTCTACGCCAAGAACGATGCCGCCCGCGCCATTGGCCAGCAGGCCCGCGCCGTGCTGATCTTCCCGTCCATCGTGAAAGCCGGTCTCGGCATCGGCGGGGCCTATGGCGAAGGGGAGATGCGTGAGGGCGTTGCCGTCTCCGGGTATTATTCCACTTTCACCGGCTCGTGGGGCCTGCAGGCCGGCGCGCAGCAATATGGCTATGCCGTGTTCCTGATGAATGACGACGCCGTGAAATATGTGCAGGAATCCGATGGCTGGGAAATCGGCGTCGGCCCAACGGTCGTGCTGGTGAATGCCGGTGTCGCACAGAACCTGTCGACGACGTCCCTGCAGGACGATGCCTATGCCTTCATCTTCGACCAGAAGGGCCTGATGGCGGGTATCTCGATCGAAGGCACCAAGATCAACAAGCTGCACTAAACCCGAACGCAAACGACAAAGGGGCTGGCCTGTTTCCGGGCCAGCCCCTTTTTTTGGTCCGGTAACCGGATCAGGTCTGGTTGACCAGAATGACCTTGCGGTGCGGGAACGGGATCTCGATCCCGGCCGCATCCAGGGCTTTCTTCACCTGTTCGGGCACGGAGAAGCGGACCGTGAAATAGTCCTCGCCCTTGACGAAGGGGCGCGTCGCAAACTCGACCGCGCTGTCGCCCAGCGTGTTGACCACAACGACCGGTTCCGGATCATCCAGGATCAGTGGATGATCAGCGAAGACCTTGCGGATGACATCCTTGGCCTTGTCGATGTCTGTGTCATACGACACGCCAAACGCCATCTCGACCCCGCGGACCGGGTGATGGCTGTGATTGATGATCTTCTCGCCCCAGATCTGGCCGTTCGGAATCACGACCTGCTGATTGTCGAACGTCTGCAGGACGGTGGTGAACAGCGTGATCTCCTCGACCTTGCCGAAACTGCCGGCCGCATCCACGAAGTCCCCGACCTTGTAGGGCCGGAAGATCATCAGCATGACGCCTGCCGCAAGGTTGGACATGGCCCCCTGCAGAGCGAGGCCGACCGCCAGACCGGCAGCACCGAGCAGCGCAACGATCGACGTCGTTTCCACGCCAAACCGGTTGAGCACCGCAACGGCCACAAAGGCCATGATGGTGTATTTGGCCACACTGCCCAGGAACCGGAACAGCGTGTCGTCCAGTTTCTCGTGCCGCTCGCCCATATGGCGCACGGATTTGCCGATCCTGCCCGCGACCCACAGGCCGACAATGAGGATCAGCAGTGCCAGCAGAATGTTCGTTGCCCAGGCCAGCATGCCCGGCAGGTATTGATTGATATCCAGTTGCTGGATCCAGTCTTCCATCAGCTTTCCCCTTCTTAGCTCCACCGGAGCGTGAACAATTCCGCGCCTGAATGGAAGCCGGGTTTTCCATTCATCCGGCGTTCATGTCATGGCTGACGGGGCGAACGGCCGCCCTACCGGCCAGCCTTACCGGAACGGCGGTTCGTCGAAGCTGCGGAGTTTGCGGCTGTGGAGTTTCGCACCCTTGTCGGCGGCGAGGCGTTCCAGCGTCTCGATGCCGATGCGGATGTGCTCGCCAATGGCCCGCTCATAGAAACGGTTGGCGGCGCCGGGCAGCTTGATCTCGCCATGCAGCGGCTTGTCCGACACGCAGAGCAGCACGCCATAGGGCACACGCAGGCGATAGCCGTTCGCGGCGATGGTCGCGCTTTCCATCTCGATGGCGATGGCGCGGGACTTGTTGAACCGCGGGGCCGAGGCGGAGAAGCGTAGTTCCCAGTTGCGGTCGTCCGTGGTCACCACAGTGCCGGTGCGCAGGCGCTTCTTCAGCTCGTCGCCAGACTCGCCGGTGACATGGGCCGCCGATTCCTGCAGCGCGATCTGCACCTCTGCCAGCGCCGGGATCGGAATTTCCGGCGGCAGGACGGAGTCCAGCACATGATCTTCGCGCAGATAGGCGTGCGCCAGTACATAGTCGCCGATGGCCTGCGAATGGCGCAGACCGCCGCAGTGGCCGACCATCAGCCAGCATTGCGGACGGATGACGGCCAGATGGTCCGTGATCGTCTTCGCGTTCGATGGGCCGACACCGATATTGACCAGCGTGATGCCGGTATTGTTCGGCGCGCGCAGGTGGTAGGCCGGCATCTGGGACCGGCGCCAGGGGGACGCATCGATCTCAGCGCGGGAGCTGGCCGTCGGCGTGGAGATATCCAGCCCGCCCGGCACGGACAGCGACGTGTAGCGCGAGTCATTGGCCAGCTGTTCCAGCCCCCAGTCACAGAACGCATCAACATAGCGGTGGTAGTTCGTGAACAGAATATAGTGCTGGAAATGCTCTACCGGCGTGCCTGTGTAATGCTGCAGGCGCTTCAGCGAGAAATCAGTCCGAAGCGCATCGAACAGGGCGAGCGGGCGATCGGTGAAAGGCTCGTACATTTCGCCATCGGCCACCTCGTCGCCGATCTCCGCCAGGTCGGGGCTCGGGAAATGGCGGGCGAGTTCTGCCGGGGAAATTTCCTCAAGGCCAGAGGCCTGCCCCTGCTCCCACACATAGGCGTAAGGCATTTCCGACTGCGAGCGTTCGACGAAGACCTCGATCTCGTAATACTTCAGCAGCGGGGTCAGCTGTTCCATCAGATAGGGGCGGAAAAAGTCCGGCCGGGTGAAGGTAGAGATATAGGTGCCCGGTTCCGAGATACGGCCGAAGGACCGCGAGATACGCGGGGCCGCCCCGTCCGGATTGTAGACGATCCGGATCTGCGGATAGCAGAAGGCGCCGGAGGCCCGCAGGGCCGGGTCGGGCGGCGTGCCTTCGTGCAGGAATTTATCGAGGGCGGCGACTTGCGCCTCAACGGCCTCGGCATAAAGCGTTTCGAGGGCGTCAATGACGGCTTCAGGTGTAGTGAGTTTTGACATGTCGCCATCTGCCCCAGCGGAAGAGACCTGTCAATTCAACTTAATAAGACAGCAGGCAGCACGTCTGCCCGGCCCGGGGCAGCCCCGGCCGGCGAAAACCCCCGTGTTTTCAGATGCCTTCAGCCGGAATCGAGAACCGGCAGCCAGGTCAGGGCTGCATCGTGCAGTGTCCAGAACAGCTCACGCATGACGGGCGTGTTCTGCCGTCCGGTACAGGCGGCGGGCGGCTCGTCCGCGACGGGTAGCGGAAGGGATTTGTCCGCCCGGATGCGGGCGAGCGTGCGGCGGAACCGGGCGACCTGCGCCTCCGGATCGCTGAGCGCCTGTTCCAGCGCAGCCAGGCGATTCATCAGCCGCTTTGCCGGCACAAGATCCTGCGGGCCCGGCCGCGCCTCGGGATCGGCCCGGTCCGCCCCATGGCGGGCGCGCGCCGCAAACCTTGCCGCGGGGCCAGATGCTTTCTGTGCGGGTGACGGCGACACTTCGGTCAGGCGGAAGACAGGCAGCCCAAAGACACGGGGGTCCGCCCCGCCGGCGGGCGGGCTGGCAGGCGGAGCGGCCTGACAGGGCTGTCTGCCCCGCGGCGCAGGGGCCGCCTCCGGGAGCGGGGTCTCCATTGCGGTCAGAAACAGAATGCGGCGTACCATCGTCTCCAGCCGCTTCAATTCGGCATCCACGGCCTGACACACTGCGCGTGGCAGGAAGGCGCGCATGCCCAGCGGGCCGAGGCCCAGCCGGGTGGCCAGCGCGGCGGCCTGCTGGCCGGCAAAGGCCCAGGCGAGTCCAAGAGAGGCAGAGAGACGGACAGGTGAAATCATCATGTCATCCAGCCTGCCCCCTTCCCCGGTCAGACGGATTCGCTCCGCCTCTGTCCGACAGCAAGCAGCGGGTGGGCCGGACGGTGGCAAGCGCGATAGGCGAACCGGACAAAAGAAGGAGACCTGTCCATGCCATTCCGGATCCGCCCCCTGCCCGCCGCTCCATTCGCGGGCCTCTCCGCCCTCAGCGAGACAGCGCTGGCCACCCGGCTTATCAAACGCCTGGTGGTGGACACCTGCCCCGGCTATCCCTGCCGCGTCAGCCTTGAGGACGCCCGGCCGGGCGAAACGGTACACCTGCTGCACTTCACGCATCAGGACGCGGCCACGCCGTTCCGGGCCAGTCATGCGATCTATGTGCGCGACGGCGCAGAGCCTGCCGATCTTCCGCCAGGAGAGGTTCCAGTTATGATCCGTAGCCGAATGATATCGCTGCGCGCCTTCGATGCCAGCGGCATGATGGTTAATGCCGACATCGCAGATGGCGCTGACGTTGCGGCAGGTATCGAGGCATTGTTCAGGCATCCGCTCACAGATTATATTCACCTCCATTTTGCAAAGCAGGGTTGCTTTGCTGCAAGGGTCGACCGGGCGTAAATTTTGACAGTTTTCTGACGGTTCGCCTGACAGCGGGTGACCGCAGTAACCACTGCCTTTCAACCAATGCGTCAAAGGTTTGGGCAGACGTGCACGAACGGCAGGCGGTCAGGATTCCTACAGGCTTCTGGCAGCGGCTGGCTGATAAAACCCTCTTGTAATGCTGCGCCTGCGAGACGATTGTTGCGGTGCAGCACGCGGCCGCTTTGGGGCTGGCCAACGTCTGCCCGGTGAGTGTGTGTCCGGGTCGGCGTGTTTCGGGGCGAAATCGTCGCGTGATGCCTGCTTGAGGGAGGAGTTTCAAAGCCGTTGAGAAGACGGCACCAAACTCTGAAGGACTAAATTCTGATGATCAAACAAGTGTTTACGGCCGCCGCCCTCGTCGCCGTGGTCCCGTTTGTCGCTTCGGCTGAAACCACCACGCCGATCTCCGTTGCAATCTCTTTCGATCATGACCTTCTGGGGACCGATTCCGGTGCCGAAGTCGTGCTCTCCGACATTCAGTCCCAGGCCCGCAGCGCCTGCACCTCGTCGGGTAATAAATTCGGTCGCGCCCCGATGGTCGACCGCGACTGCGTCGATGACGTGATGGCCCAGGCGGCTGTCAAAATCCTGCAGGAACGCGAAGAAATGGGCCTGCAAACAGCACCGGTCTTCGCCCGTCTCGGCACCATCGAGACCGCCTCATACGAACAACGCTAGACCATTTCCTCCCGGAATAGCGTTGGAGGGGCGCCCGCGGCCACGGGCGCCCCTCACTGATTCCGGACACGAAAGTCCGGACTCCGGACGCAGGAAAGACCCGGCCGGGAAAACCGGGTCTTTCCCACTGAACCTGACTGCTGATGGGGGTCTAGTTCCAGCGGCCAGGTTGTCGGTACCACCCCCGCCTGGACTTCACCCACTGATCCGGGACCCAGATTGCCCCGGCGTGCGGGGGTGACCGGTCCCAGTGACCGTCGATCCAGACAAAGTCAGTCCCGGTCCAGTTCCAATAGCCACCGATCCAGACAGACAGCGAAGTCGGACGCGGCGGGATGATTACGGTCCGCGGCGGAGGCGGCGTGGCCGTGATGTACACGGTGCCCGCTGGCGGCGGACCATAGTGCCGGTGCGGGCCATAGCCGGCGCAGGCTGTCAGACCTGCAAGGGCGAGGACGGCAACGGCTGAAAGAGCGCGTTTGCATCTCATGTCTTACACCTCGTCACATGCCGCGATTGTAGGCCTGCAGCTCGCCCCAGCTCAGCTGGCCGTCATCATTCGTGTCGGCCTCCAGCCAGGCATGCTCGCCAAAGCGCATGTATTCCTCACCGCTGACGATGCCGTCGCCATTGCCGTCCATGACCCGGTAACGCTCCGTCTTGCGCAGGTTCGCCTGCTGACGCATCAGCACTTGGCGTTCCGGATTGGCATCGCTGTAGGGGCCGGGACCAAAGCGCGCGGCGTGGTATTCCTGCAGTGTCAGGCCGTTTCCGTCCGCATCCATCTGACCGAACATGTCCTGATGCCAGTCTTCGAATTCGGTGCGGTTCACCCGTTTATCGCCATCCCGGTCGAATTTGCGCAGGCGGTCCTGCGTGCCGAGATAGCGCCGGTCACGATCCGGATCGCGGAGCCTGTCACGGTCGAGGTCCTGCAACTTGTCGCGGCGGGAAGCCGGGTCCATCACACGCAAACGGTCCTGATCCATGTCACCGGCGGTGGCGCCCATGCCGGCGCCCTGCCCCGCACCCTTTCCAGCACCCTGACGGTTTCCGCCCTGCGCATCGGCAAGGCCCGCAACAGTCATAGCTCCGGCCAGAATCGCGGCGGCGCCCAGGAATTTCAGTTTCAGCATGTCTACCTCCTGATGCTGAACACGCCGCAGTGAAAGCGCGGCGCTCAGACCCTCCCAGTCCGGACATTGCTGACAGAATTGCCTGACATTTGCCTGACGGGCGCAACATGCGCGCATGAATGGCCGGCATGTCGCCAGAGGCGGGTCCTTGTTGAAAGGTTAACGCCGTGCAGAAGCTTCACGTCAGTTGTTTCTCATATCTCAACAAGACCGGCCTACCGGTGGACTATGGAAAAATGTCTCTCGCATCTGACGAGTTCATTGATATCGAAGGATTCCGGTATCATGGGCGAAGGCAAGTCAGATCTCTTTACCTCTGCGCTTGCGGTCGTACGCGAACATCTCGGCCTGGATGTCACCTATATTTCGGAAATCACCGACCGGCACATGGTCTACCACCATGTCTGCGATCCGGATGGCCGGGAGGCCCCGGAAGATAACCGGCTGAGTGCCGGCGACAAGCTGGCGCACAGAAAAGCCTATTGTCACAATGTCGCCGTCGGGAATTTGCCCGAATTGATCCGCGACACACAGGACATCGCGTTGGCACGGGATCTGCCTGTCACGAAATCCCTGAACATTGCCTCGCATATCGGTGTGCCGATCCAGCTGAAGGACGGGCGGATTTACGGCATGATGTGCGGCTACAGCCACAGGCCGAAGGAAACGCTCAACGAGCGCGACCTGGCGACCATGCGGATCTTCGCAAACCTTGTGGGCGAGCACCTGGACGAAAAGATCCGTACCCAGGCAATTACCGAGACCAAGCTCCGCCGCGTGCGCGACGTACTCGGCTCCGACTCGCTGGACGTCGCTTTCCAGCCGATCGTCAACATCACAAGCATGCAGACCGTAGGCTATGAAGCCCTCAGCCGCTTCTCCGGCCCGGGCGCCTGCCCGCCGGACATCCTGTTTGCAGAAGCCGGCGATGTCGGCTGCCTCGCCGAACTGGAACTGCACGCAATCGAAAAGGCCCTCAGCGCCATGCCGCAGCTGGAACCGCGCCAGTTCCTGTCGGTCAATGCATCACCCTCCACCATCGTCAGTGAGGATTTCATCCAGCTGGTGTCGCAATATCCGCTGCAGCGGATCGTCGTCGAAGTGACCGAGCATGCGCAGGTCGACTCTTACGACCAGCTGACGGCCGCCCTCGCCCCCCTGCGCCGCCAGGGTACGCGCCTTGCGGTGGACGATGCAGGCGCGGGCTATGCCTCCATGCGCCATATTCTCCAGCTGCATCCTGACATCATCAAACTGGACATGAGTATCACGCGGGATCTGGATTCCTGCGCGTCCCACCGGGCGCTCGTCCGGGCGCTTGTGTCGTTCACGCTGGAAACGCGCGGACATGTGGTTGCCGAAGGGATCGAGAAGGACTCAGAGCTCGCCATCCTGCGCGAACTCGGCGTTCACAAGGGCCAGGGCTATCTGCTGGGGCGCCCGTCGACGCAATTGCCAGACCTGCCCGAAACGGACACGCGCCTACGCGCCTGATCGGCCACGGCCAGAAGAAACAAAAAAGCCGCCGGCAGAATATGCCGGCGGCTTTCTTTATACGGAAGTCCCTGCCGCGGCCTTATTCGGCAGGCACATTGTCCGGCTTGCCGGCAGGACGCTTGTCGAACTTGGTCCAGACGCCGTCATCGCCATGCCAGTCGCCCTGCGTGGCGCCCTTGGAATATTCCGTGGCGCGCTGCTCGAAGAAGTTCGCATGCTCGACCCCGTTCAGGATCTCGGTCAGCCACGGGATCGGGTGCTTGGTGATGCCATAGATCGGCTCCAGCTTCAGCTGGCTGAGGCGCCAGTCGGCGATGTAGCGGATATAGTTCTTGATGTCGTCGGCCGTCATGCCTTCGACCGGGCCCATCTCGAAGGCCAGTTCGATGAACTTGTCTTCCAGCGCAACCACGGTACGGCAGCATTCGCGGATCCGCTCGCGCAGCTCATCATTCATGACGCCCGTCTCGGCGCAGAATGTGTGGAACAGCTTGATCATGCCTTCGCAGTGCAGCGACTCATCACGCACCGACCAGGAAACGATCTGGCCCATGCCCTTCATCTTGTTGAAGCGCGGGAAGTTCATCAGCATTGCAAAGGATGCGAACAGCTGAAGGCCTTCCGTGAACCCACCAAAGACAGCCATGGAGACGGCGATGTCTTCGTTCGTTTCACAGCCGAACTGGCCGAGATAGTCGTGCTTGGCCGCCATCTCCTTATATTCCATGAAGGCGGAGAATTCGGAGTCCGGCATGCCGATGGTTTCCAGCAGCAGGGCATAGGCCGCGATGTGGATCGTCTCCATGTTGGAGAAAGCCGACAGCATCATCGACACTTCCACCGGTTTGAAGCGCGGCATGTAGTTGGTCATATAGTTGGCGCCGACTTCGACGTCCGACTGCGTGAAGAAGCGGAAGATCTGCGTCAGCAGGTTGCGCTCTTCATCGGAGAGCTTGACCGCCCAGTCCTTGCAGTCCTCGCCCAGCGGCACCTCTTCCGGCATCCAGTGGACCTGCTGCTGTATCTTCCAGAAGTCATACGCCCACGGGTAACGGAACGGCTTGTAAGCCACGCTTGGGGTGAGCAGTCCGGGAAGAGAAGAATCGGTGGCAGCCATGATGGGCCTCCTTAGGTGGTCGAGTCGGTTATAGGGGTAATCAACACCACATATAGTGCTTGAGAAGCATCACTCACGCAAGATACAGCGTGTCGCACGCGACATTAGTCCACAGGCTTGCGCACAGGAAAGGCGCATGCCGGGCAGAGACATATCACGGTAAGACGGCAGTCAGAACAAGCGGAGCGCTGAGTTCGTACCAGCATCCTTCAACTTCGCTCAGGATGAGTCCCTCTCCTGCCGCGCCTCTGAAGCGCTCATGCTGAGCGAAGTCGAAGCACGGGCGCGGGCTAAACCTCATCCAGCATGGCGAGGGCTTTGACCTGCGCGGTCTTGATGTCCGGCTCGACGAAAACGTCCGGCGGGCCGACATGGTGGGCTTTGAGGGCCGCTTCGGTCGCCGGGTTCAGGCCGGTCAGCCAGACAGCGATTCTGTGGCGGTGAGCCGCCTCGACCAGGCCCTCAATCGTGTGGGCGGCGGTCGAATCGACGAAGGGCACTTGCGAGAAGTCCACGATCAGGGCGCGGTGCTGGTCGCCGATCCGGTCCAGAACCGAGCCGATCGTTGCTGCCGCGCCGAAGAAGAAGGCGCCGGAGATGCGATAGACGATCACGTCGCGGCGGGTGCTGGTGGCCTCGTCATAAGGGACACGCTCGCGCAGATTGTCCGCTTCATCCGCCTCCACCAGCGGTGCGCCCAGCTCCACGGTCGCCGCCTGTGACATGCGCTGGATGAACAGGGCCACGCCGAGGGCAAAGCCGACGATGATCGCTTCCGTCAGGTCGCGGAACACGGTCAGCCCGAACGTGGCGAGCAGCACGGCCGCATCCCCTTTCGAGGCATTCAGCAGCCGCCAGAAGGCGTGCTTCTCGAACATGTTCCAGGCAACGACCGCCAGCACGCCCGCCAGCGCCGCCATCGGGATATAGGCGATCAGCGGCGCGGCGATGATCATCATGCCCAGCAGGAAGACCGAATGCAGCATGCCGGACACTGGCCCGTGCGCCCCGGCCCGCACATTCGTGGCCGTCCGGGCAATCGTCCCGGTAACACAGATGCCGCCGAACAGGGCCGAACCGATATTGGCCGCGCCCTGCGCCACGAGTTCGCAATTGGAGCGGTGGCGCCGTCCGGTCATCCCGTCTGCCACCACGGCGGACAGCAGCGATTCGATGGCCCCCAGCAGGGTGAAGGAGATCGCCGCGGGCAGCACATCCATGACTTTTGCCATGGACAGCGCCGGAACATGCGGCATGGGCAGGCCCGCCGGCATTTCCCCGAAGCGTGTGCCGATGGTGGCGATGTCGAGCTTTGCCAGCGCCGTCACAAGCGCCGCCAGCACAACCGCCAGCAGGATACCCGGCCAGCCGGGGCGGTAACGCTTCAGCGTGAAGATCACGGCCATGGCCCCCGCCGCAATGGCGAAGGCCTGCCAGTCCGCCGTTGGCGCCGCAGCGGCCAGGACGGGCAGCTTTTCAAGGAACGGCCCCGGCTCTGCGCCGGAGAGGGTCAGGCCGAACAGATCCTTCAGCTGGCTGGAGCCGATGATGATGGCGATGCCGGCCGTGAAGCCCACCGTCACGGGGTACGGCACGAACTTCACGAACGTGCCCAGCCGCAACCAGCCCGCGAGTGCCAGCAGGATGCCGGACATCAGCACCGCCAGGATCAGCCCGTCCATCCCATGGGTCGCCGCGGTCGTGTTGACCAGAACGATGAAGGCGCCGGCCGGTCCGCCGATCTGGAACCGGCTGCCGCCCAGAAGCGAAACGAGAAAGCCGCCGACAATCGCCGTGATCAGGCCCTGTGCCGGGCTTGCCCCTGATGCAACGGCTATGGCGATAGATAATGGCAGGGCCACGATGGCGACGGTGAGACCGGCAATCGCATCGGCCCGCAGCCGGCCGAAATCATAGCCCTCACGCAACACCGTTATCAGTTTTGGTGTGTAGAGATCGGAAAATCCGGGAGGGGGCGGTGCGGTTTTTTGCGTGAATGAAGTCATGGCTCGCCTACCCCGCTATCCAGGAACGCATACCTCTACACGACCAGAACGTGTAGAGGAAAGAGCCGAAAAAACTCAGGTCTGCTCCAGCATGGCCTTGCGGTATTCGGCATCGCGCTCGGCCCCGATAAGCGAGCGGACCGTATCGGACGTGTAGCCGAACTGTTCCAGCGCCCGGGCCGACATCTGCAAACCGGCCTCGATGGCATCCGGCACGACATGGGTGGCCCCGGCCAGGAACAGGCTGCGCGAATGGTCAGCATCCTGCGCGCGGGCTAGAATCGGGATTTCCGGACGGCCCCGGCGGACGGCCCGCACAATATGCTCGGCGGCCTGCGGGTCATCGATGGTGACCACGACCATGGCCGCGCCGGACAGGCCCGCCTTGTCGAGGATTTCCTTGCGGGCCCCGTCGCCGAAATAGACGCTCCAGCCTTCCTTGCGCAGGCGCGCCACCGTGTCCGGCCGGCTGTCCAGCGCGACGACCCGGGTGTTCTCTTCATCCAGAATGCGGGCAACCGCCTGCCCCACCCGGCCAAACCCGGCAATGATGACATGGTCTTCCAGTTCCGCCTTCTCGGCTGGCAGGGTCGTGGCCTGGCCCGGCCCCTTGCTCTGCATCCGGCGCATGAGGGATTGCGACCCGCGCCAGGTGACCGGGATCAGCAGCATGGACAGGCCCGCCACGGCAGAGACCAGCGTCGCCTGATCGCCGCTGATCACGCCGCCCGCTGCGCCGGCGGCCAGAACGACAAAAGCAAATTCCCCCGCCGGGGCGAGCAGACCGGCAGTCTCCGTCGCCAGTTCCTGGCTGCGCGCGAAGATGCGGACAGCGCCCCATGCGATGGCATATTTCACGGTCAGAAGGGCGATCAGACCGGCCAGCACAAGCGGCCATTGCTGCGCGATGACGCCAAGGTCCAGCCCGAGGCCAACGGTCATGAAGAAGAGACCCAGCAACAGGCCCTTGAACGGATCGAGGTCCACCTCCGTCTGGTGCTTGAATTCCGTCTCGCCCAGCATCAGGCCCGCCAGGAATGCGCCAAGCGCGATGGACAGACCTGCGCTGGCCGTCAGCACCGCCGCACCCACCACTGTCAGCAGCGTAATCGCCATCAGGAAATCCCGCCCGCCGGCGTCTGCTGCCATCTGGAACAGGCGGCGTAACAGAAAACGGCCGATCACCAGCAGGATGCCGACCGCCAGCACGCCCTGAACAGCAGCCTCCAGCAGGACGGTGCCCAGGTTCGCGCCGGCATCCGACGAGGCAAACCCGACAAAGATCAGGATCGGCGCGACCAGAATGTCCTGGAAGAGCAAAACCCCGAGCGCCGTGCGCCCGACAGGCGCAGAGGCCTGATGATTGGATGTCATCAGCTGCATCACGACAGCGGTGGACGACAAGGCGAGCGCCAGCCCGACCACGATCGCCGCCGTCAGGTCAAAATCGAACACCGTCGCCAGAATCGCCAGCAGGATCGCGCTGGCGGCCGCCTGCACGATGCCCGCACCGAACACGATACGCCGCAGCGACCAGAGCTGTTCCACCGATAGTTCCAGTCCCAGCAGAAACAACAGGAACAGCACGCCCAGTTCGGCGAACGGCGCAGCGGCTTCGGGCTCGGCAATGGTAAACAGGCCCAGCGGCGCCCAGGTGTCCGAGAAGGACCCAAGCCCCCATGGCCCCAGGGCCACGCCCGCCAGAATGAAGCCGACAACCGCCGGCAATTTCAGCATCCGCAGCGCCGGAACCACGAGGCCCGCAGCGATCAGGAAGACCAGCACATCCTTGATCAGGATTTCGTGGCTTCCATCGTGCATGCAGATTTCCTCTTATCGCGACTCATCGGCCCCGGTGCCGTCACATTTTCATCCTATCGGACCGGGCCTGAACTCTCCAAGGGAAGACATTACGTTGTATCAAGATTTACCGGAAATGCTGAGTCATGGCGTTCCATACCGGCGTCTTGTATGGAAAGTATCCGTCATGCGTTTCATTGTTACCGCGTTTCTGAGCTTGTTTGTCTGGATGGCCGTGTCGGAGCCAGCCTCGGCCAAGGTGTATCGCGATGTGGTCTACAACCACATGCCGGCGGTCAGCGATGGCAACTTCATCATGGACATCTACGCCCCGGACGATGCGGAAGACACGCCCATCATCGTCATGGTGCATGGCGGCGCGTGGACCTTTGGCAACAAACAGAACGCGATTGGGCCGAAGCAGGCAGACTTCTTCACCGATGCGGGCTTCATCTTCGTTTCGATCAATTACCGCCTTGCGCCCGACCACCCCTTCCCGGCCCCGGTTGAGGACCTCGCAAGTGCCATCGCCTACCTCTACCGCAATGCCGACAAGTATGGCGGTGATCCGGATTCGATCTTTCTGATGGGCCATTCCTCCGGTGCCCATTCCGTGACGATGGTCTCGATCGATCCGCAATACCTGAAGGCCGAAGGCCTGAACCTCGGCGTAATCAAGGGCACGGTGGCGCTGGACGGCGCGTCCTACAATCTGGTGCGTACAGGCAAGAAACGGGGAGAGCTGCCGCGCTTCTACCGGCCTGCCTTTGGCGGCAAGGAATCGGTCTGGCGTGCCGCCTCTCCAACTCTGCATGTGATGGACGGCCGGCGCATTCCGCCCATGAGGCTGCTTTATGTGGACCGGCCGGTCTCCCCCAGCCGCGCCAAGGAACTGGCCGAGACGCTGCGAGACCATGGCTATGACGCTGAGGCCGTGCTGGCCAAAAAGCGCACTCATAAAAGCCTCAACAGGAAGCTGGGCGCCGACGGCGACAAATTCGGCCCGATGATCGTGGACTTCTTCCGCAGCCAGATGAACTAGTGGCAGGCGGCTGGCGCGTCGAGGCCGAGAAGCGGCAGGCCCTCAGTACATAATTCGTGGCCGCCTTCCCAGATCATGTGCAACGCCACATAGAGAATGATGGCAAGACCCGCAAAGGCGATCCAGCGATGACGGGTCAGCACTTTCGCGATGAATGTGGAGGCGATCCCCATCAGAAGGATCGACAGCGCAAGGCCAAAGACTAGCACGACCGGATGTTCCCGCGCCGCACCGGCCACGCCCAATACATTGTCGATCGACATGGACACGTCGGCGATGATGATCTGCGTCACGGCCTGGCGCAGCGTCTTGCGTGACGTCTGCCCGGCGACTGTGCCGTCGGCGTTCAGGTCCGCGCCTGCCAGCGCCTCTTCGGCATTGTGCTGGGCCTCTTCCCGCAGCTCCCGCCACATCTTCCATGCGACCCAGAGCAACAGCACACCGCCCGCGAACAGAAGGCCGATGATCAGCAACAGTTCCGCCGCGATAAGGGCGAACGCGATGCGCAGGACGGTGGCGAAGACAATCCCGATCAGGATGGCCTTGGCACGCTGCTGCTTCTCCAGCCCCGCCGCCGCGAGGCCAATGACGACGGCATTGTCGCCCGCCAGCACGAGATCGATCGCCACAACGGCGAAGAAGGCCTGCAGAATTTCCGGAGAGAGGAAAGAAAGGTCAGAGACCATGGCCCAGGGGCCCCTTTTGCGCGCCCGGCCTGGTGCCGGGGCTAAGACCTTTCAATGTGGTATAAGCCGGCCGGGCCTGCAATGAGGCAGACTCAGCCCCATTGCAGACCGGCGGCGTGCCTTACGGTTCGACGACGTTGAACCAGAAGGGCGGGGTTTCCAGCGCGTTGAACCAGGCGAGCAGCGCGGTCGGGTCGCCTTCCACTTTCGCCTCGCCTGCCTTGGCAATGTCCTGGAAGCTCCGTGTCTGGAGAATCAGGTCGTTGAAGGCCGCCCGGGAAATCGTCAGCGTGGCTGCCGGAGAACCGGAGGCAGACCCCGAACGCGGGAACGCCGTACGGGTGCCAACGTCCAGCATCAGCGTCTCTTCCGTATCCGGGAACACAAAGTTCAGCGTGAACGGGTCGCGCGTCAGCTTCTCCGGTGCGTAGCGAACGGCCAGCGCGTTGAACAGCTCCACCGTCGGCACACCTTTCAGGAAGTCCGCATTACCGAGGCGGATCGCCTGATCCACCGGCAGACCGCGGCGCAGCTCGGCCGCGCCTGTCAGGTAATAGTCGCGCCAGGCGCCGGACTCGGCCTGAAAGCCCATCTGCTCATAGCTGGAGGCCAGCCAGTCGCGGGCGAGCTTGTTCTCGGGATTGGCAAAGACAACCGCGTTGAACACTTCCGCGGCCCAGCGATAGTCCCCTTCGTTGAAGGCCTTTTCACCAGCCACCAGCGCCGCCTCTTCCCCGCCGGCCAGGGCCACCATGCGCTTCGAACGCTCTTCCATCGGCCAGGCATTGTAGGTGGCGGGTACGCCATCCCACCATCCGAAATAGTATTGGTAGACGGCCTTGGCGTTGTGGTTCAGCGTGCCGTAATAGCCGCGCGTATCGAAATGGGTTTCCTGAACGTCCGGCTCCGGAATGTCCTCGGCGATTTCAAACTGGGTCTGCCCCTGGTTCGCCCGGCGCACCGTCTGGTCGTGGGTGTAGCGATAGACGTCGCGCTGGCCGCGCAGATAGTCCTGCACATTCTCCGTGCCGAAGGTCGGCCAGTGGTGGGAGGCGAAGGACAGGTCGGACTTGCCCGCATAATTGACCAGCGCATAATCCAGCACGCGGCTCCATTCGAGGAAGTCCCGCACCTTCGCGCCGCGCAGGGTAAGGCCGTTATGGAACGTCGCCGTTGCCACCTCAGCGGTGCAAAGCGCGCGGAGGTCCGGCAGGTAGAACATGAATTCCGCAGGTGCCTCGGTGCCGGCTGCATCGATGAATTCGAATTTGACGCCATCGATCGTGCGCTTTGTGCCCCGGCCGGAAATCTCTTCCGTCGGCGGAATGAAGCCGGCTGTCCCCCGCGACAGGGCCGGCCCCAGACCGCTGCCAACCTGTCCGGTTGGGTCGTTCGGGAGCGTGCCGCCAAACATCAGGATCGCCCGGCGCGACATGTAGTTGCCGGCCAGCAGGTTTTCCGCGATGGCATTTTCGGTAAATCCGATCGGGGCGAGCACCGGCACGCCATTGGCAATGTCATCTTCTGAAATGACGCCCCGTGCACCGGCGAAATGGTCGGCATGGGAATGGGTGTAGATCACGCCGCTGACCGGACGCTCGCCCAGCGTGTCATTGACCAGTTTGAGCGCTGCCGCCGCGGTTTCCTTACTGGTCAGCGGGTCGACGATGATCCAGCCGGTTTCCCCGCGGATGATGGACATAACGGCGAGGTCATAGCCGCGTACCTGGTAGAGACCGTCCTTGACCTCGAACAGGCCATGCTTGCCAAGCAGCTTCTGCTGACGCCAGAGGGAGGGGTTCACCGTGTCCGGCGCGTCGCCCTCAATGAAGTCCTGCGCGTGGACGGCCCAGACGACCTTGCCGTTCTCGTCAACAATGTCTTCCTGGATCTGGGCAAGCAGGCCGTGGCTGGCATCTTCGAAGTCATCGGGCTGATCCAGCGGCAGGCGCTCGGCCAGCGCCGTATTTGCTGCTTTGGTGGCCTCAGTGGCGACGCCGGCAGGCGGGGCTGCATCGGCTTTCGGGGCTTCCGCTGCCTGTTCGGAACAGGCGGCAAGGCTGATCAGCGCAGCAAGTGCAAGCGCGGCATGTCTCATGGGGGTCCTCCGGATTTTATTCCTGCAGTCTGCGCCGGGCCTGTTGGGCAGGCAAGAAATCTCAACGATCCGGCCCAGCAGTTACTCAAACGGTATGTATAACATGACCTATCAAATTCCCAGCCTTTATTGGCATTCACCACGCCAAATGACGCACCTCCGTACCATCGGTATGTATAAATTGCCGCCGCGTGCCAGAATTTTCCGGCCCCGATGTCAAAATCACCATGGCCAGCGCGTCTGGGGACTATGGCGCAGGATGAGCCTGTGCCAGAATTCCACCTGAGGAGACTTCCCGATGCAATTCGCATTATTCCTGTTTGAAGATGAAACGGCTTTCCACGCCCTGCCCGAAGACCAGCAAATGGCGATCGTGGAGGAGCACATGGCATTTTCCGAAGAATTGCAGGCCGCCGGCGCCTATGTCACCGGCGTCGCGCTGGAGCCGGCCGGAACCGGACGTTGCCAGAAGGCCGCGGGCGACATTCAGGATGGTCCGTATGCCGATACCAAGGAACAGATGGGCGGCGTCTATGTCATCAATGCCGGGTCCATGGCTGAGGCGGAAGCCTGGGCCCGGAAATGCCCGGTGCATAAAAGCGGCGGCACGATCGAGATCCGCCCCGTCCCCGATTATGGCAGCGCCTGACTCGTCCGGAACCGATGCACGCGCGGCAGCAGAATGGGCCGCGCGCACCTGTTACGGCAAACTCGTGGCACAACTGACGGCACAATATGGTGACGTCACTCTTGCCGAAGACGCGCTGGCGGAAGCCTTCGCCAGCGCGCTCGCCACCTGGCCGGTACGCGGGGTGCCGGACAGCCCCGAGGCCTGGCTGATGAAGGCAGCCGCGCGCAAAGTTATCGATGCCGCCCGGAAGGCCGGCACCGCCGCGCGCCATGCCCGCACCACCCGGCCTCTGATGAAAGCCAACGGCATGCCCTGCTCCGACAGAGAGGGGCCAATTGATCGCGACCGGCGGCTGGAGCTGATGTTCCTTTGCGCCCACCCGGCCATTCCGGCCTCCGCGCACACTGCTCTGATGCTGCAGACTGTGCTCGGCTTTACGGCAGAGGACATCGCGGGCGCCACGCTGGAAAACCCGGCAGCAATCGGCCAACGGCTCGCCCGGGCGAAACGCCTGCTCGCGAAGCGCAACATCCCGTTCAGCATACCGCCCGACCATATCCGCCGGGAACGTATGGCGGCTGTCCTTCGCGCAATCTATGCCGCCTATACAAGCGGATGGGAGAATATTGCCGGCGGTGCGGATCCTGTGACCGGGCTTGCATCAGAAGCCGAATGGCTGGCGCGCTGTCTGATCCGTCAGGTGCCGGACGATGCCGAGGCGAAGGGCCTGCTGGCACTGGTCCTCTATTGCGAAAGCCGTCGCGCGGCCCGGCGGGACAATGCGGGATGTTATGTCCCGCTGAACGATCAGGACACAGCCCTCTGGGATGAAGCCCGCATCCGCGAAGCCACGACCCTGCTGACCGACGCATCGCAGGCGAAATCTCCCGGACGCTTCCAGCTGGAAGCCGCAATCCAGGCGGTGCACGCCGCCCGGCGCGAAACCGGCCGAACAGACTGGGGGCTGATCTGCCAGCTATACCAGGCCCTGAGGAGCACGGCCCCATCCGCCGGAGCACAAATCGGCGAAGCTGCCGCCCGCTTGCAGGCCGGCGAGCCTGAGACCGCGCTGGCTCTGCTGGATGCGATTGCAGGAAAGGACACCGCGCAGCATGCACCCTACTGGGCCGTGCGGGCGCATGTCCTCAATGCCCTGAACGAAGTGGAGGCGGCGCACACGGCCCTGCAACAAGCAGCCGCACTGACCCCGGACGAGGCCACGCGCACCTGGCTACTCAATCGACGCAAAGATGCCTGAAACCTAGTACGCGACCGAGACCGAAACCGCCCCGAATCTCTGGGGGCCATCCTGATAAGCGAACTGCTCTGTCCGGTTCACCCAGGTGAAGGCCACCTGCACATCACGATGGTGAACCACGATGCCAGCCTGCAGATCGCCCACCAGGGCGCGGCGGTCTTCGACCCGCGCCGAGTCGCGCCACAAATTGCCATCCAGGAACATGTCCCGGGCGACGGCGCGCCCGTCGACGCCGATAAAGGCATATCCGCCCCACGGATGTTCTTTGGTCCCCGGAATGAACTCCCCCGCCCCGGCGAGGGCCGGACGGATCCGCGGCGGGCCGAAACCGGAATCAAGATCCCAGCCGATCCGGGCCGTCAGGCCGGTGTTCACATATGTCCGCACATTGCCGAGGGCAAAACCGGCATGGCCGGCAAAATCCGTCTCCAGCCCGAATGGCAGCTCAAACTTGTCGAGCCGCTGCAGGCGCTGGGCGATGATCTCCACGCCCGGCTCATCCTTGAGCTGGTGGTCCCAGCCCTGTGCGCCCGGAATACCCAGCATCTTGTGCCAGTTGTTCTGGACGAACTCACCACCCGCCGACGGGCCGACGACGCCAAGATTGACCTGCAGCGTATCCTGCACCGCCCTGTCCAGATCCGTCGCCGCGATCGTCGAGGAAAAGTAGAGCCAGCCAGCATAGGGCCGGTCCTGCGGGTTCGGGTTTGTCAGGGTAATGTCTTCCGGCGTGAAGATCGCGTGCGACAAGCCGAAGCCCTGCCGCAAATCGGTCCGCTCCACCTCAATCCAGGGCAAACGGGCCGCCACCCATTTCAGGCCGGGATGCACCCTGTCGGCGGCTGACACATGTTCGAGACGCACGCCATTGGAATAATTCCGGTCTGTGCCGGAGCCAAACATGTCGTTTTCCGATGTGAGCGACCAGACGCCCGGTTTTCTCGGCGCAACCGGACCGGTTGCCGCCTGATCATCCGCGGATGCCGGAGGGGCCAGCCCACAGGCCACAGCAATGAAAAGGGCCGCTGCAATCTGCGCGGCCCCGGTCCCGGTCCATGTTCTAAATCGGGTCAGCTTCATGCCCGGAGAGATAGCATCTAACGGCGCATCGTGAAACTGATACCTGCGAAATCCTCGTTTTCGCTGAAGCCGCCATTGCGGTCGCTATATTTCACTTCGCGGCGGATATAGGACAGCGACAGCTGGCCGCCGCCGCGCTGGACCGACACGCCCGCCTGAAGGTCACCAACGGTCACCTGATCTGTCAGCGACATGTTGTTCAATTGCGGGGTAAATCCGCTGCGGTCTGCATCCCAGACCAGGGCCTCGCCATCGGCGCCGGCGAACAGGTACCACCCCTGAGGCTGACCATTCGAATCCAGCAGGTCGAAGTCCTGACCGATCCGGACCTCACCACCGAAGCGCTGGGTCAGAATTTCACCATCTTCGCGAACCGCCATCCGCGGGGCAACACCGACATCGAATTTGAGGCCGGTCACCTCTTTCGGCGCCGAGAACGCCACTTCAGCGGCAATATCTTTCTCAACCTTGGACAGCGCCGGGTTCAGCGCCTTCGCTGCAGACCGCTCTGCGGTCACGGCCGTCAGGGCACCTGAACCGGACCAGCCCAGTTCTGGCTTGTCCAGCTGCGGGACGGTGAGCGAGCCTGCCGAAAAGTCAGCCGGCGTGCCGGAAAACGCGATCGTGACCATCTCACTGCCAAGGCCGAGCGGTGTGCCGGTGAACCGGTTTGGCAGGCCATCGGCGACATGAACGGCAATCACGGCGCGGTCGGTCGCAATCGGCGATGCATCAGATGAGGTGCCGGGCGTGGCCATCATCATGCCGACCGTGGGAGGCACAGCCGGTTCGATCCGCACCTGATCGTGCGGAGAGACGGCGACGCAACCCTGGCAGGCCATCGTCAAAACTGCACTGGTCATTGCCACTACCATTCGACCCACACCTCTCATGGCTGCTTCCCTCCCCGGGTAAATCCGTTAACGGGAATTAGGCCATCGTTCATTTAATGTAGCATGAAGGTCACAGGGCCCTCAAACCACTTTCGACTCAAAAAAGATTAAATCTGAAGACTCCAACGCACTTCTGTAGAGTCTGTTCCAGACTCCGGTTTTTTTAAGATATTTTCGCGTAAATCTTGCGCCAATCGGCCAATTCTTAACGTTAACCTATTGAAAAAATTAAAATAAGCGGCTGCAATCCAAGCGCGTGAACGGAACGTTGTGCGGGCGTCTGACGCGATAATGTGCATATCCGCCCGGATTTAACACACGCAAACGGCGAGAACCCGATCCAGGTTCCCGCCGCACGCGATCAATATTCAACTTTCAGATGCCGCCTACTGGCAGGCGAGACACTCGTCATAATCGGTGTTCGGTGTCTCCATCTGCCCGGCTTCCGCCTTTTCCGAGCCTGCGAAGGCAGCCCGCTGGACTGACTTCGAGCGGCAGTAATAGAGCGATTTGAGTCCCTTCTCCCATGCCGTCCAATGCAGCATGTGCAGGTCCCATTTGGCGATGTCACCCGGCAGGAACAGGTTCAGCGACTGCGACTGGCAGATGTACGGCGTGCGATCGGCCGCCAGTTCCACAATCCAGCGCTGGTCCAGTTCGAAGGCCGTCTTGAACACGTCGCGCTCATGCTCATCGAGCTCTTCCAGGTGCTGGACCGAACCTTCATGTTCCAGGATGGACACCCAGGTTTCCGGCGTGTTCAGCCCCTTGGTTTCCAGCAGCGCTTCAAGCTGCGGGTTCTTCACGGTGAAAGAGCCCGACAGGGTCTTGTGGGTGTAGACATTGGCCGGGATCGGCTCGATGCCGGCGGAGGTGCCGCCACAGATGATCGAGATCGACGCGGTCGGCGCAACGGCCATCTTGTGGCTGAAGCGCGCCATCATGCCGGCGTCGCGTGCGTCTTCGCAGGGCCCGCGCTCTTTCGCCAGCTTCACCGAAGCCGCATCGGCGCCCTTGCGCACATCCTTGAAGATCTTCTCGTTCCAGACCTTCGCCATGGCGCTTTCCATGGAGACATTCATCTTCTGCAGGAAGGAGTGGAAGCCCATCACGCCAAGGCCGACGGACCGTTCGCGCTTGGCGGAATAGACCGCGCGCTCCATTTCCGACGGGGCACGCTCGATGAAATCTTCCAGAACATTGTCGAGGAAGCGGAAAATGTCTTCCAGGAAGTTCTCGTCCTTGGACCATTCCAGATACTTCTCCGCATTCACCGAGGAGAGGCAGCAAACGGCCGTCCGGTCTTCCCCGCGATGGTCGACACCGGTCGGCAGGGTGATTTCCGAACAAAGGTTCGACTGGGTAACCTGCAGGCCCAGCTTGCGCTGGTGCGCCGGCATGGAATTGTTCACTGTGTCGGTGAACAGCAGATAGGGTTCGCCGGTCTGCATGCGCAGCTCGAGAATCTTCTGCCACAGCTTGCGGGCGTTGACCGTCTTCAGAACTTCATTGGTCTTCGGCGAAATCAGGCCGAACTCTTCATCATTGCGGACAGCTTCCATGAAGGCGTCGGTGATGTTGAGACCGTGGTGCAGGTTCAGGGACTTGCGGTTGAAGTCACCCGAGGCTTTGCGGATTTCCAGGAATTCTTCGATTTCCGGGTGGTGGATGTCGAGATAGCAGGCCGCCGAACCGCGGCGCAGGGAGCCCTGCGAGATCGCGAGCGTCAGCGAGTCCATCACGCGGATGAACGGGATGATGCCGGAGGTCTGTCCGTTCTGGCCGACTTTCTCACCGATGGAGCGGACATTGCCCCAATAGGTGCCGATGCCGCCGCCATTGGAGGCGAGCCAGACATTCTCGGTCCAGGTGCTGACGATGTCGTCGAGCGAGTCGCCGACCTGGTTGAGGAAGCACGAAATCGGCAGGCCGCGGTCGGCGCCGCCATTCGACAGGACAGGCGTCGCCGGCATGAACCAGAGCTTCGACATATAGTCATAGAGGCGCTGGGCGTGGGCCTGATCGTCGGCGAAGGCTTTGGAGACCCGTGCGAACATGTCCTGATAGGACTCGCCCGGCAGCAGATAGCGGTCTTCCAGCGTCTTCTTGCCGAATTCGGTGAGGTTGGCATCGCGGCTGGAGTCGGTGACGACCTCGATGGTCGAGACCACACGCAACTGCGCATCTGCACCCGACTTCGGCTTTCCCTTGCGGGTCGCGTTTTCAGTCACAGCGTTGGCGTTGGTTGCAGACATGCGGCAGCCCTCCGGATCTATTGAAAATATAGGAACTTCAGCCCCAAGCGCCAACATGTGGCGCTCTCCGTCGTTCCTGACACTACATATAGTGTCTGAAGGTTAACACCCGGTCAACGTGGTTTGTCCGCAAACCTTCACATTCGTCGTGGAAATCTGGTTAACAAAATCTTTCCGGAAGCCTGAAAACGCAAGTGCCATGGGCCTTCTGGCCTGTGGAAATCACAGGGGGAAGCAGACTGTCGCACCCCGTCGCCGCCGAAAAAACGGGCAGGCCCTGTTCGGCGAAAAGGCGCGAAAACTGGCCGCCCCACTATCCCTAGTAGGTGCCCGCTGGCGAACACACGCAGAAAACGATTCCTGAACCCGCTGATTCCCGGATAAGGCGAGCCCGATGAGTCGCCACACGCCCCTGCCCTGCCACAGGCGGACCGGGAAGCCATGTTGATTTACCGGATATGGAGAAGTGAAGAAGGAGACAGGCGAGCGACCCGGGCGGAAAACTCGTTGGGGCTGCTCCGTTCCCGGCCTGACCCGGTTGGCGAGCGGCCCGTCCGCCACCTGCCTCCCGGGGGCTATATGCGCAGAGGCCGCGCCGGACGCAAGAGCCAGAGTGAGTCCATGCCATGACGATGCCGGACCAGGCCGGACTATAACGGACTATCCCATGCGCTCCCCCGCATCATGCCCATGCCCGCCATGACCTTATCGTGCAGAAAATGGAGGAAGCGCCTGAACGCGGCAGAAACTGCCAGCCACCACCGCGTTCAAGCGAGGGTTGCCATATGGCTGGCGCCCTCGCATTCTCTCCCCGGGGGTGGAGGGACGTCCGGAATGAAAACCGCCTACGCAGTGGCACTCAGCAGTCTGGTCACCGCAGGAGCCGGTACGCTGACCTATGTGGCCAGCGATGACGCTAGCATCAGTTTAGGCGTCTCAACCGGAATCGCCATTGTCAGTTTCGGGCTGACCCTCTTCTCGACCCTGACACAACCCCGGGTTCAGTCAGAGGAAGATGCCAGGGCCGCGCAGGGAAAGATCCTGCAGGGCGGCATTGAAAACCAGCGTGTGACGCGGGGTGATGGGGCATTCACGCGCGAAACTATGCGAGACCTCGGCCAGCGTCTTCCCGAAGAGACCGCGAAGGCCGTTGTAGATGAATGGGAGCGGCGCGGCTACTACTTGGCCACGCGGAAGACAAAGACAATCGCGGATAGACTTCCCGAGGAAACCGCCAGGGCTGTTGTAGATGAGTGGGAACGGCGTGGCCACCACTCTGCTACGCTGAAAGCAGAGACCATTATTTCTCTCGCCCGCCGCTTGCCGGATGGCGGAGGGGATCTGGATGCATTGGTGAAAGGCCTCATCCGCGCACTGGATGCGGCCGAGGATCTGGTAGAACGCGGGCAACGCAGCAGCAATCTGGACAAGTTTGCCGACGATGTATTCCGCGTAATCGCCGAACGGATCGAGGCGGACGATTTCGACGGGGCCGCCGATACGGCGAATGCCGGTTTCGAAGACTGGAAAAAGCGGGAAGCGGAACGGGCCGAAGCAAGCCGTCAGACCGGCCTCTCCCTGCTGGAAGCCACTATCGAAGCCGAAACAGCGCGCAGCAATGCGGCTGGGATCGCCCGAGCGGAATGTCGAAGGCTCGCCCTGATGGAAGGGCACGTCTCGTTTCAAGCGCTTCGATCAAAGCAACACAAATACTATGCGAATGGCCAGGAGCAAGGCGTCCGTCTTGATCTGGAAACATCTGTCGAATTGGCCAGGATTGCAATTGATCTCGCTTCAGATGCAGATGAGCGGGGAGCCGCCCTAAATGACCTTGGTATATCCCTTGTAACCCTCGGCGAACGCGGTGACGACGACGCCCTCCATGACGCCATCGCCGTCTATCGCAACGCCCTCAAGGAATACACACGCGCGCGTGCACCGCTGGACTGGGCCATGACCCAAAACAATCTCGGCAATGCGCTCGCCATCCTCGGCGAACGCGGCGATGACGACGCCCTTCATGACGCCATCACCACCTATCGCAACGCCCTCAAGGAATACACACGCGCGCGTGCACCGCTGGACTGGGCCATGACCCAAAACAATCTCGGCACTGCGCTCCAGACCCTCGGCGAACGCGGCGATGACGCCGCCCTCCATGACGCCATCGCCGCCTATCGCAACGCCCTCAAGGAGCGCACGCGCGAGCGCATCCCGCTGAAATGGGCCATGACCCAGAACAATCTCGGCAATGCGCTCGCCACCCTCGGCGAACGCGGCGATGACAACGCCCTCCATGACGCCATCACCGCCTATCGCGAAGCCCTCAAGGAATACACAAGCGAGCGCATCCCGCTGGAATGGGCCGCGACCCAGAACAATCTCGGCAATGCGCTGCTGAGCCTTGGCGCGCGCGGCGATGACGCCGCCCTCCATGACGCCATCGCCGCCTATCGCGACGCCCTACAGGAGCGCACACGCGAGCGCGTCCCGCTGGACTGGGCCATGACCCAGAACAATCTAGGCGAGGCGCTCCGGATTCTCGGTGAACGCGGCGATGATGACGCGTTGGAAAGGGCTAGAGAGGCATGCAAATTGGCACTGGAAGAGTGGACGATTGACCGGACGCCACATAACCATCAGATCGCTTCACGCAACCTCGCCAGTGCTGAGGCGCTATTGAAGGAACGCCGCAATGACGCTGACTGATCCTCTTACTGATAGTCTGACCCTGCTCTCTGAGCGGGCCGGGGATGTGACGGGGCTGGTCTATACGCGCCTGTTTGCGGCGCATCCGGAGCTGGAAGATCTGTTCCTGATGGATACCGATGGCGGGGTGCGGGGGTCTATGCTGTCTCAGGCGTTCGAATGCCTGATGGATCTGGCCGACGGCCCGGGCACGATGGCGGAGACAGTGATCCGGTCAGAACGGGTCAATCACGACACGTATGATGTGCCGGCCGGCATGTTCGACGTCTTTTTCGAAATCATCCGCGATGTGACGAAAGAAGTGGCGGGCAGCGACTGGTTGCCGTTGACGGAGGCTGCGTGGGCATCAGTGCTTGCCGATGCGTCGCGCCTCTCCCAGCCCCTGCCCGCCTGAAGCGCCAGCGGTCCTGCCTTTGACCGCGGCGCCCCATCCGGAAAACTCTAGTCGCTGACAGGAGAGTCATCACGCTCGCGCGTGTTGCCCACCCCGGTCACCATCCCGAGGCCAAACAGTGTAAATGCGCCAGCGGCGATCCAGCCCGGCTCAAGCCCGAGCAGAAAGGCGCCATAGGCGAGCCCCGCGATAAAGATCACGAAACCGGTCAGATACAGAGAAAAAGACGACAAGACTTACGCTCCCGATTTATTATTACGCCAGGAACAAACGCCTCACATACTGTCCGGTTCCATGCCGGCTGATACGGTCAGTGCGCGGCAAGGTCGCCTGATGTCAGGATCGGCCACAGGGTGGCGACCAGCAACAGCGCAGCCATGACATTGAAGACGCGCAGACGCAGAGGGCTGTGCAGGAACCGCCGCACCTGCGTGCCCATGACTGTCCAGGTCGAAGTGCTCAGCAGGCTGATCCCGGCAAACACGCCTGCCATGATTGCCAGACTGATGAAGGGGCGCCCGGGCAGCGTGTAGGCGCTGATCGCCGTCAGGGCCATGGCCCAGGCCTTCGGATTGACCCACTGGAACGCCGCCGCCTGCAGGAAACTGAACGGCTTGCCGGCAGAGGTTTCCATGGCCGCATCCGGCGGCGGCGCAGCATTGGCGATCTTCCAGGCAAGGTAGAGAAGATAGGCCGCACTCACGCCTTTCAGAATGAGGAGCGCCACAGGAAACAGATCGAAGATCCTCGCCAGGCCAAGGCCGACCAGCACGATCATCAGCGTAAAGCCGACAGTTACGCCCGCCATGTGCGGCAAGGTCCGCCTCAGGCCGAAATTCGTGCCGGATGCCATCAGCATCAGATTGTTCGGCCCCGGCGTGATGGAGGCGATCAAAGCGAAAACGAAAAGTGCGAGGAGGAGTTCAAGCGGCATCATCCCGCAACTTTATGCGAGCATTGGCGCAATGTGCTTGCATATTCACCCGCCCGGACACTAATTTCACAACCCATGACCGATCTCGACGCCATCAACCGAAATATATTGCACGAACTTCAGGTAAATGGCCGGATCAGCAATCTGGAGCTGGCCGAGAAAGTCGGCCTGTCGCCATCGGCCTGCCTGCGCCGCGTGCAGGAACTGGAACGCAGCGGCATCATCCGGGGCTACCGGGCCGTGATAGACCGGACGGCGACCGGCGGCGGCTTCCTGGCCTATGTCACGGTTGGCCTGTCCCAGCACACGAAAGCCGACCAGACAGCGTTCGAAAAAGCCATGCAAAAGGCCCCGGAAGTCCGCGAATGCCACAAT
Organism: uncultured Hyphomonas sp.; assembly: GCF_963677035.1. Lineage (NCBI taxonomy): Bacteria > Pseudomonadati > Pseudomonadota > Alphaproteobacteria > Hyphomonadales > Hyphomonadaceae > Hyphomonas > uncultured Hyphomonas sp. Next base: position 525,596 of record NZ_OY781472.1, read on the forward strand.
GTAACGGGCACGGTCGAATACCTGCTACGCGTCGAGGTCGCCGACCTTGCCGCCTACAAGCATTTCCATACCGAAGTGCTGGGCACGGTCCCGCAGGTCAGCGCCATCACGTCTTATATCGTGATGGGCTCCCCCAAGGACCAGCGGGCCTGAACCCGATCAGGCGTCAGATTTCTTGGCGTTGCGCTTGCGCTCGTGCGGATCGAGGAAGATCTTGCGCAGGCGGATATTCTCCGGCGTGACTTCCACGAGTTCGTCGTCGGAGATGTAAGCCAGCGATTTTTCCAGCGTCATCTGAAGCGGCGGGGTCAGGCGCACGGCCTCGTCCGAGCCGGAGGCGCGCATGTTGGTCAGCTTCTTGCCTTTGAGCACGTTCACTTCGAGATCATTGTCGCGCGTGTGCTCGCCGACGATCATGCCGCCATACACCTTGTCGCCCGGATGGATCATCATCGGCCCACGGTCTTCGAGGTTCCACAGCGCGAAGGCCACGGCCTCCCCCTGCTCCATGGCGATCAGCACGCCGGTGTGGCGGCCCTGGATCCTGCCCTTGTGCGGGGCGTATTCATGGAAGACGCGGTTCATGATGGCCGTACCGCGCGTATCCGACAGCAGCTCGCCCTGATACCCGATCAGGCCGCGCGTCGGCGCATGGAACACCATACGGGTGCGCCCGGCGCCTGAGGGGCGCATGTCCAGCATGTCGGCTTTACGCTCTGACAGTTTCTGAACCACGATGCCGGAATGCTCGTCGTCGACGTCGATGACGACTTCCTCGATCGGCTCCAGCTTTTCGCCGTTCTCGTCTTCCTGCATCACGACCTGCGGACGTGACACGCCAAGCTCGAAGCCTTCACGGCGCATCGTCTCGATGAGAACGGCCAGCTGGAGTTCGCCGCGGCCGGAAACGGTGAACGCTTCGGCGTCGGAGGCCCGGTCGACCTTGAGGGCGACGTTGCCTTCGGCTTCTTTCAGCAGGCGGTCCCAGATCATGCGGCTGGTGACCTTGGTGCCTTCGGTGCCAGCCAGCGGGCTGTCATTGACGCGGAAGGTCATGGAGATGGTCGGCGGGTCGATCGGCTGGGCCGCAATCGGCTCGGAAACCGACGGATCGCAGAACGTGTCGGCGACGTTCGCCTTGGTCATGCCAGCCAGCGAGACGATGTCACCGGCCTGCGCCTCATCGACCGGCACACGCTCAAGGCCGCGGAAAGCGAGCACTTTCGATACGCGGCCCTGTTCGACGAGGCCGCCTTCGCGGTCCAGCACCTTGATGGTCTGGTTCGGCTTGATATTGCCGGAGGCGACACGGCCGGTCAGGATGCGGCCAAGGAAGTTGTCGGCGGAAATGGTGGTGGCGAGGAAGCGGAACGGGCCCTCTTCCACTTTCGGCGTCGGCACGTGATCCACGACCAGCTGGAACAGCTCGTCCATGTTGGCCTTCGCCTCCTCGTACTGGCTCGACATCCAGCCCTGCTTGGCCGAACCGTAGAGGATCGGGAAGTCGAGTTGCTCGTCGGTGGCGTCGAGATTGGCGAACAGGTCGAACACGTCATTGACCACTTCGTCGGGGCGGCGCTCCGGCTTGTCGATCTTGTTGACGGCGACGATCGGCTTCAGGCCGACCTTCAGCGCCTTGGACACCACGAATTTGGTCTGCGGCATCGGGCCTTCGGCCGCGTCCACCAGAACAATGGCGCCATCCACCATGTGAAGGATACGCTCCACCTCGCCGCCGAAATCGGCGTGTCCGGGCGTGTCCACGATGTTGATACGGTAGCCATTCCACTCAACCGAGGTGGTTTTGGCGAGAATGGTGATGCCGCGCTCTTTTTCCAGATCGTTGGAATCCATCATCCGTTCGGCGGTCTTCTCGTTTTCACGGAAGGTGCCGGACTGCTTCAGGAGTTCATCCACCAGCGTCGTCTTACCGTGGTCGACGTGGGCGATGATGGCGATGTTACGCATTTTTTCGATAGGCGTGGACATGGGCGGCAGGCTTTCGGGAGGGATAAACTGGGAATTTCCGCGCCCGATACAGGTTATCGGCGGGTTTGGCCATGGGGCTGCGGCAGGCAATTGACCCGGGGCCTTTCCTTCCATCGGCAAAGCAGAAATGATTGAACCGATTCAGAACGTCGCGCGCTTTGCTGTAGAGACCTGTATATGACGAACTCAAATGACATGCCGCTTGCGGCAAAACCGATTGAACGTGCCGCCCACCGGCGCCTTGACGAGGCCTGGCTGGAGGACGCCTTTGCACGGGAAGATGTGCTGATCCTGCTGATGCGCAACGGCGAACCGTTCGTGCATCCGGGCCGCGACAGCGGGCTTGTCTGGATGGGGCCGGAAGCCGCCCGCCTCTCGCCCGGCTCGCCCCGCCTCTTCCTCGGCGAAGACAAGGCCGGCACCCCGGTGTTCGCCCTCGACCTGCCGGAACGGTTCGCTCTGGATGGGTCGCTGATCGAGGGCGCAGGCGAGTTTCTCGACTTCCGCGCCGCGGCCGGGTCGATTCCGGAGATGGATGGAAACTGCGCATCAACAGCGCGGTCCCTTTTCATGTGGCACCAGAGCCACAGGTTCTGCTCAAAATGCGGGGCTGAAAGCGCGATGGTCGAAGCCGGATGGAAGCGGCAATGCCCGTCCTGTGGCGCCGAACATTTTCCGCGGACAGATCCGGTCGCGATCATGCTGGCCGTCAAGGATGGCAAGGCGCTGATCGGAAGACAGAAGATGTGGCCGCCGGGCTTCTATTCCTGCCTCGCCGGTTTCTGCGAACCGGGAGAGACGATCGAACAGGCTGCGGCGCGCGAAATATTCGAGGAGGCTGGTGTCGTTGCTGATGCAGCGAGTGCAGAATATGTCGCCTGCCAGCCCTGGCCCTTCCCGTCCTCGCTCATGGTCGGCCTTATTCTGGAAGCGGAAGGGTTCGATATTTCCATCGACGAAAAAGAGATCGAAGTGGCCCGCTGGGTCACGCGGGAGGAGATGGTCCGGATCCTGAACCACAGTCACCCGGAGATGTTCGGACCGCCGCCGATGGCAATTGCTCACCACATCATGAAAGCCTGGTCAGAAAAAGATCATTGACCGCACACGGAAGGCGTGTTTCGCCTCTCGTTACAGGCGAAAATCTGGAGTTGAGTTCGCGCGAATCACAGTAGTGAGAAAATTGCCACTGACAGGAGATCGGACATGGCAACTGCAACGAAGAAACCGGCTGCAAAAAAACCGGCGGCGAAGAAGCCAGCCGTGAAAAAGCCGGTCGCGAAGAAACCGGCCGCAAAGGCCGCGACTGCAACGAAAACTGCTGCCGCCAAAAAACCGGCCGCAAAGAAACCCGCTGTCGCGAAAAAGCCTGCTGCGAAGAAGCCGGTTGCAAAGAAACCCGCCGCAAAGCCGGCCGTGAAGAAAGCCGCTCCGAAAGCTGCCAAGCCTGCTGCAAAGAAGCCGGCCGCCGCCAAGAAGCCCGCGGCAAAGAAACCGGCTGCGAAGAAGAAGTAAGCCGGTTCAGACATTCCAGGAAAAGCGGGCGCGGGAAACCACGTCCGCTTTTTTTATTGGGGTGCGATCCGGGCAGATATGAGAAACCCCCGCCTGACAGACAGTGCGGGGGTTTCTTTGATTGCGCGCGACAGAGGGGGGGACACTGCGCGCAATTTCCTCCGGTGGCCTGGTCAGCGGGGTGTGTGGACCTGATGGCGCGGCCGGTAAGAAAGAGGTAGTTCGTAATTGGCAAAACGGTACTTAAACCTATGTCATGACTCAGATGTAAGCCGTCACTCCCGCCTCAGGCGAGCGGCCTAATCCTGCAGGTCCTGCCATTGCGTGTCGGCCTTTTCGATGAAGCCCGGAATGTCCGCATTCCATTTTTTCTGGATACCGGAATTGTAGTTCAGGTAGAGCTTGCCATCGACAATCTTCCAGTACTTTGCATTGCCCTTGGCGTATTTGCCGTCAGCCATGGCCCAGGCGCAGTAGCCGCCATATTGCGGCGCGTAGGCGGCGGGGTCTGCGAGGAAGGCGTCCCGGTTGGCAGCGGAGGCAAACAGGAATTTGGCCCCCTTGTACTCCGCCGAAAATTCCTTTGCCCCCTTCACCGGCTGGCCATCGGTAAAATAGGACACGGGATCGTAGCCCTGAAGGGCCGTGTTCGAGAACCGGCTGGTATAGACGGCCGGTTCAGCCTGGGCCGCCGGTACAATGACAGCCACAGGCGCAGCAGAAAGACAGACTGCCAGAAATAGCGGACGGAGTTTCATCAGAGGGGATCCTTTCAGAAAACGAGGCCGGCCGCCAGCAGGGGTTTGGAGGCCTGGCGGCCGGCGTAAAGCCTCAGGCAGGGGCGTGCCGGGCTTCGGAACGGAATGAGGTTTCAGAGGGCGGCACCAGCACATCGCGGAAACCGGAGAGAATGGCGAACAGGGTTTCACGGCGCGCAATGAGCATCGCAATCGAGCTGAGCCAGACCGTCACCGCCATGACGAACAGGCCACCGCCATCACTGTTCGGATCGATGCCAAGCGGTGTCCAGAGGTGGAAGTTCACGGCCCCGGTCATCACGGCAACGGCGATCAGGGCACCGATTGTCTGCAAGCGGCGAAGCGCGGGAAACAGGCCCAGCAGCAACAGCGTCGCCGCCAGAAGCTCGGCCGAGCCGATGACATACTGGCTGAACAGGCCCGTCTGGGCGAACAGGCCGGGCGCGCCCAGGCTGGCGGCCCAGGCATCAAGCCGGCCAAAAATGACCTGCGTCTCGATGGCGTTGGTAAACTTGAACCGCAGGCTGTCGAGAAACACCGCCGACGCGATGAGACTGTAGGCGATTGGTAGATATCTTTTCATACGTGCGGGCATTGTGTGCGTCTCCCTTTGACGCCGCTTGTCTCACGAGGGGGCGCACACGGGCAAAGCAAACGCGTGTGAGCCCGGCTCACGGTTTCGTGGGCGGTCTGCGAGCAGAGACATGCGCCTCCCCCCTCGCAGAACGGCCCCGTCTTCCCTACATTCACGCTCGTTCAGCATGGGGTGACTGAGATGGACCGGATCGATGCAATGCGCCTGTTCGTCCGTGTGGCGGATGCGGGCAGTTTTTCCCGCGCTGCCGCCGACATCGGAATCGGGCAGCCCACTGTCTCGCGGCGGATCCAGGATCTGGAATCCCAGCTTGATGCGATATTGTTCCTGCGGACGACCAGGGCACTCAGCCTGACCGAAGCCGGTGAACGCTTTTACCGCCGCGCCGTCGATATCCTCGCCGAGTATGACGAAGCCGAAGCCGAAGCCCGCGGCCTGGAGCATGAGCCCGTCGGCCTGCTACGCCTTTCCTGCTCCCACTCTTTCGCCCGGCATGTGATTGCGCCCGAGATCGCCAGTTTCATGCGTATCTATCCGCATGTGAAGTTCGACGTGATCGGCGACGACACCCTCACCGACATTGTGGGAGAAGGTGTCGACCTCGCTTTCCGCCTGGGGGAACTGACCGATTCCAGCCTGATCGCGAAAAAGCTGGCCGAAGCGCCGCGCGCGCTGTGGGCCTCCCCTGCCTATCTGGAACGCAAGGGCACGCCGCAGACGCCGGCAGACCTCGCCAGGCACGACGCGCTGATCTTCCGCCATTCCCGGTCCACCATCTGGACACTGACCAATGGCAACCAGAAGGAAGACGTGACGGTGGACGGGCCGTTCCGGGCGTCCGGCGGCGAAATCCTGCAACAGGCCGCAGAGGACGGGCTGGGCATCCTGATGGCACCGGGCTGGCTCGTGTCGAACTGCCTCGGCTCAAACACGCTGGTGAGGGTCCTGCCCGAGTGGAACGCGCAGAGCCTCGCCATCCATGCCGTCTGGGCAGCGGGCAAGCTGCGCGGCAAGGCGAAACTGTTCGCAGACCATCTGGCCGAAAGCCTGAAACCGAAAATCCAGATCTGCTAGGATCCGCGACAACCGGCAGCAGGAAACACGCCGACCAGCTTCATCATCTGCGTGAAGAAGCCCACCTCTTCCAGCGCCAGCTGAACCGGACGCTCATCCGGATGGCCTTCGATTTCCGCGTAGAACTGCGTGGCGGTGAAATTGCCGCCCACCATGTAGCTTTCCAACTTGGTCATGTTGACGCCATTGGTGGCAAAGCCGCCCAGCACCTTGAACAGGGCTGCAGGAATGTTGCGCACTTCAAACAGGAAGGCCGTCTTGGCCGGGCCGTCACCGATCTCGATCTCGGATGGCTCACGGGACATGATGACGAATCGGGTCGTGTTGTGCGCGGCGTCTTCGATGTCCTCGGCGAGGATTTCGAGCCCATAAACCTCAGCTGCCAGACGCGGGGCAATCGCCGCGACGGTCCGGTCGCCGCTTTCGGCCACTTCCCGGGCCGCGCCTGCCGTATCCGATGCCGTCACCGAATCAATTCCATGTGCCCGCAGGAATTCCCGGCACTGGCCGAGCCCCATGATATGGGACCGGGCCGTTTTGATGGCGCCCAGTTTCACACCCGGCAGGGCCATCAGCTGAAACCGGATCGGCAGGTAGTGTTCGCCGACAATCTGCAGGCTTGTGCCCGGCAAAAGGGAGTGAATGTCGCTGACCCGGCCGGCAATCGTATTTTCGACCGGAATCATCGCCAATTCCGCTTCGCCCTTCTCTACAGCGGCAAAACAGTCCTCAAATGTGCGGCAGGGCAGCGGCTCAAACGCCGGAAAGGCCTGCTGGCAGGCAATATGCGAATTGGCCCCCGGTTCGCCCTGATATGCGATTTTTCCCGTCATTTTTCCGGCCTTTACCCTGTTTTTTGCTGCGTCGGATCGCCGCGACGAACAGGGGAAGCTTCCCTGTCGCGCAGCCTTTATATTGCGGGCCATCCGTTAGCGTGCCAAAAGGCGCGCGCCAAGACTTATGACCAGACAGATTCGAAGGAAGATCCTCATGGGGGAACTCGGTCTCAACAAGATCCTGGGAGCGCTGCTGGCGACCGCACTGGGCCTTTTCGGGCTCAAGACGCTTTCTGACGTAGTGTTTGCCCATGGGGGAGAAGGCCACGGGGCAGAGCACGCTGAGGCGACCTCCCTGTCCGAGCAGATGTGCGATAAATTCGCCTACTGCATCGACGTTGCCGGCGGCGGTGCCGCGGCAGCTGAAGAAGAAGAGGTGTTTGACCTCGGTGCCCTGCTCGCTGCTGCGGACGTTTCGCGCGGTGAACGCACCTTCAAGGGCCAGTGCACCACCTGCCACACGATTGCAGAAGGCGCGCCTAACGGCACCGGCCCGAACCTGCATGGCGTTGTCGGCGCACCCAAGCACCATCATACGGATTTCAACTATTCCGGCGCCATGACGGAAGTCAGCGGCAACTGGACGTATGAAGACCTGAACCACTGGCTGGAAAACCCCGGCGCGTTCATTCGCGGCACGTCCATGTCGTTCGCGGGCCTGCGCAAGGATCCGGACCGGATCAACGTGATCGCTTACCTGGCCTCTCAATCGCCTGACGCACCGCCCTTCCCGGCTCCGCTGCCGGCAGCGGACGAAGACACTGGCGCGGCCGCTGCTGCTGAAGACGGTGCCGAGGCACCGGCCGAAGGTGAAGCACCGACCGAAGGCGACGTAATTGGCGGAAACATTGAGGAAGGCTCACTTGAAGCGCCACCGGAAACCGTGAGCGAAGCTGTCGTGGAAGACGCCGACTCTGCTGACCAGGCCTCAGAAGATGTCTTCCATGAGGATGCCCCGACGCCGACAGATGAAGAACACGAGTAAGGCCTAGGCGCCGGCCTTCCAGGCTGGCACCACGCCTCTTTCGGAAGAGACTTGTATACGCCGGGCCCCTATGGGCTCGGCGTAATACGTTGCGATCCGGGTGATCGCCTCTTCCAGCGGTTCCTGAGCCACTGCCATATGCCAGGCATTGGCATGCAGGAGATGGTCCGGATCGGTCATGACGCCGACATGTCCTTTCCAGAACACAAGGTCTCCGCGCTTCAGCATGCCCGGCGCCCGCCAATCGGCAATGTCATCGCCGGCCCAGTCAAACTGCATATCGCTGTCGCGGGGCAGCAGAACGCCCGCAGCCTCGAACGATTGCTGGGTCAGGCCCGTACAATCCAGGCCGAGACCGGACCGCCCTCCCCAGAGATAAGGCGTGCCGATATAACGCTCCGCTACGCTGACGGGATCGTCGTCCACGGCATCCAGCGCCGCGAGATGCCTGTGGTGAACCCAGCCCGCGTCCTGACACTGGCGCCAGTCTCCCTCTTCCCCGGTCACGCTCACCTGCCCGCCAAGGCTGAGCGTCAGCTGCGGCGGCGATTTGAGGTCCGGGGCGGCATAGGCATGGGTGTGGGGCCGGGTGATCCGGTGCGTGGGGACCAGCAGACTTTCGGCAAGCCCCGCCAGGGCAACCCAGCCGACATACCGGTCGCGCTGGCACTGGACGAGGGCAAAGCCGTGCTGTTCTTCAAACACGTCCAGGATTTCGCTAAACAGGGCTTCCGTTGTCAGCCGCGCATCCGGCAATGGCGCCTCGCGGACGGCAACACTCCCTGCCCGCACCTGCACAGACCGGGACGGGCTGTTGGGCGGCGTCAGTCGCGTATCATTGTAATCAGGCATGAGAAGCCCCGCAGCGTTGTTTTACGCCGCCGAGGCCTTGCGTGTCTTCGGGCTCGCGGCAGCTTCCTGATCCTTGCCGGAAGCTGCGGCAAGAACAAGGCCGGCAAACTGGCGAAGATAGGTCATGCCGGGCGGGCGCCGCTCCAGAAAGATGTTCCGCAGGTCTGCCTCATCGCGCACGCGCTTGATGAAATCGAGGCGTTCCAGCGCATCCAGTGCCCGGGTGACAGCCGGTTTGGCGATGTTCAGCTGTTCAGCAAGGCCGCGCACCGTGTGCGGGCCGGGCATCAGGGCGATGGTCATCAGGATGGCTTGCTGGCGGGCCGTCAGGTCGGGCGCATCGGAGCGGACCGAGGCGGTGACCGCGCGGCGCCAGAGTTCCAGACCATCACGCTCTGACAATTGCATCCGGCTCATCCCCTTGGATTTTCGTCTTTCGAGGGAATCTCGGGTGATTTGCGGACTCCGTCCAGTCCTTCAGTGGGGGGCAAGACAGTGCTTACCCCTTCACATTGTGGACAAAACACACGACATTAGGGCCATGACCTCTTCAGACAGCCATGCACATGTCCACGCCAACACGCCCTGCAGCCCGCAGGACGTCGATGCGTTCGTGAATCAGGCCGAGACTCTGGTCGCGCGCCAGGGCCAGCGAATGACGAAAATCCGCCGCAAGGTGCTACGTCTTCTGCTGGAAAGCACGGAGCCTGCCAAGGCTTACGATCTGCTGGCCAATCTCGATGGGGAAGGCTCTGCGAAGCCGCCGACGATCTATCGCGCACTCGATTTCCTTCAGGAAACCGGCCTCGCCCACAAGATTGAGAGCCTCAACGCCTATGTCGCCTGCGGCCATGCCAGCCACCGGCACTCCGCCGTGTTCCTGATCTGCGACAAATGCCATGGCGCCGAGGAGCTCCACGCCGAAGCGACCAGCGAGGCTCTGAGGGCAGAAACGGACGCGGCAGGCTTCAAAATGTCCCGCGCCGTCGTGGAAGTGCGCGGCATCTGCCGGGATTGCGCTGCGTGAAAACTCTCTGGCGGGGAAGCTGCAATCAGTGGGATTGCGACGAGATGGGGCACATGAATGTGCGCGTCTATGTCGAGAAACAAATGGAAGGCCTTGCGGTCTTTGCCCATGCGCTGGGCATGCCGCATGCATTCCGGCAGAATTCCCCCTCCACACTCACACCGGTAGACCAGCATATCCGCTTCGTCCGCGAAGTCCTGCCCGGGCGTCCGCTGACCATGCATGGCTGCCTGATCGACGTCGGTGAGGCAGATGCCCTGGTCTATCAGGAACTGCGCCACGCTGACGGCCAGCTGGCCGCCGCTTTCCGGACCCGGATCATGCATATCGATACGGCCGGGCGTGAGCCATTTCCATGGGGCCAGAGCGTGCGCGCCGCCATGGCCGACGACATGGACACGCCGCCGGAAGAATCCGCCCCGCGCTCGATTGAGCCGGAAGCGCCCGGCCTGCCCCATGACGATATTTCCATCGGAACGCCGCGCAGCCTCGGCATCGCCTGTATCGGCATGGGCGCTGTGCCGCCGCAACACCTCGATGTGCACGGACGGATGGCGCCAGCATGGGTGATTGGCCGCGTGTCCGATTCCGTCCCGAACCTGCTGTTTGACTGGCGCAAGAATGTGGCCGCCGCGGCGGGAGACCTGCGCATGGGCGCGGCGGTTCTGGAATACCGGATCCGCTACCATGACCTGCCGGAAGCCGGTGACCGGTTCGAAGTCTATACAGGCCTTGGCGACGTTCAGGGCAAGACCCACGGATTGATCCACTGGCTCATGGACCCGGTGAGCGGCAAGCCCTGGGCAACCAGCCAGGCCACCGCCATCACGCTGGACCTCGACGCACGCAAAGCCATCCCTGCCCCGGCCGCGGCCATCGAGGAACTCGAACGCCTCGCCCCGAAGGGCTTGTCGATTTAAATCGCTTCAGAGCGCCGTGGCGATGATCTCGGCGATGCGCGGGATATCTTTCAAATTCAGCCCGGCAATATTGATGCGGCCCGATCCCGGCATGTACAGGCCGCTTTCCTCGCGCAGGGCTTTCGCGCCGTCCGGCGTGACCGGCAGCTGGCTGAACATGCCGTTCTGCGTGGTGAGGCTGGTGAGCAGGTTCGAGCCCGTGCGCTGCACGAGCTCGCCCGACAGCGCCCGGCGCAGCGAGATCATCCGTTCCCGCATCGATGTCAGCTCCGCTTCCCATTCAGCCCGCAAGGCCGCATCGCTGAGGATGGTGGCGACAATGCCTGCGCCGTGTGCCGGTGGCATGGACCAGGTCGCCCGGGAAATGTCCGCCACATGTGTGGTCGCCGCCGCGATGCCTTCCGGCGTCTCACCTACAGCGAGGAAACAACCGGCCCGCTCGCGGTAGAGGCCGAAATTCTTGGAACAGGAATAGGAGATCAGCGCTTCGCCTGCCGCATCGATAAAGGCACGCACGCCCGCAATATCCTTGTCGAGGCCGTGCGCGAAGCCGTGATAGGCAATGTCCAGCATGACGATCAGGCCGCGCTCTTTCACGAACGCGCCCACCGCCCGCCAGTCTTCCAGCGTCAGGTCGATGCCGGTGGGATTATGGCAAGGCCCCTGCACGATCACGCCATCGCCGCGCTCTGCTTTGGCCAGGTCTTCCAGCATACCCGCCCGGTCTGCCGTGCCGGTATCCGGATCGGCATAGCGGTAGCTGTCTGTCGTGAGGCCCGCGGACCGGACCACTTTCGGATGGTTCGGCCAGGTCGGGTCTGACACCCAGACCTTCTTCACACCAAGGCGGCGCATCAGGCCCACGCCCAGCGAGAGCGCGCCGCAGCCGCCCGGCGCGGTGAAGGACAGCGTGCGCCCTTCCTTGCGGACGGGGGCATCTACGCCGAACACGAAGTCTTCGATCGCGGCGCAGAAATCGACATTGCCGCGCGGACCTTCATAGACCTTCGTGCTCTGACGCTGCAGCATCAGAGCCTCGGCCTTGGCAACCGCCGACATGACCGGGGTATTGCCCTGGTCATCCTTGTAGACGCCGACGCCCAGATCGAATTTCTCGGCCCGGCCGTCTTCACGAAAAGCGGACATCAGGCCGAGCAGAGCGTCCGGCGGAAGCGGCGATAGCGGAGAGAATGCAGAAGTCATGGCGCAGCCCTAATCCGGAGCGTGTCCGGATTCAATCCTCCTCGTCTGTCTGACAAGACGTATTAGTCGACGATGGTCGCTTCGGTCTTGTCCTTGACGTCCTGCAGCGACACGCCGGGTGCAAGCTCGATCACCTTCAGGCCACCCTCGACCACGTCCATGACGCAGAGGTCGGTGATGATACGATTGACCACGCCCTTGCCGGTGAGCGGCAGGGTGCATTCTTTCAGCACCTTGGTCTCGCCCTTCTTGTTGCAGTGATCCATCACCACAACGATGCGCTTGACGCCGGCGACCAGGTCCATCGCGCCGCCCATGCCTTTGACCAGCTTGCCGGGGATCATCCAGTTGGCGATGTCGCCATTCTCGGCCACTTCCATCGCGCCGAGAATGGCGATGTTGATGTGGCCGCCGCGGATCATCGCGAAGCTGGTCGCGCTGTCGAAGAAGCTGGTACGCGGCAGCGTCGTGATCGTCTGCTTGCCGGCATTGATCAGGTCAGCGTCTTCCTCGCCCTCGAACGGGAACGGGCCCATGCCCAGCATGCCGTTCTCGGACTGCAGCGTCACGTCCATGTCGTCCGGAATATGGTTCGCCACCAGCGTCGGAATGCCGATGCCGAGGTTCACATAGAAGCCGTCTTGGAGTTCTTTTGCGGCGCGCGCCGCCATGTCATCGCGTGTCCAGGGCATTAGATTGCCTCCCGCTTGCGGGTGGTGTGTTGTTCGATACGTTTCTCGAAAGTGCCTTTGACGACACGCTGAACGAAGATGCCCGGCAGGTGAATTTCGTCCGGGTCGAGATCGCCGGTCGGCACCAGTTCTTCGACTTCGGCAATGGTGACCTTGCCAGCCATTGCCATAGGCGGATTGAAGTTGCGGGCCGTCTTGTTGAAGATCAGATTGCCCTGTGCGTCGGCCTTCTCGGCCTTGACGATGGACAGGTCTGACACAAGGCCCGTTTCGAGAATATAGGTCTCGCCGTTGAACTCGCGGTGTTCCTTGCCATCGGCGATGATCGTGCCGACGCCGGTCTTGGTGTAAAAGCCGGGAATGCCTGCGCCGCCGGCGCGGCAGCGTTCCGCCAGCGTGCCCTGCGGGTTGAACTCCAGCTCCAGCTCACCGGAGAGGTACTGGCGCTCGAACTCCTTGTTCTCACCCACATAGGACGAGATCATCTTCTTGATCTGGCGCGTCTGCAGCAGCAGGCCGAGGCCGAAATCGTCGACACCGGCATTGTTGGAGATCGCCGTGATATCCTTCACGCCGCTGTCGCGCAGGACGAGGATGAGGTTTTCCGGAATACCGCAGAGGCCGAAGCCCCCGGCCATCACGGTCATGCCGTCGAAGGTCAGGCCCTCAAGGGCTTCCTTCGCAGAATTGTAGACCTTGTTAGACATGGACAGGTCCTGTCGCTCCCTGGCTTGGGCACCCAGACGGGAAGAGCCCCGCCTGCGCGCGCTTTGTTATTCCGTAGCACACTTTCCGGCGCGCCGAACCGTCTCGCAGCGCCAAAATTTCAACAGGTGTTGAAACACAGGCGCAGACGGAAAACAAGACGGCGGTTCCGGAATTATGAGACCGCTTCGACCGTCTGTTCGATGGCGCCGAAAATCGAGTGTCCGGCTTTGTCCAGCATCTCCATGCGCACCGTGTCGCCGGGCTTCATGAAGGGGGTTTTCGGCGCGCCGTCGGCGATCGTCTCGATCATGCGGATCTCGGCGATGCAGGAATAACCAAGCCCGCCTTCGCTGACCGGCTTGCCTGCGCCGCCGTCGGCATCCTTGTTGGACACCGTGCCGGAACCGATGACCGTGCCTGCGGTGAGGGGCCGGGTCTTTGCGGCGTGGGCCACGAGGCGGGCGAGGCTGAACGTGGCATCGACCCCGGCCTCGGCCCGGCCAAAGGGCTGGCCGTTATAGTCCACGTGCAGCGGCAGGTGGATGACATTGTCTTTCCAGGCATCGCCCAGTTCGTCCGGCGTCACGGCCACAGGCGTGAAAGCACTCGGCGGCTTGGACTGGAAGAAGCCAAAGCCCTTGGCGAGTTCGCCGGGGATCAGCCCGCGCAGCGACACGTCATTGCACAGCATGACCAGCTTGATGTGGCTGGCCGCATCCGCCTCGGACACGCCCATGGGCACGTCATCGGTGATGACGGCCACCTCCCCTTCCATGTCACAGCCCCAGGCGGCATCGCCCAGCGGAATGGCGTCGCGGGGGCCGAGGAAGGCATCACTGCCGCCCTGGTACATCAGCGGATCGTCATAGAAACTTTCCGGCACTTCGGCGCCGCGCGCTTTGCGCACCAGTTCCACATGGTTGATATAGGCCGACCCGTCCGCCCACTGATAGGCACGCGGCAGCGGGCTTTCGCACTCATGCTCATGGAAACGGAAGGTAGGCACGCTGCCCAGCTCCACCTGCTCAGCCAGCAGCCGGAGGCGCGGGGCCATATGTTCCCAGTCGTCCAGCGCCGCCTGCAGCGTGGGCGCAACAGAGGCTGCGTCGGTCGCGCGTGTCAGGTCTTTCGAAACGACAACGAGACGCCCGTCACGGGCGCCGTTCTTAAGGGTAGCGAGTTTCATGAGTCAGCTTTCTTCCGCGATTTTTTCGTGCAGCCACGCAGCATGGCGCGGGGCTTTCTTTGTGGCGTGCCACTCTTCGATCATCGGCTCAGCGACGGATTTCAGCTGTGCCATCTGTTCCGGCGTGCCGATGTCTGCGGCAAGTTCAATGCGGTGGCCATTGGGGTCGAAGAAATAGATCGACTTGAAGATGCCGTGATGGGTGGGCCCCAGCACGTCGAGGCCCATGCCTTCGAGGTGCGCCTTGGTCTCCATCAGTTCTTCCAGCGAGCCGACGCGGAAGGCGATGTGCTGTACCCAGGCCGGCGTATTCTCGTCGCGGCCCATGTCCGGCTGCTCGGGCAGCTCGAAAAAGGCGAGCACATTGCCATTCCCGGCATCGAGGAAAATGTGCATGTACGGATCATAAGCGCCGGTCGACGGCACATGGTCCTCTGCGATCGCCAGCTGGAAATCCATGCCAAGGGCGTCGCGGTAGAATTCCACGGTTTCCTTGGCGTCCTTGCAGCGATAGGCGACGTGGTGGACGCCTTTCAGGGGGGCGGGTGATGTCATCTAGGTCTCTCCCTTGTCTTTTGCGGCGTTCTTTGCGCGCCGCCAGGCGTTGAACCAGCTGCCGATCCCGAGGCCGAGCGTCACGCCCGGAATGGCCGGGGCGGAAATCACCCCGGTGCGCCACAGGATGACGCCGACCACCGTGCCGGCAACGGCCCCGATCAGGCCTTCGCCGACCGGGGAGAGTTCAACTTTCTTCTTTGGTTCGCTCATGCGTCCTCTTCGACCTTCAATGCACCTCGCTGAATCTGGTCACGTTCCATGGATTCGAACAAGGCCTTGAAGTTACCTTCGCCAAAGCCTTCCTTGTAGTCACCCTTGCGCTGGATGAATTCGAAGAAGACCGGGCCGATTTCGGCCTGGGCGAAGATCTGCAGCAGAAGGCGCGGCTGGCCGCCTTCGGTCGTGCCGTCCAGCAGCAGGCCGCGGGATTTGAGGCCTTCGACATCCTCGCCATGGCCCGGCAGACGCTCGTCCAGCATGTCGTAATAGGTGGCCGGCGGGGCCGTCATGAAGGGCACGCCCTTCTGTTTCAGGCTGTCATAGCAGGCATAGAGGTCGTCACAGATGAGTGCGATGTGCTGGATGCCCTCGCCGTTGAACTCGCGCAGGAATTCCTCGATCTGGCCGCCGCCGCTCTTGCCTTCCTCGTTCAGCGGAATGCGGATCTTGCCGTCCGGCGCCGTCAGCGCCTTGGAGGTCAGGCCCGTATACTCGCCCTTGATGTCGAAATAGCGGATTTCCTGGAAGTTGAAGAGCTTCTCGTAGAAGTCCGCCCAATACTTCATCCGCCCGCCATACACATTGTGTGTCAGGTGGTCGATCAGCCTGAAGCCGGCGCCGACGGGATTCTGCTCCACATCCGGCAGATATTCAAAGTCGATGTCGTAAATGTCGAGTTCATCGCCATACCGGTCGATCAGGTAGATGATCGAATTGCCGATGCCGCGGATGCCCGGAATGTGCAGCTCCATCGGGCCGGTCTCGACATGCACCGGTTCGGCGCCCTGCTCCAGCAGGTGCGCATAGGCCTTGCGGGCGTCGCGCACGCGAAAGCCCATGCCGCAGGCCGATGGGCCGTGTTCACGCGAGAAATACCAAGCCGCCGATTTGGGCTCATAATTGGTGATCAGGTTGATGCCGCCCTGGCGCCACAGCTCAACGTCCTTCGAACGGTGACGGGCGACTTTGGTGAATCCCATTGTTTCGAAAACCGGTTCCAGCATGCCCTTTTCGGGGGCGGAAAACTCGATGAATTCGAAACCATCAAGGCCTGCAGGGTTGTCAAACAGGTCGGCCATAGGTTCTCTCTCCCTATTAAGATTATAAATATAGTTTCATATGTAACTAACTGCTCGCCGCAAGGCAAGTATGAATGGACCCGCCATGCCCGAATCCTCCCGGACGCCGCAGCTGCGCCTGCGCGAATTCCTCCCCTACCGCCTGTCCGTCCTGTCCAACACGATCTCGCGCCGCATTGCGGAGCTGTATGATCGCGAATTCGGCCTGACGATCTGGCAATGGCGCGTTATGGCCGTCACGGGCGATACGCCCGGGATCAGCGCCACGGAGATCGGCCAGCGCACCGCGATGGACAAGGTCGCCGTCAGCCGGGCTGTCGCCGGACTGATTGAAATGGAATGTCTGGCGCGGAAATCCTCTGAAGAGGACGGACGGCGCTCAAAGCTTTACCTCACCCCCACCGGGAAATCTGTCTACGATGAGATTGTCCCGATGGCGATTTCGGAAGAACAGGCACTGGAATCCGTGCTGACACCCGAAGAGCGCCGCGAACTGACCCGCCTGATGGAGAAGCTGGCGCAGTCGGCATCCCCCAACCGGCCGCTCTGGTAAAAGGTTCCGGATCAGGCCCTGCGGCGGCGGTTATTGAGGGACCGGGAGACATCCGAGTCTTCTTCCAGCGTGAACCGCTCAACCAATCGCGCGATGAAGGCCGACAGGGCATCACGCACTTCGTAGGGCGCTTCCATAGGCAGGAAATGGGTCGTCCCGCGGATGCCCCTCATCATCAATGCCTGATTCATCAGGATGATCTGTGCACGAACCTTGGGAGAAATGATTGAATTCCGGTTGGGCCGGAGCACGACAATCGGGATCTTGTGCTTGCGAACCTTTTTGAGTGCCCGCCATGGCCGGTTCCGCTGGGCCGAGAATGTGGCCGCTTCCCATTTCGGATCGCAGGTCAGCCGCCAGACCTGTTCGTCGCTTTCGATGCTGTTGTTATCAACCCGGTCGATACCGTCGAGCAGGTAGTCCGCGAGAAAAGGTTCCCGCCATGTCGTGAACGCGCCCCGGCCGGAATAGGATTCCAAAGCCTCGCGGAAGGCCGGGAACTCTGCCCGGCGCTTCTTTGCGTTCTTCGCCATCATGTTCCGGTTCACGATCCATGAGACCGGCGGGAAGACATAGTTCCAGAAATAAAAGCTCCGCGGCATGATGACCGGATCGGCCAGCACCAGCCCCTTGACCAGGTCGGGCCGTTTTCCGGCGACCAGCAGGGCAACGGCCCCGCCCATGGAGTGGCCGCTCAGCACGACGCCATTGGGCGCTTCTTTCTCGAGCCACTCGATCACATCATCGCGGTAGCGGTGCCACGATTTCATGCGCCCGGGCTTTGCCGGCATGGTCGACCGGCCATGGCCGCGCATATCCAGGGCCGCCACACGCTGGCGAAGCCCCAGAGGCGCCAGCAGAGACTGATACGTCATCGCATTGAAGCCGGTTGCATGGATCCACACTGCCGCGAATGGCTTGATCGGATCGCCAAATTCGATCCCGGCCAGTTCGCCGCCGGCTTTCATCTCAGTTGCAAATCGACGCATCAGCCACGATTCCCGAACACGCGCCGCAGCAAGTCAGTTGTCCGCGCGAGCGGATTCTCCCGGATCTTCTTCTCTTCCTGCGCGACATAAAAGAACATGCCATCAAGGCCGTAATTGACGGCATGGGTGGTCAGGTCGGCCTGCAGGCCGGATGTGATTCCCCCGGCGCCATATTGCGACGCCACACTTTCCATTGCCGTGAAGGCACCGGATTTCGACAGGGCCTGCCGGGCGTACGGTGTGAAGGCCGCCCGCAACTGGCTTTCGGTTCTGGAACGGAGATAGTCGGTCGCCGCCGTGTCGCCGCCGTTCAGGATATTCAGCGCATCGCTGATGGTCATGTTGCGGATCGCGCCGAGGATCAGCGCCTGCGCTTCGGGAACAGACTCTTCCGCCGCCCGGTTCATGCGCAGTTCGAGATCGTCGAGCGGGCCACTGGCGCCGACCTTTGCAAGGTTCGACTGGATTGTGCGGTACGTGCCGGGCAGAGGAATGCGGATCTTCGGATCGCCATAATAGCCGTTTATCTGGCCCAGCTGGCTGGCGACCAGATTGGTGCCCACCGTCAATGCTTCGCGCAGGCCGGCATCGATCTCGGCAGTACTCAGCGTGCCTTGCGTTGCTGGCGCGGTGGCGGAACCGAGGACTTCGCCCAGAACGCGGCCGAACTCATCGCTTGTGCCAGTTTCGGCACAACCTGCCGTGAGAAGCGCCAGACTCAGCGCTCCCAGCATCCGTCGGTTCATCTACTTTACCTTCACTCTGGTCCCTGCCCCGGACCCCTGCATCTGTCCTACAGGAGCGCCAGCCGGAAATGAAGCCGCACACGCAGGCCTGCGGCATCAAAGCCTGACCTTACGAACTTGTCACGAGAAACTGCAAAAAACCTCATTGACCACACCCGTAGTCAAAGTCTATGACCACAAGCGTAGTCTTACCGGGGAGTCCCAGAGATGAAAATATCCGCCGCCGAACTCGACGTGATGAGCGTCCTCTGGCAGACGCCCGGCCTCGCCGCGTCCGATGTTCATGAAGCACTCGGTAAAGAGAAAGACTGGACCAGCCGGACCGTGAAGACCCTGCTGGCGCGCCTGGTCGAGAAAGCCGCCCTCCGCACCGAGGAAGATGGCCGTCGCTATCTCTATTACCCGATCGTCGATGAGGACGCTTACAAGGCGAAGGCCGCGGGCCAGTTTGTGGACCGCGTCTTCTCCGGCCGGGCTGCGCCGCTGGTCGCGCATCTGGCTGACACGCGCGGCCTGACACCGGAAGACATTGAAGAACTGGAACGCCTGCTGGGGGAATTGAAAAAATGAGCGGCACATCTTTTTTTCCTGACGTGACATCTGTCTTGCAGACCGTTCTGGCGGTCTCGGTTCTGATAGGATTGGTTCTGGTCGCCCGCCGGCCTGCCGCCAGGCATTTCGGCGCCGGCGTTGCGTATGCCCTTTGGGCCCTGCCGCTGGCACGCCTTGTCCTGCCACCGCTGCAAATCCCGGTTTCCCTGATGCCGCTACTGGGCCTGCCCAGATCAGCGGCGTCTGACACCACCGCAGAATCCGGAAGCGCTCTTGCCGTTTCAGCTGCACCGGAAGTGGTCGCTCCGATGCTTGCCGTTTCTCCGCCTGCTCCGGCCGTCCTGCCCGCCCCACCTCTGGCGGAAAGTGCGGTTGCGGGCGGCCTGGCTCCATCCCACACCCTGACGGACACATTGTCTGACGTGCTGGTGCCCGGCCTGTTCCTCATCTGGGCGGGCGGAGCCCTGCTCGTCTTTGGCCTCAGCCTCTGGCGCCAGCATGTGTTCATGCAGACCGTGAAGCGGGAAGCCGTCAACGTGTCACCGCGCCTGCAGCACATTGCGCATCAGGTTAGCCGGCAGGTGGGACTCAAGCGTCTGCCGGTGGTCGCGTCCAGCTTCATCTCGTCCGGCCCGCTTGTGACCGGCCTGGTCCGCCCGGTCGTCATGCTGCCAGCCTGGTTCGAGACGGACTATGATGACACCCAGCAGCGCGCAGCCCTGGCCCACGAACTGACCCATGTCCGCCGCGGCGACCTCTGGGCCCTGCAGCTGGCCGAGCTCTTTATTGCCTGCATGTGGTTCAATCCGCTGGCATACTATGCCCACCGCGCTTTCCGGACAGACCAGGAAGCCGCCTGTGACGCGGACGTGCTGAAAACCGGCACCGCCTCGCCGCACGCCTATGGCGCGACGCTGATCAAGGCAGTGAAGTCGGTCTCTCAGGAACGTCTGCCTGCCGGCTCCGGCCTGCCGCTGACACACGCCCTGAAGGAACGCCTCAGCCGCATGACGCATCCGACCCCAACCCGGACGCGCCGCCTGACCGGAGGCGCAGCGACCGCTGTCCTCGGCGCCGCTGCCCTGATTGCGACCTCTTCCGTCCCGGCCAATGCAGGTGAACGCGACCACCGCGAACTCACGATCACTGACGGGGCCGTCTATCTGAATGGTGAGCTCATACCGGACCGCCGTATCATTGTCCTCGGCGAACCCTTTGCCGGAATTGAACCTGGTCCGGAATTCGATGCGGAAGTCAGCCGCCTGACGCGCGAGATGACCGCTGACAGCGCCCAGATCGGCAGGATCGTCGCGAGCGTCACGGCCAACATGCCTCACTTCTCGCCGGAAGATGATCCGGAGTTCCAGGCCCTTATGGACGAGGTCAACGACCTTCACGGAAACATGGCTATCGACTTCAAAGGCATGCATGGCAAAATGTCCGGCAAGGACTGGGAAGCCTGGGGCGAGAAATGGGAAAAATGGGGGACTGAACTCGAAAATCGCGCAGACAAGCTGTCCGCCGAATACGAGGCACGCGCCAACGCCTACGAAAAGGATATGGAGCCGGAACTCGAGCGGATGACGATGGAACTGGAAACCAAACTCAACGCCAAGTCCGTGAAGCTGGAAGCCCTGCTCGAACAGAAATTCGGCGCGGACTTTGAACGCCGTATGGACGAAACCTCCAAAGCGCTGGACGGCCTTGTGAAGGAGTGCCGCGATGCCAGGATGGCAGACGGCGAAACACGGGTGATGAGCCGCACCATCGACTTCGGTGAAGGCAAGAATACCGTCAAGATCGCCTGTGTCGGAGGGGATGGCGACGCCCTGCGCTCGGCCAGCACGCTTGCCGCGATCAATGCCAGCAAGAAACTGTGCGACGCCGAAAAGACATCATTCCGTGAGCAGATCCACCCGCATGGAGAGCTCGACGGCGGGGCCAATTAAGCGCCAACGCCCCTGCCCCCCCTGAATGACAAAGCCCCGGCCCTGCCTGGCCGGGGCTTTGTGTTATCTGACCGGAGACACTTTGCAGACTCAGGACCAGATCAAATGGGGTGCAGATACCCCAAGGGGCCGACGGCCCGCTGGACCTATTCGACATCTGCAATTCGCAGGACCAGACCATCGTGGATGTCAGCGAGTGTAATCTGACACCCGAGGCGACTGGTTTCATCCGTGTTCAGCAGGCCGTCCAGAAGCAGCGCCTCCATCTCGCCCTTTGGCCCAAGGCGCTCATACCAATCCTGCGCGATATGCACATGACACGTCCCACAGGACGCCGCCCCTCCGCAGACCGCCTCAACATCAAGATCATGCTCGGTGAGCGCCTCCATCAGAGACACACCGGCATTTACGGTGATGGAGGTATCGGTCCCGTCCCGGGTGGTGATGTGAATGGTTGGCATTGCCGCCTCCATTGTTTGGGGCAGACGCCGGCCGTCAAGGCCCGTCTCCCCTGAGAGTTATGTCAACGGATGAAATCGACCGGGCAGGTTTCCAGGCCATAGTTCAGAAATCCGCCTCGCTGACGCTTCCGCTCGCCCGCAGGCTTTAGCGCGCTGCATCTGTCCAGAATGCCATTCAGCAACTGGGTCGCTTCACTGCGCGCGATGCCAGAGCCCATGCAATGATGAATGCCGTGTCCGAACGTCATCTGCTTGCCCATGCCCGGACGGCCGAGGATGAACTCATCCGGCTTCTCAAAAACGGATGGATCCCGGTTCGCCGAAGCGAAGAAGACCGCCACCCAGTCTCCGGCCCTGATCCGGGCCCCGCCCAACTCATAGTCTTCAGTACAGACCCGGTGAAGCCGCTGAACCGGCCCGTCCCGGCGCAGGCTTTCTTCGATGAAGCCACGAATTTGCGTCCGGTCTTCTTTCAACAGGCTGAACAGGTCCGGACGGTCCGCCAGCACATCGATCAGATTTCCCAGCAGATACCCGGTCGTCTCCGCACCCGCCACAACCAGGGTCAGGCAAAAGCGGATCACTTCATCTTTCGTCAGACTATGCCCCTCCGCCTCGGTCCGGATGAAGGCTGACATCAGATCATCCGGCACCGGTTTTCCGGCTTCTATGTCGGCATAACGCTCTTCCACAGCGGCGGTGAAATAGAGGAAGAGATCCACATTGCACTGCTGGCGTTCTTCAATCGTGAAATCAGACGTGACCATAAAGGCGTTTGCCCAGCGGCGCAGAAGCACATGATCCTTTTCCGGCAGGCCGACGAGCTTGGTCATCACCAGAGCCGGCAGGTTCGGTGCAAGATCGGCCATGAAGTCGACCTTGCCATTCGCATACGTGTCCAGCTGGGCCCCCACCGTCTTTTCCATCCATGGGGCGATGTCCGTCATCACCCGTTTTGGCGTGAAAGCGAGCTGCGCGATCTTGCGAAGTTCCGCGTGACGGGGGTCATCATGATTGACCAGCATAAGGGTCGGCGCGTCGGATTCCTCCTGCATGATATCGCGGGATGAGAATATATCGGCTCGTTTGGCGACTTCTGCGACCTCGGCATGTTTCAGCACGACCCAGGCCGGAAACGGCTTATCAACTCCCGGAATTGTGCCAGGCGGATAATCCTCCAGACCATACTGAATGGGTTTGTCGCGCAGGTGGTCATAGTACGGATACGGATTGGCGAATACGTCGGGTGAATAGAGGTCCTTCGACGTGAAGTCGGATGGAATACTGGGGGCAATTGCAGCTGTCATGATAGCTCTCACTTCCTGATTTGGCCGTGCCTGAGGTGCCGGCGGGAAAAGCGCTGAAGGGCGTGTCCATAAGGCCGGCGCAACATGGCGCCGAACTCAAAGCCAACCTGTTTCAAAAGGAGTATCCGGAACCAATAATTATGTGTCAATGGACATTGTGTCCTTACGACACTTTTTATTGGCCGGAAACGTCCGCCATTCAGTGCTTTTAGGACCGCCGAAGTTCTGGATAACGGCGGCGAACTGTGCGAAGGAAAAAGTCTCTGAAACTATTTCTTGAAGACAGTGAATGTCATGACCGACCGAAAAGAAGCTTCTGTTGAGTTTTTGGACCTGTTTTTTCCCATTCATTATCTGGTTGGTATACAGATCGAAGATGCCCTGAAATGCGGGGTCCTGACCCGCCAGCAGGCCTGCATTCTCTGGCTGATCCGAACCAGAGGCGAGAACGGCACATCCATGCGCCGCAAGGATATCGAGATCGCCCTGTCGGGATGGTACGAAGTCACGAGCTCTGCGATTTCCAAATCGCTGCGCGCCCTGGCAAAGCCGCCTATGGACCTTCTCAGCATGAGCGAAGATCCGAACAGCGGACGTGAGAAAGTGGTTACACTGACACCGCGCGGCCGACAGTATCTCAACAGCATGATACAAAATGGCATTGCGTTGATGGACGTGATGGTGGCGCGGATGAACGATGAGGAAATTGTGAACGGCATCAGTTTCCTGAAGCGCGTCACGGAGATCAGCAAGGAAGTTCAGGACGAAGCGCTGACCCTCAGCACGAGAGCGCGCCAGCCCAGAGCTAAAACCTGAGACCGTCACGATCGCACCATATGCGTATCGTGCGCCAGACTTCCGGATAAGCATAAGAGGTGGTCCCGCACGCGGCCAGGCATGTTCTGTCCAGTCCTGATGATCAATTGGCCGAAGCGTTTGCGTCGGTTGGTTTGGTGGCCCCGCCAGAGACGGGGCCGGATGGCGTCTACCGAACAGGCGCGTCCAGATCGATTGAGGCAAACATGGCTTGCGCGGTATCCTGAAAATCCCGGAACCGGGTCACCAGCCCGTCCCTGGTTGTGATGATGTGCGCATAGTCAGCGGAATAGCGGCGCCCGGTTGCCTTCAGAACCATCTGAAGGCGTCCGGTCACGGCAACCATATTGCGGTCTGCAATGAATTCTGCCTGGCTGAATTCTTCAATGTCGACGTCATTTGCGACGTGCCCGAAGAAGATCTTGCACGTCTCCTTGCCCTTGAATATTCCGGAAAACGGAATGACCGAGGGGCCATAAAACTCGACACAGCAATCGTCTGACATCGTATTGAACAAGCGGTCGAAATCGCCGGCATGAACCGAAGCGTAGAACTCCTGAGCGGCTTCCAAAGGTGTCTTCGTCATAGGTCTGGTCCCGGTTTCAAGAGTTAGAATGTGGTGGAAAGTTCGATGCCAAAGATCGTCGGCGCGCCCAGAGAGCCGACGAATTCAGCGCCATAGGTTGTGCCGGTAAGGATCTGATTGGTGAAATATTTTTCGTCGGTCAGATTCTCGCCAAACAAGGCAATCTTGTAGCGGCCATTATTCGGCTCATAGGATGCGCGGGCCCTCAGGAGGCCATAAGAGTCCTGAGAGGCCGCATCGATATTGAAGACCGTGAAGTAGATTTTATCCTGATAAGAATAATCTGCTCTCAGAGTCACATTTCCGGCCATGGCCTCGAAGTCGGCCTGAACACCGATATTGGCTTTCCACTCCGGTGCGCGCGGCAAACGGAGCCCATTGAGATCCCGCGTAACACTGCCCGGCGGATCGCTAAGCGGGGCCGGACGCAGAGGCTCTGACAGAACGCCTTCTGTAAAGGTCGCATCCAGATAGGTGAGCGATCCATCCACACGGAGAATATCGGTCAGGAGCGCTGCGAATTCGAGCTCCGCGCCTTTGACTTCCGCCTTGCCGACATTGCGGATGATCGGCTGATTGGCGATGGAATCCTGCGCCTGAAGATTGGTATAATCGTAGAAGAATGCGGCGCCGTTCAGTCTCAGATTCTGATCCATCAGATTGGACTTGAAGCCCCCTTCATAGGCCCAGATCTCTTCCGGCTCGAAAGGGGTAAGCTGACTGGATCCGATGTTATAGCCGCCGCTTTTGAAGCCGCGTTGTGCGCTGGCATAAAGCAGAACCTCTTCGGTGGGCGTCCACTCAACGGCCAGTTTTGGCGTCCACGCATCAAACGTGGCCGGCCCTTGGACCGGGGCAACGACAAATCCGAACGGGTCGGGCTGAACGCCGTCTTTCGTGTCGCTCACAGCGTTCGGAAAGAAAGTGGTGTTCGGCGCAAACCGGACGAGTTCACCGCCGGGCGAGGATGGCAGAAAGGCCAGGTCGAATTTCTGATGACCGTCGCGCTCTTCCTCCGAATACCGGATACCCACCTTCAGAACCACATTGTCCGTCAGGTCAAAACTGGTATCAAAATAGACGTTATAGGCGTCGGTTTGCTGATCCCCATTGAGGTGAAGCTCGCAACACAGAGTGCTTTCCGGAATGTTCACAGGAAAGGCCGGCAGGACGCCCACCGCCTGAAGGTCCAGGAACCCCTGGATCAGGATCGGTTCCCAGAAGTCGCCGAAGATATTGTTCTGAATATCATTGTCTTCGGTAAAGTACCCTCCCCCCAGGATCCAGCTGAAGCGCTTGCTTGCGTCTGAGCTGATCTGGAAGTCGGCATTCCATTGCTGGTGATCCTCACCGCGCCGGATGTAGGTGTTGAACGTGTCGCCCAGATCGAACGAGTTCTGGAAGTACGGATTGGTGTCGCGATAGCCTGCAATGAGCTGGACATCATAGTTTTCAAGCGTCCAGTCCAGCTTTCCGGTGATGCCCCATGTCTGGGTCTGATTGAAATAGTCGACGCCGGAATAGATATCGCGGGACTTCGGCGCGGAAATGCGGCCACTGTTCTTGATGGCGAAATACGGAAGCGTCTGGGCGCCTTCGCGCGTTCCCAGCCAGCCGGGCACTTCATCCTGATATCCGAGGCTTGCAAAATGGAACACATTGGCCCGGTCATCGGCTTCATAATAATCGCCAATGACGGTCAGCATGACATTGTCGGACAAATCCGCCTCGACCGTCAGCCGTGCCACGATGTCGTCTTTGTCTTCCGCGTCGAAAGTTCTGTCGGGCTGGGAGGGTGGCAGGACGCCGCGGGCCAGATGGACGGTTGTGTAGCCGGAATGGCTCTCCTTCTGGACAGCCAGACGTGTACGGACGGTATCGCTGATCGGTCCGCCTGCTGCCACGAAGGCTTTCACACGATCATAATTGCCCAGGACGAGGCTCGCCTCGCCTTCAAACTCGGCCGAAGGTCTCTTGGTGATGATATTGACCGACCCACCGGTCGCGTTGCGCCCATAGAGCGTGCCCTGTGGCCCGCGCAAAACTTCCAGACGTTCGACGTCAAAAAATGACGGGCCGATCGCTGCCGCGCGGGACAGATAAACGCCATTGGCATAGGTCGCGGTTGAACTGTCATTGCCCGCAATGATCACCGGCGTGCCGATGCCCCGGATGAAAATCGACGTATCCCCCTGATAGGTCGAGATCTGAACCCCCGGAATGAGACCGGCGACGTCTTCGACCGAGTCGACCGAAAGGGTCTCAAGCTGGCTGCTGTCCAGACCGGAGACGGAGGTGCCTGTGGTCTGAATGTTCTCTTCGCGGCGCGTTGCTGTGACCGTCACAGTGCCGAGACGCCGTTTGTCCGTTTCTGACGGCGCGGCGTCTGCGGTTTGGGCGTCTGCGGCTTGAAGGTCATTGGCCTGTTGGGCAATCGCCGGCAGCGGGACAGCAAGCGCAAGCGCGCACCAGGCAGTTATCGCAAATAGGGCGTGCGTTCTCATTGGTTTTTCCTCCCTGACCCTCTGTTTTAACTTTTGGGGACATGTGTTTGTGCACATATGTGACTATGGGTCATTATTGCTGTCAAGACACTATTCGTTTTCGACCCAATTTTCCTGGCGCCTTTGCGCCACCTCTGCGGGCAAAGAAAAACCCGCGAACAAAGACGTGTTCGCGGGTCAGGCACGGAGGAAAATGTGAGACTTTGATCAGGGGCAGGATGAGAGTTGGCCGTACCCGCCGAATGTCTGGACGGCTTTCGCAACGACCTCGTTCACCCGCTCCTCGGATCGGATGCCGCAGACCAGCGGAAGCGCCTTTCCTCCCGCATTATCGCTCTCTTTTACGGCGGTGTGAATCGTGCCTTCAAGCCTCGGATGGGGCTCAGTGACGTTCGCGGCAATGACGATATTTACGCCATCTGCAGCCGCCTTCAACGCATTGGAAAGGCCGATGCCCCGGCTTCCTCCGGAGATAAACAGCCTCTTGTCTTTCGGGTTCATCACACACCTCCCCTCTATATGTGTTGTTGCACATAGGTTGGATATGAAATAGCGTCGTCAAGACATTTATTTCCCAAGGACATAAAAATGACCGGCTATACACTCACTGTAGACAGCGGAATCGCGCATCTGAGGATGAACCGTCCGGAAACCTACAATGCGCTCAGGGCTGACTTCTGGAACAGCCTTCCGGACACGATTTCCGAGCTCGACAAGCGCGCCGACATCCGCTGTCTGGTTCTGTCTGCCGAGGGAAAAGGGTTTTGCGCCGGGATGGATTTGTCCGTGTTTTCCGGAGGTGTTCCTGACCCCGACTCGCCCGCCGCCCGCGAAGCCTTCTATTACCTCGCCAGATCTCTCCAGCGCACGTTCAGCTGTCTTGAAGAAGCGCGGTTTCCTGTCATCGGCGTCATTCAGGGCCCATGTCTCGGCGCCGGTCTTGAGCTTGCCGCAGCCTGTGACCTGCGTATCGCCACGTCGGACGCCTACTTCCGGATCGAGGAGATCAATACCGGCATCATGGCAGATGTCGGCGCCTTGCAGCGCCTGCCCAAAATCCTGCCTGATCCGGTCGTCCGCGAAATGGCCTTTCTCGGCACCAAACTCCCTGCAGACCGCGCCCGCGAGCTGGGCTTTGTCATGTCGGTGCC
This sequence comes from uncultured Hyphomonas sp., assembly GCF_963677035.1. Classification (NCBI taxonomy): domain Bacteria; kingdom Pseudomonadati; phylum Pseudomonadota; class Alphaproteobacteria; order Hyphomonadales; family Hyphomonadaceae; genus Hyphomonas; species uncultured Hyphomonas sp. Next base: position 553,406 of record NZ_OY781472.1, read on the forward strand.
CGGCACACCGGACCTGGCGCTGGAGGCGGCGATGGAAGCGGCGCGCACCATCGGCCACAAGGCCCCGGTCGCCATGTCGGGCAGCAAGGCCGCCCTTAACTGGGCACGCGATCACTCTGTCGCGGACGCGCTTGAATGGTCCGCCCGCACACAATCGGCCTTGTGGAGCACAGCCGATATCTACGCTTCGATAAAGGCACGGGAGTCCGGATCGCAACCTGACTATGAACGTCTTCTGGACATAAAACCGATAGGCAAAACCTGAGACATGGCTCTGGAACACGCGATCCTTGTTTGCTTAGCCGAACAGGACCTGTCCGGTTATGATCTGGCAAAGCGGTTCGATACGTCGATCGGCTTTTTCTGGCATGCCTCGCATCCGCAGATCTATCGCCAACTGCGCAAGCTCAAGGATCAGGGGCTACTGGACTCCCGCGATCACGCTCAGACCGGCAAGCCGAACAAGACGGTCTATTCCCTGACAGCGGCAGGTCGGCAGGCGCTTTTTACATGGTCCCAACAGGCCGTTGAACCACCCGCCGTCAAGGACGAGCTGCTGGTGAGGCTCTACGCCCTCGACGACATCGACCGGCCTGCCCTCCTGGCGCAATTGCATGACCGCCGCGAACAGCATCAGGAAAGACTGCAGCAGTACCGGCACATAAAAGACACCCAATACGCCGCCCCCGATCTCAGCTCAAAACAACAGGGCAAACGCATCGCCCTGGAAATGGGCATCCGCTATGAGGAAAACTGGGTCCGTTGGTGTGAGGACGCGCTGCAGGCGCTGACGAAACCGGCATGATCTGACGGGCCTCCCCTCATTGAGGCTGAAACGCGGCGTCATGGCAGTCCGAGCATCTCAGGAAAGCGCCATTCCCCCGGCCTGCCGGGGCGGCTTTGGACCGTCTGAGCGCGCAGGCTTTGCAGGCCCGCCAAGCCCCTCTAGGGTGCGCTCGTAATCTGCCCTTATCCGGAGCCCGCCCGCATGACACCGCGCCTCACAGCCCTGACCCTGCTCCTCCTGCCGCTGGCAGCCTGCGCGACGGTCGAACCGGACCCCTGCTCTGCAGAGTGGATCGACTACAAGACCGACAAGATCCTGCGGAAATTCGCGTCGGAAAACCGCGGCCTCATCAATGATTTCCGCAAGCTCGCCCGCGAAGATGGAGAAGTCGACCCGTTTGTGGCGATCGCCCTCGCCCGCAAGTCCAACCGGATCCAGACCTTCGCCGACTCGTTCAACCGCACCGTGCTGCCGGAACTGGAAGCCGCGGTCGACCAGTGCGGCCGCCAGGAAGAATTCGTGCCGGCCCTGACCGCTTTCCTGCAGGACGAAGGCGTGAGCGAAGAGGCCATCAGCTGGATCATCCCATTTGTTGGCGTGATGACGGAAATGCGCGACGGCACGTTCGATGTTGACGGGCACCATCAGGACTAAAAACCATGCGTACACTTATTGTTGTTCCGGCACGCTATGCCTCCACCCGCCTGCCCGGCAAACCGCTTGTAAACATAGCCGGACGCACCATGGTCTCCCGCGTTGCGGCCATGGCGGCAAAGGCGGCCGACGCGCTGGGCGACGCCCGGCATGTGGTGGCAACGGATGATGAGCGGATCGCAACCCATTGCCGGGATCTCGGCATTCCGGCCGTGATGACGGATCCGGACCTGCCGTCCGGCACAGATCGCGCGCTGGCCGCCGCAGACGCATTGGGCGCCGCCCCGGAAGTTGTTGTCAATCTGCAAGGGGACTCCCCCTTTACCCCGCCCGCCCATGTGATTGCCGTCGCCAGGGCCGCCCGGGACTCCGGCGCCGATGCGGCGACCCCCTATGTGCGTCTCTCCTGGGAGGCGCTGGATGCGTTCCGGCTGCACAAGAAGGAAACGCCGTTTTCCGGCACGACCCTGGTTCATGACGAAACCGGCCGTGCCCTGTGGTTTTCCAAGAACCTGATCCCCGCCATGCGCAAGGAAGACAGGCTGCGGGCTGCGGGCGGCCTGTCACCCGTGTGCCGCCATATCGGGCTCTATGCCTATCGCCTCGACGCCTTGCGCCGCTATGTCAGCCTGCCTGAAGGCCGGTACGAACAGCTCGAAGGGCTGGAACAGCTCCGCCTGCTTGAGAACGGCATGAGCATACAATGTGTCGAAGTCGAACCCGACACGATTGCCATTCCGGGCATTGATACGGCCGAGGATGTCGCCCTGGCAGAACGCCTTGTCGCCGAGCATGGCGACCCGCTGGAGGACTGACCCTCATGGGACGGATCATTGTCTGCCGGCATGGCAACACATTCGACAAAGGCGATATCGTCACCCGGGTGGGCGGACGCACTGACCTGCCGCTTTCCACCTCTGGCAAGGCCCAGGCTGACGCCCTCGCCCGTCACTTTGCCGATACGCCCGTCCAGGCCGCCTATTGCTCGTCCCTTCAGCGGACACGGGAAACGGCCGCCGCCATCCTCAGCGCCCGCGCCGACGGGCCTGACCTCTCCGTCCTGCCGTTCCTGACGGAGATCGACTACGGCCCGGACGAGAATGTCGCCGAGGAGAAAGTAGTCGCGCGCATCGGGGAAGACGCCCTGCGCGCCTGGGAGGAAGACAGCCGCGTGCCGGACGGCTGGACCGTGAACAAGGCAGCTATCCACGAAGGCTGGAAATCGCTTCTCACCGAGGCCGCCCGCCTGCCGGAGGACAGCACCGTTCTGGTCGTCACCAGCAATGGCATTGCCCGTTTCCTGCCAGATGTCGTGGACGCCGTGCCGGTCGGCCTGCAACCGAAGCTCAAGACAGGCGCCTGGGGTGAAATCACGTGCAATACCGGCACACGTATCCTGACATGGAATAAGCGCCCACCCGTTTAGTCAGCCTGCCTGATCAGGCTGCGTCGCGGCCGCCGTCTTCTTCCATCTCGCCAGGTCCGGCGATCGGCAGGGTGAAGGTCACTGTCGTGCCCTCCCCTTCGATGGAGGAGAGGCTCATCTCTCCGCCATGCATTTCGGCGAAGGATTTTGTCAGGGCAAGGCCAAGTCCCGTGCCTTCATAGCTGCGGTCGTGGGCCCCTGCTGCCTGCTCGAACGGCTGAGACAGGCGCGGCAGGTCCGACGCCGGAATCCCGACCCCGGTATCGGTCACCGACACCTGGATGTCGGGGCCGCGCTGCTGCACGGACACCGTGATCTTGCCGCCCGCATTGGTGAACTTGATCGCGTTCGAGACAAGGTTCAGCACCATCTGGCGGATGGCGCGATGGTCTGCATCGATCTGCGGAAGGCCGGGCTGGACATCCAGCATGACGTCGATGTCCTTGTCGGATGCCTTCCGCCGGATCATCCGGACGGCGGCATCGACCGGATCGACGGGGTCGATCGGTTGCGGATTGATCGTCATCTTGCCGGCTTCGATCTTCGCCATGTCGAGAATGTCGTTGATCATGTCCAGCAGGTGCTGGCCGGATGCCAGGATGTCCTGCGCATAGCCCTTGTAGCGCTGATCGCCGAGCGGTCCGTAGAGTTCGTGCGCCAGGATCTCCGAGAAGCCGTTGATCGCATTCAGCGGCGTGCGCAGCTCGTGGCTCATATTCGCCAGGAAGGCCGATTTGGAGTTTGACGCGTTTTCCGCGCGCGATTTCTCATCGGTCAGCTTACGCGTAAGCTCGTCCGCCAGCCCTTGGGACCGTTCGAGATCCTGCATCGTCTGGCGCATGCGCTGTTTCTGGCGGCGTAGCTCTTCTTCCTTGCTGATATTCTCGGTGACATCGATGCCGACCGTGATCAGGCCGCCATCCGGCGAAGGCCGTTCGACCAGCTTCAGCCAGCGTCCGCCTTGCAGACCGATCAGATTGGCTTGCGTGTCATCTTCCGACGCACGTTCTGCCCGTATCGCGCCCGCCCGCGCAATGGTGACGGTATCGTGGGTCATGCCCGGACGCAGCGTGTCGGTCAGGCCGAAATCCGTGGCAAACGCCCGGTTCCAGTAAAGCAGGCGCTTGCGATGATCCCACAGGGCAAATGGACCGTTGAAGCCTTCCAGTGCGTTGCGCAGGCGGCGTTCGGCGGCTTTCACCCGGTCTTCCGCATGCTTACGGTCTGTGATGTCCAGCATGATCCCGCCGAACAGGGTGCCACTGTCTGTTTCAGTGCCGCTGCCGCGCAGCTCAATCCAGCGCAGCGGCGGATGGGCGGCCGCGAAGGAGACTTGCAGCCAGCCGATTTCGCGCGATTTCTCGACCGCTTCACGCACCCGTTTCCGGTGTTCCGGGTGCACCTGCTTCAGCAGGTCGTCGAACGAAACCGTGCGCGTGCCTTCAAGGTCCAGCAATTCGCTGGAGGCTTCGGACAGGAAAATCGAGGTCAGATCCGTTGTCCATTCCCAGTAACCGGCCCGGGCGCTGTGCATGACGGTCGCCATGATCCGGTCGGCCTGCTCGTCCCGGGCTGCTTCGACCATCGTGTCGGCCTGCTGTTTGGACAGGCGGCCCATAAGGCCGGTGATCGCCAGGACAGGCGCCGCCAGAAGAAGCGCGAAGATCAGGAGGCTGACCAGGTCATCCCGGGTCAGCATGTCCGCGCGCGTCGTGCTGCACACGGCCAGACCGCCACCGGCAAGCGCGCTGCACGCCAGCGCAGACCGCTGCAGCCCCTCGCCCTTTTCAAAGCGTGCCTGCTGAACCGGGCGGAGACCATTTGCCGGGCGCGGCACCGGATCGCCCGCCACCATCTGCAGCCCGCTGGCGACAAGGGAAACCTGGCTTCCCTGCGACGTTGCCGGCAGCCAGGTGCCCGCCGGCGCAAGTGCGATGACTGCGTCCCTGCCGCTGCCCGCGACCAGGACGACATCGCCCAGTTCGGAGAGTCCAGCCCGCTGTTCATTCTTGAGCAGTTTCTCGGCCACTGAGGCCGCTGCGTCGAGCCGGCTGCCGGCCGGTGCCTTCCGCGCATCGGACAAGGACATGACCGCATCCACGCCCGGCGTCGCACCTGCAATGGCTGAGCGTGAGGCATGATTGTCGGCGACCAGGCGGATTGCCGTCTCGACCGTGTCGGCCCGTCCGGCGACGCGGCCGGCCAGAGCCTCGGCCTGCGCCTGCAGTGTCAGCAACAGGTTCTCGTCAGCGCGCTGGTGCTCGTCCCAGGCTTTCAGGCCCATGGCGGCTGCCAGCAGGCAAACCGTGGCGGCAACTGTCCATTTCAGGCGCGCCGAAACAACCTCAGACACGGGGTCTGAGACTTGTTTTGATTGGGATTTTTTCTCCGCGTCTACCAATGGATGATCCCTTGCCTGCAAGGCAGGCAATATTCGCACATTCTGACTTGTCGGCCGGAATCATTGCCCGAGCGTTAACAAATCTCAAAGTTCCGTTAACGCTCTGCTTTAACCGAGTGCGCGGGCCACGATGTCTGCTGCGTTGGAGGAGAGACCCGCCGCCTGAAGGCGTTTCAGCGTCGCTTCCGCCGCGTCCCTGGCCTGTGGTTCCAGGATGCGCCATTGCTCGAACGCGGTCAGCAGCCGGGCGCCCAGCGCCGGGTTCGCCTTGTCGGCCTTGAGGATGATCTCCTCCACAGCCTGATAGCCAGATCCGTCCGGCGCATGGAAGGCCGCAAGGTTCTGCACCGTGAAGGCCGCCACGACCGAGCGCACGCGGTTCGGATTGCGCAGATCAAAGTCCGGATGCGCAGCGAGGGTCTTCACCGTTTCGGCATCGCCCGTGGTGGCCTGCAGGGCGAACCATTTGTCCATGACCAGCGGATTGTCCTTCCAGGTGGACTCGAAATCGGCCAGCGCCTCATTCGCCTTCCCGCCCTTCTGCACCGTATAGGCCCGCAGGGCTGCGAGGCGTTCGGTCATGTTGGTGGCATTGTCGTACAGTTTCCGCAGCGTATCGGCTGCGCCTGCATCAGGCGACACGCCGAGCAGCACGATCATCGCCGTTCGCAGCGCGCGGATCCCGGCCTGCTCAGCCCCCGGATCGAACGGTGTCGGGGTCGGCTTTCCAAGGGTCGAAGCACTGAAGCCGGAGAGTTTCTCCGCCAGCGCGGATTGAAGCTTCTTCCGGGCCGTATTCAGGGCGACGGCATCGGCCGGCTGGCGCTCCAGGAACATCTCCCCCACTTCCGGCAGACGCGTCAGCAGCGCGGCAAAGGCCGGATCATCCACAGCCCCTTCAACGGCGCCCGCAAGCGCGGCAACCAGCGCATCGTCCGGCTCTGCCTGGCTGCCCTCAGACAAGGCCAGGATCTCTTCCTTCACCAGTGTCTGAACGGCATCCCATTGATTGAACGGGTCAGTCTCCACACGAACCATTGCGAGGCGCTGGTCACGCGTCAGGGAGCGGTTGAGACGGATGGGGGCCGTGAAATCGCGGTTGACCGAGACCAGCGGCGCTTCGGTCACGCTTTCGGGCATCTCCATCGTCAGGGTGATCTCTTCATCTTCCAGAATGGTTGTCCATTCTGCGAGATTACCTTCCTCGTCCAGCAGCGCCATTTCCAGCGGGATCGGCACCGGCGCTTTCACCGGCTGGCCGGGCGTCGGCGGCGTTTTCTGTTTCAGTGTGATCTCAAGTTCACGCGTCTCGGGCTTCCAGTTTTCCTCAACCGTCACTTCCGGCGTTCCGGCCTGGGCATACCAGAGGCGGAACTGGGTGAAGTCCTCGCCGGTGACGTCTTCGAAGCATTTGTAGAAATCCTCAATCGTCACGGCCTGGCCGTCATGACGCTCGAAATAGAGGTCTGTGCCTTTACGGTAGAGCTCTTCGCCGATCATCCGGCGCAGCATGCCGATCAGTTCGGCGCCCTTCTCATAGACCGTGGCCGTGTAGAGATTGTCGATGGAGCCATAATGGTCCGGCCGCACCGAATGGGCGAGCGGGCCGGCATCTTCCGCGAACTGGCGCGCGCGCAGGCGGATGACATCCTTGATGCGCTGCACCGGGCGCGAGCGCATGTCCGCCGAGAAATTCTGATCACGGAACACCGTGAGACCTTCTTTCAGGCAGAGCTGGAACCAGTCCCGGCAGGTGATGCGGTTGCCTGTCCAGTTATGGAAATATTCGTGGGCGACGATGCTTTCGATGGCCTCGAAATCTGCGTCCGTCGCGCTCGCCTCGTCGGCCAGCACATAGGCGGAGTTGAAGACGTTGAGGCCCTTGTTCTCCATGGCGCCGAAATTGAAGTCGCGCACGGCCACGATGTTGAACACGCCAAGATCATAAGCGCGGCCATAGGTCTGCTCGTCCCAGGTCATGGAGCGTTTGAGGCTGTCCATCGCCCAGGCGGCGCGTTCGGCATCACCCTTGTCGACATGGATGGCCAGCGCAATCTCGTCGCCATTCATCGTGGTGAAGCTGTCGCGCCAGACGTCATAATCCCCGGCGCAGAGCGCGAAGAGGTAAGACGGCTTCTTGTGCGGATCATCCCAGACCGCGAAATGGCGGCCGTCGTCCAGGTCTCCGGTCTCACCCGGCGTGCCATTGGACAGGAGGATCGGATAGGCCGCCTTGTCTGCAGCCATCCAGACATGAAACGCGCTCATCACATCCGGCCGGTCCGGATAGAAGGTGATGCGGCGGAAGCCTGTCGACTCGCACTGGCTGCAGAAGCGCCCGCCGGACATGTAAAGACCGGACAGCGCCGTGTTCTGCGACGGGGCGATCTCCACCTCGGTTACCAGCGTGAAGGCATCCGGCACCGAGGCGATGGTCAGGCCTTTCTCGGTCTGCTCATAGGCGCCCGGCTCCAGCGGCGTGCCATCAATGGCGATCGAGAGGAGCTTCAGCCCGTCCCCGTCCAGTTCCAGCGCCTCTCCCCCCCCGCCGGTGCGCCGGATCTTCAGTTCGGAGCGGACTTTCGTCGCATCCGGATCGAGATCGAAACGCAGATCCACCTGCTCGACTTCGAACGGATAGGGTTTGTAGTCGGAAAGGTTGACGGATACGGGGGTTTCGGTTCGCATAATGGCTCCGGGGTCTTGGCAATCGCTTCAATGGACATAGGAAATGGGAAGAGGCACGTCGAGGGCCGGAAGGCTGTCAGTCATCAGGCAGGCACCGGCGGCTACCGGCAAGAAAGGGAGCAGATTCCGATGACCCGCTTTTTCCGGTCAGCTGCAGCCCGGCGCGCAGCCGGCATCGCAGCGCTTGCCCTGATGCTCGCAATCGCCGTGCTTTCACTGGTTCCGGCAGGTGACCTGCCGCCGGTCGAAGGCTCCGACAAGCTCAAACACTTCATTGCCTATGGCAGTCTTGGCGGCGCCCTGACCCTTGCCCTCGGACCCGGCCGCGCTGTCCGCGCCTTTCTCATTACGATTATTTATGGTGCCATGATGGAAGTGGCGCAGGGACTGGCGCCGACCGGACGGGAATTTTCCCTGCTCGACGAAGTCGCCAACATTCTGGGCGCCGGACTCGGAACAGGTCTCGCGCTGATCCTCCGGCGCTGAGCGCCCATCCGGCCATCACGTCTCCCGCGAAGCCGGTCCGGTCAATTTACCGGAACCCTGCGGCACCCTTCCGCCGGGTCACGGCTTTCCGTGCACGTAAAGCGCGCTATTTTCCAATCCAGAAACGCAAACACGCCCGTACAATGGGCGAAGGGAGGCCATCCACTCATGAACTTCGATTTTTCGGAAGACCAGAAATACCTCGCTGGCGAAGCGCGGAAATTCCTCGAAGCCGAGAGCGCCATTGCGGTGGTGCGCGAGGTATTGAACGATGACGACAAGGCCTATTCGGAAGGCCTCTGGAAGAAGATCGGCGAAATGGGATGGCTGGGCACCGCTGTTCCGGAAGAACAGGGCGGGCTCGGCCTCGGCATGCTGGAAATGTGCGTGCTGGCCGAAGAGATGGGCCGCGTCCTGGCGCCGGTCCCCTTCTCGTCCACGGCCTATTTCCTGACTGAGGCAGTGAAGCTGGCCGGGTCGGATGAGGTGAAGAACGACATCCTGCCGCGCATCGTCGCCGGTGAGGTTATCGGCTGCTATGCCGCCAGCGAAGGCCCGGGACATCCGGAACCTGCAACCCTCAAGACCACATTCGACGGCTCCACTGTCTCCGGCACCAAGATCCCGGTCACCGATGGCGGCATCGCCACGCATGCCGTTGTGCTGGCCAAGGAAGGCTCCGGCGCCAGCCTCGTGCTGGTGGATCTCTCCGGCGCAGGCGTGACGCGTAAGACGCTGTCCACGCTGGACCCGACGCGCGGCCATGCCGAGCTGACCTTCGACAAGACGCCGGGCATCCGCCTCGGTGCCGCAGGTGACGGCGCAAACCTGAATGATCAGCTGATGGACAGGGTCGCCGTGCTGCTCGCCTTCGAACAGCTGGGCGGGGCCTCCCGCGCGCTGGAAATGGCGAAGGAATACGCGCTGGAGCGCTACGCCTTCGGCCGTCCGATCGCCGGCAACCAGGCCATCAAGCACAAGCTGGCCGAGATGTATGTGAAGAACGAGGTGGCCCGGTCCAACTGCTTCTATGGCGCCTGGGCCCTGTCGACCGATGCGCCGGAAATGCCGGAAGCCGCTGCCGCTGCGCGCGTCGCCGCGTCGGAAGCCTTCTGGTTCGCTTCGAAAGAGAACATCCAGACTCATGGCGGCATGGGCTTCACCTGGGAGGTGGACTGCCACCTCTACTACCGCCGTGCCAAGCTGCTGGCCGTGCAGGCCGGCGGGCCGAAGGTCTGGAAAGAGAAACTCGTGCGTGCTCTTGAGCAGAAAAACGCCGCCTAAGGAGGAAACATCATGGACTTCAACGATACACCCGAAGAAGCCGCGTTCCGCAAAGAGGCGCGCACCTTCCTTGAAAAACACCTGAAGCCGAAGGGCTCGGAGCCAGCCAGCCGCAACCGTGCGAACATGCTGGACAAGGCGAAAGCCTGGCAGAAGACGAAAGCCGAGAACAAATTCGCACAGATCACCTGGCCCAAGGAATGGGGCGGGCGTGGCGGCACCGCCATGCAGAGCGTGATCTGGGGCCAGGAAGAGTCGAAATTCGACGCGCCGACCGGCCCGTTCGCCATCGGCCTCGGCATGTGTGTGCCCACCGTCATCGCCTTCGGCTCCGACGAACACAAGGAACGCTATGTCCAGAAAGCCCTGATGGGCGAGGAAATCTGGTGCCAGCTGTTCTCCGAACCGTCTGCCGGGTCTGACGTGGCCGGCCTGAAAACCCGCGCCGTCAAGGATGGCGACGACTGGGTGATCAACGGCCAGAAGGTCTGGACCTCCGGCGCCCACTATTCCGATTTCGGCATCCTCCTTGTCCGGACGGATCCGAAAGTGCCGAAGCACAAGGGCCTCACCATGTTCATCGTGAACATGAAACAGCCCGGCGTCGAAGTCCGCCCGATCCACCAGGCCTCCGGCGGCCGGGAATTCAACGAGGTTTACTTCACCGACGTCCGCATCCCGGACAAGGACCGTCTCGGCGATGTCGGCGCAGGCTGGAAAGTGGCGCTCGTCACGCTGATGAACGAACGTCTCGCTGTCGGCGGCTCCCCCGGTCCGGACTGGGCAGAGATCATGGATTATGCCCGTGATCAGGGCACGCTGTCCGATCAGGCCTTCCGCGAGAAACTGGCGGACTGGTACGTCGCCGCGCAGGGCTACAAGCTGACCAAGTTCCGCACCCAGACCGCCCTCTCCCGCGGCCAGACGCCGGGGCCGGAAAACTCGATCGGCAAGATCATCACGGCCAACCATCTTCAGGACATCTGCAACTCGGCCATCGAGATGCAGGACCATTACGGCATCATCAACGAGACCGACCGGATGCCGGCCGATGCGATCTTCCAGCAGAGCTTCATGTGGGCCCCCGGCCTGCGCATTGCTGGCGGCACGGATGAAATCCTGAAGAACATCATCGCAGAGCGCGTCCTGGGCCTGCCGCAGGATGTCCGCGTCGACAAGGACAAGCCGTTCGACGAGCTGAAAAGCGGCTGATCCGGCCTGCGTCCAATCTATCGAAGAGTCCCGGCTGGTTCGCGCCAGCCGGGACTTTTACGTATGGCCTTCAGATTATGGTATAATAGGATCCCACGCTTCTGGAGGAGCCTGCCATGTTCAAGACCAATGAAGGCACCATCGACCGCGTCCTGCGCGTCATCGTCGGCCTCGCCCTGATTGCCATCGTCTTCGTCGGCCCGCAGACGCCGTGGGGCTGGATCGGCCTTGTGCCGCTGCTGACAGGCCTCGCCGGGACCTGCCCGCTCTACACGATCCTCGGCATCCGCACCTGCAAGCTGAAAGACTGAGGCGGCTCAGGCGTCCGGGTCGGCCGCGACGGCCTTTTCGGAAACAAAGCTGGCCACCTCAGCGACACAGGCCCGGCCTGCTTCGGCGAGCGCCAGCGTGCGGGACTCATTAGAGGACTTTGCCGCATCCGCAGTGGTCCTGACACGCGTCTGCGCGACAACCTTGCGGGTGTTTGCCTGCAACAGCGTTGCTTCCAGGCTGCAGCGCGCCTTCGTCCCGGCCAGCGAGAAATCGTCGACCCGCCAGTCCAGTTCATAATCGTTTCCGGCCCCGGCCTGCAGCGCGACGGCAACCCCTGCCCCGCTGTCATTCAGCGCGTCCAGCATCGCAACCTGCATCAGGCGGGTGGCATTGTCTGCCCATTCAACACCGCGCACGAGGCGCAGCGCCCCGGCATTGTCCTGGGAGGCGATCACGCGGTTACCGATAAGGCGCGAGGCTTCCGGTTCGCGCACGGCCACAACCGCCTCGACCGGATAGGTCTGTGTCATCTCGCCGAACCGGTAGAGGCCTTTGGGTGCCTTGGGTTCCGGCAGAACGCTGACACAGGCGGTGAGCGCAAGGGATGCGAAAGCAATCGAAATATAGCGAATCATCAGCGTTTATCCTCATAAGGAACCGGTTCCCCGACAAGCACACTTTGCGGGTTCTGTTCGAGTTCGCGGGTCAGCCGGTCCATCCGGTTTATCAGGACGCGGAGGTCCAGGACCGCCTGGCGGGAGTCCTCCACGACGCCGGTGGCCGGGCCTTCCAGCAGCGAATTGACCATGCGCACGGTGTCGCCGCCCTGCGCCATCACGGCGTCAGCGGAGTCGACCGCCTTGCTCAGCTCATCCAGCAGATCGTCGAGCTTTCCGGACAGGCCAGCCAGCTCCTTGTTGGCATTCGTGCTGAGTGTGCCAACCGATTCCGACGTGGTCGCAAACGCGTTGCTGGCGTGCGACAGGTCTTTCATCGTGCCGGTCGCCTGGTCGATCAGGCCATCCTTGACGGCGAGTTTCGTGGTGATCGTCTCGATATTCTTCAGCGAGGTGCTGATGGAGTCGATATTTTCGTCCGTCAGCAGCTTTTGCACCCGCTCCATCGTGCTGTTTGCCTGGCCGAGCACTTCGGCGCCGCCGGCGAACAGCTGGTCGAGCTGGGTTTTTTCCGCCTTGATGACCGGCACGGGTTCGCCGGGCTTGGCCTCCAGCAGGTGGCTTGTCTGCGAACCGGCGCTGATCTGGACGAAAGTCGCGCCCGTGATGCCGGCCAGCTGGATCGAGGCGGTGGAGTCCGTTTTCACCGGCGTCTCGCGGTCGATCCGGATGCGCGCGCGCACCTTGGACGGATCGGCCCGGTCAATCCGGACGGTGGAGACTTCGCCGACCTTGATGCCGATATAGCGCACCGCTGCGCCGTCTTCGAGCGACACCGGGCCCTCGAAGATAATGTCGTAAGACTTGTAGTCCCGCTGGAACTGGGACTGGCCCAGCCACAGCACGAAGGCTGCAACGGCCAGCGTTGCAAGAATGACAAATGCGCCGATGACGGCATAGTTCGCTCGCGTTTCCATCGGTCCGGGCCCCCTTTCTAGTGTCCCGTTGCCGCACGTCCGCGCGGGCCGCAGAAATATTCCTGCACCCACGGGTGATCGAACGCACGCAATTCTTCGATCGTGCCGACTGCCAGCACGTGTTTCTCTCCCAGCACGACGATCCGGTCGCAGGTCGCATGCAGCGTATCCACATCATGCGTCACAAGGAAGACGGTGAGGCCCAGTGCCTTTTGCAGGCTGCGGATCAGGGCATCGAAATTTTCCGCGGTAATCGGGTCGAGGCCCGCCGTCGGTTCGTCCAGGAACAGAAGTTCCGGATCCAGCGCCAGCGCCCGGGCCAGTGCCGCCCGCTTGCGCATGCCGCCAGACAGGTCAGACGGAAATTTGGGGCTCGCATCGGCGCTGAGACCGGACATGCGTATCTTCATGTCGGCCAGCTGCTGGCGCAGGGCCGGCGCGAGCAGCGTATGCTCCTTCATCGGAACTTCCACATTCTCGCGAACGGTAAGGTTCGAGAACAGGGCGCCGTCCTGGAACATCACGCCCCAGCGCTGTTCGACTTCGGCCCGCTGTTCCTCCTCCAGCGTTTCAAGCCGCTGGCCGAACACTTCGATACTGCCTTCGTCAAATGGCTTGAGGCCGGTGATTGCCCGCAACAGGACGGACTTGCCGCAGCCCGACGGCCCGATCACGCCGATGATTTCACCGCGGCGGACGTCGAGGTCCAGATGCTCGTGCACGACATGGGTCCCGTAGGCCGTCTTCAGGTCGCGGATGCGGATGATGATATCGTCCGTCATATGCCGAGCTTCATATAGAGGATGGCAAAGATGGCATCGAGTACGATGACGGCGAACAGGCCCTGCACCACCGATGTGGTGGTCGAATTGCCCAGCGACTGGACGCTGCCGCCGACGCTCAGCCCCTGACGGCAGGCGATCAGTGTCACCACGAAGCCGAACACCGGCGCCTTGGACAGGCCAACCCAGAAATTTTCCAGCGGCACGGCATTGCGCAAACGATCCAGAAAGACGGCAGGATTGATGTCCAGAGATGTCCAGCAGACAACCAGACCACCCGCAATACCGGCCAGCGTCGCCACAAAGGTCAGCGCCGGGGTCATCAGAAGCAGCGCGAGGATGCGCGGCGTGACGAGGATCTCCATCGGCTTCAGACCAAGCGTCTGCATGGCGTCGATTTCCTGGCGCATCTTCATCGTACCGATCTGCGCCGTGAAAGACGAGTTCGTCCGCCCGGCCAGCACAATGCCCGTCAGCACCACGCCAAACTCACGCAGCATGGAATAGCCGATCAGTTCGACCGTGTAGATTTCGAGGTCAAATTCCGTGAGCGTCGTCGCGCCGATATAGGCAACCACCATGCCGACAAAGAAAGACAGGAAGGCGATGATCGGCATCGCATCGAGGCCCGCCTCTTCCATCACGGCGACGATCGACGTCCACCGCAATTTCCAGGGCTGCGCCACCAGACGCAGCGTTGTCACGATCGTCTCACCCAGAAAGGCCAGGATCAGGAAGATTTCCGACATGACGCCGACAACGCCGCGCCCTGTACGGTCCAGCAGGGCGACGAAGCCATGGTTTGCCGCTCTGGCCGGGGGCACAGGGTCTGAGACGGCATGAACCTGATCGATCAGGTTCCGGGCAACATCATTGGAACCGGTGAGTTCCGATCCGTCCGGCGCAGCCCGCAGCGTGCGGTCGATCAGGAAAGCGCCGGCCGTGTCGATCCGGGTCAGGCCGGAGACATCCACAAGCACGGCATGGTCATGCTTTAGTCCGGCCAGGTCATCATCCATCAGGTGAATGGTCATGACAGTCCAGTCCCCCGTCAGGCGGAGGGTGGATCTTTCGCCGCTCTCTTCGAGCGCGAAATCGGGGGCTGTCGTAACTGGCATCTGGTAACTAGCCTTCCAACCCTAGCAAAACATGCTTAAGGACAGCGTAGCGGGATCGGTGAAATTTTATCGTTCGGGATCGGACATGGGCAATCGAAACCTTGAAATTTCAGCGATTTCCTCACCTCTGAAGACAGCATTTACCATTTCCCGCGGTGCAAAGACCAGTGCGGAGACAATTTGCGTCACACTTTCGGGCAACGGCGCCACCGGCCGCGGCGAATGTGTTCCCTATGCCCGCTATGGCGAAACCACCGAAAATGTCACCGCCGCCATCGACGCCGCCCGCTCCGCCATCGAGTCCGGCCTCAGCCGCGAAGACCTGCAAACCCTCATGCCGCCCGGCGCGGCGCGGTGTGCCGTGGATTGCGCCATGTGGGATCTGGAAGCGAAGCTCACCGGCACGCCGGTCTGGCAACTGGCCGGCCTGCCAGAGCCCGGGCCCGTCGAAACGGCCGTCACCGTCAGCCTCGACACGCCGGACGCGATGGCCGCCGCCGCACGGAAGACGCAGGGCCGCCTCCTCAAACTGAAACTCGGCGGGCCGGACGATCTTGCCCGGATCGAGGCCGTCCACACCGCCCGCCCGGATGCCCGCCTGATCGTCGATGCCAATGAAGGCCTCAGCCCTGGCCAGCTGCCCGCGATCTCCAAAGCCGCCGCGCAGCTGGGCGTTGTGCTGATCGAACAGCCCTTCCCCGCCGGGGCCGACGACGCCCTGCTGCGCCGTCCCGGGCCGGTGGCCATCTGCGCCGATGAAAGCGCGCACACCCGGGCGGAACTGCAGGATCTGGCCCGCCGCTATGATGCGGTGAACGTCAAGCTCGACAAGACGGGCGGCCTGACGGAAGCGCTGGCCATGGTCCGGGACGCGCGGGCCCTGGGCCTGGGGGTCATGGTGGGCTGCATGGTGGCGGGGTCGATTTCCATGGCGCCGGCCGTGCTGCTGGCGGGCCTGGCTGACCTGATGGATGTGGATGGGCCGCTCTGGCTGGCGCAGGATGTGGCGCATGGCCTTGCCTATGCCGACGGCACGGTCGCCCCACCAACACCGGACCTCTGGGGCTGACCCCCGGCTCAGTGCGCCGCCGCCGGTGCAACCGCCTTCGGTTTGTCCAGCATGATCACGACCAGCAGGACCAGGGCGAACGAGACAGACATGGTCAGGAACAGATTGTTATAGGTCATCACGGCCGCTTCCATCTTCGTACGGGCGACCAGCTGCGCCAGCGCCGTGCCTTCCGGGTCAGCCACGCCGGCAGCCTGCATGCGGGCTGTCATGTTCGACAGGAAGGATTGAACCTCCGGCCGGGCCAGGGAAAGGCCGTCGGCGATCTGCTGCTGGTGCAGCTGGTTGTAGCCGATCATCAATGTCGTCAGGATCGCAATCCCGATCGCCCCGCCAAGGTTCCGGCAGACCGTGAAGAGACCGGATGCGTTGGCGACCCGTTCCGGCGGCAATGTGCCAAGCGCCAGGTTGGTCGTCGGCACCATGGTCAGGATCAGGCCCGCGCCGCGCAGGGCCTGCGGCCAGAACAATTCGTTGAATCCGGACTGGGCGGTCAGATGCCCGTTCAGCCATGTCCCGATCGCAGCCAGTGACAGGCCCACCGCAACGACGAAGCGCGGATCGTATCGTCTCGTCATTGCCCCGGCCAGCGGCCCGCCGAGGAACATGGCGAAACCGGCAACGCTCATCACCTCACCGATCTGCAGGGAAGAATAGCCGCGCACCTGCGCCAGATACAGCGGCAGGATGAAGACCGATCCATACAGGCCGAACCCCATCACCGAACCGATCAGCGCGCCGGAAGCAAAGTTCCGGTCTTTGAACACGCGCAGGTCCACTAGCGGCACGTCAGATGTCAGGGCACGGCGGAAGAAGATGACCGCCGCCACCGCACAGACGATGGACGCTTTGACAATCGCAGAGCTCTGGAACCAGCTGTCGCCCGGCCCTTCGTCGATGATCCACTCGAACAGGCCAAGGAACAGGGCCATGGAAATAAGGGCTGTGACATCCAGCCGGCGCAGCAGCGCGCTTTCCCCTTTCTGTTTCGGAACGAACAGGAAGACGAGCGTGAGTGCGGCGATACCCGGCACGATGTTGACCAGGAACAGCCAGTGCCAGGACATATGCTGCGTGATCCAGCCGCCCAGCGTCGGACCGATGGATGGCGCAAGCGTCGCCACCATGCCGATCATCACCTGTTGCGTCATCGACCGGCCGGCCGGGAACAGCGTGAAGCTGGCCGCCATTGTGGTCGGCACCATGGCAGCGCCGCTGAAGCCCTGGACGATGCGGAAGAAGATCAGGGAATCCAGATCCCAGGACATGGCGCACAGGACGCTGGATATGACGAAGCCCGCCGCAGACATCATGAACAGTTTGCGGATGCCAAAGGCCCGGTTGAGAAAGCCCGACAAGGGAATGCCCACAACCTCGGCCACAAGATAGCCGGTCTGGATCCAGGCGATTTCTTCGTGGCTGGCCGATACGCCTGCCTGAATCTCCGAAATGGAACTGGCAACAATCTGGATATCCAGAATTGCCATGAACATGCCGATCACCATGGCAAAGAAGCCGATGTTGAGGGCAAGCTCCGAAGAGGCTTTCTTGCGGATTGCGTTGACCATGGCGGACCTCTCAGGCCTCGGGGCGGCTTAGCCGTCCACGCCTTTCGCGATCACCTTTGCCTCGACTGACATGCCGGGACGCATCCGGCCCGTCGCCAGCGCCTCTTCCGAAATCTTCACGCGCACAGGCACGCGCTGGACAATCTTCGTGAAGTTGCCCGTCGCCGTGTCCATGGGGATCAGGCTGAACTGGCCGCCCGTTGCCGGGGCGATCGAGTCCAGCGTGCCGGTCACTTTCATGTCCGGATACGCATCGACATGGATGTCCACTTCCTGGCCGGGGCGCATGCGCTCGACCTGCGTCTCCTTGAAGTTGGCGACGATGTAGGATTGCGACACCGGCACGATGGACATGGTCTGCTGGCCGGGGCTCAGCAACTGGCCCTGCGCAACGACGCGGTTGGCAACCACACCGTCAAAGGGCGCGCGCAATTCGGTGCGGGTCGCATCAAGCTTTGCAGCATCGACACGTGCCGCTGCCGCTTCGACCTGCGCGTCGGCCCCGGCAACCGCCGCCTTGGCGGACTCCAGGTCTTCCTGCGCGCGATGATAATTTGCCTGGGCGACCGTCAGTTCGCTCTGCGCGGTTGTAATCCCGGCATTCAACTGGTCCAGCGTTGCCTGGGCGGACTGTTCCTTTGTGGCAGCCGCATCGAGGCTGGCTCTCGGATAATGGCCCTTGTCGGCAAGATCCGTATACCGCTCAAAGTCATGGGAGGCGAGCGTGGCATCGGCCTGTGCCGCTGCGGCGCTTGCCCTGGCCTGGGCCAGACGGTCACGCTGGGCGGAAATCTGGGCGGCGGCCGTCTGCAGATTGGCTTCGGCAGCCGCAACACCGGACTGCGCCTGCGCCTGCCCGGCAATCGCTTGCTGAAGGGCAGCAGCGGCTTCGGAGACGCGGGTGGCATAGTCTGCCACTTCCAGCGTCACCAGAAGGTCACCCTGCTTGACGGCCTGATTGTCGGTCACGTGGACCTCTTCGACATAGCCCTGCACTTTCGGCGCAATCGTGGCGATGTCGGCGCGGATGTAGGCATTGTCGGTCGTAATCTCGAAGCGGCCCGCAACCAGCCAGTGAATGCCCTCATACCCGGCGAACAGGGCCAGCAGCACGCCAGCACCGGAAAGAATGTACTTCCGCGGGTCCGATTTGAACTTCGCCACCAGGCCCTGCCCTTCCGGGGCGGGGCCGCGGCCAGCGGGCGCATCCTTCGCGGGGCCGCGGTCCGAGGCGGGGTCCGATGCCGGCGCGGAAGCGGGTCCTGGCGCTTTGGCAGGCGCCTCCGCCACATTGGGAGGCGGCGTGGAAGCGGGCTGGGAGGAGTCGCGCTTGAACGGTTGTACTGCCATAGATACGGTTCCGTGGTATGTGTTCTGGATCCCGGTGATAGACCCAAAATGTGTAATTCTGGTTACAAGCCTTGCAATGTAATCCGCATTACACCAAAATCAACCCATGAGCGCCATTCACAAGTCCAAGCCCCGCACCTCGCCCGCCTCAAAGGCGTCCAGCGGCCCGTCGCGTGCAGAAATGCGGCGCGCAGCATTCCTTGATGCGGCGCAGGATGTCTTTCTGGAACAAGGCTTCGAGGCTGCCAACATGTCGGAGATTGTCCGGCGCGCCGGCGGGTCTCTGGCGACGCTGTACTCACAGTTCGGCGACAAGGAAGGCATCTTCCTCGCCATGCTGGAAACCCGCATGAAAGCGATTACCGCGACGCTCGAAGTGGAACTTCAGGCCCATACGCCGGTGGAGGCAGGTCTCCGGCGCATTGGAGAACAGTTCGCCGGGAAGCTGGTGGAGCCGAACTCGCTGGAGCTTTACCGGCTGATCGTCGGCATGGCGAAGAAATACCCCGACATCGCGGACACCTTCATGCAGCTCGGGCCCAATAAGGTCCGCGCCGGGCTCGCGGCCTATCTGCAGGACCGGGCCGATGCGGGCGAGATCCCCCAATCAGACCAGTTTGAGATACTTGGCTCGCTCTTCCTCGACATGGTGCGCTCCCCCCTGCAAAGCCGGGCCTTGCTGAATTCGAATGTGCGCCCGTCGTATGCCGATGTCCGCACCAGCGTGGACCGGGCCGTCGACATGTTCCTCTACGGCCTTTCCGGAAAACACTCCGGAAAAGCCTGAGGCCTGCCGATCATTCGATTGCCGTCAGGCGCCCGCGCAGCTACCCTCCCGGGAAAACAGGGAGGAATGGCATGCCTGACGGGGAAGCCCACGGCGTGGCGGATGACAAGTTCGCCGCCGTAAGAGAACAGTTCGAAAAAAACCTCAGCGACGGAACGGATATCGGGGCATCCTTCTGCGTCATCCGGGAGGGCGAGACGCTCATCGACCTCTGGGGCGGCTGGGCCGACGAAGACCACACACGCCCGTGGGAAAAGGATACGATCGTCAACGTCTATTCGACGACCAAGACGATGACGGCGCTGACGGCCCTCTGGCTGGCCGATCAGGGCAAGCTGGATTTCGATGCGCCCGTGGCGGAGTACTGGCCGGAGTTTGCCGCGAACGGCAAGGACACCATCAAGGTCAGCCACCTGATGAGCCATTCGGCCGGCCTCTCCGGCTGGACGGCCCCGATGGAGAAGGAAGACCTGTACGACTGGGACAAGGCGACCCGCCTGCTCGCCGCTCAGGCCCCGCTCTGGGAACCGGGCACGGCGCCCGGCTATCACGCGGTCACACAGGGCTATCTCGTCGGCGAAGTCATCCGCCGGATTGACGGGCGCACCGTGGGGAATGTCTTCCGGGAAGCGTTCGCCGAACCGCTGGGCGCGGATTTCCATATCGGTCTTCCGGCCTCGGAGGATCACCGGGTGGCGAAGCTGAAGCCACCGGAGACCGGCCTGGCGGAGCGCTCGCAAACCGAGATCCAGAAAGCAACGTTCAACAATCCGGCCGTTGATGTCACAGAGACCTATACGCGGGCCTGGCGCGGGGCGGAGATTCCGGCCGCTGGCGGCACGGGCAATGCCCGCTCGGTCGCCCGGGTGCAGGCGACCCTCGCCAATGGCGGCGTGATGGATGGCAAGCGCTTCCTGTCGGAAGCCGGATGCCGCCGCGCGCTGGAGCTGCAGATCGAGGGCACGGACATGATCCTCGGCCTCCCCGTCCGCTTCGGACTCGGCTATGGCCTGGCCGGGCCGTCCATGCCGATGCTGAACGAGCAGTCCTGCTTCTGGGGCGGCTATGGCGGCTCGGTTGTACTGATCGACATGGCCAGCCGGACCACGATCGCCTTTGTCATGAACCGCATGGAGAGCAGCCTGACCGGCGACATGCGCGCCGTCAGCCTGGCCGCGCTCACTCTGCAGGGCCTGATGAGCTGAGCCCTATTCCCCCGCACCGTCGAGAATGGATTTGAATCCGCTCGGCGCGTGCGGGCCCATGAACAGCTGCTCAAACGCGCCAATGCCCTCGGAGGCCTCTCCGCCGGGGCCCTTATGCGTTGCCCGCACAATCTCCTGGATGTGCAGATTCTCCGGAATGTTCCACGGTGCGTTCGGGTCCATGTCCTCACGTTCAACGACCAGCTGGTCGCCATGGCTCATGCCGTGTTTGAACTTCGCGTGGCCATATCCGATGCCGCGCATCAGGAATGTGCCCAGGGGCTCAAAGTCCACCGTATGCGGATTGCCCTGTCCGTCCTTCATGCTGAGGCGCGCTTTGGCCATGCGGCGGGTGCCCGGCGCGTAGGTGACATCCATCTGCGCATCGCCGAGATGCTGGGACTCGCCCTGCTTTGCGCCGTCCATGGCCAGCACGGCCCGCTTGTTCCAGGCCTCGCCTGCGCCATCGTCATTCACGTGGAAATAGAAGGACATGTTCGTAAAATTGGTCGGCGTCCAGATCCAGTAGAATTGCGGCTCCAGCGGCGGGATCAGCGGCTGGGCGTCCTGCGCCCCGATGGGCCGCACGCCCCATGACCGGTCCCGGGTGCCGGTCCAGCTGGCGGGGTCGATGTCGATCTCCTTGCCGTCGATGCGCAGCTTGCCGGACCAGCGGCCGTTCTGCGTCATGCGCGTCAGATCCATCAGCATGCGCGGCCCCTGGCGGCGGGTGAAGCGCGGCTCCTCAATCGGGAAAGCCCGGCCGGTAAATTCCACGTCGAGCGCGATGCCTTCGGTCTCTTCCAGTTTCAGGCGGATCCGCTTCAGCGGCTCCAGCACCGAGACGGAAAGCCCGCCGACAAATGTGTCCATCCGCTCCATGTTCAGCGGGCGGGAAAAGAAGACCGAACTCTGCTTGCCCTCGTGCAGAACCGAGACCGATCCGTCGATAATGTTCAGGTGCGGGTAGACGCCCATCGCGGCGGCAAAGAACACAGATCCGTCCGACGAATAGCCATTGTAGAAATACCGGTCATAGAAATTCCGGTCAGATCCGGAATAGGCAACCGGTTCCGGCGTCTGGTGGATTGGATATTCGTCTCCGGCGGTGAGCATTGTTCGCACTTCCTTCCTCTGGGTGACCTCTTGGCGGGCCGTTCTTGCAAGCTAGGGTGTACGAGGCAGACCCCGGCGACAAGGGGTGACGCAAGGGAGGCGACATGACCTGTAAAATGAATCCGGAGGAAGCCAATGCGTTCCTGCGCCAGGCCTTTGAAGGTCAGTCGGTGCGCACGGAAATCATGGAAATGGTGGAAGGCCGCGCCGTGGTGCGACTAAGAGCCGACAAGACAAATCTGCGTCCTGGCGGTTATATCTCCGGACCGGCGCAGATGTCGCTGGTCGACACGGCCGCCTATTTTGCCGTGATGACAGTAACCGGACTGGAACCCATGGCCGTGACAAGCAGCCTGAACATGAGCTTCCTGCGCCCCTGCATCGGGGACGTCGTGCTGGCGGATGCCCGCATCATGAAGATCGGCCAGACGCTGGCGGTGATGGATGTGGACGTGCGCATCGAAGGTGCGACCAAGCCGTCCAGCCATGCGGTCGTCACCTACGCCCTGCCCCGGAAGGACCCGGCCGCTTGAACCGGCTGGCCGCCTTCGCTGCGCTGATCGGCTTTCTCGGCGTCGCTTTCGGCGCCTTTGGCGCGCATGCGCTGGACGGCCGGCTGACAGCCGAGGGGGCCGACTGGTGGCATACCGCAACGCTGTATGGCCTGCCGCATGCGGCAGCGGTGATGGCGATCGCCCTGTCCGGCCGCACGGGCCTGTTGCGGCGCGGCGGCTGGTTCATGGCCATTGGGGCATGCATCTTTGCCGGCACACTTTACAGCATGGCCCTCGGGGCGCCCCGCTGGCTCGGTGCGATCACGCCCATCGGCGGCGTGTCCTTGCTGATCGGGTGGGCGCTGGCGGCAATCGGCAGCATCAGACCGTCAGACTAAGTCTGCTGCGGTCAGGACGTCTTTTTAATCAGGACGTCGCGAAATTCATGGACGCGTATTTTTCGGCGAGGCGGTCTGCCGTGTCGCGTGCATTGTCGATGACATCTTCGAAGGCGCGGAGTTCCTTGTCGACCGGCGCGGTATCCATGTCCATGTCAGGACGGGCCGCCACTTCCCCCAGCGCGCCCTGGAAGCTGCGATAGGCCATCTGTGCACGGACAAGCGCCCGCTCATAGCTCATCACATCTGTGCGGGTTGCCGTGTGTGCCCCGGTGTCTTCAAGCAGCGCATCGGCCTCCTGGGTGACATCGCCCAGTCCGGCCCGTGCGGCCTGGCTGTCGGAAACGATCCGTGCGAGCACCAGCGCCGGGGCTTCTGTCCCTGCCCCGATCCGCGCGGCATAGGTATTGGCCCGCGCCTGATCATTGGTGATGCCGTTGATCAGCGTATTGGCGAGCCCCGCAAGGCCATTATTGGATTTCACCCAACCGGCATCCACGGCCGTGTCGCAATATTCCGTTGACGCTGTACGAAGGGCAGATTGAGTCTGGGACAGTTTCGCCTGCACCAGAGCTTCACTTGATACCATGGAAACGGTTGCGCATCCTGCAAGAAGGCATAGGGATACACCCAGAATTACGCTACGCATCAAACAGCCACCTGCATTCTGTTTGGGCCCCAATACGTAATATTCTGTACGGAACCACGGGAACCATGTCCACTACAGACGGCAGTTTGAACGAAATTAGGTGAAGAGTGAATGAATAGACGCCCGCCACGCCGCATTTTGTATCCCCGTTACGAGGCCAGGCGCTCCGGCCGGCTGCGGGTTTCAGATATCCACGAGATCTATTGGGAAGAATCAGGCAACCCGAATGGCGTGCCCGTGATCGCCCTTCATGGCGGCCCCGGAGGCGGCTCAAGCCCTGAAATGCGGCGCTTTTTCGACCCTGAGCGGTATCGCGTCTTCCTCTTCGACCAGCGCGGTTGCGGGCGCTCCACCCCCCATTCCGAACTGCGTGAAAACACGACCTGGGACCTGGTGGACGATATGGAGGCACTGCGTGACCATGTTGGCGTCAATCAGTGGCTTGTGTTCGGCGGATCGTGGGGATCGACCCTTTCACTCGCCTATGGGGTGACTCATCCGGACCGGACTCTCGGATTAGTATTGCGCGGCATCTTCCTTGTGTCGAAACCGGAAGTGCAATGGTTCTATCAGAGCGGCGCCAGCCGCCTGTTCCCCGATTCCTATGACCGCTACATTGCACCGATCCCGGAAGATGAGCGCGACGATTTGTTGATGGCCTTCCATCGCCGCCTGACCGGCGACGACCGGCGGACCCGGATCGAGGCCGCCCGGGCCTGGTCGCGCTGGGAGGGGGAAACCCTGTCCATCAAGGGCCCGCTGACCACGCCGCCGCGCTTCAATGAAGATGACTTCGTCGACGCTTTCGCCCGGATCGAGTGCCACTATTTCGTCAATCGCGGTTTCTTCGCCAGCGACAACTGGCTGCTGGAACAGTGCGCGGAAAAGCTGAAGAACATTCCGGGCGTGATCGTTCACGGCCGCTATGATGTCGTGACCCCGCTGTCGACGGCCTGGGCCTTGTCGAAAGCCTGGCCAAAAGCCGAGCTTCACATCGTGCCGGATGCGGGTCACTCCTCGATGGAACCCGGAATTGTCGACAAGTTGATTCAGGCAACGGATCATTTTGCCGGCGTCTATGGCTCGAAAGTCCGCGCCTGACGCTGGTTCAAATCCAGATCGCAAAGAACGGGCCCTCCACATGATGGAGGGCCCGTTTGTATATGGTGCCTTCATGGTCTTTAAATGGTGTTCTTCATGGTGCGGGCACGCCCGCCGAACACCGTTTATCCGACAGGCGGCAGCTCGTAATTCGGGCCCAGCAGGGTTTCCAGGAAGCCCGGCAGCTGGACGTGATACTGGTCCTGGATCTTGTCGAAGAAGCCAAAGAACAGAACGAACCCGACAAAGGCCGGCACGAACCAGCGCATCAGGAAGCGCCAGACATTCATGATGTTCCCCTCGCCCAGCTCGGAGGTCAGCATGTCACGCGACAGGACCCAGCCGGCAAAGATTGCGACCAGCAAACCGCCCAGCGGAAGCAGGACATTGCCGGTAATGAAATCCATGAAGTCGAGATATTCGGTCGAGAAGATATAGGCCGCACCGACCATCCACAGCATGAAACCAACCCCGATGGCCGCGCCCATCCGGGTCACGCCCTGGCGTTCTTCCAGCCAGGAAACCGAGACTTCAAGCAGCGAGATCGACGAGGTGAACGCGGCAAACAGGGCCAGCGCAAAGAACAGGATCGACATCAGGTAGCCGATAGGTCCGAGGTTACCGAGCGCCACCGGCATCGACACGAAGAAGAGGCTCGGGCCGCCTGCCGGATCGAGGCCTGCCGCGAACACGATCGGGAAGATCGCAAAGCCGGCGATCAGCGCGACGAATGTGTCCGATCCTGCAATGATCACGGAGGATCGCGGGATATTGGTGCCCCGGTCGAGATAGGCGCCATAGGTGATCATCAGGCCAACGCCAACGCCGATAGAGAAGAAGGCCTGGCCCACAGCTTCCAGGAAGGTCTTGAAGCCGACATCCTCCCATTTGGGCTGGAACAGGAAGGTAAAGGTCTCTCCGGCATTGCCGCGCGACAGGGAGAAGCCGACGATGACCAGAAGGATGACGAAGAAGGCCGGCATCAGGATGCTGGCGGCTTTCTCGATCCCGCCCTTCACGCCGCGGCCGACAACCGCCACGTTTGCAATGATAAAGGCGGCGAGCAGCGCCAGCATGTACCATTTGGAGGCAAGCGCATGCTCTCCCTGGCCAATGACATTGGCGAAATTGGTGCCCGAACTGGACGCGTCCATTCCGGCGAAACCGTTCTTGCAGGCCTGGATCACGAAGGCGAGCAGCCACGCCGAGATCACCATGTAGAATGACAGGATGAAGGAAGCCGTGATCGTGCCGATCCAGCCGACAAAGCCCCAGCGCTGGCTCTTGCTTTCCGCCCGCGCGAGGGACTCAACCCCCTCCACCGCCGACATGCCGGATTTCCGGCCCATGCCGTACTCAGCCATCAGCACTGGCAGGCCAATCAGAATGACGCAGGCTATGTAGATCAGGATGAACGCGCCACCGCCATTTTCACCGGCTGTGTATGGAAACCTCCAGAAATTGCCGAGGCCGACCGAAGAACCAACGGCCGCCATGATGAACCCGAAGCGTGAGCCCCATGTGTCTGCCTTGCGGGCGATTGTCGCCATATTTCCCTCTCCCCGGGGTATATTGTTTCGCGCGAAACTATCGACGGCGAAACAAATTGCAACGCCATCTGCTGCACTCGGGTCAGAATAACCCTGTTGTGTTTAGTTTGTCGTCCCGGTGCAGATAGGCCGACAGGATCAGGCCAAAACAGGACATTGCCGTCAACATGGCTGTGCCACCGTATGAGATCAGGGGCAATGGCATGCCCACAACCGGCAGAAGGCCCAGCACCATGGCCACGTTAAACACGACATAAAAGGCAACGGTGGCCGTCGCACCGGCAACGGCATACCGGCCAAAATTGCTGGCGGACTGGAACGCTGTGTAGAGCGACCAGCCGAGAAGAACCGCAAAGCCGACCAGAATGGCTGTCGCGCCAAGAAAGCCGAATTCCTCAGCAATTACGGTCAGGATGAAGTCGGTATGCTGTTCGGGCACATAGTCCTGCTGGGACTGGATCCCCTGCAGCCAGCCCTTCCCGTTCAGGCCGCCCGCGCCGATGGCGATCTTGGCCTGTTCGATCTGGTAGCTTTCACCCAGAGACGTCGAGGCCCCGCTGGAGCCGAACAATTGGGCGAGAAATGTGTCCACCCGTCCCCGCTGATAGGGTTCCAGTACGAACTGGTACACAGGCCAGACGGCGGCGGCGGCGGCGGTCATTCCGGCCAGAATGATGCGTCCGGACAGGCCCGCCAGGAAGACGACCACGCCGCCGGATGCGATGATCGCCAGCGCGGTCCCAAGGTCCGGCTGAAGGAAAACCAGCCCGGCCGGGATCAGGATGATCACCGCCGCACCGATATGGATCAGAAACCGGGACCCGTTCGCGCCCAGCATGCCGTGATAATACCGGGCCAGCGCAAGAGTCACGGCCAGCTTGGCAAACTCCGAAGGCTGAACCGCCACCGGGCCGATCCGCAGCCAGCGCTGGGCCCCGCCGCCGGTTGTTCCAACGAACTCCACCGCCAGCAGCAGCAGGATCGTGCCCGCATAGGCCAGCCAGGACAGATTCATCCACCAGGAGAGCGGCAACAGCGCCAGCGCGATCATGATGCCGAAGCAAATGACGAAACGGATCAGCTGCAGCTTCCAGAGATGCTGTTCCGCCGGGTTCGTATAGGTCGATGAATAGAGCATCGCGATGCCGATCAGCGCCATGGCAACGATCAGCAGGATGAAGCCCCAGGGCAGCCGCGCCAGCTTGCCGAGCAGGCCGGACGAGGTGCCGTCAAAATTGAGCGACCGGGCAGTACGCGTGCGCGCCTCTCCCCGGCTGTAACCGCTGAAGCCACCCTCGTGGCTCATGTCGGCGTGCCTTCTTTATCGGATCGATTGAGGGACGCGCTCTTCGTCCATGCCGGCTTGCGGCCGCTATTGGTGCGGATGGCGTGGGCGAGAATATCGCGGGCGACCGGCGCGGCGGTGCGCGAGCCCCCTTCCCCGTGCTCAACGACGACAGAGATTGCATATTTCGGATTGTCGGCCGGGGCATAGGCCACGAACAGGGCGTGGTCTCGCAACTCACGCTCGATGTTTGCTCCCTTGCGGACGCCGGTGGCCCGCTCAGCTGTTGTAATGCGGCGAACCTGCGCCGTACCCGTCTTGCCCGCAAGGCGTGGGCCGCCGAGCCCCAGATCGCCGGAGCTGCGCGCGGTGCCGCCCCATTCGGACGTCACGCCATACATGCCCGACTTCATCAGCTTCATGATTTCCGCATCAAGATGCGCATCGAGCACATGGTCATCCGGATCTTTCGGGCCAAGCCCGATCAGGCTCGGCTTCAGGGCGTGGCCTTCGGTTGCGATGCGTGCGGTCATCAGGGCCAGCTGCAGAGGCGTGACGCCAAGCTGTCCCTGCCCGATGCCGAAGTTCAGCGTTTCCCCTTCATACCAAGGTTCTTTGCGGACCCGCATTTTCCATTCCGGGTCCGGCACAAGGCCGCTGCGGGCGCCGGTCATGCCGAGGGTCCAGGCCTCGCCGAAGCCGAACTTGCGCGCCGTGTCCGCAATCGCCTGCGCGCCGGCCCGGCGGGCGACTTCATAGAAATAGACATCGCACGACCCCTTGATGCCGCCGTGCAGATCCACCGTTCCGTGGCCACCCTTTTTCCAGCAGTGCCATGTCCGGTTCCCGAAATGGTAGTAACCGTTGCAATGCACCTTGTCGGTCGGCGTGATGGCGCCGGTTTCAAGCGCTGCCGTTGCGACGACCATTTTGAACGTCGACCCCGGCGGATACACCCCGCCATGCGCCCGCGGATAGAGCGGCGAACGGGTGTTATCCCGCAAGGCCGCGTAGTCGGCCGTGGAAATTCCGTTCACGAAATCATTGGGATCGAAAGCTGGCGTGGACACCATGGAAAGGATCTCGCCGCTGTCGATATCGACGACGACGGCCGCGCCGCTTTCCCCCTCGAACCGCTCAATCGCAACGCGCTGCAGGTCCATGTCGATGGTGATGAACAGGTCCTTGCCTGCTTCCGGCGCAAGGCGTTCGTCCGGGATCTGATCGATCACGCGGCCTGCCGCATTGGTCACCAGCTTCTTGAAGCCCGGCTTTCCGCGCAGCCATTCTTCAGCAAAGCGTTCCATGCCCTGCCGGCCCGTCCGCATATCGGGGTGGCGGAACATCCGTTCGATCGTCGTGGCCTCGTCCGGCGTCTTGCCTTCGGTCAGCCGGTCCAGATCGTCCTGGCTGGCCCGGGCGACATAGCCAAGGACATGCGCGAAATCCCGTCCGCGCGGATAAGACCGTGTCAGCGCCATCTCAACCTGAACGCCCGGCAGCTCAACAGCGTGCACGTTCATCCGGGCGAAATCTTCATAGGACAATTCATTCGCCACGATCACCGGAAGGAAAGCGGCCCGGCGCAGACGGGCGCGCTGGATATCCCTCAGAACGCGTTCGACCTGCCCGTCGGACAGTTCAATCAACTGGCCGATGCTGGCAATCGTTGCCGCCGGATCGTCCAGCTGTTCGGGAATGACGGTAACCCGTCCGGCCCGGCGGTGCGACGCGAGCGGCTTGCCGAAACGATCCAGAATCCGCCCGCGCTGAGGCGGGGCGAGTTCCAGCTTGATGTGGTTTTCGTTGGCCAGCTCGTCGTATTTCTTGCCTTCCAGGATCTGCAGCTGGAACAGACGTGCGACCAGGCCGGCCCAGACAACGCCGCCACCAACGCCCGCCATCAGCATCCGGCGGGAGAATTCCTGATCGGGGTGAAATCCCTTGCTCATATTGCCTGCCCCGGCGTTTCTCCCGGCTTGCGGCCAAGGTCGAACACTTTGTGGATCAGCGCATAGAGCAGCCCGGTCGTCAGCATCGCTGCGATCAGGGGCAGGATCCGTACCGGATGGTCTTCGAGGGTTGATGCCATGATCCAGAGAACCAGAAACGCCCCGGCGAACAAGAGGACCGTCGCAGCGATCGCGATCAGAGGTTCATTGGTGACATCGAATTCTGCCGAAATGGCCGTGCTGGCTGCGTAGGTCAGCAGATTGACCACTTCAAAGCTGCCCATCGGGGCGTGGAAGATCACGTCCTGTATCCCGCCGAATATGATCAGGATGATCATCGGACGGATCGACAGGCCAACCCGGCCCCAGCCGACAGCGCCCCAGAGCGCGGCATGCGGCCAGGCGAACGACAGGCCGAAAATATCGTTCCGCGTCAGGCCGAAGAGACCGACTGTAGCGATCAGGAACGACCCGAAAAGCAGCCGGGGTGTGGGGCCTGATTTGGCCCAAAGGCTCTGTCTCCGGCGGGTCAGGAAGGAACCGGGCATCAGCGGCGCGCCCCCTGCGCCGGGCTGGCGTCGCTTTCCAGCGCCGGCAGGTCACCGGCCGGGATCGGCCGCTCCATCGTCGGCGGCGGAATCAGCTGGACATAACCCGACGAGCCGTCGCTCATCGCATATTTGACGCGCCAGTCATTGCCGGACTGATGCACCTCGCCGACGACAAGCCCGCGCGGGTAGGCCCCGCCCTCGGCCGATGTCAGGATCCGCTCGCCCTCAATAAAATCGCTCCGTTCGGGCAGGTCTGTCAGGCCGCCCGAACTGGTCGCTCCGCCCTGCATGATGGCATGCACGCCCGACACTTCGCCGATCACCGGGACCCGGCTGTTGAAGTCTGTCACCAAAAGGATGCGCGACGACCGCTCGCCAAGCTGGATGACCCGGCCCACAAGGCCGCCTTCATTCATCGCGATGGAGCCCGGTTCCACCCCTTGCGACCGGCCCGCATTGGCCAGCAGTGTCTGCGCGAAAGGGCCTTCGCTTTCAGAGGTCACCCGCGCCGTCACGCCGCGCGCCGGTGGTTCGCCCATCAGGTTGAGGATTTCCTCATACGCTTCCAGCCGGTCGGCCATGGAAATGGCGGCTGCCTTGTAGCGGGACAAGTCCCGCACCTCGGCTTCCAGTTGCCGGATACGCCGTTCCTTCGCCACCTGCCCCGTCAGCCGGGCCCACAGCCCAACCGGCTCGCCGCCGCCAAGCCGGTCACCGACCGAGGCGCGCACAGGATTGAAAAACTGACTGATCTGCGGGGCGGATTGCGCAATAATCAGGGCTGCAAACCCAAAAATGAGCACACCAAGGACGAGGCGCTTGGGAGAGCGCCGGACGCCTTTCTGAGCTGACCGGCCCGAACGTGCCATATGGCGAGTCCTCTGGTGTTTCCCTGACTATACCGTCTCTAGACCTCCGGAGAGAGGACGTTTCGCATCTTGGAGAAGTTCTCGAGCACATGACCGCAGCCATTGACCACGCAGCGCAGCGGATCGTCGGCGATCATCACCGGCAGCTGGGCCTGCTCGCGGATCACGGCATCGAGATTGCGCAGCAGCGCACCGCCGCCCGTGAGAACGATACCGCGGTCGACAATATCAGCCGCCAGTTCCGGCGGCATGGCTTCCAGCGCGATCTTCACGGCGTCGATGATATCATTCACCGGCTCCGACAGCGCATCGGCGATCATCGCCTCATTGATCTCTGTTTCCTTCGGCACACCGTCCAGCGTTCCGCGGCCACGTACGGTCAGTGACATACCTGTGCCGTTTTCCGGCGGCTGGGCCGTGCCGATTTCCTTCTTGATCCGCTCAGCAGACATTTCGCCGATCAGGATCTTCTGCTCGCGGCGCAGATAATTGACGACCGCCTGGTCCATCTTGTCACCGCCGACGCGGACCGAACGCGAATAGACGATGCCGCCCAGCGACAGCACAGCCACCTCGGACGTCCCGCCACCGATATCGACAACCATCGAGCCTGCCGGGTCATCGATCGGCAGGCCGGCACCGATGGCCGCAGCCATGGGCTCTTCGATCAGGTGGACTTCGCGCGCCCCGGCCGCGAGGGCCGACTGGTGAATGGCGCGGCGCTCGACGCTGGTGGCGGAGCTGGGCACGCAGATGATGATGAGCGGAGACACGAACGCCCGGCGGTTATGAACCTTCCGGATGAAGTGCTTGATCATTTCCTCGGCGACTTCGAAGTCGGCGATCACACCATCGCGCATGGGGCGGATGGCTTCCATGTTCACAGGCGTCTTGCCGAGCATGTTCTTGGCCTGCTCGCCGACCGCATAGACGATCTTGCGGCCGCCTTGCGTCATGTACGCGACAACGGAGGGCTCATCGAGCTTGACCCCCTGCCCCTTCACATAAACCAGCGTGTTGGCTGTGCCGAGGTCGATGGCCATGTCCGTGGACAGCATGCCGAGGAGGCTACCAATCATGTCTTACCGCGCTCTTTTCCTGAGCGGCCGGGCGACAAATCCCGGCACGCGTGTGTAATTGCCTACACAGCCCCATAAACCCATTGCCGTTAACGTCGCTTTAATGCAAGGGACGGCGCGCAGATAAACGGAACGCTCCGTTCCGTCGCGTGATTCCTGTTGCTTTTATTGAAGATTCGCGACGGCGCCCCAAAACGCGGCATCAGACATTCGAACGCCGCGTACGTGAAAGGTAAACAAGCGGTTAGCGGGCCTTAATCTTCTGGCTTAGTCGGCAGGGATGGCCTGCCAGCTATCGGGGTCAAATTCGCGCCTGATCACGGCATATTCGGTCGTCCTGCCGAGACCCGGCTGGCCTCATGCCCGCACCAGGCACGGCAATGCTGAGAGACATTCCATCCTGTCCCGATTGCATGCCCTTTTCCTCCACTTTGTCGACTCTGCATCGATCGCGGCACGCGCCGGTTGACGGCCGACGCTCATCCCGGAAGGGGAAGAGGTCATTCAGTTTTCGGGGATGACGCGGTAGAGTCGGCCGGAGGCCTCATCCTGCGGAAGCGGCTCAACCGGTTGCAGCCAGCCAGGCACCTCACCTGCCGCCAGCCGGGCAAGGAAACCACCGGGCCGCAGCTCTGTGAACGTGGTGTTCTGTCCGGCGTTCGGACAAAACAGAACATAGTCGACCTGGTTTTCTGCCAGCAGCGCCGGGACTTTTTCCGGCGGCAGGCCGAAGGCTTCAATACTGGCGGAAATGCCTGCGATGTCCCGGTGATAATTCGCGTACATCACCGAATGCGGCGTCATCTCCAACAGTGCTGCACCGGCGTTCGAATCTGACAGAATCATACCGGGCGGCACCGAGTCCAGCGCAGCACGTGTCTCGTCCGACAGACAGGTCTGCTCCCCGCCGATAGCAGGGGCTGACGATGGCAAGACAAGCATCACCGGCAAAGCCCAGAACATCGGATTAGACAGAGCCAGCGCCAGGAGATAGACCATGCGCCGCCCCCCTTCTTTACGTCCGGCAACGTAGGCATCCCTGGCCCAGAGCGCGCACGGAATGATCGCCAGCAAACTGCCGAACACATAGAACCGTGTCTGGTACAGCATCAGGACCAGACCGAGCGCCAGAAGCATGGCGAACATCAGATTCGTGCGGACATCCCTGCGCCGCAGCAGCCCGGCGACCGAAACACCGAACCCCACGAGGCTTGGCCCTATCGCATAGGCCACAAAGGGCCAGCGTCCGCCACGCTGGTCAAACAGGGGACGGGCCTCAATGATCTTCTCAAACCAGACCTCGCGCATGTCAGGTGTGAGAACGTCCAGCGGATTGCTGAGACATTGTGGCCCGCGCAACAGGAAAAGGCCCGCACACGCCGCGCCGATAGCGGCAAGACCGGCAAAGCGGATAAGCCGGCCATATCCGGAAAGGAACGCTGCGCAGAGCGCAAGGCCTCCGCCACCAATCGCCAGGGCCAGAAATGTAATCGACGACAACGCATCGCAATAAACCCGTCCCCAGGCCGCTTGCGGCACCGTCCCGAAGAAACAGACCGCGATGGCGCCAGCAAGCGCAGCGCCAAAAGCCAGCGTGCCGTTGCGGATCGCCGCCCCTCTCACGGCCCAATCGACCGCATGAAAGGCACAAAGCACCGCGACAAAAGGATAAAGCTCGGCCCCGACGGCAACCGAAAGCGACAGCATCACTGCGCTGAGAATCATGTTGCGCGGGCTTACCCGCCGGTCGAGTGAAGCGCCGACCGCCAAAGCAAGGAACCCCATCTGCAGATTGTGGTGATCGATTGCACCAGCCAGGAAACGGTAGTGTCCGAACAGGACGAACAGAGCAATGATGAAGGTGAAGACCAGCAATTTTCCATCGCCGAGATTGCGGGCTGCAAGTGCCAGCCCACCCAGGACGATCAGCAGGCTGACCGGTGGCCACACCGTGATCGCCCAGGCAAGGGCGGTATCGCTTGGCAAAAAAAGGTCGAACAGCGATGTCAGCAATAGGATCGGAATGTCCGGAATGCGCGACCAGTGCATCAGGATGCCGCCGCCCGGCCCCAGCCTGTACTGATGCAGATCAAACCAGCCCTGCCCTGCCAGCAGGTCGCGGACCTGAACCAGCCGCATGATATCGTCGCCATCAGGCCCCGGCTGGCCCAGCTGCTGCTTCAGCACGCTCAGCACGACAACGCTCAGGAAAATTGCGCTGGCCAGAAGCCCCGCCCACACGCGCGGCGAGCCGAATTTGGAACGTATTGATGTCATGATGTCCTGACCCGCCTCGGTTTACGGCAGTAACCATATCCCCGGCAGGTATAGGAATAACTAAAAGCCCGGCTCTATAGACAGTCCGAGACAAATCCGGGGCTTGGCCTGTGGAATACCTGCCATGTCAGTTAAGAACAAAACGGCAGGCATTACCCACCATCCTTAATACATATGACTCGCCGTAACGCCGGAAACAGGCACAGCCACAGCAGATTTACGCGTGAACAGTTGGTTAATCCGCGACGGTAAATCTCTTTTCTGTGTGAACTATAACTTATCTGAGTTGTGGTTAGTTGGCGTCATGAGCAATTCGGCGACCCGTTTTACGTTCCTTGACCTGATCCTCTTCGGCTCACCGAAGATCGACGAGAGCGTGCGCGGGCCGATGAACCTGCACATGCTGAGCCGGTTCCAGAAGTACAAGCTCCCTATCAGTGTCGTGACGCTGATCAACGCGACGATCCTGCTCATCATGTTCTCGGCGGACTCCGCTTCCGGTTTCTCTCCGATTGCCTTTCTCTGGTGGCTGCCTGTCGCCTGCTACTCTGTCTTCATGTTCTGGAGTGGCCTGCGTCCGCTTGACCTGAACACGGGGCGTTTCCCTTCCGGCCGGTTTGTGAAGCGCGCAGAGCTCGGATCCTTCCTGCTCGGACTGTGGTGGACGGGCCTGATGCTGACACCGATCGCAACGACCGAAGCTCAGCAGCTGACCATGATCGGCGTCGCTATGGGCATGTGCTGCGGCGTGGTCGGCTTCACCGCCCCGATGGTGGGTGTGGCAGCCCGGTACATGACGGCCGCAACAATCGTACAGCTTCTGGCCCTTCTCCAGCATCACACCGCCACGGCCATGACGGCAACGCTGTTCGGCCTCGCCCTCTCGATCGCCCTTCTTGTCAGCTCCCGGAACTTTTTCCAATCCACTCTGGAGCTGGTTGAATCCCGGACCGAAACCGAGCGTGCGCACGACCTGCTGAAGCAATCCCTGGAAACATCCCGGCATGGCTTTGCGATTTTCACCGAAACCGGCGAACGCCTGGTCGCAAACACCTACCACCAGAACTATTTCCCCGATTTTGTTCCGACTACGTTGGATCTTGGTACGAAGGAAATTTCTGTAAAGGGCAGCGATTGGTTCATCCGGTCGGTCACACAGTCTGCCAACCGGAACTTCATCGTCACCCACACGAACATCAACCTGCAGAAAGAAACGCAGCGCTCTCTGCTGGCCGCGCAGGAAACCATCAATGACGCCCTGGCCGCCCGGTCGCGCTTCATCTCACGCGCGTCAACCGACCTGGCCGGACCGTTGAAATACATCATGACTCTCGCTTCGGCGATGTCGTCAGGGTCTCGCATCGAGTTCTCGCGTGAGGAAATCAGCGGCCACTGCGACAGCATCGACAAGGTTGCCCGTGACCTGCTCGACCTGGTGCGCGACATTGAAGAATACGCCGAAGGGGAATCTGGCGGGACGTTCTCGAACGAAGCCCCGGAAGATCTGCGCGAACTCCTTTCAACGGATCAGCTCTGGGCTGCCGCGACCTGGGAAAAATCGACTTTCGACCGGATCAAGGTGTCGATCCCGCAAGACCTCGATGTCGTCATGATCGATGGCCCGCGTTTCACATCCACCGTCGTCAAGCTCCTCAAGCGGGCGTCCATGGTATCGATCGACCCGATCGTGCTGACCTGCACGCCGGACGAGGAAGGCCGCATTCATGTGACGATCGTCGATCGCGGCCGCCCGCTGAGCCCGGCCGAAGTGGCCGACTTCTTCGAGCCTTATGGCGACGAAACCCGGCCCGGCGCCGACCAGTATGTGACGCGCGGTCTCGAACTGGCGCTGATCAAGAAATACCTGAACAGCCAGGGCGCAGAAATCGCTGTGCGGCCGCTGAACAAGATCGGCAATGCCATCACGATCACGCTGCCCAGCTCGGCGATCGTGGGCAACAGCTCAAATCCGCGCAAAGCAAAGACCGTCAAAGACGAATCTGTGCCTTCCCGCCGGACTGTGAACGGCTGATTTCAAGTCTTCGCGGGCAGGTTTTCCGGCCCGGACCCGCAAAGCGACAGCATTCGCCTTGCATCGGCGTCGCAATTGGCTAGTCCTGTTTGCCAATGCTGTTGTGAGTAGTTCAGATGAAGCCGGGCGCAAAGCGGATCGCCATTCTCGGCGCAGGTCCTGCTGGCCTGACGCTCGCTCGACTCCTGAAGGAGCAGAGCGGTCATTCCGTCACCCTTTTTGAGAAGTCCCACCGGGTTGGCGGAAAGTCCCTGAGCGTGCGCCAGGGCGAAGACCTGATTGAATTCGGCACCTGCTACACCATCATGTCCCACCGGCGGGTTATGGACTGGATGCGCGAGCAAGGGATCACAATCCAGCAGATCGTGCCGCACAAAATCGACGGCATTCCGGCGCGTGACTTTTTCAATTCCGGCCCCGGCGCCCCGCTCGCCGTGCAAGGCATTTCCTATGTCCTGGCGCGCCGCAAGCTGTTGAAAGCCTTGAAATCCGATACGCCACCACAGAAAGTGCTGGAGGAAGCGGCAACCCCGGCCGTCGACTGGCTGCGCGCCCGCAATCTCGGCAAGATCGAGAAGATGATGATGCGCACGGTCACCGGCATGGGCTATGGCGACCTGGAAACCGTGCCGATCCTCCACGCGATGCGCTGGGTCGACATGGACCTGATCCTGTCCGGCACGCTGAACAGGATCTACATGCCTGTGGAAGGCTGGAGCGAGTTCTGGGAACGCCTGGCAAAGGACATGGACGTCCGCCTAGAAACGCATGTCCGGCACATCGACAGGTCCGGAGAACAGCACATGGTCGTGCTGGATGACGGAACGGAAGAAGCCTTTGATGCCTCGATCTGCGCCATGCCGGTCGATCGTTTCTCCGCCCTGCTGGAACCCACCGAATCAGAGCGTATCGTCGGCGACTCCATTCACTGGGGCGGCTATGCGACGACCCTGATTTCCTCCGAAGACTGGTTCGAGGAACAGATCGAGTATTACAGCGAGACCTGTCTGCCGGGCGTGGAACCCGGCCTGATGATGTCCGCCCGCCGTGAAGGATATGATGCCGGACTTGGGGGCCACCTCTACATCGCCAACCAGCTGCCGGGCGACTACACCGGGCCGGAACTGATCGAAATCCTGCGCGAGGAAGTGACCCGGCGCGGCGGCAGCATCAATGCCGTTATCCAGCAGGAAATCTGGGAATATTTTCCCGAATACGACCCCGGCGCGATCCGGAGAGGCCTGATTGCCCGGATGCGCAAGATGCAGGGCGAACGGCAAACCTGGTATACAGGCGCCAGCTTTTCGCACGAATCGGTCGCCAATATTTGCATTCACAACGAAGCTCTCGTGCCACAAATGCTGAAGGCACTTGGGTGAAGAACATCCGGAAACAATGGAGATGACGCTATGTGTGGCCTGATCGCAGGAATCGGCAAGGTGTCGCTCACGACACTGGACAAAGCCGTCGCAACGCTGACCCATCGAGGGCCGGAATCCTCGGATACCTGGGTCTCCGAAAACCAATCGATGTTCCTTGGGCACACACGCCTGTCGATCATTGGCCTCGACAATGGTGTCCAGCCGATCAGCAATGCCGACGGGAATGTCCACATCGTCGTCAATGGAGAATTCTACGGTTACCGGGAAATCCGCGATCGTCTGCTGGCCGAGGGTGCGAACTTCAAGACCGAGACCGACAGCGAAATCGCGCTTCACCTTTACCTGCACTATGGCCTGCAGGCCCTGAAAGAACTGCGCGGCGAATTTTCAATTGTCATCGCCGACGAGCGGCAGAACTGCCTGATCGCCATCCGCGACCGGTTCGGTATCAAGCCGCTCTTCTATACGGTTCATCAGGGGGCGGTGTATTTCGCGTCAGAGATCAAGGCGCTTCTGGCGCTCGGCGTTCCGGCGCGCTGGGATCTTGAAACAGCCTTCTATGACGGCTTCCTCTTCCGGGATCATGCCCGCACGCTGTTCAAGAACATCTGGTCGGTCCCGCAAGGGCAGTACGCCATCGCCACGCCGGATGACATCCGGCTCTACACCTATTGGGACTGGGATTTCCCGACCGAGTCTGCCCTCGCCCTTGATAAGCGCAGTGACGCGGAATGCATTGAAGAATTCCGGTCCATCCTGATGCAATCCATTCAGGACCGCCTGGTCGCGGACGTTCCGGTCGCCTGCTATCTCAGCGGCGGAATCGATTCCTGCGCCGTGCTCGGCTTTGCGCAGCAAGGCCTGTCGCGGCCGATCGAATGCTACACGCTCGCCTTCGACGATGCGCTCTACAATGAAGCCCCCATCGCAGAGAAACAGGCCGCCTTTGCCGGCGCGAACTACAATCCCATCACCGTCGGGCGAAAAGATCTCGCCTCGGCCTATTCCGATGCGGTGTGGCATGCCGAAACGCCATTCGTGAATGCCAATGGCGTAGCCAAATTCCTGCTTAGCCGCGCCGTGAACCAGCGCGGCATCAAAGTCGTTCTGACCGGTGAAGGCGCCGACGAGATGCTGGGCGGATACCTGCCCTTCAAGCGCGACGCGATCCTGCACCATGGCAATGGCCGCAGCGAAGCGGAAGCCCAGGCCATGATCGAACAGATCTTCGAGTCAAACCCCGCGGCCCGCGCCATCTTCATGCGGGATGGCGCCAATGATCCGGCGATCAAGGAAGTCGCGGCCCGTCTCGGCTGGGTCCCCTCTTTCATGGAAACCTATGGCCAGCTCGGCCGCATTTCATCCTCGCTCTATCGCGACGAGATGATGGCGGGCATCCACCCCACCGCCAACCCGTTCACCTATGTGATGGACCGGTTGCCGGTGAGCCGCGCCATTGATGGCCGGTCGCGTCTCAACCAGGCGCTTTACCTGAATTCCAAAACGCATATGGCGAACTTCATCCTCACCTTCCTGGGTGACCGGATGGAAATGGCCCATTCGGTGGAGGGCCGGGTGCCGATGCTGGACCATCGCCTCGCCGAATGTGCCGCGCGCCTTCCCATCGACATGAAAGTCCGGGGCATAACCGAAAAGCATGTGTTGCGGGAAGCGGCCAAAGACGTGCTCATCGACGAGGTCTACACGCGGGAGAAGCACCCCTTCCTCGCCCCGCCGGTCACCAATGCCGACGATCCGATGATGCAGATGTATGAAGACGTGTTCGCCTCCAAGGCACTGGAAGAGCAACCCGTGATCGACCCTGACCGGGCCCGTAATGCGCTCAACATGGTGAAGATGCTGGAGGGCGAACAGAAGATCGCCTTTGAAGGGCTGATCCATAAGGTCGCCAGCATCACGCTGATGCACGAACGCTTCGGCATGACGTAAACAAAGTCTTGCCGGCGCCGGGGAAGTTTCCACCTTCCTCCAAGGCCAGCAGAAACCAAGATCGGTTACCCCTGTTCCTGAAGTCCGGGAATGCCCCGGCAGGATTGAGTCTGGGGTCCACCGTGTCTATTGCACACCTGCCGCTTTCGGCGATCATTTCTGTCACCGCCGCGCTGTTCGCGCTGGCCGCATGGCGCTATCGCAGCACGCTTCTGCGTATCCGGCTCGCCCCGACGCTCTTCTCCGGCGCGCGCCAGGACTGGACCTTCAGCCACATCGCCGAGATTTTCCCTACGGTCGAAATCCCGGCTGCGACACGCCGCACCCCCTTCCCGGAAGCGGCCTTTCAGGACCTGCCGGAGACATTCGATTACGAAGGCCAGAGCTGGGATACAGACACCTTCCTCGAAGACACAGACACCGCCGCCATGCTTGTCCTGAAGGACGGCGAAATCATCCACGAGACCTATGCCGGCGCCGGTGGACGTACACAGGACTGGCTGTCCTGGTCGGTTGCGAAGAGCTTCGTATCTGCCCTCGTCGGCATCGCCATCGAGGAAGGCCATATCCACTCGATCTACGATCCGGTGACGGACCATGTGCCTGCGCTGAAAGGCTCGGCCTATGACGGCGTCACGATCAAACAGGTGCTGCAGATGTGCTCCGGCGCATCCTGGAACGAGGATTACAGCGACTGGAAATCGGACATCAACCGCTTCGCCCGCACCTTTGCGCTCGGCGGTTCGCTGACCGATTTCGCCCGCTCGCTGGCCCCGGCGCGCAAGCCCGGCATGTACCGGCTCTACAATTCGATCGACACGCAGGTGCTCGGCATGCTGGTCGCTGCCTCCACCGGCAAATCGCTCGCCGCCTATATGCAGGAAAAGCTCTGGGAGCCGCTTGGCGCCGAAAGCCCGGCGCGCTGGATCGTCGACAAGGATGGCGTGGAGATGGCCTTTGGCGGCCTCACAGCCACAGCACGCGACTATGCCAAGCTGGGCGAGCTGTACCGCAATCGCGGCAACTGGCATGGGCGCCAGATCGTTCCGGAAGCCTGGGTCGACAAATCCCTCTCGCCTGACATGCCGCACCTGATGCCCGGCGGCTTTACCCTGCCGGATGCGCCATCAGGCTATGGCCAGTCGCTCGGCTACGGCTTCCAGTGGTGGGTGCTCAGCACCGCGCCGCGCGAGTTCTGCGCCATGGGCGTCTATAACGAGTTCATCTATGTCGATCCCGGCCGGGGCATCACCATCGTGAAGCTCTCCTCCAACCGCGACTACGGCGTGAAGCCGGATGAGGAACACGCCAAGGAACTGAAGACGATTGAGTTCCTGCGGGCCGTGGCGCGCAATGTGGCACAGGCAGTACCGGACGCTGAGAAGCGGACAGGGACAGAGGGGTAAGCGCTGACTTCGGGAATGGATCTGGCGCTTGCTTGCGCGGCGCGCATTCACATCCGGTCAACGCACAGCAAATTCGGGAATGGGTCTGGCGCTCGCTTGCGCTTCGCGCATTCACATCCTCAAATCGATCCTCGATCGATTTGTGCGCCGCAGGCGCACCGGATGTGAATGGTGGGCGGTAACGGGCTCGAACCGCTGACCCTCTCGGTGTAAACGAGATGCTCTACCAACTGAGCTAACCGCCCATCCGGTGGCGGATATGCCGGGACCCGGGACAAAAAGCAAGACGGCCGCTCCAGAAGAAGCGGCCGCCTGTGTTTTTTGCTATCAGGTCCTAGTGCGCGCGGGGCTGATCGCCCTGTCCGCTGCCCTGCCCCGACAGAGAGGCATGCAGCGCCGCTTCGTCGGCTTCCGACCATTCAATCGGCGTCAGCGGCCGGGTCAGCGCAACCTTCAGCACTTCATTGATGTCAGAGACCGGCACGATCTTCAGGCCCGTCTTCACATTGTCCGGAATCTCGTCGAGATCCTTCTCGTTCTCCTCCGGAATGAGGACGGTCTTGATGCCGCCGCGCAGGGCCGCGAGCAGCTTCTCCTTCAGGCCACCGATCGGCAACACCTTGCCGCGCAGCGAGATCTCGCCCGTCATCGCCACTTCGCGGTCAACCGGATTTCCGGTCAGCAGCGAAACGATGGCGGTGGTCATGGCGACACCGGCGGACGGACCGTCCTTCGGTGTGGCGCCATCCGGCACGTGCACGTGGATATCCGTCGTGTTGAAGACGGTCGGCTTGATGCCGAGCATCACCGACCGCGACCGCACGAGCGAGCTCGCCGCCTGGATCGATTCCTTCATCACATCGCGCAGATTGCCGGTGACCTTCATGGCTCCGCGGCCGGGCATCTTGACCGCCTCAATGGTGAGGAGGTCGCCGCCCGTCTCGGTCCAGGCAAGGCCGGTAACGGCGCCCACCTGATCGGTCTCGTCGGCAAGGCCATAGCGGAACTTCCGCACGCCTGCGAAGTCGCCGAGATTCTCCGGCGTCACGGTCAGCGAGGCGGTGTCGTCCTGTTCGGCCAGCTTGCGCACCGCCTTGCGGGCGAGGCGCGCAATTTCGCGCTTGAGGCTACGCACCCCGGCTTCGCGGGAATAGTACCGGATGAGATCGCGGATGGCCTGGTCGGTGACGACAAACTCGTCCTCGCCAAGGCCGTGATCCTCACGCACCTGAGGGATCAGGTGGCGTTTGGTGATCTCCAGCTTCTCGTCTTCCGTGTACCCGGCGATCCGGATGATCTCCATACGGTCCAGCAAGGGCTGGGGCATGTTGAGCGAGTTCGCCGTCGTCACGAACATCACATCCGAAAGATCGTAGTCGACCTCCAGGTAATGGTCGTTGAACGTCGAGTTCTGCTCCGGATCGAGCACTTCCAGCAGGGCCGAGGCCGGATCGCCGCGATGGTCCATGCCCATCTTGTCGATCTCGTCCAGAAGGAACAGCGGATTGCCCGACTTCACCTTCTTCAGCGACTGGATAACGCGTCCCGGCATCGAGCCGATATAGGTCCGGCGGTGGCCGCGGATCTCGCTTTCGTCCCGCACGCCGCCCAGCGACACGCGCACGAAGTCGCGCCCGGTGGCTTCGGCGATGGACCGGCCAAGCGAGGTCTTACCCACACCCGGAGGCCCGACGAGGCAGAGGATCGGCCCCTTCATCTTGCCGGTGCGTTTCTGCACGGCGAGATATTCGAGGATCCGCTCTTTCACCTTTTCGAGACCATAATGGTCGTCGTCGAGCTGTTTCTCGGCCTTTAGCAGGTCTGTCTCGATGTCCTTGCGCGTGCCCCATGGCAGGGCCAGCAGCCAGTCGAGATAGTTCCGCACGACGGTCGATTCCGCCGACATCGGCGACATCTGGCGCAGCTTCTTCATCTCGGCGTCGGCCTTGGTACGGGCCTCTTCGGACAGCGGGGTATCCTTGATGCGGGCTTCCAGCTCGGCCAGCTCGTCGCGCTCGCCGCCTTCACCGCCCTGCTCACCCAGCTCGCGCTGAATCGCCTTCATCTGCTCGTTGAGATAATACTCGCGCTGGGTCTTCTCCATCTGCCGCTTGACGCGGTTTTTGATTTTCCGCTCCATCTGCAGCATGCCCATCTCGCTCTCCATGAGCGCGAAGACCTTTTCAAGACGGTCCTTCACCTCTGAGAGTTCGAGCAGTTCCTGCTTGTCGGAGAGCTTCACCGAGAGGTTCGACGCAACCGAGTCGGCCAGGCGGCCGGGGTCAGTCATCGCAGAGATCGTGCCGACGGATTCCGGCGGGATCTTGCGGTTCAGTTTCACATAACTCTCAAACTGTTCCTGCACGGCACGCATCAGGGCTTCGACCTCGGACATGTCCGTTTCGGGCTCATCCAGCGTCTCGACTTCGGCTTCAAAATAGTCGCCGCGGTCGATCAGCTCATTCACACGCGCGCGCGTCTTGCCTTCGACCAGCACTTTGACCGTGCCGTCGGGCAGCTTCAGCAGCTGGAGGATGGTGGCGATTGTGCCGGTTCCGTGCACGTCATCGGAGCCAGGATCGTCGATCGCGGCGTCGAGCTGGGCCACCAGCATGATTTCATTTTCCGCTTCCTCGATCATTTCGAGGGCACGGACCGACTTGTCGCGGCCCACGAAGAGCGGGGCGACCATGTCTGGGAACACGACGATGTCCCGAAGCGGCAACACCGGAAGGTTCTTGGTCTTTGGCATGTAACTGCCTCCTTCGTATTATGGTCCCGCCTGGCGGCGACCATGTGACCCTACCCGCACAT
Organism: uncultured Hyphomonas sp.; assembly: GCF_963677035.1. Taxonomy (NCBI): domain Bacteria; kingdom Pseudomonadati; phylum Pseudomonadota; class Alphaproteobacteria; order Hyphomonadales; family Hyphomonadaceae; genus Hyphomonas; species uncultured Hyphomonas sp. The sequence goes on from NZ_OY781472.1 coordinate 596,995, forward strand.
GATGGCGGGAGTCGGGCGATGTACCAGATGTGGAGAGTGGCCGGGGCCGCTTCAACCCGGCCCCTGCGCAACAAACTTGTGATTTCGCCGGCATCTGCCTGCAATCAGGGCGCTGAAGACTGCCATGCCTTTGCGGCAGCCTTTTCCGACTTCTGATTGGCCAGAAAGGCCGACAGGACACCGAGTTTCTCATCAGGCTGCCCTCCCGCGCCAAGCCGTTTCAGTTGTTCATAATACCAGCTCATCGCGCCAAAACCGTTAAGCGCCTTGACGATTTTGATCGGGGACTGCGGCCCCAGAAGGCCGGGCCCGATGCGCAGTTTCTGCTCCCACTGGTTGAGCCTGGCCTGCGTGCCATCCAGCAGCCGGGCCGGCGCGCCGGTATCCACGCAAAGCGGCCGGCCGAGCCCGATCAGATCCGCTTCTCCGGCGCCCAGCGCGTCATTCATCGCCGCCACAGTGCGGAAGCCGCCGGTCACCATCAGAGGCATTTTTGCCCGGTCCTGAACGGCGCGGGCGTATTTGAGGAAATAGGCCTCCCGCGCCCGGGTCGACCCGGCAACTGGCTGATCGAAGGCTGGCTGCAGGCCTTCCTGGTCCATCATTTTGGGCTGTTCGTAGTTTCCGCCGGAAATCTCCACAAAATCAACGCCCAACGTATCGAGAAGGTCGATCACGGCGAGACAGTCCTCGAAACTGAAGCCGCCTTTCTGGAAATCAGCCGAGTTCAGCTTCACCGACACAGAAAAGCCGGGACCCGCCGCCGCTTTGGCTTCTTTGACACAAGCCACCAGCAATCTCGCCCGGTTTTCGAGCGGACCGCCCCAATCATCCTCGCGCTGGTTGGCCAGCGGGGACAGGAAGGACGACAGAAGATAACCATGGGCAGCATGCACCTGAATGCCGTCAAACCCGGTCTGTTTCGCCACTTTCGCCGCCCGGCCGAAGCCTTCGATCACGGCCTGGATCTCCTCCGGCGTCATCGCCCGGGGCGATCCGAACTGCCCGCCCGGCAGACCAAGCGCCACAGGGCTGGGCGCAGCCGGCCGGGGATTCACAAGTTTCGGCGTCTGCCGGCCGGCATGGCTGACCTGCATGATCAGCGCCGCGCCCTGGCTTTTCGCAGCTTCGGCCCAGCGGGCAAACCCATCGAGTTCCCCGGCCGATATCTTCGGCCCGATGACCACATTACCCACTTGTTCCAAATGGTTACGGTCGATCTGGACATTCCCGGTAATGAGGCCGCCCAGCCCGCCTTCCGCCCAGCGCCGGTAAAGCCTGACATGCGCCTCAGTGACCCGGTTGCGCGAATCAGCCAATCCCTCTGTCATGGCCGCTTTCACAAGACGGTTGGGAAATGTCAGCCCGCTGGCCAGGGTTAATGCTGTGTTAATCGTGGCAGTCATTGATGCTTCCCCGTATCGACACGATCCTGCGCCGTCCCTAAGGGAGACCATAAATGGCCGCCGCCAAGCAAGCAAAGCTGTTCGACCAAATGAGCTCCGATACTTCTGGTTACTCCGCAAAGGACATTGAAGTCCTTGAAGGCCTCGAGCCTGTCCGCAAACGCCCCGGTATGTATATCGGCGGCACGGACGAGCGCGCCTATCACCACCTCTTTGCCGAGGTTCTGGACAATGCGATGGACGAAGCCGTCGCCGGCCATGCCAACCGGATCGAGATCCATCTCGACGCCGACGGCTATCTGAGCGTGTCCGACAATGGCCGCGGCATTCCGGTCGACCCGCACCCGAAATTCCCAAAGAAATCAGCGCTTGAAGTCATCATGACCACGCTGCACTCGGGTGGGAAGTTTTCGGACAAGGCCTACGCGACCGCCGGCGGCCTGCACGGCGTGGGCATCTCGGTCGTCAACGCCCTGTCGGAGCGTGTGGAAGTCGAGGTCGCGCGCGACAAGCGGCTCTACCGGCAGTGCTTCTCGCGGGGCCTGGTGGACGGCAAGCTCGAAAAGGTCGGCGCGGCGCCCAACCGGCGCGGCACAACAGTGAAGTTCAAGCCGGACCATCAGATCTTCGGCGACAAGATGCGCTGGCGCCCGGCCCGCCTGTTCCAGATGGCGCGCTCGAAAGCCTATCTCTATCGCGGCGTCGAAGTGCGCTGGAACTGCGACCCTGCCCTGCTGCCGGAGGACTCCAAGATCCCGGCCGAGGCGGTGCTCTCCTATCCCAATGGCCTGGCTGACCAGCTGGCCGAAGTGTTCGGCGGCAAGGCGACGATCACCGAAGCGCCCTTTACCGGCCTTGTGGATCTCGGCGCGGAAGGCAAGGTCGAATGGGCCATCGCCTGGACGCAGGCCGGTTTCGGCGAGAGCGATGGCTTTGCCCGCTCCTACTGTAACACCATCCCGACGCCCGAAGGCGGCACGCACGAGGCGGGCTTCCGCGCGGCGATCACCAAGGGCCTGCGCAATTTCGGTGAGCTGACCGGCAACAAGAAAGCCGGCGACATCACGGCAGACGACATCATGGGCCATTCGGGCCTGCTGCTGTCGGTCTTCATCCGCGGCCCGGAATTCGTGGGCCAGACGAAGGACAAGCTGTCCACCACGGCCGCGTTCCGCCTGGTCGAGAACGCCGTGCGGGACCGGTTCGACCACTGGCTGGCCGGCAGCCCCAAGGAAGCCGACAAGCTGCTGACCTGGGCCGTCGACCGCGCCGATGAGCGCGCGCGCCGCAGAAAACAGAAAGAAATCAACCGCAAATCCGCCACCAAAAAGCTGCGCCTGCCGGGCAAGCTGGCGGACTGTTCGGAAAAAGGCCCCGAAAGCACCGAACTCTTCCTCGTCGAGGGGGACTCGGCTGGCGGCAGCGCCAAACAGGCGCGCGACCGGAAAACCCAGGCCATCCTGCCCCTGCGCGGCAAGATCCTGAACGTCGAGAGCGCCTCGCTCGACAAGATGATGAACAACCAGGAGATCAACGATCTCGCCCTCGCGCTGGGCACCCAGCTGGGCCGGAAATTCACCATCGACGATCTGCGCTATGAGCGCATTATCATCATGACGGATGCCGACGTGGACGGGGCGCACATTGCCAGCCTGCTGATCACGTTCTTCTACCGGATGACGCCGGGACTCATTGAATCCGGACGGCTTTTCCTGGCCCTTCCGCCGCTGTTCAAGCTCTCGAACAAGGGCACAATCGTCTATGCCATGGACGAGGAAGACCGCGCCGCGAAGATGAAAGAGCACTTCAAGCCGAACCAGAAAGTCGACATGACGCGCTTCAAAGGCCTCGGCGAAATGAACCCGGCCCAGCTGAAAGAAACGACCATGAACCCGGCCACCCGCACGCTCGCCCGTGTGACGCTGCCGGATTCCATGGACGAGCTGACAGAGATGAAACCTGCCGAACTCATCAACACGCTGATGGGCAAAAAGGCAGAGCTGCGCTTCCGCTTCATCCAGGAAAACGCGGCCTTTGTGGAAGACCTGGACATTTAAGACGGGTTCCGTATCGGCGCCTCGCGCCTCACATGAACCGGGCTCAGGGCTGCCGGCCGGCTGCGCAAACGCGCCTGACGTGTTGGATAACGCCCCCTCCGGGCAATAAAGAACACCATGTAAAGACCGTGTATGGACCATTTACAGGTGTCTGGCGGCGCGGCAGGGTGAGCTGCCCCTATTCTTTCGGCAGCCGTTTCATGTGCACGTCGCGCGCGACATGCACGACCGGGCGGACCGCGAAAAAGACCGACCCGATCAGGAATGCCCACGTCCCCCCCGTCTCGGTCGCCGTCTTGAAGAACAGGATCGACCCGATAATAAACAGGATCGCCGCCAGCGCATCGACACAGTCATAGACCGTCCCATAGGCCACATAGACCTGCTCGTGCCGCGGCGTCGTAAAACGCATTCCTTCAGTCATGGTGGTCCTTAACGGGCCCGAAAAAGGCCAAACTCAAACTCTGGATATGGTACGGAGAAAGAGAGTGTAGGCAGGAAGGAGACTAAATTGTATCCACATGACTGCCATTCACCTTTCGGTAGCTGACCCAATGAACAACAGATACTTCATCATCCAAACTTCGATAAAATGCTGCCTATCCACAACTAATCTTAAGGACTTAGCATTATATTCACCCTATGTTCCCGCGCTTGTGCAGTAATAGGTTGAACTTGACTTCAAAGCGCTCCACATGTGGCTCAGGAATAGAAAGGGACTTGATATGTTTAGAGGTCCAGGGAGCAGCGCGGGATAACCGCGCTGTTTTTTTTATCCGCGTAACAATCGGATTCTCAGTTCCCTATGGTTCATTCCCATGTCTGGACAAGTAAATTTATGAATTGTGTAGCTCGCAGAATCTTGCGTAGACCAGTTCATATTACCCTCAGCAACTGAACCCATTTCAATTCCAGTTGTTCCAATCTTTTTCGAAACACGAAATTCTATTTCCACATCAGCCGTATCAGTCGGATCGCAGGTCCGATAATTAAAGCTGAATACTGTCGAGTTCCCCGAAATAAGATCTCTTGCAAATCCAGGCCACCTATAGGTCATTTTTACTTTACGTTCTTGCCCAGCTGTAATTTCGGGAAGGAAGAATACCGCAATCTTTTTGTGAAGCGGTTTGTCTACGTAAAGTAAATATTCGACAGCTTCGCTGTTGATTGGCGCCTCAGCATTAATTTCCAAAGACAACCCTTCAAGGTATTCGATATTGTCTGCAGATTGGTCCGCATCAATCATGACACGCCAAATTTGAGCGGGTTTATCTCCTGCTTCGACCGTATACCTGCGTTCTACTAAAGTAGTGCCATCATCCTCAATTGTGTAAACTTCACTGACCTTGGTGAACTTCCATCGAGTTTCTTCAATATCATAAAGTTTGCTGACGATTGCATCTATCGAGCGCGTTGTCCGGTCCCAAACTTTTACATATTTGTTCTTGGCAGCCCCCAATTCATTCGTGTGCTGATCTCTGACAGCCGAAATATTTTTCGCGAATATGGTCCTTTGCCTCATCAATACAAGCAGCAATGTAAAGACCAGAACGAGTAGCAAAGCAAAGACCACAAGGCCTGCCGAATATATAGATCTGTGGGGCTCTTGCACCCTTTCCAAAACATCGGAAACTGCACCGGTGATCGTCAAAATCGACGCAATGAGCGCCACAATTGCAGCTGGAGCTCCGTACAGCAAAATGTCGGATATATTGATGCTGCTTTTATTTTTTTGGTCGGCAGCCATCTCGTCCCCCATAACAATCTAGCTTGAGCTGCTCTTACCGCTTTTCGCGGCAGATGCCTTCTTCGGAACAGACTTCCTGACTGCGGGTTTCTTGGCTGCGGGTTTCTTCGCTGCAGCTGCTTTCTTCGGAACAGGCTTCTTGGCTGCTGGCTTCCTTGGTGCAGCAGGCCTCTTGCCCGCAGGCTTTTTCGCCGCTGCGGGCTTCTTCGCTGCAGCTGCGGCTTTCTTTGGAGCAGCTGCGGCTTTCTTTGGAGCAGCTGCGGCTTTCTTTGGAGCAGCTGCGGCTTTCTTTGGAGCAGCTTTTTTAGGTTTACCGTTCCCCGATGCAGTCACGCTATTACCTGATCCTGGCACATTTCCCTCCGCTTCTTTGAACAAATAAACTGAATCTTTTCATTCCCGCAACTAGAGAAATTGCCCGAGTCTCCGGATGATTGAAACTTGGAACAATTGCTAATCCCCCCGCAGCGGCCTAAATGCTCTCCATGAGCAAAAATCTGAACATTCTGGTCGCGCAGCTCAATCCCGTGGTGGGCGATATCAACGGGAATCTGACGCTGGCGCGTGAGGCCTATGCCGAGGCGGCGGACAAGGGCGTTGACCTGCTTGTCCTCTCCGAACTGTTCATTCTTGGCTATCCGGCCGAGGATCTGGTGCTGAAGCCCGCCGCGGTGGACCTGTCCATGCGCGCGGTGCAGGAGCTGGCGGTGGAGACCTCCGGCGGCCCCGCCGTGATCATCGGCAGCCCCTGGCTGGACGGCGGCAAGCGGCACAATTCCGCCGTGCTGCTGCAGCATGGCAAGATCGCCGGGCGCTATGACAAGCGCGAGCTGCCCAATTATGGCGTGTTCGACGAGAAGCGCATCTTTGATCCGGGCGAAGGCCCCCTGCCCCTGTTCGAGCTGAACGGCATTCAGGTCGGCATCGCGATCTGTGAGGATATCTGGTATCCGCGCGTGCCCTCAGCGCTGGCCGAGGCCGGGGCGGAAATGCTGATCGTGCCGAATGGCAGCCCCTGGCGCCGCACCGTGCAGGTGGAGCGCCACACCAGCTTCTCCGCCTGGACCAAGACGGGCGTGCCCTACCTGTTCGTGAACCAGGTGGGCGGGCAGGATGAACTGGTCTTTGACGGGGCGAGCTATGCCGTCGATTTCGACGGGACGGAGCACCAACTGCTGGGCGATTTCGTCACCGGCACGGCGCTTGTCTCGTTCGACGGCGAGACGCACCGGTTTTCCAGCGCGTCGAAGGCAGAGCTGACCAGCGGGCGGGAGGCCGAATACCGCGCGGCGGTGATGGCGCTGGGCGATTACGTGAACAAGAACCGCTTCCCCGGCGTCGTGCTGGGCATGAGCGGCGGCATCGACAGCGCGCTGACCGCGGCCATCGCCGTGGACGCCCTCGGACCTGAGCGCGTGTGGTGTGTGATGCTGCCGTCGAAATATACGTCGTCTGACAGTCTGGAAGACGCGAAAGCCTGCGCCGAGGCGCTGGGCGCGCGCTATGACACGATCAATATCCGCCCCGGCGTGGACGCGCTGGACGAGATGCTGGCCGGCCAGTTCGCCGATACGAAGCCGGACACGACCGAAGAGAACATCCAGTCCCGCCTGCGCGCGGTGACGCTGATGGCGCTGTCGAACAAGTTCGGGCACATGGTGGTGACCACGGGCAACAAGTCAGAAATGGCGGTCGGCTATGCCACGCTGTATGGCGACATGTGCGGCGGCTATAATGCACTGAAGGATTTCTGGAAGACCGAAGTGTTCGATCTGGCCCGCTGGCGCAACACGACTGTGCCGAAGGGCGCGCTGGGCCCGGGCGGCGAAGTGATCCCGATGCGGATCATCACCAAGCCGCCAAGTGCCGAACTGCGCGAAGACCAGAAAGACCAGGACTCCCTGCCCCCTTATGACGTGCTGGACGATATCCTGCGCGGCCTGGTCGAGGGCGAGGAAGATGTGGACGAAATTCTCGCCCGCGGGCACGACGCTGGCACTGTGCGCCGGATAGAGCATCTGCTGTATGTCGCGGAATACAAGCGCCGCCAGGCCCCGCCGGGCGCCAAGGTCGGCGGCAAGAATTTCGGCCGCGACCGGCGCTATCCCATCACGAACAGGTTCCGGGACGACTAAGGGCTGGCCGCAATGGCCTGCCCCTGCCGGCCCGGCACCTGTCAGGCCTGCCAGTGTGACAAGACCTAGTTTTCAAGTTCCGGTTTGATCGGGACAATGATACGCCCACGGACCTTACCTTCCAGGAAGAGCGGCGCCGTCGAAATCACATCGCCGAATGCCACCTCCGTGGATATGGCTTCCAGCTTTGTCGGGTCCAGATCCGTTGCCAGGCGCTCCCATGCAGCCAGTCTTTTCTCTTTCGGGCACATGACACTGTCGATGCCTTTCAGCGTGACACCCCGAAGGATGAAGGGGGCCACACTTGTCGGCAGGTCCATGCTGCCAGCCAGGCCGCAGGCCGCAACGGTCCCGCTATATTTGATCATCGACAGGAGGTTGGCGAGGACAACGCCGCCAACAACATCGACTGCGCCCGCCCAACGCTCTTTGTTCAGGGCGCGCGGCGGCCCTGACAGATCGGCCCGGTCAACAATGGAGGACGCGCCCAGGCTTTTGAGATAGTCCGCCTCTTCGGGCCGGCCCGTGGCCGCAGCAACCGTGAAGCCTTTGTTTGCAAGCAGACTTGTTGCAACGCTCCCGACACCTCCGGACGCGCCAGTGACAAGGATCTCGCCGCTGGCGGGGGTGACGCCTTCGTCTTCCAAAGCGATGACACAGAGCATCGCGGTATAGCCGGCGGTGCCAATCGCCATCGCCTGGCGCATCGTCAGGCCATCAGGAAGACGGACAAGCCAGTCCCCCTTCACTTTCGCGCGTTGTGCAAGCCCGCCCCAATGCTTTTCGCCGACACCCCAACCGTTCAGAACAACGCGGTCTCCGGGCTTAAAATCAGAATGGCGGCTTTCAGAAACGACCCCCGCAAAATCAATGCCCGGAATCATCGGGAAGCTTCGCACAACCGGGGAGCTGCCCGTAATCGCCAGCGCATCCTTGTAGTTCAGGGTCGACCAGGCAATGTCGACGACGACATCCCCCTCTTCCATTTCGGGAAGGGCCACCTGGCTCCGGGAAACGGTCTGCTCATCTGTATCTTTGTTGATTACGATTGCATCGAACATGTGTGTCGCCTTTTCAATTTGACGTGAGGGCAAAGAAGCCAGTTGCGAACTGGCGAAGGGGGGCCGGACTCTGTTCGAGCTTGGCGCGCAAAACGGCGCCTTCCCAACCAATCCAGAAAAAAGCGGCAAGCTCTTCCGGCTTATGGTGCTGGCCAAGCTCGCCATGGTTTTGAGCTTCGCGAAGGCAGGCCTCTGTCAGGCGCTGCCAGTCCGAGAGAGCAGATGAAAGCAGGCCCCGGAATCCGGGCGGGAGGGCCGCCATCTCCTGTCCCAGGTTTCCTACGAGGCATCCGCGCCTGAACCCGTGCTTTTCCATCCCCTTTTCGGCGTCGGAAATAAAGCCCCGCAGCCGGTCTAGCGGAGAGAGGTCAGCACGTTGGAACCAGGAACGAAGCTTGGATGAGAAAAATTCATTGTAAGCATCGATCAGTGCACCGCCGAAATCCTCTTTCGACTGGAAGTGGTAGTAGAAACTGCCTTTAGGCACGCCCGCCGCCCGCAGGATTTCATCGACCGCGACCGCGCAGTACCCGCGCTCGGTCAGATACTCCAGCCCGGTCCGGATCAGTTCCTGACGCGCCGTCTGATCGCCCGGCGGTTTGCGCGGGCGGCCTCTGCGGCGGCTGGATGTCGGGGCGTCTGTAGAACTCATTTTTTGTTTATAGACCAAATAGTCTATTAAATGCAATGTCTGACAAAAAGGAATTGCAGAATGGGTGGAGTCACCCGGGATCATCCAGCTTGCGGTCATGAGGGATTGTCAGCGGATATGGCTTTGAGACGGCGGATTCACGCGCAGGATCCGCGAATGGACCGGGGCCCGTTCGCGGTTTCAAAAACATCTCTCGAAATCATCCGGCACGCACGAATGATGTACGCGCGGCCATTCCCGTCACGTCACGGCCCGACGTCAAAGCATGCGCGCAGAGGGCGAAAGCCTACTCGTCCGGGTTTTCGCCAAACGGTTCGTTCTGGAAGGCTTCCAGTTCGAGGCCTTCGGTGCGGACCTTGTCGACTTCATCGGGAAAAATGTCCGACGCTTCGCCAAAGCCGACGATGGGAGACGGCACGATCGCGTCATTCGCAATGGCGTCGTCATAGAGGATCCAAGCGCGGGTTCCGCCGGTACAGGCGACCTCCACCCACTGGTCTTCCTCCAGCGACATGCCCGTCATGCTGGAGATGTCGCGCAGCTCAGCCTCGTTGATCGTGTATTCCTGCCCGTCCACATCGAATATGGCGAAACCCTCGCCAAGGTAGCGCAGATAGGACAGCACGTCCCCGGCCTTCAGGTTCAGCACTTTCATGCCTTCGTCGCCCGGCGTTTCGATTTTGGCATCGACCAGCATCGTCACCGGTTCGATCTTCGAGGCGACGATGAATTCGAGATGATCGCGTTCCACCCGCTCGCGGTTCCAGATCTGGTAGTTCGCATATTGCGGCAGGGTGCAGGGCACATTGGCCGGCGCATCCGGGTTGGGCCGGGCGCGGGCGTTCACCGTCACACCCGGTTCCAGCACCACAAACCCGGCAGGATACTCCCCGGGCCAGCCATAGGAGACATGCCAGGTTTCGGGATAGCCGGCGAGCGCGGCAAAGTCCCGGTCGTCCGGAGCGGACTCGGCCAGCTCATAGGGGGACGTGATCGGCTCTGACTCCGGCACTTCGGCCTGAAGCGTCTCATGCTCCGCCGGTGCAGGGGCCACGGCATCGCCACCGTCCGGCGACTCCGCCGGCTGGCCGCAGGCCACGAGACTTCCTGCCAAAGCAAGAATCCAGGCTTTCTTCATGACCCCCTCCTCGGGTTGCGACTCACGTGCAGGTGTCACACTAGCACACTGATTAGCAAGAAACTGGCATGGATCGCTTGGCTTTTTCTGCAATTTGGTGTCGAAAGCGGCACACATTCCCCTGATCCACGGCCATATCACGTCCATGACCTCCCCTATCGTTCGTTTCGCCCCGTCGCCAACCGGCCGCCTGCATGTCGGCAATGTGCGCACCGCGCTCATCAACTGGCTGTTCGCCCATAATCAGGGCGGCAAATTCATCCTGCGTATCGACGACACCGACGTAGAACGCTCCACAAAGGCGTATGAAGACGCGCTGAAGGTGGACCTGGAATGGCTGGGCCTCGTCTGGGCCGACACGTTCAACCAGTCCGCGCGTTTCGACCAGTATGACGCCGCCGCCGAAACGCTGCGCGGCATGGGCCTGCTCTATCCCTGCTACGAGACGGCAGACGAGCTGGACCGCAAGCGCAAGATCGCCCTCTCCCGCGGGCGCCCGCCCGTCTATGACCGGGCCGCGCTGGAGCTGACGGACGAGGACAAGGCCAAACTCGAAGCCGAAGGCCGCCAGCCGCACTGGCGCTTCAAACTGTCCGGCGAACGCGTCGAATGGGACGACCTGGTGCGCGGCGCGCAGAGCATCGACACGTCCAGCCTGTCGGACCCGATCCTGATCCGCGGCGATGGCTCCTACCTCTACACGCTTCCCTCTGTCGTCGACGATATCGAGGCCGGCATCACCCATGTCGTGCGCGGGGAAGACCACGTCACCAATTCCGGCGCGCAGATCGAGATCTTCAGGGCGCTCGGCGGCACCGCGCCGGACATGGCGCACACGCCGCTGCTGATCGGCGCCGACGGACAGGGCCTGTCGAAGCGGCTCGGGTCGCTCTCCATGGGCGAACTGCGCGCGCAGGGCTATGAGCCGATGTCGATCTGCTCGCTGCTGGCGAAGATCGGCACGTCGGACAATGTCGAGGCGCGCGAGAGCCTGGACCAGCTCTCCGATGAGTTCGACTTCGGCAAGATCGGCCGCTCCCCGGCCCGGTTCGACGAGGCGGAACTGAAGAACCTCAACGCCGCCATCCTGCATGCCCTGCCCTTCGACGCGGTGAAAGACCGCCTCGCCGCGGTGGACCCGCGCGCCGCCGACGAGGCCTTCTGGACCGTCGTGCGCGCGAACTGCGCCCTGCTGCCGGATGTCGCTGGCTGGATCGACACCGTGTTCGGCGACATCACCCCGCTGGTGGATGACGAGGACAAGGACTTCGTGGCGACCGCTGCCACGCTGCTGCCGGACGGCGCGCTGACGGGCGAGACCTGGAGCCAGTGGACGAACGCCGTGAAGGCAGAGACCGGCCGCAAGGGCCGCGGCCTGTTCATGACGCTCCGCAAGGCCCTCACCGGCCAGGAACACGGCCCCGACATGGGCGCCATCCTGCCGCTGATCGGCCGCGAGCGGGCGCTGAAGCGTCTGGCTGGCTGACCTGCTCCGTGTCATCCCGGAAAGTCCGCAGGGCTTATCCGGGATCCAGCCTGCGCTCATACAGCACAGACTCATCCTGAGCGAAGTCGAAGGATGAAGCGGCAGAGGGCAGAAGCCCGGCGCTCGCGCCCCGGGCCTTCCCGGGGACATCGATCCACTGGATCGATTTCTATTCCCTCGAAGCCCCTGATTTTGTTCCGTTTTGGTTCGACGTGAACAAAAATGGAACTTTTTCCTTTCCAAAACGTGAATATTCTGCTTATGTTCTCCTATCGCAGGACGGGTGGAACGACGCTTTCCTGCATGGGTTTCAAGCGCCACGAAGTTGGCAAAGAGAGCTGAGGAGTTGCGGGATGGTTCGGTTGGTCATCAAGGGATGTGAGTTTGATCCGGCGCAGGTGAAGGATGTCGTTTTCGGCGACAGCTTCCGCATGGAACTCGACAAGGCGATGGAACTGGCAGACGCCGGCGTCGAATTCTGGGCCGCCGGGCCGGACGGCGCCATGGCGCGCGTCATCCTGGGTGAGAACGAATATGGCGAGCGGATCCTGAAAACCGAAGCCATCGCCTTTGCCGCCAATCATCTGGGCGAAATCGTTGCCCCGCCGGTCGTACGCCGCCCTTACCGCGCCGAGACACATGTTCCTGCACGGATGGATTTCGCCGTCGCAGCTTAAGCGCTGTCCCTGATGTTACGCAGCGGCCCTCACCTCCCGCCCGCGCCAGAATGGTGCAGCCACCTCCCCCGGGTGCGGGAGGTGAGGGTTACTCCGCCACCAGCTGAACGAGCACGTCCCCTTCGGACACCTGGTCACCCACCTTGCCCGTCACAGCTTCCACGACCCCGTCGCGCGGGGCCGTCAGCGCGTGTTCCATCTTCATGGCTTCCATGACGGCAACCGTATCGCCGCGCGCGACCTCCGCGCCGGCCGCCACGGAAATCGACAGGATCTTGCCCGGCATCGGCGCGCTGACATGGTCACCGCCGAGCACGGCTTCAACATCGGCATCAAACTCCGGCACCTCGACCAGCACCGTGTCACCGCCCGTCGTCACCACATAACGACGGGGCGAAATATCCGTCACCAGTGGCAGAGGCGTGTCGGGATCCACCGGGTACTCTTCGGGATCGATCCAGTCCGCATCGGCGCCAACGGCCACCATGGCCTTGTGCACCGGCGCCGTGTTCATCCGCCAGCCATCCTGAATGCCCCACGGCGTCGCCCCGCCCGCCTCGTTCAGGCGCACATCGCAGACCGCCATGACAGAGGCATGCTGGTGTTCCGCAGGCGGAAGGGTGAGCACCTCACCTGCTTCGGCGATCCAGTTCACATGATGGGTGTGATTGAGGAACGCCTCTGACGAGGCACACCGGCTGAGGAAGCCCGCATTCGACGGCACACCGGCCAGCTGCAGGTGCGACAGAGCCGAGATCAGTTTCTCGCAAGCCGCATGCCGGTTGCCGTCATGCACGATCAGCTTGGCGATCATGGAGTCATAATTAGACGGCACGCGGTCGCCCGTTTCGAAGCCCGCGTCCCAGCGCACGCTCTCGCCGTCCACCGGCTCCATCAGGCCGAATTCCAGGATCAGGCCTGCGCCGGGGCGGAAGCCTTCGGCCGGGTCTTCGGCGCAGATCCGCGCCTCGATGGCATGGCCGTGCAGCGGGATGTCCTGCTGGTTCAGCGGCAACGCCTCGCCGGAGGCCACGCGCAATTGCCACTCAACAAGGTCCTGCCCCGTGATCATCTCGGTCACCGGATGCTCCACCTGCAGGCGGGTGTTCATCTCAAGGAACCAGAACGTATCGAGCGCCAGCGGCTTTGATCCGTCCACGATGAATTCCACCGTGCCGGCGCCTTCATATTTCACGGCTTTCGTCAGCGCCACGGCCGCCTCGGTCATCGCCGCCCGCACGTCTTCCGGCATGCCGGGCGCGGGCGCTTCCTCGATGACTTTCTGGCGGCGGCGCTGGAGGGAGCAGTCGCGCTCATAGAGGTGGACGGCATTGCCATGGGCATCGCCGAAGACCTGCACTTCGATATGGCGCGGCTGTTCGACCAGCTTTTCGAGCATCACGCCGCCATCGCCGAAGCTGCTTTCCGCTTCGCGCACGGCGCTTTCCAGTTCGGCGGCCAGTTCCGACGCCTTCGACACAAGGCGGATGCCCCGGCCCCCGCCCCCGGCGACGGCCTTGATCAGCAGCGGGAAGCCGATCTCTTTGGCGGCCTCAGTCAGCGTTTTCACGTCCTGTGCCTCGCCGCGATAGCCGGGCAGGACGGGCACGCCCGCCTCTTCCGCGATGCGTTTCGCTTCGTCCTTCGGCCCCATGGACCGGATGGCAGAGGCTGGCGGGCCGACCCAGATGAGGCCGGCCTTCACCACAGCCTCAGCAAAGCCCGCATTCTCCGACAGGAAACCATAGCCCGGATGGATCGCGTCCGCGCCGGTCTCTTTCGCGGCGGCGAGGATGGCATCGACCTTCAGATAGCTCTCGGCCGCCGGCGCCGGGCCGATATGCACGGCCTCGTCGGCTTCGCGCACATGTCTGGCGCGCGCATCGGCGTTGGAATAGACGGCGACGGTGGCAATGCCGAGGTCCCGGCAGGTCGCAAAGATACGGCAGGCGATCTCGCCCCTATTGGCGACCAGAAGTTTGGTGATCTTCATGGGACGGCCCTCCCGTGCCCCACCGGCTGCCGCGATGCACAGCAGCGACCAGGACGAAACTGATGATCATCAGCAGATACCACGATCCGAGTTTGGATAAAGAGACCGGGTGCCAGCCATCTTCCTGCCCCGGATAGGCCCAGGCCCGGGCGAACGTGCCGATATTCTCCGCAAACCAGATGAACAGAGCGACCAGCAGGAAACCGATCACCAGCGGCATGGGCCGGTGGTGCCGGTCCGGCCGGAACCAGACGACACTCGGCCCGTAAACCAGCAACGTAACCGCAAACAAAGCGAGGCGCACATCCGGCAGCCAGTGATGGGCGAAGAAATTCACATAGATCAGCGCCGCCAGAACACCCTGAATCCAGAGCGGCGGGAAGCGGTCAAACCGGAAATCGAAGATCCGCCAGACCCGCGCCAGATACGACCCGACCGAAGCATACATGAAGCCGGTAAACAGTGGCACAGCCCCGATCCGCAGCACGCTTTCCTCGGGATAGATCCAGCTGCCATGGGCGGTCTTGAACAATTCCATGATCGTGCCGGTGATGTGGAAGACGAGGATCACCTTCGCCTCCTCCAGCGTCTCCAGCCCCGTCGACAGCATCAGCACCTGGATCGCCACCGCGCCAATGACGAGAAAATCGTAGCGCGAGACCGGCGCGCTCTCCGGATACCAGAGGAAGGTGGCCAGCAAGAGGCCCAGCATCGCCCCGCCGAACAGGCAGGCCCAGCCCTGCTTGATGCCGAAACTGACGAACTCGAAGGCGGCGAGGCTCCACGGTCCCCTCACCCACCGCGCGCGCAGGGCTTCGCGCCCGGCATGCAGGCGGCGCTGGACGGCATTTTGCGGTTTCGGGGTGGTGGGCAGCGGCATCATCTCCCCGGTGTCGCAGCAGATCGCGGCAGGTTTCAGGCCGCGCCGTGGCCGGGCGCGGCAGGAATTCCGTAATAATTCCACCCCTTGTGCGGCGGGCAACCTCTTGTAAGGGTTAACGGCCTGAACCTGGAGGGAACAACATGGCCTATGCTTCTGGCACAAAACTCAGCAGTCTTGCCGGATTGGTCGGGGCCGCAATCGGTGGCTATATCGGCTATACGCAAGCCGCAAACGTCAGCCAGCTGTCGCCCATCGCCGGAGCGGTCATCCTGGGCGGCATCGGCATGGTTGTCGGCAGCGCAGGCGCCTTCCTTCTGAAGTCGCTGATGCAGTTCCTGATCTATCTGATCATGTTCGGCGCGCTCGCCTATGTGTTCCAGAACCAGATCGAGCAGTTAACCGGGATCAACCCGGTCGAAGCAACTCTGCACGTGTTGGCGGATTTAGGCGTACCCGTCGGCAGCTAAAGCCGAATAAGGCCCTAGCGGACCCAGTTCGGACGCCGCTTTTCGAGGAAGGCGGCAATGCCTTCCTTGCCCTCGTCGGAAACACGCCGCGCCGCGATACGCTTGGCCGTCTCATGGCCGAGGTCGCGGTCGATGACCTGGCCGGTAACGTCGGCAACCAGCTTCTTCGCATCCGCCACAGCGCCCGGCGCCGCAGAGAAGACGAGATTGGCGAGGTGTTCTTCCATCTTCGTCATGTCTTCCAGCGTCTCGACGACATACTGGACGAGGCCGATCTTCTCGGCGAAGGCGGCATCGAAGCTTTCGGCGGTCGTGAACAGCGCCCGGGCCCAGCGCGGGCCGATGGCGTCGATCACATAGGGGCTGATCGTGGCCGGCGTCAGGCCAAGGCGGACTTCGGAGAAACGGAACTTGGTGTTCGACATGGCCACGGCCATGTCACAGGCTGCCACCAGACCGGCCCCGCCGCCCATTGCAGCGCCCTGCACCATGGCGAGCGTCATCTGCGGCATCTCGTAGAGCGATTGCAGCATCTCGGCGAGGTTCACCGCGTCGCGCACATTATCGTCTTTCGTGTGCGTGGCGGCGCGTTTCATCCAGTTCAGATCGGCCCCGGCGCTGAAAGTGGGGCCGTTACCGCGCAGGATCATCATGCGGATCGTGGGCTGGTCGGCGATCGTCTTGAACGCGTCGGTCAGCTCCGCAATCAGCTCCATGTTGAAGGCGTTGTGCATGTCTGGCCGGTTGATGACGACGACGGCGAGCCCCTCTTCAGTGGCTTCAAGTTTGATGAGATCGTAATCGGAATCGCGCATGGGGTCCTCGCGTTGAATTTCTGGGCCTCTTTTGGACCGCCGGCGCGCCGACGGCAACCGCCTTCCGCTGAAGGCCGCCTGCAGAGTCAGGAGGCCACCTGACGGTAATGGCTGGACGGCCTCAGCGCCGGCTTCTCGACCAGGTGCCACAGCAGGAAGCTCGCCGCGAAGACGCACAGCGCCGCCATGACGAAGCCCGCGGCAAAGCCGAGCTGCACGAACAGGCCCGCCATGATCATGGCCTGCAGGATCGGGAAATGGGTGATGTAGACGCCATAGCTGACATCGCCGAAGCGCGCGGCGTTGAGGGACGGACCGGGCAGAAAGGCGATAGCCGCGATCATGCCGGTCAGCCCCGCCGCCCGCAGCGGCGCGGCATAGGGGTGCGCAAAGCTTGCCGCCAGCAGTACGAGTCCGGCCGCGCCGAACACCATCGGGCGCGCCTTCGCCACGGCCCAAAGCTGCCAGAGCGCGATGCCGCTGGCAAAAAAGGCCATCTGCCCCGGCAACTGACGGGCAAGCTCCGGCGCCAGCGGATGCTGGAGAAGCACCGGCACAAAATGCCGCCATGCCTCCCCGCCCACATAGAGCAGGGCCAGCACGGCCCACCCGGCCCGTCCGAAGGCCCGCATCAGAAGTGCGATCACCGGCAGAGCGAAGTAGAACATCACCTCCACTTTCAGCGTCCAGAGCGCGCCATTGACCGCCGTGAACCGGTTATCCGCGAAGAGGCCGGGGAGATCCGGCGACAGGAAATTCAGGAAGACCAGATTGGCCCCCACATAACGGGCGACACCGGCGGCATTGCCGGTCAACACCAGGCTGATCATGGCGGGAATGAGAATGACCGTGGCATAGGCCGGATAGAGCCGCCGGATGCGCTTGCCGGCATAATTCGCCACCGTTTCTGAGCGGGCGAGCGATCCCGCAACCAGCGCACCGGAGACGATGAAGAAGCCCTGGATCGAAAGCTCCGCCGCCACAGCGAATCCGGATTCGAGCGGGCCAGCGGGGGTCAGCGCGGTCAGCACCACCGCGTGATAGGCAAAGACGGTCGTCGCCAGGACGAGCCGGATAAGGTCGAATCGATTTCCGGACATATCCCCGCCTTTCCGCTGGCGGTTTAACCGGTTTCGATCCCGCCCGGAAGGGATGGCAGCGGCAAACCCATACCTGCAACAAAGCGACGGCCCCCCGCCGCGCGCGGGAGGCCGTCTTCGGACAGTGCTCGAGCTCAGCTCGTTTTGCCGTCCGGTTCCTATTCGTTATCAATCCCGTCTTCGGGGATCAGGCGTTTGGGGCCGGTGCGCCAGGCATCGATGGCCGCATTATATTCGGCCTCCAGCACATAGCCGTCGGCATCGGCGTCGAATTTCGTGAATTTGGCGACGGCCTCTGCTTCGGCGGCCCGGTCGCCGGAGGTTTTCCACGAGACGAATTCGGCCTCGCTGAGGCGGCCGTCGGCGTCCGTGTCGAGGCCGGAAAAGTCCGGCATCTCGCCCGCATGGCCCATCAGGGCCGTGGCAAAGGCGGCGACCACAAGGAATGGGGTGCGTGGCATCGCGTCTCTCCTGAATGTGCTGCGCCGCCTCACCTGCGACAGATCGGAGCCTACGTCAGAGACGCGTTCATGTTGCGTGAAAACGGGTTCACGACACGATTTTAATGATCGACAGTCCGACCGCCTACATACGGAAAACGCCGAAGCCGCGTTCGCCGAAGGGGGCGTTGAGGCTGGCCGAGAGGGCAAGGCCCAGCACGCGGCGCGTATCGGCCGGATCGATGATGCCATCATCCCAGAGGCGCGCGGTGGAAAAGTACGGACTGCCCTCAGCTTCGTAGAGATCGCGGATCGGCTGCTTGAAGGAGTCTTCTTCGTCTGCGGACCATTCCCCGCCCTTGCGCTCAATCCCGTCGCGCTTGACCGTAGCAAGCACGGACGCGGCCTGCTCGCCGCCCATGACGGAGATGCGGGCATTCGGCCACATGAACAGGAAGCGCGGAGAATAGGCCCGGCCGCACATGCCGTAATTGCCGGCACCGAAACTGCCGCCGGTGACGACGGTGAATTTCGGCACGCTGGCCGTGGCCACAGCCGTCACCATCTTGGCGCCGTCCTTGGCGATGCCGCCGGCCTCGTATTTCGAGCCGACCATGAAACCGGTAATGTTCTGCAGGAAGACGAGCGGGATACGGCGCTGGTCGGCCAGCTCAATGAAGTGGGCCGCCTTCTGAGCGCTTTCGGAGAAGAGAATGCCATTATTGGCGAGGATCGCCACCGGCATGCCGTAGAGCCGGGCAAAGCCGCAGACGAGCGTCTCGCCATAGAGTTTCTTGAACTCATGGAACTCCGAGCCATCGACAAGGCGCGCGATGACTTCGCGGGCATCATAGGGCTCTCGCACGTCCTGCGGCACGAGGCCGTGCATCTCGGCCGGGTCGTAAAGCGGCTCAGCCGGTTCGGTCAACTCAAAGGGCTGAGGCTTCGGAGTAGATAGTGTACGGATGATAGAGCGCACAATGGCCAGCGCGTGGGAGTCGTGCGCGGCGTAATGGTCGGCCACGCCGGAGCGGCGGGCGTGTACATCGGCCCCGCCAAGATCCTCCGCCGAGATCACCTCCCCTGTCGCGGCCTTCACCAGCGGCGGCCCGCCGAGGAAGATCGTGCCCTGCTTGCGCACGATCACCGTCTCGTCCGACATGGCCGGCACATAGGCGCCGCCCGCCGTACAAGAGCCCATGACAGCGGCGATCTGGGGAATGCCCTTCGCGCTCATCTTCGCCTGATTGTAGAAGATCCGCCCGAAATGTTCCCGGTCCGGAAAGACCTCCGACTGGTGGGGCAGATTTGCACCGCCTGAATCGACAAGGTAGATGCAAGGCAAATGATTTTCGAGCGCGATCTCCTGGGCCCGCAAATGCTTCTTCACCGTAATGGGGAAGTAGGCGCCGCCCTTCACGGTCGGGTCGTTGCAGACAATCATGCATTCGCGGCCTTCAACCCGGCCAACGCCGGTGATGATTCCGGCAGCCGGCGCCTCATCGCCATACATGCCATGGGCGGCCAGCGCGCCGATCTCCAGAAAGGCGCTGCCCGGATCCAGCAGGCGCTCAACCCGGTCCCGCGGAAGCAGCTTGCCCCGGTCCATGTGGCGCTGGCGCGAGGCCTCCGGCCCGCCAAGCGCGGCTTTGGACGTGTGCGCCCGCAAATCTTCGAGCAGGCGTTCCATGGCAGACTGGTTCGCGGCAAAGCGCGGGCCTGCGACGTCGAGACTGGATTTCAGGACGGGCATTCAGCCTCCCTTCAGAAGTTTCAGGCAGGCTTAGCTGTCAGTGGGGCAGGTGTCACGCGGGTGTCACCGGATTTTACCAGACTGACCGAACAGCCCCCCAGGAAAGGCCACCGCTGATGCGCATGTTCAGGAACATGAAGCTGGATGTTACTCCCTCCCTGAAGGCGATTGCCTTCCTGAAGGATGTGCCGGCCAAGGCGATGAAGGCCGCCGGGCGCGAAGCGTCCTGGTTCTGCGTTCCGGCTGGCGGGACGCTGTTCCTGCGCAATGAACCGGCCGACATGGTCTATTTTGTCCTGTCCGGGGCCCTCGGCGCCTTTCGTCCCAATCCGAACGGACAGACCGAATTTATCGGCCATATCCGCCCGGGCGAACCGGTGGGCGAGATGGCGCTGTTCCTCGGCGGGATCGATCTGGACGGCGATGGCGCCGCCGAAGACGCCCCGCACACCAGCTCCATCTACGCCCTGCGCGACTCCGAGATTGTCGGCTTTTCCCGCGAAGGCTGGCACCAGCTGGTCAAGTCGGAGCCGGAACTGCTGGAACAGATGATCCGCATCATCCTTCGCCGCGTCGGCCGCGAGGGCCAGCGCAATGTCAGCTCCGCACCGAAAGTGTTCACGATGGTCGCGACCTCGCCGACGATCGACCTGGAACTGCGCGCCATGGCATTGCGGGCGAGCGTCGAAGCGCTGGGCAAAAAGGCAATTGTCGTCGGCGAGTCGCTGGGCGCCGACAAGCCCGCCGCCTTTTTCGACGATCTGGAGCAACGCCACGATGTGGTGATCCTGACCTCCACGATCGGGGACACGCGCTGGTACCGGCTGTCGGTCCGCCAGGCAGACCGGATCTGGGTCGTTGGCCGGGCCGATGCCAAACCGTCCAACCCGCTGATGCCGGAAGACCATTCTCCTGCCCGCGAACTGAAACTGGTCGATGTGCTGCTGCTGCATCCGGGCGACAACCGGCGGGCCTGCAGGCCGGTTGAATGGCTGGAGGCAGCCGGGGCGAGCCGTCTGTTTCACTGGCAGGGCATGGAGGGCCCGAATTGCGACCGGCTGGCCCGTGTCATGGCCGGGCTCTCTGTTGGCCTGATCCTGTCCGGCGGCGGGGCCCGCGCCTATTCCCATATCGGCGTTGTGCGGGCGCTGCGCGACCGGGGCGTCCCGATCGACTTCGTCGGCGGCGCGTCCATGGGCTCGGTGATTGCTGCCTGTGTGGCCATGGGCTGGAACGATGCCGAGATCGACAGGCGCATCCGCAAGGCCTTCGTCGAGAGCAATCCACTCGGAGACTATACATTGCCCGTCGTCGGCATGGTGAAAGGCGCGCGTGTGAATGCCCGCCTGAAAGAGCATTTCGGAGAGGCCGAAATCGGCGACCTCGCCATCCCCTTCTTCGCCACCTCAACCAATCTGATGACCGGCACACAGAGGATCCACCGGACGGGCCTGCTTCGCGAGGCATTGCGCGCCACGATCTCCCTGCCCGGCATCCTGCCGCCGGTCGTGGACGGGAAAGACCTTCTGGTCGATGGCGCTGTTCTGAACAATTTCCCGGTGGATGTGATGCGCGACATGCATCGCGGCTTCGTCATCGGCTCTGACGTGACGCGCCAGCCGGAAGGCCTGAAAATCGACGAGTTCGAAAAGCCTGCAGGCTTTTTCCGCTGGGTGGCGCGCCATGGCTTTTCCAGTCCACCGCCAATTGCCGGCGTGCTGATGCGATCTGCAACGATCCGGGCAGACACAGAGTTTGGCCGGGACATGACAGACGTGCTGATCCTGCCGGAACTTGCGGAAACAGAGCTGCGCGACTGGGAGAACTACGACGCCTCCGTCGAGTCCGGTTATCAGGCCGCCCTGCTCGCACTGGACGACGCAAATCTCGTCACAATGCCTCAACCGGAACCCACGTTTCTGTCCAACCTGTAATCTTCAATACAGTATTAAACATATTCGGTCAGCCTCCCCTGAGGCTGATGGGGGAGGCTGGGAGCAATGCGTATGGATATGACACTTTGGGATATGTTGCCGGTGGTCATCGGCGAGGCCGCCGCCGTACGTGATGATTCCGGTAAACTGATTGATCTTGAATGGACCGCCTCCAACCGGCTCATGAATGAATCGATCCGGCCCGATGGCGAAAGCATCGTCGGCATGCGCATCTTCGAATTCGATCCTGCTTATAAAAACACCGAAATGACCCACGCCGTCATCGATGTGATCGAGACGGGAGAACCGCGTACATTGACGACAGCGGAAGGCCGGGTCGCGAAAAAGCTCGGCAAGGTGATGAAGACGACGATCATTCCGATCGACCATGGCCCGGAACGCCGCGCCTTGTCCGTCTCTCACGAAATCACCGAGATCGCCGCGGAGCGTGACCAGGCGCTACGCCTGTACGAACTGGCGAAAACGGCCTGCGACAATGCTCTGCACGGCATTATCCTGAACGATTCCGCCGGCCGGATCGTCTATGTGAACCGGGCCCTCTGCGAGATGTCCGAATTCACAGAAGAGGATCTCATCGGCAAGGATGTCGGTATCCTGACCGGCGATGAAACCTATGTGCCGGACCCCGAGCTGGCGATGAAGCTCGCCAGCGGTGAAATGCTGCGGCACGTCACGCAGCGGGAGACGCCAACAAAATCCGGCGGCACAAACCAGGTTGAACTGTCCCTGACCAGCGCCCGCTGGGGCGAAAAAGGCGAACGGGTCTTCATCACGTCTGTGCGCGACATCCGCGAAGAGCGCCGCCAGGCACATGAACTGCGCGATGCCCTGAACCGCGCAGAACAGGCAACCCGGCTCAAATCCGAATTCCTGGCGAATATGAGCCATGAGATCCGCACCCCCCTGAACGGTGTTCTGGGCATGACGCAGGTGCTGGCCCATTCGAGCCTGACGCCGGACCAGAAAGAACAGGTCGCCACCATCCTCGATTCCGGCAAGACGCTGATGTCGATCCTGAACGACATCCTGGACCTCTCGAAGATCGAGGCCGGCAAGCTGGAAGTCACACCAGTCGCCGCAGACCTCCGCCACAAGCTCAGCCGCATGATCAAATTGCATCAGGCAACGGCCGAGGAAAAAGGCATCCATCTCCAGCTTTTCATCGACCCCAGTGTTCCGTCCCGGTTGAAGTTCGACCCGGTACGTGTGCGCCAGTGCGTCGGTAACCTGGTCTCGAATGCCATCAAGTTCACTGACAAAGGCGAAGTGATGGTCGTGGTGACCTGCGAGCCGACCACGACCGGGAAAGCCCGGGTCATCGTGCATATCTCGGATTCCGGATGCGGCATTCCGGCGGAGAAAATGGACCGCATCTTCGAAAGCTTCTCGCAGGCCGACGGATCCACGACACGCCGCTTCGGCGGCACCGGTCTCGGCCTGCCAATTACACGAAAGCTCGCCCGCATGATGGGCGGCGATGTGACCGCAGTCAGCGAGATCGGACGCGGGTCTGTCTTTACACTGAAATTTGAGGCAGAAGCCGGAGACGTGCTCCACATGCACGACACAGTGCTTCCAAGGCCCGCTGCACCATCGGCGAAGCAGGATGGCCTCAGCGAACGCCGCGCCCTGGTGGTGGACGACAACCACGTCAACCGGCGCGTCGCGCGGACCTTCCTCGAACATTACGGCCTTGTCGTTTCCGAAGCCGGGGATGGCAATGAGGCCCTCGAAGCGCTCGATTACGAACCGTTCGACGTTGTCCTGATGGACATTCACATGCCGGGGCTCGATGGCGCGGAAGCATTCAAGCGCCTGCGCAATTCCGGCAGCCTGAACCGCAGCGTACCGGTCATTGCCCTGACGGCCGATTCCATGCGCGGCGACCGGGAAAAGTATCTCGCAAAAGGCTTCGACGGCTATGTCTCCAAGCCGATCGACGAGCGGTCCCTCGTCACGGTGATCGGCCAGGTACTCAGTATCCCCACAGACTTTGGCGAACGCCGCGCCCGCGCCTGACAGACATCGCGTCTAGCGGCCGGGATTGATTTCCGGCAAAGGCACGGGGTCTCGTGGCACACCGGGAGCATCGGACAGGATCTTCTGCCACCAGCCGACATCGTGCCACGCGCCAAGCTTGTAGCCGACATCGCGGTAGGTTCCGAGATGCGTGAAGCCGAGGCGCTCATGCAGGGCAATGCTGGCGGCGTTTGGCAGGGCGATCCCTGCAAAGGCATTCCTGACCCCCTGCTCTTCCAGCATATCCAGCAACCGGACGTAGAGCTTCGTGCCCACGCTCCGGCGTTGCGCCTGCGGGGCGACATAGACGCTGACATCACAGGACCAGCGATACGCCGCCCGGGCCCTGTGCGGCGAGGCATAGGCATAGCCGAGCGGCTGGCCACCGTCTTCGGCCACAAGCCAGGGATGGGTCTGCAGGGTTGTTTCAATCCGCCGGGCCATCTCCTCTGCCGAGGGGGGCTCCATCTCGAACGAGATGACGGTGTCGCGGACGTAGGGCGCGTAGATGCCGGCGATCCATCCGGCATCGTCAGACGTCGCCAGGCGGGTCTTCATGCTCAGGCCGTTTCGCCGAGGTCGAAGTTCAAAACAGGATATGTGTTCGCAATCATGGCGGTTGATTAGCAGGCCGTTCCGGTCCTGTCAGCTATCAATCCTGCCGGGTAATCGCGCGGTAAAGATAGTAGATCGCCAGCACGCTCAGGAGGGCTGAGCCGAAGGCCAGCAGCGGCCCGACATAGGCCTCGCCGGCACTGCCTGGAAAGCGCTGCACGGAAGGGGCGACTGTCCGGCGGACGCCTTCGAACACGCCCCACAATCCCAGCCCTGACAGCAGCGCATAGGGTAGCCAGCGCATGAGGCTGATATCGCCGTTCATCCCATTGCTGCGCGATGGCGGCAGGGCCGGCGGACGCAGGATTTCCCGCTTGCCTTCATGCGCGGCGGCCGGGACGCGTTGCGGCGCTGGCTCATCCGGCTGGCGCGGGGGCGCTGCGGAGATCTGACGGGCCTCAATGATGTTGTTGTCCGGGTGGTCTTCCCCTGCCCCATCCGGCTCGGCCAGGGCCGAGACGGCGCGGGTAATCTCGTCAGCCGTGGGCACACCGTGGGCAACCCCTTCGGCAGAGCGGCCGGTTTCCGGCTCATCACCAAGAAGTTTCGACATCCGCTCGGACACGGCGCGGGCCGCGGCCTGCGGTGCGGTTTCGGATGCGGGCCTCGGCGGCGCGGCAGAAATGCGGCCATCCTCGGTGCGCGCTTCGATCACCACGGCCCGCTCCCGCGACATGGCCAGGGCGGCGCCCGGGTCGTATTGCGGGCGCAAAAGCGCGCCGGGCACAGGGATCCGCCCGGAGGGATGCTCCAGGAACAAAGCCTTCTCGGCCGCGCGCCGGCGCACCAACGCATCGACCACGCGAACCTCACCATCCACCTGCGCCTTGCGCCAGGCCGTCATGCCCTCGGCCGCCTGCAGGCGTTCGCCGCTGTTCAGCAGCGCCAGCACATTGGAGTCGAGGAAAGCCTGCGGCCCGATATTGAAGGCGAAAGAGACCAGCGCATCGAATTCATTCTGGGTCAGCGGCGTCAGGACACGCTGGCCGATCAGGTCTTCGATGGGCTTCAGATCATGATGGCGCAGCACGAGTTCGGCATCTGCGCGGGTGACGCGAAGGCCTTCCCGGGCCCCGGACGTGTGGCCAAAACCGACGATCCAGGTGCCGTCCGGCAGACGGGTTGCACGCGCACGAAAGCCCTCGAAGCTCTTGATAAGCTCGACCCCGGCTCCGGACGTGCGTGTTGGCAGGGCCAAGACAGATGGCTCCCGTATTGAAACAGTTGGTGTTTTTCTATGACGTGCCCGTGCAAATGGCGCGCCTTTTCCCCTGATGCGTGAGTCCGGCGTGCATACGGCACGTCAGAAACCGGACCTCAGAGCAGAACCAGCGTCGCCAGCCCCAGGAAGGAGAAAAATGCCATCACATCGGTCAGCGTCAACACAAAGACCGAGGAGGCCACGGCCGGGTCAGCCCCCAGCTTCTTCAGGCCAAGCGGCACGAGGATCCCGGAAAAGGCCGCCCACAGGAACGTCGCCATCATGGCCGAGGCGAGGACGAGCGACAGTTTCACATCGTGGAACCAGATCAGAGCAACGAGGCCGACACCGATGGCAAAGAGAATGCCGTTCACCAGACCGGTCAACGCTTCGCGCAGGATCGCCCGGCGCACGGCGTCCCCTTCCAGCTGGCGCTCGGCAATGGCGCGCACGGCCACAACGAGGCCCTGGCTGCCGGCATTACCGCCCAGGGCCGCAACCACCGGCATCAGGATCGCCAGCTGCACGACCTGGTTCAGCGTTCCCTGGAAGATCGAGATGATGCCGGACGCGATGAACGCCGTGACGAGGTTTACGGCCAGCCAGGGCGCCCGCGCCCGCACGGTGTCGACAACCGAGTCCGCCCCGTCGGCCGAGCTGACGTTCAACAGCGAGAACAGGTCTTCCTCGGCCTCTTCCTGGATAACGTCGACCATGTCATCGACCGTGATCATCCCGACGAGGCGTCCGGCCGTGTCCTTCACCGGCGCCGAGGCCAGCGAGTATTTCTGGAACTGGAACGCCACTTCTTCCTGATCCATGTCAGTCCGGACATCCGACAGAGGGTCGGTCATGATGTCGGAGAGCTGCACCTCGCGCGGCGTCCGCATCAGCGTCGCCAGCTGGACGATCCCCTGCAGCCGGTAGGCCGGATCGATCACATAGATTTCGTAGAAGACTTCCGGCAGTTCTTCACCAAGCTCCCGCGCATGGTCGATGGCATGGCCGACGGTCCAGTATTCCGGCACGGCCACGAATTCCGTCTGCATGAGACGGCCGGCCGATTCCTCTTCATAGGCGAGGCCGCGCTCCAGCTGGGCCCGGTCGAAGGGTTCCAGGTCTTCCAGGATGCGCTCGCGGCGTTCATCCTCAAGATCTTCGAGGATGACGGTCGCATCATCGGAATCCAGTTCGTCGAGGGCGCTGGCAACCGCTGTATCCGGCAGGACATCGACCGCCTCTTCCCGGTAGGAATCGCGCAGCTCGATCAGGATGTCGGACGGCAGCTCCCCGCCCAGCTGTTCGACCGCCTCTGAGAAGGTGTCGAAAGGCAGCGCTTCCAGCAGGTCCGCCGCGTCGGCCGGGTGCATGCGCTGCAGCGTCCGCGCCAGCCAGCGGGTATCTTTCTCATCGACGGCGTCGGCGAGATCGTCCAGCAGGTCCGGATCGACATTCGGCGGTTCTGGCGCCGGATTGGAAGGCGTGGACACATCGGTCATGGCGCCTGTCTTGCCGCTGTTGCTGCGCCGCGGCAAGAGGGCGTCAGGCAGACCTGTTCAGTTCGGCCTTCTTGATCTTCTTGGCGAGCGACCATTTGTGCACTTCGGTCGGCCCGTCATAGATGCGGAAGGCGCGGACCTCGCGGAACAATTGCTCCACGATCGTGTCGCGGCTGACGCCCATGCCGCCCATCACCTGGACGCATCGGTCGGCCACCCGGAACAGGGCCTCTGACACCGCAACCTTCGTCATGGAGCTTTCGACATTGCCGTTCTCGCCGGCATCCAGCGCATCGGCGCACCAGTCGATCATCAGCTCAGCCTGTTTCAGGTCGATCTGGTTCTCGGCCAGCATGAAGCCGACGCCCTCATGGTCGATCAGAAGCTTGCCGAACGCCTGGCGGCGGCAGGCATAGCTGGCGGCGATCTCGTTCGCGCGGGTCGCAACGCCGTGCCAGCGCATGCAGTGCGACAGGCGCGCCGGAGCAAGACGGATCTGCGCATAGCGGAAGCCCTCGCCGGGATTGCCCAGCATGTCGCTCGCCGGAACGCGCAGATTCTCGATGCGGATTTCAGCGTGTCCGCCCGGCATGGAGGAATCGATCGTGTCCAGCAGGCGAACGATCCGGATCGCCGGGTGCGGCAGGTCGACGAGGAACATGCAGGCCCCCTCTTCCGCCTTGGCCATGACGATGCCGACGGAGGCGCCCTCTGCCCCGGTGATGTAGGTCTTGTGGCCGTTGATCACCCACTCGTCGCCCTCCTGCACGCAGACCGTCTTCATCATGGACGGGTCCGATCCGGCCCCATTGTCGGCAGACGGTTCGGTCATGAAAAAGGCAGACCGCGCTTCGCCGGTCAGCTGCTTGTCGAGGAAACGGGCGCGCTGCGCCTCTGTGGCGACCTTGCCGAGGAGGAACATGTTGCCCTCGTCCGGCGCGCCGGTATTGCAGGCGACCGGGCCAAGCGGCGACAGACCGGACTTTTTCAGCACATGTGCCGTACCCCGCTGCGACAGGTGCGTGTGATCCGGCAGGATGTGCGGCGTCATCACGCCGGCCTCACGGGCCTTTGCGCGCAATTCCCGCACAAGCTCTTCAGAAGGGCCATGATCCCCAAGGCGCGGATCATGCTCATACGTGGCGACGGTTTCGCGGACGAAACGCTCGACGCGCTCGCCGATTTCCTCGGCCAGGGCCTGATCGGGATAGGACATGGGTTACCTCTGCTCTGGATCTGTCGCGGGCTATGTGCCGGTCAGGTCTGTGAAGGACAAGACCTGCCGTAACGTCGTTCCGGGGAAGACGGGATCATCAGATCAGGAAGACAGCACGTCCGGGCGGACTTCCCGCAGGGCCAGGGTGAGATTGCCGAGATGGGGCTCGCCCAGAACGGCTTCCATTTTCGCCTGGGCTTCCTTCCAGTAGGGCCGCGCCTCTTCCAGCTTTTTGAGCCCGAGCGTGGTGAGCAGGACGCGGCGCTTGCGGCCCGTCCCCTCATTGCCGCGATGGACATAGCCGGCCTTTTCGAGCGGCTTCAGGTTCCGTGACAGAGAGGTGCGGTCCAGATTCATCAACTCGGCGACACGGGAGATGGAGTCCGGCTCATACCGGCCGATCACATGCAATAGTCCGAATTGGGTAATCGTTAGTCCGGTCGGGCGCAGCGCATCGTCATAGTGGCGGGTGATAAGGCGCGCCGCCCGCAACACACGCCCCGCCACGCAGGTGCCTGTGACTTCAGAGAGGAGTTCATCGGGATCAACCATCACCCCGTGTATATGCAGTCTTTCGAGACGATGTTCAATAACGCCCAGTTTTACTAAGCTCAGAAATTAGAGTCCTTGTATGGAAATCCATATTAGTGCATATACACTAAACATGGGTTCGGCAGACACCTCCGTATGTCGACCTTTCTAACCCCGTCCGGCACACCTCACCCGGACGGGGACTTTCCCGCACGTCTCGGCACACGCCATAACGTGTATATACACTAATTGTAGCAAGATTGTAGCAAGAAAGGCTCTTCCCATGTTTTCCTCCCGACACATCACCGCCGGCCTGCTCGCCCTCGGATTTTCCGCTGACCCGGCCTTCGCCGCGCCGGACGTCTATTACAACGGACCGCCCCCTGCCGAAGCCTGCGCGAAAGGCATCGCTGAGCCCGGTGCCGCCTCTCCCGCACTGAAGCGGATTTGCGAGGCGGCCCTCGACGATCGCACCCTGACACTTGCAGACAGAGCCGCAACGCTTGCCAATTCCGGCATTGTCAGCCTGCGCCTTGGCGACTTCGAGCCTGCCCTCACCCGCCTGCAGGAAGCGGCTGGCCTCGGCCCGAAACGCAGCGATATATCCATCAGCCTCGCGGCGACGCTGATCCGGCTGGGACGCGCAGATGAAGCGATTGAGGCCCTGTCGGACATCGAGGCCGTGTCGCCGGAAAACCGGCATATCGCCTACTACAATCGCGCGCTGGCCCACTGGGCGCTGGAAGACACGGAAGCAGCCTATCGGGACTTCTACACCAGCGCCGCCCTGAAGCCGGGCTTCGCGCCAGCCGAAGACGCGCTGGGCCAGTTCCAGGTGGCTTCGGTGGAGTAAACCGCTGTCGCATCAGGGCTGTTCGTGCCCCGCACAGCAGCCCTGAACGCGATCCATCTCGGAACGTCGCCGGGAATGAGCAGCCTTGAGCCAGTTTCATCGCGCAGCGTAGCGAAGCGGGAAACATCAAAGATTCATTCATTCGCTAAAATCGATCCTCGATCGATTTTTTGGCGCGAAGCGTCACAGGGAATGAGCAGCCCTGAGCCAGTTTCATCGCGCAGCGTAGCGAAGCGGGAAACATCAAAGGATTCATTCATTCGCTAAAATCGATCCTCGATCGATTTTTTGGCGCGAAGCGCCAATCGCGAATGAATGGTGCGGTCGAGAGGACTCGAACCTCCACGGGTTGCCCCACAGCGACCTCAACGCTGCGCGTCTACCAATTCCGCCACGACCGCACATGTCTCATTCGAGGCGAAGGCGCCGTATAAGGCCCGCCTGCCGCTTTGTGAAGCCCCGAATACACCCTATATGCGGGGCGTGATGCACAAATTTCCTCCTGTTCAATGGGCTGTGTCCGATCAGCCCGTTCCGTACGAAGATGCGCTGGCCTTCATGGAGGCACGGGCGCGGGCGATTTACGAGGACGGCGCGCCGGAACTCGTCTGGTTTCTGGAGCACCCGCCGCTCTATACAGCGGGGACGTCAGCAAAGCTGGACGACCTGCGCGACCCTGCCCGATTCCCCGTTTTCGATGCGGGGCGCGGCGGGCAATACACCTATCACGGCCCCGGCCAGCGGGTGGCCTATGTGATGCTGAATGTGGGCCAGCGCGGCAAGGACGTGCGCGCCTTCGTGCAGAATCTCGAACGCTGGATCATCACGGCGCTGCAAAGCTTCAATATCGAGTCCGGCCCCCGCGACGGCCGGGTCGGTGTCTGGGTCGACCGGACGCAGGCCGGCGGCCCGCTGCGCGAGGACAAGATCGCCGCCATCGGGGTGCGCCTGAAACGCTGGGTCAGCTTCCACGGCATCAGCCTGAATGTGGAACCCGACCTGGAGCACTTCACCGGCATCACTCCCTGCGGCATTGCCGATCCGCGCTATGGCGTGACCAGCCTCGCCGATCTTGGCATTCCTGCCTCAATGGCGGATGCGGACATCGCCCTGCGCGATGCGTTCGAGGTGGTGTTCGACAGCCAGCTTGTGCCGGTGCCTGCCCCGTTTCAGCCAGCCGCGTAAGCGGAAGGAACCTCGTCCTCGCCCTGCGCGATGTCGCTGCCGGTCCGGAACCGGCCAACCCCGCCATTCGGCATGCGGGCGACATAGAGCAACGTCCAGAGCATCACAAAGAAGGAGGCTGGCCCCCAAACCAACATGGCAAGCCCGAGTCCGCTCCCGGCGGCCATGTCACGTTCGCTTTGCGGTGGCCCCTTGGGGCCTTTCTGCGGCTGCCTCCTGGCTGCTTGCTCCGCAGGCGCGGCAGCGGCGCCTACGCCCTGCCCGGCGTCCGCTTCGGCCGACACGGCAGGTTTCGGCGCATGCATGTCTTCATACTTTTTGATGCCACCCTGTGCGCCGGCAAAGAACGCCACCAGGCCCAACATCAGCGGAACCAGAACGATCGTCGCCAGAAGTGGCGACTTGTGCGCCTCGTTGAAGCGGCGGACATGGGCAATCCAGGAGGTGAACTCCGTCACGATCACGAACACGAAGAAGGGCAGCAGCACTTCCGGGACCGGCAGGAAAAAACCGTCCACCGGCTTCCAGAGACCGCTCAGGTCTGCACCTGACAGCGACGCCACAAACACGGCAAACACCGGCACGATGAGCAGCAGCAACCGGCCCATGAACATAAAGGTCCACGCGCGGGTGAAATGCAGCTTCGGGCTCGACCCAAGCGGATTGAACAGGGTCTGGCCCCAGTTCATCTCGTGGGGATTGTCACGCGCGTCCTTGATCCAGGGGCGGTGCGGGTCAATCGCGTCGGGATAAGAGGGTTTCATGCGTGGGCAGGTCCTTGAGCGAAGTGTCAGATGCGAAGTATCAGGGCGTGTCAGAATGGCCGGTGGCCGGCCCGTGGGCATTGGCCTCCGGATCGGACGGCAGACGAGACCCGAGCAGGGCGAGGACGGCGCTGCCGATCAGGAAACTGGCAAGCGTGGTCAGGGCCGTGCCCCGGGCAATCTGGAGCGCATGTTCCTGCTGGGCCTGCAGCATGCCGCCAAACCCGTCCTTTAGGCCGATCTCCTGGATCTGGGTCATCAACGGCATCATGTTCGGCGACAGGACCGGCAGCAGCACGGCATTCAGGATCGACGTGACCACAACAAAGCCGAACAGGATCAGCACGTTGAACCACGCCGTCTGGCCGGCATCATGCAGGCGTTTTGCGAAGACGCAGAAATAGCCCCACAGCATCGGGTATTGCAGAATCGCAGCCCCGATGGAGGCAACGACCGTCAGGACCTGAATGATCAGACCGGCCCCCGTCAGCAGGATCAGGCCACGCAGGAAATCGCGCGGGCCGATGCGGCCTTTCGGGCTCAGCAGGACACGGGAAATGTCCATGAAATGAAATACTCCTGTTGTCAGGTCGGATCTTCTGCCGCGTTCTTATCAATAAACGATAAATTGACGCAAGAGAAACCCGCACAATGAAGAGCCGGACCCCGCAAGGGCCCGGCTCGGAAATTTATGCCCAGCCGAGGCCGGGAACGGAGCGTGCGCGCCGCTCAGACAAACGTGTCGGCAGTGCCGGCGCCCGGGTTCAGCGGATCCGGACCATACTTGTTCGGTCCCCTGGTGCCCGGGATGCAGGCGATGACAATCATGACGATCGACGCGATGATATTGAGCACCGGGATCATGCTCGCCACCATCAGACCAAGATAAATCCAGCCCGTCTGGTTGATGTCGTGCAGCCGGCGCACAAACAGTGCGATACCGGGAATGATAATCGCCAGACCGTAAATCACGATCAGTGCAATGAGGATGAAGCCAAACGGCGAGACCTGCTCGGTGTTCAAGTTGATTCCACCAAGAACAAAGAACAGGATGACCCAGATGAGCGCGAGGATCATGTTGAACAGGTAGACCCACCAATATTCCGAGCGCATCGAGCGCCCCTGGAAATCGGTGTATCGCGCGAAGAACATTTTTATTGCGTCTGGAAAACTGACCATTTCAGGTCTCCTTGTGTTGCCGGGTCCCCATTGAAGCCCCCGGACGGTTGATCATTCTGACGGCATGCCGTCCGCATAGAGACGGCAGAACTCTACTGGCTTAGCTGAACGTGGCACCTGCTCCGCCTGGTCCGGGGCCATACGGGTTGTCATTCGGGTCCGTCTTGAACAGGCTCATCACGAAGCCCACCACACCGGTCACAATCGCCGTGGACAGGATGGCCGGCAGCAATTGCGCCTGCGCCATCCGCTTCGTTTCCTGCATGACATAGGCCATCGCAGCCCCCGGGTCGTTGGAGGACAAATAGTCCGCCATGTTCTCTTCCATTTCCCTCTGCATGCCGGCGACATCCACCCCGAACAGGACTGGCAGGATGGCCTGCGCGGCGAAGGAAACGATAACCGCAAGCACGATCATGGCGAGCGTGAGCCAGCCGGTCTTGCCGGCATCGTGGAAGCGCTTGGCGTGTACAGCGATCCAGGGCCAGATGAAGATGATACTGGCCACCCCCAGAATCGGCGACACATAGGCCGACACGACATTCAGCGCGGCGCTGATACAGAGCAGGATCAGGACGGCCCGCCAATAGGTTGGCTGGTCGATGCGTCCATTCGGACTAAAAAGAAGGTTCATTGCCGGTCCCCACGATGATCTTTCAATATGGGGGGAAATCTGCCGTCCCCCACAGGTATGCCCGGGCGGCTTTGTCAGCCAACCCGGATACCCTTGCGGCAGGATAGCGCGGCAATTTGATTATTGGGAGGTTAATTCGTCCCGAATTCAGGCGAACTCGACCATAATCTCGTCGGCAGCGACGCTGTCGCCAGCGCCAACATTGATCGCTTTGACCGTTCCGGTCGCTTCTGCCCTGATAATATTCTGCATTTTCATGGCTTCGACGACGCAGACGGCTTCGCCTTCCTGCACTTCCTGATCGAGTTCCACATCAATGGATACAACCAGGCCGGGCATGGGGGAGATGATCAACTTCGACGTGTCCGGCTTCGGCTTCTCCGGCAGGCGGGCGTGCAGTTCCGCAATCTGCGGCGTGCAGACCAGCGCGCGCAGGGCAACGCCCCGGTGGCGGAACAGGTAACCTTCGGTGCGATCCGCGAACTTCACCGCGAATGCCTTGCCGTCCAGCGAGCCCTCGACGAGGTGCTGGCCGGGCAGCCAGTCGGTGACCAGCGAGTGCGGCTTGCCGCCATCGATGCAGATTTCCGCATCGCCGTCCCCGCCCAGATCCAGCGTGACCGGGTATTGCTTGTCGCCAAGGATCACGATCCAGTCGCGGCGGGCTTCCGGCACCGGCGCCATACGGCCGGAGGTCAGCGCAGCGCGGCGCGACAGGAAGCCGTGCACATAAGCGGCAGCGCAAACCAGCTGGGCTTCCTGCGTCTTTGTCGCCGGCACACCGTCAAAGCCGTCCGGGAACTCGTCCTTGATATAGGCCGTGGTGATATTGCCGGAGCGGAAGCGCTTTTCGTCCATCACGGCGGCGATGAAGGGGA
Organism: uncultured Hyphomonas sp.; assembly: GCF_963677035.1. Taxonomy (NCBI): domain Bacteria; kingdom Pseudomonadati; phylum Pseudomonadota; class Alphaproteobacteria; order Hyphomonadales; family Hyphomonadaceae; genus Hyphomonas; species uncultured Hyphomonas sp. The sequence goes on from NZ_OY781472.1 coordinate 631,334, forward strand.
TATTGTCCTGAATGCCATCGATCTGGAACCGGTCGAGGGCCTCGACATGCGTGTCGAGCGCCGCATCGCGGTCCTTGCCCCAGGTAATCAGCTTGGCGATCATCGGGTCGTAGAACATGGAGATTTCGTCGCCCTCGCGGACGCCGCTGTCCATGCGGACCTCCCCCTCGCCCAGCTTGCCTTCGCCCGGCGGGTTGAAGCGCTTCAGGCGGCCGATGGACGGCAGGAAGTTACGGTACGGATCTTCTGCATACACACGGCTTTCAACGGCCCAGCCATTGATGCCGATGTCGGATTGCTTGAGCTTCAGCGTCTCGCCATAGGCAACGCGCAGCATCTGCTCGACAAGGTCCACGCCGGTGATCATCTCGGTCACCGGGTGCTCCACCTGGAGGCGGGTGTTCATTTCAAGGAAGTAGAAACCCTTGTCCTTGCCGGACGCCACAAACTCCACCGTACCGGCGCTGTCATAGTTCACCGCCTTGGCGAGGGCCACGGCCTGCTCGCCCATCTTCTTGCGGGTTTCCGGATCGAGCAGCGGCGACGGCGCTTCCTCAATGACTTTCTGGTTGCGGCGCTGAATCGAGCATTCGCGCTCATTCAGGTAGATGCAGTTGCCATGCTTGTCGCCCAGCACCTGGATCTCGATGTGGCGCGGCTCAAGAATGAATTTCTCGATGAAGACACGGTCGTCCCCGAAAGACGATTTCGCTTCGGCCTTCACTGCCGGGAAGCCTTCTTCGACTTCCTTGTCGTCATAAGCGACGCGGATGCCCTTGCCGCCGCCGCCGGCCGAGGCCTTGATCATCACCGGGTAGCCGATCTCCCTGGAGATCTTCACCGCTTCCTCCGTGTCCTCGATCAGGCCCATATGGCCCGGCACCGTGGACACCCCGGCCTCAGCGGCCAGCTTCTTGGAGCTGATCTTGTCGCCCATGGCTTCAATGGCGAAGGCATTCGGACCGATCCAGCCGATCCCCTCTTCTTCCAGCCTTTTCGCAAAGCCCGGATTTTCGGACAGGAAGCCGAACCCCGGATGGATGGCTTCGGCGCCGGTGGCCTTCACAGCCTCAATAATCTTGTCAGCGACCAGATAGGATTCTGCGGCCGGGGGCGGACCGATATGAACCGTTTCATCGGCCATTTCGACGGCCATGGAGCCGGCATCGGCGTCGGAATAGACAACCACTGTCTGCACGCCCAGACGGCGGCAGGTCTTGATGACACGAACGGCGATCTCGCCACGGTTAGCAATCAGGATCTTCTTGAACATCTCTACCCCGGCAGGCCTTTGAAAACTTACAGCTCGCCGCAGTTACGCCGCACACCCGAACTTGTCCACACATGACGGAGCGACAAAAGGCCTTGCGATTGGCAGCAATATTTGTTAGTGAGCATTCACTATCTTACAGGAGGTTGCCATGTCCGTGATCCGGATTGACCCGCAACAGCTGCAGGCCGAAGGCCTGATCAATGCCGACATGACCCGCCTCCTGGAGGCGCGGGCCCTGACGGATTCGCGGTTCGGACTGTTCGTGAATCTGTCCCTGACCATGGGGGCACTGGCCGTCGCGGCCGGGGCCATTGCCCTGGTGCCTGACGCAACGACAGGCCTGCTTCTGGCCCTTCTGGCCGTCGCGGCGGCTGAAATGACCCGCCGGTTCGCGCCGGATGCCTCGCTGAAAGTCCTGTCCGCGGGCCTCGCCCTGATGGGTGTGCTCGGGCTCGCCGGCTGGATTGGGTGGCAATATGAGGATGTGACCGACCCCACCCTGCCTGCCCTGTTGATCACGATGTTGCTTGGCGCGGGGGCCCTCTGGTTCCGGTCCGCCTTCCTGATGGTGCTGTCCGTTCTAGCGTTCGGTGCCGTGTTCGGCACAGGCACAGGCTACTGGCACGCCTGTTACGGCCTGTTCGTCGAACAGCCCGTCATGACCATTCTTGTCTTCGGGACGCTGACAGCAGGCCTGTACGCCCTGCGCAGCCAGGTTTCAGAGACCTGGAAAAACCTCGCCGGGATTGCCGCCCGCACGGCCTTTTTCCTCGTCAACTTCGCCTTCTGGGTCGGCTCGCTCTGGGGCGACGACCTCGGGCCGGACGACCGCTATGCCGAGGCCAATGACTGGGACACCTGGCGCGCCGCCACCCAGCATGTACCGGAAGCCGTCTTTTCAATCGGCTGGCCGGTCCTGCTGATCGCTATCATGGCCCGCAGCCGGAATGGCGGCTTCCTGTCAGTCACCGCGACCGTCTTCCTCGCGATCCATGCCTATACGCAGTATTTCGAGACGTTCGGCGCCCATCCCTGGACGCTGCTGGTTGGCGGGATTGTCCTGGTGGGCCTGGCGGTTGGCGCGGCGAAGCTGATGCAGCGGCCTGAGCAGGCCTAGTCGTCCCGGCCTTCAATCTTGGCCTCAAAGGCGCGCACGCGGGCCGTCAGCGATACAAGGAAGGCCGTCGACCAGCTGATCAGGAGGAAACCATTCATGGATTCGGCCACGCCCAGCATCCGCCAGTTGTGCGACAGGATCACGTCTCCGAAGCCGACCGTGGTGAAGGTCGAAGTGGAGAAGTAGACCGCGGTTTCGATCTGGTGAAGCTCACCCACAAACAGATAGGCAAAGGCATAGAGCCAGATCTGAAGTGAATGCAGCGCGAACAGGCTGAACACGACAATCAGGATGCCGATGCCCTGCCCCAGCGTTTCTCCCATTCTCGACGTCCGGCGCCGGAACTCCGATCCCCGCCGGCGCAGCAGCGCGGTCAGACCGACCAGGCCAGCGAAATGGATCGAGAAGGTGATCGCAACCATAAGGGTCGCCACGGCCAGATTCAGGAACAGAATCATATCCTGAGCCTCCAATTGTACAGGCCTGTTTACCCCGCAGCCATTTAGCTTTCGTTGACGGCGCGGAAATCTGAGACCACAAGCGCAGGCACGACAGAACACAGAAAACAGACAGGGAGGCCGGGCATGGCAGACACGAAAGATCTCGCAGGGCGCAAGGCGATCGTCACGGGGTCGGCCACCGGGCTCGGACGCTCAATCGCGCTGCGGCTGGCCGAACGCGGCGCCGATGTGATCATCAACTGCACGAAATCGATCAGCGATGCCGAACAGACAGTCGCCGATTGCCAGGCCCTCGGGGCGCAGGCCCGGCTCGTCCAGGCCGATGTTTCAACCGAAGAAGGCTGCAAGGCTCTGGCGGACGCCGCCAGTGTCTGGGGCCGGCTGGATATTCTGGTCAACAATGCAGGAATCACCCGTCACGCCCGCGACCATGCCGATCTCGACGCGCTCTCCCGGCAGGACTTTCTCGACATCTATGCCGTCAATGTCGCCGGCCCGTTCCTGATGATGCAGGCGTGCAAGACGCTGTTGGTGAAGAGCCATGAAGACACCGGACGCGCCGCGGCGGTGCTGAACGTGTCATCTATCGCCGGTGTAACGGGCGTGGGCTCCTCGGTCGCTTATGCCGCCTCCAAAGGCGCGTTCAACACGATGACCCTGTCGCTCGCCCGGGCTCTGGCCCCGGCAATAAGGGTTAACGCAATTTGCCCGGGCTTCATCGGCACGCGCTGGTTCAAGGACCAGATGGGCGAGGAGCAATACAATAAAATGGAGGCCGGAGTCGCAGCGTCGGTTCCGCTAAACGCGGCCAGCGGCCCCGACGATGTTGCAGATTCCGCCGTTTTCTTCTGCACAGATGCGAGTCGGCATGTGACAGGTGAAACTCTACTTGTGGATGCAGGCATGCACCTTGGCTATGCACCATTGGTGGCTCGCTGACTTATTCGTGACGCACAAACTTCGGGCAGCACTGCCTGAAGTCTGCTCAATTCAGCGGCGATCCTTAACTCGGTACGCGGAGAACTTCTTTTTCAGTCCGCTGTCGCAAAAAGGCGCGGCAATCTGACCCCGGCGCTCAAAGAAGCGCGCTAATTTTAGAACGGGGAAGTTCAAAATGGTATCCAAGTTTACACGGGCGGGGGTTGCCCTTGCTGCACTCGCGGCCGCAACCGGCGGCGCCTATGCCGAGGGCGAATGGTCGGGTAACGTCTCAATGACCTCAGACTATGTCTGGCGCGGGATTTCACAGTCCAATGAAGACCCTGCCATTCAGGGCGGGTTCGATTATTCCAATGGCATGTTCTATGCCGGGACGTGGGCATCGAACGTCGACTTCAGTGACGAGCCAGACGACGCCAACCTGGAAGTGGACCTGTATGGAGGTCTCGCGGGGGAGACTGAAAGCGGGATCAGCTGGGACGTTGGTTTCATCTACTACGGCTATCCGGATGCGGAAAATTCAGACTACGACTTCGTCGAACTGCAGGGCGCCCTCGGCTACACCTTCACCAGCGGCATTTCGGTCGGCGGTGCGGTGTACTGGGATCCGGACAATGAGAACGTCTATGTGGAGGGATCTGCGGGGTATTCCTTCACTGAGAACTTCTCGATGGACGCATCCGTCGGCAACTACACTTACGATGCAGGCGGCGACTACACCAACTGGTCGCTCGGCGGCACCTACTCCCTGCCGATCGGCATCGATGTCGACGTGCGCTACTGGGATACCGACGGCGAAGACATCTATGGCTCGACTGCCGATGAGCGCGTTGTCCTGACGCTCGCGAAGTCGCTCTAGGACGCCGAAACCATCCAACTGCGCGGGGATCATGCCCTCCTCCCGTGCAGCAAGGTGAAGGCCGCTGGTTCCCGCCGGAACCGGCGGCCTTTGTTTTACCCCAATGTCTTCCTATCTTTAACTTGTACGGGGTTCCCCAAAACCAGAAAGATCTGAAGGAGACGATTGCGTGGCAGCCGAGTTTACACCTGTGCAAGCTGTCGATGCGCTGGTCCCGGCAATCACGCTGCTGGGGTTTGGCGCCGCCTCTGCGCTGGTGACAAAAGCGGCCCGGCTGAGTCCGATCGTCGGCTACCTTATTGTTGGTATACTGATCGGACAATACGGCCTGGGCCTGATCCATGAGAGCCCGGCGACACACCTCCTTGCGGAACTGGGGGTTGTGTTCCTGCTGTTCGATATCGGCATGCACGTCTCCATGCGCGAACTGAGGGAAAGCCGGCGGGACCTGCTGGGCCTGGCCCCCGCCCACCTGATGCTGACCGGCCTGATGAGCGCGGGCGCCCTCTGGATGATCGGCATCGCGTGGCCAATCGCACTTGCCGTGGGGCTCAGCCTCGGCCTCTCCTCCACGGCCGTTGTCGCGCGTATCCTGACAGAGCGGGAACAGAATTCCTGTCCCATTGGGCGGGCGACCACGCATGTCCTGATCTTTCAGGACATGGTTGCGATCTTCCTGATGATCTACGCCACATCGCTGGGCGGCGCGGAAAGCGGCGCCTCCGGAGTGGCGGGTGTAATCTCCACGCGCCTGCTTGGCGGAGCGGACCTGCCGCTGGCCGCCTCCCTGGCCCTCTCGCTTGTCCAGGCGGGCCTTGCCTTCTTCACAGCGGTGCTGGCCGGCAAATACCTGATCAATCCGATCTTCCGCACGCTGGCGATCATCCGCAATGAAGAGGCCTTCACGGCCTTCACACTGTTGTTCGTTCTGGCAGCCGCCTGCGCGACGGCGATGAGTGGTCTGTCACTGACGCTCGGCGCTTTCCTGGCCGGCCTTGCTGTTTCCGGCACACCCTTCCGCCACCAGGTGCAAACCGAGATGGCCCCCTTCCGCAGCCTGCTCCTGTCCTTCTTCTTCATCAGCGTCGGCCTTTCCATCGACGTGCCGGCCCTGCTGCGCAATTTGCCCTTCGTCCTGCTGGCGGCCGGCGGGCTGATCGGCCTGAAGACCGCGCTTGGCTTCGCCGCGGCGCGCCTGAACGGCTGGAGCATTCCCGGCGCGACGCAAATGGCGTTCCTGCTGGCGCAGGGCTCTGAGTTTACGCTCGTCGTCCTGTCGCTGGGCGCCGTCGTCACCGGCATGCCCGGCCCGCTGATGAGCAGCGTCGTTGCGGCGGTCGCGCTGTCGCTGGCCATCGCCCCGGTCTGGGCGGACCTGGGTGCACGCCTGTCCCGTGAGATCGTCCGCCGGACCCAGTCCCGGACCGAGGCAGCCCCCAGATCGGTTCCGCTGCTCGACCGCCCCGTCATCATCGTCGGCATGACGCAGACCGGTCGCCTCGCAGTCGATGCACTGGAGGATCATGGCATCCCCTATCTCGCGACCGAGTTCGACCCCGACCGGCTGTTGTCCGCCGTTGCCGACGGGTATCGCGTCTCGTTCGGCGATGCCTCCAATCTGAAACTGATCGAAGCCATCGGCGGCAACCAGGCCCGGGCCATGGTGCTCGGCATTCCGCGCTATGAAGTCTCGCTGGCTGTCACACCTGTCGTGATGCGGCGCTATCCGGATCTCAAACGCTTCCTCACCGTGGACACGACCCAGGACATGGAGCGGTTCTCCGCGCTTGGCATCAACACCCATATCGCCATGGGAGACCCGCGCGGCATCGAAATGGTGATCGACATGCTGAATGCGCTGGGCGTGCCTGAAGATGAGGTCCGCGAGTGGATTAGCCACGAAACTGAACGCTTTGCCATTGGCGAAGCCCAATCGGACGAGGATGATGACGACCTCGACCCCGTGGAACCTGACCTCGACCAGGCCGCCTGACACGCCCTGCCGGAACTCACCGGAATCACAGGGTGGAAATTGCTCGAAATGAGGTCTATAGGCACCCCCATTCCCCTCAGGAGGCTGAAATGCGCATTGGTGTCCCAACAGAAATCAAGAAACAGGAATCTCGTGTCGGACTGACGCCGGAAAGCGCCGGAGAGCTGGTACGCGCCGGCCATGAGGTCGCGATCCAGGATGGTGCCGGGCTCGGCTCCGGTTTCTCGAACGACGATTACACGGCGGTTGGCGCAAAGATCCTGCCGGATGCCGATGCGGTCTTCACAGCCTCCGAACTGATCGTGAAGGTCAAGGAACCCCAGCCGGAAGAAACCGCGCGCCTGACACCGGACCATACGCTCTTCACCTATCTCCACCTGGCGCCCGATCCCGTTCAGGCTGCCGGCCTGATGAAATCCGGTTGCCTCGCCATCGCTTATGAAACCGTCACCGATGCGCAGGGTGGCCTGCCGCTGCTGCGCCCGATGAGCCAGGTCGCCGGACGCATGTCGATGCAGGTCGCAGCCTGGGCCCTGATGCGCACCAAGCGCGGCCGCGGTATCCTTCTGGGCGGCGTGCCCGGCGTGATGCCGTCGAAAGTGGTCATCATCGGCGGCGGCGTCTCCGGCACCCATGCGGCCGAGATCGCGGTCGGCATGCGCGCCGACGTCACCGTCTTCGACCGCAACAACAACCGCCTTGCCGAACTTGACGAACAGTTCCGCGGCAGCCTGAAAACCATGTACTCCACCGCCCATTCGCTGGCCGAGGCCATCAAGGATGCCGACCTCGTCATCGGCGCGGTCCTGATCCCCGGCGCAGCCGCGCCCAAGCTGGTGACCAAAGCCCAGCTGAAAACGATGAAGCCCGGCGCGGTTCTGGTCGACATCGCCATCGACCAGGGCGGTTGTTTCGAGACCAGCCATGCCACCACGCATGAAGACCCGATTTATGAGGTCGACGGCGTGCTGCACTATTGCGTCGCCAACATGCCGGGCGCCGTGCCGCGCACGTCCACTTATGCGCTGAACAACGCCACCCTGCCCTTCGTGATGCAGATCGCAAACAAGGGCGCACGCGAGGCGATTAACGCCAACCCGCACCTCGCCAACGGCCTGACGGTCGACGGCGGCAAGATCGCGCACGAGGCGGTGGCACATGATCTGGGTGAAGAATACGTTCGCCCTGCCTGGCTGACAGCCTGACGCACCGGGCGCGGGTCAGGCACAATAGGCCCGCACCTCTTCCAGCCAGTCGAGCCGGGCGCGCAGCATGTGATACGCGCCGGCGACCGTCAGCGCATCAAAATCCCGGCCTTCTGCCGCCAACTCATCACGGCTCGTCTCGACGCGGCCGAGTGAGGCCCGGGTTGCGGCCATCATTTGCTCGACAACCGCAACCCGGTCACCAGGCGCCAGCAACCTGACAAAGTTCAGACGCGTACGGATCGGATCGGCCGCTGGCTCCCCGACCCATTCGGGCACATCCTTCAGCCAGGCCTGCGCCGTCTTCTTCCCGGCGCCGGTGGCCGCGATCTCTTTCGATCCCCGGCCATCGGATTCGACATCGTGCTGGCTCAGCAAACCCCGTTCAGTCAGCCGCCGGATCAGCGGGTAGATGGATCCTGTGCTGGCCCGCCAGGTGGAGCTCAGCGACTCCTCGAACTGCTTGCGGATACTGTAGGCTGTGCATGGCCCCTCAAGCGCGATCAGCGCCAGAACGCAGGCCTCCAGCTCCGTCATGCTCTTACGGTCATTTCCGTTTTTGCTTGCCATTTGCGTCAATCCGTTCTTATTTAGTACGAATCGCACTATTCGAGCAGAGGATCAAGCATGACTGACGCATCCCCCCTGAAAAAAGTGGCGACCTGGCTTCTATGGGCGCTGCCATTGATGATTCCCCTGGTCCTGCCGGGCATCGGCGCCCTTTTCTCACTCGTCGTGGTCGTGCTTGCGCTGATCTTTCACAAGGATGCCCGGCGCGCGACCCTGCGCTGGTGGGGCAACCATCCGGGCCGCATGATCCTCATCGGCATCGGCGCAGGCATTGTCATCCACATCGCCTTTTCGGTTCTGATAGAGCCTTTGATTCAAACGCTGCTCAACGAAGACATCGACCTCAGCAATTTCGATGGGGTGAAAGGCAATATCGCCAATTACCTGATCCTGCTGGCCATCGGCATCTTCTTTGGCGGTTTTGCAGAAGAACTCATGTTCCGGGGTTTTGTCGTTGGCTGGGGCGAGCGGCTGTTCGGCGGTGGAGCAATCTTTCTTGTCGTGCTCTCTGCAGCCGTGTTCGGCGCAGCCCACCTGTACCAGGGACCGTCCGGCATGTTGTCGACCGGGCTGGTCGGCTTGCTGTTCGGCCTGATTTATCTCTCAACCGGCCGCAGGCTCGTCCCCTGCATGCTGGCGCACGCCACGATCGACATACTCGGTATTACCGAGCTTTACGTCGGCCACGCATTCCTGCCGCCCCTGTTCGGTGCATGACCTGTATGATGACCGGTTAGCCTCGCCTCGGAAGTCCGGGCACCCCACCCGCCGGGCAGAGGATCAGGACAGCGCGGCGATGGCGTCGTCAATGGTCGCACGGGGCCGGTCGAGGATCGCGCTGATCTGGGCACGCTGTTCGATGGCCAGCCACAGGCCCAGCACTTCCACGTCTACAACGCGCCATTCGCCGTTCCGCTCGATCACCCGCCAGCGCACGGTCATCGGGTCGTCGTCCTTGGGCGTGACACGGGTGTCGACGATCGAGTCGGTTTCACTCCGGTCCCTTGACCCGAGCACCTCAATCCGGGCGTCCTGGAACGTGTCGGCGTTTTCCCGGAACGCGTCGACCAGGAAGGCACTGAACGCGTCTGTAAACCGGGCCTGCTCCTCGGCGCTGACACGGCGGGCGTGCTTGCCAAGGGTGAACCGGGCAATCGCGACAATGTCGATCGACCGGGTGAAGGCCTCCTCGCCTTTCTCCGGATCGGAAATGTCAGCCGCGGCGCCGGCAATGAGGGCTTCAGCCTCAGGACCTGCCAGGGCCGGCAGCGGCGCCAGGGCAATGGCAGCGGATGCGATGAGCGTGCGGATCATGTGACTCAATCCTTCGGGTTGAACGACACACTACATAAGCCGTGCCACCCCGCGGAGTTCCTTGCCTAACCATATAGTAATCATGCAGATCGCGCATAAAAGGGCCGCCCCGAAACCGGCGAGTCCGAATCAGGCGCGGTTTCTGTGCCACATCGGGACACTTCTGTTTCAAACTGAACCGATACAGATCCGGTTGTGGCTTTCCCGTCACAAGCGCCTGTTCCGGAAGATTTTTTTGGTAAACCAGCCGGGAACCACAAAAAAGAAAGGCCCGGACGCGTTTGCTTTTTGGGGCGCGGGGGCCCCGGACCGCGTGCCGGACAATTCCGTTTCTGGAATTCAGGTACCGCACCCAAAGGGGGTGGACTCTGGAGCTTGCAGATCGGGCGAAGGAAGGAAGAGGGCAAAGTCCTGAACCTGGCCTGACGATGAAGGTGCTCGCAGCCGTGTAAGCCTCACCCCTTCAAAAGCTTGGGGGATGCAATCAGCCCTCTGAGATAGGTCAGAAGTACGTCTGCACGAGATGTCGCCTCATCTCCTGCCTGAAACAGAACGAGCCCGGACCACAGGGCGTAAAGGCTGATCGCAAGCTGTTGTGTTGGAAGCTGATAGCTGAGCATGAAGCGCGTTTTCAGCGTGTCCAGAACCGAGGCCAGGGCGTCATAGCTGGCGTTGCGCGCATGAGCGCACTGCGCAGCGAAATCGGCGTCGCGCTGCGCCTGTAGTTGCAGCTCGATCGCCAACAAGGACCATTGTGTTTGCTCCGCGATCGCCGTGAGGTGTTCTGCAAACCCTTCCAGAGCGTGATCAAGCGTATCGCTCGACGCGGATTTCACCAGAGACTGCAGCAGGACGGCTTCCCGTTCGATATGACGTTGGAGAACCGAGAGCAAAAGGTCCTGTTTGCTGGCGAAGTTGGAATAGAAAGCTCCCTGGGAGAACCCTGCCTTCTCGCACACGGTCCGAAGTGAGGTCGCATTGACCCCGCCTTCGGCGAACAGGCTTTCAGCCGCATCCAGAAGGCGCTCGCGTGTGCGCTGTTGCTGTTCCTGCCGCGACAGTCGACGGGGCGCATGTGTCATGGCGAGGCTCTTCTGGCTGTGGCTCCGGTTTCAGCGTTCACTTACTCAAAAGCCCTTTACGGACGTTGGCGATCCAGCTTCCCAGGGCTTTCAGCGCGTCACCGCCTTTGGCGGCCAGGGTATCGACTTCAGCCTCGAAGGCGTCGCGACGCTGGGTGTCGGGTTCAGGCAAGGGCGGCAGGATATGCGCATAATATGTCTGATCCAACAGCCGGTGCAGCAATCTCTCCCCCGGAAACGGCTTACCGCTATTCAGGGCGCGCGCGCCCCTGAGCAGATTGCGGATGTCATACTGGGTTGGGCTGATATCGGGCGCCTGCTTGGGAATATTCAGCAATTTGTACACTCCGATCCGGGCGGTACGGATAGAGGCCTCCATGGTGAATATGATGTCGTTGCGGGTTTCCACGAACTGCCCGATCAGGCCCAGATTCGTGCATCCTTCCGGCACGACCCGGGGGCGGTCGCCGGCGGCGCGCTTCATGAATTGCGCGGTGATATAGGGCATCAGCGCGGTGCGCACCTTGGTGTTGGCGACCACCGCATCGATCTGGTCTTCAATTCCCAGATGATAGCAGAGTTCGCTGAGAATCTCCCGCCCCGTGCACTCCGGCATGGTCTTGCCGACATGGTTGCCGGGCTGGTCCATCAGCAGGCCGTAGACCCACAAGACGAGCGTGTCTTCGGGTTGGTCAGGAAAATGAGGCTGCCGGTTGCACGTCACGTTCAGCAGCCAGTTCGAGTCCGTGAAGGTGATGATGCCGCCTGTCACGGTGCGCCCCGAATACGGATCATTGACGGAAAGTGTCTTGAGCTTGTCGACCAGAGGAGAAGGTTTGCAGGTCAGGGTGGCGGACTCCCAGATCGACTGGTCGGTGTCGCCATAGAACTTTTCAGGATGGCCGAAGACATCTGACTTTTCCGCCAGGTTCCGCCAGAGCGTCCAGCCGCTTTGCTCGCCGGGCTCATGCCGTCCGACCGTCAGTTGGGGCACGGACTCCAGATCGCCATAGGCCGTGTTCTCTGTCATCGAGCCTGTCAGTGCAAAGACGAGGTCGGCGTCACCTACCTCCAGTCGCTGCGGCTGGCCTGAGACCGTGCAGACAATGCCGGTCACGGTTTTGCGCCCATCTGCCTCGCTCAGCTCCAGATCCTGCACGCGCGTGTCGAACTGAAAGCGCACGCCCTTTTGGCGCAGCATATCCGCCAGCGGTTTGATGAAGGTATCGTATTGATTGTATTTGGGAAAAACGAGGGCAGACAGATCCCCGAAACCATCAACGGAATCCAGGAAGCGGTGCATGTACAGCTTGGTTTCCAGAAGGCTGTGACAATTCTTGAAAGCGAACATGGAGCGGAACAGCGCCCAGAAATTGCTGTTCAGGAAACCTTTGGAGAAGTATTCCTCAATGGTGACATCATCGAGGTCTTCTTTCCTCTTCAGCATCAGACGGATCATTTCCCATTGCTGGGATCTGGTCAGCCCCATATCCTTGAAGTCAATGATTTCACCCTGATTGCGCATCAGGCGCGCCTTGGAATAGTTGGGGTCGTTGTCATTAAGCAGGCGGTATTCATCGAGGACCGAATAGCCTTCAGGCAGTTCCACAGCCGGGACATCCTGGAACATGTCCCACAGGGTGTCATAATTCCAGTTCATCTCCCTCCCGCCCCGGATAAGGTAGCCTTCATCGGGGTTGCCAGCGCCGTCCATTGAGCCGCCCTCAACATCCATCTCTTCAAGAACGGTGATATGGGAGGGCGGCATATGGCCGTCCCGGATCAGGTAAAACGCTGCGGCGAGCCCGCCAATGCCGCCACCGATAATCCAGGCTTTCCGGTCTTCCACACCGGGCGTGGGAAGTGGGCGGTGCCGGGCATAGGGGCCAATGAAATCGGGGGGGGGCAAGGTATTCTTCGCCCGGTGGCTCCAATAGCCCGCTGTTGCATCGGGTTCGTGCTCGAAACCATCCGGAGCAGTGGAAGGAGTGAAAGGGCCGAATTGTGTGCCATGGGTCATGTGAGGCTCCGCTATCTGTCATCTGGCCGTGCTGAACTTGGCGACCTTGTGGACAAGACATGGCAACTGATCTTTGGATATCAACTGATATGTGAAATTTCTGCCCTGTGCATAATGTCGCATCAGAACAGGCCCGGCGCCTCCTGTTCGCAAGCGCAACCGTGCGCCCCCAGTGTCAGCGAGGACCGACCGGGCGGAGGCAAGAAAGGACAGAAAAAGAGAAGTGGTGCGCGCTGTGGGATTCGAACCCACACTCCCGAAGGATGGGGATTTTAAGTCCCCTGTGTCTACCATTCCACCAAGCGCGCGAACCGGCTGGTTGCCTTTCTGGCATACACGCACAATCCGCCGCAACACCATGCGTCATCGCGAGCAAACTGTGTATTTCCAGCAGCCGAAAGCGGGGGGATGCGCTGCGCCGGGCTGGACTTGGCAGACCTTGCCGGGCGATGCTGGACGCAACACCCGCGACACCTGGCCGGAGGAAACCATGCTGAAAGCCCTGCCCTTCCTGTGGTTCATGCTGGCGGCGCTTGGGGCAGCCGCCCAGCTGTTCGTGGCGCGTATGTCAGGCGGGGAGGCCATGGGCACGATGCTGTTCAGCGCCGCCTCCATGGTTCTGAACGTCACTGTCAGTACGATCGGCATGGCGCTAGTCTACCTGCTGATCCTGCGCACCCGGCCATCCACCTCCGTCGCGATCATCGGATACAGCCATTTGTTCCTGGCAACAGCGGCCTATGTCGGCCAGACGGTCGGAACGCTGGAGCGCAACCGATATCTGGCCGGCACGGGCGACATGACCGCCGCCAGCTATGCTTACACCGCCGGCGGCCTTGCCAGCCTGCTGGCCGGGATCGTCTTTATCCTGGCGCTGATCGTGGCGCTGAACACGCACCACGAACGCCTTGAGGATATTTTCTAGACGACGCGCTCGAACACGGCCGCCAGCCCCTGCCCGCCGCCGATGCACATGGTCTCGACCCCATAGCGGGCCTCGCGGCGGTCCATCTCGCGCAGCAGCGTGGTCAGGATCCGCACGCCGGTACAGCCAACCGGGTGGCCGAGCGAGATGCCGGAGCCGTTCACGTTCAGGCGCGTCATGTCATCATCGCTGAAGTTCAGCGCCTTGGTGCAGGCGAGCACCTGCGCGGCGAAGGCTTCATTCAGCTCGAACAGGTCGATGTCCTTCAGCTCCAGCCCGGCGCGCGCCATGGCTTTTTCCGAAGACGGCACCGGGCCGATGCCCATGACTTCCGGATCCACACCGGCCACCTGCCAGGACAGCATCCGGCCAAGCGGCTTCAGGCCATATTTTTCGGCCGCTTCACGCGTACAGACGATGCAGGCGGCGGCGCCATCATTCTGGCCGGACGCATTGCCCGCCGTGACGGTCGCATCCGGATCCACCTTGCCGCGGATGGCGCGAAGGGTGGACAGTTTCTCAAGCGTGGAATCGGCGCGGATGTGCTCATCCTTGTCCACCACCGTATCGGCCTTGCGGCCCTTCACCGTGAACGGAATGATTTCCTCATCGAACTTGCCGGCGGCCTGCGCGGCAGCGGCTTTCCTGTGCGAATTATAGGCAAACTCGTCCTGGGCTTCGCGGGTGATCTGATAGTCGCGGCGGAGGTTCTCCGCCGTCTCGATCATGCCGCCCGGCACGGGGTGGTGCTTGCCGCCCGCGGTGTAGCGGCCGCGCGACAGGCCGTCATGCAGGGTCAGGCCATCGCCCTTCAGGCCCCAGCGCATCTCGATGGAGAAGAACGGCGCGTTGGACATGCTCTCCGCCCCGCCCGCGATGACGAGGTCATTCGCGCCGGAGCCGACCTGCATAATCGCATTGATCACCGCCTGCAGGCCCGAGCCGCAGCGACGGTCGATCTGGTAGCCGCCGGTCGATGTGGTCAGGCCCGCATCCAGCGCCACCATCCGCCCAAAGGCCGGGGCCTCCATGGTCGGATAGCACTGCGCGAAAATACTGTCTTCCACCGCCTCAGCCGGCAGGCCGGTCTTCCTCATCAGCTCACTGATCACGTGGCTCGCCATCTCATGCGCGTGGACAGTCTTGAAGCTGCCGCCAAAGCCGCCGACCGCCGTGCGGACGGGTTCGCAGATTACAACGTCTCTCATCGGATTTATCCTTGCTGGTCGCGGCCACGGGCGGTGACCTGTTTGCGGGCTTCTTCGACGGAATCGGCGGTGACGGACTCGGCGTGCTCGATCGAGCGGCGCACTTCTTCCTTCATCGCGTCGGCGAACGGCATGCCATAGCCGTCATCGATCAACGCCTTGTACTTCTTCAGCATCACAGGCTGGGTGTCACACATCTGGTGGGCGAGTTTCATCGCTTCCGGCACAAGTTCGTCTGCCTTGTAGACACGGTTTACCAGGCCCCAGCGTTCCGACATTTCCGCATCGATGAAATTGCCGGTGAAGGACAGTTCCTTGGCGCGGCTGATGCCGATCAGGCGGGACAGTTTCTGCGACAGGCCCCAGCCTGGCACGATGCCGACGCGGGCATGGGTGTCAGCGAATTTCGCATTCTCCGAGGCCAGCAGCACGTCGCACATCAGGGCCAGTTCGAACCCGCCGGTGATGGCAAAGCCGTTGATCGCGCCGATGACCGGCCACGGATAGGCTTCGATCGCGGCGAGGATGTTGATCGCCTTGGAATCTTCGTCGGCGCCGAGGGCAAAGCCGGTCTGGCCAGCCTCTTTCAGGTCCACCCCGGCAGTGAAAGCCCGGCCTGCGCCCGTCAGCACGACGGCGCGGATGTCAGGATCGTCTTTCAGCTCGGTGAACACCCGCACGATTTCAGCGCGCAGTGCACGGCTGAGCGCGTTCAGCGCGTCCGGCCGGTTGAGGGTCACCAGTGCAACAGGTCCGTCGCGCTCAACAAGAATAATGTCGTCAGCCAATATGGCCTCCTTTGTTCGTCAGTCTGGGAATTATCAGGCCGGTTTTCGGCGCAGCAGGTTTATGATGGCGATCATCAGGGCGGCGAACGCGATCGCCGCCGACAGAAAGAAAAGTCCGTATTTCAGGGGTGTCAGCCACTCCTTGGTGCCGAGCAGGTCAACCGTCCCGCTCAGGGCCAGCGCCTGGACGGTGTTTTCGGCCAGGTCGACGATAATCGTGGCCAGCGCGGGCATCGCGATCGCGCCGCCAAGGCCGTCGAAATAGCGCAGCGCCATGGCAGCGAAGAACCCGCCATAAGCGAGGGGAAATGCGGTATCCAGCGTGGTGGTGACCCAGAAATGCCTGTCCCGCTGCTGATCGGTCATCGCCGCTATGATCTCGCGCGATTGCACCGTGGATGACGACGTGTCGAGGTAGACCCCGCCCACATCGTTGTTGAAATAGCCGAAACCGGCACCGGAGACGATCATCAGGACAAACAGTGTCCAGATGACCGGCGTTTTCCTCAAGAAGTCTGTCACGTATTGGCGTCCTCCAGCCGCTCGGGTCTTACGCCCGCTTTTTCGATGATCGCCGACAGTTTCGCGGCGACCTCTTCAATAAGCGCTTCATGGAGGGTCGAGGCAACAAGGTGCACGCCATTATCACCCACGGTCCGGAACCAGGGATAGGAGCCGAAGGACACTTCCGGCATCTCTTTGGCCAGGGCGCCCAGCGGTTCGGCGATGTCCCCTTCCCGCAGACCTGTGCCGCGGATCGTGACCTTGTGGACTACGGCGCCCGTTTCGAGACGGGGGCCGATATCTTCCAGCATGGCGCGGGCAACCTGCGGCACACCTGCCAGGGTGAACACATTTCCGGTCTGGAAACCGGGGGCGCCGGACACCGGGTTGGCGACAATGTCCGCCCCATGCGGAATGCGCGCCATGCGCCGGCGGGCCGGCGTGTATTCGGTATTCATCGCGGCATAGCGCTCAGCCAGCATGGCGGTCACTTCGGGATGTTCGGAGATACCGACGCCGAATGCCTTGGCGATAGCGTCTGCGGTGATGTCGTCATGTGTCGGGCCAATGCCGCCCGTGGTGAAGACATAGGTGTATTTCGCCCGCAGCGCGTTCACCGCCTCGATGATCTCGTCCTCGATGTCCGGCACCGTCCGGCTCTCGCGCACCGGAATGCCGAGCGGCGCCAGATAAGTCGCGATCTGCTGGAGATTGATGTCGCGGGTCCGTCCGGACAGGAGTTCATCTCCGATGAGGAGGACGGCGGCGGTCGGCGAGCTTTTGTCGGTCATGCCAATTCCATCCCCCAAGCAGCGTCACTCTGCAAGCGCTCGATAAACGAGTTTGCCGGATTCCACCCGCAAGCCCCTGTCCAGGTCACCCGGGAAGCGCTGGATCATGCCGACGAAGAACAGCTCATTCACCGGATCGATCCAGAACCAGGTGCCTGCCGCGCCGCCCCAGTAGTAGGTGCCCTTTGGCTGGCTGGCGCCGGTCACCGACGGGTCGACATAGACCGCGAAATCCAGTCCGAAGCCCTGCCCCGCCATTTGCGGATTGGGGCTGACACCGTCGGAAAACAGACCAACGCCTTCAGGCAGAACATCGGTGCGCATCAGCCTGACCGTTTCAGGCTCAAGAATGCGGACGCCGTTCAGCTCGCCGCCATTCACCATCATCTGGCAGAAACGAGCATAGTCCCCGATGGTGGAGACGAGGCCCTGCCCGCCCTTTTCCATCCCGATCTCGCCTTTGCGAAAGTCCAGGTTCGGCGCCTCAAGCGGCTGCAGAACACCGGTCTCCGGGTTGGGGGTGAAGACCTCGGAGAAGCGGTCGCGCTTGTCCTCCGGCACATAGAAGGCGGTATCGACCATGCCGAGCGGACCGAAAATCTCGTCCTGCAGATACTGGCCAAAGCGCTTCCCGCTGAGCTTCTCGACAATATAGCCCTGCAGATCGACCGCCGTGCTGTAGGCCCAGTTGGTACCCGGCTGGTAGAGCAGCGGCACGGTGGCGAGCCGCGAAATGTAGGTGTCCATGTCCGGCGCGGCCAGAACTTCCGCTTCGGCGAACATCTTGTTGACCGGGTCGTCGCTGAACAGGCCATAGGCGAAGCCTGCCGTGTGGCTCATCAGCTCCCGCATCGTGGCCGGCCGGTCCGGATTGACGAGGATCGGTTCGCCGGCCTCATCCAGCCCTTCAAACACTTTCAGGTCGGCCAGTTCGGGCACGAATTTGGTGATCGGGTCGTCCAGGCTGAACGCCCCATCCTCATACAGGGTCATCAGGGCGACGCCCGTAATCGGCTTGGACATGGAATAGACCCGGAAGATCGTGTCTTCGGTGACCGGCGCCTGGTCGGCCGCGCGGCGGATGCCATACTGGTTGTAGTTGATGACCTGTCCGTCTTTCACCAGCAGGGTGGAGATGCCCGCCACCAGCCCGTCATCGACCGATTTGCGCATGGCGGCATCCAACGCATCCAGTCCGTTTGCGGAAAATCCCGCCGGAGATTCGGCGGCGGCCAGATGGTCAAAATTGATGACCTGCGGGTCTGTTGCGGGCACTGCGGTGCAGGCTGCAAGCCCCAGAATGGCCAGAGACGACAGACATATGCTTGGGTGCCAGTTCACGGATTTATCCTCCCTGCCTCTCATCGGAGGCTTTATTTTTTGCTTTCGGCCACCCTACAGAGATCCGCGGCCAGCCGCCAAGCCGGAACGTTACGGCATCCTGTGCATTGATCCTTCAGGTTCTGCCTCAAAAGGAGTTTTCCCATGAAACGCACCGCCACCGCCATCTGGAAAGGCAATCTACGCGAAGGCACCGGCACGCTGGAGACGCAGAGCGGCGCCCTGAGCAACCACCCCTATTCTTTCAAGGCCCGGTTCGAGGACGAAAGCGGCAAGGCAGGCACAAACCCGGAGGAGCTTCTGGGCGCCGCCAATGCCGGCTGCTTCACCATGCAGCTGTCGCATCTGCTGGCCGAAGCGGGCCATCCGGCCGACCGGCTGGAGACAGTCGCGACGGTCTCGGTTGAACCCAAGGATGGCGGCGGGTTCGAGATCACGCGCAGCGCGCTCTCCCTTTCGGCCAGCGTGCCAGGCATCCAGCCAGACGTGTTCGAGGCGATTGCCGGCAAGGCAAAAGCCGGATGCCCGGTCTCCGTTGCACTCAGCGGCATTGAAATCACACTGGAAATCAGCCTCGACAGCTGACCAAGGGTGGAAATTTCCGGCTTTTGCTGTCACATTCACCGCTTAAGCAGAAAGTTTCCAGATGACCGACACGAACCTCCTCCTGCCCATGCGCACGGGCGAAATCCGCATTCACGACGCCGAAGGCTTCGAAGGCATGCGCAAGGCCGGACGGCTGGTGGCGGAATGCCTCGACATGCTGGTGCCGGAGGTAAAGCCCGGCGTGACGACTGAGCACCTGGATGATCTGATCCGCGATTTCGTTCTGGACCATGGCGCGACCTCTGCCACGATCGGCTATCGCGGCTACCGCCACGCCTCCTGTATCTCGCTGAACCATGTCATCTGCCACGGCATTCCGGGGCCGAAACCGCTGAAAGAAGGCGACATCGCCAATATCGATGTGACCCTCATCATCGACGGCTGGCATGGCGACCATTCACGCATGTTCGGTGTCGGCGAGGTGAAACGGAAGGCAGAGCGCCTGATGGATGTCACCTATGAGGCCATGATGGCCGGCATCGCGCAGGTGAAGCCGGGCAACCGTTTCGGCGATATCGGCGGCGCGATCAGCGAGATCGCCCGCAAGAACCGGATGTCCGTGGTCGAGGATTTCTGCGGCCATGGCCTCGGCCGTCTCTTCCATGACGAACCGAACGTGATCCACTCTTCCGATTACAATACTGGCCCGGAACTGAAGCCTGGCATGTTCTTCACCATCGAACCGATGCTGAACCTCGGCCGCAAGGACGCCGCCATCCTGCCGGACGGCTGGACGGCCGTGACGCGCGACCGCCAGCTGTCGGCCCAGTACGAGCATTCCGTCGGCGTGACCGAGGACGGCGTGGAAATCTTCACGACCAGCCCGAAAGGCTGGCACCAGCCGCACAAGGTCGACCTCTAGGTCCCTATTCCTTATCAGTTACAGGTGGACCGCGGCGGCCACGCCAAACCCACTTTGTCGAAACGGAATTTCGTGGTTTCTCCGCAAGGATGAAAACCAGAACGGACGAACCCCACTGGCAGGGCCATCGCGAGCGCCTGCGCGGCAAGCTGCTGTCACGCGGTCCTGCGGCGCTGGACGATTACGAGATTCTCGAAGTCCTGTTGATGGCGTTTATCCCCCGGCGGGACGTGAAGCCCATCGCCAAGGCGCTGGAGGCAAAGTTCGGCGGCCTCTCCGCCGTGCTCGCCGCCCCGGCTGCCGATCTCGTGAAAGTGGACGGTGTGGGCGAAACGGTCGCCGCCTATCTGAAAGCCGTTGCCGAACTGCATAGCCGCGCCAGCCTTCAGGAAATCCGCAAGCGCGAAGTGGTCTCCTCCTGGTCTGCCCTGCTGGAATATGTCCGCCGCGAGATGCAGCACGAGACGCGGGAGCAGTTCCGTGTGCTTTTTCTCGACCGCAAGAATCAGCTGATTGCCGACGAGGTGATGAGCCAGGGCACAGTGGATCAGGCCCCCGTCTATCCGCGCGAGATTGCCCGCCGGGCGCTGGAGCTTGCCGCCTCCAGCCTGATCCTGGTGCACAACCACCCTTCGGGTGACACGACGCCTTCGCGCGCCGACATCGACATGACGCGGGAAATCATCGACGCGCTTATTCCCTTTGACATCGAGGTCCATGACCACCTGATCGCGGGAACCGGCGGCGTCACCAGCTTCCGATCTGCAGGCCTGATCTGACGATTACCTTACGATAAGGCTTGCGGCGGGCGCTCGGAGCACTACCGTGGATGACATCGCCAGCAAATGCTCCGATCAGAAGGGCAACGCTGCATCGGAGGACACTAAATGAGCGATACGACAGCCGGCCCGGCAGCAGAGCCTGGCCATATCACCGGTTTTGGAACCAAGCCTTATCGCTCTTACGTGCTGATAGCGTTGACGCTGGTCTATACGCTCAACTTTATCGACCGCACCGTGATCACGGTCGTCGCCCAGCCGATCATCGACACATTCTCGCTGTCGGACGCGCAATGGGGCATCCTGACCGGCTGGCCCTTTGCCCTCTTCTATGCTGGCATGGGGATTCCCATCGCGATGTGGGCAGACCGGGGCAACCGGGTGAAGATCATCACTTTCTGCATCATAATCTGGTCTTTGATGACCGTGTTCTGCGGCCTTGCAACAGGCTTCCTCTGGCTGCTCCTGTTCCGGGTCGGCGTGGGAATCGGTGAAGCTGGCTGCACACCGCCTGCAAACTCGCTCATCGGCGACTACTATCCTGCGAAAAGCCGCGCCAACGCCATCGGCATCTATTCGATGGGCGTCACGCTTGGCGGTGTTCTGGCCCAGCTGTTCGGCGGCACGATCGCCAGCATCAAGGGCGAAGACATGGGCGCCTGGATCCAGTCGCTCGGCATGGGCGGACTGTTCAGCGGCCTGGACTGGGCCGAAGTGCATGGCTGGCGCTTTGCGTTTATCCTGGTCGGCGCGCCCGGCCTGATTGTTGCGCTGATCATCTGGCTGACCATGAAAGAACCGCCACGCGGCTACTCCGATGTAAAATCGACCAAGCCCGAGGCCAAGGCCGGTTTCGCGGAAGCGTTCAAGGAATTCGGCAAGAAACCGACCTTCTGGACCCTCTCGCTCGGCGCAGCCTTTGTGGCGTTTGCCGGATATGGCCTCATCAGCTTCCAGGCGCCGTTCCTGATGCGCGTCCATGGCGTCAGCGTCCACGAGGCCGCGGTCCGGTATGGCGCGCCTCTGGCAGCGGTTGCCGCGTTCGGGACGTTCCTGGGCGGTTTCCTGTCCGAACGTCTCAGCGGCCGCTTCCCGTCTGTTGCGGCCTGGCTGCCCTCCGTCGGCCTGACGATCGCCGTGCCGTGCTATATCGCCGCCTTCCTCAGCCCGACCCTGTCCATGGCCTTTGCCTTGTGGATCGTCGCGGGAATCGGCCACTACGCCTATCTCGGCGCGCAATATACGGTCTCCGTGGCAATCGTATCGCCGAAGTCCCGCGCCACGACCGTGTCCGTGCTGCTGCTGATCGTCAGCCTCATCGGCAACGGGATCGGCCCCTTCTTTACCGGCCTGATGAGCACGTCCTTCATGAAGGGCATCATTCGCAGTGAAGGCCTGGATACATCCTTTAACCGGTTCGACCTGTGCGCCGGGAAAGTTGCCGAAATCGGACCGGAGGGCCCGGCCCTTTGTTCCGCCTATTCGGAAGGCCTGCGCCAATCCATGATCGCGACCGTCCTGTTCCTTCTGGTCGCCGCCTTGTTCTACTTCCTGGCTGGCCGAACCTTTGCCCGTGACCGCTGGAGCGCGAATTCCAACTAACCAGCACCATTCGTCCTCAGACTGACAGGAGACGCCCATGACTGACGCCGCCGCAGCCCGACCGGGACACGAAACAGGCTATGGATCCTCCGGATACCGCGCCTATGTGCTGAGCGCCCTTCTCATTGTCTACATCTTCAACTTCATCGACCGGTCGATCTTCGCGATCCTGACCGAGCCGATGAAGACGTCGCTGAAGCTGGAAGATTGGCACATGGGTGTGCTGGGCGGTCTTGCCTTTGCGATCTTCTATACGACGCTCGGCATCCCGATTGCGCGTCTTGCCGAACGGCGCAGCCGGATCGGCATCATCGTGATTGCGCTGTCCCTGTGGAGCCTGATGACCGTCATGTGCGGCTTTGCGATGGGCTTCATGTCGCTGTTCATGTTCCGCCTCATGGTGGGCGTCGGCGAAGCAGGCTGCACCCCGCCGGCCCAGTCCGTCATCGCGGACTATTTCAAACCGTCCAGCCGCGCGACGGCGGCCTCGATCTACGCGCTCGGCGTGCCGCTTGGCGGCATGATTGCCGGCCTCGCGGGCGGCCCGATCAATGACTATGTGACCGGCGACAATGTCCACGCCCTGCTGGACAATTGGGGCTGGACCTGGGCAGTCAAGATGATCGACTGGAAGAGTTTCGAGGGCTGGCGTATCGCCTTTATCGCCGTCGGCCTGCCGGGCGTTGTGCTCGCCACGATCATCGGCATGACCATCAAAGAGCCGCCGCGCGGCTATACGGATCCGCCCAACGCCTCCGGCATGCCGACCGAACGCTCGAGCTTCGTGGATGCGTTCAAGACGCTGATGAAGAAGCCAACCTATGTGCATGTCGTCACCGGGGCGGCGATTGCTTCCTTTGCCGGCTATG
This sequence comes from uncultured Hyphomonas sp., assembly GCF_963677035.1. Classification (NCBI taxonomy): domain Bacteria; kingdom Pseudomonadati; phylum Pseudomonadota; class Alphaproteobacteria; order Hyphomonadales; family Hyphomonadaceae; genus Hyphomonas; species uncultured Hyphomonas sp. The sequence goes on from NZ_OY781472.1 coordinate 654,442, forward strand.
GCATCGCGCAGTTCTCAACCTCCTTCCTTCGCCGGACGCATGGCCTCAGCCTGACCGAAGCGGCCCTGATCTTCAGCCTCGTCATCGGCCTGATGGCGGCGATCGGCGTGTTCCTGTCCGGCTTCCTGGCCGACAAGATGTCGGTGCGCCATCCGAAGGCCCTGTCCTGGATGCCAGCGCTGGGCATGGGCCTGTCCGTGCCGCTCTACTGGCTCGGCTATCTCGCACCGACGGTGCCGCTGATGCTGCCGCCACTGATGGCAGCCGCCCTGCTGCACTATTTCTATCTCGGGCCGATGTATGCTGTTTCCACCGGTGTGGCCGACGCACGCACGCGGGCCACGGCCGTCGCCATCACCCTGTTTGCGGTGAACCTGATCGGGATCGGCCTTGGCCCCACCCTGATCGGCATCCTGTCGACCGTCCTGAAAACCATGATGCTCGGCGGGCATGACCTCGGCCTGACGCTGGAAATCTGCAAAGACGTGACCGGCCTGCCGGACGCCCAGGCAGCGGCCTGCAACAGCGCCAATGCCCGCGGCCTGCAATGGTCGATCATCATCTTCGCCTCGCTGTATGGCTGGGCGGCGCTTCATTATCTGTGGGCAGGAAAGACACTGCAGCGTGACATGATCACCCGGTCGGCTTAATCGGGTGCCATGGCTGTCTACACTCAGGTTTCCGACGAGGCGCTCGCCGCCTTCCTGACCGAATACGATCTCGGCGCCGCGCTTTCCTTCAAGGGGATCGCGGAGGGCGTCGAGAATTCGAACTATTACCTGGAGACCGAAAAAGGCCGCTACATCCTCACCCTGTTCGAGAAGCGGGTGAATGCGGAGGAGCTGCCCTATTTCGTCGGCCTGAAGCAGCATCTCGCGGCTAAGGGCTATCCTTGCCCCTCGCCCATCGCCGCACGGGACGGCAAGGCCCTGCGCACGCTGGAAGGCCGCCCGGCGCTGATCGTCACCTTCATCGACGGTCTCTCCCCCCGCAGACCGAATGTCGCCCAGTGCCGGGAGCTTGGCGCAGGCATGGCGCGCATGCATATCGCGCTCGCGGATTTCGGCATGGAGCGCGCGAACAGCCTTGGCCCTGCCGCCTGGCCGCGTCTGTGGGCTGGCCGGGAAGCGGACGCGGACGCGCTTCAGCCCGGCCTCGCCGAATGCATCTCAGATGACCTCGCCGCCATCGCCGCCGCCAAGCCGCAAGCGCTGGACCTGCCGCGCGGGACGATCCATGCGGATCTCTTCCCCGACAATGCCTTCTTCCTGGGCGACACATTCTCCGGCGCCATCGACTTCTATTTCGCCTGCACCGATGCGCTCGCCTATGACCTGGCCATCTGCCTCAATGCCTGGGCCTTTGAGGATGATAGCGGCGCGTCGCTCAACTATAATTTCTCCAAGGGCGCGGCCCTTATCGCAGGCTATGAAAGCGTGCGCCCGCTGGAGGCGGCAGAGCGGGCGGCGCTTCCTGTGCTGGCACGCGGCGCGGCCCTGCGTTTCTTCCTCACGCGGCTTGTCGACTGGTCATCGACACCGGAAGGTGCCCTCGTAAAGCCCAAAAACCCCCTCGAATATGCCGGACGCCTCGCCTTCCATCGCAAAGTGGAAACGGCGGAAGGCTATGGTGCATGAAGAGCGTTTGGAAAGACCTGATCCTCCTTGCTCTCGCCGCGCTGATTGCACCTGTCATGGCTGCAGCATTTGCAGCCATGATCCTTGCTACGGTGATCGCACCCGATCTCATCTTCCGCGTTGATATCAATTCGATCGACTCGCGCCCGGCGACTCTGCGGGAGATCGCCACTAACCTTGGTGATTTCGGCATCGTGGGCGTCCGACTTGGTGCAATACCCGGATGGCCTGCCATGGTAGTTTTGGGGCTGCCGTTACACGGATGGCTGTTCCACAATGGTAAGACTGGTGGGTTGAGCTATGCGCTATCTGGTATCGCTGCAGGGTTCGTAACCGTGCTCCTTTATCTGCTTGGTACCGGTGATTGGTGGGTCAGTCCGTCCGCATGGTTTGAAGCCTGGCCGATCCTGCTGACAGGGTCCACGACCGGATTGTTGGCCGCAGGCCTGTTCTGGCTGATCAGGCGGCCGGACAGGATGGTGTGACGGTGTGAGCGGATCGACGGCCCCCGAAGTTGAACCGCCGCTTCCCAGCTATGCCGGCCCGGTCACGCGGCGCAGTTTCCGGCGGATCAAGCTCGCCCTGTTCCTGTCTTCCCTGGCCGCCTGCCTGCTTGTGACAATCATCGGCGCTATCTGCACACGCCTCCTGATTCTGGCGGTGGGCATCGCCGGGAACGCGACCAATTACCATATGATGAGCGATGGCGGTTTCACTGGCGGGCTGAGCGGCGCGTTCCAGCTGGCGAGCTACAATTTCCTGCTCTTCTTCATCAATGTGCCGGCTGCCTGGCTGGCGCTTGGCCTGTCCATCGGGCGCCTGCCCTATCGCGGCATCGTGAGGCGCGCACCCTTCATCCGCTGGGGCAGCATCTGGGGGGCGATCCTTGTCGGCGGCACGACCGGTTTTTTCGGTGCGCTGTCCGGCCTTGCGAGCGGCCTCGGCGCGCTCCTTGGCGGCGGGCTGATCGGCGCCCTTGCCGGCGCGCTTTGTGGCCTCCTGTTCTACGCCATCGTGAAACCTGCCAACCAGCTCGCCGAAGTGGACGTAGGCGTCTTCTGACGCTTGACGCCTTCCGCGAAGCCAACCACCTGAAAGCCCATGACTGACACGATTGAAATCTGGACCGATGGCGCCTGCAGCGGCAATCCCGGCCCCGGCGGCTGGGGCGCGTTGATGCGCTGGAACGGCCATGAAAAAGAACTCTGGGGCGGCGACAAGGCCACCACCAACAACCGGATGGAAATGCTGGCTGTCATCGAGGCGCTGAACGCGCTGAAGGGCCCGTCAAAGATCACCCTGCACGTCGATTCCACCTATGTGAAAGACGGGCTGACCAAGTGGATCCATGGCTGGAAGAAGAATGGCTGGAAGACCGCCGCAAAGAAGCCGGTCAAGAACCAGGATCTCTGGATGGCGATGGACGAAGCCTGCCAGCGTCACGACATCACCTGGAAATGGGTGAAGGGTCATGCCGGCGACCCCGGCAATGAAAAAGCCGACGAACTCGCCCGCCGCGGCACGGAAGAAGCGCGCGGGCGCTAGGCTGCCGAGGGTCAGAAATCGCACCGCGATTTCCAATCCCTCGAAGCGCTCAGGATGAGTCCGCACTTCAGGAGCGCTCATGCTGAGCGAAGTCGAAGCACGAGCGCGGGCTCGAACAGCTGCCTCAGGGTTCGAGCAGGTCCTGCGCCACGGTCGTCAGGCTCTCTGCTGAAAGGTTTTTCAGCTCCAGCACGCGTGCCACGTCATCCTCCCGCCGCTTGCGGCTGCGGGCGTAGAGCGGGTCATAGTGCTGCTGCATCAGCTGGCGGGCCAGTTCCCTGAAGTCGCCCTGCCCGGCCAGCGCCAGCCATGCCTCGATCGTTTCCTTCGACTGGAGGCCTTTCAGCTTGCCGATCGCGGCGGCAAGGCGCGGCGTATCTGCAATAATGTCCGCATACGTCCGGACAAGAAAATCTGCCCGCACGTCGAGGCTCATATGCATTTCGATCCGGGGTGCGGCCAGCATGCTGCGCCACAACCGGCGGGGCACGCGGCGCTGCCCCACCAGCGCGGACTCAGCCTCCACAAAGACCGGCTTTGACAAATCCATGCGGCGCAGCTGGTCCCAGATTTCGGTTTCGAACAGGCGCTGGGCCGGCTGGGTGCCATCCCCCATGTCGCCAAAAGCGGAGCCGCGATGATTGGCCAGCCCCTCAAGATCGATCACCTGACCGCCCTGCGCCGTCAGCGCATGCAGCAGCGCCGTCTTGCCCGTGCCGGTCTGCCCGTCGATCAGGCGCACCGGCAAGAGCGGCTCATCGCAGTCGAGCCCCGCCACGACCTCACGCCGCCAGGTACGGTAGCCGCCCTTCACGATGCCGGTCGGCCAGCCAACAGACGACAGGATCGTCGCCATCGCATTGGAACGCATCCCGCCCCGCCAGCAATAGACCAGCGGACGCCAGCTTTTCGGCTTGTCGGCCAGGGCCGTTTCCAGATGATGGGCGATGTTGCGCGCGACAATCGCCCCGCCGATCCGGTTCGCCCGGAACGGACTCTCCTGCTTGTAGATCGTGCCAACCTTTGCCCGTTCGTCATTCGACAGCACAGGCAGGCTGATCGCACCCGGCATGTGATCGTCCGCAAACTCGGCGGGCGAGCGCACATCGATGATGGCGTCATAGCGGGCCAGGTTTTCCGGGCTGAGATCGGTGACAGTTTCGAGATAAGGCATCGGGCACAGACCTATCAGGTTTTCCCCGGCGCGCCAGAGCGCTAGGGTGCTGGCCAGATCGCAGGCGAGACAGGAGAAAACAGAATGGCTGATACAGTTGTGGAGCCCCGGCTCACCTCCCTCGCCCATGGCGGCGGATGCGGCTGCAAGCTCGCGCCCAATGTGCTGGCCGATATTCTCTCGGAAATGCCGCTCACCATCGGCTCGAAAGATCTGCTGGTCGATGCAGGCACCAGCGACGATGCGGCGGTTTACAAGATCAACGAGACGACGGCCCTCGTCGCCACAACAGATTTCTTCACGCCCATCGTGGATGACCCGCACACATTCGGGCGGATCGCGGCCACGAATGCGCTGTCGGATGTGTTCGCCATGGGGGCAAAGCCGATCTTCTCGCTCGCCATTGTGGGCATGCCGATCGGAAAGATTTCACCCGAAACGATCCGCGCCATTCTCGCTGGCGGGCAGTCTGTCGCCGAGGCCGCCGGGGCGCCGGTGGCAGGCGGGCACTCAATTGATGCCGCCGAACCGATCTATGGCCTCGTCGCCATGGGGCTGGTGGACCCTGCCCGTATCCTGATGAATTCAAATGCCAAGGCTGGCGACGTGCTGATCCTCGGCAAGCCGCTGGGCATTGGTATCTATTCGGCAGCATTGAAGCAGGAAATCCTGACCCCTGCGCATTATGAAGAGATGATCGCATCAACCACACGGCTGAACACGCCGGGGACGGACCTTTCCGCCATGGACGGCGTACACGCCGCCACCGATGTCACCGGCTTCGGCCTGATCGGACACGGCAGCGAAATGGCCCGCGGTGCCGGCGTGTCTCTGGTCATCGAAAAAGCGAAAGTACCGGTGTTTGACGGCGCCCGGGCGCTGGCCGAAGACGGCGTGAAGACCGGCGCATCCGGCCGCAACTGGGAGTCCGTGCAGGCCCTTGTCAGCGGCGCCATGAACGATGTGGAACGCGACCTGCTGTGCGATCCGCAGACCAGCGGCGGCCTGCTGGTTTCCTGCGCGCCGGAGGCGGCAGACGACGTGCTCGCCCTGTTCGCCCGCCATGGACACACCGGCGCCGCCATTGTCGGCCGCATCGAGGCCGGGGCACCATCGGTTCAGGTCATCTGATCAGCTGTCGCCAGCCCCCGCGCACAGGCCGTCGTCCAGGACGAGTTGTTCGCGAATGGTCTCGACATATTCTCCGGCTGTCTGGAGTTCGGCCTGATTGACGCCAAGGGCTGTTCCGCCCTCTGCGGTGTCGATCAGATTGGCGGCCGCCTTCAGGCTGAGATTCTGGTCCTTGCGTGTATCCCCCAAAACCCTGGTCACTTTCAGAATGGCCGCCCGGTCGTCTGCACTCTGTTGACCCAGCGCTTTCGAATAGCACGCGCAATAGTCGGTAATGGTTTTGCCCTTCTCCGCGAGGTCCGCTTCGACATCGGCATCGCCGCTGAGCATGGCGGTGCAGACGACTGTGGGCTTTGCCCCGGATGAACCGGACATGCCGCAGGCCGCGAGCGCCGCGCAGGCCCCCATCAGAATGGTAATCCGTTTCATGTGAACTCCTCGCATCGTCATCAGGCTGAGAACCATAAGAGCCGGATCTAGGACGCGCGGCAACTCTGCGGGTTGCGCCGCGCCCGGGTCAGCGAATCCTCAATCGGCTGGGCGCCCTGTTTCAGAGCCTCTTCCGGAAAACCGTAAAGACTGCCATCGCGGTCATCTTCCAGCAGTTCGGCCACATCTTCGGACGTGCGGCCGGTGCCTTCCCGCATCTCGATCACCTTGCGCATCAGCGCGAAAGTCTGAAGGCGCGTCTCCTCGTCGAGGCCCGCTTCGATGGTGACGAAACAGGCGCAGAAATCATCAAGGTCTGCCCCGTCCCAGGCCAGCCGCTCCGCCATGCCCGTATCGCCCGCGGACATCTGCTGGCACAGCTCAAGCGGCTGCACAGCCGGTTCCTCCGCCGGCGTGCTGGCGCAGGCCGCAAGTGCGAGCCCGGCCAGCAAGCTGGCGGAAGTTTTCCATTTTCCCCACCCCATGCGGATCACGCCGGAACTTTGCCGCCCAGCATGCCCATCATCTGGTTGGAGATGATGTCTTCGGCCTCGGCCATGATCCGGTCGATCAGTTCCTTACAGGTCGGGACATCATGGATCAGGCCCGCAACCATGCCACAGCTCCACGCACCGGCATCCATTTCGCCATTGACCATGATCCGCGGATAGACGCCGGCCACTTCATCGATGATGTCTTCGAACTTGATGTCAGAGCCGAGGCGCTTCTCTTTTTCAAGCAGGCTCTCGACGCCGGCATTGTTCAGCACACGCTCTGTATTGCGCAGCGGGCGCATGACGAGGCGGGTGTCGAGTTCGGAGGCGGCGAGGATCGCCTGTTTCACATTCTCGTGCACCGGGGCTTCTTTCGTCGCGATGAAGCGCGTCCCCATGTTCATGCCCTGTGCGCCAAAGGCCAGCGAGGCGACCAGCGAACGGCCATCGGCCTGACCGCCGGAGGACACGAACGGGATTTCCAGCTCATCGGCGGCGCGCGGCAGCAGGATGAAGTTCGGCACATCGTCTTCGCCCGGGTGGCCGCCGCATTCGAAGCCATCGACGGAGACTGCATCGCAGCCAATCGACTGGGCCTTCAGCGCGTGGCGGACGGCGGTGCATTTGTGGATCACCTTGATGCCGGCGCCCTGCAGATGCGGCAGCACGGCGGACGGGTTGTTGCCCGCAGTTTCCACCACTTTGACGCCGCCCTTGATCACGGCCTCGACGATGGCCGGGTAATCCGGCGGCGTGGTCGACGGCAGGAAGGTGATGTTCACGCCGAACGGCTTGTCGGTCATGTCCTTGCAGCGGGCGATCTCATTGGCGAGGTCAGCCGGGGTCTTCTGGGTCAGCGCCGTGATGATGCCCAGCCCGCCAGCATTCGAAACAGCCGCGGCCATTTCCGCAAAGCCGACATAGTGCATGCCGCCCTGGATAATGGGGTGCTCAATGCCGAACAATTCGGTGATCTTGGTCTTCATGGGATGTCTCCTCCGGTCACGGTTTGCCCGTATCCTTGGAGGAATCAGCCTGTTCCGGCAAGAGTGACGAAAGGGAACCTTTCAGGCCGGTTGTCGCAATCCTGAGATAGACTTCTCTGCGGGATTGAAGGAAACAGGTGGGATGAAACATCACATTCTGCTCAGCACTGTCGCCCTCCTTGCCGCCTGCCAGACCGCACCGGTGGCCCCTGCCCCAACGGAAACCACCACCGTTGACGTGATCGAAACCGTGGCCCCGCCCGCGCCGACACAGAGCCAGCAATGGCTTTACGGCTCGGCCGAGGCCCGCATCGCCCTGAAGCAGGACTGGAACGCCATCGCCGCCTATGTCGAGGCCAAAGCCGCGAACCACCCGAATACGAGCGTCGTGCTGGCCCCCATGACGGGCGACATCGCCACCGCCAAAACCGCCGACTTCCTCGCCTGCGATGCCGACCAGCCGCTCGCCGCCGTGTTCGATGCCGACGAGACGCTGATCTGGAATCTCGGCTCGATGGGATATTTCACCCGTGAAGGCGTCGGCTTCGATCCCGCCGTCTGGGACGAATGGGAGAAGACCGGTGCCGGCAAGGCCGTCGCCATTCCGGGCGTGAAGGACGCGTTCAAACGCATCCGCGATGCCGGGGTGGAGATCATCGTCAACACGAACCGCAACAATGCCAATTATGCTGGTACGGCCGACACGCTGAAGGCGGCGGGCCTCGGTGAATTCGCGCATGAGCAGACGCTGTTCCTGCGCGGCGACGCCCCCGGCGGCGGCGGCAAGGACGGGCGCCGCTACGTGATCTCCGACAATTACTGCGTCATCGCCCTCGCAGGCGACCAGCTGGGCGACATTGCCGACATCTTCAATGACAAGGCCCTCACCCCGCCGGAGCGCAAGGCGCTGACCGCTGCCCCGGCCTTCGATCAGATGTGGGGCAATGGCTGGTTCATCCTGCCGAACCCGGTCTATGGCCCGTCGATTGCGGGCACGATGGAAGAGGTCTTCCCGGCAAGCACGGACTGGGCGCCTCCCGCCGCAGAGGAATAGGCGATGAAGGTCTTCATCCATGGTGTGCCGGACACGCCGCATCTCTGGAAGCCGCTGATCGGCGCGCTCGGCCTTCAACCGGAAGACTATTTCGCCCCCGCCCTGCCGGGCTTTGGCACGCCAGTGCCGAAGGGCTTTGCCTGCACCAAGGACGCCTATGCCGCCCATCTGATCGCGGAAATCGAGAAGCTGGACCAGAAGATCGATCTGGTCGGCCATGACTGGGGCGCGCTGCTGTCCCAGCGCATCGCCAGCCTGCGGCCGGACCTGATCCGCACCTGGTGCGTCACCAATGCGGTGATCGATCCGGAGTATCGCGGGCACAAGACAGCGCGGATGTGGGCAACGCCTCTGCTCGGCGAATTCGTCATGCTGAACATGCGCAATAAGCCGCGCCTGGAAGCGACCCTCATCCAGGGCGGCATGCCCGCCGCCCTCGCCAAAGAGGAAGTGCCGCTGATCGACAAGACGATGCGCCAGTCGATCCTCAAGCTCTACCGCTCCGCCGTGGGCCTGCGCTTCTCGGGCGACTGGGTCAGCGACCTTGCGAACCTGCCTTCCCCCGGACAACTCTTCTGGGGCGAGACCGATCCGTTCGTAGACCTCTCCGTCGCCGAACGTTTCTCGAAGGCGCACAATGTGCCCCTGCATGTCGAAAAAGGCACCGGCCACTGGGCCTGCGCCGACCGGGCAGAAGAGTTTGCAGATGTGCTGAAGGCGCTGTGGGCGAAGGGCTGATCCGGTTTAGTCGCCTATAGTCCGGTATAGTCATGCATGGTCATGGCGTAGACGTATTTCGTTCTGTGGCAGTCACCCCAAGCCCGCCCCTGTCATCCCGGAATTTGCGCAGCAAATATCCGGGACCTTTTCTCTTTGCTGTTCATCCTTCGACTTGGCTCAGGATGAGCCCTGTTCTTTCCTGCACCCTCGAAGCGCTCATGCTGAGCGCTTCGAGGGATCAGAAATCGCAGTGCGATTTCCCCGAGAAGGCCCAAGCGCAAGCGCCGGGCATCGAAGCACGAGCGCGGGCTCGCTTTACTCCCCACACGCGTCACGCCCGATGGCTGAAAGCCATCTGGGCGCCCATCTCCGAACCAAGCGGCCAGCACGTCATTGCATGACGAACCCGAGGTGTCGTTCAGAAATGGATCCCCAGACCGCTGCGCGGTCGGGGATGACGCAAGTGGTGAGCTTGTCCACCAGTTTTCCCCTTCGATCCTGCTGCAATCATTGCTGCAAAAAGAAACGTATCCAACACCTCCGCTCCCGGACGTATATTGCCCGCCATGTCACTCTTTCACCCACCTGCCTGTTTCCCGCCGCAGCTCGCCTTCCTCTGGCCCCTGATCTGGGTTCAGGTGCTGATGCTGCGCGCGCAGATCCGGGCCGCCTATGGGCGCGGGGTGAAGTATCATTGGTGCATCGGCGCCAATGGCCGGGTGTATCTTCACTCGATTGACTGGATTCCGGGGCAGAAGACGGAGCGCCGCGCGCTGACGCCTTCCCCTTATTTCAATGACCGCCTCGCCGCCGCGTGTGACGGACGGGCGGCTATGCCGAACTATCTCCGCGTGTCGCCCCTTCTCCTGGGGGAGAAGGGGGTGGGGATGAGGGGCGACGCCCTGTCCGCACTTGCAGCACTTGCGGCGGCAAAGCTGCCCCTCACCCCAACCCCTCTCCCCAAAGAGAGGGGCTTACCCCTGCCCGAAACCTGAACCTGAAGAGAACCCAAAAACTCAGCCCACTCACCAAGCGCCTTCACGGGCGCCGCAAGTGCTGGCGGAGACGCTACCAGTAGCCTGCCATGATTTCCTTTGACCAGTCCGGCTCATGGAAATCGCCGCGCGGAGCAAAGCCGGACATGACGGGCTTGATGTCCAGCACCGGCGTACCGTCGATGGCATCGAGGCCGGTCAGCGTCAGGCGCAGGCCCTCGACCGAGACGATGCGGCAGGTGGTGAGGCCGATCCGGTTCGGCCTGTTCTTGCCGCGCTGGGCGAAGATGCCGATGCGGGGCCAGTCTTCCCGGCCGCGCGGGTGGCGCGCGCCGGTCTCGATCTTCCCGTCCGGCACCCGGTCGAACTGGAAGAGGATTTCGCAGTGCGAAAACGCATCCAGGCCCATCAGGGCCTCGGCAGTGAATTGGTCCGGGTCGAGATCGATATGGGCCGGGATGGCATCCCAGTCATCATCGATGGGCGTATCGCGCGTGGAAGAAACCGTACCGATCGGGCGGAGGGTGATCATCTGGCTCATGTCACCCTCTCCTCCTCGGCAGACTTTCAGGCGGCTTCCTTGGCGGGACTGCCGAGTTCCTGTTTCACGCGCTCGGCCAGCTGGCGGACGGTGAACGGTTTCGGCAGGAAGGAGACCGCGCGGTCGTCGTCCAGCTGCTGGGCGATGTCGCGTTCGGCATAACCGGAGATGAAGATCACGCGGGCATGGCCCAGCAGGTCTTTCGCCTCGCGGATCAGGGTCGGCCCGTCCTTGCCCGGCATGACCACGTCGGAAATGACCAGGTCGAAGCTGTCCGGATTGTCTTCGAGGATTTCCATGGCTTCTTCGCCATCGCAGGCCTCCTCGACCTCATACCCGCGCGAGCGCAGGAGCGACGCCGCAATGCCGCGTACGCCATCCTCGTCTTCGATCAGGAGGATCCGTCCGCGTCCGGAAATGTCCATCGGGCGGGCGGCGGCCTTGTCGGCAGCGGTCGGCTCTTCCGGAACCGGCACTTCCTCTGCCCTCAGGGCCGGCAGATAGATGTGGAACGTCGTGCCCTTGCCGACAGCGGACGTCGTGCAGACATAGCCGCCGGACTGTTTGATGATGCCGTAAACTGTCGCCAGGCCCAGGCCCGTGCCGACACCGGCTTCCTTGGTGGTGAAGAAGGGCTGGAAGATCTTTTCCATGACGTCCTTCGACATGCCGTGGCCGGTGTCTTCCACCTCGATCAGCATGTACTCGCCATCCTCGACGAATTTGAAACCCTTGGCATGGGCATCGGCGCCGGTGGTCCGCGCAGTACGGATCGTCAGCTTGCCGCCATTGTCGTGGCTCAGCATCGCATCGCGCGCATTGGTGGCGAGGTTGAGGATCGCGTTTTCCAGCTGGTTCTTGTCGGCCTTGATGTGCGGCACATCGCGGCCATGCTTGACCTCCAGCTCGATCCGCTCGTCCAGCAGCTGGCGCAGCAGGATGGAGAACTCGCTGAGGAAGTCCGGCACCGCGAAGATCTCGCGCTTGAAGGTCTGCTGGCGCGCATAGGCCAGCAGCATCTTCACCAGTTCCTTCGCCCGCATCGCGAATTCGTTGATGGACTGAAGGTTTGAATAGGACGGATCGCCCAGCGGGTGGCGCACCATCAGTTCCTCATTGTTGAGGATGATGCCCTGCAGCACATTGTTGAAGTCGTGCGCAACACCGCCGGCGAGCTGGCCGATGGCCTGCATCTTCTCGCCATGCGCCAGGCGGATCTCCAGCTGGCGCTGGTCGGTGATGTCCATGATATAGGCCACCGATGGGCGGCCATTGCCATCCAGGGCAACGAAAACATTGACGTGGCGCGGATCCTTGCCAGCCAGTTTGAGGCCGACCGGCTTGTCGATGGCATCCACCAGCACGCTGGAGAGCGCGTCATCGCCCTCTTCCGCCTGGAACATCGCCGCGAACTGGCCGCCAGGCGCCGCCTGGCCGCTGGTCATTTCCATCAGCGCGCGGTTCGCGTCGAGGATGATAGCGCTCTGCACGCTTTCGCCCTGCAGGCGGACTGCACCGAAGGGCGCGTCGTCGAACATCGGGTCGCCATCCGGACGCGGCGGGCGAGACCCTGTGAGAGCAAACCGTTCTTCGCCGCCATTCAGCATCTGCGCGCTTGGCAGCAGGATCGTCCGGCCGGCTGCTTCCGCGCCGCGGCCAGACCAGGTCGTGATGGCATGGACCGGGGTCTCGATCCCGTCCCGGCCGCGGATCTGGACATCGACCCGGCCCGGCAGGCCGGTCTTGCGGTCGCGCGACAGCATCTTCACGAATTCCGGACGCATGATGTCGTCGATGCGGACATTGCGCGCCGACTCCGGCAGGCCGAGCGTGTCGCGCAGCCAGGAGTTCGCATAGGTGATCGTGCCATCCGGGCGGGCAGCGAAGAAGCCCATCGGCGCGTCTTCGACATAAAGCGATTTCAGGTCGGCCGCGCCGGTCGCCTCGCGCTCGCCGGCAATCGGGCGGATCCGCCAGAGCACCTTGCCACGCGGCAGCGGGGAAACGGAAATCTCGTATTGGGCGGGCACCTGTTCCGGACCGATTGTGATGGGCGGCAGCACTTCCCGGCGGGCCATGCCGGCCTTGGCGTCCTTGGACAGGCGGTAGACCGGCGCCGCGAGACCCGGGCTCGCGCCGAACAGGCGGTCCACAGTCACCGGGCCATTATCGCCCTGGCTGACCATCAGCGCCATGGTGGTGAGATCCTTGTAAGCGGTGTTCGCGGCAACCGGGGCGCCGCCCTGGTCGGCGATCAGGACGCTTTCGTCCAGCGCTTCGATCCAGCCGAAACGCGGCTGGCTGGCCTGCGCCGCGCGGATAGCAGAGCCCTTCTCCGGGAAGAGGCCCAGCATGCGGCCGGCGCCGCGGACGGTCCAAAGCAAGAAGACCAGACCACCGGAGCCCATGGCGATCAGCAGGATCGGCCCCGGTGCACCGGAGGCCTTCGGCCAGGCCAGCGCCACGCTCGCCGCAGCAATGGAAATCAGCAGACAGCCCCAGAACATGAGCTGCATCACGTCGATCCGGGCACGCGACAGATCCAGCCCTGTGCCCCCGGTCGTTTCGACCTCATCCGGCGGGCTCTCATGCATCCGGGTATTGGTGTCCATGCTGCTTTTCACTCCCGCCACCGGCCAGCAAACAAATGCGCCGGGCAATACAGTCCGGCCGGGCCGGCAAGCCGACTCAGCCTATATGAATCCTAGTCTACAGAGAGATAGGCGGCAAAGGTTAACGAAAGCGAAAAAAGCGTTAAGACTAGCCGCCAGGATTACAGATTCCCGCTTAACTGGAGTACCCCATGAAACCTGTCCTGATTGCCCGGTCCTCGGTGCTTGCGCTGCTGATTGCCACAGCGGGCTGCGTCACGAATGAGGAAGCTGCAGTGCCTGCTGCAGGCACCGAAGCGGCGGAGATGGACGCGATCGCACCGCCCGAAACGCCGAGCGCCGAAGAGGTCGCGGCGGAATCCTCCCGGCTCAATGAATGGTTCGACGAGAAATTCACGGAGACGGTGTCGCGCAGCCCGATCTCGCAGACCTATCTCGGCATCAAGGACGATTATGGCGAGTGGGACGATGTCTCCGATGCCAATGCCCTGAAGGAGCTGGAGATTCAGCGCGCCGACGTTGCCGAAATGGAGTCGAGCTTCAATCCCGACCTGCTGGACCATCAGGCGAAAATCTCCTGGCGCATCGCCAAGATGAACCTGAAGCATGCCGAAGAAGACTACAAATACCGCCATCATCGGTATGTCTTCGACCAGATGAACGGCGTTCAGGCCGAAATTCCGGCCTTCCTCATCAACCAGCACCAGATCGCCTCCAAATCGGATGCTGAGGCCTATATTTCCCGCCTCAACGGCATCCCGGCCTATCTGGAACAGAACCTCGAAAACGCGCGAATTGCGCTGGCTGATGGCATTCAACCGCCGGCCTTTGTCTATGATTACGTCCTGTCCGACGCGCAGGGCGTGATCACAGGCGCCCCATTCGATGACAGCGGCAAGGACAGCCCGCTGATGGACGACTTCCGGAAGAAGGTCACAACCCTCGTCGATGCCGGGACAATCTCACAGGCTGAGGCTGACGAGCTACTGGACGACGCTACGGACGCGCTGACGAATTCGGTTGGCCCGGCCTATGAAGCGGCGATCGCCGAACTCACCGAACAGGCCAAAACGGCCTCGACCGACGATGGCGCCTGGAAGCTGCCCGACGGCGACGCCTATTACGCCTCAAGGCTCGCAGACTACACCACCACCGACATGACGGCCGAACAGATCCACAATCTGGGCCTTGCCGAAGTGGCGCGCATTCAGGACGAAATGCGCGGGATCATGAAACAGGTGGGCTTCAAGGGCACCCTGAAGGAGTTCTTCGACTACACACGGACCGATCCGAAATTCTTCAAACCGAACACGCCGGAAGGCAAATCCGAATATCTGGATGAAGCCACGACGTGGATCGACCAGATGCGCGAAGACCTGCCAAACGTGTTCAAAACCTTCCCGAAAGCGGATCTGACCGTCAAAGCAGTTGAGCCGTTCCGCGAAAAGTCTGCCGGTAAGGCGTTTTACTCACAGCCCGCTCCTGATGGCAGCCGCCCGGGCACCTATTACGCCAACCTCTACCGCATGCAGGATATGCCGACCTATCAGATGCAGGCACTGGCCTTCCATGAAGGCATTCCCGGCCACCACATGCAGATCGCCATCGCGCAGGAACTGACCGACGTGCCGAAGTTCCGCAAGTATGGCGGCTTCACCGCTTTCGTCGAAGGCTGGGGTCTCTATTCGGAATACCTGCCCAAGGAGATGGGCTATTACAGCGACCCGTATGACGATTTTGGCCGCCTCGCCATGGAGCTCTGGCGCGCCGCCCGCCTCGTCGTCGATACAGGCATTCACGACCAGCACTGGACCCGCGAACAGGCGGTCCAGTACTTGTTGGACAATACGCCCAATCCGGCAGGCGACGCCCAGAAGGCAATCGAGCGCTATATCGTGATGCCGGGCCAGGCGACGGCCTACAAGATCGGCATGAACAAGATCGTCGAACTGCGCGAGAAGGCAAAAGCCGAACTCGGCGACAAGTTCGATATTCGCGAATTCCACGATATTGTGCTGAAAGACGGCGCCCTGCCGCTGGATATCCTTGAAGAGAATGTCGACCAATGGGTCGCAGACACCAAAGCCGGAAACTGAGCCTTCGCTGGATGGCCCTGCCCCTCGCCGCACTGGCGTTGGGCGGGTGCTCATCTCTGGTCGCGCCACTGCTAAAGCCGAAACTGTCGACCGGGATCACGGCGCTCCCGGCTGGCGACTGGAAGCTGGACCCGGCGCATGCCGCGCTGATCTTCCGGATCAACCATCTCGGCTATTCCGACCTGATCGGCCGGTTCAACACGTTCGACGTGTCCCTGACCGGCGATCCGGACGATCCGGCCTCTGCGCGGGCCGAAGCGGTCATCGACATAACCTCGCTGGATATTGCCAACGATGCGTTCGCCAGCCAGCTGATGGGGCCAAAATTCTTCGATGCGGAAAGATACCCGCAGGCTGTCTTCCGGACCCTTGCCGTACGGCCGGGCGAAAACGGCGCTGCGGAGGTGGATGGTGAGCTGACTCTGCACGGCCAGACCCGGCCGGTGACGCTCGACCTTCAGTTCAATGGCACCGCTTTTGACCCGATCCGGGGCGCACAGGTGGCGGGCTTCAGCGCAAAAGCCGTGATTGACCGGAAAGATTTCGGAATTTCCGCCTATTCCGGCCTGGTGACGGACGAAGTGCGCATCGAGATCCAGGCGGAGTTCCTGAAACAGTAAACCTTAACGGAAGCCCGGCAGCCGGCGCGAGATTCTGAGCGCCATCTTGTTGCCTTTTCGCCCAATCTGAGCTTCCGCCACAACCGGCCCGTCCCGCCCGCCGGAGAGCAATTCTACCGGCTGGTCGGCGGGTACGCCCAGAAGCAGCGTGGATCCGGCCGTCAGGTCTGACAGGCGCGAAAGCGGTACACTGAGCGATGCGACCCGGGCGGTGAGCAGCGCGGTTACGGGAGGTGGCGGCGCCTCTCCGGCTGGCACAGTTTCGGCCACCGGATGCGGCGCTGGCAAAACATCCGGCGCCGTCTGTTCCGCGATCTCTTCCGACAGGATCAGGCGCGCGGCATGATGTCCGCCATCGACCCGGATTTCGAAGTCTGTGATTTCGGCTGTGCCCGGACGGGCCAGAGCCGCGGCAAAGTCGGCCTCTGTCTCCATGCCGGCAAAGCTGAGGCCCGGCGCGATGGCGTGGCCAAGTGGCCGCACGAGGCCTTCGAGCAGCGCGCTGTCGAGCGGGGTCAGCTCACGCGGTGCCCAGTCCCCCGGCAGGCCGCCACCGCCGCAAGCTGTTTCAATCAGGGCATTTGCGAGCTCTGGCGACAGGACCAGCATCGCATCCACTTCCCCCTCGCCCACGGCAAAACAGGCAATCGCCGTTCCCTGCCCGGTCATGTCGCCGGTGAGGCCGGAGTCGAAATCGCCTTCACGCACGGAACGGGCTGCCGCGGCGGCGCGCAGACCGCATCCCTTGCGCAAACCCAGGGACAGGCGGGACGCCAGACGCCGTGCCGTGACCGGAATATCCGTGGTCGGGCTGGCCATGGCCTGATGCCCGGTGTCAGCATGGGGCGCGGGTGTCTCGACGTCCGGCAAGGGCTTGTCCGTGATCGTCTCAGGTTCGGGGGGCTCCGGGGTTTCCGGCAGGTCCGAAAGGTCCGGACGAAGCAGGGCCTCGATCTCCGCCGCGCTCAGCACGCCGCGGGCGGATGGCAAGGGCCGATCCGGTGCAAGCGGCTCGAACGACGTCGGCATGTCGACCTTCACCTTGGATTCCCGGCGAGGTGACATGTCCCAGCCGTCATCGGCGGCAAGAGGGAAGTCTGACTTCATGCGGCGCGCTTCCGTAATGGTTACTTTTGCAGCGGTGAGGGTTAACGGACCGTTAGGAATTGGAATTCCCGGGCCCGGTCAATGCCTGTCGGACAGCCGGGAGAGTCGCAATGATCCTAACAAAACAGCACTTGTTGTTAAACATAAGGCTTCGGCCTTAAGACCTTGATTACGAAGATGTAACAGATCGTTTGGACCTTGCTGTCATTGTCCATTCACCGCGGAACAGGCGGCCGCGGAGACGATAACACGCCGTGGCGTTGGGATGATCTAGCCGTGGCGTTGGGATGATAAAAAAAGCGGCGGCGCCTCCATTGGAGACGCCGCCGCAAATAATTTCAGGAACAGGTTTTCCGCCTCAGTCGTCGCGCAATGTGCGCTCTTTGCGTTCGTGACGCTCCTGGGCTTCCAGGCTCAGCGTGGCGGTCGGGCGGGCCTCCAGCCGGCGCAGGCCGATCGGCTCCCCCGTCACTTCGCAGAAGCCATAAGACCCGTCTTCAATCCGCCGCAGTGCCGCGTCGATCTTGGAGATCAGCTTGCGCTGGCGGTCACGGGTGCGCAGTTCGAGCGCCTTGTCGCTTTCCGCCGACGCGCGGTCGACGATATCGGGAAGCGATCCGGAATCGTCTTGCAGATTGGTGATGGTCTGCTTGGCGCCGTCGAGAATATCGGCTTTCCAGTTCTCAAGCAGCCGGCGGAAATAGGCCAGCTGCAACTCGTTCATGAATTCTTCGTCGTCCGAGGGACGATAGTCATCTGCAATTTCGACACTCATCGCAGGACACCTCATTCAAACTTGGCCGGGATATAAAGCCGCAGGCGATTCATCGCAATCGGCAATGCTGAGATAATTTCGTCTGCCTTTTCAGGCGCGTGAGCCAATACCCCCGAATTGTCGTTAAATTGTGGCCGGGACTGAATAACCCAATCGCGTGTATTCACTGCAATATGCAGGCCGGGACTTGATCTTTGAGCCCCCCACGCGCTCTATGAAAGCTCGCCCATCGTATAGCTTTTATAACGGTTTCAGCGTTCATGGCCCGACGCCGGAAAAGCACTGAAAAAACCTCGGGCTGGATGCAGGCTGTCGTTTTTAACTCCATGCTCATCCTGATTCCGGTCATTGGCGCGGAGGTGCTGGGCGCTGCTTTTTCGGGCTCTGCCTTCTCGGATACCCCCGGAATCGAGGCCATCGACCAGACCCGGAAAAACATGGACGAGGCCTTCGCCTCCTTTGCACCGCGCAATCCATCGGACCGCTATGAGTTCTGGTATGACGTCGTCGACCGGGAGCTGAGCCAGCGCGATGTCGCCGCGGCACATGGCTTTCTGCTCGCCGCCCCGCAGATGCTGGACCGCAAGGATGTGAAGGAACTAATGGTCGCCGCCGACGCGGAACGGCTCGACCGTGCTGACGACCGGCTGACGGCCGCAGCCCTGCGCAAACTGCCCACCGCGATCAGCCTGAAGTACGAAGAAGCGCAAGTGTCCGAACGGGTGGTGGACGTCCAGTCCGGCCTCGTCGATACGCCCACCCCGGTTGCTGCTGACGCCGGAGAGGCCTCTCCCGACGGCCCGGAAGTCGAAGTGTCCTCGGAGCGGGCCGCGACGGAATCCCGGTTCCGCCTGCTGGGCACCTTCCAGGATCTGGCCGAGAATTCGGAACGCTGGGTCCACGGCGACCGGGTGGATGAGATCGCTCTTAAAATCACCGCCATCGGCCTGCTTGAAGCAGAGACCGCCGATGGCCTGTCTGATGCCAATATCCGCGCAGCCTCGATCCTGAAATCCGCCCTGCGCTCACGGCGTCTGACCGATAACTTTCAGGACTATCTCTCTGACCGCGTGAATGCCGCCCTGCCCGACAGCAAGCTGCGCCCGGCCCTCGAAACCGCCCTCGGAGAACTCACCACGATCGATGTGCGCACCGAACGCGTAAAGGCGGCCTTTATCGACTCCATTGATGCGCGCGGCCTGCAGCGTTTGGAAACAGACCTCGAACAGATCGACCGGATCGGTCTTCTGACCAGCCCTGCCGCGGCGGTGACGCTGATCGAACAGGTGCAGGATTCCTCTGATCTGCGCCGCGTCCGCCTGATTGCCGAGGCTGGAGGTGACCGGGCCGTCGCCCTCGTCAAACAATCCGGGCCTGGCGCCTTGCGCATTGCCGATACAGGCGTTCGCTGGACGATTCAGATGGTGCTGCAGGTGATGGGCATGACGGCGGCAGGTCTCGCCCTGATCTTCGTGACCTGGTCGACCTTCCGCAGGAATATCCGGAAAAAGAAAAAACTGGAGCCGATGGGCGCCTGACCCCGGTTCACAGGATCAGCCGAGATTGAACGCGCCCTTGATCCCGTCGATCAGGAGCTGGATCGACAAGGCCGCCAGCACAACGCCCAGGATCCGCGTCAGCGCACCAGCAACGCTTGCTCCCAGGAACCGCACAATCGGACCGGCGATCAGGAAGATGATCAGTGTCAGCAGAAGGTTCAGTCCAATGGCTGAAAGAATGACCCCCTTCTCCATCCAGGTGTCCGCGTCCGACATATAGAACATCGCGGTTGCGATGGATCCCGGGCCGGCGATCATCGGAATACCGAGCGGAAAGACCGACACATCGTCTGGCTCTGCATCCGTCACGTGCTGGTCGAGGTGTTCTTCTGTCCGGTGTTCGCGCCGTTCGGTCCGTTTTTCGAACACCATGTCGAGCGCGATCAGGAAGAGCAGAACCCCGCCCGCAGCCCGGAACGCATCGATGGAGATGTGCATCGCCTCCATCAGCCAGGCACCGCCGAAGGCAAAGGCGAACATGATCACAGCCGCCACAAAGACCGACTTGACCGCCATTTTCCGGCGATAGGCCGCATCGCCGCGCGCTGTCAGCGTCGCGAACATCGGCGCCACACCGAGCGAGTCGATCAGGACGAAGAAAGTGACAAAAGTTGCCGTGAACAGGGAGATAAGTTCTGCGCTCATGCGCGGCGCTCTAATCCCTCTGAGTGGTTGCGTCGAGGATTTCCTGCACGCCCGGTGCAATCGTCAAAGAGCCGGGGCTGGCCGTGAAATGCGACAGGTCAGCCGCGCCAGAGGCCAGGGCCAGCATCATCTTGTGACCGCGCAAACGCTGAAGCAGACCTTCGGACCCACGAGGACCGTCCGCGCGCGCAAGGCGCCCGTCACCGAGATCGACGCAGATGTCCTGCCCTTCCCCGGCTTCCAGCTGGCGAATGGCGTCGTCCAGGCCCAGCGGCGTGGTTTCCGGAGCAGTGTGCGCGCGCATCGCGAAACCGCCCGGCATCAGGCCGCTGCCCCTGCGCCGTCAGCCAGCAGGCGCCGGCACCGGCTGAGGGCACGGTAAAGATTGGAACAGGCCACATCGGCGGAAATGTCGAGCACAGCCGCACGGGACTCCTCGTCTTCGCTGGCCGCCAACAAAGCCGCAAGCGCTTCGGCGGTCTGCGAATAGGTCGGACCGTCGGCTTCGCCGAGCAGGTACATCTGCATGACACTGAAATAGGCGCGCGCGGCCGGGGTCGTCGCATCACTCGGGTGCAGGATGTCTTTCTCGCGCAGGACCCGGGCCTGATTTTCCAGCAACAGCACACCCCGGCGGTCGCCATTGCGCACGACGGCACCGTTCACGACGAACGTTTCACCCGGCTTGAGCGACAGTTTCAGAGGCATGGTTCCAGATCCAATGCGGCGAATTTCGCAGAGAATCGCAGGAAGGCGTTAACGCTTGATTGCCAGTTCACGAACTTTCCACGTGGGCAGGACGGCGCGGCCGCGTCGAAAGCAGGGTGCCATACGCGCGGCCCGGCAGGGTTCTGGATCATAAGTCCTGCATCGGCCCGGGCCTGTTCCGACCCGCCGGGTCCAACCTGCCCGGACCGGTGCGGCACTCCGCTGAAGCGTGAGACGCTGCGGTCGTGCGCATGGCCCCTTCTATTTACCACAGTCTGCCAGAGGCCGATAATGAAACCCGTGCTGCGGTGCGGAATGCACCTCCCGCCACGTCAGAGCTTGCCCCCGTCGGGGCACTCCTTATTGTGGGGGAAAGACAGATAAGGACGGGGCACCCATGCGTTTCGAAGGCACTGAAAACTATGTGGCAACAGACGACCTGCGCGTGGCCGTCAACGCCGCCATTGCACTGGAGCGTCCGCTGCTCGTCAAAGGCGAGCCGGGCACCGGCAAGACCGTTCTGGCCATCGAGGTCGCCAAATCGCTCGGCTGCGAGCTGATCGAATGGCACATCAAGTCCACCACGAAGGCAAATCAGGGCCTTTATGAGTATGATGCCGTGTCCCGCCTGCGTGACGGCCAGATGGGCGAAGAGCGCGCCAAGGATGTGAAGAACTACATCAAGAAGGGCAAGCTGTGGGAGGCGTTCACCGCCGAAAAGCGCCCGGTGCTGCTGATCGACGAAATCGACAAGGCCGATATCGAATTCCCGAACGACCTCCTGCAGGAGCTCGACCGGATGGAGTTCTATGTCTACGAAATCGACGAAACGGTGAAGGCGCACCAGCGCCCGATCGTGATCATCACGTCCAACAATGAAAAAGAGCTGCCGGACGCCTTCCTGCGCCGCTGCTTCTTCCACTTCATCAAGTTCCCGGACGAAGAAACGATGCAGGAAATCATCGATGTCCACTATCCGGGCATCAAGCAGAAGCTGGTCAAGGACGCCCTGACGACCTTCTACGCCATGCGCGAACTGCCGGGCGTGAAGAAGAAGCCGTCGACCAGTGAACTGCTCGATTGGCTGAAACTGCTGATGAACGAGGATATCGACCTCGAAACCCTGCGCGAGAAGGACCCGGAGCGGCTGACCCCGCCGCTGCATGGCGCCCTCCTCAAGAACGAGCAGGACATCGCCCTCTTCGAACGCCTCGCCTTCCTCGCCCGCCGCCAGGACGGCCCGGGCGGCGGCCGCCGCGGCCCGGCAGGCTAAGCGTTCAACACACCGGCTCTCTCCGCCCTCTCAAGGTGTCGTCCCGGCCATTCCGGCTTCCCTCTGTCCGGGATAACGTTTCTACTGTTATAAGAAACGGGTCATGCTTGATGATCTGGTGGGTGAAATCTACGAGACCGTGACGGACAGGGGGCGCTTGGCCAAATTGGCCGCCCGCCTTCAGGACGAGTTCACGTCGCATGCTTCTGCGCTCGTCATTGCAGAACCGGACCGCTATTTCCTGATGCAGAGCAATGTCAGTCCGGACTCGGCTGACGCTTACAATCAGGAGCTCTGGCATAACGATATCTGGATGCAGGAATTCCTTGTCAGGGCGTCTGAAACCGTCCTGTCCGGACACCAGATGTGCGCCTATTCCGACATCCCGGCAGACTATCGCCACCATGTTGTGGAAGCCGCAGATACGTATGACGGTCTCAGTGTCCGTGTAATGGATACGCCGGAAATCACAGCGAGTATTTCGCTCTACAGGTCCCGGTCGCAGGACATTTTCCAGACCTCTGATTTCGAAAAAATGTTGTACCTGGCACCTCATCTGAAGCGAGGCCTCAGCCTGCAACAGGTGTTCGGAGACCTGAAAAACCACAGCAAACTGCTGACACCCGCCATAAATCACATTCCGGGTAGTGCCTTCATCGTTGACCCGTCGTTCCGTATTGTGACGATGAACACGTCTGCCGAAAAGCTGCTGTCCGAAAACCACGCCTCGGCAGTTGGCAAGGCCGCCTGATTGCTCACAACAGGGCTGTCAGCGACGCCCTCCATCATTCCCTCGCCGTCGCGGTCACCCGTGGTATTCCCGCGGTCTATCCCCTGAAAGTGCGCGATCGCGCAGCGCCGATGATTGTTCGCGTCGCCCGGCTGGACAGCAGGCTTTCGGAAGACGTGCGCAGCGTTGCCGGAGGCGGCGCCGAAAAGCACTTGGCGATCATTACGTTCACCCTTCCACAGGCTACCCTGCCCGCCGAAGCGACAACGCTGCTCTCAACCGCTTACGACCTGACCCCAAGGGAAGCAGAAACGGCCATTCTCATTGCGGAGGGTATGGGGCCTGGCGATGCCGCTGACCGGATGGGCGTAAAACTATCGACCTTCCGCAGCTTTCTGAAATGCGCGCTAGGGAAGATGGGCACAAACCGCCAGTCCGAACTGGCTGCGAAAGTACAGTCCTTATTCGCCGGGCGGTGACCCAGGCTAATCGTCAGCCCTCATCGGCGTGACGCCCTTGGTGGGGGGGCGGAAGTTGACGTCTTCGCGGCTTTTCAGGAAATCGGCCATCTTGGTCTTGTCGGTACGCTCGTCCCACCAGGTTTTCCAAGCAAGCGTGATCCAACCTACATGGAACGCGACACCGCAGATCAGCGCCACCCAACCCGGAATTGGTCCGATATGCGCGCGACGCACGAAGTGAGCGAAATTGTCCACATCGGTCGGATGAATGGCGATCTTGGCGAAATAGGCTGCGCCGAGAATCGTGAAGATCCAGCCATAATTGCGGCGCAGGCGCCGGCCGACCGACCGGATCATCGAGATCCGGTATTGCGGTTTGACATAATCATCTGACAGGGCCGTCCCCCGGTCAAGCGGGATCCGTGCCCCCTCTCCGCGCAGCATGGGCACATAGAAGGCAATTTCCAGCACGCGCGCCCGGAACCGCCAGACATAGAAGAAGCGGTAGCGCCGCGCCTCCAGCATCAGGAACATGATGCAAAGCGCCCCCACCAGCACGATCGGGAACGGCGAGGCGCGCTCTGACGCAAACGCGGCAGACAGGCCGATCCCGGTTGAGATCACCGCCCAGTTCGTGGTCTGGTCGAGGCGCTGGCGCCACACAGTCGAACGATAGACTTCAGCCCGGTAGAGGTGCGCGATCGCGCCGACTTCCTTATTGCCGGAAATACCCGATGGCGGATCGCCGTCCGGGTCACCATCGGTTGGTGTGGCCAACGCCACATCATCTTTATCGTCAAATTCGGTCATGCAGGCGTTTCCTTGCCCCCGCCTACTCCCAAAAAGGCCGCCGGATCAAGCCGGACAGTAGTCTCGCTGAAGAATTGCTCCGTAACCTTCCAGCGCTGCGCGGACGTGACGGGTGTCCTGCCGGTCGGATTCTGCGCGCACACGCGCCGCCAAAGCTGAAGCGCTGCCTGTGATCCGGGCCCGCCAGAAAGCATAGCGCAATCCGTCCGGCTCGACCGTCAGCTGAACGGCCCGGTCGAACGCAGCAAGGTCGCAATTTTCCATCGCCAGTTCGCTGAGCACATGGCCGAAATCCCCCCGCTCGAAATTCTCGAGTGGCCTGGCGCCGGGTTGTGGCGGACCGGCCAGCGCAAACATGGCATCGATCACACGCCGGCGCGTTGCCGTATCCGGCGCAAGGCGCGCGCCGGCCGCCATCAGCTCCGGCCGGCCGATATTAAAAGGCGGAAGCCCGGCCTGGGCCTGCTGCAGGAAGCGAGTCCAATCCGCTTCCCGCAGCGCGGCCTCCGCCCGCTCACGGACATAGTCGGGATATTCCGGCCCGGGCGCTGCCTCGCCGCCAAGCCGTCCCTCCCAATCCGCAAGCAGCGCTGTGTCCCCACTCAGCGCAACCGTATTCAGGAAAATGGGTTTCAGGCGGTCCCGTTTGTCGGCCGGAAACCCCGCGGTCGCCTCCCAGATCACCTGAAGCATGCAACTCTTCTCGTCCTGTCCCGCCGGGCAGCCCGGGTCAGCCACAGCAGCTGGCCCGGCAGTCAGCAGGGATAGGGACAGGAAGAAGATACGCATCATGTCGATACATGGTTACCGGCTCGAAGCTGAACACAGGATGAGCGGCCAGTTGGCGTTACGTCAGCTTGGACAGCAGGCGGCAGCCGGGCTATGTTTGTGACAAGCCAAAAGCGAGACATTCCCATGTTCCTCAACTTCTTCAACGAATTGCGCGAAGCCAAAGTGCCCGTCACGCTGAAGGAATACCTGATGCTGATGGAAGCAATGGACGAGAAGGTCATCGATATGGATGTCGAGGACTTCTACTATCTCTCCCGCGCCGCGCTGGTGAAGGACGAACGGAATATCGACAAGTTCGACAAGGTCTTCTCCCACGTCTTCAAGGGGCTCGATTCCCTGGCGGACGCAGTGGACGTGCAGGACATCCCCGAGGAATGGCTGCGCAAGATGACCGAGAAATTCCTCACCCAGGAGGAAAAGGACGAGATCGAAGCGATGGGCGGCTTCGAGAAACTCATGGAGACGCTCAAGGAACGCCTTGAGGAGCAGAAAAAGCGCCACGAAGGCGGCAATAAGTGGATCGGCACAGGCGGCACCTCCCCCTTCGGGGCCAATGGCTACAATCCGGAAGGTGTGCGCATCGGGCAGGAGAAATCCCGCCACCGGCGCGCCGTGAAGGTCTGGGACAAGCGCGAATTCAAGAATTACGACGACAGCATCGAGCTTGGCACCCGCAACATCAAAGTCGCCATGAAGCGCCTGCGCAAATGGGCCCGCAAGGGCGCACCGGACGAATTGGATCTCGACGGCACCATCAACAACACCGCCCGCAAAGGCTATCTCGACATCGAGATGCGCCCGGAAAAGCGCAACACGGTTTCGGTGCTCCTGCTGCTGGATGTCGGCGGATCCATGGACCCCTATGTGCGCGTGATGGAGGAGCTGTTCTCCGCCGCCCGGTCAGAGATCAAGAACCTCGAATACTACTACTTCCACAACTGCCCCTATGAAGGCCTGTGGAAAGACAACCGCCGGCGCATGAACAATCGCATCCCCACCTGGGACGTGCTGAACAAGTATCCGTCGGACTACAAGGTCATCATTGTCGGCGACGCGACGATGAGCCCCTACGAAATCACCTATGCCGGTGGCTCTGTTGAGCACTGGAACGATGAAGCCGGCGGGCTCTGGATCCAACGCTTTGTCGAGCGCTATCCGAACCTTGTCTGGCTGAATCCGGTCAAAGAAGGCGCATGGGAATATACCGGTTCGATCAAACTGATCCGTGAACTGATCGGCCCTCAGCGGATGTTCGAACTGACGCTGGGCGGAATGGATGAAGCCATGAAAGAACTGAGCCGCTAAGCCCCATTTCCTCCCCGAAACTCGCGAACAGCCTGACGCACGGGATGTGCGCGGGCGAACCGTGATCTGGAGGAAAAAATGATCCGCTACTTCAAAATCGCACTGATTGTGCTCGTCGGGCTTCAGGGCCTGTTCTACTTCATCTCAAATGCCGTGAACTGGGAGTATGCCCAGATGGCCGTTGGCGCGGTTTTCGGCCAGGCCGACAGCCCGGCCTATCCCAACCTTGTCGTCCCGGCGATCACCTCTCCCTTGCTGATCAAGCTGGCCCTTATCGGTATCATGACCGGGGAACTTCTGGTCGGCCTGCTCTGTTTCAAAGGCGCATTCGACATGTGGAAACAGGTCGGCGGAGACGCGGGAACATTTAATGCCTCCAAGGCCTGGGCAATTGCAGGCTGCTGCACAGCCCTGATCGTCTGGTTTGGCGTCTTCCAGGTCTTTGGCGCAGCCCTGTTCCAGATGTGGCAGAGTCAGATAGGTATAGGCTCCTTCGAGGGCGCCTTCATGTATCTTTCAGCCAGCGCGCTGGTCATGATCTTCGTCAATCAGAAGGACGACTGAGAAACATTCACCTCATTCCCCAATGGCATACTTGTGGTCCGCGCCATGGCTCCTAGTGTGAGCCGGACTCAATTTCCGGAAGGAGACGGCGATGCCGCGTATCAGGGCGAATGGTCTTGAAATCGAATATGAGGAAACCGGCTCACCGGATGATCCGATGATCCTGCTGGTTTCAGGCTATATGGGCCAGATGACGGAATGGCCGGATCGTTTCAAACAGGCGCTGGCCGATACCGGACGCCGCGTCGTTGTCTTTGACAACCGGGATATCGGCCTCACCCTGGCGATCGACGATCCTGCGCTGGAAGACTGCGTTCCCCCGCCCATGGAAGACCTGATGCAGGGCGCCGCCGAAGGCCAACCGGTACATGAGCGCGTGCCTTACGTACTGGACGATATGGCAGCGGACGCGGCCGCCCTGATCGAGGCACTGGGCGCTGAGCAGGCCGACGTGCTCGGCTTGTCGATGGGGGGCATGATCGTGCAGCTGATGGCGCTGAACCATCCCGAACGTGTACGCACATTGATGCCGGTGATGACCACGTCCGGAGATCCGGACCTGCCGCCATCTGAACCGGAGGCCCTGGAAGCGCTGACGGCGGAACCCGAAAGTGAAACGCCGGAAGCCATCGGCGACCTGGCGGTGAGGACCTATCACGCCATCGGGTCTCATCCGGACCTGCGTGCGCCCGATGAAGAGCTCCGCGCCAGCGCGATTGCCGATTTACAGCGCGCCAACCGGCCGCTCGGCCTCGCCCGCCAGTTTGCCGCCCTGCTGGCCCAGCCGCGCTGGCACGACCGGCTCGGCTCTGTCGAACAACCGACACTGGTGCTGCACGGCGCCATGGACCGGCTGATCCCGCCCGAAGCTGGCCGCGATATCGCCCGGAGAATTCCGGGCGCGGAAATCGAGCTCATCGACAAATGGGGACATGACCTGCCGGAGGCGGTCGTTCCGGAGCTGCTGAACCGCATCCTGCCGTTTCTGGAGCGAACCTCGAAGCCGGGAACTGCATGAGCGCGCAAAACCTGTCATAAAGAAGCAAAACACATCGGAGGACCACCATGGCGAAAATTCAAGCCAACGGTATCGACATCGAATATGAAGAATTCGGGTCGAAGGACGATCCACTCATGCTTCTCGTGATGGGCTTTGCAGGTCAGATGACCGGCTGGCCGGAAAGCCTGATCCAGGGCCTGACAGATGCAGGCCGCCGGGTTGTGATTTTCGACAATCGCGATAGCGGACTGACCACCGAGTTTGACGGCCAGGTGCCCCCTTCCCCCCGCAACATCGTCAAGGGAATCGCCGCCGGTGAACCGATGCACGAAAAAGTACCCTACCTGCTGGACGACATGGCCGCCGATGCCGCCGCACTGATCGAGGCGCTCGGCGCAGACAAGGCAGACGTGATGGGTGTCTCCATGGGCGGCATGATTGTGCAATTAATGGCGCTGAACCACCCTGAGCGGGTACGTTCCCTGATCCCGGTGATGACGACTTCCGGTGACCCGGCCCTGCCACCCGCCACACCTGAAGCCGCCGCAGCCCTGACGGCCATGCCGGAAGACAGAACGCCCGAAGCCATCGCCGACCTCGCCGTGAAGGGACGCGCGGCCTATGGCTCACACCCTGACGTCCGTACACCCGATGACGAGATCCGCGCCAACGCCATCGCGGCCATGCAGCGGTCGGACCGCCCGATGGGGGCCGCCCGGCAATATGCCGCGATCCTGGCCCAGCCTCGTTGGCACGAACGCCTTGGTGGGCTCGATGTCCCGACGCTCGTCCTGCACGGCAAAGTGGATAATTTGATCCTCCCCGCAGCCGGAGAGGACATTGCCCGGCGTGTGCCCGGTGCGAAAATCGACATCATCGAGAAATGGGGTCATGATCTGCCGGAAGCCGTCATGCCAGTTCTGCTGAACCGCATTGTCCCGTTTCTCGGACAGACGGCGCCATCAGGAGCGGCCTGATGCTGGAGACGTTGGACACAGACTTATGGCTGACCGAAGGCCCGGTCGTCGACTTTCACGGGTTCGCCTATCCCACGCGGTCGATCATCGTGCGTCTGCCGGATGGAAAACTCTGGGTCTGGTCCCCGGTTGCACTGACGCCTGAACTGAAGGCTGAAACGGACGCGCTGGGGCCCGTCGGCCACCTCGTCAGCCCGAACAAGATCCACCACCTTTACCTCACCGAATGGCATGCAGCCTATCCCGACGCGAAACTCTGGGGGCCTGCCTCCACGATCCGTAAACGGAACGACTTGCCGTTCGAGCCGGCACTGGAAGACGCCCCGCCGGAAGCGTGGCAAGGCGTTTTCGAACAGGCCTGGTTCCGCGGCTCCTTTTTCATGGACGAAATTGCATTCGTTCACCGGCCGACGCGGACGGCCATTTTTGCCGACCTGTCAGAACATTTCGGCGACGACTTCCTGAAGCGCTACTGGAAAGGCTGGAAAGGCGTTCTGGCAAAGCCCTGGGGCATCGTCGTTGGCAAGGGGTTTGCGCCGCTCGAATGGCGCCTCAGTTTCACCAACCGCAAACCCGCACGCGCCGCGTTTGACAAAGTCGCCGCCACCCATCCCGACAGGATCATCATGGCGCATGGCGAATGGGTAAAGACAGGCGGCGAGGCTTTCCTGCGCCAGGCCTTCGCCTGGCTCATCCGCTGACTTTGGAGAAAGACATGTCGACTCCCACCGCTACTGGCATCCGTACTGAAATCGACGGCCCCATCCTGATCGTTACCATCGACCGTCCCGGTGCGCGCAACGCGGTCGACCGGCCCACGGCCGATGCGCTGTATGAGACGTTCAAGGCCTTCGATGCGAATGACGACCTGTCGGTAGCCATCCTGACAGGCGCACACGGCAATTTCTGCGCAGGCGCCGATCTGAAGGCCGTTGCCGAGGGGCGCGGCAACAAATCCGTGACCGAAGGCGATTATGGCCCGATGGGCCCGTCCCGGCTGGAGCTTTCCAAGCCGGTCATCGCCGCAGTCGATGGCTATGCTGTTGCCGGTGGACTGGAGCTTGCCTGCTGGTGTGACCTGCGGGTCGTCTCGCCGGGCGCGAAATTCGGTGTCTTCTGCCGCCGCTTCGGTGTGCCGCTGATTGATGGCGGCACCATTCGCCTGCCCCGCCTGATCGGCGCCTCCCGCGCCATGGACATGATCCTCACCGGCCGGGAAGTCAGCGCGGAAGACGCCCTCGCTTTCGGACTGGCGAACTATATCTCGGAGGAAGAGTCCGCTTTGCCGCATGCGCTGGAGGTTGCCCACCGTATCGCCAAATTCCCGCAAGTCTGCATACGGACAGACCGGGCTTCGGCTATCGCGCAATGGTCCTTGCCGATGGACGAAGCCCTACGCCGGGAGATCGCAGGAGGCCTGAACGTCATCGAGATGGGAGAAACCCGCGATGGCGCCAAACGTTTCGCCGCCGGCGTCGGCCGTGGCGGCCTCTTCTGAAAGATACGGCGCGCCCGGGCGTTCGGTCAGGCGGCGTCCCTGCCAGAGGGTGAAGAAGCCGATACCAACCCAGATCACGTTGATCGTCGTCGACGGGATCGCGCCATTATAGCCGCTGTTGACGATGAAACCGGTTGCTCCGATCACGTTCATCACCTGGTAGGCACGCGAGCGGCCATCCATCTTTCCAGCGGAAAGCATCAGGTAGGCGATCAGGATGAGAACAGCCCCGGCCCAGCCGGACATCTCAATAAGGAAGTGCGTAATAGACATGGGGCGCCTCGCGAGTCCGGTGTATTTTCGCCCCGTAATCTTACTTTTCTTCTGACGCAATCATAAATTTGCACTGCCTTTGAAATTTCATTTTCCTGCCCTCGTGCAGGCCAGAAAAATTTACCAACCGCCGCCCCCGCCGCCGCCGCCCCCACCACCCGACGAGCCCCCGCCGCCACTGCCAGAGGAACTGGAACTTTGCGGCAGGGAACTGGAAACGCCGGTGCTCATACTGGACATGATCGCATCGTTCATACCCCCGACATCGCGGAAAGACCGGCTGCCAAATTGCCCCCAGGCCGGGGTATAATTCCGGGCCTCTGTGGGTAGTTGGTGCTCAAAGTATTTCGTCCAGGGTTTCTCGACATCCAGCGCCACAGCAAACGGCAGGAACCGCTCATAGCGTTCCAGGCTCATCGGCGGCGGGGCATCACTGCCCACTTCGACCGCGTTCATCTGAAGCTTTTCAGCTGTTTCGAGATAGAGCCGGAACCCCTCAATTTCCGTACGGACCTTCTGACCCTTTGGGGTAGGCGCGGGCATCAGGTACATGAACAGGCCGTTCAATCCGGCAAAGGCCAGAACGACCAGCGTATGCCAGCCTGACCAGTTCACCGCCTGCGTAATGGCAAACACAATTGCGGCGACGGTCATCACCGCAGCGGCCAGCGTGTACCCGATATTCCAGCGGAAATAGGCGCGGCCATATTTGCGCGAAAGCGAAAGGCGGAACTTCTGATAAGCCGACGTAAAGCCCGCATCATACGTGCCGCCAAGCGTGCGCTGGGTCCGCCCACCAAACAGGCCCGCATCAAGGATCGCCTCGTCCGGAGTGATTTTGGACGCGTCGCCCTGCAGGCGTGTCAGCGTCGTTTCCTTCTTGCTCGAAGCATCTATGTCCACCAGGCCCTTCACGCCCATGTTGATGAGGGTCGAGATCAGGGCGTTATGCCCGCGCAGTCCGCGATAATAGATGTGGTGCACAGCGGCGGGCGAGTAGCCTTCCGGTGGCTCATAGCGCGGGAACACTGGCCCTTTCGGCGGATCCTGCCCGACTTTGCGGAAGCCGGACATAAGAAACCAGAACACGCCGCAGAACGACGCAACAAGTACGGCCAGCGCCCCATTCCGCAGCCACCATAGCGACCCTTTGTCGCCGAGCGACGGCGGGGCGATCGTCCCCTTCGGCATCGACACCGAAATCGTCAGGCCTTCGAACCGGTCCATCGGGCGGGTCGTTTCGAAAACCAGCACATCTCCGTCCTGCCGGTAGGCATAGTCCCGCCCCGCGTCGCCAGACTTGCCGGTATAGGCGATGGCCTCTGTGACCCGGGCGCCTTCCGGTAGGGTAATACGAGCCGAAGCTTCTTCGATCGGGAACAGCCAGTAATTGCCGGTGACGTTCCAGTAAAGCTCGTCATGATCGTCGAAATAGCGGATCTGGTTCTTCACCTCATATTCGATCTCATAAGTATGGTCGCCATGGTCCAGCAGCACATCCGCGTCGCCGATCCGGATGCGATAGGCATTGCCATCACGCTCAACCGCATAGGGTTCCTTTCGGCCATCAAGGCGTACCCGGCGGATGTCATATTGATAGGGCAGCTTGTCGCCGGGCTTCAGATCATCGGCATAATAGCGGGGCAGGTCACGAAAGATGCCACGGCGGATGTCCCTGCCTTCGATATCCACATTGATCGTCTCGGTCACGAGGATGTCGCCATTCTGCCGGACATCAATGCCGACATCGAAACGGTTGATTTTCTCCTCCGCCCCGGCCGCCAGTACGATCAGGCAGGCGGCCATCGCCCCGAACAGATAGCGCAGCATCAGCTTGCGCCCCCAAGGTCGACCTTCGGCAAAGCCCGCTCCGGCATCGACACCTCAAAAAAGTCCCGCGTGCGGAAGCCGAACATGCCCGCCAGCAGGTTGGCCGGGAAACTCTGCACCCGCGTGTTCAGTTCGCGCACCGCGCCATTATAGAAACGCCGGGCCATTTCGATCTTGTCTTCGGTCTCGGCAAGTTCCTGCTGAAGGTCGAGGAAGTTCTGGCTGGCCTTCATGTCGGGGTAGTCTTCTGCCACAGCCATCAGTTTGGCGACGGGACGGGACAGCTCGCTTTCCGCTTCGCCCCTGCTGGAGAGGTCATCGCCGGCGGCCAGCGCCCTGGCACGCTTTTCCGCGATATCGGCGAACAGTTCCCGCTCATGCGTAGCATAGCCTTGCACGGTGTTGACGAGCTGCGGGATCAGGTTTGCACGGCGTTTCAGCTGAACATCGATATCGGACCAGCCATTGTCCGCCATCTGAGATTTCTGCACGAGCCCGTTATAGATCAGGATCACACCGATGATCAGCAGGATCAGGATGGCACCGGTTATGTAAAGTCCCACGTGTCGCGTCCTCCAGTTCTGGAAGCTTCATGCATATCCAGCATCGGGCGCGCTGTTAAGGTGTCTCCCCAAGGGGATCAGTGGGACGCGGTCCATTCCTGGCGCGTCATTTCCCAGACGAGCGATTCCCGCGTCGTGCCATCCGGCCGCCGGGAGGTCACCTGCCCCATGCGGTGGAAGCCCATCCCGTCCAGCATACGCTGGGTAATCACATTTTCGAGGCTGGCCGTTTCGCAGATCAGGTTCAGGTGCAACGCGTCGAACATCCAGGTGAAGGTCTGCGCCGCGCCTTGCGTGCCCGCGCCTTTCGAATGAAGGGACGGATGCAAGCCGCCGCCGATTTCCCCCGCCGCCCATTCCGGCCAGACCTGAATGTCGGAATAGCCCATGATCTGCCCGCCGCCGGTGTCCCGGACGAACAGCAGCCCCTCCCCGCGCGCCTGCTGGGCCATATGATCCTCAATGAACAGGCGAACATTTTCCACCGTCAGCGGGCGCGGAAGCGAATAGATCGGCGCGTTGACCTTCGGCTCTGCGAACAGGGCGTAAAGACCCTCGGCATCGTCTGGCCTGGCAAGGCGCGACTCGTTCAGCTGCTCCGCCTCACGAACCGCCCCGCGGATGCGCTCAACCTGTTCCGGCGGTGCCGGATGGCGTGTGATCGGAATGCCCTCCGTCATGGACGCAATCCTGCGCCCGCCTTGCCGCTCCGGCAATCCATCACCCAGCGTCAAAACCAATTGACCCTTCCGTCCGGCGAGGCCAAACCTGCCCGCTATGACTGACAGCGCACCGACCAGAAAACACGGCAAGAATGCCTTCTTCTTCGTGATTGTGACCGTGGCGCTGGATATGCTGGGGTTTGGCCTGATCATTCCCGTCGTCCCCGCTCTGGTCCAGGAGCTGGCGCATGTCACGGCGGAGGAAGCGACGTTGTGGCTGGGCCCGTTGACGGCGACCTATGCCGTCATGAATTTCCTTTTCGGCCCATTCATGGGCGCCTTATCGGACAAATTTGGCCGGCGGGCGGTCCTGCTGGCTTCGATCTCGACGCTGGCCATCGACTTCCTGATCATGGGCTTTGCCCACAATATCTGGCTATTGTTCCTTGGCCGGGCCCTGTCCGGTATTTCCGGCGCGACCTATTCCACGGCGAAAGCCTATATCGCCGACGTGACGGCACCAGGGGACCGGGGCCGCGCCTTCGGCATGATCGGGGCGGCCTTCGGGATCGGCTTCGTGTTCGGCCCGGTGATCGGCGGCTTTCTGGGAGAGATCGACCCTCGTGCGCCCTTCTTTGCGGCCGCAGGGCTCGCCTTGCTGAACTTCCTCTATGGCCTGATTGTGCTGCCGGAATCGCTGTCCCCGGAAAACCGCCGGGCCTTCAGCATCCGGCGCGCCAACCCACTCGGCGCCGTGAAGCACTTCTCAAAACTGCCGCATGTGGGCTGGTTCCTGATCTCTGCCGGTATCTTCATGCTGGCACATACGGTCTTCACAGCCACATGGAACGTCTATTCGGAGATCCGGTACGACTGGACGCCGAAGCAAATCGGCTTTTCTCTTGGCCTTATCGGCGTCGGTGCCGCCGTGGTGCAGGCGGGCCTGCTGGGCCTGATCCTTGACCGGCTCGGCACGGTGAGGACCGCATTGCTGGGCTTCGGGATCAATATCATCTCCCTGTTCGCATACGCCTTCGCCAGCCAGGGCTGGATGGTCTACGCGATCATCCCGCTCGGGGCGCTTGGCGGCGTCGCGTCCCCGTCGCTGAACTCCCTGATGTCGACCGTCACACCTGCCGATGCGCAAGGGGAATTACAGGGCGCCTCTTCCAGCCTGAACGCGATGGCCATGATTATCGGGCCGCTCGCCATGAATGGCGTGCTGTTTGCCTTCACTCACGATGGCGCGCAGGTGCACTTCGCAGGGGCCGCCTTCCTTCTGGCAGGATTGCTCACGCTGCTGGCGCTGGCCCCGTTCCTGCGGGGTGTGGCCGTCAATCGCGATGCCATCCCGGATAATGCGGACTAGGCCGCTTCAGGCTTTCTTCTTCATCATGAACCCGCCCGCGAGCCCAAGCGCCGCGCCGCCTGCTGCGCCTTGCAGCAGAGCCATCCAGGCAGCTGGAGGCTCGGTGCCCGAAATGGGGTGCAGATAGAAATAGACCGCCATCGCACCGGCCATACCGCCCAGCAGACCACCAGTCATGTTCCCCCGGATCAGGCGCGCCGCGCCAAGCCCGGCAACGAGACCGCCAAGCGCACTCAGCAGGATAGAAATCAGAACAGCCATTGGCACAATCTCCCGGCAGATTTGCAACAAACGCTGTCTTCCGTCCGCCGTCCAGCCCTACCGGCATCCATCACAGTTGCCAGAGCCGGGGGATACAGGCAAAGACCCACCCGATGGCTGACATGCGCCCTGCCCTGTTCCTGGACCGCGATGGCGTGATCAACGTCGACAAAGGCTATGTCAGCCGCATCGAGGATTTCGAATGGATCGATGGCGCGGCCGAAACGATCGCGGCTTTCAACAAGCGCGGCTGGTTCGTCTTCGTGGTCACCAACCAGTCCGGCATCGCACGCAATTATTACACTGAGACTGATATGCAGACCCTGCATGACTGGATGCAGGCAGAGCTGGCCAAGGCTGGCGCCCATATCGACCGCATCTACTATTGTCCCTACCACGAAGCAGGGGAAAACCCGGTCTACCGGAAGGACAGCTTCGACCGTAAACCAAAGCCGGGCATGCTGCTGCACGCGATGTCCGACTTTCCGGTAAAGCGGGAATTGAGCTTCATGATCGGTGACAAGGACGCTGACATGCAGGCTGCCCGCGCGGCAGGCGTCGCTGGCTTCCTGTTCAGCGGCGGCAACCTTTCACAGTTCGCCGAATGGACCCTCGCCAGCTTCGAAGAAGGCAATCGGGGCTGATCCAAAAACCACCCCCGCGCCGAAATTCATTCCATATTACAGATCACAGATGATCTATCTGCTCTCTGATATTGTCAGGCCATGAGAAATTATGGCCCGGAAACGTTCGGCAAACTGAACGCCGACGAATACGGCCTTCTGCATAATCCGGGAACGACCGAAGGCACGCACCTGACACCGCTGCCCATACGCCATGCCTGGCCGCCGGAGACAGCCCCGATGGCCCTGCTGGCCGGTCTGGAAATGGAAAACCGCTGGGGCGGCTGGGACAAATCAGACTTCACCGCGAACAGCTGGATGCATATCTCCGTCTACCGTAAACCAGCCTAGACCGGCTTCAGCGTCTTCGGATTGATGCCGCCCATTTTGCAGACCTCATTCCACTCCGCCGCCTTCACTGGCTGGACGGACAGGCGAAACGAGGTGACGAGGCTCATCTCGCTCAGCTTCGGATTAGCTTTCACAGCCTTCAGGGTCACCGGTTTCGGCATGGGCGCCAGCGCCTTCACCCAGACGCAATCCCAACGCGGATCGTCCGTCGTAGAATCCGGCGTGCTTTCCTTGCAGACCTCGACGATACCGACGACTTCAAGCCCCTTGTTGGAATGATAGAAGAAGAGACGGTCGCCCAGTTTCATCTCGCGCATGAAGTTGCGGGCCTGGTAATTGCGGATGCCGCTCCACTCTTCGCCCTCATCCCCCTTGGCGACCTGCTCATCCCAGCTCCATGCGTCGGGTTCGGATTTGATCAGCCAGTATTTCATTGCGTCTTCCGTCTCTCATTCAGGGTGTGTGATTCCGTCTGAGGCATAACGCGGTTGCCCCGCTCAGGAAAGGTGACCCAGCGCAGCGCGCACAAGCCGCTCATAATCCGGCCAGCCTTTATACGCTGCCAGCCGCGGGTCCGTTCCCTTCCACGCCGCCTGAAATGCCTTGACCCGTCCCGGCGTCGACAAGGCCACCCGCAGCGGGTCAACGGCGATGCGGATCGTGAACAGGAGCAGACTGCTTGCCGGCAATTTCGATATGGTCTGCCGCTCCACGCGCAGGTGCAGCACATCCAGCGCCCCCGCGTCAGGTGTTGCCGCCGCCAGCGCCTTCAGCGGCGCCGCACTGGGCGTGAAGCGATCGGGGCCGGCCTGGACCGTCCAGTTGAACCGCTCCAGCACCTGCCCCGGACGCAGGGCGTCGAACATGCGCGCAATCCGCGAGACGAGGCCGGGATTGGCCCCCGGCACCAGATCGTGCAGCCCGCCAAGCGGCTGTCCGACCTTCTCCGCGAGCCGCCAAAAAGTCGGCGCAACGAGGCTTGCCGCCTCCAGACGCCAAAGCCCATCGGCGCCGCGCTGAAGCAGGCAGAGATCATCTGAGACGCGCGCGGCAGCCCCCTCAAGCGCGGTCGGCCAGTCTTCTTCCGAAGGCGGAAGGTGGCCCGTGACATGCGAAGCGGCTTCGGCCAGCGCGGCATCCGGCAGATTTGAGAAGAACACGTCCTCGCGCTGCACCGCCATGATCCGCTGCTTTTCCGGCAGCCAGGCGTCCGCCTCCGTATCCGGCGCGAACAGAGCCTCCGGTGGAATAGGTTTCAGCCCGGGCGCGAGGCTGGCCGGGCCATCAAGGAATGGCAAATAAGGCGGCTCCCGCATGTCAGACCGGAACGGCAGATCCCCAGGAACAGAAGCCTGCAATCTTCGGCGTGCCCGGAAGGTACATGGTTTCGGCGTCCTGCAATTCGAACCCCGCCTCCTCCAGCATTTTGTTCGTGTCGCGCGTGAGGCGGCACCCCCCCGCGAGCGGCTTCCAGACAGGTTCGACCCGGCGCTGCCACTTCGCAACACTTTCGTCTGGCGCAAGGCCGTGCTCGGAAAAGATGATCTTGCCGCCCGGCTTCAGAATGCGCCGGGTTTCCTGCAGCGCGCCTTTCCAGTCCGGAATCGTGCAAAGAACAAATGTGTAGACGACCGTATCGATGGAGTGATCTTCCAGCGGAACCGATTCTGCACCGGTCTCGAGGAATTCGATACTTCTGCCGATGCCAAGCGCGCCTGCCGTGCGGCGCGCCTTTTTCAGCATGCCTTCAGACGGCTCCAGCGCATAAAGCCGTTCAACCTTTTCCGAATCGTAATAGCTGAAATTCGTTCCGCTGCCGCAACCGATTTCCAGCACCTTGCCCTCTGCATGCGGAATGACCTTTTCGCGCTGCTTCATCATCGGCTTTGATGCGCAGGCACACGAGATCAGGTTCGGAAGGACATATTTTTCCCAGGGGTTCACTGCTTTGTCTCCGCGCCAGGCCGGAAACCGGGATAGGCCGCCCGCTGCATCATCAGGCGGGTCGGCTCGGTCGGACGAGCGACAAGTGCATCCTGTGTGATATTCACGTCGAACTCATATCCATCGCCCATCGGCATGTAAGTGGCCGAACCATATTGCGCGTCTTCAAGGCCGAAGCGCGCGCCCTGCTCGGCTGCAAACTTGCGGACATCCAGCCCCGGATTGGCATACAGGCGGATACCATTGGACTCTGCCTTTGTGACCGCCTCCGTCGAGTAGCGGTTGGAATCACGGCCTTCGAGATAGTCCAGCCGGTAGACCGAATCATAGCCCAGCATGTTGGCCAGCGGTTTGAACTTGATGACCTGCGCGCCCATCGAGAATTCGTCGCCCTGCAGGGTGTAGACGCGCGGCTCGACTTCCTGAGGAACCGTCACGGTGGCCTGATAGGTGTCGGGCTGGTCAGCCACCGCATCAAATCGGATATGCGCGGCATCGCGCTCAAGCGTCAGGCGTTTATAGGTCTGCAGGTTGAGACCGGACAGCGCCACAACCCCGGCCAGACCGAGGAACCCGATGCCGAAAATAAGCCGGCCACCGCCGCTGACAGGCTTCAGACTGGCCAGCTTGCCGAAGCCGGCAAACAGCATCATCAGTCCGATCACACCTGAAATTGCTGGCAGAATCCACCAGATCAGAGACATATCACCCTTCCCTCCAACCGCATTCGGATCAGCGGCTTGTTATGGCTATCTGCAATTTATAACATCCAATTGTCAGATGTAGACCCTGCAAATCATCATATGGGGTGAGGTGGGGTCAGCGTGAAGAGAGGGCCAGACGCAGGCCGAGGCCGGCAAACGTCGCGGCGAATGCCCGCTTCAGCCACTTCATGACGCCGGGACTGGACAGAACATACCCCCGCACGAGAGCGGCCATCTGGCCATAAAGGACGAAAACGGCGAACGTCATCACCATGAACACGGCCGCAAGCCCGATCATGCTGAGCGCCGGGGCTGCTGTGTCCGCCGGAATGAATTGCGGCAGAAACGCCAGGAAAAAGATGGAGAGCTTCGGATTGAGGATATTGATCAGGAAACCGCGCTGAACAATCTTCAGATACGACACCCGCTCCGCAGCTGGCCTGGCGTCCAGCATATCCCCCTCTTTCAGCACGCCCCAGGCCATCCAGAGCAAATAGACCGCACCCGCATATTTCACCACCTGGAACAGAACCGCACTGGTATGCAGAAGCGCGGCAAGCCCCAGAATCGCCGCCGTGACATGTGGCAGAATTCCCAATGTGCAGCCAAACGCCGCCGCAACGGAGGCGAAGCTCCCCCGCCCGAGCGCTGTCGCCAGCGTATAGAGAACACCTGTACCGGGAATGAGCACGACAATGAGGGCGGTGAGAAGAAATGCGGGATCCACTTTACGCTCCATGACAGCAAACAATACCGGGCTGCCTGGCGCTTGTTTCTGCGTCAACCGCAAAGCCTCCAGCCCCCCCGCCCGCAAGCTCCGTTGCCTCCGAAACAGGCTGAAGGCAGGTACTCTGGCCAGAATTTTCCTCTGCCGTTCCCTTTAAAAGCCTGATACGGGGCGGACATGAACTTTCGCGATTTCCTGCTTCTGTTTTGCGTCTGCCTCGTCTGGGGGTTGAACCTGGTCCTGACCCGCTGGGTTGTGGCGGACATGCACATTCCGCCGCTGTTCTTCGCCGCGGTCCGCTTCGCTGGCGTCGCTCTTTTCCTGATCCCTTTCCTGCGGCCGGTTCCGGACAAGCTGTTCACGCTTTTCCTGATTTCGGTGATGATCGGATCGTTGAACTTCGCCCTGCTTTTCATGGGACTGCGCAGCGCTGAAGCCTCGGCTGTCGCGGTGACGGGACAATTGGGCGTGCCGATCTCAACGCTCATGAGCATGGCCTTTCTGGGTGAAACGATCGGCTGGCGCAGGGGGTTGGGCATCATGTTGTCCTTTGCCGGTGTGGTGCTGATCGCGTTCGACCCGTCGAGCTTCCAGATTTCTGTCGG
The DNA here is from genome assembly GCF_963677035.1 of uncultured Hyphomonas sp. Taxonomy (NCBI): domain Bacteria; kingdom Pseudomonadati; phylum Pseudomonadota; class Alphaproteobacteria; order Hyphomonadales; family Hyphomonadaceae; genus Hyphomonas; species uncultured Hyphomonas sp. The sequence continues at coordinate 694,592 of NZ_OY781472.1, forward strand.
CCTGATGTTCGTTGTCGGCTCCGCCTTCATCGGCTCCTTCGGCGGGATCCTGATGAAGAAGATGCCGCCGCTGACAGGCCTTCAGGTACAGGCTTGGGTTGGCCTGTTCAGCTTTGCCCCGCTATTTGCCGTGTCCTTCCTCTGGGAACATGGCCAGGTGGAAGCTTATATCCGTGGCGGCTGGCCGGTCTGGCTGGCCAGCCTGTTTGCCATCGCGGGCGTCTCCATTTTCGGTCACGCCGCTTTCTACACGCTGATCAAGAAGTATGATGTGTCCATGCTGTCTCCTTTGACCCTGATGACGCCGATCTGGGGCGTCGTGTTTGGCGTGGCGCTGCTCAACGAGCCGGTTTCGCCGAGACTGCTCTTGGGCGCCGCCATCGCGCTTGCCGGTGTGTTCATGATCGCGGTGCGCCAGAACACCCGCCTGCCCGAGGCCGCCCTTGGCCGTAAAGCCGGCGCCGGAGACAGCTGATGGACGTCACGCTCTCGCCCAGCCCGAACTTCGATGAGCGCAAGCACCCGATCGACATGATCGTGCTCCACTATACCGGCATGCAAACCGGACAAGCGGCCTTCGACCAGCTGCGCAACCCGGACGCCAAGGTCTCGTCCCATTACCTCCTCTGGGAGGATGGGCGGGTGGACCAGCTGGTCGCCGAGGATCGCCGGGCCTGGCATGCCGGGGTCTCCAGCTGGCAAGGCGACGACGATCTGAACTCCCGTTCCATCGGGATCGAGATCGTCAATGGCGGGCACGACTTTCCAGCGGCGGACGGCACGCTGCCGCCCTATCCGGACATTCAGATCCAGACCCTGATTGAGCTCTGCCACCGGATCCTTGCCGGCCGGGACATTCCCCAGACGCGGATCGTCGGCCATTCCGACATCGCACCCCTGCGCAAGCAGGATCCCGGCGAGCACTTCCCGTGGGCACGCCTTGCCCAGACCGGGATCGGCATCTGGGCCGACATCGAAGACCTGGCCACGCCGGACGCACAAGGCAACACCCTCTCCCCCGGCGCGCAGACCGCCAGCGTCCGCCAGATGCAGGAACAGCTCCGGCGCATCGGCTACGGCCTCTCCCCGTCCGGCACTTATGACGCGCTGACCGAAGCGGTCGTCCGCGCCTTCCAGCGCCGCTGGCTGCCAGACCGGGTCAGCGGAACGGCTGACATCGCGACGCTTCGCCAGATCGGCGTGATCCATGCGCTGTATACGGCCGGCTAGACTTCCTCGCGCACGACGATGTCGATGTCTTCGTCTTCTTCGTCGATCAGTTCCGGCTCTGCCTGGCGGGCGGCCCATTCGGCCGTCAGAGCCGCGCCGAAGAGGAGCGAAGACACAGACGTCGCCAGCCAGATAAAGCCGAGGATGACAGACGCCAGCGCGCCATAGAAATTGTCGAGCGCGGTGAACTTCAGATAGAGGTGAAAGCCCCAGGTCGCGACGACCCAGCTGAGCGCCCCGGCCGCCGCGCCGGCCGCTTTCGCCCGGTGTCCCTTCAGCCGCCCGTGCAGGGCAACGGCCAGGATCATGTAGAAAATGGCAAAGCACGCAACCCATTTGCCGAGCCAGAGCCGCGACGCAAGATTGCTGATGTGCACGGCAAGGTCATAGGCGATAAAGCCCTGCTTCTCCGTGATGAAGGACAGGATCAGCTGCAGCGCGCCGAGCAGCCACACCGCCAGGATCAGCAGCGCCGTCATCAGGATCGACACGCCCTGAAAGCGGATGATACGGGTGCGCCGCTCAGACCCGGTCACCATGCGGATGCCGGTGATCGCCGCCTTCGCGCCGGAGCTGGCCGTATACAGAACGATGATGACCGCCACGAGCGCGCGCAGGGTGACGCCCTGCGGCGTGACCTTCCGGATGGTTTCAAGATCTGCCCGCGAGAGCGGCGCAACGGCAGAGACGAGCACATCGTCCACGGTTGCCGCGAGGCGCTGCGACAGCTCCAGCGGCATGAAGGCGAACAAAAGACTGAGCGTCAGATAGATGATCGGGAAAATCGAGAACAGCGCATAGAAGCTGATCCCGCCGGTGACGATGCGGACCTCCGGCTTCGACAGGCGCATGATGGCGCCCCAGACCGGCTCAACGGCCCAGACCTTCAGCCAGGCCGGCAGCAGGGGCAGTTTCTCAATCCATGGCCGCATGGGGATCCAGTCATTCCGGGAGGTTGGAACCTTGTTTAGTGCGGTTCGGCGCGCTTGACCATTCACTGCATCGCCTTTCCGGTGTCATCTGGGAATAATATCCGGGAGCCAGTTCATGACGACAGCCGTGTCACTGGGCCCCGGATAAGCCCTGCGGGCTTTCCGGGGTGACATGAGACGGACGACTGCTCCCTACTGTTTCATCCTTCGACTTCGCTCAGGCTGCCGAGGACCAGAAATCGCACCGCGATTTCCCGAGGCAGGCCCAAGCGCCAGCGCAGGGCTTCTGCTCTTTGCTGCTTCATCCTTCGACTTCGCTCAGGATGAGTCAGTTAAAGGCCACCCCTTCGTAGCGCTCATGCTGAGCGAAGTCGAAGCACGCGCGCGGGCGACCCAGCACGTCCGCCCGGAAACGCCCCTGGCGTTCCGGCAAAGCTTCCTGATTGTGGATGAGTTCAGCTCGAATCCGGCCAACGCTTCAGCGCATCAATCAGCTGCACGGTGAGCCCGCCAGAAATAATGCCCAGCGCGGCGGGCATACGGTGGCTACCGGGAATGGGCGGCACATGCGGCCGGGCCTCACCCGCCGCCTGCCAGCGCTGGATCGTGCGGGCGAGGCATTTCGCCCGGCGCTTGTGATGCTTCAACGTGTCCAGCATGGCCTGCCACCGCGCGATCAGCGGCGCAGCGGGCACAGGTCCGCGTACGGGCACCGTCACCGGACCTTTCATAAAGTGCGGACACGGGCGGGATGGCCCGGGCACCATGGTGAAGACGTAGCGGTAGTCTACATCCGGCTTCTTCGGCTCATGATAATTGCTGCCCGTGCGCGGCGGCAGCGGCGCGAGTTCCATCTGCAAGGCCAGCAGAAATATCAGACGGCGGAGCAGAACGGCCAGCCGCTTCAGCTCCGCCCGCACGCGTCGGTTCACTGATTGGACAATCGTCTCAGGTGTCCTGAACAGACCCACCTTCACGCCCGTCACGGCAATGGCGCGGGCGATCGTGTCATAAGCCTGAGAGAGAAAATCGGCGCGGTCTGTCATGGCGGGAAGACTGCCATGGGAGGTTATCCGGTTGGATAGAGTCGCCGGATTTCCGTGTGCTGTGTAACAAGTCCGGGCATGCGGGTGGTGGGTATCGCTCCGCTCAATCCACCCTACTTTGCCACTCTGATAACTCGTCCTCTGGCGCTAATCTCCAGAATTTGTATGTGTTACACCTGTCTCCCCTGAAAGGGATGACCACTTATCTGTAGGCAGATCCTTCATTCGCTTAAGAGCAGTCTCCGCATCATCGAGTATCCAACTTCTATACTCTCGCTTGATCGCACCAAAGTCTATGTTTCCAAGAGCCCGCCACAGCGCGTATGGAATTGCATTTGCAAATTCGCTGGCTCCAATTTTTTTGCGAAGAGACAAGGCTAAATCATAGAGTTCGTTCAACTCCCGATCAGAATAATCGCTGTTCCTTTCAAGAGCGATGAATGCCGACATATCTTCCACGAGCTGTTCAACACGAATACCTTTTCCTTCGTTCATTTTAGCCCTCAGCAAGCGTAGGGTGGGTTGAGGCGAGCCGATACCCACCGGGTGTGCCGTCATTCTAATACATGATCGTGTTGCACGCACATACCCCCGCATGACCTGTCATGATCATACCGGACTATGGCGGATTATAACAGACTATGACGGACCGGAGCGTCGGGCCGCCTCAAGCCCGGCTCCTTCGACAGTCCCGACCATTGGAGTCTGAGCCCCAAAAAGGGTGACCTCAAGGTCAATTAATCTGACTTTCCCAGTGGGAAGACTAACACCAAATCCAGACCACTCTTTACTCGGTCACGTCACCACCATTGTTCTCAATAAAAACTTCATAGCTGCAATTGGGTGCGGTCAAAACGAAAAAAGTGAACCCGCTTAACCCAGCGATTTCGAACGAGGAACTGTGCCAACCTGGTTCCGTCTCCACAAAGACATCAACGGATTTTATGTCTTTCGCTCGGAGGCTCCGCAGATATTCAGGACGAACCGGTTCTGTCCGCGTCCCCCTTTTCAGAAGTGACGGATTTTCGCTCAATTGTTCCATGTACTCAAGAAGGCTATTTTTTGCCCAGTCGTCATCATGCATGCATTGCCGGACATTTGGATCTGTACAACTCACCGCAACTACCGGGCACAAGAAAAGTGGCACGAGCATTTTTAGCATAGATAAACTCATCGCCTGTCAGCCTCATACTGAAAATTCAATGTACCATACCCACCGGCTGTGCCGCCATCCTAAACACGACTTTCATGCACGCACATACCCCCGCATGACTTGCCATGACCATACCGGACTATAACGGATCATGAGGGGCTTGCCGCAGGGCTGGAACGGGACGTCCGGACTTTCTCCACGATTCCACTCTCACGCGTATCGCTTTGGCGGCGGGGCGGCGTTGCGGTACACAGATGCCTTCGCCGCCTTTGGGAAACCGCCTTGTCCTATTCCTTCCGCCTGTCCGATCATAGCCTGACTGAGGGGGTGCGCCGCATCGCGCGCAGCCAGATCGAGACGGCGATTGCCGAGATTGACGATGAGACGCTTGGCCCGGTGACGACCGTCCACCAGCTGCGCAAGCGGTGCAAGAAGGTCCGCGGGCTCGTGCGTCTCGTGCGGCCAGGCTTCAAGGCGTACGGCGACGAGAATGCCGCCTTCCGGGACCTGTCACGCAGCCTTGCCGACCTGCGCGATGCCGGCGCCCTGCTGGAAACCGTCGCGGCGCTGGAGACGCGGTTCGGAGAGGTGATTAGCGGCACTTTCTTTGCCGATGTGCGCGAAACGCTCGCCGCCGCCAGCCCGCCCGCAGACGATGAAGACGTCACAGACCGGCTGGCCGTAGCACGCGCCGCGTTTGAGGATGCCCTCACCCGCACCGAGGGCTGGAAAGTCAAAGGCAAGGCGCCGGACATCCTCGCCCGCGGCGTAACGCAGACCTACAAGCGCGCGGTGAAGACGCTGAAGCAGGCCGAAGACGATGGCACGCCGGTCGAGTTCCACGAGTTTCGCAAGCGGGTGAAGTATCACTGGTATCATATGCGGCTCATGAAACATGTCTGGCCGAAAATGATCCATGCACGGATTGTCGAGGCGCGGCATCTGGCAACGTCTCTGGGCGACCTGCACGATCTGGCCGTCTTCCGGCTGACCGTGTTGCCGCTGATCGAACATGCGGATGCGAAGACCGGCGAAGTGCTGGGCGGCCTGATCGAGGCGGAAGAGAAACGCCTCGCGCCGGACTGCCTGCACCATGGCCACCGCCTGTTTGCCGAAAAGCCCCGCCCCTTCGGCAAGGGAGTCGGCGCCTACTGGACCACCTGGCAGGAGACGGCGCGCACTTGATTTCCACTTGAACCCGGCCGCGTCCGGCTCTATCTCCCCCTTCCCTCGTATTGCCGCGGCTGCTGACCCCGACAATATGAGGAAAAGACAATGTCACACCCCGCAAGCCGGGCCGCGCGACGCGTGGAGGCCCGCAAGCATGATGGCGACCGCAAGGCCGCCCGGGCCCATCGCGGGTTCGAACAGAAAAGCTGGAAACTGATCTACCGGCGGGCGAACAAGCTTGGCCGCGCGCGCCAGATCGGCAAGATATGGCCGCACCGGGAATGGGAGAAACTGATGGCCGATGCAGAACCGGTAAAGGTCCTGTTCGTCTGCAGCCACAACAAATGGCGCAGCCCGACGGGCGAAGCCATGTTCTCCCGCGCCCCCGGCGTTGCCACCCGCTCGGCCGGCACCGCGCACAATGCCCGGCACAGGATCACCTTGGCGGACATCCGCTGGGCCGACATGATCCTGGTCATGGAGGACAAGCACGCCCAGCGCCTGCGCGCCGATTTCCGCCAGGAAGTCGCCTACAAGCCCCTGCACGTGCTGGAGATTCCGGACGACTACCAGTTCATGGAAGACGAGCTGATCACCCTGCTGCGCGAAAAGTGCGAGCCGCTGATCTTCGGGGACGCGTAATCGCGGCTGGCCACGGGCGGCCCTTGGCCCTATATACCGCGCCAGACCAGACGGCCGGGCAGCCGCTGGTATGCTGGTAACGGCATACTGGAGGAAAGTCCGGGCTCCAGGGATACAGGGCGACGGCTAACGGCCGCCCGGCGCAAGCCGAGGGAAAGTGCCACAGAAAGCAAACCGCCCCTCCTTGCGAGGGGTAAGGGTGAAAGGGTGAGGTAAGAGCTCACCGCAGGCCTGGCGACAGGACTGGCACGGTAAACCCCGCCCGGAGCAAGACCGAATAGGGGGCGCGCATGGGCTGTATCCCGCCTGCGCCCCGGGTGTGTCGCGTGAGGTGCCTGGCAACAGGCATCCCAGAGGAATGGCTGCCAGACCTGAGCAATCAGGCGAACAGAACCCGGCTTACAGGCCGTCTGGTCTTTTCTCCCGGTCGTGCAAAGCACGGCAATTCGATCGAGGATCGAATTGAGGGAGAAAAGGCCCGAAGCGTAAGCGAGGGCTTCTCCGGTGCCGCGCCGCGGCCGTATTTGATCGAGGATCCAATACAGGAAAAGAAGGGGTTTTCAGACTGCTGATGCAAGCCACCCCGCTCAGTTCAGATTCATCGGATGGAACCTTCTCCGCGTATTCGACTCTTTCGTCTCCGGCAGCGGAAACTGTTCCGGCTCGGCAATCACCAATTCGAATTTGTAATCAGCCGCATTGCCCGTGCCCTGACGTTCCCGGACGGCATCGGAGGCTTCCTGCGGGAAGATGAAGCAGAAATCAGCCGGACAGTCCGGCCCCGTCTCGACGTCGGCCATGAAGCTCAGCGACTTGCTGCGCCAATCCGGCTTGGACCATGCTCTGACGTCCGCCTCCTTCTGCACGAACAATTGCGCCTGCAGCGCTTGTCCTGCGGCCTCAGCCGTATCCATGCTGACAAGTATCACCAGCCGTCCGTCATCCGTAATGCCGTCCACGCGGTTGACGCTGACGGGCCAGCCTTCCGAATTCATGAAGCTTGGATCATCGCGTTCGGACAGTTTTGCCGGGAAGCGCGCGCCACTGCCATCCAGTTTCACGGCCTCATACGTCGCGTTCCCATTCGGCAGGGGATGAAAACCATACCCCTTTTCACCCAGCCTGAGCTGCCACTGCAGATCATTGATGGTGTCATCCAGTCCGTCCCACGCCTTGTCGGAATCAAATCCTTCGGCCTGGAGTTCTGCGCTCACTTCCTGAACCAGGGGGTCAAACTTTGCGCCATACATCCCTTTGGAAAAATCAAAAAGGTTCTGTGCGGCGTATTTGCGTCCCGCTGTATCCTTCTGCAAATCCGGGGAGCTCTGAGATGCGAGCAGCGATTTTACGTACTCGCGGATGTAAAATAACCGCAGCACTTTTACGTCGTCACCCTGGTTGCACGCCTGGTTTGCCACGGCCTCCCTGGCTGTCGCCCGATGGGCTTTGACCATGTCGTCCCTCTTCGCGACAACCTCGTCGCGAAACGCTGTCCCGGCCATGACCTTCACGTCATTACCTTCCGGGGTTACTGACGCAGAAGCGCTGATCCCGCGCTTGACCCGCTGCACTTCGAAATAGTTCAGCACGCGGCAGCGTTCATTGAACTCTGCGGCGCGCAGCCAGGTATCCAGTACGGTATAGGATTCCAACGGTTCCTCACGCGCCAGTGAGGGCTGGGCCAGCGCCGTCCAGAAGAACAGACCGCCGAGAAGCGAAAGCGCAAGACGCATGAGGATGACTCCGATTGTTGTGCCCGACACCCTATTCCTATTCACACGGGAATCAATGCGCCACTTATCCTTGCATTCTCAGGCCGCAACCTGTCGCCACCATTGAGCCGGCCGCTGACTTATCCGCCTCCTCCAGAACCGGTGTATATTTGTCGGAATGGACAGTTTGCTCCGCTCCTCTCCGCCGCTTGCGCCGCACATGGAACCGGACGTAAACCCGTTCGCGGGAGAGGTGGGGCCCGCGTCCAAAGGGCGAGGGCTTCTCCGGCACCGCGCAGCGCAAGCAAGGGCTTCATCCGCATCCACACAGACTTTCTGCGGGAGATTCACATCATAGACAATTTCATCCTGATTTCCGGGTGCTCCGGCGGGGGCAAGTCGACGCTGCTGGAGGCGCTGAAGGCGCGCGGGTATCAGGTCGTCGAGGAGCCCGGCCGCCGGGTCGTGGAGGCTGAACAGGCAAGCGGCGGCCATGCCCTGCCCTGGACAGATATCGAGGCCTTTCTGCACCGCGCGCTGGACCTGGCCATCGCGGACCACCGGGCAGCGCGGCGCCTCTCCGGCCCTGTCTTTTTCGACCGGGGCGTGGTGGACGCAGCCGTGGCCCTGCGACACGTGACCGGACATCCCGGGGCAGAAACGCCGGCCAATGAATATCGCTACAACCAGAACGTGTTCCTTGTCCCGCCATGGCCGGACATCTTCACGGGCGACGAAGCGCGGCGGCACGGGATGGATGAAGCGGTCGCGGAATATGCCCGGCTGGAAGCGGCCCTCCCTGCGCTGGGCTATGACACGCACATCCTGCCGAAAGTGCCGGTGACGGCCCGGGTGGACGACATTCTGTCCGCTCTGCGCCGCCTCTGACGCCTCATTTCTGGTGTTTGCGGCGAAGGCATTTCAGGCTGGACCAGTCCGCATCCCCGGCTTGAGGCCCAGCTTCTGCCAGAGCGGCTTGCCTGAATAACCTGCTGTTTTTGCCACGATGCCTCCTGAAAATATGCATTTTATACAGGAATATGGCACGCGCTGTGCAAAACTCAGATCCAGTTCTGCACTGGATCCGGCCGAAAGAGAGGGAGTCCATTATGCTGAAACGCCTTTTGCTGAGCACGCTGTTTCTGGCTGTGCCTGCCTGCGCCAATAGGAATTTGTCCGAGGGTCCGCTGCCGGACCTGCCCGGGAAAGTGTTAATTGTCGGCGATTCCATCTCCCTCGGCCTCGGCGCGATGGGACCGGACACACATTGCCCGCTGACCCCCGAATACAGCTCGCAGCAAAGAGCTTTTGGCCCTCAGGTCGCTGATGCACTAGGCGCCGACTATGTCATGATGGCCTGGCCCGGCATCGGCCTTGTACACAATTACGGCGACGACCAGACCCTTACGATGTCGACGCGGCTGACGCAGACCGACGAAATGGCCCGGCTGGATGCAACCGGCCCGGTACAACTCGTCCTGATCAATCTGGGCACCCATGATTTTTTCATGAACGACCCGTCAGACCAGTTCATCCCGGCGATGGAAGACCTGCTGTCCCGGATGCACGCACGCTATCCGGATGCGGCGATCTACGCCCTGACCGGCCCGATGCTGGAGGGGAATGACCGGGTGTTTCTTGCCCATGCCGTGGAAACAGCGGTCGATACGGTGAATGCGGAGACAGGCTCAGCGATCCGCTACCTCGCCCTGACTGGCGGCGATAAATCCGTTGCCTTTGGCTGTAGGTGGCATCCATCCGTGCCGGCACATGACCATATGGCGGAACAGATCCTCGACGATCTGCGCCCCCACACTCCGTAATCGCCTGCCTCAGCACGTCTGCCAGACCAGACCTGGTTCCGCCCGGAATCTACCAGGCGGTTTACATACCGCCGCCCCTGACAGAGGGTGCAAACAGCATATTTCGTTATGATATAATATATGCTTTAAGCTCTCGAAACGCTGCCCCGGATCCGGCACGATATCGCCCGGCAGGAGGGAAAAGGGGCACACGCAAAAATGGTAATTCACGGCGTTGCAACCGTAGAGATATCCGGCAAAGCTGAAGCAATACTGCCTGAAACTGTAATAATACCTGACAATTTCAGGCAACTGGCCAGCCTTGAATCGTTGACACGAATGGTTGCAGAGCCCAATTAAAATCGCATAAATGGGAACTTTAATCCGGAGCTTCCCATCAGTATCGCTTAGAGAGGCAGGTCCATCCATGGCCCGAACAGCTGGCGCCCGGAACTACAACTTTGACGTGAAGCGCGCGGCGTTACTCGACAGCGTGATCACCTTCGCCCTGTCTGATGAAATCGAGCGACCCTCCCTGCGCCAGCTGGCCCTCGCTGCCGGGACATCCGAGCCGACCCTCCGTCATTATTTTACCGACCGAAAGGGACTGATCATCGCCATGATGGCCGAACTGGGGGAACGCGCCCGACCCATCTGGCAGGAATTGGAACAACCGTCTGAAAACATAACAGACGCGATCGATGAGTGTTTCCGGCATGCCCTGACGCGAATTGGCGACCAGCGTTTTTTCCGGATGCACGCTTTCGGAATGGTTGAAGGCATGGCCGAGCCGGGCGCCGGACAGGCCTATCTGGAACACATCCTGGAACCTTCATTCTCCAGCATATGCAACAAGCTGTCGCGCACGCCGGGGGCTCCGGACGATCCGGACGAGATCCGGTCAGCCGCGATCGCCATGTTCTCCCCGGTTATCGTGACATGCCTGCACCAGCACTTGCTGGGCGGCCGGTCGTTTGCACCGCTCGACGATCGTTCGACGCTCCAGCACCTTCACAAATGGTTGGGCGGCGCGCTCCTGAAGACGGCCTAGGCCCGCAGCGCGTCCGCCACAGCCGCGATTTCGGCTTCCGCTGTGCTCCACGAACACACAAACCGGTAGGCCCCGCCGGTCGAGGGATAGAATTTTCCGCCTGCTGCCATCAGATGCCCTGCGGCCTCTTCGCTCAGCATGGGGAAAACCTCGTTGCCATCGACCGGAAAGGCGAGATCGAAGCCCGCCTGCATGAAGACATCCGCCAGCGCCTGCGCGCGGGCGTTCGCCTGCCCGGTGAGCTTCAGCCATAGCCCATCGTCCAGCATCGCGTGCGCCTGCGCCGCGAGAAACCGCATCTTGGGCGGCATGTGACCGGACCGTTTGGCACGTGCCCGCAACTCCGCAAATTTCTTCCGGGCCTCGCCGAACAGGAGGATGATCTCGCACCCGATGGCACCGGTCTTGGTCAGGCCGAAGGTCAGTACATCGACCCCGGCCCGCCATGTCATTTCCGCAGCGGTCGCCTTGCCATTGGCCAGCACATTACCGAGACGGGCGCCATCGAGATGCACGGCCAGCCCCTTCTCTTTCACCAGCCCCGCATAAAGCGCAATTTCGGCTGCACGGTAGGCCGTCCCGCATTCCGTCAGATTGGTGAGGGACAGTGCCTCTGCCGGCGTTCCGTGCACGAACTCCGGATTGATCCCTGCAAGCGCCGTCTCCAGCGCCTCCCGGTCGATCCGCGCGCCGAACCCAGTCAGCAGCTGCAGCTTGCCGCCGCCGGAAAAGAATTCCGGGGCGCCCCGTTCGTCCCGCGCGATGTGCGCCTCTTCATGGCAGAGGACCGCACCGATGGATGAGCAGAAGCAGGACAGCGCCAGTGCATTGGACGCCGTGCCGGACGCGGTCAGCCAGTAGTCGAAATCCCCGGTTTCAAATAAAGCCGCCAGTTTTTCGCGCAGGCCGGCGGTGACGGAATCACCGCCATAGCTTGGCTCCATGCCGGTATTGACCGAGGCCAGCGCCTCGATCACCGCAGGGTGCGCGGGCGCCGATGTATCAGAAGAAAAGTTCATGCCTGTACGTCCGGGGTTTGCCACATCAGATGCTGGCCGCCGTCGCTGGCGATCATCTGGCCGGTCACGCTGGACGCGGCGATGAGATAGCGCATCGCCCGCACGATTTCCTCAGGCGAAGAGCCCTCCCCCGTCAGCGTCGCGGCCTTTTCGGCGGCGAACTCTTCCGGAGTCTGATGAACGCTGGCAAGCGTCGGGCCAGGGCCGATGCCGTTGACGCGGATATCGGGGGCAAGCGCCTGAGCGAGGGTCTTCGTGGCCTGCCACAGCGCTGCCTTGGACAGCGTATAGGTGAAGAAGACCGGGTTCAGTTTCCAGACACGCTGGTCGATCATGTTGATCACCAGGCCCTTTTCCCCGTCCGGCAGGCCGGACGCCATCTGCTGCGCCAGATGGATCGGCGCGCGGAGGTTCGGCTCCATATGCGCGTCCCAGTCATCCCGGGAATGGGTCAGCGCCGTATCGTCGTGGAAGGTGGAGGCAGAGTTGATCAGCAGGCTGACCGGCCCGCCGAGTGCCTTCGCGGCATCGGCGACGAGGCCGCTGCGGGCAGGTTCATCGGCGAGGTCGGCCTGCACCAGCTCTGCCGCGCCGCCGGCCTTGCGGACCATGTCGCAGGTCTCCTCGGCGCCCTCGGCGGAGCTGTGATAATGGACCGCCACTTTCCAGCCGTCTTCGCCGAGCGCCAGCGCCATGGCGCGGCCGAGGCGGGCCCCGGCGCCGGTGACCAGCGCGATACCGGGCGTCATGGCTCCACCGGCTGGAACAGGCCGGAAATGTTGAGGCCGGTGATCAGGCCATAAATATACGCCGCATAGATCAGCAGCAGCAGCAGCCCCATCAGGCGCCCGATGCGCGCCTTTGTCAGGATCACAAGCCCGATGACCAGCGTGGCAAGTGCCAGCGCCCAATGATCATATTGCTGGAAAGTCGGCGCCATGTGGATCGGTCCGAACAGGGAGATGATGCCGCCCGCGCCAAGGATATTGAAGACGTTGGAGCCCAGCACATTACCGATCAGGACCTCGCCCTGCCGCTTCACAACGGCGGCAAGACCGGCACCGATTTCCGGCAACGAGGTTCCGATCGCCAGCAGCGTGAGGCCGATATATTCCTCCGGCACGTTCAGGAACATGGCAATGCCGACACCGCCCTCGATCACAAGGTCTGCGCCGAGGACAAGCCCGAGCACGCCAAGCGGCACATAGATCAGCGCCAGCCAGAGCGGCAGGTGCGGGTCTTCCTCTTCCGACACGCCGGGATCCCTGCCCACAGCCACGGCGCGGCGCGCGGCAATGAAGGTCAGGCCGGAATAGCCGACAAGGAGCGCAATGAAACAGATGCCGACCAGAGGCGTCAGCGGCATCAGGGCGGTGATGCCGATCCATGCCACGGCGGCGACGACCACGGCGATCAGCCCGCGCTTCTCCCCCACCCCGCCAGCGACGATCGGTGCGATCAGGGCCGGCAGGCCCAGCACCAGGAAAACGTTTGCTATGTTGGAACCGACAATATTGCCGAGTGCGAGGCCCGAACGGTCCGACAGGGCCGCATCGAGCGAAACGATCATTTCAGGTGCGGAGGTGCCGAAACCGACAATGAAAATGCCCGCAACGAGGGGCGAAACCCCCATGCGGGCGGCAAGGGACACAGCTCCACTGACCAGCGCATTTCCCGCCAGTGCCATGATCACCAGGCCCCCGGCGAGGGCAGCGATCAGAGAGAGCTCCGGGAGTGGCAAGCCGGGCTTTTAGTCCAGCCGCTTGAATTCAATCAGATTCAAAACGCCGAAAACAACGACGATGGCGGCGATGGCAAGCAGGGACGGATGGATCATGTCGCTTTCTCGCTGGTGTAATTTTTGTCACGTTATTGTGTTTGCTGGCGTGTGCATAGCGCGGTGCGCCGCGCATGGCGAGCCCAATTCGACAGGGTTTTGACCCGATTTTCCACCAAAATCCCGTATTTTTTACCCCAGTGCGGGAAAAATTTTGCATTCACCCGATCTTGAGACGAGTCTGTCAGGAAGAACGCCATGGCCCGCATCCGCACCCGCATATTCCAGTCCTGGTTCCGCCTGTCCCGGCCGATGACGCTGGGCGTCCGCGGCCTGATCGAAAACGAGGCCGGCAAGGTCTTCATGATCCGCCACACCTACACGCCGGGCTGGTATCTGCCGGGCGGCGGTGTAGAAAAGGCGGAAACCACCGTTGAATCGCTGGAACGGGAGCTGCTGGAGGAAGGCGGCTTCACGCTGACGGCCCCGCCGGATCTGGTCGGCATCTATTCCAACCATGTCGTGTTTCCGAATGACCATGTCGTGCTTTACCGGGCTCGTCCCGGCACCTGGACGCAGGGCGAGGCAACCTCACGCGGGGAAATCGCCGAAGCGGTCTGGGCCGACCCGCTGTCCCCGCCGGAGGGAACGACGCCCGGCACACATAGCAAGCTTCAGGAATTGTTCGCCGGGGCCGCGCCGTCCCCCTATTGGGCGCCGAAACGCTGAGGCACACAGCGGCAAGGCGGGCATGGACAGGCCCGGCAAGGACAGGCCGGATCAGCTGGCCGGGGTAATGTCGTATGTCTTGCCGGTGACATGTACCGCAGGCACATGGCCGGTTTCTTCAAACGCTTCCCAGGCCGGGGCGAGCGAGCGCCAGAAGGCGGCGTTCTCGTTCCCGGCATGACGCTGCAGGTTCGCTGCGGTCATCGGAAAGGGAAAGATGTGCACCGGAACGGATTTCTGTCCCTCACCCATCGCGGCCTGCATCAGGGTCCAGACCTCTTCGATCGCCTCATCGGTCATGGCGTAACAGCCGACCGATACGCAATCGCCATGGACCATCAGATAAGACCCGGTACGGCCCTGCGCCCGGTCAAAAGCGTTGGGAAAGCCCAGATTGAAGGCAAGATGATAGTCCGACGCCGCGTTCATCTGGCCGGGCGCCACGGAATAGAAGCCCTCCGGCGCCTGCATGTCCCCTTCGGCGAGTTTCGGTCCCAGTTTTCCGGAATAGGCACAGATCGGCCAGGAACGGAACGGCTCGTACACCCCATCGGGATTGGCCACAAAGGCCGTCAGGACAGCAGGTTCCTTGGTTAGCCGAAGGTAAAGGGGCGCGCCGAGATGCGTCCCCTGCTCCGCCAGCGCCTCGCTGAGGTCGGCTGTGTGCGCCTCCACCACGGCCCGCGACCGCGGCGTTTCGCGGATATCGTCGACCCCCGCCACCGCCAGAACTGCCGGCAGGCAGAGGAAGGCCATCGCCGCGCAGAACACGGCCACCAGCTTCCAGGCGTCGATGGGGCGTTTACGTTTCATAAACCCAGTGGTCTGCCCGGAATGCGGCAGCACCGGGGCTGGTCCCGTGGCGGTTTCGTGAAAATGGCGCCCCAATTCCGCCCCGAGTATTAAACAGGTTTTAAGATCCCGGTGGGACGCTTGTTACGTGACGGGGGAGTGAACCAATTCTCGTCATCGAAAGACAGCTGGCGCACTCAGGTTTCCCCTTGCCCTGCGCGCCGGCAAAGCAAACGGAACGCCGGCTCCCTTTCCCCTGGGCCGGCGTTCTTGCATCCGGCCTCAGCGGCTGCGGACCGCCGCAACCATGTAGCGCCAGCCGGTCAGCAGCGACAGGACCGCCGCAATCCAGAGCAGACCGACAAGGCCGGTGACAATGAACGTCGCCATCATGCTGCCTGTCTGATGCTGTGACGTCGCCGCCTGCGGCATCAGCGCCAGCGGTAGCATCAGGCCGATAATGGCGGCCATTTCAAAAGCGGTTTTCCATTTGGCGAGGTTCGACGGATCGACCACCGCCGTGCCCGCAGGCGTCGTACGCAGCCAGGTCATGAAAAGATCGCGCGCAATGATGGCCGCGGCCGGAATATAGATCAGCCAGGTGTGGAAGATCAGCGCCAGCCCCAGCAGCGCAAAGCCGACCAGAACCTTGTCCGCAATCGGATCGAGCCAGACCCCGAAACGGGACTGTGCCTGAAGCTTCCGCGCCAGCCAGCCATCAAGGAAATCCGTCAGCGCGCCCGATATAAAGGCTAGCAGGGCAAACTGATACCAGAGCTGCAGGATCACGATGCGGGCTTCCTGATCTGCCGCGCCGGCATCCTGCGCCGCGTCCAGAACAATGAGATCCTGCACGCGCAGGGCCTGAACGATACCGCCGAGGCAGAGCACCGCGAACACGCAGCGCGCAATCGTCAACGCATTGGGGAGCCATTTGAAGGTCATCTGCGCGGTGTGCCAGCGGGCGGGCGCCGAGGCAATGCGCAATATCGGCAGCACGTCATCTCCCACCGCCGGAACAATGGGAGATGACGCGGCCGGTCAGTTCGATGCGCCGGTGACCTGTTCGATCGGCACGGTGTAATGGCGGCCGCAGAACTGGCAGTCGATGGACAGGGTGCCATCGTCTTCCACCAGATCCCGCAGGCCATCGTCCGAGATGTTCTGCAGCGTGGCGATAAGGCGTTCCTCATTGCAGGTGCAGCGGTCGTCAAGCTGTGTCGGCGGCTCCATCCGGACGCCCTGTTCGTGGAACAGGCGGTAAAGCAGCTGATCCATCGGCAGGTCCGGATCGGCGAGTTCCTGATCGGTGATCGTCGCGAACAGGGCCTGCGCCTCGTTCCACGCTTCTTCCGTATCGCCGCGCGCCTCATCATCCGCAATACGCTGGACCATCATGCCGCCGGAGACCCACACGCCGGGTTCGCCCTTGCGCTCAAACTCGGCGAGCGACAGGCGGATCCGCGTGGGCACCTGTTCGGACTGGGCGAAGTAATCCTCCGCACATTCCGCCAGCGTGCCTTTCACCAGCGGGACAATGCCCTGATAGGGCTGGATCGCCGGATTATCCTGCACAATGATCAGGCCGAGCCGTCCGGACGCGCCGAACAGCTGCGGCATGTGCGGGGCGGCGCCCTTGTTGACCCGGTCCAGATTTTCCCAGGCGTCCATATCGAAGCGGGCATAGCCGCGCACGCCGCCATCCGACCGGTATTCGCCAACCAGCATCTTCACCGGACCATCGCCTTCGGCCTGCACCAGCAGGCGCCCTTCGAATTTGAGCGAGGAGCCGACCAGGGCCGCCAGCGTCACCGCTTCGCCCAGCACACGGGCGAGGTTCACGGGGTAATCGTGGCGTTGCAGGATCGGCGAAATACTGCCCGCACCCATGCGGACAGCCCGGCCGCGCACGGGCCGCTGCTCGATCTGGAAATTGGCAACGAAATCGCTGAGGGGGGTGAATGTGTCAGCCATGACGGGCTCCTTGTGACGCCCCCATGTGGCAGCGCCCTTCCCCCGTATCAAGACTGTACTCTGTGATCAGGCCGAGCAGCTGCCCCCGCCAAGGACACAGAAGCTGGCGCACCAGGGATGGTTCAGCTTCACCGGCTCTGCCGTCGCCTGCTTCAGCGTGCGGCCCAGTTCAAAAGCCGGATCGTCCACCAGCAATGTGCAGGCCGTGACGCTGGCGCGGGCCGCCCCCTTGCGCCGGATGACCATGCGCTGGTCTGAGCACATGATGCTTTCGGGCGCCTTGTTCAGGATCCCCCAGCACGCCGTGGTGATCTCGGGCGGATCATCCTGCGCAATCATCTCCGGGAACAGGACCAGCTGTTTCGGGTCTGCCGGGTCCAGCTTCAGGCCGAGCGAACGGGCCAGCGCGCCATAACCGGCGCGGGCGGCGGCCTCATCGTCGTGCAGGGACTGACGCCCGGCAATCGCGACCTGAAAGCCTTCGTCCGCCAGCCAGCGAAGCCCCGCGCAGGCCTCTTCGAACGCCCCGTCCCCGCGTTCGGCGTCGTGCAGGGCCGGGTCATAGCTATCGAGGGAGACGCGCAGAATGAGCTTTTCCGCGAGGCCGTTATTGCGCAGGCGGCAGAGCCCCTCCTGAATACGGGGGCGCATCATCGGCCGCATGGCGTTGGTGAGCAGCAGAAGGCTGTGCTCCCGGAACAGGATCGCCTCCATGATGGGCAGGATGTCCGGGCACATGAATGGCTCACCGCCCGTGATCCCGATTTCCACCCCGTCCGACGCCATCCGGGATATCTCATTCAGATAAGGCATGACGTCGGCGAGGGTCAGATAGACCAGCCGGTCATTCTTCGGAGAAGAAAGAATATAGCAATTCCGGCACTCGATATTGCAGAGCGTGCCGGTATTGAACCAGAGCGTTTTCAGCCCCGTCCAGCCAACACTGGCGCGGGCCTCGCCCTTCGCCGTGATATCTGGGTGGGCGAATTTGTCAGCGGGGAAATCTGTATCTGCCATACGCGCACCCTAACGGGCTGCGCCGCGCGTGCCAGCGGGAAAATACTGAACTGACAAAGGTTTGATCGCTGCGTGTGGTTCGATCAATGCGTGGGCTGGTCGCTGGATTTCTGGGCCTGTTCGACCAGGTCCCGCACCAGACCGCGCACATGCGCCGGGCGCAGACCCAGCCCCGCGCCGATTTCCAGGATCGTGTCCTCCTCCTCACGCGAGAAGACGCCATCGGCGGCAGCGATCTGGAAGACCGCATTCACGATCATCTCCTTGCCCTCATCGTTCAGCATATTGCCGGCGCGGGTCGCCACCGACAGCGCATCGTCCAGCGAGTCCTTTGCGGCGGTGATCTCTGCCTCAACCTCGGCGCGCGAAAAGTCGCGGGCGCACATCAGGTTGACCACATGTTCAATGGCGTCGACTTCCTCCGGCTCAATCTTGCCGTCAGCCCAGGCCATGCGGACCAGAATCGCGAGCGCAGCAATCTCGAACTCCGCGCGGATCGCATCAGATGTCGCCCCGGTGGATGCGTTCAGGACATCCTCCACGAAGGTGCCCTTGCAGGCCTTGCACTCGACATAGGGCGGAAAGGTTTTCAGCGGGATGACCGGGATGAAATAGAGGTGGAACCAGCTGCGCGCGCGGCGCTTTTCGAAATCGCTGGACTGCCGGCATTGCGGACACTCGAACGTGCCCTGATCCAGCAATTTACGCGTTGCCTTGGTGCCAAAAATGATCATCTGCGTCCCCTGTTCCAACCGATGAATGCAAAGTCTGGTGCCTGGCGGACCGGTTGGCAAGCCGGCACGCCGGAGGAAGTGTGCCGGAACCGCTGGCACGCCTTTGCAATTTCCGTATATGCGGGAAACATGATCCTTTCATGATCAGAGCCGCGAAGGACAAGCCGGAATATGGGGCAAGATACCAAGAAAGCCGTCTTCCGCCTGCTGACCTCAACAAGCGAAGCGCCCGGCCATCTCGACATTACCGATAGCGCCCGCGAGCATGAGCCTGACAATTTCTTCCGGCATGTCACCAGCCTGTCGGCCAGCAAGATCGCGGACGGGCTGATCGACCCGAAACTTGTGCTCAGCTGGCTGCTGACGGCGCTTGGCGCACCGGCCGGTTTGCTGGGCCTGCTTGTTCCGATCCGGGAAGCCGGGGCCCTCTTTCCGCAAATGTTTACCGCAGGCGCACTCCGCCGGCTGACACACCGCAAATGGGCCTGGGCAGGCGGCGCCCTGATGGAAGGAATTGCCGCGATCGCCATGGGGCTGACAGCCTTTGTGCTGACGGGGGCCGCGGCCGGCTGGGCCATCCTCGGGGCGCTGACCGTTCTGGCGCTTGCCCGCTCTGTCTGTTCGGTCACCTACAAGGATGTCCTTGGCAAGACGATTGCCAAATCCCGGCGCGGCACCGCCACCGGCACCGCAGGCACGGTCGGCGCAGGGGCTGTGCTGGCCTATGGCGTTCTGCTCGCCTTTGCCGGGGCAGACCGGCAGGCTCTGGTCACGGGCGGCCTGATCCTGGCGGGCGTCTTGTGGGTCGCTGCCGCCATTGTATTCGCCAGCATGGCCGAAGAGCCAAGCGAGCCGGATGCCAGCTCAAATCCGGTCCGCAGGCTGGCGGAGGATTTTGGCCTGCTGGCGCGCGATGCCCAGCTGCGCCGCTTCATCCTTGTGCGGGCCTTGCTCACCTCCACCGCCCTGGCCCCGCCATTCATGGTGGCGCTGGGGACAGAGGCCGAAACGGCGAAAAACATGTTTGGCGGCCTTGGCCTGCTGGTTGTCGCCTCTGCCAGTGCCGGCCTGCTCAGTTCTTATGTGTGGGGCCGACTTGCCGACCGGTCGAGCCGGAAGGTTCTGATCCTGACGGGGCTCGCCGGGGCGCTTGCCCTGTTCGGCACGCTGGGGCTGAACGCAGGCGGCCTGCTCACGGCGACAGCCGGTCTGCCCGCCATGATCTTTATCCTTATGATTGCCTATCAGGGCGTCCGCCTCGGGCGCTCCACCCATCTCGTTGACATGGCGACGCCGGAGACACGTGCGGCCTACACCGCGCTGTCCAACACGATCATCGGCACTGTGCTGATCCTTGGCGGTGGCTTCAGCCTTGTGGCGAGTTTCGCCGGGCTGACAACCGTCATCGCCATCCTCGGCGCCATGAGCGCAGTGGCCGCCCTGTTCGCGCTGGGCCTAGAAGAGGTCCAGCAGGAGTAACCCAGCCTCCATCGCCGGACTAATCGATTTAAGCTTGGACAGGACGACCGGCGGACCTACAGTCTCCTCATGAGATTTGGCGAGATGAAATCTGTCGGTCACAATATTTCGCATTCACTTGCGAGCGGTATCGGCTTGCTCATTGGCCACTGCAACATGGACATTTTCGGGGAGGCTGCCAGCAGTGACGAAGGCTTTATCATCGTAGACTTTGTGAACGGGACATCCTCCGGCGGCCGAGTGTCATCCTCTCTGGCAGGGGCAATTTCCGCCTACGCTAAGGCCCTGCCCGACCTGTGCCTGCGCCATGGGCTGGAGGCGGGCGCATTCCGGAAACTGACCACGCGCTACTTCAATAGCGGTATCAGAGAGTGTTTCGTGGTGACCGTCGAAGATCATCACGGACGCCGTTCAGAAGACGAATACTGCGGCTCGGACGGCACCCGCGCAATGGTGCTGGATCAGCAGGGGCGCATCAGGCCCAAGCGATCTGTCTCGCGCACCCAGGCAGACTGAACCTCAGCCTACTTTTCGAGGCACCAGCGCAGCACGGCCTTCTGGGCGTGCAGGCGGTTTTCCGCTTCGTCAAAGATGAGGCTCTGCGGCCCGTCGATGACTTCAGGGTCCACTTCCTCGCCCCGGTGGGCCGGCAGGCAATGCAGGAAGTGGGCGCCCTTGTTCGCCAGTTCCATCAGGTCTTCTGTGACAGCATAGGGCTCCAGGATTTCAAGGCGGCGCTCGGCATCCTTGTCGCCCATGGACACGAACGTGTCGGCGATGACGACATCGGCGCCAGCGACGGCTTCTTCCGCCGTCTCATAGAGATCGATCTTGCCCTGAAGTTCGCGCGCAATGTCGAGATCCTCATCGTCCGGCGCAAACCGGGCCGGGGTGCCGACGGCCAGCGAAAAACCGAACTTCGCCGCCGCATGAATGAAGCTGGCGCAGACATTATTGCCGTCGCCGACCCAGGCGATCCGCGCGCCGCGCAGATCGAGGCCATTCTCTTCCAGCGTCTGCAAATCCGCCATGATCTGGCAGGGGTGAGACCGGTCGGTCAGGCCATTGATAACGGGAACGGAGGAAAACTCCGCAAATGCCTCGACGTCGGAATGATCATTCGCGCGGATCATCACGGCATCGACATAGCGGGACAGGACACGGGCGGTATCGTCGATCGTCTCGCCACGGCCAAGCTGCATGTCGTTGGACGTTGCCGTGATCGACGAGCCGCCCAGCTGGCGCATCGCCATGTCGAAAGAAAACCGCGTACGGGTAGACGATTTCTCGAAGATCATCGCCAGCGTGTGGCCTTCCAGCGGCGCGCCGTCATCGACCCGGCCCTTCGGCCAGCCGGCGCGCGCTTTCTTCATGGCATGAGCCATGTCGAGAATTTCGCGCAGCTCGACATGATCGAGATGCCAGAGATCAATGAAGTGACGGCCTGCCATGTAGCGCCTCCCCCGATTTAAGGGTCTGAAAAAGGAAGCGCGGGCCATAGCGCATTATGGCCCGCGGCACCAGAGTGTTGCAGGAACAGGCGATATGCGCCTGCCCGCCGGGTGGTCAGGCGCGCTTCAGCACACGCACAATCAGAAGCAGGACCACGGCGCCGATCGTCGCGTGAAGGATGGAGGCAACAATACCGTAGCCCAGACTGATCCCGAGGGCCGGGAACAGGAAGCCTGCGATGAAGGCACCCACGATGCCCACGGCAATATTGCCAACAATGCCGAACCCGCCGCCGCGTACAATCAGGCCTGCCAGCCAGCCCGCAATGCCGCCAACCAGCAGGAAAATGATAATGCCTTCAAGGGTCATCTGGTGTCTCCTCACCGTTTTACCGGCCTCTGGAAGAGGTCGGTCTATCAGATGTACAACTCTCGGGACCGGTATTCGTTCCCATCGGCAAGCCAGAACGCAACCATAGCGGAACGGGCCGACCTGCGACATTTTTGAGAATGACTTGCAATTATCGGCAGCATGTGTATCTTCAATTTGAGAATGCTTCGCAATTTCAAGGAGACGTGTGATGTGTTTACCGGTCGATGACCCTGCCATGCTGTGCTGGCTGCAGACGCAACTGCGCGTGATCAAAGCCTGGCAAAACGAGCTGGCCAGCCGGCCCGACGCCGACCTCCGGCAGGTCGAACGGCTGGCCCGGCACCATGACTGGCTGACCGAGGAACTCGCCCGCCTGCCTCCTTACCGGCAGGCCGCCTGAACTCTCCCCGGCGCAGCGCGGGCGGAACGTCGTTTCCTCCCACCCTCGCGACCCGTTCGCGCTGCGCCACCCTCTCATGTCTCCACTGGCGAAGCCTCCCGGTTTGCCCTATGTGACGGGTCAATTCAGGAACCCCGCAGAGTATTGGAGGCCCAGCTATCATGGACCGCGTTCTCATCATCGGTGCCGGCGCTGCCGGTTCGGTCGTCGCCCAGAAATGCGCGATGGACCGCGACACGTTCAAGCACATCACCCTCGCCTCGCGCCGCATCGAAAGCTGCGAGAAAGTGGCGAAGCTCTGCAAGACACCGATCGAGATCGCGCAGGTTGATGCTGACAATGTGCCGGAAGTCGTCGCCCTCATCGAAAAGGTGAAGCCGGACCTCCTGATCAACATGGCCCTGCCCTATCAGGACCTGCCGATCATGGATGCCTGCCTCGAAACGGGCTGCAACTATATGGACACCGCGAACTATGAGCCGCGCGACGTGGCCAAGTTCGAATACCACTGGCAGTGGGCCTATCATGACCGCTTTAAGGAGAAGGGCATCACCGCCATTCTCGGCTGCGGCTTTGATCCGGGCGTGACCAACGTCTACTGCGCCTATGCGCAGGAGCACCTGTTCGACGAGATCGAATATATCGACATTGTCGACTGCAATGCCGGCGACCATGGCAAGACGTTCGCGACGAACTTCAATCCGGAGATCAATCTCCGCGAAGTCACGCAGGACGGCAAATACTGGAAGAATGGTGAGTGGATCGAGATCCCCGCCCTCTCCATCAATTGCGACATCGACTATCCGGAAGTCGGCCCGAAGGATTCCTACCTCATCTATCACGAGGAAGAGGAAAGCCTCGTGAAGAATATCAAGGGCCTGAAGCAGATCCGCTTCTGGATGACGTTCGGCAGCGAATACATCAAGCACCTTCAGGTGTTCAAATCCATTGGCCTGATTGGCCTCGAACCGATCAAGCACAAGGGCATGGACATCATCCCGATGGAGTTCCTGAAGGATCTTCTGCCCGTGCCGTCTTCCCTCGCTGAAGGCTATACCGGCAAAACCAGCATAGGCGTGATCGTCCGTGGCAAGAAGGATGGCCAGCCACTGACCAAGATGATCTATAATGTCTCAGACCATGCCGAGACGAACAAGGAAGTCTCCGCGCAGGCCGTCTCCTATACGACCGGCGTCCCGCCGGTCTCCGGCGCAGCCATGTTCTTCCGCGGCGAATGGGCCGGCAAGGGCGTGTTCAACGTGGAACAATTCCCGGCCAAGCCCTTCCTCGAAGACGTCGCCCAGCGCGGCCTGCCCTGGCACGTCATCGACGTGAACCCCGGCGACCAGGACGAGCTGTTTGCGGTGGAAACGTAGTGTCAGACAAAGTCTCGCCCACGTCAGTCCTGCAAGTGATCAGGCGGTCATTTCTGTTCTCATTGTGGGTCTTGGGCTGGCTGATTGGTGTAATCCTTGCGTTAGGCTTCCTGTTAATGGGCATTTCGGAGACAGTACACAGCCTGCCTCAAGTAGTCTGGCTCTTCGTCATTATGTTGCCGGTTCTGACGCTTCTTAGCTCCCTTTTGTACGTGATCTTTCAGCACGTCGACCCCAGGAAAAACGATGATGCTTCCTAGTCACATCCCCACCCCCTGCTTCGTCCTCGACGTGGCCCGCCTCCGGAAAAATCTGGAAACGGCGAAACGTGTGCGGGAAGAGGCGGGCTGCAAGATACTGCTCGCCACCAAGGCCTTCGCCATGCCAGCGGCCTTCCCGGTGATGAAGGACTATCTCGACGGCACAACGGCCAGCGGCGAGCATGAAGCCATTATGGGCAAGGAGTCCTTCGGCAAGGAAGTGCATGTCTATTCCCCGGCCTACACGGAAGAGACGGTCCGCAACCTGACGAATGTCGCCCAGCACATCTATTTCAATTCGGCTGCCCAGCTCGACCGCTTCGGCGACATTGCCCGCGATGCGGGCGCCCATGTCGGCCTGCGGGTAAACCCCGGCTATTCCAATGCCACGCTCGGCGGCGACCTTTACAATCCGACCGCGCCGATGAGCCGGTTCGGCGAAGTGCCAGCCAAGCTGGACAGCGTAAACTGGTCTGGTGTCGATATCTTCCACGTCCACGCCCTGTGCGAGAGCCTGCACGAGGGCTCGGTTGGTCTGATCAACCATGTCGCCGACAATTTCGGGCAATATATCGAACAGGTCTCCGCCGTGAATTTCGGCGGCGGGCATTTCCTGAACAAGCCGGGCTATGATGTCAGCGCGCTGATCGACGCCATCAAGGACTTCAAGGCGCGCTTCGGCGTCGAGGTCATCCTCGAGCCCGGCGGCGGCCTCGCCGTCAATACCGGCGAACTCTACGCCTCCGTGCTGGACCTGCACTGGAACGAGATGGACCTTGCCATTCTCGACGCCTCCGCCTCCACCCATATGCCGGACGTGCTGGAAGTCCCCTACCGGCCCGACGTGATCGGCGCGGGCCAGCCCGGCGAGAAGGCACACACTTACCGGTTCGGCGGCAATACCTGCATGACCGGCGACGTGATCGGCGACTATTCCTTCGATGCCCCGCTAAAGCCCGGCGATCAGGTGATCTTCACCGACCAGATGCACTACAGCTTTGTGAAGACGAACACATTTAACGGCACGCCGCTGGCAAACCTGGCCATCCGCTGGGAAGATGGCCGCGTCGAGCAGATCAGCGATTTCGGATACGAAGAGTTCCGACGCCGTCTCGGGCGCTAGATCTTACCGGGTTCCTTAGCGCCACGGAAAAAATCGCATAGAATTATTTCACCCGATCTTCCGTTTCCTCTGCCAGGCTGCAGGGCACGGAGGAATGCGCATGGCTGGGCGTATCGCACTCGGATGTCTTGTTCTCTGCCTTGTGGCAGTGTGCCTGCTCGCGCCAGCTGGCTAGTGGCCGAGGTGCGCCATACGGATGTCCTGGTCGTTCCCAAGTGACGGAATACGTCCGCGAGCCTTTGCCACCTCATCAAGATCCAGTTCTGCCAGCACGATGCCCGGCTCTGCCCCGTCGGCTTCCGCGATCACCTTGCCCCAGGGCGAGACGATGAGAGAGTGGCCGAAGGTTTCGCGTCCATCCTCATGCTTGCCGCCCTGCGCCGGAGCGATCACGAAACAGCCCGTCTCGATCGCCCGCGCGCGGACCAGCACATGCCAGTGCGCCTCGCCGGTCACGCGGGTGAACGCCGCCGGAATGGTGAGGATGTCTGCGCCCGCTTGCGCGAGCTTTCGGTACAAATGCGGGAATCGCAGGTCGTAACAGATCGTCATGCCGACCTCGCCGAAGGGGGCCTTGGCCAGCACAGCCTGCTCGCCCGGCCGGTAGGCCCGGCTCTCGCGATAAGTCTGCCCGTCGCCGACCTCCACATCGAACATGTGGATCTTGTCATAGCGCGCGATGACGCCGCCATCCGGCCCGATCAATAGAGACCGGTTGGCGAAGCGCTCATCGCCTTCCAGCGCCACAGCGATGGACCCGATCAGCAGCGTCACGCCCAGCTCCGCCGCCAGGGCCTGGAAAGCATGCTGGGGCACGTCATCCTGTTCCATGATTTTCGGCCGCGCCATGCCGGGACGGATGTCCAGCAAATTGGTCATCTCGGGCGTTGCGATGAATTTCGCGCCCTGCCCCGCCGCCTCGCGGATCAGGGTCAGGGCGGCGGCGATGTTCGGGGCGACTTCCACGCCGGAGCGCATCTGGACACAGGCGGCAACAATCTTGGTCATGTGCCGATCCTAACGCAGCGCGCAAAGAGCGCCAGCGCAGATCCTCATCCGCCGCTCCCCGGCAGCAGGTCTTCCAGAAAATAGGCAGACAGGGCGTTGCGTCCGGCAAGGCTGCTCTTGCGGTAGACCACACGGGCCTGCTCGCGCACGGTGCGCTCGCTGGTCTCACGAATATCGGCGATCTCCTGCAGGGAGAGCCCCTTCAACAGCAACAGGCCGACATCCGACTCCGCATCCGTCAGGCCCCAGGCTGAGAACTGCCGGGCGATGGCTACGCCCAGCCCCTGCACCAGTTCCCGGTTCTCCGCCTGCCAGCGCCCGGCATCCTCCCGGGCGTCGGCCAGGGCCCGGCGAAGGCGGCCAAGGCGCCACAACATGGCGCCGAGCCCGAATGATGCAGCGACCAGTACGACCAGTTCAGCAGCAAGATGCCCCGCCCCGGCGCCTTCGCCGCTGTCGGTGATCAGGTCTGCCCCGATGAACAGGGCAATCGTGCCAAACAGCACGGCAACGCCCAACAGGCCTCTGCGTCCGGATACGTCATCTGACATACGTCCTTCTCGCGCATCCCGCCGCCAAAGGGAATGCGTCATCTGACGGATGGACCGCGCCGCCGCCAAACCACCATCTTCCCGCCAAGCCAGCAGGTAGACCCGGAGACAATCGCATGAGCCAGATCAACGTCCCCACCCGCCCGGTATGGGACCCCCTAATTCGTATCGGGCACTGGACTCTCGTGATTGCCTTCTTCACGGCCTACCTGTCTGGCGATGATCTTTTCAACATCCACAAATGGGCCGGCTATGTCGTGGCCGGCTATGTGCTGGTCCGCATCGTGTGGGGCATCATCGGCAGCCGCCATGCCCGGTTTACAGATTTCGTGCGCGGCCCGGGGGCTGTCTTCGGGTATTTGCGCGGTCTCATGACCGGCAAAGTGAAAGACTATGTCGGCCACAATCCCGCAGGCGGCGCCATGGTCGTCGCCCTCCTCTTCAGCCTTCTGGTCACGACATCGTCCGGCATGGCGCTCTATGCCGTTGAAGACGGTGCAGGTCCGCTTGCCGGGATCGTGACAGAAGAGACCTTCGGCCCGCTGGCCACCACTTTCGGAGAGAAAGAAGAGGAGGCACATGGCGGACATGAGGAGTCCGGCGCCGAGGAATTGCTCGAAGGTGTGCACAAGGCGTTCGTCTACATCACGCTCGCCCTGATCGGGCTTCACCTTGCCGGGGTCGTCGCTTCAAGCCTCGTCCACAAGGAAAACCTCGCCCGCGCCATGGTCACCGGCCGCAAGAAAGCGCCTGAGGAGTCCTGACCCTCAGGCGCCCGGACGGGGCAGGCACATCAACTGGGACGATCCGCTGACCAGCAGGTGCCCCTCCGTATCCCGGATCTCCCCATCGGTTGCCATCAGCCCGTTCTCCGCCACAGGTGCCCGCACCCGCATATGAAGCCAGTCGGCATGACTGGTCGGGCGGTGGAAACGGTAGTGATAGTCAATGTTCGGGGCGATCCAGGGCGACGGGCCATCCGTCGGATGGGCCGGATACTGGGCCAGCCAGCCGAAGGCATCCATCAGGATGATCGCCCGCCCGGCATCGGCGAACGCATCCCCGCTGATGGCCAGCGGCGTGAAACGGTAGAACCCTGTCAGCTCCGGGTCGCGGGCGGCGTCCCCCTTATGCGGCGTGCCGCGGATCGGGCGCTGTTCGAAATGGTGGAAGAACGGGTGCGACGGCTCATCCGGATACTGTTCTTCAAAACTCGGCACACTCTCCGGTGCCGGCAGCTCCTCCTGCGTGTCGTCATGTTCCAGACCGGCCAGCGTGTCCGGCACAGTCCACACATGGCACAGCAGCAGCGTTTTACCGTCCTGTATCAGCTCCACCTGCAACAGCTCGCTGCGCTTGCCGGCCTTCACGGTCTCCACGCGAACCTCCGCCGGAGCATATTTGCCCATGCGCAGGAAATGGCAGGTCATGCTGGCCGGGCGCGGCAGGCCGCTCGCCTCCCCCGCCGCCCGCAGAGCCAGCGCCGTAATGAACCCGCCTGCCGGGCTCCACAGGCCCCAGCTTTTCGGGAGGTCGACGCGCCAACGCCCCTCGCCCAGCGGCTCAAGCCGCGTGGCCTGCTCGAAATCCTGCACCTGTTCCATGTTCCCTCCCTGACCGGTGAGCCGGCTCTGGGGAGAGTTTAGCAGCGCCTTCGGCGTCAAGAACCCCCTGAAAGGGATTTCTCGTCAATCTTCGTGGGAATTTATCCAGTCCGTTGCGGCCTGCAGCGCACGGTCCGGTCCGGCCCCATTGTCCGCCAGCACTCGATGCGGTGGACGCCACGTTTCGCGCGGTGTGCCGTCTATATGAGCCATGGCATAGGTCGGAATTCGGACCGAGATGCCGGACGCGTCCAGCGTGAATGTCTCCACGCCCCCGGCCAGTCCTGCCATATGGTTGCCGAACACGTCTCCGCGCCGCAAACCGTCGAAGCCGATGGCCATGCCCTCGCCCATGCTGCCCGTCCAGTGCCCCACCAGAACCGCCAGCGGGCCCTGCGCCGTCCAGCCGCCGCGCGGTGAAACCGTCTTCTGCCAATCCGGCGCATCCATCGGCTGGATCAGTTGGTAGGCCCCTGCCTCGTCGATGAAGCGGCCCATCACGGGTTCGGCGACATCCGTGCTGCCGCCACCGGGCGTGTCGCGCAGATCCAGGATCCAGCCGCGTGCGCCGCGCAGCGCCTCCATCGCAGCATCGAAGGCTGCCACTGTGTCCTCATCGCCCAGAGAATTGTTGAACCGCACATAGCCGATCTGTCCGGGCAGCATGCGGGCCGTGACCGGACCTTCCGGCGGTTGCGCCGTGGTGTCCAGCGAGAGGGTCACCTCCTGTCCATCCCGCAGCAGGGTGACCGTATGCGGACGGTCACGGTAACCCGCCGCGGCGGCCAGTTCGGCCCAGTGCCGCTGCGCGCCTTGCGGCTCCACACCGGAAGGCCGTACGCGTTCCGCGATTGCGGTGTCCAGCGGCTGGCCGTCCACGGCAATGACCCTGTCCCAGACCTGCAGGCCTGCCATGGCCGCCGCGCTGCCGGGCCGCACGCCGGTCACCTGCCCCTCTTCAAGCCAGTAATCGTTCCCGGACGGGACAAGACGCGGCGACTGGCCGGAATTGGTCCCGAAGGAAACATGCGCGTCGTAGAGCGTGTCGGTCAGGTCCTCCAGCACGCGCAGCCGTTCCGGCCCGGTGCCGGCGGCAGCCGCGCGGGCGGGCAGCTCTGCGCAGGCAGTGTCCCAGGCAGCTGCCTTGCCATCCAGATAGACATAGCGCGCCCGCACCAGCGCGCACAGTTGCGCGCCGTCGGCGATCAGGTCTTCCTGCGCCGGGGTCAGCGGCGCAGGCGGTGCAGGCTGGGTTGTGCAGGCCCCGAGAACGATCAGCAGGAGCGCGGCAACCGGCCGGGTCAGATGTCCCATTCGCCGATCGCTTCGTCCATCACGCGCGTTGCTTCGCGGACATTCTCGTCCGTGATGACCAGCGGCGGGGCGAGGCGCAGGACATTGTTGCCCGCGACACCGACCAGCAGGTTCTTGTCACGGCAGACACCCTGCAGACTTTTCGGATCGGCCTTCATCTTCAGGCCCGTCAGCAGGCCCTTGCCGGTCACGCCTTCCACCTTGTCCGGGTGGCTGTCAGCGATGCCCTTCAGGCTCTGCGCCATCGTACCGGACACGCGGCGCACTTCGGCCAGGAAAGCCTCATCGGAGATGATGTCCCAGACGACATTGCCGACCGCCATGGCCAGCGGGTTGCCGCCATAGGTGGAGCCGTGGCTGCCCGGTTGCATGTGCTCGCCGCAGGCTTCGGTCGTCAGGCAGGCGCCGAACGGGAAGCCGCCGCCGATACCCTTGGCCGAACACAGAATGTCCGGCGCTGCACCTTCGGCCCATTCATGGGCGAACAGTTTGCCGGTCCGGCCCATGCCGCACTGGACTTCGTCATAGATAAGCAGAACGCCGTGCGCATCGCAGAGTTCGCGGAAGCGTTTCAGGTCTTCCTCCGGCAGGGCACGCACGCCGCCTTCGCCCTGCACCGGCTCGATCAGAACAGCGGCGGCCGTCGGACGGGCAACGGCATCTTCAAGGGCGGCCATGTCGCCCCATTCGAGATGCACGAAGCCAGGCAGCGCCGGGCCAAAACCTTCGAGGTATTTCGGATTGCCGCCGGCATTGATCGCCCCGATGGAGCGGCCATGGAAGGCGCCCGTGAAGGTGATGATGTCGATGCGCTCTTCATGGCCATTGGCCCACTGATACTTGCGGGCAGACTTGATCGCGCATTCGATCGCTTCGGTGCCGGAGTTCGTGAAGAACACCCGATCAGCGAACGTATCGCGGCAGATCTTGTCGGCCAGTTCCTCGGCGCCGCGCACACGGAACATGTTGGACGTGTGCCACAGCTTGCCCGCCTGCTCGCGCAGGGCGTCCACCATCGCCGGGTGCGAATGGCCAAGCGCGTTGACCGCGATGCCCGCGATGAAGTCCAGATATCGCGTCCCGTCTTCGGCGAAGAGGTAAACGCCCTCTCCCTTCTCGAAGACCTGTTCCGGCGGCCGGTAGACCGGCATGATATGCTGGCGGGGATCGCTCATCTTTTACCCTTCCGATGTCGCGAGGATTTCACTCAGGGCGCCACGCATGACGGGGGGCTGACCGGAAGTCAACACACAGCGTACCCACGCATGTGACAGCCGCCTCGATTCACTGTTATGTACGCCCGGAATGAATGGGAGTGAGAGCATGAAGACGCTTGCGAGCCTCGCCGCAGGGCTTGGCCTGCTTGGGCTGCCTGCAGCCGCTCAGACCACCAGCCGCCTGTCCCCGCCGCTCAATGTCGTGCAGCCACGGACCGCGCCGGACAGCTCCGAAGTGACGCCGCGTCAATCCATGATCATTGAAGAAGACGGAACGGTCCGGTTCCTGACACCGGCGGAAGCGGCGGACGTTTTTCTCCCGTCAGATCAGGCCAGTGCTTTCAATGTCGAGCTCGACCAGCCAGCCGGCGCCCCCGATTCCCTGCGAATCGAAGTCTCGGGTGCCGAGATCAGCGAAACCCTTACGCCAGACGGCGATACGCGGATTTTGCGGGTCGTTCCGGAAGACGGAAGCCCCAGCTGGCTGATCACAATTACAAAAGATTAATCGAAAAACGATAATTATACTTGACGATAAACGATAAGTACTTATTGTTAATCGTGAAGCCGGGCGGAGCGGATGTGATGTCCAAACGCCCCCTACCTCACCTGAGCCGTTGCTCCGGCCTGCCCGGTTTTCACTTACCCTGAAGAATACCTCCAAACGAAAGAGGCGCGGACCCTTGGTCCGCGCCTCCCACCGTTTGCAGCGTTTCCTCCCAGAAACTTGCTGGGACATAAGGCCGCGGATTTCCGGATGTGTCAAGATTGTGTCTTAGATTTTTTCTAATATTTCCCGACCTTTAATTGCTGCACCTGCGAACAAAACCTCCAGGCTGGCCTTCGCTTCAGCTGACCATACGGCACCCGGCGACACGGCGAAGACCGCCTCGCTTTTCAGGATCAGCCCGTCCGACAGGATTTTCAGCCCGTTGGCTTTCAGCGTCGTCCCGGTGGAGGTGATATCGACAATCACATCCGCCGAACCTGTCGTGGGGGCAGCTTCCGTCGCCCCGGCGCTCTCGACCAGACGGTATTCCCCGACAGACCGGGCCGCGAAGAAGCGGCGCGTAAGACGCATATATTTCGTCGCAACCCGCAGGCGGCGGTGATGCGCCTTGCGGAATGCCGCGCCGGCCGCTTCGAGATCGGACATCGTGTCGACATCGACCCAGGCCTGCGGCACGGCGACGATGACGTCAGCCCCGCCGAAGCCGAGCCGCTTCGCCACATCAAAATCGCTCTCCCCGACAGGGGCGAGGTCATGCAGCAGGTCTTCCCCGGTAACCCCAGCATGCAGGCTGCCGTCGACCAGGCCCTGCGCGATCTCCCGCGCAGAGAGAAGCCGCATCTCGACATCGCCAAGGCCCTCGATCTCGGCCTGATAGCCGCGCTCGCCGCCAATCTGGGTGACGGGGAAACCGGCCGAGGCCAGCCAGGCTTCGGATTTTTCCTTCAGCCGTCCCTTGGACGGAATGGCAAGTGACAGACGGGTCATGCGCCCCTCCCCTTTGCACGCAGCACGCGGTCGGGCCGCACCATGCCGCCAATCGCGGTCGCATCGGCCGCGGCATTCGACAGGCCAGAGACGAGGCCGTCATAGCGCCCGCCGGACGCAATCGGCTGGTTGTCTGACAGGTTCGGCCCCAGCGTTTCAAACAGGAAGCCGTCATAATAGGTGAACCGGCGTCCGAAGCCGGAGCGGAAGCGGCAGATGGCTTTCACTTCCGGCAGCAATTCGCGGATCAGTTCCATGCGCCGCGCCACACGCTCGATGGCGCCGGAAGTGCGCGGCAGGCTGTATTTCACGGCAATCGCGTCGAGCTGGTCGGCCGCCTCCGCGGCGGTACAGTTCACGGCGGCCAGCGCGCCGATCACGTCCCGCACTTTCTCCGGCACGCCGCCGGCGGCAAGCGCCGCGGCCCGCGCGCGAAGGCCCGAAATGATTTCCGGAACGCTCCGGGTTCCGATCAACGGAATACCGCGCGCGGCAAGGGCGGCGCGGAAGGCCGTTTCAGCCTCGGCCTGCGTCGCCGCTTCCAGCGTCGGCACAAGATCTGCCTCGATGGGCGCCGGTTCTGCTTCGACCAGAGCCCGCACGCCGCCTTCCTGCCGGAAGGCCCGCTTCAGCAGGTCCGCCGTCACACGCGGCAATCCGAGCGCGTCAATAAAGGCCGGGAACACCGCAAGGTCTCCCGTGGCAATCGCCACGGGCACGACGTCGCAATCGCGGACAGCTTCATGCACGAGCGCAAAAGCCTTGGCGTCCTCGACGGGGTCGGAGTCCAGCCCGAACCGCTCAAAGCCGACTTGTGTGAACTCCATCGGGT
Source organism: uncultured Hyphomonas sp. (assembly GCF_963677035.1). Lineage (NCBI taxonomy): Bacteria > Pseudomonadati > Pseudomonadota > Alphaproteobacteria > Hyphomonadales > Hyphomonadaceae > Hyphomonas > uncultured Hyphomonas sp. The sequence continues at coordinate 727,858 of NZ_OY781472.1, forward strand.
CGCCCGGTGTGGCCGGCAGACGGAATGCCTCAGCCGCATAGCAATAGGTTTTCGGCCCATTGGTGCCACTGGCAAGCCGCTCGGCTTCCAGCCCCGCCACAGGCAGGGTCAGGTCCGGCCGCATGACCATTTCATTGCCGCGATGATCCGTGAACACGCAAAGCCGCGCGCGGACCGCTTCGCCGGACAGTTCCAGCGGAATATCGGACGGCAGGATATAGGCGGGATTGACCGGCTCGGCGCCCGAGCCCTCGAACCGGGACCGGGCGGCCCTCACGATAGCGGCGTGTGTCATGCCTGGGCCTCAACGATGCGGCGGATGGCTTCGACCATTTCGGCGCGCGGCACTTCGATCTGGCCGGGGCGTGCCTCACGGTATTCTTCGTTGGACTTGATGGCCTTCGCCTTCAGCGCGCCCATTTCGAGGTCCTTGATGGTGACGGTGCCCTTGGCGATCTCGTCCTCGCCGACGATCACGACAGCCGGAGCCCCCCGACGGTCGGCATATTTCATCTGTGGCCGCATGCCGGAGCCGCCCATATAGGCTTCGGCGCGGATGCCCGCGCGGCGAAGGTCCGTCGCGATGGAGAGCGCTGTGGACGGATTTTCCTTGTCGAGGTTCAGCACCACGACCGGCCCGTCCAGCTTGCCCGTTTCGCCCATGATCTGCAGGGCAGACGCAAGCCGGGAGATACCGATGGAGAAGCCGGTCGCGGGCACCGTCTCGCCGGTAAAGCGCGCGACGAGGTCGTCATACCGTCCGCCGCCGCCGATGGACCCGATGCGATAGGTCTTGCCATCGTCGCCGGTCACTTCGCGCAGCAACTCGGCCTCATAGACCGGGCCGGTATAATATTCGAGGCCGCGCACAACCGACGGATCGATCACGACATCGCCCTCCGGCGCGCCAAGCGCATTGAGGGCGAGCGCGATGGCTTCCAGTTCGGCCAGCCCCGCCTTGCCCTCTTCCGTCGAGCCTGTGGCTTTCGAGAGATTGGCCAGCGTTTCGGCCCGTGTCTTTGCGCCGGCTTCGGCGAAGGCCAGCACGGTCTTCACCTCCTCTGCGCCGAGCCCGGCGCCTTTGGTGAAGTCTCCGCTTTCATCCATGCGGCCCTTGCCGAGCAGGTCCGCGACGCCGGACGCGCCGAGGCGATCCAGCTTGTCGAGCGCGCGCAGGATGGCGAGGCGGGTCTCGGCGCTCGCCGCACCCACCCCGTCCAGCACGCCGTTCAGCAGGCGGCGGGTGTTCACGCGGATCACGAATTCGCCCGTCTCCATGCCAACCGCGCGGAGGGCTTCGGCGCCCATGGCGATCATCTCGGCATCGGCGTGGAAGCCCGGCGCGCCGACCGAGTCGGCATCGCACTGCCAGAATTCACGGAAGCGGCCAGGGCCCGGCTTTTCATTGCGCCAGACCGGCCCGGCGGCATAGCGGCGGAACGGCTTGCCCAGCGACTGGCCGGCCTCGGCCACGAACCGGGCCAGCGGCGCAGTCAGATCGTAGCGCAGGGCCATCCATTGCTCGTCATCATCCTGCAGGGAAAACACGCCGGCGTTCGGGCGGTCGTCGTCCGGCAGGAACTTGCCGAGCGCGTCGGCATATTCGAAGGCGCCGGTGTCCAGCGCCTCAAAGCCCCATTGGCGGTAAATCGCGGTGACCTTGCCGACCAGGTCGGCCTGAGCATGGATCAGGCCTTCGCGCTTGTCGGGAAAGCCGCGCGGCTTGCGGGCGAGATCTTTGCCGGAGAGAGGCTGGCTGTCTTTGTCACTCATAGGTCGCTCTTAGTCCTGTTTGCGCACCGCATAGTCGGTGCTGGTCCGGATTGGAAGGCGACACGTCAACATCAGGCACGCCCCGGCTGTGGCCTGCCTCGTCTGGTCTGGTTCTTGGGGGGAACACTTTAGCAGAGGCGCAGCCGGACCGGTTCGCGCCTCATCGGCGCGTCACGAATGGTGATGATGGTGGTGCAGTGCTGTGTTCATTACGAAAAGGCCGATACGGGGGCGGCCGCGCAAAGTCAACCGAAAGGTCAGGCCCACCCGATCAGGCTTTCTCCGTCTGGCGCGTGAACGGCTTCTCCTGTCCGTCCCGGCGCTCGATCACCTTGAAGATGCCCGTGCCCCGCATCAGCAGCTTGTCGCCCGACCAGATCCTGCCTTCGACCGTGAAGACATCGTCCTGCCGGCCGATCACATGGCCCTTGCCCTCAACGAAGCTGCCAATGCTGGCGCCGGAGAGGAAATCGCACATCAGGCGGACGGTGACCCACCAGGTATCGTCGTTCTTTTCGACCGCCGCGCCCCAGGCCATATCGGCGAAGGTCATGAGCATGCCGCCATGGGCATTCATCATCCCGTTGGTGTGGTGCTCCTCGACGCGGAAGGCGCGGGTGATGCCCGTCTCGTCGCGCTTCTCGAACAGCGGGCCCACCTGACGGCCAAACCCCCGGTGCCAGGGCAGAATCTGGTAGCCGTCGGGCAGGTCGAATGTCTGGTTGCGTGATAGATCGTCAGTCATGACGTCCGATTAGCGCCGTCCGGCTCGATTTGCCAGCCCTCCCCTTGCGAAGGGCGCCTCACAGGGTCAGCGAAATGAGATTGATGAAGAGATGGGCCATGATCGGCAGGAACAGCCCGCCGCTCGCGACACGCAGCAGGCCCAGCATCACGCCATAGACCATCACGACCAGAATCCCGATCCAGCCATATTGTATATGCTGAAGGGCAAAGATCAGCGCCGACAGGCCCGCGGCCAGCAGGGGCGTCCAGCCACGCGCCAGCAACACGCCCATAACCAGGCCGCGATAGATGAACTCTTCGGCAAACGGGGCGACCAGCACGATGGTAAAGAACAGCTCCGCCCGCGTGGCCGTCTGCAGCTGATGGGTGAACCCCTCACTCACGCTCAGCCCCTGAGCCCCGAACATCATCGCCAGCATGCCGGCCAGGAATGTTGTCAGGGCGACCGCGACAATCGCGGCTGCCACAGCAATCAGTACGACGATCAGGTTCATGTCGCCCGGGTCGGCAACCTCATCGGCCACACCCTGGACTTTCAGATATCCATAGACCGCCATCACCGTCAGGATATTCGCAATCCCGGACAACACGATGATCGACATGTCCGGCATCATGCGGTGAACGACAATCGCCGGCAGGATCACGATAAACTGATAGGCGACGGCGATAATGACTGCCGTCCAGACCATTGAGCGAAGGCGGGTCAATTGCGTCTAGCGTCCCTCTGGCCCGTGAGGGCGAAGGCCCTAGAGCTCAATCATGTCAAAGTCCGATTTCGGTGTGCCGCAAAGCGGACAGACCCAATCCTCCGGAATGTCGGCCCAACGGGTGCCCGGCGCAAGCCCTTCGGCCGGATCCCCCTGTTCTTCTTCGTACAGGTAGCCACATGTGCGGCACTGCCAGACTTTATAAGGCGCCTCGCTCATTCCTTCCCTCCTCCTCAGACCGGCGCCAGGCGAGCATGCAGCGACTGGACCAGTGACTCCCGTATCGGTGCGATCTCCGTGCCCGGGTCGATCATATGTTGCATGCGAATGCCCATCAGGGCGCACCCCACCATCAGCGCGGTGGCATCGGCATCGGCATCTTTCCGGATACTGCCTTCGGCCTGCCCGCGCTCAATGACGCTGCGGATCAGCACACGCTCGATCTCGTGCGACTCGGCGAAGGCGGCGCGGGTTTCCAGCCGGTCGGCCACGGCCGCGGCCAGCAGCATGAAATACGCCTCATCTTCCTCCCGCCCGTCCATTGACTGGCAGTGCAGGTCGACAAAGGCATACAGGGCGGAAAGACCATCCATGCGTTCCACATCCGCCTCATCCAGCGCCTCCCGCTGCCAGCCATGCAGGGCGCTGATAAGGCTGCGGATCAGCCCGTCCTTGGATCCGAAGCGCTGCGTCACCAGCCCACGGGAATAGCCCGCCTCTTTCCCGATGGCATCGAAAGTGGCGGCGGCCACACCGTTTGCGGAGACGACCCGCATGGTCGCTTCCAGCAATTCCTGCTCGGACCGTTCGCGCCGTTCGGCCTGTGTCAGGCGGCCGCTTTCCGCGGCAACTGGATCGGGCGGCGAGGCTGTGGACGCGTCAGACATGGCTTCGCCTAACATATTTGTTGGCTGTATAGCAAGTATATGATAGGCACTGGTCCTGAAGGGGAGCCGCAAGCCGCTCCCACCACCGGAGGACCCCATGACCATACCCGCCCATATCGCCGACGCCGTTGTTGACCCGAAGGCCTATGCCGACTGGGACCGGTCGCACGAAGCCTTTGCCTGGCTGCGCAAGAACGCGCCGCTGGATGTCGCCGAGATCGAAGGGTTCGACCCGTTCTGGGTGGTCAGCAAACATGCCGACATCCAGGCCATCGAGAAGCAGAACGACCTCTTCCATAATGAAGACCGCTCCGCGACGCTGACCAATATCGAGACGGACAAGAAAGTCCGCGAGATGATGGGCGGCTCGCCCAATTTGCTCCGCTCCCTCGTCCAGATGGATAATCCGGACCACATGCAGTACCGCCGCCTGACGCAGGCCTGGTTCATGCCGCAGAACCTCCGCAAGCTGGAAGACCGCATCCGCGAGATCGCCCGCGGCTTCATCGACAAGATGGCCGACAAGGGCACCGAGTGCGACTTCGCCCGTGATGTTGCCTTCCTCTATCCGCTGCACGTCATCATGGAAGTGCTGGGCGTGCCGGAGATTGACGAACCGCGCATGCTGAAGCTGACACAGGAATTGTTCGGCGCGCAGGATCCGGAAGTGAACCGCTCGGGCGCGGAAGTCACCGACTCCGATACCGGCCTCGCCAACATCCAGGCCACGGTCGCGGACTTCTTCACCTATTTCGTGGAGATGACCGAAGACCGCCGCAAGAATCCGCGCGAGGACCTCGCCAGCGTGATCGCCAATGGCGAAGTCTATGGCAAACCGCTCGGCCACCTCGAAGCCATGTCATATTATATTATCGCCGCGACGGCCGGACATGACACGACCTCCAACACGACCGGTGGCGCACTCTGGGCCCTGGCCGAGAACCAGGACCAGTTCCGTAAACTGAAAGACGATCTCTCGCTGATCCCGTCCATGGTGGAAGAATCCATCCGCTGGGAAACGCCGGTGAAGCACTTCATGCGCACGGCGACCGCCGACACGGAGGTCCACGGCAAGCAGATCAAGAAGAATGACTGGCTGTTCCTGGCTTACCCGTCCGGCAACCGCGACGAGGACGTGTTCGACGATCCTTACAGCTTCCGGATCGACCGTTCGCCCAACAAGCATGTCGCCTTCGGCTATGGCGCGCACGTCTGCCTCGGCCAGCACCTCGGCCGGATGGAAATGCGCATCCTGTGGGAAGAACTGCTGCCGCGCCTTCAGTCGGTCGAACTGAACGGCACCCCGACGCGGGTTCAGGCGAACTTTGTGAGTGGGCCGAAGTCGATCCCGATCAAGTTCAAAATGACGTAAAGCCCCAGCACCTGCGGCGCCCGTGAAGGCGCTTTGTGTGAGTCTGGTTTTTTTGAGGTCAGGGTTGGCTTCAGGTTTCCGGCAGGGGCAAGCGCGAGCCCCTTCTCCCTTGGGAGAAGGGGGTGGGGATGAGGGGCCGCGAAGTTTCTGCAAGTATTGTGTGTGCGGATAGGGCGTCGCCCCTCACCCCTACCCCTCTCCCGAGGGAGAGGGAGAGCGTGCGGAGATAAGTAGGCATGGCCGCACGCCCGTCGCACGCGGCGGCGAGACGGTCGGAGGAATATGCGGTGCTGTTCAGGATGGCGTGCTCTTTCTTCTGCCCCGGCATCCACTCAATCCTGACCAGATAGACGCGGAGATTGTCCGTCACGCTCCAGCGATACACGACGCCGCGCCCATAGGCGGCCCGGATCTGCGCGCGCAGCATCAGCACCTGGACCCAGATCAGGGGCCAGAGCCATCTAAGTTGCGGCGGAAACCAGGCAGGCGGGTGAAAGAGTGACATGGCGGGCAATATACGTCAGGCCACGGAGGTGTCGGATAAGTTTGTTTTCCCGGCAATGATTGCAGCAGGAAGGGGCGCTTCAGGTGTGGGATAACTTTCCAGAACGCGTCATCCCCGACCGCGCAGCGGTCTGGGGATCCATCTCCGAACGGGACCCCGGGAACGTCATATCATGACGCACTTGCCGCGACGTTCCGGGATGGGCACCCGGATGGCCGTTGGCCATCGGGCGTGACGCGTGTGGGGCGTAAGGCGAGCCCGCGCCCGTGCTTCGACTTCGCCCAGCATGAGCGCTTCGAGGGTACAGGAAAGAACAGGGCTCATCCTGAGCCAGGTCGAAGGATGAACAGCAAAGAGAAAAGGTCCCGGATATTTGCTTCGCAAATTCCGGGATGACAGGGGCGTGCTTGGGGTGACTGGCGGAGGACGAAATATGTCTACGCCATGATCACGCATGACTGCCCATGACTATACCGGACTATAAAAGACCAACGGCGCCCATCGCGTCAGCCTGCCGCTTCGCGACGGCCTCAACCGAGAAGCCTTCGAGGCTTTCTTCGAACAGGCGGCAATAGTTGAGTTCCGCGCCGAGCCTCAGATAGGCGGCGCCGAGGCCGATGGCGGCGCGGTCCATGAAGACGAATTCGCGCGGGATCTTCACCGGCCCCTTCTCTTTCAGGAGCTTCCGGACGGCGAAGGCTTCCTTGCGGCCATACTCCGCGGAGGTCACGCCATCGGCGACGGAGCGCACACGGTCGTCCAGCAACGGGCCATAGATAAAGCCCGCCCAGATATTCAGCACTTCGACCAGGTCTTTCGACAGGCCCTCAAAGCCCCATTTCTCGTAAGCGGCATAGGTCGCGTCGAAATCGTCCTTCTGGAGGGCGCGATAGAGATCGACCACGCCTTCGACGAAGACCGGCGGGAAAATGCGGATACAGCCAAAGTCGAGCAGATTGAGACCGGTCCCCTCCCCGGTCACCTGATAATTGCCGAGATGCGGGTCGCCATGGATCACGGCATAGGTGTTCATCGGGCCCCACCAGGTCCAGAACAGCATTTCGGCGATATGGTTGCGTGTCTCCTGCGGCGCGTCCTCGAAGGCCGTGAGGCGCTCGCCGCTCAGCCAGGTCATGGTGAGGAGGCGCGGCGTGGAGAGGTCCTCCACCGGTTCGGGCACCTGCACGAAGTCCTTCTCCGCCAGCATGCGCGCATAGAGTTCCATGTGTTTGGCCTCGCGGGCGTAATCGAGCTCCTCGCGCAGGCGGTCGGTAATCTCCTCCACCATCGCGGTCGGGTCGATCGAGCCGTCCATGCGCTTGAAGAGGCCGAGCACGGTCTTCAGCTGGCCGACATCGCTCTCCACGGCGCTGGCCATGTCCGGATATTGCAGCTTGCAGGCGACCTTGCGGCCGTCATGCAGCGTTGCGGCATGGACCTGGCCGAGGGAGGCGGCGTGAGAGGCCTCATGGCCGAAGTCTGCGAACCGGCTCTGCCAGTCCGCGCCAAGCTCCGCCCGCATGCGGCGGCGCACGAAGGGCCAGCCCATGGCCGGGGCCTCGGCCTGCAGCTGGGCGAGTTCGGCGGCGTATTTCTCGGGCAGCAGGTCCGGCACGGTGGACAGCATCTGCGCCACCTTCATCAGCGGGCCTTTCGACTTGCCGAGCGCGGCGGCCAGCGCCTTTGCGATCTTCTCATCGCCCTGATCGCCGCCAAACAGGCTCTGCGCGGCGAAGGTCAGCCCTGCCCCGGAAAGATTCGCGCCGACTTTCGCCGTGCGGGTCAGCCGCCCGGCGAGGCGGTTGCGTTCAGGATCGGAAGGTGGGCCGCCAGACGGGCCGGATGTGTCGCTCATGTCCTTTATATAGAGTGTCAGGGGGACTGGCACAGGGTTTGCGGCGCCGCAGGCCAGAATGCCGCCCCAGACAGCTTTCTGTCCCCATGGGGTGACAAGCCGATCCAGCGGCGTTATAGCGCGCCCCTCGAATTCATGACCGGCCCGTAATGTACGGTTAACCACACGAGGTACCCGCCGGCCCGTCCGGCCATGCCAATCCCTTCTTAACCAAGATATCATCATACTGGGCCCCTGTGCTGTCCCATGGACAGTTTTGCGGCCAAAGAAAGGATACCCTTTCCATGCCCTACGATACGCTTCTTACAGAGTTTGACGAGGATACCGGCGTTGCGGTGATCCAGATGAACCGCCCGGACGCGCTGAATGCGCTGTCCGAAGACATGATGAACGACCTGACCAGCGCGCTCGACCGCTGCGACAAGGAAGACAAGGTCGGCTGTGTCATCCTGACCGGCACGAAAAAGGCCTTCTCCGGCGGCGCAGACATCAAGGAAATCAAGGACAAGACCTTCCCGGAGTCCTATTATGAGGACTTTATCTCCCGGAACTGGGAGCGGACGGCCCGCCTGCGCAAGCCAATCATCGCGGCTGTGGCGGGCTATGCCGTCGGCGGGGGCTGCGAACTGGCCCTGATGTGCGACATCATCCTGGCGGCCGACAATGCGAAATTCGGCCAGCCGGAAGTCCGTCTCGGCGTGATGCCCGGTGCAGGCGGCACGCAGCGCCTCACCCGGGCCATCGGCAAGTCGAAAACGATGGAACTCTGCCTCACCGGCCGCCTGATGGACGCTGGCGAAGCCGAACGGTTCGGGCTGGTCAGCCGGGTCGTGAAGGCCGAAGACCTGATGGATGAGGCCCGCAGCCTGGCCCGTACCATCGCTTCCATGCCCATGGCGGGCGCGATGATGACCAAGGAAGCGGTGAATTATGCCTACGAGACCCCGCTCTCGCAGGGCATCCAGTTCGAACGGCGCCTCTTTCAGTCCCTTTTCTCGACCTCGGACCAGAAAGAGGGCATGGCGGCCTATGTTGAGAAACGGGCCGCTCATTTCCGCGACAAGTAACAATCAAGGACGGCCAGATGCATTTTTCCCGCCTCGGACGGGACTCTCCGGTTGACGCCCAACCGGCCTTTATGTATCTCCGCGCCTTCAGCCTGAGGGTCGCCCCTCGGGCAACAGGAGTTTGATATGGCTAATACCCGTTCCGCCAAGAAAATGGTCCGCAAGATCGAGCGGCGCACTGAGGTCAACAAGGCCCGGCGTTCGCGCGTGCGCACATTCGTCCGTCAGGTCGAAGAAGCCATTGCCTCGGGCGACAAGACCGCTGCCGCAGATGCGCTCAAGGCTGCCCAGCCTGAGCTGATGCGTGCCGTCACCAAAGGCGTCATGCACAAGAACACATCTTCGCGCAAAGTCTCGCGCCTGGCTGCCCGTGTGAAGTCGATGGCCTGAGGCCAGACGCTTTAAGAACTCGGGCCGGACCACCGGCAAGAAACAAACCCGCCCGGCGCATCGCCCGGCGGGTTTTTTCATGGCCGGAATTTACGTTTCGCGTTTAATGTCCCCACGCCCAATTCATGGCCAGCACCTGCCCGATAGTGTGTCACAGATATGATCGTACAACCTACAGAAATGCAATTTTGCAAATCTCCTCACCCCTTCCCTGCACGAATGTGCAATCAGGACGCGAGATCAAAACCGTTCCAAAATATTTCCTGATTTTGAGGCGAATTTCACAGCCTATTTCCACAGGTACGTGTTGACAGAACAAACGTGAACTTTAGTGCGCAAAAGCTCACTTCAAAAAAAATACATGCTTCGCAGAAAGCAAAAAACCATTGAGCCATATAGGTTTTTTTCGCCTCACAAGGGTGCTGTGGAAAGAGTCAACACGCCAATCACGGCTACAGACCAAAAGATGCACTTGTGTTTGAAAGCGCCGGTCGGTACTTTGAATTCACCAACGATAAACATCCCTGCACGGAGTATTTTCGGGGCCGGTTTCGGGTGACTGGACAGGGGTGTTGCGTGCCGGTTTGGTGGCTGTAACAGATAACAAAAAAATGGGGCTCGGCATGGACCGAAACAGACTCTTTGACACTCCAGCCAGCGTAGATTCAAAAACCAACAAGAAGATCTCCAGCCTTCCCGGCCAGGCCATCTGGCAGGCCGTTCGGGAACATCTGAGGGAGGTCCTCTCCACGGCGGATTTCGAGCGCTGGATCACCGATCTGAAGATGATCGCTGAAGTTGACGGCAAGACCGTCATCGCCGCGCGGGACCGCCTTTCCTATGATCGTGTGTCTGCGGATCACCGTCATATCGTCCAGCGTATCTGGAAGGAGCATGACGATGCCCGGCGCGATATCCGGCTGGTCTGCTGGAAGGACGCCGGCGCTGAGCTGCGCGCGATCGTCGAGGATCCGTGGGCCGAAGCGGAGCCGGAAGTGGCTGCGGGCGGCGCAGGCAGCGGATCCGGCGGCAGTGATGGCGAGACACCGGCCAACGGGCCGCGTCCCTCCTCCGGCGCACCGGAAATGACGTTCGGCACGCTGGTGACCGGAAAATCGAACGCGATTTCCGTGGAACTGGCCAAACGCGTGGCCGATGGCCAGCCGGTCGGGACACAGGTTCACCTGATCTCCGGCCCGCAGGGCACCGGCAAGACCCACACGCTGCTGGCGCTGCGCACCCGCGCGATGGAAACCAATGCGGACGCCACGGTCGTGTACCTGACGGCAGAGGAATTCCTCTCCGCCTATACGGACGGCGTGAAGGCCAAGGACACAAGCGCCCTGAAAAAGCGCCTGCGCTCTGCAAGCATTCTGCTGATCGACGATCTGCACCGCATCTCCGGCAAGCCCGGCACCGAGACCGAGCTGTTCCAGAACATCCGGGAAGTCACCGGACAGGGCGGCAATGTCGTCCTCGCCGGAGACAAGACGCCGGGCGAGCTGGCGGGTTTCTCCCCGCGGATGATGAGTGAGCTGAAAGGCGCCACCGTGGTTGAGGTGGAACTGCCGGACGAAGACATGCGGCGCGAGATCATCCGCCGCCTGGCCCGTCACATCGCGCAGGCCCATCCGGACTTCCTGCTGGACGAGGCACTGATCGAGCGGATCCATACCGGCATCCGCGGCCCTGGCCGGGAACTGACCGGCGCGGTCTGGAACCTCTTCACCGAGGCAGGCTTCGGCACGATGGCGCCGACATCCGACATGCTGGAACGGGTCATCCGCCGCATGGAAGGCGAAGTGCGCGCGCCGACGATCGAACTGGTGAAAAAGGCGACGATGAAAGTCTTCAACGTGTCGAAGGCAGATCTCGAAAGCCCGTCCAAAGCCCGGTCCGTCGTGTATCCGCGCCAGATCGCCATGTATCTGTGCCGGGAGCAGACCCATAAGTCCTTCCCGCAGATCGGGCGTGCCTTCGGGCGGCGTGACCACACGACCGTGCTCTATGCACACCGGAAGCTGACCAAGGCTCTGTCCAAGGATCCGGAACTGGCCGCCGACATCGCCCGCGTCGCTGCTGCGATCCTCGAACTGCAGGCCGCAGGCAACCATTAAGCAACTGATTGAGCCAGGACCGCGATCAACGCTTGGCTTTTTCGTATGGATGTTTAAGTGTTCTCAGCCCGTTCCCTTCCCGGGAGCGGGCTGATTCCGTCGGCATGTCCTGGCGGGACAGACCAGCAGACAGGCGCAACAGGGTTTAGCGGGCAGCGGCAGCGTTGCCCGGGATGGACGGAAACACGATGAAACTGACGATCGAACGCGGCGACCTCCTCAACGCACTCTCCCACGTTCAGAACGTGGTCGAGCGGCGCAACACGATTCCGATCCTGTCCAATGTCCTGCTGCAGGCCTCCGGCAGCGAATTGCGGCTGACCGCGACAGACCTCGACATCGAAGCGGTCGACAGCGCCCCGGCCAAGGTGGCCAGCGAAGGTGCCGTGACGGCCCCGGCCGGCACGCTGTTCGACGTGGTGCGCAAACTGCCTGCGGGCGCCGAAGTCGAGCTGGAGCTGCAGCCGGAGAACCAGCGCCTGTCGATCCAGGCCGGCCGCTCGCATTTCGAACTGCCCACTCTGCCCGCATCCGACTTCCAGACCATGACGACCGATGACAGCGCGATCAAATTCGCGCTCGACGCCAGAGATCTGGTCCGCCTCATCGACAAGACCCGTTTCGCGATCTCGACCGAGGAAACGCGCTATTATCTGAACGGTGTTTTCCTGCACACGACTGACGATGGCGACGGCAAGCCGGTGCTGCGCGCCGTGGCGACCGACGGCCACCGTCTGGCGCTGGCCGAAGCCAAGGCACCGGACGGCTCTGCCGGCCTGGAAGGCGTGATCGTGCCGCGCAAGGCCGTGGGCGAAGCCCGCCGCCTGATCGACGGGCTGGATGGCCCGGTCGATATCGAAGTGTCCGATACGAAGATCATCGTCCGCGCCGGCCGCGCCACGCTGACCTCGAAACTGATCGATGGGGCGTTCCCGGACTATGGCCGCGTCATTCCGAAGGGCAACACGCGCAAGCTGTCGATCGACAACAAGGCGTTCGAAGCCGCGGTGGACCGCGTGTCGACCGTTTCGGCAGAGCGGTCGCGGTCTGTCAAACTGTCCCTGTCGGAAGGCAAGCTGGTCCTGGCGGTGAACCATGCCGAGACCGGCGCCGGTAACGAGGAACTCGAAGCTGAGTATAGCGACGAACCGATGGAAATCGGCTTCAACGCCAAATACCTGCTCGACATCGCCGGCCAGATCGAAGCGCCGGACGCCGAATTCATGTTCAATGACCCGGCCTCCCCCGCCCTCGTTCTGGACCCGTCCGACGACTCGGCCCGCTATGTGCTGATGCCGCTGCGCGTCTGATTTCCTGACACGGAGCCGCCAGCCTCCTGAGGATAAAGACGCCCCACGCTATGGCTGCCTGACGACATGACCGCCTTAACGAGACTGTCGCTCACGGATTTCCGCAATTATGCGTCCCTCACCCTGCTGCTGGATGGGCGGCATGTCTGCCTCTACGGCGCCAATGGCGCGGGCAAGACGAACCTTCTGGAAGCCGTCAGCCAGTTAGGGCCGGGCCGCGGCCTCAGGTCCGCCACCTTGCCGGACATGGCGCGCTCAGACTCTGCCGGCAGCTGGACCGTGGCGGCGTCCCTCGCCGATGAGCACAGGATCGGCGTGACGCTGGACAATTCCGGCGGCGGATCCAAACGCGTTGTGCGCCTCGACGGGGCGCCCTCCACGGCGACCGAACTGGCCGAAATTGTCCGCATCGTCTGGCTGACCCCGAACATGGACGGCGTCTTCCGCGGCAGTGCCAGCGACCGGCGGCGCTTCTACGACCGGCTGGTGCTGGCCCATACGCCGTCGCACGCCAGCGCGTCCAGCCGCTATGAACGGGCAATGCGTGAACGCAATGCTCTGCTGGAACGCGGCCATGTCGATCCGGCCTGGGCCGATGCGATCGAAACGCGCCTTGCCGAAAGCGGCGCCGAGATCGCGATCAATCGCGCGCATCTCATGGACGCCCTGCAGACCGCGATCGAGGCCCGGCCGGAAGGGCATTTTCCCAAGGCGGATATCGCCCTGGAAGGCGCCGCCGAACAGGCCGCCACGCGGGGCGACGACTTCAAGTCGATTTTCGAGATGCTGGCCGAGACCTGGCGCACCTCGCGCCGCCGCGACATGGCCGCCGGCCGCACGCTGGAAGGCCCGCACCGCTCTGACCTCGCCGTCATTCACCGCCCCACCGGCGCGCCGGCGAAAGACGCCTCCACCGGCCAGCAGAAAGCCCTGCTGATCGGGCTGATCCTCGCCTCGGCCACCGCACTCAAGGCAGAGCGCGACGGGCCGCCGCCCCTGCTCCTGCTGGACGAGGCCGCCGCGCATCTGGACCCCGACAGGCGCGCCGCCCTGTTCGACGAGATCTGCGCCCTTGGCGGCCAGGCCTGGCTGACCGGCACGGAGAAATTCCTGTTCGACAGTTTCGGCGCCCGCGCCCAGGCCCTGCATGTGCAGGACGGCCGCGTGGTGGCGGAGGGTTAGAGCCCGCGCCCAGACTTCAAGCGCTTCGGAAGTACGGACTCATCCTGAGCGACGTCGAAGGATGTCCCCGGGAAGGCCTAGTTCTTGATGCGCAGGTCCGCGATCGACTGGGCGATTTCCTTGTAGACCTGCAGCAGCTGGTCCCCATCCGCCGCCGAATAGGCAAAGGCCGGGCTGGTGGCGCAGTATTCGAGGATCGTACGCCCGTCGCCGGTTTTCTGCACGCTACCCGGCACCTGGAAGCCGACCGTGTAGATGGTCACGTTGGACGGCGCCGCCTTCATCTGATCGCACAGGTCCATGGCCTGATGGAAGGAATCCTTGGAGGCGGAGGCGTGTTCGCGGTTGAAGTCCCCGTCGGTCATCAGGACCATGGCCTTGGTGGCGTTCACCTCATCATATTTCCACGGCTCGGATGCGGCCGGCCAGATCGAGGACCAGTTCGGCGAGATCAGGTACCAGCCCCAGGCGATGCCAAGATGGCCCGCGGTGCCGCCGCCGGCTGTCAGGCTGTCCACATGCGCTTTCAGCGCAGCCTTGTCGTCCGTCAGCGGAACAGGGCTGGAATCGCGGCAGGTGGCGTAATTGTTGTAAAACGCGCCGGTATTGTTGTTGGCGCCGCCATAGGCCACTTCCTGCCAGCCGCGATACTTGTTCCGGTCACTATACTCAAACCTCCAGTCCGGATTGGCCGCGCCGATCCAGGCGAGCGAGCCGGGCGCGGCGTCTGTGTCCGCCTGGCTGCCCGTGCGCTCATAAACGCAGCTGTCGTGTACAGAGACATCTGAATAAAAGCGCCGGGCGGGGTCCCAGTCCCAGTTCGACCACTGATCGCAGGTGCCGTAGTCGAGGCAGGTGCCGGTCTGGTAGTAGAAGAACCGCTTGCCGGTCGCGGCATCATACATCCGCTTACCATTGTACGAATTGAAATTCGCCGAGGCCGCAATATTGGAGGTCTCCGCCGCCAGCGACACGCTGTCGGTCACCGAATTGATATAGGACCCGGCATTGACGGAATTGTTGTAGGTCGTGATCGCGATACGGATTGTCTTGTCGTCCGGTTTGTCGTCCGGCAGCAGTGTATCGAAGGCCGCATTGGCTGCCGTCTTGAGCAGGGACAGGCGGCTATAGCTGTTCATCGAGCCCGAAACGTCGAACACGAACGCCACATCCACCTTGCCGACCGAATAGGTCGATGTCGTCGATACGCTGAAATCCAGATGATCCTGGCCCAGGATCTGCGAAATGAATGTCGGTTGCGCGCAGGAAATGTCTGCGGAGATGTCTTCGCTGACTTCGTCCAGCACAACGCCGATCGCCGAACAGGTCATGCCGCCCCCCTGCATGTCGATCAGCGCCCCGGCATATTCGCGGACTTCGGCTTTCACCTCGTCCGCGGATTTGCCTTTCTGGCGTTCCAGCGCGCCCGCCAGAACGGCGGAATCCAGCGCATACTGGACCTTTTCCTTCTGCGAGATCGTGTAACGCAAATCGATCGCGAAGCCGGCCAGCCCCATGACCGCCACGATAATCAGGGCCATCAGCACCATGATATTACCGCCGGTATCCTGCCGATACCGGCGAACGAGTTGTTGCAGGGTCTTTATTCGAGAGTGCATTTTTCCAGCTCCACCACCCGGATTTTCTATAAGAATGCCCCTTTTTGATTGCGTAGCGGTTCGGTTTCGGTGGCGAATTTCCCGTTTGCCTGCAAATCTGATTTAACCATGAAGGTCCCGCCGCGGCCCTTCCCCGCCCGGCGAATACGGGGCAAGGGAGGTGCGCAAACGGGAATCACGCTAGAGACCGTTCGTCTGCGATCCGCCAATGAAGCTTAGGAGTCCGGAGCCATGCATCAGTATCTCGATCTTCTGCGCGACGCGCTCGAAAACGGCTTCGAACGGGGGGATCGGACGGGTACAGGCACGCGGGCCGTCTTCGGCCGCCAGCTGCGCTTCAACCTCGAAGATGGTTTCCCGATGGTAACCACAAAGAAGCTACACCTGCGCTCGATCATCATCGAACTGCTCTGGTTCCTGAAGGGCGATACCAACATAAAATACCTGAAGGACAACAAGGTCTCGATCTGGGATGAGTGGGCCGACGAGAACGGCGACCTTGGCCCGGTCTATGGCAAACAGTGGCGCAGCTGGGCCGCGCCGGACGGGCGCACGATCGACCAGATCCAGTGGGTGCTGGACGAGATCCGCACCAATCCGAATTCGCGCCGTCTGATCGTGTCGGCCTGGAACCCGGCGGATGTGAACGAAATGGCGCTGCCGCCCTGCCACTGCCTGTTCCAGTTCAATGTCATGGACGGCAAGCTGAACTGCCAGCTCTACCAGCGCTCAGCCGATATTTTCCTGGGCGTGCCGTTCAACATCGCGTCCTATGCGCTGCTGACCCTGATGATGGCCCGCGCAACCGGCCTCAAGCCGGGCGAGTTCATTCACACCTTCGGCGATGCCCATCTCTACCTGAACCATGTCGAACAGGCAGAGCTTCAGCTGTCGCGCGAGCCCCTGCCCCTGCCGGTCATGCGCCTCAATCCGGACAAGACGGATTTGTTCGGCTGGGAGTATGAAGACTTCACGCTCGAGAACTATCAGGCGCACGCCCACATCAAGGCGCCCGTCGCGGTCTGATGATTCCGGCCTAGTCCTTCAGCGCCTGCCAGGCGTTCCAGGCATCGGCGGCGTACATAAGGCTCGGGCCCCCGCCCATATAGACGGTCACGCCAAGCGCTTCGGAGACTTCCTCGTCCGTCGCGCCGAGACGTTTCAGCGCCTTGGTATGGAAGCCGATACAGCCATCGCAATGCGTCGCGACCCCGATGGAGAGCGCGATCAGCTCCTTCATCTTCTTGTCCAGCGCGCCATCGGCCATCGCCGCCTTGGACATGGCGGAGAACTGGGTCAGCGTCTCCACCGCGCCCGTGCCGCGCAGGCCCTTGATGCCTTCATTGATCGAGCCTGTGATGGCGCCGAAATCCTTGGTCCCCGAACTCATGCGTCGCTCCTGTCATGTTTGCTACTGTCTAGCTGTGGGCTCAGGCGGGTCTCTTCAATAGGGGTTTGACCGGAGTTTGGGGCGCGCTGGCGGCCTCAGAAAGCTCAGGGCGGCGAGAACCAGATTGGCAGCCTGCCCGCGCGCCTCTAGAGTCCCGTCATGTGCGGACGGTTCTTCAGACATGGCGTCACCTGGGCGGAATATCACGCGGCCCTGTCGATCATGCAGCCGCTCGGTGTGGAGCCGCCGGAGGCGGCCTACAATATCGCGCCGACCCAATATGTCCCGATCATCCGCCTGACGCCCGAGGGAGAGCCGGAACCGGCCGGATCCCGCCAGATGGCACCGGCCATGTGGGGCCTCGTGCCCAGCTGGTGGCACCAGCCGCTGCAGGAGAAGAAATTCTCCACCTTCAATGCCCGTGCCGAGGGCCTGCAGGAATCGAACACATTCCGCGGCTCGTTCCGTCACCGGCGCTGCCTGATCCCGGCCAGCGGCTTTTATGAGTGGACCGGGCCGAAGGGCAAACGCACGCCCTTTGCCATCGGCCTGCGCAACCGGCGCTGGTTCTGCTTCGCAGGCCTCTGGGACCGCGCCATGATCGACGGCTCCGAGATCGACAGTTTCACCATCATCACGACCCGGCCGAACGATCTGATGGCCGGCCTGCACACGCGGATGCCGGTGATCATAGACCCGCAGAACTATTCGCGCTGGCTGACCGCGTCCACGCGGGAGGTGGAAAGACTGTTCGAGCCCTACCCCACCGACGCCATGCACGCCTGGCCCGTCGGCGCCGCCGTCGGCAATGTCCGCAATCAGGGCTCGCAGCTGATCGAGGAAGTCTGAGCGCGGGTTACAATTCCGTCGGGTCGGTCAGGCCAAGGTCTTCCCGCCGCCTGATGATGACGGAGACGATGACCGCGCCGACCATCTTGCCGATGACGAAGACGATCCAGTTCCAGAAATGCAGCGAGTTGCCCGGCTCTGCGCCAAGCTCGATCTGTTTGGCGAGATCGGCGCCATAGAGAAACACGGTCGTGTCCACCGGGGCCGCGAACAGGCTGGACAGCAGGATCCGCGTCGACAGGCGGTATTTGGTGAAGGTGAACATCAGCCAGTCCACGCCTTCGGAGATGGCAAAGGCCACCCCGCTGGCCAGCGCGATCACCGGCCAGGCGTAGTAGAACGACCAGCCCACCGCGAGCGCCATGGCGATGAGCACCCGGTGGTGCATCTCGCGCTGAACGAAATCGCGCACCACGAACACCATGCCTGTCACCATGGTCATCGGCTGCAGCGAGACGCCGTGCGGGAATATCTCATTTGTGTGGGGGGCAACGACCTGAAACTCGGGAATGACCCCGAACGACCAGTTGAGGAAGGGAATCAACGCCACATAAATAATGGCCCAGAAGCGCCCCTTGAGCATCCAGATTGCGCTGAATGAAAGCAACAGCGCCACCAGCGCAGGCAACAGCTGCTCTGGGTGCCCGTTCGTAAGCACTGAAATCAAAGTATTAATCACGAGACTCCCCGAATGGGCTGCATTATTGGCAGGCGAGACTGAGTTGCAAGCCTTGTCATTATTCCTGTGTAATGGCCTCTACCCTACCTGCACGGGGGCTGCCTCCCCGTCATCCCGACAGGAATTCTGCAACAAAGGCGTTGCCCTCATGCCGGACAGTCTGAACGTCTGCCTCATCGCCGCTCGCGGCAAGAACAATGTGATCGGAAAAGAAGGTGACCTGCCTTGGCGCCTGAAAGATGATCTTACCTTCTTCAAGAAGGTCACGATGGGCTGCCCCATCCTGATGGGTCGCAAGACCTGGGAAAGCCTGCCCGTCCGCCCTCTCAAAGGCCGCGAGAACATCGTGATGACGCGCGACTGGACCTATAACGCCCCCGGCGCGCGGGTCTATTCCAGCTTTCCGGCGGCCATCAATGCCGCGCGGGCCGTCGCGATGCGAGAGCGGGCCAACTGCGTGTTCGTCATCGGCGGCGCGACGATCTACAATCTCGCCCTGCCCTATGTCGACCGGATCTTCATGACCGAAGTCGACGCCGCCCCCGAAGGCGATGCCCATTTCCCGGAATTGCAGGCGGACAACTGGTCCCGCGAGACGCTGGCCACCTATCCGGCCGGGGACGGGAACGATCACGCTTTCTCCATCGTCCGGATGGAGCGTCAGGCGGCATTGGCGCCGCGTAGCTGACACCCGTCCGCGACCCCCGCGCGAAAACAATTGACATTCCAACTGCCAGATTGCAGTTTCGCTGACACGCGCATAGGGTGGCCTCCTTTTATGGGAGGAAAAACATGGAATATGAGACAATCGCCAGCGGGCTCCGCTTTCCGGAAGGCCCGGTCGTCATGGCCGACGGGTCCATCATCGTGGTGGAGATCGAGAAAAAGTGCATCACGCGCTGTTGGGATGGCGGCAAGACCGAAGTGATCGCGACGCCCGGCGGCGGCCCGAACGGTCTCGCCATCGGGCCGGATGGCGCGCTCTGGGTCTGCAACAATGGCGGCTTCGAATATGCCGAATTGGACGGCATGCTGATCCCCGGCAACTGCCCGGACGATTATGATGGCGGCCGGATCGAACGGGTGGACCTGTCCACCGGCAAGGTCGAACGCGTCATCGAAGCGGTCGATGGCAACCCGCTGAGAGGGCCGAACGATCTGGTCTTCGACAAGGCCGGCAATCTCTATTTCACCGACCATGGCAAAGTGCATCCGCGCCACCGCGAATTCGGCGGGCTCTATTTCCTCGCCAACGGGGCCAGCGCGGCTAAGGAACTGGACTATCACTATTCCAGCCCCAACGGCGTCGGCCTCTCGCCTGACGAGCAGACCGTCTACATGGCCGACACGATGACCGGCCGCATGTGGGCGTTCGATCTGGAAAGCCCCGGCGTGATCAAGCCAGCCAGCCCGCTGAACGGCGGCCGCGTCGTGGCCACCATGCCCGGCCTGCAATATTTCGACAGCCTCGGCATGACCGCCGCAGGAAATGTCTGTGTGGCAACCATCCTGAATGGCGGCATCACCACGATCACGCCGGACGGCCAGCACAGCCACATCGCCTTCCCGGACCTGCTGGTCACCAATATCGCCTTTGGCGGAGACGACATGCGCGATGCCTACATCACGCTGTCGGGCACGGGAAACCTGATCAAATGCCGATGGCCTGAACCGGGCCTGAAGCTCAACTTCAACGCCTGACCTGTCAGGCAGGGGGGACGACAATGCGCTTTCTGAAACCTGCACTCGTCATTCTGGCGCTGCTACTGGTGGCCGGGGCGGTTGCCCGCACCGTGTTCAGTGTTCAGATCGGAGAGGCGGCTTTCAGAAGCGCGGTTAAGAAGAATGCCGGGAAGAGTGCCCTGGCAGACGTCCCGGACGGGCTGATCGTCGTCCTGGTCGGCACCGGCTCCCCCCTGCCGGATCCGAGCCGGGCGGGACCGATGACGGTCGTCGCGGCAGGCAACCGTGTCTTCATCGTCGATGCGGGCGCAGGCTCCGGCCGGAAGTTCGGAGAATTCGCCCTGCCCTGGGGCCAGGTGGAAGCGGCGTTCCTGACGCACTTCCACTCCGATCATATCGACGGGCTCGGCGAGGTCATGCTGCAGCACTGGGCCGCCGGCGGGGCCGATACGCCGCTGGCCCTCTACGGTCCGGAAGGTGTGGAACGGGTCGCCGCAGGCTTTAACGAGGCCTATGCGCAGGATGCGGTCTACCGCGTCGCGCATCATGGCGCCGATGTCGTACCGCCCTCCGGTGCGGGCGCCGAAGCCTTCCCTTTCGCCACGCATGGCGGCGCCGTACGCGTCTATGACCGGGACGGCCTGATCATCACCGCCGTGCCGGTGAACCACAGCCCGGTGCACCCGGCGGTCGCCTACCGGTTCGACTATAAGGGCCGCTCGGTGACGATTTCGGGCGACACGAAAAAGGATCAGGCCCTGATCGATCTGGCCCGGAACACCGATGTACTGGTGCACGAGGCGCTGAATGACGAAATGGTCGGCGAAGTCGCAGGCCGCCTCAATACGCTCGGCGCGAAGCGGCTGGAAAAGATCATGAACGACATTCCCGATTACCACACCAGCCCCGTCCAGGCCGCGGAAGTGGCCAGCGAGGCGGGCGCAGGCCTGCTCGTCTTCAGCCATATCGTCCCGGCCCAGCCGAACCGCATCCTCTACCCCGCCTTCATGAAAGGCACGAAAAAAGCCTTCGATGGCCCGATCCTGATGGGCGAAGACGGCATGGCCTTCATCCTGCCTGCGGGCAACGACAAGATCATCCGTGAACGGCTGGACTAATCCTCGAACACAATCTCCGGCGGGGCCTTGGTCTCCAGCGTGTCGAGACCGATAGCGACCTTGCGGGCAAGCTCGTGGAAGGCCTTCGCGGTTTCCGCATCGCCGATGGCAGCTGGTACGCCCTTGTCGCCGCCTTCGCGGATGGCCTGCAGCATGGGCACTTCCGCCAGCAATGGCAGGCCGAGCGCGTCGGCCATGCGCTGACCGCCGCCATGGCCCATCAGATAGTGCTTGTTACCGGCCGGGTCCTGAAAATAGCTCATCGTCTCGACGAGGCCGATTACGGGCACAGCGGTCTTGGTGAACATGGCCGCGCCGCGGCGCACGTCTGCCAGGGCGACTTCCTGCGGCGTTGTCACGATCAGCGCCGCGGTGACCGGTATTTTCTGCGCGATGGTCAGCTGGGCATCGCCGGTGCCGGGCGGCGTGTCGATCACCAGCACATCCAGCGGATCGTCCGGCGTGCCCCATTCGGCATCGTTCAGCATCTGCGTGATCGCCGACATGACGATCGGCCCGCGCCAGATCATCGGCGCGTCCGGGTCTGACAGATAGCCGATCGACAGCGTCTTCAGCCCGTGCGCCTCGACCGGCACCAGTTTCCTGTTCTTCGACCCCTTCGGCTCGGCTCCCTGCGTCCCCAGCATGGTGGGAATGGAGGGCCCGTAGACATCGGCGTCCAGCAGGCCGACTTTCATGCCCGTCCTGGCGAGGGCCGCAGCAAGGTTCACCGAAACGGTGGACTTGCCGACCCCGCCCTTGGCGCTGGCGACGACCAGGATGCGGGAAATGCCGGGGATTTTCGCGACGCTGCCCTGCTGGCGCTGCGGGGCGCCCTGCTGCATCGCCTCGTCCGACAGGCGCGCGCCTTTCGATACGCGGCGCGGCGACGGGGTGAGGTTCAGCAACTCTGAGCGGCTTTTGGACGCGGCCGGCTTTTGGCTGTGCGTATGCGGCGCGGCGCCCTGCTGGCGCTCTGCGGTCAGCACGGTGGTGACCGATTTGACCCCCGGAACGAGGCCGGCCTTGCCTTCGGCCTGCATCCGCAACGCCTCAGCGCCCGCCTTATCTGCCGGATCCGCCACGATCACCAGCACGGCGCGGCCGCTCTCATCGATGCTGACGGACTCCAGCCAGTCCGGGCGGCCAAGCGCCTTCATGACAGCATCTGCCTGTTTTTGCCGGGTTTTCCCCTTAGAACCGAACATGACCGCGACCCTCTATCCCTTGATGCCCCGAAAAGGGCATGCACTTATTAGCAAAGCACCTATATGGAAGCGAACACGCGCAACAGGAGGGGCCATGCCCTGGGATGATAAAACTAAAGGTAGCGGCCCATGGGGCGGCGGTGGCGACGACAAGGGAGGGAACGACGGCAACTCCCCCTGGAAGCGCCCATCCGGCGGCAATGGGGGCGGTGACCTGGAAGATCAGATGCGCCGGATGCAGGAGCGTTTTCGCGGACGCGGCAATGGCGGCGGCGGTGGCCGGCGCAAAGGCGGCGGCGGTGGCCCGAATTTCGGCCCGCTCGGCATCCTTGTACTCGCCGGCATCGCGCTCATTGCCTGGCTGATGACGGGCGTCGTCGTGGTTGACGAAGGCTCGCGCGCTGCGGTGTTCCGTTTCGGCCAGTGGCAGACAAATTTCACGCCCGGCCTGCACTTCCACCTGCCTGCCCCGATCGAGACGCATGTGATCATGCCGTCCGAGAAGCAGCAGGAAACGCAGATCGGCAACAATTCCAACGAAGCCCTGATGCTGACCGGCGACGAAAACATCGTCGATGTCCGCTTCCGGGTGTTCTGGTTCTACGACCCGGCCAATCCGGAGAATTTCATCCTCAACGTGGATGGCGGCAGCGAACTGCTGAAGGCCTCCGCTGAGAGCGTGATGCGCGAAGTGGTCGGCAAATCGGATCTCAACGACGTCATCACCACGGGCCGGACCAAGATCTCCGAACAGGTGAAGACCCAGCTGCAGGCTCTGATGGACGACTATCGCGCCGGCATCCAGGTGCAGAACGTCGAGATTCAGGAAGCGGCCGCCCCTGCGCAGGTGCGCCAGGCCTTCATCGACGTGGTCAATGCCGGACAGGATGCCGAAAAGGCCATCCAGGAAGCCAACAAGTACGCAAACGACATCATCCCGCGTGCGGAAGGCCAGGCCCAGCAGGTATTGCAAAATGCCGAAGCCTATCGCGAGCAGGTGATCGCCAATTCGACCGGTGAAGCCGCCCGCTTTACGTCCATTCTCGACGAATACCGCAAGGCACCGCAGGTGACCCGCGAGCGGATGTATCTCGAGACCATGGAACGTGTCCTCGGCAACACCGACAAGGTGATCCTCGATTCCGATTCCGGCGCGGTGCCATACCTGCCGGTCAATCCCAACCGCAGCAGCCAATAGGAGCGATTATCATGCGTGGATTTGGTATCTTCGCCCTCGTCATCGCCGCCGCGGCGCTGATTGTCGGCATGAACAGCTTTTTCATCGTCAAGCAGACCGAAGAGGCACTCGTCCTGCAGGTGGGTAAGGCGCAGGCCGCCTATAACGCCCCCGGGCAGAACCAGGCCGGTCTGAAAATGAAAATGCCGTTCATCCAGAACGTCATCAAATATGACCGCCGCAATCTCGGGCTCGACATTCCGAACATCGAAGTGCTGGCCTCAAACCAGGAACAGCTGATCGTGGACGCCTTCGTGCGCTACCAGATCTCCGATCCGCTGGCCTTCTACCAGCGCCTGCAGACGCAGCGCGTGGCCGAGAACCAGCTGTCGCAGTTCACCAACACGGCCATCCGGAACGCCCTGGCCAACAAGCTGCCGGAGGAGATCATCTCCGGCCAGCGGGGCAAGCTGATGGATGAGATCCGGGAGAACCTGTCGGACTCCATCGCCGGACGCGGCATCGACATCATCGATG
The DNA here is from genome assembly GCF_963677035.1 of uncultured Hyphomonas sp. Lineage (NCBI taxonomy): Bacteria > Pseudomonadati > Pseudomonadota > Alphaproteobacteria > Hyphomonadales > Hyphomonadaceae > Hyphomonas > uncultured Hyphomonas sp. The sequence goes on from NZ_OY781472.1 coordinate 752,030, forward strand.
TGCGTATCCGCCGGGCGGACCTGCCGCAGGATGTCTCCGAACGTGTCTTCCGCCGTATGGAAGCGGCCCGGAACCAGGAAGCCGAGCTGATCCGTGCAAACGGTGACAAGCAGGCCCAGTCGGTTCGCGCCAAGGCGGACCGCGACAAGACGGTGATCCTCGCCGAGGCAAACCAGAAATCGGAAGAGATCCGCGGTGAAGGCGATGCCAAGCGGAACGAGATCTATGCCAGCGCCTATGGCCGCGATCCCGAATTCTTCCGCTTCCAGCGTGCGCTGATCGCGTGCGAGCAGTCGCTGAAGAAAGGCACCACGCAGATCGTGGTCGGCCCGAAAAACCTCGGCCTGTGTGACGAGTTCATCGCCGCCGCACGCAAGAACTCCAAGTGATCACGAGGAGTTAATTGGCCATGACACTGCCACTGATCCTGCTGGCGGGTGTCGGCATGTGGTTTCTGCTTGAAGGGGCGGCCTACGCGGTCGCCCCGGACTTCATGCGGCGCCTTGCCGTTCTCGTCACCCAGATGAGCACGCGGGAGCTGACCATGGCGGGGCTTGTCGGCGGGGCCATCGGGATCGCGCTGATCTGGCTTGCAGTTCACTTGGGCTGAATCTGTTGCACCTTGCCCGCAAAGCGCCATAGTCTGCGGTACAATAAATTCCTTATTCCGCCCGCAGAGGAAGCCGAAGTCCCATGCGTTTTCCGGCTCTTGCCGCCCTTGCCATTCTCGTTTCCGTCCCGCTGGCGGCCCCCGCCACGGCGCAGCAGAGCCTGTCCCGTTCGGTTGAGGGGCTCGATCAGAGGGACCGCCCGGCAAGTTTCCGCGACCTGTCGAAACGGCTGATGCCGGCGGTGGTGAATATTTCCACCTCCAAGACCGTCGCGCCGGAAGGCATGCCCACCTTTCCGGAGGGTTCGCCGATGGAACGGTTCAATGATTTCTTCGGCCGCGACGAAGATGGCTTCCGCCGCGAAGGCTCGCTCGGCTCCGGCTTCGTGATCAGCGCCGACGGCTATGTCGTGACCAATAATCACGTCATCGACGGGGCGGACGAAATCGAAGTCAATTTCGCCAATGGCCAGGTTCTGGATGCCGAACTGGTCGGACGGGACCAGGACACAGACCTCGCCGTTCTGAAGGTGAACTCCGACAAGCCCCTGCCCTTTGTCAGCTTCGCCGACAGCGATGCCGCAGAAGTGGGCGACTGGGTGATTGCCATCGGCAACCCGTTCGGCTTTGGCGGCTCTGTGTCTGCCGGCATCATCTCTGCCCGCAACCGCGACCTGAATTCCGGACGCTCGGACGATTTCATCCAGACTGACGCGGCCATCAACCGGGGCAATTCCGGCGGGCCGCTATTCAATCTCGGCGGCGAAGTCGTCGGCGTAAACACGGCGATTATCTCGCCCACCGGCGGCTCGGTCGGCATCGGCTTTTCCGTGCCGTCGAACCTCGTCAACCGGATCACCGGCGAACTGATCAAGTCCGGGCGCATCCGCCGTTCCTGGCTGGGCGTCAATGTTCAGGATGCGGATGAAGCGCTGGTGCGCGCCTATCGCGCGTCCGGCAAGGGCGGCGTGATCGTCACCCGCATCACCGATGACGGCCCGGCCGACAAGGCGAAACTGGAAGTCGGCGACCTGATCCTCAGCTTCGATGGCCAGCCTGTTGCCAGCGTGCGGGAACTGACCCGCGTCATCGCTGACACGCCGATCGACAAGAACGTGCCGGTGCGGCTGGTGCGCGATGGCCGCGCCCGCACCTTCACCGTCACCATGGGCGAGCTTCAGGAAGAGACCCCTGAAAACACCACCCAGCTGCCGGACCTGCCCGCCAGTGCCAATGATCTCGGCGCGGACCTTTCCAGCCTCGACGATGACGTCCGCCGCCGCTACGGCATTCCCAAGGATGTCGAAGGCGTGGTCGTCACCTCCGTCTCCGCCCGCGGGCCGGCCTATGGCAAACTGGTGCGCGGCGATGTGATCATCGAGATCAATTTCGAGCGCGTCGCCACGGTGACCGATACGCTGGAAAAGGTGAAAGCCGCCCGTGCCAATCCGGCAGAGCCTCTGCTGATCCGCGTCAAACGCCGCGGCGAAGCCGGCTGGTTCGACCAGTTCCTCAGCGTGGACCTAAACGACTAGACGACCTCAGCTTCTGCTTTTCAGGCGCGCGATCCCGGTCTAGGCTCTTCCCGAGGCGGACAGGAAGGTGGGATCATGTTTCGCGCACTGATTTTTTTCTGGCTTATGGCCAGTCTGGCTTTCGCCGCATCTGCGGAAACCCGCTATGCCCTGCTGATCGGGAATGAGAATTATCCGCCCACCGTCGGTGGGCTCAGCCTGCCGCATGAGGACGTGGAGAACATGCGCCTCGGCCTGATCCGGGCGGGCTTTCCGGCCGGGAATATCAACGTGCTGCGCGATGCCACGCAGACGGACATCAATCTTGCCGTCGCACAGCTTTCCTCGGACCTGCGCTCTGCGGGAGAGGACTCCATCGGCTTCTTCTATTATTCCGGCCATGGTGGCTCTGCCGAGTCCGCCGGACAGCGGGCGAATTATCTGATCCCGGCCAGATCACCGATCACAGGCGCCGAACAGCTGCCGATCCTCGGCGTGCCGGTGAACAGTATCGTGGATGCGCTGGCCGCCTCTGACGCCAAGGCGATCTTCATCGTCTCCGATGCCTGCCGGAACACGCTGCCTTTTACCTCGTCCAAAGGCGGTTCGGCAGACAAGGGCATGGTGCGTGTACCGCGCAAGCGCGGCCTCTACATTGCCTTTGCCACGGCAGATGGCGCCACCACGCCGGATGATGGCCTGTTCGCGAAGGCCCTGTCGAAACGCCTGCCGCAGAAAGGCCTTTCAGCCGACCGGGCCTTCACGCTGGCCCTGCGCGAAGTGGCCGCCGCCCGGCCCGGCAATGCGCTGCCCTTCACGGCAGACGGCCTGACGGAAGATATCTGCTTCACGGGCTGCGATGCCGGGCCGACGCCCGCCACCGCTGGCAACGAAGACCTCGCCTTCCTCGCCGCCAAGCGCATGAACACGATCGCCGGCTGGCTGGAATTCATCGAGGCCTGGCCGGACAGCAGCTTCATCCCCTCGGCGCAGGACGGGATCGTCGAGCAGCTCTTCAAGGACACCGAGGAGGCAAAATCCTACAACGGCCCCTACGACGCGCTGATCGCCCCGCCTGCCCTGCTCGAAGCTGTGTTTCACGGTGCCGAGACCGCCGCCCAACGCGGTCAGCGGGACGTGGCCGAGATTTACTTCCAGTCTGCCTGCATGTCAGGGCTCGCCAGGGCCTGCCCGGAATGGGCAAATGCCCTCCGCAAAGGCTACGCCTATAAGAGTTACCTCAAATCCGATGGCAGCGTGGACTTTGAGGCCCTGCGCGAAGCCGAGGCCCTCAGCTATCATTTGGGCTGCTCGTTCAGCGACCCGGCATCCTGCAAATGGCTGCGCGAGAACGATCTGCGCGTTCCCGAACCCTGCATCGTCTATGAAGACGACTACGCCTACAATTACTGCGAAGAAAACGGAATCACACCCGTCGCGGTCGCCCCGCAGTGATCAGAGCGCCTCGCGCGCGAGGGAGAGACTGACCCCTTCGGTATAGCCGGCCTCATAGGCCGCATCGCGCACCAATGTGACCACGCCCGTCTTCGCTTTCGGCGCTGCCTCGATGGCGACCTGGATGTCCGGCGTCTCGGCGCGCACGCGTTCGATGGCACCCCGGACGGCGCCAATGTCGGTCGTACGGCCATTGACGCGAACGACGCTGTCCTCGCTGATCCGGATCAGCATCGCCTTGCCAGAGGACGCCCCCGTGCCGGTTGCAGGCGGCTCCAGCCGGATCGCTTTTTCCCGGGTGAAGGTTGATGTGACCATGAAGAAAATGAGCAGGATAAAAACCACGTCCAGCATCGGCGTCATCGACACCTCCGCAGTCCCTGCCCCGGTCCGGTGTCTGCCTCTCATGCTGGCCTCCCTCTTTTTCTATTTGGAGAGAGCATACACGCAATGTGATGACATTACAATTTTGAATTGACCAGAAGCCCCTTTGAGCGCCCGGGGGCGCGGGGCGGGGCGGCGTCTGCTCACGGTCTTTAGATGGTGTATAGATGGTCCATAGATGGTGTTTGCGATGGTCCGGAAGCCGGACTTATCCACCACCTAGCTGACGAATTCGCGCGCCTCATAGCCCTGGAAGAAGAGCGCGGCGCGCAGGTCTGTATGTTCGATCGCGGCATGGGCTTCGGCGGCCACGACGGGCTTGGCATGATACGCGATGCCGAGGCCTGAGGCCTTGATCATGGCGAGGTCGTTGGCCCCGTCGCCCATGGCGATCACGTCCTCCCGGCTGATGCCTTTCGCTGAGGCGAACGCGTCCAGCGCGGAGAGTTTCGCTTCACGGCCCAGGATCGGCCGGCCGACCTCCCCTGTCAGGGCCTTGCCGTCATCGATCAGCGTGTTGCCGCGATGCGCGTGAAAGCCAGCCGCCGCCGCGACACGGGAGGTGAAATAGGTGAAACCGCCTGAAACCAATACAGTTTCTGCGCCGTCGGCTTTCATGGTTTCAACCAGGGTTTTCGCGCCGGGGTTCAGCGTGATCCGCTCCGCATAGGCCTGTTCCAGTGCGTCGAGGCCGAGGCCTTTCAGCATGGCGACACGGGTCGTCAGGGCGCCTTCAAAGTCCAGCTCGCCGCGCATGGCGCGTTCGGTGATGGCGGACACTTCCGCTTTCAGGCCGGCAAAATCTGCCAGTTCATCAAGGCATTCCTGTCCGATGATGGTGGAATCCATGTCGGAGATCAGCAGGCGCTTGCGCCCGCTTGCGGCCGGCAACACAGCGGTATCGACCGGATGGCCCTGCTCCGCCAGGCGCGCCCGCAGGCGGCCGGCCTCCCCCTGATCGCCCGGAACCTGCCATTCCAGCGCGGCCAGCCCGTCCACGCTGCCCAGGTCGCGCGAAGGCGCCACACGGCCAAGTTCCGTCGAAACTTCCGCTTCCAGCTTCGCCGCATCCATGGCGGCAACGGCGACGATCCTGAGGCTCATGGCAGTCTTCCCGGCTTTTCCCGCGTCATCATGGGTTTCCTCTTCGATGACAACCCCTTACCTCTATTGGGATGCATCCGGCTATCCTGATCCATGGCCCCACGGCCAGCGGCAAGACCGCCCTCGCCATCGAAGTCGCCCGGCGGCTCGACGGAGAGGTGATCAATGCCGATTCCATGCAGGTTTACAGAGACCTGAAAGTCATCTCGGCCCGCCCGGACGAGGACGAAATGCGCGGCGTGCCGCATCATCTGTTCGGGCATGTCAACGCGGCCGAGCGCTATTCCACGGGCCAATGGCTGGAAGAGGCGCGGGCCAAGATCCGCGTGCTCCAGAAGCAGAACAAGCGCGCCATCATTGTCGGCGGCACGGGGCTTTACCTTCTGGCGCTGACGCAGGGCCTGTCGGCAATTCCGCCCGTGCCGGAGGACATCCGCGCCGAAGTCCGCGACATTGCCGAAGCCGAAGGCGCCGACGGCCTGCGCGCGCGCCTCGCCCCGCACGATCCGGAAACCGCCGAGCGGCTGGGCACGGGCGACCGGCAGCGCCTGGCCCGGGCCTATGAGATCTGGCTCGCCACCGGGCGGCCGATCACCGACTTCCACAATGAGCGCCAGCCCCCGGCCCTGCTCGACCGGGAATGGATGGGATTTGCCCTCACCCCGCCGCGCGCCAAGCTCTACTCCAAGATCGACCGGCGCTTCGAAGGCATGCTGATGCAGGGCGCCATGGCCGAGGCCCGCGCCCTGATCGAACGGGGGCTCGACCCCGAATTACCGGCCATGAAAGCCCATGGCATGCCGTGGCTGGCTGCCTTTGCCCGCGGCGAGATCAGCGCCGAGTTCGCCGCCGAGAACGCCAAGCGCGACACGCGGCGCTATGCAAAGAGGCAATTCACGTGGATCGGCAGGCAATTCCCGTTCTGGCCCAGAATTCCCGGCACAGAGCTGAACGATCGCATGCGGGTGATTCTTGCCCTCTATAGGGAGATTGACAGGGAGATGGAGGCAGATTATTCCTAGCCCCCGACGTTGGAGGAAACGCACGTGCGCATGTCAGAGGTACTCGTAATTAGACACCCGTAGCCGGAGTTCATCAGAACCGGTTGCGGGTGTGCGCACAAAAGGGTCTCCGAAGGGGGCCCTTTTTCTTTTCAGAAAACATTCAGGACAATCGCCCTCCTTTCTAACCCCAGACGCCAGAGCAAAGTCATGACCGTCAAAACCAAACAGAAGACCGAAAACCGCCTGATGACCGGCGCCGAGATCGTAATCACGGCCCTCCGGGAACAAGGCGTAGAGGTCATGTTTGGGTATCCGGGCGGTGCGGTCCTACCGATCTATGATGCGCTGTTCGCAGCCGACGACATCCGCCACATCCTGGTGCGCCATGAACAGGGCGCCGGCCATGCGGCCGAAGGCTATGCCCGCTCGACGGGCAAGTGCGGCGTGGCGCTCGTCACCTCCGGCCCCGGCGCGACCAATATGGTCACGCCGATTACCGACGCGATGATGGATTCGATCCCGATGGTCGTCATTTCCGGCCAGGTGCCGACGCATCTGATCGGCACCGATGCCTTCCAGGAAGCCGACACAACCGGCATCACGCGCAGCTGTGCCAAGCACAATTACCTCGTCACCGATGTCGACCAGCTGGCCCGTACGATCCATGAGGCGTTCCACATCGCGACCTCCGGCCGTCCCGGCCCCGTCGTCATCGACATTCCGAAGGACGTTCAGTTCGCAACCGGCACCTATTCCGGCAAGGAGGGCGTCCACAAGCCGACCTATTCTCCCAAAACGGAGCCGATGCCGGAGGCCATTGAGGTCGTCGCCGACCTGATCGCCATGGCCCGCCGGCCTCTTTTCTACACCGGCGGCGGCGTCATCAATTCCGGGCCGCAGGCCTGCGAAGCACTGCGCAAGCTGCAGGCGGAAACGGGCATTCCGGTTACGTCCACGCTGATGGGCCTCGGCGCCTTTCCTGCCTCCCACGCGGACTGGCTGGGCATGGTGGGCATGCATGGCAGCTACGAATCCAACCATGCGATGCATGATTGCGACCTGATGATCTGCGTCGGCGCCCGGTTCGACGACCGTGTAACCGGCCGGATCGATGCCTTCTCTCCGAATTCCAAGAAGGTCCACATCGACATCGACCCCTCCTCGATCAACAAGATCGTCCGGGTCGACGTGCCGGTCGTGGCTGATTGCGGCGCGGCGCTCGAAGCGCTGCTCACGGCAGTGAAACACCGCAAGGGCAAGCGGCCCGACCTGAAGCCGTGGAAGGCAGAGATCGACGCCTGGCGCGCCCGTGACTGCTTTGCCTATGAGCCGTCAGACAAGATCATCAAGCCGCAATACGCGATCGAGCGCCTCTATGCCCTCACCCGCGAGCGCGACACCTTCATCACGACCGAAGTGGGCCAGCACCAGATGTGGGCCGCCCAGTTCTTCCATTTCGACGAGCCGAACCACTGGATGACCTCCGGCGGCCTCGGCACAATGGGCTATGGCCTGCCCGCCGCTGTCGGCGTGCAGTGCGCCCATCCGGACGCGCTGGTCATCGACATTGCGGGCGAAGCCTCGATCCAGATGATGATGCAGGAACTGTCCACGGCGGTTCAGTTCTGCCTGCCGGTGAAGGTGTTCATCCTCAACAATGAATGGATGGGCATGGTGCGCCAGTGGCAGGAATTGCTGCACGGGGAGCGCTATTCGCACTCTTATTCGGAAAGCCTGCCGGACTTTGTGAAACTGGCCGAAGCCATGGGCGCCCACGGCATCCGGTGCGAGGATCCGGCCCAGCTGGACGACAAGATCCTTGAAATGATCGCACATCCGGGCCCGGTCCTGTTCGACTGCATGATCGAGAAGGACGGCAACTGCCTGCCTATGATCCCGTCGGGCTCTGCACACAACGAGATGATCGTCGGGCAGATAACTGGTAACGAAATCAGTGAGACCGGGCGCAAGCTGGTCTGACGTCTGACAGACCGGGAACCGGCGCCGCTGCAGGGGAAGATGATGGCCATAGACAACATCTGGCAGATACTGACCGACAATGTCGGAACAGTCGTCACGGTGGTGTCGGCCATTGCCGCCGTGATCGGCGCCCTTACCAGCCGTGCCGAGACCCGCAAGCAGCGCCAGCTGCGTACCGAGCAACTCCGCCAGACGATCGACAGTTCCAGCCTCGACTGGGGCAACGCCGCCATCGACACATTGGCCCGGGCCGCCATGCTGGCGCGCACCCGTCATTATCATGGCAGTGAAGGCGCCTTCCAGACGGCCAAGGTGGCAACGCTGATCCATCTGACCTCCCTGATCGACCGGGGCCGCATGTTTTTCCCCAACCTCGACGAGCACAGGAAGGGGACGGACAAGGAGGGGGCCTATCGCGGCTCGCGTCCTCCGATCCTCGACGCGATGGTCTGGGTTCATTGCGAAACCGCGGCTCTCACCCGGGAGGGCGGACCGACTGGCGACAACAGCGCCGCCTTTATCGACGACTGCCGCCGGCTCGTCGTTTCGGAACTGCAGGCCCACCTTGACCCCCGCCGGCTGAACCAGGTCGTCGGACGCTATGACGGACAGACCCGCACCCACCAGCAGCAGGCCATCGAACGCGCTGACTCCCTCAGGCAGCAACTCTTGACTCGGCGCCCCGGGGTCTCCATCGACAACCCAACCCGCCACCCCGAACAGCCGGAGACTGTACAATGAGCGACGGATCCGGAACGCCCACCCCGAGTGGGTCCCCGAACGGACCAAAGTCCGCCTATTTCCTCAACCATGAGGATGAAGCCGTTGAGCGCCGCACGCTGGCCGTGCTGGTCGACAATGAACCGGGCGTTCTCGCCCGGGTTGTCGGCCTGTTCTCCGGCCGCGGCTACAATATCGACAGCCTGACCGTGGCAGAGGTCGACGCCTCCAGCCACAAATCCCGGATCACGATCGTGACCCAGGGCACGCCGCACATCCTGGAGCAGATCGAAGCGCAACTGATGCGCCTCGTCCCGGTCGGCGAAGTCGTGGACATCACCAAGTCGAAGCGCGGCATCGAACGCGAACTGGCTCTCCTGAAAGTGGCGGGCACCGGCGAAAAGCGCGTCGAAGCCCTTCGGATTGCACAGATTTTCCGGGCAAACGTGATCGACACGACAAATGAGAGCTTCATTTTCGAGATCACCGGCGCCTCCGAAAAGATCAGCCAGTTCGTGGACCTGATGACACCGCTTGGCCTCGTCGAGGTGAGCCGGACGGGCGTTCTCTCGATAAAGCGTGGTAAGGAGAAGGGATGAAACGTCTTTTCCCCCTTCACCTGATATCGGCCCTTCTGGCCACCTGTTTCGCTGCACCTGCGCTTGCCGAAACGCCGGTGCCGGAAAGCTGCAAGCCCCGGATTGCGGGCGTTGCCCTCGCCACGGCCAGCGATGCAGACAAGGCGCAGCTTACCTGCGACGTCGACCGCGCCGCCATCTATGAAAACCGGGCGAACACGATTTTCGGACCGGCGGTCAATCCGCTCATTAATGTGGTGGACCTTGCCGTGTCACCCAGCGGCGCTGTCTATGTCTATGCCGTCAGCGACGTTCAGGGCGCGATGATCCTCGATGTGCGCTCCGTCCCCGCAGACATGGACCAGCCCGGCCATGTACCGGTCTGCCACCTGCGCACGCTGATGCCGGACGAAGCCGCAGCAGAGGTCTCCCTCGGCCTGCTGAAGGCGGCGTCCCCGGACCTGCCCGGCTATGCCGAGCGGATGGAAGTGGTCGTCAATCCGGACGGATCGCACCGGTCTGTCCTGATGCTCGAATCCCATGACGTGGTCAGCCGCGTGCAGACCGCGAACGGGACACGCGATTTCTCCCGCCATATCCAACAGACGGACGATGTGGCGAAACTCAACGAATTGATCATTGGCGTTGCCAATGTCAGCAGCGGCTGGGACTGCAAAGCCCCCTGACCGCCTAAACCTTATCCAGAACAACCCCGACGGAGCCGAACGGAATCCCATGAAAGTCTATTACGAGCAGGACGCAGATCTCGCCCTCATCCAGAGCAAAAAAGTGGCCGTTGTCGGCTATGGCAGCCAGGGCCATGCCCATGTGCTGAACATGCGCGACAGCGGTGTGAAACAGGTCAAGGTCGCCCTCCAGGAGGGCTCGGCCAGCCGCAAGAAGGCTGAGGCCGAAGGCCTTGAAGTGGTCACCCCGGCCGAAGCCACCCAATGGGCTGACGTCGTCATGATCCTCGTGCCGGACGAAAAGCAGGCCGTGCTTTACGCCAACGAGATCGAGCCGCACCTGCGCGCCGGCCAGCACATCATGTTCGGTCACGGCTTCAACGTGCACTACAACCTGATCCGTCCGCGCGCGGATGTCGACGTGTCGCTGTCGGCGCCGAAAGGCCCCGGCCACACGCTGCGCGCGCAGTATCAGATGGGCTTCGGCCTGCCGGGCCTCGTCGCCATCCACCAGGATGCGAGCGGCACCGCGAAAGACGTCGCCCTCTCCTACTCCAAGGCCATCGGCAACACCCGCGCCGGTGTTATCGAGACCTCTTTCCGCGAAGAGACCGAAACCGACCTCTTCGGCGAGCAGGCCGTGCTGTGCGGCGGGATCGTGGAGCTGATCAAGGCTGGTTACGAAACGCTGGTCGAAGCTGGCTACGCGCCGGAAATGGCCTATTTCGAATGCCTTCACGAGACCAAGCTGATCGTCGACCTGATCTATGAAGGCGGCATCGCCAACATGAACTACTCGATTTCGAACACGGCCGAGTATGGCGAATATGTCTCTGGTCCGCGCATCGTGGATTCCGAAGCCAAGGCGAACATGAAGAAGGTTCTGGAAGACATCCAGAACGGCACCTTCGCCCGCAACTGGGTGCTGGAAAACCAGGCCGGCGCGCCGGGCTTCAACGCCATGCGCCAGCGCATGAACAGCCACCCGATCGAGGAAGTCGGCGAAAAACTTCGCGGCATGATGCACTGGGCCCAGAACGACCGCCTGGTCGACAAGTCCCGGAACTAACGCTCTCGCGCCTCCGCTCGAACACTGTTAGAGCGGAGGCGTGACCTCAACTGGCCCCTTTCTCGTCGCCGGAGCGAACCGCCCGCTTGGGGCTTTGATCGCTCTGGACCTCGCCGCCCGCGGGCTGAAGGTCGTCGCGACGCGGCGCCATCCCAACGCCGAACTCGACACGCACTTGCGCGATGCCGGGATTGAGATCGCCCCCCTCGATCTGACAGACCTTTCTGCCGTCCGCACGCTCGCGCCCGAGGTTTCGGGTGTGGTGCTGACGCCGATCCTGTCGATCTCCGGCCCGGCGGCCCACGCCTTCGCTGAAGGTGGCGTGTCGCGCGGCGTCGTCTTCTCGTCGAACAACGTCGCCATTGTCGGGGCTGATCCGGTCTATGACCGGCTGCGCGCGGCAGAAGCCGACGTGCTGAACAGCGCGCCCGGCTGGGCGATCCTTCGTCCGACCATGATCTATGGCTTTCCGGGCGATGGGAACCTGTCGAAACTGTTGCGAATGCTGGCAAAGCTGCCCGTGTTTCCGCGCCTCGGGTCTGGCCGGGCCAGCCAGCAACCGATCCATGTCGAGGATCTGGCACGGCTGGCCGCCGCCCTCGTCTCGAACGACTGGGATGCGGCTGGCATCCTCGCGGTGGGCGGGCCGGAAACGCTTTCGCACCGGGATCTGATCGCCACCGCCCGGCGCGCCTCAGGACACAGCAGCATCGACATCCCCATCCCGCTCGGCCCGGTGCGGGCGCTTGTTTCGCTGGTCTCCGCACTCGGCCTGAAACTGCCGCTGAGCCCGGCGCAGCTGGCCCGGGTCAATCTCGACAAGGCCGCCATCGACCCGGCCGAGATTCCGGCTGCCCTCCGGCCCCGGATAACACCGGAAGACGGCCTGACCCGGCTCGCCCGCTTGCTTGAGCTTTAGGGTTTGTCCGGAATACGGTTGAGGTCCACGAACCCGTCAACGCCCGGCACCCGCCCCTTCATCGAGTACTGCCAGATCAGCACGTCCCCCTCCGGCGGGCCGGACAGGCGGCGCATCCAGACCGGATTGGCGGGAAAGCGGCCCTCCAGCCAGTCGCGATAGAATTCCGGCGTCGTGTAGAGCACGGGCGGGGCGCCATATTCCGCCTCCAGCGCTGTCAGGAAATCTTCTATCTCCGCCAGAACCGCCGATTTCGGGCCGTCGGGCGTGCAATTGTGAGCGTATTCGAGATCCACGGCCGGGGGCAACGTGCCATCGCGCACCTCAACCGACTGGATGAAATTTGCCGCCTGCGCCGCTCCGTTCCGGCAAAGCAGGTAAAAATGATAGGCGCCGACATGCCAGCCGCGCTGGCTCGCCTCCAGCCAGTTCTCCTGGAAACGGGAATCCTTCCAGTCCCGGCCTTCGGTCGCCTTCAGGTAAACGAAGTCGATCGGGGCGCTGCCGAGTGCATCCCAGTTTACCTCACCATTGTGGTGGGAAAGGTCGATGCCTTCATTGCCGGGCGCGAAAGCCTCTGCTGGCGCAGGGTCTGCCGCCGGCGCGGAAGGCTGCGAACAGGACACCAGTGCCAGAAATAAGGGGCCAATGAAGGCAGGGATGCGCATGTGCCGATTCAAATCCCCCATCCCGGCAGCCCTGAGACCTGCCAGGGGTTTTGTCGGGGTAAAATCAGGGCAATTGCCCCATCCTGACTCTCACCGACACCAAATTCCCCATGGCATCAACAACGTCCACACCGCGGGCACAATCCCTGCATAGCCGCGTCCAGATGCAAGATAAGGGCTCTGACGTCTATGGCACCTGCAGATAATATACGTGGCGGCGACACCGCAAACCTGATCCTGAAAGGCACCCGCCTTGATGGCGACCTTCACTTCACGTCCCGGCTGGTCGTTGCAGGCCTGATCAAAGGCAATATCCGCTGCGAAAGCATGCTGATCATTGAACATGGCGGACGGGTCGAAGGACGGGTCGAAGCGCCGGTCATCATCGTGCACGGAGAACTGGAAGGCACTGTCCTGGCCACCGAAACGATCGAGATCTGGTCAGGTGCAAGCGTTGACGGCGATGTCGCGGCGCGTTCTGTTCGCGTCGATGAAGGCGCGATGCTGACGGCCAATCTGTTGATCGCAGCAGACCTGCCAGACCATCTGGGACCGCCCGAACCGGCACAGACACCCGTTCCGGCCCCAGGCCAACCGCTTGCCGCAGCCTCCCCGGCGACGGCGCCCGTTACGCCACCCGTGACAGAAACACGGCCCGCGGCACCGATGTCGCCGCCGGCTTCCTTCCTGTCATCCGGACCGGCAACAGGCCGCAGCTAGGCAGAAAACCGGCAGCGGATCAGTTGCCGCGAATGTCCTTCAGGCGCTCAAAGGCAACCGAATCCGGGTCGTAGGCGCCGAGCTCGTCGAGCCGCTCACACGCCCATTGGTAATCGCGATCGCAGGATTGCTGCAGGTAGCGTGTGCCCTCGGGGACGTTCTTTGCCCCGCCCGTGCCAGAGAACAGCATATTGCCATACCCGGCGCAGCCGCTGACCTCATCGAGATCACAGGACTCCTTGTACAGCCGCCGGGCCCTGGCCGGATCCGCCTCCACACCGCGGCCCAGCAGGGTAAGATAGGCCAGCGAGGCGCAGCCCTTGCCATTGTCGCCCTTGCAGGCCCGGTCATAGGCCTTGATGGCCAGCCCATAGTCCTGCACGCCGCCCGTACCTTTGCGATAGGAATCACCCGCCGTGACACAGGCATCGTAATCCTTCGCGGCGCAGGCGGAATTTGCTTCCTGCCGGGCCGCGCGTTGTTCGGCGAGCGTCTCCTTGGCGTTCTCCAGCGCGATCTCGGCCTGGGATCTCTCGATCCGGCCTGACTGGGCTGCTGCCGGCAAGGCGATGGCGCAACAGGCCAGCGCGGTGGCAATCAGAGGGGAGCGTATCATGGGGTCTGCCCTTCCTAAGTCGTTGTTCTGTCTCTGATATAGGGACGGGATAGAGGCGTCACCAAGGCATTGCCAGCTTAAGCTTTCTTAACCCGCTCTTGTCCCCTCCCCGGCCGCGGGGCAGTATCCGCCGCATAAAGCGAGATCGGAGACAGGGAGATATCCGAATGGCTGCAGAAGACCAAACCCCGATCGGATCGGGATTCCATAACAAGTCCACAGCCGCCGAGGTGATCGAAGGGATCGACCTGTCGGGCAAGAACGCGGTCGTCACCGGCGGCTATTCCGGCATCGGACTGGAAACCGTGCGGGCGCTGGCATCGGCCGGGGCGCGTGTCACCGTCCCGGCCCGCCGGCTCGATACCGCCGAAGCCGCACTGGCCGACGTGGCCGGCGACATCGAAATTGCCGCAATGGACCTGGCAGACCTCGCCAGCGTCGAGAAATTCACACGGGAATATGACGAGACCGGACGGGGCCTCGATATCCTGATCAACAATGCCGGCATCATGGCCTGTCCGCTGTCCCGGGTTGGCCCCGGTTGGGAAAGCCAGTTCGGGGTCAACCATCTGGGCCATATGGCGATGAGCCTGGCCCTCGCCCCGGCCATGCAGCGGACGCAGAATGCCCGCATGGTCGCGCTGTCCTCGACCGGGCACATCCGCTCTGACGTGATCTGGGACGATCCGAACTATAACGAACGCCCCTATGACAAATGGGAAGCCTACGGACAGGCCAAGACCGCCGACGCGCTGTTCGCACTTGGCGTGGACCGGCGCGGGCGGGACATCGGTGTCCGCGCCTTCTCCGTCCATCCGGGTGGCATCTTCACGCCGCTGCAGCGCCACCTGCCCGAAGAAGAAATGGTCGCGCTCGGCTGGAAAGCGCCTGACGGCTCCATTCCACCGGCAGTGCAGGCCATGTTCAAGACACCCGAACAAGGCGCCTCAACCACCGTCTGGGCGGCGACCTCACCCCAGCTGGAAGGCCGCGGCGGCGTCTATTGCGAGAATTGCGATATTGCCCAGTTCGCGACCGAAGACAGCCAGCGCTGGGAACATGTCCGCGCCTGGGCCTGCGATGACGAACGCGCCGAACGCCTTTGGGCCATGAGCGAGAAAATGCTGGCGGAAGCCTGATCCGGAGACGGATCACCCTGAGGAGGAGAAAGGAAATGAAGCATATCGCAGCACTCAGCCTGGCCGGCACGTTGCTGGCCGCGTGCGCAACTCCCGCAGCAGATACTGCGCCGGAAGCCCCTCAGGCCAAAGTCGCGCCAGGCGCTTTCGACTATGAAAGCGTATTCCGGCAAGACGACCGGCCTGAACAGGACTATGAAATGTATCCTGTCCGGAAGTCCGCTGGCGTGCTCGCCTTTTCCGGCATCATGCCCGGTATGACCGTCGTGGAAATGGAAGCGGGCGATGGCTTCTATACGGAATTGTTCTCCCGCGTCGCCGGACCGGACGGCAAGGTCTACATGCAGAACCCGCCCTCGTTCAAAGCCTTCCTTGGCGACTCTGTTGCGAAACGGGTCGATGGCCGGCTGCTGAACGTACAGATCGTGGAAAGCGCCTTCGACAATCTCTCCAATGTGCCGGACGCCGACGCGGATGTCGTCACCTGGTTCCTGGGCCCGCATGAGCTCTGGTACACGCCTAAAGGTGAACCGGAAGGCGTGCTCGGCGACCCCGACATGACGTTCGAGGAGATTGCCCGTGTGCTGAAACCGGGCGGCCATCTTGTCGTCTTGGACCATATGGCGCCGGCCGGTTCACCGCAGACCACCGGCGGAGAAACGCACCGGATCGACAAGGCTGTCATCATCGCGCTGGCCGAAGAACATGGCCTGAAACTGACAGAGGAAAGCGATATGCTGGCCAATCCGGACGATGACAGAACCGTGCAGGTCTTCGATCCTGCCGTCCGGCGCAAGACCGATCGCTTCCTTCTGAAATTCGCCAAATAGGCGTTTTTGGTACGAAACATGCATCTCCCGGGGCGAGTATCATCTTGCCCCGGGAGTTGTTCCATGTCTGCCATTCGCTATTTCGCCGTTACGCTCGCAGCTGCCAGCGTCGCTCTGCCTGTTCTGGCCGCTGAAGGCACCCAGCTGCGCGGCCGCCTCGAAGCTGACTTCCTGCCGGAAGCCGCAACCAGCGAAGAATTCCCCGCAGTCACGGAGAAAACGGCTGTATCGAAAACAGAGGAATCGGACCTGATGACCTCGAAACCGGCCATGCTGCGCTATCGCACGTCTTCGGATGTGGCCGTCCGGACAGTCGCGGAAATGCGGGTTCAGGATCCCGCGCGCACAGGCGAGGTAGTCAGCGAGACCCGCTAGGTTGTTCCTGCCGGTCTGTTTCAGGACGGAACAACATTCTCCGACAGAAGCAGCTCGCGCTGTGCACTGACGGCACGCATGGCCTGTGCCGGCAGCCAGCACGTGACTTCCAGTCCGCCGCCCTCGACCGGTTTCATGCCGACCGTGCCGCCGTGCAGGTCAACAAAATGCTTCACCAGGGCGAGGCCGAGGCCAGCGCCGCGCTGGTCGCCGGAGACAAAGCTGTCAAAGCTCGTCGCGCGCTTGTCGGCCTCAAGGCCGCGGCCATTATCGCGGACGGAGAAGGTCACCATGTCGCCCATGCGCTGAGCCGAGATGACGATTTCGCCGCCGGATTCGGTAAAACGCAGAGAGTTCGAGACCAGATTGAACAGGATCTGGCGGATGCGCCGTTCGTCGGCCCGTATCATGCCCAGATCGCCTGTGATGTCGGAGCGGACAGCGATCTGCGTATCCTCGGCTTTCGAGACGACCATCTCGATGCTTTCCTCGATCACGCTGCCGAGGTCGACATCTTCCAGGTCGAGATCCATACGGCCCGCTTCGATCATCGCGAGGTCGAGGATGTTCTCGATCAGCTTCGACAGATGGTCGGAGGCTGACAGGATCGCGCTGACATAGTCCTTCTGGCGCTCTGTCAGATCGCCATTGCGCTGCGTTTCCAGCAGTTCGGCATATCCGAAGATGACCGTCAGCGGCGAGCGCAACTGGTAGGAAACATTGCGTACGAATTCCGTTTTCAGCCGGTCTGCGGCTTCAAAGGCTTCAGCCCGCTCGCGCAGGGCCGACTCGACGCGGCGGGTGGCGGTGACATCGGCAAAGGCGATCAGCGTGTTTCCGTCCGGAAGCGGATGGGTGAGATAGGTCAGGATAGAACCGTCGGACCGGCGCATTTCGCCTGTGGTCGATTGCCGTGCCTTGGCGGACGGGTCGGTGATGTGGCTTTTCATGGCCGCCCAGATTTCCGTGTCATGGAACAGCGGAATGCACTCCTCCACCACATCGTCATAATCCGGATGGTCTTTCAGCATGTCCTCGCTGAGGCTCCACAAACGCTCGAACGCGTAATTGTGCAGCTTCATGCGCCCGTCGGCGCCGAACACCGCAACCGCCTCGTGGAGATTGTCGAGCGTGGAGCCCTGCGTCTTCACAATGGCGTTGAACTGCGTCTGCAATTCCAGCTCGCCGGTAATGTCCTTGAACAGAAGCAGCAGGCCGCCCATCGGGTGGCGCTGGCGGGTAACGGACAGCGTACGCTCATCCGGCAGCGACCAAGTGTCTTCCTTCACCCCGTCGATGTCGAGATAGTAAGACAGCTCCTCAGCCCGCCATTCGGCATAGTTTGCCCGGGCCGGCAGTTTGCGGCGTTCGCGCAGCCGGTCCAGCAACTGGCCATGGCTCGGCCGGTCCAGCAGGAAGCTCTCATCGAGATCCCACATGTCGCGGAAGGCCTTGTTGTAGAAGGTCAGCTTCCGGTCGGCCCCGAAAATCGCGACCGCATCGGCCACATGGTTCAGCGTCTCGTCATGGGCGCGGACGTGGCGGTTCAGCTCCTCGCGCGCATCTTCCTGCGCGGTGACATCCAGCGCCATCGCCCCTGCTCCGCCGGACAGCGGGAACGTCAGGATGCGCATCGCCCGGCGTGCGCCATTGATCGTGATGTGGCGCGTCTCGTCGATGTCGATGCCTTCGCTGATCGTCTTGCGGGCCTGATCGGCGGTCGCCTGGTCCAGCATCAGCTGACGATCGAGCACGCGGTCCAGATTGGTGCCGTCGACAGCGTCGATATAGGCCGGGTTGACCCATTGCAGTTTGCCCATGCCCGACATGCGCCAGGACGGAAACGGCGCCTTGCCCAGCATGTCGAGGAAGGCCGTCGGGTCGCGCGCAATGACCTGGCGGGCTTCTTCCAGCTTGCCGCGGGCCGAGCTTTCCTCCAGCCCCTTGATGGTCGCATCGCTGACCCAGACCACGGCCCGGGCACCGGCCGTGCGGCCATCGGCTTCGAGAAAACGGCCGGACGGCCCAATAATCGTCAGCGAGAAAGCCTGCCCGGACTCGCGCAGCTCTCGCAGGCGGATACGGAGGGTCGTGTCCTGGCCGGCGCTGTCGCGGGCTTCAAGATCGGCAAGACCTTCGACGATACGTACCGCCGGATCCGGCGAGATCGCGTCATCGGTGAAGCTCAGCAGGCCCGCCAGGGCGACCGGCGACCCGTACATTTCGGGCGGGATGATATCGTCGCCTTCCGCTTCGAGCGCTTCGCCCTGCCAGACGAGGATGACCCCCGGATGGGCCCCGAGGATCGACCGGTGGGCGGCGAGCATGGTTTCCAGATCTGACGAACGGTCCCGGTATTTGCGGGCTGCGCCGCGTGCACCGTCTGACACCCGAAGGGCCCAGAGGAGCGCTGCGAGGCCGAGTGCTGCCGCACCTGCGGCCATAATGATCGGAACCTGTTCCGCTGTAAGTGCCATGCCGCGTCATCCAAAAGCCCGAATCGGCCGCGAGAACGACCGACGAAACGGTTAACGAATTGCCCCTCTAGCGTTAAGGGCGCGTTAACGGAGTGCTAATGCCGGGTCTATTCCGGCGCAATATAACTGAAACGATCTGTTGCATAAACACAACACTCGCTTAGTCTGGCCCCCTGTAGGTGGAGTAAATCCCATGATTTCACGCGCGATTGTCCTGGCTGGCGCCCTGTTGCTGACAGCAGCCCTGCCGGCGGCCGCCCAGCAAGCCGATGACGATATCGTCCGCCTGCCCGGCCAGGGATTTACCAAAGCCGGAGCCCGCAAGCCGCAGGGAACGCCTGACAGGCTGGTGGCGGGCGGCGGCCTGTTCCTGAGCTTCGACACCAATGGCGATGGCCGGATTACCCGCGCAGAACTCGAATCCGGGACCGCATCAGCCTTCCGGAAGGCTGATGCCAATGGCGACGGGCACCTGACCGCGTTCGAACAGATCAACTGGGCGGAAAGCCTGCCGACGCGGGATGACACGCTGGCAAACCCTGTCCGCTTCGATCCGAACCTTGACCGGCGCGTCAGCCCGGAAGAATTCGAGACCGTGATCGCCGAACTCGCCGACCATTATGTCGAAGAGTCGAGCGATGTGATCGTCATTGCTTCGCTGAAGGCGCCCAAGCCAAAGCCTGACCGCAACTCGCATCCGGCCCCGCCGCCACAACAACGCCAGCAACCGCCGCGCGGCGTTCCCGGCGACAGCTGAGGCCGTTTCCTAGACCAGAATGTCGTAAAGATCTGTCCGCCGGTCGCGGAAGAAGCCCCAGGCGGCCCGGTCCCGGTCAATCAGGTCCAGATCAAAGCGCGCGACCAGAACGCCTTCTTCGCTACGCCCGAAATCAGTTACGACTTCGCCCGTCTGGTCTGTGATGAAGCTGGTGCCGTAGAAGACCTGGCCGTCTTCATCCCCGACACGATTGGCCGCCACGACAGGAATGACGTTCGCCACCGAATGGCCCTGCATCACCCGGCGCCAGCGCGCCGCCGTATCAAGGCTGGCATCCTGTGGCTCAGCCCCGATGGCGGTCGGGTATAGCAGAACATCCGCGCCCATGAGCGCCATGGCGCGCGCCGCTTCCGGGAACCATTGGTCCCAGCAGACGCCAACGCCGATATGGCCCTTCATGGTCTGCCAGGTGCGGAAGCCCGTATCGCCCGGCCGGAAATAGAATTTCTCCTGATAGCCGGGGCCGTCCGGAATATGGCTCTTGCGGTAGACGCCCAGCGGCGTGCCGTCGGCATCGATCATCACCAGCGAATTGTAATAGAGCGGCCCGTCCTTCTCATAGATCGAGACCGGGATCACGACGCCCAGTTCGGCAGCGAGCTCGCCAAGCTGCGTCACGGCCGGATGGTCGTGCCAGGGCAGCGCACGCGCAAAGTGATGCTCTTCCTGCGTCTTGCAGAAATAATGGCCACAGAAGAGTTCCGGCGGCAGCACGACATCGGCGCCCTGCCCGGCCGCTTCGCGGATGAAGCCCGCCACGCGGTCGATATTCGCCTGCATGTCGTCGCTGGGTGTGAACTGGATGCTGGCAACGGTGAGTGTTCGGCTCATTCTCAGATCCTCCGGATCAAGCGGGAATTTCGCGGGTCATGCAGTGGAAGCTTCCGCCTCCAGCCAGAATATGTCCAGCCGGGAGACCGATGATCCTGCGGCCCGGGAACAGCACCCGCATGTTGGCCAGCGCGACAAGACTGTAATGGTCCTCATAGACCGGCACCAGGACGGCCCCGTTGGTGATGGTGAAATTCATATGGCTCGCCGGGACCGGTTCGCCATCCCCGCCCCGGACCAGACCGGGTGACGGAATGGTCGCGACGTCCAGCCCGGCATCGCGCAGCGTGGCTTCGATTTCCAGCAGAGTTTCCGCATTCGGGTCACCCGCGCCGGACGGCATCTGACAAAGCGCCCGGCCCGGCGCGATGAAGCGGGCGATATTGTCGACATGGCCATCGGTGTGGTCGTTCAGCAGGCCATCGCCCAGCCAGATCATCTCGTCGATGCCGAGCGCCGCACAGATGCGGGCCTCGATCTGATCGGCGGTCAGGTCCGGATTGCGGTTCGGGTTCAGCAGGCATTGGCGCGTGGTCAGCAGGCGGCCCTTGCCGTCTGCGTCGATGGCGCCGCCCTCCAGAACGATCGGGTGCTGGCTGGCCGGCAGACCTTCGTTGGCCGCAATCGCGCCGGCGGTCTCTGTGTCACCCGGCATCAGGTATTTGCCGCCCCAGCCATTGAAGCGGAAGGCCTGAGCCTCTCGCGCCGCGCCCTGCCCCGTCACGATAGGGCCGGTGTCACGCAGCCAGATGTCGCCAGCCGGGACTTCCACGACCTTCGCCACATCACCAACAGCCGCATTGGCCGATGCCAGCGCTTCGGCGGATCCTGCTGCAACCCGGACAGGCACATGAGCCGCAGCCGCGCGGATGAAGCCGGCGATCTGCGTGCGCGGTCCCTCAAGGTTGCCGCCCCATTCATCGGCAAGATGCGGCCAGCCGCACCAGAGGGCAGCCTGCGGAGCCCATTCGGGCGGAAGGAAGGGTTTGTTGTCGCTCATCGCGCGCGCCATGCCACACCTGTCACCAAAGGAAAAGGGCGGCCCGCATGGAGCCGCCCTTCCCGATTAAGTGCGTTCTGGCCGTAAGGCTTAGAACTGGTAACGCAGACCGATGCGGATCTCGTAGGTCGACCGGGTCAGGCTGCGAGAGCTCGACGGATCGTTATCGAAATCGTTGAAGCGGTACAGACAGTCGCCTGCAGCAACGCAGGTTGTGCGTGGTGCATCGCCGGTCAGAGCCGGAGCCCCATCAACACCCAGGGCTGCGACTTGCGCTGCCGACACAATGTCAGCCGACACGATGTTGAGCGTGTCATAGCTCGGGCCGTTATACTGCGTGCCCCATTCGTCGTTCAGCAGGTTTGCAACGTTCTTGATGTTGACGATGAACTTCAGGCTGTTGTCGCCGACATATTTGGCTGCGGCCTTGTTGAAGAACGGCAGTTCCTGTTCCCACTGGAAGTCCCAGCGCTGGTTCCAGGCGCTTTCGTCGTCGTTACGATCCTGGATCTGACCCCAGGCGAAGTCATGGCTTTTGCCGTATTCGATGAAGCCAGCTTCGTCGAACCCGGATGCCAGGACCACGTTCGGGTCGCTGATCGCGTTGCCGCTGATTGCCGGAACATAGAGCAGGTCGTTGTCATACGGGCTCTCACCGTCACCTGGGCGACCGAACAGTGCGTTGTTACGGTCAATATCGAAGGTGTAGGAGAAGGGCTCGCCGGAGTAGACCTGTCCGAACAGGTTGAACCGCGAGGTCAGGTTTCCAAAGATTTCCTTCTCGTAAGACAGGCTCAGCTTGAAGGCGTTCTCGACCTGATACTCAGACGTGTAGGCGCTTGGGTGGTTGCGGTCAGAGTCGATGATCGAACGGAAGTTCGACACACCGCGCGACGAACTGCCCGGCGTCACAGATTCGATGTCCTGGTGCGCATAGGACGCATAGAACCCGAGACCGTTGTCGTAGTCTTTGCTCAGAGCTGCCGTCAGTGTCAGAGACTCGCCCTGATCATAGTTGGTCAGCTGGATCGCATTGTTGATGCCAAGGTCTTCAAGGTCGGCATAGATTGGCCGGCCATCAGGGGCTACGCCGAGCGGCTGGGTCGCGGCAAGCCGGGTCTGAGCCAGATCTTCCCAACGGAAGCCCTCGTTCGTCATGGCGTAGAGCGCCTGGAAGCTGACCAGATAGTCTTCACCCAGATTGATGCCGAACTTATCGAAGTTCATGTCGAAGCGCTGATCAAGGCGCAGGCTGGCTTTCCAGTCAGACGGCGTCTTGAAGCTCGGCGAGATGATATCGATCGGACCCGGATCATTCGAATTGTTCAGCTTCACAGCGTCAATCAATGCGGCAGGCGTGCCGTCGGCAGGATTGATGCCGGTAAGCGTCTGGCTCTCAAAGAAGATCGGCGGCGTGAAGGCAGCCGACGTCCACACTTGCGGGTCACCCCCGGCGAACAGGCCGAAACCGCCCGTCAGCTTGGTGCGCTCAAACGGCGTGTATTCGAAGCTGACACGCGGCATGAGAATGGAATTGCCATCCAGGTTTTCTGTGTTCGAGTCGCCATACTCCGCCTGGAAGAACGAGCGCGCTTGCGGTTTGTCGTTCTGAATGATCGTCTCGTAACGGACGCCGTAATCAAGACGGAAGTCAGGGCGGATCTGCCAGCTGTCCTGAGCGAACAGGGCTATCGTGTTGTACCCCCAGACAGCGCGGGTGTCTTCGCGGTTACCCGTATCCGGCAGCAGGATCGAAACCGATGCGGTCTGGTTCTGCAAATCGGCAATGTCATTAAAGATGAACTGGCCGACAGAGCGCTGAGCGAACAGGTTGTCGAGCTGGTAGTCCTGATATTCACCGCCAACCGTGATGAAGTGATCGCCCATCGTGTAGTTCGCGGCACCGAAGACCTGCAGACGCTCGTCATCGAACGTGTTGCCCTGACGGTAGATGTCACAGCCGCCCGTGAACGTCGTGTCGCGCGTTTCAGCCGTATTGGCATCGCCATCGTCGAGATAGCCTTCGAACGCGGTGCCGACGAGGTCTGCTTCGCTCAGGCGAATGCTGAACTCACCGATGGAGCTGCCTGCATCACAATCCTGCGACCTGGAAAACTCTTTATAGTTGACCCGCAGTTCCGTGGAGAGGTTCGGGGTCCAATCGGAATAGAGCTGCCCGGTATAGGCTTCCAGCTTCGACGGTGTTCCATAGTAGGCAGTTTGGAAATTGGTCCGGCTGACGTTTGAAACGCCGGTCTCTTCCGTGCTCTGGTAGGTGAAGGATGCACGGTGATTCTCGTTGATCTGCCAGTCAATCTTGCCGAGGAAACGCTCAGACGTCTCAGGCAAGGAGACGACCGCCGGGCGACCGCCCATATCATAGCCGTACACCGTTTTCACGATGTCGTTCAGACCCGCATAGAGGCGCGGATCGGTGTTCCCGTCGATGTCGCCCTGCGCGAAGTTCGCCGACGAACCGGAGTCGAACTTGTCGTAGGACCCGAAGAACCAGAGCTTGTCCTTGATGATCGGACCACCAAGCGTGACGCCGTATTCTTTTTCGTTGAATGCCGGTTGTTCGATGTACTGGTCGAACGCCGAATTGCCCATATAGTCTTCATCTTGCTTGAAGTAGAAGAGCGATCCGTCGAATTCATTGGTACCGGATTTGGTGATCACGTTGACCAGGCCGCCGGTGAAACCGGATGATTTCACAGAATAGTCAGAAGCCACGACGGAAGCCGATTCAACGGCGTCCAGCGAGATCGGTGCGCGCTTTGTAGCATATGTCGAAGAGGACAGACCGAAATCGTCGCCCTGGATCGAGCCGTCGATGGCCAGCGCGTTGAAGCGCGGGTTCATACCGGCGACGGACATGACGCCCTCGCCCGTCGAGAAGGCCAGCGGGTCGCGGACCAGCGTCGCGATCAGGTCGCGCTCTGTGGCCGGCTGGTTGAGGATGTCGCTGCTCGTGAAAGCCGAACCAACGCCGCCATTCAGGTCAAGGCTCGAGCCTGCGGAGCCGGTGACGACAACCGTTTGAAGCTTGCGTTCATCTTCAGGTTCAATCTGAATCGTCAGAGAGTTGGAAGACGGCTGAAGATAGATGTTTTTCTGGGTGACCGTACCGTCTGCAGTCTTTGCAGTGATCGTGTACGGGCCGCCGACGCGCAGGCCGGATTCGTAGAAGACACCATTCGCCGAGGTCGTCTCGGTGGTGCTGGTGCCAGTTGGTGTGTGGGTAACAGTAACCGTTGCGCCAGCAACCGGTGCACCGTTTTCATCCGTCACCTGGCCATTCAGGTTCGATGACGTAATCTGAGCGGAGGCCATACCTGCCGCAGAAATCGCAATGGCTGATACAGCAGCCCCGCGAGCGAAGTTGTTCCAGTTGATCATGAGTTTCCCCTGTCCGAGAGAGCCCCAGCCGATGCCCTTGCACACCGTCCGGTTTCGGGTCGAATAACGACTCGAGATGACAGATTAGTGACAGGAACTTGAAGGTTAAACACATCCTCGCGGAATTCCTGTCGATGCTCGTGTTGCGATGCAAAAATGACACGGTGTTTAGAAACAACTCGCCGTGAATCGTGAGTTTTGGGGTATATTCTGTCGGCGCCGCGTCGCATAAACCGGGCCTGCACCAGGAGGCCAGAGGCTCATGACCCACACCCCCGGCGAATCGGCGACAGACTGGCGTCGTACGACTTATCTGGTCCTGATGATTCTGCTGGGCGTGCGCGTCCTGCTGCTGGCCGTCAGCCCGCTGAATCTCTACGCCGATGAAGCCCAGTACTGGCGCTGGGGCGAAACACTCGACTGGGGCTATTATTCGAAACCGCCGATGATCGCCTGGGTGATCCATGCGGTCACGTCGGTGTTTGGCAATTCGGAATGGGCCATCCGCCTGCCCGCCCCGTTCCTGCACACGGCCGGAGCGCTCTTTCTGTTCCATATCGGCCGCGCCATGTATGACGGCCGCACCGGCATGCTGGCCGCGCTTGGCTATGCCCTGATGCCGGCAGTGATCCTGTCATCCGCCGTGATCTCGACAGATGGCGTGCTTATGCCGTTCTGGTGCGCAGCGCTGTTCTGCTTCTGGCGCCTGCGCGCCGGTCAGGGCAGCTGGGTCAGCGCCGCCGGCCTCGGTCTCGCCATCGGGGCAGGCCTCCTGTCGAAATATGCCATGATCTATTTCCTGATCGGCATCGCCCTGACCCTGCTGATCGACCGGGACAGCCGCAGGGCGCTGATTTCCCGGTATGGGCTGGTCGCGCTGGCACTCGCCGCGCTGGTTTTTACCCCGCACATTGCCTGGAACGCAGCGCATGGCTTCGAGACCGTCAGCCACACGGTCGACAATGCCAATCTCGGCGGAGACCTGATCAATCCGGAGAACGCGCTGACCTTCCTGGTCGACCAGCTGGGCGTGTTCGGGCCGGTCAGTTTCCTCGCGCTGGTCTTCGGCCTGTTCGTTATCCGCTCCCAGGACAAGGGCCTGATGGGGCGGGACCGCTGGCTCCTCTGCTTCATCCTGCCGGTCCTGGTCATCATTCTCGGCCAGGCCGTGCTGTCCCGCGCGAATGCAAACTGGGCCGCGACGGCCTACCCCGCCGCCAGCGTGCTGGTCGCAGCCTGGCTGGTGCGGGCGCGCGCCAACCGGACCCTGTGGTTCATCGTGGCGGGGCTGACCTTTGTCGCGCTCCAGTTCGTTCCGGACCTCAATGTCTGGGCGCGCCTCGGCCTCGGCGCGCTTGTTGGCGGAGGGCTGCTGCTCTTTGCGACCCTCGTGAAATACCGCCCGTCGGGCCTGCTGTGGTTCAGCATCGGCCTGCATGGCGTCCTCGCGCTGAGCTTTGCGGTTATCTCGATGCTGCCACTGCAATCCTCCACCGCGCTCGGCCTCGACAATGCCCTCAAGCGCACGCGTGGCTGGGACCAGGCCGCACAGGATGTCTTCGCCATCGCCCGGTCTGTCGGGGCGACCTCCGTTCTCGTGGATGAGCGTGAAGTCTGGCACGGGCTGGACTATTATGGCCGCGGCCGGTCCGTGCCGCTGCTGTCGTGGCGGCGCTACAACGTACCGAAAAGCTTTTCCGAAGCGCAGCCGCTGGCCCCGCCACTGGACCAGCGCGTCCTCGTCGTGTCTCTCTATCCCGACATGCGCCCGTTGATGCGGAGCGAATTCAGGACGTTCGAGCGTGTGGGGGAAATTTCAGTGCCGCTGGGCAAGCGCAGCAACGGCTGCCCGCTGGCACGCACTTTCGTCTTGTACCTGGCGTCCGGGTTTGAGCCGCAGGTGCATGACGCTGCCTGGGAGAATGCATTCAAAGGCCAGAGGGAATTCCCGCAAGCGCCCTGCCCTGCGAAACAGGAAACGTCAGGCCAGTGACCGCCAGATCAATGACCAGATGACGCGTCCGCCCAGACCTTCTTCACCCGCGCATCGCGGCCACAGGCCGTGCGGTAGTAGCGGTATTTGAGCGGGTTCTTCTTGTAGTAATCCTGATGATAGGTCTCAGCTGGCCAGAACGTACCGGCGTCGAGGATCTTGGTGACCACCGGCTTGTCCAGCACGCCGGAATGATCGATCATCTCAACTTCGGTTTCGGCCACTTCACGCTGGTCCGGATTGGCGACGAATACGGCGGACCGGTAGCTGTCGCCCTTATCGCAGAACTGGCCTGCCGCATCGGTCGGATCAATGTGGTGGAAGTAATAGTCGACCAGGTCATCATAGCTGACCTTGTCTGGATCATATGTGACTTTGACGGCCTCATAATGGCCCGTCTTCTCATGCGAGACCTGCTTGTAGGTCGGGTTCACCACCGTGCCGCCAGTATAGCCGGAGACGGTCGAGACAACCCCGTCCACTTTGTCGAAGTCCGCTTCCACACACCAGAAGCACCCGCCGGCAAAGACCGCCGTAGACAGACGTTTCGCATCCGGGCTGGAAACCTGATCCTGCGCGCCGGCGCTGGAAAAGAATCCGAGCGCCATCGCAGCGAGGCCTGCAGCAAGGGCAACTGACTGGGGTGAACGGATACGCATTTCACTTCACTCTGTTATTCGGGCCGGACCGATCCGGCTTCGGCACTGATATGGGAAACGTCCAAAGGTCTGTAACCCCGCAATCTCAGTTCTGACGGAAATGTGTTTGCTCCGTGTTGCCTGAAAGCGGCACCTTTGTGGCGATGCCGTGTCGTCAGGCAGGCCCGGTCAGGACCCGGACACGGACGCGGCTCGCGCGTCCTGCAGTGTCGACTGCAGTAACCGTGTAAAAGCCAGGCCGGTCCGGCGCCCACACGGGGGCCCCGGCATCATCCGTGGCACATGGCCGCCCGTCGATATACCAGCGCAGCCTGCCCTCGCCCCGTCCGGCCAGAACGAAGCCCCGCGCCGCACGGCCATTCACCGGTCCGGCCCACAGCTCTGCGGCTTGTGGCGGAAACAGGATCTGCGGCGGCCCGGCTTCTTCCAGCGCCTTCATCGCGCCGTGGGACTTCAGAAGGCGTTTCTCGCTGGTCAGCCGCATCGTCGCCTCGCCTTCATCCTGAAGATGCTGCGACACGCGGTCGGCCACTTCGAACAGGATCGGCAAAGCGGTCGCATGCCCGGTCTTGCCGGTCCGCGGCGCCCCGTCGGCCCGGCCGACCCAGACGATAATGACGTGCTGGCCCGAGACACCCGCCGCCCAGGCATCACGGAAACCATAGGAGGTGCCGGTCTTGAAGGCGATTTGCGGGGCATGCGCCGTGAGCGATCCCGGCATGCGGCCCTCGGGCGTCGGCGCCTTGCGCAGGATGTCGAGCACTTCGCCCGCGCTTTCACCGCTGACGAGGCGTTTGCCTGCCGCCTCATAGCTGCCGGCCTCCTCATCCGCGCGCCAGACCAGCGGCTTGGCAACGCCCTCGTCTCCCAGCGCGGCATACAGCACAGCCAGTTCGCGCGCCGTCAGCCCGGCCCCGCCGAGCGCGATGGCCAGACCGGCATCATGGTCTGCCCCGCCGGAGATGCGCGGACGCGCGCCGGCCGACGCCAGCTGCGCCGCGAAACGCTCCGGGCCGACCCGGTCCAGCATGGCAACGGCGGGAATGTTCAGCGAGTGCTGCAACGCATCCGACACGCGGACATCGCCGCGGAACATGCGGTCGAAGTTTTCCGGCTGATAGGAGGCAAAGCGCGTCGGCAGGTCCGCCACGCGGGTGTCCGGCGCGGCCGTGCCATCGTCAAACGCCATGGCATAGATGAAAGGTTTCAGCGTGGAGCCCGGCGACCGCGCCTGCGCCGTGAGGTCCAGCCAGCCGCCCGGCCTATCGCGAGAGGCAGAGCCCGCAATCGCCCGCACGGCCCGCGTCGGGACATGCACGACCAGAACCGAGACCTGCACGTCGTCGCCTTCGGCTTCGGCGCGGGTCAGCGCGATGCGCTCTACCTCCGCCTGCAGCCCGGCATCGAGCGTTGAACGCACATCCTCGCGCGGGCCTTCTGCCAGCGCCTTGGCGGTGCCGTGCCAGGCCCGGTCAGGAAAGTCCCGCCGCCGTCCGGGCACGGACAGGGTGGCGACATCCTCAACATCGCCGGCGGTGAAGACCTCATAGCGGTTCAGCTTCTCGGCGACCCAGTTGCGGGCGCGCTCGGCCGCTTCCGGGTGCCGGTCCGGCCGCCGCGCTTCCGGCGATTGCGGCAAGGCGATCAGCAGCGCGATCTCGTCCTTCGACAGCTTGTCGGCCTCATGCCCGAAATAGCTCCAGCTCGCCGCGCGAACGCCTTCGAGGTTCCCGCCATAGGGCGTCAGGGACAGGTAAAGCGACAGGATCTCATCCTTGGTCAGCCGCCGCTCCAGCTGCCAGGCACGGGCGATCTCGATCAGTTTTGAACCGATATTGCGGTCACGCGGTTCCAGCATGCGCGCGGTCTGCATGGTCAGGGTCGAGCCGCCGGACACGATGCGGCCGGCAAACAGCGAGTCGATGGCTGCCCGGCTGAGCCCCATCCAGTCCGTCCCGCGGTGTTCATAGAAGCGCTTGTCTTCCACGCGGATCAGCGCATCGACGAAGTCCGGGTCGATCCGGTCCAGGTCTCCGGCAAAGCGCCAGCGGCCATCCGGTGTTGCAAAAGCCCTGAGCGGCTTGCCGTCCCGGTCTGCGACGAGGGCGGACAATCCCCCCGCCCTTTCGAGCGGCGGAGGGAATAGCCTGTCCGCAATCACCACGGCGAGGAACAGCGCAAAGATGCCGAGGAAGATCCGGCGCGCTGTCAGCATGACCTTATTTGCCTCCTTCGGCCCCGCCCTGAGCCGGAGCGATGATCACGCGGCCGGCTTTCGAGCGGGCGAACACGGCCGGACGGTACATGTCCTCGGCGACGACGCCCGGAATGGCGAAGTCACCCGGGGTCACCGCGCGGACCACATAGGCCATGGTCACCGAATTTGCGTAGACATCGACCGCGGCGACATAGCGGTCATCCTGCGCCTGAGCGGTCTGGACATTCGCCAGGTCGTCCAGATAGGCGAACGCACCGGACTGGCCGTATTCCTGGTGGCCATCGGCCGGGCGCAGCACCGTCTCGATCTCGAAACCGGCTGGCAGCAGGTCCGCGACGATCACCGGGTTCAGACGGCGTTCCTCCGGCGAAACGGTCAGCTTCACGACCAGCTGGTCCCCCTGGCTGATACGGGCAAGGTCCACCCGGCCGCCGGTCAGCGTGTAGAACCGCTTGTCGACTTTCATCTTCGAGGTTGCCGCAGGCGGCGCGCTTGCCGGTGCACCGGTCACCAGCACGGTCCGGAACATTGGCGTCTTGCCGCCCAGCGTGAAGGTCACGCCTTCGCGGACCTGATCTTCGGTCAGGGCATATTGGCGGTCATTGTCATTGCCGCGGCCAAGGCCTTCGACATTGACGCGGAAGGCTTTCCCGCCCCCGTCCAGAGCGTTCACCGCCTGCAGGAGGAAGGATTTCTCCTGCGTGGTCAGGAGGCTCGGGTCCGGCGTCTCCTTGCCGAGCTTGTCGGCGAGACGTTTCACTGTCTCTGTCTCTCCGGCCTCTGCGGCAAGGGCGAGGACACCGGCGAGATCGCGCAGCGGCGTCTGGTAATAGTCGCCCGTATTCTCGTAGCCAATCGCTGCTTCGGCAGCAATGAAGGCCGAATGGGCGCGGGCCTTGTCACCCAGCTGCGCCAGTGCCGCGCCGATCTGGGCCCGGGCCAGCGGGCTGCGGATCGACTTCAGCTCGCGGTCATGCAGGTAACGCAGGCGGGAGATGTCCGCCTTGCCGGCCTTGGCCAGCACATAAAGTGCGTAGGCCGAGGAGCGTTTCATCAACTGGTCGACCGTGTCGTTGGAATACCGGCTCTCATAGACGTCGGTGTCGTAGCCATAGACCCGCCAGGCATCGCCCGTCGCAATCTGGCGCAGGGCGCCATAGGCCCGGTCCATCGCCTCGTCCGGCACGGCATAGCCGGCTTCCTTGGCACGGTAGACGAAGTCCGTCGCATAGGCGCCGAGCCAGGGCGAGGCATAGCCGTCGCCTTCGCGCCAGAGGCCGAACGCTCCATCCGCCCCCTCACGGTTCATCAGCGTGTTGACCGCTACCTGCACTTTCGTCGTCGGATCGTCATTGGCTTCCTTCGCGCCCATGGCCACCAGTTGTTCGGAATAGAGCAGCGGCAGCGCGCGGCTCACCGTCTGTTCGGTACAGCCATAAGGATACCGGTCGAGCGACGCATAGAGTGTTGCGGCATCAATCGGGATGGACGAGAAGCCGACGGTGACAAAGCCAGAGCCCTGCACGAGGCCGGACAACAGATCCGGATCGACAGAGAAGGCATCGCCCGGCTGCATCAGTTTCGAGGACACACGCGTCACCGGCAGATAGGGCGAGCGCGTCTGGATCTGATACGTCCGGTCCACCACATATTTTCCCGGACCTTCGACATCGAGCCGGACGGTCGAGATGCCTTCATCCTCGGCCTCGACGCGGACCGGCAGGTCAGCCCGTTCACCGGTCTTCAGTGTACGGGTCAGCTTGCCATCGGAAATCGAGAGGCCCTTGGTCGCGCTGACCACGGCCGAGAATTCCCCATCGGGCAACTCCACATTATCGATGCTGGCGGTGAGGACCGCCTCATCGCCCGGTGCCAGGAACCGCGGCATGATCAGGTCTGCCGGGGCTTCATCGCGCACGGTCATGGTGGAGACCGCCGAGCCGAGCCCTGTTTTCGACCAGACCACCGCCATCAGGCGCAGCTCGCCATTGAACTCCGGCAAATCGAAACGGACCTTCGCCTTGCCGGACCGGCCGACATCCACAAGCCCTGAGAACAGCGCCACGGATTTGACCGGAACAACTGACAGGCCTTCCCCGCCCAGTTGGTCACCGCCGGTGCGCACTTCGGCCGGCAGGCCCATGTTCGGGTCCAGCAGACGGCCATAATCGTCATAGAGTTCCACGCCGAGGGCCTTCTTGCCGTAATAATACGACACCGGATCCGGGCTTTTGAACTTGGTGAGACGCAGGATGCCTTCATCCAC
Source organism: uncultured Hyphomonas sp. (assembly GCF_963677035.1). Lineage (NCBI taxonomy): Bacteria > Pseudomonadati > Pseudomonadota > Alphaproteobacteria > Hyphomonadales > Hyphomonadaceae > Hyphomonas > uncultured Hyphomonas sp. The sequence goes on from NZ_OY781472.1 coordinate 784,022, forward strand.
GGCGGCCAGTGTCAGATAGACCGGCTCACGCGGGCCCTGTCCGATATTGACCTCGACCACCTGCTCGCCGCGCGGGCGGGCGGTCTTCGGAGCATCGATGGACACGTCGAATGTGCGGTCATCCATGTTGAGCGGTACATAGGTGACGCCCACCGCGCGGCGCGGCTTTGCCTGCAGCACCGGATCGCGCTCGGTAAACACCGAGACCATCACATAGGCGCCGTCGCCCCATTCATCGTTCACCGGCAGCGTCACCTGCGTGCCGCCCTCGGTGACAGAAATATTCTGCACGGAGAGCACCTTGTCGGTCGCCACGACCACCTGCGCCTGCCCGTCATAGGGCGGGACGATGGTGATCTCGGCGGTCTGGCCGGACGCCGGGGCCTTGGACGGGCCGGTCACTTTCACGCGGTCCGGCGCCTCGACACCGTCCTCGGAGACATAGCCGCCCCAGCCGACATAGAAATCATCGCTGGCCGAGGTGCCGGACGCGGCGCCCGTGCCCTCAATGACCAGTTCATGGCTGCCCCAGTCGAGCCCGGAAACGGTGATCTCGCCCGTGCCGCCTTCCGGCGTGGTCAGCACACCTTCATTCACCTTGGTCACGGTGCGCGACCGGCGCCAGCGCCAGCGGTCGCCGTCATTATACCAGTCATAGTGCCAGTCGATTGCCAGCACTTTCCATGTCAGATTCTCTGACACGGCCTTGCCGTCGGCATCCATGGCGACGACCTGATAGGTCGCATCCCCGCCCCGCTCGACCGAATAGTCGAAACCGGGCTTCAGGCCGAGATACAGGCTCTCGGGCCGGTAAGGCACGCGCACGCTTTCCGAGACGGCCCGGCCGCCGGGCTCCAGCACGGAAACAACCGTGTTCAGGCGCAGCGGCACGCCGGCATTGCTGCCCGCATTGCCGGGCTTCAGGCGGATCATGGCATTGCCTGCGCCGTCCGTCGTCACATCGTCGAATTCGAGAATACGTTCCTGGAACTTCGAATCATGGCGTCCGAAGGTGAAGCCTTCAAAGGCCGGGAACGGATTGGGCTGGCGTTCGACACGCGCCTCCGCCTTCACGGTCAGGCCCGCGCCCGGAGCGCCATAGAGGAAACGCGACGACACTTCGATGTCGCGTGTGCCGCCCAGCATGATGGGGGTCTTGTCGTCAGTGGAAAGGTCCACAGCGATCCGCTGGGGCACGAAGTCCTCCACCGAGAAGCGGACCGAACCGGAACTACCGGACAGGCCATCCATCTGAACCTCAACCCGCCACTCGCCGCGCGAGGCGCCTTTGGGCAGCTCGAAATCGTGCAGCACGGAGGCAGATGCCTCACCTTCAAACCGGATCTTTTCAGAGATCAGGCCATTCGGACGATAGAGCACCAGATTGCCGGCCCGGTCCGTCACAGCCTTGCCGGTCGAATTCCGCAGCATGGCGGTCAGTTTCACGGTCTCGCCCGGGCGATAGATTCCGCGGTCCGTATACAAATAGGCATCGACAAGCGCCGGCATACGGCGTCCGCCGATGGGCTCTTCCGACAGGTCCACCGGTGCGCGGGTCAGGTCCAGCGCAGTCAGCTCCCCCTTGGCGGTCAGCGCCATGATCAGCTTCGGCGCCATATTGCCCTGACCGTTCGTCAGCTCTGCCGGGAACACGACACGGCCCTGCTGGTCTGAGCGGCTTTCCGCCAGGAGCTCATTATTGCGGGCGACCAGCTGTACGGTCGTATCGGAGATCGGGCGGCCGTCCTTCAGGGAGCGCAACGTGACATCCAGCCCGTTCTCCCCCTCATAAGCGGTGATGGCGATATCGGTCAGCATGATCCAGCGGCTGGTCGATGCCGGTGGCCCGAGCGCTTCGTCGATGTCGTCGGCGTCCTTGACGGTCACGAAATACGCGCCCGGCTCCAGCGTGCCTATTGTCGCTTCCAGCGGAAAGACGGTGATGACCGGCGCGTTCTGCTCGCTCGCGACATCCACCGTGCCTTTGAACAATTCCTGTTTCACATCGTCCGGATCGTTCTCACCCCAGGTCCAGGAATGGCTGCCTTGTGCGGACGTCGTGCCCTGGCTGATGCGCTTGAAGGCCAGTGCGCGGTCATTGATGAGCGAGACCGTCACTTCGATCTTGTCGACATTCACCGTCTCGATCGGCAGGCCGTCGGCATTCTCGCGCGGCAGGATCACGCCGGTGCCCTTGAAGCCCACATAGGGCGGCCGGTCTGCAAAATCGATCGGCACTTCTTCCTGGTGTTTCAGGGTGCGGCCGTCGGCCGACGGAAGGCCCGAGAGAAGGGTCGCCGTCCGCTCCGTCCCGAAGGACAGACCGCCAACGCACAACTCGCGGCCCTCAACGCTCAGCGCCGGCTTGAAGGCCGGGCGGAATTCAACATAGGGAGAATAGTCCGTTTCCGGGTCCAGCGCCGCGGAGAAGACGAAACAGGCCAGCGGCGCATCCTGGCTGGTGTCGATGCGGTAGCGGAAATAGGTAAAGTCCTGTTCGCGGGTATCCATCGCCGCCTGGCGCCGTTTCTCGCGCTGGCGGGCAGCCACGCTGTCGGCCGGCGACAGCTGAACGACCGCGCCTTCTTCATTGTGGCTGGGTCCGGAGCGGTCTGTCTTGCCGCCTCCTCCACATGCCGCGAGAAGACTCACGAGCAACGCCATCAGCATTGCCTTGCCGTATCCCCCCTGGCCCGGGATGAAGTGCGTCATGAAGCCTCTCCTACGTGTAATGTGAACACTCTTACACATCTTCGCGGGGGCGCGAACAGGGCGCGAATTGGACAATTCCGACATTATTCGGGTTTTCGTCGTCGCAGCACCGCCAAAGCCAGCTTGCCAGCCGCCGCACCACGCGCCATCGTCGCGTCATGTGGAGCTGGCGGATCCTCGGAGTCATTTCTTTCGCGTTTGGCGCGATCGGCCTGTTTCTGCCTATCTGGCCCACCACAGTGTTCTGGATTGTCGCTGCGCTGGCCTTCGCCCGCTCCAATCCGGCCTGGGCAGCGTGGATCTATGCCCGCCCGAAGATCGGCCCGCCGATTCGCATCTTTGTCGAAACCGGTGCGCTCAGCGCCGCCGGCAAGGCCGCAGCCCTCGGCGGCATGGGCCTGTCCGCCGCCATCATCGGGGTGGCTTTCTGGAAACGGCCCGTTCCATTGGGCATCGGCCTGTCGATCCTCGCCTTCGGGGCCCTGTTCGTGGCAACCCGCCCGCGCGCCCGCATCGACGACTGACCGTCCGGCCTTAGTCCTCCAGCCCGCCATCTGTGCCCGGCAAAGGCACTTTCCCGTCCGGGGTCCGCTCTGCCTGAGCGGAATAGGCATGGGTGGCAGCCTGTTCCCTCGCCTCCTGGCGATCGCGCAGCTCATCCGAGAAGGCACTGGCGAACACGCCGGCCGGAAGCGCCACAACGCCGATCCCGGCAATCGCGATGACCGAGGCAAACATCCGGCCCAGCGGCGTCACCGGATAGACATCGCCATAGCCGACTGTGGTCAGCGTCGCGATCGCCCACCAGATGGCACGCGGGATGGAGGCGAAGCTTTCCTGATGCTGGCCGCCGACCCCTTCGATAAAATAAAGCGCGACCGCTGAGACATAGACCAGCACCAGCGCCATCGCGAGCGCCATCAGGAGCTGCATGCCCGCCCGCCTCACCGCCGCGCCGAAAATGTCGAACGCAGGCACAAAGCGCGCAATCTTGATCAGCCGGAACAGGCGCAGCACCCGCAGCGCGATCAGTGGAATGCCGAACCCGGCCATCATCACGATCATTTCCGGCAGGAAGGCCAGCAGGTCCGCAATCGAATAGAACCGCGTCATGTATTTGAGCCGGCCGCCAATGCCCCGGTATTCCGGGTCCAGCCCCGCCACAAACACCCGCAGCACATACTCCACCGCGAAGGCGAACACGACAAAGACATTGAACGCGCGGAACACGGCCCGCCATTCCGGCTGCGAATTCAGGACAGGCTCTGTCTCCAGCGCCAGGAACAGGAAGCTCAGCAGGACCAGTGCAACGATGAAGAGGTTGGTGACCGAGATGCTGCGCAGGCGCGCTTCCGGCACCAGCTCCTGATAGAGCTTGTAGCGCAGCCCCTTCTGCACCATCAGCTGCTGCACCACCATGTCCGGCCTCGCTGCGTTCCCCTGCGGCTTACCCTCTTAGCACACCGCCGCAGCCTTTGGCGACGGCCGCCACGACCTTGTCCATCAGCGCCTGGATGTCTTCATCCTTCAGCTTTTCCTTCGGCTGGATCGTCATCTCGAAGGCGACGGACTTCTTGTCGTCCGGCACGCCCTTGCCCTGATAGACGTCGAATACCTCAACCAGGCTGATCAGCTGCTTGTCGGCGCCTTTGGCGAAGCGGACGATATCTGCCGCCGGAACGGTTTCATCCACCATGAAGGCCATGTCGCGCCGGATCGGGGTCAGGTCCGACCGTTCAAGGACGGATTTCGTCTTGGTGGCTTTCGCCTTCATCACCGGCAGCGCGTTGAGGTTCAGCTCGAACCCGAAGGCCGGGCCTTCCACGTCCAGCTGTTTCAGCACGCCGGGATGCAGCGCGCCGAAATGGGCCACGGTAACTTTCGGGCCGAGCTTCAGCGCAGCCGCCTGCCCCGGATGCCAATGCCCCTGCGACGGCGCGGCCACCTGAAAGCGGTCCCCCGGCTGGCCCAGCGCTTCGAGCACGGCGAACAGGTCTGCCTTCGCGGCGTAGGAATCATAAGGCTTCGGCGCCCCCTGCCAGTGGCGTTCGCTGACCGGGCGGACAAGCGCGGCAACCATTGTGCGCTGTTCGTCCGGCCCATCGCCCAGATAGATCGGGCCTGCCTCGAAGAAGCGCGCGCCCGGCTCTCCGCGGTTCGCAGCGCGCTGGGCGGCGCTGGCGAGGTTTGCGAGGATCGACGGACGCATCTGGTCCAGATCGCTGGCCACGGGATTGGCAACGGTCAGGCTGTCCGGCGTCTTGCCGAACAGGGCCGCATTTTCCTTAGACATGAAGCTCCACGTCACCGCTTCGAGGAAGCCGCGCGCCGCCAGCACGCGCCGCGCCGTACGCACGCGCGCCTGCAGCGGGGTCGTGATGGCGCGGATACCGCCCTCAGGCGCCGGCAGCGATTCCGTCGGCAACTGGTCGTAACCGACCATGCGGGCAATCTCTTCCACGATGTCGGCTGACTGTTCCATATCGAAGCGGAAGCTTGGCGGCATCAGATACCAGGCCTCGCCTGCATCCTCGATGGAAAACTCCAGATCCTTCAGGATACGGCGCATGTCGGGGCCTTTGACCTTCAGGCCGGTCAGGCGGTCCACGTCGGCCGGATAGAAGGTCACCTTGTCGGCCCGGGCCGGGATCATGCCGGCCACATTCGGCGTCGACACCGTGCCGCCGCCAAACTCTGTGATCAACGCCACGGCGAGGTTCAGCCCGTCGACGCAGGATTGCGGGTCGACGCCGCGCTCGAACCGGTAGCGCGCATCGGAATGAATGCCGGTCGCCCGCCCCGTGCGCGCAGTGCGCAGCGGGTCGAACCAGGCGCTCTCGATGAACACGTCCACCGTCTCGTCCGAGACAGAAGTGGACTCACCGCCCATCACGCCGCCAAGGCCGATGGCGCCGCTGTCGTCAGCGATCACGCACATCTCTTCGCCGATGTCATAAGTCTTGCCGTCAATGGCGACGAGCTTCTCGCCTTTCCTGCCAAGCCGCGCCGTAACCGCGCCCTGCAGCTTTGCCGCATCATAGGCGTGCAGCGGGCGGGCCCGGTCCAGCGAGATGTAATTGGTCACATCGACCAGCAGCGAACGCGGCTGGATGCCGACGGCCTTCAGGCGCCGCTGCATCCAGTCCGGTGACGGACCGTTCTTCACGCCCTTGATCAATGCCCCGGCGAACATCGGGCAGGCGTCCGGCGCCTCAAGTCTGATCTCGACCGGGCAGTCGAAGCTGCCGGAGATTTTCTTCGCGTCATGCGGGATGAACCGCCCTGCCCCCGCCGCGGCGAGATCACGCGCAATACCCTGCACGCCCAGCCAGTCCGGCCGGTTCGGCGTCACTTCGAAATCGATCACCGGATCAGCGAGGCCGAGCGCCTCGGCCGCCGGCGTGCCAAGTGGAATGGAAGCGTCGAGGTCGGCAATGCCGTCATGATCTTCGCCGGCTTCGATCTCCTTTGTGGAGCACATCATGCCATGGCTTTCCACGCCGCGGATCTTGCGGGGCTTTTTGTCCAGTGCGAAGTCGAGCCCCGGAATCCAGGTGCCCAGCGGGGCATAGATGGCCGTCATGCCCGCGCGCGCATTCGGCGCACCGCAGACGATCTGCTTCATGCCGTCCACGGTTTCCACCTTGCACACGCGCAGCTTGTCCGCATCCGGATGAGGCTCGGCTTCGATCACCTTGCAGACGGTGAAGTCCTTCAGCGTCTCGCGCGGGTCCTGCACGTCCTCGACCTCAAGGCCGGCCTTCAGCATGCAGGCAAGAATTTCCTCCAGCGTCGCCTTGGAGGCGATATGGTCGCTCAGCCAGGAAAGGGTGAATTTCATACTATTGTTCCCAAGGCTAGAATGATTGCGGCTACCAAGAACCCCATGACGCCAAAGGCGTACAAACTTATCGTCATAAGGGCGCTGGAAGGACTGCAGAGAAGAAACGTGTGTTTTTTCTGGCCCGCTTTAAAGATTGAGCCGCGCCCCAGTTCGATCTCATTTCGCTTTTCCAGTCGTCGCACCTGCTTCAATGCGGTCAACATCCACAAGCGCCACCGGTAGGCTCGTAGAAACCAGATCACACTGATTATCAAGCCACCGATCGCTGGCCATACACCAAACGCTTCACGCCATTTAGGCTCAATGATCGCACCGGCAAGCACGAACGATATTGTGATGTAAGGCGCCACTGAGGAGTCTATTAAGCGCTCATGATAATTTGCATATTCCGAAACTGTTGAGTACGCCGCTCGAAATTTCTCATCGTCGGAAATCACGGGAGACGCCTCATTTGGACCACCTGGATTGGTCATCACCGCAGTCCTCTTCTGTCATGTGAACTCATCGTCTATTCCAGTTCGGGATTTAATGCGTCTTGAACCTGATTGACCGCGGACAGGTTCTCAAAAATATCTTCTTTGCTGCGCGTGCAGGCCTTCACGCGCCGGGCAGGTGAATTCTCTGACAGGCCGTTGACCTGCCAGCAGCGTTTGAACACAGAGCAATAGCAGACCCGCATGGTCAGCGCGCCCCACTCTGCGGCCGTTTCGGCCTGCTCTTCCGGGCTGATGGCGTCCGCCGGCCAGGAAATGCGCAAGGCGCTGATCGTTTCTCCCGGCGCTACGGCGCGGCCCACCATGCTTGTCCATGACAGGTCATAGCCGCCCGGCAGTGCGTCACGATAGGCGGCCAGGCTGTCCAGCGGCTTGCCGTCTTTCAGCATCTCGACCGACTCAACCAGGGCAGGCCCGACGCCGCTGTTGCGGAAACGCACCCCGATCTCGCGCACACGCGGATCGGTAGCGACATAGCCATCCGACTGCAGCACAGGATAAACAGAGCCGTGCTGCTGGGCCCGCATCACGCGTCCCTGATCCCAGGCAATGAAGACCGCAATCGCGCTGGTGATAACCGCGCAGATCGCAATCAGCATTTCAGCTTTGTTGCCTGTGCCCATGCCGTTGTCCTCAGCTCAACCCACCGCTGACGGAAGGCGTCGACCACGGCGCGAAGCCGTAATGGCGGGTCCATTGCGGATCGGCCTCGAAATACGGGCGCAGGTCCGGCATGCCGTATTTCAGCATGGCCAGACGGTCGATCCCCATACCGAAGGCGAAGCCCTGATATTCATCCGGATCGATGCCACAATTGCGCAGCACGTTCGGGTGCACCATGCCGCTGCCGAGGATCTCCATCCAGCTGTCACCAGCGCCGATCTCGATCGTCTCACCCTTGCGGGTATATTTCACGTCCATTTCGGCCGATGGCTCCGTGAACGGAAAGAAGTGCGGGCGGAAGCGGGCTTCCACATTATCCACCTCGAAGAAGGCTTTCACGAAATCGATGAGGCAGCCTTTGAGGTGCCCCATATGGGTGCCCTTCTCGATGACGAGCCCCTCGACCTGGTGGAACATCGGCGTATGCGTCGCGTCCCAGTCATTGCGGTAAACCCGGCCCGGCACAAGAATGCGGATCGGCGGCTTCTGCTTCATCATGGTGCGGATCTGCACCGGCGAGGTATGCGTGCGCAGCACTTTCGGCGCGTCGCCTTCCTGCGCCTTCATGAAGAAGGTGTCGTGCGTCTCCCGCGCCGGGTGGCCTTCGGGGAAGTTCAGTGCGGTGAAATTGTGCCAGTCGTCTTCCACGTCCGGGCCTTCGGCCACGGTGAAGCCCATGTCGCCGAAGATGGCCGCGACTTCCTCGAACACCTGCATGACCGGGTGCAGCGCGCCGGCCTTCGGGCCGGGGGCCGGTGGCAGGGTCAGGTCCAGCGTCTCGCTGGCCAGCTGCTTCTCCAGCGCCTCGGCTTCGAGTTCGGCCTTGCGGGCGGTGACGGCATCATTCACGCGGTTTTTCAGCGCGTTCAGCTTCGGGCCGTTTTCCTTGCGCTCTTCCGGGCTCATCTTGCCCAGCGAGCCCATCAGGCCGGAGACCCTGCCCTTCTTGCCCAGCTCTGCCACGCGCACCGCGTCCAGAGCGTCCAGGTCAGCCGCCCCGGCAATTGCCGCCAGCGCTTCGTTTTCGATCGTCGTGATATCGGACAAGGTCTTGCCCCTTTTATGGTTCCGCGGGCTTTGTAGGCGCTTCGCGGGATCATGCAAATCTGGAAATGAAAAAGCCCGGCGCGATGGCCGGGCTTTCTCTCATTCGGTTCGGCGGCTGCCTTTTCAGGCGGTCACCGGCGGCGCGGGGCCTCACAGAAAGCTTACTTGCCGGCAGCTTTCTTGCGGGCGAGACGCGCACGCTTGGTGTTGCCAAACACGCGGACTTTCGACCGCTTGCCGAGATTGGCACTCCAGGTCGCGTTGCGGCGCTTGACGCGCGGCTTCTTGGCCGGGTGCAGAATGGTATTCGGGGACTTCGACATGAGGTCGTTCCTGTAGCTTCAGTCTTTAAAGAACTTAGGCGAGTGCCGATTTGGCCTGAGCGACCAGAGCGCCGAATGCGTCCGGATCCTTGATGGCGATATCGGACATCACTTTGCGGTCGACTTCGATACCGGCCTTGGTCAGGCCGTTGATGAACTGCGAGTAGTTCATCTCGTCATCGTGGATGCGGACAGCGGCGTTGATACGCTGGATCCAGAGCGAGCGGAACTTCCGCTTCTTCACTTTACGGCCGACATAAGCGTACTGGCCGGCTTCCCAGACGGACTGGTGCGCGATGCGGAACGTATTCTTACGGCGGTTACGGAAACCCTTGGCCTGCTTCAGGACTTTCTTGTGGCGGGCATGGGCAGGAACTTTAGCGCGGGAGCGGGGCATCTGAGCCTCCTTCTTTCAAGATCTTGTTTAAGTCAGCGACGGCAGCTTAGAGGCCGTACGGCAGGAACTTTTTCACACGGGCTTCATCAGCCTTGGCACCGACGGACGTGCCGCGGTTCTGGCGGATGTATTTCGCGTTGTGGCTGATCAGGCGGTGGCGCTTGCCGGCGACGCCGTGCTTCAGCTTGCCCGAGGCGGTGATCTTGAAGCGCTTTGCAGCGGCCTTCTTGGTCTTCATCTTCGGCATTTCATTCTCCTTGTTTCGTGGAGCTCGCACCCTTGCGGGCGGCCCGGTTTTCATGAGTGGAGGGCATGCCGTTCGCCTGCACCACTCGGAAGAGGCGGCTTATGGCGGATTGAGACAAGGGAATCAAGGGGCGAAAGCGGCTGGAAATGCACTCGGGTTTTTCGCTGAAATCCCCCACAGGAACGGGAAAAGCCGGCAGGGTCCGCCCAGCCGGCTCTTGAGGGTGTATAGACGGTGTCTAGAGGGTGTTGTCGATGGTGTTCAGCGCCCCGTTCAGCGCGGCGTCAGAACCATCGTCATCTGGCGGCCTTCGAGCTTCGGCTCAAGCTCCACTTTCGCCACTTCGTCGAAGTCTTCCTTCACCCGGTTCAGCAATTCCATGCCCAGATGCTGGTGCGCCATTTCCCGTCCGCGGAAGCGCAGGGTGACTTTCACCTTGTCGCCCGCTTCGAAGAAGCGCGTCATCGCTTTCGTTTTGACGCCATAGTCATGCACGTCGATGTTCGGACGCATCTTGATTTCTTTGAGCTCGGAATTCTTCTGCTTTTTCTTCGCAGCGGCTTTCTTCTTCCGCTCTTCGAAACGCAGCTTGCCATAGTCTAGAATCTTGACGACAGGCACTTCCTGGTTCGGCGAAACTTCGACGAGGTCCATGCTCGCTTCACGCGCAGCATCCAGAGCTGCTGCCAGCGGCATCACTCCCTGTTTCTCACCGTGTTCGTCGATCAACAGGACCTTGGCGGCCTTGATGTCGTCATTGGTGCGCGGTCCCTTTTCCTTCTGGGGCGCTTCATTCATTGGTCTGCGAGCTATGGCCGATCTCCTTTGTGGCTATTCTCGGATGCCTGAATATGCCTGTAGTTGCGGGCATATTCAAGGCAAAGCGCACTCGGCAAAAATTGCGGCGCGGTCAAGTGGGAAGCACACCCAGCGCCAGAATTGACCGCCAGACCGTGTCGATCTCCAATTCTGCCAGCGTCGGTGCCGAATTGATGATCGGTGACCGGGCGCCCCGCGGGGCCGCGTGATCCGGGTTGCTTTCATTGGTGGCAAACAGCGCAACGCCCGGCGCACCGGCGATTGCAGCCATGTGCATCGGGCCGGTATCATTGCCGACAACGAAGGCGGCTTTCTCCGCCAGGGTGACGATTTGAAACAGGTCCGTCCGGGTGACGAGGCTCTTGGCCCGTTTCTCCCGCTTCAATATGTCCTGCGCGATCTTGCCCTCGGCCTTGCCGCCGATAATGGCGGGCGTCACCCCTGCATCGGCAACGCGTCTGGCCAGTTCGGCAAACCGTTCCACCGGCCAGCGCTTCGCTTCCCGGTGTTCGGACGCGCCCGGGATCAGCAGCATGTACGGTTGTTCCAGCCCGAAATAGGCCGGCTGCAGCCGCGGGGCATCACGCAGTTTCGGCCGCACCCAGCTGAGGTCCGGCTTCGGAAAGTTCTCACGGTTCCAGCGCCCGTCCGGCGCCACGCCCGCCACGGCCAGTTGCTCTGCCAGCCGGTCGATCGAGTGCATGGTCGCCCGGTCCGGATTGTCGTGGAAGAAGGCCGCCTTCTCATGGTGGCCGGACCAGAGCGGCGCCTTGCCCATACGGCTCAGCGCCGAGAAATAATTCTTCGTGCGCCCGGACGTCTGGAAGTCATAGATGATGTCGTATTTCGTCTTGCGGATGCGGCTGAGCAGCGCCGTCGTCGCCTTCATCGTGTCGGGGCGGCCATCGGTTTCGACCCGGTCGAAATACGGGCAAGATTTTGCGAAAGTCTCGAAAGGCGGCGTCGTCAGCAGCGTGATACGAGCGGAGGGATGAAATTCCCGCACGGCTTTCATCGCACCAAGGGCCAGCACAAAGTCCCCGAGCGCGCTCAGCTTGATGACCAGAACTTCCTTGGCGCCAGCCCCCGGATTAACCGGGCTGGCGAGCTTTGCGGTTTTTGCCATGCCTACTGCCTACCTCGTCGGTCCCCTAACCGATCAGGCGCTTATAGACGCCGAGGGTGGCCATCTGAAGCCCCCGCTTGGAGAAATGGCTGCGCACATGCGCCTGTCCGGCCTGGCCCATGCCCGCGCGGGCGGTTTTCCCGACCGCCAGCAGCGCCCGGATCGCGCCCGCCAGCGCCGCCGCATCGCCCGGCTGGAAGCGGGCGCCGGTCTCCCCGTCGAGCACGGTTTCGCGCCCGCCGCCATGATCGGACACGATCACCGGCCGCGCCATGGCAGACGCTTCCGCCGCCGTCCGCCCGAAGGCTTCCGGCCGGGTTGAGGGCGCCATGACAATATCGCTGGCAAGGTAAGCGGCCGGCATGTCTGTCTCGTGGCCCACCACAAGCACCTGCCCGTCCAGCTGCAACTGGCGGATCGTGTCATAGATCCGGCCTTCATAGGCATCGCGGCCCTGCGCATCCCCGGCCAGCACAAGAACCAGCCCGTCCCGCTCTTCCGGTGCCAGCAGGGCCAGCGCCTGAATCGCCAGCAGCTGGCCTTTCCATTCCGTCAGGCGGCCCGGCAGGAACAGGGTCAGGCGTTTGTCATCTTTCAGGCCCCAGCGCGTGCGGACCGCGTCGATCCGCTGCGGTGTGACGGCGCCCGGATAAAACGCTTCGAGATCCACACCGCGCGGGATGGTCACGATCCGCTCTGGCGGGATGTCGTGGACCCGCTGCACATGCGCCGCGATCCACTGGGAATTGGCGATCACCAGATCGCCCTTCGCCATGACGGAATTATACTTCCGTTTCAGGCCTTCCTCTCCGGAATAGGCGCCGTGATAGGTGGTCACGAACGGCACGCCGGTGGCTTTCGCGGCCGTCCAGGCGCTCCAGGCCGGCGCGCGGGACCGGGCATGCACAAGGTCCACCCCTTCGGCCCGGATGATGCGTTTCAGCTTGCCCTCATTGAGCTTGATCACGACCGGGTTCTTGGATTTGGCATCCATGCGGAACAGCTGGCCGCCCAGTTTTTCGAACTCGCCTTCGAGGCGACCGCCACGGCTGGCCAGCAGCGCCCGGCCGCCCGCCTCCACAATGGCTTCGGTCACTTCCAGAACGGTGCGTTCCACGCCGCCTGCAGACAGTTCAGGCGTAACCTGAAGGATCGTCTTGCCTTTTATGTCGGGGAGAGATTCCAAGTCGCGTGCCACCCATTCGCTTGACAGGCGAGAGAGATGGCGGAACGGACAGGTTATGACAACCGAACAATTCATCTCCCCTCATGGCAGACAGCTGGCCTATCGCCGCTGCGCCCCCGCCCGCAGCGACCTGACCTATGTATGGCTGTGCGGATTCAAGTCCGACATCACAGGCTCCAAGGTCATGCGCCTGGAGCAATGGGCCAAAGACGAAGGCCATGGCTTTCTGGCCTTTGACTATTCCGGCCATGGCGAATCAGGCGGCGCGTTCGAGGACGGCACGATCTCCCTGTGGCGCGAGGATGCGCTGGACGCGATCGACGCACTGACAGAGGGGCCGCTGGTCCTGGTCGGCTCCAGCATGGGCGGCTGGATGGCGCTGCTCTCCGGCCTCGCCCGGCGTGAACGGCTGGCCGGCATGGTGCTGATCGCGCCGGCGCCCGACTTCACGGAAAAGCTGATGTGGCCCGAATTCACGCCCCGCCAGCAGGAAGAGATCATGACGCAGGGCCTGACCCTGCGCCCGTCGGACTATGGCGAGCCCTACCCGATCACAAAGGCGCTGATCGAGGATGGCCGCGACTGGCAGCTGCTGGACGCCCCCATCGGCCTCACCTGCCCCGTGCGTATCCTGCAGGGCGCCGAAGACCCGGACGTGCCCTGGCGCCACGCCTTCCGGCTGGTCGAGACGATGACCTCGGCCGATCTCGTCTTCACCCTGATCAAGGATGGCGACCACCGCCTCTCCCGCGATCAGGACATCGCCCGCCTGCTGGCGACCTGCGGTGAAATCGCCGGAATTACAGGCACCTAGGCGCCCATCCGGTCCAGCCACCACTGGTTCATCTGCCAGATCGACTTCTCCAGCGGCGAGAGCGGCCCGGCGCGTGACAACGGCGCATTAAGGCCCGCCCAGACCAGATCGTTCGCGGCGATGTCTTCCGCGTGCACGCCGCGGATGGAGGCTTCGGCCCCGTCCACAATGGCGGCGTAGTCGTCCAGCTCCTGCATCCAGTCCGGGAAGCAGAGATGGATCTTCAGGTCCAGCCGGCCTGCGGCCTGCGGCGTCATCTGGTACCAGGCCATGAATGGCCCCTGCATGGCCAGCATCAGCCCCGGAAAGGCGATGGCCGCGATCAGGTCCCGCAGCTGCCAGTCTTTGAGGCCCGGCACGGGCGGCTGGGGCGCCTCCCGGTCAGCGGCGGGCATATGCAGGACGGACCAGGGCTGTCCCGTGTCCGGCACCTGTGAGTCGCGGGCATGATAGCCGGGCTCCAGCGTTTTCGAATGCGCCGCGATATGGTGGTAGGCCTCCATGAAATTCTCGGCCAGCACCTTCCAGTTCCAGCCATGGGCATAGTCCAGCGTGCGCGCCACGACGAACCCGCTGAGGTTGTAGTTCGCCAGATAGTCCGCGAGGCCGCTGACCTGCGGCGCAAAGGCCGGCACGCCGGCGTCCAGCGTCGCCATGACGAAGCCTTCCCAGATTTCCGAGCGGATCTCGCGCAGGCCAAGCATGGCCGGGTCGAAGCCCTCTGCCCCTTCCATCAGCGGCGCGCGCACCAGGGCGCCTGCCGTGTCGTACGACCAGGCATGGTAAGGACAGGTGAACAGCTTGCGGCAGCCCTGCCCCTCCGCCACCAGCGCGGCCCGGTGCCGGCAGACGCGCGACAGCACGCGCACCGCGCCATCCTCCCCGCGCACCACCATGACCGGCTCGCCCGCCAGATCGGCCGAGAGATAGTCCCCCGCCCCCGGCACCTGATCCACACGCGCCAGCGGCAGCCAACTGCGCGCCAGCACACGTGATTTTTCGACATGCCAGAGCCCCGCATCCGTATAGGCGGCGGGCGGCAGAGTGAGGGCGCGCGGCAGCGGCCGACGGCTCGCGGCGACGTCAGCGGGCGATAGAAATTCCTGAGTCATGCATCACCTTCAGAAAAGATGACACATGCGTCAAGTTTTTTCGGATTTACTGCGGCCCCGCATCGGCCGGCGCGTCCTGTTCCAGCCGGACGAGCCGGGCCAGCATGCCGCGGGCGGCGATGGCGGGCGCGGTCGAGCGCACTTCATCGGTCATGGCCTGCATGCGGTAGCGCGTGGTCAGCAAATGCCCGTCCGTCTGATAGCTACCCTTGTAAGTCTTGCCTTCGATCTCGATTTCAATCGGAGTCGGCATGGTGTTCCTCCAGTTTTTGGGAAAGGATTCTTGTGTCCTTTCATGCGGCAGAGTTCTAACATGGGCGGCGAGATGTCCAAATTATTGATTGTTTATCATTCCCGCACAGGTGGCACGCGCCAGATGGCCGAAGCCGCCTTCGCCGCCGCGAAGGAAGAGGCAGACGCCGTGCTGATGCGCGCCGAGGATGCCATGCCGGAAGATCTCAAGGCCGCTGACGGCTACCTCTTCGCCGGGCCGGAAAACCTCGCCGCGCTATCCGGCGCGATGAAGGAATTCTTCGACCGCTGCTATTACCCCGTGCTCGGACGGATCGAGGGGCGCCCCTATGCCCTGATGATCTGCGCTGGCAGCGACGGAGACAGCGCCGCCCGCCAAGCTGCCCGCATCGCCAAGGGCTGGCGCCTCCGCGAAGTGCAACCGCCCCTCATCCTCAACACCAGCGCTCAGACCCCGGAAGAGATTTTAGCGGAGAAGACGATCCCGGAAGCGGACCTGGAAAAGTGCCGCGAACTGGGCGCCGTACTGGGGGCCGGGCTGAAGATGGGGGTGTTTTAGTACATGTAATTGCGGCCAGCCCAAATATTGATTTCGACATTACATGGATACCAACTCACCCGATGATATGAACAGAGGAATAGAACTATCGTGGCACGAGAATTCCCGCTGCAGGAAACATTCGAAAAAATTGGCGAAAAAGTACCAGAGCTAATCCTCAAAGATCTAATTGAAAAGAAACTTCAAGACCTTGAAGTGTCGCTATCGGAAGAGTCTATTAAGCGGGTCGCACGAGAGATACTCGCAGCTGACATGAACAGTGTCACGATTGATCTTCCCGAAGAACATTCTGGGCCCGATAAAACTCACCACCTCAGTCTTACTTTCACCGATGAAGACAACAAAGCCTTGAAGGACAAGGCGAAAAAACTATTGGAGAACTTGCCAGACATTATCGATCGGACCGTAACAAAAACCGCAAAAAGAATGCTGAAGACTTTCAATAAGCAATGGCATATGGAAGCCTCGCTGCGACGGTCCGAGCTAACCGCGTTTTCCGAACGTCTTATTTATCGTTGGAGAAAGGGCTTAGTACCACTCAATATTATATTAGAAATATCTCGTGAGTACGGAGCAACTAGGTTGGATGAAGAAACCTCCAACGACAATTCTACTCTGACCCCAAAAGCAGACCTCATATTCGGACTCCACATGCGCGCATGTCAGGTAGCCGCAGAGATAATCACTCTGTTGGAAGCAGGCTATGCAGACGGAGCTATGGCAAGGTGGAGAACGCTCTTTGAAATTTCTGTGATCGCAACAATCATTTTTTCCCAAGACAACGAGATTGCCCGCAAGTATGTCGATCACAATCAGATAGATATTAAGAAAGCCGCCAGTCGCTATATGGAAACTCTTGAACATTCGGGGGGCGACGCAATACCAGAAGAAGAACTAGCACAGATCGAAGAGGAGTATCAAAGACTGCTCAAGATCCACGGAAAAAATTTCAGAAACGAATACGGCTGGGCTTCAAATGTGGTCGGCAAAGATAATCCGAACCTCACTGACTTGATAGTCTTCGCGCAAAGCCAAGCAAATCTTTCCCATTATAAAATGGCGAGTTTTAACGTGCACGCTGGAGCCCGTGCACTATTTTTTCGACAAACTGACATGGTCTCGCACTCCGGATTGTTGTCGGGTGCAAGTAACGCAGGTCTGGAAGAGCCTGGAGCCAGCACCGCATCCACTTTGTGCCATATCACCAGTTTTTTAATGCCAGAAGGCGAGTCGCCTATGGATGATATAGTCTTTTTGGAAACCTTAGTTCGCCTCAGAGATAAGGCCATCAAGGGGTTCTTTAGCGCCGCACGACAACTCAATGAAGAAGATGAAGCGGAATTTAAATCACTAGAAGAGTTTCTCAATGAAAATGGCCCAAAGCCGTCATGACACCGAAAAAACTGATCTAATCCCACGAGCGATCCGACCTTCGGTATCATAGAGATAGGCGCCCACTCATGACCTGGACTGAAATCGCGGGCTTCGTCACCGGCGCGCTTTGCGTGTGGCTCGTGGTGAAGCGGAATATCTGGAATTTTCCGGTTGGGATCGCGAATTATATTTTCTTCTTTGTGCTGTTCATTGGCTCGGGCCTGTATGCCGATGCGGGGCTGCAGGTGGTTTATTTCGGGCTGGCGCTTTATGGCTGGTATTCCTGGCTCTACGGGGCGGAGGATCACACCGCCCTCACCGTGCACGACCCCACCCTGCCGCAGTTTATCGCCTGCCTCGCCGCCGTGGGCGTGATCTGGGCGGCGATCCAGTTCGGCCTCTCCCGCTATACCGATTCCACCGTCGCCGGATGGGACGCGATCACCACCGCGCTGAGCCTGGTGGCGCAGTTCATGCTGTCGCGCAAATGGATCGCAAATTGGTGGCTGTGGATCGCGGCAGACCTGATCTACATCCCGCTCTATGCCTTCAAGGGCCTGTGGCTGACGGCGGGGCTCTACGGCATCTTCCTCGCCATGTGCGTGGTGGGCCTGATGGAATGGCGCGCCGCGCGGGCGAAGATGCTGGCCGCCGCGCCCGCCGCCGCCTGATCAGCCCTCCCCCGCCAGAATCGCGGCGAGGCCTTCGCGGTAGGTGGGGTATTTCGGGCGCCAGTTCAGGGCCGCCTTGGTGCGGGCGTTGGAGATGCGTTTGCACTCGGCATAGAAACTGCGGGCCATGGGGCTGAGGCCGGCTGACTCGAAGGGCACCTCCGGCGGCGGGTCCATCCCGAGCAGGCGCGCGGCATGGGCGATCACATCCTGCGGCGGGGCCGGTTCGTCGTCGCAGAGGTGGAACACGCCCCCTGCCCGCGCGGCCGCCTCCGGGCGCTGGTGCAGGGCCAGCAGGCCGCTCGCGATATCGTCTACATGCACGCGGGAGAAGACCTGCCCCGGCTTCACCACGCGCCGGGCCGTGCCCGCCCGCAGCCGGTCAAAGGCGGAGCGGCCGGGCCCATAGATGCCCGGCAGGCGAACGATGCTGACGCGCCCGCCGGTCGCCTCGCGCCACTGATCCTCCGCCAGGGTGCGGGCGGCCGCGCGGCGACTCTGCGGGTGGGGCGCGCTCCACTCGAAGGCCCAGCCGCCGGCCAGGTCGCCATAGACGCCGGTGGTCGACAAATAGGTCACGCTGAGATCATGGCTTAGTCCGGTATAGTCATGATCCGGTCCGGTATGGTCATGGCCGGGTCCGCCATGCACATGGCGTAACACGGGGCAGCCATGCGCATCCGGCGGGATCGTCACCAGAAGGCATGCCTGATCGGGCAGCTGGAGGGGGCTATCGCCATCCCAGACGCGGGCGTCGATGCCGCCGGCCCGCAGCGCTGCGGCTTTCGCCTCGCTGCGCACCGTACCGGCCACCGGGCCCGGCCAGATCCGCGCCAGATGTGTGGCGCTATAGCCAAGCCCGGCAACAAAAAGCACAGATGGCTGAACTGTCATTTGCCTCGCCCGATCCCATTGTATCTATGGGGTTTGTTACAGGTTCCGGAGTGTCCGATCCATGCCCCTTCTCACCGCTGCCGCCGTCTCGCTCGTGATGCTGCAATCGGCCGGAGAGCGTATCGCAGCTGAGGAACAGGCCCGGCTGGAGGCCTGCCTCACCAAGATCGAAACCGACCCGGACGACGCCTATGAAGACGGCCTCGCCTGGCTCTATCAGGGCAACCGCCCCGGCGCACGCCAGTGCACGGCCATGGCGCTGATCGCTCTCGGGCATCAGGCAGAAGGCGCCGAACGGCTGAAAAACCTCGCAAATTCAACGGATGGCGGCACGCTGGCGCAGCGCGCGGCCTATCTCTCGCAGGCCGGAAATGCCTGGATTGAGGCCGATGATCCGGACTCCGCCCTGCAGGCCTTCGATGGCGCCCTGAAGATCGCCCCCGATGCGCCGGAACTGCTGCTGGACCGGGCCTCGGCCCACATGCTGCTGGAGAATTACGACGAGGCCATCGAAGACCTCGACGCCGTCCTGCTGCGCGTGCCAGACGCAGGCGAAGCCTACCAGATGCGCGGCGCTGCCTGGCTCGCCAAGGGCGATCCGGACAAAGCCATGCTGGACGTGACCGCAGCCATGGAGGCGGACCCGGAGGACATCAACACGCTGGTCCTGCGCGGCCAGGTGCGCGAAGCGCTGCGTCTGCAGGCCGACGCGGGCGGGCCGATCGAGCGCCTGGAAACCGACTAGGCCTCAGCCGGCGGGCCGATGACCAGATCTGATTGCAACACCAGATCTGGTCACCCAATAAACAGCGCCTAGAATTTATATTTGAAATCAATCCCATACGTCGCAGGGCGTGCCTGGGACCCCAGGTCAAACGGGGCACCTGCATATTGGGATGGGTTGAAGTCGGCGTAATATTCTTCGTCGAGAAGGTTCTTGCCCCAGATGGATGCTGACCAGCGCTCGGTTTCAAGCGAGGCCCGGAGCGAGACGAGGCTGACCGGGTCGCGCACATCGAGATTGTCGATCTGCCAGAATTTGTCGCCCTGATACTCATAATCTGCGCGGAATACGGCGCTCATGTCAGAACTGAGACGCTGGACATACTGGCCGCCCAGATTGAACGACCATTCCGTCGTCTTCGGCGTGTGCGAGCCAATAACCTGAGCAGGATTCACACCCGATGCGACCAGATAGGCCTCCAACTGGGCATTGCCGATAGACTTGATTTCGGAGTCTGTGTAGCCGACGCCGCCCGAGACCGTGAACTGATCGCTGACGCGATACTGGAAGTCCGCATCGAAACCGCGCAAGTCAACCTTGTCCAGGTTTGAGATGATTTGTGACACGGTGCTGGCATCGACAAAGAAGAACTGGAACCCATCACTCTGCGACGAGAACGCCGCAACGTTGAGCGTTCCATCCCCATTCAGGAACTTTGTCTTCAGCCCAACCTCGTAATTGGTCAGCGTCTCGTCGCCGAATGAATCCAGGACGACGCCGGGCGCGTTGAAGCCGCCAGACCGGAATCCTGTGCTGTAGGTGGCATAGCCCAGAACATCCTGCGTAATGTCGTAGCTCAGCGTCACTTTCGGCTGGAAGGAGTCAAAGGTTTTGCTCCGGTCCGAACCTGAAACGTCGGGCACGTTCTGATTACGTTCGTCCTCGTCATAGCGCGCGCCAACCTGCAGGGTTGCGCGGTCCGTAAGGTCAAACTCGGCTTGAGCAAACAGGGCCCAGGCTGTGTTGTTGTTGTCTTCGCTGCGATTGATGATGGCCGTGCCGGTTTCGAACTGGTTTGTCGAACCGGTCAGATCAAGGAAACCGCGGGTCAGGAGGCTGCGGTCTGTGTCGAGATAATAGGCGCCCGCGATCCACCGGAAGGCGCGGTCATCAGGCGACACGAACCGCAATTCGTGGCTGAGAAGCTGAACAGAAAGGTTCTGCCCCTGCCCCAGCTGGCCAAACGGACCAAATGTCGGCTGCGTGGGGTTGGAAAAGTCGAGATCGGCACGGTAGTCCTCTGTAAGGTCAGTATACCCCAGAATGTACGTCGCCGTTGCGAAGCCGAGATCCCATGTCGCCTTGCCGCTCAGGTCCGTAATGTCGGCATCAGTTGTGCCAGCGAGGTTGGATCTTGGCGCGAAGATGTCATTGGAATCATTGCCTGAGCGGAAGCCCGGGTTGAGCAGGCTGTTGACAACGGCATCATACGCCGCGCCGGCTTTCGCATCGGTGTAAGAGGCCCGCAGGTCGAGCGAGAACACATCGTTCGGCGTGTAGGCAAGTTTGCCGCGGACGGAGTAGTCATGATCGACATAATCCACCTCACGGCCGAGATAGGTGTTCTCGATCAGGCCATCGTCCTTGTAGTAAGATCCCGATACACGAAACAGCAGTTGATCCTTGATGATCGGGCCGCTGAGGCCTGCATCCATGCGATAACCGGCCCCATTTGAGAGACCACCGGAAACGAACCCCTCAAATGTATTCGTGGGCTGCTTCGTCACGATATTGATTGCACCGCCGATCGCGTTGCGGCCGTAGAGCGAGCCCTGCGGCCCTTTCAGCACTTCGATCTGCTGCACGTCGAAAAGCGGCATCTTGAATTGCTTCTGGCTGTTCTGAGGCACGCCATCCACGATGATCGCCACCGGCGAGTCGGCATTGTTGATCTGGGTGACACCGCGCACGACCACGAAGCTGTTGAGATAGGTAAAGCTGTCATCAAAGGTGAGATTCGGGGTCAGCGCGATGAAGTCTTCCGTCGACCTGATACCGGCATCCTCGATATCCTGGGAGGTGAACGCGACGACACTGCTGGGGACGTCCTGCAACTCCTGTTCGCGGAACTGGGCCGTCACAGTCACGGTTTCGAGCGTCCGGCTCTTGTCATCCGCGCCGGGGTCTGCCCCCTCCTGCGCGCTTGCGCACAGAGGCGTGGCAAGAGCCGTGACACTCAGGATGCATACGGAGTAGAGAAGGCGGTTCTTCAGGTTTGAATGTTTCACGGTCTGGTTCCCCATTAAGGATTAGATGAAAGGCGGTTTGCAGGAATGTCTAGGCCGTCAGCTCATCGATTGGCGTAAAGTCGAAGTCGAGCCCGAAGCAATTTGGATGAACGAACTCAAGCGCCTGCGGCGTCTTGAGCAGCTTTGGCGCAGCGGCGGCGATCACCTTTACACGCTGGCCATAGCGAAGGGCTTCAGTTGGAATAGGTTCAGCGGTTTCCCGGTCAACGATGGTGATCAGGTCTGGCACGACGGCGCGCAGCTCACCGTTTTCCAGTGCAACCAGATTTTCATTCTGGAACTGAATGTCCATAGATCCGGAGGCAGTGTTCAGACCGTCAATCCTGCAGTGGCCGATAGAGAAACCCGCCGTCGTTTCCCGGCGAAGGTCTACGATCTTGCCATCGAACAGCACGCGGGCATGGCCGTAGATCGAGGAGTCCGACAGGCGGCGGACAAGTGCGCCGACCGCATCCCCTTCCCGTCGTCCCGCTGCAATCGCACGCCCGATCTCAAGTGCCTCGGTCAGTGTGTTGTGAACCGTGGCGCGCTTTACCTCTGCGCCAGTCATGGGATAGCCGGCGACGATGCAGCTCAACCCCATATTGATGGCGACGGAGCGCACGAAATCTTCGGCGCGTTTGGCGGTTTCTGTTTCGATGATCACAGAGTTGAGATGTTCGTCGACAATCACAAAAGGCGTCGCACGCACGCCCTCAAAGTTCATCACAACCATCTGGATCTCGGGAAACGCGCGCCCCATACCGTCTGCATTCAGCAGAGGCAGACCGAGGCGTGCCGCCGCGACGATGGGCACGGTCGAATTCACGCCGCCGATTTCCGCCGGCATAAGCGCATCTATGGGCCGTCCCAGCCGTTCCGACAGGCGCTTGACGGCGAGATCGATGTCGGCCCCGGAAGTCGCTTTTTCATTGAGGACCGTCGGCGCACCAAGCATGGCGACGAAGGCGACCGTTGCGTCGTCTTCCAACGTATCAACGTTGACGATCTTCGGATGCCCGTATTCGCGGATCGCATTCTGCGCCATCAACCGGCCGATATAGGGGTCACCGCCGCCACCGGTCCCGAGAAAAGCAGCCCCGCGGGCAAAGTCGTGCAGGTCAGCTTCCGAAAGAACGAGGTCATTGCCGCGAAACGTTGAAGTGAGGCTCATGATCAGTTTGCTCCCGCAGTTGCAAGGTCGCCCGCGACCTTCACCCGCAGACGGACCGCGCCGCCCGGGACATAAGCCAGCGGCAGTTCTTCGATATCCAGGATCTCCAGGGTCCCGGCGTCAGCACCGGCGGCAATGGCACGCGACTTGGCGCCCGCGATGGCATCTTCCATCGCCGCGTCACGCCCCTCAACATCATAGGAATAGACCTTGTCTGTCTCGCCGCCGATCTGCGCAATCGAGGCGCCAATGGCATTCGCGACACCGGCCTCCGGATGGGAGTGCACCTCAGAAATCCCCTTGAGATCGCGATGGATCAGAACCGCGCCGCCACCGACGAGGATGAGGGGTGCTGCGTCTCCGCTGGTTTTCATTCTGTCGAGACCGGTTTCAACGAGGCGGTGCATTTCCGTGACCCCCGCCTCGACGAGGTTCGCGTCCAGGTTGGCAACACGCGACTTGTCACCGATGTCCGCATATCCCGCTGCCACGGCGAGATCGGTGGCTGTCAGTGTATCGCCGCCAAACACCATCGCTTCTGTGGTGATATTGTATCCCACCGACTGCGGACCGATCCTGACCCCACCGCCATCAAGCGGCGTGACGATGCTTCCGCCGCCAAGTCCCAGCGCGATGATGTCAGGCATCCGGAAGTTGGTTCGCACGCCGCCAATGTCCACCATGACAGACGACTCGCGGGGGAACCCATTGCTGAGAACGCCAATATCCGTCGTTGTGCCGCCGATGTCGGCAACGAGGGCATCTTTCAGCCCGGAGAGGTATGCCGCGCCGCGCATGGAATTGGTCGGGCCGGATGCGAAGGTCAGGACAGGATATTGCTCGACGAACTCCGCGCTCATCAGCGTGCCGTCGTTCTGGGACACGTAGAAAGGCGCGTCGATACCCAGCTCCGCAAGCGCGGACCGGAACCCGGTGACAGTCTCCTGCGCCAGCGTTGCGAGGCTGGCATTCATGATGCCTGCGTTTTCCCGCTCTAGTAGTCCGATCCGTCCGATCCGGGACGACAGTGTGATCTTGCAGTCAGGATGCTCGTTGAGGATGATCTCGCTTGCGCGATTTTCCATCGTATCGTTCACCGGAGCGAACAGGGCTGACAGCGCGATGGAATTCAGGTTTTCCGCCCTGAACTGGCGTGCGGCGTCGGCGACAGCCCGCTCATCCAGCTCAGCATTGACCCGTCCATCATACTGATAGCCGCCCCGGACGGAGATGGCGTGGCCACCAAGCACGCTGGCAATGTCGTCCGGCCAGTCCGTCATCGGCGGCAAGGCCTGCGCAGCCGGCAGCGCAACGCGGATGACCCCGACCCGGTCGAGCCCCCGGCGCTGCACGAATGCGTTCGTGAAATGCGTCGTGCCGATCGAGACAAATGAGATCGCAGACGCCTCGACTCCCCCTGATTTTATCACGGCCGAAATCGCCTTCACGATTCCGTCGCGCACTGATTTTGTGGTGGGTGATTTTGTGGATGCCATGACGGCTGATCCACGCATCAGGACGGCGTCCGTGTTTGTGCCGCCAACATCAACGCCGATCCGAAGGGGCCTGTTTTCGTTGTTCAAAAAAATCCGCTGCCTTCAACAAGAAATGTGAATTCTGGAAGACAAAGGGTATGATAAACATACGCGTGGGAGTCGGGATAATCTTAGTAGGATGCCCACAGGGTTAGTAGTCCGGATTCCGGCAGGCAGTAGTTCGACACGGTTTTTGGAATGATGCAGGCCCGCTGCGTTCTGCAATGACGGGGCTTATGCCTCCAGAACGCCAAGCGCCTTTGCCCGGAGGACCGCTTCCTGCCGGTTGCGTGCGTTCAGTTTCACGTAGACATTCTTCAGATGGTAGCGGATCGCATGTTCGGTCACGCCGATGGACAGCGCAATCTGCTTGTCGGTCTGGCCCTTTTGAAGCTCAACAAGAACCGCACGTTCCTTCTCCGTGACGATGGATTCCCGTCCCTGGCCCGTCACGGATTGCTGACCGGCCTGACTGGCTGACAGGTGGGCAACGAGGTGCGGAACCTTTATCGACAATCCGGCCGCCTCGATCCGGTTCAGCAATTCAGCCCCGGTGAACAGCGTGGCGCGGCCGAAACGGTCGCCTTCCAGGCATGTCTGAAGGATACCAAGATCCCCCTCGAGGCCGTCTTTGGGCCGCAAGAGCGCAAGTAGCGCGCTCATTCGGCTGGCGATCCGGAGGTTCCCCTCGGCAAGCTGAGCATCCCGGAACGCAGTCACACGATCCATGGCTGGCGCAACCAGCCCGGCATTCGCCAGGTGAAGGTGGAGCTCACATTCCACTTCCACGACCCGCCAGGGAAAGCTTGCGAGCGCGGCGAGCGGGTCAATGCTGTCCCCTGCTGTAATGCAAGTCGCAAGGTCCACACCCTCGGCGCCGTATTCCAGAAGCGACAGGATTGCTCGCTGCGCAATGCAGATACGGCTCAGCGATTCGATTTCATTGCGCGCGGCAAAGTCCTGCGCCAGATCAAGCACGTGCAGGGCGTCATCAATACTTCCCGCCAGGTAGATCTGCTCTGACAATGTCCTGAAAGCGCCGGCATAGATATCGATCCAGCCTTCAGCACTCAGCAGACGCGCGACGAGATTTTTGAGACGTGACGCGTTCTTCAAATCGTATGGCGCATGCTCGTGCTGTGCCTCGATGGAGATCACATCGTTGAGGTACTTTATTCCGCTGTCGAATGAAAAATTACGCCGTATCAGGTCCGATGCCTGTTTGAATTCGCTGATACTGCGGTCCGTCGGCCGCATGAAGGAGTGGATCATGGCGAGATGGATATGAATATAGACCTCACCATACAGCGAGCCCGCCTCCTGAAATACAGCCAGGGATTCGTGAGCGAACTGAATAGCGTCTTCCAGACGTCCTGCCTGGTGCGCGGCGACGCACTTGAATGTCAGCATGAAACCTTCGAAGTTCTGGAAGATAACCTCGGACTGCGTGATTGCCTGTTCGATCCGCTCGACGTCATCATCGTCGATTTTCGCACCGGCGTAGACTGCGAGCACCACGCGCGTCACGGTGCAGGATACCGACAGAAATTCGTCTGACGCGATGCGTTCTGCATGTTCGGCAATAACACGCTGGTAAAGCAATGCCGCGTCGGACTGCTTTCCTGTCTTCATAAGGATAATGCACCGCATCAGTGCGGCGGTCGGTGATTGCCGAATAATCTCAGGGCCAAGATATCTGTCGATCGCCCTGAATTCGATCAGCCCCTCCTGAACCCACAGGCCAAGCCCCCCTGTTTGCTCCAGAATGGTAAGAATGAGCGTCTCGTCGTCGGTTGCCAGCGCGTGCTTGACGGCACGTACATGGTTACCTTTCGACGAGTACCAGTGTGCGGCCTCTACCTGGAGGGCGTTGTAGCGTTCTGGCGCCTGATCCTGCAGTGTCTGCCTCAGATATTCGCGCATCATCGGGTGAAGGCGGTACCCCGCCTTCTCTCCAGATAACGGCGCAAGGAACGCCTCAAGATTCTCCAGCCGCTCGAAGACCCCCTCGTCGCTATGTCCGAGCACATCATGAATTGCTTCGTACGGGATCTCCTCAAAGATCGAGCTTTCCAGCAGGAAGCGCCGAAGGTCGCTGCCTATCGAGCTCAGGATCTTTTGCTCGAAATAGGTCGTAATCGCCATATCCCGGTAGCTGGCCTCATCGATATACCGGATATCAAATGTGCCCATGTCCGATGCCGTGAGCAGGAGCCGGATCAGCACCGGCCAGCCTTCGGTCCGCTCTTCCAGCCGTTCGATCTGGCGGGGGGTAAGACGGTTCTTCCAAAGGCGGGTGATTTCCTGCCGGCCGAAACACAGGTCGGCGGGGCCCAGGCGTGCGACGAGCCCCCGATGTTCCAGGTCGACCGTGCTGATGTCGACCGCTTCGCGCGACGCCACAATCAGGGTGGCATTTTCCGGCAGACGGCGCAGCAGCATCGGGATGACCCCACTGCGCACGGCGGGCGACAAACGCTCATAGTCATCCAGCAGAATCCGGACCGGACGGCCAGATTGCTCAATATGGGCGAGGAATTGTTGGATCGCCTGCTGCGGCGTGCGGTCTATCGTAAATTCGAAGCTGAGCAAACCTGACTGAGCTGTGTCGATACCCGCGATGAATGCCGAATATGCGAGGTAGGCAATGAAAGTTTCGACATCGTCGTCCTCGTCTATAGACAGCCAGCAGAGCACATCCTGCCGCTGGATACAGTGGTCTCTCCACTCGCTGAGCAAGCAACTCTTCCCATAGCCGCCAGGGGCTTCCAGGATAATCAGGCTGCCGTCCGCCCCGCTCTCAAGCCTTTTGATGAGATCTGGCCGCTCAATCACGGACATCAATTGTCGCGGCGGCGTAACCTTCGAACGAAGGAGCCAGGGGGCAATGTCACTTACTGAATGCGGCATGGCGAAAAGATCCCCGCATGTCTGACCCTCGTCAAGCTCGCGACCTGAGCGGCCTGGTTGGCAACGGTAATCGTGCTCAACCAGGCCAGCAGACCCGCCATTTCCGGAACTCTAGCGGTAGCGCCCTTGCAGCATGACCCACACGGCGCGCAGGCCACAGGCGGCCGCGCCTTCCGGACGGCCATATTTGCCTTTGCGCCAGGCCCAGACATCAAAATGAGCCCAGCTCTTCGCATCGACGAATTGCTTCAGGAACAGCGCGGCCGTGATGGAGCCACCGAAACCGCCGCCGGAATTCACAAGGTCTGCAATCGGGCTCTTCAGGTCTGCCAGGTACGGATCCCACATCGGCATGTGCCAGACCGGATCCCCGGACGCTGCCGATCCGGCCAGAACGTCCGCCACCAATTGATCGTCATCGGAGTAGACCGGCGCAAGATCGGCCCCGAGCGCGACGCGGGCCGCGCCCGTGAGCGTTGCAAAATCGAGCAACAGATCCGGATCGCATTCTGATGCGCGCGTCAGTGCATCAGCCAGGATCAGCCTGCCTTCCGCATCGGTGTTGTCGATCTCCACCGTCAGCCCCTTGCGTGACGACAGGATATCGCCGGGCCGGAAGGCATCGCCGCTAATGGCGTTTTCGACGGTCGGCACATACAGTTTCAGGTGCACCGGCAAGTCCGTCGCCATGACGAGGCGGGCAAGCGCGATGACGTGAGCCGAGCCCCCCATATCCTTCTTCATGATTCGCATGCCGCTGCCTGGCTTGATGTCGAGGCCGCCGGAATCGAACGTCACGCCCTTGCCGACGAGAGCCAGCTGCGGCTTTGACGTATCGCCCCATTCCAGTTCCAGGAAACGCGGCGCAGCGGTCGCAGCCCGGCCAACGGCATGGACCATGGGGTAATTCTGCTCCAGAAGGTCATCGCCCACAATGGCCGTCAGCTTCGCCCCGAATTCCTCGGCGAGATTGGCGACAACGTCCTGAATACCTGCCGGGGTCATGTCACCGGCCGGCGTATTCACGAGGTCCCGCAGAAGCGCGATGGCGTCAGCTTCCGCCGAAAGTGCCTCACCCGCCTCGCCTTTCGGAATCACCAGCTGCGGCGGGCTGGATTTGTCCTTGAGGTAGCGGTCGAACCGGTAGGCCCCATCGGCCCAGCCGGCCGCGACAGATGCGACGGACAGGCCACCATCGGCCGCGATCTCGTACGCGCCTTCCGGCAGCTTCCCGGACAGCGCCGCAACGGCCAGCGCATCCTTGCCGTCACCGATCCCCCCCAGCACGTGCGCCAGGCTGCCATCTGCGCCCGGCACCAGGATCAGCTGCCCTGCCCCGCCAGTGAAGCCCTGCGCGGTCGCAATGGCGCGGGCGGAGGGGAACGGATCGTTCTCGAGCGATTTGAACGTATCAGCCGTATACAGCCAGACGCTGACGGCGGCATCGGCACCGGTGGTGAAACTCTTGTGCATGAAAAAGGCCTCGTACGGGCAAGTGTTAATAGAGTCTGCGTTGGCGTTAACCCATCCTTGACGCCCACAGGTCCAGACTCACGCAGGAATGACCCTGATTCAAACCCGGAGCGGTCCCATGTCCAGAGCCAAAACCTCGCTGGCTGCACTTGCTGTCGCCCTGGCCGGTATAACGGCCTGTGCCTCAACGCCCGATCCGGACGCGCAGGCCGCCGCAGAACTGCAGGCCGCCATGGCAGACGCCATGAAGCCGGCCACGCCGGAAGAAATTGAAGCCGCCAACAATTCAGACCCGCTGACCAAGGCAAATTTTTGGTCGAAGGAATATGCCAAGGATGCTGAAAACCTGGACAATGCGCTGACCTTCGCCAATGCCCTTCGCGGTATCGGCTCAACGGAACGGGCCATTGAAGTGCTTTCCGAGGTGCTCGTCATTTACCCGGGTGAACCACGCATCCTGATGCCACTTGGCCGGGCCCTCGCCGTAAATAACAACCAATTGGGCGCAGCCCGTGCGTTCGAACAGGTTGCTGTGGCCCATCCCGACCGGGCCGAAGCCTGGGCGGCACTGGGCACGGCCCTCGATCAGCTTGAAAACCACCAGGGCGCGCAAGCTGCCTATGACAAGGCCCTAGCGATAGAGCCGGAACGCGCCTCAACGCTCGCCAATTACGGTCTCTCCCTCGCATTGACCGGCGACCTTGCAGGCGCCGAAGACAAACTCCGCAAGGCTGCCTCGACAGCCCCTGACGACATTCGCATCCGCGAAAATCTTGCGCTGGTGCTTGGCCTTCAGGGCCGGTTTGACGAGATGCAGAAAACCAGTGCCGGCTATGCCCCGGACGCGGTGGTCGAACAGAATGTCGAACTCCTGAAGGACATGATCCGGTCTGCCCCGGAAGCGTCACAGGACAGGACTGCAATCCGGTCCGCCGCGTCGGAACCGGAGAAAGCCGCGCCTCCCGCGGAATCGACGGGTTTGCGCCTGCGCCGCACGGGCGGCTGAAGTATCAGCCTCAGAAACCAGCAGCCTGATCAGGCGAGAACGCGAACCTCTACGCGCGGGTCGTTGCCAATCATGTCACTGGCATCAGACCGGCGTTCATTCCCACGGCGCTCCTGCGTAAGTTCGGGGGCGCCGTCGGTCTTTTCCTGCATTTTCTGGTACTTGATGTAAGCTGGACCGAGAACGACCAGGAACAGCACCGGCAGAAAGAAGAGAATCATCGGCACGGTCAGCTTTGCGGGCAGCGCAGCGGCCTTCTTCTCAGCTTCGGACATGCGCATATCGCGGTTTTCCTTGGCCATCACCCGAAGCGCGTCGCCCAGTGGAGTCCCGTAGCGCTCGGCCTGACCAAGCGCCATACAAACGGCTTTCACCCCTTCGTGTCCGGTCCGATTGGCGAGGTTTTCATAAGCCATCCGGCGTTCAGGCAGATAAGACAGTTCCGCAACGGTGAGGGCAAACTCTTCGGCCAGTTCAGGAGACACAGAACCGATTTCCTGGCTGACCTTGTGAAAGCCAAGCTCGATCGACATGCCGGCTTCGACACAAATCAGCAGCATGTCGAGGGCATCAGGAAAGGCGCGCATGAGAGAATGTTGCCGCTTCTGCGCCAGATTGGAGACGTACATGTTCGGCGCATAGAAGCCCACCGCTGCCCCGAACATGACGGAGCCGTACTTCATCATCGGCTTCATGCCGAAATCATCGACAAAAAACACGTACCCGAACACGAGCAGCATCCCCACAAAGGGCAACGTCATCCGTGCAAAATAGAAAGCCGATACCGGGCCCGGGCCACGCATGCCAGCCTTGTTCAGCGTGTCCTGCAGGTTCGGATCTTCCAGGGCCTTGGCAAGATTTAGGCGCGAGGAAATTTCCCCGATTGCGGAATCGTCCTTGCGGCGCAGGCCCTTCTTGTGTTCGAGCGCTGCGCGGCTTTGCTTACGCAGTTTCTCCCGCTGCATCGAAACCGACTTGAGTCGTGTTTCAAGCTTATTGCCCTGCAGGTAGGGCATGAACATGGTGAGCATCGTACCGAACACCGCGACCGCCACCAGCAGGGATGCTAGCGATTCGGGCTTCGTCAGGGAAATGAGGATCTCGTACACTGCGCCCGCCTAGATATCGAAGTTGATCATCTTCTTCATTGCCATAATGCCCGCGAACATCAGCGTCGCCCCTGCTGCCAGGATGACGTGCCCGGTCTCGGTTCGGAACAGCTCCATGATGTAGTCAGGCGTCGTCAGAAAGACGAGCATGCCGACAGCAAAGGGCAGAGACCCGATAATCATCGCAGACGCTTTGGCTTCCGACGACATCGCCTTGATCTTTTCCCGCATCATTTTACGTGAACGGATCACGGTAGACAGGTTGCCTAGCGCTTCCGACAAGTTACCACCCGCCTTGGCCTGGATCAGCAGCACGATCATGAAAAAGTTCACTTCCTGCAGCGGAATGCGTTTGTAAAACAAGCTGAGCGAGCGCTCGGTCCCTGCCCCCATCGCAAGGTTGTCTGCAAGCGTGCCAAACTCTGTCCGAAGAGGATCCGGGCTTTCCTTCGCAATAATGCGGATACATTCGTTCAGCGGCAAACCGGACTTCACACCCCGAACAATAATATCCAGCGCATCTGCAAACTGATTGAGCATCTTCTTGTGGCGGCCCTTGATCATGAAATTCAGGACGAACCGCGGCAGGCCAAATGCACCGCCGAAGAATGCCCCGGCGACAAGCAGGGGCCTGCTGCGCAGAGAGATGCCTGAAATGGTAAGCCCGTCAAAACCTGACAGGAACAACAGCGCGGCACATACAACGCCGAGGAGTACGGAAAATATCCAGAATGCAGACAGAGGGATATCAAGGCCAGCCTGAAGCAGTTTGGCTTTTATCGTCTGGGCCCGGCTCGTCTTCCGGCGCGCTTCGCCTTGTTTACGCAGCGTTTCGAGCATTTCCTGGGTCTTGGCTCGGCGTTTGGCCGAGTCGTCCATGATCTTTGCCGCTCGCCCCTTCCCGGTCACGGTCGCGCCCGCACCGATCGCCCGGGCACGCTTGCGTGCAGCGTCCTTGTCACCACTGGAAAACGCGAACCCGATTCCGGCAATCGCCAGGAATGCCAGCGCAGCAATCGCGATGGTCAGCATGTTCTGGTCCATCATCAGCCCCCCAGCTCATCGAGGGCTGCTGCCAGCTCGCGCTCAAGATTGTAATAGGAAGCCCGATCCCAGAAGCGCGGTCTGCCAATACCGGTACCGCGGTGCTTGCCGACGACGCGGCCGTTTTCGTCTTCACCTTCGATTTCGTATTTCAGCACGTCCTGCAGCACGATCGTATCGCCTTCCAGGCCGAGCACTTCGGTCACATTCATGATACGGCGGGACCCATCGCGCAGACGGGACGCCTGAACCACAACATCAATAGAGCCAACGATCATCTCACGGATCGTTTTTGCAGGCAGCGAGAAGCCACCCATCGTAATCATGGATTCCACACGACTGAGGGCTTCGCGCGGACTGTTGGCGTGGAGTGTGCCCATCGAGCCGTCGTGGCCTGTGTTCATGGCCTGCAGAAGGTCAAACGCCTCCGGGCCACGCACCTCGCCCACGATAATCCGTTCCGGACGCATACGCAGACAGTTCTTCACGAGATCGCGCATCGTGATCTCGCCAGTTCCCTCAATATTGGGTGGACGGGTCTCAAGCCGGACAACATGCGGCTGCTGAAGCTGCAGTTCAGCCGAGTCTTCGCAGGTAATAACGCGTTCACCCGGCTCAATGAATCCTGTGAGGCAGTTGAGCAATGTCGTCTTGCCCGAACCGGTACCGCCCGAAATCAGAATATTGCAACGCGCATGACCAATGATCCGGAGCAACTCTGCACCTGGCTCACTGATAGAGCCAAAATTCACCAGGTCCTGAAGGCGCAGCTTGTCCTTCTTGAACTTACGAATGGTCAGGGTCGGTCCGTCGATTGCCAGTGGCGGCGCGATAACGTTTACACGAGACCCATCAAGAAGGCGCGCGTCACAGATGGGCGAAGAATCATCCACCCGGCGGCCAACCTGGCTAACGATCCGTTGACAGATGTTCATCAGCTGGGCGTTGTCACGAAAACGTATATTCGTGCGCTCGATCTTGCCGTTGACCTCGATATAGGTCGTATCGGCCCCATTGACCATGATATCAGCAATGTCATCACGCGCCAGAAGCGGCTCCAGCGGGCCATACCCCAGAACGTCGTTACAGATGTCGTCAAGCAGCTGTTCCTGCTCTGACAGCGACATGACAACATTCTTGATGGAAATGATTTCAACAACGATGTCGCGGATTTCCTCGCGCGCGCTTTCGGAGTCGAGTTGGGCCAGCTGTGACAGGTCGATCGTGTCGATGAGCGCATTGAAGATGGTCGTCTTCGTTGCATAGTATTGTTCGGATTGCTGCGAAACTTGGCGGACCGGCTCCTGCTTGGGCTCCGGCCTTGCAGGCGCAGGGGCTGCCTTGGGCGCGCCTTTCACAGCCACAGGTTTTGGCACAGGCGCCTTCGCCGCCACTTGGGGGCGCGGAGTTGCTGGCGCAGGTGCAGCCTTCGGCGCCGGCGCAGAGGCCGGTGCCGCTGGCGGTGTCGCAGAAGGTGAACGTTTCCCGAATGCCATCCGATTATCCCGCCTTGCCTGGCCTTACTTGCCCAGCAGTTTCTTGATGAAGGATTTCTGCTGTTCCACGACCGAGCGCCCGGTCAGCAACGAAGCCATATGGTCGATTGCCTGAGCTGAACGCGATGCCGCGTCGGCCTCGGAAATCATCTGTCCGTTGTTCGCCGCCGTCCCGAACAGTTCGGGCTCAAACGGCAGGATCACTTCCGGCTCAACGCCAATGGCCGCGCCAAAGTCTTTCACCGGAATCTCAGGGCGCTTGGGAACGCCGGACATGTTGATGATCAGCCGGGGCGGATTGTCATTCGGGCGCGCCGCTTTCAGCTGGTCGATATAGTTCTTACCGTTACGCAGGGACGCCAGGTCCGGCTGGCAGACGATGATCACTTCATCCGAGGCGACCAGTGTACGCTGAACCCAGCGGCTCCAGACATGTGGCAGGTCCAGTACCAGAAAGGGAACGTTCCGCCGGACGACGTCGATCACGGACAAGTAGGAATCATCCGGAATATCCATGATCTGGCTGATCGACGCCGGTGCTGTAAACAGCGAAAGACGGTCGCTTGCCTTGGCAAGGAGACGCTCAATCACCGCGTCATCCGCGCGCTCCGGCTGAAGCAAAGCGTCCGCAACCGTCTGCGTCGGCTCCTGATTGAAGTCGAGTGCCGTGGTGCCGAATGACAGATCAAGGTCGACCAACGTCGTGTTGACCTTCGTGTTTTCTGCCATGGCCCAGGCCAGATTGTGCGCAATCGTAGAGGCCCCTACCCCACCTTTTGCGCCGACGACCGAAATCTGCTTACCGACAAAAGGCGCATCCGGGTCGGCAAACAGGCCGGAGACAGCACGGAGAATCTGCAGAGGCTGGAAAGGTGGCACCACATATTCACTGACCCCACGGGCGACAAGCTGGCGATAGAGCGAGATATCGTTGATCGCACCGATCACCATTACCTTCACTGTTTCGTCGCAGTGCTCCGCCAGCTGATCTATCTCGGACAGCAATTGGGCCGACCGGGCAGAGGATTCTATGATGAGAAGGTTCGGCGTCGGATTCGCACTCATATATTCAATTGCACTGGCAATACCGCCAGCGTGTGCGTCAATCGTGGCGCGGCCCATACGCCGGTCACGCTCACACACTTCCATGAGCAAGCGCGTCTCGTCCCGCTCGTAGAAGACATGAATGGAAATAGCCGGCAGCACGGAATCGCCACCCAATCCTTCTTCCGGCGCAGAGAAAACGGGCTGATCAAATTCAACCTCGCGCGTCGGCACCTCCAGATCCACCATTACGGGGGATTCTTCCGCAACATTGGCGATCGGCTCTTCTTTCGGAAGAACCAGGTCAGCCATCGGGTCGTCGGCGAAGACGTCTTCGAAATCGGATTCGAAATCGGATTCGTGGAGCGGCTTTTCACTGGACATGGCTTTTCTATTCCTTGTCTTTCGCTCTAGTTCGAAACCGCTTGGGAAACGGTCCCGGATTCGCTACTGCTGCGGGTCGATCCAGTGGAATCGCCCTTACGGAATTTCTCAAGAATAACACTGCGGCGAAGCGGATCGGCTTTATCCAGTGGCCGGGTACCGAGAAGGTCGCCCGGATCGGCGATCATCGCAGCAAGGTTCGAGCGGACTGCGCAGCCAAGCGAGGGCCGCTCATTGTTGGAGGTGATGTCCGCAAAGTCGACCGTCGCTAGTGACGGACAGTCCGGCGCGATGGCTTCATAGGCCTGGAAAGCCAGGATCATCGGTTCGGAGACGAGTGAGTCTTCGCCATGATGCGTTCCCTCGATCTCGTCGTACTGCACCCCGTTTTCATAAGCGATCGCACGGGCCTCCGCGACCGCTGCCACGGCCAGCTGAGGATTGGCCGACGACGCCGGAAGCGACATGACCAACGGACCATGACCGTGGTCGCGATAAGCCGAGACGAAGTTGGAAATTGCTGCCTTGTCCGCAAGACTGATTTCTGATGCCTGCGGATGGATGGCGATTTCCAGGAACTCGGTCTTCTTTTCCACGCCGATCGCATTCCGGTCCAACGCTGTTCCCTCCAGATAGGAAGGAGGTACGCTCGATGGCGCCATGCTGGAGCACCCAGCAAGCGCGGTCAGGCAAACACCTGCAGCAATCAGTGTAACGGTGGGTTTCAGGATTCTGGTCACCTTCTGGTCCCCTATTCCTCAATAAAGCCCACAGGGGCACGATAATCTGATGCCGAAACGGGCTTTCCATCGCGGCCATATTGTTCATTCAGCTTGCCAAAGAAGATGGTCTTCGCATCCGACGCGTTCGCATATCCGTCTGCTGGCGTACGAAGCTGGTCCTTCTTCGTCGGATCCACCAGATAAGGCGTCACGATCACAACCAGCTCTGTTTCTTCCTGAATAAAGTCGCGGGACTGGAACAAGGCGCCCAGGATCGGCAGCTTTTTCAGTCCTGGAATCTGATCGAGGCTCTGACGGGATTTCGACTGGATAAGACCAGCCATCATCATCGACCCGCCTGAGGGCAACTCGATCACAGATTCGGCGCGGCGAACCGAGAGCGCCGGCAATGTCACACCCTCATACGTGGTGGTGTTGCCCTGATTGTCGACAACCGTGCTGCTCTCGCCCTGGAAGGCCCCTTCGGAGCTCAGTTCCGAAACCTCTGTCGACACTTTCAACGAAATCCGGCCCTCGGACAGCACCACCGGAGTGAAGCCAAGACCAACGCCGTAAGGCTTGAATTCAACCGTGATCCGTCCGTTCTGGTCCTGACCAACCGGGACCGGGAATTCACCCCCAGCAAGGAACTTCGCGCTCTCGCCCGACATGGCAACAATGTTCGGCTCGGCCAGTGTCTTCACAATACCGATCCGCTCAAGCGCGTTCAGTTCGACGCCGACACTCGATTGAAGGTCTGTTCCGACATAATTGCTGTACGCTGCACTCGCCGAAAATCCACCCAGCGAACGCCCCTGAAGTGGAAAACCAACGCTTGATCCGACCTTTCCCGACACATCAAACGGCAGACCAGGCAGCAGCGCGGTTGTTTCCGAACTAACCGGTGGGTTACCGGAATAGAGCTGCCGCTCCACCAGGTTTCCGAGGTCCCCAAAACTTGGCGATCCTGTGAGATTGATCCCAAGCTGTTTGATTGCATTGCGCTGCATTTCGACGATGCGAACTTCAAGGAGAACCTGGTCCTTGGCCGCGATGTCGATCATGTTCACGATCTTGGTTTCCTCGTCTGCGCCCAGATACGCTTCTACAAGGCGCTGAACCGCGTCGGCCTCAGCAAGGCTGTCTGTTGACCCCGTGATCACCACATTGCCATTCAAGCCTTCAATCTTGACCCGGGCGCCCGGTACGTGACGGGCAACAAGGTCTTCGATGGTGGCCATATCCATCTCGACATTGATTTCGAGATTGAGAAGCTGGTTACCGTGGCGGTCGAAGACAAATGCGTTTGTCTGGCCATATTTTATGCCGCGGAAGATGATCCGCTGCGACGTCTGAACAACCGCATCAGCAATCTCAGGATTGGTGATCACGACGTCCGCTGCGGGCGCCCCCAGATCAATAATCGTCGATTTGTTCAATCCCAGCGTTACCTGCTCGCTAAAGGCTGATTCACCGGGCTGGGTAATCCGTGTTCCAAATTCGTTCGGTCCGGCAAAAGCTGCCGGTCCCATCATGACGGTCAGTGCGATTGCAGCTGCCGTTCTGGCTGTCAGAAGGGCCTTCATGCTCAACTACCCCCAAGGCCGGCAGCTGCCTGGCCGTTGCGATAAATTGTGATGCCATTTCCAGTCGATCCACCGCGCAGAAGATCTGTTCGTGCACCGCGCGACCCCGTGTCGCCTGCATCCGACCAGGGCCGGAGCGACAATGACAGCGTGCCGAGGCGTTGCGCATGGGCAATCAACTCTGCTTCATCCGGCTTCACTTCCAGAGTGGCCGTATTGCCGATCTGGGAGGCCGATTCGGATTCGCCCTGATAAAAGACCTGGTCAATCGCCAGCACCCGGACATTCTTGAGAATGGTCTCGGTTACCGGGCGGTCCACAACCGCCTCCGCCATGGTGACCTGCGATTGGTAAGTCAGAATGACATCCACCCGATCGTCCGGCAGGATAAAGCCACCCGAAGCTGATTCGGTGGAGATCTCGACTGAGATCGCCCGCATGCCAGGAGACAGGAGCGCAGCCATAAAGCCTGTTTCACCCTTCATCACCAGCTTTTGCGGAAGAATGGGCTCGTCGGCGTAAATCGGAATACGTACAACACTTCCCGACAATTCATTAATTGCATCCGCGTCAGCTTCTTCGGTCTTGTATCCATCCACAACGTTTTTCTTGGGCCATGGGGCCCATTCAAAATCGTCCGGGGACAAAAGATCGCCGACCAAAAGGTCCCGCTTGGCAACCAGGACATGTGTTTCAGAAACTTCCTGCGTCTCCAACACAGTCTGTTGCTGGACGACTGTCCGCGTCGCGGTCTCCGACTGGGTCAGCCCCCGGACGAGAAACGCTGCAGCTATGGCCGCAGCGGCCGCGCCAATCAGGATAATAAGACGCATCGGTGACATGGAGTGCAACTCCCCTAAATTACGATACACAGGGACTCTGGCCGATCAGCTCACATCCCCATCCGGACGTCAGATTCCCACAGCTCGCCTAAAGCAACGTTAACCGATTACTCCGACTGATCTTAACGTTTGCGAAAGGATTGGAGACGCGGGGCTCGCCATGAAGGCACCTGCAGCGATGGCGACCCCATACGGAACGCCGGCATTCTCTTCGAATGGAGCACGGATCGGCCCTGGCAGGACAACGGCGGGCACCGTATTTCGGACAAGCACAATAACCACGGCGCATAGGCCGCCGACGATTGCCATTGTGAAGGTGAATTCCATAGCGGCCGAAGGTCCGATCCAGAGCATGACAGCAGGGATCATTTTTGCATCCCCTCCCCCGAAAATGCGGAAGGCAAAAAGACCAAAAGCAATGACAAACGTCGCCAGGCCGACCAGCACATGTCCGAAAATAATCTCTATGGGGAGGCCGGAAAAGGCCGCGGCGGGGACGAACAGACCAGCAAGCGTCAGATTCAACCAGTTGGGAATCGTCAGACTGTTGACGTCGTGAAGTGCCGCGAAAAAGCAAAGGACGAGGAATGCGCCGCCAAGGATGACCAAAATCATGTCCACACTCTCCAACTGAAAGACTGCGGCGGACCCTGCCTCCTAAATCCTAAGGAATGCTGATCGGCCGGGTGAAGGCATCCCGACAAAGAAAAAGGCCGCCGGGAATACCCGGCGGCCTTCTTTATTTGATCAGTCGATCAATCGATCAATCGATTAGACCATATTGCCTGCGACCTTCTCGAACGTCGCGTTGGCATTGGTACCGAGGGCCGAAACGCCACCGATAATGGCGACAGCGATCAGAGCGGCGATAAGGCCGTATTCGATAGCGGTCGCACCCGATTCATCTTTCAGAAAACGTGCAAACATTGGAAACTCCCATCATGCATTTGTTCGCGCCCCGGTCTTCTTTATTTGCCGGAACAGTTCGAACCTTACGCAATTATTGTTCACATCGAGTTGAGAGAAACAGAAATTCTATGAAGGGGTTACAGGGATTTGTTTACTACCTGAATCCGGAGACGGACAGGTTCGCTCCCTGCGGCCGAACTGAGAGTCCTTATATACATAGCTCATCTGGAAAAGCGAGCTTTTCGGCGGTTAGCACTCGTGAAACTTTCTTCAGACAAATTGCACGAAATCATTCCTGGAGTGACCGGACATGAAAACTTTCGCGCGGACCTGTGCATTCGGCCTGGTCACCACCCTGATGGTTCTGCCGGCCGTTGCGGGACCACTGACTGTCGAAGCCAACAAGACTGTTCCGATTAAAATGAAGGGCGCAGCAGCAAGCGTCGTCCTCGGGAACCAGAATATCGCAGATGTCGCCGTTCATGACGAACATCTGATCTTTATAACGGGCAAATCGTTTGGCACGACCAATCTCATGGTGTTCGACCAGTCCGGCAACCAGATCCTGAATACGGAAGTCATCGTGACGGTAAACTCGTCAAATCTCGTCACGGTCAACCGTAACGGATCAAATTACACCTATGACTGCGCCCCTACCTGCCGACCGACTATCAGCCCGGGTGACGATAACGCCTATTTCGGAGAGCTGATAAGCCAACAAAATGGCATGCAGAGCCTCACAAACGCCGACTGACCCTTCCCGATCTGCCGTTGTCAAAAAGACCGTTAGCCTTCCGGATCAGGGTTCGTTGAAATTTCAGAGAACTTCGAAACAGGCGGCAAACCCAAGTCTGCTAATCAAGACACGGAGCGACTCTGAGAGAGGGGTTTGGGATGCGTTGGTTGAACGTGGGAATTCTGACATCCAGACTGCAGCGCAAGTTTGCGGAATGGGCGACTGAACGTCGCGGTGCGACCGCAGTGGAATTTGCACTGATCGCCGCGCCTTTCTTCTTCATCATTTTCAGCCTGTTGGAAATCTGTGTGATTTTCATCATGTCGACAGTCCTGGAAAACGCGGTATCTGACTCCGCGCGGGAGATACGGACCGGCCAGGCCCAGGAGGCCGGCTTTTCCATGGTCGAGTACAGAAAATCTGTCTGCGACCACCTGTATGGCCTGATGGGATGCGATTCAAACCTTCATGTTGATGTGAGGCGGCTGGACAGCTTCAGCGTGGCAAACCTCTCATCTCCGCTCGATTCAGATGGAAATTTCGATGACAGCGACTTTGACTTCCAGCCTGGCTCGGCAAACGACATCGTCGCTGTCCGGGTTTATTACGAGTGGGGTCTGATAACGCCGATCTTGTCCGCTCCATTGGCCAATATGGCCAATGGCAAGCACTTGCTTCAGGCCGCCACCGTCTTCCGTAACGAGCCATTCGGAGACTGAGCCATGACAGTCCGCAAGATTCTGTCCCGATTCAATCCCCGCCTGAAATGGCGCGGCATACGTGGACTGCGTTATAATGAGCAAGGCATCTCGGCCGTCGAGTTTGCCTTGATCGCCCCCTTGCTGATCACGCTCTACCTCGGCGCGATCGAGATCAGCTTCCTGATGGATGCCGATCGCCGGGTGACCCAGACAAGCGCGAGCCTCGGCGATCTGACCGCCCGCCTGTCGACAGTGACGGATACCGATATGGCGGAAATGTTCGCTGCCGCCAAAGTGTTGATGGATCCCTACGATGCCAACACCGCAGAAATGCGCATTTCAAGCATTGTGGATAAAGGCGACGGCCATCCGAAAGTTGCCTGGTCGGATGCACACAACATGTCGCCCTACAACAAGGGCGAGACGGTGACGCTCCCGGCAGGCATCATGCCCTCCCCCGGCTCAATCATCATGACCGAAGTCTACTACGAGTATGAGAGCAGCTTCGGTTATGTTGTTTCGGCCTCGAAGACGATCAGCGACAAATTCTACCTGCGCCCCCGGCGCGTATCGGAGATCGCGCGCGTGACATCGTCAACCTCAGGTACCAACCCGTTCGGCCCCACAAGCTGATCCTACTCCTCTCCCAGGAGCATTTACCGGAAGGCCGGTCTCTCAGGAGGCCGGCCTTTCTTTTTTCTGAGATCAGTCTTCGAAACCGCGCTTCGGCGCGTGGACCTTCCAGAGAATGATCAGCCCGGCCAGGAACATGAAACCGATGCCGCCCATGCCAATTCTCTGATTTCCCGTCAGCCAGGTAAGCAGGCTGACAATGCCGGGGCCCATCCAGACCGTCACCGTACCCGCAATGGCATAGAGCCCGAAGAATTCTCCGATCCGCTCACGCGGGGCAATATGCACCAGCATGTACCGGCTGGACGAAATGGATGCGACGACGGCGATTGCAACCGGGATCACGAACAGGAAGTAGGCGATATCGGATAGCGTGCTGAAGAACGGGCTGTCCCAGACAGGCGTGTTGGCGGGCATAAGGCCGAAGAACAGGGCGTCCGGCGTGATCGAGAGCTGCGCAAGCAACAGGAAGACGAGCACTGAAATCTCCCAGACCAATGCCAGTTTCGGCCCCAGAAGGCGATCCAGGAAGCCGCCCACGAAACCGCCAACCGCGCCGAACAGAACGCCCGTGATACCGAAGAACAAGATCTCCACCCCGCTCCACCCCAGGAAGGTTCCGGCATAGACGGCCCCAAGTGTCAGGAGCGCAGACATCGCATCGGCATAAATCGTGCGCGCGACGAGGAAGCGCATGGTCTGCGGATGCTCCTTGAAGAGCCCTTTGAGGTAACCGAACAGCACGCTGATCCGGTCAGCCGGGTTCTGCGCCTTCCCCGAATGGCGGTCTTCTCCGCGGAAAACATCTGCTGCGGCCTGCTTCCAGCTCATGCTCCGGCCGCCCTTGATGCCATCCGGCATGAAGAGGAAGAACGGGATCACAAGGACAGTAATCCAGACAGCCACGAAGGGTCCGGAGAAACGTTCCGGCGCAAAGGTTTCGCGGTCGAGCTTGATCACCTGCTCTGCCGGTGCAAAGGGCAACCCGGATCCGGGCAGGAGCAGGCCGAACAGGAAGAAAATCAGGATCCCGACACTCAGAATATTGCCCATGGAAAGGCCAAGACCGGAGATATAGGGCAAGGCACTCGGCCGCCCCGCATTCGGCAGCATCGCATTGTGCAGCACTTCGGAATAGCCATAGCAGCAATAGGCCACG
This sequence comes from uncultured Hyphomonas sp., assembly GCF_963677035.1. Taxonomy (NCBI): domain Bacteria; kingdom Pseudomonadati; phylum Pseudomonadota; class Alphaproteobacteria; order Hyphomonadales; family Hyphomonadaceae; genus Hyphomonas; species uncultured Hyphomonas sp. Next base: position 826,031 of record NZ_OY781472.1, read on the forward strand.
CCCAGCACCGCCATGGTCGGCCACATGGTCAACGGTCCGTCAGGACGTGCCCACCACAGGCTGAACGAACACACGACCATGAGCGTCATGAAGAAGGCGATCGGTGGCTTTCGCCGCCCGGCTTTGTCTGCGATCACCCCCAGGAACGGAGCCGTCAGGGCTGTCGCGATACCGGCCAGCGTGATCGTCAGGCCGGACAGGCTGAGCCCGTGCTCTCCACCGCCGGCCATCTCTTTTGCGAAATAGGGCGCGAAAACATAAATGACGATCAGGTTGTAATAAGGATTGCGCGCGCCTTCGAAGACAGCCCAGGCCAATCCCTTGATGCCGAACGGCCCACCGTCAGCGTGCTCCGCTTCGGATTCGGGGACCGCAACCGCTGGTCCGACAACCTGCGTGTCACTCATTTGCATTCACTCCCGTAACCATATGCCGCCTCTTGCCGGACGCTTTGGTCCAGCCTGCGACATTGCAAGCCGAAGGGGAAGTGTCTGGCAGCTGTACCTGCCGCGAGGTCAGCCTGCCGTATCGAGCTTTGAGGCGAGCTCCCCGGCATAGCGGGTGATGTCCCCCGCCCCGAGGCAGACGACCATGGCACCCGGCTCGGCATGCGCCCGGATCACGTCCGGCAGATTGTCGAGGGAATCCAGCCGCGAGACAGCGCGATGCCCGTGCCGTCGGATGGAGGCGACAAGCGTATCGGCATCATATCCCTCGATGGGGCTCTCTCCTGCTTCATAGACCGGTGCGACCAGAACCTCATCCGCCTGATCGAAACAGCGGGAGAATTCCTCGAACAAGTCCCGCAGCCGCGTGTAGCGGTGCGGCTGGCAGACGGCGATGATCTGCCCCTGGCCCTGCATGGCCCGGGCGGCCTTTAGCACGGCGGTGATTTCCACCGGGTGATGGCCATAATCATCAATGATCCGGACTGGCGCCTTGCCTGCCTCCGGGGTCCACTCCCCGACAGCGGTGAAGCGCCGCTTCACGCCGCCGAAACTGATCAGCGCGTTCCGGATCTGCTCGTCGGTCGCGCCGAGTTCGAGCGCAACGGCGATGGCCGCCAGGGCATTCTGGACATTGTGCTCGCCTGCCATAGGCAGCGTCAGGCCCTCGATCATACGCGGCATGGCCGATCCCGGGCGGCGCAGGGCCACATCGAAATGCGCCCCGGCGAGATCCGTCTGCAGGTTGGCCGCGCGGATGTCGGCCTGGCGGTTGAAGCCATAGGTAATACGCCGGCGGTCGGTTACGCGCGCAGCCAGCGCCTGTACTTCCGGGTGGTCCGTACACAGTACGGCGAACCCATAGAAGGGCAGGTTTTCGACGAACACATCGAAGGCGTCCCGCAGTTTTTCCATGGAGCCGTAATGGTCCATATGTTCCGGGTCGATATTCGTGACGATTGCGCAGGTCGGATGCAGCTTGGCGAAGGTGCCATCGCTCTCATCGCTCTCAACGACCATCCAGTCGCTTTCACCTGCCTTGTAGTTCGATCCATAGGCATGAATGATGCCGCCATTGATCACCGTCGGGTCGATCCCTGCTCCGTCGAGCAGCGCCGCGACCATGGAGGTGGTCGTCGTCTTGCCATGGGTCCCGGCCACACAGACCGTGTATTTCAGACGCGTGATCTCAGCCAGCATGTTGGCCCGGCGTACAACGGGAATGCCTGCCGCCCTGGCCATGGCCACTTCCGGATTGTCGCCTTTGATCGCGGAGGAAATAATCACCGTCCCGGCGCCTTTGACGTTCTCCGCCTTGTGCCCGATGAACACTTTCGCCCCGCGCTGGCGCAGACGCTCGATATTGTCGGAGTCCTTGATATCGGACCCCTGCACGTCATAGCCCATGGTGATCATCACATCCGCAATGCCGGACATGCCGATGCCGCCAATCCCGACAATATGGGCCGGGCCAAGATCAAAAGGTGTGGGGGAAGCCATTTCAAAAGGTCTCCGGATTTTTGTTCTGTGTCATGCTGCGCGAAGTCGGGTTTCCGGTCGAGAGCTCAGTGCAGAGCCACCGCTTCTGCGAGGTCGGCAAGGTCGCCTGCTGCGTTCACCTTAGCGGAGTTCTTTGCCACTTCGGCGCGTTGCTTCAGCTCATCCGCATCACCAAGGCGGGCCGCGATCAGTTCACCCAGCAGAGCTGGATAGAGGTTTGCCTCTAGGATCATGTCTGCAGCGCCCGCATCTGTCAGCGCCTCGGCATTGGCGACCTGGTGATCGTCCATCGCAATCGCCAGCGGGATGAGGATCGACGGGCGGCCAACCGCGGCAAGTTCGCTGACCGTTCCTGCCCCGCTGCGCGCAATCACGAGATGCGCGGCGGCGAGTTTCTCCGGCATGTCGGAGAAGAAAGGTGCAAGCTCTGCCTCGACCATGACCTTGTCGTAGATCTCTTTCACCTGCTCCAACTGCTCCGCGCGCACCTGCTGGATCACTTTCAGACGAGAGCGGAGCGGCGCAGGGATGTGATTGGCAATCGCCAGTGGAACACTCTCGCCGATGATCTTCGAGCCCTGGCTGCCGCCTGTGACGAGAAGGGTCAGCTTGCCGTCCGTAGGCGGATACGGCAGGTCCCGGACGGCAAGGATCGGTGCGCGGACCGGATTGCCAACCGCCTTGTGCGCCTTGCCGCCCGGCAGTCTGTCCAGCCGCTCGAAACCGGAAGCGACCACGCTGGCATGACGGGCCATGTTCCGGTTCACCCGGCCCAGCACGGCATTCTGTTCGTGAATGAGGATCGGCACCTTTGCCCAGCGCGCCGCCGCAAGAGCCGGAAAAGCCGGATATCCGCCAAAGCCGGCCACCAGCGCCGGGCGCTGTTGTTTCATGATCTTCCGCGCCCCGCTGATACCCGCCTGGATCTTCAGGAAGGCGCCGGGCAGCGTCCATGGTTTGCGGAAATTCGGGGAGGCGGCGAACACCTCTTCCTTCCATTCCGCCGGAAAATCGCTGGCATAATGAAGGCCGCGGCTGTCGGAGATCAGGCCGACGCGCCAGCCGCGTCTGCGCATTTCATCCGCAAAGGCACGCGCCGGGAACATGTGCCCGCCGGTACCGCCCGCTGCGATGATGACCAGTTTTTCGCCCTGTTTTTCGTTCGTCTCTTCAGCCATACCGGCCCCTTGTGCGCGTACCTTGTCCGCGCACAAGTGCCAGCGCAAGGCCCAGAGTCAATGCTGTGCCGAGCATGGACGAGCCGCCATAGGAGACAAATGGCAGTGTCATCCCTTTCGGCGGGATCAGAGCCAGATTTACCGCCAGGTTTATGGCAGCCTGAAGACCAAAAAGCGTGAAAAGTCCGGCACTTGCCGCACGGGCATAGCCGTCCTCAACCCGGGCCGAGGCCCGGAAACCGCGCAGAATCATCAGTGCAAAGGCCGCAAGCAGCACGATCGCCGCGACGAGGCCGAACTCTTCCACCATGACCGCAAAGATAAAGTCCGTATGCGCATCAGGCAGATGGGCCTTGACCAGCCCCTCCCCCGGGCCGACGCCGAACAGGCCGCCGCGGCCGATCGCTTCGGCAGCCCGGTCGATTTGCGAATGGTCCCCATGACGTACTTCGGCAAAGCCGCGCAGCCGGTCGCGGACGTGCGGCAACAGTGCGTAGAGCAGGCCGCCCAAAGCAGTGCCACCCCCGGCAAAGGCCGCGCCCCAGCGCCATGGCAGGCCGCTGACAAAAAAGGTCACGATAAAGGCCGCCGTCAGGAGGAAGGACTGACCCACATCCGGCTGCAGCAGGAACAGGCCGACTGTGACAGCGAAAAAGATAAACGCCACCACTTCCCAGATCCTGTTCGGATAGAGTTCGCGTTGCGCCAGCAGCCAGCCGGACATGACGATCAGCGCAGGCTTGGCCACTTCCGATGGCTGCAACGAAAATCCGGCGACCCGGATCCAGCGATGCGCGCCCTTCGCCTCGTGCCCGCCACCGACGAGGATGTAGACCATCAGACCGATACAGCCGAACAGCAGGACGGCCGCAAACCGCCGGGCCCAGGCCCGGTCCAGCATGCTGGTGCCGAGCAGCAGGACGACGCCGGCCGCCGCAAACATCGATTGGCGCATCGGAAAGAAATAGGGATTGTCATAGCCGATGCGCGCCGCCGCACTCGGGCCAGCCGCCAGCGACATCAGAAGGCCGATCGCCATCAGGAAGAACGCCCCCGCCAGGAGGCCCCAATCAACTGTGCGCCGCCACTCCATGAACCAGGACGTATCTGACCGGGCGAGAAATGGCGCTGTGGCTGTGTAGCTCAAGCAAGTTCCCTCAGCTCTGTGGGCATCATCGCCTCCACGATGGCCCGGAACGTATCGCCCCGGTGCTCAAAATCGCGGAACTGGTCGAAGCTCGCACAGGCTGGTGAAAGAAGAATGACCGGATTGTCGATTCCGGAATTTTTGGCATCGCGGAACGCAGCCTGGACGGCACTTTCCAGCGTTCCGCACCCCTGAGCGGCCACCCGGCCCCTCAGCGCATTGGTGAAAGGCTCTTCCGCCTCACCGATCAGATAGGCCTTGTTGATGCGCGGGAAGTAAGGCGTCAGCGCACCGATGCCATCGGATTTCGGCACACCGCCGGCAATCCAGTAAATATTGTCGTAAGACTTCAACGCCTGCTCTGCGGCCTGCGCATTGGTGGCCTTGGAGTCGTTGATGAAGCGCACGCCTTCAATCTCGCCCACGCGCTCCATGCGGTGCGCGAGACCGGGGAAGGTTCTGAGACCTTCCATAATGGTCTGCGGGTCGAGACCAAGCGCGCGGCACGTAGCATAGGCCGCCACGGCGTTCTGGTGATTGTGTTTGCCGGGCAGCGCAGCACAGTCTGCGAGATTTCCGACAAAGACGGCATTGCCGCTGGTTGAATCGTAAAGATGTCCGTCTACAGCGCTTACACCACGGCCCAGCGCATAGCTGGACGACGCCTGGACCACACGGGCCGGACCGCGCGCCGCCAGGCCAATCGCGATGGACTGGGTGATCACGTCATCGAACCCGACCACGGCGGTATCCCGCTCGGTCTGATTCTGGAAGATCCGCATCTTCGCAGCCTGGTAGCCCTCCATCCCGCCATGACGCTCAAGATGGTCCGGACTGATATTCAGCAGAACGGCGATATCGCAGTGCAGACTCTTAACCAGATCCAGCTGGTAGGAGCTGAGTTCCAGCACATAGATCGCATTGGCGTGCAGGGCGGCAAGGTCCAGCACGCCCGTCCCGATATTGCCGCCGATCCGCGCATCGCGCCCGGCCTGCTTCAGTATGTGCCCGATCAGTGAGGTCGTCGTCGACTTACCATTTGTCCCGGTGATGCCGACGATCTTCGGCCGTCCGCGTTCGGGCAGGGCCTGCACGGCGCGGGCGAACAGTTCCATATCGCCGACGATCGGCACGCCGGTCATCTCGGCCATGCGCACGATACGGTGCGGCTGCGGGAATTTGTAGGGAATGCCCGGCGACAGGACGAGCGCGGCAAAGGTCTGCCAGTCGCGCTTGTTGATGTCGGAAAGGGTCATGCCCGCAGCCTCGGCCTGGCGGCGGGTATCTTCATCATCGTCCCACGCATGAACACGCGCGCCGCCGGCCTTCAGGGCCTTGGCAGCGGAAAGGCCGGTGCGGCCAAGGCCGAACACCGCAACATCCCTTCCTGCGTATTCCGTGATCGGGATCATGCGCGCTCGCTCACCTCAGCTTCAGGGTTGCAAGGCCCGCAAGGGCGAACAGGACGGACAGGATCCAGAAGCGGACGACGACACGGGTTTCCGGCCAGTTCTTCTTCTGGAAATGGTGGTGCAAGGGCGCCATCAGGAAGATACGCTTGCCTTCGCCGGTAAGGCGCCGGGTCAGCTTGAACCAGCTGACCTGCATGATCACCGACGCCGCCTCGATCACGAACAGGCCGCCGATCACAACCAGCGCAAACTCGTGCTTGGTCGCCACGGCGACAACGCCCAGCATCCCGCCAAGGCCGAGCGAACCGGTATCGCCCATGAACACTTTGGCCGGATAGGCATTGTACCAGAGGAAGCCCATGCCGGCGCCCATCATGGCGCCCAACAGAACGGACAGTTCCCCTGCCCCCGGTGCGAACTGGATGCCGAGATATTCGGCGAAGACGAAGTTACCGGTGAGATAGGCGATCATCGCATAGGAGGCCGCCGCGAACATCATCGGCACGATGGCGAGGCCGTCCAGCCCGTCGGTGAAGTTCACCGCATTGGCGCTGCCGACGATAACGATCATGCCGAACAGGATGAAGAACATGCCAAGCGGCAGGAAGTAGTTGTTCACGAAGGGCACGGCGACGCCGCCGGAGAAGTCCGGATCCGCCGGGGTCACGCTGGTCTGCGGCGCAAGAGCAGCAATCTGCTCGGCCAGACCGTTCAGAGAGCCCCATTCGGCGTGGCCCTCCGGTGTATGCGCGCCATGCAGCCCCATGATGAACGCACAGGCCACTGCCGCGATGCCAAAGCCAGCCAGAAGGCGCACCCTGGCCGACACGCCCGCATCGGTCTGCTTGGTCACCTTGGCATAGTCGTCAAGGAAACCGAGGAATGCATAAGACACGGTCACAAACAGGGTGACCCAGATATAAGGATTGTGCAGGTTCGCCCAGAGCAGCACGCCTGCCAGCAGGCCCAGCCAGATCAGGAAGCCGCCCATGGTTGGTGTACCGCGCTTTTCCAGCTGCTGTTCCAGAGACAGGTCGCGGATCGGCTGGCCCTTGCCCTGACGGGCGCGCAGGAAATTTATGATCGGGTCGCCAAAGATCACCGTCACCAGGAACGCCGTCACGACGGCCGCGCCTGTGCGGAAGGTAATATAGTTGAGAACGTTCAGGATACCGCTGTCAGCGGCCAGCCATTCGTACAGCATCAACCAACCCCTGCAGCACCTTCTGTGCCGCTTGCCATCTTGCCCAAGTCCGCCGTTTCGCTCCATTGGCGCAAACGGTCTGCTAGTCGTCCCATCCCGGATGCATTCGAGCCTTTGATCAAGACCACGTCGCCATCGCGGAGTGTATTTTCCAGTGCATTAAAAAGTTCGTCGGCCCGGGGCGCCCACACCTTCTGCAGGTCTGTGGGCAGTGCCTCAGCCAGATGAGTCATATTGTCTCCCGCCAGAAAGACGCCCTGGGCCCCGGTCTCCACGACCGGCCCGGCAAGGCCGGCATGTTCCGCGTCCGATCTTTCGCCGATTTCCAGCATCTCACCGAGCGCAACGAGCCGGCGACCTGCACCGCGTTGTTTCAATGAGGAAAGCGCCGCCCGCATCGAGCCCGGATTGGCATTATAGGCGTCATCGATCAGCGTAAATGTGCCGCCGCCGGGCAGGGGGAGACGTTCGGCCGTGCCACGCCCCGGTGGCGGGGCATAGCCTGACAGGGCTTCGGCGCAATCCGCCACGGACGCGCCCGTTTGCGTCGCCGCCAGCAAGGCGGCCGCCACATTCATGGCCCAGTGCTCGCCCACGGCGTCCAGCGTCACCAGAACCGGTTTGCCAACCACGTCGACCTGAACGCGGCTCGATACGCCGTCGGTTTCGTACCCGACGATACGGGCCGTTGCGTCCTTTGCGTGGCCGAAGGTTTCGAGATTGCCAGTCGGGCAGAGATCCCGCGCCCGGTCTGCAAGGTATTCGAAGAAGATGTCGTCCGCTGGCAGGATGAACGTGCCGCCCGCCTCAAGACCCTCAAAAATATCGGCTTTCTCGCGCGCCACGGCTTCGACGCTGCCGAGACCTTCCAGATGCGCCCCGGCGATACAGGTAACGAGTCCTGTATGCGGACGGACCATCCGGCTGCGCGGGGCGATCTCGCCAGGCGTGGACATGCCAATCTCGAAGACGGCGCGTTCCGTCTCTTCCGGCATACGGGCCAGCGTCAGCGGCACGCCCCAGTGATTGTTGAAACTTTTCTGGCTCCAGTGCGCCCGGCCGAGTGTCCGGTAGATGCGCGCCAGCATTTCCTTGACGCTGGTCTTGCCAGCAGAGCCGGTGATCGCCGTGCGATGCCCGCCGCAGCGCGCCCGGGCTGCAACGCCCAGCTGTTCCAGCGCGGCCAGCGTATCTTCAGTGACAACCTGCGGCCCGTCGCCCTTCTTGCGGGACACGAGCGCGCCAGCGGCACCTGCCTCTAAGGCCGCTTCGACGAAGTCATGGCCATCGCGCTGGTCCTTCAGCGCAACGAACAGGTCACCCGGCTCCAGCGACCGCGTATCGATCGACACCGTGCCCGTCACCTTGAATGGCGCGGTCGCCACACCGCCGGTGGCAAGGGTAATGTCGTCAGAGGTCCAGAGCGGTTTGGTCATGCACGCCCCGCTCCCAGCGCGTCGCGCGCCGTATCCTGGTCGGAGAAGGGATGAACTTCCTTGCCGATGATCTGGCCGGTCTCATGGCCCTTGCCGGCGATTACCAGCGTGTCGCCCTTTTTCAGCTCAGCGATGACCGTGCGGATCGCTTCGCCCCGGTCGCCGATCTCGCGGGCATCCGGACATCCCGCCAGCACCTGTTTGCGGATTTCAGCGGCGTCTTCCGTGCGCGGATTGTCATCCGTGACGATCACGTCATCGGCCTGGCGCGCAGCGATCTCGCCCATCAGCGGACGCTTGCGGGCGTCGCGGTCACCGCCGCAGCCGAAGATGACTTTCAGAGTGCCGGCCGTGTGAGGGCGGACAGCGCGCAGCAGCACGTCTAGCCCGTCCGGCGTGTGGGCATAGTCGACGAACACGGCGCCGCCGGTTTCGGTCTTGCCGACAAACTCCATCCGGCCCTTCACGGGGGCCAGATGCATCAGGCCATCGGTGACCTGGCCGATGTCCAGGCCCAGCGACAGGCAGATCGCCGCCGCAGCCAGTGCATTCAGCGCCTGGAATTCGCCGATCAGCGGCAATTCCAGCGGCTTCTGCTCCACGTCCCGCCAATAGAGGTGCAGGATCTGGCCGGTTGCCCGCGGCATGATCTCGTCGATCCAGAGGTCTTCGCCGCGCCAGCCGAAGGAGACGATGGGCATCTGCTTGCCGAGGGCGGCCGCCTCGAAATCATTGCACTGTTCGGAGTCCGCATTGACGATGGCCGGCAGCCCCGGACGGCCCAGCTCGCGGAAAAGGCGCAGCTTGGCGGACAGGTATTCCTCCATCGTCGAATGGTAATCGAGATGGTCCTGCGAGAAGTTCAGGAAAGCGACCGCCGACAGGTCCACGCCATCCAGGCGGTGCTGTTCCAGGCCGTGGCTGGAGGCTTCCATCGCACAATGGGTCACGCCCTGCCGGGTCAGTTCGGCCAGCGTCTCATGGATGGTCACGGGGTCCGGCGTTGTGTGGCCGACATCGATATGCCCCTCAGGGCCGATGGCGCCGAGCGTGCCCATCGAGGCAGACTTCATGCCGGCCCGCGACCAGATCTGGCGGCAGAAATCGACCGTTGAGGATTTTCCGTTCGTCCCCGTCACCGCGACCACAGTATCCGGCTGGGAATTGTAGAAGCGCTTGGCCGCCAGCGCGAGCGCCCGGCGCGGCTCCTGATCGACAATATGCGCAACGGTCACGCCTTCGGCGCCTTCACCGGACAGGATGGCCACGGCGCCCTTCCCGATTGCGTCGGGAATGAATTTGCTCCCATCGGTCACCGAGCCCTTCAGGGCCGCAAACAGATAGCCCGGTTTCACGCGGCGACTGTCCGCCGTCATCCCGGTGATGACGGTGTCGCCATCCGGCGCGTCGGGGAACAGGTCTTTAAGCTTACAGGTCACAGCGAAGTCCTCTCATCTCCGGAGCGGTACGCGTCTCCTGCAGGACGGAAATCTTCAAAGCGTGGGGCGATGCCGAGCAGCGGCGCGACACGTTCTATGATGCGACCTGCGGTCGGCGCCGCATTCTGGGAAGCCACAGAGCCTCCCGCTCCGGCTTTGGGATCATCCAGTGTCACAATCAAGGCATACTGCGGGCTGTCATAGGGAAATATCGCCGCAAAGCTGGAGATATTGCGCCCGTCATCATAGCCGCCCGGCACAGGCTTCTCAGCCGTGCCGGTCTTCCCTGCCACGCGATATCCGCCGACTTCGGCATTCTTGCCCGTTCCGGTCAGCACCGCTTCGCGCATCATCGCATTCACAAGGTCCGCGGTGATGGCCGACATCACACGGACACGCTTCGGCTTGCGGGTCTCGTCCACGATCAGGGTCGGCTGCACCCGCTCCCCGCCATTGGCGAAGGCGGCAAAGGCCGAGAGAAACGCCATCGGCGTGACCGCAATGCCGTGGCCATACGCCATGGTGGCGGCCGTCAAATCGTCCATGCGCTCTGGCAGGATAGGCGCTGCGCTGCCCGACAGTTCGACCGGCGACCGGTCGAGCAGGCCGGCGGTCTTCAGGAATTCCTGCTGGCGGCGCGGGCCCAGTTTCTGGTTGATGTGGACCGTGCCGATATTCGAGCTCTCGGCGATGATCGTCGTGACATCCACCCGCGTACCGATGGGGTGAATGTCGGAAATCGTGTAGCCACGCATCTTGATGGGATGGCGAACGTCGAACATGTCCGTCGGCCGGATCGCCCCGGCCTCCAGCGCGGCAGCCACCGTCAACGGCTTGAAGACGGAGCCCAGCTCGTAAAGAGCGCCCGTTGCCCGGTTCATGCGTGACGGGTCATCCCGGGCAATGTCGGACGCCCGGTTGGGGTTAAAGGGGGGCCAGCTGGCCATGGCGCGGACTTCGCCGGTGCGCGCCTCAAGCAGGATAACGGCGGCGCCTTCGAACCCGTCTGCCGCAGCGGAGGTTGCCAGTTCGGCTTCCACGGCGGCCTGAACACCATTGTCGATGGTCAGGCGCAGCGGTTCCCCACCGGCGGCGAGGCGCTCATTCTCGCTGAACTCGATCCCGCCGGCGCCCACGCCATCGACATTCACGAAACCCAGCACCTGTCCGGCCAGCGTCCCGCGCGGATAGGCGCGGCTGATCTCTTCCTTGAACCACAGGCCTTCGAGGCCGAGGTCGAACACGGTCTGGCGCTGGCGGGGGGTCAGGCCGCGCTTGACCCACACGAACTCGCGCGACTGGTCCGACAGGCGCTCTGTCAGGCTGGCGACATCAATTTCGGGCAGGACGCCGGCGAGACGGGTCGCAACTTCGCGCGGGTCCCAGATCAGCTGCGGGTTTGCCACCAGCGAATAGACCGCCACGGAAGTTGCCAGCTGTTCGCCATTCCGGTCGACAATATCGGCGCGCGCAACCTGTTCGCCGGCCCGGGCCACAAGAGGACCCGATCCCCGGTCAGGCGAAAGCGCGAGATAGCCGGCCTTGCCGGCCAGCACCACAAACAGCGCGCTGAGGCCGAGGCCGACCAGCAGTGTCCGGTGGCGCGACGCTTCCGTCATTCGGGCGCCTCCGCAGATTTTTTACCTGCATTGGCGGCCGGGTCGACGGGCAGGCCGACCAGCGCATCCAGATCCCGCTCATTGGCCATCTGTTCGGGGCGCGGCGGCGCCATGCCCAGCTCGTTGCGGGCATATTCCTCGATCCATTCCCGGCGGCTCATATGGGAGAGTTCCGTCTCCAGCAGCGCTTTTTCGTGGTGGGCTTCCTCGATCTGCGCCTCGACCGCCATCAGTTCAGCAGCGGTGTCCTTGGCGCCGTATTTCGCCCGGTACAGGCTGAAAACCAGCAGGCCGACAATAACGAGACCCAGAATGAATACGCGGCGGCTCATGACACGTCCTCCAGTTTCGAAAGCGGGGGCAGATTCATGCCGTCATCCGCCTCTTCATCGATAGTGGGCGCTTCGGTCCGGATCGCCGCCCGCAATTTTGCAGAGCGTGCACGCGGATTGCCTTCCACTTCCTTATCCTGCGGCAGGATTGGCTTGCTTGGGCGCAGTTCGAACGTCGGTTGCGGGCCTTTGGCCATCAGGGGCATGTGGCGGGACCCTCCGGCATTCTTGCCGGCGCGTTCCCGCAACCATTGTTTCACCATCCGGTCTTCCAGCGAATGGAAGGTGACAATCACCAGCCGCCCGCCAGGCTTCAGCAGGCGTTCGGCCGCCGCAAGCGCCCTGGCCAGCTCGCCCAGCTCGTCGTTCACATACATGCGGATCGCCTGGAAGGTCAGCGTGGCGGGGTGAATCCGGCTGCCCCTGCGTCCGCCCACAGCGGTCTCCACCGTCTGGGCGAGGTCCAGCGTGGTGTCGAAGAAACGTTCCTTACGGCGATGAACGATCTGGCGGGCGATGCGGCGCGCCTGCTTCTCCTCGCCGAGGCGGAAGATGACATTGGCGAGGTCGCCTTCTTCCATATGGTTCACGACATCCGCCGCGGTCGGCCCGGCAGCGCCCATGCGCATGTCCAGCGGGCCGTCCTTGTTGAAGGAAAAGCCGCGATGTCCCTCATCGATCTGGAAGCTGGACACGCCGATATCCAGAACAACCGCATCGACCGTGTCGCATCCGGTTGCCTCGACCAGCGCATCCATTTCGCCAAACCGTCCCAGCAGCGGGATGACGCGGTCGGTCTGGGCGGCGAGGGCCTCTGCCCGCACGATGGCATCAAGGTCGCGGTCGATGGCGAAGACCGTGCATGTCGCAGCGGCCAGGATGGCACGGGTGTAGCCGCCGCCGCCGAATGTACCGTCGACGATCCGCTCACCATCCTGCACGTCGAGAGCCGCCAGGACCTCATCCAGCATGACGGGCTTATGCCCGGGATCCGCGGTGTCAGGCCGGGGTCTGGTGGTCATCATCCATCCCCTCCCTCAACGAGTTTGAGGTCCGGATAGAGCCCCATTTCATGCTGGCGCAGCACTTCATTATAGGCTTCGCCCAGCGCTTCCAGAGTCTCCGGCTTCGCAGCCGTTTCGGACATGGCGGTGGTAAACGCGGCATGCTTTTCCGGGTTCCAGATCTGGAAGCTGTCGATATTGCCGGCGAACTTGACCCGGCCATCGAGACCGGCTGCCGCGATCAGCTCGTCCGTCAGCTTGATGCGGCCCGTATCGTCCATCTTCAGGTCGGCAGACCCGGCGATAATGGAGGACACCAGCGCCTTGCGGACCGGGGATTGCGGGGGCAGGCGGGTCAGGGTGGCGCGGTACATGGCCATCAGGGCTTCGCCGCCGCCCTCAAGACAGCCGGATCCGTCGAGGGCCGGCCAAAGGAAAATCCGGTTTCCACCGCCCAACGCTGCGCGAAAGGGTGCCGGGATAGAGACCCGCCCTTTTGCATCAATTGCGCTTTCGTAGGTGGATACAAACACCCGCCAGCCCGTTCTTCGTTTGCCTAAACCCCGCATGGGTAAACCATGTCTTAATTTGGAGTATCATGGGCAAGCATGGGTCTCAATGGGCCGGACACGTGAATCGAAATATCCACAACAGGCCAGACCAGGAACAGTGCGCGCTCAAAACGGGAACAAACCGGAACAGCGGGGTGGGACAGCATGGTCCCTGAACGAATTTCCTTTTTGAATCAGTTCGGTGTCGAAATTGCGTCCCTTATCCACAGGCCGGTCAAAAGTTACTGACTTTTTAATATCCGGGGCCCACGATTTGCGCAGCCGCCCGGAAAGGGTCTCCCGGGCCCCCGATATCACTGTTCAGCCCATGCAGATCCTGCATGCGCGGCCCAGGGTCCGTCATGGTCATGTTGAAGTCAGAAAGGGGGAGAAAATAGGCCCGACAAGCCATCTGGCTTGGGAGGGGGACGGTGCCGAGCGCCCTGATGGGTGGCGGACGCTGTGTTCCGGCTTGCCGAGCCATTTTCACCGTTCGAAGCGAGGGTCTTGGGTGGGGAGTTGAGATGTCCCGCCCCGAACGGTTCACTGAGACTATGTCCGGGGGCAGCAAACCGTTCCAAATTTTTCTCGCCTTGGGTGAAGTTTTTTTCATTGAGAGTCACTTTAGGCTTATTTCGCCCCTTATTCGGACCTCAAAATAACAATAAATATATGTTTTTATTGGATATTTATTTTTTCGCGATTCTGGCGAATTTTTGCATGCGACAAAAAGAAATTTTGATGGTTCGCCACTACAGCATAGAGCAATCCTATGATTATCCCGACTCTCCGCCAATTGCAGTTCCTGGTCGCGCTTGGCGAAAGCGGCTCCTTTTCGCGTGCGGCCGAGGCCTGCCACGTGACCCAGCCCACCCTGTCGGCCGGTATCCGCGAACTTGAGGATCTGCTCGGCGTCAAACTGGCCGAGCGGGAAGCCCGCGGCGCCAGCCTCACCCATGCCGGCGAAATCGCGCTCTCCCGTGCCTCGGCTCTGCTGAACGATGCCCACGCCCTCGTGCAGGCGGTGCAGAGCGCGGGCGCGATCCTGACCGGGCCATTCCACCTCGGCGCCATTCCGACCATTGCCCCTTTCGTACTGCCCCAGACCGTAAGCGCGCTGAACACCGCCTATCCGGACCTCAAGCTCTACCTGCATGAAGACAAGACCGGACGCCTGATCGACCAGTTGCGCACGCGCACGCTGGACGCCGCCCTGATCGCCTTGCCCTGGGACACGCCCGGCATCGAAACCATGACTCTGATGGATGACGAATTCCTGTTCGCCGCCCCGGCCAACCATCCTTTGGCCAAAAAAAACGGCCTGTCCCCGGAAGACCTGGTCGACGAGAACTTGCTGCTGCTGGAAGACGGCCACTGCCTGCGGGATCACGCCCTTTCCATCTGCCGTATGCGGACAGGCGCCCGGAAGGATCAGGTGGCGGCAACCTCGCTTGGCACGCTGGTCAATATGATCGCCGGCGGGCTCGGCGTGTCTCTCCTTCCGAGACTGGCGGTGGATCATGGGCTGAACGTCGGAAGCGATGTCGCCGTGCGGGAGTTTGTCCGCCCGGTCATTGGCCGCCGGATCGGCATTGCCTGGCGCGCCGGCAGCCCGCGGGAAGCCGATGCCCGCAAGGTGGGCGAAGTCATCAAGGCGCAGCTCTCCGGCCCGGCCAGCTGACGCCGCGGCCTGCAAGCGGGCCAACAACACCTCCCGAACGCAACCAGACTCCGGCCACCCGCTTGACAAACCCAGTTATATAACGAGTTATATATCTTCATATGCAAAAGGGGCCAACATGGCGCGCGACGTATTGGATGAAATGGGACCGCTGGCCCTCGGAAGCCGGCTGAAACGGCTGGCCGAGCGGATGCAGGCCGACGCAACGAAAGTGTTCGCCGACCGGGGCCTGCCCATTCAGGGCACGCATTTCCCGCTTCTGGCAGCGCTCGCCACCTATGGCCCGCTCAGCGTCAGCGAAGCGGTGGAGGCCGTCGGCATCAGCCAGCCGGCCGTCACCCGTATCCACAATGCCCTGCAGAAAATGGGGCTCACCACCGTCTCACCCGTCGAGGGCGACAGCCGCCAGAAGCAGATCCGTCTGACGCCGGACGGCGAAGCCCTGGTGGATGAACTGAAACGGGAGCTCTGGCCCCAGGTGCGCCGCGCGGCCCAGCGCCTGTGCGACGGACCGGAGGCCGACTTCCTGACTCAAATCAGCCGGGTTGAGGCAGCGCTGCAGCAACGCTCCCTGCACGACCGTATTCTCGATGAAGGTTCCGGCCCGGTCCTGCGGCTGGTCGAATATGACGACCGGCTCGCGCCGGAATTCGATGCGATCACCCGCGAATGGGTGGAGGACATGTTCACGCTGGAAGAAAAGGACATCGAGATCATCGAGCATCCGCGCGAAATGATCATCGACCGGGGCGGCGTCATCCTGTTCGTGGAGGCAGAGGGCCTCGGCATTATCGGCACCTGCGCGCTGATGCCGGTGGACGGCGACGCGTTCGAACTGACCAAGATGGGTGTCCGCGCCAGTGCCCGCGGCCTGAAGGCCGGAGACTTCCTCCTGCAGCGGACGATCGAGCGCGCCCGGCAGCTACCGATCGGCAGCCTGTTCCTGCTGACCAACAAGAAGTGCGCCGCCGCCATCCACCTCTATGAAAAGGCCGGCTTCATCCACGATGCGGACATCATGGACCGCTACGGAAAACGCTATGCCCGCTGTGATGTGGCGATGTCATACGACATGGCGAGGCCGCCCCAGGGCTGAGGCGGCCTCGTGCAAGTCTGAAGGAGATCAGCTCGCTTCGCGCTCGTGCATGTCGAGGTCGTACTCGCGCACCTTGCGGTAAAGCGTGGAGCGGCCGATGCCGAGGCGGCGGGAAACTTCGCTCATATGCCCCTGATAGAAGTCAATGGCGTACTGAAGGATGTCGCGTTCGATATCCTGCAGGGCGCGCATTTCACCATCCGGATCCATGATGGCCACCGGGCCATCGCCCGCTGGTGCCGGAGCCGCCGTGTCCATGGCAACCGGCATGGCCGGAGCAGCGGCGGCAGGCGCCGCGGGCAAGCTGGCAATGTCCGGCATCTGGCCGGAGATCTGCGGGAAGTCCTGCGGGCGCAGCTTGTCGCCATCGCACAGAACCACCGCGCGGAAGACAGCGTTCTCAAGCTGGCGGACGTTGCCCGGCCAGTCGAAAGCGTAGAGCAGCTTCATCGTGTCATCGGCGACACCGGACACTTTCGTGCCTTCGCTGGCATTGAAGCGGGCGATGAAATGCTCGACCAGCGCCGGAATATCGTCACGGCGTTCGCGCAGGCTCGGCATATCGATCGGGAACACGTTGAGGCGGTAGAACAGGTCTTCGCGGAACGTGCCGTCAGCCACTTGCTGGGATAGATCGCGGTTGGTGGCGGAGATGATCCGCACGTCCACCTTGGTCGGGCGGCGCGAGCCGACGGCATCGACCTCACCTTCCTGCAGGGCACGAAGCAGTTTCACCTGCGCGTCCAGCGGCAGTTCGCCAACTTCGTCCAGGAACAGCGTGCCGCCATCGGCCTCGACGAACTTGCCGAGCGTTTTCGACACAGCGCCGGTAAAGGCGCCCTTCTCATGGCCGAAAAGGATCGACTCAACCAGGTTTTCCGGAATGGCCCCGCAGTTCACGGTCACGAATGGTTTGCCGACACGAGTCGATGCGCCCTGGATACAACGGGCAACAACTTCCTTACCGACACCGCTTTCACCGAGGATCAGGACCGGGATATCGGAAACGGCAGCCCGCTCCGCCAGGCGGATCACCTGGCGCATCGGCGCGGCAGACGCGATCATGTCGTCAAATGACATCCCGCCCTCTGCCTTGCGGGCAAGGCGCTTAACCTCACCGGTCAGGGACTGCATCTTCAGAGCGTTCCGGATGCTGACAACCACGCGCTCCGGATTGGCCGGCTTCACGATGAAGTCGACCGCGCCGCCCCGCATGGACTGGACAATCGTATCGATCCCGCTGGTCGCGGTCAGCATGATGACCGGCAGGTCCTGCCGCTTGGCGGCAAGACGCTCCAGCGTTTCCATCCCCGACAGGCCCGGCATGGTCAGGTCCAGCAGGACGACATCGATGCCGTCCTTCGGGTCGGCAGCCAGCGCAATGCCGGCTTCGCCATCCGGCGCAGTGCGGCAGGCGAACCCCGCCTTTTCCACGGCCGCCTGAAGCAGGCGGCGTTGCGTCGGATCGTCATCGATAACGAGGACCGTTTTAGCCATGATTTCATCACCCTGTTGGTTGCCAGGCAGGTCTTTGCGCCCACTCAGACATGATCATCTGTTCAATCCGGCACATCGGGCGTGCCACATCGTTACGGCCCGTTCTGACACAGGGGGATGGAATTACGGTTGAAGGAATAGATGAAATTTGAGGGATCTGGCCGTTTTCTGTCCCGAACCGCGACCCGGGGGGCAAATGGCCCGATTTACGGCTGCGGCCTCCCAAAGGATCAGATTCGCATATGGCACAAAGCCTGCCAATTTTATCAGGTTGAAGGCGCTTTCTACTCACAAATGCCATTTATTCGTTTCCTGCGAATAAAAAAACAATGAAAGAAGTTTTAGCTTTCTGAGGCACCGGACTACCGGGCGTTTCCCGTGTTGTGTTGCAACCATTGCTGATTCCGCTTGCCTGAATTAGGCGGCCCGGAATAAATAGGCACAGACCACGCCAAATGAATTCCAGCGAGAGCCAGATGGCTCACAAATTCGGGTTGCGATCACCCGACCGCCTGATATGCATCGTCGGCCATTTACCTCAGTCGGAACTTCTGGATATGGCGCGCCGGGGAAGAGATTTCATGAAGGACAAGTCTCAGGACAAAAACCCGCCCGAAGGGCATCCGGAGGAATTGCCTGGCGGTGCGTCCCAGGCGATGAGTGCCGCCCTGCAGAAAACCTTCGAAGCCCTGCTTCAGGAGCCTGTTCCGGAAAAGTTCGAAGCCCTGATTGCCCGCATTCGTGAAGAAGAAGCCAAAAAGACCGCCACCCCCGACAATGAGGAAAGCTGAGCGCGGATTCCGCGTCTTTTCATCGGCTCCGTCCCGGAATTACACGCGCATCTGACCCGATTCAGGCCAGAAAAGTTACGTCCGGCATGTCCCGGATTGGCGCATGGCCAGTTCCGAGCCTCCCTCAGATCCCCGTCACCTCGGTGAGCCAGCGCGTATGCGGAGCAAGATCCAGCGACTCCCGTGCGATCCAGTCCGGATTGTAGCAGGTATCGAGATAGCGCTCGCCGCCATCGCAGATCAGCGTCGCCACCGAGCCGGCCTGCCCGGCCGTGCGCATCTCACACATCATGTGCAGGGCGGCCCAGACATTCGTTCCGGTCGACCCGCCGCATTTGCGGCCCAGCACCTGCTCCAGCCAGTGTATGGTGGCAATCGACGCGGCATCCGGCACCTGCATCATCCGGTCAATCACGCGCGGCTGGAACGAGGCCTCGACCCGCGGCCGGCCAATCCCCTCGATCCGGGATTTCGCCTCGATACGCAATGACGGGTCACCTGTGCGGTAATGCTCGTAGAAGACCGAGTTTTCCGGATCGGCGACAAGCAGCTGCGTCTTCGCGGCGAGATCACAGCGATAACGGATATAGCGCCCGATCGTGGCCGATGTGCCGCCAGTGCCGGCGCTCATCACCACCCAGTCGGGGATCGCATGGTCTTCCAGCGCCAGCTGGGCAAACAGGCTGTCGGCAATGGAGTTGTTACCCCGCCAGTCGGTGACCCGTTCGGCATAGGTGAACTGGTCCATGAAATGGCCACCGGCCTGACAGGCGAGCCGTTCGGCCTCGGCATAGATGTCGCCGGGCGCCACTTCGTGCGGCTCACCGCCATAGAAGGTGATCTTTTCGATCTTGGACGGCGCGGTCCCTTTCGGCATAACGGCAATGAAACGCAGGCCCAGGAGGCGCGCGAAATAGGCTTCCGACACTGCGGTCGACCCCGACGAGCATTCCACGATCACCGTGTCCGGTCCGATATGGCCGTTGCACAGGCCATAGAGGTACAGCGACCGGGCCAACCGGTGCTTCAGGCTGCCGGACGGGTGGATGGACTCGTCTTTCAGATAGAGCGTCTGGTCCGGAAAGGCCGGCAGCTCCACCTTGATCAGGTGTGTATCGGCAGACCGGTTGAAATCCGCATTGATCTTCTGCACCGCCTCACGCACCCAGGCGCGATCCATGATGGGCACCGAACAGCCTTCTGCCATGCCTGTCTCCTGTATTCCGGACGTCTGCGCCCTCAATGCGCCAGAAGCACCAGCGCGACAACACCGGCTGCCACAAGCAACACACCTGCGATCTCCCGCGGGGTCACTTTCTCGTGGAAGAACAGGATCGAGATCGCCAGCGTGAAGATCACCTCCACCTGCCCGACGGCCCGCACATGGGCGGCGTTCTCCAGCGTGAAGGCGATAAACCAGCCGAGCGACCCCAGCATGCCGGTGATGCCCACCAGCGAGGCCACACGCCAGGCCCGCAGGAGATGGGCGATCTGCCCGCGCTCCCGCACGGCCAGCCAGCCGAGAATGGCGATTGCCTGAAACATCGTCACGAAGGCCAGCGTGGCAGAGGCCCTCAGCACCACACCGCCCTCCGGCAGGGATAGCGAAGCTCCGCGATAAGCCACGGCAGAAAGCCCGAACAGGCCGCCGGAAAGCACGCCAATCCAGACCTTGCTGTCGATCCGGAAACGCGCCCGCCCTTTGCCGCCCGGCATGGACACCAGGATCACGCCCAGAAGACTGATCAACATCGCGATGGCCGCGCCCGCCGTCAGCCGGTCTCCCAACAGAACGATGCCGAACAGGGCCGTCTGCAACGGCTCAGTTTTCGTGAAGGCCGTCGCGACAGCGAAATTGGTATAAGAGAAGAGGTGGATCAGCAGGCCGGTCGCCACGATCTGCGCGAGGCCGCCCAGCATGCCCCAGCCAAAGAAGCTGCCCGGCGGCACGCCGACGCCCTGCCCCGTCGCCCCGCTCAGGGCAAAGAAGAACACAACAGCCAGCGGCGCGGCGAAGACAAACCGGCTGGCCGTCGCGCCCCACGTACTGAGGCGGCCTTTCAGCGTCTTCTGCAGCGCATTGCGTAAATTCTGGGAGAAAGCCGCCGCAAGGGTGACCGGGATCCAGAGTTCCATGAGGCGGTCTCGTCAGCACACAGCCGGCTTGTCTCCTGCGCGCGCCGCGCGGGAGACAAGGGCTGGTTTCAGGAAATGATCAGGCCGCCTGGCGTTTTGCCTTGCGGTTTTCCAGCTTGTTGACCGCGTGGAGATAGGCCTTGGCGCTTGCCACCAGCGTATCCGGGTCGGACGCCCGGCCGGTCGCCATGAAGCCATCGGCATCATTGAGCCGCACCGACACGGTCGCCTGCGCATCCGTACCGCCGGTCACCGCGTGCACCTGGTAGAGGTCCAGCTTGCCGGCATGGGGGATCAGCGAGCGGATCGCGTTGAAGACCGCATCGACCGGGCCGTTGCCGCGGGCAATGGCGAACTTGTCTTCGCCATCCATGACGAGATCGATCTCTGCCGTTTGCGGGCCTTCGGTGCCGGCCACGACGCGCAGGCGCTTGAACATGGCGCGCTCGCCATCCTCTGCCAGCTGATCGTCCACCAGTGCCGCGATGTCGTCATCGAAGACATGCTTCTTTTTGTCGGCCAGTGCCTTGAAGCGCTTGAAGGCATCGTTCAGCGCGTCCTGCTCCAACACGTAGCCCAGCGATTCCAGCTTGTCGCGGAACGCATGGCGGCCCGACAGCTTGCCCATGACCAGCGAGGTCTTGGCGACGCCGACATCTTCCGGCTTCATGATCTCGTAGGTTTCCGAGTTCTTCAGCATGCCATCCTGGTGGATGCCGCTTTCATGCGCGAACGCATTCTTGCCGACGATGGCCTTGTTATACTGCACCGGAAAGCCCGTGATGCGGCTCAGCATGGCGGAGGCGCGCGAGAGGTATTCGCTCTTCACTTCGGTCGTGTAGGGCAACGTGTCGCCGCGGACGCGCAGCGCCATCACGACTTCTTCCAGCGCGGCATTGCCGGCGCGCTCGCCGAGACCGTTGATCGCGCATTCCACCTGGCGGGCCCCATTGGCCACGGCGCTGATGGAGTTGGCGACAGCCAGGCCGAGATCGTTGTGGCAGTGCGCCGACCAGATCACCTTGTCGGAGTTGGCGACCGTCTCGATCAGGCGGCGGAACAGCGCGCCATATTCGTCCGGGTGAGAATAACCGACCGTGTCGGGAATGTTGATCGTGGTCGCGCCGCTCTGAATGGCGACGTCGACGCATTTGCACAGGAAGTCGAAATCAGTGCGGGTCGCATCTTCTGCGCTCCACTCGACATCGTCGACCAGGTTACGTGCCTGGGCAACCGAGCGGCCGACGGCCTCCAGCACGGCATTCGGGCCCATTTGCAGCTTGTGCTTCATGTGCACCGGGCTGGTGGAGATGAAGGTGTGGATACGCGGGCGCGCCGCATGCCGGACCGCTTCGCCGCAGCGCGCGATGTCTTTCTCGGTCGAGCGGGAGAGGCCGCAGATGATGGCTTCTTTCGAGCGGCGGGCAATCTCGCTGACGGAGGCGAAGTCGCCTTCGGAGGCCGCAGGGAAACCGGCTTCGATCACGTCGACGCCCATGTCTTCCATCAGGGCGGCGAGTTCGAGTTTCTCGCCATGGGTCATGGACGCGCCGGGCGATTGTTCGCCGTCACGCAAAGTGGTGTCAAAGATACGGATATGGTCTGGTTTGGTCATGGCAGGCTGCCTGGATCTGGGGACTATCGGAAAAGGATTGGCTAAATTCCCCTGACCGTGCGCCTGCCCCCGGCTTAGTGCGGGGCAGTCGGAACCGGCCAGGGGCCGGTAAGAAGCAGGCGTAGGGGCATATTCTTGCGCATAGTGGGGTTATTCCGGCAGATCGCCCGAATTGTCAACCGCGCCTGATGAGATCAGGGCAACAGATTGCCCCGTATTCCGCACTCTGCGGCGCACCCAGAGGGCAATCGCCCCGTAAACAGCCACAGCCGCCAGCGCGGTGAGGATCGCGGTCACCGGGTTTCCCTTCAGCGCGGCCAGCAGGCTGCGCCCCGCAAAGGCGATCAGCAGGATCTTCGGCAGGCTGCCCAGTCCCATGCCCGCCCAGTATGGCAGGAAGCGCGCATGGCTGACGCCGAACGCCATATTGACCAGCAGAAGCGGCCCGGTCGGCACATTGCGCACGACAGCGCTGGCGACAAAGGCATTGCGCCCGATAAAGCCCGCCAGCCGGTTCGCGGTCTTGCCGGCATAGCGGCGGAAGGCCTGCTCCCCCGTCAGCCGCCCGACATAGAATGTCAGCGCGCCCGACGCCATGGTCGCGATCCAGGAATAGCCCGCCCCGGCCCATGGCCCGAAAACGGCCACCGCGGCAGCGATCAGCGCAAATTGCGGAACCCCCAGAAACGCCGCAACGCAGAAGACGAGGATCAGCGCCGGCAGGCCCCAGGGGCTGTCGGCCATGCCATCCATCCAGGCGGTCATCGCGTGCCCGCTCGGCAGCACGCCGAGCTTCCCGAGGACGAACACCAGCAACACCACGGCCAGCAACACGCCGCCCAGCAGCATGGTCCGCCGCGCGGGCGTATCTGCATTCTGAGGGGGCTGGGCCGTGTCATTCATAAGGGCAGCGTTTGATCCGACAGCGCCGCGGCGTCAAGCAGCAACGATCCGCAAAACTGGTGTCCGGATTATGGCAATCAACCGCCTCTTGTTTATTCCTGCACGTCCATCAGGGCCTTGTGCCGCGTGACCAGTTCATAAAGGACAACAGCGAGGCCGTGACCCGCCGTGCCGACGGTCCACCAGATCATCGCCCACATCATGACAAAGCTTCCGGTGCCGATATTAATGCCGGTGAACAGCACCATGCCGAACAGGTAGCAGGCGAGGCTGATCCAGAAAGACAGACGCAGCGCGGCCCCTTCGCGGGCGACCTTCTGCTGCACCAGGGTCTGGGCTTCCGTCTTTGCATCGACCGTCAGGGCCATGACATCGACATCGAAGGCAGCCGCCAGCGCCTTAAGCGTTTCGCCCGACGCCTTTTCGCCCCGTTCGACCCTCTGGATCGTCCGCAGGCCGATCCCGGCCAGGTCCGCAAGGTGTTCCTGCGACCAGTGACGCTCCTCTCGCCAGCGCCTGATCTTCGCCGCGTCCGCGTGAAACTGCATGATGACCTCCTTCCGCAAAGCGCGTGTCCGTCCACCGGAAAGAGCGGAAACTCCGTCCTTCAGCAACGTCAGCGGGGCGCCACATGGCCGCCAGCATGCCGCCAGAAGCACGCCGGAGACCCGACTTAACCGGCCTGCAGGGCATTACCGCCGCCGGGCCGCGGCTCCGGTCCGGAACGGTGACCAGGGCAGCCCCTGCAATCAGACTTGTTACGCCGCCTGCCCCTGTTTTTTCATCGCCCGCTCGCTGGCTTCGGACATCGGCGCCATCAGGCCGGCGGTGATCATGTCGATCAGGGTTTCGACCTGAAGTTCGAAATCGGGTGAGGCGCCCGCCTGCTCTGCTTCAAAAGCGGCGAGGCAGTTCACGCACTGGTCGCTCGCGGCCAGCAGCCGTGTGCGAATGACCTGTTCCGGCAGATGGGTCATCAGTTGTTTCAGCCGGTCGGCCGCAAGGAACCAGCCGGTCATCAGATCTGCCGGAGCGAGCTGGATCACAAGTTGTTTTTCCCGCGTGGCCCGCGCCATGAACTGGACATAGTGATTGCCCTCCTCTCTCGGCCGCAGCTCCTCGGCCAGCGGCCAGACCCAGGTGCCGACCAGCGCGCGGGCTTCCTCAGTCCCGCCGGTCGGGCGGACCTCCTCCAGCAGGGCCAGGCGCTTCGGGTTCACATAGCGCATCCGGTTTTCGAAAACGGCTTCCACCAGCTGATCGCGCGATCCGAAATGGTACTGGATGGCAGAGGCGTTCCTCTGGTTCGCCGCCTCGCTGATCTGGCGGAAAGAGGCACCATGCAGGCCGTATTCGGCGAACAGGGATTCTGCCGCTTCGATAATTGCTGTCCGGCCGTTTTTCGTTTCGCTCCGACGGGTCAATTCCCTGTGCCCCTTGCCTGACATTTTGGGTCGCCGCCCCTCTATGCCGCGAACCCGGTGATTATGACAGTTGCCTATTTAATGCATATACATTAAATATGGCCTCATAACAGGCGAAGAGGCGGCCACGCGCACGTCTCCACACAACGGAAACCCAGGCGAAACAGACGAGGACCCAACACAATGCCGGACCACACTTTCACACTCTCGGACGCACTCTGGGTCTATCTGGCGACGCTGTTCATCTTCATTCTCGAGGCCCTGACCGGCCGGCTGCGCACCTATACAAGACGCGACTTCGGCCTGACGATGCTGACCTTCCTGACAAATTCGGCCACGACGCGGCCTCTGATGGCGCTGGCCGTCGGGTATATAGCCACATGGCTGGTGCCTTCAGGCGCGGGCTTCGCCGCATCCGTCCCGATCTGGCAGTCGGCGTTGATCGTCTTCTTCACCGTGGAGTTCGCCTTTTACTGGATCCACCGCTGGGGGCATGTCGGCCAGAAGAAAGGCCACAAGCTGGCCTGGCTGTGGAAGATCCACCGTACGCACCATTCCGCGACGACCATGAACTCCTCCATCGTGCAGCGCCAGAACATCTTCTGGGCCGTGTTCACGCCGCACATCTGGATGATTGCGCTGTTCATCTATGCCGGCATGGAACCGGGCGTCGCCATCTACATGGTCGTCTTCTACCTCTGGAACACGTTCACCCACATGCACTGGCGCGCAGACGCCCGCCTGCTGTCGAGCCCCGCCTTCCGCGCCCTGTCACATGTCTTCATCATGCCGACCATGCACCACGCCCATCACGGCTATGGGAAGAACGGCAAGATGTACTGCAATTACGGCCTTTGCCTCTCCGTCTTCGACTGGATGTTCGGCACGCTCTTCCTCCCAGACGACCAGCCGTCCCGCTACGGCGTACCGGGCGGACAGGTTCACTGGGCCGAAGAAGCCTTCTACCCGCTGAATCTGTTCGGCAAGCGCCCGGAAAAACAGCCCGCCTCCTCCCAGCCGGCCTACAGCGCCGCAACCGAAGGGGACCTTCACTAAGCGGCATGAAGGCCCACCCCGGACACACCACCGGCGGCCGCGCCCATCCCGCAACGGGGCGCAGCCTCCGGTGAGCCGGAAAAGGCGGTTTCCTCGCGGCACGGCTTGACGCCAGGCCGCGAGACGTCGTCTGCTTCCCGAAAAGATAAAGGGAGGAATGCATGGCCGACGGAGCACAAACCGCCTTTCCGGGATTCAAGCGCGACACGCCGGACGACGAGATCGTCCATCCGGACCTCTATGCCAGCTGGGAGATCCACGAGGTCTACACGAAGCTGCGCGCCGAAGACCCGGTGCACTGGACACAGCCCGACGGATTCCGCCCCTTCTGGTCGATCACGAAACATGCCGACATCCTGGAAGTGGAGAAGAACAACAAGGTCTTCATCAATCACGACCGTACCTATCTGAGCCCGAAATCGGGCGAGGAATGGATCCTGTCGATGACCGGCGACACCCACCTCTTCCGCACGCTGGTCGACCTTGACGACCCGGTGCACATGAAGCTGCGCGCGCTGACCCAGTCCTGGTTCATGCCGCCAAACCTGCGCAAGCTTGAGACCCGCATTGCCGCCCTCGCGAAGGAACATGTCGACCACATGGCCAGTCTCGGCGGCCAGTGCGATTTCGTGAAGGAAGTCGCCCTCTGGTATCCGCTGCGCGTGATCATGGAGATCCTCGGCGTGCCCCGGTCGGACGAGCAGTTCATGCTGAAGATGACCCAGGAAATCTTCGGCCCCGGCGACCCGGACGTGGCCGGCGAAAGCGACAACAAGGCCGATGAAGGTGCCACCATCACCAGCGACCAGGGCGTGGACCTCCTGAAGACCGCGCAGGAACTCTTCCAGTATTTCGGCGCGATCACGGAAGACCGCCGCACCAATCCGCGCGACGATGTCTCCACCGTCATCGCTAATGGCCAGATCGACGGCCAGCCCATCGGCGAGCGTGAAGCGATGAGCTATTACATCATCGTCGCCACAGCCGGCCATGACACGACCAGCTCCACGGTCTCCGGCGGCATGCTGGAACTGATCCGCCGCCCGGACCAGCTGGCGAAGCTGAAGAACGATCCCTCCCTCCTGCCGAATGCCATCGAGGAAATGATCCGCTGGACGACGCCGGTGAAGCATTTCATGCGCACGGCCACCGAGGACTACACGCTCCGTGACAAGACGATCAAAAAGGGCGACGGCCTCGCCCTCTTCTACTGGTCCGGCAACCGGGACGAAGAAGTCTTCGAGGACCCGTTCGAATTCCGCGTCGACCGCGATGTGAAGAAACAGGTCGCCTTCGGCTATGGCGTCCACGTCTGCCTTGGCATGCACCTCGCGCGAATGGAGATCAAAGCGCTGCTGCAGGAATTGCTGCCCCGCCTTGAGTCGATCGAACTGGCAGGCGAGCCTCAGAGCACCCGCGCCAATTTCGTCTCCGGCCTGAAAAGCCTGCCGGTGAAGTACAAGATCAGCTAGGGCGCTCGGCGGCTGCGGCGGCGCTGGCCCAGGCCCATTGGAAATTGTAGCCGCCGAGCCAGCCGGTGACGTCCACGCACTCACCGATGAAATGCAGGCCCGGCACATGGCGGCTTTCCATTGTGCGTGAGGAGAGCCCGCCTGTATCGACACCGCCGACCGTAACCTCCGCCGTGCGGTAGCCTTCGGTGCCGGCCGGCCGCACCTGCCAGTCGGTGAGGGACGCGGCGAGGCCCTCCAGCGTGGCATGCGACTGGTCGGCGAGGCGCGCCGTGGGGCTCAACCCCTCCCGGCGCAGCACCAGGTCTGCCAGCCGCTTCGCAAGCAGGCCTTCCAGCGCACTGGCCAGTGTCTGCATGGGCCGGTCGCGTTTTGTCTCTTTCAGCTGGCCGGCGATATCGGTTCCCGGCAGCAGGGTCAGCGCCACCGCCTCCCCCGGCTGCCAGTAGGAAGAGATCTGCAGGATCGCCGGGCCGGAGAGGCCCCGGTGCGTGAACAGCATCGCCTCTTCGAAGGTTGCCCCGCCCGCCGCTGCGCGCACATCACAGGCAACGCCGGAGATTGAGGCGAAGTCTTCATGGTCGGCGCCGGTGAACACGAAGGGCACGAGCGCGGCCCGCGTCGGCACGATGTCATGCCCGAACTGGCGGGCAATGTCATAGGCAAGGCCGCTCGCCCCCATTTTCGGAATCGAAAGCCCACCCGTCGCCACGACCAGTTTCGGCGCGGCGAAGGCGCCCGCATCCGTCTCCACGGTGAATACGCCATCGGCATGGGTCACCGCCGTGATCTGCGTGCCTAGGCGCAGATCCCCCTGCCCCTTGTCCAATTCGTCCAGCAGCATCTGGATGATCGCGCCGGATTTCTGGTCGCAGAACAGCTGGCCCAGCGTCTTCTCGTGCCAGGTCAGGCCGTGGGCCGCCATCAGGCTGGTGAAATCCCAGGGCGTGTAGCGGGCGAGCGCGGACTTTGCGAAATGCGGGTTCTGGCTGATGAACCGGTTCGCGGCGGTTTCGAGATTGGTGAAGTTGCAGCGCCCGCCGCCGGAGATGCGTACTTTCTCTGCGGGCTTGGCCGCATGGTCCAGCACGGCGACGCGCTGGCGGGCCTGCCCCATGCGCGCGGCGCAGAACAGGCCCGCCGCCCCGGCGCCCAGCACAATGGCATCATATGAGAGGCGCGACGCGGCAGACATGCCGGGCCTATGCCGCAGCAAGTGTCATTCGCGCAAGCCCGATCGGCTGACCCGCCCGCCTCGGTAAGGTTACGTATTGATTTCACAGGGATCCGGACCGACCCTGCGCAGCACACGAGGCAACCGTACAGGAGGCGGTCATGGGGAATCTGACGGTCGACAATCTGGCAATCTACGCGCTGATCGGGTTTGGAAGCCTGATCGTGATCATGGCTGGCATTACGACCTGGGTCGTGCGAAAGGCGTTCAGCGCGCCGGTGCCCCCGCCACAGGTCGAGCCACCACAGGAATAAACATCACACCATGACCGACGATGCCATCCGCCGCTCCGGCGAAGAACGCCAGGCTGCGATGCAACAAAACGCGGCGGCCCTCGGCATCGACGAGGCGCTGGTCTCGCAGCTGGTCGACACATTCTATGCCCGCGTGCGGGAGGACGACCTGCTGGGGCCCGTCTTCCTCACCACGCTGGGCGAAGACTGGGGCCCGCACCTGGCCAAGCTGAAGGATTTCTGGTCGGCCATTGCCCTCGGCACACAGCGCTATGACGGCCGCCCGATGCCGGCGCATCTGCGCCTGTCGGACACGATTACCGACGCCCACTTCCGGCGCTGGCTGGGCATGTTCCGCGAGACCGTGGACGAGCTGATGCCGAATCCCGCCGCAGCCGACTTTTTCTACGACCGCGCCAGCATGATCGGCCGGAATTTCCAGGCCATGATCTTCGCGCTGAAAGCATCAGTTTCGTGACACTCTTATGACATCTACAGCCTGATTTTTCGAATCCGGTTGAAAATTCCTGCGGCTTGCGGCTGATGCAGCACATCGCCTGCAAGCGAAGGGGCTCACATGGCTGACGGCAAAGATCCGACACTCGTCAAGCAAACCCTGGACAAGGACCTCGTCAAAATTGGCAGGGCCGAGGCAGCCGTCCAGGCAACGGCCCGCAGCGTGGTTGCGCCCGGTCTCGCCTTCCTGTTTCTCGCGGCCATCGTCGTTGTCGGCGGCGCCCTGCTCGGCGGACAGGACAATGGCCTGCTGATCATCGCGGCGGCGGCCATCGGCGGCTATATGGCGCTGAACATCGGCGCCAATGACGTGGCCAACAATGTCGGCCCGGCGGTCGGCTCCAAGGCGCTGACCATTGGCGGCGCGCTCGTCATCGCCGCGGTCTGCGAAAGCGCCGGGGCCCTGCTGGCCGGCGGCGATGTCGTCTCGACCATTTCCAAGGGCATTATCGACCCCGCCACCGTGCCGACGACCGAGACCTTCGTCTGGCTGATGATGGCCGCCCTCATCTCCTCGGCCCTGTGGGTGAACCTCGCCACCGTGCTGAACGCGCCGGTCTCGACCACCCATGCCGTCGTCGGCGGCGTGATGGGCGCCGGGATCGCCGCAGCCGGTTTCGGCGCGGTGCACTGGCCCACCATGGGCTCGATCGCGGCCAGCTGGGTCATCTCGCCCGTCCTCGGCGGCATCATCGCCGCCGGCGTGCTGGCCTTCATCAAGATTTTCATCATCTACCGCGAAGACAAGATCGCCGCCGCGCGCCGCTGGGTGCCCATGCTGATCGCCGTCATGGCCGGCGCCTTCGGCACCTATATGGCGCTGAAGGGCGTGAAGAAGCTGATCCATATCGACATGCCACATGCGCTGATGATCGGCGCCGGCGTCGCCGTGCTGGCCTGGCTGATCACGCACCCGCTGATCAAGCGCCAGTCGCGCGGCATGGCCAACCGCAACCAGTCCCTGCGGGAGCTGTTCGTGTGGCCGTTGATCTTCTCCGCCGCCCTGCTCTCCTTCGCGCATGGCGCCAATGACGTCGCCAACGCCATTGGCCCGCTGGCCGCCATCGTGCACGCCATTCAGGCCGGCGAAGTCGCCTCCAAGGTGCACATCCCGATCTGGGTGATGCTGATCGGCGCCGCCGGCATCTCCTTCGGCCTCGTCCTGTTCGGGCCGAAGCTGATCCGCATGGTCGGCCAGTCGATCACCAAGCTGAACCCGATGCGCGCCTTCTGCGTCGCGCTGGCCGCCGCCGTGACCGTGATCATCGCCAGCTGGCTGGGCCTGCCGGTGTCCTCCACGCACATCGCCGTGGGCGCGGTGTTCGGGGTCGGCTTCTTCCGGGAATGGTTCACCGCGAACTCGAAGACGCGCCTGCGCTACATCCACGCCTATGCGCCGAACGCGGCCAAGACCCAGTATGCCGGCATCCAGCGCCGCCGTGCCGCCCGCAAGCTGGTGCGCCGCGCGCATGTGAACACGATTGCCGCCGCCTGGGTGATCACCGTCCCGGCCTCAGCCTGTATCGCGGCCGTCATCTTCCTCGCGCTGGAACGCCTGTTCGGCGTGGTCAGCTAGCCTCAGGCAAGATCCAGCGCGCGCAGCACGGCGCCCTGGTCGAAATAGGGCCGCTCGCAGATGATGCGGTCGCTGCCCGGCGCGAACTCGAACGTCGCCGCCATCCGTATCCGGAAGCTGCGCCCCGTCGGCTCGATCACCTTGTCGCCCACGCGCAGCGGCCCGGTATGCGTGCCGGTCAGCCAGAACTCGACCAGCAGCGTGTCGGTGGCTTCATCGACCGCGATGGAAATGATCTCATTGTCCTGGTCCGGAAACGGCGTGCGCGACAGCTCGAAATAGCGCCGCACGGCCTCTTCCCCATCAAACACCTGCCCGCCGCCATGCATCTCATAGCGCGGATGCTCAAACGTCGCGATCACCGCATCCCAATCATGCGTGACCTCCAGGGCCATGTGATTGCGGACATTCGCGATGCGGGCTTCTGTGAGTGTGTTCATCATTCTCTTTCAACAATCAAAGTCTCTATGCTGCTCACCAAGGTCGAGAGCTTCCGGAAATACCGTGCTTTTTGGCGATCCGAACCTTGTTTCCTCGTTCAGTCTTTAGGAGTTCAACCGCAGCTGCTTTGGTTTTAGGCTTACTGGAAGCCGCATACTGTGACGCGATCACTTTGAGAGTGTCGGCTGTGCAGGCCTTATTGTATCGGTCGACCGCACGATCAAAATCAGCTTTATCGCGTTCAAGCTTTTTCAGGTTCTCAACGATTTCGGCCACCTGCTCTTTTCCAATCGTATTGCGAGCAGATGTACTTCCACGCCCTTTGGAAGGCTTTTTTTGCTTCGATCTTGGTGGGTTCACTATGTAATTAATTAGTCCGTCGAGATCGTTTCCTGCGAACCCCTTACTTCTTTCCAAGATGCGCTTAGCACCGTTATGGAGTGCGGCAGGTGTCGCCTTCTCTGATGCAGAAACCAACTGCTCTAACGCATCAACGAAATCATCTGCGGAAAGTTTGCGTGTGAACATGGCGCACATCCTCAAATGATGCCTGTTTCTCTAGCTACGTAGTCCCCAAATTTGGAGATAATATCCCGAATTTGGACAGCATTCGTATCATTAAGCAACCATGCGAGCGAACGCTCGGTGGAAGCTTTTGAAAAAGCGACCCGGTCCGGAATATTAGTAGGCACTACTCTGGATATACCCTTCCAGTTTCGCATATCTTCGAAAGCTCGTTCCACCGCACGGGTCTCCGCAGGGTTCATTTTTGCTGCACCGGTCTTGTTAACCCCCAATAGCAATTTGGAGAGCGAGGGGTTTAGTATAGGGGCGAGCGAATTCAACTGAGCCGTAAAATTACCCACGGCTTCGGTCGACATTGAATCAGGAATAGTTGGGACAAGAATTGTTCTGCAGCATGTGAGGGCATTTATCGCTCCAAGCGATAGTCTCGGAGGGGCGTCAATTATGACAACGTCATACCTCTCTCTAAACTCGTCCGAGAAGATCACCTTGGCCAAGGCGAACCTGGGGTCAGTTTGATTCTCCTGAAATAGCCATTTCACCATTTCCTTGTTCTCGATTGCGGCGAACGAGTAATTGCAGGGAACTAATTCGGTCCGAGCCAAAGGACGCATCGCATGCAAAGCAAGCTCAGCGACGGAAGGTAAGCGCCCCTGTTCTGTGAATACTTTAGACGCATTTTGCGTGGGAATGTCCTCAAGCCCGACCAAATTCAACATGGCCGTTGTCGCGGAGCCTTGGTAGTCTAGATCAACGAATAAAACCCTCTTATTGAGATGTTGATCAAAGTAGGCGGCGAGGTTCGTTGCTAACGTGGTTTTTCCAACCCCTCCTTTCAAATTCATGACCGTTAGTACGTGCACGT
This sequence comes from uncultured Hyphomonas sp., assembly GCF_963677035.1. NCBI lineage: Bacteria > Pseudomonadati > Pseudomonadota > Alphaproteobacteria > Hyphomonadales > Hyphomonadaceae > Hyphomonas > uncultured Hyphomonas sp. Next base: position 858,360 of record NZ_OY781472.1, read on the forward strand.
CATTTGTTTGCACTAAGCGGTCGTATCCTTCGAAGGGTTCTGTTTTATGTGAGTTCCAAAGCGCTTTTTCACCACCGATTAACGCCTCTTTGAGCGCGCTGTAGCGCCTGACCTCCGACGACCGCAATGCAATCTGGCCTTTGATTTCATTGAGCTGTTGTTCAGCAACATCTCTTTCCCGATACGCCTGCCTTACAGCCATCTCGTCTGGGTTCTTTAAGTGCCCCCTCCAATGACCAACCCGATAACCGAACCCGAAAAGACCGGTAACAATAGACAGGGCGCCCGCAATCGTAGCGACGGTTGCCCAAACTGAACCAAAGATAACGTCCACCGTTCCCCCCTAGGTTTTAAGTTTTGTCCACTTTGAAGCAAAGGGGCGCTCACTCAACCCGAACACAACAAGAACACCCTAGACACGCCTCCTCCCCCGCTCCATATCTCACGGCATGGCTCGGTCTCCCTCCAAAGGTGTTTCGGAAGCCCCGACGATTTTCGGGGCAGATGGCTTCGCGCGCGATGCGGCGGGGGCGCTGCCGTCGGACAACTGGACACCCCACCGGCCGGATCGCAACTGGGTCAGCGTCGACGGGTCCCGGCCGCTGCGCGTCGCCTCCCCGTACGAGCCGGCAGGCGACCAGCGCACGGCCATTCCGGAACTGGTGGAGGGCATCGCCGCCGGCGAGCGTGACCAGGTGCTGCTCGGCGCGACGGGCACGGGCAAGACCTTCACCATGGCCAAGATCATCGAGGCGACCCAGCGCCCGGCCCTGATCCTCGCGCCGAACAAGACGCTCGCCGCGCAGCTCTATGGCGAGTTCAAATCCTTCTTCCCCGACAATGCGGTGGAGTATTTCGTTTCCTATTACGACTACTACCAGCCGGAGGCCTATGTGCCGCGGTCGGACCTCTATATCGAGAAGGAATCCTCCATCAACGAGGCGATCGACCGGATGCGCCACTCGGCCACCCGCGCCATCCTGGAGCGCGACGACGTGATCATCGTCGCCTCGGTGTCGTGCATCTACGGCATCGGCTCGGTCGAGACCTACACTTCGATGACGTTCAAGCTGGAAGAGGGCCAGCGCATCGACCCGCGTGCGGTGGCAGAGCGCCTGGTGGCGAACCAGTACACGCGCAACGACATCAACTTCACCCGCGGCAGTTTCCGCATCAAGGGCGACGTGATGGACATCTTCCCCGCCCACTATGAGGACCGCGCCTGGAAGCTGTCCTTCTTCGGTGACGAGCTGGAGAGCATCACCGAGTTCGACCCCCTCACCGGCCGCACGCAGCAGAAGCTGCCCGCCGTGAAGATCTACGCCAACAGCCACTATGTCACGCCGCGCCCGACGCTGAACCAGGCCATCGAGCAGATCAAGGCGGAGCTGAAATCCACCATCGCGCACTTCGAGAAGCACGGGAAACTGCTGGAGGCCCAGCGCATCGAACAGCGCGTGCAGTATGACATCGAGATGCTGGCCGCCACGGGCAGCTGCAACGGCATCGAGAACTATTCGCGCTACCTCACCGGCCGCAAGCCCGGCGAGCCGCCGCCGACCATGTTCGAATACCTGCCCGACAATGCCCTCGTCTTCGCAGATGAGAGCCACCAGACCGTGCCGCAGATCGGCGCCATGTTCAAAGGCGACTTCAGCCGCAAGTCGACGCTGGCCGAATACGGCTTCCGCCTGCCCTCCTGCCTCGACAACCGGCCGCTGAAATTCGAGGAATGGGACGCCATGCGCCCGCAGACGGTGCACGTCTCCGCCACGCCCGGCCCGTGGGAGCTGGACCGCACGGGCGGCGTGTTCACCGAACAGGTCATCCGCCCCACCGGCCTGCTCGACCCGCCGGTGGAAGTGCGCCCCGTCTCCAATGACGGCGCCAACCAGGTCGACGATGTCATGGCCGAGGTGAAGGCCGTCGCCGCGAAGGGCTACCGCTCGCTGATCACGACGCTGACCAAGAAGATGTCGGAAGACCTGACGGACTTCCTGCACGAGAACGGCGTGCGCGTGCGCTACATGCACTCAGACATCGACACGATCGAGCGGATCGAGATCATCCGCGACCTGCGCCTCGGCCAGTTCGACGTGCTGGTCGGCATCAATTTGCTGCGTGAGGGGCTCGACATTCCGGAGTGCGGCTTTGTCGGCATTCTCGACGCGGACAAGGAAGGCTTCCTGCGCTCTGAGACCAGCCTCGTGCAGACCATCGGCCGCGCGGCGCGGAACGCCGAGGCCCGGGTTGTTCTCTATGCGGACAGGATCACCGGCTCCATGCAGCGCGCCATGGACGAGACCGACCGCCGCCGCGCCAAGCAGATGGCCTATAATGAGGAACACGGCATCACGCCGACCACGATCAAGCGCGACGTCGCCGACATCCTCGGCGAACTCGGCGAGAAGAAAGACGGCGGCGCGAAAGGCCGGGGCCGCGGCAAGGATGGCGGCAAGTCCCGCGGCCGCACCCGCGCCGTGGCCGAAGAAAAAGCCTTGCCACTTGCAGGAGAAAAGGGGCACAATCTCAAGGCTGTGGTCGCCGACCTCGAAAAACAAATGCGCGAAGCCGCCGCGAACCTGGAGTTCGAAGAAGCGGCGCGTCTGAGGGACGAGGTGAAGCGGCTACGGGAGGAAGAATTGGGGCTCTAGAGTTATCTGGCCGTGGAAATAGGCCGGATCAAATGATGCAGAGCGCCACCTGGAGATTGAGTGGTTGGTTAAACTTGCAAAAAAAGAAGACGTTTCAGTTAGCTTTCACTACCTCTGCCGGTTAAAGGAGAAGGGTGATCCGTCGAAAGGAATTGTCCCCTTCACCGAGGATGAATTCAACGGTGTATATGGCGCTCTGACAGAAGCAAAAAAACTGGATATGAACGATCCGGAGACAATTGATCGGATCCGTAGAAAACGAGTTGCGCCCATAATCAAAGCCGTACGCGATTCGCCAACTACGATTAGTGGTCTGTTCAAAGCATCATCGTACGGCCATTCTTTCGAGAACAACGTTAAAGGAGACATACCTGCTGAAAGTATAAATCTCCGCCCATTTTTCTTTCAGTTGTATCTCTCAAAGTCTGGAAGGATTTACATAGCGAGCCAATACCTTGGTTTGTATGGCGGCTATCTTCAAATCCGAAATACGGTTCTATCCGCGCTTCCCGGATCTTCTTCGATCGATGCAAATTCATTCAATGTCGCGCATATTGATTTGAAGGATGTGGAAATTCGCGAAATTGAGTTCGCATTCTCAAAAAAAGGCAATTCGCTTCATTCCAAGAATGTTTTCGGGAAACGAGGCTCGTTTGCACTGCATCCCCAGAATGGCGATCAAAAGTTCGGGCGAGAAGTCAGGACTAAACTTCTGAAGGGTTATCCTTATTCCAACGCAGCCCAAATCAAAAAATCCCTGACTGGCTTACTAAAGGAAAGCGATCTTCTGGACCTGAAAGATGAGGACATTGACGCATGCAGAGTCTTGGTTCGCTCGAATAAAAAGGATCGCTACATCCATTTGATTGCTGGAATAGACTTCGCCACCAGATTTCCGGTTGACGTCCCAAAGAATGATGACGGGCACCCCAAATACGAGCCCTTGAAAGACAAAGTTACGAAACTCCTGAAGGACGAAATTGTAGCCAAAAAAGAAAATGTATGACTTAGCCGACCTTCTTCGAGAACACAGAAGCACCTACTATGAATATTCGAGTGGGGAGCTTCGACCATTCTGGCGGCCAAAATTGGTCCAACTACTGGTTGCGGTCACTGTCGCATTTTTTTTTCATGATATATCTGACTCACTTCTGCAAGCATTGCTCGCGGTCTACTCAATTCTGATTGGTTTTAGTTTCAGCGTGCTGTTTCATTTGATCTCGCAACCAGCATCAACATCGACGGAAACCTCGCATCACCACGAGACTGAGCTTCGAAAGGAGCGACTAGTTAAGCTCCATCAGGAAATTTTTTACAATGTAAGCTTCTTTGTGATCTGCTCACTGATAATTGTGGCATCGGTTGTGGCCTATTATGTCCTGTCCGGGATCAGCGTGCGCTTCTATGCGATAGGTGCACCCAGTGAATATGTTTGTTCTGCGTTCTTCACATTGCGAGCTGTTAGCGTGTTCGTATTTACAGCCGTCCTGTACTTTCTGCTGCTCGAAACCGGATTTGCATTTACCCGAATTGTTCAAAGAGTAATTTTCTACTTCAATCAGAAAATCGAGCATAACCTTTAGCAAGCGTAGGGTCGGTTGAGGCGGAGCCGACACCCACCCTACGGGGTTTCGTGCTCCCCTGCTTCATCCTTCGACTTCGCTCAGGATGAGTCCGGGGCGGGCGGGGCGTTCGGGGCGCTCATGCTGAGCGGCGTCGAAGCATGGGCGCGGGCGGGGCCAGGGTCTCCATCCTGCGCGCGCCCTCTTCCTTTGCGCCCCTACGGATCCCCCTCCCCTCCCTTCTCCGCCAGTTGCTTTCTTGCCTCGATCAGCGCGGTCCAGGGGTTGCGGCGGGCGAGGCGTTCGTTTTCCTCGCGGAAGAATTCGTCCAGCGTCAGGGGCAGCCGGGACACCGCTCCGGGCGCGAGGGGTGGCGGCGGCTGTGGCGCGTCCTCATCCGGCGGGCGGCTGAGCACAGCTTGCAGCTCCAGATCCTCGGCCAGCAGGGCGGCGCGGGTCTGAAAGGTCTGCATCCGGCCCGTATTGGCATGGCCGAAGGAGAGGAGCCGGGCGAGGCGGCGGACAGCGGCGATCTCTTCCTCCGCCGCGTCGAGGAAGCCCGCCTCTGTCAGGGCGAGCGTGCGGGCGCGGGCAAGCGCCACCTGGCGGCGGGCGCCCGTGGCGGGCCGGTCCTGCATCTCCTCGCACATCTCCCACAGCTCGTCGGCCTGCTGGCGGATGGCCTCGATCTCGTCTGCCCCTTCCCCGCGCGCGGCGTCTGCGTCTCTCTGGGCGGCCGCCTCTGCCTCGGCGCGGGCCTTCAGGTCTGCCTGCCGGTAGCCGTCCTGCCGGGCCCAGACGGTAAGGGTCGGCTCCGGTATCCGGAGGCGCGCGCGGATGCTGGCGAGGCTCTCACCGCCAAGGGCCGCCTGCCGCGCGAGCATGCGCAGGGCTTCAAGCTCTGCCTTCGGGCGGCGGTGGCGGGATTTTTCGGGTCTGATCGTGGTTGGCTCTGTCATGATGCAGAGACTGGCACAGGGGCCAATCAGACGAATTCACTTTTCCGGCGGGCGCCATATATGGCGTCTGCACGGTGTTTAAACGGTATTTTACACGGTGGTTTGAGGCGCGCTATCCACCCCCTTGCGCCCGGGCTTCCTCCGTGTGCAGCGCAACAATTTCACAGGCGAATCGAAACCTGTGGAATTCTTCGCGCGCTGCATGAAAAATTTTTGACAGGGACTCGACTCAGGCGAGCTTTGGTGAGATCGTTTCGTTAAGCCAACGAAACCAGCCGGGAGCAGACCCGGCAACGGAACGGAGGCAGAGCACGCCACCCCCGGATCAGTCCGGGTCAGGAGCAAGGCTGTGAGAGCAGCGGCGCAAAGGGCCCGGCGGGATGAAGGGACAAAGCTGGTGGCGTATTCCGGAGGGGAGCTAGACCCCGCATGGAAAGGCTGTAGGCCGTGACCGGAGCGCGATCCGAAACACGGTGGCAACGCTGAAGTACGGATGGAAATCCGACAGGGCAACCTGGAGAAAGACCTGAAGGAAATCAGCGGCGTACAGGTTGCGGAGGCACCGCCCGAGGTGCTGCGGAACCGCGGAAACGGCCGCCTGAAAAGGCACCTGAGAAGGTAAAGGGCGCCAGCCCGTTCCCAAGACGAGCAGGCGACCGGTCGGGACCGGAAGGGGTGAAGACAGGCCCGTGCAAGCGAGCCCGAAACACTCCGGTGTCAGAAGACCGACAACGAGTGCTAGCACAGTGTCTCGGTAGTCCGATTCGAAACACCAGGAAAGGCGTTCTCCCCCGGGAGGGCGCCTTTTTTGGGTTTGAGGGTGCGGGCGGCTTGCTGTGTACGGATCAGCTGAGCGCGAGGCCCGCGAACAAATAGATCACCGAGGCCACACTGCCCGCCGCCACGGCATAAGGCAGCTGCGTCGCGACATGGCGGACATGGTCGCATCCTGCTGCAAGACTTGCGATCACGGTCGTATCGGAGATGGGCGAGCAATGGTCCCCGAAGACCCCGCCCCCGATGACGGCCGCCAGCATCAGCTCCGGCGGAAAGCCCACGGCCTGCGCCACGGGCATCGCGATCGGCACCATGATCCCGAACGTGCCCCAGCTCGTCCCGGTCATGAACGCGGTCACCCCGGCGACCAGGAATACAGCCATCGGCACCAGCGCAGCCGGCAGATAATCCGAAACGATTCCAGCCATGTAGGCGCCTGTGCCCAGCACTTTGAGGCTCGCCCCGAAGGCGATGGCCAGCAGCAGAATGGTCACCGGCGGCACCATCTCGCCGATGCCGCGGAAGAAGCGCTCCTGGATTTCCGTACTGGTGAAAACCTTGCTGACACGCAGCAGCACGGCGGCCAGCGCGATGGCGACGCACACGCCCCACAGGATCGACAGGCTGCCATTCCCGGCCAGCATGTTGCCCTTCCCCGTCCAGGCCATGAACCCGATGGAGCCTGCAACCATCACCAGCAAAGGCAGCCACATGTGAACGGCCCGGTTCGCCGGCGTATGGTCCACGGTTTCCAGCTCCGCCGCGCCCGGCCGCGCCGCCAGATCTGCTGTGCGCATGGGGCCAAAGGTCCGGTTGAGGAGCACGGTCGCATAGACGCCCAGAATGGTCAGAATGGCATAGGCGTTCCACATCACCGTACCCGCCACGATGCCGAGGCTCTGCTCCCCGTAATAAGGCTGCACCAGCGTCAGCACATAGGCGCCCCAGCCGTTCAGCAGGATCAGGGCGGAAACCGGCGCGGAGGTGGCGTCAATCACATAGGCCAGCCGCTCGCGGGACAGCCCGTGCGTATCGAACAGGCGCCGCCCCAGCACGCCGGAGCTGAGCAGGCTGACATTGGTTTCGACAAAGACCAGCGTGCCGGCGATGGCAGGCGCGAGGCCTGCGCGGCGCGGCGTAGAGGTCAGGCCCTTGCGGTCCAGCAGGCCGACGGTGGCATCGACGCCGCCGGACTCCCGCATGAACACGATGAGCGCGCCGATCAGCAGGCAGAAAACCAGAACGCGGGCATTGCCCGCATCGGTCAGCACCTGCACCGACCGCTCGGCCGACATCAGCGAGCCGAGCACGGGATTGCCGCCCGCGATCAGGGTTTCGGACGCGACCAGGCCGAGGCCCAGCGCGACATAGACATTCCGGGTCAGCGCCGCGACGAGGATCGCCAGCACTGGCGGTAACAGGGTCAGGATTTCCAGGGCGCGCCCCTTTCCGATTCAGCCATCCACACAGCACCCTCACCCAGACCTGTGACTGCTGGCAAGAGGCCCGGGTGGAAGAAGCCGGCACATGCCCCTCCCGCATCCTTAACGGGCAATCGGTTGCAATCCCGGTTCTGCTGGCGGCACGGCCCGGGCTATGCTTAACTTTCTCCAGTTTTGTGGAGGGAGAGCACACGCATGGACCGCCGTCTGAAGTCCTTGCTGGCGAGCAGCACGCTGGCACTGGCCGTTGCCTGCGCCAGCACGCCCGATTCCACGTCCGGCCAGAATGATGGGGCTGGAGGAAACTGGCTGCAAACAGCCTGGCACTGGGTGTTTCCGCCGGATGCACCTCCGCCGCCTTCCCCTCCTCCTCCTCCTCCGCCGCCGCCTCCACCCTCCCCGCCACCCGTGGTGACGGAAACAGTGGCAGGCTTCCCGCCCGGGGAGCTGTTTGGCGTCATGCAATCGACAGGCGTCGATCCGTTTGAGCCCGCCAATCGCGAGGTGATGCGGGCTTTTCTGATCGCGCACGGCGTGCCGACGAACGAAACAGACGACGTGTTCCGCTATTTCGGCATGACTCCTGTCAGGCCGTCAGACCCCACCGCCTCGGTGGGAAGCAGCGCCTCCGGGGACAGATCCGGCGCTTTCGAAGATTATGACCAACAGCGCTTCCCGGAAGCCGAAGAAGAATATGCCGAGGCACCCGCCCCGGGCGATCGGGAAGTCCTTGTCGACTTTCTGCGCAGCGCCGGCGTGAACGTGCCAGACGGCATGTCCTTGCAGGAGCTTGAAGAGCTGGTCTATTCGGCCATCGACGCCGCCCCGGCCGCTGCCGCCGGGCCCGGCGGCAATTCCCATTGCCAGGCCGAGCTGGAAGATCCGGACACGATCAGCCTGATCTGCGAGATGTTCGACGAAACCGGCGCAGACAGCGAGCTGAAAACCGCCAGCATCCCGGTGGGCGACGACCTCACCGCCACGCTTCAGCGGATCGCCATACAGGTTGCCGGGGGCCGTGACCGGCTTGAAATAGGCATGCCGAGGGCCCCGCTGTGCGTCTGGAACATGAACGACGTGGCGACAGAGGACAATTATCTCTATTTCAGCGATTGCGGCATCTGGGAGGAACCCCTCAGCAAGCTGGTCGAGGCGGGCGCCGGGAATTTCAATTCCGGCCGCGTGGCCCATCAGGCCCCGAATGAAATGGTCGTCGATCAGGCCTATTTCCTGGAAATCGCCATTCAGCCGCTGACGCAGAACATATCGGTTGAAGCCGCCGATACGATGCTGACCAGCACGCTGGGCACCGGCCTCGCCCCCGGCAGCACGGAAACACCCTTCGCCATCGAGTTCGATACGGTGAAAGCCTCGAAGATCATGTCAGCCACGTTGGAAGGCGATGACGAATTCGACATCCGCGCCATGACGCCGAGGGAGCAAGCCGTCCTGCCGGACGCCCCGACAGTATGGAAATGGCGGGTTGTTCCGAAGGAAGACGGGCATGGCGCCCTGCAATACAATCTTTCCCAGAGCCTGGACGTGGACGGAGAACGGTTCGAACGCTCCGTGAAAACGATCTGGCAGGATGTCGATATCACAACGATCGACGAGCTGCTGGAAGACGAAACACCCGCCGCCCCGCGCGGCACATCCACCATGGCCAGCACGCTGGTCGCACCGGCCTCTGATGGAAATGCTGAAAGCGCCCCGGCCGCAGCTGATGCCGGGTGCACCTATACGGCCGGAAGCGATCCGGACCGTTTCGCCATGGTCCTTTCGAACCTCGCCTATTCTCCGCCGATCAGCCGTCTGGCCGTCACGCACGAAGATGGCGACCGGATCACCGAAGCGCTGATCGAGACCGGCTTCAGTGTCCAGCGTTGCCGGGATACGAGCCGCAGCCAGACACTGAGCGCCCTGCGCGAAGTGGGCCGCAAATCCCTCGCCCGCAAACAGGCCGGCGCCCACCCGGCCACCTTCTTCTATTACTCCGGACACGGCGTGAATATTGATGGGACGAACTATGTTCTGCCCGTCGATCTGCCGGGGGCCAGCCCGGCAGAGATTGAAGACGGAGCCGTCTCCTTCGAACAGATTTTCAACATCGTCTCAACGACCGTGGCCTCGACCAGCTTCATCGTGTTCGATGCCTGCCGGACGGTGATGGACGATGAAAGCCGGGGCATGCTGCGCAGCTACCGGCCGGTCACCTGGTCAACGGGCGTGTTTCAGGCCTATGCGACCGAGCCCGGCAAGACAGCCGCCGATGACGGGGCCTATTCCGAAGAACTGGCCCGGCGCATTCCCGCGGCCGGCTTGCCTGCGAACGTCCTGTTCAAGCGCGTGCAGGACGCCGTCGCCCGCCGCACCAATGAGCAACAGCACCCCAACTATATCGATCTGACGACCGGCGGGGACTTCTACTTCCAGCCTGAACAAGAGTAACCGGCATAAAGAAACCGCCTGCTCCCCCTACGGCGCAGGCGGTTTCCGCTGTCAGTCCCAGCCCCCTGGGCGCAGCGATCAGTAACGCAGCGGCGACTCTTCCTTGGCCGGCTTTTCCGGTGCCGGCACCGGATCGGGCGTGCCCTTGATCAGCGTGTCTTCCGGCGTCACACCGGAGCTGGCCGCGGCGCAGCAACGGACCTGCATCTCCAGCACCTTGCTGTTGAAGCGGCACTGCTGGTCGTTGATTTCGCGCATGATCGACATGCCGCCGGCGCGATAGGTGTAGCGCGTCTGGGTACAGCTGGTCAGCGTGAAGCCCGGACGGCAGGTGCCGATCGCAGAATTCTGGATTGTGCGGGTTTCGCAGACGACATCGTCTGTCTTGTTGGCCGCTTCCTCGGCCCGCGCCATTGCAGCGGCGGCGAGCTCTTTCGCTTCGGCCGCAGCCACTGCCGCGCCATCGGCGACATCACGCGCCGCAGACAAACGCATATCAGTATCCGCCAAAGCCACGGATTGCCCGTCGATTTCGACTTTCAGCTTGCAGACGCCTTCGTCCTGATGGTCCGGCGTGGCGCAATATTGCGCAACCGTCTGTTCTTTCGGAATACCCTGGCAGGCAGCCACACCGGCTGCGAGCGCCACGGCGGCGAAAAGTCCTGTTTTAGCCATTCGAGGTCTCCGTACTGTCCAACCCTGCAGAACTTTGGGCTTTTGACAGCGGCCGGGTCAACCTCACTCGCGGATAAGGCGAGTCTCAGGCCTTGAGTTTGTAGCCCGAACGGAACAGCCACCAGACACCCAGAACAGAGATTGCCGACAGGATTCCGGTATAGGTTACGCCAAGCCAGACAGAGGAGTTGGCAACCCCCAGAAACCCATAGCGGAACCCGTCGATCATGTAGAAGAACGGGTCCAGATGGGCCAGGAACTGGAACGGCGGTGTCATCACCTTGATGTCGTAAAAGGTGCCCGACAGGAATGACAGCGGCACGATCACGAAATTGGTCACGGCGGAAAGATGGTCGAACTTGTCGGCCCAGATGCCCCCAATGGCGCCCAGACCGCCCAGAACGATGGCAGATGTCAGGCTGAACCAGAGGATTGCCCAGACATGCGCCACAGACAGGTCCGCCAGCCCGCTGAGCTGAATGCCGATGCCGGAAATGATCGCCACCAGCAGGCCCCGCACAATCGATCCGCCCAGAAAGCCGGCGGTCAGCTCAAGCGGTGACAGCGGCGGCATCAGGAAATCGACATAGGTGGAATTGAACTTTGCCTGCACCAGGCTGGAACTCGTATTCTGGAAGGCGTTCTGCAGGATCGCCATCACGATCAGGCCGGGCGCCAGAAAATCGTTGTAATTCAGGCCCGCAAAGTCTCCGGTCAGGTTGCCCCTGTCCCCGAAAGCCAACTTGAACACGGTCATGAACAGAAGCGTGGTGACCACAGGTGCCAGGATGGTCTGCATCCACACCTTCATAAATCTGCCCACTTCCCGTTTGAAAAGCGTCCACAGGCCCAGCCCGTTGACCGCCCCGTACTGGCGGACACTGCGGCTGGCGGAAACGGACGTGGCCGATGCGGGCGCCGATGCGGCGGAAGGATCAATCGAAGTCATGGCGACGTATGTAGGCGCATTTCGGGTCGGGTGCGAGAGCCGAAATTAGGAGTTTTTCTGAACTCAGCCTTTCAGGCCCGCGGGAAGGCTGAGTTCAGAAAGAATTCCACAGGCGGCATGTTTTTAACCACAATATGTAGAAAGCCTGTGGAAAGACCGTCCCGCATGTTGTGTTTCGTTTCGCCATGGATACGATATATAGGTGCTGAGCGGGGTGGCGTGTATTTGCCATCTCAACATATAGGGGCTGACGGACCTGAGTGTCGGGTCTGTACCAAGCAGGAAGGTGAATACATGTCCTGGACTGACGATCGCGTGAGTACGCTGAAGAAACTCTGGGCTGAAGGCCATTCGGCCTCTCAGATCGCAAAGCAACTTGGCGGCGTGACCCGCAATGCCGTCATCGGCAAGGTTCACCGTCTCGGCCTGTCGGGCCGCGCCACACCGTCCCGGCCGGTGAAGCGCCCGCCGCGGCTGGCCCGTCCGAAGCCCCGCGTGTTGCCCGATGGTTCGGTGAAGGTGCCATCGCCGCAGGTGCCGGAGCGCCCTGCAGAGGCCCCGCGTACCGTGGTCGAACGTCAGGAGCCGCTGGCCCCGCTGCCACCGCTGACCATGGATGACGGCGAACCGGCAACGATCCTCACGCTCCGGGATTCCATGTGCAAATGGCCGATCGGTGACCCGGCCGATCCGAAATTTGCCTTCTGCGGCCGCAAGGCTGACTGCGGCCCGTATTGCGCCGAGCACGCAAAAGTCGCCTTCCAGCCCGCCCGCAAACGGGACACCAAGCGGGGCGAGTATGATTACGTCCGCCGCATCGCCGGCTGATCAGCCCCGGCCGCGACGGTGAACGGAGAAGCCCCCGGATGATTTCCGGGGGCTTTTTACATGCTGTGGTCCCCTGCTTGCAGGAGCGCGGCCCTGGACTTAGTTTACACACATGCCGGACTTCAACGCCGCCTCTTTCCTGGAAAAGCTGGGCCTGCGCGCAACGCGCCCGCGGCAGGCGATCGCGCGCATCCTGTTCGCCGACGGACAGAACCGCCATGTCACGGCAGAATGGCTGGCAGAAGAAGTAAGTCAGCAGGGCGAACCGGTCGCGTTGGCGACGATCTACAACACATTGCACAGCCTGGCCGACGCGGGCGCGCTGCGCATGATCCGCGGCACCGGCCAGGACAATATCGTGTTCGACACCTATACGCGGGCACATCATCACTTCCTGGATGAGCGGACCGGCGAACTGACCGATATCCCGGATGAGCAATTGACGCTCGGGTCCGTTCCGGTCGCACCGGACGGGCGAACCATTGCCGGCTATGACATCGTCATCCGGATCCGCTGATCCGGTTCTTTTTCAACAAACGACACTTTCGCGTCTGCATTTCAGGAATGAACAAGTGATCAGCATGCTGGGGCGTGCTATGCTTATCCTGTTCAAAATCGTCAATTTTGTCGCATAAACATTCTACCAAAAGATGTGATAATTCAGGTGTGATTTACTTGCGGAATTCCAGGTATAGTATCTGATTCTCGTTTGTAACGTGGTTCGGGGGAACCTCCTTTGCTAGCTGATCTGATATCGGGCGAACTGCCATATTTGCGCCGATACGCCCGGGCGCTCCTCGGTACGAGAGGCGCTGGCGACGCAGCCGTCGAAACGATGCTCGAGACCAAGATGATGGTCATGCTGGGCAAGGGAAAAACCATCGGCCAGCGCAAGGACCTGTTCCGCGCGCTGGACGAAACGATCATGGAAGAATTGTCGAGCGGCACGCTCAACCAGGAAGTCGCCAAGATCCTGCGCAGCATGACAACGGATGAACGCCGTGCCGTCCTGCTGACCGCGGTCGAAGGTTTCAGCATCTTCGAAACAGCCGAAATCCTGTGCACATCGACGAGTTTCGTCGAGGAATCCCTGACCAGTGCGGAAACATCCCTGCAGTCGGCCCTGTCCACGACGGTGCTGGTGATCGAGGATGAGATCCTGATTGCCGAAATGCTGGCCGGGATCGTGCTGGAGGCCGGGCATTCCATTCTGGGGATTGCCACAACGCACCGTCAGGCGGTGGACCTCGCGGCGTCTGGCAAATTTGGCCTGATCCTGGCGGACATTGCCCTGGCGGATGGCTCGTCCGGGGCCGAAGCAGTGCAGGAAATCCAGGCCAGCCTGCCGCGGCCCGTGCCGGTGATTTTCATCACGGCCTTCCCGAAGCGCCTGCTCAGCGGGAACACGTCCGAACCGGCCTTCCTGATCCCGAAGCCTTTCCTGCCCCGGCAGGTGCGCGCCATGGTCGAACAGGCCGTCATGGCAGCCTATCTGGAAGAACCGCACTAGAGACGCCCGGCGGGCCTCGCCTTCCCCGGCAAAGACCGCTAAGCCCGCATGATGGCTGGCCCTGCTGACAACACCCCGGACAATCTCTACGCCGCGCCGGCCCGCTGGGTGGCGAGCGGCGCGGGCGCGCAGGGAAACCTTTTCCTGACGGGCCGGGCCGGCACCGGTAAAACCACGATGCTGCGCAAATTCCTCGCCCAGGCCGGCGACAGCGCGATCGTGCTGGCACCGACGGGCGTCGCGGCCATGAATGCAGGCGGCCAGACGATCCACTCCTTCTTCAAATTCCCGCCCCGCCTGATCGAACCGACCGATATCAAACGCCTGCGCTCCACCCGTCTGGTCAAGGCGATCGACACGATGATCATCGACGAGATTTCGATGGTCCGGTCCGACATGCTGGATGCGATCGACAAGTCGTTGAAACTGAACCGCGCTTCAAAGCGTCCATTTGGCGGCGTGCGGATGATCCTGTCCGGAGACCTGCACCAGCTGCCCCCCGTTGTGTCGAACCAGGAAGCGCCGATCCTGAAAGAACGCCATGGCGGGCAGTACTTCTTCAATTGCGCCGCGTTCCGCGAAGCCGAGTTTGCCCTGCTGGCATTGAAACATGTGTTCCGTCAGGAAGACCCCCGCTTCCTGGCCCTGCTCGGCGCGCTCCGGACCGGCCGCGTCACGCCAGCAGATGAAGCGATCCTGCAAAGCGTCGTCTCGAACCGGTCGGCAGCTGATGCCTCCGAAACCCATGTCGTCCTGACCCCCAACAATGCGAATGCTTTTCGCATCAACCAGGCGCGGCTGGAAGGCCTGCCCGGAAAACCCCATCCCTTCTTTGCAGATGTCCAGGGGCAGTTCGACGAGAAAGCCTTTCCGACCGAGGCCGAACTGGAACTGAAAGAAGGCGCACGGGTCATGCTGATCCGCAACGATCCGGAAGGCCGCTGGGTCAACGGATCGCTGGCCGTTGTGGCTGGCTTCACAAGCAAGAGCGTGATCGTCGACATCGATGGGCATGCCTATGAAATCGAGCCGGCAGCCTGGGAAAAATACCGCTACGAACTCGACCCTGAAACCAAGAAAGTGAAGCGCGAAGTCGTCGGCACGTTCAAGCAGGTGCCGCTGCGGCTTGCCTATGCTGTCACCATTCACAAGGCGCAGGGCCTGACGCTCGACAAGGTCTATATCGATTTCGACCATGGCATGTTCGCGCACGGACAGACTTATGTGGCCTTTTCCCGCGCCCGGACGCTGGAAGGGCTGGAGATCAGCCGCCCGCTACGCCCGCGCGACCTGGTGTTCGATCGCGAGGCATTCGCCTTCGGAAAGCTCGACACGATCGAGGATACCGATGCCTATCTTCTTGCGAAGTTCGCCAGGGATGACAGCGTGCTGATCTGACAGCTGGCCTGAAAACCGTTCAGGCAAACACCTCGCCATACCCCGCAGACAGCGCCGCCGGCACGCGCTTGCGCACCATGGTGCCGGCCATGATGTCGTGAAGGCAGCGGCGGTCTTTCCGGAACAGGCCCATGACATAACCAGCACAGAGCGGCACAATATTGACGACGAAACGGCCCAGCGTGTTGCGCATGATGACACCGCCGAGCCGCGGCTTTCCACCGTCCCGGTCCGTCACGACGGCACCAACCAGCATCTTGCCCAGCGTAGCCTGAAGACGAGACGCCTCCATGGCGACATTGTAGACGCTTTCAAGACAGGCCCAGAGAAGCGCATAGCCGAACAGGACGACACCGGCCGCATCCTCCTGCGCGCTGTCCATCGGGGCCTCAATATAAATGGACAGCTGCCGTCCAATGTCGTTGTGGAACATCAGGAAGAGCAGTCCCCAGACGATCAGTTCATCCACGATACGGGCAATCACGCGGCGGCCCCAGACGGGCTTGCCGCCGGCGGCGCTGTTGCCTCCGGCAGCGGGAAGCGGAAGACCGCCCGCCGGCGGGCTGCGTTCTGTCGCTGCCTCGCGTTCGCGCTGAAGAAAGGCTTCGGCCTTGGCGGACAAAGCCTGCGATTGTGCAGGCCGCGTCGTGCGCCGGCTGGAAGCGCCTGAAGTCTTCTTTCCGAAAACCGGTTTCTGCGTGGTCATGGGATCCCCTTCTCTCCTGAGTAGATCGGATCACAATCCGCTGGAGATTTTTCAAAAAGGGGCGTTCAATTTTTTCCGGTCCCGTTAAGAACCGGCATCACCTCAGAGGCCGTCGAACTTCCGGCGCAGGTCGCGGTCTTCGTCGAGGACGGCACGTTCCAGAACCTCGACCCGGTCGCGCAACCGGGAGAGTTCCTCATCCTTCCGGCTGGACGCGTTGGAGTGCTTCGGCCCCCGGACCAGGGTGGCGAGGATCAGCAACAGGAGAAAGATCACAAACGGGTACAGCAAGGGCATTATCTTATCTCCTGTTCAATGCGTGGGACGGGGCGGAACCTGGCGCATGCCAGGAAAGGGTCAGGCGAGCCGGGAAATCTCCTCGCTGAGATGCTTGTCACTGTCGGTAACGATCTTTTCGAGGACGCGGACACGCTCCTTCAGCCGGGCGACTTCCTGAGTCATCAAATCGAACTCAGCATCGGACGCCCGGTCATTGGCCCGCATCTGCTTGAAACGCATATGGTCGCGCCAGGCTTTCGTACCGAAAACAATCGCCACGATGACGACAACCATCTGAAACGGATCCATGGACCCCATCCTCCTAATTCATATCGACAAACGATATATGGTGTTCCATGAACACCTGTTCAAGGAAAATCGCATGAAATCGGAAAAACGGGAAGGTTGGACCGGAAACGGGCGCCCCGGCCTCAACGGGCCTTAACGGCCGGTAGAGCCGAAGCCGCCTGCCCCGCGCGCGGTTTCGTCGAGGCTATCGACGGCCTGCCAGGCAAGACGCGTCACCGGGGCCAGCACGAGCTGGGCGATCCGCTCGCCGCGCTGGATGGTGAAAGCCGCCTGGCCGAGATTGACGAGGATCACCTTGATCTCGCCGCGGTAGTCGCTGTCGATCGTGCCCGGCGCGTTGAGGCAGGTCAGGCCGTGTTTGGCGGCAAGGCCGGAACGCGGGCGCACCTGAATCTCATAGCCCTGCGGGATTGCGACGCTCAGCCCTGTCGGCACCATCGCCCGCTCCCCGGGCGCCAGCACCATCGGCTCACCCTCTGGCACAGCCGCGCGCACATCCATCCCGGCAGAGCCGATGGTTTCATAAGCGGGCAGCTGAAGCCCTTCGAAATGCGGGAGCGGCAGAACCGCGACATTAACCTCGTTCATGCCCGCACCGGTGCGGGAGTCGGAACGCCAAGTCAAGCAGGCAGAGGCGGCCTATTCTGCCGCGAGTTTCGCTTCGTCGCCTGAGCCACCTAGCGCTTCGGCGATCTTCTGCGCGAGGCGGCGGGCGACGTCGGCCTTGCCCATGCGGGGCCAGCGGTCGATGCCGGCCTGGGTGACGAGCGCGATCTCGTTTTCTGTGCCGCCCATGACATCGCCGGAGACGTCATTGGCGACGATCCAGTCACAGCCCTTGCGCTTCAGCTTGGCGGCAGCGTGGTCTTCGACATCATTGGTTTCGGCGGCAAAACCGATGACGAGTCCCGGACGGTTCTTGCGCTTGTTCGAAACGGTGCGGAGGATATCCGGGTTCTCGGCGAGTTCCATGGAGGGGGTCGTACTACCAGCGCCCTTGATCTTCAGCTTCTTCGTCGCGGCCCGCGCCGGGCGCCAGTCGGCCACGGCGGCAACGGAGACGAACACGTCCGCCGGCAAGGCGTCTTCAACGGCTTTCAGCATCTGGCGGGCGGTCTCGACCTTTACGAGGTCCACGCCGCGCGGCGGATCAATCGCAACCGGTCCGGAGACCAGCGTCACCCGCGCGCCTTCAGCGGCAAGCGCCCCCGCAATGGCATAGCCCTGACGGCCGGAAGAATGGTTGGACAGGAAGCGCACCGGATCCAGCGGCTCCCGCGTCGGGCCGGCAGTGACGACACAATGCGTACCTTCCAGCAGGCCCGGGCCCTGCCCTTCCAGCTGGCGTTCGATCTCGGCGACAATGGCCGGCACTTCCGGCAAGCGGCCGGGGCCGAACTCGCCGCAGGCCATGGCGCCTTCGTCCGGCTGCATGACGGTGACGCCGTCTGCGCGCAGCTGGGCCACGTTCCGTTCCGTCGCTGCGTGCTGCCACATGCGCACATTCATGGACGGCACCATCAGGACCGGTGTGTCGGTGGCCAGAAGCGTGGTGGAGGCTAGATCGTTGGCATGGCCATGCACGGCCTTGGCCATCAGATCCGCCGTCGCCGGGCAGACCACGACCAGGTCGGCAGAGCGCGACAGCTGGATGTGCCCCATCTCGGCTTCGTCATCGAGATCGAAGAGTTCGGTGAACACTTTCTCGCCCGACAGGGCCGAGACAGACAGCGGCGTCACAAATTGCGAGCCACCTGAGGTCAGAATGCAGCGGCAGGCAATGCCGCGCCGCCCAAGCTCACGGATCAGCTCGAGGCTCTTATAGGCCGCGATGCCGCCGCCAATGATCAGCAGGATATGTTTGTCGCTCATAGGTCCCGGCTTGTCTTTCCGGGTCTTTCTTAACCCAAAATCCTTGCGTGACCGCCATGAAATTCGCGTGAAAACACAGTGCGCGTTAAGGATTTATCCGAATCGTCGGCGGGCGCACCGGGGTTTCCTTGTGCCGCTCGGCCAGGTCGATGCCGTAAGTGGTGTAAATCGCACGCGGGCTCGCCCCGATGCGGATCAGCTTCATCTGGCTGGGCCGGCCGCCGGATGTTTTCACGGTCTCCAATCTGCGCGCCCCTGGCCGCACCAGGGAGACGCGGCGGCCGCGGAAGACCCGTACGCCGGGCGTCCGGGCCAGTCTTCCCACCGCGCGTACATCGACCACCACCATGGAACTGCTGCGGTTTACGCCTTGCGGCGCGCCGCGCAGCTTCGGCTCTGCGCGCGGCGAAGCAGAAGGCTTTGGCGGTGGTTTGCGGATCTTCTCCAGCTGCGCTTCGGCTTCGGGCGTGCGCTTGCCAGACCCGGCAATCTGCGCCGCCACGGGCGACGCCAGCAATACGCCAAGCAGGGCGGAGGCAATAATGCCTTTCATGGCAGGTCCTTTCCTCGGGAGCTGCCGTAACTGTAGGGCGATGCTTAAGGCGCGTTAACACTTTACTCCATTAAGGAGAATTCACGCGTGCCGGGTCGTCATATTCGCGAGAAATTCGCTTGCGGGCCGCACCGGCCTGAACTCAGCACGGATCGGCCAGCCTATTTGAAGGCCCAGACGGCGAGGCCCGCCAACGCCACGGCAAATCCGAACCAGCCCCACCAGGGCGCGAACGGCTTTTTCGGTGGCGGCGGCGCCTCTTCCAGTTCATGCGCCATGAAGGCGTCAAACCGGTCCATGACCTCCGGCAGGCGTTTCAGGCGGTTCGTCACTTCACGGATATTGTCCGAGACAAGCTTCGCAGCACCCTGCGGGCCGAAGCTGCGCCGGATCCAGCTTTCCACGACAGGTTCGGACGCGTTCCAGATATTGTGCGCCGGGTCGATGGCGCGCGCGACGCCCTCCACTTGCACCATCGTCTTCTGCAGCAGAACAAGTTCCGGGCGCAGCGCCATGCCGAATGTGTGGGTGTAGTCGAACAGCTGCAACAACACCCGCCCCATCGAAACGTCCTCGGCCGGTTTGCCATGGATCGGCTCGCCAATCGTGCGCAGCGCCTGCGCAAACTCTCCGACCGATTGCGAGGCCGGCACATAGCCTGCCTCGAAATGCACTTCTGCCACGCGGACATAATCGCGTTTCAGGAAACCCCACAGAATCTCTGCCAGGAAACGCCGCTCAGTCATGCCGATCCGGCCGATAATGCCGAAATCGATCAGCGCAATCTTGCCTTCCGGCGTCAGGATCAGATTGCCTTCGTGCATGTCGGCATGGAAGACGCCGTGTTCGATGGCATTGGTCAGGAAGCCGCGGGTGATGTCATTGGCGAGCGCCTTGCGGTCAATTCCCGGCTGGTCCAGCGCCGTTGGGTCGGTCAGTGACTTGCCGTCGACCCAATCGATGGTCAGTACACGGCGGCCCGTCCGGTCCCAGTCCACTTTCGGGACCTGGAAATAGCCGTTCTTTTCGCTGAGCGCGCGCATCTCGTCCGCCCCGCCCGCTTCGAGGCGCAGATCGGTCTCGCGCATCATGGCCGTGGCGATGGTCTCGGTGAAAGCAACCGGCTTCAGGCGGCGGCTTTCCACCGAAATGCCTTCAATCGTCCGCGCGGCGCGCTTCATCGCAGACAATTCTTTTGACAGCTGCTCCTCGATTCTCGGACGCAGGATCTTCACGGCGCGCGGCCCGTCCGGCAAATCCATCCGGTGCACCTGCGCCAGCGACGCGGCGGCCACAGGCTCAGAGAGGTCGGCAAACAGACGGTCTGCTTCAGCCGCGCCGAACTCGGCCGTCAGGGCGGCCCGGGCTGCCTTCATGGAGAAGGGCGGCAGCTTGTCCTTGAGGTGGTCCAGGTCGGAGGTGACCTCGGTGCCAAACACGTCCGGCCGCGTAGCGAGGAACTGGCCCAGCTTGATATAAGCCGGCCCCAGGCCTTCAAGCGCGCGGGCCAGACGCTGGCCGGGTCGGCCGCGGGCCCCGCCCGTGAACAGGCGCAGCGTGCCGCCTGCGATCCGCGCCGACAGCGGCAGGCGGGACTGATAGTCCGCCGGCAGAATGACATCATGCCGCGCCAGCGCGATACCGGCCCGCATCAGGCGCCTGTAATCTCCGATCAGCCCCAAGCTGCTCTCCCGCATTCACTGGAACCGGACATAGCCGCAGTGCGTTGATAAATCACAAAACAATCTGAAAGGAGGCTCGCATGCCCAGGACCACTGGTTCGGATAACAACAAGTGGCTCTATTTCATTGCAGGCGCATTGATCGCCGGCCCCATCGGCTTTGGTCTCTACCACTTCGTTGGAGAGCCCGGCGGCAGCACCGGCGCCGATGTCGAAATTTCGGTGAGCGAAAACGGCATCCATATCGACGAAAACTGAGCGGGACGTCATCAGACGGCCCAGCCGAAATGCAGGGCTGCAATGCCGCCTGAAAAGTTGGTGACGGAGACGTTTGAAAACCCCGCCCCTTCGATCTCGGCACGGAAGGTTTCCTGATCGGGAAACTTCCGGATTGATTCCACGAGGTACTGATAGCTTTCCTTGTCGCCCGCGACGAGGCTGCCCAGCTGCGGGATGACATTGAAACTATAGGTATCGTAGGCCGCCTGAAGGGCGGGCGCTGTCATGTGGCTGAATTCCAGCACAGCGAGGCGGCCGCCCGGCTTCAGCACGCGGCGAAACTCTTTCAGGCCTGCCACGCGGTCAGCGAAATTGCGGATGCCGAAAGACACCGTGACCACATCGAAACTGTTGTCGGCCCAGGGCAGGTTCTGGCCGTCGGCGCAGACCCAGTCCAGCCGGCCTTCCCATTTCGCATTGTCCGCGCGCGCCTTGCCGGCTTCCAGCATCGCATCATTGATGTCGGACACGATGGCCGTCGCTGGCTTGTTAATGCGGCGGCGCCTGCCAGCCTTGTCGGCCAGTTCCAGAAAGGCCCGGGCCAGTTCCCCCGTCCCGCCGGCGACATCGAGATGGCGTTCGCCCGGCTGCGGGTTCACGCGGTTCATCGCATCATGTTTCCACAGACGATGCACGCCAGCGGACATGAGGTCGTTCATCAGGTCATAGCGCGACGCGACCGAGCGGAAGACGCCCTTCACGCGGGCGACTTTCTCGCTCTCGGTCACCTCTTCGAAACCGAAGGAGACTGTGCGTTCGGACTCCGGACGCTCTGTTTCAGATTCTGCTGACATGCGCGCCACCATAGTTACCCCGTACACCCTAGGCTATATGCCATAACCATGCCTGAATTACCCGAAGTCGAGACAGTTCGCCGCGGCCTCGCCCCCGTCATGGAGGGGCGGACGATTGTATCGCTGACGCAGAACCGGGCCGACCTGCGCTTCCCCTTCCCCGAACGCTTCGCTGAGCGGGTCTCAGGGCAGAAGGTTGTGCGCCTCGGACGGCGGGCGAAATTCCTGACGGTGGAGCTGTCATCCGGCGAGGTGCTGGTGATGCATCTCGGCATGACCGGGCGGTTCACGGTGAGTGGTCATGCAACAGCACATTACAAGCACGAGACAGGCACGGATCCGGTCCATGATCATGTCGTCATAGTCCTGGATAGTCATGATATAGTCACCTACAATGACCCCCGCAGGTTCGGCTTCATGGAGCTCTGGCCTGCCGAGCAATTCCAGTCATATCCAAGGTTAATGGCCATGGGGCCGGAGCCGCTGAGCAACCATTTCTCGGCCGCCTATCTGGACACCGCCCTGAAGCACAAGAAAGCCCCGATCAAGGCCGCCCTGCTCGACCAGTCGGTGATCGCAGGCCTTGGAAACATTTATGTTTGTGAGGCCCTGTGGCGCGCCAAAATTTCGCCGAAACGCCTCTCGCAGAGCATCCCCGGCCAGCGCGCTGCCCGGCTTGCGCCCGCCATCAATGACGTGATCGCCGAAGCCATCGAGGCGGGCGGTTCATCGATTTCGGACTTTGCCAGCGCCAGCGGCGAACTCGGTTATTTCCAGCACCGCTTCGCCGTCTACGACCGCGAGGGCCAGCCCTGCCCGGCCTGTGGCACCACAATCAAACGCCTCGTCCAGTCCGGCCGGTCGACTTTCTACTGCCCCTCCTGCCAGCGCTGATCGCCACAGGTTTAGCGGGCCTGAAGAGTGAGTTCCCTTTACAAACTCACCCTGATCGGCGAGCGTCTCGCGAAACACAAGAGGAGGCACGAGAGATGGCCAATGGAGCCGCACTGATCATTGGCGCAGGCGACGCAACCGGAGGGGCCATTGCGCAAGCCTTCGCCCGCGACGGCCTCACAGCCTGCGTCACGCGCCGCCCGCGCAACCTGTCAGATCTTGAGGCGCTGGTCGGGTCGATTGAGGCAGACGGCGGCAAAGCCCGCGCTTTCGGCGTAGATGCCCGCAGCGAAGACGACACCGTCGCGCTGTTCGATCAGGTGGAGGCAGAAGTCGGCCCGGTCGAAGCCTGCGTCTTCAATATCGGTGCGAACGTCCGCTTCCAGGTCACCGAGACAACCAGCCGCGTCTACCAGAAGGTCTGGGAGATGGCGGCGTTTGCAGGCTTTCTCGCTGGTCGCGAAGCGGCGCGCGTGATGAGCCCGCGCGGCCGCGGCACGATCATTTTCACCGGTGCCACAGCGGCCCTGCGGGGCGGCGCAGGCTTCTCGGCCTTTGCCGGTGCCAAGCATTCTCTGCGGGCACTCGCGCAATCGATGGCGCGGGAGCTGGGGCCAAAAGGCATCCATGTGGCCCATGTCGTGATCGACGGGGCAATCGATTCTGCCTTCATCCGGGAGACTCTTCCGGACGCTGCCGAGCGGCGCGACCGGGACGGGCTGCTGATCCCCGACGAGATCGCAAAGAACTATGTCTGGCTGCACCAGCAGCACCGCTCAGCCTGGACGCATGAACTGGACCTGCGGCCCTGGTGCGAAACCTGGTGAGCCCTATGCGCCCAGGGCGGGCGCCGAAACAGAGCCTGTCGGGTTCAGCACCAGCTGTTTGACGAACTCCACATGGCTGCGCAGCCGGTAGAGGTCGTCCGTGTAGGAGAGCGGCACGTCCACCGCGCCGATTTCTTCCTGAAGGTCTTCCAGATCCTTCACGATACGCGACCGCTCGTCCGGCGTTGGCGAGGCCCGGCCACGCGCCTCCAGCGCCCGGATGTCCTTGTACCAGACATAGATCTTCCGCCGCACGCGCCAGCGATAGATCGGCGGGGCGGCCCGGACCAGCGGGAAAAGAAGCGTGAGCAGCGGGATCGCCAGCACCCAGGCCCGGTCCAGGAAATTGGCCACATCGAAAGAGAAATACCGCCGCAGGAAGGATGGTCCGTCGCGATAATACCGGCGCGCCTGCCGGGAAACCGGCAGGTCTGTCGCATCGGGATCCGGCCAGCGGCCCGCCGCGGACAGAAGCGAGCCATCGCCATGAATGGCGATGGCGGAATCGATCAGCAGCGCTTCGATCGCCGGGTGAATGTCCTTGCGGATCGCCAGCTGCGCCACCGGGGCCACAAGCGGTACATCGGTTGCGGGAATGTCGGCGCCGATGTCGACCACGCCGCGCAGCAGCGTGACCGCCGACAAGGCGTCCTGCCGCCGCGCCAGAGCGGGCGCGCGTTCAAACGGCAGCAACTCCACAGCCGGATCGCGAAGCAAATCCTGCACATAGGGCGCCTCCACCGATGCGGCGAAAGCCACGGCGTCCACCGTGCCGGCCCGCAGCGCATCGGCCGCCTCGCTGCCTGCCAGGGTCATCTGAGCGCTGGCAGGCCAGGTGCCGCCGAACTCCGATTGCAGGGAAAGCGCAAGGGCGCGCGTGCCTGACCCATCCGGCCCGATGGCAAAGCGATACCCGCGCAGGTCTCCGAATGCGTTGATGCTGTTCTCTGCGCTGACGAACACCCAGAACGGCTCCGGAAACAGGCCGCCAAGTGAATTCAGAACGTCCCGGTCCTGTCGGGAGGCCAGCCCGCCCTGAACCAGCGCGACATCCACGTCCCCATCGTCGAGCAATCGCAGGTTTTCGATAGACCCGGCCGTATCGACCAGGTCGACCTGCACCCCCTGCGCCTGCAGCAGACGCTGATACCGTTCTGCATAGGCATGATACGCCCCGCCCGGCGCCCCGGCGGCAAAGCGAATGTGCTTTGGCGGGGCCGGGTCCATCAGCATCAGGGTGGCGATCAGGCCAACCGCGGCAAGCGCGATCAGCGGCCAGTACACTTTGAGGAAATCCCGCCAACCTGACACTGTTTCGTCTCCCGCACCGGCTTTACGTCCAGTTCTGGTCTAGGCCGGGAACCGGGCCGGATCAACAAGATGAACGAGGTGTCATCGCTGGCCCGGAAATTGCCTTATTCAAGCCGCGTATGGAACCTATTCCGTTTGGAATGTGTTCATCTTGAAAAGATGCTCCCATATCGGGTGCCACAGAGAAAACGGCCAGAAGGACGCCACCGATGAACGCCCAGCCCGCCTTGTCCAGATGGATGACACTCGCGACATTTGCCGCGATTGCGGGCCTGTTGTTCGTAATGGCCTTCGCGCCGGAACCGTCGCTCTACGCAGGTTGATTTCAGCGGGCCGCCTGACCGGATCAGGCCTTGTGATACGGCGTGCCTGCCAGGATCGACATCGCCCGGTAAACCTGTTCGGCCAGCATGGCCCGCACGAACCGGTGCGGCCAGGTTTGCGGACCGAAGGCCAGCGTATCGGAAGCGGCCTTGCGCACGGCATCTCCGTATCCTTCGGCGCCTCCGATCAGGAAAACGAGATCCGGCGTGCCCTGATCCCGCCACGCCGCAAGTTTGCCTGCAAAGTCAGCCGAGCCCATGGATGGGCCGAATTCGTCCAGCCGGAGAATGCGCGCGCCTGCCGGGATTTTCTCAAGTATGCGCCCGGCTTCCGCATCCAGTCCGCCGCCGCTGGCGACTTCGATTTCCTCGATGCCCCGGAATCCCAGTCCGCGTGCCACAGGCCGGGCACGCTTGAGATACTCATCGACGAGATCGCGTTCCGGGCCGGACTTCATCTTGCCGACCACCAGGAAAGTCAGGCGCATATCGCCTAGTGGGCCTTGCGGTGTGCCGGGGTCGTGTCAGATGCCCAGATCTTTTCCAGATTGTAGAATTCGCGCACTTCCGGGCGGAAGAGGTGAACGATGACGTCCCCTGTATCGATCAGAACCCAGTCCGCATTCGGCATGCCTTCGATGCTCGCCGGGCGACCGGTGAGCTTCTTCGCTTCCTGGGAAATGTGATCAGCAAGAGCAGCCACGTGCCGACCGGAGCGGCCAGACGCGATGATCATAAAATCGGCAAGCGAGGATTTGCCCTGAAGGTCGATGAAGAGAAGATCTTCAGCTTTGTCGTCTTCAAGGGACTTTGCGAGAGACTCGGCCATGACGCGGATATCTTCAACGGTGGCCTGCTTTGCGGCCTGGAGCCGCGGAGCGCTGGAAGTCAGGGTTTTCATTCCTTCTGGTTACTCATTCCCCGCATAATACCATGCCGGACGCTTCACAACCAGAAGAAACCCGTATTGTCTGTTACCGGTGCACCCGCTGCAGTTGCCTTGCTGCGAAAGGGCACACCGCCAGAATTTCGCCCCAACCCGCGTTTAAAAGCCCCTACCACTTTCCGACTGCCTTCCGGAGCCGCCCATGAAGCCCCCTATTTCCGCTCTCGCCCTGTCCATGATCCTGCTGCTGCCGCTCGGCGGCTGTGTGGTTGCAGCTGTTGGCACGGCGGGCGCGCTCGGCATCACTGCGGCACAGGACAAGACAATGGGCCAGGCATTGGATGACGCGAACGTCTCCAATCAGATCAAGGCGAAACTCCTCTCCGAAAACTCGGAAAAATACGCAGAAGTGGACGTGGAAGTTGCCAATGGCCTCGTCCTGCTGAGCGGCCGGGTAAATAACCCTGAAGACCGCGTCCGCGCAGAAGGTATCGCCTGGAGCGCCGCCCTGACAAAGGATGTGGCAAACGAGATCAAGATCGAACCGCCAGGCGGCTTCGTCGCCAATCTGTCCGATGAGCTCATCACCGGCCGCGTCCGGGCCCGGCTGATCGGCTCCAAAACCGTCAAAAGCCTGAATTTCAATGTCGAGACCTATGACGGCATCGTCTACCTGATGGGCACGGCCCGCACGGCGAAGGAGCTGAAGAAAGCCGCCGAGGAAGCCAGTTATGTGACCGGCGTGAAGCAGGTCGTCTCCTATGTTCGCCTGCTCAATCCGCAAGTCCGCAACCCCGGACCGGAACTGCAGGGCCAGCCGACCTCTTACCAAAACGCCCCCGATACCTCATATGGGTCTGACGCCGAGCTGATCGGCGCAAGTTACTGACGGGACGCCCTGCCCGCGTTCCTGCAACCGGGAGCGCCCCATGAGTCTTCGCGTCGCGATCCAGATGGATCCGCTTGAGCACGTCAATATCGATGGCGACACAACCTTTGCCCTGGCCGAAACGGCTCAGGCCCGCGGCATGGAAATCTTCGTCTACGGACCGCAGGATATGAGCCTGGAAGGCACGCGCGTCACCGCGCGGGTGCGTCCGGCAAAGGTCCAGAGAGTTCCCGGCGCGCCCGGCATCTTCGGTGAAGCGGTCACCCTGGACCTGGCGAAGGACATCGATGTCGTGCTGATGCGGCAGGACCCGCCATTCGATCTTTCCTACATCACGGCCTGCCACATGCTGGAACTGATCAGCGGCGAAACGCTGGTGCTGAACGACCCGGAGGGGGTGCGTTCCAGCCCCGAAAAGATCCTGCCGCTCATGTTTCCGGACCTCATGCCCCCCACGCTGGTCAGCCGCGACCCGGCCGCCATCGAGGATTTCCGCGACCGCTACAAGGACATCATCGTCAAGCCGATCTACGGCCATGGCGGAGCAGGTGTCTTCCGGCTGAAGGAGGACGACTCCAATCTCGACTCGCTGCTTGAGCTGTTTTTCTCGAACTCCCGGGAACCCGTCATGGTGCAGGCCTTCCTGCCGGCCGTCAGCGAAGGCGACAAACGAATCATGCTGGTGGATGGCAAAGCCGTGGGCGCGCTGAACCGCCGTCCGCAATCCGGTCAGGTCCGCTCGAACCTTGTGGTCGGCGGAACGGCGGAAAAATCAGACCTCAGCGAGGCGGACAAACGTATCTGTGAGGCGATCGGCCCGGAATTGCGTCAGCGCGGACTGGTCCTGACCGGCATCGACGTCATCGGCGGGCGCATGACAGAAATAAATGTCACATCACCGACCGGTGTTCAGGCGATCCGGAAACTCAGCGGCATTGATATCCCTGCCATTTTCTGGGACTCTGTGCAGGAGAGACTTGCAGGCCGCTAGTCTCAGGGACAAGATCAGAGACATGAACATGAAACTTATGACCGTCCTCGCCGTTGCCTCAGCTGCATTCGCCGGCGCCGCCTGTTCAGAATCGGCGGGAAAGGCCTCTCCTGAATCCACAGACAAGGTTGCGGTCCAGGAACCTTCCGGCACGCTAAACCTCTCCCTTCCCGGCACGGTCAACGAACCGTCGGTTTCCGGTGGCACGCTGAACCTGAATCTTGGGGGGGCGTCCGACCAGCCAAGGCTCATTGGATCCGACCAGCTTGGCTCGGTGGACTTCAGCAGCGACGTTCCCGGTCCGGTGCTAACGGGCGACGCCGGGCAACCGGCCGCCAGCAACGAGGATGACGACATCATCCGCCTCGATTCGAACTGACCGGAACGACACGCTGAAATATCATGTCTGGACGATGCCGCAGGTGCCCGCCTGCGGCTTTCCATTTCTGGTACCAGCATTTCTCCTGAACTTTCACCAAATTACACGCCTAGGTTGCTAACGGTCTGATGTTTGCATAGGTTTCCGGGTGCGGGATCCGGGAACAGGAAGTCAGACATGTCCAATTTGGCCAATTCCAATGGTCACGAAACGCGAAAACCGACCGACGCAGACCGGTTCGTGGGCCAAAAAGTACGGCAGGCAAGACGGGAAATTGGTCTGACCCAGGAAGCGCTTTCCGCGCTGTTGGGGGTCACCTTCCAGCAAATCCAGAAATACGAAGCAGGCCAGAGCCGCCTCTCAGCTGGCCGCCTGAGGGAGGTGGCGATCGCACTCAACAAGCCGATCGACTATTTCTATGAGCCCTTCGTCATAGAACTGCCAGTTTCCCAGAAAGCGGAACGGGACCTGAAAATCATGGGCCTGCGCCGGGACGGCAAGCGGCTGATCGACCGGATCAAAGACGACCGGTCCCTGCGCGCAGCGATCCATATTCTCGAAGCCCTGGAGAAATCGCACTGACGCTCAGTCGTCGCTTCGGGCTTCATCTTTCAGCCGGTAAACAAGATCCAGCGCTTCCCTCGGCGTCAGGGAGTCCGGATCGACCGTCTCCAGCAGTGTCACAACCCGGTCTCCAGCGGCGGAATACCCGGTCATGTCCTCCCCCTCTTCCTCCGCGGTCAGAGGCGCCGACGCGAACAGGGGCAGCGTGTCGGCTGATGACGGATCCGTTTCAAGCCGCTTCAATATCTGCGCGGCGCGCGATACGGCCTTCTTCGGCAGACCGGCCAGTTTCGCCACCTGCACCCCATAGGACCGGTCTGCGGGACCGGGCTGTACCTCATGCAGGAAGACAAGATCGTTCTTCCATTCGCGCGCCCGCAGTGACGCATTGGCCGCGCCGGACAGATCATCCACCAGCCCCGTCAGCTCATGATAGTGCGTGGCGAACAGGGCCCGGCAGCCATTGGACGCGTGCAAATGTTCAACCGCCGCCCAGGCAATGGCAAGCCCGTCCCAGGTCGAGGTGCCCCGGCCAACTTCGTCCAGAATCACGAAACTGCGGTTCGTCGCCTGGGTCAGGATCGCGGCCGTTTCCACCATCTCCACCATGAAGGTGGACCGCCCGCGGGCCAGGTCATCCGACGCGCCGACGCGGGAGAAAACGCGGTCTGCCAGCCCCACGCGGATGCTGCGCGCCGGAACAAACAGTCCGGCCTGCGCCAGAATGACTGCCAGCGCGGCCTGACGCAGATAGGTCGACTTACCGGCCATGTTGGGCCCGGTCACCAGCAGAAGACGCGGCGCATCTTCGCCTCGGGCATCCAGTTTCAGGGCATTGGCAGTAAAGCCCTGCCCGTCCTTTTTGAGCGCAGCCTCAACGACCGGATGCCGCAAAGCATCCGCCTCGAAGACCGGATCCGCTTCAATCCGTGGGCGGACAGCATCTGCTTCCAGCGCCCACGCGCCCGTGGCCGCGGCCACATCCAGGCTGGCGATCGCCCCGGCACTCGCTGACAAATCACGGCTGGCAGCCGACACCCGTGCAGACAGGTCTTCGAAGATGGCCAGTTCGCGCGCCTTGGTTTCTTCTTCCGCGCGGGAAATACGCCCGGCCAGGTCGGCCAGCTCGCTGGTCGAAAAACGGACATTGCCCGCAAGGGTCTGCCGGTGAATGAAGGTCTCCGACCAGGGCGGCGCCATCAGCGTGTCGCCGTGTCTGGCCGGGACATCGACAAAATAGCCCAGCACGTTGTTGAATTTGACCTTGAGCGCAGAAATGCCGGTTTCGCTGGCATAGCGGGCCTGCATCTCGGCGATGATCTTGCGGCTGTCTTCCCGCAAAGCCCGGACTTCATCCAAAGCCGGGTCCCAGCCGGCGGCAACAAATCCCCCATCCCGGGCAAGCGTCGGCGGGCTTTCGGTAATGGCGCGGGCCATGTCGTCTGCCAGTGCGGCAAGATCCGGCTGGCCCGAAAGGTCCAGCTGGTGACAGGCGCGTTCAATCTGTTCCGGCAGCGCGCCCGCCTGTCTCAGCAGGCCGGCCCCTTCGCTTGCCGCACGAAGGGCACTGGCAATCGCCAGCAGGTCACGCGGTCCGCCCCGGCCAAGATTAAGGCGCGTCCGCGCGCGCTCCAGATCCGGCGCCTGCCGCAACCGGGCGCGCAGGTCTTCAAGTGCCGTTGTGTCGTCCACGAACCATGCGGCGGCATCCAGACGGGCTTCAATTTCCGTCTTGTCCAGTGACGGACGCGCCAACCGCGCGGCAAGAAGGCGCGCGCCGGGCGCCGTGACCGTCCGGTCGATTGTCCCGAGAAGTGACCCGTCACGTCCTCCATTCATGGCCCGGTCGATTTCGAGGCTGGCGCGGGTCGCCGGATCGATCGAAAGGTGACCGGACGGATCAGGCCGCCGCGGCGGGTCGAGACGGATCTCGCTGCCCGCCTGGGTCAGTTTCACATAGTCGAGCAGCAGACCGATGGCCGAGAGTTCGGTGCGGCTGAAATCCCCCAGCGCATCAATGGCGGCAATATCAAACGCCTCTTTGAGCAGCGCCTCCCCCGTCTTGTGTGTTGCCGCCCGGGCCGGACGCCAGGTCACCGGGGCGGCAGATGCTGCTGTTGCCGAGATGATCGGCGGCTTGCCGCTGTCAGCGTCGGCCGCGAGCAATTCAGACAAGGGCCAGGCCATCAGCACATCTGCGAGCGCAGCCGGATCGACGGCGGCCACATCGAAGGTGCCCGTCGACACATCGCAGACCGCAATCGCCCCTTCCGCCCCGCCTGCGCCCAGCGCGATCGCGGCAAGCGCCTGCCCCTGCCGGGCGGGCAACAGAGCCTCCTCGGTCAAGGTGCCGGGCGTAACGATCCGCACGATTTCGCGGTTCACGATGGCCTTGGATCCGCGCTTTTTGGCCTCTGCCGGGCTTTCGGTCTGTTCGCATACGGCAACCCGGCACCCGGCCTTGATCAGGCGGGCGAGGTAGCCCTCTGCCGCATGATAAGGGACACCCGCCATCGGGATGGGCTTCCCCTCATGCTCCCCGCGCGAGGTGAGGGTGATATCCAGGACCCGGGCAGCCTGAACCGCATCATCGAAGAACAGTTCATAAAAATCGCCCATGCGAAAGAACAAGAGCGCATCGGGTTGCTGCTTCTTTATGGAAAGATATTGCGCCATGAACGGTGTCGGCGCGGAAGTCTTGCTCGAAGGCGGGGAGGTTACAGTGTCAGCCATGTCGCGCGGACGCTAGCCGTTTGTCCAGGGATTCGCAAAGCATCTGGCCAGCCACACCGAAAAGGCATGCTTTTCGGTCATTTAGGCAGTTGGCAGCCCCTTCGGCGCGGCATAGGGTCCCGCCCCAAACGAGAACCGAAACAGCCCCGCGGAACAGACCCCAAGTCATGACGTCAAAGCGCCCAAGCTTCACCGACCAGGAAGCCCTCGATTTCCATTCCAAGCCGACTGCCGGCAAAATTTCCATGGCGCCGACCAAGCCCATGGGGACCCAGCGGGACCTGTCGCTGGCGTACAGTCCCGGTGTCGCCATACCGGTGCTCGCCATCGCCGAGGACGAGGACAAGGCCTACGACTATACGTCGAAGGGTAACATGGTTGCCGTTATCTCGAACGGGACCGCGATCCTCGGTCTTGGCGATCTGGGCCCGATGGCGTCCAAGCCGGTGATGGAAGGCAAGTCCGTCCTGTTCAAACGCTTTGCCGATATCGACAGTATCGATGTCGAGGTGAACACGAAGGATGCGGACGACTTCATCCGCACTGTCCGCAATATCGGCGACACCTGGGGCGGTATCAATCTCGAAGACATCGGCTCGCCGGATTGCTTCATCATTGAGAGCCGGCTGCGCGAAGAACTCGACATCCCGGTCTTCCATGACGACCAGCACGGCACGGCGATCATTGCCGCCGCTGGCCTGATCAATGCCTGCCATATCACCGGGCGTGATCTGAAAGACGTGAAAGTCGCTGTCTCAGGCGCCGGTGCCGCCGGTCTCTCCTGCGCCGGCCTCATCCGTCATCTGGGCGTGCCAGCGGAAAACATCATCATGTGCGACTCTTCGGGCGTCGTCTATGAAGGCCGCACCGAGAAGATGGACCAGTTCAAATCCGCCTTCGCCGTGAAGACCGCCAAGCGGACGCTGTCCGAAGCCATGGAAGGCGCAGACATTTTGCTCGGTCTGTCCGCCAAGGGCGCGGTGAC
Source organism: uncultured Hyphomonas sp. (assembly GCF_963677035.1). Taxonomy (NCBI): domain Bacteria; kingdom Pseudomonadati; phylum Pseudomonadota; class Alphaproteobacteria; order Hyphomonadales; family Hyphomonadaceae; genus Hyphomonas; species uncultured Hyphomonas sp. Next base: position 890,817 of record NZ_OY781472.1, read on the forward strand.
GCAGGATATGGTCAAGGGGATGGCACCGAACCCGATCATCTTCGCCATGGCCAATCCGGACCCGGAAATTACGCCGGAAGAAATCAAGGCCGTGCGCGACGATGCCATCATTGCGACGGGCCGCTCGGACTATCCGAACCAGGTCAACAATGTGCTGGGCTTCCCTTACATTTTCCGCGGCGCACTGGATGTCCGGGCGCGCAGCATCAATGAAGAGATGAAAGTCGCTGCGGCCTACGCGCTGGCCGAACTGGCCCGCGAAGACGTGCCGGATGAAGTGGCTGCTGCCTATCATGGCTCCCGCCCCACTTTCGGCCGGGAATACATCATTCCCACCCCGTTTGACCCGCGCCTGATCTCGCATGTTCCGCCCTTCGTGGCACAGGCCGCCATGGACACGGGCGTTGCCCGCAAACCCATCGCGGACATGGACGCCTACCGCGCCCAGCTGAAACGGCGGTCAGATCCAGCCGCTGCCTTCCTCGAAGGCGTTCAGGCCCGCTGCAAGGAAGTGCAACGCCGGATCGTGTTCGCCGAAGGCGAAGAACCGGCTGTCGTGCGCGCCGCTTTCAGCTTCAAACACCAGGGTCTTGGCCATCCGATCCTGATCGGCCGCGAAGCCCAGGTCGAGCAGACCATGGAAATGATGGGCGTGCCGGCCGGATCGCTGGAAATCCTCAATGCCCGGCTTTCGGACAACAATCCGGTTTATACGGACATGCTGTATTCCCGGCTTCAGCGGGACGGTTATCTCAAACGGGACGTGCAACGCCTGGTCAACAATGACCGCAACGTGTTCGGGTCCTGCATGCTCAAGAATGGCGATGCCGATGGCATGGTCACGGGCGTCACCCGGAACTATGACGTCGCGCTGCAGGACGCCCAGATGGTGCTGGACCCGATCCCGGGCCAGGCGGTGATCGGCATGTCGATGGTGATCAACCGCGGCAAGACGGTCTTCATTGCCGACACCAGCGTGACCGAACTGCCGGGCGGGCCGGAGCTTGCGGACATCGCCGTTGAAGCTGCTCGCGCCGTCCAGTCGGTCGGATTTGTCCCCCGTGTGGCCTTCCTGTCCTATTCCACGTTCGGCAACCCGATGGGCGAACGGGGCGAGAAAGTCCGCGAAGCGGTCGCCATTCTCGACAATATGGACGGCATCGAATTCGAATATGAAGGTGACATGGCCGCCGATGTGGCGCTCAATCCAAACCACTGGATGCTGTACCCCTTCTCCCGCCTGAGCGGCCCGGCCAATGTTCTGGTCATGCCCGCGATCCATGCGGCATCCATTTCCACAAAGCTTCTGGAATCGATGAGCCGCGCGACGGTCATCGGCCCGATGCTGCTTGGTCTGGAAAAACCGGTGCAGATCGCCTCGCTGGGCGCAACAGTCGGGGATATCGTGAACCTTGCGACCATCGCCGCGTATGACGTGGACAATGTGCACGGCTGATCGCCGGTTACGAAGTGGACATATCGTGGGGTAAGGACTCGCAGCTTGCGAGCCCTGCCCCTATATTTGCACCAGTCAGAAAACCTGCAGGGAGGCCCGAGCGGCATGAAAGAGTACCTGAAATTTTACATCAACGGTGAATGGGTCGATCCCGTGACGCCGAAGACGCTCGAAGTCGAGAACCCGGCAACTGAAGAAAACTTCGCCGTGATCTCGCTGGGATCACAGGCAGATGTCGACAAGGCCGTCGCTGCTGCCAAGGCAGCCTTCCCGGCTTTCTCCAAGACGACCGTGGAATACCGCGCCGAACTGCTCGACAAAATCGCTGCAGGCATCAAGGAGCGCCTTCCGGAGCTGGCAGAAGCTGTCTCCACCGAGATGGGCGCGCCGATGTGGCTGGCCAATGCCGCACAGGTTCCGGCGGGTATGGGCCACTTCGGCATCGCCGCGGCCATTCTGCGCAATTATCAATGGGAAGAAGTGAAGGGCACCACCCTTCTCCGCAAGGAGCCGATCGGCGTTTGCGGCTTCATCACGCCCTGGAACTGGCCGATCAACCAGATCGCCTGCAAAGTGGCCCCGGCCATCGCGGCAGGCTGCACGATGGTGCTGAAGCCGTCCGAGATTGCCCCAATCGACGCAATGATCCTGACCGAGATCATGCATGAGGCCGGCGTGCCGAAAGGCGTGTTCAACCTCGTCAACGGCGACGGCCCGGGCGTCGGCGCTTCGCTCTCCGCGCACCCGGATGTCGATATGATGTCGTTCACCGGCTCCACCCGCGCAGGCGTGCTTGTGGCTCAGGCCGCTGCACCGACCGTGAAGCGCGTTGCCCAGGAACTCGGCGGCAAGAGCCCGAACATCGTTCTGCCGAGCGCCGATCTGAAGAAAGCCGTTTCCGGCGGCATCATCCAGATGATGACCAATTCCGGCCAGTCCTGTAACGCGCCGTCCCGTATGTTCGTCCAGAAGGACCAGCAGGACGAGGCGATCGCGATTGCCAAGGCAACCGCCGAATCCGTGAAAGTGATGATGCCGTCCGAAGCCGAGCCCGGCGCCATCGGCCCGATCTCGAATGCCAACCAGTACCAGAAGGTGCAGGACCTCATTCAGAAGGGTATCGAGGAAGGCGCGACACTCGTCGCCGGCGGCCCGGGCCGTCCGGAAGGCTTCAACAAGGGCTATTTCGCCCGCCCGACCGTGTTCGCGAATGTCACCAATGACATGACCATCGCACGAGAGGAGATTTTCGGGCCGGTGCTCGTGATGATCCCTTATGAAGACGTGGACGATGCCGTGGAAATGGCAAACGACACGGTCTACGGCCTCGCCGGTTATGTTCAGGGTCCTGAAGACGAAGCCAACAAGGTCGCCAACCGCATCCGCGCTGGCCAGATCCAGATCAATGGCACACGTCCCGATTTCACCGCGCCGTTCGGCGGCTACGGCCAGTCCGGCAATGGCCGCGAATGGGGTGACGAAGGCTTCGAGGAGTTCCTCGAGATCAAGGCTGTGATGGGCTACAAGGCCGCCTGACCCAACCTGATTCAAATGTTACGAAGGGCGGCCTGCACGGTCGCCCTTCTTTTTTTTGCCCCGTATTGTCAGGGCGCACCGGCACGTGCGGCGCCCCAAGTTCACAGTATCGTCATCCCGCCAGCTGCGCACGATGAGGTGGTTCAACTGGTGTTCAGGTGCAAGGGTCCATATATTGAGGCGGAATTCCTGTGTACCGGAGGTACTCCCAGATGCGGAAACTTGTTCTCCCCGTTGCGATCGCAGCTCTGGCCCTGCTTGGGGCTTGCGCGACAGCGACGCCATATCAGGCCGCGATTAGCGCCTCCAGCAGCGGTTATTCCGACCAGCAGATCGAAAACAACCGGTTCCGCGTCCAGTTTTCCGGCAACAGCCTGACCGATCGCAAGACCGTTGAAACCTACCTGCTCTATCGCGCCGCAGAGCTGACCAAGCTCAACGGGTATGACAATTTCCGTGTTGTACACCGCGATACGGACGCCGAGAGCCGTATGGTTCCGATCGGTGGCGGCGCCTATTCGCCGTTCTACGACAATTTCTATCTCGACTATTATTATTTCGGTTCGCCCGCATATTTTTACCGTCGGCCATTCGGGCCTGACCCCTTCTGGCCGCGCTGGGGGTATTACGATCCTTATTGGGGACCGGCACAATACCGGGAATCGACCCGCTATATGGCTTCGGCAGAGATCCTGATGGGCAAAGGCCAAAAACCGGATGACGCAGCCTATTTCGATGCAGACCAGGTTCTCATGAACTTGTCCGGAAGCATCGTACGCCCCGAATCCTGATCTGAACTGCCCCTTCAGTCGCTGGTAAGCTCAGCGGGTCTGACCCCCGAAAACAGCGGATGGGCTTGTCTCCCGTCCACAGTTTTCTGTCGACAGGTCTGGTAATGACTGTCTGACGGGGCCAGATAGCCTTTCCCAGAAACCTACCGGCTCGAAAGGCGCACGCGGTGCCCGATTCTGAAATAAAGGCGCCAGCGTCCGATACGCTGCCCGACCAAAAGGTGCCGGGCCGTTCGGAACTGGTTGTGATGGTCGCCGGGCTGATGGCGCTGAACGCGCTCGCCATTGACATCATGCTGCCGGCGCTGAACGAGATTGCGCATGCAGTGGGTCTGACAGCCGAAGGCGTTGAGAGCGACAACCGCCAGCAACTGATCATCTTCTCCTACATTCTCGGCTTTGGCGCGCCGCAGCTTTTGTGGGGACCGATCACCGACCGGTTCGGACGCCGCGGTCCGCTCTTTGTCAGCCTCGTTGGCTATATCATCATGGCATCGCTGTGCATAACACTGCGGGAATTCCATACTCTGCTGGCCGCACGTTTTGTGCAGGGCGTGTTCTCGTCTGGTGCCAGGCTGGTGGCGGTCTCCATCGTGCGTGACCTGTTCTCCGGACGCCAGATGGCCCGGTTCATGTCGCTTGTGATGACCATTTTCATGATCGTCCCGATTATCGCCCCGGCGCTGGGTCAGGCGATCCTGCTGGTGGCTCCGTGGGAATGGATCTTCGGGACGCTGGTGGTTTTTGCGATCATCATGCTCGGCTGGACCTGGGCCCGCCTTCCCGAAACCCTGCCCGTGGAGAACCGCCGCCCCCTGAACTTTGGAAATGCCCTCGGGGCATATGTGCAGGTGATACGCACGCCGATTACGTTCGGCTATATGTGCGCGGCGGGCATCGTGTTTGGCGCCCTGTTCTCTTTCATCGCAACATCAGAACAGGTTTTCCGCGAAGTGTTCGGGCGCGGGGAAGACTTCGTCCTCTGGTTTTCCGGGATCGCCGGAATGCTCGCCGTTGCGAACTTCGCCAACTCCCGGCTTGTCGAGGTAATCGGCATGCGCCGGATCAGCCACGCGGCCCTGCTTCTGTTCACGGCGCTGTCGGCACTGTCCGCAGGGATCACCTTTTTCGCTGGCGAAAGCCTGCTCTGGTTCTATCCCCTGTTCATCGTGACATTCGCCTGTTTCGGCTTGCTGGGATCGAACTTTTCCGCGCTCGCCATGGAGCCGCTCGGATCGATCGCCGGCACGGCGTCGGCAGCTTACGGGTTCGCGACGACAACGGTCTCCAGCCTCATCGGCATGTTGATCGGCAGCCAGTATAACGGCTCCACGATTCCGCTGATGCTCGGTTTTGTGGGGCTTGGCCTGTCGTCCCTCGTGATCATCCTGATCACGGAGAAGGGAAAGCTGTTCAGTTCCCGCTGATCCGGCGATTGCTGCGCAGTGTGGCTTCACGGTCGCGGGACAGCGGCCTCACCTGACGCTCCAGATGCTCGATGACCTGGCCGGCGATATCCTTGCCGGAAGCATTCTCTATGCCTTCCAGGCCGGGGGAGGAATTGACCTCCAGGACCTTTGGACCGTCCCGGGTTTGCAACAGGTCGACCCCCGCCACACTCAGCCCCAGCACCTTCGCTGCAGCGCGGGCGGTTTCCCGCTCATCCGCTGTCAGACGAACACTGGAGGCCGTGCCGCCGCGGTGCAAATTCGAGCGGAACTCGCCCTTCTGCGCCTGCCGCTTCATGGCGCCCACCACCTTGTTGCCGATCACAAACGCCCGCACGTCTGCCCCGGCGGCTTCTTCCACGAATTCCTGAACCAGGAAGTTGGCATCAAGACCACGGAAAGCATCGACCAGGCTCTCGGCGGCCTTGCGTGTTTCGGCCAGCACGACGCCGCGCCCCTGCGTCGAGGTCAACAGCTTCAGGACGACCGGTGCCCCATCCACCAGCCCGATCAGGTCTTTCGTATCCTTCGGGCTGTGGGCAAACGCTGTCACCGGCATGGCAATTTTGGCCCGCGCCAGCAATTGCTGAGCCAGCAATTTGTCACGCGACCGGCCGATGGCCCCTGCTTCATTGAGACAAACCGCGCCCGTGTTCGAGAACTGGCGCAGGACCGCCATACCATAGTCGGTAATCCGCGCGCCAATACGCGGGATGACGGCATCGTAACGCGGCAGCGCCTGACCGTCATAATGCACCTGCGGGTCCAATGTGCCGATCTGCATGTAACAGCGGGCTGTATCGATCATCTCGATGACGTGCCCGCGCTCCCGCGCCGCGTCGACGAGGCGGCGGCTGGAATAATTGTTCGGCTCCCGCGTCAGCAACGCAATCCGGAGCGGGCGCTTGACCGGCTTCTTCTTCGGCAAGCCCTTATAGAGCTTGTAGGACAGCTCGGGCATGTGGAAGGACTCATTCGGGTCGACCACCATGTCCGGCTGCATCGCCCCTCTCCCGAACAGCATGCGGTAGGTCATGCTCTCGCGATTGGTCAGCGTCAGCTGGATCGGCCATCTGCGGCCGCCCATCTCGGCATCCGTCTCGATCACGTAGCGCAGCTCGGTCTCGCCGTTGGAACTCGTCACCTCGCGCCGGTCGACCACGGGCGCCGAACAGGTGACCTCCAGCGCCGGATTGTTCGGGTCCGGCTGGATCAGGAAACGCACTTGCGGACTGGTGGCTGGCCCAAACGGCTCAATCACACTGGCATGCAGCGCCGAGGTCTTCGCACCTGTGTCAATCTTGGCCTTGATGGCGGGCAGGCCTAGGTCTGGCAGTGCCAGCCATTCTTCCCAGCCGAGCTCGAACGGGTTGGAGTGGGGCATGGTCCGTGCGCCTCTGTCAGAATTTTCCGCCGCTTATGCCTGCCCGCAGGCAAGCACAAGCAGCAAGAACATCACAGCGTTCAGTTGCAACAAGATGGCAAACCGGAAACGACCGTCGTGAAAAATGTCGAAGTTCAACAAATTGTCGCCTACAATTTCAATCTTAAGTTATGACCCGAACATCCCTTCAACCGCCGGAAGCTTTATGGAAGATCTCATCCAAGTAATGGGAAGGCTACTCCCTCTCTGGGTGATTGCGCCCTGCTTTTCCTGGAGTTGGCGCTCCTACCTTGTGCTGACGGGCTTTGCAGGGGCGGTCTTGTGGTTGCTCAACCACGAACTCCAGAAATTCATGCGCTGTGTAGAATGCGACCATGGAGCCGGCGACGCATTGGGCCTTGTCTTTTTTGCCATGGCGATCTGGCTATTCATGTGTCTGGCACTTGGACGTCTGCTGACGTTGGTCCTCAAACACACCGTTGGCTGGCCTCGCCACAAGGTTTTCTTCCTTGAGGCGCTTCCGCTTTTTTTCCTGATTGGCTTTGTCGGGTTATCTCTGGCGTTTCTGGAAGCAACCAGAACCTGACAGCGCTCAGCCTTTCACAAGCCAGGCCTTCTCCACGATGCCAACGACGTCACCCATGATGCCGGTGATCTTGAAATCCTTCGGCGTGTAGATACGGGCAACGCCCATCTGGCGCAGGGCCTGAGCATCTTCCGGCGGGATGATACCGCCGACCACAACCGGCACATTGTCGAGACCGACCTTGCGGAGTTCCGCCAGCGTCTCGCGGACGAGATCGAGGTGGCTGCCCGAAAGGATCGACAGGCCGACGACATGCGCATTGGCTTCCTTTGCCTGCGCAGCAATCTCGTTCGGCGCAAAGCGAATGCCTTCATAGACGACATCCATGCCGACTTCGCGTCCGCGCGCGGCAATCTGCTCGGCGCCGTTGGAGTGCCCGTCGAGACCCGGCTTGCCGAGCACATAGGTCAGGCGGCGGCCAAGCGCTTCGGACACGCGGTCAACGTCCTTGCGGACGGCTTCGGTGTCTTCATTGCTGTCGGAATTGACGACGACAGCCACCCCGGTCGGACCGCGATACTCGCCGAACACATCGCGCATGGCCTGGCCCCACTCGCCCGTGGTGACGCCTGCCTTGGCGCAGGTGATGGAGGGCTCCATGATATTGGTCCCCTCCTGCGCCGCCGCCTTCAGGCCAGCCAGCGCCGCGTCGACAGCGGCATTGTCGCGGTTCTTGCGCCAGGCCGTCAGCTCACGGACTTGCATCATCTCCTCAGCCGGATCGACCGTCTGGATCGCACCATCGCCGCCGCCCAGCGGGCTCTCTGCCGTCTCGGTGTAGCGATTGACGCCAACCACGGTGAGGTCCCCGGATTCGATCGACTTCACACGTTCGATATGTGCGCCGACCAGGCTCTCTTTCATGAAGTCGATGGCGCTCGTCGCTCCGCCGCGCGCATCGATCTCTGCCAGCATCGTGCGGGCAAGCTCTTTCAGTTCCTGTGTCTTGCCTTCGACCACATGGCTGCCGTCGAACAGGTCTTCATATTCGAGCAGGTCTGTTTCGTAAGCGAGGACCTGCTGCAGACGCAGCGACCATTGCTGGTCCCACGGGCGCGGCAGGCCGAGCGCCTCGTTCCAGGCCGGCAGCTGCAGGGCCCGGCAGCGGGCCTTCTTGGACAGCGTCACGGCCAGGGCTTCGATCAGGATACGGTAAACATTGTTCTCCGGCTGCGGTTCGGTCAGGCCGAGGGAGTTCACCTGCACGCCATAGCGGAACAACAGGGCTTTCGGATCGGTGACGCCATAGCGCTCCCGTCCGATCTCTTCCCAGAGTTCCACAAAGGCACGCATCTTGCAGAGTTCTGTAACGAAACGCACTCCCGCATTCACGAAGAATGAGATGCGTCCGAAAACCGTCTCAAAGTCTTCTTCCGGAACTTTGCCGCCCGCTTTTACCGTATCAAGCACCGCAATTGCCGTCGCGAGGGCATAGGCCAGTTCCTGTTCCGGCGTCGCGCCCGCTTCCTGCAGGTGGTAGGAGCAGACATTCATCGGATTCCACTTCGGTACCTCGGTGTAGCACCAGGTAACCATGTCCGAGATCAGCTTCATCGACGGCTCGGGCGGGAACACATAAGTGCCGCGCGAAAGGTATTCCTTGACGATATCGTTCTGGGTCGTGCCGCGCAGTTTGCCGCGATCGTCGCCGCGCTCATCGGCCAGCGCGACATAAAGCGCGAGCATCCAGGACGCCGGCGCATTGATGGTCATCGACGTGTTCATCTGCTCCAGCGGCAGTTCGGCCATCAGCTCCCGCATGTCGCCGAGATGCTTGACCGGAACGCCGACCTTGCCGACTTCACCGCGCGCCAGGATGTGATCGGCGTCATAGGCTGTCTGCGTGGGCAGATCGAAGGCGATGGACAGGCCCGTCTGGCCCTTGCCCAGATTCATCCGGTACAGCTCATTCGACTTTTTCGCCGTCGAATGGCCGGCATAGGTGCGGAAAATCCACGGCCGGTCGGGGGCGTGCTGGAATGAAGTCTGAGTATCGGCCATGGGGCAAGCGCCTCCCAACGCTGGATTTTATGTTGCGGCGCAACATGCCCTCCGGAAACCCGGCTGACAAGACACAGGATGGAGCGTCTTGCGGCCGCAGGCGGGCAGGGCCACATTGCCCCCCATGATACACGTTTCTCCCGGCGGCCCCACAGAGGGGTTCTCACCCGGCTCAATGCAGCTGGCACTGCGCCTGCGCCTCGCGGCACTGGTCGCCTTTCCTGCGGCTGCCGCCCTGTCTGCCGTTATGCAGCGCAGCTTTCTCATTCTGTTACTGCTGGCAGGCGGCATGATGGTGGTTTCCTGGGTGGAACGCATCCGCTTCCTGCGCGCCGCCGGAGAAAGCCGCATGCCGGATCCCGGCGCCTTCTGGCCGGGCTTCGCCGCGCGAACAGGCCTGTTGCTGGGCATTTTCATCATTACGCTCGGCATTCTTGCCCTCTTCCGGGACACGTCGCTCGCCCGCGGCTTCGGCTGGCCGGACCTGCTGATCGCCGGCGGCACGACCCTGGCGGTCTATCTGATGAACATGGCCAGCGCCCGCCTCGCTGTGGGGCAGGCGAACATCGTGGCGACACAGCTGAACGCCTCGTTCCATCCTCGGACCTCGCCGGACGGCGGGTCTGATGATGTTATCGAGGGCGAATTCACCGCTCCGGACGAACGCTGAAGGCGCAACTGAGCGCTCCCCAACGGCGTCAATTCAGGTTATGAGGCGAAGATCTTCCGGAGCTTCCCGACCCATGACCGACATTATCGGCGCTATCGCAGCGGTCCTGACGACGCTGTCCTTCGTTCCTCAGGCCGTGCTGGTCATCCGCACGCGGCGCACAGAGGGCATTTCCCTTGCCATGTATGCCATGTTCACAACCGGCGTGGCGGCGTGGCTGGTCTACGGCATTTCGCTTGGTTCCATGCCGATGATCATTGCCAACCTCGTGACGCTGGCGCTCGCCAGCATCATTCTCACCATCAAGATCCGGTCAGTCCTGCCGGCTCAGCCCAGCGCCCAGGGCGCCACGGCGGCGACATCGGCGCCCATCGCCTCATAGTAGAGACGCTGGACCTGCCGGGTCACAGGGCCCGGCGTCCCGTCTCCGATCGGCTTTCCATCCAGGGCAACGACCGGGGCAATAATCACGCCGGACGACGTCGTGAACACTTCCTTCGCTGAGGCGGCCTCTTCCGGCGTAAAGGCGCGCTCCACCAATTCGAGCCCGCTATCTGCAAGAAGGGAGACGACACTCGCCCGCGTGATGCCCGGCAGGATCGAATGGGAGAGTTCGCGCGTGATCAACCGCCCTTCAGCGTCAACAATCCAGGCATTTGCCGAGGCGGCCTCCGTCACCAGCCCGTCTTCGACCAGGAAAGCGGTTTCCGCGCCGGCCTCGCGCGCGGCGCGATATGCCAGGGCCTGGGACAGGAGCTGTACGGTTTTCATGTCGCGACACTTCCAGCGCGTATCGCCCAGAGTGATCACCCGGATGCCCTTGCGGGCCAGATCACCGATCAGCGGACGGGCATCGGCATAAAGAAATACAGTTGGCGAAAGGGTCTCCGGACCGGCGAAATCGCGCATGCCATAAGCGCCGCCCGTTACCTCCAGATAGACCAGCCCCTCTTCCATCCCGTTCTTGCCGATGAGATCTGAGTGGATTTCAGCCCATTGCTCATCACTGTAGGGATTGGGGATGGATATGCCCTCCAACGTGCGCCGCAGACGTGAAAGATGCCCCTCCATGTCGATGAAGCGGCCATCATATACCGACGTCACTTCATATGCGGCATGGGCAAACAGAAACCCCCGGTCGAACGGGGAAATCGTTGCATCCTCAACAGGACAGAATTTTCCGCTCAGATAGACAGTCCGGCCGATTGTCATTTTTATCACGCTCCTGACGCTTGATATTGTGCACCGCAACAAAACAACTTGCATCACGGCAACCATGACGCCAAGGTGGCGCGCGCCGAGGGCCTTGTGAAGCTGCACCAAGATCGCACACCGGGTTTTTCGCATAAAGTACAAAGGAGGAGGGCATTCCGCCATGAGCCGGGAAGTCAAAGACATTTATGAGTTGGGCGAAATCCCGCCTGAGTTCCATGTTCCGAAAATGATGTATGCCTGGGCGATCCGCCGGGAACGTCACGGCCGGCCGTCAACAGCGATGCAACTGGAACAGGTGCCCGTACCGGAAATCGATTCCGACGAAGTGCTGGTGCTCGTGATGGCCGCGGGCGTGAACTATAACGGCATCTGGGCCGCCCTGGGCGAACCTGTCTCCGTGTTCGACGTTCACAAGCAGGACTACCACATTGCCGGGTCTGACGCCGCAGGCATCGTCTGGGCCGTTGGCCGCAAGGTGAAGCGCGTGAAGCCCGGCGACGAAGTCGTCATTCACTGCAACCAGGACGATGGCGACGACGAGGAATGCAATGGCGGCGATCCGATGTTCTCGCCGTCACAGCGGATCTGGGGCTATGAGACGCCGGACGGCTCCTTCGCCCAGTTCTGCCGCGTTCAGGCCCGCCAGTGCATGCCGCGCCCGAAACACCTGACCTGGGAAGAAAGCGCCTGCTACACGCTGACGCTCGCCACTGCCTACCGCATGCTGTTCGGCCACCGTCCGCACATCGTGAAGCCGGCCGACAACGTCCTCGTCTGGGGTGCCTCGGGCGGGCTTGGCAGTTTCGGCGTCCAACTCTGTGCCGTCACCGGCGCCAACGCCATCGGCGTGGTCTCAAGTGACGACAAGAAGGAACACGTGCTCAGCCTTGGCGCCAAAGGCGTGCTGAACCGCAAGGACTTCAATTGCTGGGGCCAGCTGCCGACGGTCAATGGCCCGGAATTCAAGGACTATATGCGCGAGAACCGCAAATTCGGTAAGGCCATCTGGGAGATCACCGGCAACAAGGATGTCGACATCGTGTTCGAACACCCCGGCGAGTCGACCTTCCCGGTCTCCGTCTTCGTGGTCAAGCGCGGCGGCATGGTGGTGATCTGCGCTGGCACGACCGGTTTCAACCTGACCATGGATGCGCGCTTCCTCTGGATGCGCCAGAAACGGGTACAGGGCAGCCACTTCGCCAATCTGAAGCAGGCCTCCGCCGCCAACGATCTGGTGATCAACCGCCGTATCGACCCCGGCATGTCAGAAGTCTTCCCGTGGGAAGACATTCCGGCAGCGCACGAGAAGATGCTGGATAACAAACACCTGCCGGGCAACATGGCCGTCCTCGTGACTGCGCCGAAGCCAGGCCTGCGCACAGTGGAAGACGTGCTCGCCGTGAACGGACAGGCCAGCTGATCATGCTGACCCGCGCTTTCGCGGAAGAATTTGCCAATGACTGGCTGTCGGCATGGAACGACAGGGATATCGATCGTATCCTGTCGCACTATGCCGACGACGTCATCTTCCACAGCCCGCGCATCGCGCTGGTGATGGGCGATGACGCGGCCACCGTCCACGGAAAGAAAGCGCTGCAAACCTATTGGACCGAGGCCCTTTCGAGGGCCCGATCCCTGTTCTTTGCAATCGACAATGTGCTTGTCGGCTCCGATGCCGTGACCATTCTCTACACGAACCACCGTGAAGAGAAGGTCGCAGAAACCTTCATCTTCAACGAAGACGGCGAAGTCAGCCGTTCCATCGCAGCCTACGGCCCGGCCTAGACCTCAAACGGGTCGCGCATGAGGATGACATCTTCGCGTTCCGGGCTGGTGGAGACGAGGGCGCAGGGCTTGCCGACGAGTTCTTCCAGACGCCGGACATATTTCACGGCCTCCGCCGGCAGGTCCGCCCAGGAACGGGCCCCCGCAGTTGAGCCTTTCCAGCCCTGCATGGTTTCGTAGACCGGTTCCACAGCCGCCTGATCGGTCAGGCCTGCGGGATAGTAATCAATCTTCTGACCATTCAGCCGGTAAGCAACGCAGACCTTGATTTCGTCGAACCCGTCCAGAACATCCAGCTTGGTCAGCGCGAGCCCGTTGACGCCGGAAGTGGCACAGGCCTGGCGTACCATGACGCTGTCAAACCAGCCGCAGCGGCGTGCCCGGCCAGTGTTCACACCAACTTCACGTCCAACCGTACCCAGACGTTCGCCGATCTCATTGTCCTGTTCCGTCGGGAACGGTCCGGCCCCGACGCGGGTCGTGTAGGCCTTCGCGAGGCCCAGAACATAGGAGATCGCGCCCGGCCCGACGCCCGAGCCTGCGGATGCATTCCCGGCGACGACATTAGAGGAGGTCACAAAGGGATAGGTGCCGTGGTCGACATCCAGCATCACCCCCTGCGCGCCTTCGAACAGGATCCGCTTGCCCGCCTTCACCTGCTCGTCCAGCAGCTTCCAGACCGGCTGGGCATAGGCCAGCACTTTCGGGGCAATTTCCAGGAGATCCGCCTTCAGCTTCGCGCCATCCGGCTCCGGCAGGTCGAGCCCTGCGCGCAGCGGCCGGTGGTGGGCCAGCAGGCGTTCGATCTTCATGTCGAGCGCGGCCGGGTCGGAAAGGTCTGCCACGCGAATGGCGCGGCGGCCAACACGGTCTTCATAGGCCGGGCCGATGCCGCGTTTTGTCGTGCCGATCTGTGCGGCGCCGAGCGCGCCCTCACGGGCTGCATCGATGTCCTTGTGCCAGGGCAGGATCAGGGCCGCATTATCGGCGAGAACCAGGGTTTCGGGAGAGACTTCGACGCCTTGTCCCTGAATGCCTTCGATCTCGGTCAGCATGTGCCAGGGATCAACCACGACCCCGTTTCCGATCACCGACAGCTTGCCGCCGCGCACGAGGCCGGACGGCAGCAGCGCCAGTTTGAAGACTTTGCCGTCGATCACCAGTGTGTGGCCGGCATTGTGCCCGCCCTGGAACCGGACGACCACGTCCGCCCGGCTGGAAAGCCAGTCGACGATCTTGCCCTTGCCTTCGTCGCCCCATTGGGCGCCTACGACCACTACGCCAGCCATATGCCGCTCCTGTTCAGTCCGCGGCGACATGGGCAGGATTCAGAGCAGAAAAGCAAGGGGCCTTTGGCCGCGCCCTTACCGGAAACGGTAGCTGACGCGCAGACCGATATTGTCGAGGCCCTGATTGCGGCCATTTCCGATCACCTGCCCGTGGCTGAGGTGCTCATACATCACCTCGATTCCCCAGGTTTCGTTGACGTCGTGGTGCAGACCCAGCGTGGTGCGGAAAAGATCGCGCGATCCGAGAAGAATGTGCTTTTCGGTGAAGGCCAGGCTCCGCGGATCGCCCTGCGGAAACGGGCTCTCCAGCTCACCGTCATGGATGACATAACCGAAACTGGGCTCGAACTGCCATGTCTGCGAGATCGGAAACGACCAGCGCAGGCCGGCCCCGCCAAAACTCGTGTCGCCCTGCAGGCTGCCGCTGCCCATCACATAAGGCCGCGGGCTCCAGATGACGCCCAGGAAGTCCGGAGAGGTGAAAAGGAGTTCCCCGTTAATGCTCGGTCCGGGCTCCTTGTCCGCATTGTCGCAGCCAAGCACACAGACATTCTCCTGCATCACGCCGAGGCGGATTTCGCTGACAATGTCAGCTGAGGCAAACAGAGGAAAGAACATGATGATCGAAGCGCTTGCGATCAGAAAACGGCGCATGGAATCTCCTGAAAAGTTACAGGCGAGAAAGAATGTTCCGACTCTCCCGTCAAGCGTATCACCGCGGTCCGCCTGCAATTTACACGGCAAAGTGAACACGGCTCACACCCCTGCCACCCCCGAATAAAAAACGGGCAGCCCGGCAGGACCGCCCGTTTTCAGCAATAAAATCAATTCACTGGCTGTACGCCGGTCAGAAGGTCAGCACTTTGGCGTAGCGGACCTGCGACAGAGTATTCAGCTTCTCGATCATGCCCGTGCTCGGCGTCGAGTCGATCCCGATAAGGGCGATCGCCTCGTCCCCGGCCGTGGTCCGGCCAAGGTGGAAGGTGGCGATGTTGATCTGCTCTTCGCCCAGCATCTGACCCAGCGCCCCGATGAAGCCCGGCTGGTCGAGATTGTTCACATACAGCATGACCGGCGCGAAATCGCCTTCCAGCGCCATGCCTTTGACTTCGACAATCCGCGGCTTGCCGGCGATCAGCGTGCCGGCCAGCGTGCGCCAGCCGCCTTCCGGTGCGTTCTGGGTCGCCTTGGTCTTCACCTTGATGCGGACGAGGCTGTCATAGACCGGGCTGTCCTCGGTCTTGGTTTCCGTCAGCTTCACGCCGCTGTCGGCAAGAATCGCCGGGGCCGAAACCATGTTCACGTCCCCGCGCGAGGCCCGCAGCAAACCGGCCAGCAGCGCCGCCGTCAGCGGCTTGCGGTTAAGGTCAGCAACCTCGCCTTCATACTCGATGACCACTTCTTCATAGCCGAAGTCGGAGATCTGGCCGGCGAAAGCGCCGAGCTTTTCTGCCAGCGCCGCGAACGGCTTGATCCGGGGCGCTTCCTCTGCCGTGATCGATGGCATGTTGAGCGCATTGGTGACCGCACCGGACAGGAGATAGTCCGACATCTGTTCGGCCACCTGAAGGGCAACGTTTTCCTGCGCCTCGGTGGTCGCAGCGCCGAGGTGCGGCGTGGCGATGAAATTCGGTGCTCCGAAGAGGATGTTTTCCTTGGCAGGTTCTTCCGCGAACACGTCGAAGGCTGCAGCAGCGATATGCCCGCTTTCCAGAAGATCTTTCGTTGCCGCCTCGTCGACCAGGCCGCCACGCGCGCAGTTGACGATGATGACGCCCTTCTTGGTCTTCTCCAGGTTTTCCCGGCTGAGGACGTTCTTCGTCTGATCTGTCAGCGGAACGTGCAGCGTGATCACGTCCGCCCGTTCCAGCAGGTCCTCGAGTTCCACCTTCTCGACACCGAGCTCTACAGCCCGCTCTTCCGTCAGGAAGGGGTCGTAGGCAGCGACCTTCATTTTCAGGCCGATGGCCCGCTCTGCGACTCGGCTGCCGATATTGCCGCAGCCGATCAGGCCCAGCGTCTTGTAGGAGACTTCCGTCCCCATGAAGTCTTTTTTGGGCCACTCCCCTGCTTGCGTCCGGGCATTGGCAGCCGGGATTTGCCGGGCCGCCGCGAACATCATGGCGATGGCGTGCTCGGCGGTGGTGATGGCATTGCCGAAAGGTGTGTTCATCACCACAACGCCTTTGGCGGTCGCGGCTTTGATGTCGACATTGTCGACACCGATCCCGGCCCGGCCGATGACTTTCAGATTGGTCGCAGCGGCGATGACGTCCGCATTCGGCTTGCAGGCCGAACGAACGACGAGGCCGTCATATTCCGGAATTTCCGCGATCAGCTCTTCCGTATTCAGACCGGTCTTGGTGACGGTTTCGATGCCGCGGGCATGGAAGATTTCCACGGCGGCGGGGGAGAGTTTATCTCCGATAAGGACTTTAGGCATGTGAGTATCCTTGAGGTGTCGTCCCGGACGCAGCAAGCGATCCGGGGTCTTGTACGTATTCGGGGGAAAGGTCCCGGATCAGCCCGATGGGCTGTCCGGGATGACAGGCGTTAAATCGCGGCCACTTCTTCAGCGAAGGCCCAGTCGAGCCACGGCGTCAGCTTGGCCACGTCGGACGGTTCCACCGTGCCGCCGCACCAGATGCGCAGGCCCGGAGGGGCCTTGGCATAGCCGGCGGCATCGAAGCAGGCGTTCTCTGTCTCGAGACGTTTCATCATCGCTTTCACGAAGGCACGCTGGCCCGCCTCGTCGAGGCCGGCAACGCGCGGATCCACGATCTTGAACGTGACGCCCGTATTGGAACGGACATCCGCATCCGGACACAGGAAATCGACCCAGTCCGTTTTCGCGGCCCAGTCGGCAAGGATGCCGAGGCTCTCATCGGAGCGGCCTTTCAGGGCCTTCCAGCCACCGAGGGCTTCACACCAGTCGAGGGCCTGCAGATAGTCTTCAACGCACAGCATGGACGGCGTGTTGATCGTGGCGCCTTCGAACAGGTCCTCGTTCAGCTTGCCGCCTTTGGTCATGCGGAACAATTTCGGCAGCGCGCGGTCCGGCGTGTAGGTTTCAAGACGCTTCACGGCGTTCGGCGACAGGATCAGCATGCCATGGGCCGCTTCCCCGCCGAGAATCTTCTGCCAGGAATAGGTCACGACATCGAGCTTCTCCCACTCGATATCCTGCGCGAAGGCGGCCGAGGTCGCATCGCAGATCACGACACGGTCCGGGTTCGGCTTGATCCAGTCGGCGTTCGGCACGCGGACACCGGACGTCGTGCCGTTCCAGGTGAAGATGATGTCGGCATCGTCGCGCGCCTGAGTGAAGTCAGGCAGCGCGCCATAGTCAGCGCCATAGGTCTTGCAGTCAGCCAGCTTCAACTGCTTGGTCGCGTCGGTGACCCAGTCCTGCCCGAAGCTTTCCCAGGCAAAGACGTCCACAGGCTTCGCGCCCAGCATGGACCACATGCACATCTCCACGGCGCCGGTATCGGACGCGGGCACGATGGCCACGCGATAGCCGTCCGGCAGGCCGAGAATGGTCTTGGTCCGCTCAATGGCCGCTTTCAGCTTCTTCTTCGCATCACCGGAGCGGTGCGAACGGCCGAGCACGGCAGTGTTCAGTTTTTCAAGGGAAAATCCTGGGCGTTTGGCAGTCGGGCCCGAGGAAAAATGCGGGCATGCTGGCAGCACGCCGGGTTTGGCGACGGTCGTCATCTGTTTTACTCCTATCCTCACAGATAGGCTGGCACCCGTTGGGGGATGCTGGCCCGCCGCGTCTGTCTCACATTTCGGAGGCGTGCGCAAACGGCATTTCTGTGACGGGATCGGCAGGTGACGCGAAACGGCAACCTGCTAAGCTGCTCAAAAAAGTGGAGGAACCCCCGTGAACATGACCGTCCAGCCGCTGACCGGCACCCTTGGCGCAGAGATCCATGGCGTGGATCTCAAGCAGGATTTGTCGAATGCCGAGTTCGATGCCGTGCACCAGGCCTTTCTCGACCACAAGGTGATCGTGCTGCGCGGCCAGCAGGGCCTGACGCCGGACCAGCAAAAGGCCTTCGCCCGCCGCTTCGGTACGCTGAACATTCACCCCTATGTGAAGGGCATGGACGGACATCCGGAACTGCTGGAGATCATCAAGGAGCCGGACGAGAAGACCAATTTCGGCGGCGGCTGGCATTCCGACATGAGCTTCCTGGAAAAGCCTGCGCTTGGTTCCGTCCTGCACGCCATCGATGTTCCGCCCTATGGCGGCGACACGCTGTTCGCCGACCAGCAGGCCGCGTATGACCAGCTCTCTTCCGGCCTGAAGAAAACGCTGGAAGGCATGACCGCCGTGCATACGGCCAGCAAGGAGTATGGCGCTGACGGCTATTCAGCCGCCGTGCGCCAGTCGATGGACGCGACAGCGGCGCCCGATGCACCGGAATACGAGCATCCAGTGATCCGTACCCATCCGGAAACGGGCCGCAAGGGGCTGTTCATCAACCCGGCCTTCACGCTGCGCTTTGCCGGGTGGAGCCGGAAGGAAAGCCGCCCGCTGCTGAACTATCTGTTCGATCTGTCACGCGAGGAGCGCAACACCTGCCGCGTGCGCTGGCAGGCGGGCGACGTGACCATGTGGGACAATCGCTGCGTCTGGCACTATGCCCTCAACGATTATCACGGCCACCGCCGCCACATGCGCCGCGCCACGATTGATGGTGACCGGCCGCGTTAAGCGGGTGGCATCAGGAACGGATAAGTCCCGCCCCACGCAATCAGGGCCTGCCCGAAGAAATAGAGCCCCCACACGGCCAGCGACGGGGCCATCCGTTTCGGCGCCCCATCCGGCCGGCCGAACAGCTGCAGCGACAGGATCATGTCGGAGGCGACGAACATCACCGCGCCCAGCGTCACCAGAAGGAAGGGCGGCTGCAGCCGCAACGCAGCAGCCCCCATCACCAGGATGACCGCCGTATAGGCAAAGACCGGTATCCGCATCGGCCCCAGGGATGGCGCGAGCCAGCGCACGAAGACAACGCCGCCAAGAACCAGCACGGTCTGCGCGGTGAGGTTCAGCAGGTTCCGGTCCGTCTGCGGCAGGGCCCAGAACAGGGCGATATAGGCGACATGGGCCAGGAAAAAGGCCGCCATGCCGGGCTTCAGCCATTTATCCTCGCCCGGCTTGTCCACCGCCAGAAAGGCATCCCCGACCGAAGACAGGGCGAGCCCCGCAACCAGCAGCCACGGTCCGCCCGCCAGATAAGCGAACACGGCCAGTAACGCGGTCGATCCGGTCTTGACCAGAAGGCCGGGCAAGCCTCCGCCCTCACGCCAGCACCAGCCGGCCCAGTACAGAACGCCAAAGACAATCGCGCCCGCAAGCACGGCGGTTTCCCAAGCCATCCGGCAGCCTCCCCTTTTTGTATTTTCTAGTCTTCGTTCACCGGTTCCGGCACACGCAAGATGCGCCGGGCGGCGGCTCTATGTGTTTCTTTCACATGCATGCCCACCAGGCCAAGCGCCGTGGCAAGCACGGTCGCGTCATCGGTAAAGCCGAGGCCGGTGATGAAGTCGGGCAACAAGTCCATCGGCGTGACAAAATAGGCCACCGCCGCGAACAGCACAGCCTTGGCCCGCCGCGGCGTGTGCGGATCACGCGCCGCATACCAGGCCGCCACAAGGTCGTCTGCGAAGGGGATTCTGCCCACCATCCGCATCAGCTTCGGGATCAGCCCGCGCGACGTACGCTCGTCACGCTCGATCGACTTCGGGATATAGCGCCCGTCCTCATTGAGGACTGTGTTGATAACTTCCGCTGCGTCAGACATTGCGTCCTCCTGTCAGCACTATAGATCATCTGAAAAGTTGTTGGAAACAAGGGAGGGCTGCGGCCCATGGAACTCAATTCGAATATTTCGGCAGTCATCACCGGAGGCGCATCCGGTCTCGGCGCTGCAACGGCGACGAAACTGGCCAGCTATGGCGTCAAGGTCGCCCTGTTCGACCTGAACGCTGAAAAAGGCGAAGCCCTCGCCAAGGAACTCGGCGGTGTGTTCTGCGAGTGTAACGTGACCGACGAAGCCAGCGTCGACGCTGCGTTTGCGAAATCCCGCGCCGCCATCGGCCAGGAACGCATCCTGATCAACTGCGCCGGCACCGGCAACGCCATCAAGACGGCCAGCCGCAACAAGGAAACCGGCGAAATCAGCCACTTCCCGCTCGATAAGTTCAACCTGATCATCCAGATCAACCTGGTCGGCACCTTCCGCTGCATCGCGAAATCCGCTGCCGGCATGATGACGCTCGACCCGATCGACGGCGAGCGCGGCGCGATCGTGAACACCGCCTCGGTTGCCGCCGAAGACGGCCAGATCGGCCAGGCCGCCTACTCCGCTTCCAAAGGCGGCGTTGTCGGCATGACCCTGCCGATCGCCCGCGACCTTTCCCGTGAGCTGATCCGCGTCAACACGATCCTGCCGGGCATCTTCAACACCCCGCTGCTGCAGGGTGCACCAGAGCCGGTCAAGCAGGCCCTCGGCGCGCAGGTGCCGAACCCGGCCCGCCTCGGCAATCCGGAAGAATACGCCTCGCTGGCCACCGAAATGTGCCGCAACGGCTACTTCAACGGCGAAGACGTCCGCCTCGACGGCGCAATCCGCATGGCGCCGCGCTGATTGATTGCTCGGTGCTGTTCGCGGGCTAAAGCCCGCGGCACCTGCGCCTGCGCATTGCTTGTGGTGGAGCGCCATCTCACGAGCGAAGCGAAGGCGCAGCGGCCCCGAGCCGGAGGCGAGGGAACAGCCGCGAGCAATGGAAAAACAAGGCCTGCCCCAGGGGGCGGGCCTTTTTTCTTTGCCGCAACGGAAGGGGCTGTCAGACGAGCCGGGTGCGTTACAAGGGTTCCGATAACAGATTGGGAGGTCCACCCGTGGAATATGATGACGTAGTGCGCGGCCGGCGCAGCATCCGGGGCTTTCTCGACAAGCCGGTCCCCAAAGCCCTCGTCCGCGAGATCCTCGAAATCGCCATGCGCGCGCCGACCTCGCTGAACTCCCAGCCCTGGAATTTCTATGTCGTCTCCGGCGATGTGCTGGACCGCATCCGCAAGGGCAATGTCGAGCGCAACGTGGCCGGCGTGCCGGACAGCCGCGAATTCCGCATGGGCCCGCCCTATGACGGCGTGCACCGCGAGCGCCAGGTGGAGATCGCCATCCA
Organism: uncultured Hyphomonas sp.; assembly: GCF_963677035.1. Lineage (NCBI taxonomy): Bacteria > Pseudomonadati > Pseudomonadota > Alphaproteobacteria > Hyphomonadales > Hyphomonadaceae > Hyphomonas > uncultured Hyphomonas sp. The sequence goes on from NZ_OY781472.1 coordinate 912,181, forward strand.
GCTGTTCCAGGCCATGGGCATCGAGCGCCATGACAAGGAAGCGCGCATGGACTGGGTGCTGCGGGGCTTCCGCCAGTTCGACGCGCCGGTCTCCATCGTGGTGACCTATGACAAGGCCCTCGCAGGCGGCGACATCCCGCCCTTTGACTGCGGCGGCGTCGTCAACGGCATCGTCAATGCCGCGTGGAACCGGGGCCTTGGCTGCGTCATCAATTCCCAGGGCATCATGCAGAGCCCGGTCGTGCGCGAAGAGGCTGGCATCGCTGACGATCAGGTGATCCAGACCTGCGTCGCCATGGGCTGGCCGGACGAGACGTTCCCGGCAAACGCTGTCGTGTCAAAACGAAAGTCGGTAGACGAAGCAGCCACCTTCCTCGGCTTCGAGGACTGAGCCCGCAACAGAGGGCTGATCGCTGACGATCTGATCGAAAACGGACAGTCTCCCCTGCGGCAGGTTCCGTTGGGAGAGTGCTGGCGCAGCCGAAACCGGGACGTATAAATGTGCCGGAAATAGATAAAGAGGAACGCGTGACATGGCAGACGCATATATCGTAGCAGCAAAACGTACCGCCGGCGGCCGCCGCGGCGGTGCCCTGGCCGAATGGCATCCGGGCGATCTGGGCGCGCAGGTCCTGAACGCGCTCGTGGACGAAACGGGCGTCGATCCGGCCGCCATTGAGGACGTGATCATGGGCTGTGTCTCGCAGGCCGGTGAGCAGGCAGGCCAGATCGGCCGCACCGCCGTGCTGGCCTCGAAGCTGCCCCAGTCTGTGCCTGCCGTGTCGATTGACCGCCAGTGCGGCTCCTCGCAGCAGAGCCTGCAATTCGCTGCGCAGGCCATCATGTCCGGCACGCAGGATCTTGTCATCGCAGCCGGTGTCGAAAGCATGACCCGCTGCCCGATGGGCATCAATGCCCGCGCCGGCAAACTGTTCGAAGTGCCGACCGACCCGACGCCGCAATCGGTGAAGGAAAAGTATGGCATCAAGCAGTTCAGCCAGTTCGTCGGTGCCGAGATGATCGCCAAGAAGCATGGCCACACCAAGGAACAGCTCGACGCGTTCTCCGTCGAAAGCCACCGGCGCGGCGCCGAGGCCACAAAGGCCGGGGCCTTCAAGGACGAGATCATCGCCCTCAAGGGCCGCGACCCGGAAGGCAATGAAGTGATGCACGACAAGGACGAAGGCATCCGCTACGACGCCTCGATGGAAGGCATGGCGAAGCTGAAGATCCTGATGGATGACGGCATCATGACGGCGGCCAATGCCAGCCAGATCTGCGACGGCTCGTCCGGCGTCATGGTCGCGTCCGAGGCTGCCATCAAGGCGCACAACCTCACCCCGCTGGCCCGCATCCACAATCTCACCGTCACCGCCGGTGACCCGGTGATCATGCTGGAAGAGCCGCTGTTCGCCACCGACCGCGCCCTGCAGCGCGCCGGCATGAAAATGTCCGACATCGACCTGTACGAAGTGAACGAAGCCTTCGCGCCGGTTCCGATCGCCTGGCTGAAGCATCACGGCGCAGACCCGGCAAAGCTGAACGTCAATGGCGGCGCCATCGCGCTTGGCCACCCGCTCGGCGCTTCGGGCACCAAGCTGATGACCACGCTGGTCCATGCCCTGCGCGCCCGCGGCAAGAAGTATGGCCTGCAGACCATGTGTGAAGGCGGCGGCATCGCCAACGTCACCATTATCGAAGCCCTGTAAGCCAGGCCTTCAGACTGAATTGGCAAACGCCGGACCCTCACAGGTCCGGCGTTTTTCTTTGGCCTCAGCCCGCGCGGTCCAGCAGTGCTTCGGCGATCTGCACGGCGTTCAGCGCGGCGCCCTTGCGCAGATTGTCACCGACGACAAACAGAACGAGCCCATTGTCCAGCGCGCTGTCCTTGCGGATACGCCCGACACTGACATTGTCCTTGCCCGTCATCGCCAGCGGGTTCGGCACCGCATCCACCTGAACCCCCGGCGCTTTCGCCAGCATGGCTTCGGCCTCTTTGGCAGAGACGGGCCGCTCGAACTCGGCATGGAGCGACAAACTGTGCCCGGTCATCACCGGCACGCGCACGCAGGTGCCGGAGACTTTCAGGTCCGGCAGCCCCATGATCTTCCGGCTTTCGTCGCGCAGCTTCAGTTCTTCGTCGGTGTAGCCGTCTTCTCCCAGAACATAGTTCATCGGCACGACATTGAAGGCGAGCGGCACGGCCCATTTCTGCGGCGCGGGGAAATCCACCGCAGCCGGATTGTCTGCAAGGCCCGCCATGTCCCCGGCAGCCGCCGCAGCGACCTGCTGGCTCAGCTCTTCCGACCCGGCGACCCCTGCCCCGGACGCCGCCTGATAGGTGGAGGCGAACAGGCGCGTCAGGCCCCAGGCATCGTGCAGCACCTTCAGCACGGGCATGGCCGCCATGGTGGTGCAGTTCGGGTTCGCGATGATGCCTTTCGGAATGTCCGCCAGCGCATCGGCGTTCACTTCCGGCACGACCAGCGGCACGTCGGGGTCCTTCCGCCAGGCGGAGGAATTGTCGATCACCAGCGCGCCGGCTTCAGCGAATTTCGGCGCATACCGGCGCGAGGTTTCCCCGCCCGCCGAGAAGAACACGATGTCCAGTCCGGAGAGATCCGCCGCCGCAACATCTTCCACCACAACATCCGTGCCGCGGAACGGGACGGTCTTTCCTGCCGACCGGGCCGAGGCGAACAGGCGCAGCGAGGCGAGCGGAAAGTCCCGCTCTTCCAGCAGCGTGCGCATCAGGCTGCCGACAAGGCCGGTCGCGCCGACGACGCCGACGCGGGGGGGATTGGATCTTGAAAAACGGGGTGACATGGCATTCTCCGGTTTGGAGCCTTTGGAGCGGGAGAGCCGTTGTCAGGAATTGGCCGTCCCGCGCCTTGGCGGGACGTTGATGAGGGTGGCTGGTTTCAGATCGCACACACCCACAACGTCCCGCGAAGGCGGGTCGTCTTTGGGGTAATAATGATCTGTGTCTTCAGCATGGCGCGCTGAATAATCCGCCAGGTAACGGAAGTAAAGGGCGCTCACGCCGCACCCGCGGGCGCCCCCGGCCGGGGCGCCGCTGGCCTTACGCCCCTCTGACGATCAGCACGGTGCAGTTGGCGTGCAGCGCCGTCTGCGAGGCGTGGGAGCCGAACAGGTGATCGGTCAGGCGGGGGTGGTGCGTCGCCATGACGACAAAATCCACGCCATGCTTTTCGATCACTTTCTGGATTGTCTCATTCACCGCCTCATGGCTTGCGAACAGGGGCGTGATGGCATGGCCAAGCCGTTCGGCTTCTTCCGTCACGAAGGCGTTGAATTCCGGTTTGTGGGCTTCCGGCATGTCCGTGAGGTGGGTGCCCAGAGGCTTGGCGACGGTCAGAATCGACACTTTCGCGCCAGCCTGGCGAGCCATGTAGACCGCAGCCTCTACGGCCAGCCGGGACGCCTCCTTGTGGCGCATGTCGACGGGCACCGTAATGTGCGTGACGGGAAAGGGCGGCGTGGTCTGTTCGGTCATGGAAATCTCCTCACCGGCAGCCTAGCGGGTCTGGCCCGATTTGTCAGGCGGATCACCTGCCACACCGGGCGAGACCCTGCTATGCTCCCGGAAAACGAATCCCAGGGGGGAAACCCATGAAGACGCTGATCCCATTCATTCTGCTCATTTGCGGCATCGGGCTGGCCGCATTCGTCTGGTATGGAAACAAGCGCGCATCGGAAAAATCCGATGAGGAACGTGTGCTGGAAGCAGTGCTTGAGCAGCAGGAAGCGGCGCGCGCAGCGCAGGAACGCGCGAGCACTCTGATGGCGGAAATCCTGCCCGTCCCGCCTGCCTGCGACGGCCTGACGTCCGTGACCGTCTTCAGCCTGTGCGAGATGGAACCGGACGCAGGTGAAGACTGGCCCGATCTGGCCGACACTTCCACCCCGAAGGAACGCGCCTGCCTGCTGGACAGTTTCCACCAGACGAATGCTCATGCCTATGAGATCCGGGGCGAGTCCTATGACGGTATCGACCCGGATGCGAACCGGATGGGCCGCTTCGTGTCAGACCTCTGCACCGCCGCCCTGTGGACCGACGGCATAGACTATGGCGACACGGACAAACCCCTCAGCAATCTGATCGCGGGCTTCTATGCCGACCGGGCCACCTCGCGGGTGAAACCGGCGCAGAGCTATTAGCCCCTGCCCGGCTCAGAGCCGTTCCAGAACATACACCGTGGCGCCTGCGTTTTCTCCGTGTGCGGCAAGGTGGGGGCCATAGTCTTCAAACCGGACCGCGACGTCTCCGCCTGCGATGCTGCGCTTCAGGCGGCCGCCATAGTCGTCCATCGCCATGCTCTGGTCATTCAGGGAAAAGGCCAGCAGGTCACCGGGGGCGAGGATCGCGAGCAGGTCGTCATAGACCGACGCAGGCGCCCCGCCGACGCTGATCACGCCAATCGCCGTCACCGCCCGGTAATCCCCCGGCTTGACCGGCAGGGGCACGGACGGGTCCGTTTCCCACAGCGTGTTGTAGATGTCCTTGTTGCGCGCAACGGCAAGCATTTCACCTGACAGGTCCGTGCCGTCGATCCGCGTGAAGCCCGCCTCCGCCAGGGCTGCGCCCGACAGGCCGGTGCCGCATCCGAAGTCCAGGATCGGCGCGTCCCTGTCCGGCAGGGCGGACGCAAGCGCTTCGGCGACGCGCCGGGGCGTGGCGTAGCCGGTTTCCAGAAGGTCCTGATCGTATTTGCCAGCCCACGCATTGTAGAGGTCGCGCATCCCGTCATTGCCGGAAACGCGGTAAACTTTGTCGAGGAAATTATCGGTCATGGAGGGGAGCTTAACCGGACAGGTCCGTTGAAGTCCATGTGACGACACTGGATGGGCCGCTGCACACGACGTGTCTCTTGAGCAAAAAACAGCCCGCCTCATTGCTGAGGCGGGCTTCCTTTTCCGGGCGCGCGGTTTGCAGGGGGTCGCCGGTGCAGCCCGTTGGAGGTTCCGGTGAATGGATCTTATTTGTTCTGGCGGGCCTTTACGCCTTCCTCGTCGGCGAGGGCGCGGTCTTCCTCGTTGAACTCAATTTCGGCCTCTTCGCCCTTGCCATAGGCGCGGGATTTCTTGGCGAGCGCCGACATGCTGTCCTGCATGCTGCCCTGGCCGACGGCCATGGTCTTGCGGGCATCCATACCAACGCTTTCGGCATCGTCGAAGCTGGCGAATTCAGCGCCGAGGAAGACAACTTCCCAGCCTTTTGCTTCTGCCCGTGCCAGCGCTGCCTTGGCGCCGTCTTTCGTCAGTTCACGGGAGGAATTTTCGCGCCCGTCTGTCATGATCACGATCACGGCCTTTTCCGGCTTGTCGGCTTCGGCAAGGTTCACCATGCGGCCGATCGCGTCGAACAGCGGCGTCATGCCGCGCGGATTGGCCTCGTCATTGGTGACGTCGGTCCAGTCTTCGGTCTTCACCCCGTTGCGCAACACGTCGAATTGCATGCCGTCCTGATAGTCGAAGACGGCGAGCGTGACATCGGTCTCGATATCCTCGCCATCCACCTCGCCTTCATCGGCCTCGCCGACACTGGCGGCATAGGCGTTGACGGAGCCAAGCGCCTCATCCCAGATGTCGGACATGGAGCCTGTCCGGTCGAGCAGGATATAGGAATGTACAGCCCCCGGATCTTCCGGCGGCTCCGGCAGGACCTTGGCGCTGGCCGTCCCTGCCAGGGCAAAGGCGGCTGCGCTGAGTGTGAGTTTTGCGATGAAGGATTTCATCCGGGCGTCCCTTCCACTTCTATGGCCGGAACAGCCGGCCCCTGTGCGTCTCAAACCCCCACGGCCTGATTAAGCAAAAGGATCGCCCCGGATTGGGGCGCGTTCGTGGCGGCTTGTTGCCGTTTGAAAGGTAAAAGGCCCGCCAGCGAACCAGCGGGCCTTCCAGTCTGAACAGACGTTCAGTTTCGGCGCATTTCTTCCGTATGGAGATGCCCCGGCGAATTCCGCGCGTCCGCGCCGCCAGCCCCCGTCCCCGTCCAAACCGGGCTGGAATGCGCCTAAAGCGAGCCGCCATAAAGGGTCTATATATGGTCTATAAACGGTCTATAGATGGTGTTTGCGAGTGTGTTCGCAGGGCGCCCGTCAGGCAAATTGCGGCGCGATGCGCAGGTTCCGCACCCAGCCGATTTTCTCCATCACGAGCAGGATCGTGCCATTGTAATCGACGATCCGGTTCCACACACCCTTGCGCGGCCGGTGCAGCGCACTGGTCGGCTGGCTATGGTGGTGGTCGTGGAAGGCTTCACCGCCTGTCAGCAGACCGATCAGATGGTCGGCCCAGACCGGCGTTTTCAGGTGGCCCAGCACGTTGATGCCGTAGACGGTCGCGTGGAACTGAATGGCCCGGCCGATCACGACACTGGCATGCAGCAGCGCTGTCAGCACCAGCGAGCCGCCCGCAGCCCAGACGATCAGATAGATCGCCGCCGGGATGACGAGGTGCACCACTAGACTGATTTCATTGTAGAAACGGTCCATCCAGACGATGACCGGCTGGTTCTTCAGCCACATGGCCAGCGGGCGCTCCATGTCATTCTTGTCGCGCCACAGGATCCAGCCGACCCAGGCCCAGCGCTTGGATTCGAACGGGTTGTGCGGGTCGCCCGGCTTGTCGGAAAACCGGTGATGCTGGGAATGATAGTTCACCCAGTCTTTGACATTGCCCTGCATGGCGATGACCAGGTTGAGCATGGTCAGCACCTGCCCCGGCACGGCGAGCTCCCCCGCCCTGTGCTGCAGGATGCGGTGCAGCGGGCCGATGCCGGCATTGCAGACGAAAATCGTGAACGCGATCACAGCAAACGCGATCAGCATGTACCACCAGTGGAAGGTGAGATGGCTGAGGAAAATACCCAGCAGGATCATGGTGACAAACAGCGCGACGCCCAGAACGGGATAGCCGAAAGCCGAAAAGAAGCTGGCATAATTGAAGGTTTTCCAGGTTTTCGGAATCGCCAGGGAGCGCGGTAGTGTCATTCAGTTCCTCCAGATGTCATGCAGGCCCAACCGGATCTCTATCCGGACAATGAGGACCCTCATATTCTTAAAGACTCCACCGACGCCGTAAAGCTGAAACAGGCGCCACACATGCGTAATTGTGCCTGCGGCGCTACCATGGTCCCGGCGCAGTCCGCACGGGTGACAGACGGGGGTGACTGCAGCATGGCCTTTCGGATAGACAGGCCCGGTGCCGGGCGCGTTCGCGCTTTGCGAACGGGGTCAGAACTTCATGGCGGATGAGCGTCTCCAGCAGGCGATCCAGCAGCTTGAGGAACTCGGTGTCGACTTCGAGTCGAGCCAGGACGAGAGCGAAGTCCGCACAGTGTGCGACCTGACGCCGGATTGCCGGGAAGGCGGGGAAAGCTCGCTGGTCCTGAACACGAGGCTGGGCACGTTCTGGTGCCCCAATTGCGAAAGCCATGGCAGCTTCACAGACCTCGTCCGCCTGAAGGAAGAGGTCCGCCGCCAGCGCGCGCAGGCGCAGCAGCCCCTGCCCCTTGATGCCGAACCGATCCCGGATGAAGACGCCGCCGTCCCGGCTGTCCGGCCACCGGTCCAGGATGCCGATTTCGCCCCGGTCCCCCGCAAGGTGAGCCGCAACCTCGCCAAACAGGAGGCGAAGGTCAGGACGCTCGGCGAGGCGGACCGGCTGGAAGAGCGCTTCCCGCACCTGAAACCGAAGGAAAAGAAACCGTTCAACGGGGAGAAATTCATCATCTCCCTGCTGGCACTGGTCTTCCTGACCGCAGGCCTGGCTGCGGCGTCCCTCTCCGGCTTTGCCAATTACCAGGCCTTTTCCAGCTCGGTTGCCGATCCGCTGCAGTCCCGCATCTGGGGCTGGACCGGCGTGATCGCGGCGGTCATCTCCTTCGGCGGGTTTACCTTCTTCTACTGGCACACGGCCAATCACCGGATGAAGGAAGGCTGGCGCGCCCTGATCTTCGCACTCGCCGGCATGGGCACATCCATTATCGGCACCGAACGCTATATCGCGGCAAACAATACGGCCGCGGCGGAGGAAGTTGTGCGGGCCGATGCCAATCGCAGCGTACTGGAATCCCAGATTGCGGACTGGCGGCGGCAGCTGGAGGGTATCCCGCCGGAGACCCGGTCTGTCGAGGGACTGGAAGCCTATCTCTCCGAAGTGGAACGCGTCGGGCGAACCGAGCAGAAACCCTATCGCGACGCGCAGAATGAACTCGGGCTCGCCAAACGGCGGGATGCACTTCAGGCCAAGATCGAGGCGGCCAATGCCGAACTGCTCGGCCAGGGCAGCGGCAACCTTCTGACCGAAGCGCAAACCCGCACCAATCTGCCTTCATGGTTCTTCGCCCTGATGCTGGAGGCCTTCTCCAGCCAGGGGACCTCAATCGGGCTGGTCGCCCTGCTCATCCTCTATGGACGGCGCGGCAAGACTTAATCCAACCCCTTGTTTTATTAACCATTTATCCCGGCTTTTTTGGAACCACCAGAGGTTGCCATGCATAAGTCCTGTGAAGTCCCAATAGCAGGTGCTTCTCCATCTTACCTCCTTACTGGGTCAGTTCAGAATGAACTGGCCCTTTTTCTTGTGCCTGCCCCGAGGGCACTTTGCAGGCCTCTGCGCTGCAGCCCGACTTTGACTTGCATTCGGCGCGCGCCACCGCATAGTCGTGCATGGGAGGAAGCGCAGCACGTGCAATAACAATTGCAGGTGACGGCAACGTTCCGTCGTGTCTGGATCTGTGACGAGGAGGCGATGCGCCCCCATGAACCTGTTTTTCCGGCTCCTGCGGATCATCCTCTGGGCCTGGTTCGCGAAGACGAAAACTCACATTCTGGATGTGCACACGATCCGGACCGGTGTCTGGATCGGTGACCATGACCCGATGGGGCACATGACCAATTCCAGATATGCCTCAATCACCGATCTCGGCATCATGAATTTCATGTTCCGGACCGGCACGATGAAGACGTTCCGCAAGCGCGGCTGGATCCCCATCATCCAGCACGAAGCGCTGACCTACTTCCACTCGATGAAGTTTCCGCAGAAATTCGAACTGCAGACCCGTATGGTCGGCTGGGACGGAACCTATATGTGTTTCCGGCATACATTTGTCTCGAAGGGGCGCACGGTCGCGACCAGCCGCATGATCGCCCGGCTCAAGGGACGCAAAAGGGAGAGGGTAACCGCAGACATGGCACTCGAAGCACTGGGCATGCCGATGGACAGCCCGCCCCTGGAAAAACCGTTCCTGGATGCAATCGCTGACCTGAGGGCCGAGCGGGCCTCCAACACATGAGTGTGCCCCTGATCATAGATTGCGATCCCGGTGTCGACGATGCCGTCATGCTGATGATGGCGCTGGCGAGCGATGCGCTGGACGTGCGCGCGATCACGACGGTGGCCGGAAACGTGCCACTCCGCCTGACCAGCCGGAACGCCCGCATGATGTGCCAGCTGATGAACCATGGCGAGGTGCCGGTCTATGCAGGCTGCCCCGGCCCCATCCTGCGCGCGCCGGTGACGGCGGAGGAGTTTCATGGCGAAAGCGGGATTGCCGGGATCGACCCGTTCGAGCCGGACGCACCGCTCGCCGGGGGCCATGCCGTCCCCTTCCTTGTCGAGACGCTGAAGGCCGCCGCGCCGGGCGAGTACACGCTCGTCGTGACCGGCCCGATGACCAATATCGCCGCGGCTCTGGTGCTGGACCCGTCGATTGCCAAAGGCATCTCCCGCCTCGTCGTGATGGCCGGTGCCGACAGCGCTGGCGGCAACATCACGCCTTTCGCGGAGTTCAACGTCTTCGCAGACCCGCACGCCGCTGCCATCGTTTTCAATTCCGGCATCCCGGCCACGGTGCTGAGCCTCGACGTCACGCATACGGTGCGCGCAGAACTGCCGCGCATCGAACGTCTGAAAACCGTTCAGACCGGACGCGCCGCCATCATGGTGCAGCTACTGGAAGCCGGCAATGAGCTGGAAGGCCGGTGGAAGGAAGGGCTCAAATCGCCCATGCACGACCCGTCCACGGTCGCCTTCCTGCTGGCCCCGCACCTGTTCGAGGCGAAGGCCACAACGGTCAGCGTCGTGACGGAAGAAGGCGAGCGCTTCGGCCAGACCTGTCTCAGCGAAACCGCAGGCGGCCCGCATGACTGGGTCACCGCCGCGGATGCCGATGGCTTTTTCGATCTCATCGCCTCCCTGATGGAGCGGGCATGATCACCATTGTCGGCTCTATCAATCTCGACATCGTGGCCACCGGCCCCGCCCTGCCCCGGCCGGGCGAAACGGTCGGCGGCGCCCGGCTTGCCCGTCATCCCGGCGGCAAGGGCGCGAACCAGGCATTGGCTGCCCGTCGCCTTGGCGCGGAGGTACAGCTGGTCGGGGCTGTCGGCGCCGACGATATGGCCGACGAGGCGCTGAAACTGCTGCAGGATGGCGGTGTGGACCTCGCGCAAGTCGCGCATGTGAATGGCGAGACGACGGGCGTGGCACTGATCGCGGTCGATGCCACCTCCGGCGAAAACCTGATCGTTGTCTGCCCCGGCGCCAACCATGTGTTGCGGCCGGAAGACGTAGAACACCTGCCGATTGAGCACATGATGGGGGTGCTGGAAGTGCCCGTGCCGGTGCTGCTGGCGGCCGCAGAAAAGGCGACCGGTTTTGTCAGCCTGAACCTCGCCCCGGCCATGACGATACCGGACCAGCTCATGACGATGGCAGACCTTGTCAGTGTCAACGAGACCGAAGCGGAGACTTATGGTGACCGCCTGATGACTTGCGGCGCGCTGGTCGCCGTCTCGCTCGGCGCGGAGGGCGCGGCGCTCTACAAGGACGGCAAAGAGATTGCCCGGGCCGCCCCGCCGAAAGTGCAGGTCGTCGACACGGTCGGCGCCGGGGACACGTTCACCGCCGCGCTGACGGTCGCCCTGATCGAGGGCAAGGCGCCGCAGGACGCGCTGACCTTTGCCGTGACCGCCGGGGCGCTTGCATGCACACGGCCCGGCGCCCAGCCCAGCCTGCCGCAGCGCCGCGACGTCGACGCGCTTGCCCTCGGCGGGAAATGACGGCACCTGTCTGGCAAGCTTTCCCTGCCCCGTACCCTGCCGGAGACCCGCCATGCGCCGCCTGCTGCTCAGCCTCGCCCTTGCCGCCACCATCGCCTCCCCGGCCTTTGCCTGGGGCAAGACCGGCCACCGCGTCGTCGCCGCCGTGGCGGACAATTATCTGAGCGACGAGGCCGCCGCAGCGGTGGAAGACATCCTCGGGCCGGAAAGCATGGCCGAAGCGTCTGACTGGCCGGACTTCATGCGCTCCGACCCGGCCCCGTTCTGGCGCCGCGAATCCAGCCCCTGGCATTATGTGACCATCCCGGAAGGTGAGAAATATGCGGACATCACGCCGCCGCCGGAGGGCAATGCGATCACGGCGCTGGCACATTTCCGCGCCATCGTGCTGGACGAGAGCCAGCCGCTGGAACAGCGCCAGCTGGCGCTCCGCTTCATCATCCATCTGGTGGGCGACCTGCAACAGCCCCTGCACGCCGGCAATGGCACGGACCGGGGGGCGAACCTCTTCACCTGCTATTTCTTCGAAGACCTGACAAACCTGCACGAGGTCTGGGACGAGCTGCTCATCAATCATGAGGAGCTGTCCTACACCGAGTGGACCGACTGGCTGACCTCCAAGATCACGGCCGAAAAAATCCTCGTCTGGTCTGCCGCAACGCCGGAACAGTGGGCAGACGAAAGCGCCGCCATCCGCGACACGATCTACCCGGATCACCAGATCCTCAAATGGGAATATGTCTACCAGACCCGCCCGATCCTGCGCCAGCAACTCTCCAAAGGCGGCGTGCGGTTGGCGGCTTATCTGAACGAGATGTTTGCGGAAGTGCCGGAAGGGCAAGCGGCGGAGTAGGTGGCGTCTGAAAGCAGGCGGAAGTACTCGCCGGAAGCGGTCACTGACGCCGCTTTCGAATTCTACGCCCGCCCATACCCATATATTGGTCAATCGATCGGCGCCCGTGTTTTAGATGGGGCGATTTTCAGACGCTGAGTTCAATCAGACGTCTGGTGCACCATTCTTCGACCCCGGCCTTCGCAGGTACAGGCTTAGCTCAGCCAGAGCGCAAATCTGCGACGGCCAGCACCTAGTTATCCCCCTCCCATATCCACTCTCCGCCCCGCCTCCAAAACCGATGCGTGACCTCTTCCTTTAGAGTTCCAAAAACTAACGCCCGCAACTGACGCTGCTCCTCGTTCGACAAGCCGTCTAAAGAATAGCTGTACTTGCAAAGGAAATTTCCTTCTGAGACTTTCGTGCACGAGAGCTTTTTCAAACTAACGAGATGCGGGGTATCGCCGAACCTGCCTTCAGCCCGCGCCAAAGCTAACATTCCCTGGTTGACCGCATTCAGCATCTCTCGCGTACTTGGCTCTCCTGAAACCTGTAGGTGTTCGGCGGTTTCGATGGCTGATGCACAGATACCCACCCATTCGCTCAATCCTGCCCGGTACAAATCCTCTTGCGTAGGATAATAGTCTCCGTGGTTCGAGCCGGGCTCCGTCCATTTGTTTCTTTCAAGTTCGATACCCCAGCGAGCAATCCATGCCAACCGCTGCGCTATCAGAGATTGTGCTGCGGCCGAAACAGCTTCTCCTCCGCCCCCAGCATCCCGATACTTTTGAAAAAAGCTGCTCACTTCGAAAGTTCCATCCGGATTGTAAAGGACTTGAAACGAAGTATGGGGCCAGTAAATCGCCTCTCCCAAAGCTCTTTTCTGTCGCGTCAGCTGCTCGACTGCCTCAGGAGCAAGCGAGTCTAAGTGCTCATGCAATCGAGGGTGATGGTTTAGCTTCGTGGACAAACTATATGAGTAATGCAAAACGTGCACGTCGAATATTGGCTTCTTTGCGTCATGAACATCATACACTAAGTACTGCGCATAAGTATCAATTGGATTGCAACGCCCTTCAATTTCGACCTCGCTCATTCCCCCGTTGTAAGTCATGACTATGGGGATTTTTCCGCGTGCCTCATCGATGAATCGATAAATATTCTCGGGTGTCGGAGCGCCGCTTTCCGGGCTTTCCCAATTGGTATAGTAATGGTGGATATTCGCGCCCCCCTCTTTCCAGCTCACATCTACACCGTCCACACGCACCGTTTGGGCTTGGGCAGAGAAAGCAAGCGCCGATACTGCAAAAAATGTCCGAATAATGCGCATCGCATGTCGCCTGAAGTCATTTCGCAAGTCCGAGTTCCCCGCCATCTCTTTCCAAAGGGGAAATGCGTACAAGAACAGGTGGAATTGGTCAAATGGCAATCAACGTCTAATGTCTAAGGATAGTTGACTGGTAATTCTTCCCTGCGCCTAGAGTTCTTTGTGCCAGAAAGCCCTGACGCCTAGTTTCACTCAGCGAATACGGCAACAAATGCGTAAGGGAAGCGCGACGCCAAATTCGGTCATCCGCACCAAGAATGAATCGAGGGTCCGGGTTGGGCCATTTCCGGCCATCCGCAAACCGTGATTTGCGACAGCCCTAACTCGCCCTGTTGATCCTGCGGCGTGGACGCTGGAGGGGATGTGCAGGCTTTCGCGGTATTTGGCGACCGTGCGGCGGGCGATTTCGACGCCGTAGCCGGTGAGGATTTCCACGATCTGATCATCTGACAGAACGTCGTCCGGGTCTTCCTTGTCGATCAGTTGCTTGATCCGGTAACGGACGGCTTCGGCGGAATGCGCCTCCCCGCCCCCGGTGGCCGGGATGGCGGCGGAGAAGAAGTATTTCAGCTCGAACAGGCCGCGCGGCGTCGACATGTATTTGTTGGTCGTGACGCGGCTGACGGCCGACTCGTGCATTTCGATCGCGTCGACCCTGCAAATACCAAACACTACTCTTCAGAACTAATTAAGTGAAAAGCGATACGGTTGACTGTTGAACAATCAGGATGAGAGTTCAGAATGCCGTTCGATGATAAATATCTGCGGGCGTACAAACACACGCTTGATGAGTTTGCAATCGTCGCCAGGACCGACCGGGCTGGTCGGATTCTTGACGTTAATGATCGTTTTTGCGAGATCAGCAAATATGAGCGTCACGAGCTTATCGGGCAGACCCACCATCTTCTGAACTCAGGTTTCCACCCCCGGTCATTCTTTGTCAACATGTGGAAAACGATCTCTGCCGGGACGACCTGGAGAGGCGTGATAAAGAACCGGGCCAAGGACGGCTCGTTCTATTGGGTCCTCACGACAATCGTGCCTGAGAGGGGTACTGACGGGCGAATTAGCGGGTACACGGCGATCCGTATCGATATTACAGCCCAGCGCAACGCTGAGGACTCCTTGATCCTTGAATCAAAGGGCCGTCGGGAAGCTGAAGCGATGCTGCTCAATATCATCGAAGCAATGCCGATTGGTGTCGGGGCCTTTGACCATGATGACAGGTTGTTCCTCAGCAATTCCGTCTATCGTGACATGGTTCCTGGCGCGCGAAATGGGGCGGCCGAGGGAAGCACATTTGAAGAGATCATCCGCAAAACAGTTGATAGCGGCGCGCTCGCCATTGCTGATGATCTGTCACCCGACGCATTGGAAGCTGCGATCAGGGCGACGCTGAAAAGGCACATGACGGACGGCCAGGCGTCGGCACATGAACTGGCCGACGGGCGCTGGTTCCAGGCACAGGGCCGCAAGACGCTAACGGGAGAAAGTGTTGAAGTCGTAACAGATATTACGGCCATCAAACGCGCCGAAGAGACGATACGTGATCAGGTCATCCACGACCCTGTGACAGGTATACATAATCGGATCGGATTTGATTTTGAGCTGGGTCAGGCCGTATCCGATTATGAAAAAAACAGCAGGACATTCGCTCTCAGCCTTATCGACATCGATCATTTCAAGCGGGTCAATGATCGCATGGGGCATGCGGCGGGGGATGCCGTCCTCCGGGGTGTTGCCAGGCGTCTCCGTATGTTGCCGGGCATCCGTTGCGCTGCACGTGTGGGCGGGGACGAATTTGCGGTGCTGATTGACATGGCGGACGGGTCTGTCGACGTGCTAGAAAAATCCGTCAAGCGCGCCGCGGCCGCGTGTTTTCAACCCTTGTCCGTCAATGGCAGCATGATCGACCTGTCCGGCTCCGTCGGGGTCGCTGTGTATCCGGAGGATGGAAGCGATGCAGATTCGCTCACGCGGGCGGCGGACATTGCGTTGCTTACCGCGAAGCGCCAGGGCCGGTCTCGCGTGCAATTTGTCAATACAGAGATCAAGACGCAACACATACGTTATGGCATCATTCTGGACACGATTCCGGCTGCCATCGAGACCCGTCAGATTACGCCAGCCTTTCAGCCGATCGTTTCAGCAGGTACGCACGAGCTGAAAGGTATGGAAGTACTTGCGCGGTGGGACCATCCCGAAATAGGCGCGGTGACTCCTGACGAGTTTATTCCGATTGCCAGGGAAGCAGGCCTGTTGAGTGCGCTGGACCAGATGATGATCACGTCAGCCTGTGAGTTGGCGCATGACTGGCTGGCCTCTGGAATGATTGAATTTCTGTCCCTTAACGCGTCGCCGACCGAACTGGCCACGCGCGGGTATGCAACAGCCCTGCTTGCAACTCTGAGGCGCCTGGATATCCGGCCTGAGCAGATCTCCATAGAAATTCTGGAATCAGCTTTAATCGATGACATACCAGCCGTACTGCGCAATCTGAACCGGCTCCACGAGGCCGGAATCCGGGTCATGCTTGACGATTTCGGAACGGGCTTTTCCAACCTGCAGGCGGCCATGGCGCTGCCCCTGTCCGGCATCAAGTTTGATCGTTCGATCATCCAGCGCCTTGACGAGAAGGGCATGCTGCCGGTCGTCATCAAGTCGATGGCGCAACTCTGCCATTCTTTCGGCTTGCATACAGTCGCAGAAGGGATCGAGACCGATGCTCACCTGGAAATGGCCGAAGAGATGAATGTAACCTGCCTGCAGGGCTTCATGTTTGGTGAAGCGCTTTCTTTTCCCTATGCGGATCTCTACGTTCGCAGCAACGGTGTTGTCAGACAAGTGAAGAGTCGTCTCTCCTGACCGGGTGTGGGACGCCGAGAGCCGAACCCTCAGTACTTTTTGACTTTTTGCCAAAATCAGCCATCTGCATCGATTCAGAAAATGACAGATAAGGGCCAATTTCGGCCATCCGCAAACTGTGATTTGAGATAGGCCTCAACTCGCCCTGTTGATCCGGCGGCGTTGGACGCTGGAGGGGATGTGCAGGCTTTCGCGGTATTTGGCGACTGTGCGGCGGGCGATTTCGACGCCGTAGCCGGTGAGGATTTCCACGATCTGGTCGTCTGACAGAACGTCGTCCGGGTCTTCCTTGTCGATCAGCTGCTTGATCCGGTAACGGACGGCTTCGGCGGAATGCGCCTCCCCGCCCCCGGTCGCCGGGATGGCGGCGGAGAAGAAGTATTTCAGCTCAAACAGCCCGCGCGGCGTCGACATGTATTTGTTGGTCGTCACGCGGCTGACGGTAGATTCGTGCATCTCGATCGCATCGGCCACCTGTTTCAGGTTCAGCGGTTTCAGGTGTGCGACACCATGCGCAAAGAAGGCGTCCTGCTGGCGCACGATCTCGCTCGCCACTTTCAGGATGGTCC
The DNA here is from genome assembly GCF_963677035.1 of uncultured Hyphomonas sp. NCBI lineage: Bacteria > Pseudomonadati > Pseudomonadota > Alphaproteobacteria > Hyphomonadales > Hyphomonadaceae > Hyphomonas > uncultured Hyphomonas sp. The sequence goes on from NZ_OY781472.1 coordinate 928,864, forward strand.
GGGCGCGCTGGTCCAGTGACTTGATCAGCCAGCTGGCAGAAGCGGCGCATTCGGAGATGAACTCCTTTTCCTTGTCGCGCATCTTCAGGGCCGAGACTTCGGCATAATAGGCCTTGTCCATCAGCACGCGCGGCAGCGTGTCGGAATTCAGCTCCACCGCGAACATGCCGTTCGGCAGCTCACGCACATAGACGTCTGGCTGGACGGCGATGGTCGTGTCTGAGGAATAGCCCGAGCCCGGCTTCGGAGACAGCTGGCGCAGCTCCGTCATCATGTCCACCAGGTCTTCCTTGCCGACGCCGCAGCGGTCCGACAGGGTTTTCAGGTCATGCTTGGCGACGAGGGCGAGGTTCTCGATCATCGCTTCCATGGCCGGGTCGTAGCGGCCGCGCTCTTTCAGCTGCAGCGCCAGGCATTCCGGAATGGAGCGCGCCATCACGCCCGTCGGCTCAAAGCCCTGGCAGACCTGCAGCACGGCCTCGACATTCGCTTCATCGGCGCCGAGATCCTTTGCAACCTCCTCGACCGTGGTGCGCAGGTAGCCTCCCTCATCGGTCTCATCGATCAGGCGGGCCGCAATCAGCCGGTCTGCCGCCGACAGGCCGGCCAGCTGCAACTGGTCGTGCAGGTGCTGGTTCAGCGTCACATTGGAAGACGTGTTGGAGGCCATGTCGTAATCATCGCTGGCAGCCCCTGCCCCGATACCGGACCAGTCTGCCTTGGCGGACGGGCCGGAGACCCCGGCCGGCATGGCATTATCAGAGCCCGTGCCCGGCTCGTAAACATCCTCACCCGGCGCATCCAGCTGTTCGCGCGCCTCGCCCATGCCGGAGCTGTCGTCGAGCGACATCTCTTCGCGGCGGGCGGGTTCGCTGCCTTCACCCGCCCCGTCATTGTCTTCCGTCTTCTGAAGCAACGGATTGCGTTCGATTTCGGCTTCGACGAACTCAGCGAGTTCCTGGTTGGACAGCTGCAGCAGTTTGATGGCCTGCTGTAGTTGTGGCGTCATGACCAGGGACGTGCCCTGGCGCATGTCGAGTGATTGTTTCATGGCCATAAGCCGCGCCCCCTGTAATCAAGCGGCGAACTGGTCACCCAGATAGACCCTGCGCACATCCTCGTTCTTCAGCACGCTTTCCGGCGAGCCATCGAAGAGAACATCACCATCATACATGACATAGGCCCGGTCGACGATCTGAAGGGTTTCGCGCACCTGGTGGTCCGTAATCAGGACGCCCAGGCCACGCTGCTTCAGATAGCGGACAAGGTCGGAAATGTCGGAAATGGCAAGCGGGTCGATACCGGTGAACGGTTCGTCCAGTAGCATGAAGCTTGGACGTGATGCGAGCGCACGGGCAATCTCGACGCGGCGGCGTTCACCTCCCGACAGGGAAGTGGCGGCCTGATTGCGCAGATGTTCCACGTGCAGTTCGCTGAGCAGGCTATCGACCTGTGCCATACGTGCGCCCCGGTCTTTTTCGACCAGTTCCGCCACGGCCAGTACATTCTCTTCCACTGTCATGCCCCGGAAAATCGAGGCCTCCTGCGGAAGATAGCCCACGCCGAGGCGTGCGCGCTGATACATGGGAAGACGGGTCACATCCTCGCCGTCGATCGAAATTTCTCCCGAATCGACGCCGATCAGGCCCATAATCATGTAAAAGCAGGTCGTTTTGCCGGCCCCATTGGGTCCAAGCAGGCCAACAACTTCTCCGCGCTGAAGAGAAAGCGAGACATCCCGCACGACCTGTCGTTTGCCAAATGACTTGGCAATATTCTTAACGACAAGGCCTTCGGCCGACTCGGTCATCTTTCTCTTGAATCCCTTTCAGTGCGGGCGTTTGTTGCCCGGTACGACTGTTACCTTCACATGCTTAAGATCGCTTTCACGATCCGTGTGAAATTTACCCGTTCGACCCGTTTTCGGCATCCGGTTCGATCATCATGCGGGTGCGGCCATTGCCACCATCCAATGTGGTGCGCCGGTTCGTGATCTCAAGCTCAAGCACTTTGCCTTCTGCCACATCGCGGCCGCGCATCAGGGCAACATCGCCGGTCATGACGATCGTGTCGCTGTTGGCCGTATAGACGCCGCGGTCCCCTTTCGCCTTCAGTTCAGGCGTGACGTAGAAGACATCGCCATCGGCCGTCATGGACTCGATCTGGCCGAAACTGCCCCCCACCGTGCTGCTTCCGTCGCCTTCCTTGCTGGCGAAGATCATCGTGACCTTGTCGGCGCGCAGCCGGGCATCGCCCTGCTGGATGTCGACATTGCCGATCAGCAGCACCTTGCGTTCCCGCTCCAGGCTCTCCGTCCGGTCGGAATTGATATAGATCGGCCCGCCTTCGGACGAGATCTGCGCGTGGGCCGGGGCGGTGAAAACAGCGAAAACACCCGCCAGAAGAACGCCGAGATTCCTAATTCGAGCCATCTGTTTCACCTTCACCCGTGGTTTCCATCTGGACCGGCGCCGCACTTGTGGGGGCCGGATATAATACAGTGCGCACATTGCCGACACAGACAACGCGGTCGCCATCGTCAAGAACTTCATACGAGTCGCAGCGGATATCGCCAAGAGGACCTTTCCCCTTCAGCGGCGAAAGCCCCTCGATCCGGCCTTCCCCGACATAGACCCGCGCGCCCGTCGACACGAACGTATAGCCCGATGCATCGGTGATGCTGACCTTGTCATACAGTTCCAGAATGCCCGCGGCGCGGTCGTACATGCCGGTCGGGGCGCTGACCAGGCCGCCCGCTTCGTCAATGAGAACGGGCTCAACCAGGTCGACCTTCTGACCATCCCCGCGGCGGCGCCGGGCCGCATCTGCCGTGATCTGAAAGCTCTGGCCGGTGGAATCCCGGCCGGTGAAGCGCGGGTTCACCATGGTCACGGAATCGTTCGTCGTCACGCTGACGGGCCGGGACTCGCTGGTCAGGGCGCTTTTGATGACGTGACCGGCGAAAAAACCGATTGATACGGCCGCGCAGGCCACAAACAGCATGCGCAACTTCCGGACCTGTTCAGACCGTTGGCGGGCCTGCGCCAGCGTCATCTGGCGGCGCGGGGCCCATAATGAGGCCGGGTCATGATGTTGTGTGGCGGCGTCCATGCCGTGGGCTAACCTGTAAGCAACTCAGCTGTTCTGTTTACCCGCGATCCTGCCATGACAAAAGCGGCGAAGGCATGACCGGCGGTCAGCTATGGGCGAAAATGTCCTGCTCGTCCCAGCCGGCCAGGTCCAGCCGGGCGCGCATGGGCAGGAAGTCAAAGCAGGCCTGCGCCATTTCGAGCCGTCCCTCGCGGATCAGCATCGCCTCCAACCCAGCCTTGATCTTGTGCAGGTACAGCACATCGGAGGCCGCGTACTGCATCTGCGCATCGCTGAGCTCGGCCGTGCCCCAGTCCGAGCTCTGCTGCGCTTTCGACAGCTCCGCCCCGGCCACTTCGCGGGCGACATCCTTCAGGCCATGGCGGTCTGTATAGGTGCGGGCCAGCTTCGAGGCGATCTTGGTACACCAGACCGGCGCGCAGGTGATTCCCATCCAGCGCAGCATCATGGCGATGTCATAGCGGCCAAAGTGGAAGATCTTCACGACCTTCGGATCCGTCAGCAGCGCCTTCAGGTTCGGGCAATCATAGTCCCGCCCCAGCTGCACCAGATGCGCCGTGCCGTCGCCGCTGGAGAGCTGCACCAGCGTCAGGTGATCGCGATGGAGATTGAGGCCCATGGCCTCGCAGTCGATGGCAACAACAGGGCCGAAATCGAGTTCGGCCGGCAGGTCGCCCTTGTGAAGTGTGATCCCGTTCATGACCGCGCTCTAGCATGAAAGCGGTTAAGGGCAAGTGTGAGCTGCCGCGCGGGCACCCCCTGGCCTCCACCGCCAGTTAGACGGGGTGTTGGACAGCGTGTTGGATAAGGCCCCTCCGGGACCATGAAAACACCATGTAAAGGCAATGAACAGACCATTTAGAGACGGGCTTCACCGCCTCTTGAGTTGCAAACCTGATGGCAAAAACCAAAAGTATCCTGCATTTTTGCATATCTGCCGCAACATGACTTTGGGTTTTTCCTGTGATCTCAATCCAATGAGACGCCACCCGATCCACAGGACCACGACACTTTCATGAGTTCCCGAATCCAGCACGCCGCCCTGCGCAGCCGCATCATGAACGCCGACGATGCCGCCGCCCTGATCAAACCGTCCTCGACCATCGGGATGAGCGGCTTTACCGGATCCGGCTATCCGAAAACCGTACCGCTGGCCCTCGCCCGCCGGATCGAAGCCGAACACGCAGCCGGCAACCCGTTCCGCGTGAAAGTCTGGACCGGCGCTTCAACCGGCCCGGAACTGGACGGCGCCCTCGCCAAGGCCGACGGTATCGAATTCCGACTGCCTTACAATTCCGATCCCATCGCGCGCGAGAAGATCAATGCCGGCACGATGGAATATTTCGACATCCACCTCAGCCAGGTCGCCCCGATGGCGTGGCAGGGCTTTCTCGGTCCGCTCGAAACGGCCGTGGTCGAAGTGTCCGGCATCACACCGGACGGCACGCTGATCCCCTCCTCCTCCATCGGCAACAACAAGACCTGGCTGGACCAGGCCAAACAGATCATCCTGGAGGTCAATTCCTGGCAGAGCGAAGCGCTCGACGGGATGCATGACATCTATTACGGCACCGCTCTGCCGCCCAACCGCAAGCCAATCCCGTTGACCCGCCCGGATGACCGGATCGGCAGCTCGCATTTCAAGGTCAATCCGGACAAGATTGTTGCCATTGTCGAAACCGACGCCCCCGACCGGAACCTGCCCTTCGCCGAGCCGGATGACGTCGCCAATGCGATTGCCGGGCACTTGCTGGAATTTTTCGCACACGAAGTAAAAGCCGGGCGCCTGCCGGCAAACCTGCTGCCGCTTCAATCCGGCGTCGGCAATGTGACCAACGCCGTTCTGGCCGGGCTGATGGAAGCGCCGTTCAGCAACATGACGGCCTATACCGAAGTCATCCAGGATGGGATGCTCGACCTTCTGGAAGCGGGCAAACTGCGCATGGCATCTGCCACCGCCTTCTCCCTCAGCCCGGATGCAGCTCAACGGTTCAACCGGGATGCCGAGCATTTCACCGGCAAGCTGATCCTGCGCCCGCAGGAAATCTCGAACCACCCGGAACTGATCCGCCGCCTTGGCTGTGTCGCCATGAACGGCCTGATCGAGGCTGACATCTACGGCAATGTGAACTCCACCCATGTCATGGGCTCGCGCATCCAGAACGGGATTGGCGGCTCGGGTGACTTTGCCCGCAATGCCTATGTCTCGATCTTCATGACGCCCTCAACGGCCAAGAATGGCGCCATCTCCGCCATCGTTCCGCAGGCTGCCCATGTCGATCATATCAGCCAGGATGTTCAGGTGATCGTCACCGAACAGGGGCTGGCGGATCTGCGCGGCCTCAGCCCCAAGCAGCGGGCCGAGACGATCATCGCCAATTGCGCACACCCCACCTACCGCCCGATGCTGCAGGACTATTATGCCCGGGCCCGGCAAAACTCCTACGGCCAGCACGCGCCAAACATCCTCGGCGAGTCCCTCTCCTGGCACCAACGCTTCGTCGAGACCGGGTCTATGCAACTCTGATCTCATCCGCTCGTCCCGGCGAAGGCCGGGGGCCAGTGCGACAAGCCCCCCCCCCGCGGCTCTGGATCCCGGCCTTCGCCGGGACGAGCGGAGAGGGGGATTGCGCAAAAAAATGTTCTTGATATGTTCTTCGCATGTCGTTTTATGTGTACATCATCGCCAATCGGAGAAACGGCACCCTTTACACGGGGCATACAGATAATTTAGCCGCCCGGGTCTGGCAGCACAGAACAGGCGCCTTTCGGGGATTTGCGGCGCGCTACGGCTGCAGGCGGCTGGTCTGGTATGAAGTGCATGATGACCGTGATTCCGCATTTTTGCGCGAAAGACGGATCAAGGAATGGAAGCGGGACTGGAAGCTGAAACTCATCGAAGAGAGAAACCCGCGCTGGGAAGACCTTTATGATGAATTGACAAGCTGGACGCCTGTCGCGCGGCATCCGGATATCCCCTCCTCCGCTCACCCCGGCGGAAGCCGGGGTCCAGTGCGGTAGGGTCCACGCGCTGTGGGCGTGGACCCCGGCCTTCACCGTGATGAGCGGATAAAATGCACACATGCATTTTTTGTCCCCCGGCAACAAAGATGCGTGCACGCGGGGTGGCGAACTATGTAAGCTGGCGCTGGGGCCGCAAGCGGTGGCGCAGGCGCAAGCGAAGACAGGCGGGCCGCCGGTTCTCCTGCCGCCACGGCCGAGGGCGGGAGGCCCAGTCGGCCTGATCGAGCCGGTCCGCTCATGCAGGGTGAGGCGGTTTCAGCGCTCAGATGCGAAATACCCCAAAACTTTCTACCCAAGCGAATACGTCCTGGTCACTTTTTCACGATAGCGTTGCCGGGCGTGTTCGCGCGCAAGCGTCATTTTGAATACGGGTGTGGAGGTCAGGACGTGAGACAAGTCTTCAGATATCGGCATTTTGCAGTTCTGTGTCTCCTTGTGTTCACAGCCGGATGCTCGGGGAACAAAGACCCTGTCGCCTCCCCCGAAACGGACGTGCAATTGCTGCCCGTGAACCCAGCGCGCGCTTTTTCTGACGAAAAATTTTCTGATCTATGCGCCGAAATCGCGCTGGGTTTCTCTGAAGAAGAACAATTGATGGTCCTTCGCGGCAAACAGGACGCCGCATTCGAACCCATCGCACGTGGCGCCTGCAAATGCCTTGAGAACGAGATCGGCTTACTGGTTGAAACACATGGCCAAAGCGACCCCGCATTCAATGAGACGAGGGTACGCTTGCTCAAGGCTCATATGCTCTTCGGCTCAGCCCTGATGTCACCATCCTACAGAACGGCGCATCTGGACGACATACAGGAACTGAATGATGAATTGTTCAGGCGTCTCGCTCTGGAATTTCCCTCACCGGAGGAAGGCGTGACCTACATGCATCACATGGTCAAACTTGCCGAAGACCAAAAGAATGTAGACGGATGTTTTGAATGAGGCCTGCTGCTGCGCCCGGAAGCCGCGCGCTCGCAAGGAACTGACACCCATCCCATCAGGGCGGAACATGTTTACCGGTTACAAACTGCACTTGGCACTAAAGCTGGCGATTATTGTATTTTTGCTCGCGGAATTTAGTCCTGCAATCATGCAGTATGAGGTCCCCTATGCCATTTCCAGCCTTTTTTCGGCCCCCGAAAAAATCAGGCTACAGTCGCAGGACTATTACCAGGTCATACAGGATCAGCGCACAATACGCCCTCACATAACCGGGACAGATCTTGTCCTGGAATCAAAGACGAATGACATCGTCCTGCTCCACCATATCAGGCGCGGGAAGCCCCCCCTTTCAGAACAGATCGAACTGCCCGGTACGGCGTATTGCCACGGAAAGACATGCACGACCGATCCGGAAGGCGTGGGAGGAGATATTATCTGCATGTTGGTCATTCTGGGTGTATGTCTCAGGGCCTGGCTCAAGCTGAACCGGCTGAATCGAAAAAGTCAGAAGCCTGCGCCCCTGTGGACCAACCGCCCTTTCTGACTTTACGATTGGACCAGGTTCGGTTGAACTCGTTTTCACGAGGCGGCATGCAGAAGGACGGACGGACAGGATGAATCGCAGACAGATGCTGGGGGCGGCCGGTGCAATGCTGGCGCTGGGGCCGCAAGCGGTGGCGCAGGCGCAAGCGAAGACAGGCGGGCCGCCGGTTCTCCTGCCGCCGCGGCTGAAGGCGGGCGACACAGTCGGCCTGATCGAACCGGCCTCTGCCACATGGGAGCCGTTCACCATCACGCTGATCGAGGAGGCGCTTGCCAAGCTCGGCCTGAAATCCAAACGGGCGCACAATATTCTGGACCGCGACGGCTATTTCGCGGGCGATGACAAGGCCCGCGCAGGCGGCGTGAACCAGATGTTCGCCGACCCGGACGTGAACGCGATCATGAGCGTACGGGGCGGCTGGGGCACGGCGCGGATCCTGCCCTTTCTCGATTTCGATCTGATCCGGCAAAACCCGAAAGCGCTGATCGGATACAGCGACATCACGGCGCTGCACCTCGCCATTCATGCAAAGACAGGCCTGGTGACCTTCCACGGGCCGGTTGGCATTTCCGCCTGGGGCCAGCAATCGCTGGAGACGTTCAAACCCCTGCTGTTCGACGCCGCAATGCCGGACTATGTGAACCCGGTCGCGTCGGAAGACCGGCTGGTGCAGCGGAAATGGCGTACCCAGACGATCACACCGGGCACGGCCCGCGGGCGGCTGCTGGGCGGGAACCTCACCGTCATGACTGCCCTTGTCGGCACGCCCTATCTGCCCGATTTCGACGGGGCGATCCTGTTCTTCGAGGATATCGACGAAGCGGTCTACCGCATTGACCGGATGCTGACCCAGCTCGGCCAGGCGGGCATTCTGGGGCGCGTCGCGGGGGTGATCGTCGGCAACTGTACCGATTGCAGCCAGGGCAACAGCATCGGCGGCTTCACACTGAATGAAATCCTGACATACCATCTGCAGCCGCTGGGCGTGCCGGCCTATTCCGGCGCCTTTATCGGCCACCTGACAGACCAGTTCACCGTGCCCGAAGGCGGGCTTGTGGAGATGAATGCAGATTCGGGCAGCTTCCGCCTGCTGGAACCGGCGGTCCGCTGAGGCCCGTCTAGCCGGCGGCCTTTTTAAGGGCGACCATGGCCACTTCCATCGCGTTCAGGAAATTCGACCGGTCCTGCTTGCTGAAAGGCGCCGCCCCTTTGGGGGCGCCTTCGCCGAGACCCGCCCGCAGGTCTGCATGAATGGCCCGCACGGCAACCGCATTGCCGATCGAGGCATCCGTGAACGGCTTGCCATTCGGCCCCAGTACCCGTGCCCCCTTTTCCAGCGCCCGCTGGGCCAGCAGAATGTCCGCCGTGATGACGAGGCTGCGCGGCCCCGCCTGCTCTGCGATCCAGTCATCGGCGGCATCGAACCCGTCGGTCACGATCTGGCGGGAGATCAGCCGGTGCTCCGGAATGCGGATATAGGAATTGGCGACGATCACCACCGCCACCTCATGGCGCAGCGCCACGCGATACACCTCCTCCTTCACCGGGCAGGCATCGGCATCGACGAGGATCTGAAGGGCATCCGGCATGTCAGTCGTTTGGGAGAATTTTCTGGAACATGCAAATCGTATCGAACCTGCCCCGCCCGTACGGGCCGTCCGTCCTGTAGCGGTAGAGCACTGCGCTGGGGCGAAGACTCCGGTTCGTCGGAGAGGCCAGCATGAACGTCGCCCCGTCAATCCAGAACAGGCTGAAGCGGGTGTACCGGTCCGTCCGGTACGGCGTCTCTGCACCGGTGATCAGACGGAACCCATTCGTTCTTGCCCAGTCGGGATAGTCATCGAAATCCTCTACAGCCGCCAGGCTCTCCAGCGCTTCAGGATGATGGCCCGACCGGAAGAGGATGATTTCCCCATCGATATAATGGTTGTCGGCGCCCGCCAGGATGACCGTATCGCGCTGCCCGTCATTGTCGAAATCGAATTCGTCCCATTGCATCCTCATCCCTGTTGCCGCCCGCCGGTAGCGTTCGGATTTGAAGTGCATCCTGTTGATGTCCAGCGTCTCGACCAGAGGCGGCCGGAAGTTCAGCCGTTCTTCGCCGGGCCGGCGATCATCGGGCGCGATGAACTTCCGGCAAAAGGCTTCGCTATAGGTGGCGGCCACGGTGTAGGTGCCGAGTTGAATCTCCTCCGCCATCTGAACAGGGTCGAGGGGTTGCGATTCGAGATCCAGCTCCTTGGTGAAGCACCCTTCTGCATCGCGGTCGAGCTTCGCATAGGTTTCCAGTTTTGACTTGTACGGCGGAAGACTGTTGGGTTGATCGCAAATCCGAAGCCTGTCGGACGTGACCAGGATGACAGACACATCATTGCCGGACTGATCGACATATCCTGCACGCACAAGCTGGCGCGAAAGGACTGTTTTCCGGTCAATCCAGAGGCTGACCCAATAGGCGAGCATGCCGCCATTCATACCATAGGCAAAGGTCTGGCCTGCAGTGCCCTGAATTTCTACCTGCTGGCCATTGGCAAGTTGACAGGTCTTGTTGTCTGCCTCCGGGTCCGCTGCCCAGTGAGGCGAAAGGCTTTCCGGCAGATCGCGCCACTGAGGGGCGTCGTTATTGTGGACGGTCCCCATCCGGACCAGCGCCTCATTGCGATCCGGCGCGCATTGGAGCGTGGCGACATCGTAGATCCAGTCGGCTCTGGCGGGCAGGGCAAGCCCCGCAACCACGGCACAACAGATCAAAATCACTTTTCTGGCGACTTCCATTCTCTGCCCCTCACCTTCTTACCGTTCTATTTATAAGAGAATGCACAACAAAAGGTGACGAGCCTGTGGCCGGTTCGGGCCAAAGGTCAGATTTACACCATGCCCCCGTCGGTTGGCAGGCCGAAGAGGATGCGGCCGGTGAGTTCCCAGGTGGCGGGGGCGGTGATGATGTGCTGGGTCATGGCCTGCGCATCCCGGAACTGGCGCTGCAGAGGCGAGGTTTCGAACAGCGCCGCGCCGCCGCCCAGCTCATACAGGGTGCGGCAGATGTCCGCCCCGGTGCGGGTGACATGGGTGCAGGCAAGGCGGAGGTCAGCGCGGGCCTCCATCGGGATTTCGTCAGAGGTCTGCGCAATCTCCCACACCCGGTCGATCTCCGCGAAGAGCAGCGCCCGGGCCGCGCGCCAGCTAGCCTCGGCCTGCGCATAGGCGGACTGGATGGTCTGGCGCTCGGCCAGCGTCTTGGCAGAGCCCTGGTTCTTCTTCGCCATGGCCAGCGCGTGGAAATTATCGAGGCTGCCCCGGGCATTGCCGAGCGCCGCCGCGCAGACACCAAGCGAAAGAAAACCAAAGGCAGGGAATTTGTAGAGCGGGCCGGTCTCCCGCGGATTGCCCTCCGCAAGGCGCACGCAGCGGCCTTCGGGCACGAAAATGTCTGTCACTTCAAAGTCGCCGGAGCCTGTGCCCTTCAGGCCCATGACATGCCAGGTGTCCAGCAGCGCCGCCTCGGCCGCCGGGAAGACGGCCATCAGCGTTTCCGGCGCGCCGCTCGGCAGGCGCCGCATCTCTCCCTCTTCCCAGACCGTGCAGCCACCGCCGAGCCACGCGCTGTTGGCGGAGCCGGAGCCCCATTGCCAGCGCCCGGTGACGCGGTAGCCCCCCCCTTCCGCAACCGCCCGGCCCATCGGCGCGAACACGCCGCCGGTGATGACATGCGGATCGTCGAAAATGGCCTCGGCCTCCTCCGGCGCCATATAGGCGGCGTTCAGCGCGGACGTGTTCGCGATCATGCAGCACCAGCCCGCACTGGCATTCGCAGTAGACAGCATCTCGACGGTTTCGACGAAGGTGCGGGGGCTGGCTTCGAGGCCGCCGAAACGCCGGGGCGTGACGAGGCGGAAGACGCCAGCCTCCGCCATGGTGCGCGCCAGGTCTGACGGCAGGCGGCGGGCTTCGTCCATCTCGCGCGCCCGGGCGTCAAGTTCCGGCAGCAGGGCTTTCGCGGCGGCGACCGGATCTGCCGGGTCTGTCTTCTGGCTCATACGCTCCCCTCGTGTTCTTTTCTTTCTGGTGCGATCTTCCGGAATGTCGCCGGCGGGATCAACGGTAGACTTTTGGTTTCTTCTTCTGGAAGCGTACACCGGCCCGGGCAAGGCGGGCGTGCTGGGCGGGACCGGCGAGTTCATAGGTCCGCTCGCGGAGAAATTCCATCAGGCCGCGCCGCTTGCCGGCGGCGGCGAGGTCGTCCGGCGACAGCGTCTGCCCGATCTCGACCCGCAGCGACTTGCCCATGCGCCGGCGCACTTCGCGGAAGACGAGCGCGAGGCGCAACTCAAGCGACAGATGGCTCGCCATCTGGAACAGGCGCGAATTCTGGCCGTCGAAGAAGACCGGCGTGACCGAGGCGTTGCCATGCGTGATGAGCTTTGCCGTGAAGGGCTTCCACTCGTCATCCACCGCCGTGCGGTCAAACGGACGCGGCGTGGTGGAGACCCCGCCCGAGGGGAAGACGATGACGCAGCCGCCCCCCTTGATATGCACCAGCGCCGCCTTGCGCATGGCGACATTCGCGGCGAGGGCCTCCCGCGTACCAGAGAAATCGACGCGCAGCAGATAGTCCCGCGCCTCCGGCACGCCATCGAGCGCGGAGTTGGTCAGCACCCGGAAATCCGGCCGCCGCAGGCTGACCAGCCAGCAGATGACCAGCCCGTCCAGCACGCCGAACGGGTGGTTCGCCACCACAACCAGCGGGCCATCTTTCGGAATCTCCGAGAGGCGGGAGGCGGAGAACTGGACGTCGAGATTGAGGAGGCGGATCGCGGCTTCGAAGAAGGGCACGTCATTGGCGAGGTGCTCGCGATAATGATCGTACAGCTTTTTCAGGCGCGGCTGGCCGGAGAAACGCTCCACCACGCGCACAAGGCGGCGCTTCACCGGGTCCTCGAAATAGGACGCGTAGGAGAGTTCCGGTGAAACGTCCTCGATCATGCCCGCATGATGCTCCACTCCGGCCATGCGGGCAATCCACTCACCCCTGCCCGATCTCGGCGAGATCGTAGGGCGTGGACTGATAGACCTGATTGATCCAGTTGCCGAACAACAGGTGCGCGTGGCTGCGCCAGCGGTTGAGCGGCGGGCGGGCCGGGTCATCGCCGGGGAAGTAATTGTGCGGAATGGCGATGTCGCTGCCGGCAGCCACGTCGCGTTCGTACTCTTCCTTCAGCGAGAACGAGTCATATTCGACATGGTTGAACATGAAGACGCTGCGGCTGGGCGCATGTTCCAGCAGGCTCGGCCCCGTCGCCGGGCAGTCGACCAGCAGGTCCAGCTCCGACCGGGCCAGCACGTCTTCGGCATGCACTTCGGTCCAGCGCGAGACCGGGATCAGAAAGTCGTCCGAGAAGCCGTTCAGATAGGGCGAGGCCGGGGCGAGATTGCGCTGGCGGTAGATGCCGAAGGCCTTCTTCGCCAGCTGGTATTTCGGCAGTTTGTGGAAGTGCCATGCCGCCGCCATCGCGCCCCAGCAGATGAACAGGTTCGAATGCACATTCGTCCGCGTCCAGTCGAAGATCTGCTTCAGCTCGTCCCAATAGGTGACGTCCTCGAAGTCCAGCTGCTCGACCGGGGCGCCGGTGACGATGAAGCCGTCGAACTTGCGGTCTGCCACCTGTTCCCAGGTGTTGTAGAAACTGATCAGGTGATCCTGCGAGGTGTTCTTCGGCGTGTGGCCACCAATGCGGATCAGCGACAGCTCGATCTGCAGGGGCGAGGCGCCCAGCAGGCGCGCGATCTGTGTCTCCGTGCGGACCTTGTTCGGCATCAGATTGAGCAGGCCGATCTGCAACGGGCGGATATCCTGGCGGGCGGCTTCGGATTCCTGCATCACCGCAACGCCCTCTTTGAGAAGGGTTTCACGGGCAGGCAGGGCGTCCGGAATCTTGATCGGCACGGGGCAATACTCTCAACTTGTTCAGCCAGCTTGAGACATGAAAACAAGGGAAAAAGGGAGCGCGGGGCGAAATGGTCTTCCTGCGCGCGGCCCTTTTAGCGACTTGTTTTACGTGGCTGCAAGCCGGCCGGCCAAATCACCACGATGCGGGGGATGTAATCCCAGATGCAGCGCCGGGCAAGTCCTGCGTTGCGCCGCTGGGCCGGCCATGATTACCCTGCGGCCTGTGACGTCCATTCTCCTGATCAACGGCCACCAGCCTTTTCCCACCTCCCCGGGACGGCTGAACCGGGCTTTTTGCGACCGTGCAAAGGCGCATTTCGAGGCGCGCGGCGCAGCGGTGCGAGAGGTCCGGACCGCTGAGCCGTGGGACACAGACCTTGAGGTGGACAACCAGCTCTGGGCCGATCTCATCCTCATTCAGTTCCCGTTGAACTCGATGGGCTTGCCCTGGTCACTGAAACGCTATCTCGACGAAGTTTATACCGCGGGCATGGATGGGCGCCTTGCCCGGGGGGACGGACGGAGCCGGAAAGATCCTGCGCGGCAATACGGCTCCGGCGGGAAGCTCCAGGGCAAACGCTACATGTTGTCGGTCACGATGAATGCCCCCCGCACCGCGTTCGATGACCCGGCCCAGCACCTGTTCGCAGGCCGCAGCCTCGATGACCTGCTGGCCCCGGTACACATCAATTTCGCCTTCTTCGCCCTGACGCCTTTGCCCACCTTCGCCGCGCATGATGTCAGCAAGGCCCCGCAGATCGACGCCGATCTCAATCGGTTCGACGCGCACCTGAAGGCCCACACCTCCTCCTTGGAGACGTAGGGCCACCCTGCCCTCTGGAGGCACATCATACGGCGGCCAGCTCGGCCTTTGAATGATCGCGCGCCCCCGCTCTTGCCGGGGCTGTCCATCGCGCCTACATCAGCCTCTGGAACATGCTTCAGGAAAGGCGGATTTTTTTATGAGTGTCATTGTGCCAGTACAGGCTGGAATGACCGCGTGATCTGACGCCCTTTCACGGGGCACACAGACAGGCGCAGCCACGGGCTGTGCGTGTCAGGATACCGCATCACATCCAGCCATGGAGCTGGCGCCCGTTGCGGCGCCTGTTGATAGTGCGCGGGCCGACCGGCCACGCGCAGGATGACTGGTGAACCATAATGACTTTCCAATCCGCAGGCCTGGCCGATCTCGGCTGGACCCCCTACTTCAACGCCCAAACCGCATTCGACGAAATGCCCGCCTTGTGCCCAGTCCGTGTCATGGCGGTCCATCGCGGCCAGCTGGCCGTTGCAGGAGACGGGATCGATACGCTGATCCCCTCGCACATGCCCGATGCCCAGTCCGAGGAAGACTATCCGACGGCCGGCGACTGGTTGCTGGTGGACCGCGAAACCCTGCGCCCCATCCGTCTGCTTGACCGGACGAGCCTGTTCAAGCGGCGCGCCCCCGGCACGGGACGCAAGCTGCAGCTGATCGCCGCAAATGTCGACACGCTGTTCATTGTCTCGTCCTGTAACCAGGACTTCAATATCGCCCGGATCGAACGCTACCTCGTGCTGGCACAGGATGCCGGCGTTCAGCCGGTGATCGTCCTGACCAAGAGCGATCTGGCCCCTGCGCCGGAGGACTTCGCCGCCGAAGCCCGCCGCCTGCAGCCCGGCCTTCTGGTGGAGACGGTCAATGCGCTCGACTCCGACAGCCTTGGCCCGGTGCGGGCCTGGTGCGGCAAAGGCCAGACCGTCGCCCTCATGGGCTCATCAGGTGTGGGAAAATCGACCCTCATCAACACGCTGACCGGCGCCGCAGCCGCCACGCAATCCATCCGCGACGACGACGCCAAGGGCCGGCACACGACAACGGGCCGCGCCCTGCATCGCCTTCATGAAGGCGGCTGGCTGATCGACACGCCCGGCATGCGGGAATTGCAGCTGACGGATGCGTCTGCCGGGATTGACGATGTCTTCGGAGACATTGCCGGGCTGGCCCAAGCCTGCCGCTTTTCGGACTGCACGCATGAGAGCGAACCCGGTTGCGCCGTGCGGGCAGCGATCGACGCGGGCACACTGGACGCGCAACGGCTCGGCCGCTGGCGCAAGCTGTTGGCCGAAGAAGCGTTCAATTCGCAGACGCTTGCCCAGCGGCGCGCCAGCGACAAGGCCTTCGGCAAGATGTCACGTACGGCCCTGCAGCATAAGCGGAATGGTGACTGGAAGTAGGTGCAGCCGCCCGGGATTAGCCCAGCGGATGCATGAGGTGCGGCAGGGTCCGGCCGGGGATGGAGCCGGACTCGGCCGTACCGGCCCGCACGGCGCCGAGGCCTTCATAGAAGCCGGCGGCGTCCGGGTCTGAGTCGATCAGCAGATGCTTCGCGCCATTGTCGCGCGCGACGCGGCAGGCCCAGACATAAAGCAGCTTGCCCGTCCCCTCGCCCAGCCGGTCAGGCTCGACGAACAGCTTCTCCAGCACCGCATCCTCGCCCTGTTTGGACAGCTGCACGACACCCGCCACGCCCCGCTTGTCCTCGGCCAGCATGATCGCGTCATCGGCCAGATCCTGCGGGGTAAGGGTCAACTCGCCCTCAAAGGCTTTCAGCAGGTCGCCGGAATAGCCCCAATGCGCCTTGGAGCGCAGGCAAAGCCCCGACAGGGCGGCGAGTTCATCGGATTTCGGTTCGCGCAGAATCATGAGGGCAATCTAACGTAATTGTGCAGTGACGCTAGGCAAGGGCTTGCAGGCGCGGCCGTTCCCGCCTTCTCTGCCCACAGGAGGAAACAAACATGAGTGCAAAGCCCGTCCACACCCGCATCACCGAAATGCTGGGCATTGAAAAACCGATCATCCAGGCCGCCATGGGCTGGATCGCCCGGTCGCACCTGTCTTCTGCGGTCTCCAACGCCGGGGGTATGGGCATCATTGAAACCTCTTCCGGCGAGCTGGACGCCGTGCGGGAAGAGATCAAAAAGATGAAAACGCTGACCGACAAGCCGTTCGGCGTGAACGTGGCGCAGGCTTTCGTGCGCGATCCGGACATCATCCAGTTCGTCATCGACCAGGGCATCAAATTCGTCACCACATCGGCCGGCGATCCGATGAAATATACCGGCATGCTGAAAGAGGCGGGCCTCACCGTGTTCCACGTCGTGCCGTCACTTCAGGGCGCGATGCGGGCCATTGAGGCGGGCGTTGACGGGCTGATCGTGGAGGGCGGCGAAGGCGGCGGCTTCAAGAACCCGAAGGATGTCGCCAGCATGGTGCTGATCCCGCAGGTCTGCGAGGCGGTGGATGTGCCGGTCGTGGCGGCGGGCGGCATCATGGACGGGCGCACCATGGCGGCGGCCTTCTGCCTCGGCGCGGAAGGCGTGCTGATGGGCACGCGCATTCTCTCCTCCGCGGAAAGCCCGGTGCACCAGAACTGGAAGGACGCGATTGTCGGCGCAGATTCCACCGACACCGTGTTCCTCAACCGCACGGGCCCCGGCCCGGCGCTGCGCGCGCTGCGCACGGAACGGACGGACCGTATCCAGAAGGAAGGCGTTGAGAATATCTTCGGCGAATTTGCGGGCACGCAGGACGTTTACTTCGGCGGCAATCTTGAAGCCGGTATCGCGCTGACCGGCCAGGTTGCGGGACGCATCAAGGAGGTGAAGCCCATCGCGCAGATTTTCGAGGAAACGATCGCGGAATACCACCGCGTCGTGGATGCCCTGCCCCGCTAAGGGGCCTGAGCCTGGGGGGCCTGAGCCTATGGGGTTTGCAGGTCGCTGACCCAGTGGATCTCCGGATCCTCCAGCGAATGCATGCCCTTCAGCTCAAAGACGTTCCGGTAGCCATAGCCGTAGAGATTGATGAAGGTCGGCACGTTGAGGGCCAGCGGCGCGCTTTTCAGCACGACGGGGGCGATGTCGTCTTCGAAATTGTTGTTGCAGTAGATCAGGATGCGCGTGTCTTTCGACGGGATCGCGGCGGCGAGCTTCTCATCGGTGAAGTCCGAGAAGTTCACATTGATCGCGCCGTCGATATGGCCCATCGCGAAGGCTTCGGCGCTGCGGGAGTCGAGGATGATCGTGTTCGGATCGCTTTTCATCTCGTTGAACTCGATCAGGGTGACGAGATGCTGCTGGCGGTAGGCGGCGACTTCTTCGGAGACGCCGAGGAAGCCATCATAGTCGATGAAGGAGTCTCGTTCCTGTGCACCTGGTTCCTGTGCATTGGCCGCAAGGCCGCAGCCGATGAAGGTTGCGATGGTCAGGATGCCGATGATGGTGTTCCGCTTCACGCCCATGATGGGCCTCCCATTCCTGTTTTGTGAACCATCGCTCGCAAATAAGGCAGGAAAATGGGCATGACAGGCCCGTCATGGGGAGATTTCGGCCTCTCAGGCCCGCGGATGGGCCGCCGCGTGCACTTCGCGCAGGCGGCTGGCATCAACCCCGGTATAGACCTGCGTGGTCGACAGCGAGGCGTGTCCGAGCAGCGTCTGGATCGCGCGGAGGTCTGCGCCGGCGGCCAGCAGATGCGTTGCGAAAGCGTGGCGCAGGGCGTGCGGCGTCGCTGTGTCCGGCAGGCCCAGCAGGCCGCGCAGGCGCTGCACCAGCCCCTGGATCAGGCGCGGGTTCAGCCCCCCGCCCTTCGCGCCCCGGAACAGGGGCTGCGTCCGCGTCAGGGCATAGGGACATTGTTCCGCATAGAAATTTATGGCATCGCGCACGGCGGGGATCAACGGCACGATGCGCACCTTGCCGCCCTTGCCGGTGATCCGCAGGCGTTCCGGCGCTGGCACGTCCGCCCCGGTCAGGCTGAGCGCTTCAGAAATACGAAGCCCTGCCCCGTAGAGCAACGACAGCACCGCCGCATCGCGGGCATTGATCCAGGGCGCGACATCCGGATCGTCAGCGGCCTCGTCGATCATGTCTTTCGCGGCTTCGGCAGACACCGGCCGCGGCAACCGCGCCGGGCGCTTCGGCCCCTGCAGATAGGCCACTTCTGCATTTTCGATGTCGAACGCCCGGTTCAGCCAGCGGTACAGGGCCTTGATGGAGGACAATAGCCGGGCAACCGACGCATCTGACAGGCCATCGCGGCGGCGCTGGGCAATATGCGCGCGGATATCCCGCGCCTTGAGCTCACCCAGCAGCTGCGGCGTCGGCTCCTCCCCCATATGATGGCGCAGGAAGTTGAAAAATTCCGCCAGATCAGAGCGGTAAGCATCCACCGTCTTCGCGGCCATGCGGCGCTCATTGGCGAGGTAGTCGACGAAGGCGGGCAGAGTTTCCATCCCTCCAGTCTGCCACGCGCGCCTTAAGGAGACGTTTTTGAACGGCGCAGTCGCAATCGGGCGGGGCCATCCCTATGTTTTTCCGGAACGACAGGCAGGAGGTGCATCATGGACTACGTCAATTTCGGAAATACGGGCCTGAAAGTCTCCCGCCTCTGCCTCGGCTGTATGAGTTTCGGCGAGCCGGACCGGGGCCAGCACCCCTGGTCTCTGACCGAAGACGCAAGCCGCCCGCTGATCCGCCGGGCCGTGGAACTGGGCTTCAATTTCTTCGACACAGCGAACATGTATTCGGACGGTTCTTCGGAAGAGATCATCGGCCGGGCGCTCAGGGATTTCGCCCACCGGGACGAGATCGTGATTGCGACCAAGGCCTATTTCCCCTGGCGCCTTGCCCCGAACACGATGGGTCTGTCGCGCAAATCCCTGTTCGCAGCGATCGATGACAGCCTTGCCCGCCTCGGCACGGACTATGTGGACCTCTTCCAGATTCACCGCTTCGACCCGGCAACCCCCATTGAGGAAACGATGGAGGCGCTGCACGACATCGTGAAAGCCGGCAAGGCGCGCTATATCGGCGCCTCTTCCATGTGGGCCTGGCAGTTCCAGAAGATGCAGGTGACCGCAAAGGCAAACGACTGGACACAATTTGTCAGCATGCAGAACTATGTGAACCTGCTCTATCGTGAGGAAGAGCGCGAGATGCTGCCCTATTGTGCCTCCGAAGGTGTCGCCGTCATGCCGTGGAGCCCGCTCGCCCGCGGGCGCCTGACACGCGACTGGGATGAGACGACCGAACGCTCAGAGACCGACCGTGTGCAGGGCCTGCTCTACACAAAGGCGGTCGAGGCCGACCGGAAAGTGGTGGAGACCGTCGCTGACGTGGCGAAAGAACGCGGCGTGCCACGCGCGCAGGTCGCCATGGCCTGGCTGCTGCACAAGCCGGAGGTCACCTCCCCTATCATCGGCGCAACGAAAATGGGCCATCTTGAGGATGCTGTTGCGGCGACGGCGCTGAAACTCAGCGATGAGGACATCGCGCGGCTGGAGGCACCTTATGTGCCGCACGAGGTCGTCGGCCTCGACGTGGCCCCGCGTTTCGATGTGAAAGTCAGCCTGAAGGG
This sequence comes from uncultured Hyphomonas sp., assembly GCF_963677035.1. Taxonomy (NCBI): domain Bacteria; kingdom Pseudomonadati; phylum Pseudomonadota; class Alphaproteobacteria; order Hyphomonadales; family Hyphomonadaceae; genus Hyphomonas; species uncultured Hyphomonas sp. Next base: position 948,832 of record NZ_OY781472.1, read on the forward strand.
CTGAGCCTCTAAGGCGCGTTGCCGTCCCAGTCGACGATCCACGCTTCCCAGTCTTCGAGGTCTTCGTCGAACACCGTGTCTTCGGACACGGTCCGGCCCCGGACGGAATTGCCGGTTGTGTGCACGCGGTTCCTGTCGCCGCAGACAAGATGGTGCCAGTCCGGCAGGTCCTGGCCTTCCAGCACGAGGCGGTAGGCGCAGGTGCGCGGCATCCATTGGATCTCCGCGACTTTCTGCGGGGTCAGGATCACGCAATCCTCGACGATCTTCTTGCGGTTTTCATAGTCCATGCAGGCGCAGGCCTGACCATCGAGCAAACGGCAATGCAGCTTCGTATAGGCAATCTCGCCCGTGTCCTCGTCTTCGAGTTTCAGAAGACAGCACTTGGCACAGCCGTCGCAGAGCGACTCCCACTCCTCGCGGGACATCTGTTCGAGCGTCTTCTGCTTCCAGAACGGCGCCGTCATGCCTGAACGGCCGACCATTCGGGTGTTTTCTCGATCAGGGCACTGGCAAACCAGCAGCTGGACGAGACCATTTCGCCGCTGGCGATGATATCCGCCATGGCTGCTTCAACGAGGCGCTTGCCAAGGCCGCGGCCCCCCAGCGGGCCCGGCACGATCGTGTGCGTGATGTGAACCTGTCCGGCCCGCGGGCGCTCATAGGTGAGATAGGCCTCGATGCCATTCTCGAAATATGAATAGCGCATCCTGTTTTGGTCGTGTGTGATCTCGCTCATGCCAGAATGTCCTGCCATTCCTTGTGTTTCTGGATCTGCGCCTTCGCAAAGGGGCAGAGGGGGATGATCTTCAGGCCCGCCGCGCGGGCGTCTTCGACGGCGCGCTGCACAAATGCCACGCCCACACCGCGCCCGCCAAGTGCTTTCGGCACCCCCGTATGATCAATGATGATGCGGGAGGTGCCCGCCTTCGAATAGGTCATCTCGGCCTCATGGCCATCGATGACGGTGACATAGCGCCCGCCTGTTTCCCCGTCTTCTTTCCGTATTTCGAACGCGTCCATATGCGCCTCCTGCCTCGCCCCTTCTATCTGGGAAACGAAACCCCTGCAGACAAGCGAAAGCCGCCCGGACCCATGCCGGGCGGCTTCACCTGCCGGAAACAAAGCCGGTCAGACGACGGTCAGGCCGACATCGATATTGTTGCGGGTGGCATTGGAATACGGGCAGATCTCATGCGCCTTCTGCACCAGTTCCTCCGCCAGCGGCCGGTCGACGCCGGGCAGGTCCACGGCGAGGTCCACATTTAGCGCGAAACCGCCATCATCCCTCTGGAAGATGCCGACGGTGGCGGTCACGGTTGAATCCGGCGGGACTTTCAGATGCTTGTTCTGGGCGGCCACGCCCTTCAACGCGCTGAAGAAACAGGCGCCATAGCCCGCCGCGAACAATTGTTCCGGATTGTTGCCTTCACCGCCTGCCCCGCCGAGCTCCTTCGGCAAGGCCAGCTTGACGTTCAGGCTGCCATCCAGCGTTTCGGCGCGGCCATCCCGGCCCCCGGTGACGCGGACTTCGGTCTCGTACAACACTTTGGCGGACATGATATTCTCCTAAGTTTTTGCGATATCTTTTATTGCGATAACTGTTCGTTATTTAAAAAGCTCCCGCGAGTTGTCAAGAGAATATTTATTGCGATATATTTGTGAGCCTATGGAGTCAGGAGACCGCCATGACCTCAACAGAACCGGAAATCGACGTTCCGAGCCTCGACGACCATCTGTGCCTCGGCATCTACTCAACGAGTCTCGCCATACAGCGGACTTACAAGCCGATGCTCGATGCAATGGGCATCACCTATCCCCAATACCTGGTCCTGAACCTGCTCTGGACCGAAGACGGCCAGACAGTCGGGCGCCTGGCCCATCAGCTGGATCTGGAGCCGAGCACGCTGACGCCCCTGCTGAAGCGGCTGGAAGCCTCCGGGCACGTCACACGGGCGCGCAATCCGGAAAACGAGCGGCAGGTTCTGATTCATGTGACGGCCAAGGGCCGCAGCCTGCAAACGGAGGTTGGCTGCATGGGGGAGAGGCTGATCGCCAATTCCGGCATGGACCTTGAGGACCTGGCCGCGCTGAACCGGCAGGTCAGGCAATTGCGGGACAATCTGAACCGGCACCTTCAGAAACAGGCACCAAAATGACGTCCGGGGCGAACAGCCTTCGCCGTTCGCCCCGGAATTCGTCATACTCAGTAAGCTGAATTACTTGTCCAGCTTGTCTTTCACGTCGCCGACTTTGTCGCGGACTTCGCCTTCTGCTTTGTCCATCTTGCCCTTCATTTCCAGGCTCTTGTCGCCGACGGCCTTGCCGGTCGCTTCCTTCAGCGTCCCTTCGGCCTTCTTGGCGGCACTCTTCACATGTTCCTTATCCATTGTGCGTCTCCTTTTCTCTGCCGCGTTTTTGCGGTCACTCAATCAACGTGCGGGGCGCGTAAAAGGTCCAAGATTCTTTCAGATTGTTCGAAACACCTGCGACGCCCCCTGTTCAATCCGCGCGCGCGGGTCTAGGCCACCTGCCCATGAGCCGCCTGCTGACCCAACCTGAAATCGACTGGAAGGACGACGGCACGCCGGTCGCCCGGGCCGCCGGTGATGTCTACTTCACCGCCGGGGACGGGCTGGCCGAAACACGGGCGGTTTTTCTGACCGGGTGCGGCCTGCCGGAGGGCTGGCGCGGGCGCGAAAGCTTCACCATCGGCGAAACCGGCTTTGGCACGGGGCTGAACTTCCTTGCGGCCTGGGATCTCTGGCGCCAGACGCGGCCATCACCGACGGCTTTCCTGCATTTCGTGAGCTATGAGGGCTTTCCGCTGGCCCGTGAGGACGCCGCGCGCGCCCTCTCCGGCTGGCCAGAGCTGGAAGCGCTGGCCAGCCAGCTGATCGCGGTCTGGCCCGGCCCTGTACGCGGCGTACGCCACTTTATCTGGCCGGATGACGGGGTGACGCTTACCCTCCACCTCGCTGATATTGCAGACTCTTTTCCGGACAGCGTTTACCATGCCGATGCCTGGTTTCTCGACGGGTTCAGCCCCGCGAAGAATGAAGCCATGTGGGCGCCGGACCTGTTCAAATGGGTAAGTGAACGCAGCGTTCCGGGTACACCGGCCGCCACCTTCACTGTTGCAGGCGCTGTGCGGCGCGGATTGGCGGATGCGGGCTTTTCCGTGGCCAAGGCGCCCGGGCATGGCCGAAAACGGGAGCGGCTGGAGGCGCGCCTCGTCACCCCGCCAGCGCCCGGGCCGGATGTTTTCGGCCTCAGCCACCCCCTGCCCCGGGCAAACCGCGTCGCCATTCTCGGCGCGGGCGTCGCGGGGGCGAGCACCGCCCACGCCCTGAAACAGCTGGGCGCCGAACCGGTCATCTTCGATCCGGCAGATGGCCCGGCCAGCGGCGGCAGCGGAAATCCGATAGGCCTGGTGATGCCGCGCCTCGATGCCGGCGACACGCCGCAGGCCCGCCTGCTGGTCGATGCCTATCTCGCGGCCCGGCACACCTATCGCGGCCGGCCCGGTGTCACCGAAACCGACGTCCGCCAGGTTCCGAAGGATGACGCGGAAACGGCCCGGTTTGAAAAACTGCTGGCCGACCCGCCCCTGCCCCTCGAAGATCTGGAAGCGCTGTCCGGGGGCGGCCTGCTGCACAAGCGCGCCCTGATCGTCGAACCGGCAAAACTGCTCCCGTCCCTGCTGGCGGGAGTGGAACAGCATTATGGCGCACTGCCGGATGTGGACCTGACTGGCCGCACTGTGAATGGCCAGGCATTCGATGCGATCGTCCTCGCCAATGGCATGGCCGCCGGAGCGCTGTTGCCCTGGCTGGGTCTTGAGGCACGCATGGGCCAGGTCGACTTCACGGACGGCCCGGCCGATGCCCCGCCTTTTGCCATGGCGAGCGGCACCTATGCCCTCGCCCTCGGGACGCGGCGCCTCTGGGGCGCAACTTTCGACAAGGTCGCGCCGGACACGGCGCCGTTCACATCGGATGCGGCCCGCGAAGAAAACCTGAAAGGCGTCGAGACGCTCTCGCCCTACTGGATCGGCGATGCGCGCGGCGCTGGCATCAACGCCCGCGCCAGCCTGCGGGCCACGACGGCAGACCGCCTGCCGCTGATCGGCGCGGTACCCGATCATGAGGCCTTTATCGAAACCTTCGCCGGAATGCGAAAAGGGCGCCCGGCCGATGCGGACGCCCCATTGCTGGATCGTATTTTTGTTTCATCCGGCTTCGGTGCCCGCGGGTTCACCTGGGGGCCATGGGCCGGGTCCGTGCTCGCCGCCCGCCTCTGCGGCGGCCCTGCCCCGGCCAGCCGGTCCGCGCTGGAAGCTGTGGCCCCGGCGCGCCTGCTGCTGCGGGCGCTAAAACGAGGTCGCGCGTAAGGCGTCCGACGTGCGGATCACCGCCAGGCGCAGGCCGCCATCCTCATGCGGGGTAAACGACAGTTCCAACCCCGCCATTTCGAAGGCCATATGGCCCTGCATCAGTGAAAATCCGACCATGGCCGCCACCACAACCAGGGTGATTGCGAAAATCAGCCAGTTATTGGTCAGAAAGGTCCCCTTGCTCATTGTTCCGTTCCTTTACCGGATTCTGTCAGTTGGTGTTGCCGCCATTCGTTTCTGTATGCGGATCAGTTATTGCCCTGTTCGAGATCCCGGAACTCCTTGCGCAGGCGCCATTCGTCTGACGTGACCTTGCGCTCCATATCCCGGAGACGTTCGTCGAGGTCCATGAAGGTGTATTTGAGATTGCCGAAGGTGACGCGCGGCCGGTCTGAAACGTTGCGCCAGAATGCGTCTTCATCAGGCGAGACCGACGCCAGGCCAAAAGGGCGGCGCGGCGTAATCATCCAGATGGTGATGTAGGCGATCAGAGCGAGCGGCCCCATCACGAAGAAGAAGGCAAGCACGGCCAGGACGCGAACCAGGACCGGCTCCCAGCCAAAGCGTTCGGCGAGACCACCGCAGACACCTGCGATGACCTTGTCTTCGCGGGAGCGGTAGAAACGCTTGGGATTGGGAGAGCCAGTATACCGGTCGTCGTCACGCGCAGCCTCACGGGCGGCACGACGGTAGGCACGGCGGGAATAGCGGGACATTGATTGTTTCCTTAGTCGTCAAAAGTGGGTCGGGGACGGCGAGGCGGCGACCGGGGGTCCTCCGCCTCTGCGCTGTCGAGAAGGCGTTCGAGCGTATCGATCCGGCGTTCCATCGCCTTGGCCGATCGCCAGAGGTCTTCCATCATCCGTTCATCGTCCGGCATCAGGGTCTTCTGCTTTCGCCACTGCGTGATGTAGTGAAACATGACAGCGGGAAAGCCGATGAAGATGATGCCGACGATGGCAATGGCGAAAACTTCCTCAGACATCAGGCCGCCTCATTGTTTTTGGCGCGGCGGTCTTCAAGCTCCATGGCCACCAGGCCAGGCGTGCACACGACGGTCAGGAAGCCAGCAAGGCAGGCGAGCGAAAACAGCATGTGATCAGCCCTCCGACTTCTTGGAAGAAGACTTGGTCCGCTTTGCCTTCAGCGCGGCGAGTTCCTTCTCGATGCTCTCGTCCTGCTCAAGCGCAGCGAACTGGGCTTCAAGGGTCGGCTCGGAACCGCGGATCTGATCCGCATAGGCTTCCATCTCATCGACCTTGCGCTCGATATTGCCATAGCGGGCAAGCGCTTCATCGACCCGGCCGTCATAGACCTGGCTGCGGACGCGGATGCGCTGTTCGGCGGCTTCGCGGCGCATCATCAGGGCACGATGCTTGGCCTTGGCCTCGTCCAGCTTGGCCTGAAGTTTCGACAGGTCGTCCTGGCGCTTTTCGAAAGCTTCCTCGGCTGCGGCCATCGCATTCTTGCGGCGGTCGATTTCAGCGTCGGCTTTCTGCTTGGCGACCAGCGCGCCGCGGGCAAGGTCTTCACGGCCCTTGTCGATGGCGAGTTCGGCCTTGGCGGCCCAGTCGTCACGGACGGTGGTGAAGTGGGCGATGTCGCGTTCCATTTCCTTCTTGTCGGCCATGGCACGGGCAGCCGCGGTACGGACCTCGACCAGCGTGTCTTCCATTTCCTGAATGATCAGGCGTGCGATTTTTTCGGGGTTCTCGGCATTGTCCAGCATCGAATTGATGTTCGAATTGATGATGTCACCGAGGCGGGAGAACAGACCCATGTTGGTGTCCTTTCGTGTCAGGGAGGGATTAGAAGAAGAAACCGCCGAGGAAGACGCCCGCGGCAAAGAACATCCACGTCTCTGCGGAACGGGTCGACAGCCACCGGCCAAAACGGCCTGTGTCCGATCGGGCTTCTGTGCGGGTGTAACGGTCTTCCATTTTCTGTTTCGTCCTTCTGGGTTTGAGCAACGCCCGTCGCTCTGAGCCCTTCTTTCATTTCAAGGACCGTGCCAGACCAAAATTAATTTTGTAGAGCCTTGTTTTATTTAAAAATAAAATATTTTCGAGCAGCATCACGAAATCAAATTTGGCTATTTACACTAATTTTTTAGTCGATTTGAAATTTATATTTCGCTATATTGACCAAATGATTCGTGAAAACACACAGCTCATCGGGGAGGCGCCCGCCTGGCTCAGCGCGCAGGAACATGTCTCCCGCGTCGCGACGCTGGACCGGCCGATCCTGGTGATCGGGGAGCGCGGCACCGGCAAGGAACTGATCGGAGAGCGCCTGCACTTCCTGTCGAAGCGCTGGGAAGGCCCGTTCATCAAGGTGAATTGCGCAGCGCTGTCGGAAACGCTGCTCGATTCCGAACTCTTCGGGCACGAGCGCGGCGCCTTTACCGGCGCGACGGAACAGCGGAAGGGCCGGTTCGAACTTGCCGATGGCGGCACCATCTTCCTCGACGAGATCGCCACCGCCTCCCAGCAGGTTCAGGAAAAACTGCTGCGGGTGGTGGAGTATGGCGAATTCCAGCGGCTCGGCGGCTCACGCGTGCTGGCGACGAATGTGCGCATTATCGCCGCCACCAATGCCGACCTGCCGGCCATGGCAGACGCCGGGGAGTTCCGGTCAGACCTGCTCGACCGGCTGGCCTTCGATGTGATCACCCTGCCCCCGCTGCGCGCCCGGCGGGGAGATGCCAGTCTTCTGGCGGATCATTTCGCCCGGCGCATGGCGATTGAGCTGGGCGAGGATTTTCCGGGCTTCGCGCCCTCCGCCATTGCCGCAATCGAGGCCCATGACTGGCCGGGTAATGTGCGGGAGTTGCGCAATTTCGCCCAGCGCCTCACGCATCGCTCCATGGTGATGACACCGGGCGAGCCGGTCGTTTTCGATCCGGCCGCGCTGGACCCGTTCGACTCTCCGTGGCGGCCGCGGACATCGCCCGGAACGCCGGCGCCGGCCCCTCACCCCATTTCTGCACCAGAACCTGTTCCCGGACGGATCGACCCGTCCGTGACGGCCGATTTCCAGGCACAGGTCGCAGCGTTCGAAATGCGGCTGATCGATGAGGCGCTCAGCTGGGCCAAAGGCCATCAGGGCCAGGCAGCCGATGCGCTCGGCCTGACTTACCACCAGTTCCGGGGCCTTCTGAAAAAGCATGATTACGGAAAAAAACCCGGAAAGCCGAAAGATGATGAAGACGGCACACCTCTAAGCGGCCCTCCGCGCCCGGCCATGTAATGTAGGCTTAAAACCCACAAAGCGCCTGGACCTTGCCAATCAGCAGGGCGTAATCAATCGGCTTGGTCAGCACCAGACTATCCGAATACTTCTCCTGCAGGTGATAGGTGTCGTTTCCGGACAGGAAAATGAAGGGCGTCCCTTCCGCCTCAAGGCGCTCAGCGATCGGGAGCGACGTGGACCCGCGGATATTCATGTCCAGTATGGCCGCGCAGATCGTCATTTTGTCCAGAACGGACATGGCCTCCTCTACGCTGGCGACCGGATCGGGCACATTGTACCCGGCATCCTGAATACGCATCTGCACGTCCAGCGCAATCAGGAACTCGTCTTCGACAAGGAGAATATTACAACCGCCACCTGTCATCACTGCGCTCTTTTGCGAAACCGGAACTGCGCCCAAAGGCCTTCCGGACGATAGTCGATTTCCGCCTCCCCACCAAGAGAATGCGTCAAACTCTGCTCGATCAGCACACTGCCGAAACCGCGGCGCGTGGGCGGCTCCACGGGTGGTCCGCCTGTCTCGGCCCAGGTCAGGACGGCCCCAAGCCTGTCCCGATCCGAGCCCCGCCCCCAGCTTATGCTGAGGCGCCCATGTTCCGTCGACAGCGCCCCGTATTTGGCGGCATTGGTCGCCAGTTCGTGCAGGATCAGACCAAAGGTATGCGCGGCTTCAGGCCCCAGAACCAAAGGAGGACCGGACATTGTCACCTGGCGTTCCAGCCCGCCCTGCGCGTAGGGCAACACCTGGTCGCGTACCAGCTGGGAAATATCGGCGTCCCGGCGCGTTGTATCGACCAGAAGGTCGTGGCATTTCGAAATGGCCATAAGCCGGCCCACGAACGTGTCCCGGAAAGACTCAAGGTCCGAAGCCTCCCGCAGTGTATGCGAAGCGATGGTCTGCACGGTGGCCAGCGAGTTTTTCACCCGATGGCTGAGCTCCCCCAACAACATTTCCCGGTGTTGTTCGGCCTTCTTGCGATCAGAGATGTCGAACCCGGAGGCGACGACATGGGTGACCCGGCCATTTTCATCGATAACCGGTGCAAGCATGTTCGTCATGAAAATCCGTTCGTCCCCTGACACCCTGACAGTGGTGTCATGATGCACGCGCTCACCCCCGGCGGCTTTCAGGACACTGCGCCGCAATTCCTCACGGGCATCGGCATCATGCGACCACCAATAGGTGTCCCAGTAATATTTTCCAACAACATCGGAGGCGGCAAGGTCAGCCGTCGCGAGGACAGAATCGTTGACTTCAATCACGATGCCGTCCGGCGTCAGAAGGGTCACGAACGAGATCAGGTTGTTCAGGATCGCCCGCGCGCGCCTCTCCTGCTCCTTCAAAGTTGCTTCAGCCGCCTTATGTTTCGAAATGTCGGTGAACGATACGGCGAGGCCGTCATCGACCTTTGCCGCGGTGGCACTGAACCAGGCTCCGTCAGTCTGGCTGATCGGGTAAAAGAATTCTCCGCGCCAGGGCTTACCGCTCTCTACCACGTCGACATAGTGAGCGAATATGCCGATCTCCTTCGCCAGCGGTGCGTTCTGCAGCATCGTCATTTTGCGAAGCTGTTCCTGGTCAAGACCTGCCAAGCGCTCCGCTGCCGGGTTTGCATAAGTATACTGGAAGTCGGTGATTTCACCTTCGGCGCCCCGGATGCTTTCAAAGATAATAAAGCCGTCCGGCGTCGTCTGGTGAAAAGCGCGGAGGCGTGCCTCGCTCTCCCTCAACCTCAACTCGGACTTCTTGCGCTCCGTGACATCGGAGAACGCAGCGGCAAAGCCCGTTTCGATCCGCACGGCGGCTATGCGCAACCAGACCTTGTTGCCGGAAACCGTAACCCGGAACTCACCGTCCAGCGGCTCCCCGGACTGGATCAGGTTCGAATAGGCCCCGAACAGAGGGTGTCCGCGATGAAAATCCGCATCATTGAGCAAGGAGTGCCCGACGATCATGTCGATGGGCTTGTTGAGTATTTTGGCGGCGGCCGGATTTGCATACTCGCAGACAAAATCGGTGATCCCGCCCTGCGCGTCCAAAACGGTCCGGAACATCACGAAACCATCAGGCGCTGTCTGTTGGGCCGCCCGGAATCGCTCCTCACTTCGTCTCAATTCCAACTCTGCCGACTTCGCGTCATTGATATCGGTGAAGGAGACAGCGAACCCGTCATCCACGCGGACCGCCGAATACCGGAACCAGCCGAATGTCCCGTTGCGGAGCGGGAATTCCAGTTCTCCCTGAATCGTTTCACCCGTTTCGACCAGGCGGCAATAAGCATCGAAAAGGCCAATGTCGCGATTCCCGGGATTGGACTCCAACATCTTGTGACCGGCCACGTCATCCGGATCCATCATCAGCAGCCTGACAGATGCCGGATTGCTGTATTCACAGACAAAGTCTTCGATATCGCCTGAAGAATTCCGGACACTCCGGAAGATCATGAACCCTTCCGGGATTGTGCTCTGGATCGCCTGGAACCGCGCTTCGCTGGTGTCCAGCTCCTGCCGCATCCGCCTTCTTTCGGTGATGTCATCGATAACCGAAATCATGTAATCGACTTCACCTTTCTGGTTTCGCACGCAGGCAACGGACAGGTTCACCCAGACGATATGGCCAGCCTTGTGAATATAGCGCTTTTCAAGCTGCACCGAACTGCGCTTACCGGCGAGCACCTCATTCATCATATCGGCGCTCTGCCGAAGATCATCCGGGTGCGTCAAAGACTGGAAACTGGTTTGCCTCAACTCCTCCTTGGAATAACCAAGGATCTCGCAGGTCTTCCGGTTCACATTCAGCCACCGCCCGTCCGGGGCGACCTGAGCCATACCGATGGCCGCATTCTCAAAGGTGGCCCGAAAGCGTTCTTCACCTCTGTGCAGCGCTTCGTCCTTGCGCTTGTCATTGGTGATATCTTCGATCACCGAAATGAAATAGTCGACGTCGCCATTCGAGGTACGTACACAGCCGACCGTCAGTTTGGCCCAGACAAGGCAGCCATCTTTCCTGAAATAGCGCTTGTCCATTGAGAAGGAATCCCGCCTGCCCCTCAGAATATCCTCAAGAAGCTCAAGGTCGATATCCAGGTCGTCCGGATGCGTGATATCCTGAAAGGTCAGCTGCAGCAGCTCTTCAGGCGAATAGCCAATAACGTCGCACACCTTCTGGTTCACTCTCAGCCATTTGCCATTGGGGTCGACAAGCGCCATGCCGACAGCCGCGTTTTCAAATGTCGCACGGAAACGCGCTTCACTTTCAGCGAGCGCCTCGGACGTCTGGTGTTTCTCGGTAATGTCGCTGATGATCGCGACGAAGTGTTCGATTTCGCCCTGCGCACCGCGTATGCAGCCCATGGTGAGGCTCACCCAGACAGAACGGCCGTCCTTGTGGAGGGCCCGCCGGTTTATTTGGAAGGTGCGGCGCGCCCCATCGCGTATTTCCCGGTGGAGCCGGTTATACTCTTCGCACTCGTCCGGAGCGGCAACAGACTGAACAGGCCGCCCTGCCAGTTCATCGGGCTGATACCCCAGCAATTCCGAGAAGCAGCGATTACATTTGAGGATCACGCCGTCGAGGTCGATATGCGCAATGCCGACCGCGCAGTCCACAAGAGGCATGGACGCAGAGACTGTTGCGACATCGTCAATTCGTTCGGTGATGGACCTGTTCATGGAACTTCCCACTTCTACCAGGCCTGGCAAACTGGCGCAGCGGCGGTGTTCCCCCGGCCTGAACCAGGTCCTGTCGCCCGCCTTCTGCACGCATCAGCCCCTCCAGGGGAGAGTGAGATGTCACGGCGCACCTGTCAAACAGGGAAATTCAGCTCAGATTTTTCGCCTTAAGGGCGAGTGGATGGAAAGTAACGCCGCACCCTCTTTTGCTGGGGAAAGTCTTTCCCATCTCTTTTCTAGGAGTCGCATCACGCGATATTCTGGGCCATAGTGGCCATCTAAATAGTAGAAGGAGACCGCTCGTGCAGATTCAGATTACTGGCAAGCATATGGATCTCGGTGACGCGCTTCGGGGCCGGATCGAAATGGGGCTCGAAGCAGCGGTCAGTAAGTATTTCGACCGAACCGGCGACGCCCGGGTCTTCGTATCCCAGCAAGGCCCGTTTGTGGAAGTGGATTGCAACGTCCACCTGCCGTCCGGCATCATCCTGCAATCGACCGGCAAGGCGGGCGACCCCTACGCAGCGCTGGAAGACAGCCTCGGCAAGATGGAAAAACGCGTGCGCCGCTACAAGCGCCGCCTGAAGGACCATCATGCCGGCAACACCACCCTGCCCTCTGAACCTGCTGCCGAATCCGTCATCCACGTCAACGGATACGACACCGAAACAGACGAAGATCTGCCGGAAGCCTCTGACGATACCCCGCTGATCGTCGCCGAAACGGCCGTTCACATCCGGACAATGAGCGTTTCTGAGGCAGTTATGCAGCTGGAGCTGCAGGAAGTTCCGGCACTCATGTTCAGAAATGCTGGCCATGACCGTCTTAATATGGTGTACCGCCGATCGGACGGACATATTGGTTGGGTGGATCCAGCAGACGCCTCGAAAAACTGAGGCGGCCAACGGAAGCGAGTTACATGGCGACCGATCTGAGTTCCCTGCTTGAAGGCGGGGTCATACTGCCGTCGTTTAATGCGACGAGCCGAAAACAGGCAATACACGCTCTGGCAGAAAGCCTGGCCGAAGCAACCGGCCTTGGCGCACGCCAGATCGAAGATGCCGTGATGGAACGCGAACGGCTGGGATCAACCGGCGTCGGTGAAGGCGTTGCGATCCCGCACGCGCGTGTCGACGGGCTTGAAAAACCGGTCGGCGGCTTCCTGCGGCTCGATAACGGCGTTGATTTCGAAGCCATCGACGAGCGCCCCTGTGACCTGATCTTCATGCTGCTGGCGCCGAAAACGGCAGGCGCGGACCATCTCCGGGCGCTGGCCCAGGTGTCCCGCGTTTTCCGCCAGGGCGCGATCCGCGATGCCCTGCGCGACGCACGCACGGAAGAAGAAGTCCGCGCTGTGGTCTGCCGGGAACCGGTCGAGCCTTCGGTCTGAGCCGGTCTGATACCCGAACACAAAAAGCCCGCCGGCCCCTTCCGGCGGGCTTTTTGTGCCCCGTGCCTCCCCGCAGACTCGGCGGACTGTTGAGTATTTCTGAAGCGTTCATCTGCCACATTGCAATCATGACGTGCGATAGTATCTGCCGCTGAGTGCTATCGATAAGGGGTCTGCCATGTCCGCTGACGCGACCGGAGCCGCCACTGGGGCAGCTCGTGTGAATCCGAATGCGCCGACCGAGGAAACCGTCCTTTCGGTCGAACACTACACCGACCGGCTGTTCCGTTTCCGTATTACGCGCCCGCGCAGCTTCCGCTTCCGCTCGGGCGAATTCGTGATGATCGGCCTGCCCAAGGAAGACGGGCGCCCCCTTCTGCGCGCCTATTCGGTCGCCTCTCCGGCCTGGGACGAGGAGCTTGAGTTTTACTCCATCAAGGTGCCGGATGGCCCGCTGACCTCCCGGCTCTGCCATATCCAGCCGGGTGACAAGGTGTTGCTGGGCAAGAAGCCGACCGGGACGCTGGTGCTGGACGCGCTCCTGCCAGGCAAGCGGCTCTACATGTTTTCCACAGGGACGGGATTTGCTCCGTTCGCCAGCCTCGTGCGCGATCCTGACACTTATGAGCGGTATGACGAGGTAATTGTTACGCACACATGCCGTGAAGTTGCCGAATTGGAATATTCACGCAGTTTGGTGGCCGATTTGGTTAACGACCCTCTCGTAGGGGAAATGGTGGAGGGAAAGCTCCGCCTGTACACCTCCTGCACGCGCGAACCGCACACACATCAGGGCCGCATCACGGATCTCCTCGATTCCGGAAAACTCTTTGAAGATCTGGGTGTTACACCGCTGGACCCCGCCACGGACCGCGGCATGATCTGCGGCTCAATGGAAATGATCCAGGACACCAAGGCCCGCATGATCAAGGCTGGTCTGACAGAGGGTTCAAACGCTGCACCTGCTGAATTTGTTATAGAAAAGGCATTTGCGGGTTAGCCATAGCCGTGGCATTCAATCGGCCTCATTAGCTGGGAGGCTGAATATGACGCGCAAGCTGACAGGCGCCGTCGTAGGAATCGTGCTGGCCATGTTGGTCGTCGCCCTCGTTCAGACGGCGGGGCATCTCCTGTTCCCGGAACCTGAACTACCGGCACACCCCTCCCCCAAACAGCTCCGTGACGCGGTTGCCGCCGCCCCGGTCGGCGCGAAGGCCATGGTGGTGCTCTCCTGGTTCCTGGGGTCACTGGTTGGCGTCTGGGCCGCGCTGCGCATCTCCAAAGGAGCCCGCCGTTCCGCGCTGGTGGTCGCCGGGGCTGTCCTGTTGCTGACCATTGCCGTGCTCCTGTCAGTGACCCATCCGACCTGGATGGTGGCGGGCGGCTTGCTGGTCCCGATCATCGCAACCTTCCTGGCCACACGGATCGTACCCTTCGCCGACGCCTGACCGGTGAGGCCGTTGCCCCTCGACGCGCTTTAACCATACGGCTAGCCTCTCCCCGTGTGGGAGGATCTGACGTGCCGAACCGATTGAAACATTTGTGGCAGGCCGCTTTCGCCTGTGCGTGCCTGCTTCTGCTGCCCGCAGCGTCTTTCGCAGAGACACGTCTCGGCCTGGTCATCTCCCAGTCCGATTACGCCGGCGACCTGTCACGCGTCGGAAGTGCCGGCCAGGAAGCGGACGCGATCGCCAGCGCCCTGATCGATACGGGGTTCGATGTGACCCGCGCCCATGACCTGAACAAGCGTGATCTGGCCGCAACGCTGAACACGTTCCGGCGCAAGGTCGACATCGCCGGACCGGATGCGGTGGCTTTTGTCTATTACACCGGCCATGGCGCCCAGCATCCCGAAACCGGGGATTCCTACCTTCTGGGCGTCGATGCGGAACTCGTCGCCGCCTCCGATCTCGCCTTTTACGGGCTCGACATGCAGACCCAGCGCGATGGCTTTGCCGCAACCGGGGCCCGGGCCGTCTTCCTGGTCTTCGATGCCTGCCGCAACGTGCCGGGCTTTTCAGGCTACAAGGCCGCGGTCAAAGGCCTCTCCCGTGTCGAAGCGAAGCCGGACATGCTGATCGCCTATGCCACCGGGCTCGATGATGTGGCCAAGGAGGGCGTCTACGCGCCGGTCCTGGCCGAGGAGATCCGCCGGCCGGGACAGAAAGCCGAAGACGCCTTCGCCGCCGCCCAGCGCCGCGTGGCCGGGCGGACCAATCGCAGCCAGCTGCCCTGGACCAACAACCTCCTCTACAATGAGTTCTGCTTTGCCGCCTGCGAGACACCTGCGGTCACGGAGCGCCCCGAACCGTTCGAACTGGTGATGAGCGGCAGCGAACTCGACCGGGCCTTCAACACGGTCTACGGCAAGTCCGATAAGGCCGTTGTGAAGAATGACGACGGAGAGACGTTTGACGTCTCGCCTGCCTTTGCCGTCCAGTTTGACGACTATATCGCCCTCGTTTCCAAGGCGCAGAATCGCGAAGACGCCCATGTCTCCGCCGGCTATGTCGCGGCCCATTACATCAAGGATGGCGAGATCATCGGCGAGTGGCCGGACCTTGGCTTCGGCAATGGTTTCGGCATGCCGCCGGACTATTCGCTGCGCACCGGCCTCCTGAACTATCCGACCATGATGGTGCAGGCCGGCTATACTGCGCAGGGCTATACGGCCAGCCTGCAGACCCTGATCGAGATCACGCCGGACGGCCCCAAGGTGCGGGCCGATGTCGAGACGCTCGAAGACACCAGCGGCGCGGCCTATGACGATCTGCAGCCATGTATTCTGGAAGGCACGATCCAGGCCTCCCGGACCAGCAGCGACGTGTTCTATGTCGACTACCGCTACACCGGCCCGATCAAGGGCGAGGACCGCAAGGTGGAATACAGGCTGGACCCGGAAACCGGAAAATATATCCCCGATTTCGTGATCGAGCCTGAAACCTGTATCGGGCTGATGTTCGACGCGGTCGGCGACCCCGCAGAATAAATTTGCCCGATGGGCAGAACTGAACAAATTTCATCGATTCTGTTCAGCGGATCGTCACCACGCGCGTGGTACGGCGTTAAGCATGCTCCGCCAGTTTATCGCCATTCTGATTACCTGTTTTGCGATCGCCTTTGCCTTTGGCGCGCTGACGGCTGTGCGCTGGCCATCGATCATGATGGCCGTCAGCTGGCTGGCGCATGACCAGCTGGCCGATGGTCTTGCCACCGTGAACTGGCGCCAGTTGGGGATCGACAATGGCGGCCCCTACCTGCTGGCCGCACTCTGCTTTTACTGCGCTGCAGCCATGGTATCGGCCCGCCGCCAGGGTGCTGTCGCCTGGTATATCTGCGGCATGGGCGCTGGTTTCCCCGTTTTCTATCTCGTCACCTTCGAACCCGGCTGGTGGGAAAACCCCAGCATCGCCGAAGGCGGTGTCGCCGGCGTCGGCGCCGTTGGCGTCCTGTTGCTGTTTGCCGTCTGGGAATTGCGCTGCCGCCCTGCCCGCAAGGCAGACCCGGCGGAAGCCCAGCCCCAGCCCGAAGAAACGGCCCCCGCGGTCCAGACCATTATCGTGCAGCAGACGGCAAATGACGAAGAACCTATTGTGGTTCGCAAGCACGTCTTCGGCGCGCCCCGGACCCGGCCCGGCTTCGTTCCGGCCGCCGTTGCCCGCCAGCGGGCCAGCTTCGCCCATCACGGGCGCAAGGCTGCCGCGCGCCGTCAGAAAGTGCTGGAAGCCCGCGGCCGCGCCTGATCCGGTCCGGTCCGCCAGGCCCGGAAACCGCTTCGCTTTCCTGTGACATCGCGTATGCTGGCCGAAAAACGACCATGGGAGGGTTGTCATGGCTTTACGACGTCTGGCCGGTTTTGCGCTTGCGGTAATCGCGGCCTGGCTGCTCTGGGGCGGCATTCATACGGTAAATGTGATCGTTTCCCGCGGCAGCCCCCTGTCTGATGCCCTCCTCTCTCCGCCGACAAGCCTGTTGCGGATCGTGGGCACGTTGATCGCGGTCGTTGGCGGCCTCATGGCGGCCGCTGGCAAACCTTTCGGTGCCCTGCTCAGCCTGATCGGTGTGGGGGTTTTCGTGCTTCTGGCTGCCTCAATGGTCTTTTCCGGGGCCAATTCGGTGCTCTGGATGGACGAAGCGGTGTTTTCGGGCATCCTTGTTGTGCTGATGGGCCTGCTATTTATCCTGCCACGCAGTTGAAGCTGCGCTCCCTACCAAGGGCGCATTGATTTCAGGGCGTAAATGCCTAGGTTGGCGCTCGAATCCTCAGGCCCCTTTTCGCAAGGCAGAAATTCCCATGGCAGAGACCTATGACGTCGTCATCATCGGTGGCGGCCCCGGCGGCTACAATTGCGCAATCCGCGCAGGACAACTCGGGCTGAAGGTTGCCTGTATCGAATCCCGCGGCAAGCTGGGCGGTACCTGCCTGAATGTCGGCTGCATTCCGTCCAAGGCGCTCCTGCACACGTCGGACCTGTTCCGCGCGGCCCAGCAGGACTTTGAGTCCATGGGCATCAAGACGGGCAAGCTGGATGTCGATATCGAAAAGATGATCGCCCAGAAGGACGAGACCGTCGACGGTCTGACCAAGGGTATCGAATTCCTGTTCAAGAAAAACAATGCCGAATACATCAAGGGCCGCGGCAAGATCGCCGGCCCCGGCAAGGTCGAGGTCGAAGGCGCCGACGGTTCCAAGCAGACGCTGGAAACGAAGAACATCGTCATCGCCACCGGGTCCGAGCCTGTCAGCCTGCCGGGCATCGAAATCGACGAGGAGCGCGTGGTGACGAACACCGGCGCCCTGTCGCTGACCACCGTGCCGAAGCGCCTCATCCTGATTGGTGCCGGTGTCATCGGTCTTGAGATGGGCTCGGTCTGGTCCCGCCTCGGCGCGGAAGTGACCGTTGTTGAATATCTCGACCGCATCATGCCGGGCGCTGACAGCGAAATCGCCAAGGAAGCCCAGCGCACCTTCAAGAAGCAGGGCCTCACCTTCCGCCTCGGCCAGAAAGTGACCGGCGTCGAGAAGATGAAGTCCAAACTGAAACTCTCCATGGAGCCGGCCAAGGGCGGTGAGACAGAAACGCTGGACGCCGATGTCGTTATCGTCGCCGTCGGGCGCCGTGCGTACACAGACGGTCTGGGCCTCGAAGCTGTCGGCGTGACCACGGACAAGCGCGGCGTCGTGCAGGTCACCGACGGTCACTTCAAGGCGGCTGACGGCGTCTGGGCAATCGGCGACTGTATTCACGGCCCGATGCTGGCCCACAAGGCGGAAGACGACGGCGTAGCGGTTGCCGAGCTGATCGCCGGCAAGGCCGGTCATGTCGACTACGATCTCGTGCCGAGCGTTGTCTACACGAACCCGGAGATCGCCTGGGTCGGCAAGACGGAAGACCAGCTGAAGGAAGAAGGCGTTGAATATGTGAAGGGTAAGTTCCCCTTCATGGCCAATTCCCGCGCCCGGACGAACCACGAAACCACCGGTTTCGTGAAAATCCTGGCCGACAAGAAAACCGACCGCATCCTCGGCGCCCACCTGATGGGGCCCTGCGTTGGCGAGATGATCGGCGAGCTGTGCGTGGCCATGGAATTCGGCGCGGCCTCCGAAGACATCGCGCGCACCTGCCACGCCCACCCCACCCTGTCGGAAGCCATCCGCCAGGCAGCCATGGGCGTCGAAGGCTGGACGATGCAGATGTAGTTTTGCAGCGTCCACAGCCCGGAAACGGTGGACGCACGAAATTGTGTTGGTACTTTCAGGGCATGTACATTCATGCCGGAGCCGGCTGGCACATACGCAAATATGAAACGAGCGACGGGCAGGCCTGCATGTCGATCTTCATGTCGTGCCTGCGCAAATTCCCGTGGCGCGGCGCGCCCCGGCCCTATGTGGCCCGGCTGATCCGGTCCCTGCCCGGGGCGAAGATCTGGGTCGCCGAAGAGCCGAGCGCCGGCATCATCGGCTTCCTCACGCTACAGCCGCACGACGCCTATATCGACCACATCTTCGTGCACGAGGACTGGCGCTTCTGCGGCGTTGGCCGCGGGCTGCTGGAGGTCGCGCGGGAGGAAGCGGGACAGCCGCTGACGCTGGATGTCGACACCCAGAATTTCGGGGCCCGCAAGGCTTATGAGGCGCTCGGCTGGCATGTCGCCGCCTCGGCCGGTGAAGACGGCGCCCGCAGCCAGATCCGCCTCGTCAGCCCTTAGGCCGCTCCGGCGTCTATTCAGCCGCCTTTATCAGCGCTTGCATCCGGTCCAGCCAGGTGAGCCAGGCCTGGCGCCCGGCCTCGGTCAGGTGCACCCGCGTCTGGGGCCGCCGGCCGACGAACCGTTTTTCCTGCGTGATATAACCGGCCTCTTCCAGCTTGCGCAGATGGGTGGACAGATTGCCATCCGTCGCGCCCACCTTGTCGCGCAGCTCACCGAAAACAGCCGGGCTGACCGAAGACAGGTAGGCCATGACGCCAAGGCGCAGGCGGCCATGGATGACATCGTCTATGTCATTGTGGTCGAAGGGGTTTTCTCCGGACATGTGCGCGCGCCTATACTGTCGCCGACGGCTCGTTCCGCATCAGGACGATACCGGGCAGCAGGATACAGAAGGCCGCGACCGCCGCCCCCAGCAGCCAGGCCAGGGGCGACCCGACCAGCATGACAGCGGGAATTGTCGCGACCAGCGCCGCCTGCCCGGCCCGTGTCAGCACAGGGCTGCCTGCCATCACGCCGCCGGCATATTGCGCAAGCCCGTACACCCCGACCACCAGCGGAAGCGACCAGATGAACGGGTCGAAATCGGCAGGCCCAAGGGCGGCCTTGAAAAACGTGCCGGTAAAATAAGCCCCGAGGAACAGGCCGGCAGACTTCCAGACCAGTGCCGAAACCCGGTTTCCGGTGGAGGCTGCCCCCGGCTTTCCCGGACCGAATGTCCTGTGCATCGAGAAGGAGCCGCCAAGCCCCAGGATGACGTAGCCGCCCCACAGGAAACTCAGGGCTTGCGGGGGCAGTCCGACCAGCCGTTCAAGGATGGCATACTGGGCCAGATAGGCCAGCGTGGTCAGCGCGCCCCACCAGACAAGATAGCGCCCGCCAAGCAACGGCGCCTTCTCCCCTGCTTCAGCAAGATCACGGATATAGGCCAGGTCATCGGCAAGGGATTGCGGGCTCATGTCTCATTCTCCACAAAGGACTTTGAATTACAAAGTATGTGCGATCATGAAGTGAGTCAAGGGGCGCCCCCCGGAGGCGCGGGACACGGCCGTTGGCCGGTTCGGCATAGTCCGGTCTGGACAGGTCATGATGAAGTCCGGTTTGGTCATGACGAAGTCCGGACTGATCCGGCAGAAGTCCGGCTTAACCCCGGCTCAGTGGAATTCGTTGCACGTCCCGTCCGCCTTCAGGTCGTCCTGCACGGAGGACATGCGGGCAAGGATATCGCCAAGCCCCTCCAGCGCCGTATCGTTCCCGGCGGCCTTGTACTCGTCCTCAAGCGCGACATAGGCCTCCGGCCAGGCAGTGCCATCCGCGGCGCGGCGCTCGCCAAGGGCGGCCAGCGCCGCCTCGATCCGGGCGAGATAATTGCTGCCTTCATTGTCGCGCGTGTTCTTCGCAAAGCAACTGCAGAGGGTTTCGATGGAGTCGTAGGTCGTCCGCTCGCCCGGCGGATCGACGAAGGCCACCTCGCAGGCCGAGGCGACCCGCGTTTCGGTGGGATTGGAACAGGCGGCCAGCCCGCCCGTCAGAAGTGCCAGAAAGATGATTTTGCGCATGTTTGTCCGCCCCTGTGTCAGTCACCTGATGACAGAGGCGGGAAAACAGCCTGCTTCGGGTCACTCGCCAGCGAGGCGGGCGGCCTCCTCATCCGACAGTTCGGAATTGTCGTAGACGTTCGAGACGTCATCGAGATCGTCCAGCACGTCGAGCAGCTTCATCAGCGTGTCGGCGGCGTCGCCTTCGACCGGCACCGTGTTCTGCGGTTTCCAGATCAGCTTGGTCGATTTGGGCTCGACCGTTTCGCCGAAATGTTCGGTCAGCGCGTCGGCCACGGTCTGCAGCTCTTCACGGGCGGTGTAGATGAAGTGGCCGCTTTCGTCGGACTCGACATCCTGGGCGCCGGCCATGATGGCGGCTTCCATGATCTCGTCTTCGCTGCCGGCTTCCGGCGGGTATTCGATTTCACCGACCTGGTCGAAGCCGAAGGAGACAGAGCCCGTCTCGCCGAGGTTTCCGCCATTCTTGGAAAAGGCCGTACGGATGTCGGTCGCGGCGCGGTTCTTGTTGTCGGTGGAGGCTTCCACGATGATACCGACGCCGCCGGGGCCGAAGCCCTCATAGCGGATGTCCATATAATCTTCGCCGCCGCCGCCCTGGCCCTTGTCGATGGCGCGCTGGATATTGTCCTTCGGCATCGACTGACCCTTGGCGTTCTGGATGGCCAGACGCAGGCGCGGATTGGCGTCCGCATCGGGACCGCCCATTTTC
The DNA here is from genome assembly GCF_963677035.1 of uncultured Hyphomonas sp. NCBI lineage: Bacteria > Pseudomonadati > Pseudomonadota > Alphaproteobacteria > Hyphomonadales > Hyphomonadaceae > Hyphomonas > uncultured Hyphomonas sp. Next base: position 970,023 of record NZ_OY781472.1, read on the forward strand.
GACGCGATGGTGAGCTCCTTGGAGAGGCGCGAGAACAGCGCGGCGCGCTTCTTGTCCTGTGCGCCTTTGCGGTGCTGGATATTTGCCCATTTACTGTGGCCGGCCATGAAAACCCTCTCGGCAGCGGTTCGAAACTGGAAAGGCAGGGCTTTAGCGCATGGGACGCCGCAGGCCAAGCCGGGGCGGTCAGACGGGCAAGTCCGGCCCGATGCTCAGGCCGGGGCGAGCAGATCCTTGCGGGCCGATTCCAGCATGGCCGCCACGCAGCCTTGTCAGGCGAAGACGTCAGCCATGCCGGCGCGCAAAACGGAGCAGGAAACATGACGGCCAGCACGCACGACGCCCGTAAAGGCGCCTGGTGGGTGTGCTTGGATGTTTTCGGGTCAGGCCGGGGTTCAGGTTTCCGGCAGGGGCAGAATGAAGCCCCTTCTCCTTGGGGCTTGTGAGGGCAAGCGAACGCACTGCGTTCGCCCGAACAAGGGGTTGGGGATGAGGGGCCGCAGCATTTCAGCGAGCACAGCAAGTGCGGACAGCGCGCCGCCCCTCACCCCTACCCCTCTCCCGAGGGAGAGGGGACGCAAGCGGAGATGTTCAGGCGTATACGCGACGCCGCTACACGCGGCAGCGAGGCGGGCATTTGTATACGCAGCGGGCTGCAGATGAGTCCGCGCTTTCTTCTGCCCGGGGATCCAGTCAATCGAGTGAAGATACACGCGCCCATTCGCGCCGATACACCAATGATACTTCACGCCGCGCCCATAGGCGGCCCGGATCTGCGCGCGCAGCATCAGCACCTGGACCCAGATCAGGGGCCAGAGAAAAGCAAGCTGCGGCGGGAACCAGGCAGGTGGGTGAAAGAGTGACATGGGCCGGAGTATACGTCCGGGGACTGAGGTGTCGGATGGGATTCTTTTTGCAGCAATGATTGCGGCAGATTGGAGTGGTTGGGCTGGTGGATAAGCCCCCGCCACCCGTCATCCCGGAAAGCGCGCAGCGCTTATCCGGGACCTTCTTCCAGCCTGCGCCCGTGCTTCGACTTCGCTCAGCATGAGCGCTTCGGAGGTGCAGCAAGAGAGGGGCTCATCCTGAGCGAAGTCGAAGGATGACTGGCAGAGAGCAAAAGCCCTGCGCTTACGCTTGGGCCTGCTTCGGGAAAGCGCAGTGCGGTGCGTGCGGCAGGGGTATCCTCCCTCGCCTGCGGGGGAGGTGGCGCCGAAGGCGACGGAGGGGGCTGTGGCAGCATGAGAGAAGGTCCCGGATATTGGCTGCGCAAATTCCGGGATGACACGCCGGAGATCAGACGTGACTTCCGGCACACAAAATCTGTCTACGTCGTGACGTCACATGACTATGGGCGACCCCGCCATGATCAGGCATGACTATACCGGACCATGGCGGATCAGGGGAATTCACATGCGCCTTCGCGCGCCCCCCTACAGCCCCAGATAGCGCGGGGCGACGGCGCCGGAGATGACCTCCGCCATATATCGCCCTCTCGCGATCTCCATCTCGTCCCAGGTTTCCGGATTGGCCAGGGTGGGAGTGGTGACGGTCTCACCGAGGGAGAGGCCGGCAAGCGCCGCAGATACAAGCTGCTCCGCAGAGAGGAAGCTCTCTTCCGGGAAGACCGCATCGCTGAGGCCCTGAGAGGAGAAAAACTCCGTGCGGACCGGCCCCGGCATCAGGACCTGGATGCGGATGTCGCTGCTCGCATATTCCATCTGCAGCGCGCGCGTGAAGTTCAGCACATAGGCCTTCGTTCCGCTATAGACCGCGCCGCCCGCCGAGGGCGCAAAGGCGATGACCGAGCCGAGATTGATCAGCACGCCCGCCCCCGCCTTCCGGACCCCTTCGAGCGCGGCATGCGACAGCCGCGTCAGGGCGATGACGTTCAGCCAGATCAGGTCCTGCATCTTGTCCGGCGTGCTGGCGGCCGTCGGGCCGAGGCCGCCGGCGCCTGCATTGTTGACCAGCATGGCCACCCCGCCCGCCCGAAGGCGGGCCTCCAGACCGGCGAGATCCGCCGGATCGACAAGATCTGCGGCCAGCGTCTCGACCTTCACGCCGTGGCGCGCCGACAGGTCTGCCGCCGCCTGATCCAAGCGGTCCTTGCGGCGCGCGACCAGCAGGAGCGGATAGCCTTCGCTGGCGAGCCGCTCAGCGAAGGCCGCGCCGATGCCCGAGGACGCGCCCGTGATGACGGCCACGCCGTCCGGTTTACGGAAACTCATCTCACGCCTCCTTGTCTGGCATATGACGGATGCGGATCAGTCATGGGTGCGCGGGGACGGCTTGTTCTCCGCGATCCAGCGGGCTTCGTCGGGGGTGCCTTCGCGCGGCGGGTAGAAGCCCTGGATGGACCAGAGATCGAACGGCGTCTCATCGATATGGAATTCCCAGTCGAACCCGCGATCCTTCACCCAGGGGGCGATCAGCCTGTTGACGGCATCGATGAACCGGCGGCTGCCTTCCTCCGAGGGGAATTCCCGCGCGATATGGGCCATCGTGATGCGGACGAAATTGTTCCGGGGTTTGCCGCCGATATAGAGCGTGTTCTCGCCCACTTCGTGGAACAGGACATTGACGTAGAAACGCGGCATGACGCGCGCATAGATCTCGGTCATCGTCTCGGCAAAGGCCTGTTTGTCTTCGGGCGTATAGGCCCCGGCGGGGTGATAGACTTTCCAGAGTGGCATTGGGCGTTTCCTGATCTGTTAAGGGCATTAGGGACTGTCCCGAATGCTTACCTTATGTCGTGCATATACACTTTATTGAGGCCATTTCAACAGGCCTGACAAAGTTTCTGCGCTTGGAGGCGCGCGCTCGGTCGTGTAGGTTCACGTTATGGCGAAACTGGACAAGATATTTGAGGATGTGTCGGGCCGGTGCGCCGGCGTGCGCACGCTGAGCGCGGCCCGCGTCATGACGCGCCACTTTGACGACGCGCTGCGGCCCGCCGGGCTGACGATCACGCAATTCACGCTTCTGGTCACGGTCGGCATGACCGAGCCGGACTCGATCAGCGAGATGGGCCAGTGGCTGAGCCTGGACCGCACGACCCTGACGCGGAACCTGAAACCGCTGGAGACCGCCGGCTATGTCGTGCGCGGCGAAGAAGGCCCGGCGCGCAAACGGAAGATCACCCTCACCCCGGCGGGCAAGGATATTCTGAAGACGGCCTATCCGCTGTGGCAGAAGGCCCAGAAAGAAGTGGAAGCCAGCTTCCCCGGCAACGGCTATGCCGACGTGAAAACCACCCTGAAAGCCCTACGCGCCGTTTCACCGGATTGAGGGCAGCGTTCCCCTCACGCGTCATCCCCGCACGCACGTCACCCTCGGTGCACGCACCAGATCATGACTCCCCCGCCGCCCCATTCAGAGATGGGCGCCCAGATGGCCTCCGGCCATCGGGCGTGACGCGGGTGGAGGGTGAGGAGTGATTTTCCGCCGGTTATCCCGGCCGGGACGAAGAGAGGTGCCTTAGGGCGGGTTGCCAGATCATCACGAATCGCCGTCAACAACCATTCATCTACCTAAGGTAAAAGGTAAACTAAACTTGCCGATAGATCCTGCCCCCCTTGATCGTATTACCCAAAGACTGAAAAGCGCCGGTATTTCTTATCAGAGCGGGGAAACCTCGGCCTTGCGGGGCCGAATGATAGCTATCCAACTTCCTAACGGTGGGCAAACGCGCACTCTGGTAATCGACGACAAGTCTGCTCCCGCAGCAGAAATGATACAATTCGAATGCATTACGTACTTGGGCGACTACGATGCATTTGTATTAAAAGACGAAGGGATAATTGAAGCACGCATTACGCTATTGGATCAACGATCCATATTCCTATTGCAGAGATTCTCGGATCGAAGAAGCCAGAGCGGGGGCGATGAAGTCGAGATAGAGGAAGAACCGAGCTCACCTAATGAGAAATTTACTCCTATCTCGGATTTCACCGTCTCAAATTACTCCACCGGCACCACTATCGAATTCGGACACTCCCACGGATCTCTTGTAAGCAAGATCGGCAGGATAGGCAGTTCAAGAATTATTCGGATATCAGGTTTCGAACACCAGACCCACGACCAGACCCTTTCCCTCCTAACTCGACTTTCCAGTTCATATTTTTTCAATTTAAATTTAGAAACCGGAATCGCAATCTCACTCCGTAAACAAACTAAATTAAAGCGTTTTACAAAAAGCGGTCACAGATGTTCAGAAAAACTCGAGCTTGGGTTTCCCGCCTACGAATACGACGAAGAACCTTTGTCTCTTTATTGGTACGCACTAAGCGCGACAGGGATGCCGCTACTGGAGTTCTTGGCTCTTTATCAAGTCCTTGAGTATTATTTTCCCATTTACTCAAAGAAAGAAGCAGGCAGACAAATTCGCTGCATAATTAAGGACCCAACATTTCGACCAGAGAAAGAGACGGACATAGGCAGGTTACTAGCGGTTGTCAGCTCTTCTTCTCACGGGAGAATTGGAAATGAGCGCCAACAACTGAAGGCCACTCTTGGCGAATGCATAGTCGAAGACGAGCTGCTAATGTACTTGCAGCAAGAATCTGAGCGCACAGATTTTTTTTCCAAGCCGCAAAAGAGATTGACATCTCACAAGGTGCTTTCTGGCAAGCCGCTTGCTGTGAACCTGGATAGACTGGCCGACGCCATATACGATATTCGCTGTAAGATTGTTCACTCAAAGATGGATGAGGCGGATATCGAATCCTCCGGCCTTCTTCCGTTTTCTGAGGAAGCAGAACTATTGAAGCAGTACATTGAGCTCATGAAATGGTTAGCACAAAAAGTACTGATCGCTTCAAGTTCCAAGTTCGACCACTAACTCTACCGGAACAAAGGATATGCGCCACCCCTACGATCCCCTCACCCCGGCACAATCTCGCTTAACCGCCCACCCATCCGGATTGGCTCTATACGGATCGCCAGTCCCGTGCGGTCGTCGGTTTCGACATAGGTGCCGCAGATGGTGCCCTCGCCGAGGGCGGGCTGGTAGCGTTCGCCGGGGAGTTGGGTGATGAAGCGGTTCAGCGAGTTCTGTTTCTGCATGCCGATCACGCTGTCATAGTCGCCGCACATGCCGGCATCGGTCTGGTAGGCCGTGCCGCTTTCGAGGATCATCGTGTCGGCGGTGGGCACATGGGTGTGGCTGCCGACGACGAGGCTGGCGCGGCCGTCGCAATGGTGGCCCATGGCCATCTTCTCTGACGTTGCCTCGCAATGCATGTCGACCACGATGGCATCGGCCACCGTGCCCAGCGGCATGGAATCGAGCGCAGCGTCCACCGCATCGAACGGGCAGCTCAATGTCTGCTTCATGAACACATTGCCCTGCGCCTGGATCACGCCGACGCGGCGGCCATCCGGCAGGGCATAAAGATGGGCCCCCTTCCCCGGCGCGTTGGCGGCAGGCGGATAATTGATCGGGCGCAGGAGGCGCGGTTCCCGCTCGATATAGGTCAGGGCTTCGCGCTGGTCCCAGGCATGGTCGCCGAGGGTCAGGCAGTCAGCGCCGGCGGCGAAGAACTCTTCCGCAATGGCGCTGGTCAGGCCAAAGCCGCCGGCTGAGTTCTCAGCGTTCACAATGGCAAAGTCGACGCGCAGGCGGGCTTTCAGGCCCGGCAAATGGTCCAGCACGGCCTGGCGGCCGGGCTTTCCGACGACGTCTCCGAAGAATGCGATTTTCATGGCGCTACGCTATGCACCCGGCCCGCCAAAAAGAAAAGCGCGCGCACCCAGATGGATGCGCGCGCCGGTCTGGTGTTGAGGGCCGCCTATTCGTTGGAGGCGGAGAAGCCGAGCGACGTCTTGGTCAGCGCGGACGGATCTTCCATGTCGGCCAGCGTCGACATGGCCAGCGGCTGTGCCGGGTCCAGCTTGAGGGTCAGCGTCTTCGGATCGGACACGAAGCTGCCGATCGCCGTGGAAGCCTCGGTCAGCAGTTCCGGATCGATGCCGCTGCCAGCCGCCATCATCGGGGCCATGGCCAGCATGCCGGTCAGCTGATTGCGGACTTCCTGCGGGTCCTGGCCTGCCTGAGCGGCATAGGCGTTGATCGCCCGGTTGAGGAAGCCGTCATCTTTCAGCGACAATTCCATATTGTGGATGATCATATTGTCGAGCGTATCGCCCAGCACATCCGCCGGATCGTCAGACTGTTTAGCCAGGGCCATTTCCCTGGCACCGGCATATTGCGCACCGAAATCAACGCGGAACCCGTCTTTCAGCGCCCAGTAGTTCTGGCCCTCGGCATAGGTGGTAAGGTCAGTTGCCGGATCATAGGTCTGGTAACCGGCGCCGGTCACTTCCAGGGACTCATAGCCCAGCATGGCCAGCTGTCCGGCGAGCTGTTCGCCATATTTGCCGGCATCCGTGGTGAGCGTCACCTTGAACGGCTCGGTCTTCACCGCAACGAGGGAGTTTGACTTGTCGTGGCCAACGGCGGAGACGAGTTTCGGCATGTCGATCTTCACACCGGCCATGTTCATGTCGAAGCCGTTGAGCGTCAGCGATTCATAGCCCGGATTGGCCGGGTCCTGTCCGGCAAGGTTCATCATCTGCGACACCTCTTCCGGATCCGTCGCATCTGCGGACGCATCCGACAGCAGGCCGAGATCGGCGCCGCGCAATTCGATGGAGGTGAGGTCCAGCTTCATATTGGTGCCTTCGACCGGATCGATCATGTCGAAGTTCAGCCCGTCGAGCTTCATCAGTGCGGCCACCTGATCCTTCAGGCCGGTCACTTCGACCGCGCCGATCGTGAAGGTGCCCTGCTGGCCCTCCGGATCGTCGACGGCGAAGTCAACATCGTGCACGGCCCACTGGTCGAAGGCCAGCGCGTCGCCTTCCGGCAGGTCGGGGACCTCGTCTTCGGAGAACAGGCTGGCGACCCATCCGGCCGTTGCCGGCGAAGGATTGACCAGTTCGATGGAGCCGACCTTGCCCGAGCCGTTTTCGGCTTCTTCCGGGTCTGACGGCACGAAGGTCATGTCGCTGAGGAGGATGCGTGAGAAGCTCGGCGCACCATCCTGCATGGCCAGGCCGTCCAGTTCGAGTTTCGCGACCGTCAGGTCTGCGCCGTCGAGCCCGGAAGCGCCATCTTCGTCACCGTCTTCATCGTCGTCCTCATTGGCCGAGGTCACGATCGTCACGTCGGTGAAGACGGCCTTGTCGCCGTCCACCGTCCGGCCACCCCAGGTGACATTGCCAGACCCAGGTGTTTCCAGCGACATGGCGGCGAGGGCGGCGGCAGCAGATGCTGCATCTCCTTTGTGGACCGAGAAGGACGGCACCTTGGATTCGGAGAACACAATTCCGGACGGCGCAGCCGCGTCATTCGGCTTGTCTTTCTGCCCGCAAGCCGTAAGCATTGTGATGGCGGCGACGCCCGTCAGCAGATATTTCATATGTTGGCCCTCTGAATAAATGGGTATTGGAATGCACGCGCGTCCGGCGCTAGAGCGGAAGTCTTAGCAATGACCTACAACAATGGCCAGACAATGACGCTGCGTGCACCAAACGGGCAGCATGTGCGTGTCAGGTTCGAGGTGAATGCCAAGGCCCGGCGGCTGATCCTGCGCCTCGACGAACGCCGCCGTGAGGCAGTCGCGGTTGCCCCATCACGCCGCCAGATCAAGGATGCCGCCGCCTTTGCAGCAGAGCGCGCAGACTGGATTTCGATGCGCCTGCAGCATCTGCCAGAGCCTGTCCGGTTCGAGGAAGGCGCCATGATCCAGTATCGCGGCGCCCCGCTTCAGCTGACGTCCGAAGGCGAGGGACGCGTCGCGAAAATCTGGGCGGAAGATGAAAATTCCCCAAGATTACTGAGTGTTCCGGGAGATCCGGAAACGATGGAACTGCGCGTGGTGCGCTATCTGAAAAAGCAGGCCCGGGCCGATCTGACCCGTTCGGTCAAGCGCCACTGCGCCACGCTTGGCGTCTCCCATAAGAGCATTTCGGTGAAAGACACGCGCTCGCGCTGGGGCTCGTGCACCCATGACGGGCAGCTGTCCTTTTCCTGGCGGCTGGTCATGGCCCCGCCGGAAGTGCTGGACTATGTGGCCGCCCATGAATGCGCCCACATCCTTGAGATGAATCACTCCGCGAAATTCTGGGCGCATGTGACAAAATGCTGCCCGGACTGGAAGCATCACCGCACCTGGTTGCGCACGCATGGTGCAGGCCTGCAGGCCGCCGGGGAATAATCCGCGAATAATCCGCACCGGAACAAAGCCTTGCCCCGGCCGGCGCCCGGCCATAGCGCCTGCCCGGTCACCCTGAGACCAGAATTCAGTCTCTGCACTCAGGACGCGTCCGAAAATCAGCCAGTCAGGCTTTCCCGACGGTCTCGTCAGAGCTTGCAGCCGCCTCGACAGCCGGCGTCTCTGCCTCGCGCGGCGGGCCGAAGCTGATCAGCGTCACGCCTTCGCCGCCCTTCACCTCCCGGTGCGGCCCAAGGAAGTTCAGCGCGCCGTCCGGGCGCAGTTCCGCGACGATGTCGGCCTTCGGGCGGTCCCGCTTGAAATGCTCAATGTCATAGGTGTCGGTCAGGCGGGTCTTGGAGAACTCCCAGCCGCGATAATGATCCCGGATCAGGCTGTCATAGCTGCGCCCGCGGCGGATCAGCGTGCGGCCCCGCGTCGACAGGCCGAGGGTGCGGTGATCGTCTTCCTCGGTCTCCTGCGCGGACAGCTGGAACACTTTGTGGCGGCCCAGCTCGGGCGCGAAATGGCTGGAAACGAGCGCATTGTAGGGCTCGTTCGCCGACAGACCGAGCACCTGGTCGAAGGCCGAATGGTCGAGCCGCACTTCGGCGTCTTCCGACAGAACTTCCCCGAAGAAGGTGCTGAGCCCCGCTTCCCGCGCGGGCCTCAGGCGCCGCCAGGTATTGTCCGCCAGGATCGGCTCGATGCCGATATCCTTGAGCGTGCGGGCGAAATCGATGCTCCACGGATTGACGCCGACCAGCAGCACACCGGGGCGCTCCTTGCGGGCGAGCCCCAGCCGCCGGGCCAGCGGCCCGATCGTGAAGCCGTGCAGCACAACCGTCGCGAACACCATGGCGAAGGCCAGCGGGGTGATCTGCTCGGCGCCGGAGAAGTAGAATTTGGAATCGCCCTGCCGGCCGAGATCGTACAGCAGCGTTGCGAACAGGCTGGAGACAGCCACGGCCACCACACCGCGCGGGGCGATCCAGCCCAGCAGCAAGGCCTCATTCCGCTTCAACGTGCCGAATGTGGCGATCCACACCGATAGCGGGCGCACCACGAAAAGCATCACGATCAGGAAGGCCAGCGTGTTCCAGGTCAGCGCCCGGCGGATCACGTCCGGCGTCAGATTGGCCGTCAGGATCACGAACACGCCGGAGACCAGGAGGACGGCAATGTCTTCCTTGAACTTGCGCAGCTCATTGAGGCCAGCAAGGCGCGAATTGGCCAGCGTCATGCCAAAGGCGGTCACGGCAACGAGGCCGATTTCCTTCTCGATCATCTCCGCAATGGCGTAGCAGAGGATGATGGACGCGAAGATGATCGGCGCTTTCAGGTATTCCGGGGTCCAGCCCTGGCGGAAGGCCCGCACCATGCCGAGGCCGAATGCGATACCGAGGCCAACGCCCAGCGCGACCGCAAAGACAATCATCGCCCCCTTGCCGAGAATGGATTCCCCGGTGGCAGCGACGCGGATGATCTCGAACGCAGCCACGGCGAACAGGGCCCCGACCGGATCGTTGACGATGCCTTCCCATTTCAGGAAGGCCCCTGCCCGGCCGCCCAGCTTGGACTGGCGGAGCAGAGGCATGATCACGGTGGGGCCGGTCACGACCAACACGCCCGCAAACACAACGGCACTGCCCCAGTCGAGCCCAGCCGTGTAGCGCGCCGCAAGGGTGCCCAGGAACCAGGCCAGCGGTCCGCCAAGGAAGACCATCCGGCGCACCGCCGCACCGGCTTCGCGCAGCGACTCGAATTTCAGGACCAGCCCGCCCTCGAACAGGATCACGGCCACAGCCAGCGACACGATGGGGCGCAACAATTCCTTGCCGCCGCCATTGAACACGCGCTGAGGGTCCAGCAGCGCTTCGCCGAAGACCACCGCCCATAGCGGACCGACGGCCAGGCCGGCCAGCGCCATCAGAACGATCGCGGGGGCCTGCAGCCGCCAGGCGAGCCATTGCGCACCAATCCCCAACGCCCCGATCAGGGCGCAGGCAAAGATGAGTTCGCTTGACCCCGCACTCGCCAGGGCAAAATCGATCCCGTTCATATATGCCCCATCTCAGGTGATGCCCCAGCGGAAGCCTAGACGTCCTGCTGGCTTGTGTCATCCGCGAAGTCGAAACCGATTACACGGTTGCCGTATTCGCCGTTCTTGTAGCGTTCGATCTGGTCCGTAAACCAGTTCAGAATGTGGGAATAGATATGGTCATAGAAAGGCAGCTGGCTCTCGAAACTGAGCGGCAGGTTGAATTCATGCTCCGCGCCCTCCTCAATACCGACAAAGAAGGTCTCCCCCACTTTCCGGCACTGCATGGTGACCCGCAGCCAGTCATTGCCGCGCGACAGGCGCACAGCCAGGCCGAAGGCGACCGGCGACAGCGGGCGGAAACCGCGCGGCGCCATGGAAAAGGCGGCATCGCCATAGGCTTTGGGCTCAAACGGGCCTTTCGGCGGCACCAGGAAGACGCAGGTCATCTCACCCATGCCGATATAATCGCACAGGCCGCCGCGGATCTGTTCGGCAAGGCCGCGGATCCGGTCATAATTCTCAGTGGCCAGCGCCTGATAGGTCTCAACGGTTTCGACCAGCTTGTCTAAACGGGACATGGCTGCGGGTCTCCAAATGTGCGGGATACTGGGGTGCCGGACCGGATATTACGGCGCCAGCGGGCGTCCTTCAAACTGCAGTGTCGCGGCCAGCGGACAATGATCCGAAGCCTTCGGCTCGCTCCAGCCTACGCCAGGAAAACGTGCCCCCTCATAACGCCGCGCGCGGAACGGGGTTCCCGCGCGAACGATGCGTACGTGTGGTCTCGGATTGCGCTGCGCAAGGGCCGGGGAGAGGAAGATATGGTCCAGCGCGCCATAGGTGTCGTCACCATTATAGTGATGAGTCCAGCGGTCATAAGGGTCTGCAATGGCGTGGGCCGCGAGATCCACCGCGAATCCGTCATCGATCAGGGGCCCGAGGCCGTGATCGTGCAGCGCCAGCCCGTCGCGCTCGAAATAGTCATTGAAATCGCCGAGGATCACCCATTCGGCGGCGGCCGGGTCCGGAAAGCGCCGTTCGATGATCAGGCGCACGGCCCGGGCCTCGGCCTGCCGGATGGCGCGGGTTTTGTGGCGCCCGCCATACATCGACTTGAAATGACAGACAAAAAGCGTCAGCACGCGCCCGTCCTTCACGATGTCCGCTTCGAGGCAGTCCCGCCGGAAGACATAGTCATTGACGCTCAGTCCATTTGGCGGTGTCAGACCAAGCCGGCCATAGGTTTCCCGCGCATGGCTGCGGGAATGGATGACCGGCACGCGGGACAGCAGGCCGACATCGATGCCGCGGCTATCATTCCCCTCAAGCAGGATACGGTCTTCATACTCAGAACCTGACCAACGTGCCAGGTACCGGGTGTCGAAGGCGGTGAGGGTGACGAGGTTCTCCACCTCCTGCAGGGCGCAGACCTCGGCCTGCGTGACCGATAGCGCTTCGGCGGTGAGCGTCCGGTCATCCTCTGAAAGGACATTGAACACCGAATCCACCTGCGCGGCGACGGCGGCATCGTCGACCTCCGTCAGCCGCTCACGCGCCCGCTTGATGCCCGCCTGGCGGAAATCGCAGCGCATCATCAGGTTTTCGCAATTGAACGTGGCGAGGCGGAGGTCTGGCATTCCGGGGAGTGTTGCGGCGCGTTGCCGGACTGGTCAATCTACGCTGCGCGGCGGCCTGTGAAGCGCGCAGCGGTCGAGGCGCGCTCAACGGCCCCCGCATCCGGCCGCAAGTCTGCCGGGATAGCGGCGCGGCCGAGTTCGACGCAGATACCGGGCTGGATGCCAGTGCCGAAGGCGGCGAGCGTGGTGCGGGCGGTTTCCAGCATGACGGCCTCATCCTCCACGACCTGTCCGAACCGCGCGGCCAATGGCCCGACCACGCCATAGGCCAGGAACACACCAAGGAACGTGCCGAGCAGCGCCGTGCCGATCATGGCGCCCAGCACGGCGGGCGACTGGTCGATCGAGCCCATGGTGCGGATGATGCCGAGCACAGCTGCCACAATGCCGAGCGCCGGCAGCGCATCCGCCACGGTGTGCAGCGCCGCGACGGCCTTCATACGGTGGTTCAGGGTCTGGTGGATCGACTGGCCCATATGCGCCTCGGCGCGGGCCGGGTCTGACAGGTCCAGCGCCATCAGGCGGAACGCGTCGCAGATCAGGGACCGCGTGGCGACATCGTCGCGGATGGCGGGCGCGGCGGCGAAGGTTTCGGATTCCATGGGGCTTTCGATGTCGGCCTCGATGGAGACAAAGCCGCCCCGGCGGGCCTTGCGCATCAGCGTGCCGAGCAGGACCAGCAGGGATTGGTAATCCTCCTGCCGCCATTTGGCGCCGGTGAAAGCCTTCAGCACCCCTGCCCCGGCCTCTTTCGCCACGGCAGGCGAATTGCCGATAACCAGCGTGCCGATCGCTGCGCCGCCGATCAGGGCAAGCTCCAGCGGCAGGGCTTCCATCGCCACATGGCCGCCTGTGAAGACGAGGCCGCCAAAGACGAGCGCAACAACAAGGATGAGGCCAATCAGCTGTGGCAACGCCATTTCCCTCCGGAACAATACGCCACTGTCGCACGGGGGTCTTAAGCCAAGGTTGCGCCCGGATACGCAGAGGGTGTGCCCGCAGAAGCAATTATGCCTATAAATGGCGGACCTGGACGGAGTGACCCGATGCGCCTTGCGGCCCTTGCCATCTGTTGCCTGACCGCCCTGCCCGCTGTGGCAGAGCCGGTAGCCCCGGCGGGCGACTATCGCATCTGCGCGCCGGGCATGAGTGAAGCGGGCCGCGGCCTCGTCGCGAAAACCTGCGGCACGTTGGCCGTGCCGGACTTTTCAGGCGTCGAGTTCCAGTCTGCCGGAGAAATGGAAGACGCCCGCTCCCTGCGCGACGGCCTCCTGCTGGGCGTGAAGGTCTATGGCCGCTGCGTGTCGGATTTCATCATGGCGCAGCAACAGTCAGACGCTTCGGCAGGCAGCCAGGCCGCCGACAAAGCCGCCTGCGCCCATGCCTGGGCCGAAGACAAGGCGACCGAAGCGATCCGCGGGTTCGGACAGGCCTGTATCGCCTACGCCAACCGCTCCGTCATGGACATGCGCCTGCCGGTCTATGAGGGGCCTTGTTTTCCGGAGACGGACGAGACCGGCGGCTAACCCGCAACCAGCCCTTCCGTGCCGAGCATGGCGTCATGCTCTGCCACGAGGTGGCCGGGCGTCACTTCCACGAGTTTCGGCTGGTATTGTTCCGCATCCGCATCATCGACCAGTTTCGACTTCATGAAGCGCAGGGCCGCGCGGCTGTCGAGCGGGCTCGGCAGGTCGCCGGACAGTTTCAGGCGCTCACGCGACTTTTCGCTTTTCGGGTCCGCATTCGGCACCGCGGCGATGAGGGCCTTGGTGTAGGGGTGGCGCGCATCGGTGTAGATCGTGTTGCGCCCGGCCAGTTCCACCACCCGGCCGAGATACAGCACCATGACGCGGTGGCTGATCTGGCGCACGACGGCGAGGTCGTGACTGATGAAGATCATGGCGAGGCCGAATTCCTTCTGCAGCTCGATCAGAAGGTCCACGACCTGCGCCTGCACCGACACGTCGAGGGCGGACACCGCCTCGTCGCAGATGACCAGTTTCGGCTTCAGGATCATGGCGCGGGCAATGCCGACACGCTGGTTCTGGCCGCCGGAGAGTTCATGCGGATAACGGTTGATGAGAGCCGGGTCGAGGCCGACGCGGGGCAGGATTTCCCGCACTTTCGCGTCACGCTCCGCCCGGGACAGCTGGGGCTGGTGGACCTGCAGCGGCTCGGCAATCGAGGCGCCGATCGACATGCGCGGATCGAGACTGGCCAGTGGATCCTGGAACACGATCTGCAAATCGTCACGCAGGCCGTCCATTTCCTTCCGGCCCGCCCTGGCAATGTCCTTGCCGAGCCAGGCGACCGTGCCGTCCGTTGGCGGAATGAGCTTCAGCACACCACGCGCAAGGGTCGACTTGCCACAACCTGATTCGCCGACAACGCCCAGCGTCTCCCCGGGGCGAAGATCAAAGGACACGCCATCAACGGCTTTCAGCGGCTTGCGCTTGCCGAACAGGCCGCCCTTCACCTGAATCGGGAAGTGAACCTTCATCTCGTCCACCGTCAGCACCGGAGGGATGTCCGCAGGCGGCGCCTCCGACAGGACCGGACGGCCCGGCCGGTCCGGCTCGTCAATGCGGGGCACGGCGTTCAGCAGCATTTTCGTATAGTCGGCTTTCGGCGCGTAGAAGATGTCGTCCGCCCCGCCCTTCTCCACGATCTCGCCATGGCGCATGACGATCACGCGGTCACACATGCGGGCGACAACACCCATATTGTGCGTGATCAGCGCGATGCCCGTGCCGGTCTCGCGCTTCAGCTCGTCCATCAGTTCCAGCACCTGCGCCTGCACCGTCACGTCCAGCGCAGTGGTCGGCTCGTCGGCGATCAGGATTTCCGGGCCGCACAGCATGGCGATGGCGATCATCACGCGCTGGCGCATGCCACCGGAGAGTTCGTGCGGGAACTGGTTCATGCGGCGGGCAGCTTCCGGAATGCGCACATTCTCCAGCCATTCGACGCAATGCTTATCAGCCGCTTCGCCCTTCTCATTCCTGTGCAGGGCCAGCACTTCGCGCATCTGGGCGCCGACCGTCATGTGCGGGGTCAGGCTGGTCAGCGGGTCCTGGAAGATCATGGACACGCGCGCACCGCGGATCTGGCGCAGCGTCTGGATCGGGGCCGTCAGCATGTCGGTCCCGTCAAACAGGATCTGACCGGTGGCCGAACCGTTTCCGGCCAGCAGGCCCATCGTGGCCAGCGCAGTCTGGCTTTTCCCGGAGCCGCTTTCCCCGACAATGCCAAGGCACTCGCCGGCGGCCAGATCGAAATTGATGCCCTTGACGGCGTTTACCGCGCCATCGGGTGTGTCGAACGAGACCCGCAGGTCTTTGACGGAGAGAATGCTCATGCGCTCCATCTGTAGCGGCCGCGGGCGGGCGCGCAACAATCGGGCGCAGAAAAATGGCCGTGTCCTGGATGGGACACGGCCAAGTTACCAAGTCTTCCGCAAGAAAAGGGATATAAACGGAAGCTCAGGGAGAGACTAAAACTTGTAACCCAAGCCGAGGCCAACAACGGTCGGGTTGATGTCCACGTCAGCATCCACCGTGGCGCCGAGGGCGCTCGTGAAGTCGACGGTGACGTCGCTGTTGATCCAGATCTTCTTCACGTCGGCATTGAGCGCCCAGCCACCCGGCTGGCCATCAAGGTCAAAGTCGAAGCCGATCTGAAGGGCCGGCCCGAAGCTTGAATCGTAATCAATGTTGTCTGCGGTCGAGCCTTCGTCTTCATTGTAGAAGAACGTGGCGTTGATACCGGCGCCGACATACGGCTTGAACTGGCTGCCATTGTCGAAGTGATACTGCAGCGTCAGCGTCGGCGGCAGGACCCACACATGGCCCAGGTCGACGTCAGCCCCGCCGACAGCAGCCACGTTCGTGGCAGTCACGTCATGCTTCGTGGTGGCCAGGATCAGCTCGGCAGCGATGTGCTTGTTGAAGAAGTAGGTGATGTCGAGCTCAGGCACATATTCGTCGCTGATGTCGACATTGCCGCCAAGCGGAGCACCACCAACCGACAGGCTGGCAGACTCGTTTGGAAGGACGCCGATCACCCGGCCACGGACCATCCACGGATTTTCATCAGCGGTTGCGACCCCAGCAACGGCGGTCCAGGTTGCGCTCGCCAGGAGCGCTGCACAGAAGAGGCGTTTCATGTCTTTCTCTCCAAGAAAGTATTTCCGATGGCCGGGAGATAGACGCCTGTTTTTCATAACATAATTGGCCAGTTTGACGCGCGCCGAGGTGCCGCGCGACACGGCCGCGCAATTAGGTATTTCCCCGAATTGTGAGTTTCCGGCCCCCGGAGCAAATTCACAGAACGCAACCTTTAATGGCACAGAAGCCCGCTTCACGCCGAGCGAAACGCCGCATCACCCGGCGAGAGGCTTGCGTCGCCCCCTTCTCCCCCGCAAAAGTGCGTCCTTCAAAGCGTGAGGAGCCCCGCACATGCCCGTAATGACCTTCCTGACAACCTGTATTTTCGACTCCGGCGCGCTGAAACAGCTGCCGAATGTCGCAAAGAGTCTGGGCATCACCCGCCCTTTCATCGTGACCGACCCGGGCATCAAGGCCGCCGGTCTCCTGGCGAAAGTGGAAGATGCACTCGGCATGGCGCCGGCGGGCGTCTTCGCCGACACCGTCCCGAACCCGCTTGAATCCCAGGCCAAGCTGGCCGCTGAAGCCTATAAGGAATGCGGCGCAGACGGACTGATCGCTGTCGGTGGCGGCTCCTCCATGGACCACGCCAAGGCCATCGGCCTGCTGGTCAGCCATCCCGATCCGCTGGAAACCTATGCGGCGATCTCTGGCGGCGCCAAGAAGATCAAGAAGATCCCGCCGCTGATCGCCATCCCGACAACGGCGGGTACGGGCTCCGAAGTCTCTGTCGGCACCGTGGTCATCCTGGAGAACGGGCGCAAGGAAACCATCGTGTCCCCGAACCTGATCCCGGCCACCGCAATCTGCGATCCGGACCTGACGCTGGGCCTGCCTGCCGGCCTGACCGCCGCGACCGGTATGGACGCGCTCACACACTGTATCGAGGCCGTGCTGGCCCCGGCCATCAATCCGCCTGCAGAGGGTATCGGCTATGATGGCGCCTATCGCGCGTTTGGCGAAGGCTGGCTGAAAAAAGCCGTTCAGGACGGCTCCGATCCCGATGCCCGCTGGAACATGATGATGGCCAGCTATGAAGGCGCGCTTGCCTTCGTGAAAGGGCTTGGCGGCGTGCACGCGCTGTCTCATGCAGCCGGGCGTCTGAAAGACAAGAAGCTGCACCATGGCACGCTGAACGCGGTTTTCCTGCCGCATATCCTGCGCTTCCATGAAGGCGCCGCCGACGTAAAATATGCGCGCCTGCGCCAGGTCATGGGCCTGAAGGAAGGCGCCGACCTCGCCGACGCGATCGCGAAATTGAACGAGGATCTCGGCATTCCGTCCACGCTGAAGGACATGGGCCTTGGCATGGAAGATGCCGAAGGCATCGTCGAATATGCCCTGAAAGACCTTGCGCACTTCGGCAATCCGCAGCCAATGAGTGCGGACGATTATGCGAAGGTCTACGAGACCGCGCTCGGATAAGGGACACAAACTCATGGCGCAAAAGTTCGCTCCGATCCTGAAGATGGCCGCCGGCCATCATGGCGGACGGGCGAACGCGCTGGAGATGTCACAGAACACACATGCGGTGGCGGACCTTTCCAAAGTGTCCGCCGACCGTTTGCTTTCCGTCATGACGCGCTGCGTGTTCAATGCCGGGTTCAACTGGAAAGTCATCGACGCCAAATGGGACGGGTTCGAAGCGGCCTTCGAAGGCTTCGATCCCGGCAAGCTCGCCTTTTTCGGGGAAGAGATGCTCGACCGTCTGGTCTCGGACGAACGCATCGTGCGCAATGGCCAGAAGATCCGGGCCACGCTGGAGAACGCGAAACTCGTCGCAGACATTGAGGCGAAGGAAGGCGGCTTTGGCCACTTCCTTGCCAGCTGGCCGGCAGATGACCAGCTGGGCCTGATGACCAGCCTGCACAAGCGCGGCTCCCGCCTTGGCGGGGCGACCGGTGCCTATTTCCTGCGCTTTGCGGGGTGGGACGCCTGGATCGCTTCGTCTCATGTGTGCGCGGCGCTGGTTCGCGAAGGCGTGCTGGACAAGCCGCAGGCCACGTCAAAACGT
Source organism: uncultured Hyphomonas sp. (assembly GCF_963677035.1). Lineage (NCBI taxonomy): Bacteria > Pseudomonadati > Pseudomonadota > Alphaproteobacteria > Hyphomonadales > Hyphomonadaceae > Hyphomonas > uncultured Hyphomonas sp. Next base: position 988,103 of record NZ_OY781472.1, read on the forward strand.
GACCTGACCGCCCTTCAGACCGCAATCAATGCCTACCATGACGACAACGGCCTGCCCCGCGCCCAGATCAGCCGCCTGCTCGCGATGAGCATCGGCTGATCCGGGGCCGCGTCCCTCACCCGCGCTGAACGAAATTGCCGTGGAAACCCGGCGGAATACGATAAGGAATATGGATCTCGGCAACCGGCGGCGCGGTGAAGTTGGCCGCATCCAGAATCACGAAGTCTGATGTGTCGTCCCGAATATTACTGACATAGCCGATCAGCCAGCCTTCATCTTCGGCGGCCGCTTCATGCGCCGGAACGAATACAAATTCGGCAGGCACCCGGCCCGGGCCGAAATCATGCACCTCCCGCTCGCCTGCCCCGAGATCATGCTTGAACAGGCACGTCCCGCCGACAAATCCGTCATCGGCCTTTTCCGGAAGCGCCACGGCGTAAGCGTAGCGATACGGCTTGCCGGTCAGGCGTTCATCGTAACGCGGGAATTCCTGCGGCGCCGCGTCGATCACTTCGCGCGTCACCTGCCGGGCCGCCGGATCGATCGTCAGGGACTCGAATTTCGCGGTCGGCGAGTCCGGGCCGTGGCCATCCGTATCGAACATGGTTTCATAGACGCAGGCATCCATGACGACCTTGCCGTCTTCGGTCTCATAGGCATTGGCGGGGTGGAAGATGTAACAGGGGTCGACATCGCACCAGATGATCTCGTCTCCTCTGCCCTCGCGCGGCAGCAGGCCGATGCGGGCCTTATGTTTCGGGTTCCAGCGGAAGGGGAAGCTCGTGCCGCCCATCAGCGCCGACATGGAGAAAGTCACCGGCAGGTCCATCACGATCACGTAGTTTGTTGTGATCTGGCAGTCATGGATCATCGGGCCGTTCTTCACGGCGATAGGCTCGTTGCGGCGGACATGACCGGATGCGTCCACAACCGTGTGCCAGATCGTGTCCGGATGCTGAGCTTCGTAACAGATGGCATGCATCTCGCCGGTCTCCGGATCCAGATGCGGGTGGGCGGAATAGGATTCGCCCAGCGTGCCATCGAAATCCGAATGCGCGACGGTCTTCAGGTCGTCTGCCATCTCAACCGGATAGCCGCCTGCCTCGACCACGGCCCACAGCTTGCCGGCATGTCCGACAATATTGGTATTGGCGACATCCGTACGCGGATGGCGGGGCCCTGGCGCCCGCGCTTCGCCCAGCGCATCGCTCACCGCATTGGAGCGGACCCAGCGATTGCGGTACCAGAGCGGCTTGCCGTCCTGCAGGCGGATACCATGCACCATGGCGTCCCCGATGAACCAGTGATGGGTGGCGGCGTTGACATTGGCCAGCGGGTTCGGCCCGTTACGCACGTAGAGCCCATTGAGCGCGGCCGGAATTTCACCGGTCACCTTCAGCGCCGTGTCGGTCACTTCTTCCGTCACCGGCGTGTGCAGGCCTTCCAGGAAAGGATTGGGCCCTTTTGACTTCTTGCGCTCGCGATTGAAACCAGCGATGGCCACGACGCCTTTGGTAACGACGCCGCGAATGGCGGATTCAACAGGGCTGGACATATCAGTGACTCCGTGTCGCGTTTGAGAAAAAGAGAAACCATGTTTACAGTGCTAACATGACATCAGATGATAACACTGTCAACATGAAGGCGCGCGCGGGCCGCTACCATCATGGCGACCTGCGCTCTGCCCTGATCGAGGAAGGGCTCGCCCAGCTGGACGTGAAGGCCCCGGAGGCTGTCAGCCTGCGCGAGATCGCCCGCAATGTCGGCGTATCGGCAACAGCCGTGTACCGGCACTTTCCCGACAAGGCTGCCCTTCTCAGCGCACTGTGCGGCGTTGGCGGCGAACGCCTGGCCGACGCGTTCCGGGAGGCGATGTCCGGTGCAGGCGACCACCGGGCAGCGTTCCAGGCCATGGGCCAGGCCTATGTAAAATTCGCCCTGCGCAACCCGTCCGTCTTTCGCCTGATGATGACGCAAAGGCCGCCGGAGGGGGACCGGAACGAAGCGCCCAGCGCAACGGACGAACCCTTTGGCATGCTGTCGGATACGCTGAACGCGCTGATGCCCGCGGAGACCTCGCGCGCCGACCGCAAGATCAAGCGGCTACAGGCCTGGTCGATCGTGCATGGACTGGCCATGCTGATGCTGGACGGACAGGTCACCCCGGACGAAGCGCTTGTCGACCAGGTCATCGCCACGAGTTTTCTTTAGACGGACAAGATAGCGGCACGAGATGGACTGGCCTCTAGGCCGATCCGCGAATCCGGCGCATATTCCGCCCATGTTCCAGAACCTCGCTGCGCTCGCCTCCAATTTGGGTCTTATTTTCTCCGCTCTGGCGATCGGGTCGTCATGGGTGGCGGCCATTGCCGCGCCGAATTGCAGCTTTGAGGAACTCGACGGGTCCCGCGCCGACCGGCATGTACGCGAATTGCTGCATGCCACGTCCACGCCCATTGCGGGCATGATGCTGGCGGCCGGGGCGTGTTTCCTGCTGGCAACCGATTGGGCCGCAGGCATCACGGCCCTGCTGGCCGCGTTCGGCTTCTATTCGAACCGGTGGATGCTGGCACCGAAATCCGGCAAGGCCCCGCATGGGTCACGCACCAGCCGCAAGGGCCAGCGGGCCGTCTCGGTCAGCCTGTCTCTGATCTTCATGCTGGTGGCGATCATCGCCGCGATCCTCGGCATGATCGGGATCTGAGACCGGCTCAGTCGTAGACCAGCCACATACAGCCAAGTTCGTGCAGACGGCGGAAACTGTCCGTCGAGCGCCGGGCCGCATTGCGCGCCGCTTCGCCGGCAGACTTGCGGTTCACGGCTAGCATCAGCACGCAAGCCGCCAGGCCGACAAAGAACATCCACCAGGCCACCATGATCGTGCCGACCCCGCCCACAAAACAGAGGCCATAAGCCAGCGCATCCAGCGAGCGGAAGCGCAGGCTGTTATGCGCGCCGAACTCATTCAGCAATTGGGGGTGTTTGTGCAGGGCTTCGGCATCGATGGCGAAGCGCTGGCCACCCGCATGATTGAACATGACGGCCCGGGTCATACGCCCGCCCTGATGCGGATTGGGTGCGCATTTAAGGAACATGGAGAGGTCTCTTCGCCGGTTGAAGCCTAAAAACTACCAGTTGCACCTTAACCCGGGACAGGCGGGGAATTGAAAGTTTCAGGCAAATTCACTCGGCTGCGTTAACCTTCCGGTAAGACGCTTGGCTGGCGAATCCATTTGCCACATTTGTTTCATCGACATATGCTGCGCTGCAACATGGAAGGCTGGTAAAGCAATGCTCTACTCCTTTGTCGAAATGAACCGTGCCGCGATGGCGCCGATGCGTATGGCTGTACGCGCGGGCCGCATGGCGATGCATTCTTCGATCAACCCCATCGCCCAGACGGATTACGGCAAGGCGCTCACCGCCTTTGCCGACGTGTTCGAAAGCGCCACCCGCTATTATGGCAAGCCGGAATGGGGCATCGACTCGGTCAAGATCAACAGCGCGCCCGTGCCGGTCACCCCGACGGTGGCCTGGCGGTCGCCCTGGTGCAACATGGTCCATTTCCGCAAGGATCCGGACGCACTGGCCTCCGCCCGCAAGCCGGGCTCTGCGCCCCTGCCCCGCATGCTGATCGTGGCGCCGCTGTCCGGCCACTATGCCACTCTGCTGCGCGGAACGGTCGAAGGCTTTCTGGAGACGCATGACGTCTACATTGCCGACTGGGCCGATGCGCGCATGGCGCCGGTCTGGCTCGGCCGGTTCGACCTCGATGACTATATGGACAATGTCCGCAAGATGATCTCGCACATCGGGCCCGGCGCGCATGTGCTGGCCGTGTGCCAGCCCGGCCCGCCGGTTCTGGCTGCGATCTCGATGATGGCGGAAGACAATGATCCGAACCGCCCGGCCTCGATGACCTTTATGGGATCTCCCATCGATGCCCGCCGCAGCCCGACCGTGCCGAACGAACTGGCCGAGGAGCGATCCTTCGAATGGTTCCAGGAAAACATGATCTACACCGTGCCCGGGCCTTATCCGGGCGTGTTCCGCCGGGTCTATCCGGGCTTTGTGCAGCTCGCCTCGTTCATGAACATGAACTGGGGGCGGCATGTCGATGCGCAGTGGCGCTTCTTCAACCATCTCGTCGATGGTGACGGCGACAATGCCGGCAAGCACCGTGAATTCTATGACGAATACCTCTCGGTCCTCGACATGACCGAAGAGTTCTACCTGCAGACCATCCTGCGTGTGTTCCAGGAACACCATCTGGCGCGCGGCATCATGAAATATCGCTATTCGCGCCCGATCCGGCCCGAGAAAATCCGCGATGTGGCGCTGATGACGGTCGAAGGGGAAAAGGACGATATTTCCGGCATCGGCCAGACGCAGGCGGCGCATGATTTGTGCACCAAGCTGCCGAAGGAAATGCAGCTGGACTATATCCAGCCGGGCGTTGGCCATTACGGCGTCTTCAACGGCAACCGTTTCCGGACGGAGATCGCCCCGCGCGTCGCCGAATTTACCCGCCGCTTCACCCATCGCGAAATGGACGAAGCCGCCCTCGAAAAGGTCTAGCTGCGGGTCAGGCGGGCCGTCAGGCAATCTGCGGGCAGGCCCGGGTCAGCGGCATCCGGGGCGCGCAGATAGGCTTCGGCCTGTGCCATGGCCGCTGCTTCCGCGGCAGTGCCCCCATCTGACAGATCGACGTCGCCCAGGGTTTCCTGCCCGGTGCATGACAGGCCTTCAAGCCGGCCCACACCATTTCCGGCGGCCTGCAGGCTGACCGCGAAGGGCAGCTCAGGCCCGTAAGGCACGGCGACATAATCTTCCAGCACAGCCCCCGCCTTCTCAGCGGGGTCATAATGTACCTTGTAGACCAGCCCGGCCTCCAGCCTTTGCACGGTGAACCGGGTCCGCAGGCTTCCAAGCCAGTCGACCATCGCGCGGTTGCGGCCGGCTTTGGCGCGGTCCTGTTTCAGACTGGCAAATGCGTCTGCCATCTCGGCCAGCGGATCGAGCATGACGTCCGACCGGACATTCGGATGCAGCACGCTGGCCGGCGGCATCAGGCCAGACCCATTCGCCCCGCCCGTGACATTGTACTGGCCATAAGTGAGACAGGCGGTAATCCCGGCCGCCACTGCGGCGGACGACATGTTGGCCAGAAGTGGCAGGGTCAGCATGGAAGGCGGTTCTCCGGTATCCCGAGCCCCTGCTTGTCCGCTGAATTTGTAAACAGAGCCCTTCCGTCCGAACCGCATATGATCTCACCTCTCCCGCTGACCGGAAAGGCTGGTGCAAGGGGCGTGCCTCTGGCGGCGCGCCGGACTAGTGCGGAATGTGGTCTGGTGAAAAATGATCGTGCGGGGCCGGGGCGATTTGCCCGCCCGCGTCTTCATGCGGATGCAGCGGCATCAGCGCCATCAGGACAGCGAGCCCCACACCGGCACTCAATGCCATCAGGCTGCGCATCGGCGGCTCCTCACTCAGCGGCGCCATCAGCGGGCCGGTCGCCACATAGAGGAGGAGACCGGCAGAGACGGCGAACAGGCTGCCGATAATGTCCGGTGTCAGGCCGTACATGAACGGCGTCGCCACGATCACGCCCAGCGGCGTGGTCACGGCCGCGGCCAGGAAAGCCCAGAAGAAGGATTCGCGGTTCGAGAAACTGTGACGGCGCAGAATGGCAAAGGCGATCACGCCTTCCGGAAACTCGTGCAGCATCAGCGCGGCTGCCGCATAAACGCCCGAGGAGAAGCTCGCGGCAAAGGTGACCGAATAGATCACCCCGTCCAGCAGGGAGTGGATCGCCACAGCTGCGAGAGGCGTGACTGCCGCCGCCCGCCCCCGGTCAGAGCTTTCCGGAAACAGCGCCCCAATCCCGAAATGCAGGCCGAGACCGCCAAAGAACCCCACCATCAGGAAAACCGGCGTATGGGTGCTGAGCGCAAAGGCTTCCGGGGTGATGTGCAACAGCGTCAGACTGACCAGCATGCCGCCAGCGGCCAGCGCGAACAGGCCGGAATAACGCGCGCTCCAATCCCCGCGCACAGATACAGAGATCAGGCCAAGCGTTGTCATGAAAGCGGCAGTCAAGCCAAACAGGAGCGGAGCCTGAAGAGAACTGAGCATGTGTGCGTAAACCGGCGGCATTGTGAAATTGGCAGAAGAACTTCTGCAAGCCCCGCCTTGATTAAATGTGATATAGTATCATTATCAGTTGTGCGACAAGAATTATTGACCTTTCTGCACTTATACACTGTGTGGCACATTGGAGGCCCACGATGAATTCATTCCGTTTCTGGCCGGTTGCGGCCGTTTCCGCCGCCAGCCTGCTGACACTTGTTGCCTGCAGCCCGGCCAACGCACCCTACGAACCTTCTTCGCAACCTGCCCCGCAATCGGAGCTGACTGATGCCGCCGATGCGGTCGACATCGACCGGCCGCTTGCGCCGGACGCGGTTGCCGAACTCGAAGCGGCCAATGATCACGACGAAGGCCATGCCGGCGAACCGCATGAGCATGGCGGCGGGGATCTCGCAATCACCCGGGAAGACGATTTCCTGACCGTGACGCTCGATGCGCCGCTGGCCAATTTCGGCCTTTCGGAAACGAAGGTGCCGGAAGGCGAGAAGGCCGAAGACCTGGCTGAAGGCATCGTTGAGCCGATCGGGCCGACGACCTGCGAAGAGACCGAACGCTCCAGCAGCGGCCGCACCAACGGCACCCATGGCGCGATCACCCTGTCGGTCGTCTGGCGCTGCAAGAAGATCGACCGGATCGAAGGCATGAAGGTACACGTCTTCGAACTCTATCCGGGCTTCCATCATATTGACGCGATCTATCTTGGCCCCGAAGGCCAGCAGGTCGCCCGGGAGCTGACCCCCAACGATACAGAGATCGATTTCGACTGATGCAGCCTGAGACCTCCGGCACGGACGCCATCCGGGTAGACAATCTTCGTTTTGCCTGGCCGGGACACCCGCCCGTTCTGGATATCCAGAACTTCACCCTCGCCCGGGGCGAAAAATTGTTCCTGCGCGGACCATCCGGATCCGGAAAATCGACGCTGCTCGGCCTGATCGCCGGGGTGCTCAGCCCGGAGACCGGCACGATCGACGTGCTGGGCAACGATATGGCCACGCTCAGCGCTGCGAAGCGTGACAGAGTCCGGGCCGACCATCTGGGCGTCATCTTCCAGATGTTCAATCTGGTGCCGTACCTGTCGGTGACCGGGAATGTCACGCTGCCGCTGCGCTTTTCCCCGGCCCGCCGCGCAAAGGTCGGCAAGGATGCAGAGGGCGAAGCCCGGCGCCTGCTCGGCCGGCTCGGCCTGACCGATGCCACCCTGCTGGACCGGCGGGTTTCGGACCTGTCCGTCGGCCAGCAACAGCGTGTCGCCGCCGCCCGCGCCCTGATGGGCGGGCCGGACATCGTCATCGCGGATGAGCCGACCTCGGCCCTCGACGCCGATGCCCGTGACAAATTCATCGAACTGCTCAGCGAGGAGGCCGGACGCACGGGCGCCGCGCTCCTCTTCGTCAGCCATGACGCGAGCCTTGCCCGCCAGTTCGACCGGGCCGTCGACCTTTCGGAGATCAATACGGCGGGAGTAAGCGCATGAAGGCCCTGTTTGCCCTCGCCTGGAAAAGCCTGCTGAACCGGCGGGCCTCGGTGCTGCTGACCCTGTTGGCCGTGGCGCTGTCGGTTGCCCTGTTTCTGGGCGTCGACAAGGCCCGCACCGGGGCGCGTGAAGGCTTTGGCCATACGATTTCCGGCACCGACCTGATTGTCGGCGCGCCCACGGGCAGTGTGAACCTGCTGCTCTATTCGGTCTTCCGGATGGGCAATGCGACGGCGGAGATTTCCTGGCCGACCTATGAGAAACTGGCCGCCCGCGACGACATCGCCTGGACGGTGCCGATTTCCCTTGGCGACAGCCATCGCGGCTTCCGCGTGATGGGAACGAACGATTCCTATTTCGAGCACTATCATTATGGCCGCGGCGAATCCCTGCGCTTTGCCAAGGGCCACAAGATGGAAGACCTGTTCGATGCGGTAATCGGCGCCGACGTCGCCCGCGAGCTTGGCTATAAGATCGGCACGCCGCTGGTCCTGTCCCACGGGCTCGGCAAGGCCGATTTCGGTGCCAGCCATGACAACCGGCCGTTCCGCGTTGCGGGTATTCTCGCACCGACGGGCACACCGGTGGACCGGACGGTGATCGTCTCACTTGAAGCCATCACCGCCATCCATGTCGGCTGGGAAAGCGGCGCGAAGAATCCGCTCTCCGATTCGATCACCGAAGACATGATCCGCAGCTTCAACCTGACGCCCAAGACGATCACGGCTGTCTATGTCGGCCTGAAACGCAAGGGCACGATCCTGCGCACCCGGCGCGAGATCAACACCAACAAGGGCGAACCGCTGATGGCCATCATGCCCGGCGAGGCGCTGGCCGAGCTGTGGAGCGTGACCGCCATGGCAGAGCGCGCCCTGCTGGCAGTGTCGATCTTCGTCATCGCGGTCGGGGTTGTCTCGATCCTGACCTCCATTCTGACCAGCCTGAACGAGCGGCGGCGGGAGATGTCCATCCTGCGGGCCGTCGGCGCCCGGCCTGGGCACATCTTCGGCCTGCTGACGCTGGAGGCCGGCCTGATTGGCTTTCTCGGCGCCTTGCTCGGCATTTTGATCGTACATGGCCTGATCCTGATCGCCGGGCCGATCGTGATGCAGCGATATGGCATTTCGCTTGGTGGAACGGGCCCCGGCATGACAGATCTGCTGACACTGCTGGCCGTCACCGGCGCCTCCCTGCTGGCAGGGGCCATTCCGGCCTGGGCCGCTTTCCGCAGATCCCTCGCTGACGGCCTGTCTGTGAAGTTGTAGCAAGGTTGCGAAACCCGTCTGGTACATCCCTTCCTGAAGGCCTAAGAAAACACTCATGAAGCGTTCCCTCCTCCTTCCCGCCCTCATCCTGATCAGCCTGTCGCCCGCGTGCGGCCAGGCCACAGCGCCCTCTGCCGACGCCGAAACGCCTCCGGAAGTAAGCGTGGAAACCGTCGCGGACGCGTCCGCCACCACCGCCGACACCGGCCCGCAGGTCGGCGACAAGATCGGCGAAAGCGATGCAGAAAAAGCCGCGAAGGATGCCTCCGTCGCCGCTGCAGCGGCCGAAGCCATGCGCGAGCAGGAAGAGATCAAGGCCCGCGGCGTCACGGAAATCAGCTGGGAAGACCTGATGCCGGAAGGCGAGGAAGAGCGCCTGCAGAAGATGTATGCCGCCCAGATGGCGACGCTCTACTCCATTCAGGAAGGCTCTGCCGCCGATACGGCCATGCAGATCGGCTCTTTCAACACGGTCGATACCTATGACGGCAAGAAGATCCGCATGCCGGGCTACACGGTGCCGTTTTCCTATGATGCCAAGGCCGAGATCAGCGAATTCCTGCTGGTGCCCTATTTCGGCGCCTGTATTCACGCCCCGCCGCCGCCGCCGAACCAGACCATTTTCGTGCGGACCGACAAACCGATCCTGCTGAAAGACCTGCCACAGGCTGTCTGGGTCGAAGGCACGCTTCATGCACAGAAGCAGGAAAGCGACCTCGCGGACGCTGCCTATACCATCGATCTGTCACGGGTGGAGAAATACGAATACTGATGGCACGCGGACGTGCTGGTACCTCTGGCCGGACTCGAACCGGCACTCTGTTGCCAGAAACGGATTTTGAATCCGTCGCGTCTACCAATTCCGCCACAGAGGCCCTTATCGGGAAGGCTCTCCTGCCCGAGCAAGGCCGGTCCGTCAATCTATCCCGGGCGGCATAATTACAGGACGTATTGAACACGCATGAGTGTCACCAACGCGGAAGACGAAAAAACCCTGCTCCAGATCGTCGAGGCGATGGCCGCCGGCGCGCCGGAAGACGGGTACACGCTGCGGCAGATTTTCGACCATCTGGACGAGAGTGCGTTCGGCGCGGGCCTGTTCCTGCTGGCCCTGCCCTGCTGCATTCCCTTCCTTTATGGCGTGCCGCAGGTGGTGTCCCTGCCCATGATGGCGCTCGCCGCACAGATGGCGCTCGGCCATGAACAGCCCTGGCTGCCGGACGCGCTGGGCAACCGCAAGATCGACCGCAAGGGCCTGACGGCCATGGCGAAAGGCGGCCGAAAATGGCTGGGCTGGATCGAGGCGTTCTCAAAGCCGCGCTTTACCAAGATTACCGGTCCGCGTTCCGAACGCCTGCTGGGCCTTGTACTTTGCATCTTCTGCGCGTCTATCCTGGTGCCACTGCCGATGACCAACACGGTTCCCGGATTTGCGGTGGCACTGGCGGCCTTCGGATTGATCAACAAGGACGGCGTTCTCGTCATTATCGGATGCGTTCTCGGGATCGTCTGGGTTTCCATGCTGCTTGTGCTGGCCTTGCCGGTCGCCCTGGCGGCGATCTATTTCTCGGCGCACTGGATCACGGGATTGTTAGGCTCGTGACGCTGCGCCGCACTTTTGCTGGTGCGGCAGCATGCTAGCGTACCGACGATGCGCTTCCTGAAAGACCTTCTCAAAGACTGGAAATGGCCGGTCGCCGCAATTGTGGTGTCCGCCCTGATGCTGGCCGCCGCCCACGCCTTCGAGACCTTCGGCAAGCTGTATCCCTGCCCACTCTGCCTGCGCCAGCGGGACGTCTACTGGGCCCTGATCGCCATGACGCTGACAGGGCTGGCCCTCTGGAAACTGCGCCCGACGCGGCGCTTCCTGGTGGCGCTGAACGTGCTGATCGGGCTGGTCTTCGGCGTCGGCGTGGTGGTCGCCTTCTATCATTCCGGTGTGGAGTGGAAAATCTTCCCGCCGCCAGCCGGGTGTGCCGCAGGCGGCGAGATCGATCTCATGAACATGGACTCGCTGGACCGGCCGATGACCGTGCCGTCCTGCACCGATGCGCCCTTCTACATCCTCGGCCTGTCCATGGCCGGGTGGAACGGCGTCGTCTCCGCTGTGCTGGCCGCCGCCAGCTTCATCGCCGCCGGCGCAACGTTCAGCGGCCGCAACGACGCCTAGACCACGTTCAGGTCGATCAGCGTCTGCGCGCTTTCGATAATCGCTTCTTCTTCCGAACGCGGCGTCCAGCCGAGCATACGGCGGGCCTTCTCATTGGAACAGTGCCGTTCGCGGCCAAGCTCCGGCACGACGGCCTTCAGCGGCGGGTTCACCAGGGTCAGCACCTTCAGCAGCCAGTCCGGCAATTCGCCCTTCGGCAGCTTCTTCTGATAGTCCGGGAATTTCTCGCGCAGCACATCGGCCACTTCGCTCATCCACATGAACCGGCCGGACGCCAGGAAGCGCTCGCCCGCCGCTTCGGGCACGGTCATCGCCTTCACATGCGCATCGGCGACATCGCGCACATCCACCACGCAGAAGCCGACCCGCGGCGAGGCAGGCGCCTTGCCCGTCATCAACTGGGTGATGATCTGCAGCGACGTCGAGACATCGGCGCTCATGGCCGGGCCAAGCACGGCAGACGGGTTGATGACGGAGAGCTCCATCCCGGCGCCCTCCCCGGCGATATAATCCCAGGCCGCTTTCTCCGCGATCGTCTTGGAGCGGGTATAAGCCGTGTTGTCCTTCATATCGTCGGGATTGGACCAGTGCTCTTCAGTCAGGGGATTGGGCCGGGCATCGCCCCAGCCATAGGCAATCGCCGCCATGGAAGAGGTCATCACCACGCGTTTCACGCCCGCCGCCTTCGAGGCCTTCAACACCCGCAGGGCGCCGTCGCGGGCTGGCCGGATCAGCTCATCATGGTCTTTGGGCATCACCGCAAGGAAGGGCGAGGCGAGATGCTGGACATAGTCCATGCCCTCAACCGCCTCCGCCCATCCGGCATCGCTGGTCAGGTCCGCCTCAACGATGTCGATATGCAGCGGCCGGCCGGCATAATCGCTCAAAATCGTGTTCAGGGGCATTTCCCTTGAAACGGAACGCGCCGTACCGCGCACCTCGTGACCAGCTTCCAGCAATTGGTGAATGACATGTCCGGCAATAAAGCCGGTCGCGCCTGTAACGAGAACTTTGGCCATGTGAGTCTCCCTGATTTCATGTGATGAATGAACGATGCCGCCATCATTCACAAGGGGAGACTTTGAGCGTCGGTCTGTCAGTCCCCTTTCGCGCGGCGGCGGACCTGCCGTTCCCGCAGGGTGATATAGGCCGTCGCGCCAATGATGATCGCCGTGCCGGCCCAGGTCCACGGCCCAGGCAGGGCCTTGAACAGGAACCAGTCCACCGTCGCCGCCATGGGCAGGCGCAGATAATCGATCGGCGACAGGAACGAGGCGTCTCCGATCGCCATGCCCCGGATGTAGAAATACTGCCCTGCCACGCCGCACCCGCCCATCAGCGTGATCAGCGCCCAGTCCTGCCAGGACGGCATGACTTCCGGCATCTTCCACAGGGCCAGCGGCAACAGCATCGCCGAGGAGAGCAGATTCGCCCAGATCAGCAGCGTCACCGGCCGGTGATTGCGCGAGAGCAGCTTCACCAGCGTGATCGCGCCACCCATGCAGAACGCCGCCGCCAGGGCCAGCAGCGTGCCGAGGCTGACGCCTGCCTCCGGCTGGGTCATGATGAGAACGCCGACAAAGCCCGCCAGCGTCGCGGCCCAACGGTGCCAGCCCACCGTCTCCTTCAGCAGCACCGCCGCCAGCACCGTGATGAACATGGCGCGCGAAAAGCTGATCGCGTTGAACTCCGACAGCGGCAGACCGAATTGCGCCGAGACCGCATAGAAGCTGAAAATGAACCCCATCGTCCCGAACAGGCTGCGCAGCAGAACCAGGCCGGGCCGGTGAATGCGCATGACGCCCCAGCCCTGCTGAAGAATAACCGGCAAGGTCAGGATCAGGGCGACGAACGACCGGAAGAAAGCCAGGAAGCCGGGGTCATAATGGGCCGATTGAAGCTTGGACAGCGTCAGGAACGCGGTGAAGACGAGGCCCGAGGCCGTCATCCAGAGTGCACCTTCCAGGTTGCGGGGTTCTTCAGCCGCACTAACCTCGGAGATACCTGATTGATCTGGACTGACTGCCATGACCGCCTTTTCGCCTTCTGAAGTCGACGAGATCGACGCCTTGTGGCGCAGCCTGCCGCCGGATCACATGTGGACCGGATGGGCCGCTGCGGGCGAGTCCCCCGATCAGATCTGGATTTTCCGCACCCGCGCCCACTGGCGCCGCTTCCCGCTGTTCAAGACCGAAGAAGGCTATGCCCTGTCGGATGAGAAAGGCCGCCGGATGATCCGAGCTGCCTCCCTGCAGGAATTGCTGTCCGCTGTCGAGGCCATGCCCGGCCGCGACCGGGACCGGAAAATCTGACCCCTATTCCTGCCCCGCCTTCATGGCTTCGGCCATCTGTTCGGCCTGTTCCGGCGTGATGCCCAGTGCTTCAAGGACCGGCCCGCCGGCCGATTCGTCCCAGGAGTGGCGCGGCCCGACCGTGATGCCGCCATCGACGGTGAACTGGCTTCCGGTGATGAACTCCGCCGCATCGGAGGCGAGGAAAGCGGCCATCTCGGCAATATCCTTGCCCTTGCCGGTCCGGCCAGCCGGCTGCATCGCGCCGCCCTGCTGGGCCAGCATCTCCGCCATCTGGTCCGCCACTTCCCGCGACATGCCGAGGGACGCACCGAAGATCGAGGTGGCGATAAAGCCCGGCAGGATCGCATTCACGCGGATCTTGTGCTTGGCCACCTGCGCGGCGGCGATACGCGAGAAATGCGCGACACCGATCTTGGCCACCGAATAGGTGATCGGTGCCCAGCCGGCTTCCAGCGCGCTGATCGAAGAGGTGTTGATGATGGAGCCGCCGGACTCCTTCATCCGCTCGACGGCGTATTTCGTGCCGAAGAAGACCTGCTTCAGCAGAAGGTCCATCGTCTTGTCATAGCCTTCTTCGTCCAGCTCCTCGATCGTGGCCGGGGTGCCGCCACTGCCGGCATTGTTCCAGACGACATCGATTTTGCCGAAATGGCTGACGGCACCTTCCATCAGAGCTTCCAGCTCAGCGAGATCCAGCACGTCGCAATGTATGTAGCGGACGGTATCCGTTCCAAAACGGGTCTCCAGCGCGCGGCCCTTTTCGTCCTGGATGTCGGCGGCGATGACTTTCGCACCGGCCTCCACAAAGGTTTCTACGCCTGCCAGGCCAATACCGCTTGCTGCGCCCGTGATTACGGCAACCTTGCCGCTGAGATCCGCCATGATGTTTCCTCCCTTATGGTGAGGGCATCATGCACAAGGGTTCCGTGTGGTCCGTCAAGAAAAACCTGACAGAGGCGTCACGATTTCTTCAACCCGAAACGCTTCCAGAAAATCCCGTCCAGCATGCGCTTGGGCAGACGGGTCGGGATGGTCCAGTTGGTCAGCTTGTCCGGCACCGGCGCGTAGCGCGCTTTCGGTTTGCTGTCGGCCAGCGCAGTTTCGATATAGCCGGCGATTTCTTCCGGCGTCAGGCCGGTCCGGCCGCCTGACAGCATGACCTGTTCGAACTGTCTGAGGGAGTCGCCCCAGTCACTGGAGGCATAGGGGCCTTCGGTATTCGCCTGCTCGGCCTTGTCCCAGATCGGCGTCTTCACAGAGCCGGGGCCGATGGCAATCGCATCGATGCCATAAATGACCAGCTCGCGGCGCAGCGTATCCGTCATCGCCTCCACCGCATGTTTGGTGGCCGTGTAGGCCCCGAGGAAGGGCGAGGAGAGCCGGCCGCCCACACTCGTGATGTTCACGATCCGGCCGGGCGGCCCTGTGCGCGCAGCATCGGACCCCAACAGCGGCACGAAGGCTTGCGTCATGGTCAGCAGGCCGAACACATTGACCTCGAAATGCGCCCGGAAATCCTCCATGGGCTGGATCGCCAGCGGGCCCATTTTCGCAATGCCCGCATTGTTGACGAGACCGGCAAGCCGCTCGCCCTCCAGCGCAGCCGACACCGTATCGACCGCGGCCGCCACCTGGTCCGGTTTCGTCACATCAAGGAGGATCGGACGCAGGTCACCGGAGGCGTTCTTCTTCAGCGTCTCGCCATCGGCCTCTTTGCGCACCCCGGCAAAGACCCGCCAGCCATTCGCCGCCAGATGATGCGCGGCCCCTGCTCCGATTCCGGTCGAGGCTCCGGTAATGACGACTGTCTTCATGGCCTTGCTCCCATTGTGCGGAGCTCAGCTATCAGGCTCCGATTTTCCCCCATCGATAACACGGAATACCGGCCGCCCGGCGGGACGCTGCGGTGTTGGGGCTTTATCCTCATACGCATCGGCCCCCGGATCGGACGTCTCGTCCTTCGGTACGGCCCTGAGCACAGGCTTGCCGCGTGGCCCCCGCCCCGGCGCGGGATCTGGCGCAGGCGTTGGCGGCGGCGGAGCGACGGCCTCCGCCTCGATGTCCTCATCGATCTGGCGCACACGCGGACCGGCGCGTTTTGCGAAGCTGCCTTTTGAGGATTTCCGGTCCGGCCGCGCCTTGTTGCCAAAGCCTTTGCGGGCCTTGCCGCGGGCCTTCTTGTCGATCTCTTTCAGCTTTACCTGCTGCAGGGCCGACAGCGCTTCGCCGTCGCTGCCCTTCATCGGGTCTGCGAAAGCCGAGCCGTATTTCTCGATCCGCGCTTCGACTTCTTCCAGGAACTCGCGTTCCCAGTCGGACAGGGGCGGCCCCTTGCCCTGTTCGGCAAGCTCGGCCGCCTTGCGCAATTTGCGCAGCGCGGCACGTTTTTTCCGATCGTCGACATCCCGGCCCATGGGCGCAGTTTAGGCCGATCGGGACGTTCTACAAAGCCTCAGGCTTCACCGAGCGCGAGCAGGTAGGTTTCGAGCATCATCTCCTGCTCTTCACGGTCGGCCTTGTCGATCTTGCGCAACCGGACCACCTGGCGCAGCGCCTTGGTGTCGAACCCGAAAGACTTGGCCTCGGCATAGATCTCCTTGATCTGCTCGGCGACTTCTTTCTTCTCTTCTTCCAGACGCTCGATCTTGGCGACCGTCTGGCGCAGTTTCTCGCGGCTGGCTTGAGTGAGGTTCTCGATCGGGGCGTCGTCCATGAGGAACTCCAGTTATTGGCCGGCAGGCGGCAGAATCGGTCGTGGAAAGGAAAAGGAGCCGCGTCTTAGCGGCTCCCGGGCAAGCTGGCCAGACGCCGGATGGCATCGGCGACGTCCTGCCCGTGATTATGATGAGGCATGTGGCCTTCTTCCGGCAGAATGACCAGGTCGATGTCGGCCTGTTTCTTCAGGCGGGCGGTGTGTTTCGCCGGTGTGATCACCGTGTCCTTGCTGCCGGAGAAGACGGTGATGGGCACGGCAAGCTCGCCATAGCGTTTCGACTGGGCGGCCAGTTCCCGGTCCAGCACGCGCACATCGCGGGCATTGGCCCGGAAGGCGGGCGGCCGGAACAGAAGGCCGATCCCGGATTTTTCGTAATAGCCTTCCGGGGCGGGCGACGGATCGAACACGCCGCCGATCCCTGCCTCCACCTGCGACGGCCCGACCAGCGGCACGACCTGGCTGAAAGCCGGACCAATCAGGCGCGAGGCGGCAAACCGGTTATACCAGGCATGGCCGTCCCCGCCCCAGTCATGCGTCACCGGCGCCAACAGGACGAGGCCCCTGACCAGATCCGGCCGGTCGAGCGCGAGGCGCAGCGCCACGGCGCCGCCAAAGGAATGGCCAACCACGACGGCAGGCTCATCCGGCGCGAGCGCGTCCAGGGCGCCCGCCATCTGCGCGGCCTGAACGCCGAGCGTCTCTGCCCCCGGCGGGCGGCGGGAGTAGCCGTGCCCCGGCCGGTCTGCCATCAGCACACGGAAATCCTGCTCCAGCCGCGGCGCCAGCGTCCAGGTGAATTCGCGCGCATTGGCACTCGCGCCATGGATCATCAGGATGGGTGGGCCGGCCTTGCCGGCCTCCAGCACGTGCACGCCATAGCCGCCCACATCGATCCGCTGCCCGGAAGCAGGGTGGGCCTTCTGGATACGGGACGTATAGGCGCCCGAGGACAGGCCAAGCGCGGCACCGAGCCCTGTCAGCGTAATGGCGGCTGCCGTCAGCAAGATGTCAGAGCCCCTGCCCTTCGGCGATCTTGGCGAGGCGTTTCTCCGCCTGCAGCCCGTCATGCATATAGGGATAGATCGCCAGCGCCTCGCGCCAGGCTTCCAGCGCCTGATCATTGGCGCCCATCGTTTCGAAGACGGAGGCAAGCCCGGCCCAGGCCCCGAAATGGCGCGGCTCAAGTTTCAGCGTCTCGTTCAGGTCGCGCAGCGCTTCAGGGAAGTTTTCTTCAGACAGGAAGATCCCTGCCCGGCGGAACCAGGCCTGCGGATTGTCCGGCTTGATCATGATGGCACGGTCGTAAAAGACCCGGGCGGTGTCATTGTCGCCGACCATCTGCGCCTCGACACCGCGCTGCATGATCATGTCGACCGTGGCCGAGCCGGATTCCATCCAGGAGGCCCAGATGTCCTGCGCGGCATCATTCGCTTCGCTTGCGCTGGGCGCAGTCTTCAGTTTCTCGAACATCTCATCCGTCGGCACGGCCAGCGCAGGCAGGCCGGCAGTCACGAAGGCAAGGGCAAGGAGGAGGGCTCTCAGCATGGGGGGATACTACCTGCCCAATACGGCCGGGCAATGTCCTCTTTCTGTCAGACTGTCAGAGAAGGCCTTCTGCCGTCAGGGCAGCTTCCAGCCCCCCGGCCGAGCGGAAGAGGTGCGTGCGGAAGCCGAGCGCATCGGCGGCGGCAATGTTCTTCGCGCTGTCGTCGATGAAAAACACCTCCCCCGGCGCCGGATTCCCCAGCTTTTCCAGCGTATGTGCGAAAATGGCCGGGTCCGGCTTCACAAGGCCGGTCTCGCCGGAGACGACCGTATGGCGGAATGTTTTCAGCAGCGGGAAATGCTCCAGCATCATGGGCCAGACTTCCGCAGGCATGTTGGACAGGGCGTAAAGCGGCACGCCGCGGGCCTCCAGCCGGTCGATGAGATCCGGCGTACCGTCGATATAGCCGTCGAACATCTCCATCCAGCGCCCGCCCCAGGCCCGGATTTCAGCTTCATATTGCGGGTATTGCGCGATCAGTGGCGGCGCATTGTCGGCAAAGCTCACGCCCGCATCGTGGCGGGTGTGCCAGGCCATGGTGCAGATTTCAGACAGAAACCGCTCGCGCTCGTCTGCATCAGGCAGGAGGCGCGAATACAAACGGGCCGGCTCCCAGTCGAGCACGACCCGTCCAAGATCGAAAAGAGCAATCCGGGCGGTCATTTTCCCGCCTTATTGCCCATTCACGTTCCGCTCAGCCTTGCTTTGCTTTGAAGCGGGGATCGGTCTTGTTGATAACGTAGACCTTGCCCTTGCGGCGCACGATCTTGCAATCGCGGTGACGCGACTTGAGCGATTTGAGAGACGAACGGACTTTCATGGGATGGCCCCGTGGGTCATAAGGAATTGGAAAGCGGTGCGAGTAATGAATCCGGTCATCAGAGTCAAGGACACACGCTGCCATGCGCGGCTGTTTTCAGGAGCACACAAAGTGGCAAGGTATGCAATCGCGCGCGCGCACATCGCCGGTGCGGCAATTTTTGCCGGCCTGCTGGTCTCCTGTGCACACAGCCCGCAGGCCTCCCCCGGCACCGCGGCCCCGCCCCCACCGGCGACCAGCCAGCCGCCAGCTCAGCCAGCCCCGGACACCGGACCGATCCGCTACAAATCCACTGGAAACAGTGACATGGACGCCTGGCGCGCGAATTTTTCCGCCCGCGCCGTCGCTGCCGGACATGATCGCGCGATCGTCAAATCCTTCCTTGAGAATATCCACCCGCTGGACCTTTATCTCGGCTCGTCCTTCCAGGCCGCGGCGGTGGGCGTCAGTGACCAGGCCGAATTCGCCAAGCCGATCTGGGACTATCTTAAAGTGCCATTGGGCAGCAGCCGCGTCTCGAATGGCGCCTCTCATCTTCGCAATGAGGACCAGCTTTTCGAGGCGATCGAAGAAAAATACGGCGTCGACGCCGAATATATCGCCGCCATCTGGGGCATGGAGTCCTCCTTCGGCGCGGTGATCGGCAATTTCGACGGACCGAACACGCTGGCCAACATGGCCGTGGAAGGCCGCCGCAAATCCTTTGCCGAGCGCGAATTGCTGACCCTGATGAAAATCGTCGAGCGCGGCGATGCCCACCGGGATGAGCTGATCGCCGGATGGGCCGGCGCCATGGGCCAGACCCAGTTCATGCCGTCGACCTATTATGCCTATGCACAGGATTTCGATGGCGATGGCGAAAAGGACATCTGGAAGAATGAAGGCGACGCCCTCGCCTCAGCAGCCAATTACCTGAAATCCTCCGGCTGGTCGCCCGGCCAGCCCTGGGGCATCGAGGTAATCGTGCCGTCCGGGTTCGACTTCTCGCTGGCCGACGGCAATGAGCGCCGGATGGACACCTGGCGCAGCTATGGCCTGATCCCGATCCGGGGCGGCGACTTTCAGACCGGCGGCGCCGAATATGCCGAACTGTGGCTGCCAGCCGGCGCGACCGGGCCGAAATATCTGATCTTCAACAATTTCAAAGTGTTCAAGCGCTACAACAATGCCGATTCCTACGCGCTTGCGGTTGGCCTGTCGGGCGATGCCTTTACCGGCAAGAAAGTGCCCGTCGCGGTCTGGCCGACAGACATCGCGCCGCTGACCGTGGCCGAGATCAAGATCCTGCAGGCAGGGCTGAACGCGCGCGGCTTCGATGCCGGGGTCGTGGACGGCATTCCGGGCCGCAAGACCCGCACAGCCTTGCAGGGGTTCCAGAAATCCCGGGGCGTTGTGGCAGACGGTTACCCGACCAAGGAGATGCTGGCCCTGGTCACCGGCCAGACGGTGGGCACGGCCTCGACCAACTGACCGCTCAGAGATCGGTGTCCGGATCGAACTCGCCGACGCCATCACGCAGGGCGTAATAGGCGTAAACGGCCATAAAGATCAGCAGGCCGGACGCGATCATGAAGGGAATGTTCGCGCCGACATACTGGTAGACGAACAGGCCGAAGAAGGGCGTCACGATATAGCCCATTCCGTTCGCGGAAATGACCAGCCCGGCGACATTCCCCTGCAGCTGCGGCGACACGGCCAGTGACGCACCGCTGGAAAAGCCCGGCCGGGCAAGCCCCTGCCCGAGGCCCAGCAGGAACTGCACCATGACCAGGGTCGCAAAGTCCTGCGCCACGATCATCAGCAATGCGCCGCAGAGCAGCGGGATACAGCCCACCCACATCAGCGTCTTGTTGCGCAGTTTCAGACGCGGGATCAGCACCAGCTGCGCCAGCAGCACGGCCATCGCGCCGACCGTGAAGGCCGGGCCGGTATACTGGGCCGCCTGCGACCCTGCGACGTCCAGCTTGTCCATCACGGCAAAGACGAAGACCTGCATCAGGATGCCGGTGGCCAGTGACAGACAGACCGCAAATACCAGGAATGGCAGCACATCCCGCGAATGCCAGAGGCCCCGGGCATTGGTCTCAACGTCCAGACGTGCGGCATCGGTCACCGGCTCTTTGTCTTCCGGCAGGCGGAACCAGATCAGCGCCGACATGATGGCGGCGATCACCGAGGTCAGCAGCAGTGGACTGAGAATACCGGCATAGGCGACCAGCGCCGCCGCAAAGGCCGGGCCGACAACCGTGCCCACGCTGAAGCCGGAGGAAATGAACGCGATCTCGTCGCGCCGCTCTGCCTGGCTTGTCCGGTCTGCGACATAGGCCTGCGCCGCCGGGTTCGCGCCGGACCCGAAAATGCCGAAGAAAGACCGCGAAACGGCGAGGCAGGCAAAAATCACGATGAAATTGGTGATCAGCCCCGTCTTGGCGGCCAGCCCGGACAGGAACAGGAGCAGCATGGAAATGGAGTAACCGGCCAGCCCGAGCGCCGCGATGGGCCGGCGGCCATACTGGTTGGACCGTTTGCCCCAGACCGGTGAGAAGACCGACCAGAAAAAGGCCGACAGGCCGAACACGGCCCCGGCCATCCAGTCCGGCAGGCCGACCTCCCGCGAGAGCGGCGGCAGGACCGCCGCCATCAGCATCGTATTGCCTGCTCCGATGGCCATAAGGCAGAAAAACAACAGGAAAAACGCGCCGCGGCGATCCGGGCGCGACAGGTCTGGCGGCTCCTTGCTCCCCTCGCTCATGCTCCTTCATCCGACGCGTCTTGTGACTTGTCCAGACAGGAAATCGATCCCGCCCGGTCATCACCCGGGGTCAACAGGAGCGCCCCGGAGGGCATCACAGGCTGCTTTGACCTGCCAATAATTGCCTTTGGATTGGACAGGATGGAAACGCCGTCATAATCTTTCCATAGGGTTAATCTAGGTGGGCTGGGTTATTGTTTGAGAAATTCACGGGGAACGTTCTCATGTCGAACCAGTCAACCAAATCAGCCCGCTGCCTGCTCGGGGCTGCGCTGACCAGCCTGCTGCTCGTCTCGGCGTGCGATCAGCAGAGCGAGCGGCTCGATCGGGCCCGCGAAATCGCGGAGGCCTCCCTCAAGCAGATCACCGGCGAAACCATCGTCGATCAGACCAGGAAGACAGATCCGATGCGGTCTGTCCCGGTCGAGGCGCGCGCCATTGCCGGCAAGGTGATCAGCGACATTTCCGGCAAGCCGACCAACAAGCCGGCCTTTGCCGTCCTCTCCGTCATCGCGAAGCCGGCCGACATCCCCCCTGCCGAAACTGCGGCGGAAATCGAAGGCGACGCGCTCTTCATCGAAGATGAAGCTGTCCTGGAAGAGGCCCTGGAGGCGCCGGTGGCAGCTGCTCCGGCCCCGGATTCGAGGGCCCGCGCCCCGGCCTCCCGGTCGCTGGAAATGTTCCAGCCGCAAGTGGGCCTCTCCCCGCGCGTGAAGCTTGACCCGAAAGCACGGGAGCAATCCCTGCAGCGGGTCGAGGAGGCCACTCAGGCGATGGAGACACGGGCGGAGGTCCAGCCTGCCCCGGTCAAAAGAACGCGCTCCCTGCAGCCCCGCTCGCTGGAATCTGCCCCGGTCGAGGAACAGATGGCCGCGCGCAAGATTGCCCGGCGCTCTCTGGTCACCCGCGATGCGATTGTCGCCCAGCGCGATGCGAATGCCGTGATGCTCGACACGCTGGCCAAGTACAAGATGAATGCCGAGGTGACCCTGTCGCGCGAGGGCCAGATGGTGATCCAGGTGGCCGGCGCCGGGCCGACCCTGTTCACCCCGGAAGATGCGAAGGATCCGACGCTCAGCTTCCTTGCCATCGATGACGGCAATGGGTGTCCGGACCCGGACGATCTGGAAGCCATTGAGGCCGACGCCGTTCTGGCCACCAATTGCTTCGTCGACGATCTGCGCGCCTCCGGCCAGTTCGAATATGTCGAGAAAGACTTCATCTTCGAGAACCAGTTCGTGCGCCGCCCGCCGACAAACTCCCCCACGACGTCCGATGGCGTCACGCCGGATAGCGGAACGCCGTCCACCGGCAGCGCCACACCGGTGAAGGTGGAAGTAACCCCGAACGATCCGCTGTGGGATCTGCAATGGGACATGAAACCAAGAGGCACCGGCGAAGGCCAGTCGCTTGGCGGCGCAGGCGTTCAGGAATTCTGGACCCGTCAGGGCATCGAAGGCTCCTCCGATGTCGTCGTGGCTGTGGTCGATACGGGCCTGCAGATGACCCATCCGGACATTGCCGCCTCGGCCAATATCGCGCCGGGCTGGGACATGGTCTCCGATCCGCGCATGGGCAATGACGGGGACGGACGGGATTCCGACCCGAACGATCCGGGTGATTTGTGCAACCCCGCCGTTCCGGGCGCAGCCGATTCCTTCCACGGCACCCATGTCGCCGGCACCATCGGTGCCGCCGCCTCCAACAATGGCGCAGGCGTTGCGGGCGGCGCGTGGAGTGTGAAGATCGTGCCGGTCCGCGCGCTCGGCAAATGCGGCGGGCGCCTGTCCGACATCAACGACGCGATCCGCTGGGCCGCGGGCCTGATCCCGGCGGAAGGCGAAGATGGCGGCGAAGTGTGGAACGACAATCCGGCCGACATCATCAATTTGTCGATCGGCCTCTTTGAATACTGCCCGGCCTCCCTGCAGGACGCCATCGACTCGGTGACGGAGCGCGGCGCGGTCGTGGTCTCTGCGGCTGGCAATGCCCGGATCGACACCGCCTATTATGCCCCGGGCGGCTGTGACAATGTCATCTCTGTCGCCGCCGGGAATGCGCTGGGCGAGATCACGGCCTATTCGAACTTTGGCGACGACGTCGATATCCTCGCCCCTGGCGGGGAAATGGCGCGGGATGACGACAATGACTCCCGCCCGGACGGCATCCTCTCCACCAAACAGTCGACCGACTGCTACGACCCGGTCACCGGCGAAGCGGTTGAAGACTGCTACTATGCTTACGAGCAAGGCACCTCCATGGCGGCGCCGCACGTCTCCGCCGCTCTGGCGCTGCTGAAGGCCCGCGATCCGGAGGCCTCCTCGGATGAGCTTGTGTCGGAACTCCTTGCCGCCACCGATCCGCGCACGGACATGCAATGTGCCGGCCTCTGTTCCGACTATCCGGGCACCACCCCGATCGAAGGCTCTGACGGCATGTGCCGCCGCCCCTGCGGCGGGCGCATCCTGAACCTCGCCAATGTGCCGGAACGTGGCGGCCCGTCCGGCGGTGGAGACTGAATGAGCGACGGCCAGCCCCCCGTGCATTTCGGCGGTCCGCTTGGGCTTGCGGGCCTGGCCATGCTGGCCGGGGCGACGGGTATCTTCGTCATGGCCGGGTCCGGCGGGCCCGCGCCTGCGCCGCAGCCCGCCGTAACGCAGGCCTCCGCGCCCAGGAAAGCGGCCCCGGTTCCGGACCTCCATCCCGGCGACGCCCTGCCTATTGCCCAGCCGGCGGAACTGCCTGCTTCGGCGGAAACGAAACAGCCGGCGGACACGAAGCTCGCCCAGGTCAGCCCGGACGGGTTGGAAATCGTCTATATCGTCCGCATCAAGGGCGAGCCGGAGATCGACGTCATCTCCCGCAATTTCAAGCGCGACCGCGCGGCGGCCGATATCGCCTGGGCCAATCTTCAGGCGCGCTATCCCGTGCTGAAGGATTTCCGGCTTGTCGGCGCCAGCTATTCTGGTGAAATCCGGCTCAGCTATCGCCTGCCGCCCGGCCTTGAGCCGACCCGCGCAACCATCAACGAAATTCAGAGCCGGATCATGCAGATCGACAGCGTCGCTTATGCCGATCCGGACTATGTAGCCCAACCCGGAAAGGAATAAATGCCATGAGGAAGCGGATTGCCATTGCCCTGGTGCCTGCCTGCGCCCTGCTGGGCCTTGCCGGCTGCGACAAGTTCATCCGCGGCATGGGAGACGATCCCGCTACGGAGTTTTCCGAGCCGGAAGACATCGCGCTGGCAGACGAAACGCCGGACGACACCCTCCCCGCGGACACGGACGACACGCCCGTCTACACCCAGGCGGTGACCGAGACAGCGACCATTGACTGGACCGCGGCCCGCAACGACGTCGCGTCCAATTCCGGCAGCAGCGGCAATTTCATGACCGCTTCACAGGAGGGCGACGCCCCGCCGGTGCCGGTGATGCTGCCATCGGGCATTGTCCTGCCGCAGGGCGCCGAGTCGGATGTGAAGTTCCAGCCGCTCAGCGATGGCTATTTCGCCTTCTATCCCGGCACGGACTACAACATCGTCGTCAATGGCACCAACGAGATCATCGGCGACCGTGCGCCCGGCACGACCGACACACCGATGCGTTTCATCCCAACCATGAGCGGCGCGCAGGTCGCCTTCACCAAATATGGCGCGGATTATCTGATCGAATTCGAGTGCACGCAGGCAGACGGCGCACATGCCGACTGCATCAGCGAGGATGACGCCCTGTCGATCGCGGATTCCCTCGTCGCTGTGAGGTCGCGCTAATGATCCATACACGTTCTCTCCTGCTTGGCGCCGCCGCGCTGCTGACGCTATCGGCCTGTGACTTTGTCCGCTTCCCGGGCGATGGCGGCCCGCCGCCTGAGACACCCAGCTCCGGCCCCGCCGTACCGCCGGGTGCGCCGGGCCCGCCGCCACCCACGGCGCCCGTCGCGGATCCGTATGGAGATGGCGGCCAGCCATCGGGCCCGGATACGAACACGCCAGATACCGGCACAGATACACCGGACACCGGGCCGGCAGATACCGATCCCGGCACGGACACCCCTGCCGATACACCGGACGATGGCACGCCAGCGCCAGATGCCGGAACCCCCGACACTGACACCCCTGGCACCGACACGCCCGACACAGGCACGCCGGACGCAGATACGGCGGACGCAGATACGACAGACTCAGATACGACAGACTCAGGCACCCCGGATCCTGACACCGATACGCCTTCGGACACCCCTGCTGATACGCCGGCGGATACGGTGGACGATTCGACGGATACCGCGGATACGGACACAACCCCGCCCGCCGATACACCTGACACGCCCGGCCCGGCAGAACCACCTGCCCCGATCCAGCCGGCCTTTTCCTTCTACGCCCCCGGCGCGCTGCTGCCCGGCACGGGCGAAGGCGCTGAAGCCGAGATGATCTTCGCGCCGGACATGGTCTTCCCGATCAAGGACTCGCCGGCCTATCTCCAATCCATGGTGTTCACCTTCGGGGGCGGCATGGTCGGCGGCGACCAGTGCGACGAACGCAATTTCGACTATCCGTGGCGGGACAATTTCTGCGAGACGCGCACCTCCAACCGGAACTCGGCCTATTGCCCGATCAGCAAGATCCACCAGGGCCAGGACATCCGCGTCGGCACGCCGGAGAGCTGCCGGTCGGAACGCTCCACGTCGGCCGCCGACCGGACGGCGCATGAAGTCGTCGCCGTGGAAGACGGCGTCATCTCCAATGTCGGTTCCTACAGCGTGAACCTGCGCGCGGGCGGGCGGATCTACAAATACCTGCACCTCAACATGAAGAAGCTGGCCGTCTCCATCGGCGACACGGTGAAGGCCGGTGACACGATCGGCTATGTCTCAAACGATTTCGGCGGTACGCCCACCGTGCTGCACCTGCATTTCGAGATCACGCAGAACAATGGCAATGGCGGGTGGGACTATGTTCCGCCCTACACGTCACTCGTGGCCGCCTATGAGCGGCGCGAGAATGGCCCCGGCGAGCTGATCGACGATGGCGACGTGGCGATTGCGTCCGTACCGGCCTTCGTGATCCCGGAAGGCACCGAGATCATCGAATGAGGTGCCTCAGGCTGGCCGGAAGGTCAGCGCGACGCCATTATTGCACCAGCGCTCGCCCGTCGGCGCGGGGCCGTCCTTGAAGACATGGCCCTGATGGCCAAGGCAGCGGGCGCAATGGTATTCCGTGCGCGTATAGAACAGCTTGTGATCAAGCTTGGTGCCTATCGCGCCCGGAAGGTGGTTCCAGAAGCTGGGCCAGCCGGTGCCGGAATCAAATTTCGTCTCCGATGAGAACAGCGGTAGGTCGCAACCGGCGCAATGGTATGTGCCCTTGCGCTTTTCATGCTCCAGCGGCGAGGAAAAGGCCCGTTCGGTATCTTCCTTGCGCAACACGCCGAAGGCCTTCGGGCTCAGCCTGTCTTTCCACTCTGCCTCTGTCAGGCGGCGCCATTTGCTATCGGCATAGGGATCGCTTCTGGCGCCCTCTGCCGCGGTCTCGGCAAGGGCTTCGTGTGAACTGCCCGAACAGGCTGCGATGACGAGGGACGCGGTGCCCGCAAACAGGAGGCGGCGGCGCGACAGCAGGGAGAATGTCTGTTTCATGCCTCTTCCCTACCCCCGAAGCG
Organism: uncultured Hyphomonas sp.; assembly: GCF_963677035.1. Lineage (NCBI taxonomy): Bacteria > Pseudomonadati > Pseudomonadota > Alphaproteobacteria > Hyphomonadales > Hyphomonadaceae > Hyphomonas > uncultured Hyphomonas sp. The sequence continues at coordinate 1,014,971 of NZ_OY781472.1, forward strand.
CCCTCGCAGGCGACACAAATTCATGTGAGGTTGCGTGAGCGTGCGCGGATGGCGCTTCAAATCCCGCCATCGACCCAGACTTCGCCGGCCAGATCGTCGAGCTTGCCCTGGAAATGCGCCCGTACATCTTCCACGGCCTGATTATAGACCACCGGACCCAGCTGCTTCAGCATCAGGTCGATCACGGCCTCGGCGCGGAAGCCGCTCAGATCCTCGTCAAACTCTTCGGCAAACAGGCGTTGCAGATGGGCGGCAAGCGCCGCGCGCCGGTCGTCGGAGAGGCTCAGCGGTTTCATTCGGCCTCTTTTGCCCCGTTCCGGTTCCGGCCGAAGTTCACCGTATTCGAATCCTGCCCGGCATCGATCACCGCCTTGCGGATTGTTCGCGCACGGCTGAACTCGTTCATCAGGAAATCACCATCGCCCCAGCGGATGGCCCGTTGCAGGGCGGCAAGGTCTTCCGAGAACCGGCCCAGACATTCCAGCACCGCTTCCTTGTTGTTGAGGAACACGTCGCGCCACATCACCGGGTCAGAGGCCGCGATACGCGTGAAGTCCCGGAAGCCGCCGGCGGAGAATTTCACCACTTCGCCCTGTTCCACCGTTTCCATGTCGAAGGCGGTGGAGACGATGTTGAACGCGATCAGGTGCGGCAGGTGGGAGGTAATGGCCAGAACCCGGTCATGGCGGCCGGCATCCATGGTTTCCACCCTGGAGCCCAGCGCCTGCCAGAAGGCTTTCAGCTGCTCTGCCGCCGCATCATAGGCCTCGCCCTTCCCGGTCTGCGGGGTGAGGATGTACCAAGCATTGCGGAACAGGGTCGGGAAACCGGCTTCCGGCCCCGATTGCTCCGTGCCCGCCACCGGGTGGCCAGCGATGATGAACACCCGCCCGTCATCGGCGGAGGCCAGCGCTTCGGCGGCCTGTTTCTTCACGGATCCCACATCGGTCAGCACGGCGCCCGCCTTCATGTGCGGCACGGCGGCCTGCGCCACCGGGGCCAGCGCCCCGACCGGCACGCAGAGGATCACGCAATCGGCGTCCTTCACGGCGTCGGCCAGCGTGTCTTTCACCTCGCCGAGGTCCAGCCCCGCCGCGCGCCGGCGCACATCGTCGCTGACATCATAGAGCGAAATCGAGCCTGCCGCGCCATAGGCCGCGGCGGCCCGTGCGATGGAAGAACCGATAAGACCAACGCCGACAATGGCGATGCGCTCGAAAATGGGGTCAGACATCTGGGGTATTCCGTCCTGCGAATTAGAGCCCGCTCTGGTGGGCAATGCAGCCCCGCCCGTCAAGTACCCGGAAAGATGGCGTGCCATGTGTCGCATTGCAGCCGGGCCCTGCCGGCCCGATGTGTCAGAGCAGTTCCCCCCGGAGTTCCCTCATGTCGAAACCCTCCCCCATCCTGTCCGGCCTGCAGCTGAAATGCGGCAATTGCGGCGAAGGCAAGCTGTTCAAGAGCTATCTGAAGCTCAACGATGCCTGCCCCGTCTGCGGACGGGAAATGAGCAATGAAGACACGGCCGATGGCCCGGCCTTCTTTGTCGGCTTCGGCGTGCTGATCCTGACAGCGCCCTTCATCTTCATCGTGCCCATGATTTCGATGCCGCTGGGCCTCAAGATCCTGGCCATTATTGCGGTCTGTGCCGTCATGATCGGGATGATCCTGGCGCTGCTGCCCATCGCCAAGGCGATTCTGCTGAACCTGCAGCTGCATCACAACGCAACCGAGGTGAAAGCGACCGATGTCGGCGGGGACGAAAACGCGTCCTGACGCGTGCCCTAGCCGGAAACGGCCAGTTCGTCGCGCTCGCCGGTACGGATGCGGATGACGGACCCCAGATCGAGAATGAAGATCTTTCCGTCGCCGATGGTCCCGGTATTGGCCGCCTGAATAATGGCATCGGCAAACCGGTCAGCGGCGCTGTCTGCGCAGGCGACTTCCACCTTCACTTTCGGAAGGAGGCGGACCTCATATTCTGCGCCGCGATACACTTCGGTCTTGCCGAGCTGGCGGCCATAGCCGCGGACCTCGGAAACGGTCAGTCCGGTGGCCCCGACTTCGGAAAGCGCATCGATCACCGCGTCGAGCCGGCTGGGCTTGAAAATGGCTGTCACAAGCTTCATGGCGCTTTCCCTCAATGGTTGCTGCAGATGCGAAGTATCGGTTCGGAGTATGACACGTCAATGACTTTCGCGTTTCGGCGACGGGACAGGACGCGGAATCCGTACCTTTTCAGTAACCGTGGCCGGTGCGCCGCCGCCTGGCCGGGCATAGAGCCGTTTGACGGCTTCGACCAGCACGACCCCGCCAAAACCGGGCGCAATCAGGCTGCCGATCGCCTCCCAGCCTTCTGCGGCAGAGGTCACGAGCCCCGCCGAGACCGGCGGCATGTAGAGCGCGCTGCTTGATGCGGTGATCTGGAACAGGCCCGAAGACAGGAGGTTTATCAGCTGCGGGCGCGTCCATGGCCGGCCCTGCCCGAACGGGGTGCGCGTCGCCCGCGACCACAGCCCGCCCCGGTTGGCCGTCGCCAGCACGATCCGCCCTTCCGGCGCCGTGATGCGCCAGATCTCGCGCAGATAAGTCAGCGGATTGCCCGCCTCTTCCAGCCCGTGAAGCACGATCACGCGGTCGAACATGCCATCGGGAAAGGGGAGCCGGTCGTCGCCGACCCCGACACAGGCATTGCCGCGGCCGGAATAGTCCCATGTCACAGGGCCATGCTCGTACGGCACGGCGGCGACAATGCGCGATGGCGCCTGGCCGAAGGCATCCAGCACCGGAATCGCAAAGCCCAGCCCCAGCAGCGACAGGCCGCGCGCATCGCCCCACAAATCCGTCAGCTTGCCCGAAAGCACGCGCGCAGCCGCCTGCCCCAGCGAGGCGCTGTAAAAGCGTTCGAGCGTGACGGCATCCTGACGCATGAGCTTCCCTGTGCTAGGCCGGTCTGCAGGAGACACAGATGACCAAGATTACCCTCGACGTACACCAATTTCCCTGCCTGAACGATAATTACGGCTATCTCGTGCATGAAGCCGTTTCTGGCGAGACAGCTGCCATCGACACGCCCGATGCCGACAAATATCTGGCCGAGGCAAAGCGGATGGGCTGGCACATCACCCACATCCTGAACACGCACTGGCACCCGGACCATGCCGGCGGGAACCTGAAGATCAAGGACGAGACCGGCTGTACCATTTATGGCCCGGCGGGCGAGGCGGAGAAGATCCCCGGCATCGACGTGAAGCTGACCGAAGGCGACATGGTGGAGTTTGGCCGCGCGACCGCCCGCGTACTGGACGTGCCGGGCCACACGCTGGGCCACATCGCCTATCACTTTGCAGAGCAGCAGACGGCCTTTGTCGGCGACGCCCTGTTCGCGCTTGGCTGCGGACGGGTCTTCGAAGGCACGATGGACATGATGTGGGCCAGCCTCTCCAAGCTGAAGGCCCTGCCGCCGGAGACACTGATCTATTGCGCGCACGAATATACGCAGGCGAACGCCCGCTTCGCCGAGACGGTCGAGACCGGCAATGCAGATCTCGCCGCCTATGTGCAAGAGATCGACGCGCGCCGGGCCAAAGGCCAGCCGACCGTGCCGACGCGGCTGGCGAAGGAACTCGCCACCAATCCCTTCCTGCGCGCCGACGTGCCGGACCTGCAGGCCGCGATGGGCCACCCGGGCGACGCGGTCGCCACCTTCGCGGAAATCCGCAGCCGCAAGGACAGTTTCTGATGCAGGCCCTCTCCGGTGATCTTGGCGCGCGGGAGGTGATCCGTCTCCTGAACATGTCGCCGCATCCGGAGGGCGGGCATTATGTGGAGACGTTCCGTGCCCCCGCCCTGCCCGGCTACCGCCCGGCCTCGACGCTGATCCATTTCCTGTTGCAGGCCGATGAAGTCTCCGCCTGGCACCGGGTGGATGCCGACGAAATGTGGCTGTGGCAGGCTGGCGGACCGCTGGTTCTGACCATCGCCACGCCGGAAGGGACAGAGCCCGGCGCCGTCACGCTCGGGCCGGATCTGCGCGCAGGCCAGTCGCTGCAGGGCATCGTGCCGGCGCATCACTGGCAGGCCGCCGAGACGCTGGGCGCGTGGACGCTTGTGTCCTGCGTGGTGGCACCGGGGTTTGACTTTTCAGGCTTCGAGCTTGCCCCGCCGGACTGGCGCCCAAAACCCCCGGCGCAAACCTAGCCGCGCAGCCGCATGGCAAGGCCGATCAGCGGCACCATCAGCGCGGCGGCGAGTTTCTCCCCCGGCGTCTTTGCGAATTTGCGGAAGTAGCGCTTCAGGCTGGCCACCTTGTGGGCCTGCACCCTGTCCCGCGGCGCATCGGACGTGGACGTGTAATGCAGCGCGCCGGCCGCTGGCTGGTAGGTTACCGAGCCGCCTGCCTCAATCGCACGGCGGCAGAGATCCACATCTTCGGCATGTAGGAAATAGGCTTCGTCGAACCCGCCGAGCGCCTCGTAATCCGCCCGCGCGATCAGGAAGAACGCGCCGGAAATGGCCCCGACGCGAACCGGTCCACCTGGTTCCGGCGTGTCGTTCAGCGCCCACTTTCCCAGACCGATCGCATTCCACAGCGTCAGCGTATTGCGCCGGGCGCCGCGCTCTTCCCGGCCGGTCAGGCCGAAGATCCGCCCACCGGCAATGGCGGGCCGGGGGGCCGCCTGCAGGGCCTCGGTCAGGGGCGCCATCGCGCCGCTCTTGATGACACAGTCGGGATTGCAGGCCAGCAGCAGGCCGCCGCTGGCCTTCGCCGCCGCGCGGTTCATGGCCGCGCCGAACCCCGGATTGTCCCCCTCCCGGATCAGCGTGGCTTTCGGGCAGGACGCCACGAACCGGTCTATCCAGGCCTGCTCGCCCGGTGGGTTGCCATTGTCGACAAGGATGATCTCGGTGATGTCCGCATCGCCTTTCAGGGCGTAGAGGCATTCATGCAGGCGCGGCCCTGTCCGGTAAGTCACCACAAGGGCGCTGATGTCCGGCAGCGACGTCAAAGCGACTCCCGCTGGCGTTTGGACAGCAGGATGATGGCAATGGCCGCGAGGACAACGCTCGACCAGAAGGCTTCATTCCACATGTTGTAGGCGAAGTTGAACAGGCTGAACGCAACGCCCGTCATACCGGCGATGGCATACCGGATATCTTCCCGCATCTTGTTCGGCTGCGGCAGCCGGAACCCCAGCAGAACCAGCGAAAACGCGACAAGCACCGCCCCGATCATGCCCGTCTCGGCCCAGATCTGCAGCGCCATATTGTGCGGATGCCCCGGCACGACCTTATAGGCCGCCCAGAAATCCGGCAGCCGCGCCATCCAGTCCGGATGGTCGGCATAGGTGTCCTCCCAGGTCTTCGAGGCGGAAATGCCATGCCCGGTGACAGGCCGCTCTGCGATCTTCCCGAGCACGATATGCCAGGACCAGACACGCGACCGGAAGGACCCCGGCATGTCAATATTGTACGCCTCCAGCAGCCCCACCACCGTACCGATCACCGTCGGCGCTGCGGCGATATATGCCCCGATGGCGGTAAACAGGACCCGGAACCCATGCACCGGCAACGCCCGCACCAGCCCCATCGCCACCATCATGAGGACAAGGCCGGCCACCGCGCTCTGATCGTCGAGACGCATGAAGAACAGGAGGCTGGCCACGACAAGAAGCGCGACGACCGGCTTCCACAGGAATTGCGGGCGGACCGACAGATAGGCGATCAGAACCGGCAGGATCAGCGCGAAGGCATTCGCATTGCGCTCCAGATTCTGGATGCCGGACACCACTTCGTTCGGGTCCGTACCATAAACCGCTCTCAGAAGCGGCCCGGAGAAAATCGTGGTGATGGCCAGGATCAGGCCCTGCGCCGCGAAAGCGCCCAGCATGACCCGGGTCGAGACCTGTGCCCGGCCATCGGCGATGCGCAGGGCCCCGCCGACTGCCAGCAGGGCGAAGGCCGCCGTCAGGACAATCCGCACGCTCGACGCTTTCACGCCAAAATTGCCCTCCGCCAGACTGCCGCTGACCAGTCCGGTGGACACGGGCGACCAGGCCTCACCGATCACAACCCAGATGACGAACAGGATGGCAGGAATCGCATACAGGGCCGGCGGCCATTTCGGCCGGGCCAGGGCCAGCGCAGGCAGGGCCGCCAGCGCCAGAAGCGGGGTATAGCCCTGCCCCCCCAGCAGACCCATGATCGGCCAGAGCACAAAGGCAGCGGCAAGCACTGGCGCATAGGACATGAGTCGCACGCTTTTTCCTCTCGTCCCTTTTCAGCTGCCCGGGTTCAGCCGTTCAGACAGGTTTCAGGCCTTCAGGTCCGGCGCAAGGCCTTCCTGTGACAGAACGGTGGCCGCTTCATCGAGCGCGATGATCTGCTGGCCGTTCGAGCCGAGCCGGCGCAGCGCCAGCGTGCGCTCTTCCGCCTCACGCCCGCCGACCACGGCAATCACCGGCACTTTCTGCAGCGAATGCTCGCGGACCTTGTAGTTGATCTTCTCATTGCGGAGATCCGTCTCGACCCGCAGGCCCGCCTTGCGCAGGGCGGCCGCGGCCTCTTCGGCATACTCGTTCGCCGCGTCCGTGATGGCGGCCACAACGACCTGAACCGGCGACAGCCACATCGGGAAGGCCCCGGCATAGTTCTCGATCAGGATACCCATGAAGCGTTCGAACGTGCCGAACACGGCGCGGTGCAGCATGACCGGGCGGTGCTTGGCGCCATCCGATCCCGTATATTCTGCATCCAGACGTTCCGGCAGAACATAGTCCAGCTGGAACGTACCGCATTGCCATGTCCGCCCAATGGCGTCCGTCAGGTGGAATTCGAGTTTCGGGCCGTAGAAGGCGCCCTCCCCTTCGGCGATCTCGAATTCGAGACCGGCTTCCGTCAGGGCGTCGGCGAGGGCCTTTTCGGCGCGGTCCCAGTTTTCATCCGTGCCGCCGCGCACCTCTGGCCGTGTGGCCAGCTTGTAGGAAATCTCCGTCAGGCCGAAATCATTATAGACGCGGGAGAACAGCTTCAGGAAGCGCAGCGTCTCGTCGCCGATCTGGTCTTCCCGGCAGAAGATGTGGGCATCGTCCTGCGTCATCTGGCGCACGCGCATCAGCCCGTGCAGCGCGCCGTGGGCTTCGTTCCGGTGACAGCAGCCAAACTCCGCCATGCGGATCGGCAGGTCCCGGTAGGAGCGCTGGGCGTTCTTGAAGATCTGGACGTGGGCCGGGCAGTTCATCGGCTTCAGCGCCATCAGGCTCGTCTCGGCCGGGATCTTCACCTCATCCTCATCCGTATTCGGAATGAAGTCAGGCACCACGAACATGTTCTCGCGGAACTTGTCCCAGTGGCCGGATTTTTCCCAGAACACGGAGTCGAGCAGTTGCGGCGTCTTCACCTCGACATAGCCGTCTTCGTCCTGCGCGCGGCGGATATAGGCCTCCAGCTGGCGCCAGATCATGAAGCCTTTCGGGTGCCAGAAGACAGAGCCCTGCGCTTCGGGCTGCAGGTGGAACAGGTCCAGCTGCTGGCCAAGTTTCCGGTGGTCGCGCTTCTCGGCCTCTTCCAGGCGGTGGAGATGGGCCTTCAGGTCCTTCTCGTTGGCCCAGGCCGTGCCGTACATGCGCTGCAGCATCTCATTGTTGGAATCGCCGCGCCAATACGCGCCGGCCAGCTTCATCAGCTTGAACGCTTTCGGCAGCTTGCCCGTCGATGGCAGGTGCGGCCCGCGGCACAGGTCGAACCAGTCGCCCTGCTTGTAGACCGTGATCGCCTCGCCCGGCGGGATGATGTCGTCGATGATCTGCGCCTTGTAGTCTTCGCCGATCTTTTTGAACGTCGCGATGGCTTCGTCCTTGTCCCAGACTTCGCGCACGATCGGGTAATCGGCGTCGATGATCTGGTTCATCTTCTTTTCGATCTTCTCGAAATCGTCCGTGGAGAACGGCTCTTCGCGGGCAAAGTCGTAATAGAAGCCGTCATCAATGACCGGGCCGATCGTGACCTGCGTGTCCGGGTAGAGGTCCTGAACGGCCTGCGCCAGCACGTGGGCGGCGTCGTGGCGGATCAGTTCCAGGCCTTCCGGGTCGCGGCTGGTGATGATGGCCACCTGGGCATCGCCCTCCAGCGGGCGGACAAGGTCCCACATCTCGCCATCCACTTTGGCGGCGAGGGCTTTTTTGGCGAGGGATTTGGAAATGCTCTCGGCCACGTCGAGCGGCGAGGCGCCGTCCGCATATTCCCGCTCTGAGCCGTCGGGCAGCGTTACTTTGATCATCGGTCTTCTTCTTCGATTTCGGTCGCCCGCGCGGGGCGCAAACTCCAGGAGCCCGGAATGCCTTTTGCGAATGCCTTATGCGGCGGTTTGCTTAGCGCTTCTTTACCGCTTTTCCCACCCACAAAACGGGCGGGGTGCAGTCAGGCGGCTTCCGGGAATGAGGCGAGCTCTAAATGGTCCATACATGGTGTATACATGGTCTTCTTCATGGTGGTCCGGCCGGTTGGGACCATACCATTCAGGGCTCAGTTCTGGGCTTTTGGCGGGTGCATGAGGCAGGCGCGCACGGGTGTGCGGGCCGAAGGCGCGTCAGGCACCCCGGCGGGTTCGTGTGGTCAGCGCGGTGATCAGACGAAAATGCATGGCGGCGATATGTCATGCCTCCGGGTTTTTTTCAACCGGCTGGCAGGCATGTCTCATGTTGCGCCCGCTCCAGTCGCCATAGCGCCAGGGCTGCCAGAACGGCACGTCCGGCTTTGTCTCCGGCGGCGGGTCGCAGCCCATCGTGCCACCCGGACGGCAGCGCAGGAACCTCGCCAGCGTCATCCAGAAACCCGGCCACCAGCCAAAGCGGGAGACGCATTCGGCCCCGTATTCACTACAGGTTGGGGTGTGCTGGCACCGCGCCCCGAAGGCCCACATCACCTGGCTCGGCCCATGCTTGTAGACCCAGAGCAGCGCATAGGCTGCCCGGCGGCGCAAAGACCCTTTTTCAGCCGGGGTCAAGTTGGGAGACCGCCGCAGTCACGGCAGAAGATGTCCGCACAATGGAGGCGGTACATTCCTTGCGAGTGGAGTATCCCGTCGTAGACACTGCCAGGATCGAGTGATCGGGAGCCAAAAGGCGCCACCGGTAGAAACCCGATTTATCCTTATAAATCTGGAACCTGGTGACCTCCGTCTTGATCCGCGCTTCTCCCGGCTCAAGACGGACCGCGCGCTTGAAATCCTTTTCTTCAAGCTCCGGAATATCTGAACAATCGACTCTCTTGTTACGGAAGGCCGCTTCCTGTTCACGAACAGACTGAGGGGTCTGCAGGCCGGTCAGTTTCTTACGAATAGTGGTCATCAAACAGTCTGCGTTCGTTTCTGGTCGCCCGGCGGGCAGAAATGATTCTGACAACGCCATTCCGATCTGTGTGCGCGACAACCAGTACTACCAGATTATCCGCAATACCTATATCGGTTTCCCGAAGTTCATTCTCAACCCGATCGACTCTGATCGACAAGCGGTCCCGCCTGAATATCTGCGCCGCAGTTTCGAACGAGACGCCATGCTTGCTCAAATTTGAGCGCGCTTTGGCACTATCCCACTCAAACTGCACGGGCGCTCTCACGCTTCTGCAGCGCCTCTTCAATCGCAGCAACGGCAGCCTCGAAGGCCAGCATTGTGGAGGCGTGGCGGGGCGGGTAATCGGCCACGGGTTCCAGATGGCGCAGTTCCCAGAAGCGGCCTTCGGGCGGCGGGCCGCCCTCTTTCAGCATGGCTTTCAGGCCGTCGCGCGCAGCGATGACCTCAGAGATGGACGCCCCGACAGCGTGTTCGGCCAGGATGGACGTTGCGGCCTGCCCGAGGGCGCAAGCCTTTGGATCGACAGCGATTTCCGTGATGGTTTCGCCCGCGTCGTCCAGCTTCAGGTCAACATGCACGACCGATCCGCAGACGCGGGACACCTTGGTCACAGAGCCTTCGGCATCGGCCAGCTGCCCGACATGCGGAATGCCGGCGGCCAGTTCGAGAATGCGGTTGTGGTAAAGCTCGCTCATCGCGCGGAAGATGGCCCTGCCCTTCCGCCAGCGCAAGGCGGCGAAAGGACAGAAAATGTGGTCACCTTCAGTCCATTCCTTTGCATCGAAGTTATCAACACCAAGAGATCAACTGGCATTCAGGTATGCAGGATCAGACACCATTTCAACGTCTCCCGTGCCTTTCAAAAATCCAATTCCAATTGGTGGATGATTGACCTCAGCACGACGGATTAGTTCTTGGAAACCATGCTGGATGTCACCTTGATAAGGATAGAGCACATAAAAGAAGTCATTTTGATTCAAGTGCCAATTTAGAAGTGAGTGTTGGAATTGGGCTATTTGTTTTCTAATCAGCTCCTGCGACGTTGTGATTTTGTATTCTAAGAATATTCGTTTCCCACCGACTTGAACGATGTCATCAAATGTGAAGCTGTTTTGGATGTTTGGAATTAGCTGAAGGAATTCGGAATTCAAAAACTGAGCGTGCTTAGGCTGAAGATAATGAGAGTTGAAAAGCTCTCGCATCTTAAACTCATCAGCAAAATATTTGAGTGATGTCTTCGCTCCATCCATGACGTCGACCCAAAGGTCTTTCATCTCAAGTTTCACTTGATCAGCATCAGTCCAATTTTTGTTCGCCCGATACAGCTCCCGCTGTTCGCGAAGATCAACAACCTTATCAAGTATCGCAGGCGGGACTCCGAACCAGGCATCTGGAGTTGATCGCAGCAAACCTAGTAATTGACCGGCTGACAGCAAGTTCGCCTTGGCATTCGCCATTGCTACCGAATTCTTTTGGTCGGCTGCCGTGTTCGCTTCGCCAACCAGACGGGAGAGTTCAGCAAGGGCTTCCGGCGTGTTGAGATCGTCCTCCAGCGCGCGCAGTACACCAGTATCGCGGGCCTCACCGCCGCCTGCCTCCCATACCCGGCGCAGGGCACCATAGATGCGATCCAGCGTTGTTTTGGCCTGTTTCAGCAGGTCTTCGCTCCAGTCTAGAGGCGCACGATAGTGGCCAGAAAGCATGGCGAATCTTATGATTTCGCCTTTTTCCCACTGCTCCAGAAGCTCATGCACCAGTACGACATTGCCGAGCGATTTCGACATCTTCTCCCCGCCCATGTCGAGGAAGCCATTGTGCAGCCAGTAATTGGCCATGACCTCGCCGTGGGCGCATTCGGACTGGGCGATCTCGTTTTCGTGATGCGGGAATTGCAGGTCGATGCCGCCGCCATGAATGTCGATCGTCTTGCCCAGGTGCTTGGCCGCCATGGCGGAGCATTCGATATGCCAGCCGGGCCGTCCCCTGCCCCACGGGCTGTCCCAGATCGCATCTTCCGGCTCGCCCGGCTTCGCAAATTTCCAGAGGGCAAAGTCCGCCGGATCGCGCTTGTCAGCGTCCACTTCGACGCGGGCGCCGGCTTCATTGTCTTCCAGCTTGCGGCCGGACAGTTTGCCATAGTCCGGCATCTGCCTGACGGAGAACCAGACGCCTTCCTTGCCGACATAGGCATAGCCGCGGCGGACGAGCTTCCCGATCATCTCGATCATCTCAGGCACATGGCCGGTCGCCCAGGGCTCGATGCTCGGCGCCAGCACGTTCAGCGCGGTGGTGTCGGCATTGTAGATTTCGGCGAATTTCTTCGTGATGTCCGCGATCGGCTCGCCGGTGTCCAGCGAGGCCTTGATGATCTTGTCCTCGATGTCCGTGATGTTGCGGGCATAGACGACGGCCTCCGCGCCATAGCTGCGGATCAGCAGGCGGCGCAGCACATCGAACACGATGGGCGGACGCGCATTGCCGATATGGGCGTAATTATAGACCGTGGGGCCGCAGACATACATCGTCACGCGTTTCGGGTCCTGCGGCTTGAATGCGCGTTTTTCACGCGCAGCGGTGTCGTAAAGGCGGATGGTCATATGGGTCTCTGGATCGGGTGTGTTCGGGAAATTTCCGGCAGGGTCAGCGTTTGACAGCCCTAATGGCGCGTTGTGGCCTCAGCGGCAACAACAGGCACAGCAACAAGGGGGAAATGCCCGGACTAACATGGGCGGGGCGATACCAGTTGACGCGGCGAAAAGCAACTGACGGCTGATCCGGTTCCGCGCCGTCACCGTAGAATCCGCTGGAAACCGGGGCTTTGGCCCCTTATGTTCCTGATTATCGCCCTGAGGGTACAAACTCCGGGCGGGCGTTAAGTCCGGGCAGAAGGCGTAAAAGACCTTCAAGGGACGCCCCGGCTCGACCCCCGTCCCTCAGTCGAAGGACTCCGAATATGGCAATGGACGCCATCACACCAAAGAATGAAGTTGCACGCGCGGATACCGTGAACCGGCCCTCCCAGGAGGAAGCCGAGGAAGCGGTTCGCACGCTGATCGCGTGGGCAGGCGACGACCCGGCCCGCGAAGGCCTGATCGATACGCCGAAGCGCGTGGTCAACGCCTACAAGGAATGGTTCTCCGGCTACACCGAAGACCCGGTCAAATATCTCTCGCGGACCTTCGAAGACGTTCAGGGCTATGACGACATCGTCATGCTGCGCAACATCGACGTGGAAAGCCATTGCGAGCACCATATGGCGCCCTTCCTCGGCAAGGCCTATGTCGCCTACATGCCGACGGAGGCGGTAGTTGGCATCTCCAAGCTGGCCCGCGTGGTGGAAATCTTCTCCAAGCGCCTGCAGACGCAGGAAACCATGACGTCCCAGATCTGCGACGCCATCACCGAGAGCCTCGCCCCGATGGGCACAGCCGTTCTGATCGACGCCGTGCACGAGTGCATGTCGACCCGCGGCGTGCACCACAAGGACGTGTCCACGGTCACGACGCAGTTTACCGGCGTGTTCAAGTCGGACGCTGACCTGCGCAACCGCTTCCTGCGGATGACCGGCCGCGGCTGAGGCTTAACCGCCCTGCATCAAACGTGATTTTTTAAAGAGGCGCTCGTCATGTCCGCGCGCCTCTTTTTTATGCTGCGGCCTCTTCCGCGCGTGTACGGGCCAGCCAGCCGACAATGTCGGCGGCGACTTTATCCGTGCCCGGCTCATCAACGATCCAGTGTCCGTTCTTCGGATACTCCAGGAAATCCCCCGCCACGGCCGCGCGGCTGTATTTCTCGCCGACCTTGCGGACGGCTGAAGCCAGCGTTGCACGGTCTTTGCCTGCGGCGATCGTCAGAGTGGGAATTTTGATCCGGGATTCATCAATCTCCACACTATCGGTCAGGTCGCCATAGACCTTTCCGGAATCGTAGAGCGCGTGGGAATAGATCTCTTCCCGGAGGCGTTTGGGCACACAATTCGTCACACCAAAGTCAAAGCCTGTCCGCCAGACCTTGTAGGATTTCTTGCGGTTTCTCTGGAGCAGGATGTTCAGGAATGTGAAGGCCACACTCGGGCCGATCACCGCGCATCCCTTCGGCTGGGCCGGCGTCAGGAAGACAGCCTGGGAGACATCCCCCTTCTCTGCCATCACCTGCGCGATCAGGCCGCCCATCGAATGGCCGATCACGGCGGGTTTCTCACCGGTTTCCTTTTCGATCTCTTTCGCTTTCGTGGACATGGCCGAGATATAATCATCGAGGCCAAGCTCGCTGAGCGATACAGGCGGATTTGTTTTTACGCGGCGGCCGGGAAACAGAGTGGGCGCTTCGCATGTCCAGCCATCGGCTTCGAAGGCCGGGATCATCCGGTCCCACACATCGCCGCCGCATCCGACGCCGTGGATCATCAACAGTGTTTTCGTCATGCCCCTCTCCGTTCCGTCCGGCCTGTGAAACGTCAGGCAGCCCGGCCTCAGCCCTGAGGCACCTTGCCGCCCAGAACCGGCTCCGTCCAGCGGACGAAGCGTTCAGCCACTTCTGCGTAAACCGGCCGCTTGAACGGCACGACGAGCGCGGGCGTCTCTTCCAGCCGGGCCCAGCGCCAGGCATCGAACTCCGGCGTGTGCCGGTCCAGCCGCACATCGCTGTCAGACCCCTTGAAGCGGAAGGCGAACCATTTCTGCCGCTGGCCCAGATACGGGCCCGGCAGACGTTTTTTCAGGTCCGGCGGGAAATCGTAATACAGCCAGTCTTCGGTTTCCTGCAGGGAATCGACCAGTTTTGACGGAACGCCGGCTTCTTCTTCCAGCTCCCTCAGCGCAGCGTCGGCGGGCTCTTCGCCCTTGTCGACCCCGCCCTGCGGCATCTGCCACTGGAAGGATCCACGGCCATTGATGCGCCGACCAATGAAGACGTGCCCGGCCTTCGAAAAGAGCGCCAGGCCGACATTCGCGCGATAGCGATCCGGATCTTTCTTAACCTGTGTCACCCGTGAGGATTTACAGGAGGCTGCGCAAGGCTGCCAGTGCGGACGCTGTCTTCCGTGAGATTTTCCGCGGACGAGGCGGTCGCCGCCAGGGCCGAAACCGGGGCAAGAACGATGCCCTTCTGGTCCAGGCTTGCTGTCCAGGTCTTGACCATTTCGATGGTGATCGGGAACGCATAGCCCGCGCCCAGGGCAGCGCCGTGCTCCAGCGCCTGGCTTTCCAGTTCCATGAACTCGGACGAGATATCTTCCGCAGACAGTTTCGCGTCGATCGCCGAATCCGCCCGCACATAGCGCAGGTGCGTCTGGCCGCTCAGCTGTTTCATGTTCGCCGCGTTCAGGCCGCCATCGTCGATAAAGGCGAGGCCCCGGCCGGAGACGGCCTCAAGAACCGGCTTCAACGCGGCTTCGTCGTCACCGATTTTGGAGCCTTGCGAATTGATCAGGCCGAAATAGCCGGTAGAGCGGCTGAGAATGCGATCAAGGCGGGTCTGGTTGCGGGCGTCATTCTCGCTGGCCAGCAGCGTCAGCGGATGCATTTTCATCCGGCCGTAGTCATAGGCTTCCATCGGTGTCTCGATCAGCACTTCATGACCGGCTTCGCGGGCCCGATTGATCCAGAGCTGAAGGCTGGTTGCATCCGGCGCAAAGGACAGCGTCACTTCCGGCGGCAATTCCTCAATGGCGGATCTGGTATGGGTGGCATTGATGCCGAGCCCGCCAACCACAACCGCGACGATGGGCTTGTTGCCAGGATTGACGAAAGGCCGGGCATAGGCGTCCGCCGGGGCCCGCCCTTCAGGCGAGATACGCGGCAGGGTCAGGCCGTTCAGGCGCTCGGTCAGACCGGCAATCGGAGCGTGCTCCAGTGAGGCGACCCGGGTGACTTCGCCATAGGATTCGCCGGGTTGCACCAGCTTGCCATTGATCCGCACGCCCGTCGTATCGGCGTCCCCTTCCCCGGCCGCAGCGTCAGGCACCGCCGCCACCATCACGCGCGCATCCGGGGCATCAACGCCGAGATCCGGCGCAATATCAGCGAAATCACCGGAACCGGCTTCATCGCTGAAATCCGGCGTTTCGAGGGTCTGGTTTGCCGTGACAATGTCGGTTTTCAGGCGGGTTTTCAGCGGCGGGACCGCGGAATTCGTTGTGTCGAACAGGGCGAGTGTCTGCTTCGGGCCCGCTTCGGATGGATCGCCCATCAGGAAGATGCCGGCGCCCAGCGCGCCTGCTATGCCGCCGAACACCAACAGGCTGAGACCCGTATGCAAAACGCCTGCACGCAGCGGTGACGGCTCAGCATCCCGGCGATTTGCCATGTGGCAACCTCGTAATCCAATCTAATCGACTCTGAACGACCAGAATTGCATCATTCCGGTTAACAGGTTGCAAACGAAGGTTAACCGAATGCTGTTATCCGGCCCGCTTCAGGCCATTGCTGGCGGTGATGGTGCCGTCCTTCAGCATCTGCTCCGCGCGCTCCAGCTGGTAGTCTTCACCTTCATAGCCTTCCGGCGGCTGCTCGTCCGGCATGGTCAGGGCGTGACGCTCCTCACCGTCTTCATTTGCGAGCGCATGCGGCAGGTCGGCTTCGGAGAAGCGGCGGATCTTGGCCAGCTCTTCCTCGGTGAGACGCGCCGGAGAGATCGACACGTCCGGCTCAATGCCAAGTGCCTGGATCGAATGGCCGGATGGCGTGTAGTAACGCGCCGTGGTCAGGCGCAGGGCGCCGCGGTCTGCCCCCAGCGGAATGACGGTCTGGACAGACCCCTTGCCGAAGCTGGTCGTCCCTACGATGGTCGCGCGGCGGCGGTCCTGCAGAGCGCCGGCCACGATTTCGGACGCCGAGGCAGACCCGCCATTGATCAGCACGATCATCGGCACGCCTTTGAAGACCTCACCATTGTGCGCCATGTAGCTTTGCATGTCGGTGGCCCGGCGCCCCTGCGTTGAGACGACTTCGCCACCCGACAGGAACATGTCGCTGACCGAGACGGCCTGGTCGAGCAGACCGCCGCCATTGTTGCGCAGATCGAGAATAATGCCGCGTGGCCGTCCGCCGGTTTTCTCGGAAATTGCGTTTACGGCCTCTTCCAGCAGCGGCGTTGTGCGTTCGTTGAACGTCGCGATGCGGATATAGCCAATGTCATCGTCTTCCATCTTCCAGGTGACGGATTTCTGCTCGATCACTTCACGGGTCAGTGTCACGTCGAACGGGTCTTCCCCTTTGCGCAGCACGGTGATCTCGATCTGCGTGCCCTGTTCACCGCGCATCTGTTTGACCGCTTCGTTCAATGTCTGGCCCATGATCGGAACGCCGTTGATGGCTGTGATCAGGTCGCCCGGCTCGATGCCGGCACGGCTGGCGGGCGTGTCGTCCATCGGAGAGATGACTTTCAGGAAGCCATCTTCCATGGTCACTTCAATGCCAAGGCCGCCATATTCGCCCGAGGTCTGGACCTGCATGGACTTGAAGTCGTCGGCGTTAAGGTAGCCCGAATGCGGGTCCAGCGAGGTCAGCATCCCGTTGATGGCAGCTTTCATCGCTTCCGGCTCGTCAATTTCGGTCACATATTCCTGGCGGGCCCGGGCCAGGACTTCCGCAAAGAGTTCCAGCTGCTGATAGGTCACCGTGCGCGGATCGGATTGCGCGGGCGTGGATTCCCGAGGGGCGGCAATGGCAGTCAGTCCCACTGCCGTCGCGCCGAGGATCAAACCAACTCCGGTGCCAATCAGCAATGAACGCATTTTCCAAACCTCTTCAATGCGCGGCGTCACCCGCGACGTGGTAACCACTCTGCAGGATTTTTGACCGTGTCGCCAAGTCTCAATTCCATATTGAGTTCCGGAGGCGGGTCAGACCGGTCCGGCATGCGGCCTACCGGCTCGCCCGCGGCCACGTTCTGGCCTTCGGTGACGTAAATACGGCTCATTCCGGATAGAATAACATGGTATCCGTCACTCGTCCGCAAAATTAGCATCATGCCGTAGGAGCGGAACGGACGCGCATATTCCACCACTCCGGCCACGGGCGCGGTCACCTGGGCTTCGCCGCGCGTGGTAAACGTGATCCATTCCGCCTTGCCGCCGGTGGCAAGCTTGTCGCCAAAGGAATGCAGCACGCGCCCGGAAACGGGCGGCTGCAGCGCGCCAAGCTCGGCCTTGCCGAGGGGCCGTGTTCGCGGAGAAGGGCGCTTCGGTTTCGGTGGGCTGGGCGATGCGGATGCCATGCGCGGCCGGAGGGATGGCTTCACGCCCGGCGCCGACGGGGCCTGGGATTCCAGCGCGTTCAGCAGGCCGCGCAACGTGTCGGCCTCTGCGCCAAGTTCCGCCGTACGCGCTTTCAGCCGCGCGATATCGCCGGACAAATCCTCAAATGCTCCCCGCTTGGCCGCCGCGAGGCGTTCGATTTCCACCTGTTTCAGCGCAAGCGTCGCTTCCGCCGCATCCAGACGGGCCTTTTCCCCGCGGATCCGGCGCTCCAGCGTGTTCAGCTCATTGATTTCGGCGCGCACGGTTTCTGTCCGGGCGGCCAGCCGCGGAGTGGTTTCGCTCATCAGGATGGCCCGGCGCACAGCCGTGTTTGCCTTGCCCGGTGAAATGACCAGAGCCGGCGGCTTACGCCGGTTCGAGGCGGCCAGCGCCGCCAGCAGGTCTTCGAGGGCCTGTTGATCCTCCAGCAGGCGCATCTGCGCTGTAATGCGCCGTGTCCCGAGATCGGCGAGGCTCTTCTCCGCTTCCGCAGCCTGTTCTTCGCGGCGGCGGGTTTCCATGGCGGCAGCGATCAGCTCCGCATCGACATTGTTGATGTCCTGACGCGCATCTTCGCCGCTGGCCTGCAGGGCTGCGAGTTTCTGCTCGGCCACGCGCTTTTCGGATTCCAGCGCTTCGAGTTCCTCACGCGAGAACGTGTCCGGCGCAGCCGCAGCCAGCAGCAACAGCGAAACCGCCGGTGCCAAAGCCCGGGCAATCCGGGCGCCGAAGCTGTATGCGCGGGAATCGGGCATCATCCGGCCAGTCTTGCCGAAAGATGATGACCTGCACATTAACCAATCGGGGCCAGTGCGTCCTGAAGGGCGGAAATTTCATCCCGGATCAGCGCCAGTATCACGCCGTGCCCGGTCACCGGAAAAGATGGCCGGGTCAGGCAAACCTGTTGCAAGACCTGCAGGACAGACCGGAACGCTTCGTTCTCTGGCGGATTTTCAGCCTCATCCGGCCGGTGCAGCACACCATTGCGGGCCGCCACCACCCGTTCGATGTCGCGGACCACGCGTCCGGGCAATTCCAGCAATTCCGGCGGATTGAGATATTCGGCTGACCGGGCCCGGCGGAGCAACAGCGCCACCGGCGCGATCCGGTCCGGCTGGGAGGGGTCTGAAACATCCCCCTCCCCCGCACTTTCATAGCCCGACAGGGCCGCCACCAGCCCGGCCTGAAGCGCCGAGACGAGCGCAACAGGCACCCAGCGGCGGCGAGGCGCATCTGCCTCGCTTCCCGCCAGTTCCCGGCGCGCGAGCTTCAACCCTTCCAGAACAGCCGAAAGCGCCGGGCCGATCCGCGAGCGGGGTGGCATCCGGCTTTATTCTTCAGGATCGGCCGGCTTGCGGAAATCCCAGCCCGACGCTGCCGCGATATAGGCAAAGGCGGCATAGACGCTGACATTCTGGCGGAAGGCTTCCGGTTCGATCTTGTCGAACGTGTCATCCGGCGTGTGGTGATAGTCGAAATAGTCCCAGCCATCCTGCGCCGGGGTCACGACCGGCACACCGGAGCGGGCCAGAACGCCAATGTCCGGGCCGCCACCAGCGAGATTGTCTCCCGGCGCCACGCCATAGCGTGCCAGGACGCCCTGGATCTTTTTGGCATAGCCCAGGGCACCTTCACCGAACCGGGTCTGGAACTGCCAGATATAGCTCGCGCCATGATCGCTTTCGGCGGCAAGCACATGCTTGCTCAGTTCATCTGCATGCTGACGGGCATAAGCCGCGCCGCCGAACAGGCCGATTTCCTCTGATCCGTAAAGCACGACGCGGACCGTCCGGTCCGGCTTGCCGGGCAGCTGATCGATCAGCTTGGCAGCGCCGACGACGATGCCGCAGCCAGCCCCATCATCGATGGCGCCGGTGGCCAGGTCCCAGGAATCGAGGTGGCAGCCGATCAGCACGATCTCGTCCTTGTGCGCGCCGCCTTCGACTTCCGCGATGACGTTTCCGGACGGAGCCGCATCCGCTGTCTCCACGCCGATATCGAGATTGACCGTCACAGGCCCCCGCTCCAGCAGGCGCGCCAGCTGGTCTGCGTCCGGCGCAGAGAGCGCCGCGGCCGGGATCGGCCCCATTGGCTTGGCGACGCCATCCGGCCCGCGCCGGTCGATGCCGCCGGTATGCGGGCGGCGGAAATGGTCGGTTCCGACAGAGCGGATGAGGCAGGCCACGCCCCCTTTTGCAGCAGCCACTTTCGGGCAGGCCGCCCGCTTCGCGACCGCGAGGCCATACCCGGCCCCCGTCTGCGTCCGCGTCATGAATTCGTCGATGAAGACGATTTTGCCGGCCACGTCTGCATCATCGGCTGCCTGCAGGTCTGACAGAAGCTCGAACCGGACAATGTCCGCCTCCAGCCCGCCTTCCGGGGTGGGGGCGCTGCCACCGAGCGCCGTGATGATCAGCGGCTGGGCGCTGTCGCCGACCACGCTGGCGGTTTCATGTGTGCGCTTCCAGTAAGGCACGGTGAAGTCTTCAACATGGACATTCGAAAAGCCCATTCCGGTCAGCTCTGCGACCGCCCAGTCGCGCGCGCGTTTCTCGTCCGGAGACCCGGCAAGGCGCGGGCCGATCTCGGTCGTCAGGTCCTCGACGAATTGCAGGCCGACATTGTCCCAGCTGCCGGCATTCGCCAGCGATGTGGCGGTCTCCAGGACCTGCGCCTCGTGGTCAGCAGGCGCTTCGGCGGCCGCGGTGAACATGTGGCTGGCAGTAAGCGTCCCCAGCGCGGCAAGGGCAATCAGTCTCATCAGGCATCTCCGGAATGGTTTGCGCGCACGCTAAGCCATTCCGGAGAGAGTTGAAACCCGCCTGCCCGGTTCAGAGTGCCGCGGCCATGGCCAGGATGGAATCGACGGACGGGCGGTCCTTATAGCCCTCCTCCCGCATTACGGCCTTCACCGTGCCATCGGCAGAGATGAAGACGATGGCCGGGTGCGGAATGCCGTCAAAGCGCGAGCCTGCGGGCACATCCGGATTGCGCAGGTCAAAGGCATCGATGGCGGCGGACCCGGTGTCGGAATAAAGGCCATAGGGCAGGTCTTTCGCGGCCTTGAAGTCCGCCAGCGTTTCCGGACTGTCATAGGAGACCCCGACCAGGGTCCAACCCTCATCGCCAAGGGGGGCGGCGGCGTCTTTCAGCTCGATCAGCTGTTTCTTGCAGTAGGGGCACCAGTCCGCCGAGCGGAAAAAGGCGACGACTATGCCTTTCTCGCCCGCAAGGTCTGTGAAGCTGACGGCGCCCTCCGGGCCCACAACAGAGACGGCCGGGGCTGGCTGGCCCACAATCGGGCCGACCCGCATACTCTCGGCCATGGCGGCCTGTTCAGCTTCGCTGGCCTTCGCGGAGAGGGCGGCGTCAGAGGTATCCTGCGCGGCGGCGGCCGCCGGCAAAAGCGCCAGCAGGGAGGCAATAGAGGCAGTGCGGATCATGAGCGTTTCCTTATCTTGCCCTTTCCCCCTAACCGGGCCCTGCCCGCCATGCGATGCACGAGCGCGTGAGCTCACGCAGGCGTTATCGCCGGGCCCGCCATTCGTCCGCGCTCTGGCCGTAGACCTGCCAGGTGATGTCAGACAAAGGCGCCGGCGCCTGCGCGGCACGCAGCCAGCGCGCACCCAAACGGTCCGCCAGCCGCAGGGAGGGAGCATTCTTCTGGTCGATACAGTGGATGATCTCGTCCCAACCGAGAATGTCGACGGCATAATCGATGGCCGCTGACACGCCCTCATGGGCAAGCCCCTTGCCGTGCGCCGCTTTCGTCAGCGCATAGGCAATCTCCGTCCCCGGCCAGCCCTCTGGTTGCCATGGGCCAAGGCGGCCGATCCAGGTCCCGGTCGATTTCTCGATCACGGAGAACATGGAATAGCCGCGGATCGTCCACGCCCCCGCCAGCGTACAAAGCGAACGCCAGACCGCCGACGGCGGCATCACACCACCGATAAAGCGGGCCGTCTCCTCATCCGCCATCATGGCGCACATGGGCTCGAAATCCTCTGCCTGCACCGGGCGGAGGATCAGCCGTTCGGTTTCGATGGTCGGGCCGGGCGTGTGCATGGGAAGCCTTTCCGGGCTTGGCTGAAAGACCGCCGATATCACCGGATTCTGCCGCCGCGCAAAGAAAAAGCCCCGCCGATGAAGGCGGGGCTTTCCGATCGTCATTCATGATCCGTCTTAGTCGCGTGAGAGCAGCGACAGGATCATCGTGAAGATGTTGTAGAACAGGATGAAGAAGTTCAGCGCACCCCAGTTCGTCATCACGGCGAGACCGCGCTGGTCCCCTTCGAAGGCGAAATAGGACCGTTTCAGGTTCTGCGTGTCGAACGCGACCAGCACACCCGAAATCGCCAGAACACCCACGGTGATCGCGGTTTCAAGGAAACCCGACGGGGGGAACAGGAAGCTGAGCAGCGACATGCCGACAATGCCCCAGAGGGCAAAGATGGCGACCACGCCAATCGGCTGCAGGTCCCGCTTGGTCGTATAGCCATACAGCGACAAGGCACCGAAGGCCGTAGCCGTCAGGAAGAAGGCCTTGGCAATGGTGATGAAGGTTGTGCTGTAGACGATGCCGGCGCGGCTGGCCGCTTCGGTGTTCATCGTCGCCATAAGCACCCAGACCGACAGGCTGAGGCCGAGCAGTGTGACGATTGTCCAGTAAAGAACCGCCGTGCCCAGCGGCGACGGCCGCTTCATGGCAAAGGCGGAAATCAGGATCAGCCCGATCGGGCCGAACTGCACAACCATGCGGAATGGCGAGAACAGCACGAATTCGGTCAGCGCCGGGACCGTGTTGGATCCGACCAGGAACGCCAGAGCGCCCGCCAGCGCGATGCCATAGGCCAGCTTCTGGTAAACGCCCAGCATGAAGGCGCGCAGGCCCTCATTGACTGCCATGTCCATCGAGCCTGCGCCGGAGGATGGCGTATAAGCACGATTGAAATCATTCATAAGATTCAAGCCCTTTCTCTTCGCCGGGCGGAGAACTGGCCCGGAACATGAGCGAAATATGGGAGAGCTTGCCTCCATTCGCAAGCAAAACCGAACATTCCTGCAACTTGTTCATCCACCTGCCTGCGCCGGGCTGCGGAATAAAACCCAAAAACCTGCTGCGAATACTTCGAATTTGACCAAAATATACTTCGCATCCGGGAAGGTTCAGAGAGTATTCGGAATACAGTTTCCGTTGGCGTACCAATGTTTCCTGCGCTCACTCGTAAGTGGATTGACTAAGCCTTGCACAGAGTTAATCTGTTGAATCTGGCGCAGTTCCGGCAGTGGGGGCGCCAAAGCACTAGGGGATACAATTATGGCAGACGCATCGGCTTACGCCGAAAATATCAAGAAATACGCAAATGGCGGGTACAATCAGGCCGCCGCCGAAAAGATCGTGGGACATCTTGGCATCGCCCTGCGCAACAAGGACAGCTCTATCGTCGCCTGCAGCGACGATGGCGAACTGGACCGTGTGCGGGAAAAGTGGTGCCGCGGCAAGCTCGGCCTCGCCGAGAAGCAGGGGGAACTGGACGCCGCGATCAAGATGGTCTGTGATCGCATGAACGCCGAAGGCGGGCAGAAGTCGCGGGTCACCTTCTACTACCTTCTGGCCGAACACTTCGGAAAGCTCACAGAACTGGCAAGCTGATCCGGCCCAACAGACAAACGGACAAACCCGGCCTCACTGGCCGGGTTTTCTTTGGCCGGGTTTTCTTTGGCCGGGTTTTCTTTTTCCGCCCCAGAAGGCAGACAACAGGCCATGTACAGACTGTTTGCCGCCCTGCCCGTTCCGGAAGACCTGTGGGAAGACTTGGCCGCCCTTCAGGACGGCTTGCCAGGGGCAAGCTGGCGGCCGGAAGAGAATTTCCACATTACCCTGCGCTTCTTCGGCGATCTCACGCACCGCCAGGCACGGGACCTGGACGACCTGCTGGGGGACATCCGCTGCCCGCCATTCGAACTCTCGATCGAGGGCGCAGGCTGGTTCGGGCGGCGCGAACCATCCGCCGTCTGGGCACGTGTGCGCGAAAGCGATGAACTGCGCAGCCTGTCGGCCCGATGCGAACAGGCCGCCCGGCGCCTCGGCTTTGAGCCGGACCGCCGCCCGTTCAAACCGCATGTCACGCTCGCCTATCTCCACAATGCCACGCTGGAAGACACAAGACGCTGGGTAGAAGCCCACCTCGCCTATCGCAGCGGCCCGTTCACCGCAGACCGCTTCCACCTCTATTCCAGCCACTCCGCCAAAGGCCGCCCCAGCCGGTATGAGGCGGAGGCGGACTATGTGCTGGAATAGCTGATCACTCCGCCGGTACGAAGGTGAGGTTCAGTTGCTGGACCAATGGCGGGTCGTTTGGTGACATCAGAAGCCAGCCGTCCATCTGTCCGTTCTCGCAAGGCCAGGAGAACGTACCGCTGAGATGGCCGTTCGCCCGGAACGGCGCATCGGTTTCACAGGCGCCGGCCTCGTCCTTCAGGTCTGCCAGCACACGCTCACGCACCGGGATCGACGTATCCATCGTGAAGTTCATGGCCAGCTTGCCTTCGAGCGGCGCAAATCTGCCCTGTTCATAGACATCGCCCGCAGCGGCATAGGCATCGGCCAGCACAGCGCTGACAGGCCATTCGCGGGACGGGAGGTCCCCGGCAGCTGCCAGCTCAAGCGCCGCTTCCCGCACGATCCGCGACGGGGCCGCATAGGTCCGGTTGGCAAAGGCGAAAATGCCGACACCGGCCTCCGGCACCAGCAGCACGTTCGACCCATAACCCGGATAGCCGCCGGAATGCGCCATCGTCGTGCCAAGGTCGCACTCGGCGCTGACGGCGAAGCCCATCGCATAAGTCACGGCCACATCGCAGGTGTCGCCCTCTTCCAGACCGTCGCGCGCATAGATCCGCGGAAAGTTCAGGCCCTGCGACAGCTCACGCACGGAAGACCGCTTGACCGGCCCGGTGTCTGGCCCGTCACGGGGCGGCCAGGCATCCAGCAGGAAGGCGACCCATTTTTCGTAATCCTCGGCATTGGTCATCACCCCGCCCATCGCGCCAAACACGCCGGGGCCGAGCGCCGGCTCTTTCGAGAAGGCCCCCTCTTCCCAGCGATAGCCGAGCGCGCGGCGGTCCTGATCCACGGCATAGACATCATACCCGGTTGACGTCATGCCCAGCGGCAGCATGATCTCGGTACGGATATAGTCCTCATACGGCATGCCGGAGATATTGGTGACGATCCGGCCCAGAAGGGCGTAACCGAAATTGGAATATTCATAGGCCATCTGCGGCGCGCGGCTGAACGGAACGCCCTCTTTGAGGACTTCGGTGAAGACCTCCTCGGGCATGTCCTGCTGGCGGTCCCCCCAGGGATTGTCGGTGACCAGCCCGCTGACATGGGCCAGCAGGTCCCGCACACGGATGCGCGGGGAGTCCGTGGTCGGATAAGTCCAGCCTCTCAGTTCCGGCACATAATATTCGGCCGGCGCGTCGAGATACAGTTTGCCTTCATCGCGCAGCTTGAGGATGGCGAGCGCCGTGAACGCCTTGCTCATCGATGCGATGGAATAGAGCGAGTCCACCGTGACGGGCGCCTCGGTTTCGAGGTTCGCGACGCCGGAGGTTTTGAAATAGACCAGCTCCCCATCCTTCACGATGCCCCAGACAAGGCCCGGCACATGCTGCTCCGTCTGGTAATTCAGGAACCGCGCATCGATCCGGTCAGTGACCTCCACCGGAATGGCAGGCGCGGCAGCGTCCGGCGCAGGAACGGCTTCTTCCGCAAATGCCCCAAGCGCAGCCAGCGCAAGCACCGATCCGGCAAGCAGGTTTTTCATCGGGTGAAGCTTCATCATGGCAGTCCTCTTCCTTTTCCCCGCAACGCACGCGGACACGGCGAAACCTAACGGCGGTTCCGGACAACCAGCAAGCGCAAGCCGCCAAAAAGCGATGGAAAAGGCAATCAGGCCCGCACCCTGGCCCGGTCAGCGCCACCAGTGCCCGCCTCAGAAGACAGACAAGGAACCAAACCGGCGCGCAGACCGTTTGAGATCACAACAGAGATGAAAATCTATTGATCCAGCAAAGGACCCCAAATGCCACTTCTGCGAATTGACATGATCGAAGGCCGCTCGGAAGAGCAGATTCAGAGCCTTCTGGATACCATCCAGAGCTGCGTCGTCGACGCCTTTGGCGTCCCTGAGTCCGACCGCTATCAGATCGTTCATGAGCACAAACCAGGCCGTATGGTATTCCTTGATACCGGGCTGGGCTTCACGCGCAGCAAGCAGGTGGTTTCGATCCAGTTCTTCACCAGTCCGCGCACGCATGTCGAGAAGATGAAAGTCTATCGGCTGCTCGCTGAACGCCTCGAAAAGGAATGCGCGCTTGATCCGAATGACCTCCTGATTTCCGTATTCACCAATCGGGAGGAAGACTGGAGCTTTGCTCAGGGCGAAGCCCAATACGTCACCGGACGCCTGCCATGAGTGTGCGTTCAGCGCAGGCAGCCCCGGCGCGGTTCGTCAAACAGGGCTGAGGTCAGCCATTTCCGGAAGAGTGGAAAAAGAATGGTGCCGCTAAGGTGACTTGAACACCTGACCCCCGCATTACGAATGCGATGCTCTACCAGCTGAGCTATAGCGGCTTAAGACCATTCTGAAGGCCCGCCTCATACCGGCAGATGCGCGGTTTCGCAAGACGCTTTTGCCATCCCGGGCAGTGCACGTGCAGGCGCGGTCAGTCGTCGTCTGAGGCGTAGTCCAGCGGCGGGCTGAGCGGGCGGTCCGGTGCCTTGGGCGCTTCGGGTGCCGCCTCTTCCAGCTCCGGCCCCGGCAAGGCGAGCACGCGGCCCGCTTCCAGTTCCCGGCCAAATGTCTCGTAACGCGGATGCACAAGATCCCCGACATCGCCAAAGGCATAGACGAGGCGCGCCCAGCCCTGCTTGTCGAAATCGAAGGCATTGCCTTTCGGGTCGATGTCCGACCAGTCCGGTTCGCGGGACGCAGACACGGCCATCCGGCCCCAGCGGGCGGCTTCCGACGGGTCGCCATAGCCCTTCAGGGCCCGCTCCATCAGCAGGCACAGCCGCGCCGTCGGGTTCTCTTCCACCAGCAGCGCCAGCGAGCGGATCGCGCCCACCCAGTCGCCCTTGTCCATGGCGATCTCGGCCATCAGGATCTTGCTTTCCCGGTGGTTCGGCTGGGCCGCGATCAGGGCCTGCAGGCGCTGGGCGATGTTTTCCTGGCTATCCTGCGGCACGAGGCGGCGGGACAGCTGCGCCAGCGCCGGGTGCGGACGCGCCTTCCAGCCAAGCTCCAGCACGCCCTGCGCAGCCTTGGCCTTGCCATCCACCATCAGCGCCTTGGCGCCATGGAAAGCGGCGGGCGGGAAGCCCGGCGCGGAGCGGATCGCTTCGGCCAGCGCTTTCTGGGCGTCGCTCTTGTGGTCATGCGGCAGGCCAACGGCATGGGCCGCCAGCAGCACGGCGCGGCGGCGGCGCAACCCGTCGCCCTTGATCATGCCCCGGCGCTCTCCCGTGCTGAGCGTCTCCAGCGCCTTCTGCCACTCCCCTTTCGAGACCTGCAGGTCGAACAGGGAATTGAATGGCCAGTCAGCGGAAGATTTGAGGCCAAGCGCCTCTCGGGCGCGCGTTTCCGCCGTCAGCTGGTCACCGCGTTCGGACGCGGCCATGGCAGAGCCGCGCAGGCCGGCAAGCTGGCCGCCCGGCAGGCGGGTCAGCTGGCTCCAGGCCCGTTCGGCGCCGGCCCAGTCATCGTTCGCTTCGGCAGCGCGCGCTTCCAGCAGCAGTTTGAGGCGTTCATCCTCGGCATGCTTCGCGGCCTTGCGGGCAAGCTTCAGCGCGGCTTCGGCGTCGCCGGCTTCCGCAGCCAGCAGGCCCTCGGTCAGGGCGGCGTTCGCCTTGCGGGATTTTGACCGGCGGCGCGACCGGGCGATCCGGCCAGGCAGCACGAAGATGCCTGAAATGACCCACCAGGCCGCTGCCATCAGGCCCGACAGGGCCAGCACGAGCGCCACGGCGGCGCCGGACTTGATGGAAATCTCTTCCGTCCCGATCGGCACGGTCACCTTGCCGGGCAGCGTATAAGCCCACCAGCCGAAAGCGAGCGCTGCAATCAGCACGATCAGAAGCACGAGAAACACGATGATCC
Organism: uncultured Hyphomonas sp.; assembly: GCF_963677035.1. Taxonomy (NCBI): domain Bacteria; kingdom Pseudomonadati; phylum Pseudomonadota; class Alphaproteobacteria; order Hyphomonadales; family Hyphomonadaceae; genus Hyphomonas; species uncultured Hyphomonas sp. The sequence continues at coordinate 1,042,726 of NZ_OY781472.1, forward strand.
GGTTCATGGTGTCTTGGCGCCCCCATCCGCCAGGGCGAGGCGCACGGCCTCCAGCGTAGTTTCCAGAGTGATGCGCCGTTTCGCATCTTCGGTCCATCCGGACATTGCCGTGCCTGTCGGCCCGTCCAGCCGGCTTGTATAGGATACAGCGCTTTCAAGGTCACCCTTTTCGAGCGCTTCGCCTGCCCGTGACAGCAAGGCGAACGGATCGGCATCGCTGCCATCCGCCTTGCGGACGGTGACGGCGCCGCCAAAGAATTTGTTGATCCAGCCCCAGCGCCCGGAATCTTCCGTGGGCACGGTGCGGCGCGCGGCATCGGCAGCGATCGCGAATGTCTCGGTCAGCTCTGCCCGTGTCGGCACGCCTTGCGCCGCCAGCGGGCCAAGCTGGCGGACATCATCGAGGGTCGGCAAGGCAGCGCGCAACACCCGGTAATCGGACTCGAAAGCCTCTCCCCGGCGGGAGGCCGCTTCGATGGCAGACAGGGCCAGCGCCGCTTCGGCGACCGAACTGGCAGAGGCCGCTTCGGCGCGGGCATCGCTTTGCTCGGTCTGCACGCGGGCCAGCATGTCGGCGAGGGAGCGGCCCTGCTTTGTCTGCTCCAGTGTCGAGTCGCGAAGCGTTTCCACCTCCCGCTCCAGCGCGGCAACGCGGGGGCTGAGATCCACCGGCACAGGCCGGGCTTCAAGCGCATCCAGCCGGTCAGACAGGGCGCCAAGCGCGCGGGCCAGATCTTCCGGAGCCACCGTGTCACCGGGCTCAACGGATTCCAATGCATCGAGGCGGGCAATGATGCCGGTCAGGTCGACCGGCGCAGCATTGCCTGCGGGGAGGTTGTCGATCCGGTTGGCCAGCGCATCGATCCCGGCCCGGAGCGCGGCGCGGTCGTCCGGGGCGGTCTGTTCCAGCTTGCCGATCCGGTCGTTGAGCGCGGCGACTTCTTCATTCGCATTTCCAAGGCCGCTGCTGGGCGGCAGGATCATATGCGCGCCAATGCCGATCAGGCCGCCAAGCCCGGCCGCCATGAGACTCATCAGGCCTGCGCCCAGCCAGCCGGGTCCGCCGCCCGTTTTGGGCGCCTTCCCCTCTTCAGGGGCCAGTTCGAAATCCGCGTCGATCGGTTCACCCGGGTCGACGGAGCTTTCAGGGATAGAATCGTCTGTCATGTCGAATCCGGTTTCAGCCCGTCTACACTCGCACAGGATTCCGGCCGCTTAAAGGCCGCTGGCCACAGCGGCGAGCGCGGCGAGCAGCGCGTCTTCGTTCGGGGCTTCGGCAATATGGATCGCCGCAACCTCCCGGCTCTGCAGCGGACGGGCCGCCGCGTCGGAGATCGCCACGATGACGGCCTGCTCCAGCCCGCCTGCCGCCCAGGCAAAGGCGGCTGCCCCTTTTGCCGAATGGATGAGGACACAGGCCGGACCCGCCGCCAGCGCCGCTTCTGCCTCCGGCGTCAGATCGTCGGCAGGCCGGGTTTCATAGAGGGCGAGGAACTCTGCCGGGATGCCGCCTGCTTTCAGCCGGGCCACAAGATCGCCGGCGGCCGCTTCATTTGCCACATGCAGCACGCCGTCTGTCCCCTCCGGCAGGGCGGCCAGCACATCCGCTGCAAGGTCGGCCGCATCACCTGCGCCTTCATAGACGGCGGCAAAACCGGCCTTCCGCGCGGCCGCCGCGGTCGACGGGCCAACGCACCAGGCCTTCGCGCTGCGGTGGGCGCTGGCCTCAGAGAAGAAGCGCACGCCATTGGCGCTGGTGAAGACCAGATGCTGCACGCCGGAAAGATCCGGCAGATCCACATTCAGCCGGGCGAGCGACAGCATGGGCGACGCAATCGGCGTCACGTCCATCGCCGCCAGCCGGGCCATGGTTTCGGAGGCGCCGGGTTCGGCGCGGGTCACGATGACCGGAAGGCTCACCAATCCCCCTCGAACGCGGGCAGCTGGCCGCCTGCCTGCTGGCGGATCTCGCTGGCAATGTCCTTGCCGAGCGCTTCGAGCTGCAGTTCCGTGGCGCCCTTGCGGCACGTGCCTTCGGCGCGCCAGCGGGCGCCGCCATCCATGGCCAGCACTTCACCGACGAGATGCCATTCCTCGCCCTTGTCGAATGTGTGTGCAGCAATCGGCGTGCGGCACGACCCGTCCAACGCCAGCAGGAAGGCCCGCTCGATCATCGCGGCGGCGGCAGTCGGCACATGGTTCAGTCTGTGCAGCACGGCGGCGGCGTCTGCATCCATGTCCTCGCGCATGACCACGCCGACAATGCCCTGCGCCGCGGCCGGCAGCATGTCGGTCAGCGGGATCGGGGTCGCCACGTCCGGCTGACCGAGGCGCGTCAGCCCCGCCATGGCCAGATAGGTCGCGTCCGCCAGCCCCTCTTCCAGCTTGCGCATCCGGGTCGCGACATTGCCGCGGAAGGTGACGATTTCGAGATCCGGGCGCATGGCGCGGGTCTGCGCTTCCCGGCGCAGCGAGGCCGTGCCGACCTTCGCGCCCTGTGGCAGGTCCATCAGGCTTTTCGCATGCGGGGACAGGAAGCCCTCGCGCGGGTCTTCCCGCTGCGGGAAGGCGGCAAACACCTGTCCCGGCTCCAGCACGGAGGGCACGTCCTTCAGGCTGTGGACGGTCAGGTCGACATCGCCGCGTGTCAGGGCCGCATCAAGTTCGCGGGTGAACAGGCCCTTGCCACCGGAATTGATGAGGCGTTCGGTCGTCAGCTGGTCACCCGATGTGGTGAAGGTGACGATCTCGCCAATCATGGCACCGCCGGAGGCCGCCTCGATTCCGGCGGCGATCTGATTTGCCTGAATCAGGGCCAGCGGCGAACCACGTGTCCCGATCCGGAGCGTTCTGGGGGAATTTGTTTCAGTCATCTCCCTCCCCTAGCGCCGGGCGTGCCGCTTGCCAATTGACAGAGCGCCGCGGAAGCGACTACCAAGCCTTATCGTTTATCGAGAAATCCCTTTTTCGGAGACCCCCATGATCAAACCTGCCGTATCAGCGCTGGCGCTGGCCTTTTCGCTCGCCGCCTGCGGACAGCCAGCCGACAAACCCGCCGCCCCCGCCGCCGCAACTGAACTGACCGCCGACCAGAAGGCCGAAATCAGCAAAGAGCTGAACGACTGGTTCGATGCCCAATATGAAGAGTCGCTGCAGGACAGCCCGATCACGATGACCTTCCTCGGCCGGAAGGATCTCAACGACAAGATCGACTGCTTCACCCTTGCCTGCGCTGACGAACAGCTGGCCCGCCGGAAGGCCGCCGTCGAGGAAATGAAAGCCAAGTTCAACTATGACGACCTGTCGGACGCCGACAAACTGTCCTGGGACCTGTTCGAATACCAGTACAACCAGGCCGCCGAGGCCGCGAAGTTCCGGTATAATGGCTTCGTCTATGACCAGATGAACGGCCCGCAGGGCTTCATCCCGCAATTCCTGATCAGCTTCCATCAGGTCGACAATGCCGACGACATGCGCGCCTATGTTTCGCGGATCCGCGAAGCCGCCCGCGCGCTGAACGAAGCGACAGACGTGGCCCGCGTGAATGCCGAGCACGGCACGCACGCCCCGAAATTCGCTTATGAAGGCGTGATCGATCAGGCCAGAAAGGTCATCACCGGCGCGCCTTTCACCGACGGGCCGGACAGCGCCCTGATGGCAGACGTGAAGTCCGAACTCGCCACGCTGGTGGAGAATGGCGAGCTGACGCAGGCGGAGTCGGATGAGATCCTCAGCGACGCCACCGATGCGATGACGAATGATTTCCTCGACGCCTTCGACAACATCATCGCGTTCGCGACCGAAGACATGGCCAACTCGCCGGATTCCACGCAGGCCGTCGGCGCCTTCCTGCAGCCGGACGGGGAAGCCTATTATGAGGAACGCCTCGCCAACAACACGACCACATCGATGACCGCCGACGAGATCCACCAGATCGGCCTGGCCGAGGTGGACCGGATCCATGCCGATATGGAAGCCATCAAGGAACAGGTGGGCTTCGAAGGCACGCTGAAAGAGTTCTTCACTCTGATGCGCGACTCCAAGGACGATGAACGCTTCTACTATCCGGACACGGATGAGGGCCGTCAGGCCTATATCGATGATGCCACGGCGAAGATCGAGAACATCAAGGCCCAGCTGCCGGAATTCTTCGGCATCCTGCCCAAGGCCGACATTGTCGTGAAACGCGTCGAGGCGTTCCGCGAACAGCCCGGCGCCGCCCAGCACTACTTCCCCGGCACGCCGGACGGATCGCGCCCCGGCACCTATTACGCCCACCTCTCGGACATGAAAGCCATGCCGAAGGGCGAGCTGGAAGTGATCGCCTATCATGAAGGCATTCCCGGCCACCACATGCAGATCTCGATCGCGCAGGAGCTGACCGGTGTGCCGAAATTCCGGACCCAGGCCGGTTTCACCGCCTATCAGGAAGGCTGGGGCCTCTATGCCGAATGGCTGGCGAAGGAATTCCCGGGCACTTATGAAGACCCCTATTCCGACTTCGGCCGCCTCGGCTCGGAACTCTGGCGGGCCATCCGGCTTGTCGTCGATACCGGCCTGCATTCCAAAGGCTGGACCGAGGAACAGGCCGTCCAGTACTTCCTGGACAACTCCGCCATCACCGAGGCGCAGGCCCGGTCGGAAATCCAGCGCTACATCGTGATGCCGGGCCAGGCCACGTCTTACAAGATCGGCATGATCAAGATCCAGGCGCTGCGCAAGAAGGCGGAGGATGAGCTGGGCGACAAGTTCGACATCCGCGGTTTCCACGACACCGTGCTCGGCGGCGGCGCCCTGCCGCTCGACCTGCTGGAGCGCCGCGTCGACCAGTGGATCGCAGAACAGAAGGCCTCTTAAGGCAAACATGTTCGACCGCGCCGATTTCGAGGCAACCGGGCGGGCGTGGATCCGCAATGCTGTCCCGCTGGCCGACCTCGAAATGTTGGCTGCCGGGGTTGAGTTGAATGGCCGGGCGGGAAACCGTCCGGCCACACACTCGCCTCTGATGCACTATTTCCTTCAGCCCAACCCGGTCTCGTCGGCCCTGACCGGGCTGACGCTTGATCGACGGCCTGTGCGTCTGGCGGTCTTCGACAAGACACAAGAGACAAACTGGGCCGTCCCGTGGCATCAGGACCGGGTCATCGCCGTAACCGGGAAGCACGATATTCCGGGCTATACCGCATGGCTTCCAAAGCAAGGATACTGGCACGTCGAACCACCGACGGCATTGTTCGATTCAATGGTCTTCATCCGGCTGCACATTGATGCCTCAGATGAATCCAATGGCTGCCTGCAACTCGCGCTTGGATCGCATCGGTATGGGCGCGTTCCAGCCAGTGACGCAGCCCACCTCGCGCATAGCTTGCCCGTCGAAACCTGCATCGCGTCTCCCGGAGATATTCTGATCGTAAAAGCGCTGACGCTGCACCGGTCCGCTTCGTCCCGTTCCGCCGCACCCCGGCGAGCCCTACGGATCGACTATGCCGACCGGTCACTCCTTCCATCGCCTTTGGCGTGGGCCATATAGGGGCCAGGCACAACCTCCTCGGGCGACGCTGGGGCAGGGCTTGCATCAGGCAGGCCCTGCCCTACGCTTTTGGGGAAACGACGGAGCCAAAGATGGACCTTTCCTTCAGCCCTGAGATCGAAGCCTTCCGCACAAAGGTGCGGGACTGGTTCGAGACAGACTTCCCGAAAGACATCATCCGCAAATACAAGGCCGGCCTGCCGCTGACGACGGAGGAAGTGCGCCGCTCCGAAATGGCCCTGGGGGAAAAGGGCTGGCTCGCCACCGCCTGGCCGGAGGAATATGGCGGCCCCGGATGGGGGATCGAGGAACAATACGTCTTCGACGAGGAACTTGAACGCGCGGGCGTGCCGACCGTCACCCCGATGGGCGTCATCTATGTCGGCCCGGTGATCTACACATTCGGCACGGACGAACAGAAAGCCCGCTGGCTGCCCGGCATCCGCGACGGCTCCGTCGGCTGGGCGCAGGGCTATTCCGAGCCCGGCGCAGGCTCTGATCTCGCCTCTCTCCAGTTCAGCGCCAAACTCGAAGACGGCACCTACACCCTCAACGGTCACAAGATCTGGACGTCGGCGGCCCAGCATGCCGACTGGATCTTCCTGCTGGCCCGCACCTCTCAGGAGGAAAAGAAACAACAGGGCATCAGCTTCATCTGCTGCCCCATCGACGCGCCCGGCGTGACGGTGAAACCGATCATCACGATCGACGGCAATCACGTGCTGAACGAGGTGTTCTTCGAGGATGTGAAAGTGCCCGAAGACAACCGCATCGGCGAGGCGGGAAAAGGCTGGACCTATTCGCAATACCTGCTCGGTTTCGAACGCACGTCCTACGCCCGCATCGGCGGCAAGCGCGCCATGCTGCGCCATATCCGCGAGGTGGCCATGTCCACGCCGGACGGCAGCGGCGACCGGCTGATCGATGATGCAGGTTTTGCCCGGCGCCTCACCGAAGCGGAAATGGCGGTCGACGGGTTGGAGATGACGGTGTTCCGCATTCTCTCGGCGGTGGCCCAGGGCGGATCGCCCGGCGATGCGGCCTCCACCGTGAAAATCCTCGCCACGACGACGCACCAGCAGATCACCGAACTGATGGTGGATGCCGCAGGCGCCTATGCCCAGCCGCATTTCAGCTTCTGGGCCGGCCAGAACGATCCCGGCGGCTCCCCGGGACGCGACATGGCGACCTATTTTGCAGGACGTGCCCAGTCTATCTATGGCGGCACGAACGAGATCCAGCGGACAATCATTGCACGGAAAGTGCTGGGGCTTTGAGGGCTGCCGAGGATCAGAAATCGCACTGCGATTTCCCGAGGCAGGCCCAAGCGTAAGCGCAGGGCTCGAAGCGCGCGCGCGGGCTGACACAAGCCCCCTCCGTCAGCCGGCTCTGCCGTCTGCCACCTCCCCCGCAAGCGAGGGAGGACGCCCCTGCCGCAAGTTCAGGACTCAATCCTCCACCGCTTGCGGGGGAGGTGGGCCGCGAAGCGGATCGGAGGGGGCTACGCAGGATCAGAAGTCGTACGCAATCCCCTTGCGTTCCCAGTCCCCATACCGGGTCGGCTCTACATTCCGCGGGCCGCCATGTTCGTCTTCCGGCAGGGCGGCGGCATCGGCGGCCTCTTTCGCCTTGCGGGCGTCGGCCTCTTCCAGAGCGCGGCGGGCAGCCTCCGGCAACGCCTTGCGGCGCTCGATTTCCGCGTCCGTCAGCGCAGGGATTACGGCTTTGTCATCGCTGGCCATGAAGACTCCTCTTTTCGTTAACGCTCGCCATATAGGGGTGGCAGCTGGGGAGTGCTAACGCACCGCGTACATACGCGGGGAAACGACTGGAGTTAAGGCCCAATGGGCACGCTTAAAACCTTCTTCCTTCTCGCGGCAATGACCGCGCTCTTCATGGGCGTGGGCTATCTGATCGGCGGCACCACGGGCATGGCCATCGCCTTCGTCGTCGCTGCCGCAATGAATATTTTCTCCTATTGGAATTCCGACAAGATCGTCCTGTCGATGCAGGGCGCAAAGGAAATCGATCCGAAGACCGCCTCGCCCATGCTGCGCACTTTCGCGAATGACGTTGCCATCATGGCAGACCGCGCGGGCCTGCCGCCGCCGCGCGTCTACATCATCGAGACGCCCCAGCCGAACGCCTTTGCCACCGGCCGCGACCCGCAACATGCGGCCGTCTGCGCCACGACCGGCCTGCTCGGCATGCTGAACCGCGACGAAGTGCGCGGCGTGATGGGGCATGAGCTGGCCCATGTGAAACACCGCGACACGCTGACCATGACCATTACGGCCACCATTGCCGGGGCCATCGGCATGCTGGCGAACTTCGCCCTGTTCTTCGGACGCGGACGCAACGGCCTCATCGGCTCGCTCGCCATCATGATCATCGCACCGCTGGCCGCCGGCCTTGTCCAGATGGCGATCTCGCGCTCCCGCGAATATGAAGCCGACCGGCTGGGCTCAGAGATCTGCGGCAATCCGCTCTGGCTCGCCTCGGCCCTGCAGAAGATCGAACGCGGCGCCCGGTCCACGATCAATGTCGCCGCCGAACGCAACCCGGCCATGGCGCATATGTATATCGCAAACCCGCTGAACGGACGCGGGGCAGACAGTCTGTTTTCCACCCACCCCGCCACGGCCAACCGGGTCGAAGCCCTGCGCCGCCTGGCGGCTGACATGGGCGTGTCCGCGCCGCAGGCCGCCCCGGCCATGCGCCGCGAAGCCGGCCCCTGGGGATAATAAGGACCATATCATGAGCGGCGCATTGGTGCGGCGGGCAGCCGCCGATCTCCTGTTTCTCACTCTCGAAAAGCGCCGGACGCTGGACCAGGCCATGGCCGAGTCCCCGCCCTTTGGCGATCTCGACGGACCGGACCGGGCCTTTGCCCGCGCCATCGCCTCAGCCGCCCTGCGCGAGCTTGGCCGCATCGACCGCGCGCTCAGCCCCCTGCTCTCCCGCCCGCTGCAGGCGGCGAGCCCCGCCATCCGCGCCCTGCTGCGCGTGGGCGCGGTTCAGCTCTGGCGGATGGATGTGCAGGAACATGCCGCCGTCTCCGAAACGGTGGAAGCGGCGAAGGACTGGCCGGACGCCCGCTCTGGCGGCGCGTTCCTGAACGCCGTGCTGCGCCGCGCCGCCGCCGAGCGCCCGGACCTGGATGCCCTGCCCGTCACCACGATCTGGCCGGACTGGCTGGCCGTCGCCTTTGAGGAGAGCGTCGGGGCAGACGGCGCCGCCGCCCTCGCTGCCGCCCAGCTGGCCGAGCCCGGCATTTTCCTCACCGCAAAAGCGAACGCCGCCGCCGTCGCCGAAGTGACCAGCGGGGCGCTGCTCGCCTCCGGTTCCATCCGCGCGCCGGGCGGACCGGTCGAGGCTCTGGCGGAGTATGGCAGCGGCGACTGGTGGGTGCAGGACCCGGCCGCCGCCCTGCCCGCAAAACTGCTCATGGCAAGCGCATCCGGTGATCCGGACAAGTCCGGTATGATCATGGATAAGTCCGATATGGTCATGGGCAAGTCGCCCGAAATCACGGCAATTGACCTCTGCGCGGCCCCCGGCGGCAAGACGCTGCAGCTCTGCGCGGCGGGCCTCAATGTCATCGCGGTGGACCGCTCGAAACCGCGCCTGAAACGGCTGGAAGAGAACCTCGCCCGCACCGGGCTATCTGCCGAAATCATTACGGCAGACGCCGAAACGTGGCGCCCGGAAACGCCGGCTGACCTGCTGCTGCTCGACGCGCCCTGTTCGGCCCTCGGCACGCTGCGCCGCCACCCGGAAGGCGGCTGGATCAAGCGCGAAGGCGACATCGCCCGCTTCCCGGATGTGCAGTACCGGCTACTGAAAGCGGCGGCAGAGATGGTCCGCCCCGGCGGCACGATCCTCTATTGCGTCTGCACGCCGCTGAAGGCTGAAGGCGCCGATGTCGTGAACCGCGCCGTCGCCGAAGGCCTCGTCACCCGCCTGCCCGTCACGCCGGAAGAAGCCCCCGGATTCGCTGGCAGCGTTACAGATCGCGGAGATGTGCTCACCCTGCCGGGAGAAGACGCAGAACATGACGCATTCTTCATGTCACGGCTCTCGCCTGCAGCGCTAAAGTAAGCCAAACGCCTTGAATTTGCTGCTGAAGGTTCATCTGCCATTCAGCGAGCACATGCCAAAAGATCTCATACACTGTGCAGGGAGCACTTAAATGACCGTTGTTTCTTCCATCCGCACCTCGGCCGGTAAACTGGCCGCCGGTGCCTTCCTGGCGCTCAGCCTGTCGCTGGCAGGCTGTGCCTCCACGCAAGGCGTGAATACCGTTTCTCCTGGCGCTGTCGGCCAGTCTTCGCGTGTCTATCACGGCACCGTCATGTCGGTGCGTGAAGTCACGATCCAGCCCAAGCAATCGATGATTGGCACGGCTGCAGGTGCCGTCCTCGGCGGGCTCGCAGGCTCTGAACTCGGCGGCGGCGACAAGGCCCAGACCGCTGGCGCCATCGGCGGCGCGATCCTCGGCGGCATGGCCGGTAACGCAGCCGGCAAGGCCGTTGGCACCGGCAAGGGCTTTGCCTATGTCGTCCGCTTCTCCAGCGGTGAAACGCAGGAAATCACGCAGGGCGCAGACGTCTACATCGCCCCGGGCACGCCGGTTGACATCATCGCCAGCCCGGATGGCTGGAAGCTGGTCCCGGCCGCCGCGTACTAAGCCTGCACCGTTCAACCGGAAGCAGATCTGGAATGCCGGGCGCCTTGTGTGCCCGGCATTTCCCATTTAGGGAGTCTGAATGCGCAACGTACTGATTTCACCTTCGATTCTCTCCGCAGACTTTGCGTGTCTCGGGGAGGAAATACGGGCCATCGACCAGGCTGGCGCCGACATGATCCACATCGATGTCATGGATGGCCATTTCGTTCCGAACCTCACCTTCGGGCCGCCGGTGATCGAGAAGCTTCGTCCGCATACGAAAAAACCGTTCGACGTTCACCTGATGATCGCCCCGGTGGACCCGTTTATTCTCGCCTTCGCAAAGGCCGGCGCCAATTTTCTGACTGTACATCCTGAGGCTGGCCCGCACCTGCACCGGACGCTGCAGGCGATCCGCGCCGCCGGGATGAAACCGGGGGTCGCCCTCAATCCAGCCACCCCGGCGAGCATTATCGAACCGGTCATCAACGATATCGACCTTGTCCTCGTCATGTCGGTGAACCCGGGCTATGGCGGGCAGACCTTCATCGACAGCCAGCTGCGCAAGGTGGAGCAACTGCGCCGGATGATCGACCAGTCAGGGCGCGATATCATCCTGGAAATTGACGGCGGTCTGAACGCCGAAACCTCGCCCAGAGCCATTTCAGCCGGCGTGACCGCCATCGTCGCCGGATCTGCCGTATTCAAGGGCGGTCCAACCGCCTATGCCGACAACATCCGTGCCCTGAGACCCAGCGTGCACGCTTAAGAAGAGTAGATTGGACACGTTCGGTGTCAGGAGGAGACAGCCAATACGCTGCTGAACGGGCCCCGCGAACCGGAGCTGACGATGCGGCATTGTGGCGCCGGTTCCGCGGGGCGGGCGGCGAAGATGCCAAGATTGGCGCCGTCCAGCGCCTGAAGCAGACCGCACCTGTCCCGCAGGGCTTCACGCTGCACCTGGCCGATCTGGTCCCGCCCGACACCCTGCGCGGCGAAGCGCTGATGCGCGACATCTGGCGAATCGGTATGTCGCGCATGACGCTGGAACCAGGTCAGAGCCCCTGGTCAGTGCCAATGCCCTCCAAACATGTCGCCGACAGGTTGCACCGGTTTGCCTGGCTGCCGGACCTGTTTTCCCAGGGCGACGAAGGCGCCGCCCGGGCCAGACATCATGTCGATACCTGGATAGAGATGTATGGCGGCTTCAATGGCTTCGCCTGGCGGACGGACCCGACCGCCGCCCGTCTCTGGCACTGGCTCCGCTGCGGGGAAGACCTGTTCGAGGAAGGCCCCGAGCCCGCCCGTCAGGCGCGGCTCACCTGCCTGCTGCACCAGTTGCGCTACCTCGAAAGCCAGTCAGATGCGGCGGTCGATCCGAAGGCCCGCTGGATGGCGGCCGTTGTCCAGGTCGCGGGGGCATTGTGTTTCAACGACCGCCCTGCCCTCAATCTCGCACTGGACAGGCTGGATGCGGAATGCACGGCGCAGATCCTGCCGGATGGCGGCCATGTCAGCCGGGCTCCATCGCGGCTCCTCTTCTGCCTGCTGCAATTGCAGACGCTGGAAGAATTGCTGACCCGCGCCGGCATTGAACCTCCGGACTATTTCGGCAAATGGATTCCTCGGATGGGCGCCATGCTGGCCTTCTTCCAGACCGGAGACGGCGCCCTGAACCCGTTCAATGATGGCGATGAATCCCGGCCGGAAGTGGTGGAAGCCGCAATTGCCCGCCTGCCTGCCCCGCCGCGTCGGTTCACCTTTGCCCCCAAATCCGGCTTCCAGAAACTGGAGAAGCACGGGCTGCGCCTGGTGCTCGACTGCGGTGCGGCGCCGGGCCTGCCCTTTGGCGACCAGGCCCATGCCGGAGCGCTGGGCTTTGAACTGTCCGACAGTTCCTCCCGGATCGTCACATCCTGCGGGTTCAGCGCCGAGGTGAACATCGACTGGCAGGCCGCCGTCCGCCGGACCAGTGCCCATTCGACGCTCATCCTGTCCGGCCGCGATTCGGCGATGTTCTCACTGAACGACTCGACGCGCCTTCTGTCGGCCAGCGGCCCGGACGGGATCTCGGCCAAACGGCTTGAAGAGGGCGACGAAATCTGGCTCGACGCCCAGCACGGCGGCTACAAGCCTGCACATGGCCTGCTGCACCGGCGGCGCCTGTTCATGGCGGGGGACGGCCGGCGGCTCGCCGGGGAAGATTCTCTGGTGCGGCCGATTTCCCAGACCCCGGCGGAAGACCGGAAATTCATTAATTTCGAGATCCGCTTCCATTTGCATCCGACCGTGGAAGCCATGATGGGAAAAGATGCCATTCGTCTGATCTGCGAAAATGGGGCTGTATGGCGTTTCAAAACGAGTCATGAAGGGGCAAGACTCGAACGGACGGCCTATCTCGCCCGAGGCGTGGTTGAACGCCCTGAGCAAATTGTGGTTGCTGGCTTCGCGGATCCGAATAGTGACGGAACCGAACCGCCAAACTGCGTCCGCTGGGCCTTTGTGAAGGAACCGAGTGCATGACGCCTCAAAAAGCCGCACGCAGAGCCATGTTCCTGACCCTGGGGTTCGACCTCAGCGCGGCAGCAGCGGCGATGATCATTGCAAATGTCCTGTTCTGGTGGGCGGACGAACCGCGTGGACTGTTCCCGTTCGCCTCAACCTTGCTCAGCACGGTCTCTTTTACAGCCGCCGTGGCTGCCGGGTTCCTGGTCCTGCGCATCCAGACACAGGTCTGGCGGCATATTGGCTGGCCCGATGCCGTGCGGATCATGCAGGCCATCGCGCTGTCCGGCCTGATTTACCTGCCGATTGCCGGCTTGCTCAATGGGGCCCTGTCCCGCCCCTGGAGCATCCTGCTGACGGCCCTCCTGATCTGGACCATCTGCCTGTTCACCGGACGGATGATCGCCCTCTCGCGCTCCACACGCAAACCGCTGCAGATTTTCAGCCCCGTCGCCCGCGATGCCCGGCCGATCCTGCTGATCGGGGACGTGGCGAGCTGTATCAGCGTAATCCGGCGCCTGCAGACCCCGACGGAAACCCAGAATTTCCGTCTGCTGGGCCTGATCAATACCGACGGCAGAGATTTCGGCCGCGCAATCCGCGGTGTGCCGATCATGGGCGGGCTGGACGACCTCTCGAACGTCATTGATGTCCTCTCGGTGCGCTACGAGCACACGCCATGGATCGCGGTCACGGGCGCGGCGCGAGATCGCAAGACCATGATGCAGATCCTAGAAATCACATCTGCGCACGGCGCGCAGATCATGGCGCTGTCCGGCGAAGAAACGGCCCAGCTCCTGGAAAAGGTCCACCCGGCAGATCTGCTGGCCAGAGCCGAGCGGAACCTGAGCATCGCCCCTGTCCGCGACAGGATCGAAGGGGCCCGCGTCCTGATCACGGGGGGCGGTGGCACGATCGGATCCGAACTGACCCGTCAGGTCGCCGGACTGAACCCGGCCCAGCTGACCATTATCGATTCCTGCGAGTTCAATCTCTACAGCATCGACATGGAGCTGACGAAGAAGTTCCCCGATATGGAGATCAGTTCGCGCCTCGGCGATGTGCGCGACTCCCAGCGCGTGCGCGACATTTTCCAGACCGCCCAGCCTCAGATCGTGATCCACGCTGCCGCGCTGAAGCATGTCCCGCTGATGGAGCGCAATGTCTGCGAGGCGATCCTGACGAATGTGGCCGGCGCCGTGAACTGTGCCCGGGCGGCCGCATCGGTCGGTGCGGCCAGCTTCGTTTTCATTTCGACCGACAAGGCCGTCGACCCCGACAATGTGATGGGCGCCACCAAGCGCCTGGCCGAGATCGCTATTTCCCGGATTGCCGAGGAAGCCGGCATGGCCGCGGCCATGGTCCGCTTCGGCAATGTGCTCGGATCTTCAGGGTCGGTCGTTCCCCTGTTCGAGCGGCAGATCGCCGAGGGGGGCCCGGTCACCATCACCGATATGGGCGTCACCCGCTATTTCATGACCGTGGAAGAAGCCTCTTCGCTCGTCCTGCAGGCGGGCGCGTTGCAACATGAATGCGGGAATTCGGACATCTACGTGCTCGACATGGGCGAGCCGATGCCGATCCTGCAGCTGGCTGAAACGCTAATACGATTGAAGGGCCTGATCCCCGGTGTCGATATCGAGATCGTCCAGACCGGGCTGCGTGCGGGCGAGAAGATGCACGAAGCGCTGACCTACGAGCATGAAACCGTCACCCGGACCAATGTCGACGGCGTGCTGCGGGTGGCCAGCCGCACGCCCTCATCGGAACTGTTCGACAAGCAACTCGCCGGCCTGCTCGAAGCGGCCAGCCGCCGCGAACGGTCCGAGGCGCTGCGCATGCTGGGAATGATCGTGCCCGAATACGGGGTGGAGCGGGCTGCAAAAGCCTTCAAGGACATCGCTTGACGCCCCGCCCTGCCGTGCTACCCCGCGCGGCAACGCATTGTCCTTCCTGGAGATCCCCTCATGTCCGACGCCGCCAGCGGAGCCCCTGTCCGTATTCGCCGTGCCCTTCTGTCCGTTTCCGACAAGACCGGCCTTGTGGAGCAGGCGAAAAAGCTCGCTGAAAAGGGCGTGGAACTGGTTTCCACCGGCGGCACGTCGAAACTGCTCAAGGAGGCCGGCCTTGAGGTGAAGGACGTTGCCGACCTGACGGGCTTCCCGGAAATGATGGATGGCCGCGTGAAGACGCTGCACCCGGCCGTGCATGGCGGCCTCCTCTATCTGCGCGACAACCCGTCCCACGTGAAAGACGCCGAGACCCACGGCATCGGCGCGATCGACCTGATCTATGTGAACCTCTACCCGTTCGAGGCCACCGTCGCCTCCGGCGCGGACTTCGAAACCTGTATCGAGAATATCGACATTGGCGGCCCGGCCATGCTGCGCGCGGCGGCCAAGAACGGCGCCTTTGTCGCGGTCTGCACCGATGGCGGCGATGTCGACAAGGTGCTGGAAGAGATGGACGCAAATGACGGCGAAGTCAGCGTCGCCCTCTGCCGCAAGCTGGCCGCGAAGACCTATGCCCGCACCGCTGCCTACGACGCCGCCATCTCCGGCTGGTATGCCGCGCAACTGGACGAGACGGCGCCGGACTGGGCCGCCCTCGGCGGCAAGCTGCAGCAGAGCCTGCGCTATGGCGAGAACCCGCACCAGAAAGCCGCCTTCTACGTCACCGGCGAGAAGCGCCCCGGCGTCGCCACGGCGAAACAGCTGCAGGGCAAGGAACTGTCCTACAACAATATCAACGACACCGACGCCGCCTATGAACTGATCGGTGAGCTTGGCGCAGAGACGCCCGCCGTCGCCATCATCAAGCACGCCAATCCGTGCGGTGTGGCACAGGGCGCGTCTGTCATCGAAGCCTACCGCGCCGCGCTGGCCTGTGACTCGACCTCTGCCTTCGGCGGCATCGTTGCGCTGAACCGCGCCCTGGACGAAGAGACAGCCAAAGAGATCTCCCAGATCTTCACCGAAGTCGTCATCGCGCCGGGCGCCGACGCCGCGGCCGAAGCGATCTTCGCGAAGAAAAAGAACCTCCGCCTCCTGATCACCGAAGGTCTGCCCGATCCGGCCTCCACCGGACGGTTCGTCAAAACCGTCGCCGGCGGCTTCCTGATGCAGGACCGGGACTTCGGCCGCATCACGAAGGCTGACCTGAAGGTCGTCACCAAAATCGCCCCGACCGAGCAACAGCTGGATGACCTCCTCTTCGCCTGGCGCGTCGCCAAGCATGTGAAGTCCAACACAATCGTCTATGCAAAAGACGGCGCCACCGTCGGCGTCGGTGCCGGCCAGATGAGCCGCGTCGACTCTGCCCGCATTGCCGCCCGCAAGGCCGAAGATGCCGCCGAAGCCGCAGGCTGGGCCGAACCGAAGACCAAGGGCTGCGTTGCCGCTTCTGACGCCTTCTTCCCCTTCCCCGACGGTCTGCTGCAAGCGGCCTCCGCCGGGGCCAGCGCCGTGATCCAGCCGGGCGGCTCGATCCGCGACGATGAAGTGATCGCCGCCGCAGACGAAGCCGGCCTCGCCATGGTGTTCACCGGCATGCGCCACTTCCGCCACTAAAGCGCATTCCGGTGCGCCCCCTCCTCCTGCTCGGCGCCATGCTGTTCGTGACTGCGTGCAGCCAGCCGACGCTGGAGGAATCGGAGTTCATGCACCGGCTCTCCGCCCTCTGCGGCAAGGCCTTTGAAGGCCGGATCGTCAGCGACGATTTGCAGGACGACCCATGGCGCGCCCAGCGCATCGTCATGCATGTGCGCTCCTGCACGAAGGACGAGATCCGCATCCCGCTGCAGGTTGGCGACGACCGGTCCCGTGTCTGGGTCATCCACCGCGAGGGTGACCGCCTCGCCCTGCATCACGAGCACCACCACGAAGACGGTAGTCCCAACGCGCTGACCGGCTATGGCGGCACGCGCGACGACCGGTTCAGCGGCAGCCGCCTGAACTTCCCGGCCGATGACGCAACAAAGGCCCTGTTCGATGCCTCCGGCATCCCGCAGTCGAAAGAAAATGTCTGGGCCATTGAAGTGCGCCCGTCGCACAGCCTGTTCGCCTACGAACTGGAACGCCCTGGCCGCTTCTTCCGCATCGAATTTGACACAGCCCACCCGGTAGACACCCCGCCCGTCCCCTGGGGCAGCAAATAGACGCGGATAGACCGCATCCTCTCCCACACCCGCCACCCGTCATCCCGGAATTTGCGCAGCAAATATCCGGGGCCTTGTTCCTGTAGCGCACACGCCAGCGAGAAGGTCCCGGATAGGCCCTGCGGGCTTTCCGGGATGACACGGGACGGGTGATCTGAATTCGTCTGACAGGGCGCAGCCTCATCCTTCCGGGCATGCATCCTGACCTCCAACGCTACTTTACCCATGTCTGGCCGCTGTTCTGGCCATGGCTGGTGTGGAACCTGCTGCGTGTCGCCCGCTGGCACACGCGGACGGGGCGCGAGGCGTTGATGGCGGTCGATTGCTTTGGAAACATCCGGCTGGTCTTCGTGGCAGATGCCCCGCCGCCCGATGATCTCTATACATATGAAGCGCCGCGCGTGGCGGCATGGAAGCGTCCTGCCCTTGGCAGCGATGTGCCTGTTTGCGTGTCCGAAACGCAAGTCCGTCATGATCCGGTTAAGTCCGGTATAGTCATCTATAGTCATGACATAGTCCGGTATGATCATGGGTTGCACGTGCGGGGTCCGCCTTAGGTGGGCCTTTTATGCGCCGCCATCATGCTTCGACTTCGCTCAGCATGAGTCCGGTAGTTGTTGCGCCTGAGAGCGGTGCTCATCCTGAGCGAAGTCGAAGGATGGACGGCAAGACACCAACTCCCCCCACCGGATGGCAACCGCCAGCCCGGCCGCAGGTGCTGGCCCGGCCTAAAGTGTGAAGCTGCCTTCGATCACCGTCACGGAGGTGCCGGTCAGTTTCACCCGGTCATCCTCCAGGCGTGTGTCGATGAAGGCGCCGCGTCCCGGGAAGGCCTGATGGCATTTGAGGTCCGTCTTGCCGAAGCGCTCGCGCATGACGCGGGCCAGCATTGTGTGCCAGCTGCCGGTGGCCGGGTCTTCATCAATGCCGCTGCCCGGGGCGAAGAAGCGGCTGGTGACATCCACGCCGTCCCCGCCTGCCGCGAAGCAGCCGAAATTGCCGCGGTCCCAGCCTTCGCCCGGAACGCCCAGATCCTTCAGGGCGCTCTGGTCTGGCGTCAGGGCCTCGACCTCTTCCGGCGTTTCGAACCGGGCCGCATAGAACATGCCGCCCCAGGCCTGAACCGGCCGGGCGCCGAGCGCCGCAGCAACATCCTCCGTCACCGGAATTTCCTGTACGGGCCCGCAGGGAAAATCCATTTCCAGCCGGCCGTCGCCCAGCCGGCGCACGACCAGCGTTCCGGAATGAACCGTCTCGAAATGCACCGCCTCTCCCTTGAAGCCGTATTCTTCAAACAGAACATGCGCACTCGCCAGCGTCGCGTGGCCACACAGCGGCACTTCCACGGCCGGGGTGAACCAACGCAGCGCCCAGGTATTTTCGCTCTTGCGAACCAAATATGCCGTTTCCGCAACATTGTTCTCCGCCGCAATGGTCTGCAGGACCGGGTCAGGAAGGAAATCTTCCAGCGGCATGACGCACGCCTGGTTTCCCTCGAACGGCCGCGAGGCAAAGGCATCGATCTGATAGAATGGAAATTTCGGCATAGGGGCTTCCTGTTTCAGGACGCCTCCTTTGCCACAATAGAGGCAGCCAGAAAAACGATGATTTGTAATCGATGGTTAAGGCTGACTATTCCTCGTCATCCAGCACCCAGCCATGATGGAGCGGCCCGGCGCCTTTGCCGAAGCCCTTTGCTGCGCGGATTGCGCCCATCAGATAGTCCCGCCCCTGCTCCACGGCGTCCGGCACGCTCTCCCCTTGCGCCAGCAAGGCAGCAATGGCGGAAGCGAGCACGCAGCCGGTTCCATGCGTAGACGTCGTTTCTATACGGGGGCTTTCGAAGATCCATTCGCCCGTGGTCGTCTGCAGCACATCAAAGACCTTGCCGCCCGGAATGTGCCCGCCCTTCACCAGCGCGCCATTGGCGCCAAGCTCCAGCAGCTGTTCGGCAGCCCGGCGTTGGCCGTCGACCGTCTCGACAGCCTTGCCGGTCAGCACTTCCGCCTCAGGCGCGTTCGGCGTGACAAGCCGGGCCCCTGGCACAAGCTCAGACCGGATGGCCTCCACGCCTTTAGCCTCGACCAGCCGGTGGCCCGAGGTTGCGATCATCACCGGGTCGATCACGCGCGGAATCATGGACGCATTGGCAGCAAGGCATTCGGCTACAGCCTCAACAAGGGCGGCGCTGCCCAGCATGCCGGTCTTGATCGCGTCGGCGCCGATGTCGGCCAGCGTGACCTGCATCTGCCCGGTCACCGCTTCAACCGGCACAGGCCAGACACCATGCACGCCGGTCGTGTCCTGAACGGTAATCGCGGTCACGGCCGTCATGGCATAGCCGCCCAGCATGGTGATCGTCTTGATGTCGGCCTGAATCCCCGCCCCGCCGCCGGAATCCGAACCGGCGATGACGAGCACCCTGCCCTGTGGGCCCTGCGCCTCGGTCACGGGATCAGACCTTGATGCCAGCCTTTTCAGCGTCCGCCAGGAACGTGGCCAGACCCTTGTCCGTCAGCGGATGAGTCGCCAGAGACTTGATCACGTTCGGCGGCATGGTAGCCACATCTGCGCCGGCCAGCGCAGAGTCCTTCACATGGTTCGCCGTGCGGATCGACGCGGCCAGGATCTCCGTATCGAACAGATAATTGTCATAGATCTGGCGGATGTCGGCGATCAGCTCCATGCCGTCGAGATTGATGTCGTCGAGGCGGCCGATGAACGGGGAGATGAACGTGGCCCCCGCCTTGGCGGCCAGCAGCGCCTGATTGGCCGAGAAGCACAGCGTGACATTCACCATCGTGCCTTCGCCGGTCAGCGTTTTGCAGGCTTTCAGGCCGTCCCAGGTAAGCGGCAGTTTCACCGCGACGTTTTCAGCGATCGCGGCCAGCTTGCGGCCTTCGGTGATCATGCCGTCATACTCCGTCGCGACGACTTCAGCGCTGACTGGCCCTTCGACCAGATCGCAGATCTCCTTGATCACGTCTGTGAACGGGCGGCCTGATTTGGCAATCAGGGACGGGTTCGTGGTGACCCCATCGATCAGGCCGGTGGCAGCCAGTTCCGAGATGTCGTCTGTGTTGGCGGTATCGACAAAGAATTTCATGGGTCCTGTCCTTGATTGCAGGGGGCAGATCAGACGGCCGGGCGGCCGATCGACGTATAGGCGAAGCCTTTGGCGGCCATGTCGTCGGGCGAATAGATGTTCCGCAAGTCGACCACGACATTGCTGTTCAGCGCAGCCTTGATCCGGTCGAGATCCAGTGCCCGGAACTGGTCCCATTCCGTCAGGATGACCAGCGCATCAGCGCCCTGGGCGGCTTCATAGGCATTCTTTGCGAATTCGATCCCCGTCAGCAGGTGGCTGGCTTCGGTCATGGCTTCCGGATCGTAAGCCCTGACCGCTGCACCGGCGGCCTGAAGCGCCGGGAGGATATCCAGGCTCGGCGCATCGCGCATATCGTCGGTGTTCTGTTTGAAGGCGAGACCGAGCACGCCGATCGTCTTGCCGCTGACATCTCCGCCCATCGCCGCGATCACCTTGCCAGCCATGGCTTTTTTGCGGGCCGCGTTCACTTCGACAACCGTGTCGACGATCCGCACCGGGCTGTCGTAATCATTCGCGGTCTTGGTCAGGGCCAGCGTATCTTTCGGGAAGCAGGAGCCGCCATAACCGGGGCCGGCGTTCAGGAATTTCGACCCGATCCGGCCATCCAGGCCGATGCCGCGGGACACTTCCTGCACATTGGCGCCCACCTTCTCGCACAGGTCCGCCATCTCGTTGATGAAGGTGATCTTCACAGCAAGGAAGGCGTTGGCCGCATATTTGATCAGCTCCGATGTCCGCCGTGCGGTGAACAGAATGGGCGTCTCGTTCAGGAACAAGGGGCGGTAAAGTTCCGCCATCACCTGACGGGCGCGCTCGTCTTCCGTTCCGACGACCACGCGGTCCGGAATCTTGAAGTCCTTGATCGCCGCGCCTTCGCGCAGGAATTCCGGATTGGAGACGACGGCAAAGTCCCCATCAGGACGCGTCTTGCGGATGATCTCCTCGACCTCATCCCCGGTGCCGACGGGCACGGTGGACTTGGTGACCACAACCGTGAAGCCGTCCATCAGCTGGGCGATCTCTTCGGCGGCGCCATAGACATAGGACAGGTCTGCATGGCCATCGCCGCGCCGCGATGGCGTGCCGACAGCAATGAAGACAGCATCGGCATCGCGAATGGCTTCGGCCGGGTCCGTCGTGAAGAAAAGGCGCTCTTCCGCAACATTATTGGCGACCAGACTGTCGAGGCCGGGCTCATAGATCGGCATGATGCCGTTCTGCAGCTTCTCGATCTTGCCCGGATCCTTGTCGACACAAGTGACGACATGACCGAAATCCGCAAAGCAGGCGCCGGAAACAAGTCCCACATAGCCTGTGCCAATCATCGCAACGCGCATGGGATTATCCTTGATTCTGCCAGTGTAAACTGGGCGGAGGGGTGCGATTTTTGTGTCCCTAGGTCAAGAGGGCATGGCTGCAGGTCAGGCAGTTTCAGCCGCACGGATTCCGGATTGACTCCGGTGGGTACGAAGGACTAGATCAAAACGTGAACAAATGGAGGGGTGCATGGCCACGTTGAAATTCTATACCAACCCTATGTCGCGCGGTCGGATGGTCCGCTGGATGCTGGAAGAAGTCGGCGCACCTTATGAGGTGGAATACCTCACCTATGACGGCACGATGAAGGCCCCGGAATACCTGGCCATCAATCCGATGGGCAAGGTGCCTGCGATCGTTCATGGCGATCAGGTGGTGACCGAATGCGCCGCCATCTGCGCTTATCTCGCAGATACTTTTCCGGATGCCGGACTCGCCCCGCCTGTGGACCGCCGGGCCTCTTACTATCGCTGGCTTTTCTTCGCTGCGGGGCCCGTGGAATCGGCAGTGACCAACCGGGCGCTCGGCTTCACGGTAAATGAAGACCAGAAGAGGATGGCCGGTTATGGCGCGTTCGAAGATATGTACGAGGCTCTGATCAAAGTCATCTCCGGCGCCAGCCCGTATCTGTGCGGCGACCAGTTTACCGCCGCCGACGTCTATCTCGGGGCGCAGGTCGGCTGGGGACTGCAGTTCGGCTCCATGCCAGCGAACGATATCCTCGCCGCATACTGGAACCGCCTCGAATCCCGGCCCGCCTGGATACGTGCCGGGGAACTCGATGATGCGGCCGGTGCCGAGATGGGCATGCCGCCTGCCGGCAGCTGATCAGATTTCCTGATTGTAGGCGCCGACTTCCGGGTGCTTGCCAAGGCGCGGTTTGATTTCCTTGTGGAAGAGGTCGCGCATGTCGTCTTCGCTGGCCATGGATTCGACCACGACGACGAGTTCCGGTTTGTTCGAAGAGGCCCGGATCAGAACCCAGCTGCCGTCTTCCAGTGTCACGCGGGCGCCGTTCACAGTGTTCACGTCGACCACTTTGCGGCCCAGGATCTCCGTGCCGTTCAGGCCTTCATATTCTTCGACCATCTTGTCGACGATGCCGTACTTGGTTTCGTCATCGCAATGCGGCGACATGGTGAGCGAGGTCCAGGCCGTGCCCAATTCGCCTTTCAGCTCCGCCATCGTCTTGCCGGGGTTGCGGTCCAGCATCTGCAGCACGGCTTTCGCGGCGACGAGGCCGCAATCATAGCCGAGCCCGATCGGCGGGCGGAAAAAGAAGTGGCCGGATTTTTCAAAACCCGCCAGCGCGCCGAGTTCATTGGTGCGGCGCTTGATGTAGGAATGCCCGGTCTTGTAGTAATCGACCGTCGCGCCATTTTCCTTCAGCACAGGGTCGGTCTTGTAGAGGCCGGTCGATTTCACATCGACCACGAATTTCGAGTCCGGATATTGTTTCGACAGGTCGCGGGCCAGCATCAGGCCGATCTTGTCGGCAAAGATCTCCTCGCCCGTATTGTCGACGACACCGCACCGGTCCCCGTCCCCGTCAAAGCCGAGCGCGACATCGGCGCCATGCTCGCGCACGGCGGCCGCCATGGCGTGCAGCATTTCGGAATCTTCCGGGTTGGGATTGTATTTTGGGAAGGTCATGTCGAGATTGCAGTCCATCTCGATGACTTCCGCGCCCATGGCGCGCAGCGCCTCTGGCGCAAATGCCCCCGCCGTGCCGTTGCCGCAGGCGGCGATGACGCGCAACGGACGCGACAGCTTCACGCCGTCAGCAACCGAAGCGATGTATTTCTCGCGAATGCCTTCGATACGATAATGCTTGCCGCCTTCGCGCTCCACGAAAGCGCCGCCCATGACGATGTCCTTCAGGCGGCCCATTTCTTCCGGCCCGAAGGTCAGTGGCTTGTTGGCGCCCATCTTCACGCCGGTCCAGCCATTCTCATTGTGGCTGGCGGTGACCATGGCGCAGCACGGCGCGTCCAGTTCGAACTGGCTCCAGTAAACCATCGGCGACAAGGCGAGGCCGACATCCATCACTTCACAGCCGCCCTGTGTCAGGCCGAGAATCAAGGCGTTCTTGATCGGCTGGCTGATGGAGCGGAAATCATGGCCCGTCACCACTTTCGGCTCGACACCCAGTTCATGGAACAGCGTTGCCATGCCAAGGCCAAGCGCCTGAACACCCGTCAGGTTCAGCTCCGGTGCTTTTTCCTTGCCGATGCCGTTAAACCACCAGCGGGCGTCATATTCGCGAAAGCCTGTCGGTTTCACCAGTGGCAGCACTTCGAACTCAAATGTATTCGGAGCAATGTCTGCGAGTGGTTTCGGCATCATGTCGGAAATCTCCACGGGTTGTGTGCGCGTGTTGAACACTGTTGCGCCGGTTTCCGCAACCAGATGCAGGTTTCACACCAGTTTCAGATCGTTAACGCGCCGTGCGGTGCGCCGAAAGGAAGCCCGCGATCCAGCGCGCAAGAAGCTGATTGTCATCAGCGATCTGCAACGATTCAACGGCCGGATCTGTCGCGGCGCCAAGCCGTTCCCGGCGGGAGCGGTATAGCGCCGCAGAAAAGGCATCTGAAAACTCCGGATGGCATTGGAAGCTGATGGCGGGGCTGTCCGCATAATAGAGGCCGGCAAAGGGGGTGAAGTCCGATTTCGCGATCACTTCTGCGCCAGGCGGCAGCGCGACGACCTGATCCTGATGGCTGGCCGCGATGGAGATCGTCTTCGGGCACGCATCCGCCGGCAGGCCCGGACAGGCCAGCACGTCATAGGTGTGGCGGCCCGCCGCAAACCCTTTGGGAGACTTGATGACCTTCCCGCCCAGCGCTTCGGCCAGCGCCTGATGACCGAAGCAAATGCCGATCTGAGGCACATGGGCGTCAGCCGCCGCGCGAATGAACGCCAGCAACGGCGCGATCCATGGCAGGTCGTCATAGACACCGGATGCAGACCCCGTCAGCAGCACCGCCTCCAAAGAGGCCGGATCCGGCAAGCTTTCGCCCTTGATCACAGAAATGGTCTCAAACGTCATGTCCGGATCAATCGCGGCGAACATCTGGCGGAACATGGCGGGGTAATCCTCGAAATCCCCGCGGATCGGCTCCGGGACGAGGCCGGTTTCGATAATGGTCAGTTTCATGAGGCCCTACTCCGCCGCAACGTCGCCATCTGCCTGTTCCTCATCCACCAGGAAGCCGCCGGACTGGCGCGCCCAGAGCTCGGAATAGAGCCCTTCCGCTGCCACAAGATCCGCATGGTTCCCCTGCTGGACGATCCGGCCCTTGTCGAGCACGATCAGCCGGTCCATCGCCGCGATGGTCGACAGGCGGTGCGCAATGGCGATCACCGTCTTGCCCTCCATCAGTTCGAACAGCTTCTCCTGAATCACGGCTTCCACCTCGGAATCGAGCGCCGAGGTCGCCTCATCCAGGATCAGCACCGGCGCGTCCTTCAGGAAGATACGGGCAATCGCGATCCGCTGGCGCTGGCCGCCGGACAGTTTCACGCCGCGTTCACCGACATGTGCATCAAGCCCGCGGCGCCCCTGGGAATCCTCAAGCTCATTGATGAAGTCCAGCGCGGCCGCTTTCCCGCAGGCCGTCAGGATGTCCGCATCGCTCGCGCCCGGCCGGCCATAGGCGATGTTCTCGCGAATGGAACGGTGCAGGAGCGAGGTGTCCTGTGTAACCACGCCAATCTGTGCCCGGAGGGAGTCCTGCGTGACATGGGAAACATCGCGGCCATCCAGAAGGATCGCGCCGCTTTCCGTTTCGTAGAAGCGCAACAACAGGTTCGTCAGCGTTGTCTTGCCCGCGCCGGACCGGCCGACAAGGCCGATCTTTTCTCCCGGCCGGATCCTGAGGGAGAAATCCTCGATCACGCCGGAGCCCTTGCCATAATGGAAAGAGATATCCCGGAATTCGATCGCCCCCTCGCCGCGCGGCAGGTCTTCCGCATCCGGCGCATCGGCCACGGCAACCGGGCGGTTCATCATGGCTTTGCCGTCATAGACGACACCGATATTCTCGAAGAGGCCCGCCACTTCCCACATGATCCATTGAGACATGGACTTGATGCGCAGGGTCAGCCCGATCGCGGCCGCCACGGCCCCCGCGCCGATCAGGTTCCCCATCCACAGATAGATACCGACTGCGCCGACCAGAAAGACCAGCAGCGAATTGTTCAGATAAACAACAAAGTTGAAGCCGGTGACGTAACGCATCTGCTGGTAAACCGTCCTCAGGAAGCCTTCCATACTATCCTTGGCATAGGCTTCCTCATGCCCGGCATGGGCGAAGAGCTTCACGGTCTGGATATTGGTATAGCTGTCGACGATACGCCCGGTCATGGCCGAGCGCGCATCCGCCTGCCGTTCGGCCACCTTGCCGAGACGCGGCACGAACCAGAGCATCACCAGACAATAGAGCCCGCCCCACAGGAGGAAGGGCAGCATCAGACGCCAGTCCGACGAGGCGACCAGCACCAGTGCCGAGACGAAATAGACGATCACGAAGACGAAGACGTCGAGGATCTTCATCACCGTCTCGCGCACCGCCAGCGCGGTCTGCATCACCTTGGTTGCGACCCGTCCGGCAAATTCATTGCCGAAGAAATTCATCGACTGGCCCAGCATCTGCCGGTGCATGCGCCAGCGGGCACTCATCGGCACATTGCCCATCAGGCCCTGATAAACGATCAGCGCATGGATCAGGGTTGCCAGCGGCAGCACCACCAGAACCACGCCGGCCATCAGCGCCAGCCGCAGGCCTTCGCGCTGCAGGAAACCTTCCCGGTCAGCAGACGACAGCCAGTCGACAATCCCGCCAAGGAAGCCGAACAGGGTCACCTCCCCCACAGCGATGATCGCCGTAAAGACGGCCGTGATCACCAGCCACGGCACAGCATCGCGCACATAGTGCCAGACGAAAGGCCAGAAGCCCTGCGGCGGCACATCCAGCTGGGCGTCCGGAAACGGCGAGAGACGGTGTTCGAAGAAGCGAAACATGGCCAGCCCATTTGGCGTGCCGGTCGGCAGGATACAAGCCTGACCGGAACAAATTCAGACCCGATTTTCTGTCAGGGCGCTTCGCTGGTTTCGGGGGCTGTTTCACGGGCCGTTTCCGGGCCCATTTCTGGGGCTGTCTCCGGTGCTGCGCTGCTCATTTTCTGCGCATCGATCCAGTCATGGATCTGACGGTCCAGCACATCCAGCGGAACCGCCCCCTGTGACAGGACCGCATCGTGGAAAGCACGGATATCAAACGCATCGCCTAGGGCCGCTTCAGCCTGGTGGCGCAGGTCCAGAATTTTCAGTTCACCGATCTTGTAGGCCGTCGCCTGTCCGGGCCAGCCCATATAGCGGGTCACCTCATTGCGGATGTTCAGCGGCGCGAGGGCGGAATTCTCGTTGAAGCAGGCCTCCGCCTCTTCCCGCGTCCAGCCATAAAGGTGCAGGCCGGTATCGGCGACGAGCCGGCAGGCACGCCACATCTCCATGGACAGTCCGCCGAAGCGCTCATAGGGCGTCTCGTTCAGGCCCGCCTCCATGGCGATGTGTTCGGCATACAGCCCCCACCCTTCCCCGAACGCGGTGGCGTAATATTGCTGGCGGAAGCGCGGCTGCCCCTCCATTTCCATGGCCAGCATGATCTGGAGGTGGTGCCCCGGCACAGCCTCATGCGCGGACAGCGCCGGCAGTTCGTAAAGCGGGCGCTGATCCAGCGCATAGGTGTTCACGAGATAGGTGCCCGGCCGGCCTTCCTCCGGATCGCCCTGCACATAACGGGCGGTCGTGTAGCCCGGCGCGATTGCGTCGGGCACAGGCTCCACATTGTAGCCAAGCGCCGGCAGCTGGCCGAAATAGTCCGGCAGGATGGCATCCAGTTTGGCCGCGACCGTTTTCGCCCGGTCCATCAGCTCGTCCGGCGTTTTCGCATAGAAGGCCGGATCGGTGCGCAGGAAGACGAGGAAGTCCTGGAAGTCACCCTCGAAATGGATCTCCTGCAGGATCGCCTCCATCTCCCCCCGGATGCGGGCGACTTCGGAGAGGCCGAGTTCATGAATTTCTTCGGGCGAATATCCGGCCCCCGCCGTATGTTGCTCGATTGCGGCGGCATAAACCGCCTGGCCATCCGGCAGGTTCGCGATGCCTGCCCCGTCCCGTGTGTGGGGCGCATAGTCCGTTTCGATGAAGGCCAGGGTTCTGCGATAGGCCGATATCGCATTCGCCACAGCGGTCAGCCCGTCCGTCCTGAGGCGCGAGGCGACGGCGGGGTCCATGTCGCCGGGCAGATGCCGGAACGGGGCGTACAGGCCGCTTGTGCTGGGATCGTCGGAAATCTGCTCGCGAATCTGGTCGGTCATCACGCCCAGCGGATCGGCATGCGCCACCCAGCCCGTGGCGAGCCCCCGGCGCATGTTCGCAACATTTTCAGCGAAATAGCGCGGCACATCGTTCAGGCGCGCGATCCAGGCGTCGCCGTCAGCTTCGCTGGTGATCCGGGTCTGCATGGCAGCGAAGACCGGCTCGGCCTGAAACCCCCAATCCCCGGTGAAGGGGATCCGGGCGGTATCAAGGCGCGCATTGTCGATATCCGTCGTCAGAAGCCGCTCGAGAATCGCCTGATCGGTGGTGCGTCCTGTGTCCAGCGCCGCAATCGCATCGCGCAGGACCTCCGCCCTCGCCGCCCGCTCTGCAACAGCCTGCGGCGTGACCGTGCCCCAACCCAGCGCAGCTTCCCCAGCGGCACGTGCGGCTTCCTCAGGGGAAGCATCGCGGACATAAGCCTCATATTTTTCGATCAGACCGTCCATCGGATCGGCAAATGCCGCAGGCGTGAACAGAAAAAGCACCACAAGCCACAGAAATCGTTTCATATTGTCACTCCATGACTTGCTGTGCGTTGACAGGATCATAGAGACTCCTAGAACCGCAAGCCAAGCACTTGAGTTAAACTCTTACTATCCATCGGAAGGTGTCCTTCGCATGTCAGGATCGTCCGGGGCTGATGCCCGCCCGCTGTCGCCACACCTCCAGGTCTGGCGCCCCCATGCCACCATGGCCGCTTCGATCACCCACCGCATCACAGGCGTTGCCCTCTATTTCGGCACCTTCCTGATCGCCGGCTGGCTCATCGCCCTGGCCACCGGCGCAGAGTGTTACGATGTCATCGAAGGGGTCCTCTTCTCCTGGTTTGGCAGCGTGGTCCTCTATCTCTGGGCCGTTGCGGTCCTGTTCCACCTCGTCAACGGCATCCGCCACCTGCTCTGGGATGGCCCGAACATCGGCTTCGATCCCGGCCGGGCCAGCGCCGTTTCCGTCTTCAATTACGCATTTGCCATTCTGGGCGCGGCTGCCATCTGGCTCGCCGCCGCCGGACTGTAGGAGGCAGAGACCCATGTCGAACAGCCCGTTCCTGACCCCTGCCAAAGCCGCGCGCGGCCTCGGTTCCGCTAAATCCGGCACACATCACCATATCGGACAGCGCGTTTCCGCGATTGCCCTGATCTTCCTGGTGCCTTGGTTCCTGTTCTCGGTCATCAACGCCGTTCAGGGCGGTGAAGACGCCGCGATCGAGTGGGCTTCGCAGCCGCTGCCTGCGATCCTGCTGATCCTGACGGCCGGCGCGACCGTATATCATATGCGCCTCGGCATGCAGGTCGTCATCGAAGACTATATTGCGAAGTCGGGGATGCGCTCGGCGCTGCTGATCCTGAACAGCTTCGCCTGTATCGCACTGTTTGCGGCCATCGCCCTTTCGGTCCTGAAACTGTGGATTGGCGCGGGCGCGTAAGCGGCCCTGCGGGAGAGTTAGAACATGAGCAATTATAACTGGATCGATCACACTTACGACGTCGTGGTTATCGGCGCGGGCGGTTCCGGCCTGCGCGCAGCCCTTGGAGCGGCCCAGGCCGGGCTGAAAACGGCCTGTATCACCAAAGTCTTCCCGACCCGCTCGCACACAGTCGCAGCGCAGGGCGGCATCGCCGCCTCGCTCGGCAATATGGGCGAGGATAACTGGCGCTGGCACATGTACGACACCGTCAAAGGGTCTGACTGGCTGGGCGACCAGGACGCCATCGAATACCTGACACGTAACGCCCCGAAGGCCGTCTACGAACTCGAGCACTGGGGCATGCCCTTCTCGCGGACCGAAGAAGGCAAGATCTACCAGCGCGCCTTTGGCGGCATGACCCGCGACTTCGGCGAAGGCCCCGTGCAACGCACCTGCGCCGCTGCCGACCGGACCGGCCACGCCATGCTGCACACGCTTTACGGCCAGTGCGTGCGTGAAGAGACCGAGTTCTTCATCGAATACTTCGGCATGGACCTGATCATGGACGAAGAAGGCGCCTGCCGCGGTGTCACGGCATGGAAGCTCGATGACGGCACGCTGCACCGCTTCCGCGCCCAGAAAGTCATCCTGGCCACCGGCGGTTATGGCCGGGCCTTCTTCTCCTGTACGTCCGCCCACACCTGTACGGGCGACGGCAATGCCATGGTGCTGCGCGCCGGCCTGCCGCTGCAGGACATGGAATTCGTCCAGTTCCACCCGACCGGCATTTACGGTTCGGGCTGCCTGATCACCGAGGGCTCCCGCGGTGAAGGCGGATACCTGACCAACTCCGAAGGCGAACGCTTCATGGAGCGTTATGCGCCCAGCGCGAAAGACCTCGCCTCCCGCGATGTTGTCTCCCGCGCAATGACGGTGGAGATCCGCGAAGGCCGCGGCGTCGGCCCGGAAAAGGACCACATTCATCTGCACCTTCAGCACCTCGGCGCCGAAGTGCTGGCCGAGCGTCTGCCGGGCATTTCCGAAACCGCGAAGATCTTCGCCGGTGTCGACGTCACCAAGGAACCGATCCCGGTCCTGCCGACGGTCCACTACAATATGGGCGGCATCCCGACGAATTATCACGGCGAAGTGCTGACCAAGAAGAATGGCGACCCGGACTCCATCGTCCCGGGCCTGATGGCCGTGGGCGAAGCGGCCTGCGTGTCGGTGCACGGCGCCAACCGTCTCGGCTCCAACTCGCTGATCGATCTGGTCGTGTTCGGCCGCGCAGCCGGCATGCGCTGCGGCGAAACCACTGTTGCCGGCGCCACGCAGCCGGAACTGCCGAAAGGCGCAACCGACAGCCACCTCGCCCGCCTCGACAAGTTCCGCAATGCGTCAGGTGACCAGCCGGTCGCCAAGCTGCGCCTGGAAATGCAGCGCGCCATGCAGAATGACTGCGCCGTGTTCCGCACCGGCGACGTTCTCAAGAGCGGCGTCAACGCAATCGAGGAAGTCTACAAGAAACTGCCGGGCATCGACGTCCAGGACCGCACCATGGTGTGGAACACCGATCTCGTCGAAGCCCTCGAATTCGACAACCTGCTCGCCCAGGCCGCCGTCACCGTAAACGGTGCGGCCAACCGCGAGGAAAGCCGCGGCGCCCATGCCCGCGAGGACTTCTCCGAGCGCGATGACGAGAACTGGATGAAGCACACGCTGG
This sequence comes from uncultured Hyphomonas sp., assembly GCF_963677035.1. Lineage (NCBI taxonomy): Bacteria > Pseudomonadati > Pseudomonadota > Alphaproteobacteria > Hyphomonadales > Hyphomonadaceae > Hyphomonas > uncultured Hyphomonas sp. The sequence continues at coordinate 1,073,528 of NZ_OY781472.1, forward strand.
CGTGGAATGACGGCACCGGCAAGGTGAGCCTCGATTACCGCCCCGTACACGACTACACAATGTCGAACGAAATCAGCTATATCGAGCCCAAGGCCCGGGTTTACTAAGAGGACCGATCGAACATGGTACAGCTTACGCTTCCCAAGAATTCCACGGTCCGCAAAGGCAAGACCTGGCCGAAGCCGCAAGGCGCGACCAATCTTCGCCAGTTCCGGATCTATCGCTACAACCCGGAAGAAGGCGGCAATCCGCGCTGGGACACCTATTGGGTGGATATGGACAAGGCCGGGACGATGGTCCTGGACGTCCTGCTCTACATCAAGAACAATATCGACCCGACGCTGGCCTTCCGCCGCTCCTGCCGCGAAGGCGTTTGCGGCTCCTGCGCGATGAACATCGCCGGGCGCAACACGATCGCCTGCACCAAAGGCTTCGACGAGCTGCCGAAAGGCGTGATCACGATCAGCCCCCTGCCCTCACAGCCGGTGGTGCGCGACCTGATCCCGGACCTGACCAATTTCTACGCCCAGCACGCCTATGTGCAGCCCTTCCTGAAGACCGACACACCGGCCCCTGAGAAAGAGTGGAAACAGTCCGAAGCTGACCGCGAAGAACTGAACGGCCTGTACGAGTGCATCCTGTGCGCCTCCTGCTCGACGTCCTGCCCGTCCTACTGGTGGAACGGCGACAAATATCTCGGCCCGGCGGCCCTGTTGCAGGCCTATCGCTGGCTGATCGACAGCCGCGACGAAGCCACGGGTGAACGCCTCGACGATCTGGAAGACCCGTTCAAACTGTATCGCTGCCATACGATCATGAACTGTGCGCAGGTCTGCCCGAAAGGCCTGAACCCGGCCAAGGCCATCGCCAAGATCAAGCATATGATGGTGGAACGCGTCTCCTAAGGCGCGTCCATCTGATCATCATCGGCGCCATTGATCCGGAAAACCTCGCGGAGCCCCCGCGGGGTTTCCATGGCACGCAGCACATTGATCAGTTCGCCCACATGGAACTGCCACATCGTGGTCGGCGGCATCGGCCGGATCACATGTCCGCCCAGTTCCTTGAACAATTTGTTGGCTTTCCGGTTCTCCGGCAGGGTTTCAGCCTCCAGCGTGATGATGCCCTCGGCATGGCAGCAGAGCGCAACGCAGGCGATCAGCATGCGGGACAGGCCCTGCGCGTGATAGGCGTCCAGCACGCCCATGGCGAGTTCGCCCTCTTCCAGTTCATTCGTCGTGCGGATCGCATGCGCTGCGGCAATGAAAGGCTGGCCCGGTTCGTTTTTCAGGGCGGCCGCCCAGGCGATGTGGCGGTGCCCGTCCACATCCGCGAGCGCATGAATGATCGATTTCGGAATCACCTTCACGCCTGAGAAGAAGCGCATATAGCGGGACTCTTCCGACATTTTCGCAACGATGTTCTCGAATCGCGGCTCGTCCGCCGGCACAGCGGGGCGCAAAATGACCTCCACCCCGTTGGAGAGGACGATGTCTACCGGTTTGATGGGCATTGCGTTGTCCCCGCCTGCCTGACTGTTCCGACCGAATAATGCCCCTTAGAAACCCGAATGCTGCAGTGCAGCAATCCTTGGGGCGCAGCAAGACTGTATTTCGATTGGGCCATTCTACCTCCGCGACAATTCGAATCCGGCCAGCGGGCTGCCGAGGACCAGAAATCGCACTGCGATTTCCCGAGGCAGGCCCAAGCGCCAGCGCCGGGCTTCTGCTCTCCGCCGCTTCATCCTTCGACTTCGCTCAGGATGAGTCCGTACTTAATGAGCGCTCATGCTGAGCGAAGTCGAAACACGGGCGCGGGCGACCCAGCACCTGCGCCCGGACACGCCCCTGGCGCTCCGGCAAACCTCCTGATTGTGGGCAAGGCTCAACTCGAATCCGGCCAGCGTTTCAGCCCCTCGATCAGCTGCACGGTGAGCCCGCCGGAAACAATGCCGAGCGCAGCCGGCATGCGGTGGCTGCGGGGAATGGGCGGCACATGCGGCCGGGCCTCGCCGGCGGCCTGCCAGCGCTGGATCGTACGGGCGAGGCATTTTGCCCGGCGCTTGTGATGTTTGAGTGTGTCGAGCATGGCCTGGCACCGCGCGATCAGCGGCGCGGCGGGGACAGGTCCGCGCACGGGCACCGTCACCGGCCCTTTCATAAAGTGCGGGCATGGGCGCGATGGCGCAGGCACAATGGTGAAGATGTAGCGGTAGTCCGCATCAGGCTTTTCGGATACGTAGTAATTTCGTCCCATGCGCGGAGCCAGCGGCGCCAGCTCCATCTGCAAGGCCAGCAGAAATATCAGACGGCGGAGCAGCACGGCGAGCCGCTTCAGCTCCGCCCGCACGCGCCGGTTCACCGATTTCGAAATCGTCTCTGGCGTCCTGAACAGCCCCACCTTCACGCCCGCCACAGCAATGGCGCGGGCAATTGTGTCGTAAGCCTGAGAGAGGAAATCGGTGCGGTCTGTCATGGCGGGAGAAGTGCCATGGGAGGTTATCCGGTTGGATAGAGGCGCCGGATTTCCGTGTGCTGTGTAACAAGCCCGGACGCCCCGTGGTGGGTATCGCTCCGCTCAATCCACCCTACTTTGCTGCCCATAGGAATGACCTCAGAGATCAGGCTGCCACTGTATGTAGAGCTTCGACTCGCCTTCAAGGCCAGCTTCAGCCAATCTGGCAACGGTTCTATCCATTATGGACGCTAGGTCTTCTCGCCCGCATGTTGTTTCAAAGGCATTTTCGGGACCGAGCTTCGCGATCTCTGAGCCTATAAACAGCGCATACCTAGGTTCCGCATCTGAGATATTGCCCCAGTACACTTTTAGACCAACGTTTCGAGCCGCCCTAACACGAGCGTCGGCCCTCTCTTCCAGTGCCTCAATTTCATGCTTTGCGACTTCGTAGCGAAGTCCAAAATAAATTATGCAAGCATCAGCGCTCATGGATTTATCCTCACATCAAAGCCGAGTTTGTTGAGCTTTTCCTGCAAAGGCGCTGTTGGCCCTACCTCGCCTGTAACTCTACTTGGGGTGAAATCCCAGCGAACGCTATCATAAAACATGACGGCGACGCGCCCCGCATGACTTGCGATGATCATACCGGACTATGGCGGATTATAACGGACTATAGCGGACCGGGGCGCCAGGGCGCCTTAAAGAAAAGCCCGCCGGAGGGTGGTCCGGCGGGCTTTGTCCTTGATCTGTTTTCTGGTCAGGCCGGGTTTGGTTCCGGATCACCTGCGGCTTCGCCGCCGTCATCCTTTGGCTTCCGGCGCTTGCCGATCGCCGGTACCGCGGAGGACGGGCCGGAGTCTTCAGCGCTAAGGTCCGGACGGGTTGGCGGCTTGCCATCGAGAAGGTCGGTCATCTCTTTGCCGGTCAGTGTTTCGTATTCGAGCAGGCCATTGGCGATGGCGGACCATTCGTCACGGCATTCGGTCATAATCCGGCGGGCATCGTCCATGCCGGTCTGGATCAGTTCGCGGACTTCTTCCTCGATCTTGCGGGACGTGTCTTCGGAGACATGGCTCGACTGCATGATCTGCTGGCCAAGGAACACATCGCCCTGGTCCGAGCCGTAATCCACCGGGCCGATCTCGTCGGACAGGCCGAACCGGGTCACCATGGCGCGCGCAAGACGCGTTGCCTGCTGGATGTCGGAGGCGGCCCCGGCGGTGACATTGTCGTCGCCGAATTTCAGCTCTTCCGCCACGCGGCCGCCCATCATGATGGCCAGGCGCGAGGTCATCTCGATCTTGGACATGGACAGCTTGTCGTCTTCCGGCAGTTGCATCACCATGCCGAGCGCGCGGCCCCGCGGAATGATGGTTGCCTTGTGGACCGGGTCAGCGGCGGGCACTTTCATGGCCACGATGGCGTGACCGGCTTCGTGCCAGGCGGTGAGTTCCTTTTCCTTCTCGGACATCACCATGGAGCGGCGCTCCGGCCCCATCAGGACCTTGTCTTTCGCGTCCTCGAATTCCTGCATGGCGACGACGCGCTTACCGCGGCGGGCGGCCAGCAGCGCAGCCTCGTTGACGAGGTTCGCCAGATCAGCACCCGAAAAGCCCGGCGTGCCGCGCGCGATGGTCTTCGCGTCGACGTCTTTCGCCAGCGGCACATTGCGCATGTGAACGCGCAGGATTCTTTCGCGCCCCATGATGTCGGGATTGCCGACCGTGACCTGGCGGTCGAAACGGCCGGGACGCAGCAGCGCCGGGTCCAGAACGTCCGGACGGTTGGTGGCGGCGATCAGGATAATGCCTTCGTTCGCTTCGAAGCCGTCCATCTCGACCAGCAGCTGGTTCAGCGTCTGCTCGCGTTCGTCATTGCCGCCGCCAAGGCCAGCCCCGCGGGAGCGGCCGACCGCGTCGATCTCGTCGATGAAGATGATGCAGGGCGCAGAGCGCTTGGCCTGCTCGAACATGTCACGGACACGGCTGGCACCGACGCCGACGAACATTTCGACAAAGTCGGAACCGGAAATCGTGAAGAAGGGCACACCGGCCTCACCGGCCACAGCGCGGGCCAACAGCGTCTTACCGGTACCGGGCGGGCCGACCAGCAGCGCGCCTTTCGGGATCTTGCCGCCGAGACGCTGGAATTTGGACGGATCCTGCAGGAATTCGACGATCTCCTGCAGCTCTTCCTTGGCTTCATCAACGCCGGCCACATCGTCAAAGGTGACGCGGCCATGCTTTTCGGTCAGCAGGCGGGCGCGCGATTTGCCGAAGCTCATCGCGCCGCGGCCACCGCCGCCCTGCATCTGGCGCATCATGAAGAAGACAAAGCCGACGATCAGCAGGATCGGCAGGATCGAGAACAGGAGCGAGGCGAAATTGTTGCGGCCGCTGTCGGCGTCCACAGTGAACGGCACATTGTGGTCGCGCAGATAATCCTGCGTGCTCATGTCGAGCGAGCGCAGTTCACTGACCATGGTCTTGCCATCGGTGGTTTTGACGATGATCTGGTCATCGCCCAGCGTGGCTTCAGACACCTGTCCGTTGTCTACGAGGGTGTAGATCTCGGAGAGTTTCGTGCGCTTTGCGCTGGCGGTTTCAGGATTCCCGCCCATCGCGACCGCCATACCGATGACGAGCAGCGCGATTGCACCCCAGATGGCCAGGTTCCGAACGTTCATTGCATCTCTCTCAGTTTGGAAAGCTTCTCGACAGATAACATAGGCTCACTGGGGCCGAAAAACGACTCTTTAGCTGCGCCGTGGACATTTTATCTCACATGAGCCCTGAACAGGCCGTGACCATGGCCGCCAGGCGTGCAGGGATTGCGTTAACCTGTTCAGGCAGGCGTTCATGCTCGGCTGTGACATGGAGGCGGTCTTTGCTTACGGCAACAATCGCCCCACCCAGCGTAGCCGGGCGCAGCGTGCCGGGCCGGCTGATGCGGTGCGCCAACCGGTTGAGCGCATCTGATCGCAGGGGCCGCGTGCGGCCGCTGGCCAGAGCGATCAGGGTGGCCAGCGCCCGGCTCCCCCGCCCGTCCGGCGGCAGCGGCAAAGCGGCCCCTAATGTGCCGTCACGGCGGACTTCGACAGCTGTCAGCAACCAACGCGCCAGCGCCCCGTCCTGCAGCTGCCGCAACAGTTGCAGCCGCCCCCGAAGGGCCAGAACCCGGGGCCGCAGGGCCGGGTCTTCCGCCATCATCCGGCGCACGCGGACGCGCTCATAGGCGGAATTGTCGTTCGAGGGGTCCTCAACCCAGTCTTCTCCATAAGTCCGTAGCAGATCTCTCAGCGCGGCCCGCGGCGTGGCCAGCAGCGGGCGGGCCAGGAAAACCGGCACGCCAGCCGGCTCTGCCGGGGACAGGGACAAGGGCTGGATGCCCGCCAGCCCATACCAGCCGGACCCGGCGCGGGCGCGGATCAGAAAGGTTTCGGCCTGATCGTCCTGCGTATGTCCGGTGAGGATCACCACGCTACCTGCCTCGCGCGCCGCCGCTGCGAGCAGCTGATGACGGGCCCGGCGGGCCTTTGCCTGGCCGGGTTCGGGCGTTTGCCAGCGCAGTATCCGGTGCGGAACGCCGAGGCGGGCAGCCACACCGGCCACGAAGCGCGCCTCTTCCGCCGCTTCAGGCCGCAGGCCATGGTCCACCGTCAGGGCCAGAAGGCTGCGACCGCGCAGAGCGGCCCAGCCGGCTGCGATCAGCAGGAGGGCGAGCGAGTCGCTTCCCCCCGATACCGCGACGCAAACCGGCCCTGCAGCCTGGCTGCAGAGCCGGTCAAAGGCTTCAATCAGATCTGCCGGGGCAGCGGGGGGCTTTAATTGTCGCAACCGGACCGGGTCCGTTCGACGGCGGCCAGGTCACGGGTCACACCAGAAGCATTCGGGTAGCGTTTCGGCAGGGTATTGAGGGCAATGCAGGCCTTGTCCTTGTCGCCAATGAGCCGCATCGACCGGGCCAGTTTCACCAGCGCATCAGGCGCGCGCGGATCATCCGGATAGGACCGGATCATCGTTGTGTAGGCCGCGCCGGATTCGGCATAGGCCTTCTGCTGGTAGAGCGACTCGGCAAGCCAGTAATGCGCCTCGCCTGCCTGCGGATCGCTGCCGAACTGGTCGAGGAAGGCCCGGAAGGCCTGTTCGGCACCGGCATAATCGAACTGGACGAGTTTCGCCTTGGCAGCCGCAAACAGCGGACCGGCCTCGCCCGGCAAGGCGCTCGCCGGCAATGTGCCAAGCGACCCCTGCGTGGCGCCGGGCGGTACGGCAGCGGCAGGCGCCGTATCGACGATGGCGACGTCTTCTGCTGCCCCGGTCGCACCGGAGCGCGGCAACAGGCGTTTCGGGCCGGAGGTTTCAGGGTCCACAGCAGCAATGCGCGCCGAGGCACCGGCGGCAGACTGCCCCGGGCCTGCTGGCGCCGCCCCGGCTGCATACGGGTCCGTCGACGCGGCGCCCGGATACTCTGACAGAGAGGCGGCCGCCTCCCCTTCCGGCGGGTCCATGCCGAGGGAGCGCGCCTGCAGATCCTGGATGGCACGCGACTGGGTGCGCAGCGCCTCCTTCAGCGAATTGATTTCCCCGGCGAGCGTTTCATTGTCGTCCACCAGTCTCTCATTGTCTTTGCGGACCTGCTGCAACTGATATTCCAGCGTTTCGACACGGCCCGTCATGTTCATGAGGTCGCTGGACAACCCGTTCACCTGCACTTTCGTGTCAGCGCTCAGCTGGCGGGCCTGGGTAATCTGGTCTGCCAGGTCGAGGCTCGTCGTGCCCTGCGTGATCGGGGCGCCACGCTGGGCGACAGCGGGCGCAGCAAGAAGCAGGAAGCTGGCCAGGGCCAGGGCCGGGGTCTTGAACATGGGCGAATGTCTCCAGAATTTGCCTGACCATAGTAAAGCAGCCGGGGCCAAAATATGGCACCCGGCTGCAAATTCTTTCTGAATCGGGTGCCCCGGAGGGCGGGCCCGCTTCAGCTGTTTGACGAAACCGCCTGGATGAACCCGTTCCGGTTCATGGCCCAGGCCTGTTCGGTCGATTCCGCAGCAATGGGACGTTCCTTGCCATAGGAAATCGTGTCGATGCGATTCGGCGAAATGCCGAGGCTGACAAGATAGTCTTTCACCTTGGCCGCGCGGCGTTCGCCGAGCGCCAGATTGTACTCACGCGTGCCGCGCTCGTCGCAGTTCCCGGCAACGAGAATGCGGACCGACGGGTCGGACGCGTATTTCAGAGCATGCTGTTTCAGCAGCGACTGGTCGTCGCTGTCGAGCGCATCGCCGTTCAGGTCGAAATAGACACGGTCGCCAAGGGCCGGGGCCTGAACGATCTGGCCGACGCTGCCGTCGTCCACGCTAGCGGTGTCAACGGTCTGGACCTCTTCGACCACGGTTTCCGTGGTCGTTGTGCCTTCGGTGACCGGGGCCGGCTTGGACGCACAGGCGCCAAGCAGGACGAGCGAAGCACCTGCGAAAACAGATGCGGTGCGAATGATCATGGTCATGACTTTCATAAGGAAAAAGGGGCAGAGGTGTGCACACACTCCCTGCCCCTAAACAAAACAGCCGGGGCCAAAATGTGGCGCCCGGCTGCGTATTGCTGAATTGAAATGTTTCGTTAGCTGGTGGTGCCCGAAACAATCTGAGTGAACCCGTTGCGGTTCAGGGCCCAGGCAGCTTCGTCCGAACCGGCAGCGATCGGACGTTCTTTACCGTAGGAAATCGTGTCGATGCGCGACGGATCAACGCCGAGCGAGACCAGATAGTCTTTCACGACCGAAGCGCGACGCTCGCCGAGAGCGAGGTTGTATTCCCGCGTGCCACGCTCGTCGCAGTTACCGGCGACCATGATGCGGACCGCCGGGTAGGAGTCCAGCCATGCGGCCTGCAGCTTCAGGATTTCCTGATCTGCTGGGTCCAGACGGTATTCGTTCAGGTCGAAATAGACGCGGTCACCCACGTTCACGCGGAAGTCTTCGAGCGAACCCGGTGCCGGGCCCTGAACGACAGGCGCCGCTGGCTCTTCTTCGACCGGCGGTGGCGGAGCCGGAATCGCTTCGACCACTTCCACCGTCTCGACTTCTTCCACCGGCGCTGGCTTGGACGCGCAAGCGCCGAGGGTGACGAGTACAGCCGCGGCTGCGGAGATTTTGAGATAGGATTGCATTACAGTCAGACTCCCCTGGATGTCCTGAGCTTGGTGACGCCTTGCGGCCCCTGAGTACCAGCAGCCGACGCGGCTTTCGTGTTGCTTCCACAATGGGGCCGAATTCCGGCAACATTCAGGCGCAAGCTGCTTCGAGAGGCCTTTTACACAAAGATTCCGGTGCTGTCTCCCTAAAGCAACGCCCCCGACCAAGAAATCGGGGGCGAAACCTGTATATTAATCAGCCTATTACTGCAGGAGCGGCGACCAGGCCGGGTCAGAGGCATCGGTCTGGGTCTGCAGGCGGTGCGCATTCCGGCCGGAAAGGTCCACCGACCAGAGCTGAGGACCGGCGCCGGGACGGCTCTCGCGGAAATAAGTGATCACGCGGCCGTTCGGCGACCAGTCCGGACCTTCGTCCAGATAGGCTTCCGTCAGCAGGCGCTCGCCGGTGCCATCGGTGCCGATGACGCCGATATAGAACTTGCCGCCCAGCTGCTTGGTGAAGGCGACGAGATCGCCGCGCGGGCTCCAGACCGGTGTGGAGTACTGGCCCTTGTTGAACGTAATGCGGCAGGCAACATCCCGGCCGCCCGACGGACAGGTGCGCGGGCTGCCATCGGTGTTCATGATGTAGAGCTGCGGGCTGCCGCCACGGTCTGACGTGAAGACGATGGCCTTGCCGTCCGGCGACATCGATGGCGACGTATCGATCGCCGGATGATCGGTCAGGCGGCGCGACTGCCGGGTCTGCAGGTTCATGATGTAGAGATCGGAATTGCCGTGTTCGGCCTGGGTCATCAGCACGCTTTCGCCATCGCGCGAGAAGCGCGGGGCAAAGGTCATGCCGGGGAAATTGCCCAGCAATTCCTGGCGGCCGGTCTCGATATTGAAGAGATAGACGCGCGGACGCCCGCCCTCATACGACATGTAGGTGATTTCCTGCGCCGACGGGCTGAAGCGCGGCGTCAGCACCGTATTGGTGCCCGGTGTCAGATATTGCTGGTTGGCACCGTCGGAATCCATGATCGCGAGACGTTTCACACGGTTCAGTTTCGGGCCGGTCTCGGCGATGTAGACGATCCGCGTGTCGAAGTACGGGTCTTCGCCGGTCAGACGGGTGTAGATCGAATCGGCAATCTTGTGGGCGATACGGCGCCAATTGTCCGGCGTCGTGGTCAGGCGGCGCCCCGGCTGGCCATTGATCCGCATCACATCGCCTGCATAGACATCCCACAAACGGAACGAGACGGCGATCTTGCCGTCCGGCAATTCCTCGAACGCGCCGACAACAAGCCCGTCTGTATTGATGATCTTCCAGTCAGCGAAACGCGGCTGGACGTCGATCGACAGATCCTTCTGGATGAAGGAGGCCGGGTTCTGAATTTCGAACAGGCCGGTCGATTCCAAATCGTTGCGCACGACGTCGGCAATCTGACGGGCAAGCTCGGTGTTCGTGCCGCCGCGGACTTCAAAGTCCGGGATGGCCAGAGGCGTCGGCTGGAAATTGCCGCTGCCTTCAACCAGCACTTTAAGTTCGGCCGAGGCGGTCGGCGCCAGTCCAATGGCGGCGGTGAACGCCATCACCAGGGCAAGTAGCAGGCGGGTCATGGGAATCCTCCTTTGAACGGGTCTAGGGCTGGGTCGGGCTGACGGTGACATTGATGTCTTTCCACAGGTCATAATCGTCTTCGGGCAATTGGTAAGGGGCACATTTGCGTACGGCACGCAATGCTACGTCCACGGCAATACCGGAGCGGCCGATCGGGCGCGAGCGCGGACTGACCAGTTCGACATTGCCTTTCAGCGTGCCGTCACGGTTCAGCGTCACACGCATCTGGACATCGATCTGGTCTTCCTTCGGCAGGTCTGACACGCCGCGCCAGCAGGTATAGATCTGGCGGCGCATCGCGGCCTGGAGCGAAGCGGTATTGCCGCGGCGCTCCCCTGCCCCGGGGCGGGTTTCCTGCGCATCGCGCAGCACCGGCTTGTTGATTTGCGGCGGCACTTCCTCAGTCGGCGTGCGGCGTTCGTCCTGCGCCTTGTCTTTCAGGATGTCCTCGAACTCATTCAGGAAGTCGAGATCGTTATCTGCCTTCGGCTTTTGCTTCTCGATCAGCTTGGGCTCCTCTTTTTTCGGAGGCGGCTCTTCCTTCTTGGGCTCTTCCTTTTTCTCCGGTGGCGGAGGTTCAGGCTCTTCGTCAGGAATGACGACTTCTTCCTCTTCCGGAGCTGACTCTTCCTGAGGCGGAGGTTCGGGAGCCTCTTCCACCTCTTCGGGGACGGCCTCCTCTTCCTCCTGCGGCTCCTCAGCCTTCTGAACGGGTGCGATGTCTGTCACCAGGCCAATCTCGACAAAATCAATCGGCACGTCGATGGCGCTGGCGCATTGCGGGAGGCGCATGAGAATGTCGACCGGGGCGAGCCCCGGCTCCTCCTTCTGGAGGCGTTCGATCATCTTGTCGCAATCCGACTTCTGATGCGGCCATGACAAGACCGCCATCGCAAGGACGGACGCGTGCACGATCGTGGAGACTGTCAGGCCGCGAAGCATTCCTGCCGGCCGCTCCTTATTTCTTCTGTTCCGTCACGAGCGAGACGCGCGTGTAACCGGCGGCTCGGATCTCGGACATGACTTCCATCATGATGCCGTAAGGCGTCGCTTCATCCCCGCGTACATAGATCGGCTTGTCATACCCTTCGCCGATGATCGCCTGCAGCTGAGGCCCCAGCGTGTCGACCTGGACCTCGGTGTTCTGGATGAACACGGCCCCATCCGACTTGATGGTGATGGCCAGAGGCGCATCGTTCGGGTCGGTCTGGATCGGACCGGACTTTGTTTTCGGCAGGCTGATGTCCTCGCCCCGCACCAGCATGGGCGCGGTGATCATGAACACGATCAGCAAGACGAGCATGACGTCCACAAAGGGCGTCACATTGATTTCAGCATTCAGGGACCGGCGTCCGCGCCGTCCTCCCTTGCCGCCAGAGCCGAGGATCATGCCCATGCGATCAATCCCGTGCCGGATCGGACGCCCGGCGCGACAGACGCACCAGGACATCCTGCGAGAAGGCGTCGAGCTGGTCTGCGAAACGCGTCAGATCGCCGGTGAACTTGTTGTAGAAAATGACCGCCGGGATCGCGGCGACAAGGCCCATGCCGGTGGCGAACAGGGCTTCGGCAATCGGGCCGGCCACGGTGCCAAGGCTGGTGTCCTGCTGGGCGGCGATGTTGAGGAAGGCATTCATGATGCCCCACACCGTGCCGAACAGGCCGATAAAGGGCGACGCCGATCCGATCGTGGCCAGAACGCCAAGACCGCTCCCGGCGCGGCCAAGTTCCCGGTCGACCGTCGCGCGCATGGAGCGCTCGGCCCGGTCAACAAGGGCGCTTGCCTCTCCGGAGCCTGGCGGCACACGGCGGGCATCCGACCATTCGCGGGCCGCCGCCTGAAACACCCGGCTGGCCGCATCGCCGCCGCCCGATCCCGGGCGCAGGTCGAGTTCTTCAGTCCGGCCGTTCCAGAAGGCATCTTCGAACTGGCGTGCTTTCTTCCGGGCCGAGCCGAGCGAGAAGAGTTTCTCGCCGATCACGATCCAGGACCAGACCGAGGCCAGGAACAGCATGAACATGACCAGTTTGACGACCGGATCTGCCTCGAAAATGAGGGCAATCAGTGAAAAGTCGGTATTACTGGCCGCTGTGCCGATCGCTTCCGATTCCATAGGACGAATGTGCTCCTTGAAGATGGCAGGCCGGCAGCCCGCAGATAAGGCGTGCGTCCCGTAAAGACGGGCGCTTGGTGCCCCTGTTTCTACAACAATTCCGGCAGAATCACGGCAGAGCGCCCTGATTCCGCAGCTTGCCTCCCGGCTAGGTGGGAAGGGTTAAGAATTTGTTCGATTTTATTAACCCTGCACGGGAAAGAGGCATGACCGGTTCACATGCAGGGCTCTGCGCATGACCTGTCCGTCAGGCTGATTCTGCGCCGGTCCAGCGATAGGCGGCAAGCGAGTCCATCATCTCGCGGACAGGCCGGCGCGCGCGCCCGTCGGCATGGATCATCACGGCGGTGATTTCCCCTTCGGCGATCAGCTCGCCGTCCCGCAGGCAGGCCTGCCGGAACAGCAAGCGTGGCCCGTCGAGGCCGAGATAGCGCGTGCGGACCTGCAGGAGGTCATCGACTTTCGCGGCGCGCTTGTAGTCCACCGCCACACGGGTCAGCGTAAAGGCGGCCGGGTCCTCGCGGTTCAGCAGGTCCTGGTGCGAGACGCCCGCATCCCGCAGGCAGTCCGACCGGCCCCGCTCGAAAAAGCGGAGATAGTTGGCGTGATAGACCATGCCGGTGAAATCGGTGTCTTCGTAATAGACGCGCACCTCGATCCAGTGCTGGCGCTCAGCGTCGAAATGGCGGTCATCTAAAGCAGGCAGGCTCATGTCTTCGCCGTATCAGAGCCGGAACAGCCCGTCACCCCTGTTGCGCCTGCCCTCCCGCCCGAGATTGGCCTGCCAGAGACAGCAGGCCTATTTCGGCTGGACCGTCATTTCCAGCGGCGCGGTCTCATATCCGAGGTCTTCGGCGCGCTGTTTCAGGCTTTTCAGTTTCTCCGGCGCAAGCTGGGGCGTACGCGACAGGATCCAGAGATATTTTCCATCCGGACTGCCGACCAGCGAGGCGGAATAGTCCGGCTCCAGCGCGAGAATCCAGTAGTCACCCTCCGCGAACGGCACCCAGGACGGCGCAAACTTCACTTTGAGCTGGCTGTTGCCCGTGCCTTCCACGACGCGCGCCCGGCCCTCTGCCACTTTCTTCTTCCCGTCCAGCGAGCCCTTGAAACAGGTATTGGTGACCGAGACCGTGCCATCATCCTTCAGGCCATATTCGGCGGTGACGCCCGTACAGTACCGCTCGAACCGGTTGGGATAGCGGGCGATTTCATACCAGAGCCCGGCATAGCGGGTCAGATCTACGGACGACACAGTGGACGGGACGGCCGTTGTGTCACGATAGTCGGGCTGGCTGGTACAGGCTGAAAGCAGGACGGCGGCGAAGGCCGGCAGGGCGAGGCGCATCAGAATTCTCCTTCTGCCCTTATACGCGCGAAGGCCTCTGCCGGTTTCCCGGAAACCGCATCAGCCGTCTTCCGTCGGCGCCGCGGGGGCCGCTTCCGGCGCGTTCAGCTCCGCCAGGAAGGACCGCAGATCCGCCGCGGATTCCTCCGCCACTTCTTCCTGCGGCAGGTGGCCTGCATCGGGATAGATCACCAGTTCTGCCCCGGGGATGGCATCGGCAAATTTGCGGGCGGCGGCGACAGGGATCAGCTTGTCCTGCTCCCCCTGCAGGATCAGCGTCGGGGTCTTTATTTTCGACAAAGCCTCCGTCGTCGCCCAGATGCGGCCCTTGCCGCCCGATGCCAGCGTCATCAGCGCGTCACGGTGACAGGGCGCGCGGGCGAGCGCGGTGTAGCGGTAGACCATCTCGTCTGTGGCAAGCTCCGGATTGGCGAAGCTGTTACGCAGGCCATCCTGCACGAGCCACGTCATGTCGGTGTTCTTCATCAGGCGCCGGGCAACGGGGTTCGCCAACAGTTTGAAAACGAGAGGATCCGATTTCTCTTCCTGGGCATTTTTCGACCAGCCCGACGCGTCGACCAGGACGAGGCCCTCCAGCCGTGCCGGATGCGCCAGCGCATAGGCCCAGGCCACACCGCCGCCCATGGAATTGCCCGCAAGGGTAAATTTGTCGACGCCCAGTTCCCGCGTCACCGCATCCACTGTCTCGACGAATTGTTCGGTGCCGATGCGGTCGCCATCCAGGCAATTGGTGAGACCATGCCCCGGCAGATCCATCGAGATTACGCGATAGTCGCGCTTCAGATTTGCAACCCAGGGCTCCCATGTATGCAACGAGGACGAAAATCCGTGCACCAACACAATCGCGGGCGCGTCCCGCGGGCCGACATCGCGATAATGGACGCGCAATCCGTTCTCCAGCGGCAGAATGCGGCTGTCGGAATTTGCATAGACGAGTTCAAGCCGGTCATAGCCGATATCGGCGCGCTGGAGGGCAAACCAGCCAGCAGCCAAAATCGCAACAAGGGTAAGCAGAACCACCAGAAAACGGCGCATGCCCGTTTCCTTCCTCCCGGTTGATTTCTGAATCAGATGGGCAGAGTAAGCGCGCCCGGTCCTGCCCTGTCAATTCCGGAAGTCATCTGATTGCGCAAACCGGGCAGCCTGAATCCCGGCGCAGTGTGACCGTACGCGATTCAGCGCCGAGGCCATCGATCAGCAGAACCCGGCCGATCAATGGACGGCCCGCTCCGGTAATCAGTTTCACGGCCTCCAGCGCCATCGCCGTGCCGGTCATGCCGGTCAGCGCGCCGACCACGCCAACTTCGTCGCACGCCTCGGCATCCGGCGGCGTTTCCGGCACCCAGCACTGGTAGCAGGGTGCCTCTGCCTGCAGGCCGGAGGCAAACACGCTGACCTGCCCGCTCCAGCCCGCGGCGGCGCCATGTACCATGGCCCGGCCGGTTTCATGCGCCAGCCGGTTCAGGGCATAGCGTGTGGGGAAATTGTCGGACGCATCGATCAGGATATCTCCGGCAGGCGCGGCGCCGTCTCCGAAACGCTCGGCCTGCACGCCGATTTTTATGGACGGATCCATTGCCCGCAGGCGCGCAGCCAGACTTTCCACCTTTTGCGTGCCAATCTCTTCATCCGTAAACTGAATTTGACGTTGCAGGTTCGACCGCTCCACCCGGTCATCATCCCAGAGGTCGATCCGGCCGACGCCCGCCGCCGCGAGGTAGAGCGCGCACGGGCCGCCAAGGGCCCCTGCCCCGATGATGGAGACATGGGCGGCGCGCAGTTTCTGCAGGCCCGGCCCGCCAATTTCCTTGAGCAGGATATGGCGCCGGTGACGGTCCAGCTCTTCCGGGGTCAGGCTCATGCCGCGGCCTTCCGGATGGCTGTGGAGGAGGACGGGTCCAGCGGGCCTTTCAGATAGACCCAGGCTGGCGCGGCAAGCCCTGGCAAGAGCGGGGCAAAGGCCTCCGGAATCCGGTCTTTCGCGAAGGTCCGGGCGAATTTCGAATTGCGTGCCCCGGGCCCCACGCCCGGCCGCGCCACGATCGCGATCGGCATCATCCGGGCAATGTCCTGCCAGCGCCGCCAGTGATGGAAGCTGGCCATATTGTCGGCGCCCATCAGCCAGACGAAATCCGTTTGCGGGGCATGCGCGCACAGCGTCAGCAAGGTTTGCCAGGAATAGGTGTAGCCGAGCTGCGTCTCGATATCGGTGACGATCATCCGCGGATGACGCCCGGCCACGGCCTCTGCCGAGGCGAAGCGGGCATTGAAATCACCATGCTCAGTCTTCAGCGGATTACCACGCGCGACGATCCACCAGATCCAGTCCAGCTGAAGCCGCTTCATGGCCGCTTCGGCAACATGGAGATGGCCGGTGTGCGCCGGGTTGAAGCTGCCACCGAACAGGCCGATGCGCAGCCCCTTTGCAGGACCCGGTAACCGGACTGGCCTCAAGGACGGACCTGCCCCTTGCCGCGGACGAGGTATTTATAGGTCGTCAGCTGTTCTGCGCCGACCGGTCCGCGCGCATGGATGCGGCCTGTCGCGATGCCGATTTCCGCGCCCATGCCAAACTCGCCGCCATCGGCGAACTGGGACGACGCGTTGTGCAGCAGGATGGCGCTGTCGACATCGGCAAAGAACGTATCCGCCACGGCCTGGTCTTCGGTAATCACCACTTCGGTATGCCCGGATGACCAGCGGGAAATATGGGCAAGCGCGCCGTCAATGCCATCGACGACGGCAACGGCCAGGATGGGCGCCAGGTATTCCGTGGCCCAATCTTCTTCCGTCGCCGGTTTCATGTCGGCCACGATCGCACGGGCACGTTCGTCACCGCGCAGCTCACACCCGGCGGCTTTCAGTGCATCCGCCAGTTTCGGCAGCAATGTGCCTGCAATCGCCGAATCCACCAGCAGCGTCTCAGCTGAGCCGCAGATGCCGGTTCGGCGCATCTTTGCGTTGACGACAATTGCAACCGCCTTTTCCGGATCCGCCGCGCCATCGACATAGACATGGCACAGGCCGTCGAGGTGGCCGATCACCGGCACGCGGGCATCCATCTGCACGCGCTCCACCAGACTGCGTCCGCCGCGGGGCACGATCACATCGATCTCTCCGTCCAGTCCGGACAGGAGATGGCCAACGGCCTCGCGGTCCTGCGTCGGGACAAGCTGGATGGCATCCTGCGGCAGGCCTTCGGCCTCCAGCGCGGCGCGCATGGCGCTGACCAGCGCGCGGGACGAGCGGGCACTTTCCGAGCCGCAACGCAGGATCGCCGCATTGCCGGAGCGCAGGCAAAGCGCGCCGGCATCCGCCGTCACGTTCGGGCGGCTTTCATAGATGATGCCGATCACGCCCAGCGGCACAGCCACGCGCGCAATGTCCAGCCCGGACGGCACGGTCCAGCGGGCGAGTTCGCGGCCAATCGGGTCAGCCAGGCCTGCAACGGCTTCAACGCCGCCGGCAATGCCTTCGACGCGCGCCTCGTCCAGCGCCAGCCGGTCGAGCATGGCGGCGTCCAGGCCCTTGGCCCGGGCGGCTTCCATGTCGTCGGCATTGGCAGCCAGAATATCCGGCGCAGCGGTTCGGATCGCGGCGGCAATGGCTTTCAGGCCACGTGTACGGTCATCAGCGGTCAGTTTGCCAAGTGCGCGCGATGCAGCCCGGGCATTCCGGCCCAGTTGCAGCATGGTTTCGGCGAGATCGGCGTTCGGAGCGGGTGTTTGAATAGTCATGGGCCCTCAAGTGCAGCATTGGGGCGCCCGGGGCAAGGTTCGGGCTAAGGAAGTTCTGAGATAAGTGCCAAAGCCGGTCCCGCAAGCGGACCGGGCGTTTCACCCGCAGATGCAGTGGATGCGACATAGATCTCATTGGCAAATGCATTGAGATTGTGCCGCTTTCTGAGGGCCGCTTCCGAACTGTAGACATCCTGGCGCAGCGGGTCGTCTGCCGGCCAGAGGCCAAGCAGCCAGCCGGTCCATTCGGCCTCGCTGAGCATCTCCCGCCGCGAGAGAAAAATGACTGGTCTCGCGAGACGCCCGCTTTCACCGAAAACATAAGCGTGCGACGCGGGCGCCGCCTGCAGCGCCACAGCATCCAGAATTGCGCTGGCCTGCGGCCGTGTGAGCGCCGGGTTCAGCGACAGCTGCATCAGCAGATCCGCCGTATGCGCCACGCCGTGTCGCCAGCCTTCGGTCTCGTTGAAGCCCCGATAGTCTGTGAGCCTCGCCAGATAGTCATGCGCGGCTCCGATCAGTTCACTGCGCTCCGCATCGCTCATCCATGGGGACACACGGTCCGTCCGGGCCACTTCGGCGAGGACGAGCGCGGCGAACGGGCCCCTGAACCCCTCCGGATCACCATCGGCTGCGGCGAGGTTCGACAGGAGCGCCGCTTTCATCACCTGCAGCGTTCCCGGCTCAAGCCGGCCGGCGCGCATAATTTCGCTCAGGGACTCATAGGCAAAGCCGTCGCGGATTTCGGGGTCCGGGTTTTCAAGGCAGGCAATGAGATCAAGCGCGAACTTGCCGATCTTGCCGGGGGCGATCGTTTCCAGTGCGGTGGCGCGGTCGTCTCCGGACAGGCTGGCCAGGCCATCAGCGGGGCAGGCTGGCGCTTCCGCGCGCGCTGAGATCAGCCCTCCACTCAAGGTGGCCACCAAAAGGCAGGCGATGACAGGCAGAGATCGGCTCATCCGGGTTTTCCCTTATTTCCTGCAGGTTTGCCTACCATGTCCGGGCTGACAAGCGGTCAGATCCGGCTAAAGTCGGGCGCGATAATGAAACATGCCGGAGGACCCCATGATCGACACTGAGGCAATGCCTTTCCTGGCGGATGTCCCGCGCGTCCAGGCCCAGATGCGTCCGGATGACGCCGCCTTCTGGTTTGAAGGCGAGACGACGACCTATCGCGAGCTGGACACCTATTCCAATCAGGTGGCCAATGGCCTGGTCTCGCTTGGCGTCGAACCGGACGACCGGGTCAGCTATCTCGCGAAGAACACATCCCAGTATTACGAGATGCTGTACGGCGCCGCGAAGGCCCGGTCGGTGATGACCGCGGTCAACACCCGCCTCGCCGCGCCGGAGGTGAAATTCATCCTGACCGATGCTGCGGCGAAAGTCCTGTTCGTCGGCCGGGATTTCTACGGGATGGTCGAAGAGATCCGCGCCGAACTGCCCGATCTTGTCCAGATCATCGCCGTCGATGGCGGCCACCCGGAATGGCCGGACTATCGCGAATGGCGCGACAGTCAGAGCGCTGCCCTGCCGGGCCTGACACCGAAGGCGGAAGATGACGTCATCCAGCTTTACACGTCCGGCACCACCGGCCTGCCCAAAGGCGTGCAGCTGACCAATGCCAATTACCGGTCCCTGTTCGAGCAGGCCGCCATGCTGGAATGGTCCACCTATGGTGAGGGCGAAGGCGTGATGAACGCGATGCCCCTGTTCCATGTCGCCGGCGTCAATATCGGCCTGCTCGGCGCGATCCAGGGGGCCCGCACCATCGTGCTGCGCGAGATCGACCCTCAGGTCATCCTCAGCCTGATCGAAGACCAGGAGATCATGCACGCCTTCTGGGTGCCCGCGGTGATCCTGATGCTGACCCAGCAGCCGAATGTGCGCGACATCGACTGGAGCAGGCTCAAGCAGATCTTCTACGGCGCCTCCCCTATCGCGGAGAGCCTGCTGCTGGAAGCGAAGGAAATCATGGGCGCCCGGTTTACCCAGCTCTACGGCCTGACCGAAACCGTCGGCGCGGCGACATTCCTGCCGCCGGAAGCGCATGACCCGTCCTGGGGCAAGCTCCGTTCCTGCGGCGTGCCTTATCCCGGCGCCGTCATCCGCTGTGTCGACGAGACCGGCGCACCGGTGCCGACCGGTGAGGTCGGTGAGATCATCATCAAGGCAGGCTTCGTCATGAAAGGCTACTGGAACCGTCCGGATGCCACGGCAGAGGCAATCCGCGACGGCTTTTTCCATACGGGCGATGCGGGCTATTTCGATGAAGACGGCTTTCTCTACATCCATGACCGCCTGAAGGACATGATCGTGTCCGGCGGAGAGAACGTCTATCCGGCCGAAGTCGAGAACGCGATCTTCAGCCACCCGGCTGTGGCAGACGTCGCGGTGATCGGCGTACCGGACGAAAAATGGGGCGAAGCGGTGAAGGCCATTGTGGTGGCCAAACCAGGCGAGACGCCAACAGCGGAAAGCGTGATTGCCTGGGCGAAGGAACGTATCGCCTCATACAAATGTCCGAAGTCGGTCGATATTATCCAGACCATGCCCCGCAACCCGTCCGGCAAGATCCTGCGCAAGGATCTGAGAGAGCCTTACTGGAAAGACATGGACCGCAGGATAGGCTGAGGAATGGGCTGACGCCGGACCTTGTCCCACCGGGAGACAGGCCACCCCGGCGTCGGCGTTCCAACATGAAACACGTCTCTGCCCCGCAGCCGCGGCATGCCGGGCCTGACACACCTGTCAGGCGCATGCCGGCAGGCGGCGCACCCCAACGCTCGATTTTCCACGCGCCTGGAGAAATAGCCCGTCCGCATACGCATTTACTTTAAAAACCGCACAAACCGGGGGTATTCCGATCAATTCGATCGATTGGCGAAAACTGCCGGAAAGGTTTCCAAGGGATTTTGGAGGGAATGTTCACAGAAGCGGAAGATCCGGGCAGGTCCGGTATGCCGCAGAGGGAGACGAACATGAAAGACTGGCAGATCTTTTTCTGGACCGCCGCCTTCTTCAATTTTGCAATCGGCACGCCACTTTTCCTCTCTCCGGAGATGATGGCCGCCGTGACCGGCACAGTCGGAACCGTTGACCCGGCGCTGATGAAAGTGACGGGGGCGCTGGTTCTGTGCTTTGGCGTCGTCTATGCGATTGTTGGCGGTGACCCTGTGCGCTACCGCCCGGTTGTCTGGGCGGGCCTTCTCGGCAAACTGGGCGTTGCCTATATTTACCTGCCGGACTGGTTCGAGGGCACAATCCCGTTCACGACGACTCTGATCGTCCTGATGGATTTGGGCTTTATCGCCGCCTTCCTCTACTTCCTGCTACGGCCGACCCAGAAGAAGGCCGGGTTCCGGGCCAATCGCGCGGTGAGTTCCTGACACCGCTTTCCCCTTTTGCCGGCGTCTGTCCCCAGCGCCGGCAATTACGTGCAGCCATCTGCATCTGAGACGGTCTCCGGCGTGCATCTGCTTTCGGGCAGGCACACCGGGGACCTTTTTTTTCTTCAGGCCACGTCGGGGGCATGACCGCAATGTGCGTCACCTGCATACGTCCCTATGCGGTGCGGCGGAAAAGGAAGGCACTCGCCTGCCGGGCGTTGAGGCCCCTGGCCGAGATCGCCGCGCCTTAGTGAGCGAGCTTCAGCCAATCGCGTGCAGCCGAGAGCGCCATCTTCACTTCGTCCGAGCTCAGCAGCTCAGCCATTTCCTGACGCTGGTATTTGGCCTCCTCATGCCCGCGCGAAGCGGCGAGGTTGAACCATTTGTGCGCGGCGACCAGATCGATGTCAGCATCGAGTCCGGCGGCACAGACAAGGCCGGTCTGGTAAAGGTCTTCTGCGCAGGCATCTGCACCCAGAAGGGCACCTGGCGGAAAAGGCATATCTGAATAGGGCATTTCGTTCTCCTGTCACCCAATGTCCCGTCCGGCCGGAGTTTTCTCCGTGCTTTCGGGGCCCAACCCAAGGGTCACCGGAATGTCCGGTAACGGAGAAAAGAGTGCGCTTTCAGGTTTTCATTAAGGTTAACAAGCGGCTGCCAGGCGAATCACTTCGTAAACGGAATACCCGGTTTTGTTAGGAGTCAGATGCAAAAACGCCCCGCAGACAGGCTGCAGGGCGTTCTCGCATGATGAGACGGTCTGGCTTTCGCCGTTACGCCGCAACTTTTTTCTTGGCCAGTGACTCAGCGAGTTTTTCCATCGCCGAACCCTTGTCGATGTTTTCGACAGCAGCGAGTTCGCGGGCCATACGGTCAAGCGCGCTCTCATAGAGCTGGCGCTCGGAATAGGATTGTTCCGGCTGGTCTTCGCCGCGGTGCAGGTCGCGAACGACTTCCGCGATCGAGATCAGATCGCCCGAATTGATCTTGGCTTCGTATTCCTGGGCCCGGCGCGACCACATGGTGCGCTTGATGCGGGCTTTGCCGCCCAGCGTCTTGAGGGCGTCTTCAACCAGTTTGGAACCGGCCAGGGCGCGCATGCCGGAAGCTTCGGCGCGATTGGTCGGCACGCGCAGGATCATTTTGTCCTGATCGAAAGCGACGACGTAAACTTCAAGGTCCATCCCGGCGACAGTCTGCTTCTCGACCCCGGTGATCTTGCCGACCCCGTGTGCCGGGTAAACGACGCTCTGACCCACCCCGAATGCCAGTGAGGCATCTGTTTTTTTCGCCATGTCGGTTATCGCCCTTTTCTACGCGTATAGAGCCGAAAAAGCCCACCCCAGTCCGTTGTCGTTACGGTCTGAGTTAGGAAAGTGCAGCTCTTTTCATTTATTGCTCAAGACCGGACAGTATCACAAATGTGCAGCTTTTTCAACAGGTCTGCACAAGCGTTAACTATGTATGAAGTTAACGAAGCGCCGGAAATCGTTAACTTTTCCTCAGTCCTGCAGCATCTGCGGGGGTCCTGGCGGACAGGGCCGTCAGTCACCAGCCCCCGGATTTGTGCTGAAGTATTTCTCAAGTTTACCAGTTTCCTGGGCAAATTGTTCGCGATCAGCCGGCGGCTCTTTCATTCGCGTGATGTTTGGCCATGTCTTTGAATAGTCGGAATTCAACTTCAGCCATTTGCCGTCCGGGTCATCCTCGGTATCGGGCTTGATCGCTTCGACCGGGCATTCCGGTTCGCACACGCCGCAATCGATACATTCTTCCGGGTGAATGACGAGCATGTTCTCGCCTTCATAGAAGCAATCGACAGGGCACACCTCCACGCAATCCATATATTTGCAGCGGATACAGGCATCGACAACGATATAGGTCATGGGCGGGACGCTTCTTCAGAGGATTTTGCAGGGGCGAAATGGCGCGCTGAGAGAACCCTGTCAATGCGGCGTCCTGCACGGTGTCTTTAGCTTTGTGCAGTGCGGCGCGCTTCTGCGCGCTGACGGGCCCCCGCACGGGCGACGTCATCGACATAAAGGAGCGAGGCGACATGGCGGATAAAGGCATCCTCCTCATCCGACCGTTCGCCATCCGAGAGGGCCACGCGGTACAGACCCTCGACCACGGACACCCTTGATTCCATGGGAAGTTTCTTCACATGCCGGGTGAAATTGTAGGAATCGACGGCCTCTTCGGCCAGGGTCTCGCCCTTGGAAATCAGCTCATCCACCGTGCTGGCGTCCAGATTGAACGCGTCCAGCAGGATTTCCGCGATCATGTCGCTTTCGATGTTTACATATACACCATCGACCAGAGCGGCTTCGACAAGCAGAGCCGCCGCGGCGAGGTGCGGGTCCATCTCCCGCTGGGCAGGGGTCCG
This sequence comes from uncultured Hyphomonas sp., assembly GCF_963677035.1. Classification (NCBI taxonomy): domain Bacteria; kingdom Pseudomonadati; phylum Pseudomonadota; class Alphaproteobacteria; order Hyphomonadales; family Hyphomonadaceae; genus Hyphomonas; species uncultured Hyphomonas sp. The sequence goes on from NZ_OY781472.1 coordinate 1,096,741, forward strand.
GGACCCGAAAAGGTTTCTGAGGATGTTCATTCGGCTCCGCCTTCCAGCAATGCATAAAGAGCCTGGGCTTCAGCAGGCGGCCCGCGGCGGGTGCCGAGTTCCAGAATCTCAACGCTGGTTATATGAGCCCCGCGCGTAAAAGTTACAACATCGCCTGGTGTGATCGCCTGGCCGGGTTTGTCGACCCGGCGCGTCTGGCCGTTATGAGACAGGCGTATCCCGCGCCGGCGTACATGGCCGGCCGCCAGAGACCGTGTCTTGAAAAAGCGCGCCCGCCAGAGCCAGACATCGAGGCGCAGCGTGTCGGCCATTCAGCCAGCTCAGCTGAAGGGCGTGTAGGTGAAGCCGTCCTTCGCGACAGCGGCCTCAGTCCCGGCTTGTCCGCCGCCAGCGCCCGGTTTCGGGCCGCCCTTCTTCTTCGGCTTGCGCTTCTTTTTCGGCGGCGGTTCCGGCGGCAGGAGCGCTGCCAGAGCGGCGAAGGGGCTGTTCGGGTCCGGCTGGCGGCTTTGCGGCGCAGATCCGCGCGGCGAGCCGGGCTTGCCGCCCCGGCGGGGGCCGCCTTTTCCAGCGCCGCGGTTTTCCGGGCGTTTACCTTGTCCTTGCCCGCCTTCACGGCGGGGCGGACGTCCGCCGCCCTCTTCCGGACGGGACCGGGCGCCATAACGCCAGAGCGTGACTGCGCCGGTTTCCTTGTCCTTCTCTGCCGGGGCCACGCCAAAGCCCTTCAGCACGGCCGGCCAGTCATCTGCCGGGCAGGACACGACCGATGCGAGATCGATCGGGATGGCGAACGCGTTCTTGCCGGCTTCGCGGCGGCGCTTGGAGAGTTCCCAGCCAAGACGTTCTGCCAGATCGGCCCGGACAGCCCGTTTGCCGAAGCGGAGATAGCCGTTGGCGGCCAGCGCTTCTTCCGGCCATGTGCCGTCCAGTGCGAAAGAGCCCGCGCCTTCCGGCGCAAGCGGAAAGGCTTCATCGGCAAACACTGCGCGCAGGATGGCAATCATGCGCTGAGCAGCCGGTTTTTGTGCGTCCGGAACATGCGCAGCCACCCGGCCAGCGCGGATGCCGATACCTTTGAGGGCCTCACGCTGTTCCGGGGTCAGGCGGACTGACTGGTCATCATTGCGAAGGTCCACCGCCGCGCCGCTTTCCAGCACGCGGAAAGCCAGGCCCCGCGGCAGGCCCTCCAGCGTCTCGCCGGATTTTTCCGCAGAAAGTTTCCAGTGAACCGGCAGAAGGCGCGCAATTTCGCTGCGCAGCCATTCTTCGATACGCGCCCGGGCGGGTTCGCGGTCGTGCGGCTCGGTCTCGGTGGCGCCGACCAGCTCGACACGCGGCATCATCCAGCTGGCCCCTTTCGACAGGCGTGCCACAGCGGCCCCGCCATGTTCGATCGAGCCATCATCGGCCAGCGCGAAGGCGTCCGACGGCGCGCCCGCAATCAGAGCCAGGCGTTGCAACAGCATGGGCCGGATGGCCGCAGCGGCAGCGCCCCGTACAGCCTTGCCTTCAAGCGTACGGGCATCCAGGACCGGTTCGAAGGTCAGGCCTTTCAGGCGTCCGACGATGTGGCCTTCGACGGTCACGTCGCCTTCCGGCGTCAGGTCAGTCACGAGAGCATCTTCCTTCTTCAGGCTGGCAAGCAGCGCTGTTGTTCTTCGGTCCACGAATCTTGCTGTCAACGCCTGGTGCAGGGCATCCGACAAGGCATCTTCTATCGTGCGGGTCTTTTCCTGCCAATAAGTAGGGTTCTCTAACCAGTCAGGACGGTTGGCCGCATAGGTCCATGTGCGGATGCTGGCAAGGCGCTGCTGCAGCTTGGCGATATCGCCCTCGGTGGAAGACAAATCGTCCAGACGGCGCTCCATCCCGGCATTCGACAGGCGTGCATCCGGGTCCATCAGCGTTTCAGCAAGGCCCAGAACCAGCCGGGCATGCCCCTCCGGGCCGAGCTTGCGGAAGTCCGGCAGGCGCGCAACATCCCACAGGCGGCGCACCTTTCGCGCCCCGGCGACATCCGGCCCGATATGGCCGTCCTCACTCATCCGGCGCAGCACCCATTCGTCCAGCGCGTGCGGCGTATGGATCAGCACCGGATTGCCGGAGGGCTTCTCCAGGCTGCGGATCAGGGTTTTCAGCGACGAGAAATCAAGATCGGAATTGCGCCACTGGATCGCATCCACCGGGTCGAACCGGTGCGCCTCGATGGCACGCCATTGCTCTTCCTCGAAGGGCGGGCAATCGGCTGTTTCGCCGAATTCGCCGTCCTGCCGGAATCGTCCGGCCCGGCCGGCGATCTGTCCGCACTCTGCCGTTGTCAGCGGCCGGTGGCGGCGCCCGTCAAACTTGGTGCGCGACGCAAAGACCACCCGGTCGACATCCAGGTTCAGGCCCATGCCAATCGCGTCTGTGGCAACGATGTAGTCCACTTCGCCGGACTGGAACATCTCCACCTGCGCATTGCGCGTGCGCGGGCTGAGCGCGCCCATCACAACTGCGGCCCCGCCCTTCTGACGGCGCAGCAATTCCCCAATGGCGTAGACCTCTTCTGCACTGAAGCCGACAATCGCCGTCCGCTTGGGCAGTTTGGTGATCTTGGTATGGCCGGTATAGCGCAGCTCCGAGAAGCGCTCTCGCGGCTCTGTGCCCGCGCCCAGTTTCAGCTGCCCCAGAATGCCGCGCATCGTGTCCGATCCCAGCAGCAATGTCTCGTGATTGCCGCGCAGGTTCAGGATGCGGTCGGTGAAGATGTGGCCGCGGTCTTCATCCTGGGCGAGCTGGATCTCGTCGATGGCGACAAAATCTGTGCGCATCTCCACCGGCATGGATTCCACCGTGCAGATGAAATAGCGCGCCGTGGACGGAACAATCCGCTCCTCGCCCGTGATCAGAGCTGCCGCCGCCTCGCCCTGGCGCTCAACCACCCGGTCGTAAACCTCCCGCGCCAGCAGGCGCAGCGGCAGGCCGATCATGCCGGTGCCAAAGCCGGTCATCCGTTCAATCGCGTAATGCGTCTTGCCGGTATTGGTGGGGCCAAGAATGGCCTTCAGGGAGGAAGTCATCGGCGTGGGGTGGCCGGATGGGGCTGATAAGTCAAGCGGTGCAGATTACAGTATTCGCGCCCGCCCCTCCTGACGGAGTTACAAGGAAGGACCCGCTTACGCCACAGCCCTGATGCGGGCTGCCTTGGCGCTTCGCTCATCTGCCTTCACCATATGCGGCTGGAAGTGGAGCAGTTCCCAGCGGCCGTCATGATGCTCGACAAGGGCGGAGCAGCTCTCCACCCAGTCGCCGTCATTCATGTAGGTGATGCCATCGATCTCGCGCATTTCGGCGACATGGATGTGGCCGCAGATGGCGCCGTCATAGCCCTTGCGGCGGCAATAGTCCGCCACATGGCCTTCGAAATTGTGGATATGGTTCAGCGCCCGCTTGGTGCGTTTCTTCAGGGCCTGAGACAGCGACCAGTAGGGCATGCCGAGGCGGCGGCGGATCGCGTTCAGTTTCGTGTTCGCCCATAGCAGGAAATTATAGGCATGGTCGCCAAGGTGCATGATCCATTTGCGGTCCGTCCGCATCATGCCGTCGAACATGTCGCCATGCACGACGAGATAGCGCTTGCCATCCTCGCCATCGTGGAGCGCGCGGTTCTTTACGCGGATGTCGCCGAAGGCCAGCCGGAACTGCAGGAAGGCGCGCAGGAATTCGTCATGATTGCCGATGATATAGGTGACTTCCGTGCCGCGCTTGGCGGCCGTCAGGATGCGGCGCACGACGTTCGTATGGGATTGCGGCCAGTACCATTTCTTGCGCATGCGCCAGCCATCGATGATGTCACCGACAAGATAGAGCTGTTCGGACGTATGCGTTTTCAGGAAGGCGCACAGCGCATCGGCCTGGCACCCGGCACTGCCGAGATGCACATCGGAGATGAAAATCGCCTTGAATTCCGGCTTGGGCTGACGGCGCGAGGAGGGCATCCTTAGGCGGATAGCCCGATTTCATAAGGCTTTTGTGACAGTTCAGGCGCGAATATGTAACAAATACAGCGGTCTGATGGTTAATCAGCTCTCCAGCTCAACATCCCAGTAGAGATAGTCCATCCACGTTTCATGCAAATGGTTGGGCGGGAAGCGGCGGCCGGTTTCCTGCAGCTGGTAGTTATTGGGCCGGAAGGGCCGGCGCAGCAGGTGCAGATCGGTCTGGTTCAGCAGCTTGTTGCCCTTTTTCAGGTTACACGGGGAACAGGCGGCCACGATATTGTCCCAGGTCGTGCGCCCGCCTTTGGAGCGCGGCGTGACATGGTCAAACGTCAGCTGGTCCTGCGCGCCGCAATAGGCGCACTGGAAACCGTCGCGCAGGAACACGTTGAACCGGGTGAAGGCCGGCGGGCGGTCCTGGCGCACGAAATCGCGCAGGGCAATGACGCTCGGCAGGCGGAATTCCGTGCTCGGAGAGCGAACGACATAGTCGTATTCTGCAATAACATCGACACGATCGAGGAAAACCGCCTTCACGACTTCCTGCCACGGCCACAGTGATAAGGGATAATAGGAAAGCGGCCTGTAATCGGCATTCAGAACCAGTGCAGGCCGCCCGCTGGGTGGCGCTGTGAGAACCTCAGCCATGATGACCCCCCATCTGGCAAAGAACGGAAACCTGATTGAGCTGACTGAAGACGCGCGCTCCTCTTCGTTTCGCCCAAACCTTTAGGCGATTCTTATCAAGAGAATATGACAGGAACGGCGTTTTGCAACGCTTTCCGGTCAGGCCGGCGGAATACCCGCTTTCGCCCGTTCGGCATTCACCCAGCCCCAGAGGAGATGCGCCGCAACGCCCCGGTGCGGACGCCAGCGCTCTGCATGCGCGGTAAATGCCTTGTTCGTCATACGTGTTTCATAGCCGCCGAGCCGCCTGTGCGCTTCCATCAGCGCAGCATCGCCATGCGGAAACGCGTCCATCTTTCCTGCGGCGTAGAGCAGGTAAAGATCCGCCGTCCACGGACCGATCCCCTTCACGGCCAGCAATTCCGCACGCGCCGCATCGACATCCGCCGCATCGACACGGACGAGATCCAGCGCGCCGTCTGCGATGGCGGCGGCGATTGTGTTCATATGGGAAAGTTTCGGGCGGGACAGACCGCAGGCCCGCAGCCCCTCCTGATCACAGGTCAGCACGCGCTCCGGCGTCACCTCCCCCAGGAAAGCCTGCACCCGGCCCCAGATGGCGTCAGCGGCGCGGGTGGAGACCAGTTGGTAGACAACCGTCCGTGCGAGCAGTGCATAGCTTGCTTCATGCGTCCGCCATTCCGGCACCCCCACCGCCGCATGGGCCCGGGCCAGCGCCGGATCAACTTCGGAAAGCGCTTCGCAGGCAGCCTGGATCGCCGCTTGCGACGGCGCGGTCACTGCCGGCTGCCGGGCAGCTTGCCCAGCGGCGCCGGACCGACAAAGACCGTATCGTCAACCACCGGCAGCGTGAGGAAGCCGCCATCGCGCGAGGACGCCTCCAGCGTGCCGAACACGATCTGTTCCTGCTGGCTCCAATGGCCCGCATCGATCATGGCCTGCTTCAGCGCTTCGGCATTTTCGATGCGCAGCTTGAAGGCACCGTTGGTGCGGCCGTTCGCGAGGGTCAGATTCGCCTGCGCGCCAAGGTCCAGCGGCCCCCAGTCCAGCAACAGCTGCGCCACCTCCACCTCGCCGCCGGTCTCCAGCATCATGGGCCAGACACGATTGATCTCCCGCCCAGCCGCCTCATAGGCCGGAAAGAAACCGCGCACTTCCCCGATCAGGCGGGACGGCCCAAGCTCCGTGCCCAGATAAGGCGCGGCAGCAGGCGCCGCGTCCAATGCCAGCTTGTCCCACTGGATCGCCACCCTCAGATCGTCCGGACTTTCCTGGCGCGGGGAAAGGTTCAGCGAAAGATTGCTGAGCGTGTAGAGCTGCCCTGCCAACAGCGCCTGCGCCTCGCCGGACTGGAAACCGAACCGTTTCAGCCCGGCCTTGTTCCAGGACAGGCTGAACGCGGCATGGCCGTCGAAATCCACGCTGTTGCGGATGCCGTCCGCCCCGGTGATGACATGATGGCCCGGCATGCGGCCGATCATGTGGGTCAGGTTCCAGGCCTGCATCACGAATTCGGCCCGGCTGCCTTCCCAGGACGCTTCCCCGGGCCTGCCGGTATAGGCGGGCTGGTCGAACACGAGTTCGAACCGGTACGGGTATCCGCCCATATGCCGGCTGGCATAGGTGAAGGTCGCCCCCCGGGCCTCCTGCTCTGCGATCCATGTGTCGACTGCCTGATCGATCCGGCCGCTTGCCACGTGCCACCAGGCCGACCAGGCACCGATGGCGAGAAAAAGAAGCACGAAAGGCAGGAACAGGCCGAGGCGCGACCGTTTCTTCGCTGTGGAGGGTGACGCCATATCCGGAAGTCCTCTAATCGGCCGGCAATTCGCGGCCCTGAACGGCGAGGCCTTCCTTCACCAGCGCATCGGTCGCCAGCTCCAGTTCGCCCTGCAGCCTTGCCATCATCTGCTTGCGCGGCAGGCCCGCCGGAATGGGCGGCAGGATCTCGTAGACCACCTTGCCGGGGCGCCGCAGGAAGCCCCTGCCCGGCCAGCACAGGCCTGCATTCGTCGCCACAGGCACGATCGGCGCCTCGATGGCTTTGGCCAGAGCCGAGATGCCGGCTGCGTGATAATCCGGCGGCGCGCCCGGCGCCTTGCGCGTGCCTTCCGGAAAAATGACGATCTGACGGTAGTTTTCCGCCCGTTTCTTCGACTCGCTGACCATGGCTTTCAGCGTCTTCGTCGTGCCTGCCCGGTTAATCGGGATCATCGCGGCCTTCAGCGCATACCAGCCGAGGACGGGATACCAGAGCAGCTCCTTCTTCATGATGATGGCGGGGTCGCGCATCACCAGGAAGGGAATGAACACGTCATACATGCACTGATGCTTGCCGGCATACAGCACCGGCCCCTCCGGCATGTTCTCGCGCCCGCGGATTTCCGTGCTGATACCGCAGATCAGGCGCAGCCCCAGCCGGACCATCCGCGTATAGGTCCGGATGCCGAAAACGGTCGCCCCGCGCGGCAGGATCAGGGTGGGCAGGAACAGGATGCCGAGAATGGCCATCCAGAGGTAAAGCCAGACCACGAACAGGAGAGAGGTAAAGACTCGCATGCCCGCTGGCTTAGCCAATCGCGCGCAATCATTCCAGCGTCGTTACCCGCCACTTCGCCCATTCGAGGAAGACGCCCTTCAGAGACCTGTAATCGGTGAAGAGGTGCGAGGGGTCGATCACCGTGCGCACCGGCCATGGCTCCAGCACGATATCCGGCATGGCATCCCGCAGGACCAGCAAGCTGCGCGCCATATGGTAGTCCGATGTGACCACGATCAGGTCATGATATCCATTTTCATAGGCCCAGGCGGCTGTCTCGTCGGCATTGCCCAGCGTGGTTTCCGCCGCATGCCCGATGGTGACGCAACAGGCCCAGACCTCCCGGTCCCCGCCCGCAAGGTCGATCAGATCGTCCAGGGTCACATCCGGATGCACGCCCGAGATCAGCAGATGCCCGGCCCGGCCCTCGGAGACCAGCCTCACCCCTTCCGCGATGCGCAGGCCGGATCCGCCTGTCAGGGCCACGATGGCATCGCCCTTTGCCGCCGGATCCGGCTTCATGGTCGCCGCACGCTGCGCAAACAGCAGGAAGTCGATCGCCAGCAGGCCCAGCACGAACACGGCCAGCATCGCGCCAAGGCGGGACTTTCCGCGGCGGTGACGTCGGTCCCGCCTCACATCATGCTCTTGAGCGCTCGGATCACCGTCACGCGGGCGGCGAGACGCGCGGCAAGACCGGCAATCACCGGGGTCATCACCAGAATGACAAGATCTGTATAGTCGAGGCTGAGTTCCGGCAGCAGGCCGGCATGCCCGCCATGCGCGCGGGCGGCAAAGATCGCCGCGGCGGCCGCACCCAGCGCCAGCAAGGCCCCGATCGCTCCGGCGCGCAGGCCAAGCACCCAGAACCGCCGCTCGAACAGGCTGGCAATAAAACGGTCACGCGCGCCCGCCAGATGCAGGACATCAACAATGTCGCGCCGGGCCAGCAAGGCGGCATGGGTCGCAAAGGCGATGACGGCAATGGCGGTGGAGGCGAGCAGCGCCACGGCGGTCAGCGCAATCAGGCGCGTGATGGCCAGCACGCGGCGCACATCACCGGCCCAGTCTGCATGCTCGTCGACGGCGCTTTCATAGCCCGCCTCCGTCAGGACGCGCTGCAGCGTCGGCCCCATGTCCACCACGCCCGGATCCGCCGTCACGGCGATCAGCTGCGGCAGCGGCAGACTGTCGGGCAGGCCCCGATTGCCGAAATTCGGCTCCAGCAGCTGGTCTATTTCCTCCTTGGACAGGAGGTGCGCTGCGGTGACGCCGTCGGTTTTCTCGATCAGTTTCCGGGCATTCTCGGCCGCTCGCCGGTCAACATCCTGCAATGTGACCGTCATTTCGCCTTCCACTTCCGCGGTCCAGGCCCGGGCCGCGCCATAGGTAGACTTGGCCGACAGGGCGGCGAGCGCGGCAAGGAAACAGAGCGCCGCGACGACAAAGAACAACGCCGCCTCGCGCGCGTCTTCAGCCGGCAGGAGGGGAGTTTCACGCGCCATCAGTCGTCCGCCTGTGCCGGGTCGGTCCGCAGGTGGCCGGGCACGCCGTCCCCGCCATATTCCACGTCGCGTACCAGGAGACCACTGTTCAACCGGTAAACCGGCGCTTCCACCTGCCGCACGAGGCCGAGGTCATGCGTCGCGATGATCACCGTCGTGCCCCGGCGCTTGTTCAGCTCCAGGAACAGGCGCATCAGGCGCGAGCCCATTTCCGGGTCGACATTCCCGGTCGGCTCGTCAGCAATCAGGATGTCCGGCTGGGTCACGACGGCGCGGGCGATGGCGACACGCTGCTGTTCCCCGCCCGAAAGCGTCGACGGATGGGCGTGCAGGCGTTTGCCGAGGCCCACCCAGGCCAGCAATTCCTCCACATCGGCCCGGTAGTCGGCATCCTTGCGGCCCACGACACGCAGCGGCAGGGCAACATTCTCATATGCCGACAGGTGATCCAGCAGGCGGAACTCCTGGAAGACGACCCCCACCCGGCGGCGCATCGCCGACAACTGGTCGCGGGCCAGGCGCCCTGTGGGCCGGCCGAACAGGGACACATCGCCCCGCGTCGGCTTCAACGCCAGATACAACAGTTTGAGAAGGCTCGATTTTCCGGCACCGGACGCGCCCGTCAGGAAAGTGAAAGAACCCTGTTTCAGGCTGAGATCAATACCGCTAAGAACGTCATCCGAAGTGTCGTAGCGTAACGACACGTTATCCAGACGCACAGCAATATCGTCATAAGGGTCGAGTCTCGAAAGGTTCATCGGCTCCATCGATTGGCCCGGATGGCTGGATTATTGAGGCGAATTGCAAGAAAGACCAAGGCATGATCCTCACCTGCCCGAAATGTGAGACACAGTATTTCGCCGATGACTCAACAATCGGTGAAAGCGGCCGCACTGTGAAGTGCGCCGCCTGCGGGCATTCGTGGTTTGTCGCCCCGATCGGAATGGAAGCAGACAAGGCCGGCGCCAACCCGGCGGCCGCCCATGAAATCTACCGCGAACGGGTGCGCGATCAGCGCCGCCGCAAGAGCCGCACGGCCGCCCTGCTCTCCTGGATCGGTACCGCTGTCCTGTTCTTTGTGCTCGGCATCGCCGCCATCATGCTCCGTAATGATGTGGTGAAAGTGCTGCCCCAGGCGGCAGGCGCCTACAAGATGGCCGGCTTCACGGTGAACCGGTTCGGCATCGAATTCGCCGATATCGAACGCTCGCGGACCTTCAACGACACCGTCCCCGTCGTCACCGTCTCCGGCCTGGCCGAAAACGTCGCCCGCTCCACCGTCGATACACCGCTGGTGAAGGTCGACCTGAAAGACGAACGCGGCCGGACGGTCGCCACCCGGTACGGAGCCATCGAGCCCGCCCGCCTGACCGCCGGGTCCGAAGGCCGTTTCCAGATCGTGCTGGAACAGGCCCCTATGGAAAGCTTCCAGATAGAATTGTCCCTGGTCGCAAGGGCTGACGCCCCCAGGGATGCCCTGGCGCCCCCGGAAGACAAGGCTGCGCCTGAAACACCCGACGGAAGCGAAACGGAATGAGCGATAAGACGAAGATCGAAGTGATCGTCCCCGAAGACCAGCTGATGGCCCGGATCGACGAACTGGCCGACCGGCTGGCCCCGCGCCTGACGGGCGACTGGACGGTTGTCTCCATCCTGATCGGCGCGACACCTTTTACGTCTGACCTGATGAAAGCACTGGCCCGGCGCGGCATTCACCCGATGCTGGATGTGATCTGGCTGGAGAGCTACCGGGATGCGCGCGAAAGCTCCGGCCGCGTGGTCGTGCGCGCAGACCTGTCACGGCAGGTGAAGGACCGCGGCGTGCTGCTGCTCGACGATGTGTTCGACACAGGCCGGACGCTGGACTTCGCCAAGCATCACCTTCTGGCCAAGGGGGCGAAAGACGTCATCACCTGCACGCTGACCCAGAAACCCTGGGCTCCGCGCGGTGAAAAAGGCGTCGATTTCTGCGCCTTCGATTCCCCTGGCCGCTACCTCGTCGGCTACGGCATGGACGACGCCGGCAAATATCGTGGCCTGCCCTATATCGGCGCGCTGGACTGATGAGGGATCGGCAGCGCGATGACAGAGCCACACGCGCTGCGAGACCAGCTTGCCGCTTTTGACCGGAAGTCTCCTTCCGTCCTCACTGAGGCGGCGGCAATATATGGTTCCGACAAGACCTATTTCGATAGGCTGGCAGATCTGTCTGCGGATGAAGACGATGCGGTTTCGTCCGGCGCGACCTGGCTGATCAAGCATCACGCCGAAAACGGTGAGGCGCTTGCCCCGGATCAGTGCGTGACGCTGGCAAACCACCTCGACCGGATCACGGCCTGGGATGCACAGCTGCACATCTGCCAGAGTGCACGCCTCCTGCCCTATCCGGACAAAGTGACAGATCGCCTCCTCACCTTTGCCCGCCCGTTGCTGGCGCACAGGCGCCCTTTCCTGCGGGCATGGTCACTGGATCTTCTCTGCCACCTCGCCGAGCGCGATCACGGCATTGGAAGCGAAGCAGAAACCGCTCTTGCACATGCGGAAAAGGATCCTGCCGCCTCCGTACGCGCCCGTGCCCGGAACCTCAGAAAAGCAGAGCGCTGACAGACGCCGGCGCTACAGGATCGCCGGAATAACCCGGTCTGGCGGGCGGTGGCCGTCGGCGAAGGTCTTGATGTTGATGATGACCTTCTCGCCCATCTCGGTACGGCCCTCGACCGTGGCCGAGCCCATGTGCGGCAGCAGCAGCACGTTCGGCAGGCCAACCAGCTCTTCATTCACGGCCGGTTCGCGTTCGAAGACATCCAGCCCCGCCCCGGCCAGCTTGCCGGCCTTGAGGGCGCGGGCGAGCGCGGCCTCGTCGATCACTTCGCCGCGGGCGGTGTTCACGATGAAGGCTTCCGGCTTCATCAGCTCAAGCCGGCGGGCATTCATCAGGTGGAATGTCGCCGGCGTATGCGGGCAGTTGATGGAGACGATGTCCATGCGGGCCAGCATCTGGTCGAGGCTGTCCCAATAGGTCGCTTCCAGCTGTTCCTCGACCCGGGCGCCAACCGGCTTGCGGTTGTGATAATGGATCTGCAGGCCGAAGGATTTTGCCCGGCGCGCGACAGCCTGGCCGATCCGGCCCATGCCAATGATGCCGAGGCGCTTGCCGGCAAGGCGGCGGCCCAGCATCCAGGTCGGCGTCCAGCCATCGAAGCCGCCATCATCCATGATCTTCGCGCCTTCATTCAGGCGGCGCGGCACAGCCAGGATCAGCGACATGGCGACATCGGCCGTGTCATCGGTCAGCACGCCCGGCGTGTTGGTCACGGTGATGCCGCGCTGGATGGCGCTCTGCACGTCGATATTGTCCACACCGGCGCCAAACTGGGAGATGAGACGCAGCTGTTCGCCTGCGCGCGCCAGAAGGCGGCCGTCGAGATGGTCTGTCACGGTCGGCACCAGAACGTCGGCGGTCTGCATCGCCTCGGCCAGTTCTTCCTGCGTGAACGGGTGATCGTCCTCATTGAGGCGGGCGTCGAACAACTCCTTCATCCGCAGTTCCACCGCAGCCGGCAATTTGCGAGTGACGACGATCTTCAGCTTCCTGGTCGGCATGAGCACCCTTTGTATCTTTTATAATCGACTCTGCGGAGGCCTTAGCAAAGCCCTGCCGGAACGCCAATGCCGAAGATTTTACGGCTAATTCACCAGAGCGTGGAATCTTGTCGCAGATTTCGCTTTGGAAGCTGATGCAAATGAAGTGGGCACCCTTTCTGATCTCGGCCGTGTTCTTCCTCGGAGGGACCGCTATGGCACAGGCGCCGGAACTGGTGCGGGTATCCCGATTCTCGGGCAAACCCGTCCCCCGTTTCGAAACGCTGAAATTTGCCATGGTCAACGGACGCGCAGGCCCGTCCAAACAGCATCCGGTGTTGTGGGAATACCAGCGCAAGGGCCTGCCCCTGCTGGTGATCAAGGAAAGCCAGAACTGGCGGCGCGTGCGCGACCCCTCCGGCACCGAAGTCTGGGTCCACGCCCGCATGCTGGAAGACGGCCACAAGGCCTATGTGCAGACCCCCACCGTGCTGCGCCAGGACCCGATGCCGGGGGCTGAGCCTGTGGCCGATCTCGGACGGGGCGTTCTGGTCGATCTCGGCGCCTGCACACGGGGCTGGTGCCGCGTGCAGGCCCAGGATTACCGGGGCTATGCGCCCGAACCGTCCCTGTGGGGCGCAGACCCCGGCGAAACGGGCCTCTGAGCCCAAAACAGCGCCTCATGAGTTGACAATCCGGGCAGTCCGGTGCCTTCAAGTCCCGTTACAGACGTTAAGGAAAACTACGCATGTCCGGACCGCACGACTTTCACACGCCCCAATCTTCCTACTCCAAGGAAGACCTGCTTGAATCCGGCAAGGGTGGTTATTTCGGTCCCGGCAACGCCCAGCTTCCGGCCCCGCCGATGCTGATGATGGACCGGATCACCGAGATCACGGTGGATGGTGGCAAGTACGGCAAGGGCCATGTCGTCGCCGAACTCGATATCACGCCGGATCTCTGGTTCTTCGAATGCCACTTTCCGGGCGACCCCGTCATGCCGGGCTGCCTCGGTCTCGATGCGATGTGGCAGATCGTGGGCTACTGGCTCGGCTGGTCTGGCAGCCCGGGCAAAGGCCGCGCGCTTGGCGTCGGCGATGTGCGCTTCACCGGTGAAATCACGCCCGACAAGAAGCTGGTACGCTACGAAATCGACATCCGGCGCGTGCGCCGCGGCAAGCTGGTCCTCGGCATTGCCGATGGCCGCGTCTATGTCGATGGCGAGCATGTCTACACCGCAACCGACATGCGCGTCGGGCTGAAGAACATGGACCAGCCAGCCTGATCCGGCATGCTTGACGGGGCCGGACCACGCCCCTAGCCGTTCTTCAAAGACCAAACAGGAAGGATTCGCGCCATGGCTGATGACTGGACCCCGCCCGAAGGCACCCTGATGAAGGGCAAGCGCGGCATCGTGATGGGCGTTGCCAACCAGAACTCCATCGCCTGGGGCATTTCCCAGCAGCTGGCCGCCCAGGGCGCCGAGATTGCCTTCACCTATCAGGGCGAGAGCCTTGAGCGCCGCGTGCGCCCCCTGATCGAATCCATCGGCATGGACACGATGATCCCGGCCGACGTCACCGACGACGCCTCAATGGATGCCGCCTTTGCCGCCATCAAGGAAAAATGGGGCAAGATCGACTTCCTCGTCCACTCCATCGCCTTTGCCGGCAAGGATGAACTGGTCGGCTCCATGGTCGAGAACACGTCCCGCGAAGGCTTCCGCCGCGCCATGGACATTTCGGTCTACAGCTTCATCGACAGCGCCCGCCGCGCGGCTGAGATCATGCCGGATGGCGGCGCCATGATCTGCATGACCTATCTGGGCGCCGAACGCACCGTGCCGTCCTATAACGTCATGGGCGTTGCCAAGGCCGCGCTGGAGGCCTCCACCCGCTATGCTGCGCGTGACCTCGGCACGCAGGGCATCCGCGTCAACGCGATCAGCGCCGGCGCCATGCGCACGCTCTCCCTCGCAGGCATCCGCGGCGGCAAGAGCCTGATGGGCACGGGCCGCGACTGGTCCCTCCTCAAGGAAGACACCCGCATGTCCGGCGTCGCCGGCTGCGCGCTCTACCTCCTGTCGGAACTCGGCCACTCCATCGCGGGCGAAGTCATCCACGTCGACGCCGGCTTCCACGCCGTCGGCGTGCCGGAGTTGCCAGAGGAATAGGACATGGATGTCCGCACAGCATCTTGCCGCTGTGGACAGCTCCGCGTCACCTGTCAGGGCGAACCTGTGCGCGTCTCAGTCTGCCATTGTTTCGCCTGCCAGAAACGTTCGGGCAGTGCCTTTGCCGTACAGGCCCGCTGGCCGGATGCGCATGTGGAAATCGAGGGTGAATTCAAAACCTGGGAACGGACAGCGGACAGTGGGCACAAGGCGACCTACCGCTTCTGCCCGGACTGCGGATCAACAATGGCTTACGTCATCGACGGCTGGCCGGGCGTGACCGCGATTCCGGTCGGTAATTTCACGGACCTCGATTTTCCTGCGCCGAAGTTCTCGGTCTACGAAGACCGTAAGCATCACTGGGTCGAGGTCCTCGGAGATCTCCGCCATGTGACCTCCACGAATGCTGCCCGGCGGCCGGGCCTTGATCTGCGCCGCGAGGACGACTGACGCCTGCAGCTCTTGACGGGCACCCCATCCGCACGCAGATAAGCCGCTCAACGGAGTGTTTATGTCCTATTCCATGTCTGAGTCCCGGTAAGGGGCCTGCCGTTTGAGGCGCTGAGGGTCAGCGTCAGGCAGGCCGGCGAGAACGATGCCGCTGGCATGCGCCTTTTCCGGGTGCGCCAGTGAACGTTTTTGCGCGCCGTCACATCTCCGGAGTGCGGCGCCCGACTTCGGACCACCTACAAAATGGATATCTCCCGCGCAGAACAGCGCATCCTCCACCTGCTCGCACAGGGCGGGCATATCGAAATCATCCGCAACGAACACAACAAGCCGGAAGACCTGCTTTGCTTTACCCGCGATGGCTGGCGCTATCCGGGCCTGAGCCTGCGCCTCTTCCGCAAGCTGAAGCGCAAACGCGCCATCGCCTCGCAGGGCGGCAAGCCTTACCGCATCACGCGGCACGGGCTGGAGCTCGTCCGGGCCGAGTTCGACAATCGCTAGCGGGCCGGGCGCTGCTGGTTTGTCCTGCCAGGGACGATCCGGCGGCGCCCGGCAAATTCGCCCAAAAGCCTTGCATGTGCCTCGATAATGAACGATAAACGTTTTGTTCAATTGTTTTTCGGAGCCCTCCATGCCTGCACGTCTCTTCATCTGGGTCGGCCACCCGCGGGCCACTTCCCTCAGCCATGGCCTTGCGGATGCCTACCAGCGCGGCGCCGAGGCGAACGGTGCAGAGATCCGCCGCATGCACCTTTCCGACATGGATTTCGACCCGGACCTGACCGAAGGCTATCACGCCCGCAAAACGCTGGAGCCGTGCCTGGAGGAATGGCGGGAGAACCTCTCCTGGGCGAACCATACCTGCTGGGCCTATCCGCAATGGTGGGGCGGCATGCCGGCCAAGATGAAGGGCGTGCTCGACCGCTGTTTCCTGCCCGGCTACGCGATGCAGTATCACGAGAAGGACCCGTTCTGGGACCGGCTGCTCGCCGGGCGCAGCGCCGATGTGCTGATGACGTCAGACGCCCCGGTCTGGTTCGACCAGCTGACCTATAGCCGCGCCGCGAAGAAGCAGGTGCAGAAGCCGGTCATGAACTTCGTCGGTATCAAGCCGATGCGCTTTCTACAGGTCGGCCCGGTGAAGACCGCGAAGCCGGCCACCATCGCCAAATGGCTGCAGACGGCGGAGGCACGCGGTGCAGCCGCCGCAAAACGCCTCGCGCGGGCGTGAGGTGCCCGGCCGCAAGGCCATACGAACACGGATCACCGGCCTTCTCTGACGCCTAGCGCCCCACGGTCACAGATGGCCCTGGCAGGCGGATTGTATAGAACATGCCCGGTTTCTCGCCGCGCATCTTGCCATAGGCCGTCAGCTCTATATCGCCCGACAGCGCTCTCGGCAGCGCGCCATTGATGACCGCATAGCGATTATCGGGCAGCTTGGCGTCGAAATGCTGGAAGCTCCACCCGCGCAGGGCGGGCGTCATGTCCAGCCGCTGGCCCGGACGCATGCGCACCGGCAGCGGCGCCGGCAGCGCGCCGGTCAGATCCACAAAGACCTGCGTCACCCAGACACCGCTTTTCGTCCGCACCACGCCGATTGCGACGTCGGTAATATCGGGATTGAGGATGTTTGCCCGGTGGCCGGGGCTGTTCATCAGATTGCCATGCAGCCGGGCAACCGCGTCCCGCTGGTTCCACCGACCCCGGACCGCTTCTACCATGGCGACATTCTCGGCGCTGTACCTGACCAGGGCGCGGCGGTCGAAGGCGGCGATGCGCGCATCATGGTGGCGCCCGTCCGGGCTCAGGTGCCCGAAGAAATCATTGTACGCCATATCGAGGCTCTGAAAGCGGGCCGCGTCCAGCATTTCCGGGCGATTGCGCAGCGGCTTCAGCCCGCGCGACGTGCGCTCGTCATTCACGCGCGCCAGGAAATCGGCCTCCATCCGCGCATCGGCGAGATAGCCGTCCGGCCACTGCCGCAGGCAGGGCTGCACGGTTTCCACATAGTCCGCCACCGTCTGGCCGCGATGGCGCACATCCATATCGCACGCCGCCGCCGGCAAGGCCGCAAACAGGAATCCGGTCGCAAGAAACAGTGCGCGCATCGTCATGGTCTGCGAACTGTATCGCGCCGAACATGAACAGAACAGTTACAAGCCCCGGAGGGGTCAGGTCACCCCGGCGGTCTGGAGGCGCGCCAGCACAGGCGCCAGCATCCGCTCCAGCGCTTCGCCCGTGGGCCGCACATTGCCATAGGCCGGCAGGCCTTCATCGGCGATCACGAGATCGGCTTCGAATTTCGCCGGATGGGTCCAGCGATAATGCGCCGCCCGGACCGTGCCGAGATATTGCTGCAGCACGCTTTCCACGTCACGCCCGCGTTCGACCACATCCCGGCGGATACGGCGCGCAAGGCGCAGATCGTCGGGGGTGTCGACATAGACCGACAGGTCGATCAGCGACCGGATCTTGGGCATGGACAGCGCATGGATGCCTTCCAGGATCAGCACCGGCGCGGGCTCGATCCGGCGCGTCTTTGTGCTGCGGTCGTGGCGGTCATAATCATAGATCGGCTGGTCGATCCCCTGCCCTGCCTTCAACGCGCGCAGATCCTTCACCAGATGGTCGACTTCCTTGGAGGCCGGGGCGTCATAGTTGATCGTCGCGATCAGGGCGTGGCGCTCTTCCTCGCTCGCCGGTTCGCCATAAAAGCTCATCGGGTGGTAATAGGCATCTTCCCCGAACATCACGGCCTTGCCGTCCGGCAGGTGGTCCAACAGCGCCTCGGCCAGTGTGGACTTGCCGGAGCCGGAGCCGCCGGACATCGCGATGAGGAAAGATTTGCGCTTGGTCATGTACTGGCTTTTGCGGCAATTGCCCCTGCGCTTCAACGGGGAAACCACGGCTCACCTGTGCCAAATAGCACAATTTCCGGGTGGCCCGGCGCAGCGGCTGGCGTAAGACGGGCGGACAAGGAGTCCTCACATGGCTGACCCGCTCGATCGCGCCCGGTTCCATGCCCGGGCATGGCTGGACAATTTATCCACCTGCCCCGCCGGCGCGCAGGCGAGCGCGGCAGACCTGCGGGCGGCGTTGGATGGCCCCCTGCCGGAAACCGGCCGCGACCCGGCCGCGATCATCGACGATCTGGCCGCCAGGGCCACACCGGGCCTCAATGCCAATGCCAGCGGGCGCTTCTTTGCCTGGGTCATGGCCGGGTCTTTGCCCTCTGCCACAGCCGCCGACTGGCTGGTCTCGGCCTGGGATCAGAATGTCGGCCTGTTCTCGGTCGCCCCGGCCGCTGCGATGATCGAGGAGATCACGGGCGCCTGGATGAAGGAATTATTCGACCTGCCGCGTGAGGCTTCCTTCGCCTTCACGACGGGGTGCCAGATGGCACATGTCACGGCGCTGGCGGCGGCGCGGCACCGCGTGCTTGCCGATGCTGGCTGGAATGTGGAGGAAGACGGCCTGTTCGGCGCGCCCGCAATCCGGGTCCTCACCAGCCGCAACCGGCACGGCTCCGTCGATTCCGCCATCCGCTATCTCGGCATCGGCCAGTCCAACATCGTCGATGTGGACACTGGCCCGATGGGCGACATGCAGCTGGCAGACCTGGAGCAAAAGCTCTCCCATTATGACGGGCCGATCATTCTCTGCCTCAACGCGGCGGATTTGAATGTCGGCACGTTCGATGATTTCGCCGCACTGATCCCGGTGGCGCGGGCGGCAGGCGCCTGGGTGCATGTCGATGGCGCCTTCGGCCTGTTCGCACGGGTCAGCAAGCGGCTGCGCCCGCTGACCGAAGGGATCGAACTTGCCGACAGCTGGGCGACCGACGGCCATAAATGGCTGAACGTGCCCTATGATTGCGGCATTGCCTTTGTGCGGGATGCCGGGGCCCACCGCGCCGCCATGGCGCTGGGCGCGGCCTATCTCTCCCCCAGCTGGGAAGCACGTGACCCGAATGACTGGAACCTCGAACTCTCCCGCCGAGCCCGGGCGATCCCCGTCTATGCGGCGCTGCAGGAACTTGGGCGGCAAGGCGTGGCCGACATGATCGACCGCTGTTGCGAGCACTGCGGCACGCTGGTTTCCGGTATCGGCTCTTTGCCTGGCGCGCGAGCGCTGAACGATCCGATCCTGAACCAGGGCCTCGTCCGCTTCGAACGGGCGGGCGCCAGCGCGGAAGAGAATGACGCCTTCACCGACGACATCATCGCGCGCGTCAACGCCACCGGAGAAGCCTTCTTCTCCCCCACCACCTGGAACGGCCAGCGTGCCATGCGCATCAGCGTCGTCAGCTGGCGGACGGATGAGGACGATGTGGCGCGGACGATTGCGGCGGTGAAACAGGCGCTGTCAGAGGCGGGCGCTTAGCAGGGCCGGGCACCGGCCTCGGAAAAAATGATGCTGGCACTCGGCATGCGCTCCACCAGTGTGGCCAGCCTGTCCAGCGTCAGCTCGAACTGGCGGGTCAGCCAGTCAGCGTCCAGGCCCGGCGGCGTGTCATTGGCCACGATCCGCAAACATGTCCCCTCCGCGACATCCTCAAGGCTCCATGTGACACGCATCGTGCCGTCATAACCCGGCAGATAGGAGTCGAACTCGAGGGTTTGTACAACTTTCTTGTCGCTGACGATGTCGATAAAGTGCCCATTGATGGCCTCGACGAGGCAATCCCCGCCGCCGCCGAAAGAGACGCGGAACGTGCCGCCCGGCCGAAGATCGAACTTTTCGATGCGCATATCCTCGCCATCCGGCAACAGCCAGAGGGCAAGCTGGTCCTGATCCGTCATCGCGCCGTAAAGCGTGTCTTCCGGCGCAAAGACAATGCGGGAGGCTTCGTGAGTGTGGCAGGCAGGCATGTGTTCGGCTCATCAATTCTTGTTGCTTTAGCGAAAGACGCGCGAAACGTGGCCGGGTTCCGGAAAATATCCCGGCAATAAAAAGGCCGCCCGTTTCGGGGCGGCCTTCTGAATAGGGTTGGGGAGAGGTTTATTCCTCTTCGCCGTCCTTGTCTTCGGAGAGTTCTTTACCGGTCTCCTGATCGACGACTTTCATCGACAGGCGGACTTTGCCGCGATCGTCGAAGCCGAGCAGCTTGACCCAGACCTTGTCGCCTTCCTTGACCACGTCTTTCGGATGGCCAACGCGCTCGTTTGCCATCTGCGACACGTGGACGAGGCCGTCCTTCGGACCGAAGAAGTTCACGAAGGCGCCGAAGTCTTTCAGGCCAACAACCGTGCCCTGATAGATCTCGCCGACTTCCGGCTCTGCAACGATCTCCTTGATCATCTGCAGGGCCTTGTCGATGGACGGGCGGTCAAGCGCGGAGACCTGCACGGTGCCATCGTCGTCGATGTTCACCTTGGCGCCGGACTCATCCACGATACCGCGGATCACCTTGCCGCCAGACCCGATCACGTCGCGGATCTTGTCGGTCGGCACTTTGATGATTTCCATCTGCGGAGCATTCTCGGACAGCGAACCGCGGCTTTCGCCGAGGGCTTCGGCCATCTTGCCAAGGATATGCATCCGGCCGCCATTCGCCTGAGCGAGGGCTTTCTCCATGATGTCCTTGGTGATGCCGGCAACCTTGATGTCCATCTGGAGCGAGGTCACGCCGACTTCGGTCCCGGCGACCTTGAAGTCCATGTCGCCGAGGTGGTCTTCGTCACCCAGGATGTCGGACAGGACGGCGAACTCTTCGCCTTCCAGGATCAGGCCCATGGCGATACCGGAGACCGGACGGGTCACCGGCACGCCGGCGTCCATCATGGCCAGCGAGCAGCCGCAGACCGTCGCCATCGAGGACGAGCCGTTGGACTCGGTGATCTCGGAGACGAGACGGATCGTGTACGGGAATTCCGCGTGATCCGGCAGGACAGCTTTCAGCGCGCGCCAGGCGAGCTTGCCGTGGCCGATTTCGCGGCGGCCAGCACCGCCCATCCGGCCGGTTTCACCGACGGAGTATGGCGGGAAGTTGTAGTGCAGCAGGAAGTTTTCCTTCCGCGTGCCGTCGAGGCTGTCGATGTACTGTTCGTCATCGGACGTTCCCAGCGTGGCCACACAGATCGCCTGCGTTTCACCGCGGGTGAACAGCGAGGAACCGTGCGTACGCGGCAGGAAGCCGGCTTCGGCCACGATCGGGCGAACCTGATCCAGCTTGCGGCCGTCGATGCGTTCGCCGGTCTTCAGGATGTCCCCGCGGACCACAGCGGCTTCGGTAGCCTTGAAGGCGGCCTTGAAGGTGTCGCCGGACATTTCACCCGGCTCTTCTTCAGTGCCCACCAGCGCGGCTTTCGCCTTGTCGCGGGCTTCGCCAACGGCGGCCTGGCGCGACAGCTTGTCGGTGATCTTGTAGGCGGCAGACAGGTCTGCTCCCACAACGCCCTGGATCGCAGCGATGGCGGCGGAATTGTCCACCGGCTCGAAGTCGAACGGGGCCTTGGCGGCTTTCTCGGCGAGATCGATGATCGCGTCGATCACCGGCTGCATGGCGTCATGGCCGGCGACAACGGCGCCCAGCATGACTTCCTCGGAAAGTTCCTTGGCCTGAGATTCCACCATCATCACGGCGTCGGCGGTGCCGGCGACGACGAGGTCCAGCTCGGACTCTTCAAGGTCCATCTGGCTCGGGTTGATGAGGTATTCGCCATCCTTGTAGCCGACGCGGGCGGCGCCGATCGGGCCCATGAACGGGGCGCCGGAAAGGACGAGCGCCGCAGAGGCGCCGATCATGCCGAGCACGTCCGGATCGTTTTCGAGATCGTAGGACACAGCCGTCAGCACAACCTGGACTTCATGCTTGAAGCCGGACACGAACAGCGGGCGGATCGGGCGGTCGATGAGGCGCGAGGTCAGCGTCTCTTTCTCGGTCGGGCGGCCTTCACGCTTGAAGTAGCCACCCGGGATGCGGCCCGATGCGTAGTATTTTTCCTGATAGTTGACAGTCAGCGGGAAGAAGTCCTGTCCGGGCTTGGCTTCCTTCGCAAAAACGGCCGTCGCGAGGAGGACCGTGTCGCCGTAAGTCACCATAACGGCGCCATCGGCCTGGCGGGCCACCTGGCCCGTTTCAATCGTCAGCGTGCGGCCGGCCCATTCCAGCGACACGGATTGCTTGTTAAACATTTCGTCTTGTCTTTCTTCACATACGAAAAGCCCGCCGCGGCCCTATTGCCCGGCGGGCTTGTTTTGGGTCGCCCTAGCGGCGAATGCCCAGTTCGGCGATGAGTTTGGTATACCGCGCCTCATCCTTGCCCTTGACGTAATCAAGCAGCTTTCTGCGCGTTGCCACCATGGCCAGCAGGCCGCGGCGGGAGTGGTTGTCTTTTTTGTTCGTTTTGAAGTGGTCGGTCAGATTGTTGATCCGTTCGGTCAGGATCGCGACCTGCACTTCCGGAGAGCCCGTATCGCCGGGTTTGGTGGCGAATTTCGTGATGAGCTCTGCTTTTTTCTCAGCGGTGATCGACATCGTATATCTTTCGTACTGTCGCCTTGCGGCGGGGTTTACATAAACGCCTGATTTGGCGGGGTTTTTCGGTGTTTTCCGGGGTCATTGGCCACAGCCGGGATGTCGTCCAGCAGGGTCAAGGTCCAGAGGCCCACCTCAAGCGGCGGCTTATGGCTCATTTTGGGGGGAATTGGAAGGGGCTGAGGTGAGTTGTTACGAGTTCCAGATAATAGCAGAAGAATTGACGTGTCGGTTGAAATATATACTAATTTTGGGCGCACGAGGGGGAGGAGAATTCTTTTGGCAAAAAAGTGCTTTGTGATTTCGCCGATTGGCGAAGAAGGATCAGACACCAGAAAGCGTGCTGACCAGGTGTTAAAACACATACTGACACCCGCGGCCGAAAGTTTAGGCTACGAAACAGTCAGAGCGGATACGATCGACAAACCGGGTCTAATAACTAGCCAAGTTATCCAACACATTGTTTCCGACGATCTCGTGATTGCTGATCTGACAGAACGTAATCCCAACGTTTTTTATGAATTAGCAATTCGTCATGCGATCCGAAAACCTCTCGTGCAGGTTATTCAAAAAGGAGAAAAAATCCCCTTTGATGTTGCTGGGCTACGGACGATCAGTATCGACCACACTGATCTGGATGCCGCTGCAAACGCTAAAACTGAAATTGCCCGCCAGATTGAAACACTTGAGAAAGAACCCGAAGAACTAGAAACTCCTATCTCTGTTAGTCTTGACCTCCAAGCGCTTAGACAAAGCGAAAACCCCGATGACCGAAGCATCGCCGCTATACTGGGTGATATAGCAGACATAAAAGTAAGCCTCTCAAAGTTACAGTCCGGACCAACCAATGAGTCAGTGGCAGAGATGTTGAAGCAAATGGAGTATATGCTTCACCGCTTTAGGGATCGTCCGATGTATTCCTCATCGAAATATTACGAGCGGAAATTGGACCAAATTTACCGCACTGAACTTGATTTTGATGGAAGGGATGACAACTCAAGCATAAGGATCGCAATGATTGCCTCGATGTTTGAAAGACGAATTCCATGGCTCTATGAAATAGGCATGGAAGCATATCGTCAGATGACTTACGGATCCAAAGTGAAAGCAAGAAAGGCCCTTGACCATTTTCGCACAGCGCTATCAACTTCGTTAAGTCAAGATTTCCGACACTCAGATCCTCAATTTGATCGAGGGATATATGTGATACTCGACCGTGCCCAAGATATGCTGCTACAGTATTCCGACGTTGCAGACGAAAGCTCATAAAGCCTGCCGTTTAGCAAGCGTCGGGTGGATTGAGCGGCGCGATACCCATCATCCCACGAACTCCCGACCTGCGCCATTCATCCTTCGACTTCGCTCAGGATGAGTCCGGTTTAGGCCGCATGGGGAGAGTATGGCGCCTATCCCACACCGGCGGCCACGCCCCTGCCCCGCCGACACAGCCCAAAACAGGCGTAGAGGAGGTGAAACGGATCAATACCCACCATGCGAGTTGGCGGCGTTAACGTTGCACCTTCCTCGCCTTCAGAACGGAAACCTTGCTCAAGTCAGCGACGACCAGTCGCCAATAGTCTTTGTCGATGAAGACATTTCCGCACTTACAGCCCGCATTTTGTTCCGGCACTGACGGGATCACGTCTCCGCAATCTTCGCAGCGATAATAGAGATCGGTGTCTTTCGGAATATCGGCCGTGGACGTGTAGCCGGTTCCGACAATTTCAACTCCGCTGCCGTTCATGCTCATTCTGATACCTTCAGCTCAGCTACACTGCCTGCTGTCAGACTTAGACAATTCCCCTTTCCACGTCACGCACGATACGCGTGAGGAGAGATGGGCCCCTGTCCCACATCACCAATCACGCCACTCCCCCACCGTTTCGGGGAACTCGCGCCTCCTTCGGCCATTCGAATCCAACGGACATCCCTCCCCGGCCATTCTGCGGGTCTCCCTGGGGCGGGGGCCGGGCCGGTACCGTTCGGTTTGCTTTGGGGAGGATTGGAGAGATTGGTTTGCACCCGGGGTAACGGCCGGGGGCAAGTCTAGAGATTCCGGTCGGGTGGGGGTGAAGGGAAAGACGACCTACCAAGGCCAGGACTGCTATGGCGGATCCGGTTTCATCCTTTCGGGGGTGTTGCTGGGCCGGCCGGGCATGGCAGGTGCATCCTGTCATGAAACGGCGGACGCGCCCGCGGATATCGAAATCTCCAGTCGGCGCGGCGGGCGGTAACGCTCCATTCCGTAGCCTTTATTCATATCAGGCGGAGCGCCACGGCGCCCGCTGCGCCATGGCCCCGTCAGGGCCGGAATGCTCCGTCACCGGATGGCCGAGGCCATGCCGGTTCTAAGTGCTGGGCCAGATGTCAGGCGACGAACACGCGGGCCGGTTCGAACCGTCCGGCGCGGATCTCGCCCATGGCCACGGCGTGGCCGTCGCAGATGACGAGGGCGGCGCGGTCATCGTCCACGCGCTCTGCCCGCCACTGTTCCACAAGGTGGGGCATCAGCTGGATCTCGCGGCCCTGGCGCACATTGGCCGCCTCGCCGCGGGTGATGGTGAGTTGCGGGATATCGTCAAGCACGGCCTGGACCGGCTGCAGCAGGGCGAGCAGCTCGGCCTTGTCTTCGGTCTCCTCGATTCTGGAGACCGGCACGGCCTGCGCGGCGCCGAAATTGCCGACGCGCGTGCGGCGCAGCTGGCTGATATGGCCCTCGCAGCCAAGGTCGAAGGCCAGGTCCCGCGCCATGGCCCGGACGTAGAAGCCCTTGCCGGAGGTGACATGGATCACCGTATGGTCCGCATCCGGCATGCCGATCACGGCGGCGTCGAACACGTCCACTTCGCGGGCCTTCAGCTCGAACTCCTCGCCCTCGCGGGCCAGGTCATAGGCGCGCTGGCCATCCACCTTGATGGCGGAATATTTCGGCGGCACCTGTTCGATCGTGCCGACATAGGATTTGAGGAGCTCCTCAACCGCTTCCCGGGTCGGCCGGGCATCGGAGGTGGCGGTCGCCTCCCCTTCTGCATCCTGGCTGGCGGTGGAAATGCCCCAGCGGATGGTGAAGACATATTCCTTCTCGGCGTCCATGGCCCATTGCACGGTCTTGGTCGCCTCACCGAAGGCAATCGGCAGGATACCGTCTGCCAGCGGATCAAGCGTGCCGCCATGGCCGACCTTGGCGGCATTGAAGCGGCGCTTCAGGATCGCCACGGCCTGGGTGGAGGTCATGTCCACGGGTTTGAACAGGTTCAGCCACCCGGTGACCGGATCGCCCTTGCGCTTGCGTTGTCTCGCCAAGATCAACTCCCTTGCACCGGCCGGCGGATCGGACGCCGCGATGCGGTCTGGCAGAATGGAAAGCGAGGGCCTTAAGCGGGCAGGCAGGCGCCGTCAACCGGGCGGAATGCACCGGATGCCCCGGGGCGGCGCTGGGACGGCATCGGGGGCAGCCTCAGGAGACGGGCTTCATCGCGTCGGCGATCTTGTCGAACAGGGCATCCTGATGGTCGTCATCATGCCGGCGGGCGAGCTTTGGCAACGGCGGGTCGTCGGCGGGCGGGTCAAGGTCAGGCAGCGGTTTCGGCTCCGGCCGTGACGGAATGTCCGGTGTGGCAGCGGCCCGGGCCTGCGGGATATCCGGCTGGGTCTGGGGCTGGTTCGGGGATTTCAGGTTCACGATGTCGCGGTTCAGGTCAAACTCGCCCACCAGCGAGCGGTCTTCGCTGTCCATCTTGTGGCGCACCACGTCGCGGATCTTGCAGAGCACCTCGCGATTATCATCGACCAGCGGGATCTGGCGCGCGTCGGACGTGCCGATGACAAGGCGGAAATATTTCTGCTTCACGCGCAGCTTCGCCGCGATCATACCCGCACGCAGGCCGCAAGCCATGGCACCGATCAGCATCACGATGCCGATCCCCAGCATCACCAGACTGCCCGAACGGCCAGGCAGGACGGCCCACCAGCCGATCCCCAGGAGCGCGAAGAACATCATCGACACAAAGGCCGTCGCATAGCCCTTCTGCGTCACCCGGTTCTTCGGCGTGTCCCACGGGAAAAAATCATTCGCCTCCACCGTCATGGTGGCAATGCGCTGGATGGCAATCGTGTCATCGCCCATCTGCAGCGAAGCAGCGGAAATCTCACCCTGACGGGCGCCCTCCATATCCAGCGTCTGACGATCCATCACTTGCCCCTTTTCGGGCCCCTTCTTCGAACCCCGGTTCCGGGTCCTTTTTCGGCATGTAATGAAATGCTGGCAATGTGGCCAGAGTAAGTCAACTTACATCCGGTCCAGAATGCTCCCCACGCAGCAGGTGCACCCGTTTCAGGCCTGCTTGCGCCAGCTGCCCTCAGGGTCCGTTGGCGCAGCGTCGCCGTTTTCCGCTGTCCCGTCACCCGCCGGTTTCCCGTGCCCGAGAACCGAGGCTTCAGGCCGGCCGAACAGGTATCCCTGGCCGACATCACAGCCGAAGTCTGAAACGGCCGCCGCATTGTCGACCGAGTTGACCCCCTCTGCCGTGACCGTCAGGCCGAGACTGTGGGCCATGGTCGTGACCGTGCGGACGATGGTCTGTGATGTGGTGTCCACGGACAGGTTCTCGATAAACGACCGGTCAATTTTCAAAACCTCGAACGGCAATTCGCTGAGGTGACGCAGGGAGGAATAGCCCGTACCGAAATCATCCAGCGAGATGTGGATGCCCTGGTTCCTGAGAGACCAGAGGACATTGCGGGCAATCTGAAAGTCACCGACAAGCGCATTCTCCGTCACCTCGATATCCAGGCGTCCGGGCTGGATGCCTTCTTCAACAAGGATCTGCACGATGCGCTCCACGAGCCAGGGGTCATTGAACTGCACC
The DNA here is from genome assembly GCF_963677035.1 of uncultured Hyphomonas sp. Classification (NCBI taxonomy): domain Bacteria; kingdom Pseudomonadati; phylum Pseudomonadota; class Alphaproteobacteria; order Hyphomonadales; family Hyphomonadaceae; genus Hyphomonas; species uncultured Hyphomonas sp. The sequence continues at coordinate 1,123,969 of NZ_OY781472.1, forward strand.
GGCGAGAGATTGACTGAAAACGTTAAATCACTGGGCCAGGATCGGGCAGCCTGCGAGGCCTTTCGCAGAACGACATAGAAGATGTCCGAGATAAGTCCGGCTTCTTCGGCGATGGAGATAAATTCATCCGGCTCGCGGGATGTTCCGTCTCCCATGCTCCAGCGGGCCAATGCCTCATAGCCGATGATTTTCTTGTCCTCGAGCCGTACGAGCGGCTGGAAGTGAGCGTGGATCCTGTCCTCAGCCAGAGCCTGGCGCAGTTCTTCTTCCACTTTCGCACGGCGCAGCGCGGCGACTTCCATGCCGGCTTCAAAAAAGCTGTATCCGTTGCGGCCATTTTTCTTGCACCGGTACATGGCGGCATCTGCCTGGGACACCAGCTCATCCATACAGGCATTGGGGTCAGATGTGGTCGTTGCACCAACACTCGCCCCGACCGAAACCGACACATCGGTCAGGTCGAACCGGCGGTCAAACGCGGTCGAGATAGCCTCCACCCGCGCCAGCAATTCATCTTGCGAGAAGGCACCTGGCATCAGGACACAGAACTCATCCCCGCCGAAACGATAGACGGACGCTGCAGGGCCCGACGCATTGAGCAGGCGTGCGCCCGCTGCGAGCAGCAATTCATCCCCGACCACATGGCCATGCAGGTCATTCACTGGTTTGAAGCGATTGAGATCGATCGAGACGAGCGTAACCGGCACCTCCCCTGCCTGTTCGAGCGCCCGCGAAATTTCGATCTCCGCTTTGCGGCGATTGCCGAGACCGGTCAGCGTGTCATGCAGGGCCATCTCGCTGGCTTCCCGCTCCGCCGCTCGCCTGCGCCTGAGTTCAGTGCTGGCCTCGTCCAGTCGCCGCTTGGCATAGATTACCAGCCCGATTGGCAACAGCATCATCGTGGTCATGATCTCATCGAGTTCCCAGCTCCTGTGCCGCTGAGACAGGTCAGCGACATAGTCAAACGCTTCCAGGCGGATCGCGATCAGAAGAACTGTGCCGAAGAAGACAACGATCCAGCCAGCATCAAGAAATGGGCGGGAGCGCCAGAACGGCTTATCAGCGCGTTCGTCATGGGATAAATCGTGCATATGCCTTCGCCAGAGTGGCGACCCGATAAAGACTGCGATGTACCCAAGACCATTGGTTTCTAACCGCTCATCATTTCGAATGGCTTAAGCGGTCCGGTCAAATGTGACAGGCCAGCTGAAGGTCAGAATAAGGCTCTCTTATTCGCCTTCCAGATCCCGGCGGACCTTCGGGTCCATCAGGAGACGGTCGATCGCAGTCGCTTCGTCATAGGATCTGTCGGCAATGAAGTGCAGTTCCGGCGTATAGCGCAGCTCGACTTCGCGTCCGAGACGGCCGCGCAGGAAACCTGCCGCCCGGTTGAGGGCGTTTGCAAGCCGGGTGCGGCCTTCGTCCGAGTCGTCCCCCAGAGGAGAGATAAAGACGTTCGCATGTTTCAGGTCCGGAGAGCAGCGAACCTCCCCGACTGTAATCATGACCTGTTCCAGGTCCGGGTCACGGAAGGCCTCACGCGAGAGAATGTCCGTCAGGGCATGACGCACGAGTTCACCGGCGCGCAGCTGGCGCTGCGACGGCATACCGGGCGGGGCGGACTTGCGTGCCATCAGGATGGAACCTTCTCTCTGAGCCGAGCCAGGAACGCCTGGCGCGCGGCCTTGTTCTTGCCAAACCAGGCATTCGGGACGATCAGCGGCGCGGCCCCATCGAGCCTGACGGTAACATGTCCACCTGATGCCGCCACATCCACAACACTGCTCCAGGCGGCACGCGTTTCAATGCCCCCGCGCTGGATGACGATCCCGTCCTCTTTCAGCGCGATGCGGGTCTCCAGCCTGGTTTCCGCGCCGCGCCCGTGCGTCTGCCGGTAAGACCAGCGGATAAAGATCAGATACCAGGCGATCCCGGCAAAAGCCGCGACAAGCGCCGCGATCAGCCATTGCCAGTACGGGCTCGCCCCAACCATGATCATGGCATTGCGCATCAGAACCGACATGCTGGCGGAAATGATCGGCGCCGTCACACCGGCATAATACACGGCCGTCGGCCCGACTGTCCCGCCACGCGCCACACGTGTCAGCTTCCTGACATCCTTTTCGGTCAAAAGACCTGCGACGGCGAGCGGCTCAGTCATGTAAGAGCAGCCTAGTCGAGCGTTCTTGCGATTTCCTCAACCTGGAAGCATTCGATCTTGTCGCCGACACGGATGTCATCATAGCGCTCGAACGCCATGCCGCATTCCATACCGGACGACACTTCGTTCACTTCGTCCTTGAAGCGTTTCAGCGTCTTCAGCTTGCCTTCGTGGATCACGACATCGTCGCGCAGCAGGCGCACACCACAACCGCGGAGAACCTTGCCTTCGCTGATCTTACAGCCGGCAACCTTGCCCACTTTGGTGATGTTGAAGACTTCGAGGATCTCGGCATAGCCGATGAAGGTCTCGCGTTTCTCCGGTGCCAGCATGCCCGACAGGGTTGCCTTCACATCGTCGATCAGGTCGTAGATCACCGAGTAATACCGGATTTCGACGCCTTCCTTTTCGGCGAGGTCGCGGGCCTGTTTGTTGGCGCGGACGTTGAAGGCGAAGATCGGCGCTTCCGACGATTTTGCCAGAAGCACATCGCTTTCCGAGATACCGCCGACGGCCCCATGGATCACATGGGCGCGGACTTCCTCGGTGGAGAGTTTGTCCAGAGACTGCGAAATCGCTTCGACAGAGCCCTGAACATCGCCCTTCACGACGACCGGAAGTTCGGATGTTTCCACCGCGCCTTCCTTGAGGCGGTTCATCAGCTGGTCCAGCGATGCACGCGCAGCGGCGCCGGCCTTACCGGACACCTGGCGTTTCGTCCGGACACGGTAATCCGTAATCTCCCGGGCCCGGGCTTCGGTGTCGACCACCACGAAAGCTTCCCCCGGATCGGGCGCACCGTCGAGACCGAGCACCTCAACCGGCAGGGATGGACCGGCATCTTTCAATTGCTGGCCACGCTCATCGACCAGGGCACGTACCTTGCCCCACTGCGTTCCGGCCACAACGATATCGCCACGCTGGAGCGTGCCGCGTTTCACCAGAACCGTCGCCACCGGGCCACGGCCCTTGTCGAGCTGGCTCTCGACCACGATGCCATCGGCATCCCGGTCCGGATTGGCTTTCAGTTCCAGCAGTTCTGCCTGCAGGGAGATGGCGTCTGTCAGCTCATCGAGGCCAGCGCCGGTCTTGGCCGACACGGCAACCGCCTGCGTTTCGCCGCCCATGCTTTCAACCTGGACATCGTGCTGCAGCAGGTCTGTCAGCACCTTGTTCGGATCGGCCGTTTCGAGGTCGCTCTTGTTGACCGCGATGATGATCGGAACACCGGCGGCTTTGGCGTGATTGATGGATTCAATCGTCTGCGGCATCACGGAATCGTCTGCGGCCACCACGATGATCGCAATATCGGTCGCCGTTGCGCCGCGGGCCCGCATGGCCGTGAAGGCGGCGTGGCCCGGCGTATCGAGGAAGGTGATCCGGTCGCCCGATTTCAGTTTCACCTGATAGGCACCGATGTGCTGGGTAATGCCGCCGGCTTCGCCCCCGACCACGTCGGTCTTGCGAAGGGCGTCAAGCAGCGAGGTCTTGCCGTGATCGACATGGCCCATGATGGTCACGATCGGCGGGCGCGGCTTCAGATCCTTCGGATCGTCCTCTGCCCCTTCCAGACCGATTTCAACATCGGATTCCGCAACGCGCTTCACCGTGTGGCCGAATTCCTCGGCGATCAGTTCGGCTGTGTCGGCATCGATAATGTCGTTGCCGCGGAGCATCTCGCCCTGCTGGATCATGAATTTCACGACGTCGGCGACGCGTTCGTTCATCCGGCCGGCCAGGTCCTGCAGTGTGATCGTTTCCGGCAGCGTGACCTCGACGGACACTTTTTCGCGCTGATCACCACCGCCACCGCGGCGTTCGCGTTCACGCTCGCGAGCCCGGCGAACCGAGGCGAGCGACCGCTGGCGGTCGGCATCATCACCAAGCGCAGACGTAATCGTCAGCTTGCCACGGCGGCGGGAATCGCCACCGCGTCCACGCGAGGACGGCTCGTTGCGCGACCGGTCGCTGGCGCGGTCGTCACGGCCGGACTTGCCGCGCTTGCCACGGCTGCTGGTTTCTTCGGCTGCCGGGGCAGCTGCGCCGGGCGCAGGCTGGAAATCCGGTTTCGCGCGGGAGGTTTTGGAGGCGCGCTCTGCGCGTTCCTTTTCCGCGGCTTCCGCTGCCTTGCGGGCTTCTTCCTCAGCCTTGCGGCGGGCTTCAGCCTCTTCGCGTTCTTTTTGTTCCTGAAGCTTGCGCTCCTGTTCGGACCGGAGGCGCTCCTGAGCGGCCTTGTCTTTCTCGATCTCTTTGGCGCGCGCGTTCTGCTTGTTCTTCTGTTCAGCCAGAGCTTTCTGCTGCGCGATCAGCTCCGCGACGGTGATGCCGCGCTTGGCCGCGATCGCTTTCAGCTTCTGCTCGAGCGAGGGCTCTGCCTTGCCGGAACCGGATGCGCCTGCACCGCCTCCGTCAGAGCCGCCTGAACCGCCCGGACCAACGGTCCGTCGCTTCTTCGTCTCCACGACGACCTGTTTGGACCGGCCATGGCTGAAGCTCTGCTTCACCGTACCCGATGTCTTGCGGGAAACAGTGAGCGGCTTGCGCCCGCCCGTATTGCCACCAGTGTCTTTCGTATCGCTCATTCGTCCTACATATCACAATTCTGGCCGGCGTACCCATATGGCGCGCAGGCGGTTTTCCGCTACCGATCCTGATCCGTAAACCAGTCCAGCTCCGGCCTCTCCCGAAACCCGGCAAGGCGCGCATACGCGGCCTTCAGAGCTTTGGAGAAAGGCCCCTTGCGGACGAGACCGTGTATCACACGCTCGCGTCCGAATGCCATGCCCAATTCAGCCGATGTCAGGGCACCCGCAACTTCCACCCCGCTATATAGTCCTTTCGCGAGGAAATACAGCTTCGAACGGCCATCTTCTGCACCGTCGGATGCCTCCAGCATGAGCCCGGGGGCCCGTTTGTTGAGGGCGTCACGCACCTGATCGAAGCCGATCACCACGTCCCCGCCCTTCTTCGCCATGCCCAAGAGGCCAATGAAGCGCTGCACCAGCAGGCGTTCCACCGTATCCGGAAGGCCATCGGGAACCTGGACGGACGTCTTGAATGCGCGGGCGAACGCATTCCTCTTCAGTGCTTCTGCCAGGACGGCGAGGTCTGCCTTGATCCAGACCCCGCGTCCGGGAAGCTTCTCCGCCACGTCCGGCGTAACGACGCCGTCGGGCGAAAGTGCGAAGCGCACAAGCGCCTCCTTGCCGAGACGCTCACGCGTTACGGCACACTGCCGGACGGAAGCATCGCCTCCGTCCGCAGGGATTCCTTCAGTGCCGGTTACTGCGGCATCACTCTTCAGGTGCGGCTTCGTCATCGCCGCCCTCCGCTGCCAGAGCGTCAAGATCAATGTCGCCGAGGTCACCCAGCTCGCCGAGATCGATACTCTCGGCCTCACCGCCATCGAGCGTGTTCAGCGCCAGCAGCGCCCGCTCTTCCTCGGTGAGTTCCTGAGGCGTTTCGGCTTCTTTCTGAGCGGCGATCATCTGATCGATGGCGTCTGCCTCGATCCAGCCCGCTGCAACGCGGGCCTTCATGATGAACATCTGCGCGTCGTCCTTGCGCATTTCGCCCTTCTTGAGAACGCCCTCGACCCAAACCGGCTTACCGTCCGGGCCCGGCTCGCGCCAGCCGGTGATGTCGTCCGGCACAAGGCCGGCCACGTCGTCCAGCGTTTTCACGCCTTCCTCACCGAGGCGAACCGCGAAGGACGGGTTCATGCCTTCAAGTTCCATCACCGCATCGTCAACGCCCAGCTCTTTGCGCTTGGCATCGTTTTCAGCGGCAAGGCGCTCAAGATATTCACGGGCACGTTCCTGCAGCTCTGCGGCCACATCTTCGTCGAAGCCTTCGATCGAGATGAAGTCTTCCGACGCGACGTAAGCGATCTCTTCGACCGTTTCGAAGCCTTCGGACGCAAGCAGCTGTGCCAGCGTCTCGTCGGCGTCGAGCGCCTTCATGAACAGCTCTGTCCGCTCCTGGAATTCGCGCTGGTAACGCTCGGAGTCGGAGGTTTCCGTGATCAGGTCGATCTGCCAGCCGGTCAGCTGGGAAGCGAGACGCACGTTCTGGCCACGCCGGCCAATGGCCAGCGGGAACTGGTCGTCGGCAACCACGACTTCCACACGCCGCTCTTCTTCGTCCAGCACCACTTTCGACACTTCGGCCGGCTGCAGGCCGTTCACGATGAAGGTCGCGTCGTCATAGCTCCACGGGATGATGTCGATCTTCTCGCCCGACAATTCGCCGACAACGGCCTGCACGCGCGCACCGCGCATACCGACACAGGCGCCGACGGGATCGATGGAGGAGTCGTTGGAGATCACACCGATCTTGGCGCGCGATCCCGGATCGCGGGCACAGGCCTTGATCTCGATCACGCCTTCGTAAACTTCCGGCACTTCCTGAGCGAACAGCTTGACCATGAAGTCAGGCGCGGCGCGCGACAGGAAGATCTGCGGGCCCTTGGTCTCGCGGGAGACCTTGTAGAGATATGCACGCACACGGTCATTCGGCTGGAAATTCTCGCGCGGGATACCGTCATTGCGGCGGATGATGCCTTCGGCACGGCCGAGGTCCACGATCACATGGCCATATTCGACGCGCTTGACGACGCCGGAGATGACTTCGCCGACGCGGTCTTTGTATTCATTATACTGACGCTCACGCTCGGCATCGCGCACCTTCTGCATGATGACCTGCTTGGCGGTCTGCGCGGCAACGCGGCCGAAATCGAACGGTGGCAGCTCTTCGGTCAGTTCCCCGCCGATTTCCAGAGAGGCATCGATTTTCTTGGCTTCGGCAAGACGCAGCTGTTTGGCGTCGTCTTCGAATTCCTCTTCCGGGACAACCGTGAGAACGCGCAGCAGCGTCTGCTCGCCGGTGACCGGGTCGATGGTGGCGCGGATATCATGCTCCTGGCCGTATTTCGCCTTGGCAGCCTTCTCGATAGCTTCCTGCATGGCCTCGATGACGATCGACTGGTCGATCGACTTCTCCTCGGCCACAGCCTTGGCGATCTGCAGAATTTCGAGCCTGTTGGCTGAAACGCCGATAGCGCTCATTGGACGTCTCCCGTCTCTTCATTGGATTCTGTGTTGTCTTCTGTCTCGTCGATCTCAAGATCGCCGAGGTCGTCTTCGTCTGGCTGCGGCGGCAGGTTTCCGGCTGCACGCGCCGCATCAATCAGTTCGTCGGTCAGCACGAGGCTCGCCCGGCTCATCTCGTGAACATGGGCCACCAGCTCGACATCGTCGTCCAGCTCGATATGCGCCCCGTCTTCGTCTTCGCTGGTGATCACACCGGTAAAGCGGCGGCGGCCATCAATCGGGCGGGCCAGTTCCACTTTGACCAGATGCCCGGTCCAGCGTCCGAAATCCCCTTCCCGCGTCAGGGGCCGGTCGATGCCGGGGGTTGAGACCTCCAGCGTGTAGGCCTCCTTGATCGGGTCATCGTCTTCCAGCACCGGACCAATGGCACGCGATAGGCGCGCGCAATCTTCGACATCGGTCGGCGCCCCGCCTTCTTTCTCGGCCATGATCTGAAGGTGGGGCCGGCGGCCACCCTGGATACGCAGGCGCACGATCTCCATACCCAGAGACTCCGCCACGGGGGCGGCGAGGCTGAGAATGCTGCGTTCCTGTTCAGTCAGCGCGATCATGCGGGTCAGACGGGACCTTCCGGTAAAGAAAAGCGGCGGCCCCGTTTCCGGAACCGCCGCCGATATGTTTCGACTTGGGAGGGTATATAGTCCTGTCGATGTCCTCTGTCGAGAGGGAGGCTCAGCAACGCTGGTTCAGGCCGCGCGCCGGTACGTCGCCGTCAGGACACCCATACCCACGAGGACCCCGCCGCCGATCCGGCCCAGCCAGGGCAGAGTTCCGGCGGAAAGCTTCTCCCGCAGGCGAACCGCCAGCAAGGCGTAGATCAGGACCGTTGCCGCCCCGAGAAAGACAAAGGTGAGGGTAAAGGCAGCAAACTGGGTCGCCAGCGCCACATCGGGCGAAATGAATTGCGGCACGAACGCAATGAAGAAGAGGATGGATTTCGGATTGAGCGCCGTCACCGCAGCCGCATGAGCAAAGGCCCGCTTCGCATTGATGGCGCGTTCGACCTCAGGCAGGTCGAGGCGCATGGCGCCGGACGAGCGGATCATGCCGATCCCGAGATAAACAAGATATGCGGCCCCGATCCATTTCAGCACCTGAAACACCACGGCCGAAGCCAGAAGGACTGCGCCGAGACCGGCAAGCGACACGCTCATCGCAATAATGTCTCCCAGAACGACCCCCAGCACCGTCGCCAGCGCAATTCTTTGCCCGGCACTCAGCGCGTAACTCAGCACCAGCAGGACCGTCGGTCCGGGAATGACAACCAGTGCAGCGGACGCGCCTGCAAATGCCAGCCAGTTTTCAAACATCGCCTGTCTCCCCTCCTGCTCTGTCACGACAGACAAAGTGGCAAGCCATGACGCATGTCAATGACGGACGCCCCCAGGGGGGGGAGAACTTCCAGACAAACAAAAACGGCAGCTCCGGAGAGCTGCCGTTCCAATTCCTGAAACTCAGGAAACCTTAGAGGATCTTCAGGTCCACCGCCGAGGTCTTGCCGCGGCGCTCATCCTTGTAGAGCTCGTAGGAAACTGCCTGGTCTTCCGCGAGTGTGCGGAGGCCCGAGCGTTCAACTGCGGAGATGTGAACGAACACGTCCGTGCCGCCTTCATCCGGTTTGATGAAGCCAAAGCCCTTCTGGTCGTTGAACCATTTCACTTTGCCAGTTGCCATTACTTGTCGTCCTTTGTGTCAATTCAAGCAGCCGATCCCGGAATGGGAAGGTCTGCCTATCGAAACGGGTAGGAAGAAAGTCATGGCCGTCGGTCTGACGGGGTCTTGATATTTCAGACCGACCGAATTCGATGCGACATTTTGTACATGAGTTCGGGATTTCCGTCAAGGAAATCCGAAGGCGTCAGACGATGTCGAAATCGTACCAGACCGGGTCACAATCGCCGAGCCGCTTTGTTTCATAACGGGTCGTCACATGATCCGCCGGCGGGCGGCGCCAGTCGTCGGCCTTCTCTGCCTGCCAGCGATAGCCACCATGCTGCAGGAAACGCCAGAGCGCCTCGTCGGCATAGCTCATCACATCAGTGGCGAAGCGGACCTGCGCCCCGGTCCGGCAGGCACGGTGCAGGCTGCCGAGAAAATCCGGCTGGATCAGGCGGCGCTTCTGCTGGCGTTTCTTGGGCCATGGATCCGGGAACATGATGAAGACGCGCGCCAGACTGCCCGGCGAAAGACCGTCGATCAGCGGCCGGGCGTCATCCATCCGTAGTCGCACATTGGCCAAACCGTCAGCATCCACCTGTGTCAGCGCCTTGGCCATGCCTTCAATAAAGGGCTCACAGCCGATGAACCCCACATCCGGATGGCGCCGGGCCTGTTCGGCCAGATGCTCCCCGCCGCCGAAGCCGATTTCCAGCCAGGTTTCCTTCAGGCCGGGAAACATCGTCTGCGGATCGCACACGCCTTCCGGAACCTGCAGCCGTGGCAGCAGATCGTCGACCAATGCCTGCTGGCGCGCGGACAGCGCCCGCCCGCCGATGCGGCCGAAGGTGCGGATGGGGCGGCCGGCCTGATCGCTGTCCGGTGTGCTGCCCTGTTGATCTGAAGTCTCGTTCATGGCGCGCCTGATGCCCGAGCGCCGCAGCGCAATCAATCCTCGCTCTGCTTCGACTCAAAAGCAGAGGCCGCGGCCCGGACGGTGTTCAGCAGCGACTTGCGCAGGGAATCGTCCTCGATCTTCTGGAACGCCGCGATCAGGTCCAGCGTCTCGGCATCGAGCACAGGGGCCCGCGGCCCCTCATTGCTGCCCCCGCCCTCGGCAAAGCGGAAAGGCAGGCTACCTTCCTGCTGGGTTTCGGCGCCGTCATAGAAATAACTGACCTCCACGCCCATCACCGAGGCGATCTCGAACAGGCGTCCAGCGGAAACGCGGTTCACGCCCTTCTCGTATTTCTGAACCTGCTGGAACGTCAGGCTCAGCAATTCGGCGAGTTGTTCCTGCGACAGCTTCAGCTCCCGGCGGCGCCAGCGGATACGCTGGCCGACCACGCGGTCTATTCCACTCGGAAGCTTGCTATCAGACATCAGTCCCTTACCCGCGGCGCAATTGTGATCCGGCGCGCACTCCTAGCGGCGCCAGGTTGCAAATGCCAGTCCTACAAAGCCCGCAAGGGTGAGCCAGAACAGCACAACCCCCGCGCGGCTCTGGTACAGGGTCACCTTGGCCGGGGCCGGCAGCTTGCCGCGCCCAAAGGTCGTGCGCCATCCTGACGGTGCATCCTGCACGGGAGAGGCCCGCAGAACTTCCCGGCCATACCCGTCAATAATCGCAGAGGCGCCGCGGCTGGCGACCCGGACCATGGGCAGGCCGCTTTCGATCGCGCGATACCGGTTCTGGGCATAGTGCTGGGCCGGGCCCATGCCGCCGCCGAACCAGGCATCATTGGAGACCAGCACGATCCAGTCGGCCCGGGCGGCCAGGTTCGCCGTACGCGTAATCTCAGGGTACAGGCCTTCATAACAGATCAGGGCCACGAAGGGCGGCACATTGTCGGCGAAGATCACGGCCGGCCCGGTGCCGGGCTGGAAACCGCTGCGGGCCAGTTGCTGCATCGCGCCCGGCAGGTAATCCGATATGGCCTGCCCGAACGGGATGATCTGCGCCGCCGCCAGCTCCCCGAACGGGACGAGGCGGAACTTGTCATACAGCGCCACGGCGCCGGACCGGCTGACATCTTCGTCCAGCACGACCATGGAATTGAAATACACCCGCTCGTTCTGGCCTTCCAGCTGATACCGGGTCGTCCCGGCAATCAGGGTGCGCGGCCCGAGATAGGCGCCAATCGCATCCAGTGCGTTGATATCGTTCAGCAGGCTGGTCGGGATGGCCCCTTCCGGCCAGACGATGATGTCGCCAGGCTGGCTCTCGCCATTGGTCATCATGCGCAGATATTCGACCATCACGGCATCCGGGCCGACCTCCCACTTCTCGTCCTGCGGCACGCCGGAATCCATCAGCACGACATATTGTTCGGTCTGCGGTGACGGCGCGGCGATGCGCTGGGCGCCCCAGGCCCAACCGAACGCGAGCAGAATGACCGCGCCGAATGAGGGGGCGATCCGCAGGACCAGGCCGCGTGCATCGCGGGTGTCGACCATCGCTGCCGGGGCCGACATCACGAAAACGGTCAGAAGGGTTAGCCAGTAGACCCCGCCCAGCGAGGCTGCCTGCGACAGCGCCCCGCCCGGCACCCAGGTCGTGCCCGGCAGGTTCCAGGGGAAGCCGCCGAACAAGTGGCCCCGTACAAATTCTGCCAGCGCGAAGAAGAAGGCAAAGACGAAGACCCGCGACGGCGAGGCAGACCAGAAGGCCCCCGCCATAGCCCCGAAGGCCCCCCAGATCAGCGCCATACCGGCCGGCAACAGGATCAACGGCATCCAGAGAAAGACGGCATACCGCTCCGGCTCAACCAGGAAAGGTTCGGCCGTCCAGTGCATGGAAATCAGCGTAAACCCGACGCCGAACGCCCAGGTCCGCATAAACACCGCCCTGCCCCACCGGCGATGCCCACGGGCGCCGTCGATCATCCAGATCAGGCCGGTGAAGGACAGCGCCAGCACGGCGCTGAAATGGAACGGGGCAAACGCGACGGCGGAAAACGCGCCCAGCAGGACGGCGGCCCCTGCAGCGGCCCACCCGGTCAGCCGGGCAAACGCTTCATGCAGAGGTCCAAGCGCAGTGAACCCGTGGCTGCGGACAGCACTATTCATTTTTGACTACTCCTGCGGCTTGGGCGCGGGCACAGGTTCGGGCGTCCGGAGACGCAGGCGCCGGATGCGGCGGGCATCGGCATCGAGGACTTCGATCTCGACCCCGGACGGGTGGCGCAGGATTTCCCCGCGCACAGGCACACGCCCGGCAAGCGCGTAGGCGATGCCGCCCAGCGTGTCGAATTCCGACTCCTCATCATTGAGTTCGAGGTCAATCCCCGTCTCCTCGGCGAAATCCTGAATTTCGGTGCGCGCATCGACTTCCCACACCCGTGCGCTGCGCCGGACGAACATGGGCTCTTCATCGTCGTGTTCGTCTTCGATGTCACCGACGATTTCCTCTACCAGGTCTTCCAGACTCACCAGTCCGTCCGTTCCACCATACTCATCCACAACCAATGCCAGATGAATGCGGGTGGACTGCATCTTCACCAGCAAATCGGACAGTTTCATGGAGGGCGGAACATAAAGCACTTCCCGGTGCAGCCGCTCCAGCGGCCGCTTGGTCTGTTCGCCGCCCTTGGCCAGCTCGCTGACCACATCCTTGATGTGCACAAACCCGATCGGATCATCCAGCGTTTCGCGGAACACCGGCAGGCGCGAATGGGTGCATTCGGCAAACACTTTCAGAAGGTCGGGGAAATCGATGTTCACCTCGACGGCCTTCACCTCGGCCCGGGCGACCATCACGTCTTCGACGCGTAATTCCTGGAATTCCTGAATGCGCAGGCGCATTGCCTGAGGGGTCACAGGGGCGGATGCCTCCGAATTGCCGTTTGGTTCAGCCGGCGCTGCAGGCGCACTTTTCTGCCGGCGGCCTATTCCAAAAAAGCTACGCCGACGCTTTTGCGGCGCGGTATCAGAAGGGTCTGGATCGCTCATCGTCTCAGTAAATCAGTCTGTTCCATATGGGTTTGGAATGCCCAGCGATGCAAGCGCCTTTATTTCCAATCCTTCCATCAGAGCCGCTTCCGCCTCTACCTCATGATCATGTCCCAGCAGGTGCAGGTATCCATGCACCAGCAGATGCGTCAGGTGATCGGCGAGGCTGATGCCCTGCATTTCCGCATCGCGGGCCGAAACCCCCAGCGCGACAGCAATATCGCCCAGCAGCGGCCGGTCCATCTCATGGGCCGGGAAAGACAACACGTCCGTCGGCTTGTCCTTGTTCCGGAAATCGCGGTTCAGCTGGTGCAGCGCCGCGTCATCGGCCAGCAACAGCGACACGGTGCCGTCTGCCGGTTCCACGGCTGCCGCCGCCGCAAAGGCGCGGTCGCACAGCGCGGCGAGATCCGGCAGGGCGTCCCAGCCGGTCTCTTCAACAATCAGGTCTGTCGTGATCATGGGGTGGCTCAGTTGCCCTCGCCCGCCGCGGCATAGGCGTCGATGATACGGCTGACCAGGCCATGACGGACAACGTCTGCAGCGGTCAGCGTGTGGACATTGATCCCTTCGACATCCGACAGAATCTGCAGCGCATGGCGCAGGCCGGAGGTCTGGATGCCCGGCAGGTCCACCTGCCCCGGATCGCCGGTGACCACCATGCGGCTGTCACGGCCCAGCCGGGTCAGCACCATTTTCATCTGCGCGACGGTCGTGTTCTGCGCCTCATCCACAATCACGAACGCATTCTTCAGCGTCCGCCCGCGCATGAAGGCGATGGGCGCCACCTCGATTTCACCGCGCGCCATGCGCCGTTCCATCTGTTCCTGGCCCATCAGTTCGCGCAGGCTGTCCCAGATGGGCAGCATGTAGGGGTCGACCTTCTCTTCCAGCGTGCCGGGCAGGAAGCCGAGCTTTTCACCCGCTTCCACGGCCGGGCGCGTCACGATCAGGCGCTGGCGCAGGCCGGACATCAGCTCTGCCACACCGGCGGCAACGGCCAGGAAAGTCTTGCCCGTGCCCGCCGGTCCGATGCCGAAGACGAGCCCGTTTTCCGGATTGCCGAGCAGATTGATGTAGCGCGCCTGTCCCTTGGTCTGCGGCGTGATCGGCTTTTTCAGACCTTTCAGGCCGCCGCCGAAACTCTGCGCCGGGGTCGAAGCCGCCTCGATGGCGGCGTCGAGGTCCATATCGGTGATGTCCACGCCAGCGCGCATGCGGCGCTCCAGTTCAGCGAGCGCTGCTTCTGCAATAGAGACGCCTTCCGCCGTGCCGGCCAGCAGGATGCCGCCGCCCTGGCTTTCCGCGCGCAGGCCGTAATCCTTCAGCTTGTCTTCCAGCCGGTGCAGGTAACGGTGGTGCGGCCCGCACAGATCGCGCAGGCGTTCGGCATGGCTGACTTCGTAGAAACGGCTCACCGGCACGCCCGGGGAAAGATTGGGACGGCGCTTTCCGTTCACAGGGCCGCCTCGCGGGTATCTGCCGGCACGTCGACCAGCTCACCCGAAAGCGAGTTGAGGCTGGCATCGATCACGCGAACGTCCACGATACGCCCCTTCAGGTCCGGTATGGTCATGGCATGATCCTGCGGCAGGTCGAAATGAACCGCCTGAAGCCATGGCGAACGGCCATGCGCCTGGCCGGGATTGCGGCCCTTGCCGGTAATCAGAACCGGCACGGTCTGGCCGATCTTGGAGCGGTTGAAGGCGGTCTGCTGTTCCCGCAGAAGCTGTTGCAGCTGCTGCAGGCGCGCGTCCTTCACCTCTTCCGGAACCTGGCCGAACATGTCCGCCGCCGGCGTGCCGGGACGGGCGGAATATTTGAAGGAATAGGCGATCGCATAGTCCACATCCCGGACCAGCTGCATCGTCGCCTCAAAATCAGCGTCGCTCTCGCCTGGAAAACCGACAATGAAATCAGAGGCTACGGCGATATCGGGCCGCGCTTCGCGGACCTTCCGGATGATCTCGCGGTACTCATCTGCCGTGTGGCCGCGGTTCATCGCCTTCAGGATATTGTCGGAGCCTGACTGCACCGGCAGGTGTAGGAAAGGCATCATTTCCGGCACGTCCCCATGCGCGGCGATCAGGTCATCATCCATGTCGCGCGGATGGCTGGTTGTGTAGCGGATACGCTCGATCCCACCGACTTTCGCGATATGCCGGACAAGCTGGCCGAGCGTCCAGTCCGCCTCATTGGTCAGGGCCGGGGCGGCGCCGTGGAAGGCGTTCACATTCTGGCCGAGCAGCGTGATTTCGCGCACGCCCTGCGCGGCGAGGCTGCGGGCCTCCATCGCAATATCATCAACAGGACGCGAGAGTTCTGCGCCGCGCGTGTAGGGCACCACGCAGAACGTACAGAACTTGTCGCACCCTTCCTGCACCGACAGGAACGCCGTCGGACCATCCGCTTCGCGGGTCTTTGGCAGGGCATCGAATTTCTCGAGCGTCTCGAACTCGGTTTCCAGCCGGTCGCCCACGGCGCGGCTGGCCCGGGCGATCATCTCAGGCAGCTTGTGATAAGATTGCGGCCCCAGCACCAGATCCACCGCCGGCTGGCGGCGCATGATCTCTGCGCCCTCGGCCTGTGCAACACATCCGGCCACGGCGATGGTGAGGTTGCCGCCGCGTGCCTGCTTGGTCAGTTTCAGCTGGCCGAGCTCCGAATAGACCTTTTCCGTCGCCTTTTCACGGATGTGGCACGTGTTGAGAACGACCAGGTCAGCGTCATCGGCACTGTCTACCGGCGCATAACCGAGCGGCCGCAGCACATCTCGCATGCGCTCGGAGTCATATACATTCATCTGGCAGCCATAGGTCTTGATGAAGACGCCTTTGGCCTGTTTGGGTTCGCGAGGGTCGGTCATTTGCGGGCTTATGCCTCAAAACAGACCGTCCTTCCACAGCCGATTGCGGAGCGCCTGCAGCATGACATGTCTGCAATGCTCGCTTCACACATAGGCAAACGGGGTTAGTGTCGGCCTCAAGCAGACAAGAGGAGCCGGGGAGGCTTATGGAAAGTATTATTCGGGCGCTAAACGAGTTTGTCTGGGGGCCGCCCATGCTGGCGCTCCTGCTGGGCACAGGGCTTTACCTGACAGTCGGCCTGCGGCTGCTGTCGGTCCTGAAAATCCCGTTCGCCCTGCGCCAGCTGTTCAAGAAGCCGGACCAGCACGAGGAAGGGGATGTCACGCCATTCGGCGCCCTGATGACCGCGCTGTCCTCCACCATCGGCACAGGTAACATTGCCGGCGTCGCCGCTGCGATCGCGATCGGCGGGCCGGGCGCTGTCTTCTGGATGTGGGTCACGGCCATTGTCGGCACGGCCACGAAATATTCCGAAGGCGTGCTGGCCGTCCGCTTCCGCGAAATCGACCATGAGGGACGCCATGTCGGCGGGCCGATGTATTACATCAAGAACGGCATGGGTAAGAAATGGATCTGGCTGGGCGGCACGTTCGCAACGCTCGGCATTCTGGCCAGCTGGGGCACGGGCGCCTCGATCCAGTCCAACTCGATCGCCGATGCCCTCAACGCCACCTACAATATCCCGCCGCTCGTCTCTGCCATCGTCCTGTCGGCCGCCGCGGCCGGCGTGATCCTGGGCGGGATCAAGCGGATCGCCAGCGTTGCCAGCCGCCTCGTGCCTGTCATGGCGATTTCCTATCTTGTCGGCGGCCTGGTCGTGATCTCGCTTCATCTGGACGCGATTCCATCTGCCCTGAGCATGATCTTCACCGGCGCATTCGGGTTCGACAGCGCCGGCACCGGCATCTCGATCGGCCTGCTGATGCTGGCCATGCAGAAAGGTGTCGCGCGCGGCATCTTCTCCAACGAAGCCGGTCAGGGCTCTGCCCCGATCGCGCACGCTGCTGCCAAGATCCAGGACCCGGTCGATCAGGGCCTCGTCGCCATGCTGGGTACGATCATCGACACGCTGATCGTCTGCACGATTACCGCGCTTGTCATCCTCACCTCCGGCGTGCTCGGTCAGGAATGTCTTCCAACAGCGGCCAATGCCGCCGACATCCTGGCCGCCGGCCAGCCGGCCGGTTGCGACACAGGCGCCCCGCTGACCGTTGCGGCGTTTAACGCCGGCCTGACGGGCATCGGCGAGCACATCGTCGCTGTCGGCCTGACCGTGTTTGGCTTCACCACCATTCTCGGTTGGAGCTATTATGGCGAGCGCTGCGCGGAATATCTGTTCGGCGAAAAGTCCATCCTGCCGTTCCGCATCAGCTGGATCGTGGTCACGTTCTTCGGGGCCGCGGCCCTGATGTTCGAAGGTTCTGTGGCCAATATCGTGAACCTGTTCTGGCTCGTGTCTGACACGCTGACCGGCATGATGGCCGCGCCGAACCTTGTCGGTCTGGTCTTCCTCAGCCCGGTCGTGTTCGCGATGACCAAGGCGCACTTCAACGCCGTCCGGACCGGACAGCCGAAGCCGCGCTATCCGATCATCGACCAGCGCAAGCAGGCACCGGAGGAATAGGGCACGCGCCCTCCCCCAAAACGAACGCCCCGCCGGCATCTGCCAGGCGGGGCGTTTTCATTTCGGGTCCCTCAAAAGGACCATAAAGAACACCGTTTATAGACCATATATACACCGTCTATACGGCGGTGTTTTCCGCAGGCGGTCTTACCAGCTGCCGATATTCTCCGCGCTCGCCCAGGGCTCTTTCGGGTCCAGCGGCTTGCCCTGCTGGAGCAGCTCAACCGAGATACCGTCCGGCGAGCGGACAAAGGCCATGCGCCCGTCGCGCGGCGGCCGGTTGATCGTCACGCCCATCGCCTGCAGCTTTTCGACCGCCGCATAGATGTCCGCGACCGAATAGGCGAGATGGCCGAAATTGCGGCCACTGCCATACTCTTCCGGGTCCCAGTTATGGGTCAGCTCCACCATCGGGATCTGCATCTCGGTCGGGCTCTTGCCCTCCGGGATGCCGCCGCAGCGTTCGATATCGGCGGGCGAGGCAAGGAAGACGAGCGTGAACCGCCCGGCTTCGCTGTCATACCGGCCGACTTCGGTCAGGCCGAGGCCCTCACAATAGAATTTGAGCGAGGCGTCGATATCGGTGACGCGAACCATGGAATGCAGGAATTCGATGCTCATCAGGCACCTCCGTTCAGATCGCGAATGACTTGTTTGAGATTAGGCGGCATCAGCGCGTAATAGCGGCGCATGGCAATCGCCAGAACGATGATCGACGCAAACATGAAGCTGAGGAACACCATGAATGTGTGGATCAGCGTGCCGGTCTCGAACACCGGCGACTTGCCGCTCATCTGCCAGAACATGCCCCACACCGCATTAAAGCCCGCCACGAACGGGCCAAGCAGCAGAAACAGGATGGCCGCGCAGATGAAGAAATAGGTCTCCCCGCGCGGACCTTCGCTGCGCAGGTAAAGATCGGTGAATTCGACGTCTGTGACGTCTTCCGGAATTTCCTTGTCACGTTTCTTCGCGGCAAGGACATCCGGCGCGAAGGCCCTGACTTCTTTCCAGCGCCAGCCAAGACTGATGCCCCAGACCAGCAATCCGGCAATGGCGAAATAGTAGATCAGCATAAGCAGGCCGTCCGGGCTTGCGCCCTGGCCCGTCATCAGGCGGCGTGGGCGCGTTCATATGTGAGCATGGCGCGTTTGCGGGCCACACCCCAATGATAATTATGAAGACGTCCATCCGCCGCAAGGGCGCGATGACAGGGAATGAACCAGCTGACCGGGTTTGCCCCGACCGCCGCCCCGACTGCCCGCGCCGCTTTCGGATGCCCGCTGGCCCGCGCCAGTTCGCCATAGGTGCAGGTCGACCCGGCCGGAATTTCCAGCAGCGCGCGCCAGACCTGACGCCGGAACGGCGTGCCATAGAGCGCGACCGGCAGGGGCTCTCCCTTTTCGAACACAAGCGCCGCCATCCTGCGGGCCGCCGCATCGTCGCGCCGGATGTCTGCGTCCGGATACCGCCCGGCGAGATCGGCAAACACTGCATCCTCGCCATAGCCCGGATGGACAAAGCCCGCCTTCTCAGGCGCCCCGTCATCGATGAAGCCGAGCGCAACGAGGCCGCGCGGCGACATCAGCCAGGCCCCTTCCCCGAACGGCGTCGGCGCCCGGCCGAGCGTCAGGTCTGCCCCGCGCCCGCCTGCCTTGGCCTCGCCGGGGGACAGGCCTTCATGCGCGATAAACAGATCATGCAGGCGGCCGGGGCCCGACAGGCCCGTCTCGAATGTGGCATCCAGAACGCTGGCCCCCTGACGCAGCAGGTCGCCCGCCTCGGCATGCGCAATGGCCGCCTGGAACTGGCGCGGGGAAATCCCGGCCCACCGGGTAAACTCACGTTGAAAGTGGCTGGGGCTGAGATTCATGGCCGCCGCAAGCGAGGCCAGATCCGGCCAGTCCCGCCATGTATCGCCAAGATAAGAGAGCGCCTTTGCCATCCGGTCATAGGCCGCGGCGCGCTCGTCCAGAGGGGTGTTTCGATCCGTCATGTTCCTCAACCTGCCTGACCGGCCGGGCCACTGCCACCCGAATCTTGCGCCCCTGCAGAAAGCTGTCCGGTCAGAATTGGCCTCTTCCCTGCCTGGGAAAAGCCCGGCATGACTACAGGATCAAAAACAAGAGACCGGAGCAAAACGGACATGGCGGACGCACGCAGCATTATTCTGCACGAATACCCTACTTCGCCATATGCGGAAAAAATCCGGCTCGCCCTGCGCCTGAAAAACCTCGCCTGGTCGCGCGTTGAAATCCCCGAGATCATGCCCCGGCCAGACCTGATGCCGCTGACCGGCGGGTATCGCCGCACGCCCGTCATGCAGATCGGCGCAGACATCTATTGCGACACGGCGATCATCCTGCGCGAGCTGGAAGCGCGCTATCCGATGCCAGCGCTGAAACTGCCGGGCCATGAGGGCCTCGCCCAGATGGTGGCCGGCTGGACGGACGGGCGCTGGTTCCAGTCTTCTGTCGCCGTCATCTTCGGTGAGCTGGGCGACAAGGTCGGCGAGGATTTCATCAAGGACCGCGAAAAACTGTCCGGCCGCCCGTTCGACGTGAAAGCCATGAAAGCCGTCGCGCCGATGATGCGCGACCAGTGGCGCGCCCGGCTGATGCTGCTGGAGGAACGCCTTCAGGGCGGACAGGGCGCCGGATCGGGCCTGTACCTCGTTGGCGCAAAGCCCGGCCTTGTGGACGTGCACGCCTATATGAATGTCTGGTTCATGCAGCAGAACGTGCCGGATTTCCTGGCCCGGTGTTTCGAGACGGCAGACCTGACCAAGGCCTGGTTCGAACGCCTGAAGGAATTTGAAGGCCAGGCCCCCGAGACCATCACATCGGCAGACGCCCTCGAAATCGGCAAGCACGCAGCGCCGCGCCTTGTCGTGGCGACGACGAAATACGAACCGCAGGACATCGCGCCCGGCGACATGGTGGCCGTGGCCCCGGACGATTACGGACAGGTCTGGGTGGAAGGGGAAATCGTGCATGCCGACTCGCAGCGCGTGATCCTCCAGCGCATGTCGGAGGAAGCCGAAACGGTGCACGTTCACTTCCCACGCGCAGGATTCCTCGTCCGCCGTATCTGACAGGCCTGTTACCAGCGGCGAAAAACACTACATTTACAGGCAAAGGAGGGCACTCATGGAACGCCGACTTTGCCTGATTACGGGGGCGTCCGCCGGGATCGGCGCAGAATTCGCCCGCCAGTATGCCGCGCTTGGCTGGGACGTTGCGCTGACGGCCCGCCGCGCCGACCGGCTGGAGACGCTCGCCGCCGAACTTGAGGAAAAGCACAAGGTGACGGCGATCGTCATCGCCGAAGACCTCGCCAAAAAGTCTGCCCCTGCCAAAATCCTCGCCGCGCTGGAGGAAAAGGGCCGCCATGTCGATGCGCTGGTGAACAATGCCGGTTACGGCCTGCCGGGCACCTTCTTCTCCACCAGCTGGAAGGAACAGGGCGATTTCATTCAGGTGCTCTACACCGCGCCGATAGAGCTGTGCCACCGCGTGCTGCCCGGCATGACCGAGCGCGGCTATGGCCGGATCATCAATGTCGCCTCGCTTGCCGGCTATGCCGCCGGAAGCGCCGGGCATACGCTGTATGCCAGCGTGAAAGCGGGCCTGATCAAATTCTCCGAAAGCCTGAATGCCGAATGCGACGCGCTCGGCCATACGGATATCCACTGCACCGCGCTCTGCCCCGGCTTCACCTGGAGCGAGTTCCATGATGCCAATGGGACGCGGGAACAGACCAACAAGATGCCGAAATGGATGTGGATGGACGCAGAACCGGTCGTCCGGCAGGGCATCGAAGCCGTAAACAGGGCGCAGCCGGTGATTGTGCCGGGCCTCGTCAACAAGGGGATGGCCACCCTGTCCCGCATCCTGCCGGAGCCATTGGGCCGGGCCATGGTGCGGTCTCAGGGCAAGCGGTTCCGCAAGATCGACTGAGCGCCTGCGTTGTTGCACCGCAACAAATTTGGACTGACAGGGCCGGAAGAGGCCCCTATAAGGGCAAAAAACTGAAAAGGGGCAAGGATATGAGCACCGGCGAAATGGTCCAGGAAAAGCAATCTGCGGTTATGGATGGCCTGACGGCCACGATGCGCGACGCGCTTGGCGCGCTCGACACTTATGCGGCAGCGGCCACATCCGGCGCGCGCGGCGAACTGGTCGGCGAAGACGGCCGCCCGGACCGCAAGGCATTTGAGCGCCACCAGCACCTCGCCCACGGCCTGTCCTGGCTCGTCACCTATGTCGAAACGCTGCGCCAGGTGACCGAATGGGCCGCCCGCCTCGAAGCCGAGGGCAAGTTCGGCGAGGTCGAAGCCCTGCTCTCCCAGATCCTTTTCAGCGAATACTGCGCCCAGATCGTCGGCGGCATTCCGATGAACCAGGGCGAGACCATCCGCCCGCACGAACTTGGCAGCCTTGAGGCGTCTGAAACGCTGTTCGCCGACGCATCGATCCGGAAGCTGATCACCGAGGGCAAGACGCCGGCCTCCATGGCCCAGGCCGCGGCCCTCCTGCCGGATGCCCTGTCGCGCAACACGGTCGAGGAAACCGGCCTCGACGAAACCATGAGCATGGTGCGCGAACAGTTCGCCAAATACGCCGCAGAGCGTATCAAGCCGCACGCCCATGGCTGGCACCTGCGCAATGAGTACATCCCGATCGACGTGGTCAACGAGATGGCGGAGCTCGGCGTGTTCGGCCTGACCATTCCGGAAGATTTCGGCGGCCTCGGCATGGGCAAGACGGCGATGTGCGTCGTCTCCGAAGAACTCTCCCGCGGCTATATCGGCACCGGCTCGCTCGGCACCCGGTCTGAAATCGCGGCGGAACTGATCCTGATCGGCGGCACGCCGGAGCAGAAGGAAAAGTGGCTGCCGATGATCGCCAGCGGCGAGATCCTGCCGACAGCTGTCTTCACCGAACCGAACACCGGCTCTGACCTCGGCTCCCTGCGCACCCGCGCAGTGAAGGACGAAGACGGCGCCAACTATACGATCACCGGCAACAAGACCTGGATCACCCACCCGGTGCGCGCCGACGTCATGACGCTGCTCGCCCGGACCGATCCGGCCACGAACAATTTCTCCGGCCTGTCCATGCTGCTGGCCGAGAAGCCACGCGGCGATGATGCCAACCCCTTCCCCGCAGACGGCATGACCGGCGGCGAGATCGAAGTGCTCGGCTATCGCGGCATGAAGGAATACGAGATCGGCTTTGACGGCTTCAAGGTGAAGTCCGAAAACCTGCTCGGCGGCGTCGAAGGCCAGGGCTTCAAGCATCTGATGGCCACGTTCGAAAGCGCCCGCATCCAGACCGCTGCCCGCGCCATCGGCGTCGCGCAGAACGCCTTCGAAACGGGCCTGCAATACGCGCTCGACCGCAACCAGTTCGGCAAGCCGATCTTCGAGTTCCCGCGGGTTGCCAACAAGCTGGTGATGATGGCGGCCGAACTCGTCGGCGTGCGCCAGCTGACCTATTACTCTGCCCGCAAGAAGGACGAAGGCAAACGCTGTGACCTGGAAGCCGGCATGGCGAAACTGCTCGGCGCCCGCGTGGCCTGGGCGGCGGCTGACAATGCTGTGCAGATCCATGGCGGCAACGGCTTCGCGCTGGAATACACGATCAGCCGGATCCTGCAGGATGCCCGTATCCTGAACATCTTCGAAGGCGCGGGCGAAGTGCAGGCCATGGTCATCGCACGCCGTCTGGTCGAAGGGGGCAACTAGCCCCCTCGCGCTGCGGCCGACCGGTCAAGCCATCTGCGGACGATTTGGTCTACGGAACGTGTTTGTAGACGCGCACCCAGTCGACGACGAACTTGTCGGGGAATTTCCGCGGATTGGGCGTGTTCGCCCACCAGACGGTCGCGGCCCCGTCGGTCGTGTCGATTTCACCGGACAGCTTCACCCATAACGGCACCTGGCTGACTCCGCCTGCGGACGTCCGCCAGGTCTCCTGCCCATCGACATAAAAGATGTATTTGTCGGGAAACCATTCCAGCGCATAGGTGTGCCAGCCGCGCCGGATGCCGGGCCGCATCGTGGAAAACACGGTCTTCTGGTGCGCGGCGCCGTACCCGTCCCAGTGCAACGCATGGTTCACCTTGTCGGTCCAGCCGAAGGTTTCCATGATGTCGACCTCTGTGCCATCCCGGCCGGATCCGTCGACATGCTGCACCGTGTTGGAAAACAGCCAGAAGGCAGACCACCAGCCCGGTGCGTTCGGCAATTTCGCGCGCACTTCATAGCGTCCGAACGCCTGCTCGAACTTGCCCTCAGTCGAAATCATGGCGCTGGCATAATCGTAGGGATCTGAATCCTCGTCAGGATTACCGTTCTTGATGACCGTGGTTAAAATAACCAGCTGGCCGCGCCCGTTGAGATAGGCATTGGACGCATCCCACCAGCCGTCCGGACCGTTCGGGTTAGGACGGCGATTGTATTCCCTGGAAATCCATTTGTTCGGATCCGGACGTCCGCTGCCATTGAAATCATCCTCAAAAACAAGCTGCCATTCCGGCGAACCATCATCCTCCGCCGAAAAGGTCGGCGTTTCACAGGCACTGGCAAACAGGACCAGGAACAGGGGTGCCAGACAGCGTTTCATGCATCGCTACCGTATGACGCCGCCGAGCGGCTCAATATCATCCGGTTCGTGTTGCAGAATGACTGTCGCACCGAGGTCGTCCGCCAGCGCCTCGAACTTGTCCATCGATGCCAGCGTTTCCGGTTCGCTCCAGTTAAAGCGCGGCACCCGGCGCAGCGCGCGGCTTTCCTTGCGGTGATACAGATCGCCCGCAAGCAGGACCGGGCCGCTTTCCGGCATGTCCAGCAACAGCACCGAATGGCCCGGCGTATGACCCGGCATTTCGATGATTTTCACCGTACCGTCACCGAAAACATCATAGTCGCCACTGATCTTCTGCACCTTCAGGGGGGAGAAGGCCGCCCACATGGCCGCGAGCTGCGGGTCTGCATTGGGCGCAGCGCCTTCCGGCGGGAACATGTCGTTATACTCGTCTTCCTGAACGATCCAGGTGGCGTTCGGCACCTGGGCGACCTGTCCGATATGGTCGAAATGATCGTGCGACAGGGAGACATAGTCGATGTCGTCCGGGGTGAGGCCCAGATCGGCGAGCTGCTCTGTGATCGTCTTGTCGAGGGAGACATTGAAGACGCCGCCGATCGTCTGTTCCCCGGCCCCCACCAGCATGCCCGGCAGGCCAAGATCCCAAAGCAGGCGGCCATCCGGATGGTTAATCACGAAACAGGCATCGGTGAGCGTGTCGGTCTGGCCGGCATAGTCCCCGGCGCTGGAAAAGACATCGAGGTCGGTGACATTGATCGTGCCGCAGTCCAGCACATTCACGGTCAGCGGCGCGGGCGCGTCGACCTCGGTCACCGTTTCGGTAACCAATTCGGCAGCCGGCTCAGCGGGTGTGTCTGCCGGGGCGGACTTCGGCGCACAGGCCGGCGCGAGTGTAAACGCAGTTGTGGCCAGCAGCGCATGGATCAGGCGCATCGAAACCCCCTTCAGTTCAGTGAAGCCCAGTTAGAACCAGTCTACTCCATGTCCGGATCACGGGAAAGCGCAGACCCGTCAAAGGGGACAATCCGGTAAAAACAACTCGCCCGGCCGGTGTGACAGGCCCCGCCTGCCTGTTTTACTTTCAGCAGAACCGCGTCCTGGTCACAGTCGATGCGCACCTCGACCACATCCTGCGTGTGGCCGGAGGTTTCGCCCTTCACCCACAATGCTCCGCGCGACCGGGACCAGTAGGTGGCCCGGCGGGTCGCCAGCGTTGCGGCCAGCGCGTCGGCATTCATCCAGGCCATCATCAGCACTTCGCCGGTATCGGCATCCTGCGCGATCGCGGCGATGAGGCCGTCAGCATTGAATTTCGGGCGCAGGTCGGGCGTCTCGTCCTGCGCACTGCCGGAAAGGGGGGGAAGAAACTGAGTCATGCGCGCTCTTACCTTTCCCCTCCCCTTCGCGCCAGTCACAGTCTAGGTTGTGACCAACAGAGTCCATTCCGGACCAATCCATGACGGAGGCATGACCATGGCAGACTATGAGCAGATCCTGAGCGACCAGAAAGACGGAGTCCTGACGCTGACCCTCAACCGGCCCGACCGGCTGAACGCGTGGACCGAAATCATGCACAATGAGCTGAAACACGCCATCGTCACCGCCAGCAGCGATGACGATGTCCGCGTGATCGTGGTGACCGGCGCCGGGCGCGGCTTCTGCGCCGGGGCGGATATGGATGTGCTGCAGGGCATTCAGGGCGGCGCGCGCGACCGGCTGACGGAAATCGAGGAGGCCCCCTCCGATGTGCGCGACCTCTATCCCGGCCGGTTCGGCTATATGTATGCCTGCCCGAAGCCGATCATCGCGGCGATCAATGGCCCGTGCGCCGGCATCGGCCTGATCTTCGCCCTGTT
Source organism: uncultured Hyphomonas sp. (assembly GCF_963677035.1). Lineage (NCBI taxonomy): Bacteria > Pseudomonadati > Pseudomonadota > Alphaproteobacteria > Hyphomonadales > Hyphomonadaceae > Hyphomonas > uncultured Hyphomonas sp. The sequence continues at coordinate 1,149,806 of NZ_OY781472.1, forward strand.
CGCAGACCTGCGCTATGCTGCGGACGACGCGAAATTCACGACCGCCTTTTCCCAGCGCGGCCTGATTGCCGAACATGGCATCGCCTGGCTGTTGCCGCGCCTGATCGGCGAGGCGAATGCGCTGGACCTGTTGTTCACCGCCCGCATATTCACCGGCCGGGAAGCGGCAGAGCTTGGCCTCGTCAACGATGCCCTGCCGGTTGGCGAGCTGATGGGGAATGTGCAGCAGATCGCGCACCATCTGGCCAATATGGTCTCCCCCCGCTCCGTCGCGGTGATGAAACAGCAGGTCCGCAAGACCTATTTCCAGAGCTTTGGCGACTCGCTTTCAGACGCAGATGCTGCAATGGAGGAAAGCTTCACGACATCCGACTTCAAGGAAGGGGTCGCAAGCTTTGTGGAGCGCCGTGCCCCGGCATTCAAAGGACGATAGGAAAGCCATGACCCGCCGCATCGACATTGTGGAAGTCGGCCCGCGCGACGGGCTGCAGAACGATCCTGCAAACCTGACCGTTGAGCAGAAGCTGGAATTCATTTCCCGCCTCGAAGCGGCCGGGGTGAAGCGGATGGAATCCGGCAGCTTCGTCAACCCAAAGGCCGTGCCGAAAATGGCGGACAGCCCGGCGGTCTTCGCCGGGCTCGACCGGTCGGCGCCGACGCGCCACATCGCGCTTGCCCTGAATGAAAAGGGCGTCCGCCGGGCAATCGATGCGCAGGCTGACGAGATCAATTTCGTGCTGGTGGCCAGTGAAACCTTCGGCCGCAAGAACCAGGGCATGAGCCCGCAGGACAGCGCCGACATGCTGGCCCAGTGCGCGCCGCTGGCGCATGAGGCGGGCATCCCCCTCTCCGCCACGATCTCTGTGGCCTTTGGCGACCCATATGATGGCGAGGTTGATCTCAATGTCGTTGGCAATCTTGCGGCCCAGTCCCAGCGCGCAGGTGTCGCGGAGCTCGCCCTCGGTGACACGATTGGCGTGGCAGACCCGTGGGCCGTGCGCCGCGCCATCGACCGGGTCCGGATGGAAGCGCCGGACGTGTATCTGCGCATGCACTTCCACGACACGCGCGGACAGGGCCTCGCCAATGTCGCGGCGGCGGTGGATGCTGGCATTGATGTGATCGATGCCAGCTGCGGCGGCATCGGCGGCTGCCCCTTTGCCCCGGCGGCAACGGGCAATGTGGCGACGGAAGACGTCGTCTACATGCTGGAACGCGGCGGCTTCGAAACGGGACTGGACCTCAGCAAACTGATCGACACGGCGAAATGGCTGGAGACGGTCCTGCAGCACCCGGTCAGCTCAGCGCTCAGCAAGGCGGGCGGGTTTCCGGTGAAAAGCGCCGTTACTTCTTAGCGCCCTTCACTTCCTGCAGAGAGGTCGTTTTCACGGCGCGGCCGATGTCGACTTTTTTGCCTTTGCCGTAGGAGGGCGCGCCGCTGGCGGCGCCTGAGACGGCGCCGGGGCGGACGGTGCGTTCCGTCAGCGGAGGAATGGCCATGGCCTTCGGGTTCGGCTGGTTCTCGTCGAACAGGCTTGCGAGCTGGTCCGTCATCGCGCCGCCGAGTTGTTCAGCGTCCACAATCGTGACGGCGCGCTTGTAATAGCGTGTCACATCGTGCCCGATGCCGATGGCGATCAGCTCAACCGGGCTGCGCGTTTCGATCTCTTCGATCACCTGGCGCAAATGGCGCTCAAGATAATTGCCGACATTCACGTTCAGCGTGGAATCGTCGACCGGCGCGCCATCGGAAATGACCATCAGGATCTTGCGCTGTTCGGTCCGCGCCAGCAGCCGGTCATGCGCCCAGAGCAGCGCTTCACCGTCGATATTCTCTTTCAGCAGACCTTCGCGCATCATCAGGCCGAGATTCTTGCGCGCGCGCCGCCAGGGTGCGTCGGCCTGTTTGTAGACGATGTGGCGCACATCATTCAGGCGCCCCGGCGCAGCGGGCTTGCCCGCCTTCACCCAGTCCTCTCGTGACAGGCCGCCCTTCCACGCCTTGGTGGTGAAGCCGAGCACTTCGGTCTTCACATTGCAGCGCTCCAGCGTGCGGGCCAGAATGTCCGCACACAGCGCGGCCACCATGATCGGACGGCCGCGCATGGAGCCGGAATTGTCCAGCAGCAGCGTCACGATCGTGTCGCGGAATTCGGAATCGTCTTCCTGTTTGAACGACAGCGGCGCGGTCGGATCGGTGATGACGCGCGTCAGGCGGGCCGTGTCCAGCACGCCCTCTTCCAGATCGAAGCTCCACGACCGGTTCTGCTGTGCCATCAGCAGGCGTTGCAGCTTGTTGGCCAGTTTCGACACCGCGCCCTGCAGGCCCTGCAGCTGGTGGTCGAGATAGGCGCGCAGGCGTGTCAGTTCTTCCGGATCGCAGAGATCCGCCGCCTGAGCCACCTCGTCATGCTCACGCGTGAAGACCGAATAGGTGAACCGGTCCTTGTCGTCGCCATCACGGAAATTGGGGCGCAGCGGCTGGGTGCCGTCTTCCTCATCGTCCGGCGTATCGTCGGACTCCATGTCCATGTCCTGATCGACGGAGACATTGGATTCTTCGCCTTCCATTTCCTCCGTGTCACCGGCATCCATCTGCTCGGTGGAGGCGCCCATCTCCTCCTCGGACTGCATGTCCTGGTCGCCCTGGTCCGGCTGCTGCTCGGACTCCATTTCGCTGTCCTGCTGGTCGTCGCTGGTTTCAGCGTCCTCGCCCGGCACATCGGTGGCCGTCAGGTCACGGATCATGTCGCGCACGGTGCGGGCAAATTGGGGCTGGTCGTGCAGCTGGGAGATCAGCTTGTCGAGCGCATCGCCGGTTTTCTCGGCCACCTCTTCGCGCCAGACGTCTGCCACGCGGCCGGCTGCCTCCGGCAGGGCCCGCCCGGTCAGGCGTTCGCGCAGCAGGAATTCGATGGCGGGGGCCAGCACGGCCTCTGGCTCCTCAGTGCCCATGGCGAACTCACCGGACTCGCAGCGGTGCGTCAGGACAGCGTCCAGATTGTCCGCCGTGCCGCGCATGGCATTGGCGCCGAGGCTTTCGATGCGCGCATTTTCAGCCGCATCATAGACGCGCCGGGGCAGATCCCCCTGCGGACGATGCTTCATATGCGCGCTCGCGTCATGGTGCGCCTTGCGCAGCGCCACCGCGTCGGCCTCGCCGCGGATCCGCGCCGCCACCTCTGCCGGCAGCGTCACCGGCGGCGGCCGCAGCACAATACGCTCTGCGTCGTTGCCCGGCTCGTTGCCATAGCCGACTTCCACGTCCCGGTCGGCGCTCATCGCCTTGGTCGTCACGGCGAGCGCTTGCTTGAAGAGTTCCTGGGGGGTCGTGTCCTTGGCCATATAAGTCTTGTCTTGTGCGCCTTCAGCGCAATCTAGAAGCCGGCATCGGCAGCGGCCTGGTTGAACAGGTCGAGCGTGCGCCGGAAAGCGAGTTCGTCGGCATGGACGTCATAATCGTCCGAACGCCGCCGGGCGAAGCCGTGGCCGGCGTCATAGATATAGACCGGCACGTCACTGCGCGCCGCAGCAAAGGCCTCTACGGTGTCCACGGGAATGTACGGATCGTTGCGTCCGAAATGGACGATGGTGGGACATTTCGGCGACTGATCCTTCGCGCCGGGCACGAGGCTGCCATAATAGCTGCTGGCGGCGGAAAGCCCGTCCAGCTGACAGGCCGCAAGATACGCCATCGAGCCGCCATAGCAGAAGCCGGTGATGAAGACCGGCGCTTCCAGTTCGCCGATACAGGCCGCGATGTCTGCCATCGCATTGTCGAGGCCATTGGCGCGGGCATAGCCGCCGCCTTTCGCGATCGCGTCGGGCGAATGGCTCTCTGTGGAGAAGCCTTTGTCCTGCCGGTCGAACATGGACGGGGCGAGCACTTCATAACCCTCGGCGGCAAACCGTTTGCACGCCTCGATCATGTAGGAGTTCACGCCGAAAATTTCCTGCACCAGCACAAGGCCGCCCTTGCGCGCGCCCTTTGCCGTTACATGCAGCGCATTGAACCGGAAGCCGTCACCGCTCGTCAGCTCGATGACCCTGGTGCTCATCTCAGGCCACCCGCACCATCAGGGCGCTTTCAGGCAGTTCCTCCGCGAAGCAGCGCTGGTACATTTCGGCGACCAGAGGCCGCTCCAGCTCATCACACTTGTTGAGGAAGGTCATGCGGAAGGCGTGGCCCAGATTGCCGAAGATAGCGAAGTTCTCCGCCCAGGTGATCACGGTCCGCGGGCTCATCACGGTGGACAGGTCACCGGCCATGAACGCGTTCCGCGTCAGGTCTGCAAGCGTCACCATCTTGGCCAGCGTGTCGTCGTCAACACCGGTGGCCTTGGACTTCACGATCTGCACTTCGGCATCATGCTCAAGATAGTTCAGCGTGGTGACGATGTTCCAGCGGTCCATCTGGCCCTGGTTCAGCTGTTGCGTGCCGTGATAGAGGCCCGTCGTGTCGCCGAGGCCGACCGTGTTGGTGGTCGAGAACAGGCGGAAATACGGGTTCGGCGCGATCACGCGGTTCTGGTCCAGCAGGGTCAGCTTGCCCGAGCTTTCCAGAACACGCTGGATCACGAACATCACATCCGGACGGCCGGCATCATATTCGTCAAAGGTGATCGCCACCGGGCGCTGAAGGGCCCATGGCAGAATGCCTTCGCGGAATTCGGTGATCTGCTGGCCGTCTTTCAGGACGATGGCATCCTTGCCGACCATGTCGATCCGGCTGACATGGCTGTCGAGGTTGACCCGGATCATCGGCCAGTTGAGGCGCGCGGCCACCTGCTCGATGTGGGTGGATTTCCCGGTGCCGTGATAGCCCTGCACCATGACGCGGCGGTTATGCTCAAAGCCCGCGAGGATCGCCAGCGTCGTCTGCGGGTCGAACCGGTAGGCGTCGTCGATTTCCGGCACATATTCGGTGCGGGTCTTGAAGCCGTGCACCACCATGTCCGTATCAAGGCCGAACACCTTGCGGACATTGATTTTCTCGGTCGGCTCCATGCCGTCCAGGGCAGTGCTGTCACTCATTACGGTCATTGCAAATATCTCAGGCTTCGGGAGGTCTAGTCATACAAAGAGGGTTCTAGCACGGCTACGTGTCCGGGCTAGTGCGACGTAGGGGAAATCCTGCAGCTGCTGCAGACAGTTAGCGGTCTTCCGGGGCGGGAGCGCCGCCCCCCATATCGGCAATCCACTTCCAGCTGCCGTCCTCCTGACGCTGCCAGACCGTGATGTACTTGCCGTAGGATGCGCCTTCCTGCCCTGCCCGGGTGTAGGTGGCGTAGCCCCAGGTGTAGCCGAAATCGCCGCCCTGTCCGGCATGGGCGGCTTCGGGCGCCCATTCGACGATCATCTCCTCTGGCCATTGGGAGGTCCACGCTTCGACAGCGGCCTTGCCGGTTTGCGGCACCCCGGCAGACGGGAAAATCGTGACGTCATCGGCGGCGAATTCGACAAAAGCCGGACCGGCACCGATCTCCATTGCGCGGGCGGCAAAGGCCCGGTCAGCGGCGAGAAGCGCCTGTTCCGTGGAGGCGGGTGCGGAAACCGTGGCACAGGCGGCAAGGCCCATCGCCGAGAGGGCGATGAGACGCGGCATAAAAGGAGGCATGCGCCGCTCCTTTAATTGTACCCCTACTGGCCCTCAGCCATGCTGGAATCATACACGATCTTGCCGCCCACAACAGTCATCACGGTTTTCGCGTCGAGAATTTCGGCCTCCGGCACGGTCATCAGGTCGATGTCGAAGACGGTGAAGTCGGCGAGCTTTCCGGCCTCGATCGTGCCGAGGTCATCTTCCTGGAAGGCGGCATAGGCGGCGGCGGAGGTGAACAGGGCCAGCGCCTGTTCCCGCGTCAGTTTCTGTTCCGGGTGCCAGCCTTCGCCATCGAAGCCTTCAAGGTCTTTCCGGGCGACCGCGGCATAGAACTCGATCAGCGGCGAGCCGACTTCGACCGGCGCATCGGAGCCACCGGCCACAACGGCGCCGTCATCGATCAGCGCTTTCCAGGCATAGGCCCCGGCCAGGCGGTCCATGCCGAGGCGGGACGGCGCAAAGTGAAGGTCGCCAATGGCATGGCTCGGCTGCATGGAGGCAATCAGGCCGAGCGATCCGACCCGGGCAATGTCAGCCGGGGCGAGAATCTGCGTGTGTTCGATGCGCCAGCGCTTTTCCGGCGGGTAGCCGCCTGCCTCATAAATATCGAGGAGGCGCTGATTGGCGAGGTCGCCAATTGCGTGGACCGCCACCTGAATGCCGGCCTCGTCGGCGCGTTTCATGAAGTCGGCGAGATCTTCATCGGTGATCAGGGACAGGCCGGACGTGTCCGGGCGGTCGGAATAAGGCTTGATCAGCTGCGCCCCACGCGAGCCAAGCGCGCCGTCCATATAGAGCTTGATCGCATGATTGGTGATCGTCGGCGCCTCATAGTCCTGCGCGGCGGCCAGCGCCATGGCCTCTTCGCTCGCATCGAAGGCGTTCCAAAGGCGGAGGGGCATTTTCCCCTCCCCGGCCAGCTCAAGCATGATCGGCGCCTCGTCCGGGCCGACGCTCATATTGTGCACACCCGTCCAGCCGCGCGAGACATAGACCTTCGCACCGGTTTCCAGAGCCAACGCCTTGGCGGCGGCATCCGGCTCGGTCCACAAGGATGAGAGCAGGCCCTGCGCATTGTCGATCATCATGCCGGTGGCGTGGCCGTCCGCATCGCGTTCGATGGCGCCGCCATCCGGGTTCTCGGTCTCGTCGGTGATGCCGGCCGCCGTCAACGCGGCAGTGTTCACGACCATGGCGTGGCCATCGGCGCGGGAGAGGATGACCGGATTGTCCGGGCTGACGGCATCAAGGTCTGCCGCAGACGGCATGCGGCCTTCCGGCCAGCCGGTCTCGATCCAGCCGCGACCATAGAGCAGCACGCCCGGCTCCATGCCCTCAAGTTCGGCGCCGATCCGGTTGACCAGCTCCGCAATGGAGGCCGTGCCTTCGAGGGTGAGGTTCAGCTCCCGCTGGCCAATGCCCATCAGGTGGGCATGGGCGTCGGTAAAGCCGGGATACATATAGGCCCCTTTGAGGTCGACCAGGTCGATCTCAGCCTCGTCCCAGTCTTCCGACAGCGGCGGAGCGGTGCCGACAATCCGGCCATCGTCGCCTACGACGACCGCGTCGACCGTCGGCAGGTCCGGGTTTCCGGTATAGATCGTGCCACCCGTAAAGACGGTCAGGTGTTGCGCCGGCTCTGTTTCTGCCGCCTCTGGCGTGTGGCCGGTACTACAGGCCGCAAGGGTCAGGGCTAGGGCGAAACTGGCAATACGCAACATCTAGGACCTCCGTTGATCATCGGCCCTAGTCCTGCCACGTGTTCTGATGACGGGCAAAAGAAAAGCGCGCCAGATCTGGCGCGCTGTTCCGTTCTGCAACTTCAGCTGCAGCTATGAGCAGATATCAGGCAACAGCCTTTTTGGCGATATCACGCTTGATCTTGAGGGCCTTGGCCGGCAGCGTGTCGTCCTTGGCTTTTGCCAGGAACCCGTCGAGGCCACCCAGCTTGTCCACCGTACGCAGGGTGGATGCCGTGATACGCATCGGGAAGTTCTGGTTCAGCGCTTCGGAATGAAGCGTTACACGCACCAGATTCGGGCGGAAGATCCGCTTCGTCTTGATCTGGGAGTGGCTGACACGGTTGCCGACCATGGGCTTGGTGCCGGTAAGTTCACACTCGCGGGACATGGTCTCGCTCCAATAAATGGGTCTATCTCGAAGGCGCGCTGTTAAAACGCCTGGACCCTCTCTGTCAACTCCGGTGTGCCGCGAATCCTCAGTTCACTGGCCCTGTAACTGCTTGTCACAAGGTTTGACCTCAAATCCGCCCGAATAAGGCGGGAAAACGGCACTCTTGTTCAGGCGGCGTTGGCACCCAATGCTTATATTGGTCTAAACACAATGTCCGGCCCCTCTTTGCCGGTCAGGAAACGGTACAGTTCAGATGATGAAACGTTCGATCTTCCTTGCATCCGCCGCCGCGCTCGCCCTGACCGGGCTGACGACGGCAGGGCTGGCCCTGGCGGACAAATCACCCGCCCCGACCAACGCATCCGGCGCCATCCTCACCCATGTGAAGGCCGGTATGCCGATGCGGATGGAGTATGAATTGCGGGCCAAGGCCTACATCTTCTTCATTCCGGCGACCGGGCGGGCCACCTTCACGACAGACCTGATGCCTGACCACTACACGATCGATTCCCGCGTGAAGGTCACCGGCATCGCGGACTGGTTCGTCAATTACGACATGAACATCCATGCCGAAGGCGAAACCCGGGATAATGAGCTGAAGACCCGCACCTATGTCTCCCAGAACCGGGACGGCAAGAAAAACCGCAAGGTGGAACTCGCCATCAGTGAGGATGACTTCACCATGACGGCGAACCCGCGTTTCGGGAATCTCGGCGATCCGGCGGCGACCACCGAACAGGTGCTGAAGACAAACGACCCGATCACCGCGCTGATCACCTTCGCGCTGGAACCGCGAGCCCCGGGGGAAGACCCGTGCGGCGGCCCGATCCGCATCTTTGACGGGCGGCAGCTGACCTATCTTTACCTCAAGAATGCGGGCACAGCGCGTGTCGACACGCCTGTGTGGACCGGAGATGCCATCGAGTGCCATGTCACCATGGACAAGATCGCCGGCTACAAGAAGGGCGAGGCGGACAATGACAATCTGACCGGCATCGACGGCCCGCTGCGCATGTGGCTCGCCCCGCTGGACAATGGCGCCTCCATCCCGATCAAGATCGCGGCCGACTCCAAGAAAATCGGGGATGTGACCCTGACGGCCAAGACGCTGCGCTTCGAACCGCTGGTGCTCCCCGAGGCGGCCGCCGGCCAGGACGTGGCCGAAAACTAGGTCTTTTCGCCCCTAAACCTTTTTGGGAAGGCGCCGCAACGCCGCGATCAGATCACTCATATCTTCAGGCAGAGGCGCTTCGAACCGGAGCGCCTCTTTCGTTATGGGATGAGTGAAGCCCAGCACCGCCGCGTGCAGCGCCTGGCGCGGAAAGGCGCGCGCCGTGTCGAAGCCGGCATCGCGCCCCGGTCCGGACCCCAGCACAGAGACGCCCTTGTGGCGGCCATAGACCGGATCCCCCACCAGCGGCGTACCGATATGCGCCATGTGCACGCGGATCTGGTGCGTGCGGCCTGTCTCCAGCCGGCATTCGACCAGCGCTGCGGAGGGAAAGTTCGTCCCCTTCTCGCGGATACCGAACGTTTCCAGCGTCTTGTAGTGCGTCACGGCATGGCGCCCGAACCCGGCCTCCGGATTTTTCACGACGGCCATCTTCTTGCGGTCAGCGGACGACCGCGCGAGGTGCTCGTCCACCGTGCCGTGCGAAGGCCGGGGCGCCCCGCGCGTCACGGCCAGATAGGCGCGCTCAATGTCATGCGTGCTGAACAGGGCTGACAGGCCGAGATGCGCCGGTTCGGTCTTGGCGGCGACCAGCACGCCCGTCGTCAGCTTGTCGATCCGGTGCACGATGCCCGGCCGCTCCACCCCGCCAATGCCGGAGAGCTGGCCCTGGCAATGGAACAGCAGCGCATTGACCAGCGTCCCGTCATGGCTGCCTGGCGCCGGGTGCACCGCCATGCCCGAGGGCTTGTTGATCACGATGAGGTGTTCATCCTCGAACAGCACGTCGAGCGGGATGTCCTGCGGCTCCGGCGTTGCGGCGACAGGCTCCGGCACGGCGACAGCGTACTCCGCGCCCGCCACGACCGGCTTTTTCGGATTGGTCTCCGCGGTGCCGTCCATCGTCACGGCCCCATCCAGGATCAGGGCTTTCAGGCGGGAGCGCGACAGGTCATCGGCGGCCGCGGCGAGGAAAACGTCGAGGCGCTTGCCGGCGTCGTCCGGGGCGGCGGTGAAGGTCAGTCGGTGAGTTTGGCGGGTCATCGGGCGGCTTATAGACGAAAGATGAAGCGTGCGTCATGCTATTGTCTCGAACCGGCGCTAGACCGGCCCCGCCCAGTTGGAGGATACCCCATGACAAACGTCACACGCCGCGGCCTGCTTGGTGCTGCCGCCACCGGAACACTTGGCCTTGCTGCCTGCGCGACGCCCGCCGCAAACACCGGTCCGGCCGGTTACAATGGCGAGGTGGACTTCCTCCACGGCGTTGCCTCCGGCGACCCGCTGACAGATCGTGTCATCCTCTGGACGCGCGTGACCCCGCTCAGCGGCGACGGCGCCATCCCGGTGAAATACGAAGTGTTCGGCCAGGACGGCGGCCTCGTCACATCCGGCATGCTGAGCGCCGATGCCGCGCATGATTTCTGCGTCAAGGCGGACGCCAAGGGCCTGAAGCCGGCCACCGCCTACACCTACAAATTCACCGCCATGACCGAAGGCGGCGATGTCACCTCCCCCACCGGACGCACACGCACGACGGCAGCCTCCGGCGATGCGCCGGTCAAGATGATCGTCATCTCGTGCTCCAACTGGCAGTTCGGCTATTTCAACGCCTACAAGGCCCTGTCGGAAGAACCCGATATCGATGCGGTCCTGCACCTTGGCGATTACATCTACGAATACGGCGTCGACGGCTATGGCGGTGAGACCGCAAAGAAGCTCGGCCGCGAGCACGATCCGATTACGGAATGTATCACGCTGTCGGACTATCGCCTGCGCCACGCCCAGTACAAGACCGACCCGAACCTGCAGGCCGCCCATGCCGCCGCCCCGTGGATCTGCACCTGGGACGACCATGAAAGCGCCAATGATTCCTACCGGACCGGCGCACAGAACCACAATCCGGAAAACAATGAGGGCAGCTGGTCGGACCGCAAGATGGCCGCCATTCAGGCCTATTTCGAGTGGATCCCGATCCGCGAACCGGAAGCGGGCAACATCACCTCCGCCGTCTGGCGCAGCTTTGAATTCGGCGACGTGGCCACAGTCCTCGCGCTGGAATCCCGCCTGACCGGCCGCTCGCCGGAACTGGAATGGTACTCCGTCCTGGCGGGTAATCCGTCCCAGGAAGAGATGATGGCCCGCATCCAGGCAACCCTGGCAAAGGTCAACGACCCATCCCGCACCATGCTGGGCGCCGAACAGGAAGCCTGGCTGGAAGGCGAACTTGGCAAATCCGTTGCCGACGGGAAAACCTGGCAGGTGCTGGCCAATCAGGTGATCATGGCCAGGGTCGCCCTGCCGAACATGGGTGAGGTCCTCACCCCGGAACAGATCGCCGCACAGGACAGCCCCTATGTCGAAGGCATGGTCGGCTTCTCCGCCCTTGGCCTGCCGTTCAACCTGGACGCCTGGGACGGATTCCCGGCGGCGCGGGAACGTCTTTACGCGTCTGCGAAGAAAACCGGCGCCCGTCTCGTCACGGTCACCGGCGACACGCACACCGCCTGGGCCAATACGCTGTATGATGCGGCGGGCGAGCAGCGCGGCGTGGAATATGGCTGCACCTCGATCACGTCACCGGGCATGGGCTCCGTCATCAAGGACGTGCCAAACCTCGGCCAGCTGTTCACCGACGCCAATAAGGAAGTCGATTGGCACGACCCGTTCGGCCATGGTTATGTCGTGATGACGCTGACGCCGGATACGGCGCATGCAGAGTTCAAGAAAGTGTCGGGCATCCTGGGCACGGACTGGACGCTCGACTCCGTGTCCGCATGGGAAGCCGAAGCCGAAGACACCGGCATGTCGGACCTGAAACCCGCCTGATCAGTCCAGCCCGGTTTAATCCAGAATACCGGCGAGGCCTGCGCGCCCCCCATCGAGGCGCAACACCTCGCCGGTAATAATGGCCGCCTCCGGCGAGGCCAGGAACGCCGCCGCATCGGCGATTTCATCGGCGAGCGCCGCCCGGCCAAGGGGCGTGCGCTTTCCGGTCCAGGTTTCCATCTTTTCCTCACGCGGACGAATCGCCACGATCGCGTTCACGCGGATACCTGCTTCGGCAAGCTCCAGCGACCCGGCCCTGACCACACCCAGTACGCCGGCCTGCGTCACCGATTCGGTGAAGCGGCCCGGCATCGTGGCAAGCGCAGAGTAAGACAGGACGAACGTGATTGTGCCGCGCTGGCGGATGCGTTCAGCCCCGGCGGTCGGAAGGTCTCCCTGATCGGAGATGCGTTCGTCGAAAACTTTCAGACACTGCGCCGCGCCGCGAACAGTCTTGGCCAGCGCCTTGTCGAATTTTTCCTGGGAAAAATCGTGAATGGAGTCGGGCTGTTCGATGCTGGGGATGACGACCAGATTGTCGATCCGGCCGAAACCTTCGACGGCCGCCGCGACAGCATTACGCAGGCCGAGCTTGGTGTGCAGGTCACCAAGGTGCAGCAGCACTTTCTCCGGCATCGCGTTCTGAGCGGTCAGCAGACGGTCGCCGCTGGAATCGGCGGCCAGCACATGGTGGCCGATTTCGTGGAACCGGCGGGCGACCGCATCCCCGACCTCGCGGCCAAGGCCAAGAATGGCGGTGACGGGTGAAGCCACGGCGCTCAGTCCTCGTCCGCGCTGCGGACCGACCGCAGGTCGTCGCCGAGCACGGTCAGCCGGTCATTGAGGCGGTGCGTCGCCGCCAACAGCTCTGTCAGCAGACGCACGACGAGGAAAAGGAAGCCAAGCGCGGCAAAGGCGCCCAGGGTTTCGACAAAGGCCCCGATAAAATGTCCTGTGAACAGGCGGCCAAGGCCGCGCAAGACTGACAGCAGTGCCAGAGCGGCGAGAAGCAGGTTGAATATACCTGCGGCCTGGCGGATCACGCCCAGGCTGAGTGATTTGTCCTGATCGAAAATGTCCCGCATGGAACCGGTCCTTTCGCCTGCATTAGACACCGGCGAAAGGACCTGAGGTCCATTCAGCCGTTAGCTGGCTTCAAGCCATCGCAGCTCTTCTTTAATCTTGAGTTTCCGTCGCTTGAGGTCTTTGAGACGAAGGGTGTCTGCAGCCGGGCGCTTTTCTTCTTCTTCGATCCTCTGGTCCAGCTGGCGGTGCTTGTTGGCGAGCTCACTTTTCCGGCCCTGTAGCGACATATTTGTCTCCTTCTGCTTGTTAAGTGGCTGTGTCTTAACAGCAACACTTAAGCACAAGCCTGCCTCTTCGTCACCCAGATCTCAAATGAATCCTCCTTCAGAATCCGGTTCCGCTTCAACGACGGGCAGAGCGGCCGCTTTTTCTGTGCGCTTTTTGCGCAAACATGGCCTGATCGGCCCGCGCGATCAGATGCCGGGCATCTTCCCCAGCCTGCCAGGCCACAACGCCGCAGGACGCACCGATACGCAATCCCGTGGCCGGGGCATCGTCGGCGCCGCGCACGGTGAGGGCGTCAATCCGCTCCGTCAGCTGGGCCGCCTTGCGCTGTGAATCATCAAGCGTGGCCTGCGACAGCACAATTCCGAACTCGTCCCCGCCGAGGCGGCCGACAATATCGGTATCGCGCGTCAGGCTCAGCAGGATTTCGGACACTTTCAGCAGGACGGCATCGCCCGTGGCGTGTCCGAAAATGTCGTTCACCGGCTTGAAATGGTCGAGATCGGTAAAAATCAGGCTGAGCGGCGTGCCGAACCGGCTCGCCAGGGCGATCTCGCGGCGGACCTCGCGTTCGAACGCCCGGCGATTGAACATCGGGCACAGGGTATCATTGTCGGCCAGCAATTCGGCGTCGGACAGGGCCCTGCGCGCATTGGCCAGGTCTTCGCGCAGGGAAATCACCTCATCGCACAGAGCCTCGATGGCTGCGCGCGTATGCCGGTCAACGCTGTCCAGATCGACACCCAGAATGTCGACCAATGCGCGCCGCCGGTCTGCCTGCGGGGAGAAGCCATCGTCTGCCATTACGCGAGGATACGTCCAGTCGGCCCCCTTTAGTAGCGAGTTCTCCCAGCAGGCGGCAGTTGACGAGGCAAGCCGCCTGCATATGGTGCGCGCTTTCCGCCAGCGAGGAAGCCATGGCAACAAGCGAATCCCCCAAGGTCGGCATCATTATGGGCAGCCAGTCGGACTGGCCCGTGATGAAGGAAGCGGCTCGCCTTCTGGGCGAGCTTGGCGTGGCGCATGAGGCCCGGATCGTCTCCGCGCACCGCACGCCGGACCGGCTGGTCAGCTATGCCAGGGACGCGAAGGGCCGCGGCCTGAAAGTGATTATCGCGGGCGCCGGCGGGGCCGCGCACCTGCCGGGCATGACCGCCTCGATGACCCCCCTGCCCGTGCTGGGCGTGCCGGTGCAATCGAAAACCCTGTCCGGCCTCGACAGCCTCCTCTCCATTGTCCAGATGCCCCGCGGCGTGCCGGTCGGCACCCTCGCCATCGGCGAAGCGGGCGCGGTGAATGCCGGCATCATGGCCGCCTCCATCGTGGCGCTGGAAGATGACAGCGTCGCGGCGAAGCTGGACGCTTACCGTCAGGCGCAGACCGATGGGGTCGGGGAGACGCCGGAAGGATGACCCCCGTCGCGCCAGGCAGCGTTATCGGGATCCTCGGCGGCGGACAGCTGGGCCGGATGCTGGCGAATGCCGCGCAGCGGCTGGGATTCGACGTCGACATCTATTGCCCGGAAGACGACCCGCCCGCCGCCCGTGTGGCCCGCCATCACTGGAAAGGCGCGTATGATAACAAGGCCTTACTGACCGAGTTCGCCAAGGCCTGCGCCGTCATCACACTCGAATTCGAGAACATTCCCGTTGCCGCCGCCGAAGCGATCGAAGCGGCAGGCACGCACCTTCACCCAGGCGCAAAGTCGCTCGCCGTGTCTCAGGACCGGGCCGAGGAGAAGGCTTTTCTGAACGGGATTGGCATCGCTACGGCGGACTATCGCATGATCAATTCGGATCATGACATTGCCAAAGCCCTGCCGGAACTGGGCGGAACCGGACTGCTGAAGACCCGACGCGACGGCTATGACGGCAAGGGCCAGGCCTGGGTCCGCTCCCCCGATGACATCGCCGCCGCCTGGGCCGGTGTCGGCGCCGCGCCCTGCGTGCTGGAAGCGCCGGTGCCGTTCGAGCGCGAGATCTCTGTCCTCGTCGCCCGTTCCAGCCAGGGCGAGACCGCCACCTGGGCGCCGCCGCAGAATGTACACCGGGACGGCATTCTCGCCACCTCCACCGCGCCGTCGGGCCTGGCGCTGGACATCGAACAGGCCGCCCGGGAGAAAGCCATCGCGCTGGTCGATGCGCTGGGCCATGTCGGCGTTCTGGCGCTGGAGCTGTTCGTGCTGCCGGATGGCGGCCTGCTGGCCAATGAATTTGCCCCGCGCGTGCACAATTCCGGGCACTGGACGCCGGAAGCCTGCCAGACTGGTCAGTTCGAACAACATATCCGCGCCATTTGCGGCTGGCCGCTGGGCGATACGCGCCGCCTGTTCGATGCTGAGATGGAAAACCTGATCGGCGAGGCGGGCAATGTTGACCCCACCACCCTTGCCCCCGGCGACGTGCTGACCCTTTATGGCAAGCACGAGGCCCGCCCCGGCCGCAAGATGGGCCATATCACCCGCAGACTCGCCCCCCGGAAGGCCTGAAATTTAGGACTGACGCCATGCTGCTACCCGTTTCCACCTGGCAGGACATCGAATCCTGGCTGAAGACATCCCGCACCATCCTGATCCCGATCGGGTCGATGGAACAGCACGGGCCGAACGGCTTTGTCGGCACCGATGCGCTGTGCCCGGAGATCATCGCCCACCATGCCGAAGCGCAGGCGCCGGACGAGGTTCTGGTCGGCCCGACCTTCTCGGTCGGCTGCGCACAGCACCATCTGGGCTTCCCGGGCACGATCACGCTGCGCCCGACCACGATGATCGCAGCCATGACGGACTGGACCGAAAGCCTGATGCGCCACGGCTTTGAGCGGATCTACTGGCTGAACGGCCATGGCGGAAACGTCGCCACGATCCAGGCAGCCTTCTCCGAAATCCATTCGAAACGCAGTTTCGACCCGCGCGGCGCCGACAACCGGCCGGGCCTGGAGCTGAAACTGCGCAATTGGTGGGATTTCTCGCCGGTCATGAAGCTGTGCAATCAGCTCTATCCTGTCGGCCATGGCAGCCACGCGACGGCCTCTGAAGTGTCGGTCACCTATTTCGGTTATCCGGACCGCGCCCGGCCAGAGGTGGAGATGAGCCCGAAACTCGCCCCCAATGGCAAGATCGGCGATGCGGTGCAGTACCGCCGCGACTTCCCGGATGGCCGCATCGGATCCGACCCGACCCAATCGAATGCCGAAGACGGGCAGAAAATCGTCGAGGCCGCCGCCGCTGCGGTCCTGGACGAGGTGAAACGCTTCGCCGCGTAAACCCTACCTTACTGACAGCGTAATTTTCCGGACTCTGGCCAGATGCGGCCAAGAGCGGTATCAGAATCTCCCATGATAAGAGGCGTCTGAACCAGAGAATGCTCGACATTCGCAATCTGGAAAAAAGCTTTGGCGCCAAGCGCGCCGTGCAGGGCGTATCCTTTACGCTCGACAAAGGCACGGTGCTCGGTTTCCTCGGCCCGAACGGCGCGGGGAAGTCGACGACGATGCGCATGATTGCCGGTGTGCTGGAGCCGGATGCCGGCGATGCGCTGATCGACGGCAAATCCATCGTGTCCGATCGCCGGACGGCGCAGGCCGCGCTCGGCTATCTGCCCGAAGGCGCCCCGCTGTATGAAGACATGACCCCGCCGGAATTCCTGACCTTCATGGCCGCCGCCCGGAAGATCGACCGGGCCAAACGCAAGGACGCGGTGGAGCGGGCGATTGCGGACGCGCGCATCACCACCGTCGCGGGCCAGCGGATCAGTTCGCTCTCCAAGGGCTACCGCCGCCGCGTCGGCCTTGCCGGAGCGATCCTGCACGACCCGCCGGTCCTGTTGCTGGACGAACCGACCGATGGCCTCGACCCCAATCAGAAACGCGCGGTGCGCGCGCTGATCGCCCGCATGGCACCGACCAAGGCGATCCTCATCTCGACGCATACGCTGACGGAAGTCCCCGCCATGTGCACGCGGGCCATTATCGTCGACCGGGGCCGCGTCGTCGCCGACGGGACACCGGCAGAGCTGACAAAGAAATCCGATGACGGATCGCTGGAAAGCGCCTTCATGCGTCTCACAGACCAGGCCGAGGCGAACGCGCGATGATGGAAATGTTTCGCCAGCAGATGGGCGGCTTTGGCGCCACCTACCGCCGGGAAATCGGCGCCTATTTTGCCACGCCCATGGCCTATGTGTTCCTTGCCGTCTTCCTGCTCGCGCTCGGCGTGTTCACCTGGGAAGCGGGCGGCTTCTTCGATACCGGCTCAGCCGATCTCTCCACCTTCTTTGTCTGGCACCCCTGGCTCTACATGATCTTCCTGCCTGCGCTGGCGATGCGCCTGTGGGCGGACGAACAGGGCGCGGGAACCGACGAGCTGTTGCTGTCGCTGCCGCTGGGTATGCCGGGGCTTGTCCTCGGCAAGCTGTGCGCGGCCTGGACGGTGGCCGGTGTCGGCCTGCTGCTGACCTTCCCGATGTGGATCACGGTGAATTACCTTGGCGGGCCGGACAATACGGCCATCGCGCTGACCTATCTGGTCAGCTTCCTGATGGCGGGCGCCTATCTTTCCATCGGATCGGCCGTGTCGGCCCTGACGGGCAGTCAGGTGACGGCCTTCGTGATCAGTGTCCTGATCGCCTTTGCCTTTACCGCCGCCGGCTGGCCGCTGGTCCTGTCGACCGTGAAAGCCGTGTTCGGCACCGGTTTTGCCGACCTTGTTGCCCAGTTCTCCTTCCTGACGCAGTTCGAAGGCGCCCAGCGCGGCGTGCTGGCGCTGCGCTCAGTCATCTTCTTCCTCGGCTTCACCGCCTTCTGGTCCATCCTCAATGGATTGTGGGCCGCCCGCCAGAGGCTCGGCTGAGATGAAGTCGAAGCATTACCTTCTGATCGCGACAGCGCTGGTCACCGTCATTTTCGTGGCGGGGAATCTGCTGGCGCAGAAAGTCCTGACCGGGGCGCAGATCGATTTTACCGAAAACCATCTCTACTCGCTGTCGAAGGCAACGCGGGAGAAACTGTCGGACATTGCCGAACCGGTGGACCTGACGCTCGTCTATTCGCGCAGTGTCGCGCAGGACTATCCGGCCGTGCGGGCCTATGCCGCCCGCGTGCGGGAATTGCTGAAGGCGTACGAGTCCCAGTCCGGCGGCGCTGTCCGCGTGCGGGAGATCGACCCGACCCCCTTCTCCCCGGCCGAAGACGAAGCCCTCGCTGCCGGGATTACCGCCATCGACACAAATGGCGACGACCCGCTCTATTTCGGCATCATCGGCCACAACACGATCGACGATCAGCGCGTGATCCCGTTCCTTGCGCCGGAACGCGAAGTCTCTCTGGAATATGATCTGACCCGCATGGTCGCCCGGCTGGACGATCCCGATCCGCCGCGCGTCGGCATCCTCACCACGCTGCCCGGCATGTCTGCCCCGGGCGGACAGGGCGGCTACACATTGCTGGCAGACATCAACCGCTCGTTCGAGGTCGTTCCGATCTCCGACAATTTCCAGTCCCTGCCCGCCGATCTGGACGTGCTGCTCGTGGCGCACCCCCCGCCCCTGTCGGACCGGCAGGAATGGCTGATCGATCAGTTCATCCTGCGCAAAGGCCGGGCGGTTTTCCTCGTCGATCCTGCCGCCAAGACAGCCGTCGGCCAGGGCGTGTTCGACATATCGGGTGCAGAAGCCCGCTCCGATCTGGGTGAGCTGGGCGAATCGTGGGGTATCACCCTGTCGCATGATGCCGTCGCCGATGCGGCGGGCGCCCTGCCTGTGCCGGTGGATGCCGGGGACGGGCGGATCGAGGAACAGGCCCATCCGCTGTTTATCGCCGCCCCGGCCGGAGACATGAACCAGGATGATCTGATTACGGCGGACCTGACCCGGGCAGTGAATTTCGGGGCGCCCGGCGCCCTCGTCGTGTCGGACCTGCCATCGGACGTCACCTTCTCGCCGCTGATCGAAACGGGGCCCAGCCCGTCCTATATCGACGCCGACCGGGCCGTGCATGACATCACGCCCTCCGATACGCTGAAATCCTATCAGACACAGCCGGGGCCGCTCGTTCTGGCGGGGCGTCTGTCCGGCCATCTGGCGACGGCCTTCCCGGCCGGGGCGCCGGCGCTGGACGAACCGTCAGACCCGGTGATGGCGGAACTGGCCCGCGCCGACGCCGCCAATGCCCCGCCACACATCTCGGCCAGCCAAACCAATGCCGAGCTGGTCTTCATTGCCGACGTGGATTTCATCGCTGACGATTTCTACATCGTCCCGGGACGCGACATCGTGGTGGCGGACAATGGCGCGCTGGTCCTGAACGCGCTGGATGCGCTGGCCGGTGGCGGGGAACTTTCGCGCCTGCGGTCCCGCGCGCCCAGCCTCCGGCCGATGACCCGGATCGACAAGATGCGCGCCTCTGCCGAAGCGAAATATTTCCGCCAGCAGGCTGAGCTGGAAGCCAGCCTGCAAGAGGCACAGGGGCGGCTGGAAGAGCTGCAGGCCATCGGCTCCACTGACGGCTTCTTCGAAGGCGACGCCGCCGCGGACCTGACCGATGACGAACGCGCGGAACTGGCCCAGCTTCGCGAACGGATCGTCTCCCTGCGCGGCGAGCTGCGGGCCATCGAACGCGACTACCGGCGCGACATCGACCATCTGGAAGCGACACTGAAAGCCATCAACATCTGGGGCGGCCCGATCCTGATCGCGCTGGCCGGACTGCTTGTCTGGCGCCGCCAGCAGGCCCGTGCGCGGAGGGAGTCATGACAGAGCTCCGCCAGCGCCAGCGCCGCAAGCGCCTGCAGATCCTCGCCGCCGTGGCAGGTGTCCTGACCGTGCTGGCCGTACTGGTGAACCTCGATTTCCGGGGCGGACCGGCGCAGACCGGGCGGACCGGACAGCCCGTCCTGCCGGACTTTGCCGAGACCCGCGCGGAAGCTGCCGAAATCCGCGTGACGCTGGCCGACGAATCCTACCGCCTGCTGAACAGTCCCGATGGCTGGACGCTGGAAGGCACGCATGGCTATCCCGTCCGGGCCGACCGTCTGGCCGACCTTGCGACCGGCCTTGGCGAGCTGGTCTGGGGCGAAGCGCGCACGCGCGACCCAGGCAAGCTGAACCGCATCGGCCTCGGCGATCCGCGCAAGGGCGGCACCGGCGCGCTGATCGAACTGGCCAATGGCGACGGCGACGTCGCCGCCGCGATCATCACCGGGCGAAAGGGAGACCATCTCTATGCCCGCCGTCCGGACGAACCGCAGGCCTATCAGGTCGAGGGTGACCTGCCGCCGCTTTACAATGCCGATGCCTGGCTGGACCTCGATATTCTCGATATCAGCCCGGATGCGGTTTCTGCCGTACGGCTGTTCGACCGGTATGGCGAAAGCCTGTACCTGCAGCGCGCCGTCGGGACGAGCGAACGCAGCTTCCGCCCCGGCCCGCCCTATCAGGATTTCCGTCTGATCAGCCGGATTGCCGCCTCCACCCCTGCCCTTGCACTCAGCCGGTTCCAGCCGATCGGGGTGAAGCCGGCCGCCGACCTGACCACCCGCCCGGTCGGCCGGCACATCACCGAAACGCACGACGGACTGGAAGTGGAAGTTGAGGCTTACCGCGAACCGGATGGCTTCTTCGTCACGCTCCGCGCGGTCGAGGCAGGCGAAGGGGCGCATCGCGGCAGCACGATCAATGACAAGGCAACCGGCTGGGCGTTCGAATTGTCCGAATACGACTGGAACGATTTCACCCCGGCCGTCAGCTCCATCGTCAGGCCGCCGGAAATCGCGGTACCTGACGCCTCTTCAGAGACGCCCTAGGCTTATTTCTCTGCGAGTGGGTCGCGTGGCAGCGGATTGAGCGGCAGCGTGGCCAGCACCGGGCCGAACCCGGCGTCCTGCACAATCACGGCGCAATGCGAGTCGCAGGGCGGCAGCGAGACCGTTGTCCGTCCGCCAAGCCACGGGCCGAGCGCCGTTACCCGGGTGACCGGGTGAACCATGTCCGTCGTGTTGTCGGCGCCGTCGAGATAATCGACATACCAGATATCCGTCAGGTCCTTCGCCTTGCCGCTGAGTTCCACCCCATCGCCCTTGCGGACGAGGTGGACACCGTCCGGTGTTTCCTTGCGGGCTTTGGAAATCGCGGATTCGACCTTGCGCGGCCTGTTGCCCGGGCATTGCTCGACGCCGTTATAGACGGTCTGCGGCGTGTATGGCCCGCGCAGGCGGAACCGGTCGACATAGGCCCGCTGACGTTCCTTGGACTCGGCCATGGCCATGGGGTCCTTACGGCCCAGATAGTCCCAGTAATCCACCGACCAGGTGAGGATCAGGATATCGTCGCGCTCGGCTTCGACGTCTTTCAGTGTCGCGTGTGCCTTCGGGCAGGCCCGGCAATTCTGGGACGCGAACAATTCGATCAGAATCGGCGACTCCGCCATCGCAGCAGGGGCCGCAAAGGGAGATAGGATGAAGAGGGCTGCAATCAGGCGTTTCATAGCGGGTTCTCTATAGATCACCCTTGCCCCGACAACACAATCACAGCGGTGTGAGGGCTGTAAAAAAACCCCCGCAGCGCCTGCTGCGGGGGTTTTGACTGTTTGCTTCCGGTCAGACGCCTCAGGCGTTGGCGCGCGCCAGATTGCGCAGCACATAGTGCAGGATGCCGCCATTGCGGTAGTAGTCCAGCTCGTTTTCGGTATCGATGCGGACCACCGTGTTGGCGGTGAAGGTCGTGCCGTCTTCACGGGTGATCTTCACTTCCATCGACTGGCGCGGCTTGATGTCGTTGATGCCTTCGATGGTGACCTGTTCCTTGCCGGTCAGGCCGAGGGCCTTGGCGCTTTCGCCGTCTGCAAACTCCAGCGGCAGGACGCCCATCCCGATCAGGTTGGAACGGTGGATCCGCTCGAAGCTGCCGGCGATCACGGCGCGGACGCCGAGCAGGACAGTGCCTTTGGCCGCCCAGTCACGCGACGATCCATTGCCGTAGAGGTCGCCGGCGAAGATCACCAGCGGCGTGTCTTCGGCTTCGTACTTCATGGCGGCATCATAGATCGCCATCTGTTCGCCGTCCGGATAGTGGACTGTCACGCCACCTTCGACGCCCGGCACCATCTGGTTCTTGATACGGATGTTGGCGAATGTGCCGCGCATCATGACTTCGTGGTTCCCGCGGCGCGAGCCGTAGGAGTTGAAGTCGAGGACCGGAACCTGATGTTCCTGCAGGTACACGCCTGCCGGGCTGGAGGCCTTGATCGAACCGGCCGGCGAAATGTGGTCGGTGGTGATCGAGTCGCCGAAGACGGCGAGCACGCGGGCGTCCTTCACATCGGTCGGCGCATCCACGTCGAGCGTCATGCCTTCAAAGTAAGGCGGGTTCTGAACATAGGTCGAGGCAGGCGGCCAGCTATAGGTCTGTCCGCCGGAGACTTCGATACCCTGCCAGTGCTCGTCACCTTTGAAGACGTCGGAATAGCGCTCGGCAAACATTTCCGGAGTGACGGCTTTGGACATGATCTCGGCGATCTCGTGAGAGGTCGGCCAGATGTCTTTCAGGTAGACGTCATTGCCGTTCTTGTCGGTGCCGATCGGATCCTTGGTCAGGTTCTTGCGCAGCGTACCGGCAATCGCATAGGCGACGACCAGCGGCGGCGAGGCGAGATAGTTCGCCTTGATGTCCGGACCGATACGGCCTTCGAAGTTCCGGTTGCCGGAAAGAACCGAGCAGGAAACCAGGTCGCCGTCCGTGATGGCCTTGGCCAGGTGCGGATCCAGCGGGCCGGAGTTACCGATACAGGTGGTGCAACCATAGCCGACCAGGTTGAAGCCGAGGGCGTTCAGATCGTCGGTCAGACCGGCCTTGTCGAGATAGTCCGTGACAACCTGCGATCCGGGCGCCAGCGACGTCTTCACCCAGGGTTTGCGGGTCAGGCCCAGCTCATGCGCCTTTCTGGCCACGAGGCCAGCCGCGATCAGCACGGACGGGTTGGACGTGTTGGTACAGGACGTGATGGCGGCGATGAACACGTCGCCATGGGTGACGGTGTAGTCTTCGCCTTCCACGGCAATCGGCTCAGCTGCGTCAGATGCCTTGCCGAATTCCTTCGCCATGGCGTCAGCGAACGCGATGTCGCCTTCGGACAACAGCACGCGGTCCTGCGGGCGTTTCGGGCCGGAGATCGACGGCACGACGGCGCCGAGGTCCAGTTCCAGCGTGTCGGTGAAGATCGGCTCGGCCTGATCCGGACGCCAGTAGCCCTGCGCCTTGGCATAGGCTTCGACCAGTTCCACACGGTCCGCATCGCGGCCGGTATTGCTGAGATATTTCACCGTATCATGATCGACCGGGAAGAAACCGCAGGTCGCGCCGTATTCCGGTGCCATGTTGGAGATGGTCGCCTGGTCTTCCAGAGTCAGGTTCGACAGGCCCGGGCCGTAGAATTCGACGAATTTTCCGACCACGCCTTTTTCGCGGAGCATCTGAACGACGGTCAGCACGAGGTCGGTCGCCGTGGCGCCTTCGGCCATCTTGCCATCAAGACGGAAGCCGATGACTTCCGGGATCAGCATGGAGACCGGCTGGCCGAGCATGGCGGCTTCAGCCTCGATCCCGCCAACGCCCCAGCCGAGAACCGACAGGCCGTTGATCATGGTCGTGTGCGAGTCGGTGCCGACGCAGGTGTCCGGATAAGCAACCGTTTCGCCGTCTTCTTCCTTGGTCCAGACGGTCTGGCCGAGATATTCGAGGTTCACCTGGTGGCAGATGCCGGTGCCGGGCGGAACAACGCGGAAATTCTCGAACGCGGTCGAGCCCCAGCGCAGGAACTCATAACGCTCCTGGTTACGCTTGTATTCGATCTCGACGTTCTTCTTGAAGCTGTCCGGGCCAGCGAAGCTGTCGACCATGACCGAGTGGTCGATGACGAGGTCGACCGGGACCTGCGGGTTGATGGCGTCGGCCGAAGCGCCGAGCTTCGTGGCGGCGTCGCGCATGGCGGCGAGGTCGACCACGGCCGGAACGCCGGTGAAGTCCTGCATCAGAACGCGCGCCGGGCGGTAGGCGATCTCGTGATCGTCCTTGCCCTTGTTATCGAGCCATTTCTTGAAGGCGAGAATGTCGTCCTTGGTGACGGTCTTGCCGTCTTCGAAGCGCAGCATGTTTTCCAGCAGCACTTTCAACGACGCCGGCAGGCGGGAAACATCGCCGAGACCGTTCTCGGCGGCGGCCTCGATGGAGTAATAGGTGTAAGTCTTGCCACCAACGGTGAGCGTGCGTTTGGAATTAAAGCTGTCGAGGGACGGCATGGGAGGGGAACCTCGCGTCTGAGATGTGAATCCAGGGCCGCCTGGCGGATCGGGCGGCGCGTGCCCGTCTCATATAAGGCTGAAGCCGCTGACGCAATCGGGACAAAGGGACTATCCTGCAGCGCCTGAGCCGATAAAACGTCCCTGCAAACAGGCTGGTAGGAGATCCTGATGTCCTCACACGCGCCATATTCCCTTGATTTGCGCCAGTCCGGGCGCGGAAACCGGTGCGTTGCGGCGTGACCTCTCCTGTCTCCGGCCCCCTGCTTTCTGCAACCGGTCTCGGCATGATTCGGGGCGAACGGGTGCTGTTCACCGGCGTCAGCCTGTCGGTTACAGCGGGCGAGAGCCTTGTTCTGCGCGGCTCGAACGGCGCCGGAAAGACCACCCTGCTGCGTATTCTGGCAGGGCTGACGCGCCCGGAAGCCGGTGACGTGACCCGCAGCGGCCCGCACCACTGGTTCGCCCACCGCGAAGGGCTGAAGCCGCACGAGACCCCGCGTACACATCTTGGACTCTGGGCACGCGCCTGGGGCTCAGACTCCGATCTGGACTCAGTGCTTGCGCAGGTGGGACTGAAACGCCCGGCCGATGTGCCCGCGCGATACCTCTCCGCCGGACAGCGCCGGCGCACAGCCCTTGGCCGTCTTCTATTGGAAAAACGGCCGATCTGGATGCTCGACGAGCCCTATACGGCCCTTGATGCCGAAGGCCGGGACCTCGTGCTCGGCCTGATCGAGGATCATCTGAAGGACGGCGGCGCCGTGGTTGCGGCGATCCATGGCGAATCGGGCTTCGTGCCAACGGGCGAGGTGGTGTTGTGAGGCCCGCACCGATCCTCTCCGCCTTCCTGCAGGCGCTGGGCGAAGCCTGGGCCGGCGGGGCCGGGGCATTGCTGCCGCTCGGCTTTTTCGCAGGCGCTGCCGTGCTCGTGCCGCTCGGGATCGGAACCGACCCGGCAACGCTGCGCGCCGTCGGACCGGGCATCCTCTGGGTCGCCCTCGCCTTGTCCAGCCTTGTCACGCTGGAGCGCATCTTTCAGGCAGACACCGAAGACGGGGCGCTGGACCTGTGGCTGCAGACCGGCGTACCGGCCTCCGCGGTGGCCGCGGCCAAGACGTTCGCCCACTGGCTCGCCGCGGGCCTGCCGCTGGCCCTGCTGTCCCCGCTGCTGGCCCTGATGTTTCAGGCAGAAGCCTCCGCTGACCTGCTGCGCAACGCCGCGCTGTATGGGCTCGGCGGCCTTGCCTTCTATTTCTGGGGCGGTGTCGGCGCGGCCCTGTCTGCCACGGTGCGGCGAGGCGGCCTGTTGATCAGCCTCATTGCGCTGCCATTGTATGTGCCGACAGCTATTTTCGGAGCGCTCTCCATGTCCCACGGCCCCGGCAGCGAAGGCGCGCCGCTGTTCCTGGCGGCCTCGACCCTGTTCGCATTGGCCGTCGCACCGTTCGCCATGGCTGCAGCCTTGCGCTTGGCGGCAGACTGAGGGAGCGGTATCGCACATCCATGTTTTCCTGGTTCGCCAATCCCCTTCGCTTCATGCGCCTGTCGAACTGGCTGGCGCCGCTTTGCTATGCGCTGGCCGCGCTGCTGATCGGCTGGGGCCTGTGGCAGGGCCTCTGGGTCGTTCCGAAAGATGACTATCAGGGCGGGGACATCATGCGCGTGATGTTCATTCACGTGCCTGCCGCATGGCTCGCCATGGCAAGCTATATGACGATGGCCGTGATGAGTTTCATCTGGTTCATCTGGCGCCATGAAGTCGCCGACATCGCCGCCAAATCCATCGCGCCGCTGGGCGCTGTGTGGACGGCGATCTGCCTGGCCACCGGATCGATCTGGGGCAAACCGACCTGGGGCACATGGTGGCAGTGGGACGATGCCCGGATGATGTCGGTCCTGTTCATGTTCTTCCTGTTCCTCGGTTACATGGCCCTGCGGGCGTCCATGGACACGCGCCAGAAGGCGGCCCGGGCTGGCGCGATCCTGGCCATGGTGGGCGCGATCAACGTGCCACTGATCAAATTTTCCGTGGACCTCTTCACCTCCCTGCATCAGGATTCGAGCGTTATCACCGCGGGCGGACCGAAGATGGCGGCTGTCTATCTCTGGCCTCTGCTGGCCAGCGGCCTCGGCCATACGCTGCTGTTCGCCGGAATGACCCAGACCCTGATGCGCGCCGAGATCTGGGACCGGCGCACAGCGCAGGCGAATGCGAAACTGATGGCGGAAGGGTAAGCAGCATGCTGCCGGATTTTGACAAGAATGCCGTCTACATATGGGCCTGTTACGCGATCGGCGCCGTCAGCCTGACCCTGACGCTCGTGATCGTCTTGCTTCGGGCAAGAACAGCCCGGGCAAGAATGTTGCGAGCAGAAGCTCGCCTGCGCGGAGATGACGCACCGTGAAACGCTGGATTGCCGCAATTCCGGTCACCGCTCTGGTGCTTTTTGCAGGCCTGGCCGGCTGGGAACTCAGCCATCCGGAAAAAGGCGACTTCGAGCGCCAGTCCCGCACCGCGCCGGACCGGGCCTTCGAGCGGCTGGACGGAGGTACGCTGAGTTTTGTGCCCACCCCCAACGGGCAGACGATCGCCGTGAACCTGTTTGCCAGCTGGTGTGCCCCGTGTGAGGCCGAGCATCCGCAACTGACGGCGCTGGCCGAGGCTCATCCGGGACAGGTTTATGGGGTGTTGTACAAGGATACTCCGGCCAATGGGCGGACGTTCCTGGAAGAACTTGGCAATCCGTATGCCGATATCGTTCTGGATCCGTCTGGTCAGGGCGGTCTGGATTTCGGGCTGACGGGTGTGCCGGAAACCTTTGTCATCTCAGCCGATGGCGAGATTCTGGACCATATCGCCGGGCCGCTGGACGCCGCCTCGGTCAAACGGGTGGGCGAGGCGCTCGCAGCGCCCCGCCCCTGATCCGTCAGGCCAGATTACTTTTTCTTGGCTTTGCGAGCAGCTGGCTTCTTGGCCGGAGATTTTTTCACGGCCGGTGCTTTTGCAGCAGCAGCGGCTTTCTTCGGTGCAGCCTTTTTAGGAGCGGCTTTTTTCGGAGCGGCCTTCTTGGCGGCCGGCTTCGTTGCAGCAGCTTTCTTCGGCGCCGCGGCTTTCTTGGCAGCGGGCTTCTTGGCCGGAGCCTTTTTCGCCGCAGGGGCTTTCTTGGCCGGAGCTTTCTTCGGTGCAGCAGCCTTCGGTGCGGCTTTCGGTGCCGGAGCCGGCTTCTCTTCTTCTTCCGTCAGGCCGACGAGGCCGGACATCAGAGCGTCCTGCTTCATTTTGGCGAGGCCGGAGAAGAGGGCAGCATCAGCAGCCTGAACAGCCGGAAGGGCCTTTTCCAGGGCTTTCTTG
The DNA here is from genome assembly GCF_963677035.1 of uncultured Hyphomonas sp. Classification (NCBI taxonomy): domain Bacteria; kingdom Pseudomonadati; phylum Pseudomonadota; class Alphaproteobacteria; order Hyphomonadales; family Hyphomonadaceae; genus Hyphomonas; species uncultured Hyphomonas sp. The sequence continues at coordinate 1,177,491 of NZ_OY781472.1, forward strand.
CCTTTTGCCGCCAGGGAGACGGACTTGGCGCGCGCGTCGGTTTTCGAAGCGGAGCGCTTGATCAGACCGGCGGCTTCCATGCGGGCGACCATGTCAGCGAGGGTCGAACGGTCGATGCCGGTAGCATTGACGAGATCGGACTGGCTGGAGCCGTCATTGCCGTGCAGGGCTGCGAGCAGCGAGAACTGGCGCAGCGTGATGCCGGCAGAGCGGAGCGCTTTGGCGCTGTGGTTTGCAGCAGCCTGCTGCGCACGGTGCAGCAGGTGGCTTGGTGAAGCGTTGAGATTGAATGACATATTGGTTTACCTTTCGAGGGATGTCTTAACTAGTTCGGCGGCCGACCCTCCCACAAGCCCCCTAAAGCAGAGGCCCGTGTGCGGATCAATACCCCCCTCTTACACCTCGATTGGATAACAACAGATGACGGATCAATTATCGAATCCTTTCATTTCGCCCCTTTTTCACATGGAAATACCCCCAGGAGACGAAAAAATGCGGCGTGTTTGCGCCCATTGCCGGTTTATCGACTATGTGAACCCGAAAATCGTCGCTGGCTCCGTTGTGACCAAAGATGACCGGATTTTGCTCTGCCGGCGCGCAATCGAGCCCCGAAAAGGTTACTGGACCTTGCCGGCCGGATTCATGGAAGAAGGGGAAACGGTCGAAGAAGGCGCCCGCAGGGAAGCCCGGGAAGAAGCGTGCGCGGATATCCGGATCCAACAATTGCTCGCCGTTTACTCTGTTCCCCGCATCGCCCAGGTTCAGGTCATGTTCCGTGCGGAACTGATGTCTGACATTTCTGCAGGTCCGGAGAGCGAAGAAGTCGGATTATTCGCCTGGAAGGATATCCCCTGGTCGGATCTCGCCTTTCCGACCGTGATCTGGGCGCTGACCCATTATGCGGAAACCCGGCATTTGCCGGCCTTCCCGCCTTTCGCCAACCCTCCGGGAACTGAGAGGCTCACCCATTAGGCGAGTCAGCTGTCTTCAGGCTGGGTTTCCATATGCTTTAAAGTATAGGGCGCATTCGCCAGAGCGAACACGAAACCGATGACGATGTTGCCCATCTTCCAGTTTGCCCAGGCGGCCTCACCAAAAGCCTGCCAGACCACGATGTTCCATATCGCCATCGCGATAAAATATAGACCCCAACGGATCGCCAGGACGCGCCACGCATAGTCCGGCAGATGAAAAAGCTCGCTGAACAGCATTTTCCAGATATTGCGGCCCACAGCGAGACCGCCGAAAATCGCACCGGCAAACATCAGATTGATAATGGTGGGCTTCACGAAAAGCAGGAGCTTGGAATGAAACGCGATACCCAGAACGCCGAAAACACCGATAAGACTTGATGAAACCAGCAGGAATGGCGGGATCCTCTGCTTACGGATGAGTTTCATGCCGATCACAACAGCCGTTGCCACAATGAGCACGCCCGTGGCCCAGAAGAGCGCGTTTTCCTTGGAAAACAGCCCCTCTTCCGGAAAGCGCAGCATGACATTGTAGATGACAATGAAGGCCAGCGTCGGGCCGAGTTCTGTCCAGATTCCCCCGGCACGTGCGGCGGCATCCTTAACGTTCGCCTCCTGCGGGGCTTCGTCCGTGTGAATCGCTGTCTTGTTTTCCAACTCGGTCATATACTTCCTACGCACCATCCGTGCTTGCGGTTTTGTTAAAGCCGCTGTCGCACGAAATGTCGCACACGGCGAGTCTCAGGCTGCGCCGGCCTGCATCAGGACCAGACCCGTGGCGAGAACCGAGGCCGCGACGATGCGCCGGGCACCGAAACTCTCCTTCAGGAACACGGCCGCCATGACGGCTGCGAAGACGACAGAGGTTTCCCGCAAGGCCGTCACCATGGCCGCATCCGTCATTGTATAGGCAAAGATCGCCATGCCGTATGACAGGCACCCAACCATGCCGCCGATCATGCCGGAGCGGAGCTGCGGGCGGATCGTCTGCCTGTACCGGCCCCGCCGCTGCCAGAGGAAGACGAGCGTCACGCCGATCCAGTCGACCAGAAACAGAATGATGACAAAGGTCATGGGGTGCGGCATCGCCCGCGCCGCGCGGGTGTCGCTCACGGCATAAAGCCCGATCCCGACAGCCGTCAGGACGGACCAGAAGAGCGCCCGCCGGTCCAGGCTGCGCCCTTCCCGCGTCGCAGCGGTCGGCAGCGCAAAGAAGAGAATGGCAAAGGACGCGCAGAACAGACCGATCTGCTGCATAGGCGCGAGATGTTCCTGCAGCAGGAATGTCGCGAACACGGCTGTGGCAAGCGGACCAAGTCCGCGCATCACCGGATACACCAGCGAGAGATCCCCCCGGTGCATCGCCCGGATCAGGCAGGCCTGATAAAACCAGTGCGACACCATGGAGATGGCCAGAAGCGGCCAGGTACTCATCGGCGGCATCGGGAATATAAAAGCGAATGGCAGAACGATCAGCGCGGCCGTCACCTGAACGATCATCCGGCCGGTCAGAATGTCGCCGCCGCCTTTGACCAGAACATTGGTCGTCGCCAGCGTGATCGCCGACAGGAGGCAGAGCGCAACGGGAAGGATATCAGAGGCAGTCATGGCATTCCCGGAAATCGGCAGGACGGCCCGTCTCATGCCCGAGTTTCCGAACCCTTTAAACTGCTGACGTGCGGTCAGGCTTTCTCGGGCGCGCCGGCTCTGGCATCCTTCCGGAAAAGATAAAGGAGGAAACCATGGCGACGAGCGATCTGATTATCCGGGGCGGGACAATCGTGGACGGCACGGGGGCCGAGCCGTTCGAAGGCGATGTCGCCGTCTCCGGCGGCCAGATCACCGCCATCGGCAAAGTCTCCGGCAAGGGCATTGAGGAGATCGATGCGCGCGGCCAGATCGTCACCCCCGGCTTTGTCGACATTCACACCCATTATGACGGCCAGGCGACGTGGGGCGACGCGATCAGCCCCTCCTCCCTCCATGGCTGCACGACCGTGATCATGGGCAATTGCGGTGTCGGCTTTGCCCCGTGCCACACGGAAGACCATGACCGGCTGATCCGCCTGATGGAGGGCGTTGAGGACATTCCCTTTCCGGTCCTGACAGAGGGTCTGCCGTGGAGCTGGGAGAGTTTCCCGGACTATCTGGATTTTCTCTCCAGCCGCCAGTTCGATACCGACATCGGCGCCCAGCTACCGCACGCCGCCCTGCGCGTTTATGTAATGGGCGAGCGCGGCGCGAACCGCGAAGACGCGACCGCGGAAGACATCGCCGCCATGAAACAGCTGGCGAAGGAGGCGGTCATGGCCGGGGCGCTTGGCTTCTCCACGTCCCGTACCCTGAACCATCGCACATCCGACGGCCAGCCGACGCCGACGCTGACGGCCAGCGAGACCGAACTGATCGGTATCGCGGAAGGCCTGAAGGAAGCAGGCCGCGGCGTGTTGCAGTTCGTGTCCGATTTCAACGATCCTCAAAAGGAAGCCGCAATGCTCCGCCTGATCGTCGAGGCATCCGGCCGGCCGCTTTCGGTGTCGCTGGCACAGGCCGATGTGGCGCCGGAAGGCTGGCGCGCCCTGCTGGGCGCCATCGAAACCGCGATGAATGACGGCCTGCCGATGCGGGCGCAGGTGGCGCCGCGCCCGGTGGGCGTGCTGCTCGGCCTTGAACTGACGATGAACCCGTTCAGCGCCCACCCGTCTTATGCGGCGATTGCGACAAAGCCGCTGGAAAAGCGCGTCGCCGCCCTGCGCGACCCGGCCTTCCGGGACAGACTGCTGTCGGAAGAACCGGCCTCGGACAATCCTTTCCTGAAGACCATGCTGCGCGGCTTCGGCAAGATGTTCCAGCTGCGCGACCCGGTGAATTACGAGCCCGGCCCGGAGAGCACGCTGGAATACATGGCCAATGCGCGCGGGATCAGCCCGGAAGAGATGGCGCTCGACCTGATGCTGGAGCGCGACGGGCGCGGCGTGCTCTATCTGCCCTTCCTCAATTATTCGCAAGGGTCGCTGGAACCGATCCGCGCGATGATGGAGAGCCCGGCCACCCTGCCCGGCCTGTCCGATGGCGGCGCGCATGTCGGCATGATCTGCGACGGCTCCTTCACCACCACGATGCTGGCCCATTGGGCGCGGGACCGCCAGCGCGGGCCAAAACTGCCGATTGAATATCTTGTGAAGCGCCAGACGCAGGACACGGCCCAGTGGATGGGCTTGCACGACCGCGGCGTGATTGCCCCCGGTTACCGGGCGGATCTCAACGTGATCGACCTCGCGAACCTGAAACTCCACCTGCCGGAAGTGCAGTATGACCTGCCCGCCGGCGGACGGCGCCTGATGCAACGGGCCTCCGGCTACACGGCGACGATCCTGAAGGGTGAGGTCACCCACCGGGACGGCGACCCGACCGGCGCGAAGCCCGGCCGGATGGTGCGCGGCGCGCAGAGCCTGCAGACGGCCGCCATCGCAGCGGAATGAGCGTCATGTAAAGCCTGCTTGACAAAGTAAAGCTCGCTTGTCACTTTGTCAGGGTAACTTGACAAGGAGTTCTTCCATTATGGCTCAATCACGTGGCTTCCGATCAGCCGCCCGCCGGTACAAATCCCTCTTTTGGCCGATGATGGCCCTCTATGTCGCCATCATCCTCGGCGCCAAATTCTTTATCGACGAAGATACGGCGCCGGCCTGGCTGAACGCGGCCTGCGCTTTGGCGGCGACCCTGCCAATTGTCGGCACCCTGTATGCGATCCGCCGCCAGACGGATGAAACCGACGAGTACACCCGCATGCGTCAGCTTATGGCATTACGGGATGGCGGCCTCATCACGGCCGCGATCACTTTCCTGGTCGGCTTCCTTCAGATCTTTGACGTCATCGGCGCTGTCGATGTCTTCTGGTTCGGTCCGCTTTTCTTCCTGGCATTTGGCCTGTCGAACATGACGAACTGCTTCGGACGGACGGTGTAGGGCCGGGTATGAAGAACATTCTCCGCATTCTGCGTTCGGAAAAGGGATGGAGCCAGGCCGAGTTGGCCGACCGGCTCGACGTCTCCCGCCAGTCCGTAAACGCCATCGAGACCGGGAAGTACGACCCGTCCCTGCCGCTGGCCTTCGCCATCGCCCGCCTGTTCGGGCGCAGCATCGAGGAAATCTTTGATGATGGACTCGAAACCGCTGAAGCGGCCGAATAAGCGGCCTTAGACGCCGACGCCCACAAGGGCTTTCGAGAAGGCTTCCGCACTGAATGGGCGGAGGTCTTCTGCCTGTTCCCCGATACCGATGAAGTGGATCGGCAAATCATAGGCTTCGGCGATCGCGACCAGCACGCCGCCCTTCGCCGTTCCATCCATCTTGGTCATGACAAGGCCCGTCACGCCGGCCGTGTTGCGGAAAGCTTCCACCTGGCTGAGCGCATTCTGCCCGACGGTGGCGTCCAGCACCAGGATCACATCGTGCGGCGCGGTCGGGTCGAGCTTCTTGATGACACGGACGACTTTCTCAAGCTCCGCCATCAGTTCCGCCTTGTTCTGCAGGCGCCCGGCCGTGTCGATCAGGACGAGATCCAGATCCTCCGCCTTCGCCTTTTCGATGGCCTCATAGACGAGGCCCGCCGCATCGGCGCCGGTTGGCTTCGACATGACCGGAATACCGGCGCGGTCGCCCCAGACGGTCAATTGCTCAATGGCCGCAGCACGGAACGTGTCGCCCGCCACCAGCAGCGCCTTGGCGCCCTGCTCTTTCAGTTTCGAGGCGATCTTGCCGATCGTCGTCGTCTTGCCGGATCCGTTGACGCCCACAAACAAGACGATGCGCGGGCTGGTGCCATCGGAAAAATCGACGACCTTCTCACGCGGTTTCAGGACGTCTGAAATCTCGCTGGCAAGGGCGAGGCGGATCTCCTCCTCGCCGATCTCCTTGTCGAAACGTTCTTTCGACAGATTGGTCGCAACCCGCGCGGCCACTTTCGCGCCGAGATCTGAGGCAATCAGCAGGTCTTCAAGTTCTTCCAGCGTGTCATCGTCCAGCTTGCGGCGGCCCAGCGCGGCAAGGCCTTCGGTCAGGCGGGAAGACGAGCGCGACAAGCCCTGCCCGAGTTTTGCAACAAAGCCCGGATTGTTCGCCTCGGCCTCCATCGCCGCACGGGCAGCCGCCTCGGCTTCAGCGCGCAGGCGCTCGGCCTCGCGCCGGTCGGCCAGAAGTTTCAGTTCGGCTTCAGCCTTGGCCTGTTGGGCGGCGCGTTCTTCTCGCGCTTTGCGGGCCTGTTCGGCTGCTTCGGCGAGGCGCGCGGCTTCTTCGGCATCTGCCGCTGCAGCAGCCTCTTCGGCGCGGCGAGCCTCTTCTTCCAGCCGCTTTGCTTCGGCGGCGGCCTCTTCGGCTTCACGCGCCTGTCGCTCTTCCCAGGCCTTATTGGCCTCGGCAACGATCCGTTCGATTTCTTCCTTTTCGGCAGCCGCCTTTGCGGCCTCGGCTTCGGCCGCCTCTTTCGCGGCAAGGTCCTCTGCCGACAGCTCCGGGGCGGCTATCTCTGCGCCGGCCGCCTTCATTTCCTCTTTTTTCTTTTTCTTCCCAAACCAGAGGATCATGCGTCTATTTCTCCGATCAGCTGCCTGCCGTCATGCCCGGTTATATGCGCCCGCACGGGCCGTCCAGCTTGGCCGGGGTCACGTGACAGTTTTACCGGCGTGAAATCAGGCAGGCGGGCGGAGGCCCCGCGCTCCACCAAAGCGTCCCTTATGTCCCCAATATGGCGCGAAAAGTGGGTTTTGAGCGCGTTTTCGCCCGTTTTCCGCAGGCGCGCAGCCCGTTCCCTGATGAGCGCCTTGTCCAGCTGTGGCATCCGCGCAGCCGGGGTTCCGGGCCGCGGGCTATAGGGAAACACATGCAGGAAGGCGAGGCCGCATTCGTCCACAAGACGGACTGAGTTCTCGAAATGCGCCTCAGTCTCGGTTGGAAACCCAGCAATGATATCAGCGCCGAGTGCAATATCCGGACGCAAGGTGCGTAATTTCTCCGCCAGCGCAATCGCGTCATCCCGCGAGTGACGCCGCTTCATCCGTTTCAGGATCAGATTGTCGCCGTGCTGCAGCGACAAATGCATGAAGGGGGCAAGGCGCCGCTCGCCCATCGCCTCAAACAGGGCATCATCGATCTCGATCGCATCGATGGAGGAAATGCGCAGCTGTTTCAGGTCCGGCACCAGTTTCAGGATACGTTGCACCAGATTGCCGAGCTGCGGCGTGCCCGGAAGGTCTGCGCCCCAGCTGGTCAGGTCCACGCCCGTCAGCACAACTTCATAATGCCCCGTCTCCACGAGGCGGCGCACCTGCTCCACCACCTCACCCGCCGGGACGGAGCGGGAATTCCCGCGGCCATAAGGAATGATGCAGAAAGTGCAGCGGTGATCGCAGCCGTTCTGGACCTGAACATAAGCCCGCGCGCGCCCGTCCATACCGTCGATCAGGTGGGCAGCCGTTTCCTTCACCGACATGATATCGTTGACGCGGACCTTTTCGTGCCCGCCCAGCAGGTCGGCCGGTTTCCACGTCTCAGCTTTCATCTTTTCATGATTGCCGATGACGCGGGTGACTTCCGGCATCTGCGCGAACATGTCCGGATCGATCTGGGCGGCGCAGCCCGTCACCAGGATCGGCGCGCCCGGATGATCCTTCGCCGCGCGGCGGATGGCCTGGCGGGCAGAACGCACCGCCTCCCCCGTCACCGCGCAGGTGTTCACGATCACCGCATCGGAGAGGCCCGCGCTGGCCGCATGGCCGCGCATCACCTCAGACTCGTAGGAGTTGAGGCGGCATCCGAGCGTAATCAGCGTCGGGCTGGAGGGGGTTTCAGGCTTGGTCATGGCGATATCGTCCAGCGCACATCGCGCCGGAACGAACACGAATCAAGGTCTTCCACCAGTCAGGGGGCGCGAGCCGTACAAAAGGAGGCTACAGTTTCGTCAGATCATATGAGGTAAATTCAACGATGCTTCGGGAAGCGTCCCTATCAGATGCACCGGCGATTGCGAGGCTTCACACCGTCTCACGCCAGGCGGCCATGCCCTGGCTGCCCGTTGTCCACTCGCCGGAAGACGTCCTCGAATTCTTTCGCGACCAAGTCTTGCCCAGCCAGACCGTCATTGTCGCCGACAAATCAGAACAGATCACCGGTTTCGCCGCTTATAAGGGGGAGTGGTTGCACCATCTTTATGTCGCCCCGGACGCCTGGCAGAGCGGGATCGGCTCACGATTGCTGCGCCGGGCCCTGGCGGCATCCAGCGTCCTGCAACTCTGGGCATTCCAGCAGAACCGTACCGCGCGCGCCTTCTATGCCCGGTTCCAGTTCGAGGAAGTCGAATTCACGGATGGACAGCGAAACGAGGAAAAAACGCCGGATGTGCGGATGATCTGGCGCCAGACGGAAGACCTTCAGATCTCGGTCTCGAATTCCAGCTCGACCGGCCCCGTCATGTAGACGCGGTCGTCGCTTTCGCGCCATTCGATCAGCAACTCCCCGCCATCGAGGATCATTTTCGCCGTACGCTCTGTGAGCTTTGCGCGGGCCGCACAGACAAGCGCCGCGCAGGCGCCCGTGCCACAGGCCTTGGTCAGTCCCGCCCCACGTTCCCAGACGCGCAGGCGGATCGTATTCCGGTCGATGACCTGCGCAAAGCCGACATTCGTGCCCTCCGGAAACAGCGGATGCCACTCCACCAGCGGGCCAAGCGCCGGAATGTCATAGGCGTCGACATCGGAGACGAAGAACACCGCGTGCGGATTGCCCATGGACACCACCGCCGGACGCGACAGGACCGGATTGTCCATCGGGCCGATTTTCACGTCGACCCCGCGCACATCCATCTTTTCCGCCAGCGGAATGTCTTCCCAGCCCATCAGGGGCGAGCCCATGTCCACCGTGATGAGGCCATCCTCAGCGCGGAAGGCACGCAGAATGTCGGCCTCTGTCTGGATGGTCACGACATCCTTGCCGGTTTCTTCCAGCAAGAGATGCCCCACACAGCGGCTGACATTGCCGCAAGCCGACACTTCGCCGCCATCGCAGTTCCAGATGCGCATGAAGACGTCGCGCGCCGCATCCCGCTCAAGCGCGATGACCTGATCGGCGTTCATTTCGTCGGCCAGCTGGCGCACCTGGTCCTCCGTCGGGGAGAACGGTGCAGACCGGGCGTCAAAAATGGCAAACGCATTGCCCGCCCCGTTCATCTTCCAGATTTTCATGTGCGTTTCCGGCTCCGGTGTTCAGGATTCTGCATAGCGGGCTCTATTGCCCTATCGCGGCAGCCGCGTCGAGACGATCCAGCCCGCAACCTGAATGCCGAGTGCCACCAAAAGGAACGCCGGCATCAGGCGGAAAGACACCAACAGGGCCGTCACCGCCGCGGCGATACAGGCATAATCGACCAGATCGGAGGACATCAGCCAGCCCTCAGGTGTGCGGGCGCGACGCACGTCCAGCAGCGTCACGCTGCGCCAGACGCGGCCCATGTCCGGCGGGCCGAACACTTCCTGCAGGCGTTTGGGATCCCGGATACCGGTCATTTCGGCCAGATCGCCGACCTGTGCCTCACCCAGCGCGATGTTCCGCTTGCGGCCGGATGTGCCGATCAGGCTCACCAATGCCGAAAGCACCACCGCAAGCGCGATGGCCACCAGTGTAAATCCGTCAAAAGGGCCATACCCGCTCATGGCACCTCATATAGGCGCTGGCGCGGCCCTCCGGAAGGTCAGCGTCCGCTGAGCTTGGGGATGGACGCCCAGTAGTCGAAGTCGAGCAGCACGCCGTCGGCATATTTGCCGTCGCTGGTCTTGTAGGCGAAGGCCCCCGGATCCTGATCCTTCACGGCCACAAGGCGCAGGCGCAGGGCCCCCGCCTTGTCCGACAGGTCTGCCTTGTCCAGCACTTCGCTCCACGCATAGATCGTATCGCCGGCGAACAGCGGGCTGGCATGCGTCCCGCCATTGATGGCCAGCACCTGCCCGGCATTGGCAAGGCCGTTGAAGGCCAGCGAGCGGGCGATGGAGATCACCACGCCGCCATAGATCAGGCGCTTGCCGAAACGGCTGGATTTCTGGCCATGGGCATCGAAATGCACCTTCGCAGTGTTCTGGTACAGGCGTGTCGCGATCTGGTGCTCGGCCTCTTCCACCGTCATGCCGTCGACATGGTTGATCTTCTCGCCGATCTCATAGTCTTCATAGCCATAGGGCGATCCGGCGAGGGCAAAGTCCCAGTCCTCCATCGGGGCGAAGCCTTCCAGCTCGCTGCCCGGCACAGCCTCCGGCAGGTCCGGAATATGGGCGGGCGGCACAGCCGAACCCTCTTCCCGCTTGTTCACCATCACCCAGCGCACGAAGGACATGACCTCAATGCCATTCTGGTTGAAGCCGCGTGTGCGGACCCAGACGACACCGGTGCGCTTGTTGGAGTTTTCCTTCATGCCGATGACTTCGGACACGGTGTTCAGCGTATCGCCGGGCATGATCGGGCGGCGGATACGGCCGTCGGCGTAACCGAGATTGGCCACCGCATTCAGCGAGATGTCCGGCACCGATTTGCCGAAGACGACGTGGAAAGCATGGACCGGGTCAATGGCGAGGCCCGGAAGGCCAGCGGCCTTCGCGAACTCAGCCGAGGAATACTGCGCGTAGCGGTTTCCGGTCAGCGCCCGGTAGAGCGCGATATCGCCCTCCGTCACGGTCTGGGGCGTGGCATGGACAAGTTCCATGCCGATCGAGAAGTCCTCGAAATAATTGCCGGGATTGGATTTTGTCTGTGCAGTCATGGCAGCCTCGTTTCCGGGGCTGCCGCTGGAATGCAGATCTGCCTTAGACCTGCCAGTTGCCGCCCGTCATCTGATCGGCGACTACCTGCACGCCGGTCCCGTGGGAAATCAAGGCCGGAGAGGCCTGAAGCACCCAAACAAGCGAAATCGCCGCAGTCACCAGGCCAGCAAGCACGGCCTTGTTCGTCAGGCGGAGACGCAGCTGGTCCAGCACGTGCGGGCCTGCGATCATGTAAGGCAGGCCGAAAAAGCAGAAACCGGCAAAGACGAGGCTCAAAGCCGCTGTAGCGAGAAGGACAGTCATCATCATGACGCCAGTCTCGCGCGGAGTGGCTTACATCCGGCAATCAGAATCGATGAAATTTGATCGAATCGGCCCGATTCGGGCCAAATTCGCAGTTATCAAACGAGTTTCAGCAGGTCTTCCGGCGGACGGCCCAGCACGGCCTTCTTGCCTTTGATGCCGATCGGACGCTGGATCAGTTTCGGGTTCTCCGCCATGGCCTCAAAAATGGCCTCATCGCTGGAGTCCGCGTCGATCCCGGCGGCCGGGGCATCCTTGGTTCGCAGGAAGACGCGGGGCGACACGCCGCCCATCTTTTTCGCAATGTCCTTGAGTTCGTCGACTGAAAGCTGCTCCGTGGCGTTCATGTATTTGCGCACGTCGGGCTCAATCCCGGCCTCTTTCAGCATCTCCAGCCCCTTGCGGGAGGTGGAGCAGTTCGGATTGTGCAGGATCGTATAGGTCATCGGCGTCTCCCCTTGTCTGTTCAGGCCGTTTCGAAGGCGCGGATGGCCTCGTCCATGGCAACGGTCCGGCGGGCCTCGTCGAGGTGGAGCAGTTCGGTCATCTTGCCGTTGACCTTCAGGACGCCTTTGCCGGCATTGGCCGGGTCCGCAAACGCCTCAATCACAGCCTTGGCCTGTTCCACATCATGTTGGCTGGGCGCGAAAACGCGGTTTGCCGTTTCCAGCTGCGACGGGTGGATCAGCGTCTTGCCGTCAAAGCCGAGGTCACGGCCCTGTTCGCATTCATTGATCAGGCCGTCTTCGTCCTTGATGTCGTTGAACACGCCATCAATGGCCGTGATGCCGTAGGCGCGAGCAGCCGCGACCGACAGCTGCAACGCCACCTGAAAGGCGATCCGGTCCGGCGTCATGCGGGCGCGGTATTCCTTGGCGAGATCGTTGGTGCCCATCACGAAAGTGCTAAGACGCGTCGTTTCGGCAGCCGCGGCAATCTCTTCGATGCGCAGGATCGCCTTCGGCATCTCGATCATCACCCAGAGGCCGAAATCAGCAGGTGCGCCCGCTTCGGTCAGCGCCTTGTCCAGCGCTTCGATATCGGCGGCAGACTCAACCTTCGGGGCCAGGACGGCCTTTGCGCCGCATGCAACAGCGGCCTTCAGGTCATCGGCCCCCCATTCCGTGCCGAGCCCGTTCATGCGGATAACGATCTCACGATGGCCATACCCGCCCTGCTTCACGGCGTTCAGGATCGCTTCGCGCGCGGTCAGCTTCGCATCTGGTGCAACGGCGTCTTCGAGATCCAGCAAAAGCGTATCCGCCGGCAGGCCGCGGGCCTTTTCCAGGGCCCGTTCATTTGCGCCGGGCATATAGAGACAGGAGCGGCGTGGGCGATGCGTCTGTGAAGCCATGGTCGTTCAATCCCTTTTCAAGCGCGCGGACTATCGCCTTGCACTGCGGCGGGCGCAACTGCGGCAATTGCTTCAGACACGGAAAACCGGTTAGCTCGGCCATCGGTTCGGAAATCCCGGGAAGGCTTTCATGGCCCGGCGCCTCATACTCCCTCTTCTGTTTGCGGTTGCAGCGTTATCGCCAGCGGCTGTCGCGCAGACCGTCACGGCTGGCCAGCTGCGCGGTGAACTCGTGAAATACGGCGCAGAGGCGGTCGAGATTTCCCATGAGGACGGACATCCCATGCTGACCGGGGACATGCTGGGCCAGGCCTTCGATGTCACCCTGAGCGATTGTGACGGCCCGCAGATGGCCTGCCGGTCCATCCGCTACGTGTCCTGCCGGGAAATGGCGGACTTCTCCCGCATCGAAGCGCTCGAAATTGCGAACACGCATAATGCCAGCTTCAAGAACGCAACCGCCTTTGCAGAGGAAAAATGGTTCGGACAGGTCATCTGCCTCCGCCTGCAACAGCAATTCAGGGGCGAAACCCAATTCGGCCAGCGCCAGGTGTTCGAATGGCAGATCGAACTGGAAGACTTCCTTCAGGAAATGGACGACGCCCGGGCAACCAAACAGGCAGCCATCAGTCTCGACAACACCGCGGATTAGGCCGTATGGCCGGAGTATGACCGATTTTCCGATTTCCGGCTTCACCGCCGCTGGCCTCGAAAACGTGCGAGATGTCTTCGAGGCGAACTTCAAAGACATGGACGAGCTTGGCGCCGGCTTTGCCGTGTATCACCGCGGCGAACTGATCGCCTCGCTGCTTGGCGGCTGGGCCGACCGGCAGAAAACGAAACCCTGGGGTGCCGACACGCTGGTGCCCGTCTATTCGACAACCAAGGGCATCGCCGCCTTCGTGCTCGCTTCCCTCGTCGATACGCTGCCGGACGGTTACGAAACCCCGGTCGCCGCTGTCTGGCCGGAATTTGCCGCCAATGGGAAAGACGCCGTCACGATCGGACAGGTGCTGAGCCATCAGGCAGGCCTGCCCGGCTTTCCTGAAGAGATCGACCCGGAGCTGTGGCTGGACCCGCCCGCCTGCGCCGCCGCCATCGCAGAGCTGGCACCGATGTGGCCGCCCGGCACCGCGCATGGCTACCACCCGCTGACCTGGGGCTATCTCGCCGGTGAGATTGCCCGCCGCATCAGCGGCGAGACGCTCGGCACAACACTGAAATCCATGTTCGAAGATGTGGATTTCCATATCGGCCTGCCCGCCAGCGAACATAGCCGCTGCGCAGATATCAAACGCCCGAGCGCACTGGCTGACCTTGGCGAGCTGAACGACTACCGGAAAGCTGCCTTCGTCTACAAATGGTCTGCCCCCAACCGGGGCGGCGCCATCTGGCGCGAGATTGAAATCCCGTCCGCCAATGGTCATGGCACGGCTGAAAGCGTCGGCGCCATTTACCATCACTATGCCCGCAACGGCGGCGGAAAGCTGCGCGCCGGCATCTTCGAAGACCTGATCCGCCCACGCACACACGGACCAGATCTCGTCCTGCCGCTGGAGACGAGCTTCGGCGCAGGCATCATGCTCAACACGCACGGCCTGTTCGGGCCGAACCCGGCAACGCTGGGCCATTCCGGCTGGGGCGGTTCCATGGCTGTGTCCGATCCGGATGCGGAACTCACCTGCGCCTATGTCATGAACCGGCAGTCGAACGTGCTGGTTGGCGATCCACGCGCCGTGCGCCTCGTCGAAGCCGTCTACGCCGCCCTCTGACATGTTCGCCTCGCTCGACTGGCCTGCCTTTATCGTCGCCATGCTCGCGGTGGAACTCACACCGGGCCCGAACATGGGATGGCTGGCCACGCTGTCGGCGCGCGCTGGCCGGCGGCATGGCTTCAAGGCGATCGCGGGGATCACGCTTGGCCTGGCGATCCAGCTTCTGGCCGCTGCGACGGGCCTGTCTGCCCTGCTTGCGGGATCGGTCACGCTTTATGAGACCCTCCGCTGGGGCGGGGTGGCCTTCATGCTCTACCTTGCCTGGGAAGCCTTCCGGGACGATGGCTCTGCCCCGCCGGCCATGGCAAACAAGCTCGCCGGGTTCCGGCGCGGCCTGATTGCGAACCTGCTGAACCCAAAGGCGCTGGTCTTCTATCTGCTCGTTGTCGGCCAGTTCGCTGACCCGCTTCTGGGCCACCTCTGGTTACAGATCCTCGTTCTGGGCAGCCTGCACATTCTGCTGTCGCTGATCGTCCATGTGAGCATTGTCCTGGTGGCGGACCATCTCGGCGGACTGCTGGAGAAATGGCGGACCTCTTTCACCGCGCGGCTCGGCTTTGGCCTGGCCCTTGCGGTTGTGGCACTGTGGATCGCGATGACGACCTCACGCGTCTGAACGCGTCAGTTCCTGAGATCTGGCGTGCTTATTGCAGAACACACACTCAGATAGGACTCCCATCTCTATCTGTCAGAAACTGAAACACCCCGGTGCCGGTCTTCCTGGCACCGGGATTTTTTCGCCCCGATATCAGGCAGGCCGGGCCGCACGCGCCAGCCGCCGGGCCTTTGCCTCGCCCATCATGGAGTCGATGGTGAACACGGCCAGCGCCAGCCAGATGAACCCGAACGCGACCGCCAGCGTCAGTCCGAACGGCTCCCGGAAGATGAAAACTGCAATCAAAAATTGAATGCTCGGCCCGATATACTGCATCATGCCGATGGTCGACAGTTTCAGCCGTTTGGCCGCCAGCGCAAACAGGATCAGCGGAAACGCCGTGATCGGACCGGCCGCCATCAGCAGCGGAATGTCCCAGCCGCCCTGCCCCATCAGGCGGCCGCCCGGCTGCATGGAGAACCAGACGAGCCAGCCCGTCGCCAGCGGCACAAGCACGACGACTTCCATCAGGAAGCCGGCCCGGCTGTCGACCACCATCTTCTTCCGGATCACGCCATAGGAGGCGAACGACATGCACAGGACCAGCGCAATCCAGGGGATGTGCCCATAGGCGATCGTCACGACGCCCACGCCTACCGCTGCAATTGCAACTGATGCCCATTGGGCCGGGCGCAGCTTTTCGCTGAAAAACACCATGCCGAACAACACGCTGACAAGCGGATTGATGAAATAGCCGAGCGACGCCTCAATGGTCCGGTCGGCATTTACCGCCCAGATATAGACGCCCCAGTTCAGGCCGATGACCAGGCCGGACAGGATCAGCCATTTCGCCGTACGCCATTGAAAGGCGGCCCGAATATCGCGCCAGTTCCCGGCCAGCGCGATCAGCACGATGGCCGTCGGGACGGACCAGATCACCCGGTGCGCCAGCAATTCCTGCGGCAGGATATGCCGCATCGCCCGGATGTACAGCGGAAGGCTGCCCCAGATGAAATAGGCACACAGGCCAACCAGGAATCCGAAACGCTGGCTTGAAGACATGCGCTGCGCTGTATCAATCGGCGGGACTCTTGAATAGTCACGAAATCCGCCACCAGTTGCCTTGGCGCGCGCTTCGTCTAGATTTCAGCCAGAACATTCCCGTCACGCATGGAGAAATGCCCGCCAGATGGAAGAAACATCGCCTTCACTCCTGAACACGCTGAAGCTCGAAGACGTGCTTCGCGCCGTCCAGGAAGACCTGGCCCATCTGGCAAAGGAGTTCCTGTCCTATGCGTCGCTCTGGCAGTTCCTGGCGATCATCCTGGCCGGGATTGTCGGCTTTTTCCTGTCCCGTGTGCCAGTCACCCGGCTGAGAAAACTGGCGGCCAGCCGCGAGAAGTCGGACATTCTGTTCCACGTTTCGATTTCCGCCGCCCGTATCGTCTGGCCTGTGGTGACCGCGCTGCTGCTCTGGATCACCATCCCCGTCTTCGGCCAGTTCGGCATGCGCAACGAGATCCTGCGCGTCGCCGCCAGCCTGCTGAATGCGTGGATCATCGTCCGCCTGATCACATCGAACATCCGGGATGGCTTTGTCGCCAACACGCTGGCCCTTCTGTCCTGGCTGATCGCTGCGCTCTACATCCTGCGCCTGCTGCAGCCGGTGACCGAGTCGCTCGACTCCACGATCATCGATTTCGGCGGCGTGAAATTCTCCGTCCTGCGCCTGCTGACCAGTCTGTTCGTCGCGGCCTTCGCCCTCTGGCTCGGCCGGATCGCCGGGGATGCGGCCCAGGCCCAGCTGCGAAGTTCCAAGAAACTGACACCCTCCATGGCCGGCCTGCTTGGCCAGGTGCTGAAGATCGCCTTCATCATCATCGCCATCCTGATCGCGCTCCAGGTCGTGGGCGTGAACCTCACCGCCCTGACAATCCTCTCCGGGACGCTCGGCATTGGTATCGGCTTCGGTCTGCAGGCGATCTTTTCGAACTTCGTGTCAGGCGTGATCATCCTGATCGAGAAGTCCGTCAAAGTGGGTGACTTCATTGAGCTTCAGTCCGGCGTCACCGGGCTGGTGCGCGAGATCAATATCCGCTCCACGCTGGTCACAACGAACGATAATGTCGACATCCTCGTGCCCAATGAGGAGTTCATCAAGGCACAGGTCATCAACTGGACGCTGCGTGAGGCCCGCCGCCGGGTGCGCGTGCCGTTCGGGGTCGCCTATGGCTCCGACAAGGAGCTTGTCCGCAAGGCCGGGCTGGAAGCGGCGGATGAAGTCGAATGGACCCTGAAAGGCATGCCGGGCCGCTCACCGCAGGTGTGGCTCACCAAATTCGGCGACAGCTCGCTGGAATTCGAACTCGTCGCCTGGCTCACCGATGCTGCCGTCAGCCGCCCCGCCCGCGTGATCGCAGATTATAACTGGGCGCTTCACACGGCGCTGGAGAAATACGAGCTCGAAATCCCCTTCCCGCAGCGCGACCTGCACCTCAAAAGCGCAACGGGCCTCAACGTCACCGTCGAGACCCGCAAGGCAAAGTTCGATTCGGATACAGACTAGTCCGGCACGACCGTCTGTTTTTCCGGCTTGATGACACCGCGGTTCAGGAGTTCCTCGGCGATCTGCACGGCGTTCAGCGCGGCGCCCTTGCGGAGGTTGTCTGAGACGCACCAGAACATCAGGCCGTTTTCGACGGTCGGGTCCTTGCGCACGCGGCTGATAAAGGTTGCCCAGTCACCGACGCACTCTTTCGGCGTGATGTAGAGGTCTTCCTTCGGATCGTCGACCAGCATGATACCGGGGCTTTCCCGCAGCAGGTCTTTTGCTTCCTTTGCACTCATCGGGCCGGCCAGTTCAACGCTGACCGCTTCAGAGTGGCCGACAAAAACCGGCACGCGCACACAGGTGGCGACGAGTTCGATGCTTTCGTCGATGATCTTCTTCGTCTCGACGCGCATCTTCCACTCTTCCTTGGTGAAGCCGTCATCCATGAAGACGTCGATCTGCGGGATCACGTTGAAGGCGATTTCCTTCGGGAAGATCTCTGGCGTCGGCTCGTCGTTCACATAGATGCCGCGCGTCTGGTTCCACAGCTCGTCCATGGCATCTTTGCCCGCGCCGGAAACGGACTGGTAGGTCGAGCAGACGACACGCTTGACACCGACCGCGTCGTGCAGCGGCTTCAGCGCCACGACGAGCTGGGCGGTGGAGCAGTTCGGGTTCGCGATGATCCGCTTCTTCTCATAGCCCATCACGGCGTCGCCATTGCACTCCGGCACGACCAGCGGCACATCCGGGTCCATCCGCCAGGCGGAGGAATTGTCGATGGTGATGGCGCCGGCCTTGGCGATCTTCGGGCACCATTGTTTCGCGGTGGAACCGCCAGCCGACATCAGGACGAGATCGACCTTGGAAAAGTCAAAGCTCTCAATGTCCTGGCATTTCAGCGTGCGGTCGCCGAAGGAGACTTCCTTGCCAAGCGACCGGCGCGACGCCACGGCGTGGACTTCATCTGCCGGGAACATGCGCTCGTCCAGAATGGCCAGCAATTCACGCCCGACATTTCCTGTCGCGCCGACAATCGCAATCCGTGTGCCCATGGCTTTCTCGCTCCTCGCAATTCGAGGCGGGCTTATGGCGCATTTCGACCCGATGCGCAAAGCCTGTTGCCATCCGGCCTGCTGTCAGGCAACACGAAGGGGCTCCCGGAGACACATATGGAGGCCCCAGCCCCATGCTCGACGACGTCATTGCCCGCTACATTCAATGCTATAATGACCGTGACATAGACGGCATGCTCGACTGCGTGACCGATGATGTCGTGTTCGAAAACATCTCAAATGCCGGCGGCTCCATGCGCCTTGATGGCAAGGACATGATGCGCCAGGTGGCCGATCTGTCCGGAAATGCCTTCTCATACCGCCGCCAGCGGCTGGTCAATGTCGTGTCCGGCGGCGGCAAAGCAGCCGCTGAGATCGAATTCGAAGGCAAGGCCGCCGTCGACCTTCCGAACGGCATCAAGGCCGGTGAAACCGTGAAAGTGCGCGGCGCCAGCTTCTTCGAATTCCGCGGCAACCTGCTCTGCCGGATTGCCGATTACAGCTAGGCCGACTGCTGAAGTTCCGGCACACGCAGGTCTGGCGCGAGGCCTTCGCCCATCATGTCGATGAAATTGCCGGAGTAGAAGGCCTTGATGGCGCTTTCCGGCAGGCCCTGCAGGGTTTCGTCAAACCGCTTGAGCGGATTGCGGCCGCCTTCGACATGCGGGAAGTCGGAGGAGAACATGGCGATCTCCTCCCCGGCATTGCGGATGATCCAGCCGGCATCTTCATGCGGGTAAGGCGCGGCGCGGAACTGGCGGCGGACGATTTCTGACGGTTTTGCCGAAAGCTTCTGCAGGCGCTCCTCGTTGCGCATGAAGGCGTGCGCAGCAGAATCCATTGCCCGCATCCAGCCAGGCACCCAGTTCGCGCCGAGTTCGATGGCGCCCCATTTGAGATCCGGGAAGCGATCAAACACGCCATCGAAGATCAGCGTCGCCAGCGTCTGCATCGCCGCTTCGGGGATCGGCATGTAGGAGACGGACGTGAAATTGTCGTCGCCGCCATGAAAATCTGGCACGGGCGGCAGGCCGTTTTCCTTGTAGGCCGGGTTCAGTTTCCGCTCCCCGCCGACATGAAGCACGACCGGGACACCCGCCTCCTCCGCCGCCGCCCAGACCGGGTCCAGCGCAACATGGCTCGGCGAATGATGCTGCGGGCAGAGGCTCGGCACCATCAGCGCCTTCGCCCCAAGCTCGAAGGCCAGCTTTGCCGTGGCGAGCGAGCGGCCGAAATCCTCCAGCGGCACATAAGCGACCGCCAGAAGACGCCGGTCGATGCTGCAGAAGTCCGTTATCATCCGGTTATGCGCATCGGCTGCGGCATAGCAGAGTTCCATATCGGCGGACTGGTCGAGGCCGAAATTGCCGAGGCAATGCGTGGTGAAAACCAGCTGGCTGGCAAAGCCGAGCTTGTCGAGCGCATGCGGCCGGTCCTGCCTAATCCAGGCCCCGTGCGCGTCGTAATTCTTGCGCAGCAGAATGTTGTCATCCGCCTCTGCCCGGAAGGCTGCATCCTGTTGCAGCGCCAGGCGTTCCCCGACATGTTCAGCCTTGGCGCCGGTGCGCAATTCCTGCACCTGCGGCAGCGCCAGGAAGCGGTCCAGCAAGCGTTTCTCGAAATATGGATCAAGGCAATCGGCCGGCTCCATCAGATGGCTGTCGGCATCATGGATCAGCCGTCCATCGGCGTATGACATGGCATTCCTCCCTTATATTTTTGGGGGAATGCTCTCACGCAGAATAGGAACGGGCAATCTTGCCCCTGCGTCAGGCTGTCAGAGCGCTGCGAGGATCGCGTCGGCCATCTCGCTTGTAGACAGGCTGCCGCCGAGGTCCTTCGTGCGGGCGCCCTGGTCGAGTGCCTTGCCGACTGCCGCAAACAGCATGTCGGCCGCCTTCTCCCGGCCGAGTGACCAGCGGAGTGCCATTTCCAGCGACAGGATCGCGGCGCACGGGTTTGCGATCCCCTGTCCGGCAATATCCGGCGCAGAGCCGTGCACCGGCTCGTAAAGGCCGGGCGTGCCCGGAGTGCCGAGCGAGGCGGACGGCAGCATACCGATCGACCCGGTCAGCATGGCCGCTTCATCGGACAGGATGTCCCCAAACAGATTGCCAGCCAGGATGACATCGAACTGTTTCGGCGCCCGGACCAGCTCCATCGCGCAGGCATCGGCGTACATGTGCGACAGGTCCACGCCTGCCCCCATTTCCGCATGCGCCAGTGTGACTTCCTGGCGCCAGAACAGGCCGGATTCCATGACATTGGATTTCTCGACCGAACAGACACGGCCCTGACGGCCGCGGGCGATCTCGAAAGCGACATGCGCCACGCGTTCGATCTCCGGATGGGTGTAGACCGACGTATCGTAGCCGCGGCGGATACCGCTGGTTTCATCAATGCCGCGCGGTTGGCCGAAATAGACCCCGCCCGTCAGCTCGCGGACAATCATCAGGTCAAGGCCAGCCACGACGTCGTGCTTCAGGCTGGACGCTTCCACCAGTGCCGGGAAGCAGAAAGCCGGGCGCAGGTTCGCGAACACGTCGAGGCCTTTGCGCAGCGCCAGCAGGCCGGCTTCCGGCCTCTTGTCGCGCGCTGAGCCGACCCATTTCGGCCCACCGACCGCGCCGAGCAGCACGGCATTGGCCTGCCGCGCGCGGTCCAGCGTCTCTTCCGTCAGCGGATCGCCATGCGCGTCGATCGACGCGCCGCCAACCAGGCCTTCTTCCATTTTCAGATCCGGCGCGACCACTTCCGCCACGCGGCGGGCTTCAGCGGTGACTTCCGGGCCAATCCCGTCACCCGGGAGCAGGAGGAGTGTCTGGTGCATGTTCTGGCCTGTCTCTTACGCAATACCGATGGGCGGCATTTACCGCTCCCGGGCCGCAATGTCACCCACGGTTTTGACGCAGCCTGCCCGTCAAAAGTGCCTCAAAGGGGTTCCGGATCGGCCTCATACAGCCGCAGGGACCGGTCTGTTATGCTGAGGTTGGCAAACTCGGCGCGCCAGGCGGCCATGTGGGGCGTGGCGAAATGGGCCTTCAGCGCCTCCCGGCTTTCCCAGCGTTCGGCCACCCGGACCAGGCCGGGGTCGAGCAGATCGATGCTGTAAGCATAGTCGATGCAGCCGGTTTCGGCACGGCTGGCACGGATCATGGCTTCCATCGCCGGACGGGCCGCTTCGATCCGTTCCGGCGGAACTCTGACTGTACCTTCGATGATAATCATGACTCCGCCTCGCTTTCTTCGGGAACCGATGCGCCATCGTCTTCAGGCGCTGTGGCATCTGCCGGTGGCTTTTCCGGCAAGGTGACGTTCACTTCCGGCTTTATCGAAAACGGATCATTGTGGCAGGCGCCAAGCGCCGCCAGCCCCAGCACAACGAAGACTGGTTTCACTCTGACCGGCATCGGGTTTCCCTTCTCGAATGCCGTCCGGCTTCAGCCCGCCGGCTCAAGCCACGGCATGGAGACCTTGCGCGTGGCTTCATACGTGATGATGTCACTTTCAGCCTGCAGCGAGGCGCCGATCTCGTCGAGGCCCTGCAGCAGGTTGGACTTGCGGCCGGGATCGACGTCGAATGTGTAGATCTCGCCATCGGGTGCCGTCACTGTCTGCGCTTCCAGATCTACCGAGAAGACATGGTTCGATCCGCCAGCCTGACGGGCAAGCTTTTCACAGACATCCACCGGCAGGCGCACGGGCAGAATGCCATTCTTGTAGCAATTGTTATGGAAGATATCGGCGAAGCTCGGCGAGATAACGACCGAGATGCCCTGGTCCGCCAGCGCCCATGGCGCATGTTCCCGCGACGACCCGCAGCCAAAATTCTCGCCCGCAATCAGGATATCGGCTTTCGAGAATTCCGGCTTGTTCAGCACGAAATCCGGGTTCGACGAGCCGTCAGCCAGCGTCTTCAACTCGTAGAACAGGCCTTTCGACAGGCCGGTCCGCTCTGTCGTTTTCAGGAACTGTTTCGGGATGATCATGTCCGTGTCGACATTGGACATGAGCTTGCCCTTTTCGAGCAGCGGCGCGGCGGTTCCGGTGATTTCAGTAAATGGTGTCATGGCGGCGTTCTTACTTCGGCTCATGCGCAATGAAAAGCGTCGGAACGCCCATTGTGCCATCCCTGACCGTAAAGACGCTTGAACCCGGTTTGCGGCCCTTGCGCAGCTCAGACACATTGAAACCGACCCCGGTCAGACGGGCATGGGCCGCGGCCAGGTCTGCCACTTCCCAGGTCAGGCCCCAGATCCGGTCCGGCCCGGCCGGATCATGCGTTTCACCGAGCCGGTGAATGACCTCAAAGGTCAGCCCGCCCGTGCGGAAGAACAGAAAACGCGTTTTCCACTGCGGGGCATTCCGGTCGAGGGCCAGATCCAGCCCCAGCCGCGCCCCGTACAGGCCAAGCGCCCGGTCCGGATTGGGGGTATCGATGACGATATGGTCCAGCGAGACGACGGCGCCGTCCGGTGCATCCTGTGACGGCAGCGGCGTTTCGGGCTGAATCAGGAAGGTTTTGATGCCGGATGTCTGATCGTCCGCACAGCGGAAACGTTTCCAGCGTCGCGTGGCCCCATCCAGTTCATTCGTGCTCTCGCCCGGCACGATGTCCTGCGGGTACATCCCCCGCCGTGTCAGCTTGTGATGCGCCGCCGCGATATCCGCCGTGCCGAATGCCAGCGTTTTGAGGCCCGGCCCTTCCTCCTCGATGATCTGCCGCAGCCGGTCTGCCACAGGGCCCTCCCCGGCAGGCACCATCAGTTCGAGGCTGGTATTTGCGACGCGGAAGATCGCCGCCGCGGCCCCGCCTGCCCCGTCCGCGCGCCAGACCGGCGGGCGGCCAAGCAAGGCTTCATAGACCGCCGCGGCAGAGTCGATTTCAGGCACAACAAGGACACTGTGATCGAGGCCGGTGACGAGCTGGCTCATGTCTTTTTCTTCTTCCTGTCTTTTCTTCCAAAGCGTTTGCGGCGCGGAAACGGCATGACGCGAAACTGCTCCCCCTCATGGGCGAGGGCAACGAGGCGCCCTTCCCCGTCAAGCCAGGCCTCTCCCTCCAGTTCGCCCTGCTTGCACAATTTGCGAACCCGCCGGGAGATGCGCAGCGGCGTGACCCAGACCTCCTCACCGATTTTGACCTCAGCCAGAAAGGCCGCCGATTGCTTGTCTGTCGTCCGGCGGATCTCAAATGGCGCGGGCTGGGGCGTGCCGGTTTCCAGCACATGCGCCCGGCGCCGGTCGAACCTGAGCGAGAACCAGGACATCACCACGAGATAGACGCCGAACCCGGCCAACAGCAACTGGACCCAGCCGGACACGTCCAGCCGGATCATCGTATCGAGACCAGCCGACATGGCCAGCATGACCAGGCCGAGGACAAAAAGAGCTACAGTATGGAGCGCCATCACGCGGTGAGGCTTACAACCCCTCGAACAGGGCCGTCGAGACGTAACGTTCCGCAAAGCTCGGCAGGATCACCACCAGCGTCTTGCCCGCCATGTCGTCGCGGCTGCCGACCTTGATCGCCGCAGAGGCCGCCGCCCCGGACGAGATGCCGCCCGGAATGCCTTCCAGCGCAGCCAGCTTGCGGGCGTTCGCCATGGTCTCTTCATTGGAGACCTTGACCACTTCGTCGATCAGGCCGGTATCCGCGTTCGCGGGAATGAAGCCCGCGCCAATGCCCTGAATCATGTGCGGGCCCGGGTCCCCGCCGGACAGGACGGGGCTTCCCTCCGGCTCCACCGCGATCATTTTCAGGCCTGGCTTCTTCGCCTTCAGCACGCGGCCACAGCCGGTGAAAGTGCCACCCGTGCCGATACCCGCGATCACCGCATCGACGGCGCCGCCGGTGTCCGTCCAGATTTCTTCCGCTGTGGTCTTTTCGTGGATTGCCGGATTGGATGGATTGTCGAACTGGCTGGGCATGACAGCGCCGGGCGTGGCATCTAGAATTTCCTGCGCCTTGGCGATGGCACCGCCCATGCCCTTCTCCTTCGGCGTCAGCTCCAGCTGCGCGCCGAGATAAGCCAGCATCTTGCGGCGCTCGATCGACATGGATTCCGGCATGGTCAGGATCAGCTTGTATCCGCGGGCCGCGGCCACGAAGGCAAGGCCGATGCCGGTATTGCCGGAAGTCGGCTCTACCAGCGTGCCGCCGGGCTTCAGCTTGCCCGAAGCTTCCAGTTCCAGGATCATGTTCAGGCCAATCCGGTCTTTGACGCTGGCCAGCGGATTGAAGAATTCGCATTTGAACAGGAGGTTCGCCTTGATGCCCATCTCTGCCGAGAATTTCGGCGCCGCGACCAAAGGCGTTGCGCCGACCGTTTCGAGAATGGATGCATAAGTGCGCCCGCGCGGGCCATCCAGCGTCACGCCGCCCGGAAGTTTCACCGTACCAGCCATCTTGTCCTCCTTCGTGGTTTTGGCGGACTATCCGCCCACCACAGCAAGGACGCAACTGAAAGCTCGGTTTAAGAATTCGGGGTGGCGGACCAGGACGTAGCCCCTATCCGCGGTATAACACTCTTGTTTCCCGCCCCTGCCACTTTGGAGAGATCATGAAACCGGCCATTCTAGTCTACGCCCTGCTCGCAATTGCCGGCGCAGTTCTTCCGTTGTCGCAATTCCTGCCCTGGTTCATGGAGAACGGGCTGGATGTGCCGCGCTTTGTCGGCGATCTCTTCGCGACGCGGATCGGCGGGTTCTTCGGCTGGGACGTGATCGTCTCGGCCGTGGTGCTCACGGTCTTCATCCTGATCGAAGGCAGACGCATCGGCCTGCGTTACCTCTGGCTGCCAATTGCCTGCACGTTCAGCGTCGGCGTCTCATTCGGCCTGCCGGTCTTCCTGGCGATGCGCGAAGGGGCGCTGAGTGCGGACTAGCCGATCACGCCCGTAATCGCGGCTTTCGCTGCGAGGGCCGGGCTCATCAGATGGGTACGGCCACCGCGGCCCTGACGGCCTTCGAAGTTCCGGTTTGAGGTGGAAGCGCAGCGCTCGCCCGGCGACAGGATGTCCGGGTTCATGCCGAGACACATGGAACAGCCGGGTTCGCGCCATTCGAAACCGGCTTCGATCAGGATCTGGTCGAGGCCTTCTTCCTCCGCCTGCGCCCGGACGAGACCGGACCCCGGCACGACCATGGCGCGCACGCCTTCGGCCACATGATTGCCTTTCGCCACATCCGCGGCAGCGCGGAGGTCCTCAATGCGGGAATTGGTGCACGAGCCGATAAAGACGCGTTGCACCGGCGTGCCCGCAATCGGCACACCGCCCTCAAGCCCCATATAATCCAACGCGCGCTCACACGCCGCGGCTTTCACCGGATCGGCAAAGTCTTCCGGCTTCGGAATAATACCGGAAACCGGAATGCCCTGTTCCGGGCTGGTGCCCCAGGTCACCGTCGGCTCCACGTCTTCAGCATTGATTTTGACGACATGGTCGAACACGGCGTCTTCATCCGTGTAGAGCGTCTTCCAGAAGCTTTCGGCAACTTCCCATGCCCCGCCCTTCGGCGCGGACGGGCGGCCCTTCAGATAGGCGAAGGTCTTTTCGTCCGGCGCGACGAGGCCTGCACGGGCACCGCCTTCAATGGACAGGTTGCACAGCGTCATCCGCCCTTCCATGGTCAGGTCGCGGATCGCTTCACCGCGATATTCCATCACACTTCCCGTGCCACCGGCCGTACCGATCTGGGCAATGATGTGCAGGGCGAGATCCTTGGCCGTAACACCTGGTTTCAGCTTGCCGGTCACTTCGATCGCCATGTTCTGCATCTTCCGGGCCCGGAGGGTCTGGGTCGCCAGAACATGTTCGACTTCAGACGTACCGATGCCGTGCGCCAGTGCGCCGAACGCACCATGGGTGGAGGTATGGCTGTCGCCGCAGACAATCGTCATCCCCGGCTGGGTACGTCCTTGTTCCGGCCCCACGACATGGACGATGCCATTATTGATATCGCCCATGGGGAAGAACTTGATGTCGTATTCGGCAACATTGCGTGACAGCGTTTCCAGCTGGTTGCGCGCTTCCGGATCCTTCACCCCGGCGAGGCCCGCAGCCTGGTTCTCGGTCGGCGTGTTATGGTCGGCCACAGCGAGGGTCAGGTCGGTACGGCGAACGCCCCGCCCAGCTGCTTTCAGCCCCGCAAAAGCCTGCGGTGTGGTCACCTCATGGATCAGGTGCAGGTCGATATAAAGCAGGCTTTCCCCCGACGCCTCATCGGTGTGCACCAGATGGGCATCCCAGATTTTGTCGTAGAGTGTTTTGCCTGCCATGGGCCGAATATTCCCTGCTTGTCGAAAATAATTGCGCGTAAACTCGCCAGTCAGCGCGTCTCGTGCAACACACGGCGCATCGCGTCAATGTGTCAGGCCAAGTTCAGGCCAGTTCAGGCGACCCGGCGGCCTGCCTGCCGAGTCCACGCCCGCAAGGTTTTCAGCAGTTCATCTTTATCGAGCGGCTTGGTCAGCACCGCGTCGGCCCCGTGCGACAGAAAATACCCGCGTTCCTCGGTCATGGCATGAGCCGTCACCGCGATGACAGGTGTCGGGGGTCGGCCATCCAGCGCTTCGAAATTCCGGATTGCCCGCATCGCGGCCATGCCGTCCATGACCGGCATGGAAACATCCATGAGCACAAGAGCATAAGCATTCCGGCGGAACTTATCGACCGCAATTTCTCCATTTGCCGCGAAGTGAAGGTCGTAACCCGATCCTTCCAGCATCCCGGCAATGACCCGCTGGTTCACCTCATTGTCTTCGGCAACTAGGATGCGCCCGCGCTGCGAAGGCACCGGCCTGTCAGATGGCTTCGCCCTTGGCGCCGGTACCGGAACGGCCTGCGGGGCCTCACCAAGGACCGCGCTGACTGCCTTGCCCAACGTCCCACGCCGCAAAGGCTTGATCAGGAAGTCGTCGACCCCGGCCTTGAGAAACGCGTCTTTCACATCCTGGGAATCGACCGAAGAGACGACGACAATCTTCAGCCGGTTAAAGGCGGGTTTGGCCCGGATCATCCGGGCTACCCGCAGACCGTCAATATCCGGCATCTGGTAGTCGAGAACGAGCAAGCCATAAGGCTCTCGCCGGTTGTAGGCATCTGCCAGGCGGCGCAGGCCCTCGCGCGGATCTTTTTCGTGGTCTGACCGGATGCCATAAAGCGCCAGCTGACTGGCCGAGATCCGGCAGTTCAGGGAAATGTCGTCAATCACCAGCGCGCGGACATGGCTGAGATCGGGCCGCTCGACAGGTTCCAGGAACAAGCGCGGCTCGTCGTCGGCAATCGGCAGCGTCAGATCAACCCGGAATGTCGACCCGGCCCCGAACGTCGACGTCACGCTGACCTGCCCGGCCATGGCTTCGACAAGACTACGGCAGATCGACAGGCCAAGCCCCGTGCCACCGAAGCGCCGCGTAGTGGAGGTGTCTGCCTGTTCGAACTGGTGGAACACCGTTTCCAGCTTGTCTTCCGGGATACCGACGCCTGTGTCGTCTACCGTGATTGCGAGATGGGCGTAGCCGTTCTCTCCCGATCCTGTGATGCGTACCAGAACATGGCCCTCGGCCGTGAACTTGATCGCATTGCCGACCAGGTTTGTGAGGATCTGGCGGATACGGCCAGCATCGCCCACCACTTCGTCGGGCACGTCACTGGAAATGTCCGTGATCAGCTCAATCCCCTTCTCGTTCGCGCCAGAGCCCAGCAGCGCGGCAACATCGTCCAGCACAGTGGACAGGGAAAAGGGTTCGGCATCGATCCTCAGTTTTCCGGCCTCGATCTTCGAGAAGTCCAGAATGTCATTAATCACGGTCAACAGCGCTTCGCCGGACCGTTCGATCATGTCGACAATGTCGCTTTGTTCCTCGTCCAGTGCTGTGCTGCGAAGCACCTGGGACATGCCAAGAACACCATTCATGGGTGTGCGGATTTCATGGCTCATATTTGCCAGGAATTCCGTTTTTGACTTCGCCGCATTCAGCGCGGCCTCACGCGCTTCTTCCAGCGCCTTTTCCTTCAATTTCCGTTCCGTAATATCCGTCAGAACACCGATGATGTAGGCGTTTCCTGCGGAATCCTCGAAGCATGATTTCGAGGATTCTACCCAGCGCAGCTCTCCATCGGTATTCTTGAAATGAGCAGTACTGACGCTACTGGTGCGCCGCTCCAGCACGCGATCATCCGTCTTCCGCAGAGCGTTAGCCTGGTCTTTCGGGAGAAAATCGTAATCCGTATGGCCGATGATCTCCTCGCGCGGGAGACCGGCAAAGCGGCACATCGCTTCGTTCACCTCGATCCAGACATGGTCTGAGTTCTTTACGAACACGGGATTGGGCAGGAAGTTCAACGCCCCCGTCAGCAATTCGGCTTTGTCGTCGCTTATCACTGGATCACACACTCCGTACTGACGGAGGGGAACATACGGGCCTCAACAATCCCTTAAACTATGCTTGCTTTGAACCCGGACGGATTCCGGCAAGCGCCGCACCATTTTTTGTTGTTGAGACGGATAGGCACGTCCCGGAGATACTGCATTTCTGACAGTTCCCGGAGAAAATGAACTTCGTGCTGGAAACCTGGATCACCATGCATGAAGACCTGTGCGGCAACTGCCGCACGGGCCTCGTCTTCGGCCACCTCGCTGCAGGCACAACGGCCTATGCGAAAGAGAGCCTCGGGCTGTACTGATGCTGAAACGAAAACGCCCCCGCCTTTCGGCAGGGGCGCTTGTCATGTGCCGGTGGCGGGAGGGGTCTTATTCCTCGGCGCCGCCTTCTGCAGTGTCTGCAGCGGCTTCGGCCTCGGCGGCAGCCGCCGCGGCGGCGTCTGCTTCAGCCTTTGCCTTGGCAGCTGCTTCGCGCTCGGCAGCAGCTGCTTCCTTGCGGGCAGCCTTGGCAGCGTCTTTCTGGCGGCGGCGCTCGGTTTTCGAGACAGCGATCTCGACCTGCTCGATGCCGTGGCCAGTAGTCCGCTCTGCGATACGGGCACCCTTCCCGCGCAGACCGCGCAGGTAGTAGAGTTTGGCGCGGCGAACGCGGCCCTTCCGCTTCACTTCGATCGACTCGATCATCGGCGAGACCAGCGGGAACACACGTTCCACGCCTTCACCGAAAGAGATCTTGCGGACCGTGAAGCTCTCGTTCACGCCAGCGCCCGAACGAGCAATGCACACGCCTTCAAAGCGTTGCACGCGCTCACGGTCGCCTTCCGTAATGCGGACGTTTACGGCCAGCGTGTCACCAGGCGAGAATGCCGGGATTTCTTTGCCGCTGAGGACGCGGGAAACTTCTTCTGCGTCAAGCTGTTCAATAATGTTCATCGCCTGTCTCCGGCGCTTGGATATCGTGGGTTTCGGAGTAAGCGGCGTATAAATCGGGGCGGCGTTGTTTTGTCAACGCCTTTGCGCTGTTCAAACGCCATTCTGCGATGCGTTTGTGATCTCCGGACAGCAGAACCTCCGGAGTTCCATGGGGCCCCCACTGACGCGGCATTGTATACTGGTCATGTTCCAGCAGGCCGTTTTCGAAGGATTCCTCACTTAAAGAGTCGGCATTTCCGGCCACACCCGGCAGCAGGCGCACCACCGCTTCTGTCAGCGCCATGGCCGCCACTTCCCCGCCGGCGAGGACGAAATCGCCCATCGAGACCTCTTCCAGTCCATGCGTGTCGATCACCCGCTGGTCGAGCCCTTCAAACCGGCCGCAGAACATGATCAGCCCGCGACTGCTGGCAAATTCGTGGGCCATTTCCTGCGTGAACGGCTTCCCGCGCGGGGAAAGATAGATGAGATGCTTGTTATCAGTGACGATGCTGTCCAGTGCAGCGGCGGCCACATCGGCTCGAAGCACCATGCCAGCCCCACCCCCGGTCGGCGGCGCATCGACATTGCGATGCTTGCCAAGGCCGAACTCGCGCAGCTGGATCGTTTCCCAGTCCCAGATGCCTTCCTTGCGCGCCCGCTCCAGAATGGACACGCCCAGCGGGCCGGGAAAGGCCTCGGGAAACAATGTGATGAAACTCGTCTCGAACATGGGCTGAGCCTGTAGCGCAGCCATGCGGCGCCGTCACGCTGTACCTGTCACGATACAGAAACGACTCCAACCTATGCGATAATTAAGGTATACACTCTAAATAGAATATTTTCTGGGTGGAGGAAAAAAGATGGGAAACTGGAAAACAATTGGGGCCGCGTGCGCCGGACTGGCACTGACCGCCTGTGCATCGAATAGCAGCTCAGATACGCGATGGACACGAACCTCATTTTCACCACCAATCGTTGATCATTCGAGTTTTAGCCCGAGCCTGGATGACGGCATCAAGCTTCTCGATGAGTACATCAGGGTTTATCGCATCGCTGGTGGCAAGAATGCTAACGCCCGTCAGTTTTTCGACGTACCAGCTATGCTCGCAGCAATTGGTGGTGCAACCGCCGTAGCCTTTGGCGCAAATGCAGATGTTGCCATTGGCACCGGCGCATTTTCTGCGATCGCCGCATCTGGAAAGGGATATTACGCCCCAAACGAACGGGCAGATGCGTATTATGATGCTGTTATGGCCCTTTCCTGCATGCAAGAGGAAGCGATCGGTCTCGAAATTCAATTCACGCCGGTAGAAACAGAAGTAGCAGCTATATCCGCCGCAGATGCCACAAAACGAGCCGCCGCCGATGACGCCAATAAGATGCTGGTGGAGGAAGAAGCGCGCAGCTTCCTCTTGCTGAAGAATGCCGCCTTGAACGTTGAGAATACCCTTCGTATCCGCCTATCAACCAAAGCAACAATGTCTGATCCGAACGCAATCGCGGCAATGGTCATCCAATACCAAAAAGAGATCGAGCTAGCAGAACAGGCGCGCTCGGATGGCGAAGACACTGGTAGCAAAATTCAGAACCTCTTAGATAAAGCTGGCACGAGCACCTCTTACCGCCCCAATCTCGAAGAATTGGCCCCGAAACTCAAAGAATGTGCGCTGCTGGCCCAGTAGACGCAGCTCTGTTTTGTTACTTTATCTCCTGAATGTCCGGTTCCGGTGGGTCAGGCCTTCAGAAAATCGAGGCGGGGGTCTGTCCGTGCCGGGGTGATTTCCAGCACATCCGCAGTCACGACCTCTTCGGCCACGAACGGGTCTGCCGCGATGCGTTCGTCCAGCGCATCGCGGGTCGTGTTGTGAGCGAGGATTCCACCGCCTGTATTCGGCTGAAGCGAGCCAGTTGCTAGAAACACACCTGCGTCGAAGCCATCGCGGATCCAGGCATTGTGGCCATCCATGAACTCGACAGCTCTGGCTTTATTTTCCGCAAATTTCAGCAACACGACATACATGTCTGAGGTCTTTCCTATTGGAGACGAGTGGGATCGGGGGCCTGCGCATCGAGCCAGGCGCACATGTCCTGCACCTCTGCCTCGACGAACGCCTTGTCATGGAAGGCGCTGGCCAGCGTCGCGACGCCCTGGCTGCGCGCCAGTAATTGCATGGCGAGGCGGTCTGCCTCCCCTGCCTCATGGCCCATCAATGTGAACTGCTGCGCCAGCCAGTGCCGGAACATTGAGAAAATGCCCGTCGCTCCGGCCTGTGAAGCGTGGCCCAGCTTGGCGAGTTCACTGGTCAGCGTCCCGACCGGGCAACCGAATGCCATGATCTTCGTCTGGTTCACGATCAGGATCTGGATGAAGCTGGTGATCCGCTCGACCGGCCCGGCGCCTTCAGCTTCCCAGCCATCCAGCATGGCTTGCGTGCTTTCCAGCCGCCGCCGGATGACCGCGTCCAGAATCTCGTCCTTGGTGCGGAAGTGATAGTAAAAATTGCCGCGAGAAATCTGCACTTCGGCCGCGATGTCAGCAAATGACGTGTGCTCATAGCCGCGCTCGTAGAACAGCCGGTCTGCCACTTCGACGATCTGCGCTCTTGTCTCACCTGCCGCCATGACCGACCTTCTCAGTTCTAGGACAATTGTCCCAGTCGCCTGATTAGGACAACCGTCCCAGGGAGTCAATACCACCTTGCCCCCTGTGCCGTTCCCCGCTAAATCCACCTCGTCATCTGGGGAGTAGCCAGCCGCCGCGAGGCGGGCTTCCGTGTCAACATACTCGGCTGAGAGGCCGTGGTGCGGGAGGAACGGTCACCACCGTTCGGGCGAGACCAATGACATTGCCTCCCGTCTTGCCGGGCGTGGGGAGCGATGTCGTTGGACTCGAACAAGGCCCGGCACGGAGACTCTGTAATCCATGGACGCCCTTCTCACTTCCACCGCCGTCGTCACGCTGGCCGAAATCGGCGACAAGACACAGCTGCTGGCCATCCTGCTGGCGACCCGTTTCCGCGCGCCGCTGCCCATCATCCTTGGCATCTTCGCCGCGACCATCGCCAACCATTTCCTGGCCGCCCTGGTAGGCGCCAGTGCTGCCAACCTGCTGGAGGGGGATTGGTTCCGCTATCTGATCGCGGTGTCCTTCATTGCCATGGCTGCCTGGACGCTTGTCCCCGACGAAGTGGATGACCTCGACGACAAGCCAGCCCGGTTCGGCGCGTTCCTCACCACGCTTGTCGCCTTCTTCCTTGTCGAAATGGGCGACAAGACACAGGTGGCGACCATCGCCCTCGGTGCCCGGTTCGACAATCTCATCATGGTCACCATGGGCACGACGCTGGGCATGATGCTGGCCAATGTCCCGGCTGTGTTCCTGGGCCATGAACTGATTGAGCGCGTGCCTTTGAACATTGTGCGCAAAATTGCGGCATTGCTGTTCCTCGTGCTCGGCCTTTGGCTGGCCGCGCAGACGGCGGGGTGGGTCTAGCCTTTCCGCAATTGGTATAATATGCAATGAAATCAGAAGTAGACGCGCGGTGGGCTGAGTCGGGGGATCCAGAATGGAAAAATTGTTTCCGGAAATCACATCTCTTCAGGATGTGATGCGACTGGCGAAAGGCGGGGCCATTGCTGGCATCGTGTTTGCCGCGCTTGTCCTGTTCGACGCTGTGTTTGGTTCTTTCCCGGCAATCCTGCCAGGCATTCAGATGGCGGGGGCAGGCCTTGAAGCCGCAGTCATCCTGTTCCTGTCCTGGCGCATCTGGACCGGCCGCAGCTTTGTCAGCGCCATTGTGATGATGGCCCTGCTGGTGCTCGCCACTTTGTCCGGTATCCGCGACGGAATATTCGGCCTGGCCTGGCTGGCAGCCTATTTTGGTCTGGGCCTGATGATGCTGAACGCGATCCGCGCCTGCCTGCGTCATGATATCTATTCGCGGAAAACCGCCCCGGCCCACACGGCCTGATCCCGTCGGGTGAATTGACCTTCCTCCTGTGCGGGCGCTTGATAGCGCCTGTCCTGGGGAGGAAGACAGATGCTCGACACCATCGCCACCATTGCCAATATCTTTGCGTCCGCCGCCGTGGTGCTGACGCTGGTCTTTATCGGCTTCCAGCTGAAACAGAATGCGGAACTGACGCGTATGGCCGCCGCGCAGACCTCGGCGCAGCTATTGTCCACCAATCTCGGCCGCATCATCGAGAACCCAGACCTCGCCGAACTGATCACCAAGGAGGGTGCGCCGGACAGCTGGACCCGGCCAGAGCGGCTCCGCGTCTCCAACTTTCTCTCGGCCAGCTTCCGCCACTATGAAGTTCTGCACACGCACAAGCGGTTTGGCGTGTTCGAAGAAGAATTATGGGGCGGCACCGAAGCCCGCCTGCGCGATAGCCTGAACTCCGCTGCGGTCAGGCAATGGTGGGCCGACTCGAAGCCCTTCTACGCCAAAAGCTTCGTCGCCTATGTTGATGAGATCGCTGCAGAATGGGAAGCGATCGAAGCGATAGCCGGGATGGCAGATCACGATTAGGCCAGGAACGTGAAGGTTTAAGCAGTCCAGTCCGGCCAATCGCGGAACAGGCCGAACTTTACATTCGTCACCATCGCGTTGGCGGAGAAGTGAAGCTCGTCCACCTCCCCTTCCCGGGCCGCTGCAACGCGGAAGGCTTCGTCCAGCTGGGCGAGGTCCCGCGTTTCAATCATGATGTGAAACTCGCGGATCGTATCGGGACGCAGACCCAGCTTGCAGCGCATCATGCGCCAGGCCTCGATCCGGCCGTCTGATTTCATCCGGTTCAGGAAATCCGGCAGCGCTTTGGCAAAGGCCCGCTCATCCGTGTCTGGCTTCAGATCGAACCAAATGTGATAGATATCCATTGCAAACCACTCTCAAATAAATTTGCCCGACGGCCCGGTCTTCTATACGGGAGGAGGTATGGCCGTGCTCCCCGCCCTCTCTGTCATCATTCCCTTCTTCAATGAAGCCGGAAATGTGCACCCCGTGATCGATGAAGTGTATGAGCAGCTGGACGGAATTCCCTTCGAAATCATCTGCGTAAATGACGAGTCGTCAGACGCGACTGGGGCGGAACTCGCAGAGGCCAGGGAAAAGCACCCGGATACGGTTTTCGTATTCAGCCACATCCAGCGGCGCGGGAAATCGGCTGCGCTTTTCACCGGACTCAAAGCCGTGCGCGGTGAGTGGGTCCAACTTCTGGATGGAGATGGACAAAACGACCCCGGCGATACCGCCCGGCTGTGGAAGGAAATTATCGCCCCCGGCGCGCCGGCCTCCCTCGGCCTCATTGCCGGCAAGCGGAACAGCCGCAATGATTCCGGTTTCAAATGGGTCCAGTCGCGCGTGGCCAATGGTGTGCGCCGCTTCGTCTTGCGGGATGATGCGACGGATACAGGCTGCGGCTGGAAACTGATCCGCACCACAGCCTTCCGGGATTTGCCCTATTTTGCCTCCATGCATCGTTTCCTGCCGGCGCTGGTGAAGCGGGCGGGCTGGGATGTCCGCGAAGAACTGGTGAACGATCGCCGGCGCCTCGCAGGCGAATCCAAATACGGATTCCTCGGACGGCTCGGTGCCGGAATTTTCGACCTGATCGGCATGTTCTGGCTGGTCCGCCGCGGCGGCTATGGCATCGCGGCAGAATGGAACGACCCGCGCGCCGGGAAAGACTGATCCGTCCCGGCATTTACGACCTTTTACGGCTCAGTCCTGATCCCTGTGCACCCTGCGAATTTCAGCAGCACGCGTGTCCCTCCTGGGCACGGACCGGGGTGGTGGGCTGGCCGGAGGCGGCGCGGCCCGGACAGGTCTCGATACGCGCGGCGGCGGAGCAGCTTGCGGCGTTCTTACAGGCGGACGCGCTGCAGGCGCACGGACTTCCGGTGCACGCCGCTCCCGCACGCGGGTATCAGGCCGCTTTATACGGCGCATCTCATCCCGGCGTGTGTCGCGCATCGGCTTTACCTGGGTCGGTGCTGGGCGGACATCCGGCGCACGGGGCGTTACGACCCGCGGTTTGGCGCGTCGTTCCGGCATGCCCGAACGTACGCGGTCTGAGGGGCGCCGCTCAGCGCGGGCGAAGTCCGGTTCACGGAGATCGCGCATCCGGCGCTTGATCCGCTCTTCCCGCCGTGCCTCAGAACCGCCCGACAATGCCGGATCGACCCGGCGGGCCGCTGACCGGCGGACAGGCTGGGGGGTGATGGTCCGCGTGGACGGTGTAGCAGGCTCTACAGCCACCGGCCGGGTTTCCATGTTGCGGGTGCCCGGTGGGCGGCGACCCGGCTTGGGCGATGCGCGGCGTGCCAGGTCTCCTGTACCGGGGGGGAGCGCAGCCTGCGGCGGGGCCCGGCGGGTCCGGTCGCCCCTCGTGCCATCTCTTCGGCCATCTCTTCCACCCCTGCGTTCGTGCCGGTCCCAGCGGTCACGGCCCGTACTACCAACAGGCCGGATTGAGGAAATACTGTCATTCAGGCGCAGGCCGTTCAGCCGGTCGATGGACGCATCAATGATTTCGCACCGGCCCTGGAAATTGGCATGCTCGCACACTTCCCATTTGCCCGAACGGATCTGGATCGACGACACGGTGTCGTTGAACCGGTAACGGCTGAGATCGCGAACGCCGCGATTGAGGCCCAGCGAGGCGCCGCGGTCATAGGAGTCGGTGTACAGCGTTACGGATGCCCCGCGCGCGCCATAGTGCCCGCGCGGCGGTGGCCGTTCCCGGCGGCGATCGGCCGAATAATAAGGCCGTGAATAGGTCGTCCAGCCAAACCCGTAAGGGTCGTAGCCAAGCCGCGGATCGTAATAGCCAAAGCGCCGGTAGTCCGGCGAATAGCCATAGTGATAGACTTGGATCGAGGTCGAAGCACCATAGCCATAGCTGTAGGTGTCATCGCCGTAACGCTCATCATCGACATAGCGGATGTAGCCATTGTCATCGCGCACGAACATCAGGCCGTGCTCGGCATCTGTATATTCATAGACAGGCCGCACGGATGAGATCTCACCAGACAGGCCGTACCAGGCAAGATCCGGCACGTCATAGCGCAGGAACACACAGCGGCCGGTGAAGTCGCTGTGCTGACAGACCTCCCATTGTCCCGACAGCACGGCGATGGAACGGGCACGGTCGTTGAAGTGCAGGTTCGGCAGGGCATGGATCGGGTCGTAGATTTCCCGCATTTCGCCGGAATACTCCGCGCCGCTGTACAGGATCAGCGCCGGCGGCTCCTCATCCTGTCCGGCATATTGGTCATAAGGCTCTGTGCCGGCCTGTGCGCCGCCAACCATTGCAATGGGGGCCGCAAGCACTGCCAGGAGGCGAAGGAACTTTGTCATCATCGGCCATACTTCCACTCAGTCTGGATGAAAGTATGGCAAAGACTGTCTGAACACCGCGCAACGTGGGACGTCAGACGTCTGGGGGGGCATCTTCCTCGCCGTCCGCTTCCACCCATTCGTCCAGTGTCGCCAGCACAACACGGCCTGCAGCGAGGTCCACAACCGGTACATCCGCCAGGGTAAACGGCACGAACACACTGCTACCCCCGGCCAGATCGATTTCCAGAAGCTCCCCTGCCCCAAAATCCTGGACCGCACGGATACGCCCGGCGCGTTCGCTGCCGCCTGAGTAGACGTCGAGGCCGACAAGATCCTCGATATAGAA
The DNA here is from genome assembly GCF_963677035.1 of uncultured Hyphomonas sp. NCBI lineage: Bacteria > Pseudomonadati > Pseudomonadota > Alphaproteobacteria > Hyphomonadales > Hyphomonadaceae > Hyphomonas > uncultured Hyphomonas sp. The sequence continues at coordinate 1,214,894 of NZ_OY781472.1, forward strand.
CTCGTCCTCATCGGCTTCAGGCAGACTGGTGCGGGGCACATACAGCAGCGTCCCGCGCAGCGCGTCCCAGTCTTCCTTCTGCTTCTGCTCTTTCGGGCGGACAATGAAATGATCTTTCGCCGGGCGGGCAGATTTCGGCGTCACGACAACCTTGCCTGCCTCGTCCAGCAACGGGCCGAAATCGAATACGGCGTCCGGGTCAGCCGTGAAGCTCCTCACCCGCACATCGCCGCGCACGCCATGGGCGCCCTTCAGGACACCCACCGCAATCAGTCTGCTATCTGCTGCATTGTTGCTCATCCCGCCTGTCTAGCCGGGCTGCGGCGCAGGGCAAGATTCGCAGGCAGTTGGCCAGACGCCAGGGACAGCCTTTTCGGAATGTCAGTCAGCGGCGGGAAACGGACGAGCCTCGCCCCGGTCAACGACAAACCAATCGCCTCCATTGTAGCGGCGCTTGATTGTCCAGTCATAACCACCATGATCGGGAAGATAGGTCGTCTGGCTCCGCGCATCGAACGCGCCGAACTGGTCTGCGCCGGAAAAGGCTGTGGTATAGCCTGTTTCTGAGAAAGTGACGGTCTGCGCGGTCGTCGACCAGGAAGACCGCTTACCGGCGAAGTAGAGCTGGTCGACCACTCCGGATGCCGGATTGTAGGAGCGGATGACTTCCCCAAAGAAATTGCCGGTCTCTGCATCATACCAATCGGTCCTGACGCCGAGACCGTCAAAAATCTGAGCCGTTTCTACGATGAAATCCTGTTCCTCAAGTGTACCGGGGCCCGTCATCACGGAATTGACAACCGCCCAACGCCCGATTTCCGGCTGGAAGTTCGCGACATACTCCCGCGCGATCCCGGAAGGGCTGGCATCCTCCCCGACCGCGTGGAAAGGCATCGCAGCCGCAAGAACGACAAGAACCAGCAGAACCTTCATCGCGTGTCTCCATATATTCCGAACACGTGCCGTATACCTCGCCCCCGCGTTCGCGATCAACACAAATACGGAAAAGGCCGGCACCCTTCCCGGGTGCCGGCCCTTCCATGGCCTGCCAGATGGCGGGCAGTTTATTCGGAAGCGGCTTCTTCTGCCGGGGCGTCCTCAGCTGGTGCCTCTTCGGCCGGCGCAGCAGCAGCTTCAGCCGCGGCCGCAGCTTTTTCTTCACGCTCTTTGGCACGTTCCTGGGCTTTCTTGCCCGGCTCGGCCTTTTTCGGGTTGTTGCCGTGCGTCCAGGCGACGACCGGTTTGCCGTCAACTTCGATCTGCGACAGGAAGCGTGCAACACGATCCGTCGGCTGAGCGCCCTTGCGGACCCATTCAGCAGCTTTTTCAGCGTCGATCTTTACGCGGTTTTCCGAATCTTTCGGCTGGCGCGGATCATAGGTGCCGATCTTCTCGATGAAGCGGCCGTCACGCGGGGCGCGCGCGTCGGCAACAACGACGGAATAGAAAGGGCGTTTCTTGGACCCGCCGCGAGCGAGCCGGATTTTGAGGGCCATGGGGTTATCTCCTGTGTACTGGCGTCTCTGGAATATTCTAGTCGGCCTCAAGGCCGCGGATATGCTCATGATGGCGGATCACTTCCGCCACGATGAAATTGAGGAATTTCTCGGCAAAGGCCGGGTCGAGGCCGGACTGCTGCGCCATTTCGCGCAACCGTTCGATTTGTTCGGCCTCCCGGGATTTGTCTGCGGGCGGAAGATTGTGCTGGGCCTTCAGCTTGCCAACCTGTTGGGTCAGCTTGAAGCGCTCGGCCAGCGTATGAACGAGGATGGCATCCAGATTGTCGATGCTGTCGCGGAACTGGTTCAGCTGAAACTTGGCCAGCGTCGTGTCGATATCGGTCATTTCTTTTTACCCCCCAACAGGTCGCCCATGCCCGGCGGCAGCGACCCGCCGCCAAGGCCCGGCAATTGCTGGCCGCCCATCTTGGCGAGATCCGCCTGTGAAATCCCGGCCTGCTGCGCCATGCCCAGCATGTTCTTCATACCGCCCTTGGTGCGCATCTTCTTCATCATGCCGGCCATCTGCTGGTGCATCTTCAGCAGCTTGTTCACATCCTGCACCGTGGTGCCGGAGCCGGCTGCAATACGCTTGCGGCGCGAGGCGTTAAGCAGCGCGGGCTTTGCACGCTCGGCCTTCGTCATGGAGGAAATGATCGCCTCCTGACGTTTCAGGACATTGTCGTCGAGGTTTGCCGCTTCCATGGCCTGCTTGGCCTTGCGGGCGCCCGGCAGCATGCCCATCAGGCCGCCAAGGCCGCCCATCTGCTGCATCTGCTTGAGCTGTTCGGCGAGGTCGTTGAGGTCGAAGATGCCCTTGCGCATCTTCTCCGCCATCCGCTCGGCCTTCGCAGCATCCATCTGTTCGGAGGCTTTTTCGACCAGCGAGACAATATCACCCTGGCCGAGGATACGTCCGGCCACACGCTGGGCATCGAACGTATCGAGCCCGTCGAGCTTTTCACCGACGCCGAGGAATTTAATCGGCAGGCCTGTAACCGCGCGCATGGACAGCGCCGCACCGCCGCGCCCGTCACCATCCATCCGGGTCAGGACAAGACCGGTCAGCGGCAAACGCTCATGGAAACGCCGCGCGGTTTCCACCGCGTCCTGGCCGGTCAGCGCATCAGCGACCAGAAGGGTTTCCTGAGGCTGGGCGATCCCGGCGATCTCGGCCGCCTCGGTCATCATCTGTTCGTCGATGCTGGTCCGGCCGGCGGTATCGAGGAAGAGGACGTCATAGCCGCCGATCTTTGCGGCGTTCAGCGCGCGCCGGGCGATGTCCGCGGGAAGCTGGCCCTGGATGATTGGCAGGGAGCTGACATTGTCGCCGCACTGATCTGCAAGGATCGCCAGCTGTTCCATGGCCGCCGGGCGGCGCACGTCGAGCGACGCGAGAAGAACTTTCTTGCGGCCCTTTTCCGAAAGGCGTTTGGCCAGCTTGCCGGTCGTCGTCGTCTTACCGGAGCCCTGCAGACCCGCCATCATCACGACCGCCGGCGGGCTGTCGATGCGCAGGCTGGTGTCAGCGTCTTCCCCGCCCAGCATCTCGACCAGGCCGTCATAGACGATCTTGATCACCTGCTGACCAGGCTTCACGGAGCGGATGACTTCTTCGCCGACGGCGCGGGTTTTCACCCGGGCGATGAAGTCCTTGACCACAGGCAACGCGACGTCCGCTTCCAGCAGTGCAACCCGGATTTCACGCAGCGCTTCGGACACATCCTTCTCGGAAAGCGCCCCGCGCCCCGTCAGATTGTCGAATATGCCGCCGAGCCGTTCGCTGAGGGCGTCAAACATCGCGTTACTCCTTATGCCGTCTGTCAGATTTGTCCTGACATGGGCGCTCCACAGGTTCAACGCAAAGACCAAGAGCCCCGCTGAGCGAAACTTCGCCGGGCGGGGGGCCTCGCTGTCCTCACGGGATCGGTCAAGGCGCGCTTCTGGATTTGCGCAGATTTCGGGCGGCTAAAGCACGCGAATGCCAGCGGCGTCAAGCATTTAAGCCTGTTGCAGGGCCCGTACCCGGTCCTTGAGCAGCGCAATCGACGCCAGTGCTTCGTCTCCAACCAGCGACAGGACCGCCATATCGGCCCAGGCGCCATTGGACATACGGAAATAACTGCGCAGCGTGCCTTCGCGCTTTGCCCCGAACCGCTCGATTGACCGGATGGAGCGCGCATTGCTTTCCGGCGTCAGGATCTCGATGCGCCGCATCCGCGAGGCAACGGCTCGTTCGATCGTGGCGAGCTGGACCGCCGGGACAATTGCCGTGCCGCGCATCTCTTCGACAACCCAGAGCGAGGCAATCCGCAGCCGCCGGTGTGTGCGGGAAATTTCCACATAAGCGACGACGCCGACGAAAGCGCCGTCCGATTTCCGCCAGATTGTAAACGGGATGTAGTCGCCGGAGGTCTTCATCTCCAGCGTATGGTCGAAATAGGCGTGAAAATTGGTGCCCGTCGCGATCACGGGCATCCATTGCCACATGGCCTCAACGGCGCTGGTACTGGCCAGCACGTCCCGGTCAGCCTCCGTCAGCACTTTCAGGCTGACAAGCTCGTTCTCAAGGCCTGGATCATCCAGCTTCATGGACGGACAGTCTCACGCTTGGGTATTTTGACAAGCCATCGAAAAAGAAAAACCGGACGGCTCGTCGAAATGTGAACACCGGAGTCTGAATTCCGGATTCACGTCGACTGGCCGGCCCCTGCAAGTTTCTGGCCGAGATAGGTGAATTCCAGGGCTGTACGCTTCGCGCGTTCGGTCTGGTTCGCCGCTGCTGCGTGTCCGCCGTCCATGTTTTCATAGTAAAGGAATGGCAGGCCCGCGGCTTCGAATTTCTTCGCCATCTTGCGGGCATGGCCCGGATGGACCCGGTCGTCCTTTGTCGAGGTCACGAAAAAGGGCTCCGGATAAGGCTTGCCGGCATCGAAATTCTGGTAGGGCGAGATCGTTTCGAGGAAAGCCCGCTCTTCCGGAACGTCCGGCGAGCCGTATTCATCAACCCAGGACGCCCCTGCGAGAAGAAGATGGTAGCGCAGCATGTCCAGCAGCGGCACCTGGACCACGACCGCATTCCAGAGGTCCGGCCGCTGGTTCAGCATGACCCCCATCAACAAGCCGCCATTTGAGCCCCCCATAATGCCGAGATGGTCCGCGCTGGTCACGCCAGACGCAATCAGGTCTTCGCCCACGGCAATGAAATCATCATAGATGCACTGGCGGTTCTCCTTCAGGCCTGCCTGGTGCCAGGCCGGGCCGAACTCGCCGCCACCGCGGATATTCGCCAGCACATAGGCCCCGCCCTGCTCCAGCCAGAGCCGTCCGGTGACCGGGCTGTAGGCCGGGTTCAGCGAAACCTGGAACCCGCCATAACCGTAAAGCAGTGTCGGCGTGGAACCATCCATCGGAATGTCTTTCCGCGCGACGAGGAAATACGGCACTCTGGTTCCGTCTTTCGACGTCGCGAAATGCTGCTCCACCTTCAGGCCGGCCGTATCGAACTTGGCAGGCACGCTTTTCAGCACGCTTGCCACATCATGCGCGGAATCGAACTCAAGGAGCGAGTCCGGCGTGAGGAAATCCTCATAGTTCAGGAAGACGGTCTCTTCATGCGGATTGGCAAAGGCGATGCTGGCCTGGCCCTCGCCGGGCAATGCAACACGCCCCACACGCCAGCCATCCTCGCGCGGTTCAGCCCGCATGACTTTGCCGACCGCCGTATCGCTGACGGACAGCAACATCGCGCCGCTGGCAATCGCGACCCCCTCCAGGGCCTGCGCTTCAGAAGGGTGAAATACCAGCGAAACGTGCGGCAGCGACCGGCTTTCCATGAAGGCCGCAACGTCGAACGCAACAAGATCCCCTGACCGGAACGTGTCCGACTGACCTTCCGGGGACCAGTCTTCCTGCAGGGAGACCAGAAACTGCCCCCGGTAAATGCCTTCCGGCGTGGATTTCATCGGGATCGGCCATCTGACCGGCGTGGCCTCCCCTTCCGGGAACCACCAATAGCTGGAGGTGAAGAAGGTTTCCGCCTCCACAGCGCCCTGAAGGATTGTGCCATCGTCCAGTTCCAGCGTCATCGGCCAGACGCCGACATCCTTGACGCTGCCGCGATAGACGTCTTCGGCGCTTTCCAGCGGCGTGCCGCGCTGCCAGCGCTTCACGACGAAAGGATAACCGGACTCCGTCAGCGTCCCCTCCCCCCAGTCGGTGGCAATCAGAACCGTATCCGGCCCGGCCCAGGCAAGGCCCTGCTTGGCTTCCGGCGTCACGAAGCCGTCTTTCACAAAGGTTTTCGTGGCAAGGTCGAACTCGCGCTGGATCACGGCATCCTTGCCGCCATCTGACAGCGAGACCATGCATTTATAGGTGCCTGAGCCCTTCGGTGAGAAACAGTTCGCGCCCTTGTAGACCCAGTTGCGGCCTTCCTCTTCGGCGAGCTCGTCGAAGTCGACGATGGTTTCCCAGTCGGGCGCGTCGGTGCGGTACGAGGCCATCGGGGTCCGGCGCCACAGGCCGCGCACATTCGTGTCGTCCTGCCAGAAATTATACACGAATCCGGAGCGGACCACGCCATAGGCAATTCGCTCCTTCGAGTTCAGCGCATCCAGCGCCGCCGCCTCGAAGCCGGCATAGCGCGGATCGGCCTGCAACTCCGCCAGCGTACGCGCATTCTGGGCACGGACCCAGGCAAGTGCTTCGTCGCCTTCAACCTCTTCCAGCCAGAGATACGGGTCTTCGCCGTGCTGGGGTTCAGTCGGCGTGGAGATGTCTGTATCAGCCAATGTCGTCTCCGGATTTTGTGTTGTGCTGCCGGTTCTATTGATCTGCCCAGCGGCCCAGGCGTTCAAACCTGACCTCTTCGACGATCATCGCCCGGGTCTTGTCGGGCACGACCGGACGGATTCCAAAATAGTCGATCCCCTGATCACCTTCGATCAGCGGCACGTCATATTCAAAACTGAAATCCTCGAAGCCGGGCTGCAGGTCGAACACGTGCCAACCTGAATTCCCCGCACGCCCGGCAGAATAATTCGCTTCCATCTGCAGGGCGCCGCGCGTGTCTGCAGGACGGGCCCGCACCGTGCTCCGGACGGTGTAGCCAGCGAACTGGACTTCCATATCTGCTGCCAGGCGGAAATGCGGACCAAGTTCCGGCGCCTCGTCCAGCATACCGGACTGCACCTCGATATAGAGCAGCTTGCGGCCATTGGGTCCGTTGATCAGGCGGGTTTCGGCATCACCGCCAGCCATGATCTTGTTGAGGTAGATGCCGGAAACCGTAATCTCGTTATAATTCTCGCCATCGCCTGTCACCGTTCCGGACGGCAGGCGGCCAATGCCGGGCAAAATGGCGATCCCGACCAACCCGACCGCAACCAGCAGGGCAAGTGGGAAGAAGATCCTGTCCTTCATCGGGGCCTTTCCTACTCTGTTGCATTCAGGCGCGGCAACGGGCCGGCGCCGCTGGCCAACGGGGCCCGCTCCTGTTAGCAGGTGCGCGTCGGGTCTGGCGAGCGGCATTCGCCGCCGCATCTGCTACGGGGTTTGCGCCATATGTCAAAGTCCGCCTTGAAACGCCGGGCACGGGAAGCCCGCCACTGGCTGATGGATGCCTGCTTTCCGCTATGGTCGGAGCGCGGCGTCGGTGACCATGGCCTGTTCCGGGAAACACTGGCACTCGATCACCAGTCCGCAGACCAGGATACAACCCGTGTCAGGGTCCAGGCACGGCAGACCTATGTCTTTGCCGAAGCCCTGCGGCTGGGCTGGAAGCCGGACACAAGTGCGGACCTCCTGGCAACGGGATTATCGACGCTGACCGGCTCTGCTCTGCGGCCTGACGGGCTTGCCGGCCGCGTGCTGGGGTCTGACGGGTCCGGCTTCACCGACGACACGGCGGATCTTTACGACACCGCGTTCGTTCTCTTTGCCCTCGCTGAAACGGCAAGCGTCCTTGAAGGCGCGGAAGAGGCTCTGGCCGGCGCACGCAGGATCCTGACGGCTGCCGATGCAAAGCTGCGTGCCCCGGATGGCGGGTATTTCGAAACGCTGCCTGCGGACCAGAAGCGCCACCAGAACCCGCACATGCACCTGCTGGAGGCCTGTCTGGCCCTGCACCGGGCAGACCCGGACGGCGACCATCTTTCCCGTGCGGGTGAGATTATCAGCCTGTTCGACAGATTTTTCACGGCCGGACCGGGCGACCTGCTGGGCGAGCATTTCGCCCCGGGCTGGACCCAGCCGGCCGGACGGGATGCCGATATTGTCGAGCCAGGCCATCAGTTCGAATGGGTCTGGCTGCTGCACGCCTATGCCCGGGCCACCAGCACGCCGGTCCACATCCGGGCGGAGACCCTTTACGTCTTCGCCTGTTCGACCCTCGATGACGAAGGCCGGGCTTTGCAGGAAGTCACGCGCGAAGGCGCTGTCGCGGACGGGTCGCGCCGCACATGGCCGCAAACCGAAGCGCTGAAGGCGCATCTCGCCATGTTCGAAGCGACGGAAGACGAAAGCTTTTCTGCTGCCGCGTGCCGCAGTTTCGACGTGCTGATGGACGAATATCTGACACCTGAAGGCGGCTGGATCGATCAGTATGATTCCACCGGCAAGCCGATGGCGCACAACATGCCCGCCTCAACCGGCTATCATGTCGTATTGGCCCTGGCAGAGCTGATGCGGATCATGGACGCTTGAATCTGCGCCGTTTTAAGCCGAAAAGGCCGCCAGAAAGACAGTCAGGACTAAAAAGGACCTCTCACCGCGATGCCGAAGCTAGCTCTCGTCCGCCACGGACAATCCGCCTGGAACCTCGAAAACCGCTTCACCGGTTGGTGGGATGCTGACCTGACCGAAAAAGGCGAAGGCGAAGCCAGAAAAGCCGGCCAACTGCTCAAAAGCGTCGATGCAGACTTCCGCGCCGCCTTCACCAGCTACCAGACCCGCGCGATCCGCACCTTGTGGCTCGCGCTGACGGAAATGCACCGCGCCTGGATGCCGGTGGAGAAAGCCTGGCAGCTGAACGAGCGCCACTATGGCGGCCTGACAGGCCTCGACAAGGCAGAGACCGCCGCCAAGCATGGCGACGATCAGGTCCATGTCTGGCGCCGCTCCTATGACGTGCCGCCGCCGCCACTGGAAAAAGGGACCACTTGGGACCTGTCCACCGATCCACGCTACAAGGGGATCGACATTCCGGATACAGAAAGCCTGAAACTGACGCTGGACCGTGTGCTGCCTTATTGGAATGCCGAGATCGCCCCGGTGCTGAAATCCGGCAAGGATGTCGTCATTGCCGCGCACGGCAACTCCCTGCGCGCGCTGGTGAAGCACCTGTTCGATGTGCCCGACGACAAGATCACCTCGCTGGAGATCCCGACCGGCAATCCGCTGCTGATCGATCTCAACGATGATCTGAAGCCTGTCGCCGTGCGCTATCTCGACGCGGACCGTGCGCGGGACCTGCCGGACCTGCCATGAGCAAACGGCGCGACCAGCGTATGATGGGGCGGGCGCTCGCGCTCGCCCGTCTCAATCACGGCCTGACAGGATCGAACCCATCCGTTGGCTGCGTAATCCTGGATTCGCATGGCCATATCGTCGGTGAAGGCGTGACCGGCCATGGCGGCCAGCCCCATGCCGAAGAGATCGCGCTGAAAGAGGCCGGAGAGGCCGCCCGCGGCGGCACCGCCTATGTCACGCTGGAGCCCTGCCGCGAACGCTCAGCCGGAGGTAAGTCCTGCTCCATGAAGCTGGAGGAGGCTGGCGTCGCCCGCGTCGTCTGCAGTGTGCTGGATCCGCATCCGGTGGCGAATGGTGGCATCCAGCGCCTGCGCCGCGCGGGCATCCGGGTCGATATCGGCCCCGGCCGCCACGCTGCCGAGGGACTCTATCGCGCCTTCTTTGCCAGCATCGGCTAGCCCGCACCCGTGCTTCGACTTCGCTCTAGCCAAGAGCGCTCAAAAAGTGCGGACTCATCCTGAGCGAAGTCGAAGGATGAATGACTGCGCGATCAGCCCGGGAACGGCCCCGCATAATCGATGATTTTCTGATAGAAGGCTTTGGAGTCGCGCTGGAAAGCCGCCTTGTTGAACTGCGCCTCATAGGAAGCGCGGCCGCCGGCGACGATCCTGGCGGCAAAATCCTTGTCCGAGATCACCTTGCTGAGCGCATTCGCCAGGGCATCAACATCGTTCTTGGGAATCAGAACGCCGTTCTCGCCATCTTTCACATAAGCCGCCGGACCGACAGCATCGGCCGCCACCAGCGGACGCGAGGCCGCCCAGGCATCCACCGTCACCGTGCCGAACGGTTCATAGCGTGACGGGAACGCCACGACGTCGCAGGCCGCCAGCAGCGCGCCGCGATCATTGCGCCAGCCGAGGAAGCGCACGCGGTCATCCAGGTTCAGCCGCTTGCAATGCGCGCGCAGTTCCGCTTCCAGCGGCCCCTCCCCCGCGATCCAGACATAGAGGCCCGGCACTTTCGCCGTCGCGTCGAGCAGCGTGTCGAGCCCCTTCTTTTCGTGCAGGCGGGCCAGGGCCAGGCCGACCGGCGCATCCGCCGGCGTGTCGAGGCTGGCGCGGTCGACGGGGTCTTCGCCTTCGAAATCTGCATAGGTGTGGACGATGCCGGACCGGTCATCGCTGACGCCCTGTTCGCGGATGTGGCGCAACAGGTCGATCGTCAGACCGATATGCCATTCGCAGTTCACGAAGCGGGCAAGCTTGTAATAGCCGCCATACCAGCCAATCGAGCGGCTCCGGTATTCCTTCGGTGCGAACTGTCCGGCGCGGCCCATCCAGTATTCAATGACATCCGGCCTGAACGCCTTGATTGCATCGCCGAGCACACGGCGCGTCGGGAATGGCCAGGCATTGTTGAACGGCGCCACATCGACGCCGATGCCGACCTCACGAAATTTTTGTACCCGGAACTGATTGTCGGGACGGGTCACCACATGTTGGGTGAGGCCAGCTTCCGCCAGCGCCAGAACCGATTCCAGCATGATATTTTCCGCGCCGCCCTCTGCGGCACCGGCCATGACGTGCATCACGCGCATCGGCCTCTCCTTCATGTCAGGTCAGACTATCTGGTCACGCGCATAGCCATTTACAGGCGTGGCGGCAAACACTGGTTGGCAGTCCGGGCTGAAATGCCTAAGCAGGGGCCGAGCCGAGACGGGAACCAGAAGCCATGTCAGCCTATCGCCTCTTCGGCGCCGAAACGTCGCCCTACTCGCTGAAAGTGCGTGCCTTCCTGCGTTACAAGGGACTCGCATTCGAGTGGATCACCCGGTCGCGCGAAACCGAAACCGATTTCCGCGCACTGTCGCGGATCGCGACTGTGCCGTTGCTGGTCTCGCCCGACCGGCCGGTGAGCCAGGAATCGACGCGCATGCTGTTCGCGCTGGAAGCCGCCCAGCCCGAGCCGTCTGCCACGCCCGAAGAACCGGCGCTGGCGGCGCTGTCCCTGATCCTTGAGGATTATGGCGACGAGTGGCTGAACAAGTGCATGTTCCAGCAGCGCTGGGGCCACAAGCCGGACCGTGATCAGGCGGGCCTGCGCGCCCTGGTGCAATTGTCGGGCGGCAAGCGCCCGCGCGCCTGGAAGAAGCCGTCCGTCCAGATTGCCGAGCGGATGGCGGACCGCCTGCCGCTCGTCGGGGCGTCGCCGGAAAACCAGCCGGTGCTCAGCGCCTCCTGGCGCCGCTTTGCGGAATTGCTGAATACGCACCTGAAAGACCACCTGTTTATTTTCGGCGGCCGTCCGGCCTTCGCCGATTTCAGTCTGGCCGCCCAGCTGCAGCAAATGCTGCTGGATCCGACCCCGGCAGAATGGCTGAAAGACCAGACGCCATTTGTCGTGGCCTGGTGTGAAAACATGGACGACCCGAAAGCCGGTGGTCCGTTCGCGGACATGCCGGCGCTGGAACCCACGCTGGCGCCCCTCTTCGCGGAAGAAGTCGGCAAAACCTATCTGCCCTGGGCCAGGGCGAACGCCGCTGCGGCGCGCACAGGTTCAGGCCAGTTCTCCGCAACGCTGGAAAGCGGCGCTTTTGAGCAATCTACCCAGAAACATGCCGCTGAAGCCTTCAATGCGGTGGACCGGTATGTCAGCCGTACACTGAAGGATTGCCGCACACTGGAAGTGTTCCTTGGCGAGACGCATTGCCTCGATGTTTTCCGGCACGCCCGGAAAATGGCCGCACCCGACGCCTGACCTGCCGCTCAATGGAAGCCACACAATAGAAAGCGGCGCGCCCCTGCCGGAACGCGCCGCGTCTGACTGTGGTCTTTGATCAGTCTTTGTCTTGCGACGAGCCGCTTTAGGCTGCGTCAGCCTTTTTCTTGCCGATCAGTTTCGGTTCCTGCGATTCGGAGGCGCCGATCTGGATCTTGCGCGGCTTTTTCTCTTCCGGAAGTTCGCGGATGAGGTCGATCCGGAGCACGCCATGATCCAATTGGGCACCGGTCACGAGAATGTGATCGGCCAGCTGGAAGCGGCGGATGAAGCTGCGCTGCGCAATGCCGCGGTGCAGGTAATTCTTGCCGCCGGCATCTTCGGGTTCGGATTTTTTGCCCGCGACGGTCAGCAGGCCTTCCTTCGTCTCGATTTCCAGGTCGGCCTCGGTAAACCCGGCAACGGCGACCTCAATGGCGAAGGCGTTTTCGTCGACTCGCTCGATATTATAAGGCGGATAGCCCTGCGAGCCGTCCAGGCGCGCGGCCTGATCGATCATATTGGCCATGCGGTCAAAGCCAACCATGGTACGGTAAATGGGGGTCAGATCTATATTCGACATGTGTTCAGTCCTCTGTCTCAAAGCAACTGGAAGCACCCTGATCGGGGGGCTCCGTCTGGATTCGAACTTCGCAAACACCCGGCCCAAACGATGGCACCGGCACGAAATCCGGCCACGGCCCGCATTGCAGCACCGTGACACGGTACATGTGGGAGCCTACAAGAAACGTTCAAGAGGTCCCATCGACGGAGAAACACCGATGAAAACCGCCGTATCTGCTTCCCTCATTTCCCTGGCTCTGCTCGCCGGCTGCGCTCCGGCCCCGGCAGACAATCCGGTAGCTATCGCCGAAGTCGATTCGGAATCGCCCGCCGCGGCGGCGTCCGAAACCGAAACTCCCCTGGAGATCGCCATCGCCAGCGATGTCCGCTCGCCAGAGGAAAAAGCCCGCGATGCGTGGCGTCATCCGGAGGAAACGCTGGAATTCCTGGGCGTCGAACCGGATGACACGGTCGTGGAAATCTGGCCGGGCGGCGGTTGGTACACCAACATCCTTGCGCCATACTTGGCTTCCGGCGGCGGCAAGCTGGTCGCAGCAATGTTCGATCCGTCGGGCATCGAGGATGCCGAGCGTGTCGCACGGATCGAGACCAACATTGAGAATTTCAAGTCGAACTATACCGACCCGAAATTCGGCACGATCACCTATACGGGCTTTTCCGCGAGCAGCGGCCCGCTGACCGAGCCCGGCACCGCAGACGTCGTGCTGACTTTCCGCAACATCCACAACTGGATGGCAGGCGGGTTCGAGCAGAAATTCTTTAACGACGCCTATGCCGCGCTGAAGCCTGGCGGCGTGCTGGGCGTGGTGGAACACCGCCTGCCCTCGACCGCAATTCAGGACCCGCAGGCCCCAAGCGGCTATGTCCATGAGGACTATGTGAAGACACTGGCCGAAAATGCAGGCTTTGAATTCGCAGGCTCGTCCGAGATCAACGCCAATCCGGCCGACACCGCAGACCACCCCTACGGCGTCTGGACACTGCCGCCGGTCAGCACCGAGCCGAAAGACGGCGATGAGGCCCCTGAGGGCTGGGATCCGGAATCCTATCAGGCCATCGGCGAAAGCGACCGCATGACGCTGAAATTCATCAAGCCGGCGGAATAGTCCGTCTCCAGAAAAGCCCTGCCCCGCCGGCCCGCCCGGCGGGGCCTTTCTTTTTGGTCCTGCCATGACACTCAAGACCCTGTTCCCCACGCTCGTGAAGGAAGCCACAGTCGGCACCGATGCCCTGCGCACTGAACTGGAAACCGTCTGCTGGCTGCTGGAGGACGAAGACACGGCCGGCAATGACTGGTGCGACGAGCAGGGATATGACGGCTACACCTCCTATGCCTCGCTCGACGACCTGCCGGAACGGTTTCCGGAGTTCGCCGCCCTCAAGGAATTGCTGGACAGCCAGGCCGCCGAATTCGCAAAGGAACTCCACTGGGACATGGTGGGGTTTCACCTCGAACTCGATGCGCTCTGGGTGAACATTCTCGGCGAAGGCGGCAGCCATTCCGGCCATATCCATCCGGGCAGCGTGATTTCCGGCACCTATTATGTGGCCGTGCCCGACGGCGCAGGTACGCTGAAAATGGAAGACCCGCGCCTCACCTTCATGATGAGCGCGCCTCAGCCGACAGACGATGCGCCGGAATCCGCCCGCCGCTTCGTCTATCTCGAACCGAAGGAAGGCCATGCCCTGTTCTGGGAATCCTGGCTGCGCCATGAAGTCATGCCGAACCGGGCCGAAGAGCCGCGCGTGTCGATCAGCTTCAACTACGCCCTGATCCGCGACTGAGAGATTCCTGCGATGATCATCGTGACCGGCAGCGTCCGCACCCGGCCCGAAACAGAGGCAGAGCTCATTGCCTTGTGCCGGGAACACTGCGCCCGGTCCCGCGCGGAGGATGGCTGCATCTCCCACAATGTGCATGCAGATTGCGATGACCCGGCCCTTCTGGTCTTCGTCGAATACTGGCGCGACATGGCCGCCCTCAAAGCCCATTTTGCCCTGAAAGAGAGCCGGGAATTCGTCAAAACAGCCCGCCGGCTCTCTGCTGGCGGGGCGCCCATGCGGATCTTCGAAGCGGCAGAAGTAAAGGCAGAGACCTGAGACATTAGTCGTTTGCGGCAACGCCACTCTTGACGTTCAGGCCTCAAAAGGCCATCGCCACGCGAACCCTCACTTCCTCCCTAAGCGAGCGCAGACAATGGACCTTTCAAAGATCAGCGCGGGCCAGAACCCGCCGGATGACCTCAACGTTCTGATCGAAGTACCCCTCGGCGGCGACCCGATCAAATATGAGATCGACAAGGATTCCGGCGCGATGTTCGTCGACCGGTATCTCTACACCGAGATGCGCTACCCGTGTAATTACGGCTTCGTGCCTCACACGATGAGCCTCGACGGCGACCCGATCGACGTCATGGTCGTCGGAAACCGGCCGCTGGTGCCGGGATCTGTCGTGCGGGCACGCCCGGTCGGCGTTCTGATGATGACGGATGACAAAGGCCCGGATGAGAAAATCCTCGCCGTGCCGCATCCGAAGCTGACGGCGTACTACGACAAGATCGCGACCTATCACGACCTGCCGCAGACGCTTTGTGACAAGATCGCTCACTTCTTCACGCACTACAAAGACCTCGAAAAGGGCAAATGGACCCGGATTGAGGGCTGGTACGGCATCGAGAAGGCCCGCGAGCTGATCTCGGCCGCTGTCGAGCGCGGCGAAAACACCTGAAGTTCAAACGCATGACGGGGGCCTGAATGGACCTTTCGGTCTGGATTGCCCTGGTCGCCCTGTTCATTGCGGGCGGCCTGACCCCCGGCCCGGCCGTCATGCTGGTGATGAGCACGTCGCTGCGCTATCGCGCGCCGACCGCGCTCATCCCCGCCCTTGGCGTGGCGGCGGCAAACCTGCTCTGGATTTCGCTGGCAGCCGGCGGCATCGCCGCCTTTGCCGCGCAGTTCCCGATTCTGCTGAATGGGCTGAAGATTGCCGGGATCTGCTTTATCGCCTGGCTGGCCTGGTCGCTGGCCATGGCGGACCCGTCCAACCCTCATGCCAGCGCCAAAGACGCTCCGCCAAGGGGCAAGCTGTTTGCCCGCGGCGTCGGCCTGCAGGTGCTGAACCCCAATGCGCTCGTGTTCTTCGGCCTGCTGTTGCCGTCCTATTTCGACATGACCCACCCGGTTGTGCCGCAGGCGCTGATCATGATGGTCACGATCACAGTGTGTGAAATGACGGGCCTGACGCTCTATGCCTGGCTGGCCGATGGCATGAACCACCATTTCGAGTCGCCCACCTTCACCCGCTGGTTCAATCGCGGGGCAGCGCTCTCCATGCTGGCGTCAGCCATCTTTGCGTCAGTTTCGACGTTTACGCCGCACACTTAGCGGTCAACGACCTCGAACCGGCCGGTTTTGGCATTCCGCCAGTGCAACTCACCATGCTTGATCGCGAACCAGGCGCCGTGCAGCGCCAGGTCGCCCGCGCTGACGGCCTTTTCCACGAAGGGAAAGCTGAGCAGGTTCTTGAGCGAGGTTTCGATGCCTTCCAGTTCCAGCGAGTATTGCGGATTGATCGAGCCGGATTCGAGGACCCGGTCGCGCGCTTCATCGAGCAGAGAGACCCAGGGCGTCACGAATTCGCCAATCAGCGGGTTGTCCCCACCGGCAAGCGATGCCTGGATACCCCCGCAACCGCCATGCCCCATCACCACGATGTGCTGCACCTTCAGCACATTCACCGCATATTCCAGCGCCGAACTGACCCCGTGCAGTTTTCCGTCTGGCATGTAAGGCGGCACAAGGTTGGCCACATTGCGTACCACAAACAGCTGGCCTGGCGCCGCGGAGAAGATGTCCGACGGATCGGCGCGGCTGTCCGCGCAGGCAATCAACATGATGGCAGGGTTCTGGCCTTCGCCGAGTTCTCGATACAGCTCGGCCTGTCTGGAATAGACGCTGCCGCGAAAGCGCCGGTAGCCCTCAATCAGTTCCTCGATCGTCCTCATGGTCCCAATCCTGTTCTTCGGCCTGTTCCTGCCGGCGCCTCTCTATTGCATACTGCAGAAGTCGCCAATGTGAATCGGACATTGTTTACCCGTTTGACCTAGGATCTCGAAAGAGGCCCCACAGTTCCGGCCAGGGAGACCACTCGAATGCCGACAGACGCCAGCGTGAAGAAGACGTCCCGCAAAGGCCCATCACGTAGCGAGGAGTCCCGTTCCGCCATTCTCGAGGCGACACGCGCCGAACTTGCTGAAAGCGGCTGGCGGACCTTCAGCGTGGATGCCGTGGCCAAACGGGCGAGCGCCTCGAAGCAGACGATTTACCGCTGGTGGCCGTCGATCGGCGCCATGTGTGTGGATGCAGCGCTGGCGCTGGTGCCGGACAGTCCGGACGGCGGGCGCGACCCGCAGGAACGGATTGCGACGCTGATTGTCCCGCTGGAGGCCGCCGCCCGCACAGGAAACGGCCATGCGGTGCTGCGCGGGGCGCTGATGGCCGCCGCCGATGACCAGCATGCCGGAGAGGCCTGGCGCGCCTGGATGGGCCGGGACATCCGCCAGCCCATGCGCATGGTGCTCGCCGAACTGGCCGCGAAACGCGTGATCCGGCGCGATTTCGACCTCGATGAGGTCATCGAACAGCTTCTCGGGCCGCTCTGGCACCGGATCTGTGTCATCCGCGGGCCCGTCAAGGAGGGCTACAGTGTGCAGCAGGCCAAATATGCCCTGCGGGTGTATTCAACGATCTGACACGCCGGAAGCGACATCCGGCGCCTGTGCCGGAACAGGCTTAATCCCTTCCTGCACGAATCTTGCAGCGGGCTTTCCCAAAAAGGGAGGAGCCCCGCATGCCCGCCAGTCGCATTGCCTGGATCGATCACGCAAAAGGCCTTGGAATCATCCTCGTGGTGATGTCGGTTGCCGCGCTAAGTTATGGCGCGCCGGATGGCGGCGTGAACTGGATGCAGGGCCTGGCCGCATGGGCAGTTCCGTTCGTCGTCCCCGCCTTCTTCCTGATTTCAGGCCTGTCCCTGCACCGCGGCCTCTTCGGCTCGGCCCCGGCCTATTATGACCGCAAGGTGCTGCGCCTCGTCTATTTCTTCGCTCTGTGGCTGACCATCGAGACGGTCATCCTCAACGCGGGCGTCTTTACGCGCGGCCCGGCCGTACTGGCGCAGGAATATCTCTCCGGCCTGATCGCGCCGGCCAGCCCGCTCTGGTTTCTCCAGCAGCTTGCTTTGTTCTACCTCGTCACACGCGCCATCCGCCGGCTGAAGCCTGCGCGCGTGCTGGCCGCCAGCGCCCTGTTGCAGATGCTGGCCGCCGCAGGCCTGTTCCACTCCGGCTGGTCAGTCGCCGATCACTTTGCCGCCAACTATGTCTATTTCTATGCCGGATATGCCGGGGCATCTCTGGTCTTTTCCTTCGCGAAGAGCGCCCCTCTGCGCTGGCGCGACCTGGCCTGGGCGCTCGGCATCTGGGCCGGGGTCCACACGGCCTTTGTCGCCATGGGCATCGCGGGCCTGCCGATCGTCTCGCTGATCCTTGGATTTGCAGGATGCTTCGCGCTCGCCGGGCTGGGCGTTGTGCTCTCGAAACTGTCAGCCGCGCACTTCATCGGTGACACCGGCCGCCAGTCCATGGCCGTCTATCTCGGCTTTTTCATTCCGCTTCAGGTATTGATTACACTGGTACAGGCCAGCGGCATCTTTGCAGACTCAGGCGCTGCCAGCCTCGCTGTCGCGGCAGGCGCCCTGCTGATTGCGCTGGGCATGCACCGGCTCGCCATGGAAACGCCGCTGCGCGCGCTCTATGTCCGCCCCCGGATTTTCAGATTGATGCCGTTGCACGCGACGCAGCGCGGCATCCTGCTGCCGCCTCCGCCCCAGACGGACGTCTAGCGCCCGCGGTTCCACACCATCAGCGGATCGAACGCACCTGTTTCGGCCGCTTTCTGAAGCTGCGCGATCTGATCCGACACCGGATTTGCACCGGAGGTCTTTGCCTGCGCGCCATACAGCGCCTCATCCAGGCGGCAGATCTGTTCGAACAGGCCCTCTGACCGGTCCACCAGTTCCAGGAACCGCGCGGGCAGACCCCTGCCCTCCTGCGCACTCACATCGAGCGGCGGATCCTCTCTTCGTATGCGGTATTTCTTGGCGGCCGCGTCGTCGCGCTTCATTTCGCCGTCGCGCACCGCTTTCTGCATGACCAGCCAGCTCGCCGCCTGCATCAGGCGCGTCGTCAGCTCCATGCTCCAGGCGGCATAAGTCAGCCCGGGCTCGCGCTCGAGCGACTTGGCATGTTCGCGGCCCGGCCCGTCCAGATAGGTCGCCGTTTCCTCCACCAGCGCCATGCCGCGCGTGAAGACGGTATCGAACAGCTTGCCGCCGGTGAACCCGTCCGACATGCTCAGGCCTTCGCCTTGCGACTGTTCCGCTGCCATAAATCTGCCTCTGACATTCTGGACGCCAACGCATGTTTTACCATGCCGATGTTTCTGTCCGCTTAATCCCCGCCGCCGAACAGCGCGTCGGCTGCTGACTTCTGGGCCCGTTTCTTCTCGATTTCCCGTTCACAGGCGGCAATGCCATCTTTCAACGCGGCAATCCGCATTTCCAGCTCTTCCACCGACATCTGCTCCAGCGTCTGCGGTGTGTTCACGAGGATCGGCTCTTCATCCGAAATTGCCATCATCGCCTCCTGATCCGTCTCTTGGGGTTCATCAAAGCAGAAACAGGCCTTACATGCGACTCCTCAACACGGGAGTCATGCACATGGGCGAGACGATGAAAGCTGTCGAAATCGAGACAGACGGGCCGCTATACCTGGCAGACCTGCCAAAGCCGGAACCGGGCGCAAACGAGGTTCTGGTGAAAACGGCCTTTTCCGGTCTGAACCGGGCCGATCTCGTCCAGCGCGCAGGCGCCTATCCGCCGCCGCCCGGCGCTTCGACCATTCTGGGTCTCGAAGTTTCCGGCACCGTTGAAACGGTCGGAAGCGATGTCTCGCGCTGGAAAGCGGGCGATAAGGTCTGCGGCCTGCTGGCAGGCGGCGGTTATGCCGAATATGTCGCGGTCGATGCGGGCTCCCTCTTCCCGGTGCCGGACAGTATGAGCCTGGATCAGGCTGGCTGCCTGCCCGAAGCCATGATGACCGTCTGGGCCAATGTGTTTGACCGGGTCGGCCTGAAAGCCGGGGAAAACTTCCTCTGCCATGGCGGAACGTCCGGCATCGGCGTCATGGCGATCCAGATGGCGAAAGCTGCGGGCGCCGCGAAAATCTTCGCCACCGCCGGCACGGACGCCAAATGCCAGCTCGCCAGCAGCCTCGGCGCCACCCGCGCGATCAATTACAAGACCGAGGATTTCGTCGAGATCGTCAAAGACGAAGGCGGGTCCGACGTCACGCTCGATATGGTCGGCGGCGACTATATCCAGAAGAACATTTCCGCAGCCAATCCGGACGGGCGGATCATCAACATCGCTTACCAGAACGGCTTTCAGGCGAACGTCAATTTCGCCCCGGTCCTGATGAAGCGCCTGACGCTGGCCGCCACCACGCTGCGCGCCCGGCCCCTGCCAGAGAAACAGCGCATCCGCGATGCCGTCGAAGCGGACTTCTGGCCCCACGTCGCCAGCGGTGCGATTATTCCCGTGCTGCAGAAAATCTTCCCCGCAACAGAGGCAGAACAGGCCCATCAGCTGATGGCGTCCGGCACGCATTCCGGCAAAATCCTGCTGTCCTGGTAAAAAAGGCCCAATTAACAGACCTCTGTGGCTGACGCCTTTCCAATACAGGGCAGCTGTACTATAGGAACAGGCAAGGTTCAGCACGCGCCTGACCCCAACCGCCCGGCACGACGTGCCGGGCGGCTGCATTTCAGGCGGCGTAAAAATGACAGGGAGAGCCTCATGTCCGAAGTCCTCATGCCGAAGGCCACAGCGGTCTGGCTGCTCGACAATACCAGCCTCACCTTTGCCCAGATCGCGGCGTTCTGCGGCCTGCACCATCTCGAAGTCAAAGGCATTGCCGACGGCGATGTTGCCGAGAACATGCGCGGCGTCGATCCGATTGCCGGTGGCATCCTCTCACGCGAGGAAATTCAGCGCGGCGAGAATGATGAAGGCTACCGGATGAAAGTGGCCGAATCGAAAATCGCCCACATCCCGCAGCCAAAGCGCAAGGGCAGCCGCTACACGCCGGTGATCCGCCGCCAGGACAAACCGGACGCCGTGGCCTGGTTCATCCGCAACCACCCGGAAGTGTCCGATGCGCAGATTTCCAAACTGATCGGCACCACCAAGTCGACGATCAACAATGTGCGCGACAAGAGCCACTGGAACTCACCGAACATCCGTCCGGTCGATCCGGTGACGCTCGGCCTGTGCACCCAGATCGAGCTCGACGAAGTGATCGCGAAATCGGCCGAGAAGCGCCGCAAGATGGAAGCTGAAAAAGCCCTGCGCAGCGAAGGCCCCGGTCTTGCCCCTGCGCAGGATGACCCCGGCGCCTATGATTCACAGGAAGAAGAAGACGCCAAGAAAGACGTCTCCGCCGACGACGTGTTCCGCGACTTCAGCTGATCCGGGCACATTTTCTTATTGGAAAGCCGGCGCTCTTTGGGCGCCGGCTTTTTCATGTCCGGGCAAGTCCGGCATGATCCGCCCAAGTCCGCTATGATCATGCCCGGGTCCGAACTGATCGTGACAAGAGCAGCGATAGTCCGGCTTAAGCCTGCCGCAGGAACACATACCACGCGCCGGACCCGCCATGTCTCGGATGCGATTCAGAATAGCCCGAGACGAGGGCCCGCGCTGCCGGCATCTCCAGCCAGCGCAGGAAATTGCGGCGAAGGACGCCCTCCCCGCCCTTCCCCTTACCGGTAATGACCAGCACACAACGCGCGCCTTCTGCCTGTTTCCGGATCAGGAAAGCCGGCAGCGCTGCGTCCGCGGAAATCTGTGTATGACCATGCAGGTCAAACCGGCCAGCCAGCTCCAGCTTGCCCCGGCGCACGCGTTTCTCATTGGCCCGGTTCTGCGGCGGCGCCGGAGATTTTGCCGCTTTGGGCGCGGGCTTTTCTGGCGGCGGTGCCGGTTTAGCCTTGCCGTGACGCAGGACGGGTTCGCCATGTTCCAGTGCATCGATAAAGGTCTCGATGTCATCCGGCTTCGGAGCGATCGGCTTCACCGTCCGCGCAACGCGGGCCCAGGCGCGGGCTTCGTCGGGGGTCAGGCGGCGGTGGCTCATGCCCGCCCCTTAAGGCGCCGCCGGAGCCATGTCGAGGCTGGCATAGCCTTCAGCCCGCATCCGCTCGGCCACCGCGCGCGGCAGGAGAACCCAAAGACGGCCAGGCGCATTCATTGTTCCCGCCCGCTTGCCCGCTTCCGGTCCGGTGCCGAAATAGATATCGCCGCGCACCGGGCCCTTGATCGCCCCGCCCGTATCCTGCGCAATCAGCAGGCCGGACCAGTCACCGCCCAGCCCCGGCGCTGTGGTCTGAACGAACATCGGCACACCAAGGGCGTGAAGACTGGTATCGACCGCCATAGACCCGAGCGGCGTCAACGGAACCCCCTCCGCCCCTTCGGGGCCGAGCGAAGGGTCGCCCTCGGCCTCAGCCC
Organism: uncultured Hyphomonas sp.; assembly: GCF_963677035.1. Taxonomy (NCBI): domain Bacteria; kingdom Pseudomonadati; phylum Pseudomonadota; class Alphaproteobacteria; order Hyphomonadales; family Hyphomonadaceae; genus Hyphomonas; species uncultured Hyphomonas sp. The sequence goes on from NZ_OY781472.1 coordinate 1,236,836, forward strand.
GGAAGAAAACAAAGCGGGGATTCTGATTCATCGCCAGACGCGTTTCAGTCGGGCCTGCGCGGTTCATCCAGGCCCGGATGCCCTGCATGCTGGCCTCCCCGCTGGAAATGCGCCCGGTGCGGATCAGCCAGTTGGCGGTGGATTTGAACTTGTGCCCGTTATGCGCCGCATACACCGCGCGCATTGTGGTTCCGTCCGGGAATCGGAGACGGCCAGAGCCCTGGATCTGAAGAAAGAACACATCCGCCGGGTGGGCATAGGCAATCGCCTGCACGCCCGACGTGGTGATCTGCGCCCGCGCCGGATAAGGCCGGGTCGTTCCATTCCGCAGGCGCTGAAGCGGTTTGCCGCTGTTCGGGATCAAGTCTGCTGGCAAGGCCGGGACAGGCTCGGTAAATGGCGGGGTCGGCGTTCGCCGGGCTTCATAGGTTGGTTCGAAATAGCCTGTGAATTTCCGCGCGCCATCCGGTGGGATCACTTCGATCGGGACAAAGACCCGCTCAATCAGGGCCCGCGCGTCTTCATCACTGCGGGCGGCAGACAGGGCGCCGCACGGTTCTGCCCAGTCTTCCACACGTCCAGCCCAGGGCGCCGATCCGGAAAGGGCCGAAGACATTTTCTGGTTCGAAAACTTCTCGCAGGATCGCTTGAACGCGCTGACTGCCGCTTCGAGCTTTACGGCCGGCCAGTTCGGCAGGTCGGAAAAGGCGGAGGGCGTTTCCTCCCAAACCGGAAGTTGCGGCGCAGCCACTGGTGGTGCGGTCACCGGTTCCGGGATTGTGATCATTTTGATCGGTGCAGGCTGGGTCTGGCAGGCAGCCAGCAGAACCAGAAGGGCAAACGAACGGAGACGCGACCACATTCACACTTTATGGCGTGGTTCCGACAGGAGTGTCACCCACAAAAATTCCGGCAACCGGCCTTAGTTCGCAATCTCGACATCATCGAGAATCCAGTTCGGATCATTCTCGTGAACGTTCCGCATGAAGGTCCAGATTTCCTTCGCGTTGCGCACCATTTCACCGTCTCCAAGCTCTGCCTCATAGCGCACGGAAACACGCGCGATGGGGCCCTCCAGCTCAGCGCTTTCGATTTCGGCCTTGCGGATGCGCAGCAGTTCAAAAGCGGCCTGGTCCGGCTTGCGCGCGGAGATGGCCGCGTCCCAGGCCTCGTAGACATCATCGTCCAGCATCGGGCGGAGCGCGTCGCGGTCACCCCGCGCAAAGGCCGAAACGATGATTTCATATGCCGAGCGTGCGCCTCGCATGAAGGCAGATGTGCTGAAGCTCCGGTCAGCATTGTAGATTTCTTCCAGGCCGCCAGCGGCAGGACCTGTAAAAATCGGCTGGTCGGCATGCGTCAGCGCTTCGTCCTTGCCTTTCGGCTGGCCGGGCGCATCGTCCACGGCAGTTGCCGGAGAGGGGCGGCTGACAGGGTTGTCATTGTCACCCTTGCCGAGCGCTAAATAGAGGCGCGACAGGACAAACAGCGCAACAGCTGCCAGGATCATGACTTGCATCACGGGGTCCATTGGTGGTGGCGTGTCCTTGCATTGGAGTTCATTCAGCCCACAAGATAGGGCCGACGGGCCTGCAGTGCCAGTGATACATTGCGCGTTAAGGGGCCGCATGCTAGCGCCCGCCCGGTAGAGTTGGGAGGTATACATGACCGATACAAGTGCCCCGCAGGCACCAAATGAAGGCCAGAACGGCGCAACCCCGGCGGGTTTGCGCGTCCTCGCCCAGTACGTGAAGGACCTGTCCTTCGAAAATCCGGGGCATGCTCCGGTACAGACTCAGCCCAATATCGATCTGGGTATCGATGTCGGTGCAACGCCGCATGCCGATGGCAACGGGCTTTACGAAGTGTCGCTGAAACTGTCGGCCAAGGCCGTCGCTGACGAAACCGTGCTGTTCATTACCGAACTGGACTATGCTGGCCTCTTCCAGCTGCAGAATGTGCCGCAAGCCCAGCTTGAGCCGCTGCTTCTGATCGAGTGCCCTCGTCTTCTGTTCCCGTTCGCCCGGCGCATCGTGGCAGAAATCACGCGCGAAGGCGGCTTCCCGCCGCTGCTGATCGATCCGGTGGATTTCGTGCAGCTTTATCAGCAGCAATATCGCCGGGCGCAGGAAGCTGCTGCAGCCTCCGGTCAGACGCCGCCAGTTCAGGACGCGTAACGCTTCCAGACAGCTTCATCGCCAAGGCCGCTCACGAAGGTATCGTGGGCGGCTTTTTCGTCTTCAGTCAGACGCGGGCCAAGCGGCTTGGGCCGCTGGCGTGCCGGCAGAATTTCGGCAACCTCTTCGGTTTCAACCACTGCATCGAACGAGAACGCCCGCGCGCGCCCGCCCAGAAGTTCCAGGTAAACCGCCGCCAGCAACTGGCTATCCAGAAGGGCGCCGTGGAATGTCCGGCTTTCGAGAGAAATATCGAAACGCTTGCACAGCGCGTCGAGACTGGCCGGAGCACCCGGAAACTTCCGGCGGGCCATGGCAGCCGTATCGACCCAGCGGTCGTCCGGGACAGGATCGCGCCCGCAACGGCCAAGTTCCATATTGAGGAACCCCCGGTCGAAGCCTGCATTGTGAGCCACCAGCGTGGCATCCCCGATAAACTCCATAAAGGCATCGATGACTTCCGGCGCCTCGAAAGGGGGCGCATCTTTCAGGTCATCATCGGTAATGCCTGTAATGCGGACTGTATCGGCAGAGACAGAGCGGCCCGGATTGATCAGCGTCCGGAAAGTACGTCCGGACGGAATGTGGTTGATCATCTCCACAGCGCCGAGCTCGATAATGCGGTCGCCATCTTCCGGTTTGAGGCCTGTCGTCTCGGTATCGAATGCAATCTCGCGGATCTGGCTCATGCGTTATCCCCTGCGGCCTTGCGATTCATCAGGGCCACTATGGCGCGAACATGATCGCGTGCAAACTCGAATCCATGCGCTGTCGACAGGATAAAGTCCGCTTTGGCCCGCTTTTCCGCATCCGGCACCTGGCGAGCCAGAATGGCCTCGAACGTCTCTGCCGTCACACCCGGACGAGACAGCACGCGGTCACGCTGCACCTCCGGCGGCGCTGTAACGACCAGAACATAATCGCAATAGCCGGACCCGCCTGTCTCGTAGAGCAATGGAATATCCAGGACCGCAAACGCCGCGCCGGATTTTCTGGCGGCTTCACTGAACTCCTGTTGCGCGGCGCCGGCGAGTGGATGGACAATACTTTCGAGCTGCTTCATCGCTGCGGTATCGTTCAGTACACGTTCGCGCAGCAGCGTCCGGTCGATCGCACCTTCCACCTTCACGCCCGGAAAGGCCGCTTCGACGGGGTCCACCGCAGCGCCGTCTTTCTGGTAAAGCTGGTGCACCGCTGCATCGGCGTCGTAAACCGGGACACCTTCATCCCGGAACAGGGTGGCCGTTGCAGATTTGCCCATGCCGATCGAACCGGTGAGGCCAAGAATGATCACGTCGTCGCCTCCACGAGTTTACGGCAATGCGTGAGCGCCTCTTTTGTGTCCGGCAACACGCCAAACCAATGTTCAAAACTGTAGGCCGCTTGTGCCACCAGCATGCCAAGTCCGTCCATTGGCTGCCAGTTCTTGGCCAGCGCTTCAGCACGGATGGCAGCGGCGGGCTTTCCGTAAGAAATGTCGTAGAAATATTGTCCGGTGGCTTCGGGCAACTCCAGGCTCTTGCCGGAATGGCCAAGGCTGAGCGTGTTGATCACGATATCGGCCGTGGCCGCTTCCGAAATCCCCTGCTGGAGTGAGCAGATCTCAGCTGTGATGCCGGTTTCCGAAACCAGCGCTTCTGCCCGCTCACGTGTGCGGTTGGCGATCGTGATCTCAGCTCGCAAATCCATCAGGCTGATCGCAACTGCGCGGGCAGATCCACCAGCGCCCAGCAAGGTCACCCGGGATCCGGCAACTTCGATCCCGGCGTCCAGCAGGCTGCGCACAAAGCCCGGCGCATCGGTGTTTTCCGCGCGCCAGCCCCCCTGCTCTCGGAGAACCAACGTATTGGCAGCGCCAATCCGGCGCGCAATGTCGCTTGTTTCATCCGCCAGGGTAAGCGCGTCTTCCTTATGCGGAAGCGTGATATTGAAGCCGAGCGCCTCTCGCTGTGATAGGGTTTCAAGCGCGCCTCTGAGCTCTCCACGTTCAACTTGCAGAGCTTCATAGGTTGCATCGAATCCGTGTTCGCGGATCCACATCTTGTGGATCACGGGAGACAGCGAATGCGAAACCGGATCGCCGATAACACCGAGCAGCCAGGTCATGTTTTCAGGACGCCTCTTATGCGGAGATAATCGAGCAAGGGCAGCAGCGGCAGACCGAGAATGGAAAAGTAATCCCCCTCGATCTTGTTGAAGAGCTGCGCGCCAAGGCCTTCCAGCTGATAGGCGCCGACGGTCGACAACAGTGGCTCACCCACCTTGCCGATATAATCATCGATGAAAGCGTCGCTGAGTGGGCGCATGGTCAGGCGCGGCCGTGCGAGATGGCGCCAGACAGGTTGTCCGTTTTCACAAACGACAATTGCCGTTTCAAGCGTGTGTGCCTTTCCCGACAGTTTGCGGAGATGATCGTGCGCACCGTCCAGATCCTTTGGCTTGTCGAATGCTTCATCCCCAAGCGCCAGCATCTGGTCACCGCCAATCACAAGGCCAGGTTGGCGTTGAGATACTTTTGCCGACTTGAGTTCCGCCAGACGCATCGCCTGATCGCGCACGGAAACGCCTTCGGCGCGCAGCCCGGCTTTCATCGCATCTTCATCGACATTCGGGCGGATCGCGGCGGCTTCCACACCTGCTGATGCCAACAGACGGCGCCGGCTTTCACTACCGGATGCCAGGACAATATCAGGACTCACGGATTCCCCCGGCGTTCGTTCAGCAGATTCAGGATCGAGGCGGCTGTTTCTTCAACCGAACGCCGGGACACATCGATCGTGCGCCATTTGTTGCGCTGGAACAGGCGGTTGGCCTGGGTAACTTCATCGCGCACGGCATCCTCATCAGCATAAATCGTGTGCTCGTCCTGGTTCAGAGAAATCAGGCGCGCGCGGCGGATCTGTACCAGACGTTCGGCACTGATCTTGAGCCCCACGATCATCGGCCCCTTGTCACCCATCTTCTCGATATGCGGCGGCAGCGGAACCCCGGGCACAAGCGGAATATTCCCGGCACGAACTTTCCGGTTCGCCAGATACACACAGGTGGGTGTCTTGGATGTACGGCTGACGCCGAGAAGGATGACATCCGCGCCCGTCAGGCTCTCGACATTCTGGCCATCATCATGGGCTAGCGTGAAATTGATCGCTTCCATGCGTTCGAAATAGTCATCGTCCAATGCGTGCTGGCCAGCGACTTTCTGGTTCGCAGAGACGCCAAGATGCCGGCTGAGCATGGCAATGGAGGCATCCAGCACCGGAAGGGTCGGCACTCTTTTCTCGCGACAGAAAGATTCCAGCCGTCCGCGCAGAGCCTCGTCGGAAATCGTGTACCAGACAACGCCTGGCGCCGCCTCGATTTCCCGCATCACGCGTTCCAGCTGGCGTTCGGAGCGGACAAGGTAATAATTATGTTCCAGCGGCTGGACATTTTCGAACTGGGCACAGGCCGCCCGCTGGATGGCGTTCAGGGTCTCCCCTGTCGAATCCGAGACGAGGTGGACGTTGAAATAGATGCTGGGGCGTTGGGACCGAGTCATGGTCTCCTTCTCTTGCCGAGGTTCGGGGATTTCACAAGACCTGTGACTCGCCTGTGGATAGCGCATTTAGTCCCGAAGGAATCACAAAAATCCCACAGGCGCCGGAATCCGACTCCCCGGAATCACCTTCCGTTCCAAGCTGTGACTCCACTTGGCCTGTTTACGTTTGGTTAACTATTGAATCCCGGGCCTTAAGACCCTCTTAACCTTGTTCGCGAGCCTGTGACTCCTGTGTGGAATTCTCTGGACAAATCCGCACATCACCCTTTTTCCCACGGACTCACCGTCTAATAGTCATAAACGCCCTGACGGGCTTGTTTTAGATTTTGGGAAAAAAGCCATGGGCACCGACGAATCGAAAAAACTGCTTAAGGTTCTCGGCGGAGAGCGCTTTGAAAGGCCACCAGTATGGATGATGCGCCAGGCAGGGCGTCATTTACCCGAATACCTTGAGCTCCGGTCGCGTGCGAAGAACTTCCTGGATTTCTGTTACACGCCTTCCATGGCAGCTGAAGCGACGCTGCAGCCCATCCGCCGCTATGGGATGGATGGCGCCATCCTGTTCGCCGATATCCTGTTGATCCTGGATGCGATGGGACTGGGCGTAAAATTCGAGAAAGGCGTCGGCCCGCTGGTGGAACAGATCTCTGGCCCGGAAGATCTGGACCTTGTCCCAGCTGTCAAGGCAGCTGACAGATTGTCTCCGGTCTATGAAACTGTCGCGCGGGTGCGAGAGAACTTGCCGGCGGAAACAACGCTGATCGGTTTTGCCGGATCTCCCTGGACGGTGAGCCTGTATGCCATCGAAGGCCGTGGCAAAACCGACAAGTCGGAAGCCTGGCGTTGGGCGCATGGCCGGCCGGAAGACCTAGCGACGCTCATGGACAAGGTTGGCGAAGCAACAGCCGAGTATCTGGCCCGGCAGGTGGACGCCGGCGCCGAAGCGCTGATGCTGTTCGACAGCTGGGCTGAGGGCCTGCCAGACAATATTTTCCGCGAAGTCATTATTGCGCCGACGAAAAAGCTGGTCGCCCGTCTTCGGGAACGCGGGGTCACTGTCCCGGTGATTGGCTTTCCACGCGGCGCCGGGGTGATGCTGGAAGCCTACGCGAAGGAAACAGGCGTGACGGCTGTCGGCCTCGATACAGCAGCTGTGCCATCTTTCGTGAATTCTGTCCTGCCGACGGACATGCCGGTTCAGGGCCATCTTGATCCCCTGCTGCTGATCGAAGGAGGACCTCGTATGGAGGCCCGCGTACGGGAATTGATGGCAGCGTATTCAGGCCGTCCCCATATCTTTAATCTCGGACATGGCGTCCGTCCGGAGACGCCGATCGTAAACGTCGAACGTGTTCTGAAGATTTTGCGGGAAGGCTGAATATGGGCCGGAAGATTGCCGTCGTACTATTTAACCTGGGTGGACCGGATAAGGCGGAGTCCGTCCGTCCGTTTCTGAAGAACCTGTTTCGTGACCCGGCGATCATTACCGCGCCGCTGCCAATACGTTGGTTTCTGGCGCGGCTGATCTCGCGGATGCGGGCGCCAAGCGTGATCAAGAATTATGCGATGATGGACGCTGGCGGCGGGTCTCCCCTTCTGCCGGAAACTGAGGAACAGGCCGCAGCGCTGCAGGCAGAACTGGCGAAGCAACTGCCAGAGGATGAAGTGCGCTGCTTCATCGCCATGCGCTATTGGCATCCTTTTACCGAACAGGCCGCCAAAGACGTCAAAGCCTGGGGCGCGGATGAAGTGGTTCTGCTGCCGTTGTATCCACAATTCTCCACGACAACGACGGGGTCTTCGCTGACGGCCTGGAAAAAGGCTTACAAGGATCCGGTCCGGACAGTTTGTTGTTACCCTTTCGAGGAGAACTTCGTTTCGGCTCATGTTGAGCGGATTATGCAGGCCTGGGAGAAAGCTGGCCGGCCGGAGAATGTGTCCCTGCTTCTGTCGGCGCATGGCCTGCCGGAAAAGATCGTCAAGGATGGCGATCCCTATCAATGGCAATGTGAAACCATGGCGGAAATGATCATCGGACGCGTGCCGAGAGACTGGGAGGTGACGGCCTGTTACCAATCCCGGGTCGGGCCGTTGAAATGGATCGGCCCGCCGACCGAAGAGGTCATCGCCGAAAAATCAAAAGCCGGAAAGAACATCCTGATCGCGCCGATCGCGTTTGTTTCCGAACATATCGAGACACTTGTGGAGTTGGGTGAAGAGTATCGCCTCGTAGCTGAAGAACACGGCGCTGCGAGCTATACGCGTGTGGACGCCCTCGGCACGCATCCCGATTTCATTTCCATGCTGGCGCGCGAGACAACTGAAGCGCTGAGCATGAACACACCGATGCGGTCCTGCGGCGGGGACCGCCTTTGCCCACATGAGTTCAGCGGATGTCCGCACAAACAGCCTGTCCGCAAAGCGGGCCAGGCAATCAATCCGCAATCCTGAAAGACCTGCTGAAATGCTCTACAACTGGATCAAAGCCGCGCACGTGATCTTCGTCATCGCAACCATGTCGAGCCTCATGGTTTATCCGCGTTACAAGATCCATCAGCTGGCGAGCCAGCCGGGTGAGCCTTTGTTTGAGACAATGAAGTCAGCAGCCAACAAGCTGCGCCTGATCGTGATGAATCCTTCGATCATCCTGGTCTGGGTGTTCGGCGGCCTGATGCTGTGGATGAACCCTGCTCTGCTTTCGCAGCCCTGGATGCATGTGAAGCTCCTGTTCGTCACGCTGATCACGGCCATGCACGGTTACTATGTCTATGTCGGAAAACGGATCGACCGCGGCACGTCCAAAGTGTCAGCCCGGACCCTTCGGATGTTGAACGAAGTGCCGTTCCTGATGATGATCGTCGTGGTCATCATGGTGTTGGTGCGCCCGTTCTGACGGGGCCTCTTGCGCTAGACCCTTGACGAACCGGGCGCGGTGAGCCCATAAGCCCTGCAATCCGGTGCACAGTCCTTGTGCCTTGCAACGCTGTATGCGCTGCCCGGGCCTCCCAAAACCCGTCTCCAGCAGACCCCTATAATTGGAATCCATCGGCATGGCCTCTTCGATGCTCGACAACGTCACCAGCGTGACCCTTCGCGAACTGAAAGCGAAGTCACCTGTAGAGCTACTCGCTTATGCAGAAGAGCTGGAAGTCGAAAACGCCTCCTCTATGCGGACGCAGGACATGCTCTTCGCGATCCTGAAAGAGCTGGCCGACAGCGAAGTGGAAATCACCGGCCAGGGTGTTCTGGAAGTTCTCACAGATGGTTTTGGCTTCCTGCGCTCGCCGGAATCCAACTACCTGCCCGGCCCGGACGACATCTATGTCAGCCCGGAAGTCCTGAAAAAGGGCAACATCCGCACCGGTGATACAGTGGAAGGCCCGATCGTCGCGCCGCAGGACAGTGAGCGCTACTTTGCCCTGACCGATGTGTCGCGGATCAATTTCGAAGAACCGGACAAGGCCAACAAGAAAGTTCACTTCGACAACCTGACCCCGCTTTATCCGGAAGAGCGCCTGCGCATGGAAAGCCAGGATCCGACCCGGAAAGACCGGTCCGGCCGCGTGATCGATATCGTCGCGCCGATTGGTAAAGGCCAGCGGGCCCTGATCGTTGCTCCGCCGCGCACCGGTAAGACCGTGCTGTTGCAGAACATCGCTTCGGCCATCGAAGAGAACCACCCGGAATGTTACCTGATCGTGCTGTTGATCGACGAACGCCCGGAAGAAGTTACCGACATGCGCCGCACGGTGAAAGGCGAAGTCGTCGCCTCAACCTTCGACGAGCCAGCAACCCGTCACGTTCAGGTCGCCGAAATGGTGATTGAGAAAGCCAAGCGCCTTGTTGAGCACAAGCGGGATGTCGTCATCCTGCTCGACTCGATTACGCGTCTCGGCCGTGCCTACAACACGACTGTCCCCTCTTCCGGTAAAGTGCTGACCGGTGGTGTCGACGCGAACGCCCTGCAGCGTCCGAAACGCTTCTTCGGCGCGGCGCGGAATGTCGAAAATGGTGGCTCGCTCACGATCGTTGCGACAGCGCTGATCGATACCGGCAGCCGGATGGACGAAGTCATCTTCGAGGAATTCAAAGGCACGGGTAACTCCGAAGTCGTGCTCGACCGGAAGATCGCCGATAAGCGGACCTTCCCGGCCATCGACATCATGAAGTCCGGCACGCGGAAAGAAGAGCTGATCACACCGCAGGATCAGCTGTCGAAGATCTATATTCTTCGCCGGATCCTTGGTCCGATGGGCACCAATGATGCGATCGACTTCCTGATCGACAAGCTGCGTCAGACGAAGACGAACGACGAATTCTTCGAAGCGATGAAGAACTGACCGGAGGCGTTTGGCCATGAGCGAGCGCGACACGATCTGCGCCCTCGCTTCGGGCCAGCCCCCTGCTGCAATCTGCATCCTGCGCCTGTCGGGCGACAGGGTCTGGAAGGTCGCCGGCGCCCTGCTCGAATGCGGCCTGCCTGAACCGCGTCATGCGACCCTCACCAAATTCCGGGATGAAGACGGCACGCTGATCGACGAAGGTCTCGCCCTCTTCATGCCGGGCCCGCATTCCTACACAGGCGAAGACACGCTGGAGCTTTATCTCCATGGCGGTCCTGCTGTGATTAAACACTCACTAGAGACGTTGACAGCTCAGCCGGGTGTACGGCTTGCCGAACCGGGGGAGTTCACACGCCGCGCTTTCGAAGCTGGCAAGCTGGACCTGACCGAAGCCGAAGGTGTGGCAGATATCATTGAAGCTGAAACCGAAGCGCAGAAAGCTCAGGCACTGCGGCAGCTGACAGGTGGTCTGACAGAGACTTATGATCGCTGGCGAGCTGAGCTGACGGGCGTGCTCGCCCTGATCGAAGTCATGGTTGATTTTCCGGATGAAGGCGACACACCGGAAGACACAGTCCGGCCGATCCTCGACAAGCTGGATCTGATCATCACAGAGCTGGAAGACGCGCTTGGCGATCGGGGCATCGGCGAGAAAATCAGGGATGGATTCCGGGTTGCCATAGTTGGTCCGCCGAATGCCGGGAAATCTTCCCTGCTCAATCGCGTTGCCCGCCGGGAAGCCGCCATCGTAACCGACATTGCCGGGACGACCCGCGATGTGGTTGAGGTCCGTCTTGTGCTGGGCGGTCAGGTCGTCTGGCTGGCAGATACAGCGGGTCTTCGGGAAACGGCCGACATTGTGGAAGCCGAAGGTGTCCGCCGGGCGGAGCGTGCTGCACGCGAAGCTGACCTCCGCATTCATGTGATCGATGGGGCGAATCCCGAACCGGCGGCCGGGCCGGTGGAGCAGCAGGATATCCTGGTCTTCAACAAGGCGGACCAAATGTCTGCTGGTCTCGTACCCGATGGCGCCCTGCCCGTTTCGGCGATGACCGGCGAAGGTGTTGAGGAACTGGAATCCCGGATCGGGCGTTTTATCTCTAAACGGGCAACGTCTGTGGAAGCCCCGGTTATCACGCGGGCGCGCCATCGTGAGAAGCTGAGTGCAGGCCTCGCCAGTCTGGTCCAGGCGCGGCAGCTGCTTGAAGATGATATGGGCGCTGAGCTTGCGGCAGAAGATGTGCGCATGGCGCTGCGCCAGCTGGGCGCTGTGATCGGGACCGTCGGCGTAGAAGATATTCTGGGCGCTGTCTTCTCTCAGTTCTGTATCGGCAAATGACCCCTAGGGTTTAGCGGCGCCCGGCGTTATATAGCCCGCTCATTATCCACAGGATGAGCAGAGCCATGACGGGACCCTCCCGCTTTGATGTCATTGTCGTCGGTGGCGGCCACGCCGGATGCGAAGCCGCATCTGCGGCGGCGCGCTATGGTGCAAAGACAGCGTTGGTGACCCACAAGATATCCACCATCGGCGAGATGAGTTGCAACCCGGCAATCGGTGGGCTGGGCAAGGGCCACCTCGTCCGGGAGATTGATGCGCTAGACGGGCTTATGGGACGGCTCGCCGACAAAGCGGGTATCCAGTTCCGCATGCTGAACCGGTCCAAAGGCCCTGCCGTCTGGGGACCGCGTGCTCAGATTGACCGGAAACTTTATCGCCAGGCCATGCAGGACGAGATCCTGAACCACGCCAATCTGACCGTCATTGAGGATGGCGCCGAAGATCTCATCGTGAAGGACGGACAGGTTGCCGGTGTCGTGGGCCTTGGCGGCGACTCTTATCACGCGGCCAAAGTGGTCATCACGACCGGGACTTTCCTCAAAGGTGAGATCCACATCGGCGCCAAGCGTATTCCGGCCGGACGGGTCGGCGAAGCGCCGGCAATCGGTTTGTCAGACCGGCTCTACAGCCTCGATCTGCCGATGGGCCGTTTGAAAACTGGGACGCCTGCCCGGCTGGATGGTCGGACTATTGCCTGGGACCGGCTGGAAATGCAGCCGGCCGATGAGACGCCCGTGCCTTTCTCCTACATGACGGATCGGATTGAGGTTCCGCAGATTTCCTGCGGCATCACGTGGACCACACCGGAAACCCACGCGATCATCGAAGAGAATATGGAACAGTCGGCCGTCTATTCCGGGGCGATCGCAGGTCGGGGTCCACGCTACTGCCCGTCCATCGAAGACAAGGTTAACCGGTTCGCCGACCGGGACCGCCATCAGGTTTTCCTGGAACCGGAAGGTCTCGATGATCACACGGTCTATCCGAACGGCATTTCTACGTCGCTTCCGGAAGACGTTCAGGAACAATTCGTCCGGACAATCCCTGGATTGGAAAACGTGGAAATCCTCCAGCACGCCTATGCGATTGAATATGATTATGTCGATCCGCGCGCCCTGAATGCGACTCTGGAAGTGAAAGCCCTGCCCGGTCTTTATCTGGCGGGGCAGATCAATGGCACGACTGGTTACGAAGAGGCCGGCGCGCAAGGTCTTATGGCCGGACTCAATGCGGCGCGGGCCACGGACGGGAAAAATCCAATCATTCTGGATCGGGCCGAAGCCTATATCGGCGTTCTGGTTGATGACCTGATCACGCGCGGCGTCACGGAACCCTATCGGATGTTCACATCGCGGGCGGAATACCGCCTGGCCCTTCGCGCTGACAATGCAGATCAGCGTCTGACCGGGAAAGGAATCGAGGCCGGATGCGTCGGTCCGGACCGGGCGGCGATGTTTCACGTGAAACATTTGACCCTCTCGGAATCCCGAAAAGCGCTCCAAACCCTGTCATTGTCCCCCGCCAAGGCCCGGGAGGCCGGTTGGAACGTTAATCAGGATGGCCGGGTTCGTACCGCCTGGGAGTATCTCGGATACAAGGACATCTCGCTCGAGACGCTCGTGAAAGTCTGGCCGGAGCTTTCCGGGATAGAACCGGACATCGCGGCGCAATTGGAGATCGAGGCGCTGTATTCCGGATATATTGAGCGTCAGGCCGGAGATGTCGAAGCACTCCGCCGGGATGAAGCGCTCCATATTCCTGAGGCAATCGACTATTCGGCGATCGGTGGCCTTTCAAACGAAGTCCGGCAAAAGCTTGAGGCCATTCGACCGGCCACACTCGGACAAGCCTCTCGCATTGAAGGCGTGACGCCGGGCGCCCTCACGGCGCTACTGGGGCACGTCAAACGCCGCCGGAAGACGGGCTAAGTCATGGTAAATCAGGATCGCGCGGCCTTTCTGGCCGCAGAGGATGTTTCACGTGAAACACTGGAACGACTCGATCGGATCATCGAGACGCTCGACGACTGGCGGAAACGCAGCAATCTGATCGGCCCGAGGGAATGGCCGGTGATCTGGACGCGTCATGTTGCCGACTGCTTCCAGCTTCTGGATCATCTTCCGGATGATGCGAAAGTCGTGGACCTGGGGTCAGGGGCCGGCTTTCCGGGGTTGATCATCGCGGCGGCCCGGCCAGCGGGTCATGTGACCATGATTGAAAGTGTCGGAAAGAAGTGTGCGTTCCTGCGCGCGGCCATCGAAGCCGCAGGTCTGACGGCATCTGTTCGCCAGGAGCGGGCGGAATCTGTCGGCCCGATACCGGCTGACTATGTCACGGCGCGAGCTTTTGCACCGCTTCCGAAACTGCTCGACTATGCGGCGCCATGGCTGAAACAAGGTGCATCAGGGCTTTTCCTCAAGGGCGAACGCTGGAAAGAAGAATTGACGGAGGCTAGCCAAACATGGAACTTCGCTTATGAGGCGATTCCAAGCCGGGTTGGTGGGTCAGGTACAATTCTGATTGTCAGGGAGCTACGAGGTGGCAGGTATTAGGCCCAGAATTTTTGCTGTCGTGAACCAAAAGGGTGGCGTCGGCAAAACCACAACTTCAATCAATCTCGGAACGGCGCTCGCCGCCGTTGGCCGCCGCGTTCTGATCGTCGACTTCGACGCACAGGGCAACGCCTCCACCGGGCTCGGAATCGAACGAACCGATCGCGCGACGACTTCTTACGACATCGTCGTGGATCGTTTGCCATTGGAACAGGCGGTTCTGTCGACCATCGTTCCACGCCTCGACATTGTCCCAGGCGATGAGAACCTGTCGGGCGTCGAGACCGAACTGGCCGCAGACCCGCACCGGTCTTATCGTTTGCGCGAAGCACTCCACAATTATGTCGACCGCGCGGAGGAGCAGGGTCTGCCGCGCTATGACTACATTCTCATCGACTGCCCGCCGTCGCTTTCGGCGCTGACGATGAACGCCATGACCGCTGCTGATGCGCTGCTCGTTCCGCTGCAGTGTGAGTTCCTGGCGCTCGAAGGGCTCAGCCAGCTGCTTCGCACGGTGGATGTCGTTCGCCAGGGCCTGAACCCGAACCTGGAGATCCAGGGCGTGGTTCTGACCATGTATGACCGGCGTAACAATCTTTCGGACCAGGTGGCGGATGAGGTCCGGGCCTTCTTTGGCAACAAGGTCTACAACACGGTGATCCCGCGCAATGTGCGCTTGTCCGAGGCGCCGTCTTTCGGCAAGCCAGCGCTGCTGTATGATTATCGCTGTCCGGGCAGCGAAGCCTATATCCGGCTCGCTTCGGAAGTTCTGCAGCGCGAAAAGGCACGGGCGGCCTGACCGACATGGCAAAGGAATCGAAACAGAAACCCAGCCGCCTTGGCCGTGGCCTGTCATCCCTGATCGGCGAGGTCGAAGCGTCCACGCCCGCAAAGCCGGAGCCGGGAACTGGGGCCGCACCGGCGGGCGTCAATGAGATCGCAATTACGAGCATCCGGCGCAACCCGTCCCAGCCGCGCCGGACATTCGATGAAGGCGCCCTGCAGGAACTGGCGGAATCGATTCGTACCAAAGGTATTCTTCAGGCAATTCTTGTCCGGCCCGATCCGAAAGATGCTGGCAAATTCCAGATCATCGCGGGAGAGCGCCGTTGGCGCGCCGCGCGGCTTGCCGGTCTCGAATCGATCCCGGCTGTCGTCCGGAACGTGGACGAGCTGGAGCTGCTGGAAGTCGGCATCATCGAAAATGTGCAACGCGCAGATCTCAATCCGATCGAAGAGGCAGAGGCCTATGAAGCGCTGATGAGCCGGTTTGGCCGGACTCAGGAAGGGCTTGCCAACAGCGTCGGCAAAAGCCGCGTGCACATCACCAACACACTCCGTCTGCTCCAGCTGCCGGATGCAGCCCGGGCCTATGTTCGCGAAGGCAAGGTCAGTGCGGGCCATGCCCGTGCCGCGCTCGGGGCATCTGATCCCGAAGCCGTTATCGAGATGGCAGCAGAACGTGGCCTCAGCGTCCGTGAGGTCGAAGCCCTGGTCAAAGGCGCCCGGGACGGCGGGTCTCTGGAAACGAGGTCTGCAAAGCCCAAGGCCGCCGAAAAGGATGTCGACACCGAAGCGCTGGAAGCGGACCTGATGCGTCAGCTCGGCCTGCAGGTGGACATCCGGCACGGTAAGAATGGCGGCGAACTGCGGATCAAATATCGGGATCTTGAGCAGCTGGATGATGTCTGCCGCCGGCTGACGCGGCGCAAGACCTGAGTCCTATCGGGCCGCTTCTGCTGCTCTTGCTAGGTCATTCATCAGTACACGGACTACTGAATCTGTGCTGCCGCCCGCGCGCTTCGCCTGCGCCTCGGCATCATAGATCCGTTCCATCACCCGGGTCAGGCGCCTGACGGGCCATTTGCTGAGACGGGCGCGATAAGCGGGCCATTCACTCTGCCAGACGGGTGGGCGCAGCTTCATGTTCGGGTTGGACTGACCTTCTTCGATCCGGACATGGGCATCCAGCATCCGGCGAACCTCGAACTGGAGTGAGCGCAGGACACTGATTCCTGCTGTGCCAGCCATTGCGAGTTTCTCAAACGCCGCATTGGCCGCTGCCGGATGGCCATCCAGCGTGGCTGAAATGGCCGTCGACAGCGTCTGCTCAAACTCGGTTGCGCAGAGCGCCCGGACATCTGCCGCTGAAACAGCTCTGCCGAGGCCACGGGCGTAGAGTGCCAGTTTTTCGATTTCGGAATTGGCGGCCATGCGATGTCCGGGCAGATCTCCGACGAACAGACGCAAGGCTTCAGGGTCGATCTCGACGCCAGCTTCCTTGAGCGCCTGTTTGGCGCGCTGCTCGATATCCACACCTTCATCGGCGAAGAACTGAAGACCAGCTGTCCGTTTTGCCGATTCCGCTGCACTGCGGAGTTTTGACTTTTTCGGCAGGCTGCCAGCCTCGATCAGCAGATGTGCGCTGAACCGGCCGTCACTCTTGTCGCCGTCTTCAATGGCTTCGATCAGCAGTTTTGCGATCTTGTCGCCGCTGGTTCTCACGCGGACGACGCGCGGATCGCCCAGCAGGGAAACGGCTTCGAGTGCATCGAACAGAAGGGCAGGCTCTTTTCGGATGGCGTCGTCGTCCAGCAGGGTGACGTCGGCATGTACGCCTTTGCCCGCCCAGGCGGAAATCAATAGCTGGCCATTGTCGCTCGCGAGGCCTTCATCCTCTCCAAAGGCAAGCACGGCCCAGATATCGGGATCCGGCTTGCGGGCAAAGGATGCGGCCTTTTTGCCCTGGAGCAACATCAGTTTTGTGTGGCGAGCTGCAACCGCAAATCATCGACGATGCGGCCAGCCAGGACACGCATCACGCGATCGGCTGCATTGGTCTGCGCTGAAATATCCCCATAAGGTGCGTCCGGTACAGAGAAGCTGTTCTCGGCATCAGAATTTCCGACGACGCTGACATTCTCTCCGGACAGCACATAAGTCGCTACGGCGTTATAGGATGAACGCGATGCAGCGCCGTCCGGCTTGAACTCCAACCGGGTCAGTCCGTCTTTCAGCTTCACTTCAAGTGTTGCCGTCGTGCTGAGATTGGGCAATCCCGCAGCGAGTTCCTGCTGCAGCGCGCGGCGCAGCATATAACCCGAGCGGCCAGGAATCTCTTTGACGGTAATGTTGCCGGACGCAAACGAAGCGCTCCCGCCAGGTGCATAGACAGGCTGGAAGCCGCAGGCCGGCAGAACAAGAGCGAGCGCGATCAGGAAGCGTTTCATACCGCCACGATATTCACGATGCGGCCCGGCACGACAATGGTTTTCTTCACGGTCTTGCCTTCGATGAAGGAGACAACTTCCGGAAGGGCGTGCGCGATGGCCTCGACGGCCTCGTTGGATTCGCCTTTCGGGACGGTAATTTCACCCCGGCGCTTGCCGTTGACCTGAACGGCCATGGTCACGGCATCGTCTTCGGTCAGCGCCTTGTCAGCGATCGGCCAGGGCGCAGCAGACACAAAGCCGTCTCCGCCGATCCGTTCCCAGCAGGCTTCCGCCAGGTGTGGCATGAACGGGGTCAGGCAGCGGGCCAGCATGGAGGCACCTTCAAAGCGGGCCCCGACAGCTTCACCGCTGGATTCGGCCTTCTTCAGCACGCTCACCCATTCATGAATGCTGGCGACGGCGGAGTTGAAGCGGAATTCTTCGATGGCTTTGTCGATGGCGGCGACAGCCTTGTGGCTTGCCTTGCGAACCGTGAGGGAGACGGCATCTTCGGCCGGGCTCGCTTTATCCAACTCGCCCAGCGCGTCGAACAGGCTCCAGAGGCGTTGAGCAAAGCGACCTGCACCTTCAACACCGGCCTGGGTCCATTCCACATCCCGCTCAGGCGGGGAGTCAGACAGCACGAACCAGCGCGCAACGTCGGCCCCGAACTCGGCAATGATCGCATCCGGATCGACCGTGTTCTTTTTGGATTTCGACATTTTCTCGATCGGGCCAGGCGTTACGAGACCGCCGGTGGCTTTTTCAATCCAGGTGTCACCTTCCTGCTCAACTTCCGACGGCTGCAGCCATTGACCGGAATTGGACTTGTAAGTCTCGTGCGTGACCATGCCTTGCGTGAACAGGCCGGCGAAAGGCTCACCGCTCGGCAGGTCCAGTTCACCGATGTCCCGCATCGCACGGGAGAAAAAGCGCGAATACAACAGGTGCAGCACGGCATGTTCGATGCCGCCGACATATTGATCCACCGGCAGCCAATAGGCGCGTTCTTCCAGATCGTCCGCGCTGGCGAAGCGCGCATAGTACCAGGATGAATCCACGAATGTGTCCAGCGTATCGGTTTCACGCCGGGCCGGCTTGCCGCATTTCGGGCAGTCGACATGTTTCCAGGTCGCGTGCCGGTCCAGCGGGTTGCCCGGCTGGTCAAAGGTCACATCATCCGGCAGGCGCACGGGCAGGTCGCTTTCCGGGACCGGCACCACGCCGCATTTTTCACAATGCACCACCGGAATGGGACAGCCCCAGTAACGCTGGCGGGAGACGCCCCAGTCGCGCAGGCGGTAGTTCACCGTACCGGCGCCCAGCTCCATGCTTTCGATCCGTTCGATTGCGGTGCGTTTGGCGTCCTCAATGCCGAGACCATCGAGGAACTCGGAATTAAAGATCGAGCCGGGGCCAGTATAGGCCTCTTCTTCGACCGTATAACTTGCCCGGTCGGCGCCAGGCGGCAGCACGACAGGTGTGACGTCCAGACCGAATTTCCGGGCAAACTCGATGTCCCGCTGGTCATGTGCCGGACAGCCGAAAATTGCGCCGGTGCCGTAGCCCATCAGCACGAAGTTCGCGACCCAGACCGGCAGGGTTTTTCCGTCGACAAACGGGTGCTTCACCGTCAGGCCGGTATCGAAGCCCAGCTTCTCGGCCTTCTCAATGGCCTCCTCGCTGGTGCCCACTTGCGCGCACTTCCCGCGGAAGGCTTTCAGCTCTTCCGATTGCTCGGCCAGCTGGATCGTCAGCGGATGATCTGGTGACAGCGCAATGAAGCTTGCGCCGAACAGCGTGTCCGGCCGTGTGGTGAAAATGTCGATGCCGGTGTCGAAATTGGCGGGCGCATCGCCATCCCACTCGAACTGCATCTGCAGGCCTTCCGACCGGCCGATCCAGTTCGCCTGCATGGTGCGCACCTTTTCAGGCCAGCGCTCCAGCTTCTGGACTTCTTCCAGCAGGTCCTCGGCATAATGCGTTATGTTGAAGAACCATTGTGTCAGCTCGCGCTGTTCAACCAGCGCGCCCGAACGCCAGCCGCGCCCGTCGATCACCTGTTCGTTTGCCAGAACAGTATTGTCGACCGGGTCCCAGTTCACCTTGGAGGCTTTCCGGTAGACCAGCCCCTTGTCCAGCATCTTCAGGAACAGGGCTTGCTGCGCGCCATAATATTCCGGGTCGCAGGTGGCAAACTCCCGGCTCCAGTCCAGCGACAGGCCGAGTTTTGCAAACTGCGCCTTCATCGCGGCGATGTTTTCGTAGGTCCATTTGCCGGGGTGGACGTTTTTCTCCATCGCGGCGTTTTCTGCCGGCATGCCGAAAGCGTCCCAGCCCATGGGATGCAGCACATTATAACCCTTGGCGCGGCGGTGACGGGCAACGACATCGCCCATGGCGTAGTTGCGCACATGGCCCATATGCAGGCGCCCGGACGGATACGGGAACATCTCCAGCACGAAGGCTTTCGGGGCGTCGCCAGCGTCCTTCGGCGATTTCGCCCTGAACAGGTCCGCCCTGGCCCATGCTTCACGCCATTTCTCTTCCGCAGTTTGCGGATCGTACCGGGTGGCCATTGGCCTCTCCCTTGATTGTCGTCTGATCTGACCGGCTTTTAGCCGAGTTGCGAATTCTTGAGGGTCCGCGCGCGGTCAAGGATCGCATTTTCAAGCTGGACCGCGGTTTCCGGATCAACCGGTGCATCGACCCAGGTGCCATCCTGATTCACCTGACGGAACACTGCCACTTTCACACCGTCGGCGCGTAGTCGCGTGCCGAGGATATAGACGGTGGCCTTGACGCGTTCATTCTCGGAGCCCGGAAAGCTTTTCCAGTCATACACGATCAGACCGCCGATCGGATCGGTGCTTTTCACCGGCATCTCGGTGAACGTGTCGAGCGAGGCGCGCCACAAAAAGGGGTTCACTGTTCCGACATTCTTCGCAGCGACCTGGGCGTCTGCGCTGAGCCGCTTTCCACCACCTTGGCAACCGGTCAGTGCAAACAGGGCAGCGGCTGCCGCGGAGAAGACATATTTGTTCATGAGGTAAGTTCCCGAGCGCAATACCTTGTAGACCGGCGTTGTATAACAACACGAGTCTGCGCTCGCCAGTGCTCATGTGTGCAGCATACCGAAGGAGAAAAGCATGAAACGTCCGATCCTTCTGGCCTTTGCCTCGGTCATGGGCTGCCTGCCTGCTCTGGCGCAGGAAGAATGGTCCGTTTGGGAAACGGACTGGAAGGCCGATGCGGGGCTCGTGCTGTCGCCCGGCGCGGAGGCGCCCGCACTGTACCGGCTGGGTGTCGGCGTCGATACCAATCGCGTGCTGGACAATGGCCTTGTGCTCGGGCTGGCGCTGGGAATGGATGCGCAGCAGGACCAGTCATCGCGCGCGGGATTTTCCGGCATTGTCGCCGCGCCAATGCCTGGTACGCCCGCCATCGCAGGGGCTTTCAGCGGGCTTGGCCGGTCGCCAGGCATGGAAGACGATGGCGCGCGCAGTGTTTTACAGACAGCCTATCTCTATGCTGAGGGCGGATATGGCGAAGTCCGCCTCGGGCGCGACGAGGGGGTTGCGAAACGTTTCTCTCAAGGCGCGCCTTCCCTGTTTTCGGCGGTATCGCTGCATGCGCCCCGACTGGACCCGGATGGCGGGGCGATTGTGCGCACAGACCATGACCTGACCGGACCGGCCGCGAAAGTGTCCTACACCACGCCGAGAATTGTCGGCTTCAAGGGCGGACTTTCGTATACGCCCGTAGCAGATGTGCGTGGTCTGGACCGGGATCCGGCGCGAATCCTGCCCGGCACGGCGGCGTATTCGATCTCCGATGCCGGGGAAGCCAGCATCAATTTCAATCACCGTTTCAGGGAAAGTGGCGTGCGCGTGCGTGCCTCAACAGCGTGGAGCCGCGCGGACGTAGATGCGTCTCCGGTTTCTCCGGTCACGTATGGAACAGTGGAAACCCTGTCGTTTGGTGCGAATGCGGCGTGGAAGAATACGGTGATCGGCGCCAGCTGGCAGGGCAGCGACAATGGTCTGACCGGGCGCCCCGGGGACTATTCGGCCTGGACTGCGGGGATCACGCATTCAGCCCTTGGTTTCGACTGGGGCGTCGAATATGGCCGCGCCACCGACGATGCTGCCGGCGTAAAAGGCGAATCCTGGCGCGCCGGACTCGCCCGGCCTGTGACAGAGGCTGCCCGAATTGCGTTCGGATACCGTCACGATCAGCTGGATTTCATGGCAAAGGCGCCTTCTCACCCCCTGGGTGGGGAAGGAATTGTGATAGAAATCACACTATCGCATTAGTTTATCAGGACTGTCCGATAATTAATCTTCTGTTTAGGTGATCGGACCCCTAATATACGTTGAGGAAAACGGTACAGATTATGCGGCTCGGGCTTCTGCTCACTTGTGTGTTCTCAGCGACGGTTCTGGCGATGCCAGCGGCCGCGCAAGAGGATTCGCGCGTGCCGACCGTCACCGTTGATACACCGCAGCTTTCCGAAACCCAGTCTGGCAAGATCGACTGGTATCGCCAGTTTGCCATTTCAAAGCCGGTCGATGCCCGCCCTGTCTGGCAGGCAGAGCCGTCGGAAGATGTCTCCATGCAGTTCTCCGGCAGTGATCGCTGGGAATTCCGGATCGACAGGTTGTCACGGCCATCTGCCAGCCTTTCCCCGCTTCCGCGCCAGGAAATGCAGGCCGGAGCGACCTTCAAGATCACGCCGCGTTTCTCGGTTGGCGGTGAAGTCAGCGTCGGTGCCGACGATCTGAACGCCGTTTCGACATGGGAAGAACGCGACATGGAAACCGGTGTTCGTCTGAAGTCCGCCTTCAAGTTCTAAGGCCGGGACTGCGGACCGAATACGGTCTCTATTCCTTCGATTGCTGCCATACCTGCAACAGGGGCGACCTGACTGGCCGTGTCTGCATTGATGCCGCCGAGCGCATAGACCGGCAGGGCAGATGCGTACACCAGTTTGCGGATCTTCAACTGCCCGAGCGGCGCGCGCGCGCTGGGACTGGCGGACGGGAAAGCGGTAGACAACAGGGCGGCGTCGAACCCCGCATCCTGTAGCAGTCTCAACTGTTCCGGCGTGTGGGCGCTGGCGGTCATCATTGAAAAACGGCTGCGCCACTTTCTGGCTTCGCCGCGCGCGGAAAATGGCCAGTGCACGCCATCTGCCCCAACCTGCATGGCGAGCCCGGGATCGTTTGCGATCAGGAGCGTCACATGACGGTGGCGGCAGACTTTCGCCAGATCAGCGGCGACTTGTGCGTGCCCCGGCTGACCATAATGCCTGTAAACCAGACCATACCATGACGATAACCGACTAGCGGTGACCACCGGATCGGGCGTTCGCGCCGGATCGGTCAGGTACAGAACCGGCGGCAAGCCGGACGGCAGATGCCGGCCCGCGGCACGTGCGGCGGTGCGGAGCTTGCGTTCCGCGCGGTTTCGGTCTTCCTGCATCATCGTGATGACTGATACCGACACACTCTCCATTGCCAAGCGCCGCGAGGCGGTGCTGGCCGAACTTTCCGACGCTGCCACCCCGGCGCCCCAGCTGGTGGCGGTGACAAAAACACAGCCTGAACAGGCGATCGACGAGATTCTCGCCACGGGCCACCGCGTGTTTGGCGAGAACCGCGTGCAGGAGGCCGAAGCCCGCTGGAGCGGCCACCGGTCTGCCTATCCGGATCTCGAATTGCACCTGATCGGCCCGTTGCAGACCAACAAGGCCGAAATCGCGGTGCGCCTGTTTGACGTGATCGAGACGCTGGACCGTCCGAAACTGGCCGATGCGCTGGCTAAGGCGATGGACAAAGTAGGCCGCGCCCTGCCCGTCCTAATCCAGGTGAATACTGGTGAAGAGCCGCAGAAGGCGGGAGTCATTCCGTCTGAACTGCAGCAATTGCTACAGTACGCACGTGAAAAGGGCCTCGATGTTCAGGGCCTGATGTGCATCCCGCCGGTGGACGAGCCGGCCGGACCGCACTTCGCCCTGCTCGCCAGACTGGCAAAGGCGGCGGGCCTTTCCGTGCTGTCGATGGGGATGAGTTCCGACTATGCGACTGCCGCCAAATTCGGCTCGACACATGTCCGGGTCGGGTCTGCGCTGTTTGGCCCGCGGGATTATCCCTGATCCTGAAGCCGGATTTCGATCTCCGATCCCCGTGCCGACAGGCGCAGGATTTCCAGCATGTCCTCCAGTGTCACGGCGACACAGCCCGCTGTCGGGCCCCAGTCGGGCCGGGCGAGGTGCAGGAAGATGGCGCTGCCAAGCGGCGGAACAGGCGGATCGTCATTGTATCCCAGCTCCACGATGACATCGTAGACATGGTCTTCCAGCCAGAGATTCTCGTGGCTGGCCGAATAGGGCAGCTTGACCCAGCGATTGTAGAGCGGGTCTTCCGGCGCATCGCACCAGCCGTCTTCCGGGGTCAGCGGCACCAGCGGCAGCAGGGTTTTCGGGGCATCCAGCCGGTCAGGCCTGTAGAAGACACGGCGCATGGGCCAGGTGCCGGCGGGGGAAAAGCCATCGCCTTCCCGCTTGTCTTCCCCGGCAATGATACCGCTTCGCCCGACCGAACACCGCGTTTCCCGGCCCGCCAGCAGGAAGCGTCCATCTCCATAGGCAACAAAATCCGCGCTCACGGCACCCTCCCGCTCTTGTGATCGTTCGTGCGTTACATTCATATGGCATCGTGAAGCGATGTGGATAGAAGCAGCACTCACTTGAAACAGGAGAGTCGCATGGCTGCCAAGAAAACGGTCCTTCTGGTGGACGATGATGAAGACCTGCGCGAAGCATTGGCAGAACAGTTCGAGCTGCACGACAGTTTCGAAACGATTCAGGCCGCCAATGCGAATGAGGGCATCGATGCCGCCACGAGCCAGCGCATAGATCTGATCCTGCTGGATGTGGACATGCCTGACATGGATGGCCGCGAGGCCTGCAAGATCATGCGGCAGAAGGGGGTGCGTGCCCCGGTGATCATGCTGACCGGACAGGATGGCGATGCCGACACGATCCTCGGCCTTGAATCGGGCGCCAATGACTATGTCACCAAGCCGTTCAAATTCTCTGTTCTGCTGGCCCGGGTCCGGGCGCATCTGCGCAGTTTCGAACAGTCCGAGGACGCCACATTCAAGGTCGGCCCTTACGAGTTCCGCCCGGCGATGAAGCTGCTGGTCACCGATGAAGACCGGAAGATCCGCCTGACGGAGAAGGAAACCAATATCCTGAAATATCTCTACCGGGCGGGCGGCAAACCAGTGGCGCGCGATGAGTTGCTGGCCGAAGTCTGGGGCTACAATGCCGCCGTCACGACGCACACGCTGGAGACGCACATTTATCGCCTGCGTCAGAAGGTCGAGCCGGACCCGGCCCATGCCCGCCTGCTGCTGACCGATGCCGGAGGCTACCGCCTGCAGCCGTGAAGATCAGGCCCGCGACGCCTTCGGATTATCCGGCGCTTGCCGATCTATGGTTCGACAGCTGGGTATCCATTGGCATTTCGAATGAGACAGACCTTTCCCGGGAGGGCGTGCGCGAACGCTTTTTCCGCGAGGCATCGGAGGTCTGGAATCTGTACACGGCGGAACGCGATGGCGTGCTGGTTGGCTTGCTGGCCCTGGTGCCTGAACAATCCCGTATCGATCAGCTCTTTGTTGCACCTGCCGCCAAAGGCGGCGGGGTCGGACTTGCCATGCTCAATCATGCAAAGGCGTTGATGCCCGGCGGGATCGTGCTGACGACGCATGAGGCAAACAGCCCTGCCCGCGCCTTTTATGAATCCCGGGGATTCGTTCTGACCGGGACCGAGCCGGACCTCGTGCACCGGCGGACGAAGTGCCACTACGCCTGGCGGCCGGTTGCTCCGGCTTAACCAGCCTTGATCTGTACACTGACTGGTGCGTGGTCTGACGGTTTCCAGCCGCCGCGCCAGCCGAGATGGATCCTGTAGCTGTCGACCAGCGTGTCGGGCAGTCCGGCCGGATTGACCCAGATATGATCCAGGCGTCGGCCGCGGTTTGAAGCGGCCCAGTCTTTCGCGCGATAGCTCCACCAGGTGTAGAGCTTCTGCTCGTCCGGTACGGCAAGGCGGGCGATGTCTTCGAATTTGGCCTGCTTGCGGGACGCTTCTAGCCGCTCGGTCTCGCCCGGCGTGTGGGAGACGATCTTCAACAATTGCTTGTGCGACCAGACATCGTTTTCGTGCGGCGCGACGTTCAGGTCCCCGACCAGAATGCGCGGCGTTTTCGATTGTTTCTTGTAGGCCGGGCCAAGGCGTTCGAGGAAATCGAGCTTGTGGGCGAATTTGTCGTTCACCTCCGGGTCGGGCACGTCGCCGCCGGCAGGCAGGTAGATATTGTGAATTTCGACGCCCGCGACTTTCGCAGCGATGACGCGTGAATGGCCTTCCCGGCACAGGTCTGGCGCGTCGATGCGCTCGATCGGCAGGCGCGAGGCAATCGCCACGCCATGATGGCCGCCCTTTTGGCCGTTCAGCACCAGATGTTTCAGCCCCATTTCACTGAACGCCTTTTCCGGGAATTCCCCGTCCTGGCATTTGGTTTCCTGCAGGCAGATCACATCCGGCTTTTGCTGTTCGACAAAGGCCGCGATGTTCGGCGCGCGCAGGCGAACCGAGTTGATATTCCAGCTGACGATCTTGAGCGGTTTGGGCATCCGGGCTGCCTAGCATTGTTCCCTGAAACGTCAACGCGCCCGAACGCGGGGGGTTCGGGCGCGTCAGACGCGTTTCCAACGTCTCGCCGGGAGGGGAAGGCTCCGGCAGCGACAACACGGTAGTTCACAGCGGGGGGGGTCGGGTGCTGCGCGGGGTATGCCGTGTGTCG
Source organism: uncultured Hyphomonas sp. (assembly GCF_963677035.1). Lineage (NCBI taxonomy): Bacteria > Pseudomonadati > Pseudomonadota > Alphaproteobacteria > Hyphomonadales > Hyphomonadaceae > Hyphomonas > uncultured Hyphomonas sp. The sequence goes on from NZ_OY781472.1 coordinate 1,262,877, forward strand.
ACAGTTGCAAAGATGTCACTACTGGCGAAAATTTCAAGTGAATTATGTGTTAAGTGCTTGGGTGACTCCCAGAAAGGACACCCCGCAAGATGTGTCTTGCGGGGTGCCGGAAATGGGAACCTGTTGCAACTGTTGTCTTACTCGTCGTCAAAGTCCTTCACGATGAAGAGGCGCGGGTTGAGTTTTTTTCCGGTTTTGACGTCGTGCAATCCGACCTGGGTCAGGTTGCCGGCACTGTCCATTGTGCGCCAGCCGGTCAGGTCATGGTCCGGACCGCTGAACAGGAGGGTGAGCGTACCGTCCATTTCGCCGTCCGGGTCGCTCAGGGTCACCTCAACATTATCGCCTTGCTTGCTGACATCGACGACCTCGGCTTCGGTGTTGAAATCCAGATTGTCGTCCAGCAGCAGGGCCAGCGGTGTGGAGCCGAGCGGCACACGGTCCGTCGTCTCCAGTTCGGAATCCTGCATGGCAACCGTCGTTCCGTCGGACACGATCAGAAGCGGGGAAGGGGCGTCATAGTCAAACCGCACCTTGCCCGGACGGGAGAGGGCAAAGCTTCCGCTGGTTGTGTTGTAGTCCGGGGAAATCTGATCGAAGCGGCCAGAGGCGGTCTTCACCTTTTCCATCGACGCGGCGATGTCGTTCAGCAGGGCGGTGCGCTGCGCGGCAGTCAGGCCGGCCGGCGTGGCGGTGATTTTGGTCGGGGCCGCTTCGGGGGTTCCCTGACGCGCCAGCGCGAGGGGCGCGGCGGCGAGGGCGGCAGCGGCAACCAGGGCAGCGAGTTTGGTCTTCATCGAACGGGTCTCCTTTTCGTGACCTTGTGCTTACACTTAGTCGCCTGAACCCTGCTTAAACAGGGCGGGATCAAGGTCATTCGGCCGCTTTTCGTTGGCTGCCATTCAGCTTCCGGTCCCGCGCAGCGCAAGTCCTGACCGCAGATGAACAGGCAGGCGTGTCGGCGGTCCGGCTTGCGAAACGCGGCCCGAACGCCCATCTTTCCGCCAGACTTTGAAGGAAGACCACCATGGCCGATGCTGCTGCCCTGAATACCAAAGACACCACCGACCAGGAGTTCATGACGGATGTGGTCGAAGCGTCGAACACACAGCCCGTCATCGTCGACTTCTGGGCCCCCTGGTGCGGCCCGTGCCGCCAGCTCGGCCCGGTGATCGAGAAAGTGGTTGAAAGCCATAAGGGCGCGGTCAAGCTGGTGAAGATCAATATCGACGAGAACCCGGCCTATGCGGGCCAGCTCGGCGTGCGGTCCATTCCGGCGGTCTATGCCTTTGACAAGGGCCGCCCGGTCGATGCCTTCATGGGCGCGCTGCCGGAAGGCCAGGTGCGCAGTTTCATCGACAAGCTGCTGACCGGAACCGATTCCGCGCAGGAAATCGCCGATGCGCTCGCGCAGGCCGAAGCCGCCAGCCAGGCCGGTGATGTTACCACAGCCGCTCAGATCTATGCCGCCGTGGTCCAGCACGATCCGCAGAACGTCACCGCGATTGCGGGTCTCGCGCGCTGCTATCTCGCCAATGGCGACAAGGAACGCGCCAGCGCGACGCTGGACATGGTACCGGAAGACCAGACGCATGACGCTGCCATCAAGGGCGTCCGGATGGCCATCGACATGATGGAAGATGCGCCGGAAGCGGATGAGTTTGACGAATTGCTGAACGCCGTCATGGCCGCGCCCGAAGATCACGCCAAGCGGTTCGAACTGGCCGAGAAATACGCCGCCGCCCAGCGCTATGGCGATGCGGTGGATCACCTGCTGATCATTCTCGGGTCAAAGATGGACTGGGAAGAGGGCAAGGCGAAGGAGAAGCTTTTGCAGGTCTTCGAAGCCGGCGGCCCGTCCGATCCGGCAACAGTGGACGGCCGCCGGCGTCTTGCGTCACTGATGTTTGCCTGAGGCCGCTGCCTCCCGCATAATGTCATGAGGCGAAGGGGCGAACCGGCCCGGAGGCAGTATGAGCAGCATGACCTATCATTCGGTGGATCAGTTGCCGGACACGCTGACCGTGTTTCCGCTGCCCGGGGTTGTGCTGTTTCCCCACTGGCATCTGCCGCTGAACATATTTGAGCCGCGCTATCTGAACATGATTGACGACGCCATGGCCGGGAACCGGCTGATCGGCATGATCCAGAGCGTGGGCGGCTCACCGGCGAAGCCGGATCTCATCGGTGTTGGCTGCGCCGGGCGTATTACATCCTATGCAGAGACCGATGACGGGCGATACCTGATCACACTGGCGGGCATTGCCCGGTTCCGGGTGCTGGAAGAGCTGGACGTCCGAACACCTTACCGCCAGGTGCGCCCCAACTGGATGCCCTATGCAAACGATCTGCATCCGGATCCGGAGATCGGCCTGCCGTCCCGTGAGGATCTGGTCGCGGCCCTTCGTAAATATGTCAGCAGTCACAATATCAAAGCTGACTGGGATGCGGTCGAGGTCGCGCCGGTCGGGTCGCTGGTGCAGGCGCTGGCCGCCGGCAGTCCGTTTTCGGTTATGGAGAAACAGGCCCTGCTGGAAGCGCCGACCCTGAAAGACCGGGCCGACATGCTGATCACAATTCTGACAATGGATTCCGCTGGTCCGGAAGACGGAACCCTGCAATAGGACAGCCATGACTGACGACACTTCCAGCCCGCGGCGCGCCCATTCCGGTGTTGATCCGCGTCTTCTCGAAATCCTGATCTGCCCGCAGACCCGCCAGCCGCTGCGCTATGACGCCGAAGCGGACGAGCTGGTCTCGCCCAAGGCGCGGCTGGCCTATCCGATCCGGGGCGGCATTCCGATCATGCTGGTGGATGAGGCCCGTGACCTTGATGCAGAAGAGGGCGGGGCATGAGCAGCATGGCCTGGCCGGTAAAGCTGGCCTTCCGGAAATCCGATGCGGTGCTGTATGCCGAATTCGACGACGGCAAATCCGGCACTGTCAGCTACAAGCGATTGCGGGAACAGTCTCCGTCGGCGGCCGTGCGGGGCCATGGTAACGGTCCACCTCCGCCGCAGGCACCGGTGCCAGACGATATCGACGTGCTGCGCGCCGACCCGGTTGGCCGCTACGCTCTGCGCATCGTCTTCTCGGACGGCCACGACAGCGGACTCTATAACTGGGACCTGATCCGGAAACTGACCGTCGGCGACGCCGCCGTTACTGCATAAGACTGGGCAGGTGCGACTGGTCTGCACTGGCCTGGCGCGCCATCGCCCGGCGTAGCGGACCGATCTTGTTGGCGGCCGTCATGGCCAGGCCCCGAAGTGGTTTCAGCACGGCATTGTCGTTCGAGAAGGCCCGGTCGATCACATCCATGAACAGCGCGACGCTCGTCATGTCGAAGCGGCGCCATTGCTGGTAACGCTCCACGGCAGGGGCGGCGCCATGATCAAGGCCGACTTCGCGGGACTCCACCATGATGTCGATCAGGGCGGCGACGTCCTTGAAGCCGAGGTTCAGCCCTTGTCCGGCCAGCGGGTTGATCCGGTGGGCCGCATCACCCAGCAGAACTACGCGCGGCCCGGTCATTGCCTGGGCGAGGCGCATTTTCAGTGGATAGGAAATCACCGGCCCGTCGATGGTCATGCGGCCGGCGAAATCTGCAAAACGGGCATTCAGCTCGGTTTCGATATCTTCCACGGGCATTTCGGCCAGCGCTTCGGCGGCGCCGCGCTTCATGTACCAAGCGAGGTTCGCCTTGTTGTCCGGCATGGGCAGGGTCGCAAAGGGACCTTCCGGCATGAACAGCTGGCGGGCGATGCCGCCATGCGGCCGGTCCAGTTTCACATTCGCGGCGAAGACCGATTTGCCGTAATCATGGTCTTCCGTTCCGATGCCGAGCGCGGTGCGGACCGAGGAGTTTACCCCGTCACAGGCGGCCACAAGGCGGGTCCGGATCCGGGTGCCATCTTCCAGCACAACGGTTGCCGGGCCGGGTCCGTCCTCCAGGGCCTTGAAGCGGGCGCCGTTAAGGATAGTCAGGCCCTGATCAGTGCCTGCAATCTGACCAGCAACCTTGTCCAGAGCCTCCTGAAGGTCCGCAGACGGGACCATTTGTCCTAGGGGTTGGCCGTCATCATCCTGTGGAAGATCGTCATTTCCGAAGATCACCTCCGGCGCGCCGAAGACATGGCTGCCGCCGTCGATGGCTTCGAGGCCGTTCAGCGGCGCGATGACCTCCTCAAGAAGGGGGTGCACCCCCGTCGCCCCCAGCAGCCGCCAGCTGCCGCGGACAATGGCGAATGTACGTGTATCCGTAGGAGGCGCTGCAGATGGGTCACGCGCATCAATAAGGATGGTGGAAAAGCCGCGCTGGAAGGCCAGAACAGCCAGTGAAGTGCCAACCGGCCCGGCCCCGACAATAACGAGGTCTACGGGTTCGTTGGACGCAGGGGATGGTTTCAACATAATGATTAGCTACGCCTGTCCTGACGCCTCGTCTAGCGGTGGTAACGAATTGGTCGATTCGCCGCAACGCTGCACAAAAATTGACCACGAGCCTCCAGAATGCCCCTCTCGGGAGAGGCGCCAAGCGACTTTCATGGGCACCCGAAATCATATCAGGAGTGGGAGAGCGCGGGGGGTCCCGAGCTCCGAAACCTGCGACATGGAGGGGCCGAATGGGCCAGTTACTGAAAAGAATGACGCGCGGGGTGGCCTTATTGCCTGCCTTTGCGTTCACGGGGGCGCTCGCATACGCACAGGACGCAGATGTCGAATCGCGGCTGGCAGCGCTGGAAGAGTCGTTTAACGGCAGCGCAAGCTCGTACATCGACAACTCCTACCTGTTCCTCATCGGCGGCCTGATCGTGATGTTCATGGCAGCCGGCTTCATGTGCCTTGAAGTGGGTCTGGTGCGTTCGAAGAACGCCGCCATGCAGTCCATGAAGAACGTCGTGCTCTATGCCGTCTCCGGCCTGATGTTCTGGATCATCGGTTACAATGTAGCCTATCCGGGCGCCTGGATTGGCGGTGATGAGGGTCTGAAGCTGCTCGGCATGCCGTCGGCTTCCGCCTTTTTCTGGTCAGGCGGCAGCCTTGATGTCACAAACGACGCTGGCTATGCGCCGGCCTCCGACTGGTTCTTCCAGATGGTGTTCGTTGCAACGGCCGCCTCGATCGTTTCCGGTACGGTTGCCGAGCGCGTGAAGCTCTGGCCGTTCCTGATCTTCACGGCGGTTCTGACCGGTTTCATCTATCCGATCGTTGTGTCCTGGGAGTGGGGCGGCGGCTACCTCGACACCAAGTGGGCTTTCTCCGACTTCGCCGGTTCGACGCTGGTGCACTCGGTCGGTGGCTGGGCGGCTCTGATGGGCGCGCTGATCATCGGCCCGCGGACAGGCAAGTATTTCGGCAAGCAGGTGAACCCGATGCCGGGCTCGAACATCCCGCTGGCGGGTCTTGGTACTTTCATCCTGTGGTTTGGCTGGTTCGGCTTCAACGGCGCCTCGCAGCTCGCTGCCGGCACGGTGACGGATATCAACTCTGTCGCGCAGATCTTCGCCAATACGAACATGGGTGCCGTTGGCGGTACGCTGTTCGCCATGATCACCACGGCGGTTCTCTATAAGGGTAAAGTGGACGCGACGATGGTCTTCAACGGTGCCCTCGGCGGCCTCGTCTCCATCACGGCTGAACCGCTGGCACCGTCCATGGGCGCTTCGGTTCTGATTGGCGGCGTTGGCGGTGTTCTCGCTGTTCTGGCCGTTCCGGTGCTCGACAAGTTCAAGATCGATGACGTCGTCGGCGCCATCCCGGTCCACCTTGTCTGCGGTATCTGGGGCACGATGATCGTGGCGGCCTCTTACGGGAACCACATCATGCCGAACGAAGCCGGTGATCCGAGCTATGTCGGCCAGCTGGTCGGCGTCCTTCTGACGGGCGTGTTCGTGTCGGTCGCTTCCTTTGTCGTCTGGATGGCGCTCAAGGTTACGATCGGTGTGCGCGCCAGCGAGGAAGAGGAAATGGCCGGTATGGACGTTTCCGAGGTTGGTCTGGAAGCTTATCCGGACTTCACCAACGCCTAAGGTTACGGCTCTCCGAAACGAAAACCCCCGGCAGTTTCCTGCCGGGGGTTTTTTATTGCGCAAGGGGAAGTGGACTATTATTCGGACGTATCGTCTGAATCCCCGTCCGCAGCTGCTTCGGCCTCGGTTTCTACATAAGGACCGCTGACTTCGACTGCCATGACGTCTCCGTCCGGACCGATGACTTCTTCGCTTTCCTCGGTGTAGACGACTTCTTCCTCCGGTTCAGCCGTGTCGGCTTTCGCCGGCTTTTTCGCCGCCACGGTCGCTTTCGCGTCTACGTCAGCGTCTTTCTTGAGCTCGTCAATCTCCAGGCCATCCTGTTCCAGATTTCCATATTGAAGCTCGTTCAGCTCCTTGACGGACATGCCTTCCTGATCCGCCGGGACTTCATCAAAAACTTCCGCCTTGGAGGCGTTAACTGACGCCCCGTCTTTATTCATTTCCTGCGCATTGGCGGGCATAAGCGTTAACAGCACGAAAGCTGCGGGGATGATCATGGCGCGTGTCATTGCACGACTCCTTTTCTGTTGCCGTATTATAAAGGCCTAATCCCGTACCGGGCCGGATGTTCCATGATTACAGGAATTAAATGTTTCGGCCGCGCCGCGGCTGTCTGGGGCGAAAGGAGAGGCGGCCCGGAAGCAGCGGGCCGGTTTCAGCCCCGATCCCGCCCGCGGAAATCGTTAATTCGCAACTGAAAAAGTCTTCAGCGCATTTGCCCGGAATTAAGGTTGATGGGTCAGATTGGCCATTCCACCGACAACACGGAGCCGTCCCCCTTCATGACCGACTATGCTTATGATGATGACGCAACCCATTTCAGCGTTAGCGATCCTGTCTGGCGCATCCTCACGGGTGCCGCCGCTTTTGCGATCGGGGTGTTCATCTGCGGCAGTGTCGGCTCCTATGTCGCGACGGATCCTTCCTGGAATGCAGCGACTGATTCGGATGTCCAGAACCTGTTCGGCCGGTCCGGCGCGGTCTTTGCCGATCTCGCCCGCCAGGCTCTTGGCTGGTCGGCCTGGACGGCCGGTCTTGCCCTGATGATCGGCGGGGCGATGCGCACCGTGCTGATCGGCGCGCCGCGCATGCATCGCTGGGTGAAGGGCTTCCTGTTCGTGCCGTTTTCGGCAGCCTTCTTTGCTGCCTGGCCGGTGCCGCAATCCTGGCCGCTGAGCGCCGGGCTGGGCGGTGTGGTCGGCGACGGCATGTTCCACTTTGCCGCCATGCCGTTTCGCGCGCTGATGCTGCCATCCCCGGAAACCTGGGCGGCCTTCTTCCTTGGCGCGCTGGCGCTGTGGGCTGGCCTGTCGGCGCTTGGCTTCCGCCGCGGTGATGCCCGCCTGCTGAAACATGCAGCGGCCTCGTCCGGTGCCCGCGCAGCCCGCAAGGCCAGCGGCGTCGGCGGTATCCTGCTGGCCGTTGCCCGTGCCGTTACACCAAAGCGCAAGGCGGAACTGGAAGACGAGACGATCGATCCGCGTGACGATCGCGCCCGCGTCGTGATGTCCGATGACGATGAAACACCAGGCTTCCTGAGCAAGCGCGGCAAGAACGTCATCGAGATCGAAGATGACGAAGATTATGACGATGAAGAGGACTACCTCAGCGACGCCGAAGACGATTACGACGATTATGAAGACGAGATCGACGACGACGCAGGCGACTATGATGACGAGGATGAAGAGCAGGAACGCAAGCCGCTCTTCACCCTGCCGAAGCCCAAACCCAAGCCGAAAGCTGCGGCGCCTCGCGTGTCGAAGCCGACGGAACGCCGCCGCAAGGCCGGCCGCTTGCCGACGATCGACCTGCTGGAGCAGACCGTTGAGCGCGCCGATTCAATCGATGAGGATGCACTGCTCGCGAAAGCGGCCAAGCTGTCAGATGTCCTGAAGGAGTTCGGCGTCCGCGGCCGCGTGAAGGAAGTGCGCCCCGGTCCGGTGATTACCCTGTTTGAAATGGAACCGGCGCCTGGTGTGAAGTCTTCCCGGGTCATCTCGCTGGCTGACGATATTGCCCGCTCTATGAGTGCGAAGTCCGCGCGTGTTGCTGTTGTGCCGGGCAAGAACGCCATCGGTATCGAATTGCCGAACGAAGATCGCGACACCGTCTATCTCCGCACGCTGCTCCAGTCGGATGCCTATACCGGCTCACGTGCCAGCCTGCCGATGGCGCTGGGTGAAGATATTGGCGGCGTGCCGACTGTGGTCGACCTCGCCAAGATGCCTCACCTGCTGATCGCCGGGACCACAGGTTCCGGTAAGTCGGTCGGTGTGAACGCGATGATCCTGTCGCTGATCTATCGCCACACACCGGAACAGTGCCGTTTCATCATGATCGACCCGAAAATGCTGGAACTCTCGATCTATGAGGGCATCCCGCACCTTCTGGCGCCGGTTGTGACCGATCCGAAAAAGGCCGTGAACGCGCTGCAATGGACGGTGCGCGAAATGGAAGGCCGCTACGAGCTGATGTCCAAGGCGGGCGTGCGGAACCTGGCCGGCTTCAACGAAAAGGCCACGAAATACCGCAATGCCGGAGAAGATCTCGTCCGCAAGGTTCAGACCGGCTTCGATGACCGCGGCAAGCCGGTCTATGAGACAGAGATCCTGCCGACCGAGCATATCCCGAACATTGTTGTCGTGATCGACGAGATGGCCGACCTGATGCTGGTAGCCGGCAAGGAAGTGGAAGGCTGTGTCCAGCGTCTCGCCCAGATGGCGCGTGCCGCCGGTATCCACCTGATAACTGCAACGCAGCGTCCGTCCGTGGACGTCATCACCGGTACGATCAAGGCCAACTTCCCGACCCGTATCTCCTACATGGTGACCACGAAGATCGACTCCCGGACGATCCTCAACGAGCAGGGCGCCGAACAGCTGCTCGGCATGGGTGACCTGCTCTACCAGGCACCGGGTCAGAAATCGACACGCCTGCATGGCCCGTTCGTTTCCGACGAAGATGTCGGCGCCGTGACTGACTGGCTGCGCGAGCAGGGCGAGCCGGACTATGTGATGGATATTCTGGAAGCGCCGGACGACGGCTCCACCGGGTCGGCCGTGATGGATGCAATGCTCGGCACTTCCACAGGCGATGAAGAAGACGATCTCTTCGCCCAGGCCATCGCCATTGTCGTGCGCGACCAGCGCGCCTCGACCTCCTATCTCCAGCGCCGTCTGAAGATCGGCTACAACAAGGCGGCTGGTGTCATCGACCGGCTGGAAGAAGAAGGTATCATTTCCGCGCCGAACCATGCCGGCAAGCGCGAAGTTCTGGCGAACGGACGTCCGTCTCCGGAATGACCGCCGCCTGACTCATCTCACCCGTTAAGGTGGGCAATAGGGGCAACCCCCGTTCGCGGTGAAATGCGAACGGGGGTTTCACTTTTCAGGGGTGGTCAGCCCATCGGGTAAAGGATGTCTTTCGTCACCGCGTCGCATGCCTTCATGACATCATCCGACAGGGTCAGGTCTGCGGCCGCGAAGATGTCGTCCAGCTGGTCGAATTTGGACACGCCGACAATCGTGGAGGCCACGAATTTGTGCTGCTTTGACCATGCCGTGGCGAGGGTGACGACGTTGATGCCAGCCTCTTTGGCGATTTCGATGAACTTTGCCGTGGAGGCGAGGGATTTCTCGTTCACGAACCGCTGCGCCATGGTCGCCTGGCGTCCACCCATTTCCAGATAGCGCGAGAAGCGCGCGCCATCAGGCCGGCCGCCATCCTGATACTTTCCGGAAAGCACGCCGCCGCCGATGGGGGAGTACGGGATCAGGCTCACGTCTTCCTTGCGGCAGACTTTCGAGAGCGCATCCTCGAACCGTCGGTTGTTCAGGCTGAAATTGTTCTGGATCGTCTCATAACGGACGGTGCCGAGGCGGCTGGAGGCTTCGAGGCTTTTCATCAGGCCCCAGGCGTCTTCATTGGAGCAACCGACAACACGCACCTTTCCGGCCCGGACCAGGTCGTCCAGCACTTCCATCGTTTCGTCATAGGCTGTGCCATGGTCCGGCCAGTGGGTCTGGTAAAGGTCCACATAGTCCGTTCCGAGACGGGTGAGGCTGTCTTCGATGGCCTTGGTGATGTTGTGGCGGTCCAGTGCGGTCATGCCGGCGCGCTGGCTGCCCTTGATCCAGCCATGGGACGGACCGCACACTTTGGTGGCGAGGATGATGGAGTCCCGGTCCTTGGTCTTCAGCCATTTGCCGACAATTTCCTCCGTCAGCCCGGCCCACTTGGTGTCCGGCGGCACGGGGTAGTTCTCGGCCGTGTCGTAGAAATTGATCCCGGCATCGAAACTTGCGTCGAGGATACGCAGGGATTCGGCCTCGTCGGCCTGGGAGCCGAACGTCATCGTGCCCATGCAGATGTCGGATACGTAGATGGCGCTGCGGCCAAGGCGGCGGTGTTGCATATTGGCGTTCTCCCTGTCTTGTTGCGGCGACACTAGCGGCCAGAAACCGCATGACCAGAGGCCTTCGGGAACAAAATCGTGAAGGGCCGGCTTGCTTACTCCGCCCCGGTCAGCAGCTGGGTGAAGTCGATCACGTCAAATCCATGCCCTGTGGCGCGGACGAATTTCTCGAAATCGGCCCGCGAGACGGCCGTGGTGCCGGTATTGGTCAAGGGGTGGAAGTTCACCGGATCATGTTCCATCAGCGCCGCATCCACCAGGAAACGCACGCGCCCATCTGTGTCATTCATCAGGGCAAACGCGGTGACCGAGCCTGGCGTGACGCCAAGGATGTCCTCCATCAGCTCCGGCGGCCCGAAAGACAGGCGCGTCGTGCCGATCAGCCGGTGCAGCTTGTTCAGCTTCAGCTGTGAGTGCGCTTCGGCGGCAATCAGGATGAGGGTGCCGTCCTTGTCCTTGAGGAACAGGTTTTTGGTGTGCCCGCCCGGCATGCCGGCCTTCAGGTCCCGGCCTTCCTCCACGGTGAACACAGGCTCATGCCAGTGCGTCGTGTGCACGATGCCCAGCGAGCCGAGATAAGCGAACAGGTCTTCGGGGGTTGCCGTCATGGGCTCCTTTGGGCCAAGACTTGGCGCATCCGTCAAGCGGTGAGCTTCCCCATGTTTCTTGATTGCTACAAAATCTACGACGTCGCGCCGGATCTGGTGCCCGCGCGGTCAAATCGTGACTGGATGGATGCCTTTACAGACCGCCATCCCTATCGTTGCCTGCCGCTGACCATGGCGAACGCCACGGGCTGGGAATTGCTGGCGCCGATGGACATCAAGATCGAATGGAATGGCGGCCCGCGGAATGAAGATATCCGGCTGCTGACCCGTGGGGACCCGCGTGCCATCGACAGCTTTGCCGGGGCGCATTTCGCCCGGGGCATTGTCACGTTTCACACCGGCCACCTGTTCCGCACCCCGCCCGGCTGGGGCGTCTGGGTGACCGGCCCGCCGAACTGGCCGAAGGACGGTATCTATCCGCTGACAGGCCTGGTTGAGACTGACTGGCTGCCATTTCCCTTCACCATGAACTGGCAGATGACCCGCAAGGGCAGCGTGGTCTTCGAAAAGGGTGAGCCCTTCGCCTTCATCACGCTGATGGAGCACAAGAAGCTGGAAGAGATACAGCCGGAACGCAAAGCGCTGCGCTCGAATGCGGAACTGGTGAAGGAATATACCGCCTGGACCGAAAGCCGGGCGGACTTCAACAAACGCCTGGGCGAGGGCGAGGAAAACGCCATGAAAGCGCGCTGGCAGCGCCACTATATGCGTGGTGAAAAGCCGACGGGCGACAAGGCAGACAGCCACCAGACCAAGCGCCGGCTGCAGCCGCCGAAAGAGATTTCATGACCACAATCCGGGCCTATGTGCCCTCAGACCTGCCAGCCCTGCACGCGATCAACGAGCAGGGGGTGCCGGGCGTCAGCCGTGAAACGATGGAAAGCCTTGGCAAATGGCTGTCGTTGTCTGAATGCCTTGTCGCCGTCGATGAAGCCGACCGGCCGATAGGTTTTCTGAATCTCGTCCCGCCCGGAACTGCCGCCTATACCAGCGACAATCTCCGCTGGTTCGAGGCGCGGGCGGGCAATGCGAACTATGTCGATCGGATCGCCATCGATGCCTCGGTGCGGGGCCAGCGGATCGGCGAAGCGCTGTACGAGGCCGCCTTTGCGGCCTGCACCGGGCGCTATGACGCGATTGGCTGTGAGGTGAACCGCGTGCCGCCCAATCCGGGCTCGCTGCGCTTCCACAAGCGGCTTGGCTTTGTCGAGGTCGGCAGTCAGGCCTTCGTCCCTGGCGAGAAGGAAGTGATCTATCTGGAGCGGGCGCTTTAACTATCCGTGGCGCAGGGCTGCCCCCTGCCGCCAGATCCTTCGACTTCGCTCAGGATGAGTCTCGTTCTTTGCCGCACTGTCGAAGCGCTCATGCTGAGCGAAGTCGAGGCACGGGCGCGGGCTCGCTTAGCTTTTACGACTCGCTTTTTCCGCAATGCCGCTCGTGCCCTGCCGTTTTTCCAATGCTGCCGCCACATCATCGAGGCTGACGCCGCGCACGCGGAGGGCGACGAGAGCGTGGTAGAGCATGTCGGCGGCTTCGCTGGCGACGCGGTCGTCACTCTCTTCGCGCAGGGCCTGAATAAATTCGCCGGCCTCTTCCTCGGCCTTGTCAGCGCAGGCGCCGACCCCTTTCGACAATAGTTTGGCCGTCCATGACGAAGTCGCATCGCCGGTTTCGGCGCGTGTATCGATCGTCATGCCCAGATGGGCGAGGGCTTCGGCGAGGCGGTCGGCAGATCCGAGAATAGACATGGCGTCTCCATAGCCTCCTTCCGCGGGGGGAGGAAGCCTGCCAGCTTGACGCGGGCGCGCGGCGCGTCACTTTTATCCCAAACAAGGAGGATTCCGGATGAGCGACCGGGTGACGATCACGCATCTTGAAGACGGCATCGCTGATGTCCGCATGGTGCGCACCGACAAGATGAATGCGTTAGACAACGCCCAGTTCCAGGCGCTGGCCGATACGATCGAGGAACTGAACGGCACGAAAGGGCTTCGCGTCGTGGTTCTTTCCGGCGAGGGCCGGGCGTTCTGTGCGGGGCTGGACCTGACGGCCATGGCGGCCAATGCGGCCAAGAGCGACGGCGGGGACAAGGGCGGTGTGACCGGGGATCTGGGCACGCGAACCCACGGGGAAGCAAACCTCGCCCAATACGTCGCCTGGGGCTGGCGGAAACTGGAAGTGCCTGTGATTGCAGCGGCGCACGGCGTGGCCTTTGGCGGCGGGTTCCAGATTCTTTCCGGCGCGGATGTGCGTTTTATCCACCCGGACACGCGCTGCGCGATCATGGAAATGAAATGGGGCCTGGTGCCCGACATGGCCGGCTTCCCGCTGTGGCGCGGAAATGCGCGCGACGATGTGATCCGCGAGCTGACCTATACGAACCGCGAGTTCAACGGACGCGAGGCCCACGCCATGGGCTTTGCCACGCATGTCTCGGACACGCCGCATGAAGACGCTCTGGCGCTGGCACGGATCATCGCCAACAAGCACCCTGCGGCCATGCGCGGCTCGAAACGTCTCTGCAATGCGATGGCGAACCTTTCGGACACAGACCTGCTGATGCTGGAAAGCACCGAACAGCTGAAAGTGATCCGCACGCCGAACCAGATGGAAGCGGTGATGGCGGAGATGCAGAAGCGTAAGCCGGTGTTTGCGGAATAGGGTGCGCTCGTGCTTCGAGCCCTGCGCTTACGCTTGGGCCTTCTCGGGGAAATCGATCCACGGGATCGATTTCTGATCCCTCGAAGCCTGAGCGAAGTCGAAGGATGATGGAGAGGTGAACTAAAACGGCCGCACCGGTGCCCCGGCCGCGTGCAGGGCGCGGCGGGCGTCGGCCACGGTCGCTTCGCCGAAATGGAAGATCGAGGCGGCGAGCACCGCGGTCGCCCCGCCATCCAGCACAGCCGCTGGCATGTCGTCCACGCTGCCCGCGCCGCCGCTGGCCACAATCGGAATGTTTACAACAGATGTGATCGCTTTCAGCAGAGGGATGTCATAGCCGGATTTGGTGCCGTCCTTGTCCATACTGGTCAGAAGGATTTCGCCTGCGCCCTTGCTTTCGGCGAGTTTCGCAAATTCCACCGCGTCGATGCCCGTGGCCGTGCGGCCGCCATGGGTAAAGATCTCCCAGTGATCCCCGACGCGCCGGGCATCTATCGCAACAACAACCGCCTGGCGCCCGGCCTTTGCGGCGCAGCGGGCGACGACATCCGGGTCTGCGACGGCGGCGGAATTGATCGCCACCTTGTCGGCCCCGGCGCGCAGCAGGGCCACCAGATCCTCGGCGCTGCGGACCCCGCCGCCCACGGTCAGCGGCATGAAGCACTGTTCCGCCGTGGCCGAAACGATGTCGAGTAGCGTGCCGCGGCCCTCATGGCTGGCGGTGATGTCGAGGAAGCAGAGCTCGTCTGCGCCTTGCGCGTCATAGGCTTTCGCCAGCGCCACGGGGTCGCCCGCGTCTTGGAGGTCTACGAAATTGACGCCCTTGACGGTGCGGCCGTCTTTCACGTCGAGGCAGGGGATGATGCGTGTCTTGAGGCTCATGCGCATGGCTTTAGCCGGGAAAGCGGCGCCCGCAAAGCTGCGATCTGTCCTACACCTTATCCACCCCCCCCTTCGGGGGCGCGCCACCGTGTAAACACCATGTATAGACCATATAAACGCAATATATGGCGCCCGGTTTGACTCGCCCGCTGAGCCCGTTAGGCCGTGGGCATGACATATCAGACCGAGAACGACGCCGCCCGCTGGGCAAGAATGGTCGACGCCGAGGCGCGCGCCTTCGCCCTGCTGGACGCGGTCGAGGCGGCCGGCATCATGAAACCGGGCCGCACCGAAGGGGAGGTGGACCGCGACATCGAAGCCATCGCCGCAGACCAGTTCGGCATCGCGCGCAACTGGCACCAGCGTCTCGTGCGCGCCGGGCCGAACACGACCTGCATCTTCACTGACCGGCCGGACGAAGTGACCATCGGGGCAGAGGATACAGTTTATGTCGACATGGGCCCCGTCTTCGAACAGGCCGAGGCGGACGTTGGCCGCACCTATGTCATGGGGCAGGACCCGGCCCGCCATGCGCTGGTCGCCGCGCTGCCGGAAGTGTTCGAGGAAATGCGCGCCTTCACGCTGTCACGCGAAGATGTGACGGGGGCGGAGGTTTATGACTTTGCCTGCCGCGCAGCCGGGGCGCGGGGCTATCATTTCGGCGGCAAGATCGCCGGGCACACATTGGGCGAATTCCCACACGCCACCTGGCCGTTGGAGCCGGCCCACCAGCGCCTCTGGCCGGACAATCCCAAACCGCTCAGCACGCCAGACCACCTCGGCCGCAAACGCTACTGGATTTTAGAGGCCCACCTCGTGGAACCGGGCCGCCAATGGGGCGGATTTTATGAGCGGTTGCTGAGGGGGTAGAGGCGTGGCGAATGAAGACCGGATCATCGCCGTCTATATCATGGCGAGCCGCAAGAACGGCACGGTCTATACCGGCGTCACCTCAAACCTCGTCCAGCGCGTCTGGCAGCATAGGGAAGGTGTGGTACCGGGTTTCACGCAGAAATATGGCTGCAAGACGCTGGTCTGGTACGAAGTACACGAATGGATCGAGGCCGCGATCAAGCGCGAGAAATCGCTGAAATCCTACCGGCGGCGGAACAAGATCAATCTGATCGAAGCGAAGAACCCGCACTGGAAAGACCTCTGGTTCGAGATCACCGGCTAGCGCGGCCCTCGCAGAGAGGCGTCATGCCCGATGCGCGCAGCGCATCCGGGCACCCATCTCCGAAAGATTCCGGACGTGCGTCCCGTTCCTCAGCGAACCGGGTTCGCCCCCGCGCATGACGTGCTCTGACGTTCTGTCCAGAGCTGGATCCCCAGAGGGCTCTGCCGCCGGGGATGACGCGTGTTGTAGGATTTGTCAGGAGGCGCGGCTTGTGGAGTCGGGGCGCCAGAAGGGTGCTTTTTACGAACGGTTGTTGCGGGAATAGGGCCACACGCTTCCAGAGAAGCGTCATGCCCGATGCGCGCAGCGCATCTGGGCACCCATCTCCGAAAGTCCCCGCATGTGCGCCCCATTCCTCAGCGAACCCGGTTCGCCTACGCGCATGACGCGCTCTGACGTTCCGTTCAGAGCTGGATCCCCAGACGGCTCCGCCGTCGGGGATGACGCGTGAGGGTGCACGTCCTAAAGGCGAGCGGGAATTGGACCTGAAACAGCCTCCGTTTTCTAAAAAACGGCATTTGGAGGGGGCGCAATATTTGCCCATCTCTCGGCAATTGTCGCACACGCTGCTTCCATGTTGTTGTATCGAGATACAGCGTTGGTCGGAGCAGAATGAACTACCCCAGTTTGGGCATCGATTACGATGCACTGCTTGTTTTCAGGTTCAACCTCTTCAGGATCAGTTGTATTCCGGAGGAAGCCAAACAGGAAAGCCGCTTGCCAATTTGCGACCTCTTCATTTAATGGCTTCCCTTTGGCATAGCGCAACGTACCAGCGCCGATTCTCACTTTGTTGGTCCGAGTTAATCGCTGCGACCGAAATACGATATCACTGGTGATGGTCACTCCATTCACGGTGATGCGGCTCGGTGGAGAAGCGTTCTGGAATTCAACGTCGGGCAAATCCAGATCGTCAGCGAATTTCGAGAAATGATCCAAATAGTCAGCATTGTTGTCTAGGACCGACTGATCGAAGTCGTCATCAGCAATCAATTCACGAATACGATCGGCACGACCAGCAATATATTCACACGAAAGTCGACCGGAAACGATGCCTCGAACGATGGCCTGCCGGGCCTTCTCGTGTTGGATTATCCGGGCAATTGGACGAAATTTGCACGCGCGTATAATTGTCCGTCTTGCCTGTTCCGACGCACCCATATAGTCCGCGAGGTACCGGCCGGAAATTCGCGGCTCTTTTACCTCTCTGTGTGTCTTCTTCGTCATCGCATCACCTTCGGAGGAGAGATGTTTTATTTCAGTAAGCAATTAGGTGACGACAGGCTCCTGTGCCTAGCGCCTTTGACCAATAGACTTCAAGCTGTCGCTGATGTTCAGCCTGACAACTGTAGCGGATATTTCTTGTTCGAGCAGTTCGGCATCGAACTGTGCAAGCAGATCCGCATACTGGCGCAGGTTCACACCGACGACGCAGCCATGGAGCTGAAAGAAATGATGCAGTTATCGTAACTGAATACTCGACCTTAACTCCAAATCTATCGACGTAACTCTGTGCTCACTACTAGAGCGAGTCGTTATTTGGCGCGATTCTCTGTTTAGGTGGAGTCTGTTGTTGACGTGGGACGGAGTTTTACCCCGCCACTGCAATCGCCTCACTCGGCACAATATCCCCGTCATAAAGCGCCCGCCCCAGAATGGACCCGGCAATCGGCGCATCCGCCGCCATCAGGGCACGGATGTCATCAACACTGGCGACGCCGCCGCTGGCGATGACGGGGATGGAGACGGTGTTTGCGAGCTCTGCCGTGAACGGAACATTGACGCCGGTTTTCAGGCCGTCGCGGCCGATGTCTGTCGCGACGATGGCGGCGACGCCGCAGCCTTCGAAGGCCTTGGCGAGTTCGGTTGCCTTCATGTCGCTGGTCTCGGCCCAGCCTTCGACTGCCACCATGCCGTTGTTTGCATCGATGCCGACCACGACCTGGCCGGGCAGGGCGCGGGCGGCCGCTTTCACCAGTTCCGGATCTCTGAGCGCCACGGTGCCGAGGATGACGCGGGAAATGCCGGCCTCCAGCCAGGCGTCGATCTGCGCCCGCGTGCGGATGCCGCCGCCGAGCTGGACCGGCGCATCGGTAGCTTTGAGGATCGCCTCCACCGCCGCGCGGTTCACGGCCTTGCCCTCAAAGGCGCCGTTCAGGTCCACGACATGAAGATGGGTGAAGCCGGCCTCACGGAAGGCCTTGGCCTGCGCCGCCGGGCTGTCGGAGAAGACGGTCGCCTGGTCCATCTCGCCGCGCAGCAGACGCACGCACTGGCCGTCTTTCAGGTCGATGGCGGGGTAGAGGGTGAAGGTCATATCGTATCTCTTTAGCGCTCGCCCTTCGACTTCGCTCAGGGTGAGCCTTGCTACGGGGCCCATTGAAGGAAGTTTGAGAGGATCCTGAGCCCGGTGGCCTGGCTCTTTTCCGGGTGGAACTGCGTGCCGAACATGTTGCGCCGGGCAACCGCCGCGACGATGGGCGTGCCATAGTCGGCCGTTGCGGCCACGTCGGCCGGGTTGTCCGGCTTCATGCCGTAGGAATGGGTGAAATAGACGTGCGGATCCTCGCCCAGATCTGCCAGCACGGGGTGGGGCTGGGGAATCTCCAGCCCGTTCCAGCCCATGTGCGGAATGCGGAAGCCTTCGCCCGGTTCGATGATGCCCACCGTGCCCTTGATCCAGCCGAGGCCGGCCGTGTAGCCATCCTCCAGCCCCGCCGTCGCCATCAGCTGCATGCCGACGCAGATGCCGAAAAAGGGCTTTGCCTCCTTCAGCACCGCTTCGTTCAGCGCGTCGACCACGCCGTCCCGGGCGCGCAGGCCTGCGGCGCAATCGGCGAAATGGCCAACGCCGGGCAGCACGATGCGGGTGGATTCGAGGATGGTTTCGGGGGAGTCGGTCACGACAATCTCGTGGCTCGTCCCTGCCTGCGCGGCCGCTTCCCGCAGGGCCCGTTCGGCCGAGTGGAGGTTGCCGGAGCCGTAATCAATCAGCGCGACCTTTGTCATGCGCGCGTGTTAGCCGGGCGGCGGGCTTAGGAAAAGACATTTCGTGTCACGGGCATGGTTCTTCCTTGTGGGAAAGCAGGCTAGGTTGAGGCCCGTCCAGCCGTAATGAACAGGGATATTCATGCCGGAAATCATTCAGGATGCGCAGACCTTCCGGGCCGACCGGGCCTGGGGCGCGCGCGATATCGCCCGGATCGACGGGGCGAGCGTGCGCCTGCACTGGACCGACCAGCCCTATAAATGGCACGTCAATGACGGGACGGAGGTCTTCGTCGTCATGCAGGGCGTCGTCGACATGCACTACCGGGAAGATGGCGCGGAAAAGATCGTGCAGCTCGGCCCGGGGGATATGTTCGTCGCCGGGGCAGGGGATGAACACGTCGCCCATCCCATTGGGGAGGCACGTGTGCTCGTGATCGAGCGCGAAGGGTCTGTGTGACAAAACGGCAGCCCGGTTTGCCTTGTGCGGGGGGATGGGCTGGCCCAATGTCTGCGCCAGATTCGGACGATCAGACGGAGTACGCCCCATGCGCCCCATCCTGCCACTTCTCTCCACCGCGCTGCTCGCCGCGTGCATCACCGGAACCGCCTGGCCGGACAGCCGCGATGCGAACCTGATCGAGCAGGTGGAAGAAAAGGCGGACCTCTCCAACAGCCTGTCGGATCAGATCTGGGACTGGGCGGAGGTTGGCTATCAGGAGGAAAAATCCTCCGGCCTGCTGCAGCAGACGCTGAAAGTGGAAGGCTTTGACGTCGAGGCGGGCGTTGCCGGCATTCCGACGGCCTTCGTGGCGGAATATGGCGAGGGCGGTCCGGTGATCGCCATTCTTGCCGAGTTCGACGCACTGCCGGGCATCAACCAGACCGCCAGCCCCGAACGGGAAGAGCGCGACGGTATGGGCGCAGGCCATGCGTGCGGGCACAACCTCTTCGCGGCAGGCTCCACCACGGCGGCCATCGCGATCAAGGACTGGCTGGAAGAGACCGGCACGCCGGGCCGTATCCGCGTCTATGGCACGCCGGCGGAAGAGGGCGGTAGCGGCAAGGTCTATATGGTCCGCGCGGGCCTGTTCGACGATGTCGACATCGCGCTGCACTGGCATCCGGGGGACCGCAACTCCGCCGCCGCGCGCACGACACTGGCCAACCGCTCGGCCAAGTTCCGTTTCCACGGCCTCTCGGCCCATGCGGCGGGTGCGCCTGAGAAAGGCCGTTCGGCGCTCGACGGGGTCGAGGCCTTCGACATGATGGTCAACATGATGCGCGAGCACGTGCCCCAGGACGCCCGCATCCATTACGTCATCACTTCCGGCGGGGCCGCCCCGAATGTGGTGCCGGACTTTGCCGAAGTCTTCTACTATGTCCGCTATCCGACGGCCGACGGGGTGGAAGCGATCTGGACCCGCCTGGAAGATGCCGCCCGCGGCGCGGCGCTGGGCACGGGCACGACGGTCGACTGGGAAATCATCCATGGCAACAATCCGCTGCTGGTGAACGAGACGCTGGCGAAAATGATGGATTCGAAGCTGCGCGAGGTTGGCGGGGTCACGTATAATGACGAGGAAGAAGCCTTCGCCGAAACGATCTACGGGACGCTGACGACGCCGACCCTGCCGATCGGTTCGCAAGAGGAGGTCCAGCCCTTCGAAGTTTCGCTCGGCTATGGCTCCACCGATGTGGGCGATGTGTCCTATGCCGTGCCGACCGTTGGCCTGGGCACGGCGACCTGGGTGCCGGGCACGCCGGCCCACTCCTGGCAGGCCGTGGCTGCATCCGGCACATCCATCGGCCACAAGGGCACGCAGGTGGCCTCCAAGACGCTGACACTGGCGGCGATCGAGCTGTTCACGAATCCGAAGCTGCGCGAAGCCGCCCGCGAGGAGTTCGATGAAAAGCGCGGTCCGGACTATCAGTACAAGTCTCTGCTGGGCGACCGCGACCCGCCGCTCGATTACCGGAAATAGGGCGGGGGCTTTCGACAAAGCCCTGACCCGCCTGCACGTGATCCTGCGCCTCTTCCTTCAGGAGGAGGTGCCTCATGTCAGATCCGTCTCTCGGGCAATGCGCCAGCTGCGGTCACGGGCTGCGGAATGAACGGCAACGGTTCTGCGTCCATTGCGGTACGGCAATTCCGGGCGCGCCGCCTCTGCGGACCCGGACGCCGGAGGAGCTGGAAAAGATCCGCGCGCTGCTGGAGGAAGAGGTGCGGCCTGTAAGCGGCACCTGGGCCTGCGGAACCTTCGAGCCGGGTATTGGAATGCCGCCGGAGCGATCCCTGCCGACGCCGCGCCTGCCGGAACTGGAGGCGGGCGTGTGCGTGAAATGTGGCGCACCTGCCGATGCATCGGGGCAGGTAAAGCTGCTTCCCGAAATTGTCTCCGATGCGCGGCAGTCCCTCTCCAGCGCGAACGAGATCCTTGCGGCATGTTGGGGAGGATTACGTATCAGCCGTGGTCCTGCGCTGGGCAGCAGGGAGGAGGAGCGGCTCTGGCGCGGCCTTGCAGGGCCCGGCTACGATGTCTTTACGGAACTGGACGACCTGCAGATTGCCGAGATCCTGATCGCGCCGTGCCAATCCTGCGGGACTTCGGATGTTTACGGGATCAGAGACAGGCTGGAAGGCTGGCTGACGGTCCGGCGGGTCGTTTGAAGCCTGCCGGGAATCTTCCTTGGCAGAGTGCTGACGCCTCAGGCCGCCTGATCGCGCGAGAGGGCGGCGGCCAGTTCGTCAGGGTCGATCAGGACGTACTGGTGCTGGGTGCGCCCGTTGCGGCGGGAGTGCACGATCATCGTCGTGCCGACACGCCGGAAGGCGAGGAAAGACACGCTATCGAGCGGCTCTTCTTCTGTCTCGATCGTGTAATCGCCTGCGGGCCATTCGTCTTCGAGGCTTTCGAGATAAAACGGGCTGCGGAACGTTACGAGGTGTTTTGAAATGCGATTCGTCATGGCAGTTCCTTTCCGGTCTCCACGTCTCGCCCCCGCGTGGCCTCCGGGCTGATGCGGGCAGGCCGCATCCGGAATTTGCTCCGGACGCGGCGCCCAGACGGCCATCAGGCTCTGGGGGAGGCCTGACAGCAGGTTGGAACGACTAGTTTTTAGGGGGCAGTTCCTTGTCCTGCTTGCCTTGCTGGCGGGCTTGCTCAGCCCGTTTTTCCTGCATCGATTGCGGCATCGGCGGCGGCGAGGGCTTTCCAGGCTTGCCCTGCTTATTCTGAGAGGACATGGGAGTCGCTTTCATCTGTGCGGAAAAAATATTCCGTACAGTATATATGGTGACGAAACCGGCATTTACATCACGGCCAGAGTAAAAGGCGGGTATTTCGGCCCGGCCGGATAGGCACAGGAAATGACCTGCACCCCGCCCGTTCCCGTCTCAGGGGGCATACATCCGGAAAGAGGCTAGAGGCTGCCCTTGGTGCTGGCGGGCTGGCCGCCGAGACGCGGGTCGACCGTGACGGCGGCGCGCAGGGCGCGGGCCGTTGCCTTGAAGCAGCTTTCAGCGATGTGGTGGCAATTCTCGCCATAGAGATTTTCCACGTGCAGACACATGCCGCCATTGCCGGAAAGGGCATGGAAGAACTCCTTGAAGAGTTCGGTGTCCATTTCGCCGATCTTGTCGCGCGTGAACGGTACTTTCCACACCAGATAAGGGCGTTTGCAGAGGTCGAGGCTCGCCCGGCTCAGCGTTTCGTCCATCGGGATATAGGCCGTGCCGAAACGGGTGATGCCGGCAAAATCGCCCAGCGCCTTCAGGATGGCCTGGCCGATCACGATGCCGGTATCCTCGACACTGTGGTGCATGTCGATGTGCAGGTCGCCATCGCAGCGCACGGTCAGATCGATGGCTGAGTGCTTGGAAAAGCTCTCCAGCATATGGTCGAAAAACCCGATCCCTGTCTGGATGTCGGATTTTCCTGTGCCGTCGAGATCCACGGTGACGGAAATGTCCGTTTCCTTGGTCTTGCGGCTGACGGTGGCGGTGCGGTTCTGGGTCATGGCTGCCGATATAGTGCATAGATCGCGTTACAACTAGCGCATCTTGTTCACTGATTTCTAAACATATTGCAGGAATGTGCGTCTGGGAAAGCGCGCCTGCGGGTGCGATGAGGCGAGGATTTCTTTGCGCAAGATGTCGCAGATACGCCGTTTTTTCGGCTCGATGACGCTGCCGGCATTTGCCGCGACTGTTGGCGCCGCTGCGGCTGTCTTCGTCTATGGCGCTGTGACCGTCATCGAACAGTCCTATCGCGTGATCGTCGGCGGACACGCCTGGTACGATATGGCGTCGCCGCCCGAAGTCATGCTGGGCCTGGCGCTGATGACCATTGCGTGCGGGGCAGGGGCCTCCTTCCTGCTGGCCCGGTCCTTTCAGCGGGTGCTGCAGAGATTTCTGGCTTATCTGGACGATACGACCTCGGTCCGGCCGCGCGGCGTGGATACGGTCATGTTCAAGGAACTGCGCCGCCTGCGCGTTGCGGTCACCCGCCGGGTCAGCCATCTGCGCCGCGAAAACGAGCGCCTCGCCACAATCGCCTATGTCGACCAGCAGACCGGCCTGCCGAACATGATCGCGCTCGATGCCGCGATTGAGCGCAAGCTGCCATTCGCCTCCTATGATTCGCCGGCTGCCTTTTTCCTGCTCGATCTCGACCAGTTCGGCCGGGCGGCGGAACGGCTGGGTAGCATGGCCACGAATGCGCTGCTGAAATCGGTGGGCGAACGCCTCACTGGCTGCATGCAACGTCTCGATCCGCCGGTTGCCTCCAGTCTGGAAGGCGCCGTGATCGCCGCATTGCACAATGACCAGTTCGCGATCTTCCTGCCGAATGCGATCGCACGGGAAAACGTGTCGAACATTGCGCGCGCTATCCGTGTGGCCTTTGCGCAGCCCTTCGAGATCAATGGCCAGTCTGTCAGTATCGGGATGTCGGGCGGTATCGTCATGGCACCTGAGGATGCGGATTCGCCGCAGAAACTGTTCCGTCATGCGGATCTGGCGCTCCAGCAGGTGCGTCAGGAATCGGCATCTGGCTTTCGTTACTTCTCTCCGCGCCTGAACCGCGTCGCCCGCGGCAAGTACATGCTGGAGGCGGAACTGCGCGAAGCGGTTGCCGCCCGGGAATTCAGGGCGGTGTTCCAGCCTAAGGTCGATTTTGCCACCGGCAAGATCGTCGCCTGTGAAGCGCTCGCCCGCTGGCAGCGTGCCAATGGCAAGATCATATCCCCAGCCGCCTTTATTCCGCTGGCGGAGGAAACCGGCCTGGTCAACCAGATTGGCGAGCAGATCCTCGAATCGGCGTGTGAATCCGCGGTTGTCTGGATGAAAGAGGGCTTTGATGTCTCCGTGGCGGTCAATGTGTCGCCGCGTCAGTTCATGACGGTGGACCTGACCAATCTGGTGCTCGAAGTGCTGAAGCGGACCGGCCTGCCGCCAGCGCGCCTGGAATTGGAGATCACCGAAAGCATGGCTGTGTCGGACCCGACAAAGGTCGACCGGGTGATGCGCCCGCTGCGCGCGCTGGGTGTCAAGCTGGCGCTGGACGATTTCGGCACCGGCCATTCCAACCTGTCCATGCTGACCCAGCTGCCATTCGATGTGTTCAAGATCGACCGCCAGTTCGTATCCGCCCTTGATGGAGATCGTCAGGCCCCGGCCATTGTCGAGATGATCCTCGCCATGGCGGAAACGCTGGGCCTCAAGACGGTGGCAGAGGGCGTGGAGACCGAGCGTCAGGCCGAGTTCCTGTCCCGCCGTGGCTGTTCCATGGCGCAGGGCTTCCTGTATTCGCCTGGCCTCCCGCATGAAGGCTTCCTGGAGCTGCTGCGCGGCTGGGATAACCGTGGCAACGCGACCCGCAAGGCCAGCTAGCCCCGGCGGAATACCGTAACCGGATGATCGCGCAACGTTGACAATGTCCAGAAACCGTATCCCGCCTTTTCGGCAACCCGCCGGGACGCGATATTGTCTTCATCAATGACGCAGACGCTTTGCCCTGGTTGGGTCTCGTCCAGCCAGGCATGGATCAGCTTGACCGCTTCGCTGCCAATGCCGCGGCCCCATGATGCGCGCCCGAAGGTCCAGCCGGCTTCCGGCCATTGCGATAGGTCCGGTTCGATCCCCCGTTTGAAATCGGAGAATCCGACTTCCCCGAGATATGTGCCGGTCTCCCGGTCGATCACCGACCAGCCGCCATAGCCCTTCACATCCCACATGCCCCGTCCACGGACGGAGGCGAACCAGACCTCCTGCGGGCTGCGCGTCTTGCCGCCGATAAACCGGACAACATCCTCGTCGCCCCACATGGCGGCAGCATGCGGAAAGTCGGCCTCTTCGAAGGGGCGAAGCACCAGCCGGTCTGTCGACAAAGTGGGTGGGTTCACGCGCCGGCCTTCATTTTGGCGAGCATGGCGCCCATGGCCGCGTGCACGGTCTGGATGGCCTTCAGTGGACGGACCATGACTTTGAAATCGGTGATCTGTTCCGCGTCATTCCATTCGATCATATCGACGCCATTGACCTGGATGCCATCCATCACGCACTCGAATTCCAGCACGGCCTTGTCGCCGCAATCGAAGGCGCGGACATAGCGGAATGTGTCGCCGCCCAGTGTCTCCCCGGCGGCGGTGAGATAGGCCATCGTGATGGGCTTGCCTTCCTGCGGCGTGTGGACGACCGGGCTGCGGAAGACGACATCATCCGCCAGCTGGCCGGACAGGCCCTCGGGGGAGTGGTCGCCATCCATCCAGTCAAACCAGCGCTGCAGGTTTGCCGAATAGCCGGTCGTCGGGATCAGGTGCTGTCGTGCCATGTCGTTTCCTCCAGGGTCATACCCTAAGCACACTGCATTGGCCGGGCAATATTTCCGTCAGGGGAACGCGCCCGAAGGCTCAGCCCGCATAGGCCGCTGCCAGATCCGGATCCTTGCCCGCGACGAGATCGGCGAGGTCGGAGATCACCTTGGCCTGTTTCCAGGTGGCGTCGTCCTGCATCTTGCCGTCGATCATGGCGACGCCCGTGCCGTCCGGCATGGCGGCGAGAATCTTGCGGGCGAATTTCACTTCGTCCGGATCCGGGCTGAACACTTTCTTCGCGATGGCGATCTGGTTCGGGTGCAGGCTCCACGTGCCCGCACAGCCGAGCAGGAAGGCATTGCGGAATTGCTGTTCGCAGGCGTCGAGGTCGGCAATGTCGCCGAACGGGCCGTAGAAGGCGTTGATTCCGGCCATGCGGCAGGCATCCACCATACGGGCAATCGTGTAGTGCCAGGGGTCCTGCTGGGCGCTGGCGCGGTCGCTGCCATCTTCCTTCGGATCCTCGATCACGCGGTAGAAGGGGTGGCCGCCGCCAACGCGGGTCGTCTTCATCTTGCGGTCGGCGGCAAGGTCTGCCGGGCCGAGGCTGATGCCCTGCATGCGCGGGGAGGCGAGGGCGATATCTTCCACCAGCGCCATGCCCTGCGCGGTTTCGAGGATGGCGTGGAACAGGATCGGGCGGGTGAGCCCCGCTTTGGCTTCCAGCTGGGCGACATACTGGTCAGCGAAGTGAATGTCCCACGGGCCTTCAACTTTGGGCAGCATGATCACGTCCAGCTGGTGGCCGGCATTGAGGACCAGCTGGGAGACGTCTTCCTGAAACCAGGGGGAGTTCAGCGGGTTCACGCGGCTCCAGAAACCGGTGCCCTTGCCCTGCCAGTCATACATGTTGGCCATTTCGATGGCGCCGGCGCGGGCGGCATCCTTGGCATCGGCGGGGATCGCGTCTTCGAGGTTGGCGAGGATCACATCCACGCCCGGGGCCATGGACGGCACCTTGGCGCGCACTTTATCCAGGTGCGGCGGGACGAAATGGATCATCCGCTCCAGCTTGACGGGAAGGTCCCGCATCGGCTCCGGCGCGCCGATGGCGAGCGGTTTGAAGAAATTGCGCGGTGTTTTCTGTGACATGATCTCTGCCCCTGACTTTTGCCGATACGCCTAGGGCGAATGGTGCAGCGCGTCAAACCGCCATTTGGCCGCGACTACGGTAGATGGAACGACCGCGGTCCCTGTGCGTTGTTAAGCATGAACAGATGACGAGAAAGGTCGAACCATGTCTATTCTGATGATCCTGCTGACCATCCTGTTCCCGCCAGTGCCGGTGGCCCTCAAGGAGGGGATCGGCACACAGCTTCTGATCAACGTGCTTCTTACGCTGATTGGCTGGCTCCCGGGTGTCGTCCACGCTTTCTGGGTCCAGACGCGCGGTTCGGGTGCAATCGAGATTTAAACGGAACGGGCGGTGTCAGACGCTTATGCGTCGGTCGCCGCATCTGTCGATGCCATACGCTTTTCGGAGCGGATGGCACGGCGGAACACGGCAACACCAATGGCGATCACGCCGATGGCCGTCACGGCTTCTCCGCCAAGGATCACCGATTTCCCGAAATGCATCTCCGCCAGGATCGACCAGGTGGCGGTAAAGAAGACAATGGCGGCGATCTCAGTCAGCAGCGCAGCCGGGATAATCGCCTTAATCAACGGGCCCATGGGGTCTCTCCACAATCTTGAGCGGGCAATATCGGTCCACAGCCGTCTGATCGCAAGCGCGTTTTGCTGTTTTGCGGTTCAGCGCGTGGCCAGCGGGTGGGCTGTTTCCAGCAATTCAGCCAGTTCGTCGGTCAGGACGTGGGTATAGATCTGGGTCGTGGCGATGTCGGCATGGCCCAGCAAGGTCTGTACGCTGCGCAGGTCTGCGCCGCCCATCAGGAGGTGCGTGGCATAGGCATGGCGCAGGGCGTGGGGATGGACCCGGCCCGGCCGGATACCGGCCATGATCGCCAGTTCTTCCAGCAATTGACCAAGGCGCCGGCGCGTCAGATGGCCTTCCTTTCCGCGTGAGGGGAAGACGAATTTCTCGGCGCGCGTGCGGGCGAGGCTGTTCTTCGGCAGGGTGTCTTCGCGCACGGCCAGCCAGTCTGAAAGGGCCGCCAGGGCCGGGCCGCCCAGCGGGCACAGCCGTTCCTTGCCGCCCTTACCGCGAATGATGACATCCCGCGTCACCCAGCGCTCCCCCTTGCGGCGGGGGAGGGAACCGAGCGTCAGCGAAACCAGTTCCGACACACGAAGCCCCGCGCCATAGAGCAATTCGACCAGCGCTTTCAGCCGCAGATCTTCCCCGCAGGTATCGATCAGGCGGGCCATTTCCTCACGCGACAGCACATCCGGCACATCGCGGGACGGCTTCGGCCCGTCGAGCTTTGCGGTCGGGTCGTCCTTGCGGTCGCCTTCTTCGAACAGGAAACGGAAGAAGCGCCGGACGGCGGAGAGTTTGCGTGCCTGTGAAGACGGCGCCATGCCGCGCGCGGCGAGATCCGACAGCCATCCGGCGAGGTCCCGCGCGCCGGCGGTTTCCAGTTTACCACCGCAAAATTCCGACGCGTCCAGCAGGTCACGCCCATAGGCGTCGAGCGTATTGGGCGAGGCCCCCCGCTCGGCGGACATCATTTCAAGGAAGGCTTCGATACGGGCGCGATCTGACATGGGGCCACTATCGCACGGGTCTGGTTGAGGGGGGATGAACGCGATGCCGCCCATCGGATGCGAGATAAATGCCTGCTGCGTGCATCCGGAAGCGGCATGGCCGGTGTGGGCGTGGCGGACCGGGCGGTGTCCTAGGTCCGGTTCTTCAGTGTATCGCGGGCCACCCGCAGCGTCCGGCTGGAAATGCGGATCTCCAGCAGGAAGGATAGCAGCGCGGCCACCAGCACGCTCATCGCGGCGATGAACAGGATCGAGACGGCCTGCGTTATCGACACGTGCAACAACTGGCCGGTGAACAGGAAAATGATCACGACGCAGACAAGCAGGGCCGCCAGCGTGGAGAGCGCGATGGCCCGGTTCGAGTGCGCCATGCGCCGGTCGAGGATTTTGAGTTCCATCACCCGCAGGCGCCGGCCTTCATCATCGCAATCGGCAAGCCCGGCTTCCAGTTTGCGCCAACGGTCCACCACCCGGCCGAGGCGGTTCGTCATCACATTGAGGAATGCGCCGATACCGGCCAGCAGGAAGACGGGCGCAACAGCAATCTGGATGACGTGGGCGATGTCGCCGGGAATGGTGAAGTCGGGCATGGAAATCCTGAAGCAGGGAGGACGGACAAGCGCAGGGCAGGCTTTCTGCCCCGCGCTTCCCGCAAACTTATGTCATCCCTGCGGATTGTACCAGACCGGACTGGTCCAGGCCCGTTCCTGGATTATGGCGGGCATGTCCGGATTGGGCGGCGTGCCGTTACGGGCCGCGTCCCAGCTGGACCAGCGGCAGGACGGATTTTCCAGCACACGGACATAATAGGCTGAGCGCCGGGCCGGGTCGAAGTCCGGATCGGTCCACAGCGCTTTCATCTCGCCGGCACCTGTGCCGTCTATGGTGGAACAGTCGGCCAGATCGACGCTGGCACCATTGTCCGGGCACCGGTGGGTGTCCGGGTCGGGCAGGGCCCCGCCGGAACAGGCGGCGTCATAGACGGCCTCATGCGCGGTGCCATCTGCATCTGTCCAGACTTTCACCACCTGCAGGCGCTGCAGGGGATAGGAGTCCGGATCGCGCATCGCCCAGGCAAGGATCTCGGGCGCGGCGCCGCTGCCGGTCAGGTCGCCGCCCTGGGGCACACCGGTTTCATAGGCGCTGGCGACAAGGTCCGGGTCGTCCAGTATCGCGTCACCGAAATCGAAGCTTGCGAACATGCGGGCCTTCAGGCGCGGGCCGGAGGTGCCGAAAGTCTCCTTGCGGCGGATCGCGTCGAAGATCGCTTCGCGCGTGTTTTCATCCGCCCACACACCGGCGAGGCCTGAGGCGCTGTACTGGCTGGCGGCCAGCAGGCGGCGCATGTTCGGAACCATCACGCCATCGGCGGGAATGGCGATCCGGGCTTCGTCGGCATCCCAGGTTTTCTCTCCGTTGGGTGGAATGGAATGGCGCTTGGCCGGATCTGCGCCATCGACCGGGAACTTGCCCCAGAAGGTTTCCTCAATGAATGGACCGGCCCCGATATGCGTGTCGCTGGAGCCGATGAAGCCGAACCGGAACGGGTTGAAGCCTTTCGTGTCCGCAAGGCCGAGGCCGCGGGCCAGCGCCGTGCGGGCATAGTCTCCGATATGCGGAGACGTTTTCGCCGCGCTGCCGATGAACGTCTCGTAGAGTTCGAAATTGGCCCATTCGTCATTCGGCGAGAGGGCGGGGTGGGCCTCGGACGTGCCTTTGATCTGGGTGATCTCGATCACCGGCTCATTGCGCATACGGGTGACGGCATAGTCCGCCGTCAGCTCACCGCCCTCATAGGTTTCGGACGCGAACATCTCGCCATTGGAGGCGTTCGAATTGTGCGGGATGGACATGACGTCCCGGCCGTCGGCGCGCTGAGCATCCATCCACTGCCAGAGATCCTCCGGGTTCGGCGAATCGAGGGTGGAGAACAGGCGCGGCGGTGCCTCGCCCCGGAAGATGACATTGCGGTGGAGGTTCGCGGCTGCCGGGATTTTCGATTCCAGCACCGGCGTCATGGCGGTGAATTCGTATCCGGCGAACGTCGTGAACTTGCCTGGCTCGTAATGGCGCTCTGCCGCATCGATGGCGCGCTGCCAGGCCGAATCGATCACGTCCCGGTCATAGATCTCTTCAATCTCGTCCCCCGACACAATGGTCAGGCCGACTTTCTGAAAAGACTGGGCGGGGTTTTCCGCGTCCGGTCCAAAGACGGTTTTGGCAAAGTTGGTTTTCGACAGGGCTGTGCCAGGAGTCGCCATGGCCGGCATGACGCCCATATATTCGCCGTGATCGGTCACGGCGAGGAAATCGAGCGGGCCGTTCAGCTGGACGTCATAACCGCCATCGGTGGTGATCTTTTCCCCCTTGGCAAACCGGTAGGCATCGTCCGGCGTCGCACGGACGGACGAGATGAACGCGTCAAAGGACTGGCCGGTATGGACGTGCAGGTCACCGAACAAGGCCACGCGGTTTTCCGGGGCAGGGGGCGCGGCTTCGGGCGGTGTCGTCGCGGCCAGTGTTTCCGGTGTGCTTGCAGAGGTTTCCGGCGCCGGTGTTGTCTTCTGTGCAGCCGTGCAGGCAGCCGCCAGCAACAAGGCGGCCAGGCTGGCCTGTCCCAGGTATTTCATGAATTCCTCCCTCGGGCCTCTCATGCGGGCCTTCTTTGTGAGGACAGCATCCGCCTTTTTCGGCAGAGATCAAGGTTGCGTTGGGATCAGGGAGTCTCTTTCCAGTACCCCGTCGCCTCCAGCGCCAGCAGGCGGGCGGCGTCTTCGGCCCCGATATCTTCAAGGGCAGCGAGGATCAGGGTGATGTCCGCCAGTCCGATGTCAGACGGATCCCCATTGGTCAGCGACACCGTCCTCAGCACGACTTCCGCCGCGGTGCCGGCCCGGGCCGCGGCCCAGATGGCAATCGCATCACCGGGGGCAGAGGATGACTGGTCCGTCGGGCTCTCTACCGAAAGGAATGCGCGGGCATTGGAGGGCGGGGCGGTTCCGGCCGCTGTCCAGAGCGCGAACATGCGGGCGGCAGCCTCGGTCTTGTCTTCATTTTCCGCCGCGGCGATCAGCTGATTGGCTGCTGCCTGGATGGCAGGTCCGTCGGCGTCGGGATCGGCCAGAATGGCCAGCGCGCCGATCCAGGCCGCTTCGAATGCCGGGGGCTCGGCAATCGGGTTGGGCGGCAGCATCTCGTCTTCGCCGGCTGCGGGGTCAACGATCTCATCCTCTGGCGGGCTGCCGGTTTCGATTGTGATGCCGTCCGGGATCAGAAGGTCTGTTGGCGCACTGGTGGGGGCGCTTTCCGGGGCAGGGCCGATCTCTTCGAGGGAAGTGGGGCCGGTCAGCGCAGGCACAGGGTCTGGTACTGGCTCCGGCACCGGCTCCGGTTCTGGCGGCGTGACCCAGCGGATGGCTTCGTTGAGTTCTCCGGCGGCAATATTCGCGCGGGCGAACAGGAAGGCCTTGTCTTCGGTGTCCGGGCCAAGCGGCAGACGCGCCATGCCCGCGCGCAGCAGGCTGGCGGTTGCGGCGAACCGCGCCGGGTTCTCCTGGGCTTCTTCCAGCGCGGCGGCGATGGCATCTGCGGTATCGGCATCGCTGCGTGTGCTGTCGGCGGCGGCAAACATGGCTTCGCTCAGCAGGGTGCGCGGATTGAACCCGTCTGCGGCGAGCGCGGAATTATAGGCGATCCGGAACTGTTCGCGGTCGATCAGGCCAGCTTCGGCGGCGATCTGGGCGGCTTTGACGCGTGCATCCGGCGGGGTCAGCTTGCGCCGTGCCATGGCGGCGGCAATGTCTGCCCGGTCCTGCGGCACGGATTCAGGCGTGACGTCCAGCACGGCCCGGTTCGACATGGCAAAGCCGATGCCACTCTCGAACCGTGCCTTGGGCGGGTTCGGTGTAACGCCGGACATGGCAAAGATCGCGCTGGCCAGCCAGCTGTCCTCCACGCCCTGGGCCTGCGCCATCTCCATGGCGAGTTCGGCCCCGGACGTATTGCCCGCTAGCGCCGCGCACACCGCGCGAAGCTTCGGCCAGTAATCGTCTTCAAGGTGTGGCGCCTTCAACGCGTCGCAGGCGGTCGCTTCATTGCTGAGCACGAGATTGAGGTCTGCGGCCATGGCGGCCGGGTCAATACCGGGCGGCGGCGAGGTGAGTTCGGCGTACTGGCCTGCTGCGGCCGCTGCCTCGCCAAGTTCGAATGTGATCCGCGCGCGTTCCGCCAGAAGGGCATCGCGGTCCTCGCCAGAGGGCGCGCGTCCGCCCGACAGGACAAGGCGGCGCATCAGGGTCTGTTCGGCCGGGCTGAGGCCTTTGGTGCGGGCGTCCTGCATCAGCGCCAGCAGGTCTTCGCCCCGCGCGCCGCGCCACATGTCGGTGCCGAGGGCCGGTTCGTCCTCGCTGAGGTAATTGATTCCCCAGGGATCGACCTGTTCAAGCCAGCTGTCTTCGATCTGCGCGTGGGCCGGACACACAAGGAGTGTGGCCAGCGCCGCGCCTGCCAGGGCGCGCCTAGACCACATCTTGGACCTCGATCCGGATCTCGCCTGGGGCGGGCTTGCCTTGTTCGGCTTTGGTGCCCAGCCACCACAGGCCTGCCAGCCCAATCACCACCAGGAGTCCGAGCAGGATCAGGAATTTACGCATGGGGTCACACCTCTGGGTTGTATTCGGCCTTTTGCGGCCCACCTTCACCAATTGCGAAGGCCTTATCGTCTCTATAGGAAATGAACCGAACCGGCCATGAAAGTCCAGAATGCCTTCTGACAGTGACAGTCCAGCGCAGGAAAAACCGGCGGCTCTGCCTTTTGAGTCGCGGACAATTGCGCTTGTTGGCCTGATGGGCGCTGGCAAGTCGA
The DNA here is from genome assembly GCF_963677035.1 of uncultured Hyphomonas sp. Lineage (NCBI taxonomy): Bacteria > Pseudomonadati > Pseudomonadota > Alphaproteobacteria > Hyphomonadales > Hyphomonadaceae > Hyphomonas > uncultured Hyphomonas sp. The sequence continues at coordinate 1,296,049 of NZ_OY781472.1, forward strand.
CCGTCGGGCGCCGGCTGGCGGAAAAGCTGGGCCGGCCGTTCTATGACAGCGACACAGAAATCGAGAAGGCGGCCGGCTTGTCGATCTCCGACATCTTTGCCCTTCATGGTGAGGCAGACTTCCGCCGCGGCGAGCAGCAGGTGCTGAAACGCCTGCTGACCCTGCCGCCGCATGTGCTGGCCACCGGGGGCGGGGCCTATCTCAATGACGAGACGCGGGCCCTGATGCAGGAACATGCCATCACCGTATGGCTGAACGCCGATCTCGAAACCCTGTGGAAGCGCGTGCAGAAGCGGGATTCACGTCCCCTCCTGAAGCGGGGCAATGCCAAACAGGTGCTGACCGATCTGTTGGCCGAGCGGGAACCGGTCTATTCGCAGGCCGATCTCGTGGTGCGGTCCAAGGACGGTCCGCACTCGAATACGGTGAATGCCATCCTGAAAGCCCTGAAGACCTGGAACCCCAAATGAGCGTAACCGCCCCGGACCTGGAAACCGTGCCTGTCGATCTCGGCGCCCGGTCATACGATATTCTTGTCGGCCATGGCGCGCTGGACCAGCTGGGGCCGCGCCTCGTGCCAATGCTGAAGCAGAAACGTGTCTTCGTGCTGACCGATGCCAATGTCGAAGCGGCCCACCGCGCCCGCGTCGAGGCGGTTTTGTCGGCGTCCGGCATCTCGTCCAGCTGGCTGGCGCTGACGCCGGGTGAAAAGACGAAGAGCTTCTCCAATCTCGATGCCATTCTCGACTGGCTGCTGGGTGGCGGGGCCGACCGGTCCGACATTCTGGTTGCGCTGGGCGGCGGAGTGATCGGCGACATTGCCGGCCTGTCCGCCAGCCTGATGAAGCGCGGCATGGGCTTTGTTCAGGTGCCGACAACGCTGCTGGCGCAGGTCGATTCCTCTGTCGGCGGAAAGACGGCCGTGAACAGTCCGCGCGGCAAGAATCTGATCGGCGCCTTCTACCAGCCCCGGCTGGTGATCGCGGATACGGGGCTTCTTGAAACGCTGCCCGCCCGGGAATTGCGGGCCGGGTATGCGGAGATCGTCAAATACGGTCTGATCAATGACCCGGCCTTTTTCGACTGGCTGGAAGCGAACGGCGCCCGCGTTCTGGCGCTGGAAGCCGATGCAATCACTTATGCCGTCGCCGTCAGCTGCCGGGCGAAGGCTGCCATCGTGGCCGAAGACGAAACCGAAAAGGGCGTGCGCGCACTGCTCAATCTCGGCCACACATTCGGCCATGCGCTGGAAGCGGCGAATAATTACCGGCCGGACCTGTTGCACGGCGAAGCGGTGTCCATCGGCATGGCGCTCGCCTTCCGTTATGGCGCTGCGACAGGCATCACGCCGCCGGAAGATGCGGCGCGCGTGCGGCGGGTGCTGGAAGCGTCCGGCCTGCAGGCGGCCATTCCGGACCGGCAGGGCGGGGCGTATATGGCGGCTGATCTGGTCCGCCTGATGCAGCAGGACAAGAAAGCCAGCGGGGGGAAAGTGCCGCTGATCCTCGCCCGCGGAATCGGACAGGCCTACATTCATCCCGATGCAGACCTTGCCGCCGTGGAAGACTTCCTGCGCGGCGAGACATCTGAGGGATAAGAGGGGACAGGCAGGCTGACATGATCGCCGGTTACATCATCGCCATCTTTATCTTGCTGGCGCTTTCAGGCTTTTTCTCGGGATCCGAGACGGCGCTGACGGCGGCCTCACGCGCGCGCATGCACGCTCTGGAAAAGGAGGGTGACAAGCGCGCCGCCGCCGTGAACCGGCTGATCTCCAACCGGGAGGGGCTGATCGGCTCCATCCTGCTTGGCAACAATGTCGTCAATATTCTTGCCTCGGTGCTGGCGACGTCTCTGTTCACCCATCTGTTCGGGCAGGGCGGCATGGCCATGGCGATGGCCACCGGCGTGATGACGATCCTCGTGCTCGTCTTCGCTGAAGTGATGCCGAAGACCTATGCCATCGGCCGGCCGGACGCGATGGCGATGAGCGTTGCCGGAATCATCTCCGTTCTGGTGGCCGTCGCCTCGTGGATCGTGACGGCCATCCAGGCGATCGTTTCGGTGACGCTGAAACTGATTGGTCTCGGGACACCGGCGGAGGCGATCACGGCAGATGAGGAAATCCGCGGTGCGATCGACCTGCATGCTTTTGAAGGCGGGGTGGACGATGCCGACCGCCAGCGCCTCGTCGGTGCGCTGGACCTGAAGGAACTGACGGTCGAAGACGTCATGATCCACCGCAAGAACATCAAGATGCTGAGCGCGGACCTCGATCCGCGCCAGATGGTGATGAAGGCGCTGGCCAGCCCGCATACGCGTATCCCGCTTTATCGCGGGGAGAAGGAAGAGATTGTCGGCATCCTGCACGCCAAGGATCTGCTGCGCGCGATTATTCCGCTGGGCGGCAATCTTTCCAGCCTCGATCTCGATGCCATCATGCGCAAACCCTGGTTCGTGCCGGAAACCACGCCGGTGCAGGACCAGCTGGACGCCTTCCTGAAAGAACGCAGCCACTTCGCCCTCGTCATCGACGAATATGGCGAATTACAGGGCCTGATCACGCTGGAAGACATTCTGGAAGAGATTGTCGGGTCCATCCATGACGAGCATGATATCGCCGTGCAGGGCGTGCGCCCGCAGGAAGATGGCTCGGTCAATGTCGATGGCTGGGTGCCGATCCGCGATGTGAACCGGGCGATGAACTGGAACCTGCCGGACGATGAAGCCGTCACGGTGGCGGGCCTCGTGATCCACGAAGCGCAGACCATCCCGGAAGCCGGGCAGAGTTTCGTGTTCCACGGCTACCGATTCAACGTGCTGCGCCGCCAGCGCAATCAGGTGACCGGCCTGAATATCTCAGTAATCGAGCCCACCTGAGTCCGGCGTCACGGTCGACACATCCATAAGGACCTGCTGGCGTGCAGCGGGGCTGTCACAGCCATGGCGGATCAGCCAGGCACGCTGCGGTGCGGTCACGACATGGGCGCTTATCACATTGGGATTTTCGGCCGGCAGGATGGCATAGGTCGTCTCCTGCGCCGGCAAGTCGTTGGAAACAGGCAGGAACAGAACCTCTCCGCCGGTTGCGCAGACAGTGTCGCGGATCTCGTATAGCTTGCCCAGCTCCGGCCGGGACCCTGCTTCCTGGGCGGACGCCGCACATACGCCGCCGCCTGCGGCCAAAGCCGCCATTACCATCCTGATTACCATCACCCGTTCTCCTCGACGGTGTTGAGGAGAATACGTGCAGACTGGCAAAGGGGTTCCGAAGATTCCCGAAAATCAGGCCTTTGGCGCGCTTGCCTTCAGGGCGAGGGCATGCAGACCGGTATCGAATTCCTGTTGCAGGGCCAGCATCACGCTGCGCTGGATCTGTACGCGCGACAGGCCTTCGAACGCTGCGGAGGTGATTCGCACGCTGTAATGGGTCTGCCCTTCGGGGGCGGCGCCCGCATGACCGGCATGTTTTGCGCTGTCATCCGTGATTTCCAGCTCTATCGGCTGAAAAGCTTCAGTTAAAAGCTCACGAATCCGCGATAGTCTGTCAGTCAGTTGTGGCATCTTTAACGCGCACTCCCTATTATCCCGGGTCATGTCCGATGGCGATCCATTTCCCTACCGAGTTAAGTTCACCGATATAAGGGTGAACCCCCCGGCCGACGAGGTCTCGCGTGCGCGAGCCCGCAAGACCCGTGTCTGCGACCACAAGGGTTGCGACCTTGAAGGCACCTACCCCGCGCCCAAGCGGGGGTCCAAAGGCAAGGGACGGCATCATTTCTGCGCCAAGCACATTGCCGAATACAATCGCAGCTTCAATTTCTTTGAAGGCATGTCCCAGGCTGAAGCCGCCGCGTTCACCCGGTCTGAGCGATTCGGCCACAAGCGCACCTGGCGCTTTGGCACCGGTCCGATGGCGGGAAAGAAAAGCGCAGACCAGTTCGATCCGCGCCGCTGGTCCGGCCGCCGCTTCTTCGACATGGACGATGTCGCCGAAGCGACCGGCAATGCCACATCCGGCCGCCGGTCCGGCCTGCAGGTGCGGGCGTTGAGGGAGCTCGATCTTGAGGTCGATGCCTCGCCGACCGATATCCGCGCGCGCTATGCCGAATATATCCGCCGCTTCCACCCGGACTCCAACAAGGGCGACCGGTCGTCGGAAGACAAGCTTCAGCGCGTGTTGCGGGCAGGCAAGCTGCTCAAAGCCGCCGGCCTGATGAAAGGCTAGGGCCGCCGTGCACGATCTGCTCGTCATCGGCGGCGGCATCAATGGCACTGGCATTGCCCGCGATGCGGCGGGGCGCGGGCTCAGCGTTGTGCTCGTGGAAAAGGACGATCTGGCCCAGCATACATCGTCTGCCAGTACCAAGCTGATCCATGGCGGGCTGCGCTATCTGGAAATGTATGATTTCGCGCTGGTCCGCAAAGCGCTGATCGAACGCGAGATCCTGCTGCGCGCGGCGCCGCACATTATCTGGCCGATGCGGTTTGTCCTGCCGCACGACAAGGACCAGCGCCCGGCCTGGCTGATCCGGCTGGGCCTGTTTCTGTATGATCATCTGGGCGGACGGAAGCTGCTGCCCGGCACGTCCGTGCTGCGGCGGAAGACAACCCACAAGCTCGATCCGCTCAAGGACGAATTCCGTCTGGCCTTCGAATATTCCGATTGCTGGGTGGAGGATTCCCGTCTTGTCGTGCTGAACGCGGTGGACGCGAAAGAGCGCGGCGCTGAGGTGCACACCCGCACGGCTTGCACCAAACTTGTCCGCCACAGGGACCATTGGGAGGCGACGCTCACCTCCGCGGGCAGTACCGAGACCCGCAAGTTCCGGGCCGTCGTGAATGCGGCGGGCGGCTGGGTCGACGAGATCATCGATCTTGCCGACCCGCAGGATTCCGCCACACATCTGCGCCTGGTGAAGGGCAGCCATATCATCGTGCCGAAATGGCATGAGGGCGAGCATGCCTACTTCTTTCAGAACGCCGACGGGCGGATCATGTTCGCCATTCCCTATGAACGCGGCGAGTTCACGCTGATCGGTACGACCGATATTCCGTATACCGCGAACAAGGACAAGGTTGAGATCACAGAGGACGAGATCGCCTATCTCTGCGACGGGGCCAGCGAATACTACAAGCGCGCCATTACGCCGGACGATGTCGTTGCCACTTATTCGGGTGTGCGCCCGCTCTATGACGACCATGCCGCCTCGGCGTCCAAGGTGACGCGGGATTTTGTGCTGCATTATGACACCGAAGGCGGCGCGCCGCTCTTGTCAGTGTTCGGCGGCAAGATCACCACATACCGGGAACTCGCCGAGGAAGCCGTGGCAGAGCTTGCGCCCCTGTTCGAGGGCCTGCCGAAAACCTGGACCCGTCATGCCAGCCTGCCGGGGGGCGACATTCCGGCCGCGAATTTCGATGCCTACCTCTCCGGGCTCGTTCTGACCCATCCGCATATGCCGGTAGAATTGCTGACACGCCTCGCGCGCGCCTATGGCACCCGCACGCGGGCCCTGCTGGGCGATGCAGACTCAGTGGCAGATCTCGGCCGGGATTTCGGCGGCGGCCTGACAGAGCGCGAAGTCGCCTGGCTGGTCGATCAGGAGTTTGCCCGAAGCGCCGAAGACATCCTCCGCCGCCGCTCAAAGCTGTACCTGCACATGACAAAAGAAGAGCAGGGCGCCTTCACCGACTGGTTCAATACCAGCCACCCGGCCTGACGGCGGCGCTGCCGTTATTATAGGCACGGGCGGGTGCGCTGCTGCGCCCCGCACGGGGGCCATAGACAGGCCCGGCGGCGTGTGGTGAAAGGCGACAGATCAACTGTTCAGGCAGGGTTTGACCAATATGACCAAGGGCTTGGTGACCATTTTCGGCGGTTCGGGCTTTATCGGGCGTTATGCCGCCCGGGAGCTGGTGAAAAAGGGCTGGCGTGTCCGCATTGCCTGCCGGCGGGTGAATCTGGCGGGCGAGGTACGTCTCGCCGGTGCGCCGGGCTGGGTCGACATCACGCAGGCCAATATCCGCGACCGCGCCTCGATTGAGCGCGCGCTGGAAGATGCCGATGCCGTGGTGAACCTGGTCGGGGTGCTCAACGAAAAGGGCAAGCAGACCTTCGAATCGACACAGGTCGAGGGCGCAACCCTTCTGGCCGAAGTGGCGGCAGAGAAGGGCATCACCCGGTTCGTTCAGGTTTCGGCCATCGGCGCCAATGCGGACTCCAAGTCGGTCTACGCCAAAACAAAGGCCGAAGCCGAAGAGGCTGTCCGCAAGGCAGTTCCCACCGCGACCATCCTGCGCCCGTCCGTCGTGTTCGGGCCGGAAGATCAGTTCTTCAACAAATTCGCCCGGATGGCGCGTCTGCTCCTGCTGATGCCGGCCATTGGCGGCGGCAAGACCAGGATGCAGCCGGTCTATGCCGGGGATGTCGCCGAAGCGATTGCCGTGTCAGTCGATGATGAAACCCCCGCAGGCAAGACGTATGAGCTGGGCGGTCCGCGCGTCTACACGATGAACGAGATTTATGACTTCGTCTGCAAGACGATTTCCCGTCCGCGTTACAAGATCGGCCTGCCATTCATTCTGGCCAAGCCGATCGGTTACCTGTCAGGCGCGGTCTGGCGCTATGTTCCGCCGTTTTCCTGGGGTTTCCTTGGCCAGCCGCCGGTCACCGGCGATCAGATCGAGATGCTGAAGACCGACAATGTCGTCGCAGACGATGCGCTGACGCTGGCGGATCTGGGCGTGACCACGCTGGAAACGCCGGAAGCCATCGTGCCGACCTATCTGTGGCGTTTCCGCGAATATGGCGAGTTCCACAAGGCGTCTGAAGCCTGATCTGATCTAGAACAGGCCAATCAGGGGAGAGCCCAGCAACAGCAGGGCCCCCAGCAGGAACCGGTACAGCACGAAGGGCAGGAAGCTCATCCGCCGCAACAGGGCCATCAGGCCCCAGATTGAGGCGAGCCCCGTGATGAAGGCGATGCCTGCCACCACCAGTCCATCCTTCAGCGTCAGCACGCTGGTGCCGTCCGGATCTGCCGAAAACAGGCCATAGGCCCCGTAAAGGCCGGCGGCGGCGAGAATTGGCGCGCCGATCAGCATGGAAATGCGGGCGGCTTCGGTGCGCTCATAGCCGAGCGCGCGGGCGGCCGTCATGGTGATGCCGGAGCGGCTGGTCCCGGGAATGATCGCGGCGATGGCCTGCGTCGCGCCGATCAGCGCGGCATGGGCGAGGGTCATGTCCGCTTCCTTGCGGGTGCGCGGCCCGGCCACGTCTGCCCACCAGAGCAGGGCGCCGAAGACGATGGTCGCCCCGGCCACGGTGTAGACGCTGCGCATCATGTCCTGCAGGTCCTGGGGCAGCAGGGCCTCGTAAAGCAGGGCGGCGATCAGAGCGATGGGTGTGGCGACGATCACGCAGGCAGCAAGGCGCCCGCCCTGCGACAGCGGCTTTTTCGAAACCGGGGCCGCCAGAAGCTCAAACCCGCCGAGGAAGGCGAGCGCGACATCCTTGCGGAAATAGATCAGCATCGCCGCCAGCGTGCCGAGATTGGAAACGGCATTGATGAGCAGCTCATCCCGTCCGGTCAGTCCGAACGTGTCGGACGCGAGCAGGACATGGGCGGACGAAGAGATGGGCAGCCATTCGGTGATCCCCTGAAGGGTCGCGATGATGGCGAGCTGTAGCAGTGACAAGGGACCGGGCCTTTCAGAACTTTGGCAGAAGGTCTAATTTGGTTTGACCGGAGAGGCACGCGCTTTTCTCAATATCAATTCGATACCTATTGGTTGTGCCGTGGTGGCCACTCAGGGCCTCTACAGCACTATATTTACCAGTACATATCATATCGATATCGGAAATTGCAGATTCATCTTGCCGCGTTCGCGCTCTGGTTCTATGCCCGGTGCAAATGTTCGGGAGGCCTTCATGGCGGAGAGAATGCTGCAGTTTATCCATGTGCCGCGCACCATGCCGGACAAGCGTGGGGCAAAACAGCGGGCAACGGATTTCGCGGAGATCTATGACGCGTTCGCTGCGGACGCGGCAAAGACGCAGGCGTCCCGCTGTTCGCAATGCGGCGTACCATTCTGCCAGCAGGGCTGCCCGTTGCAGAACAATATCCCGGACTGGCTGCGCCTGGCGGCCGAGGGCCGGCTGGAAGAAGCCTGGCGGGTTTCGTCCTCAACCAACAATATGCCGGAAATCTGCGGCCGCATCTGTCCGCAGGACCGGCTGTGCGAAGGCATCTGCACGATCGAGCAATCCGGCCACGGCACGGTGACGATCGGCTCGATCGAGAAATACATTACAGACAATGCGTGGACCGAAGGCTGGGTGGGACCAATCAAGCCGATGCGCGAGCGTAAGCAGTCGGCGGGGATCATCGGGGCGGGGCCGGCAGGCCTCGCCGCGGCCGAACAGCTGCGCCGCAAAGGCTATCAGGTCACGGTCTATGATGCGTATGACCGGGGCGGCGGCCTGCTGACCTATGGCATTCCCGGCTTCAAGCTGGAGAAGGAAATTGTCGAGCGGCGCATCAAGCGCCTGCAGGATTCCGGCATCAAGTTCAAATTCAATACGCGCGTCGGCAAGAAGGTGACGCTGCAGAAGCTGCGCGACACCCACGACACGGTGCTGATCGCCACCGGCGTTTATGCCGCCAAGGATCTGAAATGTCCGGGCTCGGGCGCTGATGGGGTGCATGCGGCGCTGGATTATCTGACCGCATCGAACCGCAAGGGCTTTGGCGATGCCGTGGCGGAGTTCGACGTCGGCACGCTGGATGCGAAAGACAAGCGCGTCGTGGTGATCGGCGGCGGCGATACCGCGATGGATTGCGTGCGCACGGCCATCCGCCAGGGTGCAAAAGCGGTGACGTGCCTCTATCGCCGTGACCGGGCCAACATGCCGGGCAGCCAGCGTGAAGTGCAGAACGCCGAAGAAGAAGGCGTCAAATTCGAATGGCTCGCCAGTCCGGAAGCCATTCTCGACACCAAGGGCAAGGCGAAGGGCGTTCGCGCGGCGCGGATGAAGCTGGGCGAACCGGATGCATCCGGCCGTCAGAGCCCGGTGAAAACCGGAGAGACCTTCAATGTGAAGGCCGACATGGTGATCAAGGCGCTGGGCTTTGATCCGGAAGACCTGCCGGCCCTGTTCGACGAACCGGCCCTTTCGGTGAATCGCTGGGGCGCGGTGAAGGTGGATTACGCCACGATGGAGACCAGCCTGCCGGGCGTGTATGCCGCTGGCGATATTGTCCGTGGGGCTTCCCTTGTCGTCTGGGGCATCAAGGATGGCCGCGATGCCGCAGAGGCCATGCACCAGGCCATGAAACAGGACGCACGCGCAGCTAAAGTGGCGGCGGAATAGCCATGGCAGAGCGTATGAAAGGGCGGTGCCTTTGCGGCGCCGTTCAGTTTGAAGGCACACTGAAGGATGGCGCAGAGTTTGGCGTCTGCCACTGCAGCACGTGCCAGCACTGGAACGGCGGACCGGGCCTGGCGACCGAAATGGATCGCATGAACCTCTCCGGCGAAAGCCATGTGACCTGGTATGCCAGTTCCGAGTGGGCGGAGCGGGGCTTTTGCGCCGGGTGCGGCAGCAATCTGTTCTATCGCCTGAAGGAAAACCGCGACCTCTATTTCGTTCAGGTCGGCTGTCTGGATGAACCGGGCCGCCTGACACTCGCTGAGCATATCTTCGTTGAGGAAATGCCCGGCCATTATGACTTTACCGGCAATGCCCCGCGCCTGACCGGCGCTGAATTTCTTGCCCGTCTGCAGGGAGAATAAAATGAGTGAGATCGAACGCTATCTCGCAAATCGCGACATGCTGATCGAGGCGAATGCCTACAATCCGCTGGACGAGCATGATGCCTGCGGCGTCGGCCTTGTGGCCTCGCTGGACGGCAAGCCGCGCCGCGAAATTGTCGAGATGGGCATCAAGGCCCTGAAGAATGTCTGGCACCGGGGGGCCGTCGATGCCGACGGCAAAACAGGTGACGGCGCCGGCATCCGTGTGGAAGTGCCGCAGGAATTCTTCCGCGAACACGTCACCCGCACCGGGCACAAGCCGACGGACGATCCGATCTGCGTAGGCCAGATCTTCCTGCCGCGTACGGATTTTGCGGCGCAGGAAGCGGCCCGGACGCTGGTTGAAACGGAAGTCCTGCACTTTGGCTTCTATATCTATGGCTGGCGCCAGCCGCCGATCGATGTGTCGGTGATTGGCCAGAAGGCCAAGGATACGCGGCCGGCCATCGAACAAATCATGTTCCGCGACGCGCTGGGCCGCTCCAGTGAGGAACTGGAACGCGCGCTGTATATCTGCCGCCGCCGGATTGAACGCCGGGCCCGCGAAGCAGCGATCCCTGCTTTCTACATCTGTTCACTGAGCAATGCTTCGCTGATCTACAAGGGCATGTTCCTGGCGCAGGATATCGACAAGTTCTACCTCGACCTGCAGAGCGAGCAGTTCAGCTCCGCCTTCGCAATCTATCACCAGCGCTATTCGACCAACACATTCCCGCAATGGGCGCTGGCCCAGCCGTTCCGCATGATCGCCCACAATGGCGAGATCAACACGGTGCGCGGCAACAAGAACTGGATGAAGAGCCATGAGATCCGCATGGTGTCGGAGACCTATGGCGAGCATGTCGAAGACGTAAAGCCGGTCATTCCGGACGGCACGTCGGATTCCGGCGCGCTGGATTCTGTGTGGGAACTTCTTTGCAAGTCCGGCCGGTCTGCGCCGATGGCAAAGGCGATGCTGATTCCGGAAGCCTGGTCGAAGCGCGACTCGGTCATGCCGCTGGCCCACCGGGCGCTGTATGACTACTGCAACTCGGTCATGGAGCCATGGGACGGCCCGGCAGGGATTGCGGCTTATGACGGCCGCTGGGCGATTGCCGGACTTGACCGCAACGGCCTGCGTCCGCTGCGTTATGCGCTGACCACGGATGGAATTCTCGCGGTCGGCTCCGAAACCGGCATGTGCCCGCTGGGCGACCATGAAGTGGCCAAGCGCGGATCGATCCCCGCTGGCGGCATGATCGCGGCAGACCTGAAAACCGGCAAATTCTATGACCACAAGGACATTGTGGACTATCTCGCCGCGCAGGCGCCCTATGAGGAATGGCTGTCGGCCGTGACCGAGCTGGACCCGGAAATTGGCGTCGGTGAAGAACCGCCGATGTTTGCTAAGGAAGAACTGCTGCGCCGCCAGACGGCCGCCGGCTACACGCTGGAAACGCTGGAGATGATCCTGTCGCCGATGGTGGAGACGGGCAAGGAAGCGATCGGATCCATGGGGGACGACACGGCTCCGGCGGTGCTGTCTTTCAACTATCGCCCGATGAGCCATTTCTTCCGGCAGAATTTCAGCCAGGTGACGAACCCGCCGGTGGACCCGCTGCGCGAAGAACGCGTGATGAGCCTCAAGACGCGGTTCAAGAACCTCGGCAACGTGCTCGATACGGACAAGTCGCAGCAGGAAGTCTTCGTGCTGGAAAGCCCGGTGCTGACCAATGGCATGTATGAGCGGCTGCTGACGCGCCTCGGTGTCTCCTATACCGAGATCGATTGTACGTTCCCGGCGGAAGACGTGACGAATGACGGCACCGCCCTGAAGGAAGCGCTTTCGCGTATCCGCCAGGAGGCTGAAGATGCCGTGCGCGAAGGCCGCGAGCATATTGTCCTGACAGACCAGTACCAGTCCGCCAGCCGGACGGCGATCCCGATGATCCTGGCCACCGGCGCGGTGCACTCGCATCTCGTGTCGCAGGGCCTGCGGACATTCTGCTCTATCACGGTGCGCTCGTCGGAGTGTCTGGATACGCATTATTTTGCCGTGCTTGTCGGTGTGGGCGCCACCTGCGTGAACGCCTATCTCGCGCAGGACGCGATCACAGACCGGCATGGCCGCGGACTGTACGGCGATACGCCGCTTGAAGAATGCGTGAACAATTACAAGACCGCTGTGGAGGCGGGCCTGCTGAAGATCATGTCCAAGATGGGCATCTCGGTCATTTCCTCCTATCGCGGCGGGTACAATTTCGAGGCGCTTGGCCTTTCCCGCGCGCTGGTGGCGGACTATTTCCCCGGCATGAACAGCCGCATCTCCGGCCTCGGCCTTGCGGGCCTGGAAGAGAATGCGCTGGTCCGCCACGAAATGGCATTCGACGAGGATGTTATCTCCCTGCCGGTGGGCGGGTTCTACCGGCTGCGCGCCAATGATGAGCCGCACGCCCTGGACGGCACGCTGATCCACACGCTGCAGACGGCCTGCAACACTGGCGATTACTCGGTGTACCGTAAATTCGCTGACGCGCTGGAAAACCGTTTGCCGATCCAGCTGCGCGATCTGCTGGACTTCAAGCACAAGCTGCCGCCGGTGCCGCTGACGCAGGTTCAGTCGATCAACGAGATCCGCAAACGCTTCGTCACGCCCGGCATGTCGCTCGGCGCGCTGAGCCCGGAAGCACACGGCACGCTGAATATCGCCATGAACCGGATCGGCGCGAAGTCCGTCTCCGGGGAGGGCGGGGAAGACCGCGCCCGCTACCGCCCGCTGCCGAATGGCGACAATATGAACTCGTCGGTCAAACAGATCGCGTCCGGCCGTTTCGGCGTGACGGCGGAATATCTGAACCAGTGCCGCGAGATCGAGATCAAGGTTGCGCAGGGTGCCAAGCCCGGCGAAGGCGGCCAGCTGCCGGGCTTCAAGGTGACGGAATTCATCGCCCGCCTGCGCCATGCCACGCCGGGTGTGACGCTGATCTCCCCGCCGCCGCACCATGACATTTATTCGATCGAAGACCTGGCGCAGCTGATCTACGATCTGAAACAGATCAATCCGGACGCCCGCGTCTGCGTGAAGCTGGTCGCCCAGTCCGGCGTCGGCACGGTTGCGGCCGGGGTTGCCAAGGCCAAGGCGGACATCATCCTTATTGCGGCCGGTGTCGGTGGAACGGGCGCCAGCCCGCAGACTTCGGTGAAGTTCGCCGGCCTGCCCTGGGAAATGGGCCTTGCTGAAGCGCACCAGATCCTGTCGCTCAATAATCTGCGCGACAAGGTCACCCTGCGGACCGATGGCGGCCTGCGGACGGGGCGCGACATTGTCATCGCGGCCATGCTGGGCGCCGAGGAATACGGCATCGGCACCGCCTCGCTGGTTGCCATGGGCTGTATCATGGTGCGCCAGTGCCACTCCAATACGTGCCCGGTCGGCGTGTGCGTTCAGGACGAGGCGTTGCGCGCCCACTTCACCGGCACGCCGGAGAAGGTCGTCAACCTGATGAGCTTCATTGCCGAAGACGTGCGCGAGATCCTCGCCTCGCTCGGCCTGAAATCGCTGGACGAAGCCATTGGCCGGACGGACCTTCTGGCCCAGGTCAGCCGCGGCGCGACGCATCTTGATGACCTCGATCTCAACCCGCTTCTGGTCCAGGTCGATACCGACAAGCCCATCGTCTACCAGCCGTCCCACCGGGAAGAAGTGCCGGACACGCTGGACGCCCAGATCCTGCGCGACGCAGAGCCCTTCTTCGAACGCAGCGAGAAGATGCAGCTGGAATATGATGTGCAGAACACGATGCGCGCCATCGGCACGCGGTCCAGTTCCGCCATCACGCGCAAGTTCGGCATGCATGCCCTGCCGGAAGGCCGGCTGCATATCCGGCTCGAAGGCTCGGCCGGCCAGTCGCTTGGCGCGTTCTCCGTTCAGGGCCTGCTGCTGGAAGTCATCGGCGATGCCAATGACTATGTCGGCAAGGGCCTGTCGGGGGCGACCATTGTTGTGGCCCCGCGTCCGAAAGACCGGCGCTCGGCCTCCGGCGATGCGATCATCGGCAATACCTGTCTTTACGGCGCAACCAGCGGCAAGCTGTTTGCCTCCGGCACGGCGGGCGTGCGTTTCGCGGTGCGGAACTCCGGTGCGAAGACAGTGGTCGAAGGCTGCGGCGCGAATGGCTGTGAGTACATGACCAATGGCCGCGCGGTCATCCTCGGCCCTGTCGGCGACAATTTCGGCGCCGGCATGACGGGCGGGGCGGCCTTCATCTGGGATCCGACCAACCGGTTCGAACGGGTCGCCAACCCGGATTCGATCGACTGGTATCCGCTGCCGGAAATGCCGACCGAGCATATCGGTGAGGCCAAGGCCCTGATCGAGGAACATGTGCGCCGCACAGGCTCTGTCCGGGGCAAGGAAGTCCTCGACGACTGGGACCGCGCCGTTCACGACATGCTGATGGTCGTGCCGAAGGAAATCGCGCACCTGCTGCTTGGCCGCACCAAGCCGAAAGCGAAGAAAAAGGTCACCGCGAAGGCCTGATCCTTCCGTCCATAAAGACAAAGCCCCGTGGATCGCTCCGCGGGGCTTTGCTTTTTAGGGCAGGGTGCCTCAGCTTTTCTTGCGGCGGATACGCGGCCAGATCAGTTTGAGCCAGATCCAGACGAACACGCCAATCAGAAGCAGCCAGGGCAGGCCGACGGCGAAGGCGGTGATCACGGCGGCCAGCGCGCTCGACAGATTATAGAAGAAATCCCCGAAGGCGTGGGCCAGCGGCTGCAGCGCGCCTTGCGAGACCGGATTGCGCTTGGTTTCGTAGCTGACCGACAGCTCACTCATGTTCACCCGCTGGCGCAGGGCGGCGAGGGAGGAGGTCAGCGAATCGATTTCGCCATTCACCCGGGCCAGCTCGCGCTCTGTCTCCAGCAATTCGCCCAGCTTGCCGGGCCGGTCGGCCAGCAGCTGTTCCAGCCGGGCCTGCAGGGTCTGCTGGGCTTTCAGGCGGGCATCGGTGTCGATGATGGAGACGGTGAGGTCTTCGGCCGTGGTCTGGCGGTTGGTGATTTCGCCCTTTGCGGCTTTGGCCTCTGCCTCGACGCCGTTCAGAAACTGGTCGATCCAGTCAGGCGTCGCCCGCAGGTTCAGCGAGGCGGAGGCCTCGTCCTCGGAATAGGCGTTCATCCAGGAATTCGTCACCATGCAGACAGCCGGCCCGGCCTTGTTGCAGGCATCGATATGGCCCTGCAGCGTCGGCTCGATGGCCGCGACCGGCAGGCGCATGCCGAGGGAGTGGGAATAGGCGATGTATTGCTGGGCCACGGTTTCGCCGCCCGCCTGGCCGCCGCCTGTATCCAGTTGCTCCATGAACATGTCGCCGTCTGCGGCAAACTTTGCGCCCATGGACATTTCAGCCGGGGGAGGGGGCGCGCCCATCGGCCCGGCGGAGTCGCGATTGGCCCCGGGGCCGCCGCAACCGGTCAGGGCAAGCGTCGACAGGGTGACTGCAGACAGCGCGATACGGAATGCTTTGATGTTCATGATTGTCCCTCCACTGGACGCAACTCGCACATGAAACGTGGAAAAAGGCAATATTCCGCTCGCAAAGCGAAAAATTGCGGCGCGGTCCCGCTGTGAGGCGCGAGTCTACCGGTTCGATCCGCCGCCCGGTCGCAATTGCGCCCGCCTCTCAGGCGATTCCGCGGCGATTCTGGTCAGCAGGGATGCAATCGCCCACGGATTCCCCCGCCGGGCGACCTTTGTGTTGCCGAGGCTGCAGGCGGGACGGATCGTCTCGCCATATCCGGCGCTTCGGAGGGTGCGCCGGTCCAGCAGCCTCGGTGAGAGACCCTCCGGATATTCTAAGGACTCAAGGTCATGACCAGATTTTCCAGTGAACCGCATTTTTTACCTTCCCGCCGCAGCCTGATGAAGCTGGCAGGGGCCGGCGCTGTCGGCGCAGCGGCAGCCCTGTCGGCCGGTGCGGAGACAACCAAAGCCGCCGCGTCGGCGGACGCCGCCGTGGATCCGGATGCCATTGCCATCCTGTCGGCGAACGAAAACCCCTACGGCCCGTCGCCGAAGGCCGTTGAGGCGATCAGGGCCGAAGCGGGCAATCTCTACCGCTACACCTATCCGACCGTGATGAAATTCGCCGAGATGATTGCCGAGAAAGAAGGCGTCGCCCCGGAACAGGTGCTGGTCACCAACGGCTCGACCCCGATCCTCGCCGCCTTTTCCGACTGGGTGAATGTGAATGGCGGCAAGATCGTCACGTCCGCCATCACCTATGAAGGTGTGCCGCGCGTCGCTGAGCAGGCCGGCACCGAAGTCGTCTTCATGCCGCTGACCCAGGATATGGGCTATGACATGGAAGCCATCGCCGCCCGCGTCGGGCCGGACACCGGCGCTGTCTATATCTGCAATCCGAACAACCCGACCGGCAAGACGATCCCGCCGGCACAGCTGAAAGCCTTTGTGGAAGACGTCAGCAACAAGGTGCCGGTCTTCATCGACGAAGCCTATCTCGACATGTCAGACGATTATCCGGCTGGCGTGATGAGCGAGTTCGTGGCGGCCGGGAAACCAGTCATCGTCGCGCGGACCTTCTCGAAAATCTACGGTATGGCCGGCCAGCGTCTCGGCTATGGCCTGATGCCTGCCGACATGGCGATGGACATGCGCAAGACGGGCCGTCTGTCGAACGTGAACTATCTCGGCCTCGTCGGCGGCATCGCCAGCGTCCAGGATACGGCCCATTTTGAAAAGATGCGCGCCACGATGATCCGTGGACGCCAGAAGCTGATTGCGATGGCGGCAGACCTTGGCCGTCCGATCGCGCCGGATCCGCAGGGCAGCTTCATCTATATGGATGTCGGCATGCCGGCGAAAGAATTTGCGGCGAAGATGCTGGACCGGAATGTCCGCGTGGTTGGCGAACGCTGGACCGCGATGCCGAACTGGACCCGTATCTGCGTCGGCCTCGATCACGAGATCGACAAGTGCCACGCCGCAGCCAAAGAAGTCCTGACCTCTATCTAAGAGGTGGGAGCGGGGACGCCGGCCCTGATTTCGGTCAGGGCCGGTATCCGACCTTGCGCTCGCCGGGTTCCAGAACCCGCCAGGCGTGATGGATGAAATCCACCAGCAGCGGACGGGTGTCGCGCGGGTCGATGATTTCTTCCGCCAGAAAGCTTTCCGCCGTCCGGAAGGGTGAGCGAATCGCTTCGAATTTCCGGTACAATTGTTGTTTCAGGGCCTCGGGGTCCTCGGCCTCGGCGAGTTCCTTGCGGAAGGCGGCTTCGATGCCGCCGGCCATGGGCAGGCTGCCCCAGTCGCCGCTTGGCCAGCAATAGCGCCACTTCGTCTTCGACTGGTTCATCATCGCCGATCCGGCAAGGCCATAGGCCTTCCGTATGACGATGGAACAGACCGGCACATCGGATTGATAGATTGCGGTCATTGCCCGCACGCCCGCGCGGGTGACGCCCGCCGTCTCGGCCTTCACGCCGACGGCAAAGCCCGGGCAGTCGACAAAGTGAATAACCGGCAGGTGGAACATGGAGCAGAGATCCATGTGACGGGTAACCTTGTCGCACACATCTGCCGTCCACGCCCCATCCAGGAAGAAGGGGTCGCCCGCGAGAATGCCGACCGGGTAGCCGTCGATCCGGGCGAGACCGGTGACGATGCCGCGGCCCCATTCCTTGCCGATCTCGAAGAAACTGCCATGGTCGACCGTGGCATCGACGATCTTGCGCGGCTTGTAGGGCGTCTTCCCGTCGGTCGGCACGATGGAGAGCAGGCTCTCTTCCTTCCGGTCCGGATGGTCTGCGGTTGCCACGCGTTCCGGCAGGTCGTGTACGGACGGCGGCATGTAGGACAGGAAGCGGCGCGCTTCGATGAAGGCGTCGGCTTCGGTGTCGACCACATTGTCCACGGTGCCGTTCTGCGCCTGGATCTTCCAGCCGCCGAGTTCTTCCTTGGTCACGTTCTCGCCCAGCGCAATCGCCACGGGCGGGCCGGCCACGAACACCTGGCTGAGTTCCTTGACCATGACCGAGAAATGGCTCGCCGCCACGCGGCCCGCGCCCATGCCGGCGCAGGGGCCGAGGGCCAGCGAGACGAACGGCACCTGGGTCATGCCGTGGACGATCTCGTTCCAGCCGGGCGTTTCGGGAATATAGGTACGGGGGTCTTTCTCCAGCGACTTGACCGAACCGCCGCCGCCGGTGCCGTCGATCATCTGGACCAGCGGCATTCGATATTCCGCTGCCATTTTGATCATCTGGACCATCTTCTGCCAGATCGAGGCATCCGAGGCGCCGCCGCGCACGGTGAAGTCGTCGGCAAGGATGACCGTCGGCCGCCCGTCCAGCGTCGCCCGTCCGGTGACGGAACTGGCCGGCAGAAAGCTCTCAAGCTCATCATCGGCAGAATAGGTGGCCTTGCCGGCAATCTTGCCGATCTCGTGGAAGCTGCCAGGGTCTGCCAGGAAGGCAACCCGCTCGCGCACCGTCAGCTTGCCGCGGCCGCGCTGGCGTTCAACCGGCTCTTCGCCGCCCATTTTCTCGGCCAGCCGTTCACGGCGGCGGAGTTCTTCAATCGACTTTTCCCAACTCATGTTCGTGACCTTCCACGCTTCCGCAAGGCAAGGTCAAGCAGATCTGGAGTGGCGGCTACAATATCGCAGGCGGGCCGCGCCTGACCCGGGACGTCCTGCGCCCGGTTCGTTACGCAACGGTATGTCACACAGCTTTCCCTTGATTTTCATACCGCGGGTCTGCTTTATCGCTTCAAATCCATCCCAAGGAGGAATCTCATGGATCTCGCAGAACTTACAGCCAAGGCCAACGACGCTGTTTCCGCAGGCGGCGACTTCAAGAAAAAAGTGAAATTTGACTTCGGCGATGCCGGCAAGCTTTTCATCGACGGCATGAATGGCGTCGCCAACAATTCTGACGACGCTGCGGATGCGACGATCAAGGTTGATTGGGAAGACTTCAAGAAGATCGCTTCCGGCGGCCTCGATGCCACGATGGCGTTCATGCAGGGCAAACTGAAAGTTGAAGGCGACATGTCGGTTGCCATGCAGCTTCAGAGCCTGATGAAGGCGCTCTCCTAAGGCGGGCAGCAGCCCTTCGGGTTTGACAGGTGAGGCCGCCCCGGGACACCCTGCGGGCGGCCTTTTCCGTTTGGGATACATTGCATGGATACGCCCTTGCCGCCGGATACCGAATTCGTCCTCGTCCCCGGCAATCCGCCGCCGAAGGGGGCAGAGATCGTCTGGTTCAAGGGCTCGGGCGGGCGCAATCTGCGTGCCTGCATCGCCCCGGCGCTGGCACCGGACAGGCCGCGGGGCACGGCCATTGTCTGTCCCGGGCGGACGGAATTCATCGAGAAATATTTCGAGGTCGGGCGCGAACTGCAGACCATGGGCTTTGCCGTCGTCATTCTCGACTGGCCTGGGCAGGGCCTGTCGGACCGCCTGCTGGAAGATTCGAAAAAGGGTCATATCGACCGGTTCGAAACGTTCATGGGCGCACTGGCCAACGGGTTGGAGGCGCTCGATGACCGCCTGCCGCGGCCTTATGTGTCGCTGGCCCATTCGATGGGCGGGGCGATTGCGCTGGCCGCCATTGCCGATGGCCTTGTGAAAGTGGACGCGGCGGCCTTCAGCGCGCCGATGTGGGGCATCAAGTCGAAATTCCTCGGCATGCGCTATCTCGTCTGGGCGATGCGCGCGACGGGCCGGTCCGGCGATTATGCCATCCAGCCCGGCCCGCCGGAGACGTTCGAGACGAATATCGTCACCCACGACAAGAAACACTGGCAGCTGCAGCGCGACCTGGTCGATGCCCGGCCGGAGCTGGACCTCGGCCCGGTGACCTGGGGCTGGCTCGGTGCGTCGCTGGATATTGTGAGCGGCTTCACCAAAGCGAAGACGCTGAAGACGGTGACCATTCCGGTGTTCGTCGCCTCGGCTGCAGAGGAACAGCTGGTCGACAATGCGGCCCATACCGCGGTCTGCAAACGGCTGCCGGATTGCGAACATGTCACCGTCGATGGGGCGATGCATGAGATCCTGATGGAAACCGAAGATAAGCGCGCGGAGTTCTGGGAGGGCTTCCAACGTCTCCTGAAACGTGCGGATATATAAAAAAGACAAAATGAATCTGGGTTAGGAGGAAACCTGTGGCGATCATCACGCTTTCGCGCATTCTGGCATTCTGGGCCGGCCAACAACCGGACCGGCCTGCGATTGACCATGAGGGGGTCCAGATCAGCTGGGCTGAGCTGGACCGGCGCACCAACCGGCTGGCGCGGGCTTATGAACAGCTGGGTGTGAAGCAGGACGATTTCGTCACCATCGCGCTGCCGAACGGAATCGAATTCTTCGCCGCCTGCCTCGCCACCTGGAAGGCGGGCGCCACGCCGCAGCCGATCTCCGCGCGCCTGCCCAGGCATGAGCGCGACCAGATCGTGGAACTCGGCAAGCCGTCCCTCGTCATCGGCGTGCCGGAAGGGGAATATGGCGACACGCCGTCCGTACCGGAGAATTTCGAGCCGGATGAGCGCCTTCCGGACACGGAATTGCCGGAGCGCATGGCCAGTTCGATCAAGGCGATGACCAGCGGCGGCTCCACCGGGCGGCCGAAACTGATCGTCTCCAAAATCCCCGCCGCGTGGGACCCGGAACTGCCCTATCTGGAAATCCCGGTGCAGGGGGCGATGCTGATCCCCGGGCCGCTCTACCACAATGGCCCGTTCATGTGGGCGATGATCGCCCTGTTCAAAGGCTGCACCGTCGCCATCACGACCCGCTTCGATGCAGAGAAGACGCTGGCGACCATCGAGCGGCTGAAGATTGACGTCGTCTACACCGTGCCGACCATGTTGCGCCGCATCTGGGCCCTGCCGGAAGAGGTGCGGGGCAAGTACGACCTGTCCAGCCTGAAGGCGCTGTGGCACCTGGCGGCGCCATGCCCGGCCTGGCTGAAGGAATGTTTCATCGAATGGCTGGGCGGCGATGTCATCTGGGAACTCTATGCCGGCACAGAAGGGCAGGGCACGACAATCATTCAGGGCACGGAATGGCTGGAACATCGCGGCTCTGTCGGCAAACCGGTGGAAGCGTGTGAGATGATCGTCGTCGACGAGACCGGCAAGGAACTGCCGCCCGGCGAAGTGGGCGAGATCTTCATGCGCCCGCTCGACGGGGCGGGCACGACCTATCGCTATATCGGTGCGGAGGCCAAATCCCTGGAAGGCGGCTGGGAGAGTCTCGGCGACATGGGCTATCTGGATAAAGACGGTTATCTCTACCTCACCGACCGCCTGTCCGACATGATCCTTTCGGGCGGGGCGAACATCTATCCGGCCGAAGTGGAAGCCGCGATCGACGCTTATCCGGGCGTGCAGTCTTCGGCTGTGATCGGCTTGCCGGACGAGGATATGGGCGCGCGCCTGCATGCCGTGATCTGCCGTCCCGAAGGCGCGGTGGACGAGGCCGACATGGCGGCCCACCTCTCCACCATGCTGGTGCGCTACAAGATCCCGAAGAGTTTCGAATATGTCAGCGAGGCCGTGCGCGACGATGCCGGCAAGGTGCGCCGCAAGACCCTCCGCGAAGAGCGGCTCGCGGCGATGGCGCAAAATGCCTGAACCGGTTCTGCTTGACTTACCCTAGGGTGGGGACCGTCCCCTCGTGAAAAATTCAGGAGGAAGACCCCATGAAAGTTGCTGCTGTGAAGAAGCCCGGCGGGCCGGGCAATCTCGTCATTGAAGAACGTCCGGATCCCGTTGCGGGCCCGGGTGAAGTGCTGGTGCGGGTGCGCGCCTCCAGCCTCAACTATCACGACTTTGTCGTCGTCATGGGCGGCATTCCGACTCCCGACGGACGTATCCCCATGTCGGATGGCGCCTGTGAAGTGGTTGCGGTCGGGGAGGGCGTCACCAGGTGGAACGTGGGCGACAAGGTATTGTCCCTGTTCTTCCCCGGCTGGCAGTCCGGCCAGATCGAGGCGGCAGGGTTCAACTCCGTGCCCGGAGACGGGGCAGACGGATTTGGCGCCGAACTCGTGGCCGCGCCGGAAACCGCCTTCACCCGCATGCCGGAAGGCTGGACCTTCGAAGAGGCTGCGACCCTTCCGTGTGCGGCGCTGACGGCGTGGCGCGGTATTGTTGCCGAAGGCAGGATCAAGCCGGGCGCCTGGGTGCTGACCCAGGGCACGGGCGGGGTATCGATCTTCGCGCTGCAACTCGCCAAGGCGGCCGGGTGCCGGGTGATCTCAACGTCCTCCTCGCCGGAAAAACTGGAAAAGCTGAAAGCCCTCGGCGCCGATCATGTGATCAATTACAAGGAAAATTCGGACTGGGGCGCTGAGGCGTTTAAACTGGCCGGCGGGCGCGGCGTGGATGAAGTCGTCGAAATCGGCGGGCCGGGCACCCTGGCCCAGTCCATCGCGGCTTGCCGTCCGGGCGGGCATATCTCGTTGATCGGCGTGCTGACCGGCGTGTCGGGTGACGTGCCGACGGCGGCGCTCTTCTCGCGCAACATCACCCTGTCGGGCATCACAGTCGGCTCGCGCCGCATGCAGGAAGACATGGTCGACGCCCTTGAAGCGAACGGCATCAAGCCGGTGATCGATTCCACCTTCCCGCTCGACAAGATCGCCGACGCCTTCGCCCACCAGGCCAGCCAGAAACATTTCGGCAAGATCGTCCTGACGATCTGATCCGGCGTAGTCCGTTATAGTCCGGCTTAGTCCGCCATGATCATGCGTGATCATGGTGTAGCCGGATTTTGTGCGGATGGAGTCAGGCCGCACACGCCCCTGTCATCCCGGAATTTGCGCAGCAAATATCTGGGACCTTGCTTAAGCCCGCGCCCGTGCTTCGACTTCGCTCAGCATGAGCGCTCCTTAAAGTGCAGCCCAGAACGGGACTCATCCTGAGCGAAGTCGAAGGATGATTGGCGTGGAAAGAAGGTCCCGGATAAGCGCTGCGCGCTTTCCGGGATGACACATGGAGGGGCTTATCCAACACTTGAACCATCCCCTCCTGCCGCAATCATTGCCGGAAAAACAAACTTATCCGACACCTCCGCCCCCGGAAGTATATTCCCGTCCATGTCACTCTTTCATCCGCCTGCCTGGTTCCCGCCGCAGCTCGCCTTCCTCTGGCCCCTGATCTGGGTTCAGGTGCTGATGCTGCGTGCGCAGATCCGGGCCGCCTATGGGCGCGGCGTGAAGTATCATTGGTGCATTGGCGCCAATGGCCGGGTGTATCTTCACTCGATTGACTGGATTCCGGGGCAGAAGACGGAACGAGAGTTCCTGAAGCCTGCAACGCATTATAGCGACCGGCTCGCGGCCGCGTGCGACGGGCGGGCGGCCATGCCTGAATATCTCCGCACGCTCTCCCTCTCCTTCGGCGGAAGGGCAGGGGTGAGGGGCGGCGTCGTGGCCGCAAGCATTGCACGTGCGGATAGGGCTTGGCCCCTCACCCCAACCCCTCTCCCATGGGAGAGGGGCTTGCCCCTGCCGGAAACCTGAATCCCGGCCTGACCCGAAAATTCAGCCCACCCCACACAAAGCGCCGTCACGGGCGCCGCATGCGCTGAAACAAAAACGCCCTCCCGGCGGGGGGAGGGCGTTTATGTGTTCCGGAATGAAACAGGCTTAGCCGGTGATATACTGCGCGCCGTTCACCGTCATCGTTGCGCCGGTGATAAATGCGCCGTCGTCGCTGGCGAGATAGGCGCACATGGAGGCGATTTCTTCCGGTTTGCCGAGGCGGCCGACCGGGATGGTCGAGATGATGCTCTCGAGCACTTTCTCAGGCACAGCGCGCACCATTTCCGTGTCGATATAGCCAGGGCAGACCGTGTTCACAGTGATGCCCTTCTTGGCGCCTTCCTGGGCCAGCGCCTTGGAGAAACCGATCAGGCCGGCTTTGGCGGCGGAATAGTTCGCCTGGCCGAACTGGCCCTTCTGGCCATTGATCGACGAAATGTTGATGACACGGCCCCAATTGCGCTCGCGCATGCCGTCCCACACCTGGCGGGTGACGTTGAAAGCGGAGGTGAGATCGATGTCGATCACCTGCTGCCATTGGTCTTTCGTCATTTTGTGGAATGGCGCATCGCGCGTCACGCCGGCATTGTTGACGACGATGTCGATGGGGCCGAGATCTTTCTCGATGGCGGCAATCCCTTCGCCGACAGCGTCATAATCGGCGACGTCGAACTTGTAGACATGAATGCCGAGTTCGTGGGCTGTTGCCTTGGCGGCTTCTTCATTGCCGGCATAGTTCGCGGCGACCTTGTAGCCGGCGTTTGCCATGGCTGCGCTGATGGCGTGGCCGATACCGCGTGTACCGCCTGTGACCAGAACTGTTTTGGACATGGGTGCTCCTCCCTGGATTTTTTTGCACTGCAACACGCTTAGCGCTACTGTTGCAGGAACTTCAATAGCGCATTGGTCGCATGCAGAATTTATGCGAGATTATGCGGCATAGCACAAAAATTGCTTTTCCCATGGGGAAAGCTGAGGGTTGAAAATGGTCAAAGGGACGGGCTCTACAGGGCCAATCATCATCAAGAAATACGCAAACCGACGCCTCTACGACACGTCGACCTCGTCATATGTGACGTTGGATCACCTGTCGGAACTGGTCCGCGAGGGCCGGGATTTTGAGGTTCGGGATGCCAAGACGGGAGAAGATCTGACGCGTCAGGTTCTGACCCAGATTATCTTCGAACAGGAAACCAAGGGCGAGGGCGCCCTGCCGCTGAACTTCCTGCGCCAGCTGATCGGCTTCTATGGCGGCGGCGCGCAGACTTTCCTGCCGGCCTTCCTCGACATGTCGATGAATTCCTTCGCTGAAGCGCAGAAGGAATGGCAGAAAGCCGCCAATCCGATGACCATGTTCGAGAAACAGGCCCGCCGGAACATGGTGATGTTCGAACAGGCCATGAAGATGTTCATGCCGACGCTCTATAATTCGGCAAAGCCCGAGAAGCCGGGATCGGCTTCGTCTCCGGCCGGCTCCATGATGGAAATGCAGGCTGAGGCGCTGGCCACTATGCAGGCCCAGATGTCCGCCATTCAGGACCAGCTGGCAGAGCTTTACCGCAAGGACTGAGGCGTCTTCCGGCTCAGGACACAAAAAAGCCCGCTGCGAAGCGGGCTTTTTCAATTCCGGGAAAGGGCGGCGCCTCAGCCGTGATCCACACCGAAGTCGCGGCGGGCAGACACGATGGTCACCACCACGCCGGCCAGCACATCCAGAAGCGTCATCGACATCAGGATGAAGAAGGTGGAGGTCGCGAAGTTCGGCGCCAGCAGGAATTCGATCAGGCACAGAATGAACAGCATCATCGAAATCGCGTGATTGATGATGGTCGAGGTGCCGGTGCTGGTCGATTTCAGGATTTCCAGGAACAGGAAAACGATCGACAACAGCAGGATGGCATCGCCCTGCGTCAGCACCCATCGCACGCCGGAGATCATGGGCAGGGTGAAGAAAGTCTCGTTCAGCACCGCCTGGAGCGGGGCCATGTCGCTGGCAACGATCTGCCCCAGTTCATTGGTCGTCGTGGCCGGGCCGCCAGCCATGACGGCCAGAAGATTGTAGAGGGCCACCGGAACGACCAGTAGCGGAAAGATTCCGAAGATTGCACGCATCAAATACCCCTTTTCGGTGCTGCTGCGGGACCCGGCATTCTGCCGTCTGTTCCTGGCGATAAACCCGCCAGCGATGGCTGCCTGTGTGCCCTTTTTCATGTTCACTAACCCGTCGCTCAGCGCGTGTTAACACGAGGTGTACCGGATAGTTTCCGGCGAGGCGAGGAAAAACCCCCACGGCCTTAACCACCAGTATGCCCGTAAATCGGGCGATTTTGCGGGCGGGCCGTCCGGGAAACCGGTGAAGGTCAGATTTCGTCCGCGCCGCCCGGATGGCGGCGGCGGCGGATCAGCCAGGTGACACCGCGCAGGTCGGAGAAGGCATCGTTCAGGCGACCGAAATTCGTGTAGTTCGATGCGCCCGTCCCGCGTTCGCGGTGGTTCACGTCGCGATATTCCACCTCGAATCCTTCGGCCCGCATCAGGGCCGGCATGTAGCGGTGCATGTGATCGAAATAGGGCAGCTGGATATAGGCGGCGCGTTTCATCACCTTGATGCCGCAGCCGCTGTCGTCGCAATCATCTTTCAGCATGCGCTTGCGGATATTGTTGGCAAAGCGGGAGCCGAACCGCTTCCAGGCGGTATCCTTGCGCTTGGCCCGGCGGCCCATCACCATGTTCAGCCGCTCCGGCGCATCCTGCCGGGTCAGTTGGCGGTAAAGGTCTGGCAGGTCGGCCGGATCGTTCTGGCCATCGCCGTCCAGCGTGCCGATGACAGGGGCTTTGGCGGCGAGGATGCCGGAGCGGATCGCGCGGCTCTGGCCGGCATTCTTCCGGTGGCCCAGGACGCGAAGCATGGGATAATCCGCCTTCAGCTCTACCAGCCGGGCGCGGGTATCATCGGTCGAGGCGTCATCGACGAACACCATCTCATAGGCGCGCCCGTCGAGGGCCTTGGCGATCTCGCCGATCAGGGTTGCCACATTTCCGGATTCATTGTGCACCGGAACGACGACGGAAAACTCAAGAGCCTGGTCCAATTCCAGATCCCTTCTGCTGATAGGCCCCCGATAGCCCGGCGCCCGAAAGTCTTCGCGTCATATAGGGCGTTCCGCAAGATGGCGAGCCCTGCGCTTCACCTGCAGCGGATAGGGGCACCTGCGTCCAAAAGCGCAAGACGAAGCGGTCCGAACCGGTTAGAGCAGGGGACATGACATTGCTCGACCGCCTCTCGACCGGCTGGAAAGCCTGGGTCGCTCTCTTTCTGATTACGTTCAGCGCCGCTGCGCCCGGTGTTTTCATGCTGCCCGCGCTGGACCGCGATGAAAGCCGGTTCGCGCAGGCCTCCAAGCAGATGCTGGAGGATCATGACTATATCCGCATCCAGTATCAGGACGAGCTGCGCAACAAGAAGCCCGCCGGGATTCACTGGTTGCAGGCAGCCTCGACGGCGGTCTTCACCGGGCCGGAAGCCAAGCAGATCTGGACCTATCGGTTCCCCAGCTGGATCGGGGCGAGCCTCGCGGCGGTGGCCTGTTTCTGGTGCGGCATCCCGCTGGTCGGGCGGCGGGCGGCGTTTCTCGGTGCGGCGCTGTTCGGCTCAACCCTGCTGCTGACCTCCGAGGCGCATATTTCCAAGACCGATGCGGTGCTGGTCTGCCTGACGACGTTTGGCATTGGCGCGCTGGGGCGGCTTTACCTGCGTGAAGGCCCGCCGAAACGTATGGCGCTTCTGTTCTGGCTCGCCATGGGGCTGGGCTTCCTGATCAAGGGGCCGGTCACGCCGATGGTCGCGGCCTATGCCGGGGTCGGGGCCTGGGTCTGGGGCCGGGCGGAGAATGGCAGGGGGGGCGACTGGTGGCGGCCGCTCCTCTGGTGGCCGGGGCCGCTCCTGTTCGTGGCGCTGGTGCTGCCCTGGTTTACCTGGGTCCAGATCGCGACCAGCGGAGAATTCCTGCAGGGCGCCGTCGGCAAGGACCTGAAAGACAAATTCACCGGCGCCTCCGAAGGCCATGGCGGCTGGCCGTTCTACCATCTGACGCATCTGCCGATCTGGTTCTTCCCGGCGATCCTGCTGATCGTGCCCGGCCTTGTTGCGGGCTGGAAAGATGTACGGCAGGCGACTGTTGCGCGGGCCGGCCGGCCGGGGCTGATGATTGGCGGCGCGCTGCTCGCGCTGAGCCTGCTGCTGGCGCTGGTCCTGCCGTCATCTGCGGCCAATGGGATAAAGGTGGCCTATCCGGCGGTGCTGCTGCTTGTGTTCGGGTTCCTCTCGACGCGGAACGGTTGGTGGCGCCGGGCACCGGTTTCGCCGGAAGCGCCCGACGAGGTGAAAGGCCTGCGCCTGCTGTTGTCCTGGACGCTGCTGACCTGGGCTTTCTTCGAACTGATGCCGACCCTGCTCAGCCACTATATCCTGCCCGCCTATCCGGGCATGGCGCTGCTCTGCGGGTATGCGGCCGTGCGGCTGATCGAAGGGCGGACCATGCCGGTCTCGCGCTGGCTGTCGCTCGCCCTGTTCGGGCTCGGGGCGGTCTTGTTGCTGGGCATCTCCTATCCGGGCGCGGCGCATTACTTCATGGAGGAGGCGGCAGGCGACTTCACGACGGCATCCGGATCCGACGTCCTGTCCACCTGGCAAGCCTATTTCGATTATCCGGTCTGGCTGTGGTGGGCGGCGTTTGCGTTGTGCGGCGCGGCGGCGATCGAGTTCAGCCGTGCCCGGATCGTCATGTCCATTATTCTGGCCGTGGCGGGCGCCTTCGCGATCGGCTGGCATATCCGCATCTTCATGTTGCCCAGCCAGATCTGGGTACAGCCGACCGAAACCGCGCGGCTCGCGCTGGAAGATGTGTGCGGCGTTCCGGGAGAGGCGTGCGCGATGACGCCGCCTGAGCGCATTCTGGCGCTGGGCTATGCCGAACCGTCCTACATTCTGACAATGGGGACGCAGAACACCCATCCGCCGGAAACGCCGCTGGACCTGCCAACAAACGAAAGTGCCTATCCGGTCGTTTACCTTGTGAACTATGAGGACCGGAAGGCCGAGCCGCCGGTTGCCGAGGAAGTGGAACACCTGCGCGGTCAGGCCCGCGGCATGGGCCTCTGCATCACGGAATCAGAGCCATATTATGCGCTGAACTATTCCAATGGCGACCCGGTTCACTTCGTTGCCATGCGCTTCGACAGGGATTGCGGCCGCTAGAAGCTGTACCCGATGCGGATGCCGTAGGTGCGCGGGTCTGAGCGGAACGTGTCATAGCCGATGAACCCATAGCCGGAGAGCGCGTAATCTTCGTCCGTCAGGTTGCGGCCCCAGATCATTAGGTCGACACCGGAGTCTTCCAGCCGGATGCCCGCTTCTGCCTGTAGTGTCGTGAATCCCTTCTGAGAGCGGGCCTCAAGGCCTTCCGGGTCCAGATAATAGCGGCTGCGATATTTGGCATGCACGGACAGGTGCCCCGTGACCGAGGGGGTCAGGGCCGCATCGTATCGGCCGCCGAGGGTCGCGGATGTTTCCGGCGCAAAGGGCAGGGGCTTGCCGTCGAATTTTGCGGCGTTGCCGCCAATGTCGGATGCCTGGTCAATCTCCGTCTCAAGCAGGGTCAGCCCGCCATTGAGGGAGAGCGACTCCATGGCTTGCCAGCTGAAATCCGCGTCGAGACCATAGACCGTTGCGGCGTCGAGGTTCGACAGGGAGTTCGAGGTAATGCTGCCGCCACCGGGAAGGGGGAAGTTCACGAAGATCCGTGCCTGGGGCGAGTCATAGTCCTGCCAGAACAGGGCAGCATTCCAGACGAAGTGGGCGCTGGGCTGTGCCTTGAAACCTGCCTCATACGCCGTGACGGTTTCGGCGCCGAAGAGGCCTTCATCGGAAAAGTGCGCCGCGTTGTTCTGCACTTCGCCATTGAAGCCAGCGGACTTGTAGCTGTTCGCAACGGACACATAAGCGGTGCCAGCGCCGCTCTCATAGGCGAGGGCAAGATTGCCGGTCAGCTGCGTATCGTCGATCTTGTTGGAACCGGCTGCGAGGCCAAGTCCGCCGACATTGTTGTAGCCGATGATGCCATCATCGAAGATGTGCCGGCCGGCCCCTGCGCCTTCGATTTTCTCCTGCGTGATCCGTGCCCCAATCGTTGCGGTCAGCCGGTCCGACAGGGAAAATTCATTATAGGTGAATGCGGCGAGTACTTTGCGGTCCTGCCGGATGTCCGTCACCAGCGTCATGGCAGTGCCATCGGAAACGGGCGCCGGGCCTGCACGGCTGGCGGCGCCGACATAAGGACAGGTGCCGAGCAAGGTGTCCGGATTCAGCTCGCCGCACCAGATCGTATAGGTCTGGCTGAAATCTTCCTGGGACGCATAGACGCCAAACAGGGTGGAGCCGCCGGCCCGTTCGGTCTTCAGGCGGACTTCCTGGGAATATTGCCGGAAGTCGCGAAGGTAAGAGAGGTTGGCGCTGAGCCGGGGATTGCCATAGAGCGCCGTCGCGCCGTCAAAGTCGAACCCGTATGCCTGATGGAAGCCTTCGAACGCCGTGAGCGATGTCAGCGACCAGGCGCCGATGTCGCGCGTGTATTCAGCCGAGGTGCCATAGAACGCGTTGTCCGTATCCTGAATGCCATCGCTGCCGACAGAAATCTTGTGGTCCGGCAGGTCCAGCGTGTCATTGCGCGGCGCGGCATTGATGCCATTGTCTTCCTCATAATGCGTCCGGACCAGCAGGCTGCCGCCAAGGGCTTTTTCCCAGTTGAGCCCGAGTCGAAGGCCGAATTCATCCCGGACACCGCCGGCGACTTCAGGTCCGCCGGTATTGTCCAGCGCGGCATCACGCGAGAGATAACGTCCGGCGAGGCGGAAGCTGAAGTCATCGACGCTGTCCCCATAAGCCCCTTCCACATCTGTGCGTTCGAGATTTCCATACCCGGCGCGGACGTAACGTGACTGGCCGGCGCCCGGCAGAGCGGTGAGGAAGCTGATCGCACCGGAGGAGGCGTTACGCCCGAACAGCGTGCCTTGCGGCCCCTTCAGCACTTCCACCCCGGCCAGATCGTAGAGCATGAGGCCGGTCTGCACATTCGTCGCCAGCAATACCCCGTCGGAATAGACGGCTGCGGCGCCGGGGGTGAGGGCCTGATGATCCACCGCGCCGATCCCGCGGATCTGGAACGCCACCTGGGTGCCATTGGCGACGGCAGCTTCCACGCCGGTCAGCAGGTCGGTCACATCCTCGGCGCTGAGATAGGCGGAGGTGAAATTCAGCTCATCTCCGCTGATCACACTGACCGACATGGGGATGTCGCTGAGCGGTGTCTGGCTGGCCGTTGCCGTCGTGACGACGGGATCGAGCCTCGCCGGGGCATCTTCCGGTTCTGTCGCAAGGGTTGCAGCAGCGAGAATAAGCGCAAGGGACATTGGGGGAGGAGCTTTCTTTCGGAAGGTGTCGCTTAACAAGCTTCCGGAAGGCGCATCAACGGGATCGCTGGGGTCACGCGGCTAAAGTGACTTTTCACTTTACCTCGGCGTGCCTTTCGGGGCGAAGACGAATCATTGCGGCCGGATCATAAGGACCGGACGGAGCATCCTGCGGGAAATGTCAGGATCAGCGCGGGGCGCGTTTCGCCAGGATCCGCTGCAGCGTGCGCCGGTGCATGTTCAGGCGGCGGGCTGTTTCTGAAACATTGTGATTGCACAGTTCATAGACGCGCTGAATGTGTTCCCAGCGGACCCGGTCGGCTGACATCGGGTTTTCCGGCGGTGCAGGCTTTTCATCGGTTGTGGCCGTGAGGGCGCGGATGATGTCTTCGACGTCGGCCGGTTTCGACAGGTAATCCACTGCGCCGGCCTTAACCGCTGCGACGGCGGTGGCGATGGCGCCATATCCGGTCAGGATGACGGCGCGGGCATCCGGGCGGCTCTTCTGCAGCACTTCCACCACATCAAGGCCGCTGCCGTCTTCCAGGCGCAGGTCGAGCACGGCGAAAGCAGGCGGGTTGAGGCGGGCAATATCCTTGCCTTCGGCCACATTGGTCACCGCCGATACGATGAATCCCCGCTGGGCGAGGGCACGGGCCAGACGCTGTACGAACGGGCCATCATCATCCATGACGAGGCAAGAGCGATCTTCTATGCCCTCCAGGCTGTCATGAAGATTGATATTTACCGGCCGTTCCATGCTCAGCTTCCCTAGCTACCTGATTCTTTTATAGGGCTTCCAATTCAATTAATCCAACGCGGATGCTTCAAGAGCTGCACGTGGCCAGAGCGCCTGAACGATGGCGCCCTTGCGGGGTGGGGTGCGGTTCCTGGTGGCGATCCGGCCGCCGGTTCTTTCAATCAGGGTTTTTGCAATAAAGAAGCCAAGTCCCATGTCTCCGCCGCCCAGATGGGCCTCGCTCCGCTCGGAGACATAAGGCTCTCCCAGTTTCGGCAGGACTTCCTGTGCAAAGCCTGGCCCGTCATCGCTGATCGAGATCATGATCTGGTCTGCCGTCCAGCTCGCCTGCGCAGTGACCTGGGAATCGGCGAAACTGACGGCATTTTCCACAAAGGCGCTGATGGCGTGCAGGATTTCGGGACTGCGATTGAGAATGGGCGGGCGGGTGTCGTCTTCCTCGCCGGGGCGGACAACCACGTCCACAGCGACGCCAAGGCCTTTGAAGGGGGCGGCGGCCTCGGCGACCAGCGCATCCAGCGTTACGCGGGCATGGACGATGTCGGTGGCTTCGCGGGCTTCCCGGATTGTCGCGAGGATGTTGCGGCACCGGTCTGCCTGTTCGGCCAGCAGGGTGAGGTCCTCGTATTTCGGGTCGTCTTCGGGGGTTTCGGCCAGCAATTCCTTGGCAACGAGGTGGATCGTGGCGAGCGGCGTGCCGAGCTCATGCGTGGTCATGGCGGACATCGCGCCAATCGCGGAGAGCTTCTGTTCCCGCGCCATCACGATGCTGGCAGCATCTAGCGCGCGTACAAGCTTCGCCTCGTCCTGGCTGACACGCCCGGCGGAGACGGCGAAAAACACAACGCCAACGGCAAGGGCCGAAAACTGTCCAAGGTGGAACAGGGGCGGCAGCTCCACCATGGCCCCATTGAGCCAGGGCAAGGGCAGGGGAATCAGTGGCATCAGGGCCGCAAGGGTCAGCGCCAGCAGGGCGATCAGGATGGCCCGTTTGGGTGACAGGCTGAGCGCGGCCACTGTGACGGGCGCGACCAGCAGGAGCAGGAAGGGGTTCGACAGGCCGCCGGTCACCGTGACCAGCGCGGCCAGCTGTACCGTATCGAAAGCCAGCTGGAGCGATGCCTCCCACCCGCGCGTCAGGCGCTGGCTCTGGAAGGCGAAAGACAGAAAGACGTTCAGCCACGCAGAGGCGGCGATGATGGCGAGGCACGCCGCCAGCGGCAGGTCGAACTGCAGCACGAAGGTTACGAACAGCACGGCGGCTGTCTGTCCGGCAACGGCCAGCCAGCGCAGGGTGATGAACGTCCGCAATCGCGTCCGGCCAAGGGCCGACTGGGCCGACCCAAGCCCTTCCGGGGCGAGGGTAAAGATGGCATCGTCGAAGCCGAGCCGGTCGGCGCGGTTCGTATCCTGGCGGGACAGATCACTCATTTGTGTCTTATGCGGCAGCGTGACGCCCTCGCCAAGCGGTAGGTGGCCGTCATAGAGGAAGGTCATGATCAGATTTCGTTTGTCCGCCGCCATGCTGGCCGCGCTGCTCGCTGCCTGCAGTCCCGCAAAACCTGCTGAGCCTACTGCCGGGGGCGCGTCTGCGGGCTGCATGTCCCGTGCGTATCCCAATATTGGCGGGCCGATTTCGCTGGTAAATCAGGACGGCGAACAGGTGACCCAGGACACCTATAAAGGCCATCCGACGCTGATTTATTTCGGTTTTACCTATTGTCCGGATGTCTGCCCGATGACTCTGGTGACCGTGAAACGGGCCTATGACCGCCTGCCGGAGGATGTCACCCCGCCGCAGACGCTGCTGATATCCATCGATCCGGAACGGGATACGCCCGAGCAGCTGGCGCAATATGTGTCGACCAAAGCTTTCCCGGACAATCTGCAGGGCCTGACCGGAACGCCGGAACAGGTCCGCGAGGCCGCCGACGCCTTCCTGGCGGATTACTCACGAATCGAGCAGCCCGGCAGTGAAAGCGAATATTCGATGGATCACACGTCGCTGCTGTACCTGATGGATGAAGACTGGAAGCTGAAAACCTTCTTCACCCATGAGGACACCGACGAGTCGATCTCGACCTGTCTCACTGAAATACTGGAATAGCCCGGGCCGCAGGGGCCTAGTGGGCCGTCCAGCCGCCATCGATCGGGAGCAGGGCGCCATTGATCTGGTCTGCTGCCGGTGAGCAAAGGACTGCCGCCATTTCGCCGATCTGCTCGGCCGTGACGAATTCCTTGGTCGGCTGGGCTGCAAGGATCACGTTTTTCACAACTTCGTCCTCGCTGATGCCGCGTGCCTTGGCCGTATCGGCGATCTGAGCGTCAACCAGCGGCGTGTGGACATAGCCGGGGCAGATCGCGTTGCAGCGGACGCCATGGGTTGCCCCTTCAAGGGCGACCGTTTTGGTCAGGCCGGCAATTCCGTGTTTGGCCGCGACGTAGGCTGCCTTGTAGGGCGAGGCGACAAGCGCGTGGGCCGAAGCGGTCTGGATGATCCGGCCCCAACCCTTTTCCTTCATGCCGGGCAGGCTCAGGCGGATGGTGTGGAATGAGGCGGACAGGTTCAGGGCGATGATCAAGTTCCACTTGTCGACCGGGAAGTCCTCGATCGGTGCCACGTGCTGAATACCGGCATTGTTGACCAGGATATCGGCGCCGCCGAACTCACTCTGCACATAGTCCATCATGTTTTCGATGGCAGGAATGCGGGTGAGGTCTGCGCTGGAATAGCCGACCATGACGGAATGCTCCGCCGCCAGGGACCGTTTCAGCGCATCGATCTCTCCGGAATCTCCGAAGCCGTTGAGCACGATGTTGCAGCCTTCCGCCGCCAGCCGGGTCGCGATGGCTTTGCCGATCCCGCTCGTGGAACCCGTGATAAGGGCTGTTTTACCTTTCAGCATGATGGTCTCCTTGAGCGGCCGTTGCGCCATGATAGAAATAGGGCCGGTCTCCGGCCGGGTCACCACAATAATCACACAGGATTATCAGGAATCATGGGCGGAGAAATTGGTGCTTTTGTCGAGGCGTTCCCAAGATTCCTGATCTGGACGGCCAGTGCTGGTGTGATGCTGGTCGTTTCCAGCACAATTTATGTTCTGCTGACGCCCTGGAAGGAGTTTGCAGAGGTCAAGCGTGGGAACACCGCGGCGGGCCTCGCTCTCGGCGGGGCGATAGCGGGCCTCGCCCTGCCGATGTCGTCGGCGCTTGCCTCCAGCATCACCCTGGTCGACTTTGCCATCTGGGGCGTGGTTGCGCTGTTGTTGCAGCTGATCGTTTACCGGCTGGTGGATCTTCTGCTGGGCGGACTGCCGAGGCGGATCGAGCAGGATGAATTGGGCGCAGCGGCTGTTCTTGTGTCTGCAAAACTCGCCTCTGCCCTCATTCTTGCCGCAGGATTGTGGGATCCTGCGTTGCAGAGATTCTGATCTGAGGAGCCTGTAAAGCGCGTGCGTAAGTTCGATTGGCTGCTTTATGTGTCGGTGCTTGGCCTGGTCGTCTTCGTCCTGTTTGCGCAGGGCGATCATGCCGACGCCCCGGAAGCGCCGCCGACTGTACTGGAAGCGGATGGCCCGACGCTGCCGCCGCCCTCTCCGTTCGATGAGCAGATCCTGATTCAGGTGGATGCCCCGAAAGACGGGATCGGCACGGCCTTCGCGGTTAACCGGAAAGGCCAGTGGATTACCGCCCGTCACGTGGTCGATGGTTGTGATTCCGTCGGCCTGCTCGTCGCGCCCGGCCAGTATGTTCCGGTGGAGTCGGTTACCCTCGATCCGGAGCATGATCTCGCGCTGATATCCACGGGCCGTAGCCCCAATCCAGTCGAGCTGGACCTTGCGACGCCGCTGCGGATCGGCCTGGAAGGCTATCATGTCGGCTATCCGCAAGGCAGGCCGGGCGAAGTGGCGACGCGGCTTATGTCGCGGTCCAACATGATCACGCGCGGCCGGCGCGAGAGTTCGGAACCGATCCTGGCCTGGGCCGAGTTTGGCCGTACGAGGGGGCTGACCGGGACGCTGGGCGGCATTTCGGGCGGTCCGGTCTTCGACGCGGCAGGCCGTGTCCGCGGTGTGATTGTTGCGGAAAGTCCGCGCCGAGGACGCATCTACACAACCTCCCCAGCGTCGGTCGAAGCGTTCCTGACACGTCTCAATGTAAGCCCGGAAGGCGGCCCGGCGGAGGCCTTTGACGAGGAGACCTACGGGCCGCGTTCCGACAATGCCCGGCGTCTGTTGCAAGTGGTTAAGGTTGCCTGCAAGGTAACGCCATGAGCGATTTTGCGACCCGACTGATCGCCGGTGCCCGCCGGCTCGGCCCGTTATGTGTCGGGATCGATCCGCATCCCGGAAAAATCCCGGATCTTTTCGGCGGCGACACGCCAGACGGATTGGCCGCCTGGGGCGAGGCTGTTGTTGCAGCCGCGGCAGGCCGGGTTACCGTTGTGAAACCGCAGGTCGGCCTGTTTGAGCGGCACGGCCCGGACGGCATGCTGTCGCTGCAGCGTGTCTGCCAGGCAGCGAAAGAGGCTGGCCTTCTGGTTATTGCAGACGCGAAGCGCGGTGATATCGGGTCCACGGCGAAGGGATATGCGCTCGCCTATCTTTCCCCGGCTGCGCCGTTCCCGTCAGACGCGGTGACCGTGAACCCCTATATGGGCCTCGATACGCTGGAACCGTTTCTCGAACAGGCTGAAGCGAACGGGAAGGGCGTTGTCGTCCTCGCGCGCACCTCCAATCCGGGTTCCTCAGATTTTCAGGCCCGCGATCTGGAAGGCGCCCCGCTCTATGCCCGTGTGGTTGAAGCGCTGGCGCCGGCAATCGAGCGGCTGAAGGGGGCAGATGGCTGGTCCAGCCTGATGCTTGTCGCCGGGGCGACGGGGCCGGAGGAAGCGCGCCATCTGCGCCAGCTCGCCCCGAATGCTCTGTTCCTCGTGCCCGGTTATGGCGCGCAAGGCGGCGGGGCGGCCGATGCGCTGGCCGGTTTCAGGCGCGCGGGCAACCGGCTTGAAGGCGGCGTGGTGAATGCCTCGCGCTCGGTCACATTCCCGGACGGGGCAGAGTCCGCGGCAACCCAGGCGGACTGGGCCGGAATCGTTGAGGCAGCCATAGACGAAGCCCAGGCAGACCTGTCGAAGCATGCTGGCAGCACGTCTGCCATTCCGGCCTGATATCAGGCTGGTCTCTATCCTAGGGTCACGCCTCGACAAACCCTCATGAAAGACTAGCATTGCGATTACGAAAGCGGCGCTAAGACCGCTTCTGCACAATGTCGACGGGAGGAACACCGACATGGCCGCTTGGAGTCGTATTTTTCTGGCAGGATCTGCGCTGGCTTTGCTGGCTGCATGTGGTCCGAAGGAAACAGCCCCTGCACCGGAAGATAAGGGATTTGCGGCGGTGGATACCGCGCGGATCGAAACGGCATCGGGCGGCGCCGAATGGCTGACCTATGGCGGCACGTATGATGAGCAGCGCTATTCGACGCTGGACGCGATCAACACCGGCAATGTCGACCAGCTGGGCGTCGCATGGACGTTTGACCTGGCCACCAACCGGGGTGTGGAAGCGACGCCGATCGTCGTCGACGGTGTGATGTATGTCACGTCGGCCTGGAGCGTTGTGTATGCCCTGGATGCAAAGACAGGCGCCCTTCTGTGGGAACACGACCCGGATGTGGATCGCTCAGTAGGCGTCAATGCCTGCTGCGATGTCGTGAACCGGGGCGTCGCGGTCTATGATGGCAAGATCTATGTCGGCATAATTGACGGCCGCCTGCAGGCGCTGGATGCGGTGACAGGCGACCTCGTCTGGGAAACGGTGACGGTCGACCAGTCCAAGCCTTACACAATCACCGGCGCGCCGCGTGTGGTGAACGGCAAAGTTCTGATCGGGAATGGCGGCGCCGAGCTGGGGGTCCGCGGGTATATCTCTGCCTATGACGCGGAGACCGGCGATCGGGTCTGGCGCTTCTACACCGTGCCAAACCCGCAGAAACAGCCGGATGGCGAAGTCTCTGATGCGGCCTTCGAAAAGATCGGCAATGTCACCTGGGGCGATGAAGGTGCCTGGGTGACGGACGGCGGCGGCGGCACGGTCTGGGATTCCATCGTCTATGACGACGTGAACGACCAGATCATTTTCGGCGTCGGCAATGGGTCGCCATGGAACCGCACGTTCCGCGACCCGTCAGGCGGGGACAATCTGTTCCTGTCTTCCATCGTCGCGGTTGATGCGGATACCGGAGAATACAAGTGGCACTTCCAGACAACGCCCGGCGACAATTGGGATTATACTGCCACGCAGTCGATTATCCTGGCTGACCTGCCGCTTGGACCGGACGGGGCCAGCCGCCGCGTCGCGATGCAGGCACCGAAAAATGGCTTTTTCTATGTGATCGACGCCGCGACAGGTGAATTCATCTCCGGCGATGCATTCGGACCGCTGAACTGGGCAACCGGCCTCGATGAGAATGGCCGCCCTATCGAAGTTGCAGCGGCCCGTTATGGCAAGGAACCGTATCAGCAGCTGCCGGGGCCGCTTGGGGCGCACAACTGGCACCCGATGGCCTTCGACCCGGATCTCAACCTGGCCTATATTCCGGCCCAGGAAATTCCGCAGGCCTACGCAGAAGATCCGCTTTTCTATTCCAAGGACGTGGCCTGGAATACGGGCGCAGACTTCTCGGCCGGCGTGCCACCGATTGCCACGCCGGAAGTGGCGAAGTTCCTTCGCTCAACCCTGAAGGGCCGCCTCATCGCCTGGGATCCCGTGGCCCGCGCGCCGCGCTGGACCGTGGAGCATGAGAATGCCTGGAATGGCGGCGTGCTGGCGACGGCTGGCGGCCTTGTCTTCCAGGGCAAGCTGAACGGCCAGTTCGTTGCCTATGATGCAGCCACCGGCGAGAAGCTGTGGGAATATAATGTGAAGTCCGGCGCTGGCGCCGGACCCGGCACCTATATGATCGATGACGAACAGTATGTGACCATTGCTACGGGGTGGGGCAGTGCATTCGCGCTCTCGGCCGGGTTTGCCTATGACGATTCGGTGCCGTCGACGGTTGGCAAAGTGGTCACTTTCAAGCTCGGAGGAACCGGTCAGATTGCCGATGCGGGCCTGCCGCCAATCGACCGTACACCCAAGGCTGAACCGTTCGGGACGGATGCTCAACTGGCGGAAGGCGTTGTGGACTTTGCCCGCAACTGCGCGGTTTGCCACGGCCCGCTGGCCGTCAGTTCCGGCGTCCTGCCGGACCTGCGCTGGTCGACCGTTTCTGCAGACCCGGAAGCCTGGAGGGGCGTCGTGCTGGAAGGGCACCGCGCTGCAAACGGCATGGTCTCGTTCTCAGAGTATCTGGACGAAGACGATGTTGAGGCGATCCGGGCCTATGTGCTGGCCCAGGCCCATGCAGCCGCGCCGGCACAGGATGACGGAGCGGAGTAGCGCGTTCGTGCTTTCCGATGAAACCTGTAGCGCGGCCTGATGGGCCGCGTTACTGTTTCCGGATGCAAGTGCTGCTGTTCCTGTTGGGTATTCTGGTCGCGATCGGTGTGTGGTCGTGGCGCCTCCACATGGCGCGGGACGGCCTGCACGAGGCTGGCAAACTGGCCCGGACGGCCATCAATATGCCACGCAAGCTGGCATTCCAGTACAGGGCGGGGAAGGGCGGGCTGAGCCTGATCGAAGACCCGCGCGAAGCCGCAGCCATCATGATGATGGAAATTGCCCGCGCGCGTGGCGGGCCGCTGACAGAGAACCAGACGGCAGCGATTGATCGCGAGATCATGCATCATTTCGAATTCGGCCAGGAGGAGGCTGACGCTCTGACGGCGCATGCCGCCTGGGCCACAAATTCAGCGCCTCCGCCCGCCCAAACCATGCGCAAGCTGAGCCAGCTGATCATGTCATCCTCCGTGCTCGGCACTAAGGAGATCATCGACCTGGATGCGATGTTGGTGTCGGTGTCCGAAGCCGAAGGCCTGCCGACGCGCGATCAGTTGGCACTGCTTCAGGTGTACCGCGACAGGGCGGGTTTGAAGACCTGATTTGCACCGGCCCTGATCTGGAACTAGGTCTATGGCATGACTGTAACGACTCTTCCATCAGCCTTCCGGGCCAAAGTCCGGAGTGAGACCTGGACCAATTTTTCGGTGCTGCGTCACGGCGCGTTTGATGGTGTTCTGATCACGTCGAAGAATTCCGGCAGCCACTGGCTGAAATACATGCTGGCTGTCGCTTTGGCCGACACGCACGGAATCGAGCCTCCGGAATATTTCTCCGAAAATGCCGTGCGGCCGTACATCGGCTGGCCGAAGGATATGCCTGTCTTTCCGCAATTGCCGCGGCTTGCTTTCAGTCACACCATTCCGCATCGCCTGGCGGACTGGGGCTGGGTCAGAGGCATGGCTGGACTGCCGCCCTACGTGCTTGCCGTGCGCCACCCGATGTCGATCCTCGCCAGCCACCATGCGAAATGGGAATATGACCTCAAGGTCGACTGGCTGACCTATCTTGAAGGCGATCCTGCCGGATCGAAATACCGCTGCGATATCTACTGGCTCGCCCGTTTCTGGAACCGTTGGGGTGACCTGTTGGTCCGTCATGGCGAGTCCATTCAGGTGGTTCACTATGAGGATACGCTGGAGGACCCACGCCAGATCCTGGAAGTGGTTGACCGGCATTGGGGGCTGAACCTGACCGCAGAATCCATCGAAGCGGCGATCAGGGCCGGGACCAAGGAAGCCATGGCCGAAAAGGTTGATCCGGAGGCCGAACCGAACGTCCTGCAAAACCGCAAGACAAGCCTGCCCGACCTTTTCTCTGGCGATGCGCTCGAAATATACCAGCGAAAGACCCGCGAGCTTTTCCGCCACGATCTGAGTTACGACCTGCTTAGTCTTCCTGACTGAGATAGCCGCTGGACCGCCCGTCCGGTCCGTACCTGATCCACCAGGGTTCGGCCTTTGCCTGCTCTTCCAGTTTCAGGAAGTCAGGGTCTGACAGGACGGCGGCGGAATAATCGGCTGCCGCGCCGCTGAGGGGCAGTCCATATGTCCGGAACCGTGTCACGACCGGCAGGTAGAAGGCATCTGCCGCGCTCCATTTGCCAAACAGGAAAGGTCCGTTCCGGCCGAACTCGCCTCGCAGCCCGCTCCACAATTCCTGAATCCGATCAATATCGGCGGCGAGCTTGTCCGTCATTTCCGGCGCCAATTCGCGGCCCCGGATATCCATCGGGCATTTGCCGCGTAGTTCCGGAAAGCCGGCATGCATCTCGCTGGCCGCGGCGCGGGCAACGGCGCGCGCAGCAGGATCTTCCGGCCAGACGTCCCCGGGCGGGGCCCATTCGGCGATCCATTCCGTGATGGCGAGGCTTTCCCAGACCGTCTGGTCATCCCAGATCAGCAGGGGCACCTTTGCCGTCGGGCTGATATTCTTCAGCCGGGCCGTCGTTTCCGGAAAATCCAGCGGAATGACCATCTCTTCCACCGGCAGGCCAACCTTGCGGGCCACCATGAGGGGACGGATCGACCAGCTGGAATAGTTCAGATTGCCAAGGACAAGGCGCTTCATGCCGGCTTGCCCTCGCCCATGGCCCAACGCGTTTCATTTATATGGACGTGCCCGAAAACGCCTTCTTTGACATACGGGTCCTGTGCATGGATTGCCTTTGCAGCGGCCAGGTCCGCCGCTTCGAGCAGGAATACCGATCCGACCATCTTGCCGTCGGCATCCAGAAGGGGGCCAGCCATGCGGACGCAGGCGCCGAGGTCTTTGACCCAGGCCAGATGGTCTGGCCGGGCTTTGGCGCGCGCTTCGGCGCCCCCGTCGGTTTTATCCAGGCAATGCAGGCAGAAAAGCGGCATTGATCAACTCCATCCAGTGCTCTGTCGCACGCTATCGCACAGTCGATCCCGCCTGCCTATGGTTTCCGAGACAGATTCCCTGCTGCCTGAATGAATCATTGATCCTTCAGTATTTCCGGGTATGGTCCGGCCCTATGAACGATACCACTGATACACGCCAGCAGATTGTGGATGCCGCGACCGAGCGGATCCTGCATTATGGTTACGCCAAGACGACGATGTCGGAGATTGCCAAGGACTGCGGCATGTCTGCGGGCAATATCTATCGTTTCTTCGCCTCGAAACTGGATATCGCTGAAGCGCTGGCCCGTAAGTTCAATGGCGAGATGTATCAGGCCTATGCCTCCATCGCCCGGGAGAAGACGCCGGCGCCGGATCGTCTCCGTGAGTTCTTCGATTACGGGATGGTCAGCACCTATCAGGCGATCGAAGCCAAAGCGAAGATCCTGGAAGTGGCAGAAGTCCTGTCGGATGAGCGCCCGCTGTATATGAATGAACAGATGGCGCAGGAGCGTGTCTACCTGGTGCAGATCCTGGAAGATGGCATCCGGGAAGGCGTTTTCCGTCCCATGGACCGGCTCGATGAAACAGCAGAGTTCATGCAGGCTGCGCTGATGAAATTCCGGTTCCCCCAGCTGTTCTCCCATCTCACCCTGCCGAAGCTCAAACGGGAATTGAAGGGTGTCCTGGATCTGATTCTGGCGGGCTTGTCGAAGGACGCGTGTGTGCCGTGAGACGGCAAAGAACCTAAACTCTGAATAATTTTGAAATCGTTCATTGATTTTTGTTCATGGCTTCGTTATATGAAGTGCCAGGACGGCACTGCCTGCCGTTCCCGGACAAGGAACAGAGACAATGACCCTTTCGAAAACTGAATCCCGCCAGTCGTTGGTTGCCCTGATGGCAGCCCTGCCGTTCACGGTCGGCCTTCTCGCCGCCATGGTGTCGTTCGCAGAATACGTTGTTTAAGGCGTTGCGCCTTTACATGCAGACCCTTCAGGCCTTGGCGCCCCGGCGTCCCGTCGAATAGGCCGGATCGGACTTCGCCGCCGCTTCATCGAGCGGCCAGCGCGGTCTCGCCCCGGCGCCAAGGTCACCTGCCTCGCTTTCGAGGCCACCTGCCAGCCGTTCCGCCCCCGCCAGGGCAATCATCGCGGCATTATCGGTGCAGTGCCGCATGGGCGGCGCAATCAGCACCGCGCCTGAGGCTTCCGCCACTTTCTCCAGACCGTTCCGGATCGCTTCATTCGAGGCGACGCCGCCCGCGACGACAAAACGCTTTCCAGCGCCATCGCCCGGATCGAAACTTTCGAGGGCCCGGCGTGCTTTTTCCGACAACACGTCCACAATCGCTGCCTGAAAACTGGCGCAGATATTGGCCATGCGTGTTTCGGTCAGGTCTTCTGCCTCGGCCGCGCGCGCAACAGCTGTTTTCAGCCCGGCGAAGCTCATATCGAGCCCCGGGCGGTTCATCAGCGGCCGGGGAAAATTGATGGCTTTCGGGTCGCCCGCCGCGCCGATGCGCTCAACAGCGGGGCCGCCCGGAAACCCAAGTCCCAGCAGTTTTGCGGTCTTGTCGAAGGCTTCGCCAGCGGCGTCATCGATGGTTGAGCCGAGCCGGCGATAATCGCCCAGGCCACGCACTTCCAGGAATTGGCAGTGGCCGCCTGACACCAGCAACAGAAGATAAGGGAAGGGGCAGTCATGGGTCAGCCGGGGGCTGAGCGCGTGTCCTTCTAGATGGTTCACGGCCAGGAAGGGTTTGCCCGCCGCCTGGGCGATGGCTTTGCCTGTCATCATCCCGACCAGCACACCGCCGATCAGGCCCGGTCCGGATGTTGCCGCGACGGCGTCGAGGTCTGCATAGGCCAGTCCGGAGTCGGCCATGGCCGCGGCGACGGTCTGGTCGGCGAGTTCGGCGTGGGCCCGCGCAGCGATCTCCGGCACAACACCAAGATAGGGCGCATGCTCTTCCAGCTGGGTGTGCACCTTTTCAGACAGGATCTGCACCTCTCCGTCCGGAGAAAGACGGATCACGGACGCAGCGGTCTCGTCGCAGCTGGTTTCGATACCGAGAAGGGTGAGCGGGCGTGTCATGCCGCGCATATAGCGCCGGAATCCAGACGGCCCAAGCTGCGATAGCGGCAGGGAAGCGCGCTTTTCTGCACAAGGCCTGTAAGAAACCGGCCCGGGCTGGCACTAAACAGGTATGACACAACACGCAGATCAGGATGCGCTTTACCAGCAGGCGGCCAGTCAATTCGGTCCGGCCCTGCAGCGTCTCGCCCGTGCCAGCGAGGCCAATCCCGAGAGGCGCCGCGACCTTCTGCAGGACATGCATGTAGCGCTTTGGAAGAGTTTCGGCCTGTTTGACGGGCGTTGCCAGATGAGCACCTGGGTCTACCGGGTGGCGCACAATACCGCCGCCCGACATGTGGACCGGGAGCGGCGTAAAAATACCCGCCAGATCGCGCTCGACGAGATTTCCGACGTGCCGGACGGCCGGAATATCGCGGCGGCGTTCGAAAAGGGCGATGCGATGGAGCGGCTGAATGCCTGGATCCGCCGCCTGAAGATTCCGGACCGGCAGATCCTGACACTCTATCTGGAAGACCTGCCCGCCACAGAGATCGCCGAGATTACCGGCCTGTCAGCCGGGGCGGTTGCGACACGCATTTCCCGCCTCAAGGCGCAGCTCACCAAAGACTTCGAGGAGCCGAAACATGCCTGATCGTGATCCCCTCCAGACCCTATGGACCCAACAGACACAGGAGACATTTGCGATGTCACTCGCGGATATTCATGCCCGTTCCCACCGTTTCCAGTCACGTATCCGTATACGG
Organism: uncultured Hyphomonas sp.; assembly: GCF_963677035.1. NCBI lineage: Bacteria > Pseudomonadati > Pseudomonadota > Alphaproteobacteria > Hyphomonadales > Hyphomonadaceae > Hyphomonas > uncultured Hyphomonas sp. The sequence continues at coordinate 1,340,354 of NZ_OY781472.1, forward strand.
AACCTGACCGAACATGCCGCTGCGGCGCTGGTTATCGCGGTGTTTGGCTGGATGGCGTTTCTCATCCCGGACCTCGTAGTAAAAGCCGGGTGCATCCTGACGGCCCTTGGCGCCGCCTATGTCGCCTATGCTCTTCACTCGAAGGCGGGCACGTCCGGCGGCCAACCGGAGGGCGCTGAACCGCTCCTGGATTTTCACCGCGCTGAACTGCTGCGCCAGCGACAGGCGCTGGCAACCGTTCCGCGCTGGTATCTCGCGCCGTTTGTGCCGGGAATGCTGCTCTTTGTCGGCGGCGTGTCATTTGCGCTTGATCGCGGCTTGCCCCTGCTGGCGCGCTTCATCCAGTTCGGGACATCGCTCGCGATCATCGCAGCGGTGTTTGCCGGCGTCGCCTGGCTGAATGCGCGTGCTGTCAAACAGCTGGACGCCCGGATTGCTGCATTGGATGAGGCCCGCGAACTGAACTGACCGCTTATCGGGCATATGCCCGGCCCAGCGCAGGCGCCCCCTTTTACCCGGCCGGGAACCCGATAAAACTGCCCAGCGGAATACCCGGTTGGCAGAGACTTGGAAGAGGGCGCAGATGGACATTGATCGCAGAGCATTCCTGGGCAGTGCCGCGCTGGCGACCAGTTTCCTGGCGGCCTGCCAGAAGCAGACCGAGTCTGTGCCCCAGGATGCCAAAGGCGCCGCCGCAACGGTGTCTGACGATCAAGTCACCGGTCCGCTGCGCGACTATATCGAGCAGCACCGGGCCGCGTGGGGCCTGCCGGGCATGACCGTCGCGCTCGTCACGCGCGACGGATATGAAGCGGTGGTGACAGCCGGCTTTGCGGATGTTGAGCAGAATATCCCTGTCCGCCCCGATCATCTCTTCCAGATCGGGTCGATATCCAAAATGTTTACGGCGCTTGCGGCCTGGTCACTGATCGACGAGGGCCGCCTGTCTCCGGATGTGAAACTTCTGGATGCCCTGAAAGGGCTGAAGGTGCGGGGCGGGGAACAGATCCGTCTGCAGCAGTTGCTGAATCATACGTCGGGCTTGCCGGGCGATTCCGCTCTGTTTCCGGAAGGCGGTCTGTGGACCGGCTATACGCCTGGCACGAACTGGTCCTATTCGAATTGCGGTTACCAGCTTGCGGGGAATGTGATTGCGGCTGCCGATGGCCATCTGCTGCCTGAGGTCATTCGCGACCGCGTGCTTGGCCCGATCGGGATGGATGACAGCGTGTCGGCCCTGCATGTTGCAGACCGGCCGCGCTACGCACAGGGCTATGAACCTGTGCTGACGGACCGGCTGAACCCGGTTCCTGCGGAGATGACGCCCACGCCGTGGGTCGACAGCGACAATGCCGCCGGCTGCATCGCGGCCACGCCCGGTGACATGATCAGGTTTCTCCGTTTCCTGGTGAATGTCGCGGACGGCAAGGGCGCGCCGGTATTCTCGGATGAGACAGCGAAGCGCTTCCTTGCCGACCCGGTCGATGGCTGGGGAGAAGGGGCCAGGTACGGGAACGGTGTCGCCCATGTGGAAATCAACGGGCGGCCCTATCTCCATCATACCGGCGGCATGGTCTCTTTCTGCTCGTCCCTGCATGTGGACGTTGAGGCGGGTGTGGCGGCGTTCGCCTCTTCCAACGTCCACTATGCGCTGAACTACCGTCCCAAAAATATTACCATCCACGCGTGCGAGCTGCTGCGGGCGATGCAGGACGGTACGCCCGCGCCTGAGCCTGCCCCGCCTCATGAGCCGCTGGCCTCTCCGGAAATGTTCACCGGGCAGTTCACCGCCGCGGACGGTGACCGTTTCGAGGTGACGGTGTCCGGCGGCAATCTGCGTCTTCGCAAGAACGGCCGGGACAGCGCGCTTTACCCCGTTACCAGCGGTTTGTTCGCCACGGACGACCCGGACCATGCGCTCACCGGCGTGGTGATCGAAGCCGCGAAGGGGCAGGCGGTCAGGGCCTGGTGCGGGGACGTCGAATACCTGATCGATCCGTCTGCGGGGTACAAGCCGCCAGCGGCCGAGTCCCTGAGCGTCCTCGCCGGACGCTATGACAATGACGACCGCTGGGCCGGGCCGCTCTATGTTTACGTCCGCGACGGTAGGGTATTTCTCGGCAATATCGTGGAACTCGTCCCCGCAGACGGCGGCGGCTGGCGAACGACGGATGAATCCTCACCGGAACGTATTCACTTCGATGGGGTCATCAATGGCGTGCCGCAGAGGCTTCTCTTCTCCGGCATTCCCTATATCCGGCGGTTCAGTTAACGGATCAGTCCCCATCCATCCGCAGGGCGGCCACGAAGGCTTCCTGGGGGATTTCCACCTTGCCGAACTGGCGCATGCGCTTCTTGCCGGCGGCCTGCTTGTCGAGCAGTTTGCGTTTCCGGCTGGCGTCGCCGCCATAGCATTTTGCCGTCACGTCTTTTCTCAGGGCGCTGAGCGTTTCGCGCGCGATCACCTTGCCACCAATGGCGGCCTGGATCGGGATCTTGAACATCTGGCGCGGGATCAGGTCTTTCAGCCGCTCGCACATTTGGCGTCCGCGGCTTTCGGCCCGGTCACGGTGCACCAGCATGGCGAGAGCATCGACCGGCTCGTCATTGACGAGGATCTGCAGCTTCACAAGGTTCTCGGCCCGGTGGCCGACGATCTCGTAATCGAAGCTGGCATAGCCGCGGCTGATGGACTTCAGGCGGTCGTAAAAGTCGAACACGACTTCGTTCAGCGGCAATTCGTATTTCACCAGCGCCCGCCCGCCGACATAGGACAGTTCAGTCTGGATGCCGCGCCGGTCCTGGCAGAGTTTCAGGATGGCGCCGAGGTACTCGTCGGGCGTGTAGATCGTTGCATTGATCCAGGGTTCGCGGATTTCCTTGATCTTGGTCACCTCCGGCATGTCTGCCGGATTGTGCAGCTCAATCTCGGTGCCGTCTGTCATCGTCATCTCATAGACAACGGACGGGGCGGTCGCGATCAGGTCGAGGTCGAACTCGCGGCTGAGACGCTCCTGGATGATTTCGAGGTGCAGCAGGCCAAGGAAGCCGCAGCGGAAGCCCATGCCCAGCGCGGCGGAAGTTTCCATCTCCCAGGTGAAGGAGGCATCGTTCAGGCGCAGCTTGCCCATCGCCGCGCGCAGATCATCGAAGTCGCCCGCGTCCATCGGGAACAGGCCGCAGAAGACGACCGGCTGGACGTCCTTATAGCCGGGCAGGGCCTTGTCCGCCGGGCGGCGTTCTTCGGTGATTGTGTCACCAACGGCGGTGTCGCCGACTTCCTTGATCGAAGCGACGAAATAGCCAACCTCTCCGGGGCCGAGTGACTCGACCTCGGTGAGTTTCGGATTGAACGTGCCGACCTTGTCGATCTCATATGTGCCGCCGGTCCGCATCATGCGGATCCTCTGTTTGGCCTTCAGCACGCCGTCATGGATGCGCACGATAACGACCACGCCGAGATAGGGGTCGTAATAGGCATCGACCAGCGCGGCTTTGAGCGGTGCATCCGCATCGCCGGACTCCGGCGGGGGCAGGCGGGTGACGATGGCTTCCAGCACATCGCTGATGCCGAGGCCTGTCTTGGCGGACGTCTCGATCGCGTCAGAGGCATCGAGGCCGATAATGTCTTCGATCTGATCCTTCACGCGCTGCACGTCGGCGGCTGGCAGGTCTACCTTGTTGAGAACAGGCACGATTTCGAGGTCCTGATCGATGGCCTGATAGACGTTCGCCAGCGTCTGGGCTTCGACGCCCTGTGAGGCATCGACTACGAGCAGCGCGCCCTCACAGGCCGCAAGGCAGCGGGAAACTTCATAAGAGAAGTCGACGTGTCCGGGCGTGTCCATCAGGTTCAGGACGTATTCTTCGCCGTCATTCGCCTTGTATAGCAGGCGGACTGTCTGGGCCTTGATGGTGATGCCGCGCTCTTTCTCGATGTCCATCGAGTCGAGCACCTGTTCCTTCATCTCGCGGACGGTGAGGCCGCCGCAGGTCTGAATCAGGCGGTCCGCCAGCGTCGACTTGCCGTGGTCGATATGGGCGATGATGGAGAAATTCCGGATTTTGTCGCGAGGTGTCATTCGCGCGATATAGCCGGGCCTGTGCGGGGCGGAAAGAGGTCTTTGGCTGGACGCGGCAATGAACCCGGCCTCCGGGCCGCGCGGCCGCGGCCTGCACTCGGGGATTTCGGGCGGACGGTTTTTAGAATCCCTTTTCTATCCGCCAAGTTGCGAGTGAGCGTTTGCTTGCAAACGTCGCCTCCTTATGCAAATAAGCGCTCACTAACAACGCTGAAAACCCGATAGCAAGTCAGGAGACAATCATGGTGGGTTCGACGATTACGGCAGCAGGCGCTTTCCTGCTGAAAGTGCTGGGCGGGCTCTGGTTCGCGGACTTTGTGTCCGGTGTGATTCACTGGCTGGAGGACCGGTATGGCAATCCGGAATGGCCCATCATCGGCCACACGATCCGCGAGAATCAGCAGCACCATTTCACCCCGCGCAGTTTTCTGAAGGGCAATTTGTGGACGCGGAACCGGGAAGTCCTGGCCATTGGCGCAGTCTTTCTGGCGGCATTCTGGGCCTTCGATGTGCTCAATGCCTTCACCGTATCTGCGGTGATTTTCGGCGTCATGTCGAACGAGGTGCACGCCAGTGCCCACCGCAGCCCGAAGGAAAATGGCCGGATTATCACGGCGCTTCAGAAAGCCGGACTGCTGCAATCCCACCGCCATCACGCGGCGCATCACCGCAAGGGCAAAGACACGCATTTCTGCGTGCTCACCAATCATGTGAACCCGGTTCTGGAGCGGATCCGTCTGTTCCAGACGCTGGAGGCCATCGTGACGCGCCTCACCGGTGTGCGCCCGCGGCCGGATCTGTCGGTCAATCCGCGTTACCGTCCGGCGGCTTAAGCCGGACCATGCCATGACGATAGCGGACTATCTACGTGCCTCACCGGGTTTCCGGTGATCGTCTGCCGGTGTAAGGGGGACTATGCCTGACACACAGCACCCCGCACCGGCAAAGACCGGCATCACCGAGGAAGGCTATCTGACCGATAGCTGGTATCTCGCCGCGCCCTCGGCCGAGCTGAAGGCAGGCAAGCAGCACCGCATCATGGTCCTGGGTGAGCCGGTCGCCGTGGGCCGCACGCCGGCGGGTGAGCCTTTTGCCCTTCGCGACATCTGCCCGCACCGTCTGGTGCCGCTGTCAGCTGGCCAGCAGCTGGAGACCGATGGCGAATGGGCGCTGCAATGCCCCTATCATGGCTGGCGGTTCGGGGCAGGGGACGGCGTCTGCAAGATGATGCCGAGCCTGACCGATGACAGCCCGTACGACCCTTCCAAGGTGAAGGTGCGCCACTATCCGGTGCATGAGGCGAACGGCGCGGTCTATCTCTACGTGTCCCACAATCCGCGGTCCGAGGACGCGCCGGCCGTGCCGCCGCCGGATTTCGGGCCGCTGCCTGCGAAACCGAAATTCATCATCCATGACGTGTTCAATGCGCATATGGATGACGCCGTCGTCGGCCTGATGGACCCGGCCCATGTGCCCTTCGTGCATAATCAATGGTGGTGGCGCCCGCCATCTGCCGGCCTGAAGCTGAAAGAGAAGCCCTTCGTGCCGACGGAGCGCGGCTGGGCCATAGACCGGCATGCGCCCTCGTCGAACTCGAAACTCTACCGCTGGATTTTCGGCGGCGATGTGCAGACCGAGATCCGCTTCCAGCTGCCGGGCTATCGCTGGGAGATTGTCTCCAACGATACCGCACGTCTGTTGACACTCACCTGCCTGACGCCGGAAGCGCCGAAGAAGACCCGCATCACCCAGTTCACTTGGTGGACGGGCGCGCCGCTGCTGAACCTCGCCATTCCGATTGCCAAGCCTGCGGGCAAGATGTTCCTCGATCAGGACGGCACGATGGTGAACCTTCAGAACGAAGGCATGGCCCACCAGAAGGCGATGCTCTGGATCGACGACATCGACGTGCAGGCCAAATGGTACCAGCGCCTGAAACGCGAATGGACCGACGCCCGCACCGAAGCGCGCGACTTCAAGAATCCGATCGAACCGCGCACACTCCGCTGGATGAGCTGAGGCATTCGCCGGGGGAGGGGGGACAAATTGAAAATCCTTGTCCTTGGCGGATATGGCCTGATCGGCCTCTCGATTACCAAAGCGCTGCTTGCCGCCGGGCATGATGTCTCCGGCCTTGGACGGTCGGTTCGCAAGGGCGAAGCCGCGGCGCCGGATGTGACCTGGACCGGGCGGGACCTGTCCCATATGACAGAGGCGGAAGACTGGACCCATGTCCTGACGGGCATCGACGTCGTCGTGAATGCGGCGGGCGTGTTGCAGGACGGCATGAACGACCGGGTCATGGCCGTGCAGCGGGACGCGGTGCGGGCCCTTGCCGCCGCCTGCAAACCGGCTGGCGTCCGCCAGATCATCCAGATTTCCGCGCCGGGGGTTTCAGAAAGGTCGGACACGGTGTTTTACCGGTCCAAGGCCAAAGGCGACGCCGCCGTAAAGGCGGGTGGTGTGAACTGGGTCATCTTCCGCCCCGGCCTTGTCCTGGCGCCTCAGGCGTATGGCGGCACCAGTCTGCTGCGCCAGCTCGCTGCTGTGCCGCTGGTCCAGCCGGTCATGCTGGCGGATGCCGATATCCGCACGGTCTATGTGGAGGATGTCGCCGGCGCGGTCGTGCGCGCGGTGGAGGAAGGGCTCACCGGTGTGGATGCAGACCTTCTGTCATCGGAGCCGACCCGGCTGGAAGATCTGATCCTCGCCCTCCGGGCCTGGCTGGGCTTCGCGCCGCCGAAAGCCATGATCCGTGTACCGCTGTTTCTCGGGGTACTCACCGCGCGGTTGGGGGATCTTGCCGGCTGGCTAGGCTGGCGCCCGGCTTTGCGGACAACGTCCCTGAAAGTGTTGGGGAAGGGGGTCACCGGACATACGCCGCAATGGCCGGTGCGCAATCTCCCTGACACGTTGTCGGCCTTGCCCTCCACCGTGCAGGAGCGGACCTATGCGCGCGCGGCGCTGCTCTACCCCTTCCTGCTGATCATCCTGTCCGCCTTCTGGATCATCTCCGGCCTTGTTGGCTGGGTTCAGCAGGCGCCCGCCATGGCGGTTTTCGGGCCGGAATTTCGGGCGCCGCTGGCCAAAGGTTTTGTCCTCGGCGGTGCGGCGGCGGATATCGCCATCGGCGCGGCGCTTCTCATCCGCCCACTGACCCGTCTTGCGGCACTGGCAGCCGTGCTTGTCAGTCTCGCTTATCTTGCAGGCAGCGCCATTCTGGCGCCGCATCTCTGGGCCGATCCGCTCGGGCCTATGGTGAAAGTGTTCCCGGCCATCGCCCTGTCGCTGACCGTCTGGACCCTGACGGAGGCGCGCTGATGGAGTGGATGCATGTCCTGCGCTGGGTGCACATTATCGGGGCGGCTGTCCTGCTCGGCACCGGGGCTGGGATCGCCTTCTTCATGGTGATGGCCCATCGCACGCGTGATGCCCGGCTGATCGCGCATGCGGCCTCCATCGTGGTGATCGCAGACTGGCTGTTCACGGCGACGGCGGTCGTTGCCCAGCCCATCACCGGTACGCTGCTCGCCATGGAGATGGGGTGGCCGCTCACGCAGGGCTGGATCGCCGCATCGCTGGCGCTCTACGTCTTCACTGGTCTCTTCTGGCTGCCGGTCGTCTGGATACAGCACAAATTGCGCGATCTCGCCTGCGAAGCCGCAGAGGCGGGTGCGCCCCTGCCGGAGCGCTATTTCCGCCTCTATCGCATCTGGTTCGCCTGCGGGTTCCCGGCCTTCTTCGCCGTGCTGGCGATCCTCTGGCTGATGGTCTCCCGCCCGGTCTTCTAGCGCTTAATCAGCGCCGACGGTCAGGAAGACTTCCGATGCCGCCACGGTGAGGGCGGAGACGTCCGCGTTCAGCATTTGGGGCCGCGCGGCTGTCGGATAGGCGTCGCCCAGCAGCGTCAGGGCTCCGCGAATGGCCTTGGCGGCATCCGGGTTCTCAGCTTCGATCTCTTCCTGTGAGGCGTCGAACTGGTCCTTCGCCGCGGTGTAGAAACCGTAGCCGTCGAGATAGGGTTCGTAGAAATCCGACTCCGTGGCGAGGCGGTACATCTTGGTGGACCGGTCAATCATGTCGGCGACGACGCCGATGGTGACGCTGGCCTGGCTGGCTCCGTCGTCCGGGGCGTGGCTGGCCGCCGCGCGCAGGGTGGCGATAATAGCGGCGGTACGGGCGTCGATCTGCTCCACGCTTTCACCGGCGAACACGGCGGCGGACGCGTCCAGGAACTGGTCGGTGAAATCGGGTACGCCCCGGGCCTCGAAGACCGGTTCCATATCCAGCAGAACTTCGGACACCGGGTGCGCGAACATTTCTCCGGCGGCCTGGGTTTCCCCGTCACGATACGCATCCCGGGCGGCCAGCACGTGGGCCTCGGCAACCGTCAGCGCGATATCGAAGACGACCGGATCTGTCAGCGCCGCTTCGATCGCAACCCCGCCTTCGCCCTCGCCGGACGCGGCAGCTGCGCCGTTCACCTGTTCCAGCTTCGCTTCGACATCTGCTTCGGTGGGCGCATCGGCGGCTGGCTGCTCGCTGGCCGTCGGCTGGTCCTTTGCGGCCGGCTCACCACATCCGGCCAGCGCCGTCGTGGTCATGAGGGCGGCGCCAAGGCCGAGATGCGTCCAGCGTTTGATCTTGATGTCCATGGCCGTGCGGGGTCCTTCCAGGTCCGGAAAATACGTTTGGGTCACTCCTGCCCGAAATGAGAAGCATTCGCAACAATTAATGCGGCGCAACTGCAGTCTTTCCGGGGGCAGGGATGTGAACAAATCGGGAAAATGCAAGGTGTCATTAACCGGCACGCCTGATAGGTTGGAGGGATGAGCACCACGATTCGAATACTCGGCATTGACCCGGGCCTGCGCCATACCGGCTGGGGAGTCATTGAGCTGGCCGGCATGCGTCTGACGCATATTGCGCATGGCGTGATCTCGATCGACCCGAAACTCGAAATGGCCGAGCGGCTTGGCGGTATCTTCGAGGCTGTGGGCGAGCTTGCCCGCTATCACCAGCCGACCGCCTCCGGGGTAGAGGAGACGCTGGTGAACGCAAACCCGCGGTCGGCCCTGAAGCTGGGCCAGGCGCGCGGCGCGGCCATGGCGGCGCTGGCCATGGGCGGCGTTCCGGTGGCCGAATTTGCCCCGCGCAAGATCAAGCTTGCCGTGGTCGGCACCGGCACGGCGGACAAGGACCAGGTCCTGTTCATGATCAAACGCCTCCTGCCCAAGGCGGCGGACCTGAAATCGGATTCGGCGGATGCGCTGGCCTGCGCCATTTGTACGGCCCATCATTTGCCGGCGGAACTGAAGCGGGGCGCGGCATGATTATTGGCCGTCTGGTTGGCGAGGTCGCGGGCCTCGGTACGGATCATCTGCTCGTCGATGTCAACGGCGTCGGCTATGTCTGCATGGCAGGCACGCGGCTGCTTTCGCGGACGCATTCGGGTGAGAAGATCACCGTTCATGTCGAAACGCGGGTGACGGAGAATTCCATCACGCTGTTCGGCTTCGGCACGGATGAAGAACGCGCCTGGTTTGTCCGCCTGCAGGATGTGCATGGCGTGGCGGGCAAGGCGGCGATGGCGATCCTCGATGCGATCACACCGGCGGAGCTGATGGATGCAATCGCGCTCGGCGATGCCAAAGTGCTTGAGCGGGCGAAGGGCGTCGGCAAGAAACTGGCAGAGCGGATTGTGCACGACCTTTCCGGCAAGCCGCCGCCACTCGGGCGGTTCGGACAGTTTGAGGCCGCCAGCGTCGCCGGCATGGCGAGTGCGCCGGTTGCCGCCACCACGGGCGTGCGGGGCGAAGCGATCTCTGCGCTGGTCAATCTTGGCTATACGCAAGGCGATGCCGCCCGCGCGGTGGCCGGCGTCGCGAAAGAGGCCGGTGATGATGTCGGCGTGCTCGTGAAAGCTGCCCTGAAGGAACTCGCGCGATGAGCCGCGAGGGTGAACTCTCTGACCCGAACGCACAGGGCGGGGACGCGCTGGACCGGGCGCTCCGTCCCCAGACGTTCGAGGACTATATCGGCCAGCGTAAGGCGAAGGCGAACCTCAAGGTCTATGTCGAAGCGGCGCGCGGCCGGGCTGAGGCGCTGGACCATGTTCTGTTGTTCGGCCCGCCGGGCCTCGGCAAGACGACGCTGGCGCAGATCCTTGCCCGGGAAATGGGTGTCGGCTTCCGCGCGACGTCCGGGCCGGTCATTGCCAAATCGGGCGATCTCGCCGCGATCCTGACCAATCTTGAGCCGAACGATGTCCTGTTCATCGACGAGATCCACCGCCTGCCGGCAGTCGTGGAGGAAATCCTCTATCCCGCGATGGAGGATTATGCCCTCGACATTGTGATCGGGGAGGGGCCGTCGGCCCGCTCCGTGCGGCTGGACCTGGCGCCGTTCACACTGGTCGGCGCCACGACGCGCGCGGGCCTTCTGGCAACGCCGCTGCGCGACCGGTTCGGCATTCCCGTGCGGCTGGAATTCTATGAACCGGAAGAGCTGGGCCGCATCGTCATGGCCGCGGCGCGCAAGCTGAATGCACAGATCACGGAGGAAGGCGCGGTCGAGATCGCCAGCCGGGCGCGGGGCACGCCGCGGATTGCGCTGCGCCTGCTGCGCCGGGTGCGCGACTTTGCCGAGGCCGAAGGCAACACGATCAACCGGGACAGCGCCGCCAGCGCGCTGAAGCGGCTGGAGATCGATGCGGACGGCCTTGACGCGCTGGACCGGCGTTACCTGCACGCATTGGTGAAAACCTATGCGGGCGGGCCGGTGGGCGTGGAGACGCTGGCGGCCGCCCTGTCGGAGGCGCGCGATGCGGTGGAAGACGTGATCGAACCTTACCTGATGCAGCGCGGCTATGTTGCCCGCACGCCGCGCGGCCGCGTTGCGGCGCCGCTGGCCTATGAGCGGCTTGGCCTTCCGAATCCCGGCGGCCAGCAGTCCGGTCAGCAAACCGGACTGTTCGGAGAAAAATAAGACGCATAAGGAGAGACCCCGATGAGGCGTTCGGATGCAGAGTTCATGAGTGAGGCCTATGCCGAGGCGCAGAAGGGGCTTGAAGAGGGCGGCCTGCCCATCGGCGCGATCCTTGTGCGGGACGGCGAGATCATCGGCCGCGGGCACAATCAGCGTGTCCAGAAGGCAGACCCGATCCTGCATGGCGAAATGGCCTGTATGCAGAATGCCGGGCGGCAGGCGGGCTACAAGGATACGGTAATGTACACCACCTTGTCGCCCTGCATGATGTGCACTGGCACGATCATCCAGTTCGGCGTGCCCCGCGTGGTGATCGGGGAAAGCGTCAATTTCAAAGGCTATCAGGACGTGCTGGCGCTGGCCGGGACTGAGGTGAAAGACATGCGCGATCCGGCCTGTATCGACATGATGGCGGACTTCATCCGGCATCATCCGGGCCTGTGGAACGAAGATATCGGCCATTAGACCGGCAGGTCTGCGCGACACAATTTAAACACTATTCGGGCGCGATGGTGAGGATCGCGGCATTTTTGCTGCCAGATCCCGAAAAGGACTCCCCATGCTTCGCCAGACATTCGCCGCCCGGACATCGCTCCGGTCGGGAACAATTGCTTTGCTGTGCGCAGTGATGACGGTTTTCTTCCCCACGATCACGGCCAGCGCGGAGCTGAAGGTTCCGGAAAACGCCTCCGCCAATACCTACAACACAAGCTGGCGCTGCGATGACGGGTTTCAGGAACAGGATGACGCCTGCGTGACCGTCGAAATTCCGGACAATGCCTATCTCAACAACCGGTCCTATGGCCGGGGCTGGGAATGTGTCTTCGGCTACAAGCGGGTTGATGAAGGCTGTGTCCTGATCGATCTGCCCGAGCATGCCTATCTGGAGCCGTCCGGCGTCCGGTGGAGCTGCGAGCGGGGCTTCACCATCGACGATGGCAAATGCGCGCCGATCAATGTGCCCGAGAACGGCTATCTCAGCGATCTCAGCTATAATGATGGCTGGGCGTGTGACCGCGGTTACAAGGCCGACGGCGACACCTGCGCCCGGATCAATGTGCCGGAAAACGGCTATCTCAGCACGGCCCGGTCCGGCCCCGGCTGGAAGTGCAATCGCGGCTATGTCGCATCCGGTGAGTCCTGCGTGGCCATCAACGTGCCGGATAATGCCCATCTCGGCTACATGGAAGAGAGTTGGGAGTGCAACAAGCCGCATGTCCAGCGCGGCAATGTCTGTGTCCTGCCATAGCGGCCAGCACGATTGCCCGGCGCAGCCATGGCTGTCCGGCGATAAAGACTGACTTCGGAAAAGCGCCCGCCTGGGGCGGACCGCGTACAGACCCGGCCGGACCTGTCCGGACCAGGCCATGACGTGTCATGACCATACCGGACTTAACCGGATCATGATGGACTTGCGCAGACGACGCGCGCACGCATACGGGCACATCGCTGCCCAGGGCAGGATCGTCCCATGCCGCCATGCGCGGCGCCTCATATGTATAGAGATCATCCGGGGGTGGCGGGTCGGATATCCGCACAAAGCGGATATTGCCAAACCGGTCCACCCTGCACAGGGCTTCGCGCCCGCTGCGCTCATGCCAGTGGGCAAGGCGCAGCAGGTTCCAGACCAGCCATGGCCAGAACAGCGGCACGACAAAATCAAAATAGGTGCGAAGGCTCGGATTCATGGCGGGAAGCCTGCAGTGCGCGCCATCCTGTCGGATAGAGCGCCCCCGCCACGTGTCATTCCGGCAAGCCCGCAGGGCTTACCCGGGACCTCGTATCTGGTGTGAGCACGACACGAACAGGGGCCCGGATATTTGCTGCGCAAATTCCGGGATGACAGGGGAGGGTGTGGGAGAGCGACGCGGCTATCCCCAGTTCGCCCCCCAAACCGGACTCATCCTGAGCGGAGTCGAAGGATGATGGTGCAAAGCGCCAACCCTCAACGCCCCGCGCCCGTGCTTCGACTTCGCTCAGCATGAGCGCGTTCGGCAGGGCAGTTCGTGTTGCGGATCTGGAGGTTAGGTATGGCGACGATCGAAACTCGACTTATCTTTAGTTGCAGAAGTCCGTTCCAGCTTTGAGTTGCTGCCGTGTCCAAAGACCATTTTGTCCCGCAATTAATCCTGAAACGGTTTAAGAAACCGGGCGGTGTGTTCTGGTATTACGACCGCCAACGTCCTCAGAAAGGTGTAGAAGAGCGAAACCCTTCCAAAGTGTTTTATCACAGGAGCTTTAGTACCAGCTCTGACAAAGAATTCAGCGTTGAAGAACAATTTCAAGAGCGCATCGAGACGCCGCTCACAGAGCTTTTAGATAAAGTTCTGCCTATGGTTCGGTTGGGCTTTACTCCCGAAATTTCGGATGAAAATGCAGAGTTAGTTGCCCATTTTTTGTATTATCAGGCAAAGCGAAGACCCGAAGTAGTTAGAGACACACTTGATACAAAGATTTATGGGCCTCTGACATTTCGGGACCGGGCCGAAGAAAGAGCAGTCAAGTTCACGTCAAGCGTCTTAGACAGCAATCTCTCTGAAGATCTATCGTTCATTCATGATCTACGGTTGCATATTCTAACGCACACCAATCCGAAGGTGATTAGGCACATCATCGACACGGGCTTCTGGTTCGCGCGAGCGCCAGCTCAAGGGGCGTTTTGTATCACATCGAATCCTATACGTTCCCATTTTCTCGACATCGTTGATGCTAGCGGGGTAAGGCGTAGCGGGCAAAGCCTTCTGATACCGGTTGCTCACGATATTGCGGTCTGTTTCGGCCCTCCTTGGTTGGACCGAACTGTGCAGTTTATTAATGATCCTCAGTGCGTGGACCGAATAAACGAGTCCCTATGGGCTCAATCCAACAAAATTGGAGGCCCCACCAAGCAGCAAATTGAGCAAATCGTCGGAATTAGAACCTAGTTCTTCCCGAACTTCCGATCACGCCCGGCCAGCAGTTTCAGCCGCAGCGCGTTCAGGCGGATGAAGCCTTCCGCATCCTTCTGGTCGTAGGCGCCGTGGTCGTCTTCGAAGGTGACGATGTCTTCCCGGTACAGAGAATAGGGGCTGGAGCGGCCGATCAGATAGGCCTGGCCCTTGTAGAGCTTGAGCGTCACTTCGCCGGAGACATAGCGCTGCGAATGGTCAATCGCGGCCTGCAGCATTTCGCGCTCCGGGCTCCACCAGAAGCCGTTATAGATGAGCTCTGCATATTTCGGCATCAGCTCGTCTTTCAAGTGCGCGGCGCCGCGGTCGAGCGTGGCCTGTTCGATGCCGCGGTGGGCGACCAGCAGGATCGTGCCGCCGGGCGTCTCATAGATGCCGCGGGACTTCATGCCCACGAAGCGGTTTTCCAACAGGTCCAGCCGGCCGATGCCGTGCTTTTTGCCATAGGCGTTGAGGGCGGTCAGCAGCGTCGCCGGGCTCATCTCCTCGCCATTGATCGAACAGGCATCGCCGCGCTCGAACCCGATGGTGATGATTTCCGGCTCGTCCGGGGCGTCTTCCGGGGCAATCGTGCGCATATGGACGAATTCCGGCGCAGCAACGGCCGGGTCTTCCAGCACTTTGCCCTCGGAGGAGGAGTGCAGCAGGTTCGCGTCGACCGAGAAGGGGGCCTCGCCGCGTTTGTCCTTGGCGATCTCGATGCCGTGGGATTCGGCGAATTTCAGCAGGTCCGTCCGGGATTTGAAATCCCAGTCGCGCCAGGGGGCGATGACCTTGATGTCCGGATTCAGGCCGTAATAGCCAAGCTCGAAGCGGACCTGGTCGTTGCCCTTGCCGGTGGCGCCATGGCAGACGGCGTCGGCGCCGACCATGTCGGCAATCTCGATCTGGCGCTTGGAGATCAGCGGCCGGGCGATGGAGGTGCCGAGCAGGTAGACGCCCTCATAGACGGCATTGGCGCGGAACATCGGGAAGACGTAATCGCGCACGAAATCCTCGCGCACATCCTCGATGAAGATGTTTTCCGGCTTCACCCCGGCGGCGAGCGCCTTTTCGCGGGCCGGGCCCAGTTCTTCGCCCTGGCCGAGGTCTGCGGTGAAAGTCACAACTTCTGCACCGAACTCGGTTTGCAGCCATTTCAGGATGATCGAGGTGTCGAGACCCCCGGAATAGGCAAGAACGACCTTTTTCGGGGCGGATTTCGGCGTGGACATGGAGAATTTTTCCCTGAGCGCTGCAGCTTGAGGCTGTTGCATTAAGGCGACGGCTGGCCCGTGACAAGCCGGAAGCCGTTATCGAGTTGCTTTCGATGCGCCATGGTTTTCGTTACATTAATCGTTTACCGTAACTTAGAGGGCAGGTTAATCGTCTGCACTGTGGGGTTAAGGTCATGATCGACAGGCAAAACGACGGAAACGGCCCGGCTGGCAAGACGGCTGGCACGGCCGCCGATCCGGGATCTTTCCGGGCCAGGCTGATGGCACGAAAAGCGGCGCGGCCGCAATCCACGCTCGCCATCGACTCCGGCATCGTCTACCGCCCCGGCGCCTCCAGCACGCCGGAAAGCCGCCGCGCGGCCGATGCTGTGCGCGATGAGGCCCGCCGCCGCCGCGCTGAAGCAGAGGCCGCCGCCAAGGCGGACGCCGCCGCCCGGTCAGAGGCCGAGCGCATCCGCGCCGCATCCGCCGTCGAAGTGCCTGCACCGGAAGCCAAGGCCCCGCCAAGCGATGAAGAACTGGTCTCGGTCATCGAGGAGGCCGCCGCCCGCGAGGAAGAAGACCGTACCCCTTCACCTGCGATGGCCCCGGCGATCATCCCGGCCGGTGCTGCGGCTGTCGCCCGGCCGGACGTCCGCCCGCAAATCGCTGAACATGAAGCGCACGAAGACGTCTCCACCCGTACGGGCGATGTCTCTCAGCTGGCCTTTGCCGGGCTTGCCATTCTGGGCCTTGCAGGCCTCTCCGTGCTGGCTGTGCAGAACGCCCTGAAGCACAATGATCAGTCCGGCGACCCCGCGACTGACAACACCGAAACGGGCACAACGGAGACCGGCGCGCTCGCCCCGGCGCTGAAACCGGGCGGGGCCTCTGCCGTCGCGCTCGCCAGCGCGGCTGAGCCTGCCGCCCCGAAAGCCTGGTTCAACTATCAGGGCGTGGCCGACATGCTGGCCGAGCACAAGGCCGGGATGGAGGCTGAAGCGAAGCTCGCCCGGGAAGCCGCCGAAAAAGAAGCCCGCCTGCGCGCCGCCAAGGCCATCGCCAATGCCGAAGCCGTCCGCGTGGCCGAGGCCGAAGCGGCTGCCGCAGCCGCTGCGGAAGAGGCGCGCCTGGCCGAGGAAGCCGAACGCCAGCGCCTTGCCGATGCTGAAGCCGCCCGTGTGGCGCAGGAGGAGGCTGACCGGCTCGCTCGCCTCGAAGCCCGGCGTGAGGCCGCTGCAGAGGCGGAAGCCCAGCGCCTGGCAGAGCTTGAAGCCAAACGCCTCGCCGAAGCCGATGCTGAGGCCCAGCGCCTGGCCGATCTCGATACGCAGCGCCTCGCCAGACTGCGCGCGGATCGCGAAGCCGCTGAAGCTGCGGCCCGTCAGGAAGCGTTCGAACTGGCCAAGTTACAGGAGGCTGAGCGCCTTCGCCTTGCCGCCCTGAGAGCGCAGGCAGAGGCCGATGCCGCTGAAGCGCGCCGTCTGGAACAGATCGCCGCGCAGGCCGCCGCAGATCGCCTGGCTGCCGAGAAGCTGGTCGCCGAGCAGCAGGCCCGGACCGCCAACCTCCAGAAAATTACTGCGCCCTCACCTGCGCCCGAAGCCCCGGCGCCGAAGCCCATCGTCTTTACTGCTTATGAAGGCCCGGTGCCGGTCCCGGCATCGCACAAGCCGGCAAAACCGGCCCGGCTGATCCGCGCCTCCTACACGCCGGATGAAGGCAAGACCGTCACCCGCAAGCCGCCCGCCGCGCTGACCGCCAGCAAGGCCGAAGTGCGTGACTTTGCAGGCGCCTCCGGCCTGCAGACGCCGGAAGCCTTCCTCGCCGGCCGGATCGAGCGGACCTCCGCCGAGCCTCTGATGACCGAGGATATGGAGCTGGTGCGCCAGGCCTTCCGCAGTATCCTCGACAATGGGGCGGACGGGTCGAAACAGGCGATCATCACGCCGGATAACCGTACGCTGACCATCGTTCTTGAACGAACAGTCTCACGCGAGATGGGCCAGTCCACTGTGCGCACCGTCACCTACACGCCGGGCGTCAGCAAGGTGACGCGTGTGGTCACCGAACAGGCCCCCGTCACGGTCAGCGTGATGTGCCGGGATGTGGCTTATGCCTTTGCCGGGCAGGAGCGTGGCCGGTTTGCCGCCTGTCAGGCCCCCGATGGCGGCTGGACACTGGCCCGCGCCACCGATGTGGTGAAAGTCACGACGGCCAGCCTGCCTAATTCTGCGTCCTGACCGGGTCAGCCCTGCCGGAAGTTGCATGGGCCTCGGCCCTGCGGACGAGATGTTTCTCCACGATGCGGTAATTCTTCCGGTTTGACCGGAAGAAGATGTCGAACACATCCCCGGCGACCGGCAGCGCCCCCAGGGCCGTGTCGAAGAGGAGGTTCCAGACGATTCCGATGGAGGCCGATGCGGGCAGTTTCAGCCGCCACGCCGTGACAAGCGCGTGCAGGCCGGCGGCGCCGGTGGCTGCATCTCCGACCACAGGGACCAGCCCCAGCACGGAATCGAGGCCGAACTTCACACCGAACAGGCCGAACCGGGAATCGAGCAGCCGGGAAAACCTGTCCAGCGCGGCAAGTTCCTGGCCGATGGTGCGCCCATGCGGCAGCATCATGGCGTGGATTTCCTCGTCCGTCCGTTTCCTGGCCATTTGGGTCTCCCGCAGTGCCCGGAAAGCTTGCCGCAATTGCCAGCCCGCGCAAAGCCTGCTGAATGACTGGCATGAGCGATACGAACGAAACCCATGTCTACAAATTGCTGACCAGGGGCGACTGGAAGGCCGCCTCTGCCAATGGGGTGACCAGCGCCGGGATCGACGAGACCGATGGCTATGTCCACCTCTCCACAAGGTCACAGGTGGCGGAGACCGCGCGGCTGCACTTTGCCGGCGCTGAGGGCGTGCGCCTTTTGCGCTTCGCCGTGGCAGACCTTCCGCCGCTGACCTGGGAGGAGAGCAGGGGCGGGCAGATGTTCCCGCATCTTTATGCGCCGCTGGAAGTGTCCCGTGCGGATGCTGTCTGGCAGTTGCTGCCGGGGCCTGACGGCGCGCTGCTTTTCCCGGAGGTATACTGATGAGCCTGACCGGTCTTGGCGCGGAAATCGTGAAATTGCTGCCGCCGGAAGCGGCGCACACGGCGACCATCAAGGCGTTGAAGCTGCGCCTTGGCGTGCCGCTGAATCCGCCGCTGGCTGATCCCGCGCTGGAGGTTGTGCTGCCGAAGTCCGGCCTGAAGCTGCCGTCGCCCGTGGGGCTGGCGGCCGGGTTCGACAAGAATTGCGACGTGCCGGATGCGATGGCGAAATTCGGGTTTGGCTTTGTAGAATGCGGCACGGTCACGCCGCGCGCCCAGCCCGGCAATCCAAAACCGCGCCTGTTCCGCCTGACGGAGGACCGGGCCGTTATCAACCGGATGGGGTTCAACAATGCGGGGCTCGATTATTTCGTCCGCAACCTGAAAACCTATCGCGGCGAAGTGCCGGTGGGCGCAAACGTTGGGGCGAACAAGGACAGCGAAAACCGGATCGCCGATTATGTAACCGGCATCGAAGTGGTCGCCCCGCATGCAGACTATGTGACGATCAATATCTCGTCTCCCAACACGCCGGGCCTGCGCGGCCTGCAGGACCGCGCCTCACTGGAGGCCTTGCTGACCGCCTGCGGGGCGGCCGCCCGGGCGGACAAGCCGGTGTTCCTGAAAGTGGCGCCGGATCTCGACGCGCAGGCCATCGCCGACATTGTGGATGTGGTGCGCGGGCCGGGCGTGTGGCTGTCCGGCCTGATCGTATCCAACACGACACTGGCCCGGCCGGAGACGCTGAAAAGTACCCATAAGGGGGAAACGGGCGGATTGTCCGGTGCGCCGCTGATGACTCCGTCAACAGAAGTTCTGGCGGCTTTTGCCCGCGCGCTCAAAGGTGAGTTCGATTTGATCGGGGCAGGGGGGATCGCCAGCGCGGCCGATGCCTATGCCAAGATCCGCGCCGGGGCGAATGCCGTGCAGCTGTATTCCGCCATGGTCTATGAAGGGCCGGGCCTTGCGCAGGACATCAATCGCGCTCTGCCGGACCTGATCGGGGCAGACGGATATGCCACGCTGGCCGATGCGGTCGGAACCGCGCTCTAGGCGGACTGTGCGGCGGGCTGCAGCCGCCTGAAGAGGCCGGGCACATAGAGACCCAACGCCGCGCCGCGATAGAGATACATCAAAAGGAACGCAGTCCACACACCGGTATTGCCGAAAGCGGGGCGGAGGATCAGGTCTGTACCAATATAAAGTACGGCAACGGCGACGCCGGCATTGCGCAGGGCGCGGCCTTGCGTGGTGCCCAGGAACAGACCGTCGAGCTGCCAGGGGAGGACGCCGATCAGCGGCACCAGCGCGCAATAGGGCAGGTAGGCAAGCGCCGCATCGCGTGCTTCGACATCGCGTACAAAGGTCGTGATGACCCAGCCGCCCCCGAAGAAATAGAGCAGCGCGAAGGCGAGCCCTGCGATCACGGCAAACTCGCTGGTCAGCCGCATTGCGCGGGCGAGGCGCGGCGCACTGTTTGCGCCATAGGCCTCCCCGGCTTCTTTCTCTGCGACGAAGGCGAAGCCATCCAGCACGAAGGCGGCCACCGTGATGAACTGCAGCAGGACTTCATTGCCTGCCGTGACAGCAGTTGAGATCAGTGTGCCGGAGCGGACGAACCAGCCGAAGCAGAGCACCAGCGCCAGTGTGCGGATCATGATGTCCCGGTTGGCACTGAACAGGGCGGTCAGCCGCGCGCGGTCGAACAGCGGCGCGGCACCCCGGAATGCCGGGAAGACCAGCGCGAGGCCAAAGAGGAGGGCGGTCCATTCCGCGATCGCCGTACCCGCGCCGATCCCGGCCGGGCCGAGACCGAGCCGCGCGACGAACCAGGTATCCAGCCCGGCATTCACCCCGTTCATCACGATCTGGAACGCCAGCATCTGGCCTGTCCGCCCGGTGCCGAGCATCCAGCCCGTTACCGCCAGTCCCATCAGATAGGCCGGGGCGCCCCAGATACGGGCAGAGAAATAGCCGCCGGCCAGCGTCTCGACATGGTCAGTGCTGGCAAAGGCTGCAAAGGCGAGCGGTTTCAGGATCGGGGAGAGGATCAGCAGGGCGAGGCCGATGGCGCCGCCGAGAGAGAGGGCCCGCAGCAGCACGGCGCGTTTCTCTGCCTCGTCCTCCCGCCCGGCGGCCTGCGCCGAAAGGCCCGTGGTGGACATGCGCAGAAAACCGAAGCCCCAATAGATGAAACTGTAGGCGACTGCCGCGATGGCGACGGCGGCGAGGTCTGCCTTGTCGCCGAACCGGCCCATGACGGCGGTATCGACAATACCGGTCGTGGCCGTGGCCGCCTGTGCGGCGATGATCGGCAAGGCCAGTTCGAGGGTTTTCCGGCGGGTCAGCATGGCGGGCGGTATGTAGACCGCTTTGCCACTCAGGGCGAGGGCACGGACCCGGCCTGTGTCCCGGGGCGCTGGTGAAGCTCGATCGCCCGGTAGAGCGCATCGGAATCCGGCAGCGAGATCATCAGGTAGAGGGGGAAGGCGGCCGCGATCACGAACAGGGCGATCGGGATGGCGCGTGAGAATTTCGGCGGTTCCGGGTGTTTCGCCACGGCGATGGCCAGCATGACGAGGAACAGGGCCGCCAGCGCATATCCGGCCAGCACATCGCTGAACCAGTGGGCCCCGAGATAGATGCGCGACACGCCGATCATCGCGATCAGCAAAAGAAAGGCGCCGGTCAGGCCCCAGCGCATCCAGCCGCGGAAGGTGACGAAGGTCAGCCCCGCAATGGCGCCATAGATCAGCGCCGAATGGGCGACATGGCTGGACGGGAAGCTGAACTGGTCAACGCCGGTATACGGAATGTCCGACGGGCGGGCGCGGGCCATCCAGAGCTTTATCGTGTGGACCACGACCGGCATCGACCCGAAGCAGAGCGCGTAGCACATCGCCCGCCAGCGTGCGCCGGTGAACAGGAAGGAGGCGATTGTCACCACGGCGACCAGCGTCAGGAACAGGCCGTCGCCCAGCGCTGTGACGACAAGCATCACGTCATAGAGGGGTCCCCCGCGGAGGTTGCCTGTCAGGTTTTCGACAAAACGGTCAATCGGGGCGAGGGGCCAGAAACCGGCAACGCCGAGGGCGAGAAGGACGAACACAATGACGGCCACGCCCGCTGCCCAGCCAAGCTGGCGCCCGCCGAAAGTGGCAACGGTCCGCGCCCTGCGTCTCACGTGGGCCCGCGCTTTCCTGGCAATATGGTACGCAACACAGGTTTTACCTCACCGCCCGAATTCAACCCCGATACAGGCCATCAGCATAGGCCGAAGACCTGTATCGGGAAAGATCAAACCGGGTCGCGGGCCAGGAAGACGTCCTCGTCGAGTTCGCCTTCCCATTTCGCAACCGTCGTGGCGACGGCGAGGTCGCCGGTGACATTGGTCACCGTGCGCATCATGTCGAGGATCCGGTCGAACGGGAACAGGACAGCAATGACCAGAACGGTCTGGTCGGGCGTCGCGCCCACAATGCCGAGCGTTGTCGTGGCCAGAAGCAGACTCACCGACGGCACACCGGCCGTCCCGATCGAGACAAGCGTCGAGGTCAGGATGATGGTGAAATACATGCTGGGCGTCATTGGAATGCCCAGCGCCTGTACGGCGAAGAGGGCGATCAGGCCCTGATAGAGTGCTGTGCCGTCCATATTGATCGTGGCGCCGAGCGGCAGGACCGATGAGGCGACCGGACGATCGATGCCGAGGTTCTTGGTGGCGCAGGAAATCGTCATCGGCAGCGTGGCGTTTGAGGACGAGGTCGAGAAAGCCACCATCTGCGCATCGACCGCACCGCGGAAGAAGGGCAGCACCGGCAGGCGGACGATGCCCTTGATGATCAGGCCATAGGTGATGAGGATGTGCAGCGCACATGCGGAGTAGTGTGCCAGCGTCATCTTGCCGAGCACGCCAAGAATGCTGAGGCCCCGGTCACCGAGGATCCACGCCATCAGGGCGAAAACGCCGAATGGGGCAGTTTCCATCACCATAAGCGTCATGCGCATGATGGCTTCCGATGCCGCGTCGAACAGTTTCTGCAGCGGCTTGCCGACGTCGCCGGACAGCAGGATGCCGATCCCGAGCAGGATGGCGAAGAAGATGATCTGCAGCACGTCACCATTGGCGAGCGCCTGAACCGGATTGTTCGGAATGATCGAGAGCAGCGTTCTTACCAGCTGTTCGCCGACACTGCCGGCGGGCGGGTTGGCCGCCAGCTGGGCCCGTGTGGATTCAAGGTCCGCCGTGGTGGCAATCGACGTATCGAAGCCGACGCCCGGCTGGACGATGGTGCCCATCAGCAATCCGAAACAGATCGCGATCAGGGTCGTGCCCATATACATGGCCAGCGCCCGGCCGCCGAGGCTGCCCAGTTTCTTCGGGTCGCCCATGGCCAGCACGCCGGTCACCAGCGTGATGAAGATCAGCGGCACAACCAGCATCTTGATCAGGCTGATGAACGCATCGCCCATCGGCTTGGCCCATGCAGTGACATTCGCTGAGGCCGCTTCAGGGCCGAGCAGCTGACGCAGAACAAGGCCGGTGACGGCGCCCAGCAACAGGCCCACCATGACACGTTTCCACAGGTCTATTCCAAACCACCACTTCATCCACAGCTCCCTTGAAAGTTCGGCAGACCCTAGGGACGGGATCGAAGGAAGGCAATTGCGCCTTTGTCCGGTACTGCAATCGGGGCACCAGTGCTTGCCACAGGGGCAGAGGCGGTCTTATTGCGGCAGATGATGGCAAATATTCGCGTTTCCCTGCCAATTGACGAGGTGCTGGGGGATATTTCTGCCCGGCTCAGCGAGGCGCCGCGGCTTGTTCTGGCCGCGCCGCCGGGTGCGGGCAAAACGACCCGTGTGCCGCTGTCGCTGGCCGGTTTCCTTGATCTGCCGGCGGTGGTGGAGGGGCGTATCCTGATGCTGGAGCCGCGTCGCATCGCCGCGCGCATGGCGGCGCAGCAGATGGCGAAGAGTCTGGGCGAACCCCTTGGCAAGCGTGTCGGCCTGACCACGCGGGTAGACCGGAAGGTCTCCGCCGACACGGTTGTGGAAGTGATCACCGATGGCCTGTTCACACGGCGCATCCTGAATGACCCCGAACTGGCGGGCGTTGGCGCAATCCTGTTCGATGAATTCCACGAGCGCCGCTTGAATTCGGACCTCGGCCTCGCCCTCGCATTGGAAAGCCAGTCGGCCTTCCGCGAAGATCTGAAACTGCTGATCATGTCAGCGACGCTGGATACGGCGCGCGTCTCAGCTGTGTTCGATGCGCCGGTTGTGGAAAGCGAAGGCCGGATGTTCCCGGTGGAGACCCGTTATCTCGGCCGGTCCGAAGACCGGATCGAGGACAGGATGGCGGCTGCCGTCCGCCGGGCCCTGAGAGAAGAGGATGGGTCAGTCCTCGCTTTCCTGCCAGGGGCAGGAGAGATCCGGCGCACGGCCGAGCGTCTGGAGGGGCTTGGCCCGGATGTCATCGTCGCGCCGCTGTTCGGGGCACTCAGCCCGGCGGAACAGGACGCCGCCGTGCAGCCGGCACCGGACGGCAAGCGGAAGATTGTCCTGGCGACGGACATCGCCGAAAGCGCCCTGACCATTGAAGGCGTCCGGATCGTGATCGATTCCGGCCTGTCGCGGGTGGCGGAAGACAATATTGGCGGGCTTGGGTCCCGGCTCAGTACGGTGCGCGCCTCCCGCGCCTCGGTTGACCAGCGCCGCGGCCGGGCAGGACGGCTTGAGCCGGGCGTCTGCTATCGCCTGTGGGATGAAGAAGCGACACGGGGCCTGATGCCGGCGCCAGTGCCGGAGATTCTTTCGAGCGATCTGTCCGGCCTCGTCCTGACCCTCGCGGAATGGGGCGAACGGGAGGCCGGCAATCTGACCTGGATGGATGCCCCGCCGGCCGGCCGGCTGAAGGCTGCGGCAGACTTGCTGCAGACATTGAAGGCCGTGGATGAAGAGGGACGGCTCACGCCGCTCGGGTCCGAGATGTCGCGCCTGCCGCTGCCGCCGCGCCTTGCCGCGCTGGTTGCCGGGGCCAGCGGCGGGGAGCGGGCCCTTGCGGCAGAGGTGGCCGCACTGGCGGGGGAGCGCGGCGTCGGCGGAACATCGGTGGACCTGCGCGAGCGGCTGGCCCGTTTCCGGCAGGAGCGCACGCCCCGTGCGCGCGTGTTGCAGCAGCAGGCGAAAAACTGGGGCAAGGGCGCGGCGCCCTCCGGCGATCTTGCGAACCTGCTGGCCCGTGCCTGGCCGGATGAGGTGGCCCGCAAACGGCCCGGCACCGTGGGCACTTATTTGCTGGCGTCCGGGCGCGCAGCCACGCTTCCGGACAGTGATCCGCTGGCGAAGTCCGACTGGCTGGTGGTTGCTGATCTTGGCGGGGCATCGAAAGAGGCGCGGATTTCCCTGGCCATGCCGGTCAGCGAGGCAGACGCGTTGGCTAGCGGGAATGTGGTCAGCGAAGACCGGGCCGAGTTCGACTCGAAGACCGGCCGGTTCACCGCGCGGCGGGTAAAGGCGCTGGGGGCGATTGTCCTGTCGGCGTCGCCCTTGCCGAAACCCTCTGCAGCCGTGGCGGCGAGAGCGATGCTGGCGGCGATTGCGGAGGAGGGCTTCGCTGCCATCGGCGCCGAAGAGGTGGTTGAGGAAACGCTGTCGCGGATTGCCCTGCTGGAACAGGCCGGTCTGGTCGAGGCGCAGGGCCTCAGCTTTGACGGGCTGCGGGCCTCCGCGGCGGACTGGCTGTTGCCATGCCTGAAAAAAAGCGGGGCACAGGTCCCGGCGGATCATAAGGTGCGCGAGGCTTTGATCGCTTCATTGGATTGGCCAGTACAGGAGGCGCTGCGCACCGGGGCACCGCTGTCGCTCGAACTCCCATCCGGGCAGACGGCCCGCGTGGATTATCTGGATCCGCGTGCGCCACTGGTGTCGGCCAGGGCGCAGGCCTTCTGGGGGTGTGCGGAACATTTACGGATCGCTGGCGGGCGTGTGCCGGTGACGGTCGAGATGCTGTCACCGGGTATGAAGCCGGTTGCGACAACACAGGACCTGCCTGCCTTCTGGCAGGGTGGCTACAAGGACATGGCGAAGGATATGCGTGGGCGCTACCCCAAGCATGACTGGCCGGAAGACCCGGCGGCTGCCCGCGCGCATGAAGGCCGGACGAAGAAGCGATTGCGATGACGAGGAATATCAATATCCGCAACGACTGGCGCTACGGCGATGTCGAACGGATCGTCGATCTGCATCGGCGCGGCTATGAACGGGAGGGCGCGCATTATGGCGCCGATTTCCTGGACCATGTGCGCCACACGGTGGAAGAGGTCGATATTCCCGCGCGGCCCGGCAGCCGCGTCTGGTTCGCGGAACTGGATGGTGAAACAGTCGGCTGCGCCGCCGTGGTGGACCGGGGCGATACCGGCCAGCTGCGCTGGGTCGTGCTGACGCCGGAAACGCGCGGCCTGGGCCTTGGCGGAAAACTGCTGGACGCCGCGATGACACATGCCAAGGCGCAGGACTGGACGTCCATCTATCTCGAAACCACGGACGGGCTGGAGGCGTCGATGGCGCTCTACAGAAAGCTCGGTTTCGAAATGGAAATCGAGGAGGATCGTCCGCTCTGGCATGGCGGCGGCCGGTTTCTCCAGATGCGCCGGACGCTCTGACCTCAAAAGGGGCAGGGCAGGGATAGCGCCAGCCGGTCTCCCGTACCCGGATGATCGAAGGCGATCGCACTCGCATGCAGGCAAAGACGCGGCGCGGCGGAGAGTGCAGCCTCATGGGCGTAGAGGTCGTCGCCGAGGATCGGATGGCCAATCTCGGCGAGGTGAACGCGCAGCTGGTGGGAACGCCCGGTCAAAGGGGTGAGGCGGAGACGCGTTTGGCCGGTGCGCACTTCCACCGTTTCGTAAAGGGTCTGGCTGGGCTTGCCGATGTCATGATCCACTTTCTGGCGCGGACGGTTTGGCCAGTCAGTGATCAGGGGCAGGTCGATCTTTCCGGCGGCAGGGTCTGGCAGGCCCCAGACGTCGGCAATGTATTCTTTCTCCACCTTGCCCCGCTCGAACAGGCGGGACAGGGCTGACTGAACCGGTTTCGACCGGGCGAGCACAAGCAGGCCGCTGGTTGCCATGTCCAGCCGGTGAACGGTCAGCGCTCCGGGATATTCGGCATTGACGCGGGTAATGGCGCAGTCGGCCTTTTCCGGACCCCGTCCGGGTACGGAGAGCAGACCGGACGGTTTGTCGATCACGATCAGATCGTCATCAACATGCACATAGCGGAGCGGCGCCTGTGGCGGCGTGTAGGCAGTCACACCAGGAGGTCCGGCAGGATGAGGCGGAAGACCGTGCCTTCGCTGCCGGTTGAGGCGAGCGTCAGGTCCCCGCCCATGCCGACGGCGAGTTCCCGCGCGATAACCAGGCCGAGGCCCGTGCCGGTCTTGCGGGAGGAGGCGGCGAACGGCTTGAACAGATTGTCCTGCGCATTCGGCGGCAAGCCGGGGCCGGTGTCGGCGAACTCAACCCCGTCGGGCGTGAGCGTCACGGTGATGCGTTTGGGCAGGGAGGCAGCGGCCACCATGGCTTCGGCTGCATTGCGGATGAGGTTTGCCGCAAGGCGGTGCAGATGTTCCGGATCGGCATTGATGATGCGGGCGCTTGGCAGCTCGTCGATAAAGTCGACCTCCGGCCAGGCAGCGAGCGCTTCGGCGGCAGCCTCCTCGATGCAGCCGCGCAGGGACACGGGCTGGATATCTGCGGGCTGGGGCGCCGCCTTGCCATAGTCCAGCGTTTCGGACGCAAGATTGATGGCGCGGGTGAGGGCGCGTTCAAGGCGCGGGGCGGCCTTCTGCACGCGCGGGTCTTCAGACCGGGCGAGCGTATCGGACACAAGCTGGGCGGAGGCGAGCGAGTTGCGCAGATCGTGATTGATCTTGGCGACGGCGGTGCCGAGTTCCGCCAGGTGGGCACGCTGGCGGAAGGCATCGGCCACGGCTTCTTCCATGTCGGAAAGGGCGTTCTGGGCACGGCCGATCTCGTCTTGCCGTGACGTTGGCGGCAGGCGCCGGGTCCAGCCGCCGGGGTCCATCCGGAACTGTTCCACACTGGCGGTCACCCGGGCCATCGGCCGCACGACCAGGAAGTGCAGCAGCACATAAATCACAGTCGCCGCAATCAGGGCGATCAGGAAGGACAGGCCAAGGATGCGCTGACCATAGGCGTAGAGGTCTTTCCGGAGCGGGGCCTGGGGGACAACCACTTCGATGACGCGGTTGGGCGTCGATCCGGCGGCCGTGATGACGAGGATCCTGTCCTTCGGCGCGGCAAAGGCGCCCATGACCCGCATGACCCGGCCGATGGGTGTCGTGTCCCGCATGTCGAGTTGATAGAAGCTGCCCTCGATGTCCATGCCGGAATCGAGAAGCTGGATGTGCATGTCATCTTCGACCTCGGCCACAGACAGGACTTCCGCATTTTCCAGCAATTGCTGGGCAAGCTCTTCCGAAACCATACGGGACGGAGAGGCATCGAGGGCGAGCGCGGCGATCCGCGCGGCCTGCAGCCGTTCATTCAGCCAGGCTGTGCGGAACCCTGACGCGCTGGGGACGAAGATCAGGCCTTCGACAAAGAGAATGGCGGCAAGGGTGAAGCCGAAAAGGCGGAACGATAGCCCATGGTACCAGCGTGCGGGCGCAGGCTGGCGGACAGGAGCCGGAAGGGGTGCGCGTGCGTTGCCGTTCACATGCGCTGAAGTAGCCTACGGGATGCGTTGGAGCAAGCCGACGAGACGCCGCGCGTTCTTGCTGAACACAACGGGCGTAAAGTGCGCAGACGCTGCTCGTTTCACAACTTCAGCCCGCGTCGGATAAGGCGAGATGAAATTGGTCAGCGCGGTCAGTTTCAGCCCGTTGGACATGGCCACGGAGACGAGCTGGAGAATGTCGCCTGCGCCCTCGCCGACGATGGAGGCGCCAACCAGTTTTCCCTTGTGCAGCACCAGTTTGCACTCTCCGAGCATCTTGCCCTCTGCAATGGCGCGGTCGTTTTCATGGAAGGGGAAGGCGGAGGTGGTGACCTTGCTGCCATGTTTGGTAATCGCTTCGGCTTCGGTCAGGCCCAGCTGGGCGACTTCCGGGCTTGTGTAGGTAACGGCAGGCACGGGCAGGCTGGAGGCTTTGGTGCCCTGTTTGAAGAAGGCCCGGCGGGTAAAGACCGAAGCGTGCCAGCCAGCGACATGGGTAAACTGTTCCATCCCGGCGGCATCGCCCAACGCCCAGACACGGGGATTGGAATGCGAGCGCAGCTTGTCGCCGACCACGATGCCTTTCTGATTGAATGCGACGCCGCCTTTTTCGAGGTCCAGCCCGTCCAGGACGGCACGGCGGCCGGTGGCGACCAGAAGGTGGCTGCCTTCGATGACCGGGGCGGTATCATTGTCCGTATGGACGCGGATGCTGCCATTTTCCTGTGAAACGCGCTGGGCCTTGTGCTGTACGAGGATCGTGACGCCTTCCTCCCGCAAGGTCTTGATCGCGATCGCTGCATGTTCGGCATCGGCGCGCGGCATGGCCCGGCCCATTTCTATTACGGTGACCTTCGATCCGAGGCGGACAAAGGCCTGCGCCATTTCGAGCCCGATCGGGCCACCGCCGAGGATGACGAGGTGCGCGGGCAGGTCCGGCACCGTGAAAATCGTTTCATTTGTGAGATAGGGTACCTCTTTCAGCCCTTCGATGGGCGGAATGAACGCGCGTGAGCCGGTCGCAATGATGATGCGGCGCGCCTGTGTGCGTGAATTTTCCGAGACGATTGTTTTCTTGTCTGCAAAGCGGGCGGCCTCCCGGATCACGGTTACGCCGAGACCTTCGAACCGCTCCTGGCTGTCGACCGGGGCAATCGTGGCAATGGCGCCCGCGACATGCGCCTTGACGGCGGCCCAGTTGGTTTTTGGGTCCTGAGTCTGGATTCCGTACTTATTTGCTTCGCGCACACCCGCAGCGGCCTTTGCCGCGCTCAGCAGGGCTTTCGACGGCACGCAGCCATAATTCAGACAGTCCCCGCCCATTTCATGCTTTTCATAGAGCACGACGTTCAGTCCGAGCTGGGCGGCGCCGGCGGCAGCGGAAAGACCGCCGGATCCGGCTCCGATGATACACAAATCGGCTTTCAGGTCTTTTACAGGGTCGGTCATGCGGGTGGGCTTTCGATCTTGGGGACCTTGCGGCCGGTGATTTTCTTCCAGACCAGCGGGATAAGCGAGACCACACCCAGCGCGGCGAAGGCAGGGAAGAGGTTACCGGCCGCTGCGTTGATGTCACCTTCGGCAAAAGTTGCCCCAAGTCCGGAGCCGATCCAGGTATACGCAAGAACGCCGGGGATGATCCCGATGGCTGTCGTCAGGGCGTAGTCCGGATAGCGCGCGCCAAGCAGCGCCGGGCCGATATTGGCGACGGGAAATGGCACGATGGGCAGGAGCCTCAGCGCGAACATGTAAGCGCGCGGGCTCTCTTGGAATCCGGCTTCCATCTTGCGCAGGAAGGGGCCGGCCCGTTCCCGCAGCATGTTGCCAAAGGCCGTTCGCGCTGCGAGGAACAGGAGGCTCGCCCCAAGGGTGGCTCCGGCAACGGTGGCGAGCGTTCCGCCGGTGAGCCCGAACAGAAGTCCGCCCGCAATCGTCAGCCACAGGGCGCCGGGCACCATGAACAGTGTCGCGAGGGCGTAGACGGCAATGTAGATGGCAAAGGCCGCCAGGATGTGTGAGGCGACAAAATCCTGAAGCGCCGCCTGATTATCCTGAAGCGCGTCAATCGACAGATAGTCGAACAGGCCGATGCTCCAGCCAGCCAGCAGCCCGCCGGCGATCACATAGACGGGCCAGAGGCGCCGCCAGAGTGGCGCGGCAGATTTGGTCTGTGTCTCGGTCATTCGGTTCCGGCTTTCTGCGAGTCGTTGAGGGACCAGTCATAGTCATACGTGCGAATATGCGGATTGGAGCGGATTTCTTCGGCGAGGCCTACGTCGGCATATTTCAGCAGGTGATCGATAACGGCCCGTTTCGATCCGCCGAAATCGGCCTCGAACCAGTCATAGATGGATGAGACTTTCAAACCGCGCGGGGTGGGGGTCACGCCGCGCGGGTCGTTGATATAGGTGCGTGCGGCGACGGCGAGGTCTTCGTCCAGCGTGGCGCCCTGCCAGGCTTTGGTCTGAAGGTTCGGACAGGACAGGGCGGCGCAATTGATCGCGTAATGGACCAGCGGAGTGTGGAAACGCGGGCGCAGGATGCCGTGTTCGATCTCGTCGAGGGAAACGGTCTGGCCGCCGGCGTTCACCTTGATCTTCTTCCATGGCCCGCCGAACAGGTACCCGTCGCGGATCGAGCCTGTGGGGTATTTCTCCAGGATGTAGCGCACGGTGACGGCATTATAGAGGTTGGCCCAGGCGGCGAAGGTGTCCGCATCGGTTCCGGAAAGATCCATCCCCGCGAAGCCCGCAATGTAGGCGTCCAGCGTGGCGCGGTCCGCGGCATTGTGCTTGAAGGCGGCATAATCGACCCGGTTTATGCCATCTGTGCCGGGCTGGACGTATTTCGTCAGGAGGCAGGTCCATGCCGCATGGTCCGGCTTTTCCGCAGGCTGCTGGACAGCACAGGACGCCGCGCTGGCACCCGGCATCGCGGGTTGCGCCAGCGCGCTGAGCGGTGTCAGCAGAATGGCGACAGGCAAGGCAAGACGGCGCGCTTTGGCAGGCATGGCGTTGGCGGGCTCCGGATCGGGCAAATTGAAGCCATGACATAGCGCAGGCAGCCGGGACATGCCCGTCACGCCTCGGTCCGCCGCGATCAAAGACCCGTGATCAGGCCGTCAGAGCGTTCAGCCGCCTGTCGGGGGCGGATCGATCTCCATCCAGTCCTGCGGCGGCAGATTATAGAGCATGTCCATGACTTCGAACCCTATCCCGTTCGGGCGCCGGGAGCTGGAGTTCCAGAGCATGACCACACCGGTGTCGCGCTCCGGGTCGAACAGGATGAAGGAGCGGTATCCCTCGACGGCGCCGCGATGACCGACCACCCGGTCGCCATGCGTACCATATTTGTAGATCCGCCAGCCAAGACCATAGCGGGCGTCGCGTACGGTTCCGCGGTAACGGCTGGACATGCGCCGCTGCTCGCCGCTCGTATAGACACGCGGGGTCTGCAGCATGGTGAGGGCGGCATCGCTGAGCACGTCGGGGGCCAGTCCCATCTGCGCGCGGGCGTAGCGGGCAAGATCCAGGATGGACCCGTTCACGCCCCCGGCGGCCGGGATCCGGTAGTAATTGTCATTGACCGTCTTTTCCTGCGGCGGCCCGGGGGCGCGGGACCGTTTGGAATAGGGACGGGCCCAGGACGGAGAGGCCTGCAGTCCGGCCCGGCCGATGCTGGCGGTGACCATGCCAAGCGGTTCAAAGACCGAATGCCGGACCGCATCGGCATAGGGGGCGTGCGTGACGTCTTCGACGATTTCCGAAACCGTGTCGTAGGCGACGTTCTGATAGGTGTGGCAATCGCCAACCGGACAGAGCGGTTTCAGTTTCGCAAGGCTTCTCCGGATTTTCGCGGCATCCCAGCCATCTTCCAGACGGGTGTCATAGGCATTGGGGACGAGCCCGAGCCGGTGGGAGAGAACGTCTTCCAGCGTCGCGCGGCTTTCTCCGCCTCCCGGCAGGCGAAGGGAGGTTTTGAAGGCCGATATCCTGTCTGTCAGGCTCAGCTGATGCCGGTCGGCGAGGATCGCAACCTCCGTCGCGGCCACACCCTTCGATAGCGAGGCCCACCGGAAAACGGTTTCATTGGTGACAGGCGCTCCGCCGCGTTCCGTGACGCCATAGCCTTTGGCAAAGCTGATCTCCCCCTTGTCGATCACGGCAACGGCCAGCCCGACGATCTCTTCATCGGCTGCCAGCCGGCTGATCCGGGCATCCAGGCGCTTGTAATCGATCGTCTGGGCGACCGCGGCAGGGAGTGGAAGTGTTACAGCAAGACAGACAGCCAGCGTGCGCAGGAAACGCATATTCTTATCCCGTGTTTTGTGGCCCGCCCGGATGAAGATTCACCAAGACTTTTGGGCCGTGTAAAGGCAGATGGATGCGAACGGGTGAAAATGGTGAGCTTAACCAGTGGAGCGTGGGCTTGCATGGTCGCTTTTCATGCTGACGGCATGACTTGACCCGGCCGCGCCGGGCCTGTATTGGCCCCTCTTTCCGAGACACTTAGCTTCCAGAGCAGACCGATGAAACGCACTTTCCAGCCGAGCAACCTCCGTCGCAAGCGCACGCACGGCTTCCGTGAGCGCATGGGTACCAAGAATGGCCGCAAGGTTCTGGCACGCCGCCGTGCGAAGGGCCGCAAGACCCTTTCCGCGTAATAACGGCGCCAGTCCGCCTCTCCGAAGGAGCAGGCCGTGACGGCAGATACCGAAAAGACTTTGATTGAGGTCGTCCGCCTGCGCGTGCGGCCTCAATTCATTTTTGTCCGCGGCGGCCGGGCCGAACGGCGGAAATCCCTCGTTATTCAGGCGCGTAAGCGGAAAGTCCAGCGGACAGGGGAGGCGGCAGACCCCCACGTCGGCGCAGGCTTCACGGCGACCAAGAAGATCGGGAATGCCGTGATCCGGAACCGGGCAAAACGGCGTCTGCGCGAGGCTGCACGCCAGCTGTTGCCGCGTCTTGGCCAGCCCGGCTGGGACTATGTGTTCATCGCGCGTCAGGATACCGCTGATATTGGCTGGCCGCGTTTGCTTGACGATATGGAAAGCGCACTGATAAGCCTCGCCGCTGATTAAACCCCTCCGCCCGTCCGGGCGATCCTGCCTAAAGTTTCCGGGACCCCCGAGATGGAAAAACAAGACCAGCGCAATTTTCTGCTCGCAATGGTGCTGATGATCGCGCTCGTGCTGGGCTATCAGAAATTCTTCGTTGAGCCGGCACAGAAGAAGTACGACGCGCTACAAGCCGCAGTCGAAGCGGACAGCCAGAAAGAAGCGCCGGGGACAACCGGCGTTGCCGCCATTGACCAGCTGATGCCGGTCAAGGACGCGCTCGCTGAATCGCCACGTATCGATTTCGAAGGCGACTCTGTGGATGGCTCGATCCGTCTGGCCGGGGCCCGCATCGACGATCTCAGTCTGCGCAAACTCTATCTGACGGTCGAGAAGAAGCAGGAAGTCCGCCTGTTCCGGCCGGAGGACAGCGAATTCGGCTATTTCGCGACTTATTACTGGGCCGCTGGCGATACGCTGGTGGCCGGGCGTAATTCGCCCTGGACCATTGTGTCCGGCGACAAGCTGACTCCTTCTTCCCCGATCACGATGAAGCTCGAAGGTGAAGGCGTCACCATCGAGCGGACCATCGCACTCGACGAGCACTACATGTTCACCTTCACCGACAAGGTGACGAACACGT
The DNA here is from genome assembly GCF_963677035.1 of uncultured Hyphomonas sp. Lineage (NCBI taxonomy): Bacteria > Pseudomonadati > Pseudomonadota > Alphaproteobacteria > Hyphomonadales > Hyphomonadaceae > Hyphomonas > uncultured Hyphomonas sp. Next base: position 1,374,095 of record NZ_OY781472.1, read on the forward strand.
CGGATGTGCCGCGCAGCTTCCGCGCCGTCGGTTCGATTGAGCGCTATGGCGATTTCAAGGGCTTCCTTGAGGCGACGGACCCTGGCTCGTCCAGCGCGACGTCGGCGCATATGGGCCTGATGGGCGAGACGGATGGCGAGCTCCGCCTCAAGAAGTTCAAACAGCTCTACAAGATGAAGCCGATCAAGGGTGAGACCGCCGATGGCGAGTTCCCCTCGAGCTCCGGCGGCTGGTGGGGCATTTCGGACAAGTACTTCTTTGGCGGGCTGGTCCCCCAGCAGGACAAGACCTTCTTTGCCCTCGTCAACAAGCGGAAGCTTGCCACCGGAAAAGATCTGGAGCTCCGCACAGAGTCGGCCCCGATGGACGTTGCGCCCGGTGCTTCGGTGACCATGGAGAACCGCATCTTCGCAGGCGCCAAACGCTTCAAGGTGCTGAAGGCTTATCAGAAGAATCTCGGGATCCCGCATTTCGAAGATACCATCGACTGGGGCATGTTCTTCTTCCTGACCAAGCCCTTCTTTTATGTGCTGCAATGGCTGTCGGGCATTGTGGGCTCGTTCGGCTGGGCGATCCTGGCCTTCACGGTGATGGTGAAGCTGCCGCTCGTGCCGCTCTACAACCAGAGCTACAAGTCGATGGCCAAGATGAAGAAGCTGCAGGAGCCGACCGCGGAGATCCGTGAGCGCTTCAAGGCGGACCCGCAGCGCCAGCAGCAAGAGATCATGAAGCTCTACAAGCAGGAGGGCGCAAACCCCTTGGGCGGCTGTCTGCCGATTCTTGTGACCATCCCGATCTTCTTTGCGCTGTTCAAGACGCTTTATACGACAATCGAGATGCGCCACGCGCCATTCCTGTTCCTGAAGGACCTCTCGGCGCCGGACCCGACGGCGATCGGCAATCTGTTCGGTCTGATCCCGTGGTGGTCCGCGGCTGACCTTAAAACCCTTCCCTTTATCGGCATTGTTGTTGGCGTGGGGATCCTGCCGATCCTCTACGGGGCGACCATGGCGGCGCTCCAGACCCTGTCGCCGCCACCACCGGACCCGATGCAACGCCGCATGATCCAGTTCATGCCGCTGATCTTCCTGTTTGTGTTCGGAGGATTCCCGGCTGGCCTGGTCATGTACTATATCTGGTCGAACACGCTGTCCTTCATCCAGCAATACTTCATCATGCGCCGGAACGGTGTCGATACCGAGATCGGCAAGTTCGTGAAGAAGATTTTCACGGGCGGTAAGGAACCAGCCAGCTGATCCGATGACAGAGGAAAAAAGCCCCGGCGATGACGCCCTGGAAGCAGGCCGCCTCCTGTTTGCAGGTGAGGCGACCTTCGTCATGGGCGTGGTGAACCTGAAACAGCTGCCGACGGCCGACCGGACCGAAGTCTGCTTTGCCGGCCGGTCAAATGTCGGTAAGTCCAGCCTGATCAACGCATTGACGAACCGGGCGAAACTGGCGCGGTCCTCGGCAGAACCTGGCCGGACGCGGGAGCTCAACTATTTCGATATCGGCGAGGGCCAGCTCTATCTCGTCGACCTGCCGGGATTTGGCTATGCCAAAGTGTCCCGGTCTCAGACCGAGGCGTGGACGCGCCTGACAAAGTCCTACCTGCGCGGGCGTCCGTCTCTGCGCCGGGTCTTCCTGCTCGTCGATGGCCGCCGCGGCCTGATGGATACGGATGAGGACGTGATGAACATGATGGACAAGTCCGCCGTCACGTATCAGCTCGTCCTGACCAAGGTGGACAAGGTGGCGAAGGGCGAAATCGAGACGCTGGCCGCAGAGATTGAAGCCAAGCTCAAGAAACGCGGCGCAGCCCATCCCGTGGTGCTCATGACTTCCTCCGAGAAGGGGTGGGGCATCCCCGAGCTTCGCGCCGAGATCGCCAGCCTGATCTAGTCCGCTTCCTCACCCGGATGATAGCGCCGTGTTGCGCTTTCGGCGATCTCCAGCCAGTCCAGATGAGCCTTGCGCCAGTTTTCCGTCGCGAACAGTTCGGCCTGGTCGGCATAATGGGGGGAATTCGGATCCAGCGTGGCTGATCCGAAGGGATGGATGACCCGCGCGGTCTGGTTTCCGTCGCTGTCCCACTCCACCAGCGCAATCCAGGTGTCTCCGGCATTCATGTGCAGTTCGCCATCCTCCCGGATGCTGGCCGGGTAGACCGCCCGCAGCGTATCCGCCCCGCCGCTGATCGGCCAGGTCTGGCCGCCCCGGGCAAGCTTGTTGACCTCACCCCATTCCGGATCGATGCGGCCATGATGGGTTTTCAGCCAGCTGACGGCATCCCGGAAGGCGGTTTCGGGGGACGGGGGCGGTTCATGCGTAAACCGTGCCGTGATCTGGCGCAGCGTGGTCAGCCCGCCAAGCGCTGCGTGGCGGGACTGCATATCCATGTCGAAATCCCATTCCGCGAGGAAGGCGGCGGCTTCGGCCATGTCCGGATCATCGCTCCAGTCGTGCGCAAGGACGGCGGCCACCACCTGCCGCGCCTCGGATCCTTCGGCATAGGCCGTGTCGAACTTGATGGACAGCAGGCGGTCCCGGTCCATTGTTCCGGTGCCATCGGCCAGTTCCATGATGCGCAGGGAGCGGTTTGTCTGGTTGGTCTGCAGGCCCATGCTCTGCGGGAAATCGTCCGGAGACAGATTGTCCGGCCCGTCCGTTGCGCTGTAGGGCGTGTTGTTGGCGTTGAAGACAAAGCCGGAGGCAGGATTGATCAGTTTCGGCACGTCGGACCAGTCGCGATAGCCGTCCCAGATCAGGTCCGACCGGTCGCCCGGCAGATCGCCGCTCCAGTCCCAGGCATCGTCGCGGTCGGGATATTGCGCATTGTGGATAAAGCCGACATTCCCGTCCTTGTCGGCAAAGATGTAATTGATGGAGGGCAGGGCGTTCAGCGACATTGCGCTCAGGAAACTGTCCAGGCCGGTGGATTTGTTGAGGCGGTAATACTGTTCCAGCTGCCGGATTTCGCCCATGCCGGCATAGCGGATGGCGTAGGTGCCGGTAGGCCCTTCAATGACCGGACCGTGGGCAGAGCGCAGGACAGGGCGTTTCACCTTCAGGGCAAAAGGCCCCCACAGTTTCACGTGCAGGACCGCCGTCGATTTCTCGAAGTCCTGCCATGTACCATCCAGCAGGTACTGGTTCTTGTTGTCCGGATTGCGGGTCAGGACGTACGTGTCTGACAGATCCTGTGCGCTGACCGTGTTGGCCCAGCCGATATCGCGGTTGAAGCCGTGCAGGATGACCGGTGTGCCGGGGAAGATGCCGCCCGTCACATCCAGCCCTTCATCCGACGCAATCTGCGCCTCATACCAGGCAACCGGGCCGGTCAGCGGCTGGTGGGAATTGATGATCAGGCGCGTGACACCATCGCCGCTGCGGGCGGGGGAGACGGCGAACGCGTTTGATCCGCGTTCAGACAGGGGCTTGGGCGCCATCAGGAAGGCTTTGTCATCTCCCTGCGGGGCGATTGCGATGGCTTGCGTGTAATCGTCCGAGAACAGGCCGGTCAGCGTTTCGTCGAGGCCATAGAAGAAGGGCGTCTTGAACAGGAAACCTGCGACGATGTCCTGAGGCGTGAAGGGGGCCAGTCCTGCCCATGTTTCGTCCGGATGTTCTGAGGCATAGAGGTTCAGTCCGGCAGAGTAGGCCTCTGCCAGTGCTTTCACATCATCCGGCACATCGCTGTCATATCGGGCGTCGATCGTTTCCCAGACGCCCAGAACGGAGACGAGGTAATCGGCGGGTGCCGCGTCCTTTCCCCGATAGCGTGCGAGGTGTCCGCGCGTGACGGCGACGACTTCCTGTATGGTTTCGAAATCATCTTCGGCATGGGCGTAGGCGAGCCCGAAGGACGCGTCCCGGTCCCGTTTGCCACGGATATGCGGCACGCCATATTCGTCGCGCAGGATTTCCGCGTCATAGCCGTCAGCGGTCGCGGCCAGAACGGCCGGAGGCGGGTTTGCCGGAAGAGGGTCCCACAGAAAGAGACCGGCGCCTGCAAGAACGACCAGGACGAGCGCCCCGAAACCGGACAGAATTCTTGTCATTGATTGCGTTTCCTCAACCCGTACCGGCTGCAACCTTATGAGCCTTTTCCGGCACGGCAAGCAGATTGCCACGGCGAATAGGCGTTTCGTCCTGCCGCAAAGCGCGTTAAAGGGGCCGCCATGACCGATAAGTTTTCAGCTGCCCAGTTCACTGCGAAGACCCTGTCAGAGGCGCTGCCTTATATTCAGCGCTATGTCGGGCAGATCGTGGTCGTGAAATATGGCGGCCATGCCATGGTGGATGAGTCGCTGTCCGCCATGTTCGCCCGTGATGTGGTTCTGCTGAAGACATTGGGTATTCACCCGGTGATCGTGCATGGCGGCGGGCCGCAGATCGGCAAGCTGCTGGACCGGCTGGGCATCGTGTCGGAATTCAAGGGTGGCCTGCGCGTGACCGACGAAGCGACGATGGAAGTGGTGGAGATGGTCCTCTCCGGTCCGATCAACAAATCCATCGTCCGGGCGATCAACCAGGCAGGCGGTCTGGCAGTCGGCCTGTCGGGATCCGATGGCCAGCTGCTACAGGCGACAAAGGCCACCAAGACCGAGCGCGACCCGGACAGCCATATCGAGCAGGTGCTGGATCTCGGCTTCGTGGGAGAGCCCACAGGGGTCGATACCAGCGTGATTGAGGCGCTGCTGCAGGCCGATTCCCAGCTGATCCCGGTTGTGGCCCCGGTTGCGATGGGCCCCGATGGGCACCGCTTCAACGTCAATGCAGACACCGCCGCCGGCGCCCTTTCCGAAGCGCTGGGGGCCAGCCGCCTGTTGCTGCTGACAGACGTCGCCGGCGTGCTGGACAAGGACAAGAACCTGATGCGCGACATCAAGGTGGGGGCCATTCCGGGTCTTATCGAAGATGGCACAGCTGTGGGCGGTATGATTCCGAAGCTTGAAACCGCGGCCCATTCCGTAAATCATGGTGTTGGGGCGGCCGTTATTCTGGATGGACGTGCGCCGCACGCCCTCCTCATGGAGCTGTTTACCGAACATGGCGCTGGAACGCTCATTTCGTAACGTCCTGGTGGCCCTTGTGGCTGCCGTCTGTTTTCCCGGATTTGCCGCTTCTGCGCAGGGCGGGGGTGCGAAGGACGGTTGGACCCTCTGCAACAAGACATCCTACATCATCGATGCCGCTTTTGGCGTGCCTGAGGAAAAGGACGTCACGGTCGAGGGCTGGGTGAAACTGCGGCCCGGCGAGTGCAAAGTCGCCGTTGAGGCACCGCTGGAACCCAAATACCATTTCCTCTATGCGCGGACCTCGCTGGCCCATCGCGGCGGAGCGCGGGAATGGGGCGGCCGCACGGAATTATGTGTCGACCCGACCGGAAGCTTCACGCTGGAAAACCCGCCGGAATGTGCCCCCATGGGTCTGGAGGCCCGTGGCTTCCGGGCTGTGGAGATTTCCAGCAAGGTGCGCTGGCGGACAGACCTGACCGAGATCGAGAATTACAGCCTGGACAAGGCGCGCGCCGCCGGGCTGCAGCGGCTTCTTGAAGAAGCCGGCGTCGCCAGCGGCGCCATCGACGGCAATATCGGCCGCCGCACCCGGGTCGCGATTGGCGAATTCCTGAAACAGAACAAGTTGCCCGCAACGACGTCTGACGATGACCTCATCGATTTCCTGGAACAGGTGGCGAAGGAACGTGGCCGCAATGTCGGCTTCACGCTTTGTAACCGTACCAAGAAACGGATCTGGAGCGCGATTGCCCGGCGCGGCGCCGAGGGCTGGGAAAGCCGCGGCTGGTGGCTGCTGGAAGCGGGTGGCTGTGCCCGCGTGATCGACCGGCCGCTGCGGAGCACCGAATATTATGTCTATGGCGAGATGGAAGACGGCTCCAAGATCCGCACGCTGTCCAAGGCGTCAGATGCGTTTTGCGTTGGCCATGCGAAGTTCGCCATTGCCGGGCGCGACCAGTGCGAGGCATCGGCTTATCGCACGGCCCTGTTCGCCGCCACGCCGCCGCCGAACGAACGCAAACTGGTCTTCGAATTCTTCGAGCGGGACTTTGCCAAGGCCAGCGGCAATGACCGCTAAGTCTGCCGGCGTCCACATCGCTCCTTTCGGGAAATTCAGTCATGTCACCGACTGGGTGTTTGATCTCGACAACACGCTTTACCCGGCCGAGTGCGATCTGTTCGCCGAGATCGACACGCGCATGACGGCGTTCGTCTCCCGGGCGCTGGCCCTGCCGCCGCAGGAAGCGCGCAGGGTGCAGAAGGACTATTACAGGACCTATGGTACCACGCTGTCCGGCCTGATGCATGTGAACCAGATCGAACCGGCGGACTTTCTGCACTATGTGCACGACATCGACCTGTCGCCGCTGCCGGATTTGCCGGACCTGCGCGCGGCGATCGAAGCACTTCCCGGCCGGAAGTTCGTCTATACTAATGGCTCCCGCCGCCATGCTGAGCGCGTGACGGAAAAGATGGGCCTCTCCCACCTGTTTCACGACAGTTTCGGCATTGAGGACGCTGCCTATACGCCAAAGCCCCGGCAGGATTCCTATGACCGGTTCTGCGGCCTGCATGGCGTTGACCCGAAACAGTCCATCTTCTTTGAAGATCTCGCCCGCAACCTGTTACCAGCCAAGGAAATGGGCTTCACCACGGTGCTGGTTCATTCCGAAAAGGACTGGAGCCACGAGCCCATCGAAGCCCGCCCTGCGACGCTTGAGGACATTTTGAAGGATGACGGGCCGGATCACATCGACTATGTCACCGGCGACCTTGCGGCCTTCCTTGAAGCGGCGCGGGATACGCTGAAATAAAACCAAAGACCTGGGGGATAACCCATGACCGAAGCCCTTGCCCGTGTAATCGATTCTGCCTGGGAGGCGCGCGATACGCTCTCCACCGACACGAAAGGTGAAGTGCGCGATGTCGTGGATGCTGCCATCAGCCTGATCGACAGCGGCGAAGCCCGCGTTGCCGAAAAGGGCGCCGATGGCGAATGGGTTGTGCACCAGTGGCTGAAGAAAGCCGTGCTGCTCTCCTTCCGCCTCAATGCCAATGGCATGATCGGCGGCGTGCCAGGCGGCGGCAACTGGTGGGACAAGGTGCCATCCAAGTTTGAGGGCTGGGGTGAGACCGAGTTCAAGGAAGCCGGGTTCCGCGCCGTGCCGCCCTGCGCCGTGCGCCGCGGCGCGTTTGTGGCGCCGAATGCTGTGCTGATGCCGTCCTATGTGAATATCGGCGCCTATGTCGGCGAAGGCACGATGATCGACACCTGGGCCTCTGTGGGCTCTTGCGCGCAGGTTGGCGCGAACTGCCACATCTCGGCAGGCACCGGCATTGGCGGCGTTCTGGAGCCGCTGCAGGCCAATCCGACCATCATCGAGGACAATTGCTTCATCGGCGCGCGCTCCGAAGTCGTCGAAGGCGTGATCGTGGGGGAGGGGTCCGTGATTGCCATGGGCGTGTTCATCACCCAGTCCACCAAGATCGTGAACCGCGCCACCGGCGAGATCAGCTATGGCAAGATCCCGCCTTACTCTGTCGTCGTGCCCGGTACGCTGCCAGACCCGAAAGGCGGCCCCAGCCTCGCCTGCGCCGTGATCGTCAAAACAGTGGACGCGCAGACGCGTTCCAAGACGGGTGTGAACGAACTGCTGCGGGCCTGACAAAGGCAGGAATTTCCGGATTTAACCCTTCAGGGTGATGAAGGCGCCGCGGTTTCCGGCGCCTATGGCTCCATTGACGACAACAATGGAGCCGTTCCAATGAAACACCTGATCCTAGCGCCCGCTTTGGCAATTGCCCTTGCCGCCTGCAGCACGACTGTTGGGGCATCGGGAGAGACTGCAGACCTTGCCCCGCTTCTGGTGGCGAACCAGCCGGACGACGGCGAAATGAGCTGTGAGCAGATCTCTGCCGAAATCGACAATATGAACCTCCTGATTGTCGAGGCCGAACAGGCATCCGCAAATGCGGAGGCATCAGGCGCGGCTGCAGGTGCAGCAACGGGTGCGGCGGTCAATGCTGCGCTCTACAGCGGTGCGCTTGGCCGGGTGCCGGGTCTGGGTTTTGCCGCCAATGCAGCCGGTGGCCTCGCACAAAATCAGGCGAAGGCGCAGGCTGAACGACAGGCAGAAAATGCCCGGCGGGCCGAGCTGCGCCGGACGGCTCTGACAGGAATCTCTGCAGGCAAAGGCTGCTGAGCTGGGTGGGGGGACGCACTATCGGTCAGATTCTCTCCCCGATAGTGCGTCGTCCACAGCCTCCGAAATGAACTCTGCGACCCGGCGGGGCCGCTCATGGAGCATGATCGATCCGGCATCCGGCTCGATCATGAATTGTGCATTATGCAGGCGTTCGGTGACCGCGCGTACATCGTCCGGCCGGACGATGCGGCATTTCTCCGGCTGCAGCCAATATTGCGGACAACGCACGTCATTGAGATGCGGTCCCCAATCCGAGTGTTTGGATAATTCGTCGAGATAGAAGGGTGAGCCGCCCTGTTCGCAGGCGTGAAATATTCCCAGCGCGTGTGCTTCCATGGCGCCGGGCCGGGCCAATGCCCGCATGTCCGCCTCTGACTGGCTGTAGCGGTCGATCAGGAAATGCTTGGCACCCCGCCGCCTGAAACTGCGCAGGCCCAGCGCATTGCTCAGTTTCAGGACCGATGGGGCATGCCGTGCAGACATGGCCGCCAGTCGCACGCGCCTGTCCATGCCGGAATAGTGTTCCTTGGAGAGTGGGATTCCGCCATTCACCAGAATAAGAGACGCCGCGCGCGGGCCGAGCGCATTGACGAGGCGCGCCCCATGGCTGGTGCCAAGTTGCTGCGCGACGACATGCACCTCGCCGCTGGTGTGCTGGTCGATTACGGCCAGTGCATCCAGGAGGCTTGTTTCCTCGAACGCGGCCTCAGTTTCCGGTGGACTGGAATAGCCGTAGCTCGGCCGGGAAGGAGCCAGGAGCGTGAAATCCCGCGCGTCCAGATGCTCCAGGAATTCGGCCTGGAAGAACGGTCCCTGGATCAGGGCGTGGAGGAAGACAAGCGTACGTTTGCCCGTTCCATGCCGGTAGAAGGCCACCGTTCGCCCTGCGCGCTGCAGTGTATGCATGTTTTCGCGCGGCGTGGTCCAGCTCGTCAGCAGGTCATCGCCGGACGCCCCGGGGATCTGATGGAGCATGAAGGCAATGCCTGCAGACAGCTGAACCAGATCGGCAATGCGGGCGCAGCCGGTCTTCCGCAGGATGCTCTTTGACTGGGCCTTGATCGTTTCGGTCGAACGCCCGCGCATATCGGCGATCTGTTTCGGGGTTTTGTTTGAGAGGTGGCCGGCGAGCACCTGCGTTTCAGAGTCCGTCAGGCCGAGTGCTGTGCCCAGCCGGTCCAGTAAATTCTCGGACCAATGGACAAAGGACAGGGAGATGCGAAGCGCAGCGTCCGGATCTGCTGGTCGGTGGATCAGGCCAAGACATGTGCTTTCGGCATCTTCGCCGATATTGCCCAGGAAAATCCTGTCCTGTTCTTCTGGCCGGTTCAGCGTCTTGTAGATCAGCCCGCGCGTGTCAGGATCCAGCGGCAATTCTTCCAGAGACACAGGCAGGTCGCATTTCAGCAAAACGCCAGCGGCGTCATTCCCGCTGACCTGCAGGCTGCCGGGTCTGATGTTCAGGACGGCGTGATACGGATCCTGGCTGGCTGATTGCGACTTCTCCAGCGCGACGGCCATATCGAAGATTTCCAGCAGCCGATCAGTGTGCGTATCAAGTTCCGTTTGAGCAGCCTCATTCTGCAGGACAGATGGGCTGATCTCGCCGGTCTTCAGGTTTACCGCGAAAAAATCGTGCGCCGTATCCAGGAAGCTTTCAAATGCCGTATTATCCAGCGGCACCTGATAAGCGACGCCGAGCAATTCGATATAGGGTGCTTCTGCCGCTGCATCTGAAGGGGGTGGTTTCACGATGTCGGAACTCACTACCAGTCAACACACAGGAATGGCTGGTGCATCCCGCATGGGCCGCACCAGTGTTCGCCAGCATATTCGGGCAGCTTCACTACGGCAAGCCGACAGGTCCCGGTGGCCGTAAGCCTAATCGAACACCACAACCTGCCGCGCCACCGTGCCCTTGTTGTCCTTCAGGTTCTGCAGGGCGCCGGTGATGCCGTCGAGGCCGATGCGGTCTGAGATCATGTCGTCGAGGTGGAGCTTGCCCTGCCGGTAGAGTTCCACCAGGCGCGGGAAGTCGATCCGGAACTGGTTGGAACCCATGATCGCGCCCTGCAGGCGTTTCTCGGTGACCAGCATCTCGATGCCCGGAATTTCGATGTTCACGCCGGGCGTAATCATGCCGATCAGCGTGGCGACGCCGCGCGGGCGCATCATGTGATAGGCCTGTTCGGCGGTCTGCTTCAGGCCAACACATTCGAACGCATAGTGCACGCCGCCCTTGGTCAGCTCTTTGACGGCCTCCACGGCATTGACCTTGGACGGATTGACCACGTCGGTCGCCCCGAACCGGACGGCCATTTGCAGCTTCTCGTCTGACAGGTCCACCGCGATGATCCGGCTGGCTCCGGCGATCGCCGCGCCGTTGATGGCGGAGAGGCCGACGCCGCCGCAGCCGACCACGGCAACGGTCGATCCGGGCTCCACCCTGGCAGCATGGAAGACCGAGCCGACACCCGTGATCACGCCGCAGCCGATCAGGCAGGCGCGGTCCAGCGGCATGTCCTTGTCGATGGCGCAGAGCGCATTCTCATGCACCAGGATCTGTTCGGCAAAGGACGACAGGTTCAGGAACTGGCCGACCTTTTCACCCTTGATCGACAGGCGCGGCGCCTCGCTCATCTGGCGCTGGAACTGGTCCTTGTTGATCGTGTGGCAGACCGACATGTGGCCGGAAAGGCAGTACTCGCACGTGCCGCAGAAAGGGGAGAGGATGGAAATGACATGGTCGCCCGGCTTCACGGCCGAGACCATGGAGCCGACAGCCTCCACGACGCCCGCGCTTTCGTGGCCGAGGATGACCGGCGTCTCGACCGGGAAATTGGCATCCCAGAAATGTACGTCGGAATGGCAGACCCCGACAGCTTTCAGCCGGACAAGGACTTCCCGCGGACCGGGTTTGTCGATCGTGACTTCTTCAATCGACAGCGGCTTGTTCGGCTCCCGCATCACAGCAGCTTTCATGGCATTTCCTCCTGGGTATTTTATTTTCCCAGGAGGATGACCGTGAAAGTGCCGTTTGGCGAGACCTGCCCCGAGGGGAGGTCTATTCGCTCTCCGGCCCGGCAACCAGTCCGCTGGCGCGGCCCATGACCTGAAAGATTTCGTTCTGCTCCATCACGCCGGAAACGAGTTCCGATCCGGGGCCGGAGGCGAAGATGGCTACATCGTCGCCGCCATGGGTTTCTGACCACATCGGGTAGAGTGACTGCTGGAGGAAATCCTTGTCGGTCGTGTCGACGCCGGTGAGATCCTTGCGGATGCAGTCGAAACCGTCTTCCGTCACCGTGCAGGCACCCGGTCCGTTCATGTAGCCGAGCGTCGTGTAGGGTTTGCCGTCGAGCGCCTTGGCGGGCGTGCCGTCAATCGACATCGAGGACAGACCAAGGATCGGATTGCCGCGCCGGGCATAGCCGGAAATCGTCAGCGTATGGGAATGGTCTGCTGTGACGATAATCAACGTATCGTCCGGATTAGTCATCTCCAGAGCCGTCTTGATCGCCTGATCGAACTGGTCGGTTTCTTCCAGCGCGCGGGCGGCATTGCCGGCATGGTGGGCGTGATCGATGCGGCCGCCTTCGACCAGCAGCACATATCCGTCCGGGTCCTGCGACAGGCGCGTGATGGCTGCGCGCGTCATTTCGGAGATTGATGGTTCGCCGGCCGGATCGTCGGCCCGGTCGAGTTCATAGTCCATATGGGAGGGTTCAAAGAGGGCTAGGACCTTGTCTTCGCTGGCAAAGTTTTCCGCATCAAAGCCTTCGCGGTCGATGATGAATTTGTGGTCCGGACGTGCCGTCCACTCTGCGATCAGGTCGCGCTGGTCCTTGCGGTCGCTGATTTTGCCCGGATATTCCGGATCTTCCGTGCCGCCCTTCAGAAAGGCCGAGCGGCCGCCGCCCATGGCGACTTCAAAGCCGTCACCGACTGGCCAGTCGATGAACTGCGTGGCGATGTCAGAACAGGCACCCGCCTCTGCGCCGCCGGAACCGACAAAGGCTTCCCAGTCGCGATTCGCTGACTTCGAATAGGTGGCGCCGGGCGTGGCGTGGGTCAGGCGGGCGGTGGTGATGACGCCTGTCGCAAGACCGGCCGATTCGGCGATCTCGAAAATGGTGTCCGTCGTGTTGCCCTCGACGCTGGCGCAATTGTCGTAGGAGGCGTCGCCCGTGATGCCGAGCGTGCGGGAATTGGTTTTCACACCGCTCATCATCGCCGTGGCGGTGGAGGCGGAGTCAGCGATCTGGGCATCGTGGCTATAGGTCTTGGACAGACCGGAATAGGGGAGCTGATCCATGGTCAGCTTGTAGGATTCGCCGTCCACGCCGCGCTTCTGCCCGGCATAGATACGGGTTGCCGTGATTGTCGGGATGCTCATACCGTCGCCGACAAAGAGAATGACATTCTTTGCCGGACGCAGGCCGCGCGCTGCGATCTTCGCGTCGATCGCCGCCTGCGCATTCAGGTAATAATCATTGCCTGCCTGGCGGGGCACGGCTGGCTCACGGTCCAGCATGGCAATCGGGGACGCAACGGGCTCGGTCACGACCACTTCTGCAGTTTCGGTCTCTGCCGGTGTTGCCGTACACCCGGTAAGGGCAAGAGCGATAAGGGGCAGGGCGGTGAGAGTCTTGCGCATAGGGGCCTCCGGTAAATCCGACTTTTCTGCGTCGTAAGGTGTTTGTGTGACGGTTTTGCCTGTCAGTCGACCGCAACACGCGGTTTACGGCCGCGCTGGGCCAGCCAGACTGCAAACAGGATGATAACACCGCCCATTGCCTGCAGGCCGGTCAGAGATTCTCCGAAAAGGCGCCAGGAGACGGCTGCGGCGACAACAGGCTGGACGAGGACAAGCAGGCCTGCGACGGCTGCGGACGTTCTGCCAAGGCCTGTCACGATTAGGGCCTGACCGGCGATCTGCGAGACAAGTGCCAGGAAGACCGGGACCTGAAAGCCTGCCAGGGATTGGGGCATGAATGTTTCCCCCGTTGCCAGCACGATGCATCCGGCGACGATGACTTCCACCAGGGTCAGCCAGAAGATCGCTTCGATCCCGCCAATGGTGCGCCGGGCGATGTTGGAGCAGAGCATATAGCCGCTGACGAGGAAGGCAGCGGCCACGGCGAAAAGGTCCCCATGAATATTGCCTTTGCCCTCGGCGCCTCCCCCGAGGGACAGGGCGGCGGCCCCAAGAATGGCAAGCGCGGCCGCCACGAACCAGAAGGCATGCGGGCGTTGCTTCAGGAAGAACCATGCCCCGAAACCAACCAGAACATTTCCAAGGTTCACGATGAAGGTGGCGTTGGAAACGGTCGTCAGGGTCAGCGCGTGATGCCAGAGCGCTATGTCGAGTGTGAAGAAAGTCCCGGCCATGAGGATAAACCGGTTCGGCAGGCGCGGCGCGCGCCGTTCGATCACAAACACCAGTGCCAGCAGCAAGGGCAGCGCGAAGACATACCGCCAGAAGGCAATTGCCTGAGGCCCCAGTTCGTCGAGGCCAAAGCGCAGGCCGATGGGGGCAAACCCAATTCCGACGCCACCTGCCAGAACCATCAGCGGCCCGGTCCAGGAACGGGGCGTGGGCGGGGCGGCAGGTATGGTTGTCATGAATTGCCCGTTATCCGGCGAAGGTCGTCTGGGGTCTTGCCTTCATCACGCCATGCGCGCAATCCCCTGTCTCCTGCGCGTTTGGACAGTTTCCTGCCGTCGGGGCCGAGGACCAGCGGGTGAAAACGGTAGATCGGCTGAGGCCAGTCCATCAGGGCCTGCAGCAGAGCATGCACGGCCGTCATTTCCCGGATGTCTTCGCCGCGAATGACATGGGTCACGCCCTGCAGGGCATCATCATGGCAGCAGGCGAGGTGGTAGGAGGCTGGCGTCTCCTTCCGGCCGAGAACCACATCGCCAAAAGGACGGGGGTCCGCTGGCACGGCGCATGCGGCGCCGGCACTCTCATCCAGGTAGCTCAGCCTTGTATAACGTGGCCCGAGGGCATCCCGGGCGGCTGCCAGGGACAAACGCCAGGCGTATGCTTCGCCCTGAGCGATGCGGGCGTCTTCTTCGCTGACGGGCAGGGGGCGTCCGACAAAACCCTCATCAACTGGCCCGTCGCCGGCCGGCATGGCCGCGGCGATTTCACGCCGGGTCCGGAAACAGCGATAGACGAGTCCCCGGCGCCGCAAATCCTGCAGAACGGATTCGTATTCACCGAAATGGTCCGATTGGCGGCGCACGGGCCCGGTCCATTCAAGGCCCAGCCATTTCAGGTCTTCGAGGATCGCCGTTTCGTATTCCGGGCGGCAGCGGGTCTGGTCGATATCCTCAATCCGCAGCAGGACCTGTCCACCGGCGGCCTGGGCGGCGTCCCAGACATGGAACGCGGAACAGGCATGGCCAAGGTGCAGGTATCCCGTTGGTGACGGCGCGAAACGGGTCACGAAATGCGTCATTCTGAACTGTTCGCCTCCCGCTGCCGACCTTGATCCAGACGGCATGCTGTGCGATAGGCCGCGCCCGCGTCAACAGACTTTCCCTGTTGCATGGACGGCTCAGGAACCGTATCGCCAAGAGGCTTGAGAGGTCCTATTTCAATGCCTGTGACGGACTGGCTGACAGCAGCGGAAACCTGGGCGGGAGCCCATGTGCGGGAGACCCGGTATCTCGCAGCGCTGGGGCTTGTTCTGGGCGTTCTGCTGGCCGCCTTTGTCCTGCTCCTGATGTTTCGTCTGTTTGTGCGGCTCGTCCGGCGCCTCAACGATGTTGCGGCGGCGCGTACGATGCGCCGGGACAAGGCGCCCGGTTATCGCATCATCCTGGCGCGTCCGTCCGGTGGGAAACGCGGCGCTACGTTGAAATGGCTGCAGTCATCACTTGCAGATCATCTTTCCTCCTTCAATTTCGGCGCACCGTTCCAGATCATGCGGATGAGTGTTCTGAAAGGCGGCCTGGCGCCCGAAACGATTGCACGGGCGCGCAGGCGTATGGCCGCAGCGGACGCCGACCTGTTCGTGTGGGGCGAGCGCAACGGGCGGAAAGAGGATGGTCTGGTTTTGCATGGCCTGACCCGGGGAGGGGGGCTGAGTCCGG
This sequence comes from uncultured Hyphomonas sp., assembly GCF_963677035.1. Taxonomy (NCBI): domain Bacteria; kingdom Pseudomonadati; phylum Pseudomonadota; class Alphaproteobacteria; order Hyphomonadales; family Hyphomonadaceae; genus Hyphomonas; species uncultured Hyphomonas sp. The sequence continues at coordinate 1,389,426 of NZ_OY781472.1, forward strand.
CAAATGCCCGGCTGTTCACCTTGTGCCTGCCGGGCCGCGACACTGCGCTGGACGGCGAGATACCCAAAATTGCTGCATTCCTGCTGGCCAAAAAACTGCAGCCCGGGCTTGGCAATCCGGAATCCTTCCGTCCCGAGAAAATCAGCCTGCTCGCTGAAGCGCTGTCTGGCATGCTGGATCATGGTGGCCCCATGCCGGCGGCGCTGCGCAATGAGATCGAGGGAGATTTCTGCGCATCGGCGGTCCATGTCGCGGAAGCTGCCGGCGACCTGGCCGGGCTGGACCGTGTCATAACGCTGCGCCGGGAACACCTGACTGAAGGGGCTGTTCAGGCCAATCCGGAACGCGCCATTCAGGCCCGGATGGATATCGGCCGGGCGCTGCTGGCGCGGGCTGCGCAAAAGTATGAGGCCGAACTGGTGCGCGAGGCGATTGGCCATCTTTCGCAGGTGGTTGAGGCGCTGAGAACCGATCCGTCCATCATGCGCGCGCAGGCAGCGTCGGATGCCATGTTCAAGGCGCAAAGCCTGATGGAAACGCGCAAACGTTTCGCGGTGAATTTCGGAACCTAGACCGGCAAATCTCAGACAGAGAGGCCCACCGGGCATGACACGCCGGTTCCACCAATCCCGCAATATCCGGCCGGGTTCTTGGCGAGATATTGCTGGTGATAGTCCTCTGCGAAATAGACCTTTTTCAGAGGTGCCACTTCGGTCGTGATCTTGCCCGCATGCCCTGCTTTGGCGAGGGACGTCTCATAGGCTGCGATCATCCGGCGGGCCGTATCCGCCTGTGCGTCGCTGGTTGTATAGACGGCGGAACGGTACTGGGTGCCGACATCATTGCCCTGGCGCATGCCCTGGGTCGGGTCGTGGCTTTCCAGAAAGAGTTTCATCAGGTTTTCGAAGGTCACCACCGCCGGATCAAAAATGACATCCACAATTTCGGTATGGCCGGTGTGGCCGCTGCAGACTTCTTCATAGGTCGGGTTGGGGGTGTACCCGCCTGCATAGCCGACACGCGTCAGCCAGACCCCGTCCTGTTCCCAGAACTTGCGCTCAGCGCCCCAGAAGCAGCCAAGCCCAAACACGGCGCGCTCAAACCCCGCCGGAGCCTCGGCCAGCAGGTCCCGACCACTCACGAAATGCGTGTCGGCGGTCGGAATCGGGTGGTCCCGGCCTTTCAGCGCGGTTTCAGGTGTCGGCATCGCAGCGGGTTTACGTGTGAACAGCATGGCGGGCCTCCTTCAGCTGTCCTTTTATATGGGACCTTGCTGCTGCAACGGCAATCACAGTCTTGCGAGGCGCGTCCCCATAAGTTACAGCGTCCGCTTCTGGTTTGGTGAGGTGGCCGAGTGGTCGAAGGCGCACGCCTGGAAAGTGTGTAGGCTAGCAATAGTCTCCAGGGTTCGAATCCCTGTCTCACCGCCAGCTAGAAACGGAAAATCTCAGCCAGCCAGCGAAGCAGGGGGCGGTGGATCGTTGTTTCAACGGCCGCGCCGGGTGCATCGGCATATTCGTCCGACAGCTGGATGCTCAGCTGGGCATACCGCTCGGGGTTCAGGTCCCGGCTGTAAAGCTTGTTCTCGCTCGACATCTGGATCGTCGCACTGATATCGGCGATCGTCGCGTTCCGGTCCCGCCGGCCATCGGCCAGCCTCACGCCGACTCGCTGGCCAATCTTCAGGCCTCGTGCGTCTGCATGCGTCACAAACGCCGAGACCATGCGTGTTTCTCCGATCTCCTCAAGGCTCATGAGCGGCTCCTGCGCGGTCACACGCTCGCCCGGCTGGAGGATGACTTCAGACACACGGCAATTGCAGGGGCTGACGATTGACAGCTCATCAAGCCGGCTCCTGAGCCCGTCAATCTTGACCTCAGCGGCGGCGATTTCCTGTTCGGTTTCGCGAATGGTCAGCGGCAGGGTTGCCGGCTCATATCCCGTTGCCCTGGAATTGCCAGTGAAGTAGCCCGACCGCGCAGCACTGAGGCGCGAGCGTGCGTCTTCAATATCGCGTTCAGCCTGACCGATACGTTCGGTGATCTCCGAAACAGCCTGCTCCGCATTTGTACGGGTGCTGAGGGGAACAAGACCAGGTGTGGAGACCGATCTCAGCTTGTCTACCTCAGCCATCGCGGCCGAGAGGGAGCTCTGTAATTCATCCCGGCGTGCCTGTGCCTTCTGAAGGGCCCGGACCGCCTGAGACGACTCCGTCTCCAGCAAACCACTACGGCCTTCCAGGATCGCATGCAGACCCTCCAGCCGAACCTCCATGACACGTTTGTTGGCTTCGGCGTCTGCAAGTTCAGCTTCGAGCGGCCGGTTTGACAAGGTCGCAATCGGTTCGCCCGGTACCACCTGCGAGCCTTCGACGGCAAGGATGTTCTTCACGACCGATGGCTCCGGCGCACTGATTTCGATCTGCTTCGTGTCCACCCATGCAGCAACACTGCTGACGCTTGTTATGGCAAGGATCGACGCTCTGGCGCTCAACAGGGCCAGTACCGCCAGAAGTGCGAAGATCCCCCGCCGGACAAAAGCCTTGCGGCGTCCGATCTTAAGGGTGTGGTCGATCTCTTCCTCAGTGCTGGCGGATAATTCGCCTGCACTGACATTGCGAAGGACACCATCGACATTTTTGAGTTTTCCCGACAGGTGCGCGCTGGAAATGAAGCCCAGTGCGCGCACCTCTTCAGGTGTCAGACCTGAGAATGTGAAGGCGGCTTCCCGTTTCTCCGGATAAAGCCTCAGAAGCTCTGCATGCGTTTCAAACTTGAATTCGAAATCCGAGATCTGAACGGAGACTGTCGCTCGGACTTTTTCTCCCGCCAGGGCAAGTTTTTTCACTTCGCCAATCCTGAAACCGCTGAGCGACCAGTCGAGCGCCGGATAGGCATGACCATTGATTTCTATGGTCAGAGGTGCGGAATAGCGTGGATACTTGCGTTTGTCGCGCCCGGCTGCTTCCATCGCGTCTCCAAGCGATACGAAGTCTGCAGCCTCTGCCTTTCCGGCGGGCTGGTTCGGTTGCATGTCTCCGGGGTGTTTTTCTGCGCTCATAGTGTTCTGTGTCAGGTTCTGGCAGCGATGGCCGCAAAAGTTATCATTGAACAAATGAAGATCGTGATAATCAGACCTTTCAGCCAGTCTCCGTGAATCGCCGTCCGCAATTGGTGCAAGGCCGCTGCGCCGGAATCGATGTTCTGGCGGGTCCATTTTTGGCGATTGAGATGAAACATGACCTGGATCTTGATAAACGATCCCACGAATTGCTGATGCAACAGGAGTAGGGGCACAAGCGGCGAAGCGAGGCCGCCCTGGTGCGCGACATTGACGGTCTGGATGAACCGTGTGGCAAGCACGATGGACAGATAGGCCGGAAGCGCGACCCATTGGCCTTTCAGAAGAAAAAAGGTGAGAAAGATCGGACCGGTCAGGCTGGTCCACATGCTGAGGCGCTGGTCCACAAGGCACCACCAGGTAAATAGCCCCATACGGCGGGGCCCCAACAGGATGGCCCGGTCGGAATTGCGCAGCATGTTGCCGAACCAACGCTGCATCAGCTGAGCGGATGCCTTCAGGAAGCCACCCTTCGGCAATTCTTCCATGCAACTGACATAGGTGTCGGGCAGATAGATCATGGCCCATCCGCCCTTTAGACAGTGATACCAGGTCGACTTGTCATCACCCGTCAGCATCGGGAGCTTTCCAAGCCGCCAATGGTTCAGAATGTCTAGCTGCAGGCGTTCCACAAACGCCGGGTCCAGTGCGACACTTGCCCGGAAAACTGAGAACCGCCCGGTCAGGCAAAGAACCCGGCGGGAGAGACTGAGGGAACTCATATAGAGATTTCTCAGCGCAAATCGCATGGCGTACCAGGTCTGCTCCAGAGCGCCGCCACGTACTTCGGCCGCGTTGTTGACGGTAAGGGCAGCGAGGTCCGGCATCATGGTAAAGAAGGGGCAGGCCTTCGCCATCAGTCCGGGTGTGACGACGGAATCGCCATCCATGAGGACGACGATGCCTTCATCGGTTTCATTGCTGCGCTGCAGAGCGCGCAGCGCGGCAGCCATTGCATCACGCTTCCCGGTTCCAACCTGGATCTGCGTGGTGAGTTCGATATGTCCCGGCAGCTTTGCCTCATTGAAGATTTGGTGGATGAGGCGGGCATCTCCATCATCGGTCACCGAGGCCACCACTGTCGCTGGCACACCATAGGCGGCAAGTTCCTGAAACAGGGAAGAGTAAACGCCAAAATTTTCCGACGCTGACATCTGATAGGAGGTCACAACAACACCGATATGCTCCGGGAGTGTCGAGGGATCCGCCGCAACCGTCGTGGCCTGCCGACGCAAACGGGAAAAGACCTTGTTCCTGTAGTGCTCGGCTCGCAAAATATGCGTCAGCTGCCAGCCATATCGCCAGGTTGCGATGAACCCCAGTGGCCAGACGATATGATCTACCCCGTGCACTGGCGATAGCGACACGGTCACCGCAAGCAGGACCAGGAACGCTGTTAGGTAGATGGACCAGCTCAGGGAATAAGTTGCGAACAACAGATAAAGTCGCCGGACTTCATTGCCAGCCCGTTTGAACCCGTCTGTCGGCCAACTTGTTGCGTCACGCCATGGCGCAAGGAGGGAAGTTGCCTCTGAACGCATTCAAAACACCGCTTAAGCTACAAACTAAGAAGCTTGTCCGGCATTATTATTTATATTGTGTTCCGAAATATGCGTTTTATGTTCCGCGCCTGCTTGCGGTGGGCCCGGACAGAAGAGGCGAGGGTCCGGCGTCCGGTCTTCAATTTCGGATGGGGCTGCGCATGCGACTGCCCGGCCGGGCAGACGGCACCTGTTTCCCTTATTCCTCGCTCCACGTACCCAGCGCCTTGTAGAGAGCAATGCTGTTCAGGCTGTTGTCGAGGTTCGCCTGGATCAGCTGTTGCTGGGCGCTGTAGTATTCGCGCTGCGCATCGAGAACGGTCAGGTATCCATCGAGACCGGATTTGAACCGTTCGCTGGAAAGTTCAAACGTGACTTGCGTATCCTCCGCCAGCTGTTCGAGGGCATCCAGGCGGCGGTCAATCGTGTCAGCGATCGCAGCCGTGTCGGCGACTTCCCGGAAAGCCTGCTGGATCGTGCTCTGATACGTGGCAAGGGCGGCATCGGCGTTGGCGCGGGCGGCATCCAGATTTCCACGCCGCCGGTCAAAGTCAAAAATCGGAAGGTCGATCGCGGGTGTGAAGGTCCATCCGGTCGACCCGTCACCATTGAAAAGGTCATCGAGTGACCCGCTGGCGGCACCGACACCTCCGGTCAATGAAATGCTCGGGAAATAGGCTGCGCGGGCGGCGCCGATATTTGCATTGGAGGCCCGCAGACGGGCCTCTGCGGCGCGCACGTCCGGTCTTTCCAAGAGAACAAGAGAAGACTGGCCGACGGGCAGGTTCAGCGCGACGGGGGCAGGGAGGAGGCTGACCTCGTCCAGAACCGAAGTGGGCAGTGGGCCACCAACAAGCAACTGCAGGGCGTTGGCGTCCCGGCGTACCGCGGCCTCAAACTGGGCCGCCTGTGCCTGGGCACGGGCAACAGAGGCAGAAGCGCGGCGCACATCCAGTTCGCTCGCGGTTCCGACATCAAACAATTCCCGCGTCAGATCGAGACTTTCGGTCTGGCTCTCTGCGGTGCGATTGGCGAGTTTCAGGAGCTCATGGTCGGCAGCCAGCTGCATCCAGGTTTCGGCAACCGTTCCGGCCAGCGAGATTTTCGCGGCACGCTCACCTTCTTCGCTTGCCAGATAGGCCTGAAGCGCGGCGTCGTTGAGGTTCCGGATCCGGCCAAAGAAGTCCAGCTCCCACGCGGAGACGCCGATCTGGCCGTAAGTGCTGTCACCGAAGCGAGTCGCGCCCGTTGTGCCTTCGTCGAACGTGTCGCCGGTCTGCGCGCTGGCACTGGCCCCCACGGCAGGCCAGAGGGCAGAGCGGGAGACGAGCAGATTTGCCCGTGCTGCACGTACATTCGCGGCAGTGGCACGCAGGTCGCGGTTCTGTTCCAGCGCAATACCGATCACCTGCTTCAGGGTGGGGGAGGTGACCACATCATTCCACAGAAGGGGCTCAGCAGGAGCCGTATCAGGTGCCGAGCCGGGCAGATCGGCCGGAACTGGCAGGTCACCCGCCTCGTAGGCAGGGGCAAGATTGACGCAGCCCGCCAGCATCAGTGTGCCAAGGGCGGTTGCAAGGAGTGCGTTGGATCTCATGCGGGGGTCTCCGCTTTTTTGTCTGGGCCGGAAAAGCGATTGGTGAGTTTGCGGACGATCACATAGAATATCGGTGCAAACAGCAGGCTGAATGTCATGGCGGCGATCACACCGCCCAGCACGATCGTGCCGATGGCATTCCGGCCCGCTGCCCCGGCGCCCGTGCTGAGCGCGAGCGGCAGAACGCCGAAGCCAAAGGCGAAGGACGTCATAAGAACCGGGCGGATCCGCAAACGGACGGCTTCAATCGCTGCTTCGACCAGATCCTTGCCCTGACTTTCCAGAGAGCGGGCAAATTCGATGATCAGGATCGCGTTCTTCGACGCAAGCCCGACTGTGGTCAACAGGCCAACTTGGAAGAAGACGTCATTTGCGAGACCTCCAATGCTGGCGCCAGCGACGGCCCCGGCGACACCCAGCGGGGCAACAAGCAGGACCGAGATTGGAATGGTCCAGCTTTCGTAGAGGGCGGCGAGACAGAGGAAGACGAACAGAACCGAGATGCCGTAGAGCGCCATCGCCTGGTTGCCTGATTCATTTTCCTGACGGCTGAGACCGCTCCACGCATATCCAATGCCTTCCGGGAGTTTCGAAATCAGTTCTTCCATTGCCATCATGGCGGCACCAGAACTTTCCCCAGGCGCTGCGGAGCCCTGGATGTTGAAGGCAGGGACGCCGTCAAAGCGCTGCAGTTGTGGCGAGCCGTAAGTCCATTTCATGCTGGCGATTTCATCCAGCGGCGCCATTTGGCCGGTGTTGGTCCGTACGAACCAGTCACCGACATCATCCGGTTGCATCCGGTCCTTGGCGGCGCCCTGAACATAGACGCGTTTGATCCGGCCACGGTCAACGAAGTCATTGACATAGGTTCCGCCAAACGCAACGGACAGGAGGTTGGTGGCATCGCCCACCGACACACCAAGTGCCTGCGCTTTCTGGTAATCGAGATCGATATTGAATTGTGGCCCGTCTTCCTGGCCATTCGGGCGGACACCTACCAGGCGCGGATCCTGGCTCGCCATCCCCAACAGCTGGTTACGGATATTCATGAACTCTTCGTGGGTGTAGTTGCCATTATTCTGCAGGAACAGGTCGAAGCCGCTCGCATTACCGAGTTCCTGGATCGGCGGTGGGAAAGCGGCGAAAACCTGAGCGTCGTCGATCTGGGACAGAGGCCCCATGGCGCGGCCGACGATGGCCTCGACCGAATTCTGCTTGCCGGGACGTTCGGACCAGTCTTTCAGAGCGGCGAAGGCGATGCCGTTGTTCTGGCCCTGACCGGCGAAGCTGAAGCCTGCCAATGAGAAGACGCCTTTGATATTCGAGCTTTCATTCGTGTGGAAATAGTCCGCAACCTCGTCCATGACTTCCCCGGTACGTTCGAGGCTGGCATTTGCCGGCAGCTGGACGAGTGTGAAGAGGTCGCCCTGGTCTTCGTCCGGGAGGAAGGATGTCGGCAGCCGGACAAAGGCCATGCCTGTCAGCGCAATGATCAGGGCGAAGCCCACCATCATGACCCCCTTACGGCGCAGCGCGCGGGTTACCACGGCTTCATATCCTGTTGTGAGTTTCCCGAACCCGTTATTGAAGATCCTCGCGGGCGCGCCGAGGATCGGATGGGACGTTCCATGGTTGGGCTTCAGAATTGTCGCACACAGGGCAGGGGACAGGATGATGGCGACCGCGACTGACAGCGTCATTGCCGAGACGATCGTGACCGAGAACTGCCGGTAGATCACACCGGCAGAGCCGGGGAAAAAGGCCATCGGAACGAAGACGGCTGACAGAACCACGGCGATACCGACCAGCGCACCGATGATCTGTTCCATCGAGCGGATCGTCGCCTCGCGTGGAGGAAGCTTGTCTTCCGCCATCACGCGTTCAACGTTCTCGACCACAACGATTGCGTCATCGACGAGGAGGCCGATGGCGAGCACCATGGCGAACATGGTCAGCGTATTGATCGACATGCCCATGACCAGCAGGACGGCAAAGGTGCCCAGCAGGACGACCGGGACTGCGATCAGAGGGATGAACGAGGCGCGGAAGCTTTGCAGGAAAACAAAGATGACGATGAAAACGAGGCCAATGGCTTCGAACAGGGTTTTCTGCACTTCATGGATCGAGGTTTTGATGAACGGCGTAGAGTCGACCGGGAAGTTGTAGGCCATGTCTGCCGGGAAATTGTGGGACATTTCCTCGACCGCGTTCTTCACCCGTTCGGCCGTGTCCAGCGCATTGGCGCCCGTTGCCAGTGAGACAGCGAAACCGGTGGCCGGCTGGCCGTTATATTTCCCGCTGAAGAAATAGTATTCCGCACCGAGTTCGACATCGGCCACATCGCCGATACGGACGGAACCGCCCTCGGGTGTGGTGCGCAGCAACAGATTGCGGAATTCTTCAGGCGTGGACAGGAGCGATTGCAGTGTAATGGTAACGTTGATTTCCTGCCCTTCAACGGACGGGGCTCCACCGAGGGCGCCGGACGAGATCTGCGCGTTTTGTTCCCGGATCGCCTGGACGATATCGCTGGGCATGAGATTGTATTCGACGAGCTTTTCGGGCTTCAGCCACACCCGTATGGAATAAGGGGAGCCGAAAGTTGTCACGCTGCCAACGCCGTCGAGACGGCTGATTGTGTCAAACATGTTCGAGCGGACATAATCGCCGAGGTCGGTCTGGTCATATGTTCCGTTTGGGGAATAAACAGACGTGATGAGCAGGAAACTTGTGCTCGCTTTACTGACAGTCACACCCTGGCGCTGGACCTGTTCAGGCAGGAACGGCGTTGCGAGGGACAGCTTGTTCTGCACCTGAACCTGCGCAATGTCCGGATTTGTTCCCGGCTTGAAGGCCAGTGTGATGGTTGCGTCTCCGCTGGAGCTGGATGTGGAATTGACATAGTCGAGTCCGTCCAGTCCGGTCATCTGCTGCTCGATGACCTGCGTCACGGAGTTTTCCACAGCCTGCGCAGACGCGCCGGGATAGTTGGCTGTGACGCTGATTGTTGTTGGGGCGACGTCCGGATATTGCGCCACCGGCAGCGTACGCAGGGCGAGGGTGCCTGCGAGCATGATAATGATCGCAATCACCCAGGCGAAGACCGGGCGGTCGATGAAGAACTTTGCCATCAGACTTAACCTGTGTGTGTTATTTCGATCCGCCGCGGGTATCTTTCGCGGCGGAGGTCTGCTCGCTGGCAGGGTTGGGTTGTACCTTCATGCCGTCGCGAATGGATTGCAGGTTCGCTGTGGCGACCTGTTCTCCGGCATTCAGGCCACTCAGAACCGTCCAGGTGTTGTCAGAATTCTGCTCAACGGTGATCCGTCTCTGTCGGACCGTTCCGTCCTTGTCCACGACCATGACGGTGGCATCGCCCGTGGGCGTGCGGGAAACCACAGACTGAGGCAGGGTCGCCACGTTCTCGTAGTATCCGGCAATGAACTTCGCCCGGACGAACATGCCTGGCAGGATCATGTCTTCGGGATTGGGAACGACAACCCGCACGGCCACGGTACCGGCGCTCTCTTCAACATTCACTTCACTGAATTCGAGGTCGCCTGCCTGGGGGTAGGGGGTCTCATCGCCCAGAATGATGTCGACGGGGATTGTGTTCTGGTCGGTGGTTGCAATTTCTCCGTCCGCAATCTGCTGGCGCCAGCTAAGGATGCGTGCGCTGGCCACTGTCAGGTCGACATAGATCGGATTGGTCTGCAGGACACGGGCGAGCGGTTCCGGCTGGTTCTGCGTCACGAGAGCGCCCTGCGTAACGGACGAGCGGCCAATACGGCCTTCAATTGGGGAAGAGATCCTGGTGCGCGCCAGATCAATGCGCGCGCGGTCGAGCGCGGCTTTCTGAATGCCGATGTCTGCATCCGCCTGGCTGGCAGAGGCAACGGCCTGGTCGTATTCCTGTTCGCTGACCGCATTGATGCTGGCCAGCCGTTCGAAGCGTGCTGCCGTTTCGCGGGCAACCGCGGCCGTGGCCTCGGCGCGCGTAAGGGCGGCTTCGGCGCTGCGAACAGCGGCTGAATATTCAGCGGCGTCAATCTGGTAGAGCGCCTGGCCTTTCTTGACCGTGTCGCCTTCCTTGAACAGGCGGGCGGTGATGATGCCGGTGACCTGCGGACGGATCTCCGCCTCGGCATAGGCGCGGGCCCGTCCGGACAATTCAATCACATTGGGCACGTCGGTCAGCCGGACCGTCATGGTCTCGACGACGGGTGCGGGAGGGGCGGCGGCTTGCTGCCCGGACGTGTCACCACCGCAAGCGGCGAGCACGAGGGTCGTGGCGAGCAAGAGTGCTTGCATGCTCTTCGTGACGGTCTGCATTAAAAGGATCCTTGACGGCGTGTTGGGAGGAGAGCTATCAGAATAGAATGAACGCTCTATCTAATGGTGCGATGCACAAAGTCAAGATGCAGTTGTTTAACGAGGGGGAGGAAAATCATATGGGTGAAAAGCTCGTGTCAAAGACGGCCGCAAAGCGCGAGGCACGCATCAGCGAGATCCTCGCATGTGCCGAAAAACATTTTTCAAACAAGGGTTTCCATGGGGCCGGCATTTCCGGCATCGCGGCGGATTGCGGGATCAGCGTGGGACACCTCTATCACTATTTCGATAGTAAAGATGAATTGATCCTGGCGATCGTAAAATTGGAGATGGGGCGTCAGGTAGAGAGCATCTCGACCTTTGAAGACCTGTCTCCTGAAAATTTGCGGATAGAAATGGCTGAGCGCGCGGCCGCGATTCTCTCAACTGACGATGAGCCATTCCGGACAGTTCTGAACTTTGAAATCCTGGCTGAGGCTCAAAGAAACCCTGACGTTGCGAGTATTCTTCAACAACAGGATGCAGAGATGCGGAGCCGGTTTGTGTCCATACTTCGACGCGCCGGTATCGATGAGCCGGAAACGCGGACGGAACTGATCTTTACCCTCTTTTCCGGCCTCTCGGCGCGGGCCCTGCGGCATCCGGAGCAGGAGCGGGCGGCATTGATGGAAGTCATTAAGGACGTGATCCTGAAAATTCTTGGCGACGAGCCTGTGACGGTGAGCGCATCCTGTGCGTGACCTACTCGTCCGATGAGATCAGGGTGATTTGCGGCGTTTGTCGTCTTCCTGCGAGAAGCGGACGGGCTGTTTGTTCTTGAAGGCATAGACCGCAGTAGAGGAAGTCTGCGTGTGGGACAGGAGGATGCCTTGATCGGGAGCTTCCAGCGCCAGGGCAGCGTCAAACCTGGGTGAGTCAGTAGTCGCATTCAGGATTTCCCGGTCATCCGCGGCGCTTCGCGCTCCGCAGAATCACGATTCGAAAGCCAGCTCATCGAAACAGGAGAGCAGCCTGACAGTCAGGTTGTTGTTCATTCGAGTCGGCTTCTGAGCCCTGTATCAGTGCGGCAGACAGTTGCGTTCAGACGACCACAGAACGTCAATAATATTGACAAATAGGGTTTTGGCCTTCAAGAGGAGCTCTTAAGACAATTGCAGAGACAAAAGGGGAAATGACCATGGCGAACGTTCTGATTGCTTTCTATTCGCGGGACGGTTCGACGGAGGCGTTGGCCCGGGCAGTATCCGAGGGGGCCCAAAGGGCAGGTGGCGACGTCAGGCTGCGGCGGGTTCGTGAATTGGTCGACGACGCGACAATGGGAATGGTCCCCGGTTGGAAAGATGCGGCGCATCAGATGAATGCCGTCCATGAGGCGCCGACGGTTGAAGATGCTGATTGGGCAGACGCGATAATTCTTGGTTCTCCAACCCGCTTTGGACTGCTCGCGTCGGAACTCAAGGCTTTCATCGACAGCCTTGGCGGACTTTGGTTCCAGGGCAAGCTGGCGGGGAAAGTCGGGTCGTCTTTCACGTCGTCTTCCAGTCTTCATGGCGGCAATGAAATCAACAATCTCACCATGTTTGTCCCCATGGCGCATTTTGGCATGATTATCGTGCCTCCGGGATATGCCGATCCAGCGATGTTCAAGGCGGGCACGCCTTATGGGGCATCGTCTGTTTCGTATGGCGGCAGCAAAGCGCTGCCGACAGATGATGATCTCGCGTCGGCCCGGTTCCAAGGCAAACGCGTGGTCGAAGTTGCCAAGTCACTGGCGCCCGCCTGACATAGATGTCGGCGCCTGAATTCGTTGAGGTTTTGCCGCGCGACGGGTACCAGATCGAGAGAACAATTCTTTCTGCGGATCAAAAAAGTGCGCTTGGGCGCCGGATGTCAAAGACGGGTATTCACCGGACCGAAGTGGTGAGCTCTATATATCCAGCGTGAATGCCGGACAAAAGATCGGGCTGCTCATTTTGGGGGCTTGGAGAGCGCTCCTTCCGTGCCTCCCAGGGGCTGGCTCGATAGGGCGGCAATCGAATGCGCCTCGTGGTGCTGCCGGTGCCAGCTGCGCTATCCGATTTTAGGCAAAAGCCTGCTCTGATGCCCTGGATTGGTTTTTTCGGAAATTCGAGAACCGCTTTTTGCTAAGTTTTTCAAGTCGGTGCACAGTGGGGACTGAAACACTTTGTTGCCAAGTCCGTGATGGACGGTGATCACGTTCGGGAAAGGTGGGGAAACCATGGCTGAAACTGTCTCAAACAAGAGGGCGATTGCAGATAAATCGTCGATGAAACCGGACGAGTCCCAGCTTCAGGACCCTTTCCTGATGTGGCAATTCCTGCGTGCCTTCATCTGGTTGGACAAGGGCCTTCAGCAAAATATGGAATCCCGGGGATGGTCGCCGCTGTCCCGTACAGAATCACAGGTCATGTTGCTTGTTTCGGTCGGGATTGTCCGGCCGATCGAAGTTGCCCGCAATCTGGGTTTGACGCGGCAGGCCATCAATCAGACGCTCTCGCAGCTGGTAGACAAGCAACTCGTCAAACTGGACGAAGATCCTTGCGACAAGCGATGCAAGATTGTCCGGCTTGCCCGGGAAGGGAATTCCATGCGACGGGACGCTGTCAGCATTTTGCGGAGCCTCGAGGACGAACTCGCCCGTCGTGGCGGTCGCAGAACACTCGACATGCTCTACAAAATGGAGGACTGGAATTGGGACGCGCCGCCCATATTCGACGAGTCCTGACACCCTGACGACGGCTGAGCCCGGAGGATCATGCCAATATGATCGCCGGCGGACGTCCCACAAGCATTTTCCCATGAAGTTCCATCGTCGGATCCTGGTCGAACACGACATGACAGGATGCCATGTTGATGTCCCGGAAGGCGCGCTGGATCGGTGAGTTCGACATATGCCCACTGGCACCGGATCCCTGGGCCAGCAAGGTGACGGCGTCACGGCATGTGGACGCAATATAGGATGACATTGCGCGTTGGCGTGCGCGCCGTTCTATCGGCACTGGAGGGGTGAGGGCATCTGCTTCGACTTCCTTCGCAAGCGCATCGATCATCACCGAGGCCGTCGCGGCAGCCAGATCTGCCTTTGCAAGGCGAATCTGGAGAGCAGGATTGTCGACGCTGGATTTGCCGGAATAGGTGCTCAGAAAGGTTTTGGCACGGTCCACGGCGTGACCCGCTGCCCCAAGCGTTCCGCCGACAACCGCCGAAAGGGCGGCAAGGCAAAGCATGGGCGTAAATGCGGCTGTGTAGACGCTGCTATTATGAATGCGTGCCCCTTCCGCCTCGCCGGACCGGGGAGGCGTGGCATCCATCACGCGGTGGCCGGGAATAAAGATGTTGTCGAAGACAACGTCGTGACTGGCTGTTGCTGCCATACCGGATGTGCGCCACGTGTCTTCCCGCTTCGCTTCGCTCCAGGGCATGGCGAACATGCGGACGGCAGGGGGGCGGGGTGGCTGTCCTTCGGCGACTTCCTGCCGGTCTTCCTCGATGATGCCGGAGACCATGCACCATTGCGCATGGGATGAACCGGTGCCCCACTTTGCGCGGCCATTGATGCGGTAACCGCCAGCTTCCGGACGCGCCTTTACTGTGGGGGCCACCATTACCGGGCCAAGACAGGAAGGACCATCGGAGAAAATTTCCTGCTGCGCTTCTTCCGGCAACAGGTTCCACATCCAATTGTGAACCATATAGAAGGCCAGGGTCCAGCCGGTCGACACATCGAGGGGCGAGAGCGCCTTCATCACTTTGACCATCGACGTGATACCGAGTTCATGTCCACCATAGCGTCGTGGGACCATGATTTCGAACAGGCCTGCATTTGAAACTTCGGATATGGTTTCATCGGCAACCCGGCGGTTCCGTTCAGCCTCTTCTGCGCGAGCTGCAATGGCTGGAGCGATTGCGCGGGCGCGTTCAACCAGCTCCTCGGTCAGCTTGGCTGTCTCTCCCATCGGGGCGGCGTTCGTATCGGCCATATGATTTCCCTTTCTTCCTTCGGTGCGCAGAGTGTCGCGTCAGGTTTAAATGTCAATCATATTGACAAAAAATGCTTTTCGGGTTGAACTCCGGTCAAACGGGAATTCGCCGCACAACAGGTATTCGGCCGTGTGCAAAGCATAGAGTTCAAACAAGACACGCGAGCCGCCAGGGCGCGCAATCGGAGGAAAACGCCATGTCACTCTCGAAACTGACGAATATTCATCATGCGGCCTACCGCTGCCGCGACGCAGAGCAAACACGCTGGTTCTATGAGGAGGTGCTTGGTTTGCGTTACCGGGCTGCCCTGACGTTTGAGGAAGTCTCCGGCACGGATATCCAGCGCGAATACATGCACCTCTTCTTTGAAATGGAAGATGGCTCCATGGTTGCTTTCTTTGACGAGCCGTACACGGTAAAATCAGACCAGTTCGAACAGAAAGACAGCTTCGATGTTCATGTCGCGTTTGAAATCGATAGTCTTGAAGATCTGGACGTGTGGAAGCGCAAGATCAAGGACGCACGGATCAAATGTGCGGGCCCGATTGATCATGGGTTTGTGAAGTCGATCTATTTCTATGATCCGAACGGCTATCAGTGTGAAATCACCTGCCGCACACCGGATTATTCCAAAATTCTAGACGAAGAAGAATCGGAAGCCCGCAAGATTACCCGGGAATGGACGGACAAAACCCGTAAGCGCAAAGAGGAGCTGTTTGGGGCAGAAGCCCTGGACAGACGGGAAGTGTCGGAATTCTATCACGCCTGATCCGGTTTTCGACCCGGCCGCGCCGACATATTGGTGCGCCGGGGGCCGAAGTACCGCCCCCGGGATGGTCACCTTGGCTATGCCGGAAGTGTCGACCGGCACGAGGGTTTTCCGGGCACGATACAACGCTTCTAGGGAGCGCGTGGGCATCACAGCTCCGGCGTTTGCCCACGCAATGGCTCCTGATTGCTATTCCCAGGTCCTTGCTTCTTCCACAGCTTTCCGGACTGCCGGTAGACCCCAGAAGATGATCAATCCGGCCAGCGGGATCACCACACCGCCGCAAAGGGCCAGAGATTTGTTGAGCGCGGCATCACTGTGGAACACGAAGTCTGTCGCGCTGGCAACAACGGTTGGCCCGAGCCCCATGCCGATGAAGTTCGCCGTCAGGAAGTAGAGCGCAACGGTTTGCCCACGGAGCTGGTTGGGTGCAATCAGCTGAATCAGACCTCCTGCAATACCGCCCTGAAAGCCTGAGAAGAAGGTGGCAGCGGACAGGCAGACGATGCCGAGTGCCGGTGTACTTACGAAGCCGATTGCAACGACAAAGGGCCACATGCCGGCCATGGAAAACAAGATTACCCGGCTATAAGCGTCCGCAACTCCCTTGGCGAACCAGCGGTCTCCGAGGGCGCCACCCGTCAATAGGCCGGTTGTTCCTGCGATCATCATCAGAACGCCAAAAGTCCGCCCCGCATCGCCGCGCGAGAAGGAGAATGTGCGCATCAGATATTCCGGCCCCCAGATGTTGAGGCTGAACACCACCATTATGAAAAGAGAGACCCCGAATATATGGGTGAACAGGGCACGTTTCCGGCTGACGACAAATCGGAATGCGTCTCTCAGTGGGACTCCGGCGGAGGATGCCTCGCCCTGAATCAGTCCCCGCCGTGCGGGCTCCTTGATCAGGAGGATGAGGAGCGTCACCAGAAGTCCAGGTAATCCAACCATAAAGAAGGTCAGCTGCCAGCCTTCGCGTTCTCCGACCAGCGGCAAGACGACCGTGCCGGCATTCATGGTAATCGTAACCACCCATCCGCCGATGACGTAGGCGAGACCGGACCCGATGGCGACGCCCATTGTGTAGACGCTGAGTGCGCGCGCCAGTGTCTTCTTTTCAAAATAGTCCGTGATGATGGAATAGGCCGCAGGCGACAGAACGGCTTCGCCGACACCTACGCCTATTCGCGCAAGAAAGAGCGAGGTAAACCCCTTCGCCAATCCACACACCGTTGTCATGATGCTCCAGAAAGTAATTGCGATCGCAATCAGGTGTTTTCGGCTACTACGGTCTGCAATCCGTGCGAGCGGAATGCCCATGATCGAATAGAAAATGGCGAACGCAAAACCTGCGAGCAGGCTGTATTGTGTGTCCGAGATATCAAATGATTGTCGAATCGGGCCGACCAGGAGACCCATGACCATCCGGTCAATGAAGGAAACGGTCTGGGCCAGCATCAGGATGATGACGGCGTACCAGGCATAAAAGCCGGATCGTGGTACGGGTGTTGGGTCAGCAGGCGCCATGAGTGGCGTTTCCTCTCTTCTTGTTATTATTATCAGATCACGCGATGGCGCAGGGGCTTCCCCGTTGTGGCGGCAAGCGTATTCGCAACCGCGACATCAAGGCTGCGGTCGAACGTTTCGTTGGTAAGCCAGGCGATGTGCGGGGCAGGGATGACGGTGTCGAGCTGAAGCAATGGATTTGAACGTGCGACGGGTTCGGGATCGAACACATCGAGACCGGCGCTCTTCAAATGTCCCGAACGGAGTGCCGTATAGAGAGCAGACTCATCGACCAGTCCACCGCGGGCTGTATTGATCAGTATCGCGCCGGGTTTCATGCGGGCGATTTCATCAGCCCCGATCATGCGGGCTGTGTCGTCATTCAACGGTATGTGCAGGGAAATGATGTCGGATCGTGTAATCAACTCGTCCAGCGATACATGCCTGTATGGCACGTTTTTCTGTTGCCTTGAGGCATAGATGACGTGGGCGCCCATAAAGTCGAGAATGGGTGCGAGGAGTTTTGGAATGTCACCAAACCCGATCAGGCCTACGGTTTTGCCATGCAGCTCCGCGAGGGATTCGCGGGTTGTCTCATCCGGAACCCATCGCCCATTCCGGCAAAGGGCATCGAGGCGTGGTTGAATCCGTAGAGTTGACAGGATCAGCAGGAGCGTCATTTCCGCGACTGCGCGGGAGTTGGTGCCTGGCATATTGCACACGGGAATCCCTTGAGCAGCTGCGGCCTCCAGATCTATCGTGTTCACGCCGACGCCGATTTTCTGGATGAGTTTCAGAGAAGGGGCATTTGCAATGTGATTGCGTGTAACCGGACGAAGGACGTGCCACAGCACGTCAGCGTCTTTGAGCAGGGTCTCGAATGTTGTTTCGTCGGTCTGGTAGCAGCAGGTAACGTCGATATCCCGGCTCTTGAGTGCGGCCAGCTTTTCCAGAAGTTTCGGACCGGCTTCATAGTGGAACAGGACTTTGGTCATCGGAGGGGCCTCAATCCTTGAGCATTGCGAGCGTGAATGCCTGGATATAGTCCATATGTACCGTGACCCCTTTGCCGACGCGCCGGACGTCACCTTCAGCAATGGCGTCTGCGACCTCTGCATGCATTTCAGAGACCCGTCCCAGGTCATCGTCGTGTCCGGCATAATAGTGCCAGAAGCGCCGGGAGAGACCGTGTAGGGATTGAATGGCATCGACGGCAAATTCATTGTCACATGCCGCCGCAACGGCGCTGTTGAATTTCTGGTCGATCTTGAGGAAGCGCCTGTAGCTTTTCCGGCCGTCATTTCTGAAAGATTTCGCGAGGGCCTGGAAGGCTGCGCGGTCCTGCCGGCTGGCGCGCTCTGCTGCCTGACTTGCTACCAGCATCTCCAGTGCACGCCGGGTTTCGACAAGGCGGAGTTGCTGGCGGATGTCGATTGGCGCAATTCTCAGGCCCCGCCGGGGCATGATCTCAATGAGGTACTCTGCGGAGAGGCGTAGAACAGCTTCCCGCACAGGGGTGCGGCCGAGCCCGACTCGCTGAGCGAGTTCCTGTTCGCTCACCAACATACCCGGAGCGAGCACCATCGTGACGATGAGTTCTTCCAGCTGTTCGTACGCATCTTCGGACAAGGGGCGCGCATGCGGGGAGGGCGTGGGATCAGTTGCGGCCAAGGGCGGTTCCTCCTGCGTATCTGGCTTGCGTGCCCAGCGACTCTTCAATTCGAAGCATTTCGTTCCACTTCGCCATGCGTTCCGAACGAGAGAAAGAGCCAACCTTGAACTGTCCCGAGGCCCAGCCGACGCTGAGATGGGCGATGGTTGTGTCTTCGCTTTCTCCCGAGCGGGCGGACACAATCGTGCCGAACCCGGCGGCCTTTGCGGCATCGAAGGCGTCTTTGGTGCGGGTCAGAGTACCAGCTTGGTTTGGTTTGCAGAGCAGGGCGGTGCAGGTTTTATCGGTGATCGCGGATTCCACATTGGCTCTGTTCGTAACAAGCAGATCGTCGCCGATGATTTGTGCTCTCTTCCCGAACTCAGCTGTGAATTTCTGGTGAGCCGCATGATCCTCTTCGGTGAACGGGTCCTCGATCATGGCGATAGGATATGATCTCATCCAACCGGCCACCTGTTCGTACCATTGCTTAGTAGACAGGGCGCGCCCTTCGGCTTTCAGCACGTATGATCCGTTGCTGTGAAACTGGTTGGCGGCGACGTCAATTGACATGCCGACCTGTGTCTCCGGATTAAAGCCGGCCGTCTCGATACTGTTCAATAGAGCATCCAGCGCGCTTTCATTGCTTTCGAACACCGGCCAATAGCCGCCTTCGTCGGCGACGCCCACGCTCAACCCGCGCCGGGATACGGCCTTGCCTGCAGCAAGGTAGATCTCTGCGACCCATTCGAGTGCTTCACGGAAGTTGGAGGCCCCGAAAGGGACGACCATGAAGTCCTGCAAATCCATGGCGCCCGCCGCATGAGCGCCCCCGCCGAAAACCTGAATCTCCGGTACCGGGATGACGGGCGTTCCGCCATCTGCAAAATAGTGCCAAAGGGGCTCGTCGCGTCCGGCCGCAGCCGCATGGGCAACGGCGAGCGATGTTGCAATCAGGGCGTTGCCGCCGAGACGGCTGAACTGCTGGGTTCCGTCGAGGGCTTCAAGCGTTTCGTCGATGTGAGCTTGTTCGTTGGCTGGCAGGCCCATCAGCGCCGGGATGATTTCCTCGCGAAGACCGGCAAGGGCGTTTGAGACGCCATATCCGCCGAATTTGGGGCCGCCGTCCCGAAGGTCCAACACTTCTCCGGCGCCGGTAGATGCGCCGGCCGGCGCAATGGCGCGGCCTATCGCACCGTTCGAGAGCCGTATCTCGACTTCGATGGTTGGCCGGCCGCGGCTGTCCCAGACCTGGCGCCCATCTATGGATGTGATGTCGAGATGGCTCAACTCTGCGTCTTTCTGTTGTTGAATTGCGCGGCCCACCGCGGGAACCATTTGTCCGACAGCGAACGGAGAGATTTGTCCGGTTGCTTCAGCTGGGCTCGGGCGAACGACCGAATGGCATTTTTGTCAGCGGAAGAGGTGATGTATTCAACGGGGGACTTCCCATCTATGCGCGCCAGCAAGAGACCGGAGAGGTATCTGACGGCGCGGGCTTCGAAGTCAGAGTTCCTGCTGGTCTCGAAATACGCGGCACAAAATGCCTCGAACACGTCCTCATACTTGCTGGCGTATTCTGGTTTCCAGACAGCCTTGAGAAAGAGGTGTGCCCCGCAGAAGGCGAGGTCAAATGCCGCGTCGCCAAGATTGGCGCATTCCGCGTCGAGAATGACCGGGTGGTCAGGGCCGAATAGAATGTTCTTAGGGCTGAGGTCCCCATGTATCACCCACAGACGGCTTGTTTCGAACAGGTTCACCAGTCCGGTCAGTTCGTCCTCAAGGTCTGTATGTGCCGAAATACTTGCCAGGAAATAGGGAGACAGCCGCAGGGGGTGGATCAAGTCAGGCTGATTGAACGTCTCGGCGGCCTTGGGGTTCACGCGGCTTGCGTCGTGCAGGTGACGCAGCATTTTCGCCAGTTGCTGAACATGGCCAAGGCGGATGATTCCGTTTTGCAGCTCTTCTTTCCAAACCGTGTAGTCAGAAGAAGAGAGATATTCTGTCACCAGAACACCCGTTACCGGATCGTGACCGAGAACGGTCGGCGTAGCATCCGGTTCGACGGTGTTGGCGAACCTGTAATATGCTGCCTCGAAATCTATCCGGTTTGTCGGGGCAAACCAGTCTTCGGCAACTTTCAGTTTCGGAAGGGCCCGTTTGGCGCACACGGTTCCATCCGGCAAGTCAACGCGCCAGATATCACAAGACACACCACCCCTCAGCGGTTCGCCGGTAAGGGGGCCTTCCTGACCTGCCAGCTCCAACGTCAGGAGTGCATCACGGATAATGCCCGGTATGTTTGGAATTGTACGCTCCCCATTTGTCCCTGAATGCCGGGTTGGTCTTGTGACGATTGGCAGGATCGGATTATTGATGTACGGCTGATATATCACAAGCGGAGAAGTGTCCAGCTTCCCGCGTACCGGAGGGGAGGAACCGGCGTGTCGGACAAGAATTTGCTGGCGAGGCTTTCAGCACTCGAAACTGCTGCGGTGGCGGACATCATGGTGGCAATGGGTCTGGAGGCGCAGGTCCTCGCGCCAGAGTTGCGGCCGCTCGGCAATGCCAGCATGGCTGGCCTGGCATTGTGCGCTGAGGGGAGGGAAGAGGCTGGTCAGGCCGGCTTGCCAACATTCGATCTTGATGCCCTGGTCACCCCTGGTGCGATTGTCGTCATTGCCACGGGTGGTTGCGACAAGGGTGCTATCATCGGTGACAATATGGTGACCAGTATGGTGCAGGCCGGTGCCCGGGGATTCCTGCTTGATGGCGGTGTCCGGGACCGGGAGGCGTTGGCAAATGGGCCGGTTCCGGTCTGGTGCCGGTATGCCTCGCCGATCAACGCGCACCGCAAATGGAGGTATACGGCCATGAACAGTCCGGTCATGCTTCCTGGTATCTGGGGCGACGTGGCAATCCGGCCCGGCGATCTCATTCTCGGGGATGAAGATGGCGTTGTTGTTCTGCCTCAGGAGCATGCGGAACAGATCATTCATGATGCCGAAGTTCACATGCGCGTCGAGGCAGGCATCAAGGCGGCAATCGAAGCGGGAGAGAGCCGTGAAACCGCAACCAGATCCAGCCGCCGACTACAGCATGTTCGTCCTCTCACGACGCATGCGGAAATACCTGAAGAATAATTCGGAGTGACCCAACGGCAATGTTTGACCAACCCACTTTTGAATGTAGATTAAAAAATTCTTGAAGAGACAAAATAACGGTTTCGGGCGTCGACTGCACGTTCCGACATAAAAAATGCACTGGGAGGTGCGCATGACGGCCACGAAGCACAAATACGATCGGATTCCGTACCTCGTCGTCTACGAGGACAAGTCTGCGTTCAAAGACACCTATGCCGGGGAGATCGACAAGGTTGCGCTCAGCTGCCAGCTACTGAAACCAAGGGATAATCCCTCGAAGACGGTCGTGATCTGGTCACACCCGATCGGAGGCGGATCATATCTGCCAATGATGGCGGCGCTCGCCAAAAGTGGTGTTCACACGATCTATTGCGATACGCGCTATCGCGGTGTCGACACCGCGCTGATCATGGAAAAGGTTATCTGCGACCTCGGGGCCGTAGTCCGTGATGCCAAGGAGCGCCTCGGCTACGACAAAGTGGTGCTCGGCGGGTGGAGCGGTGGTGGCTCCATGTCGCTGTTCTATCAATCGGAAGCCGAGCAGCCATCCGTGACGGCCACGCCGGCTGGTGATCCGCCGGATCTGACCACGCGCGGCTTCATTCCTGCCGATGCCGTGATGCTTGTGGCGGCGCACCATGCGCGCCACATCACCTTTACAGAGTGGATCGATCCGTCGGTGATGGACGAGAACGACCCGGAAAACCGGGATGTCGAGCTCGACATCTATGACCCGCGCAATCCGCACAAGCCGCCTTATTCAGCGGAATACCTGGAACGGTTCCGCCAGGCGCAGGTCGACAGAAACCGGCGCATCACGAAATGGGTCAAGGGCAAGCTTGCGGACTACAAGGCCGCTGGCCAGGTCAATCGGGAGTATGGTTTCGTCGTGCATCGCACCATGGCCGATCCGAAATGGCTGGACCCGGCGATCGATCCGAATGAACGCAAGCCGAACTGGTGCTTCCTTGGCGCTCCGGAGATTGTCAATGATAGCCCGGTGGGGCTGGCCCGGTTCTGCTCGCTGCGCAGCTGGCTCTCTCAGTGGAGTTATGATGACGCCCGGGCGGACGGGGTGAAATGTGCCGAGAAAATTTCCGTACCCGTTCTTGTCGTTGGCAATACCGCCGATGATGGGATTACGCCGGAGCATACCAAGCGCCTGTATGGAGCCGTCTCTCATGACGACAAGGAACTGGTGTGGATCCAGGGTGCCAACCACTATTTCTTCGGTCAGCAGGAAAAGGCCGTCGAAGCGGCAGAGACCTGCGCGAATTGGCTTCAGAAGCACGGGATGTGAGGCATGGCATCCCAAGACCGCCTGTTGCGGTCTCTTGAGGAGATCGCGGATCCGGAAATCCATACGCTTGCAGACTTCCCCCGGTGCCATGCTGCCCGCACACCGGGCCGGACTGCTGTTGTCTATGAGGACCGGACGTTCACATACCGTGAACTGAATGAATTCGGTGACCGGATCGCGTTGGCACTTTGCAAAGCAGGCGTTGAAAAGGGAGACCGCGTTGCGTTTCTTGACAAAAATTCGGACGCTTTCTTCCCAATTCTCTTTGGGGCTTCAAAGGTTGGGGCAACGCTCGTTCCGGTAAATTTCCGTCTCGCGCCGAAGGAGGTGGCCTATATCCTGCGGGATAGCGGCGCAAAGCTGATCTTTGTCGGCGAGGAGTTTCTGGACGTCGTGACTGCGGCTGGCTCGGAAACAGGGTCGCTCGAAACGGTTGTCGCAATCGATGCCGGACCGGGGGTGGCCGGTTGGGCGAGTGTATCTCCGGCCCCGGGTCAACTGCCGGATTCACCACGTCCGGAAGAGACTGCAGTGCAGATGTATACCAGTGGGACAACCGGGCATCCGAAAGGCGTGGAAATTACGCACCGCGCAATGGTACGTTCCGCGATCGAAGGCTTGTCCGTTTGGCCAGCGATGTTTCGGCCGGATGCTGCGGTCCTGTGCACCATGCCGCTGTTCCATATTGCCGCCTGCAATCTGGGCCTGGCGGGTTTGTATGCCGGGGCACGTGTGGAAATCCTTCGGGCGGCGTCGGCTGCGGAGATCATTCAGCTCATTGCCGATCACAAGATTGCTGTGACACCGCTCCCGGCGGCGCTGATCCACGACATCATCCGGCTTCCGGAAGTGGGAGAGCTTGATCTCACCCATCTGGATACATTGCTGATTGCGGGATCCGGAATTCCGGTTGAGTTGCTGCGGGAGGCGCAGAGTGTGCTCAAATGCGGTTTTGCATTGTCATATGGCATGACGGAATGTTGCGGTGGGCTGACTTATCTTGGTCCAGCGGATTGCACATATGATGCGGGCCACAAACTTAAGTCCGCTGGCAGGCCGTTGGGGGCATCCCGTTTGAAAGTTGTCGACGAGGCCGGGGAGGAATTGCCCCGTGGTCAGATCGGCGAAATCCTGTGTCTGACAGACCGGGTGATGAAGTCGTACTGGAACAGGCCGGAGGCAACTGCCGAAGCCCTGAAGGATGGTTGGTATCACAGCGGAGATGCTGGCTATTTTGATGAAGAGGGGTTTCTCTACATCGTGGACCGTATCAAGGACATGGTGGTCAGTGGCGGGGAGAACATCTATCCCGTTGAGATCGAGAACGAGCTTATTCAGCACCCGGATGTCGAGGATGTATCTGTCATCGGTCTCCCGGATTCCAAATGGGGCGAGAGCCTGCTCGCCTGTGTCGTGCCGAAAGCCGGTGCGCGGCCTGACCCCAAAGACATTGAGTCGTTTCTTCGGCCTCGCCTCGCGGGTTACAAGATTCCGCGAAAGTACAAATTTGTGGAGAGCTTTCCCCGAAACGCGACCGGCAAGGTACTGAAGCGGCAGATGCGGTTGGATTTCGCTGATTTGGCCAGCTGATAAAGAGGTACGCTGTGAGCTTTGAAATCGCACCGCCGCTGTTCCACGATTTCATTCGCCTGAACGGCAAGTGGTATCCGGACAAGCCCGCAATCATCGATGAAAACGGTGCGCTCAGCTGGGGGGAATTGAACCGGCGGTCCAGCCAGGTAGCCAACGGACTGCTGGAGATGGGAATCGGCAGGGGGCAGGGCGTCGCCATCCTGATGTCGAATTGCTCCGAATATGTCGAGGTCATGTACGGAATCCTGAAGGCAGGGGCGATCATTGTACCGTTAAACCTTGCTGTACATGAGGAAGGCCTTATCCGGATGATCGAAGACTCCGGTGCGAAGGCTGTTTTCTATACACCTGACCAGTACAGGCGCTTTGAGGGCCGGGAGTTCCCCGCAGGCCGGCCCGCCGAACTTGTGCTCGGAGAATCGGGAGTATCGGCCGAGGAATTCCAGAGCTGGAGAGACCGGCAATCCGATATTGAACCCGCTGTGGAAATCGCTGAAGAAGATCCGTGTAACATCATCTACAGTTCCGGCACGACCGGTCTTCCCAAAGGGATCAAGCATGCTTACCGTCGGCGCCTGCAGTCCATGTACGAACTGGCTCTCGCCCATCGTTACCATTTTGCGTCGATTTCGATTTGCCCAATTGGGCTCTATTCGAACATAGCCTGGGCATCACTTTTCTGTGCTCTGATCGTTGGCGGAACGTGTGTGGTGCGTTCCAGGTTTGATGTGGACGATTGGCTCGAATGTGTTGAGCGCTACGGCGTCACGCATACTTTCATGGTGCCGATCCAGTTCCAGCGGGTGCTGGACGCACCGGGCTTCCGGTCCGGGCGGGTTGCGTCCCTGGAAGCGGTCATATCTGGCGGCGCGCCATTGTTGGGAGACCTTAAGCGCAAAATTGATGAGCAGTTCGCGTGTGCGGTCATCGAGCTTTATGGACTCACGGAAGGCTTCATGACGACCCTGCAGCCCGAAGAGGCGGAAGGGCGCACGGCATCGGTCGGGAAACCCGTCCGCGGCCATGACTTTATTCTGGTTGATGATGATGGCCATGTGGTGCCGTGGGGCGGGACAGGAGAGATCTGTGTTCGCTCCGTCCACTGGATGGTCGAGTATCACAATCGTCCGGAAGCGACCGAGGAGATCAAGTATTTCGACCCGGACGGTGTGCTGTGGCTGCGAACCGGCGATATCGGCCGGACAGATGAGGCAGGCTATCTTTACATCACGGACCGGAAGAAAGACATGATCGTCTCCGGCGGCCAGAATATCTATCCGGTAGATATTGAGTCCGTGATGATCGGGCATCCTGCTGTATCGGAAGTGGCTGTCATAGGCGTGCCGGACGAGACATGGGGCGAAACCCCCATCGGCATTATTGTGCCGGAGGCGGGGAGTGCGCCGGAACAGATTGCTGACGTCCTTGAGTGGACCAATGCGCGGGTCGGCAAGCGCCAGCGGATCAGCCGTTTGGAAGTCCGGGAGAACATGCCGCGCAACCCGAATGGAAAGATCCTCAAGCGTCTGTTGCGGGAGGCATATGAGTAGTGGAAAATCACCGTTCGGCACTAACCTGCTTCAAGCGAAAAGAAAAAAGGCCGCTCCAATCGGAGCGGCCTTTTCCTTTTGCTGGGCTTTAGGAGGAGCTACCAGCGCAGGGTACCTTCCAGGAACACTTTGCGGCCTTCGCCAAGTGACTGGAACGAGGAGAGGACCTGGTAGGCGTGCTGAATGGTCAGTTCGTCGGTCAGGTTGCGGCCGACCAGGGCAATCTGCCAGCGATCATCGGCAGCCCCGATGGCCAGCCGCGCGTTGAGCTTCGTGAACCCTTTCTGATATCCGGCCGGGTCGAAGTCCTGCCGGACATAGTATTCATCGGAATAATAACCATCAACCTTGGCATCGAACACAAGGCCAGGTGTGATGTTTCTGGTCCAGGCCGCGCCGATATTCAGTTCGGTTTTCGGAGCGCGTTCGATTTGTCGCCCGCTCAGATCCCCCTGACCGTCGACACAAGCCGGGTCTTCCTTGGTCCCATCCGATGCGATCGGACACTGGGTGTTCTTGAACTCGTCGAACTTGGCGTCCGTATACGCGACAGACGCATTGAAGGTCAGGTTGTCGGTTGCAAGCCATTGGCTTTCAAGTTCGATCCCCTTCACCTCCGCCGAGGCAGCATTGCCGATGATGAAGCGCGTGCCGTCATAAGATGCGGTCTGCAAATTGTCGAACTTCATCAGGAAGGCGGCTGCGTTCAGGCTGACGCGTCCATCTGCCAGGAACATTTTGGTTCCGACTTCATAATTTTTGGCCTCTTCCCCTTCAAAGTCGAACACACCATTGCCCTCTGAAAGGGTGATGCCGTTGTTCAACTCCGCAGCCGTCAGCGAAGATACGCCGACATATTGGGAGAGGAAGGCAGAATCCTTGGACAGAAGGATCGATCCGAGGGCGTCGTCGTTTGCTTTCATGCCGCCCGGCTTGGAGCCCGTCGAGTAAGCAGCATACATGCTGACATCACTGTTCATTTTATAGAGCAGACGGATGGACGGGTCCGTATTGGCATCCGATCGGGACTCTTTGAAGATGAACTCAGGCTGGGTCCGCAGTGGCGTATTCGGGTTGAAGACGAGATTCACCAGGTCAGGCATCTCCGCATGGCGGTTTTGCGCCCGTGCATCCTGATCTTCCTTTGTGTAACGCAGGTCACCGATCAGACTCAGTTTTTCGGTGAGATGCCAGGTCAATTGCCCGTAAAAGGACACGGTCTCTGATTCACGATGGAATTGGCGAAGCGAAGTGACAGCCCCATCAATCTGGTTATATGCAACGGCAGGCACGCCGACCGTCGCAAAGAAGCCCGGAGAATACGGGCTGTACTGGTACATATCGACTTCTGAAGTGTGGTACAGACCACCGACGATATACTCGAATGTGTTGCCGGTCGGGGAAAGCAGGCGCGCCTCGAAGGATTTCTGCTCATAGTCATCACCGATGGTTGTATTGAGTAGAAACTCCGGAACACCGTCGACATCCAGATATCGTTCGGATTCTGTCTGCCAGTAGTTTCCGGTCAGCTCCAGCTTGTGTTCGCCGATCATCGAGGAAAGCGATGTGGTGAATGAAAGGGAGTCGCGATCGTCAAACTCGGGCACCGGGACGCCGGTTGCGGCATAGCGGATCTGGTCGGGATTGGTTTCGAGATAGGCCGGGTTGATCGGTGCGGTCGGAGAGAGCAGGGCGCCCGCCTCCACAAGCTGGTTCCGGCGGCCGTCGATGGAATTCGAACCGCCTTCGACTTTCGCGAAAAGCATCGTATCCGGCGTGATGTCCCACTCAACACTTCCGCGTGCCCCCCAACTTTCGATCGAGTTGTCATCATTTCCGGTGAACTGATTTTTGACGTCGCCGTCGAAATTTTTCGTCTGAAAGGCCAGACGGGCACGGACTGTATCGGAAAGCGGGCCAGAGATCGCGCCGGATGTGCGGTAGCCGCCATCTTCCAGTTCAACGCCTGCATTCGCATAGGCTTCGAACGTGCTGGTCGGGCGCGCGCTGGATACAATGATGGCGCCAGCGATGGTGCTTTTGCCGAACAGGGCACCTTGCGGGCCGCGTGCGACTTCAACTGAACCCACATCCATCAGGCCGGTTTCCAGACAGCTGGAGCGGCCACAATAGACACCGTCGTTGAAGACACTGACCGAGGAATCGAATGCGATGTTCGCGATTCCGGAGCCCAGACCGCGAATACGGACGGCCCAGTTGCCGAACGTCTTCTGGACGGTCAGGTTCGGGACAAAGCTCTGAAGATCGGTCAGGTCGGCGACCTGGTAGTCTGCAATGGTTTCGCCCGAGACGACGCCGATGGAAATCGGAGCGTCCTGCAGGGTTGTGCTCCGTTTGGTTGATTGAACGATCACCGCTTGCAGGCGGCGGGCACCATCTTCACTGGTCGTTTCTTCCTGCGCGTGCGCAGGGACGGCCAGGGCGAGTGCGACGGTTCCGAGGACGGCGCCGACGACGGCGCGGCTCGATGAGCCATATAGCTTCTGTTTCATAGATTTTACCTCCCTCATCCCGGACATGCCGGGGGGTGCCGGTTGGGTCCGGTCACCATACTTTCTTGTTACCAGCAACTTTTTCTAGCGCTCACTAAAATACAAACGGTCGGGAAGAATTTGCAAGTGTTTTCGTAAAGTTTTTGGACTTTAGGCCGCTCCGTGATCTGTGGGTCACACATGAGCTCATAAGCGCAAAGCCGACGCTATCTGCGACATAGATTTTATGTCTTGCTAAGAAAATCTAGAGCGTATTAAATAAACAGCCAGCGTCCAAGGGGACGGACGGATGGTCGGGGTAGAGGCGCTTCACGTGCTAACCAGGCCATGGCGGGACTGCAAGGCAAGGGTAACATTATGAGCGCACCGGATAAATGGCATTTTGACCGGCAGCTTCGCCATCAGCTGAAGCGGGACATGCTGTTGAAGGTCGCTGCCCGGTGCTTCAATGAAAAAGGGACAAGCGGCACGTCTCTGAAAGATGTGGCCCGGCAGCTGGGGATCACGGATGCGGCGGTCTACTATTACGTGAAAAACAAGGAAGAGCTTATCTATCTTTGCTACAGCCGCGCCCTCGATATTGGCGGTGCAGCGCTCGACCGGGCGCTGGAAGAAGGCGAGACCGAGCTTGAGAAGATCCAGCTATACATCCGGTATCAGATCGAGGCCATATGCGGCAACGAAGGTCCCGTGGCGATGCTGTCAGAAATTCCGGCGCTTTCAAAACCGCACAAGGATGACTTGTTGAAGCGGTCCCGGGATCATACGCGGCGGATAACGGCGATCATCGATGCTGGCATTGAGGCGGGTGAACTGGTTGCGGATAATCCCGCAATGGTCAGCAATGCGATTCTCGGAGCTGTGAACTGGGTGCCGAAATGGTTCCGGCCGAGTGCCTCCAACAAGGGCGAGGAAGTTGCGGCTGTTTTCGCAAAGTCACTGACAATGGGCCTGAAGGCCTGAGCCCCAAACCGACAAAAAACAGAGGGATAAATGGACAAGACGGTGACAGCGCCTGCAGGGCCTTTGGCGGGGCTTCGTGTTCTTGAGCTGGGGCAACTGATCGCGGGGCCTTTTT
Source organism: uncultured Hyphomonas sp. (assembly GCF_963677035.1). NCBI lineage: Bacteria > Pseudomonadati > Pseudomonadota > Alphaproteobacteria > Hyphomonadales > Hyphomonadaceae > Hyphomonas > uncultured Hyphomonas sp. The sequence continues at coordinate 1,419,121 of NZ_OY781472.1, forward strand.
GCGCACAGCTTTTCGGCGATATGGGCGCTGATGTGATCAAGGTGGAGCCACCAGGGCAGGGCGATCCGCTGCGGACCTGGGGGCGGACGGGCTATCCGCTTTTGTGGTCCGTTTGCGCGCGGAACAAGCGCTGCATCACGGCGAACCTGCGGGAGAAAGACGGGCAGGATATTATCCGCCAACTGGTCCGGCAAGCTGACTTCATCGTCGAGAATTTCCGTCCGGGTACGATGGAGAAGTGGGGCCTTGGCTATGAAGATCTGAAAAAGGAAAACCCCGGGATCATCATGATCCGCATCTCCGGATACGGGCAAACGGGGCCGTATGCGAAACGCCCCGGTTATGCGTCTGTGGGAGAGGCCATGGGCGGCGTGCGTTATCTGATGGGCGAGCCGGACCGGAAGCCGTCGCGCGCCGGCATTTCCCTTGGCGATACACTGGCTGGCACGTTTGCCACAGTGGGCGCGCTGGCGGCGCTTCACCATCGGGAAAAAACCGGGGAGGGGCAGGTCGTTGACGCCGCGATCTATGAATCCATTCTGGCGATCACGGAATCCCTGGTGCCTGAATACACGGTCGAGAATTACACGCGTGAGCGGTCTGGCTCCCATCTTCCGGCGATTGCGCCGTCGAACATCTATGACTGTTCAGACGGCATGGTCATTCTTGCCGCCAATCAGAACACAGTTTTCGCGCGGCTTTGCGAGGCCATGGGGCGGCCGGAACTGAAAGACGATCCGCTTTATGCAACCCATGTGGCGCGCGGCGAGAACCAGACCCGGCTGGACAATCTGATCAATGACTGGACCAGTACCCGGACGATTGACGAGGTCGAAGCGGTCATGATCGCGCATGCCGTCCCGGTCGGGAAGGTCTACCGCGCCCGCGATATGCTGGACGACCCGCATTATATCGCGCGCGAAGCACTGGTCGATCTTGCGAGTGAGCGCTGGGGCACGATCAAGATGCAGAACGCTTTTCCGAAGCTCTCGGCAACACCGGGATCTGTACGGTGGAGCGGGCCGGAGACACTTGGCGAACACACCGAACAGGTGCTGACGGAACTCCTCGACCTGACACCGGAGCAGATCGGGAAGTTGCGCAACAGCGGGATTGTCTAGCGACGTGCCCGGCAGGCGGCGTCAGTCGCCCATTTGCCCGCGCACCCCGACGGCCGTCGCCGGGAAGTCAGCCCACACACCATCCACGCCGGCATCGAACAGTGCCTGCAATTCATCGCGGCTGTCCGTGAAGGGCGCATCCGGTCGGTCGTCCCGCACGGTGTAGACATGGACAAGCAGCCCGGCATCGTGTGCGCGGGTGACAAAATCGGTCGGCTGGCCATCTTTGCCCAGCACATAGGACACGTCCGCGCCGACGCCGTCTGTCGGCATGTTCTCCAGGTCGTATTCCAGTCCCATCATGGCGGCATAAGGTGCGCCGACCATATTCTGGATCAATGGCAGATCGCTCTTCTCGGCGACCTCGGCCAGGAAGGGCGGTTCGAAGCACTGGATATAAACCGGGATGCCTGCGGCCTTCAGACCCTTGGCTTTCATCGCATCGAGGATCGGATCGGCAAGGCCTTTGCCGATTTCGGTGTAATGGCTCGGCCATTTGGCTTCCACGTGCAGGCCGACAATGTTGCCTTTCTCCGCTTCCGCCAGGACGAGGTCCATGATCTCGTCAAAGGTCACGATGTCCAGCGTGTCATTGTATTGCATCGGGCGGCCGTCGAATTGCTGGCGCGCTTTCAGGGTCTGGATTTCCGCAAAGGTGAAATCGTCGGCCCACCAGTCTTCCTGTTCGCCGAAGGGCGTCTGGCGTTTTACTTTTCGGTCGGCGAATTCGGGATGGTCCGCGATGTCGGTTGTTCCGGAGAGGTAGAGATCATGCCGGGCGATCAGGACACCATCAGATGTCATCACCAGGTCTGGCTCGATAAAGTCCGCTCCCTGCGCAATGGCGGTCTTGTAGGCCATGATCGTGTGTTCGGGGTAGAGGCCGCTGGCGCCGCGATGGGCGATCACGATCGGGCGCGCGCCGGTCAGCGTGTTCCAGGCGGTCGCGGCGGATTCTGTGGCGGTGGATGTTTCCACCGGGCCTGACGGTGTGGCGGGTGCATGGGTGCACGCGGCGAGGACGAGCGCCGAAGCTGTGATCAGTCGTTTCATGGCGGGCACTTTCAGCAAAGAGACAGGTCCGCCGGGAGGGGGGGCTCCCTCCCGGCGCGACCATGGATCAGAATTTGACGTAGACGCCGGCCTTCACCATTTGCGGCTTGCCGCGAATGATCGTGCTGAGGCCGAACGCGCCACCTGTGTTGCCAACGTCGATCAGGAATTCCTCGTCGAAGATATTCTCGCCGAGAACATAGGCGCCCCAGCGCTCGCTGGCCGCATCGAAGCCCACGCGCAGGTTCGCAACGCCGTAGGGGTCCTGATATTCCTTGATGATGGTGCCGTCCGGATACATTTCCGGCGTCCGGACGAAACCGCCATTGCCATCCGTCGTATAGTTGAAGCCATTATCATCTTCAAAGAAGTGCTTGCTCTTCCAGATGTAGCTCGGGACGATGGAGATATCGCCATGTTCGCCCATGGGCACGGTGATGTCTGCGGCCAGCGAGAAGCTCTGTTCCGGGCTGAGGCGGAATTTGTTGCCGGCAAACTGCAGCGGGTTCCCGTTGTCGTCTTTGTCATCATATTCCGAGTGGGTGTAGGCATAGGTCGCGAGCAGGCGGACATAATCGTTGACCAGCGCCTGACCGTCGAATTCGAAACCGTACTGCGTGGCGTTGCCGGAATTCTCGGTGATGAACACGCCGTTGATCGGATCGAAGCGGGTGGTCTGGAAGTCCTTGTACTGCCCATAATAGATTGAGCTGGTCATCTGGACGCGGTTGTCGAACAGGCGGGCGAACACGCCGGTCTCCACATTATCCAGCGTTTCAGCATCGATCAGGCTGTAGGTTGCGCCGCTTGCCGAGAGCACTTCCGGGCGGCGGCCGCGGCCATAAGCAACCCACGCATTCACATTATCAGATACGCGATAGGCCGCGTTGAGACGCCAGGTAAAGGCGCCGTCGGTGCTTTCTGATGCGGAGGCCTTCTTGCCGAGCGTTTCGGAGCTGAGCAGCAGAGTTGGCTGTAGCGTTACGCCGTTCAGGCCGCCAGCTGCGGCAAGATACGGGTTCGACTTCAGGACGTGACCAATCGTGCTGGCCGACAGGTCTTCCTTCGTATAGCGCAGGCCGGCAGTCAGTTTCAGGCGGTCGGTCACGGCGTAGGTGACGTCGCCGAAGAGATCGTAGGTGTCGCGGTCATCGGTCGACAGCGACTGTTCAAGATGTTCGCCATAGAGCGGCAACAGCTGGTTCAGCAGCAGGGCGGCGAGCGCGGAATACTGAAGCGGCGTGTCGAAGCTGCCAAAGTTTTCGGCCCCCGGAACACCGGCAAAGGCGAGGTAGGTCTGCGCCGCGGGGACTGTCAGCTTGGCGCCAGCGGCGAGGTTCGGCGCGAACAGGGATTGGGCATAGGCTTCATCGGTCGAGAAGCGCAGTTCGGTCTTGCTGTTGATGGTGAAATAATTGCCACCGAAGAAGGCGGTCAGCTTGCCACCGGCATCATAGTTCAGGCGGAGTTCCTGGCTGAACGTATTGGCCTTCTTGGCCTGATAGAACTGAAGCAGGTCAAAGGCCGCGCCGTCAGAATCCCAGGCTTCGTCTGACATCAGGTTGCGATAGTCGGTGAGGGATGTCAGCGACCAGGAATCGTTGATGTCGTATTCGATGTTGGACGTTACGTAGAACAGATCCCGGTCATTGCCGAGCTTGTCGCGGACCTGGTCTTTATTGATGTTCATGGCCGTGGCGCCGTAGGGGTCCACTTTGCCGTTGACCTTGAAGAAGCCCGACGTGAACTGCGTGCCGGTGGAGTCGTCTTTCTCATAGTTGACGAACAGGTCAGCCGTCAGTCTGTCGGTCGGCGCCCAGCGAACGGCGGCACGCAGCGCTGTCGTATCCTGGCCCATCAGGTCTGGCGAATTGGCTGTGTTCGGAACATAGCCGTCCATCTTCTTGACCTGGCCGGCAACACGCAGGGCGAGCGTGTCGTTGACGACATAGTTGTAGTGGCCTTCGGCGCGGCGGGAATTGTAATCGCCGGCTTCAAGGCTCAGGGATCCGGAATTACCGGCCAGCGAGGCATGGTTCTGGATGAAGTTGATGCCGCCGACGAGGGCGCCCTGGCCGAACAGCGTGGCTTGCGGGCCTTTCACAACCTCGACGCGTTCCATGTCGTAGATGGCGAGGTTCGAAGCATAGCCCGGATTGCCGATGGCCACGCCATTCTGGAAGAGGGCGACGCGCGGCGAACCGCTGTCGGACACGACCCCGCGCAGCGAGTAGCTCGGCGCGTTGAGGCTTTGTGCCTGAACCTGGAGGCCCGGCACGAAATTGCCGAGGTCTTCAAGGTCATCTGCCGCCAGCTTGTCGATCAGGTCCTGGTCGGTGACGGACACGTTGATCGGCACGTCGATCAGTGACTGTTCCTGCTTCTGGGTTGTCACCGTGACGGTTTCAAGGCGGCGGTCGCTGTCTGCGGCATCCGGGTCGGCGAAGGCGACGAATTGGCCGGAGAAGGTGAGAGCTGCAAGCGCGGTTGCAGAACGAAGGTGACGTTTCATGAAAAGCCCATTCCCTGTTGCGGCGCACAATCTGCCGCTTGGCGGGCTGGCTATTTTTTTTCGCCCCGGCCTTCAAATCAAAGTTTTGCGAAGGTGCTTTTGTAACAATTCCGTATACGAAGTAGGTGATTTCTGGCTGTTCGCCCCGCAAGATGCACATGGTGGGCAATCCACCGCGATGGCGAATGTGACAGGAGGTGATGGAATAGATGCGGCGCCGTGTAGGGGATGCGTATCTGGCGTGACGTATTCTTGAAGAGATCGCCCCTCGCAGGCGAAACCTGGTGGAAACCGGAACGGTAAGGTGGAAACATCCGGGCCCCTTAATATGTGCCATGCCCGGCGTGGGTGGGGGACGCGGCACCGGCAATTGGGGCAAACCGGTCTTCAGGGAGGTTACAGAAAACTGGCAGCCCCGATTTGGCGGGCTGCAATTTCTGTTCGCTCTGTTGCCCATGCAACACGGTTCTGAGGCGGTTGCCGCGCATGCTTTGGTCATGGAGTGGTCCGGTATAGTCCGGGCTGGTCCGCTATAGTCACCCATTAATCTGTGGCTGCATGACACAGTTGTCATTCCCGCATGCCTGTGGCCTTCCTCCGGGCAGTATGTGGAACCGATCTAACCGCTCAAGACTCATGTCGCTGTTCAGCGCTTTCGCGCTGATGGCCATGATTGTGCGCGGCCTGGTTCCGGCCGGTTACATGCTGGCAGCTGCAGATACGCCGGGAGAATTCGTCAGCGTCGTCATCTGCCATGGTGATGGCACGAATGGCACGCAGGCCCTGCTGGACCTGCAGAACGGCAAAATCGTCGACCCGGAAGAGATGCCGGGCCAGACCGACGACGGCAAGAACCAGGCCTGCCCCTATGCCATGTCGGCACATTTCACGCCGGTAGACGTATCCGGAAAGCTGGCGGAACCTGTCGAAGCGCATGCCCGTTTCCTCACGCAGTTTGACTATATCGCGCCCGGCCGCGGCCTTGCGGCCCCACCGCCGCCCGCCCGCGGGCCGCCTCTGACCATCTGATTTTCCTCGCACGCGCGTGTCTGCGGACATGCGCGTTGGTGCGCTGGCGCATGCCTTGCGCGTCCGGAATCGGATGAATTTCAATGCACAACAATCTGGTCGCAGCCTCTGACAGGCTGCAGGTCCCACAGATCGGGGACCGTGAAAGACGCCGGGACAATGCCGGCGAAGAAAATGGACGGATCTGGCTGGATGCGGTCATCACGCCGAACATTTCGCTGAACAACCGGGTCGCGCTGACCCTTGCGGCGTCCCTGATCCTGCCGGGCAGCCTTATCTGCCTCGCGACCGCGTGGATGGGCGCCTGGATGGTCACGCCGCTGGTGTTCCTGTCAGAGGTCGCGCTTGGCGTGATGATCCTCTGGCATGCCCGGACTCTTGGCCAGTACAGGCAGCGCGTCTGCCTTACCGATACGTCTATCCTGATCGAAACCCGCAGCCGGGTCGGCCAGCCTGTCGAGCGGGCAGAGTTGCGGCCGCACTGGCTGCGCGTGGACCGTGTCAACAACACGGGCAAGGGGTGCGATGCCCTCATCCTGCGTGCCGGGCCGCAGCGCACCGAAATTGGCTCCGTTCTCTCTCCTCCTGAACGCGCTTCGCTGGCCGATGCCGTCGAAGCCGCTCTCCAGAATCGCCGCCGCGGCCAGTCGCTGGCTGCCTGACCTCTCTCTTCCTCAAGAAAGCAAATGAATATGAAACACACACTCCTTGGCGGCACCGCCGCGACCCTTCTCGCCTCAGCGGGCATCGCGATGCCCGCCGCCGCACAAACAGCTACCGAACTGCCGCCGATCGAAGCGCAGGAAAGCAATTCTGTGGATGGGGTCAGCATTGCTGTCGACAGCACGGAAGTGACAGGGGCCGGCCTTGAGGCTGGCCTCGCCAACTCCTCGGATTCGCTTCAGCTGATCTCCCGGGTTCCTGGTGTTTCGGTCCAGTCGAATGGCGGCATTGCCTCGCTTCCGGTTCTGCGGGGGTTGGCAGATGACCGCGTGGGCGTGCTGATCGACGGCCAGCAATCCACCAATTACTGCCCGAACCATATGAACCCGGTGACGTCCTATATCGATGCGTCGCGTGTCGAGCGGGTGGTTGTGACGCCGACCCTGTCGCCGGTCAGCATGGGCGGCGACAATATTGCCGGGATTATCTCGATCGAGAGCCGGGCGCCGGAGTTTTCAAATGGCGGTGTCGAGGTCTTCGGTGAAGCCGGCGCGACCTACCGGAGCGTCTCGAACGGTGTCGGCGCGTCGCTTCAGGCGAATGTCGCGGGTGAGAACGTCAGCGCCCGTTACGACGCAAGCTGGAACAAGGCGGACAATTACAAGTCCGGATCCGGCGACGAAGTCCGCTCCACCCTCTACCAGAACTATGACCAGTCGCTGCTGCTCGCCGCCCGTCCTGCAGAGGATGTGCTGCTTTGGGCCCGTATCAGCCAGCAGGGCGTGCCGTATGAAGGCTTTGCCAACCAGCGCATGGATCTCACCGACAATACGAGCACCAGCGTGCAGCTGCATGGCGAAGGCCCGCTTGGTGCAGGCCTGCTGACGGCCGAAGCCTCCTGGCGCAGCGTCGATCACGAAATGAACTTCCTGTCCGACAAGGGCGGGGCGGCAACTGGCGGAATGCCGATGATCACCGAGGGCGAGGATGTCTCGGCCAAGGTCTCCTATGACACGCCGGTCGCAGGCGTCGGGCAGGTCCGGGTCGGGGCAGAGATGTTCCGCGCGTCGATGGATGATTACTGGCCTGCCGTGCCGGGCTCCATGATGATGTCGCCGCTGGATTATGTGAACATCAATGATGGCGAGCGGAACCGCACAGGCGTGTGGGCCGAATGGGAAGCTGCCCCGGCGCCCGCATGGTCAACCCTGTTGGGGATTCGCTATGAAAACGTCGAAATGGATACCGGAGAGGTGCAGCCCTATTCCTGGACCGGCATGATGAACATGCCTGACGCGATGGCGGCCAAAGCCTTCAACGCGGCGGATCGTGCCCGGGAAGATGACAATATCGATGTCACCGCGAAGGCGACATGGCGGCCGAGCGATACGCTGGCCGTCGAGTTCGGCGCCGCACAGAAAACCCGGTCTCCGAACCTTTATGAGCGGTACGCCTGGGGTAGAGGCTCCATGTCCAGCTCCATGACCAACATGACCGGTGATGGCGCCGGCTATGTCGGTAATCTCGATCTGAAACCGGAAGTCGCGCGCAGTCTGGCGGCGACGCTCGACTGGTCAGATGGCGTTGAGAACGGCCGTGTGCTGCGTGTTTCCGGCTGGGCCACAAAGGTCGAAGACTATATCGATGCTGACCGCATCGGCAGCCTGAAGGACGGCCTGCCAATGCTCCAGTTCGCCAATCACAAGGCAGAGCTGTACGGCCTCGAAGCCACCGGTGCGATGCCACTCTGGCAGACGGGGTATGGCGACACGCGCTTCACCGGAACGGTCAGCTGGGCGAAAGGAGAGAACAAAGACACCGACGACAATCTCTACAACATCATTCCCCTCAAAGGCCTGTTCGCGCTGGAAAACCGGAAAGGCGTCTGGACCCAGGCCCTCGAACTGGAACTGGTTGATGAGAAGGATGACATCAGCGCCGTGCGTCAGGAACTCCGCACGCCGGGCTATGTGCTGGTCCATCTGCGGGCAGGCGGGGAAGTCGGCCGGGTGCGCTTTGCCGCTGCGATCGAGAATTTGCTGGATCAGGACTATGACCTGCCACTGGGTGGGATTGCGTTCGGCGACTACAAATATGATGGCCGGACTGGTCCGTTCCATCAGGTCGCCGGTCCGGGCCGGTCGTTCAATCTCAGTCTGAACGTCGCCTTCTGACGTGCTGAGGAGGATTTTCACCTCCAGCTATATGGCGGGCGTGGCTCTGGCCGCGCTCGCCCATGGCGGTTTGCTGGCAGGGGTGTTCCTGCTGGCGCCCGCCAGCGCGTCCAGTTTTGGTGCGCAGGAAGATACCTTTACCGTAACCCTGGTGGAAGATGTGGCGCCGGACCCTGTCCCCGAGCCGGACGTGGCGCCGATGCCGGAGCCAGAGACACCCAGCCCATCCCCGGTCCCTGAGATTGTCGAGACGCCGCCTGAGCCAGCCGTTCAGACGGTGGCAGAGCCGGCTCCGCCCGAAGGGATGGTTCCGTCAGATGATGTGCCGCCCGCCGAGCCTTCGTCGGTCGATGCCGGGCGCGATGATGCAACACCTGCTGCCGAAAAGCCTGCGGCGCTGACACTTGATCCGGGCCCTCCGGTTACAACGTCTGAAACCCGGTCCGTCAAAACGCAGAATCCTGCCAGCACAGCCGCCCCGGGCGGGGAGGGGCAGGGCAAGCTCGATGCCTATGTACATGCGGTGCGGTCGCAGCTTGCCCGGCATGCGCCGCGCGGCGTTCGCGGGGCCGGGGATTGCCAGGTCGAATTCCGCCTCTCCCGCGCCGGAGAAGTCGTCTTCGTTGGACTGCGGACAAGCAGTGGCAGCAGGCTGTATGACCGGCGATGCCTGTCCTCTGTCACCTCCGCAGTGCCATTCCCGGCCGCACCAGACGGGGCTGTCAAAGCAGATCTCAGCTTCACGATCGTGATGCAGCAGAAGCGCTGACATCCTGCCGGGCCGGTCAGAGCCCTCCGGGAAGCTTCGACGCCATCATGGTCTTCCGGTCGATCCGCCGCCCATCGACAATGAATGTGCCGTCGCCCACGGCGTGAAGGGTGCGCTGTTCCTGGCGCGTGTCATCTCTATAGGCCGCCAGGCTTTCGAGAATGACGATGCCATGAGGCGTGATGATCTCATCCACGCGGCACTCGATGTTCGCAAGGCATTTGCTGAGAAGCGGGGCGCTGACATGTTTGGCCTTTGCCGGGCTGAGGTCGAATTTGTCGAACTTTTCGGTGTCTGCGCCGGAACAGGTGCCGATGCCGATCACCGTGTCAATCATGTCGACCGTGGGAATGGCGATGACACATTCTCGCGTATCGCGGAGTGCCTGAAAGGAATGGTTCCACGGCCCGGTCGTGATGGCGATGCGGCCGGAAAAATCGAGCACCATCGTCCAGGTGATGGTCATCACATTGTTCTTGCGGCCATCATGCGTCGCGACGAGGATGACGGGGCCGGGTTCAATCAAGGTGAAGGCCCGGCTGAGTTTGATGCGTTTCATTCCGGTGTCTCGCGTTTCTGGCATTCTGCAAATCCGGGCACCAAGCCTTCCGTTGCCGGACAAATAGGCAGCCAGGGCCTATATTTTGCCCAAGTGTCGGGATTGATCAAAGAACGCTTTCCGGAGTCTGTCTTTTAATTAATCTTAACGCTTGTGATGGATGGTCACAATCGTTAGCAGAAACGTGTCCCGTATTAAGAATGATGCTCAAGGTTTTTCCAGCTTCCCTCGGTTTTCTCATGGCGTGTGCCATGGGCGCCCTGCCTGCGCAGGCCGATGTCCTTCTGTCTTCGGCTTCGGTCGAGAGAGTGGTGTCGATGGAATACGAGGACGGATCAACCGAGACGGAATATGTGCCGGCCAAAGCGGTCGAGCCTGGAGAGGAACTCGCTTATGTGGTGAGTTTCCGGAATGACGGGGCCGAACCGGCAGACAGCGTCGTGATGACCATCCCGGTGCCGAAAGACATGATCTATGTCGAGGACTCGGTCATCGCCGACAATGCTGCCGTGGACTTTTCCGTCGATGGCGGTGAGTCCTTCGCGCCGCGCGATGCCCTGACCGTTGAGGATGGCGAGCAGGTCCGCAAGGCGGCTGCCGACGAGATCACGCATGTGCGCTGGACGATCGCGCGCATGACGCCCGGCGAGGAAGGCATGCTTGCCTTCCATGCCATCCTGAACTGAACCCACCCGTCAGCTGCCCTGCATTGACCGGTGCGCCCGCCCTGGCGTAACGCCGGTGCCATGACTCGTGTAAAGATCTGCGGCCTCAAGGATCCGGACCTCGTACGCCTCTGCGCAGCGGAGGGGGCGGACTGGGTCGGCTTTGTCTTTGTTGAGGCGAGCCCGCGCTACGTGACGCCCGAAGCGGCGGAGACTCTCCTGCTGGGCGTTGGACGCGCAGCGCCGGTGGCTTTGATCGCGGATGCCGACGACGCGCTGATCGACCGTGTGGCCGGGACCGGTATTCGCGTGCTTCAGCTGCATGGGCGCGAGACCCCGGAACGCGTGGCCGAAATCCGCGCGCGTACCGGATGTGAGGTCTGGAAAGCCTTCGGCGTTGAAACGGCGGACGACCTGACCGGGGCAGGGGCCTACACCGCCGCCGACCGTCTGCTCATCGATGCAAAGCCCCCGAAAGATGCCGACCGGACGGGCGGGCATGGCCAGGCCTTCGACTGGAACATCCTGAAAGGCTGGACCGCGCCGAAACCCTGGATCCTGGCCGGGGGGCTGACACCGGAGAATGTGGCCGGTGCCATCGCTGCGACAGGAGCACCGGCGGTTGACGTCTCCTCTGGCGTGGAGCGCCTGCGGGGGCTAAAGGACAAGGAGCTGGTGCGGGCGTTTCTCCGCGCTGCCAAAGAGGTCTGAAATGATGGACGTTAGAAATACCTGGGACCAGTGGCCGGACCTGAATGGCCGGTTCGGCGAGTTCGGCGGACGCTATGTCGCCGAAACGCTGATGCCGCTGATCCTGGAACTCGAAGCCGAATACCGCCGGGCGCAGAAAGACCCGGCTTTCAAGGCCGAGATGGACGACCTCTGGGCTCATTATGTCGGCCGCCCGTCGCCGCTCTATTTCGCAGAGCGGCTGACCGAGCATTTCGGCGGAGCGAAGATCTATTTCAAGCGTGACGAGCTGAACCATACCGGCGCGCACAAGATCAATAACTGCCTCGGCCAGGTGCTGCTGGCACGCCGCATGGGCAAGACGCGCATTATTGCCGAAACAGGCGCGGGCCAGCACGGCGTGGCGACGGCGACGATCTGCGCACGCTTCGGCCTCGAATGCGTCGTCTTCATGGGCGAGACGGATGTCGAGCGCCAGAAGCCCAACGTGTTCCGCATGCGCCTGCTGGGCGCGAAGATCGTACCGGTCTCCTCCGGAACCGGCACGCTGAAGGATGCGATGAACGAGGCTCTGCGCGACTGGGTCACGAACGTCGACAACACATTCTACTGCATCGGCACCGTGGCCGGACCTCATCCGTACCCGGAACTGGTGCGGGATTTCCAGTCGATCATTGGCAAGGAAGCCCGCGAACAGATCCTGGAGCGGGAAGGGCGCCTGCCGGATGTGGTCATGGCGTGCATCGGCGGCGGCTCCAACGCCATCGGCCTGTTCCACCCGTTCCTTGAGGACGAAAGTGTCCGCATGATCGGCGTCGAGGCTGCGGGCCATGGCATCGAGACGGGCGAGCATGCCGCGGCGCTGAACGGCGGACGCCCCGGCATCCTGCACGGCAACCGCACTTACCTGCTGCAAACCGATGACGGCCAGATCCTGGACGCGCATTCCATCTCTGCAGGGCTCGACTATCCGGGCATCGGGCCGGAACATGCCTTCCTCCGTGACACGGGCCGGGCCGAATACCTGTCGACAACAGACAAGGAAGCCCTTGAGGCGTTCCAGCTCTGCACGAAGCTCGAAGGCATCATTCCGGCACTTGAGCCGTCCCACGCGCTCGCCCGTGTCGGGGAAGTGGCGCAGGAACTGGGCAAGGATGGCCTGATCGTCCTCAATATGTGCGGCCGGGGCGACAAGGACGTGTTCTCCGTTGCCAAGCATCTGGGAGTGGACATGTGAGGCAGGTTCTTCCCGTTATCCTTCTTGTTTTGCTGGGCGCCTGCGTGCCGACGACCAAGTATGCATATGTTCCGCTGACGCAGCAGAATTTCGAAGCGGCGCAGAATGGCGAGAAGATTCCGCTCGTGGCGCACGATACAGTGCTCTGTTTCGCCGATGGGCGGACGGCACCCATCCGGTATGCGGAATGGACCGATAACGGCATCTGCGGGCAGGCACATCCCCCGATTGGCGACGATGATGGCAACCGATGCTATGACTGGGACCAGATCGCCGGCATCGGCATTCCATACGAAGGACGCTCCCTGTCGGTTATCCCCATGGCCGCCGTGCAGATAGGAAAATGTGACCTGGAGGTGCTGGGCGAGTGAGGAAGTTGCCGCATTCCCCGATAAATCTGTTTACGAGATTTTGTTGTCTGGTGTGGCTGGCGACCAGTTTGTCGGCCGGTCCTGCATCTGCCAGGGAAGATAATTCTACTCAGCTGGCGTACACGCCTGCTGACGGGATTGGCTTTCGTTCTCCATGCCGGGCTGGAACTTTCAGTCCCGAAAACGGTCCGAAAGGGGAACTCTATGACGGATGCCTTTTCAATGCTGGTGAAAACACCGTTGCGCTCGAAGCAGAGTTCCAGAATCTGCTGAACTCGATGAACTCGGAAAACGGCTCAGCGGCAAATTGCGGCGCTAAGCTAGAGCGCGGCGTTAGCCGAGGTGTCCTCTTCGATACGACTGGAGGCTGCGGAACACCCGAAAGCGAGGAGTTGAATTTGATCACATTCAACATCAGGACAGATGCAGCTGACTTATGCGAGACTGTTCAATGACCGACCTTCTCCTCATCCGAATTACTTGCCCGTCGCAGCGTGTGGCCGAGGACATCGGCGATGCCGCCGTCGAGCACAAACTGGCCGCCTGCGCGAACCTCGAAGGCCCGGTGTCATCCACTTATCGCTGGAAAGGCGTGGTGGAGCAGGCGTTTGAATACATTCTCTGGCTCAAGGCGCCGAAAGCGAACTGGGACCGGATCGAGGCGCTCGTCCTCACCCACCACCCTTATGATGTCCCCGCCATGGTGGCGTTGCCCTGTCTTGAGGCACACGCGCCCTATGATGCCTGGGTCCACGAAAACACGGAAGTCTGATGCCAACGGAACGTATTACCGCTGCCTTCGATCGCGCGAAGGCGGACAAGCGCGCAGTCCTTGTCTCTTATCTTATGGCCGGCGACCCGGACCTTGAGACGAGTTATCAGGCGCTCTGCGCCCTGCGCGACAATGGCGCGGACATTATCGAGCTGGGCGCGCCCTTTACCGATCCCATGGCCGATGGCCCGGCGATCCAGCGGGCAGCCCTGAGGGCGCTCGCTGCGAAAACGAAGCTGACCGACGTGCTGGCCCTGATCGCCCGGTTCCGCGAAACCGACCAGACGACGCCGATCATCATCATGGGCTATGCCAATCCGGTCCATTCCATGGGCTATGGCGCCTTTGCCGAAGCCGCCCACAAGGCCGGTGTTGACGGCACGATCATCGTGGACCTGCCGCCGGAAGAGGACGGCCCGCTGCGCGAAGAATACGCGAAATACGGCCTCTCCGTGATCCGCCTGGCGACGCCAACCACACATGAGGCGCGCATGAAGAAGGTCGCCGAAGGGGCCTCCGGATTCCTGTATTTCGTCTCCGTGACCGGCGTGACAGGGGCCGGAAGCGCCGATCCTGCAGCAATTGCTGGGAACATTGACATGGCCCGGCGCGTTTCAGGACTGCCGGTTTGTGTTGGCTTTGGTGTAAAAACCGGTGCACAGGCTGCGGAAATGGCTAAAATAGCCGATGGGGTTGTCGTAGGCAGTGCTTTCGTGGAGCATGCAGAGGCGGCTCACGAATCAGGGGATCTGGCCAGCGCGCCCCAGGGAATGGGGACTTTGGCCGGAGAACTGAGTAAAGCGATCGCAGGGGTCGCAAAGCCGTAGTGGCTGTTACAGCCGTGGAGGTTGTCGGATGAACTGGATCAACAAGGTCACCCCGCCGGGCCTGAAGACCATCCTGACCAAGCGTGAGACGCCGGATGATCTGTGGGTGAAATGCCCGCTCTCCGGTGAGCTGGTCTACAAGACCGACCTGGAAGAGAACTGGCATGTGACGCCGGCCGGTGCGCACCTGCGCATTTCGCCGCGCACGCGGTTCCGTCTCCTGTTCGATGATGAGCGCTGGGAGCCGATTGAGCTGCCGGGCGTGGCGCTGGATCCGCTGAAGTTCAAGGACGACAAGCCCTATCCGGCCCGGCTGAAAGCGGCCAAGTCGAAGATTGCGGCCCGCGAGAAGAAAGAGACCGAAGGCGGCGGTGCGCCGCTGCTGCAGGACGATTGCATGGTTGCGGCCTATGGCAAGATCGGCGGCGTTCCGGCGGTTGTACTGGTTCAGGACTTTGCTTTCATGGGCGGCTCGCTCGGCATGGCAGCCGGGGAGGGGTTCATTACCGCAGCCCATATGGCGCTCGCGCGCAAAGCGGCTTTCGTTGTCTGCACCGCATCCGGCGGGGCGCGCATGCAGGAAGGCACACTCAGCCTGATGCAGATGCCGCGTACGACGCTTGCCATTAATGAGCTGGCCGAAGCGAAACTGCCTTATGTCGTCATGCTGACCGATCCGACTTCGGGTGGCGTCTCGGCCTCCTACGCGATGCTGGGCGATGTCCATATCGCTGAGCCGGGGGCGATGATCGCGTTCTCCGGTCCGCGCGTGATTGAGCAGACCATTCGCGAAAGCCTGCCCAAAGGCTTCCAGCGGTCGGAATTCCTGCGTGAAAAAGGCCAGGTCGATATCGTTGTCGACCGGCGCAAGATGAAAGATACGCTGTCGCGCGTTCTGTCCATGCTGATGCCGAAGTCGCGGCGCTCCAGCGACAGCATACCGGCTTCTCTGAATCCGCCGAAAACGCACGTGTCCAAGTCCAAGGGCAAGTCTGATTGAGCGGAGACAGTGCGGCCCTTGCCGCAGCGCTGAAGCGTTTCGAAGGGCTCTATCCTGAAGTCATTCACCTGTCGTTGGGACGGGTCGAGGCTGCTTTGGAGGCGCTCGGCCGTCCGCAGGACCGGCTGCCGCCTGTCATTCATGTGGCGGGCACGAACGGGAAGGGGTCCACCTCCGCCTTCATGCGCGCCATGGCCGAAGCGGCCGGCCTCAAGGTCCATGTCTTCACCAGTCCGCACCTTGTCCGGTTCAATGAGCGTATCCGGCTGGCAGGTGAGATGGTTGACGATGACCGCCTGATCGACTGGCTGACGCGCACCTATGAGGCCACGCGGGGCAAGGAAATCACCCATTTCGAGGCGACGACCGCGGCGGCGCTGCTAGCCTTTTCTGAAGTGCCGGCGGACCTTCTGATCCTCGAAGTGGGCCTCGGCGGACGGTATGATGCGACCAATATGATTGACCATCCGGCGCTGTGCGTGATCACGCCGGTGGATTTCGATCACAAGGCATTTCTCGGGTCCGACATCCGCAAGATCGCAGGTGAGAAAGCGGGGATTATCCGGCCGGGACGCCCGGTGCTCAGCGCCATCCAGCGCAAGGTCTGCGATGATGTCATCACGGCCGAAGCGGCCCTGAAGGGGGCACCGCTCTACAAGCTAAAGGCGCACTATATCGATGCCATGCCGGATCATATCGGACTTATAGGTGAGCATCAGCGGGCCAATGCGGCACTTGCGGCGATGGCCATGCAGCTGTTTGGCAATTCCACCCGCATTCCGCAGGAGGCCATCTTCGAAGGCGCGCGTACCGCGACCTGGCCCGCCCGGATGCAGCGTCTGAAAGATGGCCCGCTTACGGCGCGCGTGCCCGGCACCGAAGTCTGGCTGGATGGCGGGCACAACCCGCATGCGGCCCGGGCCATTGTCCGCCACCTGGCAAAGCAGGAGGGCAAGACGGTGCTGGTCTCGGCGATGCTGGCTTCGAAGGATGCGACCGGGTTCTTCCTGCCGTTCCGCTCATTGCGTCCACGGGTCTTCACCGTGCCGAACGCGCCGGGCCACCGGGCCGCGGGGCCGGATGAGCTGGCCGAAGCGGCCAACACGGCCGGACTGGACGCCATTGCATGTGACAGCCTGGAAGCGGGGCTGAAAGCGGCCGCCGCTACGGGCGCAGACCGGATCCTGATCTGCGGATCGCTGTACCTCGCCGGAGAAGTTCTCTCGAAAAACGGGGAAGAGCCGGTCTAGACCCCTGAAAAGATGTCCGGATATGGAAAAAGGGCGGCCAAACAGGCCGCCCTTTCCACTCTACGCGTACTCTACTGTCCGGGAATATGGGCATTGAACCCTTAACAGAACCCGAACGCGGTGACCGCAGGGCCTAGCTGGACTGTTTTGCCAGCAGGTTGCGGATTTCTTCCAGAAGCACTTCCTGGCGCGGCGGGGCCGGCGGCGGAGCGGCTTCTTCCTTTTTCTTCATCTTGTTCATGCCCTTGATGAGGAGGAACATGACGAAGGCGACGATGGTGAAGGAGATGATGGCGGAGATGAAATCTCCGATTTTCACAACGACGGCCTCCTTGAGGACTTCGCCGTCTGCGCCGAGCGTGGCGGGCACCATCTCGTAATTCCAGCTGCCGAAATCCAGGCCGCCCATGATCGGACTGAGCAGGGGCAGGAAAACCCCCTGGATGAAGGCGCTGACCAGTGTCGCGAATGCGCCGCCCATGACAAAGGCAACCGCCATGTCAACGAGGTTGCCCTTCATTGCGAACTCTTTGAATTCCTTGAACATTCAGTGTCCCTTCCTGCGCATCTTTCCCTTTGCCATCCAGACTGATGGTCTGGTTCCAGAATCTGGTCAAGACAGTTTACATCTGAAAGGGCAGGGGGCCCTAACGGGCTTCCGGATCCTCGCCGCCATTCACGCGGGCACGCAATTCCTTGCCGGCCTTGAAGAATGGAACGGATTTCGCCGGCACTTCGACCGGCTCGCCTGTGCGCGGGTTGCGCCCCTTGCGGGAATCGCGTTCGCGGACAGAAAACGCGCCAAAGCCGCGCAGCTCGACACGGTCACCGCGGGCGAGCGCGGCGGCGATCTCGTCCAGGATGACATTCACGACCTTTTCCAGATCTTCCTGGCGCAGGTGTGCGTATTCCGTCGCGAGTTTTGCGATAAGTTCTGACTTCAGCATCTCATTGATATAAAACGCATTTGCGGCGGGAGCGCTAGGCCCCCGCCGCAAAGATTTCATCAAATTTAGAAAGCAGGTCCTGCCGGCCCAACCGGGCCGGCCTTACCCGGCTCAGCCCTGAAGGGCTTCAGCCTCAGCTTTCCAGTCAGCGCCCTTGCCGGACGTGCCAACTTCTTCTTCCAGAGTTGCCAGCTGATCGTCCGACATGGAGGCGATCTGCCAGAAGTGGAAGACGCCGGCTTCGTTCAGCTTCTTCTCGAAAGCCGGGCCAACACCTTTGATCTGCTTCAGATCGTCAGCTTCTTCCTGCGGGGCCGACAGACGGCCGTTCGCATCGACATCGCCGGAATCAGCAGCCGGAGCGGCCTCTTCCTTGCCGGTGCCCGAGGAGGCCAGGGCCGCGCCGAGAATGTCACCCAGCGAGGCGCCGGCATCTGCCGAGCCGTACTGTGCAACGGCTTCTGCTTCTTCGGCGATTTCGAGGGCCTTGATCGAGAGCGACACGCGGCGCGAGCCACGATCGACCTGGATCACCTTGGCGTCGACCTTGTCGCCAACAGCGAAGCGTTCCGGACGCTGATCTGCGCGGTCACGCGACAGATCGGAGCGGCGGATGAACGACTTCATGGCCGGCTCGCCGAATTCGACTTCGATACCGCCCGAGGTGATCTCGGTGACGGTGCAGGTCACGGTCGTGCCGCGCTTCACGCCGCCGGTATTGAGCGATTCCATCGGATCGCCTGCCAGCTGCTTGATGCCCAGCGAGATACGCTCTTTGTCGATGTCGACGTCGAGCACTTTCGCCTTGACCATGTCGCCCTTGTTATAGGCTTCGATGGCTTGGTCACCCGACTGCTCCCAGGAGATGTCGTTGATGTGAACCATACCGTCCAGGTCCGGGCCGAGGCCGACGAACAGGCCGAATTCGGTGATCCCGCGGACTTCGCCTTCGATCTCTGTGCCGATCGGATGCTCTGCCAGGAAGGCCGACCACGGATTGTCCATGGTTTGCTTGAGGCCGAGCGAGATGCGGCGCTTTTCGGAGTCGACGTCCAGCACTTCCACATCGACTTCCTGAGAGGTCGACAGGATCTTGCCGGGGTGCACGTTCTTCTTGGTCCAGCTCATTTCGGAGACGTGGATCAGACCCTCGACACCGTCTTCCAGCTCCACGAAGGCGCCGTAGTCGGTGATGTTGGTGACGATGCCCTTGAGGCGGGCACTGACCGGGTAACGCACATCGATGCCATCCCACGGATCGGCGCCGAGTTGCTTCATGCCGAGCGAGATACGCTGGGTTTCCGGGTTGATCTTGATGATCTGGATTTCGACTTCCTGGCCGACTTCAACCACCTGAGACGGGTGATTGATGCGCTTGTAGGACATGTCGGTGACGTGCAGCAGGCCGTCGATGCCGCCGAGGTCAACGAACGCACCGTAATCGGTGATGTTCTTGACGATACCCTTGCGGACGTCGCCTTCAGCCATGTCGGACACGATTTCAGCCCGTTGTTCGGCGCGGCTCTCTTCGAGGATGGCACGGCGGGACACAACGATGTTGCCGCGCGAGCGATCCAGTTTGAGAACGGCGAACGGCTGGACTTCGCCCATAAGCGGGCCGACATCGCGCACGGGGCGAATGTCCACCTGGGAGCCCGGAAGGAAGGCGTTGACGCCGCCGAGGTCGACGGTGAAGCCGCCTTTGACGCGGCCGGAGATGGCGCCCTTGACCGGTTCGTTGGCGTTGAAGCTCTTTTCGAGCTTGATCCAGCGCTCTTCGCGGCGGGCCTTGTCACGGGACAGGACAGCGTCGCCAAGGGCGTTTTCGATACGATCGAGATAGACGTCGACAATGTCGCCGGGTTCCGGCTGTTTGTCTTCCATCGAGAATTCGCGGACCGGGATACGGCCTTCGGTCTTGAGGCCGATGTCGACGAGCACGGCATCGTTTTCAATGCGGATAACGGTGGCCGGGACAACCTGGCCTTCCTGCATTGCCGACGCCGCAGCCGACGATTCGAACATGGAGGCGAAATCGTCGGAGGAGGGGTTCATAGATTCAGTCATGTAAGGTTCCTGAGGCGGGACGAACGGTTCAAGGCAGGCGCGCACCATTGCGGCCTGCTGGATCGACCCGAGAGCGTGGTCTCTTTAAATCTTCAGTGGTGCAGCCTGTTTGGATTTGAGGCCCCCTATATTTACAGGAGAAAGCCCCTTCAGGTGCGGTTTCCACGGGCGAGGGCGACCTTGACGGCTGCCAGCGCCTTTTCCACTGCGGCCTCTATAGTCAGGTCGGTGGTGTCGATCAAGACCGCATCTGCCGCCATGGCGGCCGGGGCATCCTTGCGGTTCTGGTCGCGCTGGTCACGCTCGCGCAGCTGCTGGATCACCTGTTCGAGGGAAACGTCCTCGCCAAAGCCGAGGAGTTCGCGCCAGCGCCGGTAGCCGCGCTGCTCGACATCGGCATCCACCCACAGTTTCACATCGGCGTCCGGGGCGATCACCGTACCGATATCGCGGCCGTCCAGAAGGGCACCGCCCGCCTGCAGGGCGAAGGCACGCTGCAGCTCGTACAATGCCTGGCGGACCCCGGGCAGGGCGCTGACAACAGAGGCGGCTTTGCCGGCCTCGGCGGTGCGCAGCTGGGCTTCATCGAAATCGTTCAGATCGAGGGCGGCGGCGACCTCCGCGAGGGCGGTCTCATCGTCCAGAGGGACGCCCTGTTTCAGGGCCGCGACAGCGGTCGCCCGGTAGAGACGGCCGGTGTCCATATGGGGCAGGCCATAATGACCCGCCAGCCGTTTCGAGATCGTGCCCTTGCCGGACGCGGTTGTGCCATCGATCGCAATAATCATGGCCGCGGGAAGTGAGTGAAGGCGCGAGGGAAGTCAAGATGAGTGTGTCGCTGCGCGGCCTCCGGCCTTGCTGCTCGCGGCTGTTCCCTCGCCTCCGGCTCGGGGCCGCTGCGCCTTCGCGTTGCTCGTGACGTGGCGCTTTGCCACAAGCAACGCGAAGCGCACCGAGCAATCAATCAGCGCGGCGCCATGCGGATCGCGCCGTCGAGGCGGATGCACTGGCCGTTGAAATAGGTGTTGCGGGCCAGCTCCATGGCGAGGGAGGCATATTCCTCCGGCTTGCCAAGGCGTTTGGGGAAGGGGACCGAAGCGGCGAGACTGTTCAGCACCTTCTCCGGCGCGCGCAGCATCAGCGGCGTTGCGAAAATGCCCGGCATGATCGAGTTCACGCGGATGCCGATGTCCATCAGGTCCCGCGCCATGGGCAGGACGAGGCCGTTCACGCCCGCCTTGCAGGAGCCATAGACGACCTGTCCGATCTGGCCGTCCTGCGCCGCGACGGAGGCCGTCAGTGTGATGCAGCCGCGTTCGCCGTCTTCCAGCTCCGGCAGCGTGGACATCCCCAGCGCCGAGAGCGAGGCGATCCGGTAGGAGGCGACCAGCACGCCCTGCGCGCCGAAGGCATAGTCTTCGGTCGGCAGGCGTTTGTAGCGGGCGTTTTCCTTGTCCCAGGACAGCGTCTTGCCGCCCTTGGCCGCCATGGCGCAGTGGACGGTGATGCGCTCCTGTCCGTGGGCGGCCCGGGCCTTTTCGAAGCCGGCCACACAGGAGTCTTCGTCCATGATGTTCACATTGCAGAAGATGCCGCCGATTTCCCTGGCGGTGGCTTCGCCGGCCTCTGCATTGATGTCGAAAATGGCGACCTTGACCCCGGCCTTGGCGAGGGCGCGGGCGGTCGCCTGGCCGAGGCCTGAGGCGCCGCCGGTCACGACGGCGGCGGTATCATTGGTGATCTGCATGGTGTTTCCTCCTGATTATAACGGACTATGCCGGACTTTGCCGTGATCACGCCGTGTCTTCGACAAAGCCCTTCCATGACTTCATGTAGGTCACGAAGGTCTCGCCCAGTCCTTCGGCGCGAAGGTGGGCTTCGGGCACGGGCAGGGCGATAGGGGTGAAGTCCGGATCGGCGAGCACCTTCTCCGGGAAGTCATGGTGCAGGATGGCCCCGCGCCCGATGACGACAAAGTCCAGCCCGGCCTCCATCGCGTCATGGCAGGCCTTGCCGGTGGTCAGCTTGCCCGCCGCGCCAAGGCGGCAGTCGCCGCGCGGCAGATCCGTGAACCAGTCGACCAGACGCTTGCCTTTGTAGGCCTCGTCCTGCGGCTCCTTGAATGTGTTCCACAGCGACATGTCGAGATAGTCGACCTTGCCACCGGTCATGATCTCTCCGGCGAGGCGGCGGATCTCGCCCATGTCCATGCCGAAGCGTTCCGGCGACAGGCGCACGCCGAGGGAGAAGTCCTTGCCGCACTCGCTGCGGATCGCGTCGATCATCGCCGTCAGGAACTTCACGCGGTTCTCATAGGCGCCGCCCCATTCGTCCTCGCGCAGGTTCACCTCGCCGCTGATGAACTGGCAGATCAGATAGCCGTGCGCGGCGTGCAGCTCGACGCCGTGGAACCCGGCAGCCTCGGCGCGTTTTGCCGCCGCGACGAAAGCGTCGAAGGCCTGTTTCACCTCGTCACCCGTCAGGGCGCGGGCGCCGAACTCTTCATTGTCCGACGGGCAGACCGGCGCTTCGCCGATCAGATCGGCGGGCGAGCGCATGCCGGCATGGTGCAGCTGGACGACCGAATGGCTGCCGGTCTTGTTGATCGCATCCGCAAGCCGCGTCAGGCCCGGCAAATGCTTGTCGTCGAAAATGCCGAGCTGGCCGGGGAAACCCTGGCCGATGGCCTGCACATGGGCCGCGCAGGTCATGGTCAGGCCAAAGCCGCCTTCGGCGCGATATGTCAGCCAGCGGAACTCGTCATCGCTGAGCGTGCCATCGGCGTTGCTCTGCAGATTGGTCAGCGGTGCCAGCATGAAGCGGTTCTTCATGGCCGGGCCATGGGCGAGGGTCAGGGGGGAGCTGAGATCAGTCATCCCCGCACTTTGGCGTGGCCAGCGCAGACGTCAATTTTGCCGTTGGGGCAGGAGGCAAGGGCCACGTCCCGAACCGGCCGGCCCGTTTGCCTGACAGGCTTGCGCCGGGCTGCTTTATATTCTAGTACTAGAATATGGTTGCTTACCGGGCCACTGATTCAGAATTGTTGCTTCTCGGCCTGGTCGCTGAAATGCCCCGGCACGGCTATGAGCTGGAACAGGTGATCGAAAGCCGGGCGATGCGCGAATGGACCCAGATCGGCTTCTCCTCGATTTACTTCGTGTTGGGTAAATTGGAGAAAGTCGGATTTGTGGCTGCGGAAAAACAAGCGGGTCCGAAGTCCAGGAAGACGTATTCAATTACCAGCGCGGGGCGCGAGGCGCTTGCTGTGCAGACTCTGGATGCATTGCAGTCGGTTCGGCCGGTCTACTCTTCCGTTCTGATAGGCATGATCCATTGGCAGGCAGTGGACCACGCGTCCGCTCTGGACGCGTTGAGCACACGGCTGGAAGCTGTGTCGGAGGAAGCGAAAAGGCTGGAACGCATCCGTTTCCAGCAGCAGCCACTCCCGGATTTCATTGAGTCCCTATTTGACTACGCAGCTGGCCAGCTGAACGCGGAACACGAATGGATCGCGAACACATTGGCCTACATGAAAAACAAACCCTGACTGGAGAATGGCAGGCATGGATCTCACGAAAGACCGGAAAAAACTGAAAGAGCTGTATCAACCGGGCCAGACGTCATTCTCTATCGTCGATGTGCCCGCTTTGCCATTTGCCATGATCGACGCAGAAGGCTCTCCGGATCATGGTGGGGGTGCCAAAGCGGTGAAAACTCTCTTTACCGCGATTCACCCAATTCGAACGGAGGCGCGCAAGCGCTTGGGCAAGGCATTTGTCGAGCCGCCGCTTGAGATGCTTTTCTGGGCCGATGACATGAGAGATCTGGTCGCGGGAAAAAAGGAAAGCTGGAAATGGCGCGCGATGATCACGCTGCCAGCGTGGACGGACGAAAAGATGTTTGCAGCCGCTGTTGAGACAGCGCGGGAATATATGGAAAGCGTTCCGGCCTCGCTCCGGATGGAAACCTTCGAAGAGGGCCGGTCCGTCCAGATCATGCATGTCGGAAAAGCGGGTGAAATTCCTGCATTGCTCGAGAAGCTGTACACGGAATTCCTGCCTGGCAACGATCTTTCCCCCGTCGGGGCCTACCACGAAATTTATCTCGATGATTGGGCCCGGACAGCCCCCGAGAAACGTAAGATCATTCTGCGCCAGCCCGTTATACCGGCAAAAATCAGCGGACCCCGTTGAGGGCGGCTGCCAGGGCCGCCCGGTTTTGCGGGTCGATGACGGCGAAGACGATGTCGGCATCGCGGGCGGCCGGGTGGCGGGCGCAGATGGTGACGGCGATATGGGCGGCCTGTGCGGGCGGGTAGCCATAGGCGCCGGTGGAGATGGCGGGGAAGACGATCCGGCGGAGGCCGCGCTGGCTGAGTTCGGTCAGGCAATTGCGGTAGCAGTTCGCCAGAATGTCCGCCTCGCCATTCTGCCCGCCATGCCAGATTGGCCCGACCGTGTGGAAGATGAGGCGCGGGGCAAGGCCGAAGCCTTCGGTCACGCGCACCTCGCCCGGCGGGCAGGGGGCGAGCGGCCGGCAGGCCTCTTTCAGCGCGGGCCCGGCGGCATAATGGATCGCACCATCCACCCCGCCGCCGCCCATCAGGCTGGAATTGGCGGCATTGACGATCACGTCTGTCTCTATGTCGAGCAGGCTGCCGGGATAGAGAACGAGACGGGGCATCAGGTATCCGCACCAACCATAGACACGTGGGCGAGTATCAGGGGATCTGAAAGAGAGGTCATGCCAGCACTTTGGCGAACACAGCAACGACGTCAAATTCTAACGCAGAGAGAGGTTAGGTTCAGTAAATATCTCTAGCTTTGCTGCCTTCTGCTGGCAAACCACGGCTCGGCAAATTCATCGGCAAATTCCGCCAACTCTATCACGCAGCGGTCATAGGTACTCCAAGACAGGGCATTGAAACGGTGATGGTAGGCGTATCCAGAGGGTTTCCTCACAGGATCGCTGAGCAACAAATCTTCATCCAGTTTTTTGCCGCTATCTCTCGCCACGCTGAGCATTATGCGAATATCGACACGGTAATTTATTGGAGCGCCGTAAGTAGCCCCATGTCTTTGAAGGTGTATGCAATCCACCACTGTGCCAATCCGACGTTTCCATGTCCTTTTACCGGCTCTCTTGAAACCAAGCCCGCTGAGGTGCTTATGGAAATCGGAGCAGACACGTTTCATGCCTTCGGCCACGACTTCGGATTTTGAAGGCGTTGCGGGGGTGCTCATTGCTCCGAAATATCTGCCCCCAGTGTGGCCATATGCGTGAGGAAGTCCGGATACGATGTATCGATCATGGAGATGTCGTCGACGCGAACCGGGGCCTGCGCGGCGGTGCCCATGATGAGGGCGCTCATGGCGATGCGGTGGTCGTGATGGGTTTCGACGAGGCCGCCGCCGGGCACCTTGCCGGCGCAGCCCTGTACGATGAAACCGTCCGGCGTGCCTTCTGCCTCGACCCCATTGGCGCGCAGCATGGCGACCGTTGCATCGATCCGGTCTGACTCCTTCACGCGCAGTTCTTCTGCGCCTGAGACCACGGTCTCGCCCTCGGCAAAGGCGGCGAGGACGGCGAGGATCGGGAATTCGTCGATCATGGCGGCGACATAGCGTTCCGGCACGTGGATGCCTTTGAGGTGGGCGTAGCCGGATGCGATATTGATCTGGCGTTCGCCCGCGGCTTCACCAGCTTCCTCGGCGCCCAGATGCGCGCCCATCAGGTTTGCGACATCGTAGAAGCCGGACCGGGTCGGGTTCGACATGACGCCATCGACCTGAACATCGCTGGCAGGGGAGAGAATGCCTGCCGCGACCAGGAAGGCGGCAGAGGAGGGGTCGCCCGGAATCGCCGCTTCGATGGCGCGCAGCACCTGGCCGCCCGGAACGGAGATGCGTGTGGGTTCGCCCGGCTTGCGCTCAATGCCCACTTCAGCGCCAAAGCCGCGCAGCATGCGCTCGGTATGGTCGCGGGTGGGCCTGGCTTCTTCCACAATGGTCGTGCCAACAGCGGAGAGGCCTGCCAGCATGACGGCGGACTTGACCTGCGCGGAGGCCTGCGGCGGGGCGTAGGTGATGGCCTGCAGGGTTTTCGAGCCGGTCAGCGAGAAGGGCAGGCGCCCGTCCGGGCCGGCGGTGTCCTTCAGGCCCATCTGGCGCAGCGGGGTGAGGATCCGGTTCATCGGGCGGGAGGAGAGGCTTTTGTCGCCGGTCAGCTCTGCGGTCAGGTCATGGCCCGCCATCACGCCCATCATCAGGCGAGAGCCTGTGCCGGAATTTCCGAAGTCCAGCACGCCGTCCGGAGAGGAGAGGCCTTTGGCGCCGACGCCGGTGACTTCCCAGGCCCCGCCGCCAAGGCGTTTTACGTCCGCCCCGAGGGCCGACATGGCCTGTCCGGTGCGCAGGACATCGTCGCCTTCCAGCATGCCTGTGAAGTGGCTGGTGCCTTCGGCAAGGCCGCCGAAAATCAATGCTCTGTGGCTGCAGGATTTGTCCCCGGGGGCCCGGACGGCGCCTTTAAGGGATTTGACGGGACGGCTGGTCCAGACCATGTAAATTTCCGAGCTGAATTTTTGCGTGAATTGGGGCTTTGACAGCGCGCGGCGTTCATGGCAAGCGCCGCCGAGATCAAAAACCAGAAATCCAACGAGGAGGCATTCGCCCGTGTCGAAAGACAAGCTTGGAACCAAGCAGGTTTGCCCATCCTGCGAAGCCCGTTTCTACGACCTGAACAAGCGTCCGGCCGTGTGCCCCAAATGCGGGGAGGAATTCGACCCCGAAGACGAAGTCATCCGCACGACCATCACCAAGGTGAAGGCCAAGGCGGCGCGTGCTGCGGTCAAGACCGAGGACGACGACGAGGATGATGACGAGGAGGCCGAAAAGGCCGTCAAAACGCCTGATGACGTCGATGACGACGAAGATGAAGGCGCCGATGAAGAAACGGCCAAGGAACTTGGCGAGGATGACGATGAAGTGATCCTCGAAGGCACCGACGACGAAGAAGACGATGAGTCGGGCAAGAAAGTCCCGGCCGGCTTCAACGAAGACGGCGTCGACGATGACGACGACGACGATATCATCCTGCCCGACGACGATGATGACGACTTCGAAATCGACGACGACAGCGACGATGACGACGACGATCTCACCCTCGATGACGAGGAAGATGAGAAATAGACTTGAAAGCCGGAAGAGGCGGGGATAAACCCCGCTTTCCCCGGTTCGGGGCCATAGCTCAGTTGGGAGAGCGCTTGCATGGCATGCAAGAGGTCGTCGGTTCGATTCCGTCTGGCTCCACCATTTTCCTTCCGGACAATTCAGGCGATTTCTACGCGGTTTTCAGCGTCAGCAGCCTGAGTCCGGCTGCGCCGAACAAGGTGCCGATGACAATATCGAATGGGCGGCGCATGTTCCGGTAGGCCGCCACCGCTGACCGTGTCGAAAACAGGCAGGCATAGCCGACAAACACGCCCGTTCCAGCGAACGCACACAGCGCGACGGCGGTGAACAGGAAGGCTGGCGGGGCCGTGGCCGCTGCACCGACCGACAGGGTCGCCATCCAGACCAGCGGCGCTTTCGGATTCGTCAGGTGCAACAATAGTCCGCGCAGGTATTGCGCCCCGTGTGGGACAGGTGCGGGCGCCTCCTCCGTAACGCTTGATGCAGGTTTGCGGCTGGCCGAGCGGAATGCCCTGAACGCCAGGAACAGCAGGTAGAGGCCGCCCGCCATTTTCATGGCCGTGAAGAAAAGCACCGATGTCTTGAGTGCCGCGACAAAGCCGAGCGCGGCCACGCAGGCCCAGAAGACTGATCCGGTGACAATTCCCAGCGACAACATCACGCCCGCCGCCCGGCCTTCACGGGCGGAGACGTTCAGAATCATCAGCGTTGCCGGGCCGGGACTGGCCGCGCCGACAATGAAGACGGACAGGATCAGTAACAAATTCGGCAGGTAGAGGCTGAGCAAGTCGGCTGGCATGTCTCGATCCGGGGGAGGCTGTCTTGTGTGATATGCAGCAGACACAACACATAAAGCGAGGAAGAGACAGCAATTTTCCGTGATCGCCCGCCCCGATGACGCCGCATCACGGCACTTGAAGCGCCACAATTGCACCCCACCTTAACCAGGAACGAAAGGTGCCCGCAGGTGCCCTCCTCTGGGACCCCATGTTCGCCGTATCTGTCGTACGACGGAAAGGAGTGCCGACATGTTGAACGACGAAAACACCCCCCGCTTCGATGCGGAACCTATCGTCTACATTCGCCACTTGGGTGAAGACGAAGTGCAGGACCTTGTGCCGGAAAATGCCCTGAAAGGCGTCGGGCACGCGGAAGACCTGTTCCTTGTATCCTCCGCCGACGGCCAGCAACTGGCCATCGTGGAAGGCCGTGACGCGGCATTTGCCGCCGCCCGGATGCATGACCTGACCCCGGTCAGCGTGCACTGAGGGACCCTCACGAACACCGTCTATAGACCGTTTATAGACCGTCTATAGGCCATCTACGCCCCGCCCGCAGAGATGCTGGCGGGGCTTTGTGTTCCGGCGAATGGTTTTCGGGCTCTTGCCATTTTGGCCGCACAAGATGACACTACCGTCAATTATAACCCGGGGGAGATAACGGGCATGAAACCGATCATTCTGGCAGTGGCCGCTGCCGCAATTCTGGCGCCAGCCGCCTGTTCCAAAAAAGACGAGGCCGCGGCGCCGGACGTCACCATGCCCGCGGAGGACGGAATCACCCATGTTTCCGCTGAGGGCGACTTTGCCGAAAATCTGCAACTGGCCCTGATCGAGGCTGAGCCCGGCGAGACCATTGTCATGCCGGAAGGCACATTTGAATTCACCACCGGCCTGTCGCTGGATGTGGACGACGTGACGCTGGCCGGGGCCGGGCAGGGCAAGACGATCCTGGACTTTGCCGGACAGACCGGCGCGGGCGAGGGCCTGCTGGTCACCGCCGACGATGTCGTGCTGACCGATTTCGGCATCCGCGACACCAAGGGCGACGGCATCAAGTCCAAGGATTCAGACCGGATCACCTATCAGTACATCACGGTGGAATGGCTGGGGGAGCCGGACGAGGCGAACGGCGCCTATGGCATCTATCCGGTCGAATCGACCGATGTGCTGGTGCAGAACTGCACCGTGCGCGGGGCCTCTGATGCGGGCATCTATGTCGGCCAGTCGCAGAACATCATCGTGCGGGACTCGGTTGCCGAATACAATGTCGCCGGGATCGAGATCGAGAACTCGTCCTATGCGGACGTCTACGGAAATATCGCGCGCCACAATGCGGGCGGCATCCTGGTGTTTGACCTGCCGGACCTGCCCGTCATGGGCGGGCATTCCACCCGCGTCTATGACAATGACATCGTCGATAACAACACGGTGAATTTCGCCCCGGTCGGCAATATCGTGGCGGGCGTGCCCAGCGGCACCGGCATGATCGTCATGGCCAATTCCGATGTTTACATCACCGGCAACCGGTTTGCGGACAATCGCACGGTGGATGTCATGCTGAATGCCTATACAGAGCCGTTCACGGATGAAAACTACAATCCGCTGCTGACGGATATCACCCTCAGCGGCAACACGTATGAAGGCGGGCTGGACGATCCGCAGGGCATGCTGGCGCCTGTCGCGGCTGTGCTGGGCGGCTCGCTGCCGTCCATCGTGACAGATGGCGTCACCCGCTGGAATGGCGGGGAGGACCAGGCCGTCAATCTCGTGATTGCCGAGGCGCCCGAAGTCGGTTTCCTCGATCTGGGGCTCGGCGAATACCCGCTCGACCCGTCGAAGCTGAAGCCCAGCATGGACCGCCCGGCCGGGACACCTGTGCCGGAGCGTGACGCCGTGGTCCTGCCGCAGGACACGAAACAGCCATGAGACACATTCTGCCGTTTGCCTGCCTGATCCTTGCAGCATGCGGGGCAGGGCAGGCCGCGGTGCCTGCCGGGCCGGATCTTGAAACCATTCTGGCGGACAAGCCCGCGCCGGTCCTGTCCGACTACGGCTTTTTTACCGATGCCGGGGCCGATCATCCGGCAAAGCAGGTGAAGCCCTATGATCTGATCAACCCGCTCTTCTCGGATGATGCGGACAAGCACCGGTTCATCTATGTTCCGCCGGGCGAGACCGCAAAGGCCGATGGTGCGGGCCTGCCGGAGTTTCCCGTCGGCACGGCGCTGATCAAGACCTTTGCTTTTGCGCCGGATCTGCGGGACCCGGAAACCGGGAATTTCAAGGTCGAAACGCGGGTGATCATCCGCAAGGCCGATGGCTGGGCGGCGTTCCCCTATGTCTGGAACGAGGCCGGCACAGAGGCGACATACGCCCCGGTCGGCGCGCGCCGCACGATTGAGACGATCAGTCCACAGGGCAAGCCGCTGGAAATCCATTACGAAGTGCCCAACAAGAACCAGTGCAAGACCTGCCATCAGAGCGGCGATGTGGTGGAACCGATCGGGCCGAAACTGCGCAACCTCGATCATCCGGGGCCGGCTGGTGTGGACCAGCTGTCGGACTGGGTGGAAGCCGGCATTCTGGACGGCGTGCCGCTCGGCATGAAGGCGACGCCGGACGCGATGGATGTGAGCCTGCCGCTGGACCCGCGGGCGCGCGGCTACCTCGATATCAATTGCGGCCATTGCCACAATCCCGGCGGATCGGCGTCGAATTCCGGCCTGTGGCTGATGCTGGAAGAAACCTCTCCGACGCGCCTTGGCCTGAAGAAGCATCCGACGGCAGCAGGGCGCGGCTCCGGCGACCGGCGCTATGTCATCGATCCGGGGCACCCGGAGGATTCCATCCTCGCCTTCCGCATGGCCTCCACCGAACCCGGCATCGCCATGCCCGAACTGGGCCGGACAATTCCGGACCCTGTCGGCGTGGCGCTGATCAACCAGTGGATTGCGGGGATGGAGGAGTAGGGGGCAGCTTTATCAAGCCCGCGCCCGATGCTTCGACTTCGCTCAGCATGAGCGCTAGGAGGATGCGGTAATGGCAACGGCTCATCCTGAGCGAAGTCGAAGGATGAACTGGCAGAGGAACTTGCTTTGCCCCGTGTCATCCCGGCCGGAGCGTAGCGCAGAGCCGGGACCCAGCAGCGGGCTCTGCCATGGGTCCCGGATAAGCCCTGCGGGCTTTCCGGGATGACACGCCGGACCAGAGTTGCCTAAGTCCCCCGACTCCCCATCCCGCTTGCTCTTCCAACCCCTCGGGCATAGGGTGCGCGCGCTTTAACCCCGAGGACCAGAACCATGGCCGATACGCAGCGCCCAAGCCTTCCCGTCACACTGGATGATGTGAAAGCCGCTGCAATGATTATTGCAGGCCAGGTGGAAAGAACGCCGTTCCGGCACTCGAAAACGCTGTCGGATATTACCGGCGCGGAAGTGTGGGTGAAGTTCGAAAACCACCAATACACCGCCGCCTTCAAGGAGCGCGGCGCGCTGAACCGGCTGTCCTCCCTGTCCGAAGATCAGAAGAAGGTCGGCGTCATCGCCGCCTCGGCCGGCAATCACAGCCAGGGCGTGGCCTATCACGCCAAGCGGCTGGGCATTCCGGCGACCATCGTGATGCCGGAGACGACGCCTTTCACCAAGGTCGAGCAGACCCGCTCGCATGGCTGCCGCGTCCTGCTGAAGGGCCTGAACTTCGATGAGGCCAAGGCTGAAGCCTATAATGTGCAACAGCGCGAAGGGCTGACCTTCATCCACCCGTTCGACGACCCCCACATCATCGCGGGGCAGGGAACGGTCGCGCTGGAAATGCTGGAAGACAAGCCGGACCTCGACATGCTGGTCATCCCGATCGGCGGGGGCGGCCTGATCGCCGGGTCTGCCGTGGCGGCCCGGGGGATCAATCCGGAGATCAGCGTCATCGGCGTCGAGACGGCGATGTACCCGGCGATGAGACAGGAACTCGCTGGTGAGCCTGTCCAGGTCGGCGGCTCAACCATCGCCGAGGGGATCGCGGTCAAGGATGTCGGCCGGATGCCGCTGGAGATCGTGCGCCAGCTGGTGGACGATATCGTCCTCGTCGAAGAGGCCCACCTCGAACGCGCGATCACGCTCTATGCCGAGGTCGAGAAGACGATTGCCGAAGGCGCGGGCGCCGCGGGGCTTGCGGCGCTGCTGGCCCATCCGGCGCGCTTCAGCGGCCACAAGGTGGGCGTCGTGCTGTGCGGCGGCAATATCGACACGCGGCTGCTGGCTTCGGTGCTGACCCGGGCGCTGGTGCGTGAGAACCGGCTGGCCCGTATCCGCATCATCGGCGATGACCGGCCGGGCCTTCTGGCGCTGGTCTCCAAGATCATCGGCGATGCCGGGGCGAACATCATGGAAGTCGCGCACAACCGCATCGCGCTGGACGTGCCGGCCAAGGGCGCCGAGTTCGACATCCTGATCGAGACCCGCGACAGCCAGCACACGCAGGAAGTGGTCGAAGCGCTGACCCTGGCCGGCTATCCGCCGCGCAGCATGTGATATCTGTAATGTTGAACGCTGGCCGGGACGGGTGACTCCGCCCCGGAAGCGGCCTAGACCCTGACCCAAATACAGAAGCCTGAACGGAGCCTCAATATGAAGCGCATCCTCGCTGTTGCCGCCAGTGCGGCCCTTGTCCTGATCTCCGCCTGCAGCGGCGGCGACAAAGCCCCCACCGATATCGACGCAGTGTTCGACCAGCACCTGCCATGGAACCCGGATGCCAAAGGTGTCCAGACCGACCCGTCCGGCCTGCAATGGATCGTGATCCGCAAAGGCGATGAAGGCGGGGCGAGCCCGGGGGTCAGCGATCTCGTCAGTGTCGACTATGAAGGCCGCACAGCCGATGGCGAGAAATTCGATTCCTCGTTTGACCGGGGCAAGCCGGCCATGTTCCGCCTGAACCAGGTCATCCCGGGCTGGACCATCGGCCTGCAGAAGATGCACGAGGGCGACCAGTACCTGTTCTACGTTCCGAACAAGCTGGCCTATGGCAATGCCGACCGGGGCCCCGTGATCCAGGCGGGCGACGATCTGACCTTCCTGGTCGACCTTGTCGATGTGATGGACCCGAAAACCGCCGACACAGCCGCCTGGGAGAAATACACGCCGTGGAATCACGACTCGCCCGACGTGAAGAAAACCAGTTCCGGCCTTGAATATGTCGTCCTGGATAGCGGCGATGCAGACGGAGCCAGCCCGGTGAATGGACAGGACGTCGTCGTCTATTATGAAGGCCGCCTTGCCGAGACAGGCGAGATGTTCGACAGCGCCTATCAGCGCGGCGCACCGGAAATCTTCCCGTCCAACCGCCTGATCCGCGGCTGGGTCGAGGCCCTGTCGATGATGAAGCCGGGCGACCACTGGCTGCTCTACATCCCGTCAGACCTTGCCTATGGCAAGAAGGGCACGCCGGGCGGGCCGATCCCGCCGAATTCCGATCTCGTGTTCGAGGTCGAGCTGGCGGACGTGCTCAACTAGCGCGCTCAGCTGTCTTCCACGTCTGCCCGGAAGAAGATGGGCAGGCGGACGGAGGACTGGAACCAGGGGTGTTGCTGGTTGGCGGTTTCGGCGATCACGTCGCCGCTGACTTGCAGCATCACCTTGTTGATGTCGATCCGGTCCGGTGACTGGACACGGGCCGCGAACGCATCGGCGAAGACGGACGGGCCATAGGTGTCCGGCCGGGTCGTGCCGGGCTTGTCGGCATAGGCGATCACGACATTGGCGTCGGATGTGTAGTCGGCAAAGCCGGGCTCCAGCCCTTTGGTCTCCAACGGCGAGTCGTATTTGCGGCCGCAATCCACCATCAGGATGACGGCCTGCGCGGCGGAGTCTTCCAGGAATTCGACCGCGTCCTGCAATTTTGCGCCGTTTTGGGCGACGTCGTAATCGCTGCGGGGCAGGGGGCCGTTGGGGATCAGGTAATTGTCTTCGCCATAGAGGGACGCTCCGTATCCGGCGAAATAGACAACGCCCACGCTGGCCGGGCCGGCCGCATTCAGGGCGTTGCGCAACATGGCAAGGCCGTCATTGAAGCCGGCAAGGTCTGCATTGCGGATATGGCGCACCTTGTAGCCGCTTTCGCCAAGGGCGCCGGCAACTTTCTCACCGTCCGCATGCGTGTTCGGCAGGCCGTAGGGATCGCTTTCGGCATAGTCGTTGGAGAAGACGAGCGCGACGCGTAGCGGGTTCTGGCTGACCGGCGACATGGGGGCGCCCGGCGCACGGCTCCACACGCCGATCCGGATGTCGCTGGACCGGCGCTGAAGGCGCGACAGGTTCATCGGCTCCTGCCGCTGCAGCGTCATTTCCAGCACGTCGAGACGGACATTCTCGAACATATCGCGCACCGTGACGGCGGGCTCCAGCAGGCGCGTGCCGAGCGCTTTGGCATAGGGGCCGTTATTGTCATCGGCGCGCCCGTCGCTGGCGGTCTCGCCCTCCCAGGTGGCGAAGGAGATGAACATGTTGCGCTCTTCTGCGCTGCCTGCCGAGCGGCGCAGGCCCCGGAAGGATTCGCCGCCGCCAAGCGCGCGTTCCGCTTCCGGCAGTTTCAGCACATTGCGGCAGGCATCAATGGACAGGACGGTCGGCGCCGCACATCCGGCCAGCTTTCCCATCACCCAGTCGAGAGACACAGAATCGTCCCACAGCGCCTCGTCCAGCACGGCGGCGTCTTCAACCGGGATCAGGAAATTGCCTTCGCCGTCGCGCGCGGCGCCATGGCCGGAATAATAGACAAAGCCCGTGGCATCCGGCCCGCTGGCCTGCATCGCGTCAACATAGGCGCGGAACGCCGACATCATCTCTGACCGCCCGGCATCCTTCACCACATCGCCGGTCACGAGGGTGAAGCCGCATTCCTGAATGCCTGCGGCCACAAGACGGGCATCCCGGACCGGATTGGCCAGTGTGCCAATGCCCTCGGAATAGGCCGCATTACCGATGATCAGCGCATGGCAAGGCCCGTCGCCGTTTCCATTCCCATTCCCGTCGGCCCGGCCGGGCCAGGGCAGGGCGGCAGCGCCTCCGAGCAACAGCAAGTGCCGGCGTGAAATCATGTTCCCGCTCCGCTCATCTCACGATGGTTAATCGTCTCGTAGAGAGGCCGGCCAGTCAATGACGCCGTTTGCGGGCTTGCCTATCACG
Source organism: uncultured Hyphomonas sp. (assembly GCF_963677035.1). NCBI lineage: Bacteria > Pseudomonadati > Pseudomonadota > Alphaproteobacteria > Hyphomonadales > Hyphomonadaceae > Hyphomonas > uncultured Hyphomonas sp. Next base: position 1,453,980 of record NZ_OY781472.1, read on the forward strand.
GGCGGGGCTGACAGGAAGAGCGCCGGATTTTCATGCAGGAGAACAGGTTTGGCGATTACAGGTGACACGCTGGCGCGCATTGCGCTGGATGCAGGCAAGCTGATCATGGAAATCTATGAGGGCGACTTCGATTTCACCCGGAAAGGCGACGATTCTCCGGTCACGCTGGCGGACGAGAAAGCCGAAACGCTGATCCTGAAAGCGCTGGCCGAGGCCGATCCTGAGCTCAAAGTGATCGCTGAAGAGGCCATGGCTGCCGGTGAGATGCCGGAACATGGAAGCCGTTTCGCGCTGGTCGACCCGCTGGACGGCACCAAGGAGTTCATCAACAGGAATGGCGAGTTCACCGTGAACATTGCCATTATCGAGCATGGCCGCCCGGTCATGGGCGTCGTTTATGCGCCGGCCCTGTCGCGCCTGTTCGTGGCAGACGCCCACAATTCCGCCTGGCAGGCAGAGGCCGCGCCGGGCGCGGACGTGCCGGCCAGCCGCACGCCGCTGCGTATCCGCAAGGCGCCGGACGAGGGGGTAACGGCCGTCGCTTCGAAATCCCACCGCACGCCGGAAACCGACGCCTTCCTCGAAAAGTTCACCGTTGCGGATATCAAAGGCGCTGGCTCTTCCCTCAAATTCTGCCTGATCGCCGCAGGCGAAGCCGATCTCTATCCGCGCATGGGGCGCACGATGGAATGGGACACCGCCGCCGGACAGGCCGTGGTGGAAGCTGCCGGTGGCCGGGTGTTGACGGAAGATGGCGCGCCGCTCCTCTATGGCAAGCGCGCGCGCGGCTATGATAATCCGTATTTTATTGTGTATGGCGGTGTGTCTCCGGTCTGACATAGTCCTGCCACGATCCGGTATCGTTTTCTCCAGCTTTTCCTGCGACCAGTTCGGTCAGGGAGTATCATCATGGCACGTCAGTTCTTTGGCACGGATGGAATCCGCGGCCGCGTCAACCAGAAGCCCATGACCGTGGAGACGGCGCTGCGCCTGTCCATCGCGGCGGCCCGCGCCTTTGCGCCCGATGGCGGGCGGGAGGTCGTCGTCGGGCGGGACACGCGCCGCTCCGGCGAGATGATCGAAGCTGCCATTGTGGCGGGCCTCAGCAGTATGGGCCTGACGCCGGTTTGCGTCGGCATCGTGCCGACCCCGGCGGTCGCCCTGCTGACACGCGAGACCGGCGCGGCCTTTGGCCTGATGGTGACGGCTTCGCACAACAAGTTCCAGGACAATGGCCTGAAACTGTTTTCGCCGGATGGGGTGAAGTTCACCGATGAGGTCGAGGAAGCCCTGGAGACCGGCATGTTTGACGCGTTCGAGGGCACCTATGCCGCGCCGGAGGCGGTGGCCAAACCGCGAAAGATGGAAGAAGGCCTGCGGCGCTATATCGAGCGATGCCTGGAAGCGGTTGAACCGGAGGCGGACTTCTCGAAGCTGAAAGTTGTGCTGGATTGCGCCAATGGCGCGGCCTACCGGGCAGGCCCGGATGCGCTGCGCAAGCTTGGCTGCGATGTGACCGTCATGGGCGTGTCGCCGGATGGGGTGAACATCAATGCCGGGGTGGGCTCAACCGACACCAGGGCGCTGATGAAAGCTGTGACCGACAGCAAGGCCGATATTGGGATCGCCTTCGATGGCGACGCAGACCGGCTGATCGTGATCGACGAACTGGGCGAAGAGGTCGACGGGGATCAGGTGATGGCGCTGATCGCGACGGAACTGTTCCACACCGGGCGCCTGAAGGGCGGCGGCATGGTGGCGACCGTCATGTCGAATATGGGGCTGGCGGAATATCTGAAAGGTCTGGGCCTGACGCTGGCGCGCACAAAAGTGGGCGACCGCTATGTCGGCGAGCATATGCGCGCGCACGGTTTCAATCTGGGCGGCGAACAGTCTGGCCATATCATCCTGTCGGATGTCTCGACCACGGGCGATGGCCTGCTGGCCGCGCTGCAGGTGCTGAAGGTGCTGGCCCGCACGGGCAAGAAAACGTCCGTGATCGGACGTGTGTTTGAACCGGCACCGCAGAAGCTGGTCAATATCCGCTATGCCGGAACCAATCCGCTGGAGACCGACCGGGTCATATCCGCCATGGCCCGCGCCGAGGCAGAGATGGGGGAGAGGGGGCGGCTTGTCGTTCGCAAATCCGGCACCGAACCGCTGATCCGCGTCATGGCCGAAGCCCTGGATGAAGACATGATGAAACAGGCGCTGGACGATGTGGTGGAGGCCGTCGAGGCCGAGGCCTGACCGCGCTGCAAAGTCCTCCCGTCCTGAAACCCTTGCAATTTTAAGCCGCTGGAAGGCTTTTCCATGTAGGTCTGGCATCGGATTTTCCCTGGGAGAGAGCATGACCTTCGACGCGCGCAATGCCAGATCTGCGTCTGCGTCCGGCCAGCAGAACGTGCTGTTCGCATTGCTAACATTGACGGTTGTGTGCGGTGCCTTCTTCGCTGTGCTGAGCCTGCCGCACAAGGCGGCGGGCCATGGCTCGCCGCTGGAGGAGCGGGTGTCCTCGCTGGCGACCGGTCTGCCGATCCTGCCCGGCGAGGCGGCGGAGGCCTATTTTGTCGCCCTCGGGAATGTGGATCCGGACGCCCAGGTGGCGCTCTCCGGCGAGATCACGCAGGCGGGCGCGCTGGACGCGGACACCGTCACGGGCCTCATCATGGCGCATGCCGGAACCGTGTTGCGTGACCATGCAGGCGACCTGGCGCAAACCGACACGAAACATATCGACGATATTCTGGACATGACCCGCAACAAGCTGCGCGCGGCGTCGCGCAAGCGCAGCAAATGGTGCGATGCCGGCCGCTATGCCGATCTGGCGGATATCGACTTTCAGACGACGGATGTCTTCGGGCAGGCGCTGACGGACACCAAAGCCCCGCTGAACGATTATGCGTTTGATGTCATGACCGGCCTGATGATCGCGATTGAGGATGCGCGCACCCATCCGGTCGAGCGCGGTGAGATGACCCGTGCTGACAAGGTCGCGGTGCAGGGCATGGTCATGTCGATCATGGCCGATCCGGATGTCCTGCCCCTGATCGTGTCGCTGCGATCCGGCGGCGATGCGAGGGAGACGCTGAAGGGCGTGGATGTTTGCAATCTTGGTGCGACGGCCGTGACCGCCGCCAAGACCCTGCCGCAGGAAACCAAAGGCCGCCTCCTTGCGGAAGCGGCCCGGCAGATGAAAGAAAACGGCATCCCGGCCTTCCGGACCGCGGCCGTTTTCTGAGGCGTCAGTCCTTGCGGGCGACGCCGGACTCTCCCAGCCGCCATTCCAGCAGGTCGATCCGGTCCTGTCCGAAGAAGGCCTCGCCCTCGAACACCATGAGCGGTACGCCCCAATGGTGCGGGTCCTGTTCGGCCTGGCTTTCGGCGATGATGGCTTCCAGCCGGTCTTTCTCGGCTTCCTGACGCGCATCCATGACTTCCAGGTCAAACCCGGCGCGGGCAGCCGCCTCACTGAGCGCGGTGCCCTGGGTCCAGGCGCCGCCGGACCAGATCAGGGTGGAGACCTCGTCCATAAAGGCCCAGCCTTCTTCGTCGCCCTTCTCGCAGGCGAGAATGCCGAGCCGGGTAAGGCGGCCGATATAGGGCTGATCGGGCGAGATCTCGCGCGTCATCATGTTCATCACGACGGGGTCCGGGTTCAGCGGCCCGATGGGCAGGCCGAGATATTGCGCGTTTCTCACGAAGTCACGCAGCAGGTAGGGCACCCATTGCGGGCGGACTTCCTGGAAGAAATGGGGGGTGCGAATTGCGATCGGATAGACCGGGCGCGGGCGAACGCGTACATCCCATTTTGAGGGAAGGGCGCGGAGGCGCTTCGTTGCCAGATAGGAATATGGCGAGCGGAACGACCAGAAGACATCGACAGTTCTCATGCCAATAGTTTGACGCCTTCATGCCGCCTTCACAAGGACCAATTTCGATACCATCTAGCTTGCCATGCCTCTCGACCAGACTCTCCGCCAGTTCATTGACCGCTTCACCATGCCGGACCTTAAAGGTCTGGACTGGCAGACCACGGCTGACCGCCTGCGCCGCCAGTTCTATGTGGCCAGCCACGCCATTGAGAAAGACGCGCCGGAAATGGCCGACATCTCTCACATCACCGTGCCCTCGGGGCCGGGCGGGGTGAAGGCGCGGGTCTACACGCCGCTCGGGGCGGGCATCGCGCCGGGGCCGGGCATTGTCTTCTTCCATGGCGGCGGCTTCGTCATCGGCGACCTTGAGAGCTATGACATGCTGTGCAAGCGGCTGGCGGAGGGGGCCCGGTGCCGGGTCATCTCGATCGATTACCGGCTCGCCCCGGAACACAAATTCCCGTCCGCCCACGAGGACGCGCTGAATGTCTGGCGCTGGGTGCAGGAAAATGCCGGCAAGCTGGGGCTGGACCCGGAGCGGCTGGCCGTGTCGGGCGACAGTGCGGGCGGCAACCTCTCTGCCTATCTGTCACAGGAAATGAACCGGACCGGCGGGCCGGCCCCGGCGTTCCAGCTGTTGCTGTATCCGCTGGTGCAGTTTGCCGACATCCGTACAAAGAAGATGCCGTTCAATGAAAGCGGCTTTTTCATCTCGGCCAACCTCTTCGAGTTCTTCCGTGATGCCTATCTGGTGGCGCCGGAGGACCGGATGGATATTCGCGTATCCCCATTATTTGCCGCCGAGGATTGTTTCCGCGGTCTGCCGCCGGCGCATTTCGTTCTGTGCGGCTGGGACCCGCTGCACGATGAGGGGCTGGCCTATGCCGACAAGATGGCCAGTTTCGGCGTGCCGGTGACGGTGCGGGAATATCCCAATATGGTCCACGGCTTCATGAACCTGACAGCGCTGTCTGACACGATCCGGATTGCGATCCGCGACGCAGGGCAGGTGACCGGCCGGGCCCTCGGCGCGATCTGAGTTTTACGTAAAACAAAAGAAAAAAGGCGGTCCCGAAGGACCGCCCAGTTATGTCGGCTTCTGGGAGCGCGTTACGCTCCGGGGCCGAACTTTTTCGTCAGGCTGATCTTGAAGGTCCGCCCGAACGGATTGTGTGTGTATGGGTCGTAGCTGACGTCGAAATAGGCCAGCGGCGGATCTTCGTCCGTCACGTTCACAACGCTGAGGCCCAGATCGAAGCCGTAGGGCGCTTCCCAGTTATAGAACAGGTCCAGCGTCGTCATGCTGTCGATCGTCGACGGGCCACCCGCGAAGGCGCCAGTCAGGCCCGGTGTGCCGCGCTCATCTTTATATGAGTCGATGTGGCGGATCACGCCGCGGAAGTTGTGATCACCCATTGCCAGATTGGCGAACAGGTTGCCTTTCCATTGCGGCAGGGAGCGGGAGAAGTTCGACCGGTTGAACTGGCCGACACGGTCTCCGCCCGGGATGGTCACGCCTTCGATGGCAAAGTCGGCCACATCATATTCAATGATGTAGGTCGCTTCGCCGCCAATGGTGAAGTCCATTCCGTCGGAAAGGTTCCACACATTCTGGGCCCGCAGGTCAATGCCAGACGTCTTGATGTCCGGGCCGTTGGTCACATTCGTCCGGATACGTGCAATATCTGATGCGGATGGATTGTTCGGGTCCTGGAAGGTGATGCGGCTGAGGATCGGGTTGTCCAGATCGTCTGCAGCGATTGCAGCAATAGCTGCGTTCACGATCGATGCCTGGTCTTCAACGATGATCGGATCGGAGAAGTCGAAATTGTAGTAATCGATCGATGCGTTGAAGCCGCCCTGTTCATAGATGGCGCCGACATTGAAGGAGAACGCCGATTCCGGCTTCAGGGCAGGGTTGCCAAACTGGTCAACCGCCTTGAAGGCAGAGGTTGGCGCCACGAATTGCAGCGTGGTTGCAACACCGGTGAGCTGGTTCAGCGTCGGTCCCTTGAAGGAGGTCTGGGCTGATCCGCGCAGGGCGAGGTTTTCCGTTGCCTGCCACTTCGCGGCAACTTTCGGATCGAAGGTCGAGCCGACATCGCCGCCATAGTCCTCGTAGCGCATGGCGACCTGAACGTTCACATCGTCATACAGAGGGATCTGCAGTTCACCGAAGATGGCATAGATGGTCTGATCTTCATCCGCAGGTGTTGTGCCTGCAAGGAAGGAGAACGGACCTGTGCCCCCCGGACCCGGGCTGATCGTCAGGTCGGTTACCTGGTTCGGGTCGACCTGGTAGCCTTCGCGGCGGACCTGCATGCCGAGGGCGTAGCCCACTGCGCCGCCCTGAGCCTGGACACTGCTTTCACCGCTGATGGCAGCGTCGAAGACCAGCAGGTCAGAGGTGACAACGGAGCCGACGCCGTCGGTCATCCAGTCAGCCAATGTGGCGGTGTTCCCCAGGGCGGGAACATAGGTCGGGTTGGCGACGCCGGTCACGCCATTTGCCGGAATGCCGTTCGAGAACGGATTATACCATTCGCACCCACCGGCGCCGGCCGCGAGGTTTCCTGTGTAGCCAGCCGCCCATGGCTGGGTTCCGGTTGCCGGATCGAACCCTGTCGCAGGATCTGTACAGACCCCATAACCGTTCAGGGCAGCCGTGAAACCGAGAATATAGGTGTCGTTCGTGATCCGCTCACCTTCGGTCTTGTGCCAGGTGAGGGCGGTATCCCAGTTGATGCCGTTCTTGAATTCGCCGGAGAGGTCACCGGAAAGACGGTAGCTCTTGTATTTGCGGAAGCCTTCCTGAGCCTTGAAGCCCGTGCCAGGGAAACCGCCCCAGCCGAACGAACGTCCGATATACAAAGCGGCGATCGTGCTGTCGGGGAAGTCCCCGGGATTGTCGGCGATATATTGCTGGAAGCCCGGGTTTGTCGCCGGGACGACCTGAGTGGCCAGTTCCTGCGGCGGATAGGACGGTGACGTCTTCCATGCCGGGACGTCCGAATAACCGTAAAGCCCTTCGAGGTGCAGATCGACACCATTGCCAAAGGTCCGGTTGTATTCGGAGTAAATCTGGTAGCGTTCTTCTTCCTCAACGAGGTTATCGTACTGTGTGAACTGGAAGTAGCAGCGGTCGAGGACGTAGGGGTTCACAAAACCGCCGACATCGTCACAGCCTGCTTCGGTGTTCAGGTTGCCGATCGGAGCGACAGCCCCATCAACGAAACCGAGTGGAACGTACCGGCCCGGATTGGACAGGGAGGACCAGCCGCCCACCGGGTTGTCTTCCCAGGAACGAATCGCCCAGTCTTTTTCGCGCAATGGCACTTCGGAGCGTTTCTGATAGCCGACCGAGGTGACCCAGTTCCACGCTTCACCCTGGAGGCCATAAGCGGCAGACAATTCATAGTCGCCGTCTGAGCCGTCAAACTGTGAGAAAGACCCGCTGACTTCCAGCCCTTCGAGATCGTCCCGGGTGATAAAGTTCACGACGCCCGCAATCGCGTCAGATCCATAGACGGCGGCCGCGCCGTCTTTCAGCACTTCGATCCGGCCGATCGCGGCCGACGGAATCATGTTCGTATCAACGAAGAGCTGTGCCTGTTCACCGACGGAGTAGGGGTGAAACACCTGGCGGCGCCCATTGAGCAGGACGAGCGTCCGGCCAGGGCCAAGACCCCGCAGGTTGATGTTGGATGTGCCTTCCAGACCGTTGGACGAAAACTGGTTGGTCTGGCCATCGACCCCGGAAGATACGCCGAGATTCCGGATCAGTTCCGTGATCGAGGGCTTGCCTTCGAGTTTCATGTCGCCAGCGGTGAGTACATCCACGGGCAGGGCGGCATCTTCAGGAGTGCCTTGAATAAGCGAGCCGGTCACCGTCACCGTGGTCTGGCGAAGTTCGGAGCCGGTTTCCTCCTGGGCGATAGCTGGCAGTGCCAGAAGCAGGGATGCCACTGACGCGCCCGCCAGCAGCCTGATTGATTGTCTCATGTGTTTCCTCCGTTTGTGTGGAGCACTGGATCTTGGTGTCCGGATTGGCTCTCACGCTGCGTCAGGATAGGCAGACCCAAGACCTCTCGAACAGGAAAAAATATTGTGCAGCGCAACACAAAAACGGCTGGGTACGAAATATTTGCCCTCGAACAACGTTGTCATTCTGCTGTCTGGTGTTCGCAATGCGTAAGGAATGGGCATTCGTGTGCCCAATTTCTGAGGATTGTGGCTCTATTGTAACACTCGGCCAAAATATTTGGGTGCGACTGTGAGACTACTGTAAATGTTCGGGGGGTCGCTGTTACGTTGTAAATAGCCCGCATAAGAACGGGTCACAATATTTCTCCCAGATCAACTTGAACTCAAATGAGGAAACCATGGCGCTCAAGCATAGCTTGCTTGCGACCGCTTCTGCGGTCTTTTTTCTGACATCTGCAGCCCACGCTCAGGAAACCAAACCTGAACGCGAATCTGCGATCGACAAGGTGCTCGGCACCGTCACCGTTACGGCAACCAAGAAGGCCAATGTCGAGAACGTCCAGGACGTTCCGGTGGCCGTTACGGCCTTCAACTCCGACACGCTGGACGCGCTGAATGTGCGCGACCTCGGATCGCTCAGCTATTCGACCCCGAACGTCTCGCTGACCGATGCTGGCACAGCGCGCGGCGTGGCGAACTTCTCGATCCGCGGGCTCGGCATCAACTCCACCATTCCGTCGATCGACCCGACCGTGGGTGTGTTCGTCGATGGCGTGTATCTCGGCACAAATAGCGGCGTCGTGCTTGACCTGTTCGACCTGGACAGCGTTGAAATCCTGCGCGGCCCGCAAGGCATCCTGTTTGGCCGGAACACAACCGGCGGCGCAGTGCTGATCAACACCGGCAACCCGACCGACGAATTCCACTGGAAAGCCCGTGCCAGCGTCGAGACCCCGGTGGATGACCATCGCGGCGGTCCTAACTCCACCGTGCAGGCCACCGTGTCCGGCCCGCTGGTCAAAGACAAACTGAACGGCAAGCTGGGCGTCTACTACAATTCTGACGCCGGCTACTTCGAGAACCTCTACAATGGGGACAATCAGGGCGAAGCGCAGACAACCATCGTCCGCGGCGCTCTGGAATGGATGCCGACCGACAACGTTACGGTCCTCGGCAAGGTCGAGCGGTTCGAAACGCGCGGCGATGGCCCTAACGGCCAGAACCGCGGCCTGTTTGACCGCGACTCGTTCGACTTCTCGATCAATGAACCGGGCCTGCAGGACAGCAAAGCGACGTTCGCGACGCTTCGCACCGATATTGATGTCGATTTCGGGAATGGCCGCATCACCAACATTCTCGGGTATCGCGACACCAGCGGTCTGACTGTGGCGGATATCGATGCGACGCCGTTGGTTCTGTTCCACTCAGGATCTGACTCCACGCAGGAACAGTTTTCCGAAGAACTCCGCTATGCCGGGACCTTCGGCAAAGCCGATGTCACGGTTGGCGCCTTCTACTTCACCCAGGAAATCCGCTACTCAGAGAGCCGGAATCTCCCGACAACGCGGCCGGAAAACTTCCCGGCATCTCTGCCGTGGCGGTTCTATGGTGGCGGCGCTCAGGATCATAATGTCTATGGTCTGTTCGGCCAGGTTGACTACGCGCTTACTGACCGCCTGACGGCAATCTTCGGCCTGCGTTATGGCTATGAAGAGAAAGACGCGGACATCACCTATATCCAGCCGCGTCCGGAATGTTCGGTTGTCGACAAAACCTGCCCGACGACCGGTGTGAACCCGTATACGGGTGCACCGAACGGTTTCTCCAACAAGGATGACTGGAGCAACTTGTCGCCGAAGATCGGTTTCCAGTATCAGCTGGATGATACTTCCCAGGTGTACGCCCACTACACCAATGGCGTGCGTTCGGGCGGTTACAACTTCCGCATCACCGACCCGGCTCTGTTCCTTTCGGTCTTCCCGGATCCGAACCGGAAAGCTTCGACCAAGGAAGAATCGGTGGACAGCTATGAAATCGGCTACAAGCACCAGTCCGATGATGGCCGTGCGCAGTTCAACGCTGCTGTGTTCTACAACAAGATGTCGGACATCCAGCGTGAGCTGAACCTGCCGTCGCCGTCTGCTGGTGTGTCTCAGGTTATTCTGAACACGGCGGATGCCGATATCCTGGGTCTGGAAGCGGAAGGCCGCTACGCGGTGACCGACAATCTGCTCCTGACGGCGAATATCGGTCTCATCGATGCGGAATATACGAAGGTCCTTTATGACATCTCCAGCGATGGTGTGGTGAACGGCGACGACCTGGATCTTGATCTCCCGCGTGTGCCGAAAGCCACCTATGGTTTCGGTGCGATCTATGATTTCGATCTGCGTGACAATGGATCCCTGGTCGCACGTGCGAACTTCCAGCACCGCGACAAGAGTGCCTACACGGACAATAACTGGGGTTGGACGAACGCCGTCGACATGCTGGATGCCAACCTGACCTGGAATACCCCGTATGAGGGTCTTTCGGTTGCGCTCTTCGGCAAGAACCTGCTCGATGAAGTCGCTGCGGGTAACGACACGCAGCTGCCGTTCGGCGGTAACGTCTCGCCGCTTGTTCCGGGCAGCACGAACCGTGCAACCGGCACGAACGCGCCATATGCCTACAACCCGGCAGCCGGCACGTTCTCGCCATTGATCCCGGGCCGCCGCATCGGCTTCGAAATCACCATGAAGCGCTAGGCTTCACGGCAATTTTCCCGAGAGGGGCGGGCGGCAACGTCCGCCCCTTTTGCATTTTGGCCCACACCATTTCGTGTGCGCCCTTGCGGGCGGGGCAGGCGGATGCTGAGTGAGGGCATGAGTGATACGCCCCCGATTCTCGCCCTTGCCGATTTCATCGCCGACCCTGTCGAGCCGGCAGATTTTCCGCAGCATAAAATCCGGTTCTGGAATGCCCGCTGGGCCGGGGAGGTGGGGCTGGGCGGACTGGGCGCGGCGGAGCAGGCCGCGCACTTTGCCCGGTTTGACCCCTTGCCTGGAAACCTGCCGCAGCCGCTGGCACTCCGGTATCATGGGCATCAGTTCGGCGTGTACAATCCACAGCTGGGGGACGGGCGCGGCTTCCTGTTTGCGCAGCTGCGCGACAAGGCGGGCCGGTTGCTGGATCTTGGGACCAAAGGTTCTGGCCAGACGCCGTGGAGCCGGCAGGGCGATGGGCGGCTCACCCTGAAAGGCGGGGTGCGGGAAGTGCTCGCCTCATCTTATCTCGAAGCCCTGGGTGTCAGCACGTCGAAATCCTTCGCCCTGATCGAGACGGGCGAACAGCTTGCCCGCAATGATGAGCCGTCGCCGACGCGGTCGGCGGTGCTGACCCGTTTGTCGCACAGCCATATCCGCTTCGGCAGTTTCCAGCGGCTCGCCTATCTGGAACAGAGTGCTGAGATGGCCGGGCTGGTCGATTACTGTGTAGACAATTTCCATCCGCAGGCCGCCGATCCGGACCTGGCCCGCCGGGCCTGCAATCTGCTCGAAAGCATCGCCGTCGCAACGGGCAGGATGATCGGCCAGTGGATGGCGGCCGGATTTGTGCACGGGGTGATGAATACGGACAATTTCAACATCACCGGCGAGACGTTCGATTTCGGGCCATGGCGGTTCCTGCCGGTTTCCGACCCGAACTTTACGGCGGCCTATTTCGATGAGCAGGGGCTCTACCGGTTCGGGCGTCAGCCCGTACAAGGCGGCTGGGCGCTGCAACAGCTCGCATCGGCACTGCTGGAAACCGGCGCAGATGCCGATGACCTCGTCAGGTCACTCGCGCCTTACCAGTTGGCCTATCGCGACAGCTTCGTTGCGCACACGCACGCATTGCTCGGCATGGCGCCAGCCGGGAACGTGGAAGAGGATACGGGGTTCCTGCAGGCCTTCTATGGTTGGATGACGACAAGCGAAGCGGTCTGGCCGCAGGTCTTCCATGACTGGTTCGGCGGGGCGGCAAGTGAGGCCCGCGCCGCGGTCTCTCCGCAGGCGGCGCTTTATGCGGCAGAGGCTTTCGCCCCGGTGAAGGCGCAGATCCTGGCGCGCGATCCGGTCCGGCCTGAGCGGGTGTCGCATGACATCTTCCAGCGCGCCTCGCCGCCATCCCTGGTGGTCGATGAGGTCGAGGCGCTCTGGGCGCCGATTGCAGAAGACGATGACTGGTCGCCGTTGAATGCCCGGCTGGCGGATATCGAGGCCCTGCGGATCGCGCGCTGGGGCTGACTTATTCCGCGGGCACTTCCTTATCGCCGGAAGGAACAGCGCCGGCATAGTTGCTTGCGAACGGATAGGCGGATTTCCACACTTCCTTGCCGTCTTCATGTTCCACGAAATGGCATCCGATCAGCGTCCGGACAAAATCTGCCAGCACGAACCGGTCTGACTTCATGTACCAGTCGCCCAGCACGGGCCGCGCTGCCTCGGTCGCCTCCCGCAGGCGATAGTGCGGGATGGTCGGGAAGATGTGGTGAATGACGTGCAGGTTGCCGATATTGTGGGTCAGCCAGTTGAAGGGGCCGTAATTGCGGTCGACCGTCGCGAGCGCGCCTTTCAGGCCGGACCAGTCATCGGAATCATACACCGGCACTTCCGGCGCGACATGCTGCATATAAGTGACGAAGGTCAGCCAGGCGGCATAGATGAAATAGGGCGCCACGATATATTTCAGCGCGAAGACCCAGCCGAACTTCACCCCCAGGAAGACATAGAGCGCGAGGAAGGCGAGGTTCACGCCGAGGCTGGCATACCAGGACCATTTCACATGGGAGGCGTAGAGATCGCTGACCGGCAGGTAGTGGCTGCCATGAACAGGGTCATAGGTCGTGAGGTTCCGGAAGCCGAGCTTGTACATCGGCCAGCCGAACAGCACGAAAATGCCGGAGCGGAACAGGACCTTGCGGCTGAACCAGTCCTGTTCGGCGCGGCAGGCGCGGAAGACTTCCTCTTCCTGCAGGTGCCCGGTCTTCATGTGGTGCATCGCATGGCTGCGCTGCCAGCCGCGATAGGGGACGAGGATCGGCCCGTGCGTTGCCAGGCCTACCAGCGTGTTGATCAGGCGCGAGCGGGAAAAGGCGCCATGCCCGGCGTCATGCCCGATCACGAAGATCGACCAGAACAAGGTGCCCAGCAGGAAGATCAGCGGCACTTCGAAATACCAGGCGGTCGTGCGCGACAGCGCCCAGTAGCAGAGGGCGATCAGGGCGACGTCGAAGACAAGATAGGCGAAGGACCGCGCCGTATCCGGCCGGAAGCAGCGATCCGGGATCGCGTTTTTCAGGTCCTGTCGGGTAAAGGTCGGGTCCAAGGTGAAATCTCCATCCATCCGCGCAAGAAGATACGCGTTTGCTTGACAGGAGATAAAGAGACCTTCCATCCCGGATGTGTAGAAGAGACAGACTTCGAGTGAAGCAAAGGTGAGAAATGAGCGTTGAGAAGGCATCCGGCCCGCTGGCTGGCCTGAAAGTTGTCGACATGAGTTCGGTGGTCCTCGGGCCCTTTGCGACCCTGATCTTCGGGGATCTCGGCGCCGACGTGGTCAAGGTGGAGAGCGGTCAGGCGGGCAAGGGCGGTGACATGATGCGCTATGCCGGCAAATCCCCGACCGGGGATCTCGGCCCGCTGTTCATGGCGCTCAACCGCAACAAGGCCTCGGTCCAGCTGGATGCGAAGACAGAGGCAGGCAAGGCGGCGCTGACGGCGCTGCTCAAGGATGCCGATGTCTTCTTCCACAATGTCCGCATGGCCGGCATGGGGCGCCTCGGCTTTGGCTATGAGGATGTGAAGGCGATCAAGCCGGACATCATCTACGTCCACTGCGCCGGCTTTGGCGAAGGCGGGCCGTATGAAAAGCGCCAGGCCTATGACGATCTGATCCAGGGCGCCTCAGGCTTTGCGGCGCTGAATGCCATGCGCTCCGGCGGGCCGCCGGAATATGCGCCCTCGCTGGTGGCGGACAAGACGGTCGGCCTGTTTGCCACCTATGCGACGCTGGCGGCATTGTATCACCGCGAGAAGACAGGGCAGGGGCAATTCGTGCAGGTGCCGATGCTGGAGGCTTTCACCTTCTTCAACATGGTGGAAAATCTCTATGGCGAGACCTTCGTGCCGCCGTCTTACGGCATGGCCTATACGCGCTCGATCAATCCCAACCGCAAACCCTACCCGACCAGGGATGGCTATATCGGACTTGTGCCTTACTCCGACGCGCAATGGGCTGAGTTCTTCGAGATTGGCGGCATGCCCGGCGTGTTCGAGGATCCGCGCTTTGCGACCTACCAGGCCCGCACCGAGCACATTACCGATCTCTATGCCCTGATCGAACAGGTCGCGGCGACCAAGACGACGGACGAATGGCTGGACCTGCTGGACGCCGCCAACATTCCGGCGATGCGCTATAACAAGCTGGAAGACGTGCTGGAGGACCCGCACATGAAGGCGGTCGACTTCTTCGCCCGGCGCACCCATCCCGATGCTGGCACCTATCGCAGCATGCGCCATCCGGTGCGGTTCTCCGAAACGCCCGCCTCGGTGCGCACAGAGCCCCGGCGCCTTGGAGAGGATACCGAGACCGTGCTGCAGAGCCTCGGGCTCCAGGAGGGGCTCTAGGCGGTCTTGTCGCCGCCGCCATGACGGGCCAGCCAGACGCCGGACAGGATCAGGGCGAAGGCGATCATGGCGTGCCAGGTCTGCGTCTCGCCGAACAGGAAGAAGCCCAGCACCGCGGCCATGACCGGGATGGAATAGCCCGTCAGCGACAGGAAGGTGGCTGACGTCCGCGCGATCAGCAGCATGTAAAGCGCCTGCGCAATGGCGGACGGGACCACGCCGAGACCAACCACACCGGCCCAGTGCGTCCAGTCGGCATGGACCGTGGCCGGGTCCACCATCAGTGCAAACGGCCAGGTCACGACCGCTGCAACGGTCACGAAGCCCGTGGCGAAGCTGATCGAAGGCATGGGCGGGGCGCCGCGGGCCAGCAGGCTGGACAAGGCGTAGAACATGGTCGCCCCGATCAGCATGAATTGCGCGATCGTGCTGGCCGAGTCGAGGTTGTGCAGGGCGTCCGGCCCGAACAGGACGGCGACGCCCGCAAACCCGGTGATCACGCCGATCGCTGAGCCGGGGGTCAGCTTCTCATCCCGGAACAGGAAATGGGCGCCGATGGCCACGAACAGGGGCACGGCAGCGGTATAGAGCGCGGCAAGGCTGGAATTGACGGTCTTCTGGGCGGTGGTGATCAGGAAAAAGGGAAAGGTCGAACTGGTCAGGCCCATCAGGAGGATGATGCGCCAGCGCCTGAGATCCCGCAGGGGCGGCAGGCGTTTTCCCATGGCCAGCATGATGACCCAGAGCACCGCGGCGCCGATGGTCAGCCGTCCGGCGAGAACCCAGGCGGGCGGCAGGCCGGCCTCAGGGTTTCCTTTGTCCACGGCGATGCGCGTCAGCTGGTAGGCGCCTGCCCACATCAGGCTGAGCAGGGCAAACAAGGCCCAGTCCGCCGGGGTCCGCCTTCCGCTTTGAACTGGCTGTTGTGGCATCTCCGGCCTGTCCTCCAACCGGAGACCGTGCTCCGGCTTGCCCGGATAGGCGGGCAGGGGAGGGAAGTCCATGTCAAAGTTGCACGATACTTGCACACAGACAGGGCAATTGCTCTCGATTGCCGTGAGCCCCGATCACAGAAGCGTTGGCGGCGCCCTGCCGCATGGTCTTCGGGTGGACGACAGGCCCGCGGCGTCGTAAAGGGCGCCCAAAGTTTTCCGGTTTTCATCCCCCAAGAGGAGAATCTCCATGACCGTTCGCGTCGCAATCAATGGTTTTGGCCGCATCGGCCGCCTGGTCCTGCGCTCCATCATCGAAAACGACCGCAAGGACATCGAAGTTGCCGCGATCAACGACCTTGGCCCGGTCGCGACCAATGCGCACCTTCTGCGCTTCGATTCCGTCCATGGCCGTTTCCCGGCTGACGTGCAGGTCGATGGCGACAAGATTGTCATCAATGGCAAGCCGATCCTGTGCACCGCCATCCGCGATCCGAAAGACCTGCCGCACCGCGAGCTGGACATCGATATCGCGATGGAATGTACCGGCATCTTCGCCGACAAGGAAAAGGCCTCGGCCCACCTCGAAGCCGGCGCCAAGCGCGTGCTGGTCTCTGCCCCGGCCACCAATGCCGACAAGACCATCGTGTTCGGCGTGAACCACGACCTGCTGACCAAGGATGACCTTGTCGTCTCCAACGCATCGTGCACCACGAACTGCCTCTCGCCGGTCGCCAAGGTTCTGAATGACCTGATCGGCATTGAGAAGGGCATGATGACGACGATCCACTCCTACACGAACGACCAGCCGTCGCTCGACCAGATGCACAAGGACCTCTATCGCGGCCGCGCAGCAGCCGTGTCGATGATCCCGACCTCCACCGGCGCCGCCAAGGCTGTCGGCCTGGTTCTGCCGGAACTGAACGGCAAGCTGGACGGTATCTCGGTCCGCGTGCCGACGCCGAACGTTTCGGTTGTCGACCTGAAATTCGTCTCCAGGAAGAAGACGACCCCGGAAGAGATCAACGCGGCGATCAAGGCAGCTGCCGATGGTCCGATGAAAGGCGTCCTCGGCTACACCGACCAGCCGAACGTCTCGATCGACTTCGTGCACGATCCGCACTCCTCGATCTTCCACCTCGACCAGACCAAAGTCATGGACGGCAATTTCTGCTCGATCCTGACCTGGTATGACAATGAGTGGGGCTTCTCGACCCGTATGGCGGACACCGCGCTCGCCATCGCGAAGCTGATCTGAAGACGCTGAACCGACCGATATAACCGGATTGCAGCCCGAGGCTGCGATCCGGTGATCGGGGCCTATATAAGGCATATGATCTGTTCGCCCGGTCGAGCCAAAAGGACCGGGTCAAGGAGTTTGCCATATGAGTGATCCCGGTTCGCCAAAAGATTTCTGGAATGCCCGCTATAGCGAAGATGGCTTTGCCTATGGCGAGCGGGCCAGCCGCCTGCTGCTGGGCTTCCGTGACCTGCTGCAGCCCGGCCAGCGTGCGCTGGTGCCGGCCAGTGGAGAGGGGCGCGATGCCGTGTTCCTGGCCGAGTGCGGACTGGATGTGACGGCGGTCGATATGTCGGCTGCTGGGCTTGCCCGCACGGCTGAGCTCGCTGCGAAGCGCGGCGTTTCCGTCACCTGTATCGAGGCCGATCTCAGCAAGTGGGACTGGCCTGAAGCGGAATTCGACTGCGTGGCCGCCATGTTTGCGCATGTGCCGGCGCCATTCCGCCCTGTGCTGCATGGCAAATTCCTCACCACGCTGAAGCCCGGCGGCCATGTCTTCCTGGAAGGTTTTCTGCCGGAGCAGTCAGACTATCAGAAGTCGCACAATTCCGGCGGCCCGCGCGAGCCGTCGATGCTGTTCGATCCGGCGGCCATCCGCGCCGACTTTGCCGAAGCCAAGGCCGTGTCTTTTCTGACCGGCATCGAAACCCTTTCTGAAGGCCTTTACCATTCCGGGCCGGCTGCGCTGATGCGCGCCGTGTTCCGCAAACCGGAGTAATACACCATGTCCGACTTCCGCCGTATCGATGATGCCGGAGACCTGACCGGCAAGACCGCCCTTGTCCGTGTCGATTTCAATGTTCCGATGGCAGACGGCAAAGTCACCGACGACACGCGCCTGCGCTCCGCGCTGCCAACCGTTGAGGCCCTGCGGGAGAAGGGGGCCAAGGTCGTCCTGCTCGCACATTTCGGCCGTCCGAAAGGCCAGATCGTGCCGGAGTTGAGCCTGAAGCCAATCGCCACCGCCTTCGCCGACGTGCTGGGCGCGCCGGTACACTTCGCCGAGAATTGTGGCTTCGGCCCCAAAGCCAAAGCGTTCGTGACCAGCCGCGCACCGCGGGATGTTATCCTGATGGAGAATACGCGCTTTGAGCCGGGTGAGGAGAAGAACGATCCGGCGCTGGCCAAATCGATTGCCGCGCTTGGCGACCTCTTCGTGAACGATGCTTTCTCCGCGACGCACCGTGCCCATGCGTCCACGGAAGGTGTGACACACGACATTCCGGCCTATGCCGGCAAGGCGATGGAAACAGAGCTTGATGCGCTGGAGAAAGCCCTCGGCTCGCCAGAGCGCCCGGTCATGGCGGTTGTCGGCGGGGCCAAGGTCTCGACCAAGATCGACCTGCTGAAGAATCTGGTCTCCAAGGTGGACATGCTGGCCATTGGCGGCGGCATGGCGAACACGTTCCTGGCGGCCAAAGGTGTGGATGTCGGCAAGTCGCTGTGTGAGCACGACCTGGCGGACACGGCGCTGACGATCCTGAAGAATGCCGAAGCCTCCGGCTGCGAGATTCTACTGCCGACAGACGTTGCTGTGGCCACCGAATTCAAGGCCCACGCGCCGGATCATCGTGTCTGTTCTGTCAACGAGGTGAGTGCGGACGAGATGATCCTCGACGCCGGGCCGCAGACGGTCACGGTGCTGACCGAAGCGATGGACAAGGCGAAGACGCTGGTCTGGAACGGTCCGCTCGGCGCGTTTGAGCTTGAACCTTTCGACACCGCGACGGTTGCCGCAGCGCGGGCCGCAGCGGAGCGGACGAAAGCCGGCAAGCTGATCGCCGTGGCCGGGGGCGGGGACACCGTCGCTGCGCTGAACCATGCCGGTGTCGCAGAGGACTTCACCTTCGTCTCGACCGCCGGCGGCGCTTTCCTGGAATGGATGGAAGGCAAGCCGCTGCCGGGCGTGGAAGCCCTGCAGGCTTAAATTTCCGCAAGCGTGCATCCAAACGCACGGCTGGACGCATCTCCTCCCTGAGAGGAGACTTTGCGCCATGAAACCTGTTTTTGCGATCGCCGTCTCGGTGCTGGCCGTGACGGCCTGTGCCACGGCGCCAGAGAGATTGCCCGAGACGTCACCCGGCCGCCCGGCAGGGGACATCCTGCACTATGTCCGCTCCAACATGGACGGCACGATGACGGAAAGTATCTCGGTCTATCAGGCGTCACCGACAGAGGTGGAAGTGTTCAAGCGTGTGCGGCCCTGTACGCCCGCTGCGTTGGTGACGGGCCGGTTCGATCCTGAAACCGATAGTGCAAGCATGCTCGTCGGTGGACGGCTCGCCGAAGACGCAACGCAGGCGCCTTTTCTCTGGCTCACACATGACCCCGTGACGCACACGCTCGCGACCTCGAAGGAGGGGCCGGGCGGAACGCCGCTGGAAACCGTTCGATTGCCGGGCAATGCGCCCTGGAGGCTGTTCGATTTCGACTTCGCCGATTTCAATGCCCGCGCGCATCCGCCGATTGCCGGGGAAACACGCGAATATGACCTTGCGCTGTTCTGGACCGCTGTAGAGCCGGGCAAGCAGCAGATCCGATCCCTGGGGACGATGTCTGCGACCTGGCAGGGACTCGTCGCCGGGACAGATGGGGAGCGCGTTGCGCGGTACGCCCTGACGGGCGCTGGTATGGATGGCGGCGTCATGGATCTGGACGCCAGTGACGGCACCCTTGTCGAGGTGCAGGCGCCGGTCCCGAACCACAGAGGCTACACGGATTATCTCCTGCGCCGGACGGGCCGGGACCAGGGCGCGGAGGCGTGGGCGAAGCTCCTCGCGTCGCACTGGTCGGACTGTGCCGATTTGCCTTCAGACTGATTGTTCCGCGCCTGTCGGTAGCGGCCTGATTTGGCACAACCTGCGGCAAATCGCGCGAAGGCCAGGAATGATAGCGCTCACAATTCGCTGGCCGGGCTGGTCTCGAAATGCCTGAGCGGCCCCCTGAATCCAATTTCGGGTCAGCCCTATCACCAGCGCGGGGCTTATTTTCTGGCGGAAACCTGCAACATGCCCGGAATCAAAGGGGTTCAGCGCCGGCCCGGCGCAGGCCTCGCCAACGGTTGACGCACGCAACCGGCACGGTACTTGAACGCAAACTTTGCAAAACAAGCATTGTTCACAGGATCCATTCAGAATGACGGTAGTTGAAATGGCAAACGAGACCATGGCGAAGCAGGCAGCAGAGAAGGCGGGCTTTATCGCCGCGCTCGATCAGTCTGGCGGTTCCACCCCGAAGGCCCTGCGCCTCTACGGCGTTGAGGAAAGCGCCTACGCCAATGACGAGGAAATGTTCGGCAAGATCCATGAGATGCGGGCCCGTATCATCAAGTCGCCGGCCTTCAATGGCGACAAGGTGATGGGTGCCATCCTGTTCGAGCGCACCATGGACGGCGAAATCGATGGCGTGCCGACCGCTGAATATCTCTGGAAAGAACGCAGCGTCGTTCCGTTCCTGAAGGTCGACAAGGGGCTCGCCGACGAAGAGAACGGCGTTCAGGTGATGAAACCGATGCCTGATCTCGACGCCCTGCTTGAGCGCGCCGTCGCCAAGGGCATCTTCGGCACCAAGATGCGTTCGGTCATCAATGCGGCCAACCCGGAAGGCATCGCCGCCGTCGTTGCCCAGCAATTCGACGTCGGCCGCCAGATCCTCGGCCATGGCCTGATGCCGATCATCGAGCCGGAAGTCACGATTTCCATCTCCGACAAGGCCGAAGCGGAAGACATCCTGCTCGCCGAAATCCTGAAGCAGCTGGACGCCCTTGGCCATGACAAGCAGGTGATGCTGAAGCTGACGCTGCCGGAGAAGGCAAACCTCTACAAGCTGCTGGTTGACCATCCGCGCGTGATGCGTGTCGTGGCCCTGTCGGGCGGCTATTCGCGCAATGATGCGAATGCAAAGCTCGCATCGAACACCGGCATGATTGCCTCTTTCTCGCGCGCCCTGACCGAAGGCCTCTCGGCCCAGCAGAGCGATGCAGAGTTCGATGCCGCGCTCGCCGAGTCCGTCGACAGCATTTATCAGGCGTCCAAAGCCGGCTGATCTGAGATCGGGTGCACAGAGGGCGCAAGCTGCCTCTGGACTTACCGGTCAACGCAACGTCATATTGCCCGCCATTCCGATGGCGGGCATTTTTGTTCGCGTATCACCTGACATAAAGGGAAATCATGCTGCTCAAGCCAAACCTGCTCGCCGCCGCGTCCGTTGCCGCATTGTCTCTTCTCCAGGCGTGCAGTGTCCCTGATGCTCCGGCCCGTTCTGACCGTAGCAAACTTTCAGATGAAGGCATGGCGATGCTGAAAACGCTGGAGCTGGCCCCGGCGTCTGCCGACGACTTTACGAAGCGATGCGACAGCGCCCTGACGCAGGTCGAGAAAATGCTGACCGATCTGGAAACCCGGAGCGGTCCGGCCGGGGTAGGGGACCTCAAGGACTATGACTCCCTGCTGAACCTTGCTGTGAGCGTGGGGTATGGTGAGGCGGCGATCATTGCGGAAGCCAATCCGGATGCTGCCATCCGCGCGACCGGCGACACCTGCCAGCAGAAGACGTCGGACATGACAACGCGTATCTCACTGTCGCGTCCGCTCTATGACCGCCTCTCCTCGATCGATTCGACGAAGCTGGACGCGCGGTCAGCCTATTTCCTGAAAAGGACGCTTGGGGAGTACCGCCACGCCGGCATCGACAAGGATGAGCCGACCCGGGAAAAAATACGTGGTCTGAACAAGGATCTGGCTGAACTGTCGACGGAGTTCAACAAGAACCTTCGCGAGATCCAGGGCAGTGTGAAAGTCCCGCCGGAAGATCTGCTGGGCCTGCCTGAAGATTACATCACCAACCACCCGCCGGGCGAAGATGGCTTTGTGACCATCTCCACCGATTATCCGGACGTGTTCCCCATCTACACCTATTCCCCCGATGAGGCGCTGCGCAAGAAGCTCGCGACGGAGTTCCTGAACCGGGCCTATCCGGAGAATGTGGCATCGCTGCGCGGCTTGCTGGAAAAGCGTTATGAACTGGCGACGACGCTGGGCTATGACAATTGGGCGGCCTACATTACCGAAGACAAGATGACAGGCTCGCCGGGCGTGGTGAGTGACTTCCTGGAATCTGTTGAGGGCGCCGCGCGCAATGCGGCCGAGCTGGAATATAACCAGCTCCTGGAAAAGCAGCAGGAACTGATGCCGGGCGCGACAACCGTCAACGACTGGAGCCGGACGTATCTTTCGGAACTTGTCCGCAAGTCCGATTACCAGCTCGACTCCCAGGAAGTGCGCAAATATTTCGCCTATAATGATGTCCGCGATGGCATCTTCTCCCTCGTGCAGGATCTGTTCGATGTCGAGATCAAGCCATGGGACGGGGCGCCGGTCTGGCAGGAAAGCGTCAGCGGGTATGAGATGTACCAGAACGGGGAGCTGGTCGGCCGGTTCTTCCTCGATATGCATCCCCGTGACGGCAAGTTTAAACATGCCGCGGCGTTTCCGATCCGGTCCGGTCCGACAACGGATGAAGTGCCTGTCGGTGCCTTGATTTGCAACTTCCCCTCCGGGGATCACACGACGGGCCTGATGGAGCACAGTCAGGTGGAGACCTTCCTGCACGAGTTTGGCCACCTGATCCACGACATGTTCTCCGGCCAGCCAGATTATGCGAACCTCTCCATGGGCAATCTTGAGTGGGACTTTATCGAAGCTCCGTCGCAGATGCTGGAGAACTGGGTCTGGGACTACGAGACGCTTGCCACCTTCGCGAAGGATGCAGACGGCAATACCATCCCGCCGGAACTTGTGGAGAAGATGGTGGCCGCACGTGACTTCGGCGTGGGTGTCGGCACGTTGCGTCAGCTGCTCTATGCCAATGTCTCGCTCGACTATTACAACCGTCCGCCTTCGGAGGTCGATTTCGATGAGATCTGGGACGAGAACCAGTCGAAACTGAGCCCTTTCGAAACGCTGCCGGACGCCCACCAATATGCCAGCTTCGGCCATCTGGATGGCTATTCGGCGATCTACTACACCTATCAGTGGTCGCTGGCGATTGCGACGGACCTGTTCTCGGAATTCGAGGCCAATGGCCTGCGCAACGGGGAGACAGCCAAGCGGTATCGCAATCTTGTCCTGGCCCCGGGGTCATCCAAGCCGGCGGCAGAGCTGGTGCATGACTTCCTTGGCCGTGACTGGTCGCCGGACGCCTATGAGGCTTATTTGCTGAATGCGGCGGAAGCCGAGACGGAGTAGGACTGCGCGAACGGTTGATCTGGTCGTGTCGATGCGCGCCTCCGGGGATGTTCCCGGAGACGCGCAGGGGCGGGGCAGCTGTCAGGTGTTTACCGTTCTCAAACCCGCTTCGGGATAGCGTGCGCCGGTGACTGCTCCGGGCGGGAAGGCGGCTTCAAGTTTTTCCATGTCATTGGTATCGAGAATAATTGCATCAGCGGCGCAATTGATCTCCAGGTACTTTATTCGTTTCGTGCCGGGGATGACGAAGATATTTTCTTGCTGTTGTAACACCCATGCGAGCGCGATCTGGGCAGGGCTTGCTTCGTGCTTTGCGCCGATATCATCGAAGACTTTCATCCGGACAAGGTTCTCCTTCAGGGCTTCATCCGTGAAGCGTTCGAATATGGTCCGTCTGGCGTCATCCTGAGCAAGCGCGTCGCGCGATGTGATTGCTCCCGACAACATGCCCCTGCCCAGAGGGCTGTATGCGACAAAGGCGATGCCCAGCTCTTTGCAGGCTGGCAGAATATCCGATTCGACGTGGCGCGTTTGCAGCGAATACTCTGTTTGCAGGGCAGAGACCGGGTGAACGGCATGCGCCCGGCGCAATGTTTCTGCAGACACTTCGGACAGGCCTATGGCCTTGACCTTTCCTTCTTCGACAAGGCGCGACAGTGTGCCGATCGCATCTTCCAGCGGATAGTCCGGGGCGTAGCGGTGCATGTAATACAGATCGATTGTTTCAACGCCCAGCCGTTGTAGCGAGCTTTCGCAGGCGCTGCGTATATAGTCCGGAGAATTGTCGACGACCCGCTGATAGGCGCTGGAACCATCTTCCTTGTCGCGTCTGATACCGAACTTCGTCGCGATAAACGGCGTCGTGGCCGTCTCCTTCAGGAATTTCCCCAGGAGACGCTCATTGTGGCCATTGCCGTACATGTCTGCCGTGTCCAGCATCTTCACGCCGAGGTCCATGGCGCGGTGAAGGACGCGCAGAGACTCAGCGTCGTCCGTCTCGCCGTAAAACTCCGACATGCCCATACAGCCGAGTCCGATAGCGGGCAGAGATACGCCTGTTTTTCCCAGTTCGCGTTGGCGTTTCATTTGATTAGCCTCCTAACTTTATGGTTGAGTGTTATGCTGGCACTGCCTGTGCAGCATTGGATCATCAGGGGGCTGACAGCAGGTCGGCCCGTCCGCTGAGTTCGTTGATTGCCATCACGGCCGCCTCGACCTGTTCGTCGGGAATGCCGGCGGTCATGTCTCCGACCCGCCGGTAATATTCCGGCATGATCGCTTGCAGGAGGTCTGCGCCCGCTTCGGTCAGGCAGATCCTGACACTCCGGCCATCTTCGTCATCCGGAATACGCCGGACCAGCCCGTCCATTTCAAGGCGCTGGGTCAACCCGGTCATTGTCGCCCGGCGTACGCCTTGCTTTTCGGCCAGAGTAGCCGGGCGTGCCGACAAGTCCGGCTCCCGCATGAGAAGAACCAGCGTGATCCACCGGCCATGTGTGAGGCCGAACCGTTCCAGGAAGTTATCGAGTTCAACCAGCAGGTCAGACCCGCTGCGCAGCACAGTCAGGAACAGATTCAGCCGCTTGGGGTCGATAGGGCCGTACTTTTGGGAAAACCGCTCCACATAGCGGTCTTCTGGCAGGTCTTTCAGCAGGAACATGCCAGTTAGTTAGTCAGCTAATCAATATTCGTCAAGTTCCATGCTGCGGTCAGACATGGCTTGACGTCCGTACCTGCTCCAGCCACATCGCGCTGATGAGCAACACTGATTATATCCGCGCCCGCACAAGGCTTTACCTGATTACGCCGCCGCAGATTGCGGATGTGGATGGCTTTGCTGCAATCCTTGAAACGGCACTTTCGGCGGGTGACGTTGCCTGCCTTCAGCTGCGGCTGAAAGATGCGAGCGGGGCGATCGACGAGGCCGCGACGCGGGAAGTGGCTGCCGCCGTCACAGAGATGGCGCAGGCCTATGGCGTCGCTGTCCTGATCAATGACAGCCCGGAGCTTGCGGTCGAGCTTGGCGCCGACGGCGTGCATGTCGGCTGGGACGATGTCCCGGTGAAAGATGCCCGCGCCATTGTCGGCAAGGACATGATCGTCGGGGCCACGGCGAAGAATACCCGCCATATCGCCATGCAGGCCGGGGAGGCGGGGGCTGACTATGTCGCCTTCGGGGCCTTCTATCCGACATCGACCAAGGATGGGACGGTGCAGGCCAGCCCGGACCTGTTGGAAGTCTGGCAGGAGAGTATGGAAATCCCGTGCGTCGCCATTGGCGGCATCACGGTGGAGAACGCCGGGCCGCTGGTGACGGCCGGGGCAGATTTCATTGCGGTGTCCTCCGGGGTCTGGGATCACCCGGACGGTGCCCCAGCTGCCATTGCAGCGTTCAATGCGATCTTCGATTCCCTGACAGCGGATTAACACTCCGGCGCCTTGACCCTTTGCTGACAAAAGCTTACGCCGCCCGCTCTTCCGCAAGAATTGCGATCGGACGCTGTTTCACATGTCAAAACCTTCTCCCGTTGGATCTGTAATGATCGCCGCCGCCCGCGCTGCCGGGCGTTCGCTGGCGCGTGACTTTGGTGAAGTCGAAAACCTGCAGGTCTCTAAGAAGGGCCCGGCAGACTTCGTGTCGAACGCCGACCACCGCGCTGAAGAGATCATCTTCACCCATCTCAGCAAGGCCCGTCCGGGCTATGGCTTCGTGATGGAAGAGCGCGGCATTGTCGAAGGCACCGACAAGTCCAACCGGTTTATTGTCGATCCGCTGGACGGCACGCTGAACTTCCTGCACGGCCAGCCGCATTTCGCCGTGTCCATCGCGCTGGAACGTGATGGGGAATTGCTGACCGGCGTCGTCTTCGATGTCGCCAAGAACGAGATTTTCTGGGCTGAGACCGGCCGCGGCGCCTGGCTGGACAATCGCAAGCTGCGCGTGGCCGCCCGCCGGAACCTGAACGAGTCGGTCATCGCCACCGGCACGCCCTGGCATGGCAAGTCCGAAGAGAGCCACATCACCTTCGCCCGCGAACTCGCTGCGATGACACCGGCCACCGCCGGGATCCGCCGCAACGGGTCTGCCGCGCTGGACCTTGCCTGGGTCGCTGCCGGCCGGTTCGATGGCTTCTGGGAGCGCAGCCTGCAATCCTGGGATATCGCTGCAGGCATCGTGCTGGTCCGTGAAGCCGGTGGTATCATCAGCGAGCTGGACGGCGGCGATGTGATGCAGACCGGTTCGATCCTGGCCGCCAATGAGGACCTGCATTCGAAGCTCGAAAAGCAGATCCGTCATGCGGGTTCCTTCGGCAAGGCCGCCTCCGTCTGAGCGCCTTTACCGGCGGGGAACGCCGGAAATAATAGATGACGCTCGCGTCACCTATTTCATTCTCCGTAAAAACACGTAATCTGTGTCCCATGACACAGCCAGATACAGACGTTCTCATCATCGGCGCGGGCCTTTCGGGCATCGGCGCTGCCGTTCACCTCGGCAAGCAGTGCCCCGGCAAGACCTATCGGATCTTTGAACAGCGGAGCGCCATGGGCGGGACGTGGGATCTGTTCCGTTATCCGGGCATCCGGTCGGATTCGGACATGCACACGCTGGGCTTCAACTTCAAACCCTGGACCGAGGCCAAGGCCATCGCCGATGGGCCGTCGATCCGGAACTATATCCGCGAAACGGCGGACGAGCACGGCATCACGCCCCATATCCAGTTCGACACGAAGATCGTGGCTGCAGACTGGTCGAGCCCGGACCAGGTCTGGCACATCACCGCGGAAGACACGAAAACAGGCAAGCGAACGGAGCTGACGGCGCGGTTCCTGTTCATGTGCGGCGGCTACTATAATTACGATCAGGGCTACCGGCCGGACTTCCCGGGCGAGGACAATTACAAGGGCCAGTTCGTGCACCCTCAGCACTGGCCGGAAGATCTCGATTATACCGGCAAGAAAGCCATCATCATCGGCTCCGGCGCGACGGCCATGACGCTGGTGCCGGCCATGGCGGAGAAGGCGGGGCATGTGACCATGCTGCAGCGCTCGCCGACCTATGTCGTCTCCCGCCCGGCGGTGGACAAGCTTGCGAACTTCCTGCGCACCATCCTGCCGGACAGCTGGGCCTATGCGCTGATCCGCTGGCGGAACGTCGCCTTCCAGCAGTATTTCTTCCGCAAGACGCGTGAGAATCCGCAGCAGGCCAGGGAACGCCTGCTGAAAATGGTCCGCGAGGAACTTGGCCCCGACTTTGATGTCGAGACGCATTTCACGCCGAGCTATAATCCGTGGGAGCAGCGCCTTTGTCTGGTGCCGGATTCTGATCTGTTCAATGTCCTGAAATCCGGCAAGGCCAGTGTCGTGACCGATCATATCGAGACCTTCACCGAGAAGGGGATAAAACTGAAGTCCGGCAAGGAGCTGGAGGCCGACATTGTGGTCACGGCGACCGGCCTGAACCTCGTTTTCATGAACGGTGTGGATGTTTCGCTGAACGGGGTGAAGGTCGATCCCGGCAAGCTGCTGAACTACAAGGGCGTGATGCTGTCCAACATGCCGAACCTCGCCGTGACGTTCGGCTACACCAATGCGTCCTGGACGCTGAAGGCGGACCTGACCAGCGAATATGTCTGCCGCCTGATCAATCTGATGGACAAGAAGGGCGCGACCTCGGCGATGCCGTATCTGCCGGCCTTCCCGAATGAGACCGAACCCTTTGTGGACTTCTCGTCCGGCTATTTCCAGCGGGTCATGGACCAGTTCCCGCGCCAGCACACCGAGGCGCCCTGGAAGCTGCATCAGAGCTATTTCACTGACAAAAAGAATCTGCGCGAGGAGCCGATCGAGGATGGCGTGATGCAGTTCACCACGCCTGATGAGGCCGCCGCAGGTAAACCGGCGCTACAGGCCGCGGAATAACCTGCCTCTGATCCTGTCGCATGCCTTCGCCGTCACGGTGGATGGCAAGGTCAGGAAGTGGAAACGGGGCAGGTCTCAGCCTTCCGCAAACTGAAGTTCGGCGAGGCGGGCATAGAGCCCGCCTTTGGCGACCAGTTCCTCGTGGCTGCCTTCCTCGACGATTTTTCCTTGCTCCATGACCAGGATACGGTCGGCGCGGCGCACGGTAGACAGGCGGTGCGCGATGACCAGCGTCGTGCGGCCTTCCGAGGCGTTTTCGATGGCCCGGCGGACTGCGGCTTCGCTCTCTGAGTCGAGCGCGGAGGTCGCCTCGTCGAGCAGGAGGACCGGCGCATCCCGTACCAGCGCGCGGGCGAGTGCGATGCGCTGGCGCTGGCCGCCGGACAGGCTGCGGCCCTTCTGGCCAAGCGGCGTGGCGAGGCCTTCCTTCTCTGACAGGAAATCCATCGCCTCGGCCATGCGGGCCGCGTGTTCCAGCAGCTTTTCATCCGGATTGTCCGTACCGAACCCGATATTCTCTGCCGCCGTGCCGGTGAACAGAGCCGATTCCTGAGGGGCGTAGGCGAAGTTGCGGCGCCAGTCGCGCGGGGTGACCTCTGCGGAGGCGACCCCGTCGAGTGTCACCTGGCCGGATTGCGGATCGAACAGGCGCAGGGCGAGGCGGAACACGGTCGTCTTGCCCGCGCCGCTGGGGCCGACAAGGGCGATGAACTCGCCGGGCTTCACCGTCAGGGAGAAATCCGTCAGCGCGGAGACCGGCTTGCCGTCACGGGTGGTCTCGTCATAGGCGAAGGTCACATGATCGAAGGTGAGCGCGCCGGTGACGGTCTCCGGCATCGGGCGGGGCAGGGCCGGCGGGGCGATCTCAGGCTCTGCATGCAGCACTTCGGCGGCCCGGTCGGCGGCGCCGGCAGCCCGCATGACCTCGCCATAGACTTCGGCCAGCATGCCGAAACCGGACCCGGCATACAGCGCATAGAGCACCATGGCGGACAGGTCACCAAAGCTCATCTCGCCCTTGGCCACCGCCCGGGCGCCCATCCACAGCACGCAGACAAAGCCGCCGAACAGAAGCACCGAGACCATGACGATCATCAGGCTGCGCGCCGTGATCCGGCGCATGGCGGCGGCGAAGGTCGCTTCCACCGCTTCAGTGAAGTTGGCAAGGCGGCTGTCTTCGCGGCTGTAAGCCTGGACCAGTTCGATGGCGTCCAGCGCTTCTGAGGCTTCGGCGCCTGCATCGGCAAGGCGCGATTGCGCCCGGTTCGACATCTTCCGGATGATCCGGCCAACGCCGACCACGGGCAGCATGGCGACCGGCAGCATGGCCAGCAGCGTCAGGCCCAGCTTCCAGTTCACCACCATCATCATGGTCAGGGCGCCAAAGGTCGTGATCAGCGTCCGCGCTGCCATGGAGGCGGAGGTGCCGAGAAATTGCTCGATTAGGGTGATGTCGGCGGTCAGGCGGGAGACTGCTTCGCCGGAGCGCATTTTCGAGTGATAGCGGGGTCCGAGGGTCAGGAGGTGGGCATAAAGGTCCCGCCGCAGGTCCGCCGCGATCCGTTCGCCGAACCGGGAGACGAAATAGAAGCGCACCGCGCCCAGCACGCCGGAGGTGATGGCGGCTGCCGCGACCCAGAAGAAGGATTTGTTGACCAGTTCCAGCAGTTTCTGCGTGTTGCCATCGGCCCGTCTGCCGCTGTCTGCTGCCTGGCCCAGCAGGATCGGCAGCGTCAGGCTGAGCGCGGCTGCGGCGACCAGAAAGACGAGGGCGATGGCCACAGTCCGCCAGTGCCGTCCGGCATAAGGCAGCAGCAGTTTCAGGGGTTTCAGGCTGCGTCCCTTGGGGCGGTTGATGGCCTGTCCGCCGCCTGGTTCTGTCGCGCGCCGGTCGATGGTTTGCTGGGATTCCGTGTCGGCCATGGGGAATACCTTTGCAGGACTATGGAAAACGGGTGCTAGGCCCTCTTGCGAAGGGGGCTTTCTTCAGTTACACGCGCCACTTCTGAAAAACGGGCAGCAGCCACGCCCGCGCACCCCTACTGGTGAAGCGCGGCGGCCACAAGGCCCGCAGGTAACGGATCACAGAAGGGCGCGAGCCATGAAAAAAGAAGGTCATCCCGACTATCACTTCATCACCGTGGTGATGACGGACGGCACTGAGTACCAGACGCGCTCGACCTATGGCGCTGAAGGTGATCGTCTGACGCTGGACATCGACTCCAAATCGCACCCGGCCTGGACCGGCGGCGACGGAAAGCTGATGGACCGCGGCGGCCGCGTGTCCCGCTTCAAAGACAAGTTCAAAGGCTTCGTCTAAGCCTGCCGCACCGTTTCACGGTTGCGATCAGAACAGCCCCGGCCCGCAAGGCCGGGGTTTTGTTTTGGCCACTGCCTGTGCACTTAACGTTCCGTTAAGCGGCCGCGCCGAGCTTTCCTGCCAGATGGCAGGGAGAGACCCATGGGGCGGAGCGGCCGGCTCAAGGAATGGTTGATCACTTTCGTGGTGCTTGCGGGCATCGCGTTCGGTGTTGCGGTGGTCTCACGGGAACCCGTCGATCCGGCAGGTCCGGCGCCCTTCGACACCTCGTCCGTTTAC
Organism: uncultured Hyphomonas sp.; assembly: GCF_963677035.1. Taxonomy (NCBI): domain Bacteria; kingdom Pseudomonadati; phylum Pseudomonadota; class Alphaproteobacteria; order Hyphomonadales; family Hyphomonadaceae; genus Hyphomonas; species uncultured Hyphomonas sp. The sequence continues at coordinate 1,484,485 of NZ_OY781472.1, forward strand.
TGGTCCGATGGCGATTCCGGGCGTTTGGCAGATGGCACCAAGTTCCGCCTGCACGGTGTGGATGCGCCTGAAACCGGTCCGCTGGACTGGGCTTCCGGCGCAAAATGCGAGCGGGAACGTGAGCTGGGCTATCAGGCAAAGGCCGAGGTACGCGCGCTGACACGCAACCGGGCGCTCACCGTTTCCCATGATTATGGACCTGACCGGTATGGCCGGCGCGTGGTGGACTTGTCACTTGACGGGCAGGACCTCGCTGCGCGGCTGGTTGCCGGCGGCACCCACAAGGTCTGGGACTATGATGGCGGCGCTGCCAAGCCGGAATGGTGTACGGGGCGGACACAAGGGCCGGTTACCGGATCTTGACCCGATTGCAGCACAAACGAAGGCCAGACGGCTTGCCCGGTGGTCACCCGGGTCTCTAGGTTGCGCTCTGGAACAGACATGATGGAACAATCCCTATGAATGACACGCTGAAGCGTTGGATCCGGCCCGGCCTTGGGGCGGCCCTGATTGGTATGGCGGGTCTTGCTGCCTGTGGCGGAGCAGGGGGCGAAGCCGGTGAACCGGCCGTGGCGCCCGTGTCTTCCACACAAGGCGCCGAGATAGGCAAAGGCGGGCAGGGTGTGCAGGCGGTTGATCCGGCCATGCTGCTGCCCATTGATGAACGCGCCGCAATGATCGCCAGTGAAGTGATCGTGGCCACGGCTCTCTCCCGGGCGGGGGAACCCGACGATGCCGCCGAGCATTTGCGCATCGCGCTGGACGGGATCCAGCCTGGCGGCATGGCGCGGCTTGTCGAGAAAGGGTTCGATCCGGACCTGATCGACCAGGCCGAAGAGGCGCTGTCCGGAAGTACGCCGCCGGAAGAGGTTGAGGCAAAGCTCGCTGCCGTGGAGGCCAATGTGGCCGACCTTCAGGCCAATGTGGGGGGTGACCCGCTGGAGCTGGTCATCTTCCTGATGAAGCGCTGCGAGAATGCCTATCGGGGCGGGGTGTCGTTCACCAACGAGATTGACGACCCGATCCGGTACCAAAAGGCCTATGGCTATGCCGTTGCCGCGCAAAAAGAAGCCGACAGGATCACGTCCGGCAATCCCAGCCGCCTGCGGCTGGAGATGAAGATGCTGGTCCTGATGTGGCCGGCTGAAGGCCCCGTAACCTATGACGTTCCGGCCCCGCCATCGACATTCCTGTCACAGGTCAGCCGGATCGGGCTGGAACTCTCAACGCTTCAGTAGGGCGTCGATAAAGCCGATAGCTTCGAAGGAAGACCAGTCTGCTTCGCCGGCAAGACGGGCGATTTCCTTGCCGTCCGGCCCGTAAAGGATGCTGGTGGGGAAGCCCTGTACGCCGCTGTCATAGACGAGTTCGTATTGTTCAGGCGTGACGATGCGGAACGGAATGTTTGCAGCCCCGAGCTCGCCAAGGCGCTGTTCAGCGTAATCCTCGTCATCGGCGGCATCGACACTGATGGCCACGACGTCGAATGCGTCCCCGCCGCGGGCCTTCTGCAGCGCGCCCAGAGACGGCATTTCCTTTTCGCAGGGCGCGCACCAGGTCGCCCAGAAGTTCACGAGGATGGTTTTGCCCCTGAACTCGTCCAGCGTGTGGGCCGATCCGTCCGCCAGATAGAAGGGATCCGTGCTCGCCGGGTCGCCTGCGCCGCTGAAATCCAGCTTCGCCAGGCTGCCCGTTGCAAATTTGGCCAGCGGATTTTCATCAGGTTTTCCGATGCCTGCGCTGATCAGCACATAGACAATTGCGATCACTCCGACCAAGAAGAGGCCGGGAATGGCGTAGCGCTTCATTTTTGCGCCTTCCGTAAGTTTGTTGAAGGGGTATGCCAATGACGAGCGGCAAAGGCCAGACGATGTGGGGGGGACGGTTTGCCGCGACCCCGTCCGACATCATGGAAGAAATCAACGCCTCCCTCGATATTGACCGGCGTATGGCGGAAGAAGACATCGCCGGCAGCCGGGCCCATGCAGATATGCTGTCGGAAATGGGGATCATCTCCTTCGATGACAATGAGGCCATTCAGGCCGGACTGGATCAGGTGCTGAACGAGCTGCGCGACGGCACGTTCCCGTTCCGCCGGGAGCTGGAAGACATCCACATGAATGTCGAGGCAAGGCTGAAGGAAATCGTCGGCGAGCCTGCCGGGCGCCTGCACACGGCCCGGTCCCGGAATGACCAGGTGGTGACCGATTTCCGCCTCTGGACCCGCCGGGCGCTGGACCATTCGGCCCGTCTGATCGGCGGCCTGCAGGGCGCGCTGGTCATGAGGGCGGAAGAACATGCCGGCACGATCATGCCTGGCTTTACCCACCTCCAGACGGCACAGCCTGTAACGCTTGGTCACCATCTGCTGGCCTATGTCGAGATGACGTCGCGTGACTGGACCCGCCTGTCGGACTGCGCCAATCGCCTCAATGAGTCCCCGCTGGGCGCCGCGGCGCTGGCCGGAACGGGCTTTCCCATCGACCGGGACATGACGGCAGAAGCGCTGGGGTTCGCCCGCCCGATGGCGAACTCGCTGGATGCGGTCTCGGCCCGTGATTTCGCGCTGGAGTCGCTGGCGGCGCTGTCCATTGCGGCAACGCACCTCTCGCGCCTCGCTGAAGAGATTGTGCTGTGGTCCAGCGCGCAGTTCAGCTTCGCCCAGCTGACCGATGAATGGTCGACCGGCTCTTCGATCATGCCGCAGAAGCGCAATCCGGACGCGGCCGAGCTGGTCCGCGCCAAGGCGTCGCTGATCACCGGGTTTTATGCCGGCCTGCAAGGCGCCGTGAAGGCGCTGCCGCTCGCCTATGCCAAGGACCTGCAGGACGACAAGCGCCTGACCTTCGAGGCCTTCGACACGTTCGACCTCTGCGTGCGGGCCATGACCGGCATGATCGAGACGATCCGGTTCAAGCCGGAAAACATGCGCGCCGCTGCGGCCAGGGGCTTTTCCACCGCGACCGATCTGGCCGACTGGCTGGTGCGGGAGCTGGGCCTGCCATTCCGTGAAGCGCACCATGTGACCGGATCTCTGGTGGCCATCGCAGAAGGGAAGGGCGTCGACCTCGCCGATCTGACGCTGGCCGACATGCAGGACGTTCACAATGGCATTACCGATGCGGTTTTCGATGTGCTGACAGTTGAGGCATCTGCCTCATCTCGGACATCATATGGTGGCACAAGCCCTGTTCGTGTCGCCGAACAGGTGGCACAGTGGAAGCAGAGACTTGGACTGGAGTAACCGCCGCATGAAACGCCCTCTGGCTATTGCCGCCCTTATTCTCGGCACGCTGGCCCTGCCGGCCTGTGGCCTGACAGGTGACCTGAAGCGCCCACCCCCGCTCTGGGGCGATCCGAATGATGTTGAAGCCGAACTCCCCGAGGGGAATACATCCACCCTGCCGAAATTGCCGCCCCGCCCGGAGGCGGAAGACGCTGAGGCCAGCGGCGGGGATGAACTCCTGGGCGGCCCGGAGGAATAATCTCATGAACAGATGCCTGATCCGGCCGGCCGGGCGTATGCTCGCCGGTCTTGCCCTTCTTGGTGCGCTGAGTGCCTGTGCCACAGAAGAGGGGATCCGCGCGGTCAACGCCCCCGGAGCCTATGAGCCGATCGCTGTGGTGGCTGTTGTGGAGCCGGAACGCGGTCCGAAAGTGAACCAATGGGGCGGTATCGTGCCCGACGCCAAACCGGTCACCCCCGTCGATGACGGCGCGCTGGCCGAAGTTGGCAGCTAGGCGGCGGCGATGCATCATTTTGACTATCGTGACGGACGGCTCCACTGCGAGGACGTCGATCTGGCGAAGCTGGCCGATGCCGTCGGCACGCCTTGCTATGTCTATTCCACAGCAACGCTTCAGCGGCATGCCCGCGTGATCGCGTCGGCCTTCGAAGGGCAGGACTGCCTGATTGCCTATTCGGTGAAGGCCAATTCGAACCTGGCTGTGCTGGCGACGCTGGCGGCGGAAGGCTGCGGGGCGGATGTCGTCAGCGGCGGCGAGATGCAGCGCGCGCTGCGGGCGGGCATTCCGGCCTCGAAGATCGTGTTTTCCGGCGTCGGCAAGAAGGCCCGCGAAATGGAACTCGGCCTGCGCGAGGGCATCCACCAGTTCAACGTTGAAAGCGCTGCCGAGCTTCGCCTCCTGTCATATGTTGCAAACGGGCTTGGCCAGCAGGCGCCGGTTGCCATCCGCGTGAACCCGGATGTCGCTGCAGGTGGCCATCCGAACATTTCCACCGGCAAGAAGGGCGACAAGTTCGGCGTGCCGTGGACTGAAGCGGAAGACCTCTACGCCGAAGCGGCCAAGCTCCCCGGCGTCAAGGTCGTGGGCGTCGATGTCCATATCGGCAGCCAGATCGGCGATCTTGTGCCGATGCGGGCCGCATTTGAGAAAGTCGTGAGCCTCGCCCAGCGCCTGCGGGCATCCGGGCATGACATTACCCGCATCGATGTCGGCGGCGGCCTTGGCATTCCCTACAAGCAGGGGGACGAACCGCCTTCGCCATCGGCTTATGCTGCCATGATCGCAGAGGTGAGTGCGGGCCTCGGTGTTCAGGTCATCCTGGAGCCGGGCCGGGTCATCGCAGGCAATGCGGGGGTCATGCTGACCACGGCGCTGTATGAGAAGACGGCGCCGGACCGGTCTTTCCTGATCGTCGATGCAGGCATGAACGATCTGATGCGTCCGGCCCTGTATGGCGCCCACCATGACATCCAGCCGCTGAAACAGCCGGTCCCCGGCGCCGCTGAAAAGACCTATGACGTGGTCGGCCCGATCTGCGAGTCGACCGACAAGTTTGCCTCCGGACGGGAAATGCCCGCTGTGAAGCCCGGCGAGCGGCTGGCGTTCATGTCAGCAGGGGCCTATGGCGCTGTGCTGTCTTCGGCCTACAATACACGTCCCCTCGTGCCGGAAGTTCTGGTCAATGGCGACCAGTTCGACATTGTCCGCCGCAGGCCGGATTTCGAGGAAATGCTGCAACTGGAACAGGTGCCGGATTGGCTGAAAAGGACGGACTGAAAACGATCGGGGGGAAAGTCGCGGCGACACGCCGGCGGCTGAGCCTGCTGGCGTTCGCCCGGGCCTTCTGGCCGCTGTTCGTTTTTCTTGTCCTGTTTCTGTCCATGGCGCTGGCGGGCGCGTTCGATCAGCTGCCGCCAGCCCTTGGCGCCGTTCTGGCGCTTATCTTCCTGGCGGGCGGGGCGATCTTCCTGTTTCGCGGGATACGCCGCTATGCGCCGCCCGCCGAGGCCGAGGCCGTTGATCTGCTGGACCGGCAATCGCCGCTGCGCCCAGTCTCGTCGCTGACGGACCGGCCGGCGGACCCGTCCCGCGGGGCACAGGCGCTGTGGGTGCGCCACCGCGACCGGGTATTGAAGGCCGCGCAGGACCTGAAACTGCCGAACCTGTCTGCCGAATGGCGCCAGCTGGACCCCTTTCGCCTGCGCTACATTCTGCCCGTGGCCCTTTTCGGCATCGCCGTGCTGGCGGCGGGGGAGGGGCCAGGCCGTCTGCTGAGGGCGCTGAGCCCGGACTATGGCGCGCTGGTCGGTGCAGACGACATGACCGTCGAAGCCTGGATCATCCCGCCGGACCATACCGGCCGGGCGCCGATCTTCCTGAAACCGGGACTGAATGATGTCCGTGTGCCGCGGGGGTCCGAGATCACGCTGCGTACCGAGGCCCCGACGGCGCCGCGCCTTGTCGTGAAGGGACAGCATCGCAGGTCGCAGTCCTTCTCCGCTACACCCGATGGCGCCTGGGAAACCAAGGCGACGCTGGAGGAAGACGCGCGCGTCTCCGTGCGCTGGTGGGGCGAGCGGGCCGCCTGGCGGATTCTGGTCTCGCCCGATGATGCGCCAACGGTGCAGTTTGTGTCTGTGCCGACCTATGGCCGCCTCGACCGGACGGAATTTGCCTGGACCGCCGCCGACGATTACGGCGTGGTAAAAGCCGAGCTGGCGATCCGCCTGCAGGATCCCAATCCGGCGGCTCCGGACGCGGAAGACCGTGTCGCGATCCCGCTTGCGGCGCCGTCCATGCCCGAGATCAAGGATACGACCCAGATCGACCTGACCCGTCACCGCTGGGCGGGCCTGCCGGTGGAGGTGCATCTGGTCGTGACCGATGCATCCGGACAGGAGGGGGTGAGCGAGACGGAATCCTTCGTCCTGCCGGAGAAACTGTTCCTGGATCCGGTCGCGCGGGTTGCACAGGAAGTGCGTGTGACGGTGCTGCGTGAACCGAGAGACTATGCGTCTCTGACGAAAAATCCGCTTGCTCTGACACAGGGGGCGATCAATACGCCGGCGGCCAACCGGCTGAACGCTGCGCCGCCGGATGTCCAGAAAGCCGCCCTGATGCTCGACTCCGTGACGCTGATGGGGGAGCGCTACATTCCGAACCAGGCCTATTACCTGACCTTCAAGATGGCAGAAAACGTGCTGGAGAGCGCCGGCACAAAAGCCGAAGCCGACGCGGTGGACCCGCTGCTGTGGTCGCTTGCGCTGAAGGCTGAATATGGCAGCGCGGCAGATGCGCTGCGCCGTCTTGAAGCTGCACGCCGCGCGCTGGAGCAGGCCCTGCGGGACGGGGCGTCGGAAGACGAGATCCGCCGCCGCATGAAGCGTTCCGCGATGCGGCCAATGAATACCTTGCGGCAAAGATGGCCGAAGCTGTCGCCAATGGCGGCGAGATGCCGGACACGAATGAAGACGGCATGGCCATGGGCGGGAACCAGAGCCTGGGCGGGCAGGATTTCGAGGACATGCTGAATGCCCTGCAGGACCTGACCGATACCGGCGCCACAGAACAGGCGCGCCAGTTGTTGTCCGACATCACCAACATGTTGCAGAATCTGGAATTCCAGCGCGGCCAGAACGGCAATGGCATGGCCGGCATGCCGGGGTCCCAGTCGGAAGGCGAGAAGCAGGAAGACCTGCCGCAGGAAGAACAGGAAATGACGGACGCGATGCGCCGCCTGTCAGAGATCCTGCGCGAGCAGCGGCAGCTGAACGATGATACGCTGGCCCAGCAGCGCGGCGAGATGCCATCAGGTCAGCAAGGCCAGTCCGGAGAGTCCGGTCAGGACTCAGGACAGGAGTCCGGCCAGCAGCCGGGCGGCCAACAGGGCCAGCAGGATGGCATGCAACCCGGTCAGAATGGCCAGGGCCAGGCCGGCACCCCATCCGAAGGCGGCAATCCGCAAGGCGGCGGCCGCCCGGGTGGCGAGCGTCCGGGGACGAACAGTTTTGCAGGGACCGATGAAGGCACCGCGCCGCAAGGTGGCGGGACGCTGGCCGAACGCCAGGCCCGGCTGGGCGAACTGGTTGAGAAATTCGCCCGCGAGCAGGGGCTCGGCGAAGGGGCTGGTGAAAACGATGCCCTGGCTGGTGCAATCGACCCGGACGCGCTGGCGGCCATCCGCGAGGCCCAACGCAATGCCGAACGGAATCTTGCCCGCGGCAATGAGGGCGCCGCGTCGGATGATCAGGCCCTCGCCACACAGGGCCTGTCGGATCTCAACCGGAACCTTGCCGCCCTGCTGGATGAAATGCAGCGCGAGCGGACCAATCAGGGCCAGACCCGGAACGATCCGTTCGGACGCGAAGCCGGCGGTATGGGCAATAATGGGGACAATGTCCGCGTGCCGGAGGAAGCCGAACGCCAGCGGGCCAAGGATATTCTTGAGGAACTGCGCCGCCGCTATAATGAAAGCGACGACGAAGAAGAGCGGGAATATCTCCGCCGCCTGCTTGATCGGTTTTAAAAGGAACGCGCATGAGTGCCGACACGAATACGCCGCAGGAAAAGCCATCCCGGAGCAATCCGGTCCCGCTGCTGCTCGCCTTGCTTGCTTTCGCCGCCGCAATTTATGTCATCCATGACCAGCTGGGGCATATGTCTATGCACCGGGTATATGCCCGGTTTGCCGCGCTGGCCTGGCCATCTGTTCTGATCGCCCTTGCCGGCATGCTGGCAAGCTATGCGATGGCGGTGCTGAGGGATGGCCTCACACTGCGCCATCTGGGTCTGGCGCGGCCATGGCGGGACCTCGCCTTCATCTCCTTCACGGCCCAGGCCGTCGGAAACTCTCTTGGCGAGGCGGAACTGACCGGCGGCAATGTCCGGACCCGGATTTATGGCGGGCTTGGCCTGTCGGAAGATGAAAGTGAGGCGGTCTCCCGCCTTGTGCGGATCAGCCTGACAGTCGGGGCGCTGGCGCTCAGCGGCCTCGGCCTTGTCTTCGAATCCGCGGCGTTCCCGGTCCATTTCGGCCTTCCGGACCAGGCAGCCATCGGCTTGGGCTGCGTTCTGCTGGCGCTTGTCCTGTGGCATATCGGAAGTGCCGGCCTGCGCGGTCCCGGTGGATGGCAGGGCGTGATGGCAAGGGTTGCCGTCAGCTTTGCCGACTGGACGGCGGCGGGCCTGGTGCTGTTCGCCCTGTTGCCGGCAGACACCGCGATCGGCTTTGCCGCATTCGTACCGATCTTTGCGCTGGCATGCCTCGCGGGCGGCCTGAGCGGCCTGCCAGGGGGCATCGGCGTGTTCGAGGCGGTCATTCTCCTGCTCGTGCCGGCCAGTCCGGTGGAGGGGCTGGTGGCCAGCCTGATCGCTTTCCGCGCGGTCTATTATCTCGTGCCGCTGGCGCTGGCCGCAGCAGGGATGAGCCGGCGCCTCCTCACCCGGCATGGGCCAGCCCTTCAGGGGCTGGGACGCGGGGCAGGGGACATCGCCACCCTGTTTGCGCCGGTCGTGTTCGGCCTGCTTGCCTTCGCAAGTGGCGCCTACATTCTCGTGGCCGCGATGACGCCCGCCCTGGCCGGGTCTCTGAAGGCGGCGGCCCGGTATCTGCCTGTACCGGTGATTGAGCTGTCGCACTTCCTGGCCTCGATCATTGGCCTCTTCCTGCTGATTGTGGCGAACGGCCTGTCGCGGCGGCTCAGCCATGCCTGGATGGTGGCCATGGGTCTGCTGGTCGCCGGCGGTGTGCTCACCCTCACCAAAGGCGCCACGCTGGCGGAGGCCTTGCCGCTTCTGGTCGTGCTGGTGCTGCTGGGTCTGGCGCGCCCGGCCTTCTACCGTGCGACGCCGCTGGCAGAGACGCGGCTGACACCGGTCATGGCAGCGGCTGTCATCGCGACGCTCGGCGCGGTGATCTGGCTGGGCTTCTTCTCCTACAAACATGTTGAATACCGGGATGACCTCTGGTGGCAGGTGGCGCTGGAAGGCGGCGCCTCGCGCTTCCTGAGAGCCGCAGGCGGCGTGAGCGTTCTGGCGGTCCTCTACTTTGCCTGGAACTGGCTGCGCCCGCAGCATACCCCGCCGGCAGAGGCGCTGCCGATGGAAGACGTCGGGCAGATCATCGCAGGCGCAGAGCTCGCCCGGCCGGATGCCGCGCTGGCGCTCAGTGGGGATATGCGGTTCCACCTCAGCCCGTCGCGGCGCTCTTTCATCATGTTCGGTGTACGGGGCGGGCACTGGGTTGCCATGGGAGAGCCTGTCGGGCTTGCCGAGGAGATCCCGTCGCTGGTCTGGTCCTTCCGGGAGGCGGCAGACGCCGCTGGCGCAGGCATTGTGTTCTACGCCATCGGCCGGAATTTCCTGCCTCTGGCCGTCGAGCTTGGGCTGGCGGTTCAGAAGATCGGCGAGACGGCGATTGTGCCGCTGGCGGATTTCTCTCTGCAAGGGGCCGATCGCTCACGCCTGCGGCAGGTCTATAACCGGGCTGGCCGCGACGGGGTGAGTTTTGAAGTGCTGGCGCCGGAGGATGTCCCGGCGCACATGGACCGGCTGCATGAGATTTCCAACGAATGGCTGGACGCGCATGGCGGGGCGGAGAAAGGGTTTTCCCTTGGCCGCTTCGATCCGGACTATATCGCGAATTTCCCCATCGCCATCGCCCGTCTGGAAGGGGAGGTCGTCGCTTTCGCCAATCTCTGGCCGGGCGCGGGCAAACACGAGATCGCCATCGACCTGATGCGCTTCTCCGCGGCGGCTCCGCGTGCCGTGATGGATTACCTCTTCATCTCCGCGATGCTGTGGGCCAAAGAGGCAGGCTATCAGCGTTTCGATCTTGGCATGGCGCCGCTGTCCGGGCTGGAGGCGCACCGCCTTGCCCCGGCGATGACGCGTGTCGGGGCCTTCCTGTTCGAACATGCCAATGCAGTATACGGCTTTGAGGGCCTGCGGTCCTACAAGAGCAAGTTCCATCCTGCGTGGGAGCCGCTCTATCTCGCCGCGCCGAATGCGAGAGATCTGCCGGGCGCGCTGGCGGATGTCGGCATCCTGACGAGCGGCGGACTGACGCGGATATTCCACAAGTAGCTGCCCTTGCGCCATGGCGCGGTGTCTGCCTTGATGCGCGCAAAACAGGGAGACATTCATGCCGCGCTGGGAATACACCAAAGGGCTGAAGGATATCGGCAACGGGCTTTATGCCTGGCTGCAACCGGATGGCGGCTGGGGCTGGTCGAATGCCGGCCTGATTGTGGACGGAGACCAGTCGCTGCTGGTCGACACGCTGTTCGATGCGCATCTGACGCGCGACATGCTGGGCGCGATGGCGGACGCCTCCGGCATCGGCGCTGAAGAGATCGGCACCATTGTCAACACGCATGCCAATGGCGATCACTGCCATGGCAATGGCTGTTGTCCGCATGCGGAAATCATCGCGTCCGAGGCCAGCGCCAGGGAAATGGCCGAAGTGCCGCCCGCCATGCTCGCCCAGTTCAAGAAGATGGGCGGCCAGCTCGGCCCGGCCGGTGCCTATTTCGTCGACATCTTCGGCCCGTTCGACTTCGACGCGGTTGAAGAACGCCTGCCGACGCAGACCTTTTCCGGCCAGATGGACCTGACCATCGGTGACAAGATTGTGGAACTGATCGAGGTTGGCCCCGCGCATACGGGCGGTGATGTCATCGTCCATGTGCCGGGCGACAAGACCGTGTTCACCGGAGACATCCTCTTCATCGACGGCACGCCCCTGATGTGGGCGGGGCCTGTAAAGAACTGGATCAATGCCTGCGAGAAGATCATCGGCATGGACGCCGACGTCATCGTGCCGGGACATGGTCCGGTCACGGACAAGGCGGGCGTGCAACGTGTCGCCGACTATCTCGCCTATATCGATGCCGAGGCGCGCAAGCGCTATGATGCCGGGCTCGGCGTGCGTGAGGCCGCGCTCGATATTGCGCTCGGCGATTATGCCAACTGGGGCGATGCCGAACGGATTGCCGTCAATGTCGACAGCCTCTACCGTGAATATCGCGGTGACGGGCAGGTCACTCCGGTGATGGAGCTCTTCGCGCTGATGGCCGAAACGCGGGATGCGATGCGGCGCTAGGCCGGTCCGCCACCCCTCACCGACCCGCTGCGCGGGCCACCTCTCCCAGAGGGAGAGGGGTTATTCTTACACCATCGCACCAAAACTGCCGAAGCGCGGGGTCAAATCCCTCTCCCGCTTGCGGGAGAGGAGGGGCCCATCGCGTTAGCGATGGGAGGTGAGGGCTCTAACGGTTCGCCCCCGGCACCCATTTGATATCATCCGCGCCATTGCCGTTCGCAGCGCGGCCTGCAACGAACAGCCAGTCTGACAGGCGGTTGATGAAGGCGAGGGCTTCGGGGCTCACGGGCTCGTTCTCCATGCCGGAGAGTTCCGCGATTTTCCGTTCTGCCGTCCGGCAAAGTGTACGCGCGACGTGCAGCTGCGCTGCCAGCGGTGTGCCGCCCGGCAGGATGAAACTGTCCAGCGGCGGGATGCGCGCATTCATCGCGTCGATCTCTTCCTCCAGCCGCTTCACCTGCGATTCCACAATGCGCAGCGGCGTCCATTCCAGCACGCGGCCCCGGTCCGGCGTGGCGAGGTCAGCGCCCAGGTCAAACAGGTCATTCTGTATGCGGCGGATGGCGGTCAGCATTTCGTCGTCGGCATGCAGGGCGGCGACGCCGAGCGCGGCATTTACCTCATCCACGCTGCCATAGGAGGCGACCCGCGGGTGCCATTTGTCCACCTGTTCGCCGGTCGACAGGCGGGTTTGGCCCTTGTCGCCGGTGCGAGTGTAGATCTTGTCGAGTTTGACCATGGGGTCTCCTCAGGAAGTCAGAAGTGAATGGCCCCGGCCATGAAGCCGATCAGCACCAGAAGGGCGATCGCGATGGCCTGGATGAAAACACGCAGCCGCATCAGCTTGTTGGAGCGGCTTGGCTGGTTCTCGTCGGTGCGCGCCAGATTGGCGATGCCGAGGCCAAGCACGACCAGCAGAGCAGCCAGCGTGCCGTAGAGGAGAATGGTAACGAACAATTGCATTATATGTCGCCTTTCCGGCCTTATATCTCTTCTAGCATAGACTGGCGACCGGGCGGCGACAGGCGCGAAAGCGTCGCGCCCCGCCTGCGTAAGGTCAGCCGCCCGATTCCAGCCGGGCCGCCAGGGCCTCGATCCGGTCGGAGACGGCCGCCATGGCGTCGGCGGCTTTCTGTTCGGCGGCAGGGGAGGCGCCATCGGTGCGCCGGGCGGAATCCAGTTCGTCGAGCAGGGCGAGCGCGGTGATCAGCAACAGGCGGTCTTCACCGATATCGCCCACGGCGCTGGCAATATGTTTCACCCGGGCGTCCAGCTGCTGAGACAGCGCGACAATCCGCGCTTCCTGGCCGGGGGCACAGGCGATGGAATAGTTCCGGCCGCGCAGGATGATATCGGCCTTGGCCATGGCTCAGCTCTCCTTGCCGAGTGCAGCGCGGACTTCTTCGATCGCGGCCCCAAGGGCGGCGCTTGCTTCGTCTGCCAGGCCCTGCAATTCGGTCTCCCGGGCAAGGGAGGCATCGAGTTCCTCAGCCAGTCTTTCCCGGTCGGAGACAAGGGCGGCCATCTCTGCGGCGACCACGTCGGGATCGCCTGCACGGGCCAGCAAGCCGTCGACGGCTCCCTCCAGGCGCCGGATGGCCGCATCGAGGCGGCGTGATTCGCGGTCGATGTCGCTCATGTTTCCAAGGCTTAAACACAATACGCAGCTACGCCAAGCGGCTTGACGTAGCTGCGGGAGTCTGGCCTAGCACACTTCCGGAGCGACTGAGGGAGATCAGCAGAATGGCTGTAACCAACCGGGACATGGCAAATGCCGTTCGTGCCCTATCCATGGATGCGGTGGAAGCCGCGAAATCGGGCCATGTCGGCCTGCCGCTGGGCATGGCGGATGCAGCCACTGTGCTGTTCCGCAAATTCCTGAAATTTGACCCGGCTGACCCCAATTGGGCAGACCGCGACCGGTTCGTCCTGTCGGCGGGCCATGGTTCGATGCTGATCTATTCGTTGCTGCACCTGACGGGCTACAAGTCTGTCTCGCGCGACGATATCCGCAATTTCCGCCAGCTGGGCGCGAAGACGCCGGGCCACCCGGAAAACTTCGTCACGCCGGGTGTAGAGACCACCACCGGCCCGCTGGGGCAGGGCATCGCCACGGCGGTCGGCATGGCCATGGCAGAGCGTCACCTCAACGCGCGCTTCGGTGATGACCTCGTCGATCACCATACTTATGTCATCGCGGGCGATGGCTGCCTGATGGAAGGCATCAGCCAGGAAGCGATCACGCTGGCCGGGCATCTGAAGCTGAACAAGCTGATTGTCCTGTTCGACGACAACTCCGTCACCATCGATGGCGGTACGGATATGTCCGACAACACAGACCAGTGCGCCCGCTTCGAAGCCTCCGGCTGGATCACGAAGAAGGTGGACGGCCATGATGAGAAATCCGTCGAGGCCGCGCTGACCTGGGCGAAGAAGCAGAAAAAGCCGGTCATGCTCGCCGTGAAGACGATCATCGGCTATGGCGCCCCGAAAATCGCCGGCACCGGCAAGGCCCATGGCGGCCCGTATGGCGCTGAAGAGATCGCCGGCATCCGCGAGAACATCGGCTGGAAGTACCCGCCCTTCGAAGTGCCAGCCGCCATCGAGAAGGCCTGGGCGAAAGCCGGGGAGCGCTCGAAGAAGGCGCACGAGGCCTGGAACAAGCGCCTCGCCGGGTCTGAGCACAAAGGCGAATTCAACGCCGCCATGGCCGGTCGCCTGCCGAAGAACATCGCCAAGGCGATCATCAAGCACAAGAAGGCTGTCGTCGCGGGCGGTGAGAAGAAAGCCACCCGCCAGTGGAGCGGTGCAGCCCTGGAAGTGCTGACGCATCTGGTGCCGGAAATGATCGGCGGGTCGGCTGACCTGACGGGCTCCAACAACACCAAGACCAGCCACACAGAGCCGATGACGCCGAAGAACTGGGGCGGGCGCTATGTCCACTATGGCGTGCGCGAGCATGGTATGGCCGCCGCGATGAACGGCATGGCGCTGCATGGCGGTATCCTGCCTTATTCCGGCACGTTCCTCGTCTTTGCAGACTATTCGCGCGGCGCGATCCGCCTTGGCGCCCTGATGGGCACGCGCGTTGTGCATGTCATGACGCACGATTCCATCGGCCTTGGCGAAGATGGCCCGACCCACCAGCCGGTGGAACATGTCGCCAGCCTGCGTGCCATGCCGAACATGCTGGTCTTCCGCCCGGCAGATGGTGTGGAAACCGCTGAGTGCTGGGAACTCGCCATCGCGAACGAGACCGGCCCGTCGACCATGGCGCTGACCCGTCAGGGCCTCGCCCCGGCGCGGACGACGCATACGGACGACAACCTCTCCGCCAAGGGCGCTTATGTGCTGTCCGACTGCAAGGGCAAGGCGCAGGCCACCATCCTGGCCACAGGTTCTGAAGTCGAGATCGCGCTGGCCGCGCAGGAGATGCTGGCCGAAGACGGCATCGCCGCGCGCGTCGTGTCGTGCCCATGCCTTGAGCTGTTCGAACAGCAGCATGGCAATTACCGCAAATCCGTTCTCGGCAGCGCGCCGCGTGTGGCCGTCGAAGCGGGTGTCCGCTTCGGCTGGGACCGCTGGATCGGTGAAGATGGCGGCTTTGTCGGCATGAACAGCTTCGGTGCCTCGGCCCCGTACACCGATCTCTACAAGAAGTTCGGTATCACGGCGCAGGCGGTTGTGGCCGAAGTGAAGAAGCGCATCGCTTAAACAGCGTCAGCGGCCGGTATAATTCGCCCTCGGACGAATGAGCCGGCCGCTTGCCTGTTGCTCGATCGCATGCGCGATCCAGCCGGCCATGCGCCCGCTGGCAAAGATCAGGAAGGGCGCATCCTCCGGCAGGGAGAGATGCACCGACAGCGCCGCAAGCGCCATATCCACATTCGCCGCTTCGCCGCTGGCGGCCTCCGCTGCCTTGATGGCGCGCTTCAGGGGCGGGGCAGGTTTCATCCACCGGATCAGCGCCGCGGCCCTTGGGTCGCCCGCCGGGTAGAGCGCGTGACCGACGGCCGGAATATGTTCGCCCCTCGCGGCCAGGCCTGCCAGCGCCGCCTTCGGCCCGTCCTCCATTGCCCGTTTGAGATAGGCGAGCGCCCGCGCGGAGGCCTCCCCATGCAACGGGCCGGTCAGCGTGGCGCAGCCTGCCAGCGCCGAAGCCGCCAGCGGTGCCCCGGTGGAGGCAGCCACCCGCGCGGCAAAGGTCGACGGGTTCAGCTCATGATCCGCCACCAGAACCAGCGCCCGGCGCAGCAGATCCGTCCCGCCGGGGGAGAGGCCCCAGTGACGTCCCAGCCGCTGGTGATAGAAGCCGCGCCCGCCGCTGCCCGTCACGGCCGAGCAACCCCCCGCCAGCAATTGCGCGCCGTCTTCTGCCAGCGCCGCACTGGCGCGACCGAAGCCTGGCGGATCATGCGCCGCCCGGCTGGCGAGATAGGCCAGCAGCCGCGCCTTGCCGGTCTCGCCCGGCATAATATCTGACGCGGCTGACCGGCTGGGGGAGGGCGCGTTCGCCTGCCATAAAAAGGCAGCGGCTTCTTCCAGCGTGGCGTCTGCCGCGAGGCGCACGGCATCCTTGCCGCGATAGATCAGCTTGCCGTCGCGCACCGTGGTGATCGCGGTTTCCATCACCGGGTCGCCCCAGGAAATGGCGGCGCTGGCGATGGCCTGCCGGCCGCGTCCGCTGCGGCGGCGTTTGACCAGACCTGCAATATCTGCAGCGGAATAGACACTCGAGCGCGGGTCATGTTCGTCCGGCCGGGAGGCGATCATCCCCCGGCTGACATAGGCGTAGAGCGTCTGCGGCTTCACGCCCAGCGCTTCGAGTGCGTCGTCTCGTCCAATCCAGCTCATATATTGATTATATTGATCAAGATTGACGAGCGCTAGTCCCGGCGCGACATGAAGCCCAGATTTGTTGCCCAAATTTATTGAAGGAGATCGCTCATGGATTCCGGATTGGAAAATGTCGTTGCAGCCGAAACCGTGCTGTCGGATGTGGATGGCCAGAATGGCCGCCTGGTCATTCGCGGCTGGCCGGTACAGCTGCTTGCCGCCTCGATGGCCTATGAAGATGCTGCGCAGCTGTTGTGGCAGGGTTTCTTTGAAGACCTGCCGGATCCTCAGGCGTTGGGCGCCCGCCTCGGTGCGGCGCGGGCGGAGGCGTTCGATCTGGTTGCAAAGATCCCGGACGGGCTCGATATCATCCGGTTCCTGCGCACCGGCTGGTCGCTGCTCGAAGACGATGAAGGCCTGGACTCCGCGATCCGTCTGGCGGCTGCCGGGCCGGTCTTCACCGCGGCAGCTGTGCGCCGGGAACGCGGACAGGCCCCGATTGCGCCGGATGCGGATCTCTCCCAGTCAGCAGACTTCCTGAAAATGATCACTGGCAAAGTACCGGGGGAGGCGGAGGCCCGCGCGCTGGATGCCTATCTCGTCACCGTCTGCGATCATGGCCTCAACGCTTCTACCTTCGCCGCACGCGTCATCGCCTCGACCCGGGCGGGGCTTGTCTCTGCGGCGCTGGGTGGCATCTCGGCTCTGAAAGGTCCGCTGCATGGCGGCGCGCCGGGGCCGGTGCTCGATATGCTGGATGAGATCGGCATTCCAGAAAACGCCGAAAGCTGGATCGATGCGGCGCTTTCCCGGGGCGAGCGCCTGATGGGCTTCGGTCACCGGGTCTACCGCGTGCGCGACCCGCGCGCCGATGCGCTGAAGGCGGCGGTTGCGCGTCTGCCGGGTACGTCGGGCCGGATTGCCTTTGCCGACCATATCGAAAAGACCGTCCTCGGACGGCTGGCAAAGAAATATCCGAACCGGACGCTGGAGACGAATGTGGAGTTTTCCACCGCGCTCCTGTTGGAAGCGCTCGCCATTCCGCGCGAAGCCTTCACCGCCACCTTCGCCTGCGGCCGCATCCTCGGCTGGACGGCGCATGCCCGGGAACAGATCGCCGAAGGCCGCCTCGTGCGCCCCCGCTCGGTCTATACCGGCCCGGTGCCCGAAATGGCCTGACTGACCCGGGTGGGGGAGAGGTCGTCCTCTTTCCCACACCCGCCACGTGTCATCCCGGAATTTGCGCAGCAAATATCCGGGACCTTCTTGCTGGCGTGCGAATTACAGGAACAAGGTCCCGGATAAACGCTTCGCGTTTTCCGGGATGACAGGTTGGTGTGTGTGTCTGAATTCGTCTGATAGCGCCGGGCCTCATCCTTCCGGGCATGCATCCTGACCTCCAACGCTACTTTACCCATGTCTGGCCGCTGTTCTGGCCCTGGCTGGTGTGGAACCTGCTGCGTGTCGCCCGCTGGCACACGCGGACGGGCCGGGAGGCTTTGATGGCGGTGGACCATTTTGGAAACATCCGGCTCGTTTTCGTGGCCGATGCCCCACCGCCCGATGATCTCTATACATATGAAACGCCGCGCATTCCGCGCTGGGAACATCCTGCCCTTGGCAGCGATGTGCCTGTGTGCGTGCGCGCGTCGTCCGCGCTAGTCCGTCATGATCCGGTTAAGTCCGGTATAGTCATCTATAGTCATGACATAGTCCGGTATGATCATGGGTTGCACGTGCGGGGTCCGCCTTAGCCGGGCCTTTCGTGCGCCGCCATCATGCTTCGACTTCGCTCAGCATGAGTCCGGTAGTTGTTGCGCCTGAGAGCGGTGCTCATCCTGAGCGAAGTCGAAGGATGGACGGCAAGACACCAGCTCCCCCCACCGGATGGCACCTGCCAGTCCGGCCGTACGTGCTGCGTGAAACCTTGCGGCCGGGCCGGGGAGGGCGCAGAGTCGCAGGAAACGGGAGGAAAACATGACCTATGAAACGGTCTACACGATCATCAATCTCAGCGTGTTGCCAGCCTGGCTGCTGCTCGCGCTGGCACCAGGCGCCAGAGCGACGCGCCTGATTGTGCATTCAGGCGTCTATCCGCTGGTCCTCGGCATCTTCTATATCGTCACCCTGTCCATGACCCTGTTCTTCGGCATGGGCGCTGACGGGGGCAGTTTCAGCAGTGCCGCCGGGGTCTCGCAGCTGTTTTCGCACCCGCTTGGCATTCTTGTCGGCTGGTCGCACTATCTCGTCTTCGACCTGTTCGTCGGGGCGTGGGAATCGCGCGATGCCCGGCGCCGGGGCGTACCGCACTGGATGGTCCTGCCCAGCCTGTTTTTCACCCTGATGTTCGGACCGGTCGGCCTGTTGCTCTACCTGGTCCTGCGGGCCATCAGCGGCAAAGGGCGCTGGGGCCTTACCGAAGTCTAGGCCTCGTCGTCCGTACTGGCCTGGCGGAACAGGTCCAGCTGGCGCGGGTCGACATAGCGCCGGCGCGACGGCTTGGTGCGGCCGCGGCGGAAGTAGAGATCGTCGGTATGGTCAGCTGGTTCGGCGGCGGGGGCTTTGGCCTTCGGGGCCGGCCTGGCGGGCTTTTCCACTGCCTCGCCCGGCGCGACCAGCTTCCACCAGGTGACCGCGACCACGGGCCGGCCCTTGTCGTCCTCATAGCGTTGCAGGTGGCCATGGGCCAGCGCATCGGAGGGCGCGAACATCGCGTCTGCGGCTTCGGCGGAAACGGTCAGCCAGTCGGTCGACAGCTCGGCGACTTTAAGGTCGCCATCCAGCGTTTTCGCAAGCGCTTCGGCTTCGACCAGCGTGCGCGCGGCCGGGGCCACCTTGGACAAGGCGGCGTCGAGGGTCTTCCCGAGGGGATATGCTTGGCTCATAGGCCGCTGGAAGTAAGCGCTGCTTCGCTCGCCGTCCAGCCTGCATCCGCCGCTGCAGAAAGCCGCATCGCAGCGAGGCGGGCCAGCCGGAGGGTCACCGCCTTGCGCCGGGCAGGGGAGAGCTTCTCCGTCGGAGCCTCCCGGATGACCGCCGCGCCAAAGGCATCGGCGACGATCAGGCCGGCTTTTTCAGGGATCAGATCCTGCGGAAAGTCATGATCGACGGCGAACCAGAACCGGTCACAGAAGGGAATATATTCCGGCCATTTGGAGTCCGACCGGAAATCCGGCACGCCGGATTTGATCTCCACCATCCAGATTTCGCCGCCGGGGCCGATGGCGGCGATGTCTGCCCGGCGATTGTTGGCGAGGGTCATTTCCTGAATGCCGCAAAGCCCCAGATTCGCCAGTAGGCGCAGCGTGCCGCGCGCAATCGCGGCCGCGCGGGCAAGGTCTTCGGTCTGATCGGTGGGCTCAGCCATGAATCGGGTGTTCCGGTATTGTTCCTGCCAACCTAGTCCCGCCCCGGCGGCGCGGTCAAGCGGGTGGGGCTCAGGCTGCATTCAGGCTGGCGGCGGGGGCGGGGAAGGCGGCAGGATTTGCAGGTTCAGCCCGTGGCTCACCTCCATATGCCGGTCCTTCACATAGCCGCGGGTCAGCACCAGTGTGCCCTCGGGCAGCTGGCAATAAGCGGCGGCAGCGTTGGCGATGTCCAGCTGCAGCGGGCTGCCGCGAAGGCTCAGCGCGCAACTCGTGCCATATTCTTCGACGCCCGCCATGCCGGCGATCGTGCCGCGCACCAGCTGGAACCGGTCGAAGTCTTCCGGCAGCGCGGCCGCATTGGCCACGCGGTAAGCCTGTTTCGCCCAGAGGCCGCGCCGGTCTTCCCGGGCTCCGGCTTCCAGCGCCGGGAAGGACTCGCTGCCGCCGGCTGTGTCCGGATAGATGCGCATCCGCGCGCCGCCGCGGCGGAGCATTTCGGCATTCAGCCACAAATCCGGCCCCAGCGCGTCGGTGGTGCGGACCTGGGCAAGGGCGCGGTCGTACCGGTCGCGGGTCAGCCCGGCATAGAAAAGCTGAACCTCCCGGCCAAGCGCCATGTCTTCCAGCATGCGCCGGGCCTCTTGCTGGAAAGGCTCACCCGCCCGCTCTTTATATGGCCGGGCAGGGGCCTCAATCCCGGTGAGGCGCACGCTCTGGCCGGTGTCCAGCACGAGTGCGTCGCCATCAATGATGCGCACCACGCGGCCACGTTCCCCCGGCTGCAGCGCATCCAGGGGATGCGGCTGTCCGCAGGCGGCCAGCAGACCCAGCCAGACGAGCCAGACGCGGAGGAGAAGAAACCGTTGCATGCCCGAAACGTTCTAGCATGCCCGGCGACTGCCGCCAGCCATCAAACCGGGTTCAACCCTCCGGCCAATTGCCCTATAGATCGCTCCCGACGGTCCCGTAGCTCAGCAGGATAGAGCAACAGATTCCTAATCTGTAGGTCGCGCGTTCGAATCGCGCCGGGATCGCCACTCAGCTCTAATGTAAACGAATAGGGCCTGGGCTTTCGATCCCGGGTACGCAATCCTTGGCCCGTCTGATCAGTCCGGCACGTTCACCGTCAGGGATTTGCCTTCCCAATCGGACAGGGAAACGCCCGATATGCGCTGTGTTTCCCGGCCAGATGGCGTGAAATATGTGACTTCCACATCCACCTTCGTCTGATCCGGCAGGCCGAAGTGAACCGGCATTGCGCTTTGGGAATTATACCCGCCACCCGTCGTCACCATGCGCGTACCGACCAGCTGGCCCGACGTGTCATAGACGCGGACTTCGGCGCCAGGCTTGGTGAAGAGGCCATCTTCACTCAGCACCGACACGGCAAGCGATTGCAAACGGTGCGGCGTGGCCATGTCATTGCGGAAGACGAAGTGTCCGCCTTCCGGGCCATACCCATCGGTTACCGACAGGTCGAGATCGCCATCCATGTCATAGTCCGCCCAGACGACGCTGTGATCGGCAGCATTCAACGTCGACTCCCGTGTCAGGATGTTTTTGAACGTCCCGTTGCCGTCGTTGACGTAGAGCATGTTGACGGGCGTCTGCTGGCCGAAGGGGCCTTCATAGCCGACGACGAAGAGGTCGAGATCGCCATCATTGTCAAAGTCGCCCCAGTCCGCGCCGACCACATGGTTAGGCTCGGTGATGCCGGCATCGTCGGAGACATCGCTGAAGGTTCCGTCGCCATTGTTTTTGTAGAGACGGTTCGGTCCATAGGCCGCCATGAAGATGTCCAGGTTGCCGTCATTGTCATAGTCGCCGATTGCGCAGCCGACACCGCCTTCCTTTTTTGTGCGTCCGGGGCTGTCGATGCCGAGTTTCGGGGCGACATCGGTGAACTGGTCACCTTTATTTTGCCAGAGGGCGTCCGTCGCGCCAGACTGGTTCGCCAGGAACAGGTCCAGTTTGCCGTCCTTGTTGTAGTCAAACCAGCACGCGCCCACGGTCGCGCGGGCATCCGTTGGACCCGCATCTGGGAAGGCCTGAGTGAACATTCCACCCTCGTTCCGGAACAGCTTGTTCTCGGCGATGCGGTCGGTGGCATAAAGGTCCAGATCTCCGTCATTATCGGTGTCGATCCAGTTGTTTTGCCGTGACGACCGTCCGGGAACGGTCAGTCCCGTCTCTTCCGCGACATCGACAAAGGCTTTGCCATCGACATTGTGGTAGAGACGTGAAGGCTGGGCCGGCATCGTCGCCCCCGCAAAAAGGTCGACAAAGCCATCCCCGTCAAAGTCGCCGAAGGAGAGGCCGCGATACTCCTGATAGTCCGGCTTCTTATAGTCTTCCGCGCTGGGGGGAGGGGCATCCGGATCGGCCTGCGGCAACCCGTACGCCTCGCTGGCCAGCGTAAACGTGCCAGCGTCCTGAAGGTATAGCTGGATCGCTCCGCCCTTCAGGGAGACCGCATAGTCGAGATCGCCATCCTTATCGACATCGGCCCAGGCGTTGGCGAGAGAGCCCGGAATGCCGAACAGATCGCTCTGAACCGCAACGAACTCCGGCACAGGCCGTTCGACAGGCCCGGGCACCGATGCAGCCACCGGAACCATCGAAGATGGTTGCGGGGCTGCTTCTTCGGCATCGAGCGTCGCAGTCGTGCATCCGGCAAGGATCAGCGCTGTGCTGACAAGCAGTGCGTTTTTCATATGTCTTCTCGATCTGCCAGGGGTCAATTCGGGTTGATGGGCGTGCGCCGTTCGAGATGGTCCTCGATCTGGCTGCGTTGCAGCCAGAGTTCGCGGAACTCCTTGTCCGACAGCAGTTTCAGTTGGTCGCTGTAGTGCGTCGTGCCAGGCTGGCGGGAGTTGCCGTAACTCATGCGGCCATAAGCTTTGATCGGCGTTGAGAACTCGACCATTGCCACCCAGGTTTCACCATGCAGCGGTGTGCGGACACCGTCTTCATTTGGTTCCGACCAGGTGATGACATCGAACGAGCCAAGGTTCCCGTAGCCGCTATGCCCCGGGACATTCACGTCTTCCAGAATGAAGCGGGAGACTTCGCCATAGACCGGATCGATGACGCCAAACTTTTCCTTGGTCGAGACGATCGCCTTGCGGAGCAGCTCGACGGCCGCGTCCGGATCTTTCAGGCCGGAAGGCGTGGAAATCGGGTTCTCTGCACTCCACGGAATTGCGAAGCCGTCCTGACCGGTCATACGCGGCCCGGCGAACAGTTTTGCCCATTCTTCGAACAGGACACCGGCCCGGTTGTCGGAAGAGAAGGTCCTGTCCCAATTGGTCAGGACTTCGACCGCCTTCTGCATGTCCGGATCGTCGTCACTGGAGGCAGCTGCCAGCAGGTCCGGAAGGACACGGTCTGCCATCAGCGCCTGCGCCGACAGTTTCAGATCGATGAATTCATCGAAGGTGATGTCGTCTGAGCCGGTCATCATCTTCAGGGAATTCTGCGCCCGCATCGACAAGGGGGTGCGGGGGGCGAAATAGGCCGGATAGTCGTCCGGCTTGTACTGCACCGGAAGCGTCGCTTCCCACGGCGGATCATTCGAGTTCTGAATGAACCCGGACTCAGGATCCGCCACACGCGGCAAGTCAACGAATTCGTGGATCTCGGTCCAGAGGTATTCCGACGTATCGCCCGGTACCAGTCCGCGCCAGAAGGCGATATCTCCCGACGGGCGCTTCGGAGCGATGCCGTTGAAGATGTATTCGATATGCCCGTCACGGTCGGCATAGGAGATGTTGAATGTCGGTACCTGCAGGCGGGAAACGGCTTCGTTAAATTCCTCAAAACTGTCCGAGGTCACCATATCGAAATATTGCTGCAGCATGCCGGGGCGGTCGAGACCGGCGACACGAAGCGCAACCGTCTTGCCGTCCGGCCGTTCGAAGACCGGGCCATGAACCGTGGAGCGGATCGTCACCGGCACATCCAGATATGTTCCGTCCTCCTGGAGGCGCTTGTAGCTCGTCTCCTCGACCTCAAAGGGAAGCACTTCGCCATCGAAGAGATAACCATTGTCCTTCAGGGTCAGTTCGTAGGTTGTTGCCCCGACCATGCCGTTCACGGTGTTGGAAATGCCCATCTGCTGGTTGAAGGCAAATCGGATGACAGGAAGGCCGACCTGCGTTGCGCCATAGACTTCGAAGTCCGGCCCGACGAGGTGGGCTTCATAATAGATGAAGAATGGCATGCTCCAGGGCAGGTGCGGATTCTGCAACAGCATGCTGTGACCGTTTGCTGTTTTCGATGGCGCGACGGCCCATGTGTTCGATCCCTGCTTCTCAAGCTCTGGGGGATCGCCTTCGCCGATCGTCCGGTTAGGGGAGGCGACATAGACGAAATTCATCAGGCGATGGGCATGTGCCACGACGTCAATGCCTGTGACGGGCAGCACCATCTTCACGTCTTCATCAATCGCTTCCGGGTGTTCCTCGGCATAAGCATTCATGCCGGCGGCGAAGGCATCAAGATTAGCCCGGAATTCCGGGGTCTGAGCATCGTACCAGACTTTTGCCCGCGCCGGCACACCGTTCATGATCAGCCATTTGGTCGTGTCTTCATAGGCTGCGCCCCAGTATTCGGCGCCTTTGCCCCGGGCTTCACCATAGAGGCGGAAGATCGTGTTGGCGTGACTGTTCGCCTGGGCGTAGCCATACCCGTAAAACACCGTTTCGGCATCGGATCCGTAAATGTGGGGGACGCCATAGGTGTCCCACAGAATTTCTCCCTTGGGCGCAGGTGCCTCCGGTGTGGCCTCTGCCACCAATGCGGCAGGCGCGGCCGCCTCAGGGGTCGGCCCGGCGCCTGCGCATGCCGTCAGGATAATCCCGCTTGTCGCGGCGATCATTCCTGTCATCAGGTGTTTGATCTTCATTCCACGTTCCTCGTCATTTCCAAATACGCAAACCGGCCAGCCGATATTTCGGCCGGCCGGAAAACGGCGTCTTACCAATTATAAGCTCCACGGATGAACCATGATCCACCGGTAAATCCGAATGGGGCAAACGTGTTGTACATGTTCGATCCATTGGTTCTTCCGGGCGGATTGATCTGTTCGGGATACGTATTGAACACATTATTCGCGCCAGCGAAGATTGAGAACTTTTCTGTCACCGCATAACCGATTTCAAAATCCGTGATCCATTCCGGGTCAACACTATAGTCGGCACTCGGATTGGACGAATTCCTCACCGTGTATCCACCAAACCGCGTGCTGCGAAGATTGGCTGTATAGCGCTCATAAGTCCATCCCGCGCCGAGCGTGATTTTTGAGTCCGGGATAGAGTCGGTCAACGCGCCCTGTCGGCTTCTGTCGAACAGGGTGATGTTGCCCAGAGACTCAAGCTCAGGCGGGTTCTTGACGATCCCGGTGATTTTGGTCTCGTTTCTGTTGAAACCGGCATTCAGGTCAAAGTCACCAAAGTCTGTGCCAAGGCGGTAGGCTGCGACAATGTCGATCCCTTTGGTCTCGGTGTCGATCGCATTGGTGTAGTATTGCCCGCTGATGTCAGAGGCCAGTCCGTTCGCAACAAGAATCGCCTGTATCTCATCGCCCACGGTCGTAACGCCATTGGCAGACAACCGCGCGTCCAGCGGAGAGAATGTGGAGGTGACCACGATCCGGTCATCGATGTTGATCTGGTATGCGTCGATGGTGATCGACAAGTTTGCCAACGGCGTCAGCGTGAAACCGACACTGGCGTTTTCCGACGTTTCCGGCACCAGAGGGGAGGAGCCCAGTGCTCTTGCGGCATCGGAATCCACGGGCAGGTTCTTCAGCAGCAGGAGTTCGGATTCCCCGTCGCCGTCCAGATCACGGAACTGGCTGGTTGTGGAAGAATAGCCTTGCTGCGCAAGCGTAGGGGCGCGGAAGCCGGTATTGAAGGATGCCCTGATGGCGGCCCAATCCGTGAGTTCATAGCGCCCATTCACTTTGTATATTAGCTCTTCTCCGGCGTCATCGTCAAAGCTTTCATACCGGAGCGCCGCATCAAGGAAGAGTTTCTCGGTCGGGCTCCAGCCCAGTTCGGCATAAGCGCTCAGATTTGTCCGCTCAAGTTCGTTGGCATCATCCGGGCGGAAACCAGGTGTCGCCTGCGATCCCGGAGCGAGCGGTTTGCCGGCAAAAGGCTGACCCGGCGGGCGGACATAATCTCCGGCGATCCAGCTTGCTTCGTCACCTTGTTCAACTTCGTACTTTTCCAACCGGTGCTGAAGCCCGAAAGACACCTGAAGCGCGCCCGCATTCTCGAGCGTATAGAGCTTGGTGGCATCCAGGGCATTTACCCATTCCGAAGAGATCAGGCGTCCGACTTCAAAGAATGTCGGGCTGGCCGGACCGAGGCTGGCATTCAGTCCATTGGTGTTTTCCCAATCGGTAATGTCCGTGCCGAAGTTGGATGAGATATCCCAGGCCCAGCCGCCTGCGGTTTCGCCGCGGACGCCGGCGGCCAGCTCGTAATCATCTTCCTTGATCGTCAGACGTGGGCGAAACCCGTTCGGGTAGACTTCCGGCAGAGCGACGTCGCGCGTGGGGGCACGGAAAGACCAGTTAAGTACGGATTCCCGTGCGCCATATGTCCCGAACGCGTAGAGTTCCACGCCGGAGGTTTCATAGGAGAAGTTGGCGCCAAAAATATTCGAAGATTGAGGGAATGCCCCATAGTTCTGGGTCACCAGCCGGTCGATTGAGGCTTCACGCGGGTCTCGCAAGCCGTCTTCCAGGAGGGGGTAGAGATTGATGTCATCGGCGATCGGAACGGCCCGGTTGGATTCGTTGCGATCCATATAACTGTATGACAGATTCAGGCTTCCTGTGTCACCAATCGCAAAGCCCTGATTCGCGGAACCGGTGAGGAACGCGCCATCGTCCCGGTCGAAGTTTTGCCCATAGCTGACAGTTGCGCTGCCGCCGCTTGGGTCGTCTTTCAGGATAATGTTGATGACGCCTGCAATGGCGTCGGATCCGTACTGAGCGGCTGCCCCGTCCCGCAGCACCTCCATGCGGGCAATCGCCGATGACGGGATCATGTTCAGGTCAACACCGGCAGCGCCGTTATAGAGCGACGAAACCGAATTGATCAGCGCTGTTTTGTGACGGCGTTTGCCGTTCACCAGAACCAGGGTGTGGTCGGGATTAAGCCCGCGCAGACCACCCGTCGCGATCACTGTGGCTGTGCCACCGCCGCCGCGTGTCGGAAGGTTGAAGGAGGGGATGAGGTATCGGATCGATTCATAGATCCCGGTCGGGCTGCCCTGTTCGATATCCTCAGATGTGAACACGTCGATCGGGGTCGGGCTTTCAATGACTGAACGCGGCGCGCCGCGAACCCCGGTTACGATCACGGCGTCCTGAACACTGTCGGCCTCACCGGCAGAAACGTCCGTACCGGGACCTGTCGACTCCGTCTGCGCCAGCGCCCCTGTGAATTGTAGTGCAAGTACCGATACTACCCCCGCCAGGGTCGCTCTCGCGAGCGGTCTCTTGATATTGGCCATCCTGAATACACCCCTTGTTTCAAAAAAAGTCCTGGAATACCGGGTCGGGGCGGGCCGCAAGGCCGCCTCGTAACCGGTGGTCACCAGACTGTTGACGAAATCACGGCACGGATTATCCAGATCGCTGAAAATATTTTGGACTTTGGTGCGAAATGTCTCTGCCGTTGCGCCACAGAACCGGGCGTCCGCAATTTGTTTGCGAGCTGTTGCAGGACAGGGAGGTCAATCAGATCCCGCGCGAACCTCAACTGCGGCGGGGGATATACTGCAATTACACTAGTAGCCGAGGGCGAGGCCGTCCTTGCGCATTTCGCTGGCAGCGCCGTAGCTTTCGCCGGTGAACATGGTGGCCTGATAGCCGCCGAAGCCGCCATCTGTGCCACCCACGGTCCAGCCCATTCTGGCCAGCAGCGCTTTTGTGGTCTCCGGTACGCCGGTTTCCAGCTTCAGAGTGCCGAGCCCAGGCGTGTAGACACCGGTTGGTTGTGACGAGCCATCATGGCGCCAACGCGGGCAGTCACCTGCGGCCTGCAGGCCCAGGTCATAGTCCACCATATTGAGGATGATCTGCGTCTGCCCCTGTGGCTGCATCCCGCCGCCCATGACGCCAAAGGCCAGCCATGGCGCACCGTCCTTGGTGGCAAAACCGGGGATGATTGTGTGGAACGGGCGCTTGCGCGGTGCATAAAGGTTCGGCGAGCCGTCCTGCAGGCTGAAACCCGCGCCGCGGTTCTGGAAGCTGAAACCCAGCCCGTCCGCCATCAGGCCGGAGCCCATGCCAGCATAGTTGGACTGGATCAGACTGACCATCATGCCGCTGGAATCGCTGACGGTCAGATAGGTCGTTCCGCCCTGATGCGGGGCATCGCCGGGGAAGGCGCGCGCCATCGGACGGTCAGGCCGGATCAGTGATGCCCGTTGCTGCCCGTAGGAATCGGAAAGGAGCATATCGATTGGGATTTCTGCAAAATCCGGATCGGCGAACCAGCGGGCGCGGTCCTCGAAGGCGAGGCGTTTGGCTTCTGCCTGGTAATGGATCGACTGGGCCGACATCAGGCCGGCGTCGCGCATGTCGAAATTCTTCAGAATGGAGAGCATCTGAAGTGTGGTCGGCCCCTGGCTGTTCGGCGGCATGCCATAGACTGTGACGCCGGCGCGGTAGTCGACATGGTTCGGCTCGACCCATTTGGCGTGCTGGGCGGCGAGGTCGGCCCGTGTCATCCAGCCGCCAATGCGTTTGAAATAGGCTTCGATCGTGTCTGCGATCGGGCCGTCATAATAGGCATCGCGGCCGCCTTCGCCGATCATGCGCAGAGTACGGGCGAGATCCGGGTTCCGGAGGATTTCGCCTTCTTCAGGCGTTCGTCCGCGCGTGTAATAGACGCTCTTTACGTTCTCGACTTCCTCGATTCCGGAATCCGGGCGCAGGAAGTAGGCCATGTCGCTTTTCATGCGCGCCGCGATCATCAGCGCGATGGGCATGCCTTCCTCGGCGACGCCGGCGGCCGGTTCCATCAGGTCTTTCCAGGGCAGCTTGCCGTAGCGCTGGTGCATCGTCCACCAGGCATCCACCGCGCCCGGCACGGTGACTGCGGGGGCGCCATGGAAGGGGACGCGGCCTTTTGGTGACCTTGCCCGCAGCGTCTCAAGAGACAGACCGGCCGGGGAATGGCCGGATCCGTTCAGGCCCACGACCTTGCCGAGGGCCGGGTCCCACATGAGGCAGAACGCGTCCCCGCCGATGCCGTTGGCGGTTGGTTCGACGACGCCCAGCGTGGCATTCGCCGCGATCGCCGCATCGACCGCGGAACCGCCCTTGCGGAGAATGTCGAGCGCGACAAGCGTTGCGCGCGGATGCGATGTCGCCGCCACACCACTCATGCCCCACACCACGGAGCGGGATGCAAAAGGCGCCCCGGCCAGGCGGTCGCCGGAATAGATCGTGCTGCTGAGGGGAGGGGGTGTATTGTCCGGCGGCGGTACAGCTGGCGCGGCCTGCGCCGCGAGCGCGGGCGGCGGTGCCGTCGTACATGCTGACAGGGTCAGGGCCGCCGTTGCGGGCCCGCTAAGGAGGAATTGTCTGCGCTTCATGATGAAATCTTGATCAATGGAGGGGGATCGAAAGGACGATCTCTGTTCCCGTCGCCGGGAACCTCAAGCATTGAAGACGCAAGATCTGTCTGGCCCTCCAAATTGCCCGATTGCGGGCGGTCCGGAGGGGGGAGCGCTAATCTTTTTGGCAGGCCCTGGTAGCGGGCAGGCGTTTGCTGTCAGCGCGCGAACAGTTGCGAGAGATCCTTGAACGCCTTCATTTCAATCGCATTGCCGGAAGGGTCCCGGAAGAACATGGTGGCCTGTTCGCCGGTCTGTCCCTTGAACCGGATGTAGGGTTCGATAACAAAGTCTGTGCCCGCTGAGGTCAGTTTGTCTGCGACCTCCTGCCAGTCAGACATGGTCAGTACCACGCCGAAATGGGGTACGGGCACATCATGACCATCGACGCTGTTTCCCGGGTCCCCGGTCCGGGCGGAGGCAGGAACCAGATGGGCGACAATCTGGTGGCCGAAGAAATCGAAATCGATCCATTCGTCGGCGCTGCGTCCCTCGGGGCACCCGAGCAGTTCGCCATAGAACTCCCGCGCAGCTTCCAGATCGTGAACAGGGAAGGCGAGATGGAAAGGACGAAGCGGCATGAGCGTGAGTCTCGTCATAGATATGCGGGAACCAGAGCCCGGTCCGGATGCCACGCGAATAAACGTTGTTTCTGTCATCCGCGGTAGGCGGATGAAAAGCTGTGCTCAGACTATTACCGGGTCGGGACCGGTGCGTCGCCCGAATAATCGTAGAAGCCCTTGCCGACCTTGCGTCCGACCCAGCCCGCCTCGACATATTTCACGAGAAGGGGGCAGGGGCGGTATTTCGTGTCGGCGAGGCCATCATGCAGCACCTGCATGATTGACAAACAGGTATCGAGGCCGATGAAGTCTGCCAGTGTCAGCGGTCCCATCGGGTGGTTCGCCCCAAGGCGCATGGCCGTATCGATGCTCTCAACCGTGCCGACGCCTTCATACAGGGTATAGACCGCCTCATTGATCATCGGCACCAGGATGCGGTTCACGATAAAGGCCGGGTAGTCCTCGGCATTGGTTGTCGTCTTTTCCAGACGGTTCGCAAAGCCAATGGCCGTCTCGTAGGTTTCCTGGCTTGTAGCGAGCCCCCGGATCACTTCCATCAGTTTCATCAGCGGCACCGGATTCATGAAGTGCATGCCAATGAATTGTTCCGGCCGGTCGGTGGTGGAGGCCAGGCGGGTGATGGAAATGGAAGATGTATTGGTGGCCAGATAGGTGCGGGCCGGGACGATCTCGCAAATGGAGCGGAAGATCTGTTCCTTCACTTCGCGTTTTTCCGTGGCCGCCTCGATCACCAGATCGTCGTTTTCATGCGCCTTGATCGAGGTGGACGTCTTGATGCGGGCCATCGCGGCCTTCATCTCGTCCGGGCTGAATTGCTCACGGGAGACCTGGCGGGCCATGTTCTTCTCGATGGCGTCCATGCCGTGCTTCAGCGCGTCTTCGGAAATGTCCGTCATCACGACATCATAGCCGGCAAGGGCGCTGACATGTGCAATGCCATTGCCCATCTGGCCTGCGCCAATCACGCCAATCGTCTGAAGGTTCGTCATCCGCTATCGCCTCGAGTCTTCTTTTCTGTTGTTTGACATATCCTGTTTGTGCAGTGCGTCAAAGATCAAGTGAGCACATCAGATCGACCCGCCCCGCAAGGCCGAAGAGGTGGCCATGTTGTTTCCGGACAACAAAAAGCCCGGCACAGGCCGGGCTTTTCGCGTAGAGAGTGATTTTGTTTCGCTCAGAGCGCGCCGGTCAGTTCCGGAACGGCGACGAACAGGTCTGCAACCAGGCCATAATCGGCGACCTGGAAGATCGGCGCTTCCTCATCCTTGTTGATGGCGACGATGACTTTGGAGTCCTTCATGCCGGCAAGGTGCTGAATGGCGCCGGAGATGCCGATGGCAACATAGAGTTCCGGCGCGACGATCTTGCCGGTCTGGCCGACCTGATAGTCGTTCGGGGCATAGCCCGCGTCCACAGCGGCGCGCGAGGCCCCGACAGCGGCGCCGAGCTTGTCTGCCAGCGGGAAGATGACTTCCTGGAACTTCTCGGCAGAGCCGAGGGCGCGGCCGCCGGAGACGACGCGCTTGGCGCCGGCGAGTTCCGGGCGATCCGACTTGACCATTTCTTCCGAAACGAATTCCGACTTGAACGGTCCTGCCGGGGCATCGACCGTCTCGACCGAAGCCGAGCCGTCTTCGCCGGCAGCGTCAAAAGCGGTGCCGCGCACGGTGATCACTTTTTTCGCATCGGACGATTTGACCGTCATGATGGCGTTACCGGCATAAATCGGGCGTTCGAAGGTTTCCGCGTCGATCACATCCGTGATCTCGGAAATCTGCATCACGTCCAGCTTGGCTGCGACGCGCGGGGCCATGTTCTTGCCGGACGTCGTTGCCGCGAAGAAGACCGCGTCATAGCCGTCCATCAGCGGGACGATCAGCGCTTCCATCGGCTCTGCGAGCTGTTTGGCGACGCTGGCGCCGTCGGCGTGAAGCACCTTGCGCACACCGGCCACTTTCGCAGCGGCGGCAGCCACATCGCCAGCGCCTTCGCCGGCGACCAGAATATCCACATCGCCGCTGAGTTTGGCGGCAGCGGTCACGACCTTGTTGGTGGCGTCCGAGAGGGCCGCATTGTCGTGTTCAGCAATTACGAGCACAGCCATATCAGACAACTCCTGCGGTTTTCAGTTTCGACACGAGGGTGGCGACATCCTCGACCTTTTCACCAGCCTGGCGCACCGGCGGTTCGGTGACCTGAACGACGGTGAGGCGCGGAGAGATGTCGACGCCGTAGTCGGCCGGGGCCTTCTCGTCGATCGGCTTCTTCTTCGCCTTCATGATGTTCGGCAGGGAGGCGTAACGCGGTTCGTTGAGGCGCAGGTCCACCGTTACGATGGCCGGAAGGGCCAGTTTCACGGTCTGCAGGCCGCCATCGACTTCGCGGGTCACGGTCAGCGCATCGCCGTCCTTTTCCAGCTTGTAGGCGAAGGTGCCTTGCGGCCAGTCCAGCAGCGCGGCCAGCATCTGGCCGGTCTGGTTGGAATCGTCGTCGATCGCCTGCTTGCCGACGATCACGAGATCCGGCTTTTCTTCTTCGACCACTTTGGACAGCAGCTTGGCAACGCCCAGCGGCTCAACCGTTTCATCGGTCTTGATCAGGATGCCACGGTCGCCGCCCATGGCGAGTGCCGTGCGGATGGTTTCCTGTGCCTGCTGCGGGCCGATGGAAACGATCACCACTTCGGTGGCCGTACCGGCTTCTTTCAGGCGGACAGCCTCTTCGACGGAGATTTCGTCGAACGGGTTCATCGACATTTTGACATTGGCGAGATCGACCCCGGTCTTGTCCGGCTTGACGCGGACTTTCACGTTGTAATCGATCACGCGTTTGACGGGCACGAGGACCTTCATGAGCAGCGCTCCACACGTTTCGAGGATTGGACTTATAAGATGGGCGTTGCCTACAGGGACTGAAAAGCTTTCGCAAGTTTGACGTTGACGTAAGTGTCAAATTGGCGCGCTAAAATGGAGTGATTTCCGGCCTCAAACGGCGTGATTCCTGCAATATGAGACCCCTATGACGCGATCTGGACTGTTCTTCAGCCTAATTTTTGCCTTTGCCCCGCTCTTTCATGCGGCTGCAGAGGGCCTCACCCGGCTGGACCCCGGCCTCTATGCCATATCCACCGAAATCGAGACCAGTCTGCAGGATCCGGGGACGGGAACGCTGCTGGAGACCTGGACGGACCCCTTTGGCGGGGCGGTCTGCCTGGAAGGGGAGGACGCCCGACAGATCCACCCGGACTCTTTCATCGACACGCGCTGCCATGTCTCGAATGTGCGGGTGGACCCTTATGGAGAGGCCTTCGACCTGTTCTGCGTCTTTCCGGAAGGCCTGCTCAGCGGGTCCGGGACCCTCGCTGTGGACCGGACCTGGCCGACGGAGTTCCTGCAGCGTTTCACCCTGCGCAGCCCCGGCCCGGTCGCGTCCCAGCGGGTCACCATCCGGGGCCGTCTTGCCGGCGACTGCCTGCCGGCCGACCTGGCCGCTGGCCCATAGGCAGCAGCGCGCAAGTTATATCTGTAATTGGCAATACCACCGGCGCGTCTGACATGTGATAGAGATGGGTTACATTATCGGAGGACATCCATGTCGCACACGCCCCACGAACTTACCTCAGAATTCCCGGATCTTGCCGACAAGATCCACGCGCTGAAGACCAGCGATACGCACTTCTCGAAGCTGGCTGACGAATATCACGATCTGAACCGCGAGATTCACCGGATGGAAACGGACGTGGAGCCGACCAGTGATGAGCACCTGACCGAGCTGCGCAAACAGCGCCTGGCGCTCAAGGATACACTCTACGACATGCTCAAGGCGTAAGCCTTTTCCGGCGAAGGCCAGGGTGCGTTGGATTTAGGTAGAACCCCGAATTGTCGGGTCCGTTTTTCTTTGCCAGGTTTGGCGGGAAGACGGACGCAACTGACCCGGGAGGATGTGCCCGATGTCCCATTTGCCCCTTGGCCTTGCCGGCGATTTTCCGGAATGCGCTGGCCGCATCTTTGAGCTGGAAGCGGAAGAGGGGGACTTCGTTCAGCTGGCCGAAGCTTACGAAGCCATCACGCTGGAGCTCCAGGAAATCGAGTACGGGATCGAGCAGGCCAGCCACGCCTATCTGGCCCAGCTTCGCCGCCAGCGGGATTCGCTCCGCAACAGCCTGTTTGCCCGCCTCAGCGCCTGACCTAACGCCACAGTTTCGGCTGCGCATCCGCCACGATGTCCCGGCAGCCCTCGTCCCATGGATAAAGCCCGTCCAGAAGGCCGGGCCAGACGATCTGAACCAGCGCCGGATGCCCGCCCTGGCCGTTGTGGGCCCATAGCCAGTCGGCCAGTCCGGCATATTTCCCGAATACATCCTCGTGCGAGACCTTGCGGCCGACGCAATCGAAATCCTCGTGCAGGCCTTTCCAGACCTGGTTGTCTTCCAGCTTCCGGCCCGCCTTGATCTGGTCGTAGACATTGGCCAGCATGTCGTACATCACATCCCGGTGCAGGCCGAAAACGATGTATTCCGGCGCGTCCAGCGTCTGCGAAAAGCCGACCGTATAAGTGTAGTTCGGGGTGGCCAGCTCCGGATCGAACCGGTGTGCGGCATACCAGCCATGGGCCTCGATGCTGCCCAGGATCCGCTGTTCTTCTTCGATCACGATACCACCCGCCATAGGCGAATGACGCGCTGTGCCGCGCCTCCGGTCAAGATGTATCCCCTCAGATAACGGAGATTTAAGCATGACAGGAAGTTCACGAAGGCCGCGTTCCAGCACCTGCGGCCGGACTGGCGGTGGCCATCCGGTGGGGGGAGTCTCTTCCTTATCCTCCCCCGCGCAGCGGGGGAGGTGGCAGACGGCGAAGCCGGCTGACGGAGGGGGAATATCCAGAGGTGCTGCTACGTGCCCCCTCCGCCTCGCTTCGCTCGGCACCTCCCCCGCTGCGCAGGGGAGGATGGCGTTACGGCGGACCGCGCACGTGCAGCCCATGATCATACCGGACTATGCCATGACCAGGCATGACTAAGCCGGACTTAACCGGATCATGACGGACTTGCGTTTCGGACACGCAAACAGGCACATCACTGCCAAGGGCAGGACGCTCCCAGCGCGGAATGCGCGGCGTTTCATATGTATAGAGATCATCGGGCGGTGGGGCATCGGCCACGAAAACGAGCCGGATGTTTCCAAAATGGTCCACCGCCATCAGGGCATCCCGCCCCGTCCGCGTGTGCCAGCGGGCAACACGCAGCAGGTTCCACACCAGCCAGGGCCAGAACAGCGGCCAGACATGGGTAAAGTAGCGTTGGAGGTCAGGATGCATGGCCGGAAGGATGAGGCCGTACCCTGTCAGACGAATTCAGATCGTCCCCAACTGGTCATCCCGGAAAACGCGAAGCGTTTATCCGGGACCTTGTTCCTGTAATGCGCACGCCAGCAAGAAGGTCCCGGATATTTGCTCCGCAAATTCCGGGATGACGGGTGGCGGGTGTGGGAGAGCGCGCGGCGTATCCCCCGGCCCCTCTAAGGGCTGTCCATTCGGACGCCGCCCGCACAGCCCGCGTAAAGGGTATTCTGCATACGAATTTACGCGGCCGGGAAGGCGGGCCCGCCTAGTCGTAGAAACACTTCTCCGTACCGTCGCCCTGATCGAAGCACTCGCGGCGGTTTGAAGGCGGCGGACTGATTTTCTGATTCTGCGACTGGTTGATCATGTCATTGTAGGCCGCATCGGCGGCCTGCTGGCGAGCCTGTTGCTCTGCAGCCTGTTTGGCGCGCTTTTCCGCGGCAATGGCGGCGCGTTGGGCGGCGCCGTCTTCATAGGCCTTCTGGAACATTTTCTGGCCCCGGATGGCGGCGTTGTACTGGCGTTGTTTTTCTTCGGCAAAGGCGCGCGCAAACTCGGCGGCTTCGGCGCCAGCGCCGGTGTCATTCAAAGCGAATTCATACCCCTTCGCCGGGACGTAGCCGCAGGACTTGTCATAGCGGTCAGCCAGCTGGGCCTTGCCCCAATAGTAGATCCCTCTGTTCCTGGGGTCCGAGAAGTTGTCGACTTCGGGGCTGGCGGCGGCCGAGTTGCAGAACGCGGCGGAAAAATTGCCCCTGATCAGGCCGATCTCTTCAAAGTCGATCGAGGCGCTGCGCTCGCCGAAGCAATCCCCGTAAGTCTGGGTGACGCGCACAATGGCTTCATAAGGCGGATATTCGGGCACACGTTCCAGCGGAAACTCTTTGTACTTCTTCATGGCGCGCACAATCTTTTTGTCATAGGGCACGCCATATGCGTTCAATTCGCCTTGTCTGACCTTGTTGATGCTGCCGAAATATGGGCCGAAGGCTTGTGCAGACCATTCCGGGCCAGCAAAACTCGTGATCCTCGGAAGCGCTTGTTTCCCCTTCAGGGCCCACCAGGCGATCACCGAGGCAGCATTATCCCGATTGTAGAACGTCTGGGGATGTTCCAGCTCTTCCGGCGTCAGATTGCAGGCGGACACGGGCTCGGAGACATACATCACCGGCGTGGCTGATGCAGGCTGAGGTTCAGGCTGAACCGGTTGGGTGGCTGCGACCTGTGGAGCTGGCGCTGGCAGGGGCGCAGGCTTCGCCGCCGCGGCGGCTGTACGTTCGGCCAGCGTCGGCCCGGCAGTGCAGCCAAGACGCTGCTCCGCCCAGTTCAGCATCACAGGCGGCGGCGCGTCGAAGCCGGCATAGACCGGCGCCTTGTCGGAATAGCCGTTCTCGCGTTTGAACGTGTCGCTGTAATATTGCTTGTAGGCGGCGACTTCGGGGAAGTCTTCCTCGCCCGTATTGCAGAGGCCTTTGCGGCATTCGCTGAGCGAGGTGTAGATCTTGCCGAGATGGTCGACCGCGCTGGCGCCGGTGTCCTGCCAGTAGAGGATGGCGCGGGCGCGCGTGTCGTTGGAGGAGGAATAATCCTTCTCGAACGCGGCATGGAGCGCATCGCCCGACGGGCAGGTCTGCGCGATGGCGGGCACCGACAGCCCCCCGGCGGCAATGGCCGCCCAGGCGGCAAGTTTCATGAAGCGTCCCATGCCCTTTTGATGACAAGGGATCGGGCCGGCTGCAAATATTTTTTCGCCAGGATGGAAATCGCGGCGGGCGGCCGGGACCGGGCCCGGACCGGGGGCGGGGCTCTGACGGCCGAAGGGTTTGACTTGGCGCAGGTTCGCGCGGAAAGTCCGGTCTCAGGTTCAGGGAGAACGAGAACATGACATTCTGGAAAACGGGAATTCTGGGCGCCGCGGCCGCCACGGTGCTGGCAGGCTGCGTCATGGTCGACGAAGTGCCAGCGTCTGCGGCGGAGGTGTCGCCGCCGGCCGCGATGATGGTGGAAGAAGCCCGCGCCATCGTCGAAGTGCGCAATGACGATTTCGAGCGGTTCTTCGCGGCGGGCGAGACGATGGAGCTCGCCTCGGATCTCTACACGATGGATGGCCGCATCGTGCCGCCCGACGCGCCGGACCAGGTGGGCACGGAGGCGATTGGCGCCTATTGGACGGCGGCCCGGACCGTGGTCGGATCGGTGGACCTGCAGACGGTCGAGGCCCTGCCGGTGGGCGAGGGCTATATCGCCGAGCGCACGCTCGTCACCCTGTTCGCGCCGGACGGCACAACCATGGGCGGCGGCAAGGCCGTGATCCTCTGGACGCTCGAAGATGGCATCTGGAAGATGCAATGGGACAGCTGGAACGACGGCCCGGTGGGCTAGGGGCCTCGGTCGCCGGCAGAACGGTCTAGTAATGCGGCGGGGGCGTGTTCGCCGGCGCCGCTTCGCTCACGGCCTGTTCAGTTTCGGCGACCCGTTCGCCCAGCCGCGCGACCTGACGCTCCAGCCGGTCGATCAGCTTCCATTGCGCCGTGATGGCCGCGTTCAGATCCTCGATCGTCTGGTCCTGATGGACCACACGCATTTCAAGCTCGTCGAGGCGGGCGGAGGTGTTGGGTGTGTCAGTCATGCGGGAGGGATTAGCGCTGGTGGCGGGGCGTGGCAATGTCGAGTTGGTGGATGGCGACAGCGGCAGCGGCGGTAATGTGCGGGGTAGAGGGGCGGCTGAGGCAACGTCGATACCCACCATCCGGACTCGCCGCAGACGTTGCACGATAGGTATCGCTCCGCTCAACCCACGCTACAGCGATGCGGGGCATCGCTTTACTGATAGTTGCTTTGGGGGGGGACTGATATCGCTACGTGCATTAACTAGTACGGGCGTACATGGTCACCGACTTCGGGATCATCCAGCGGCTTATCTTCAAAAGAATGATCTTCCTCGATTTCCTCGCGTGCTGTTCCAAGCGCGATGGCCCAGGAATCCCTTCGCTGAATTGTTCTTTTGCGACCGGGGATCTTTATTGTTTCGCTTGATCGCGCAGTACATATCTTGTCTTGCAAGTGCTGTATCTTCACTCGTCCCCTTACCAATTCTATTTGCCCCAAGCTTTCGCCCGTCTCTGGGTCGAGAATTTCTTCACCAATCCCAAAAATAAGTAACTTATCTCCAACGGCTAAACCATCCCGAGCACCTTTGTTTAATACAACGGTGTACTCATCAAGGACCTTTGCAACTCGAATACCGGAAACAGCCATATCTTTAACTTTGCCCTGGCTTTATTAAGATTTTGGAGAGTTCGCACTCACTTAAGCTTCTTCTAATTCTTGTTGCATCTTCCTCTCCTAAGTCAGTCGCTGACAAACGGACGTGCGCCAAACCGTTTGCTTGCTGATGAGTGACGGTGCCAGCACAAACTAGGCGCTCGTAGTCACCTTCCTGAATATAGATTAGAACTGACACAGACAAACCAAGCCAATTTTTACCGGATACCAGCAGTATTCCTTCGTCCCATCGCACCTGTTTGACCTTTGGAGATGAAAACGACTCGCTTCGGAATTCATTGGCCAGCCAAACTAAGTAAGTAATTGCAACCCAATGAACAAGCAATGTGGTCAACATAATCACCCATTTTGAGCGAAACTGTTCACCTAAAAGTGCAAGCGCAATACCAAAAATGGCGACCCAAAAAATGACTATCGCCACCAGCGGTTTTCCGAATTTGGCAACGTCATTTTTGCTTGTCATACTGAGCAACTAGTAGATTCGTAAGCTAAAGACAACCAACGTAGACGCCTGCCAATCAATCAATCGGCTCGCACTTTTCGCCAGATTCCGAGAGATAAATCTCGCCACCCTTCTCCATAAACTCCCGGCTTTTCTCTTCCATCCCCGCCGCGTATTCCCGCACTTCGGCGGTGATCTTCATGCTGCAGAATTTGGGGCCGCACATGGAGCAGAAGTGGGCGACCTTGTGGGCCCCTTTCGGCAGGGTCTGGTCGTGGAAGTCGCGGGCGGTTTCGGGGTCGAGGCGATTGGCGCCTTACGGGTTGCTGGGCGTTGACAGTCTTTGTTCGAAAACGAGTTTGATAAAATCGTGCTCGGTTATGATCTGCTCTTTCAAAGCCAATAGACGACGTCTTCCGCATCGTGCGTCCGAAATCGCCAATCCCCGGATCAGAACTGCTTCAGACGCCAACATGTCATCAATGCTCATACTCAAACTATCAAACAGCATTTCGTTAGATTGGGACACCAGGGCCAAGCCTTCAGCGGCGACTTTCTCAAATGAGTCCTCGTAGGTGTCGCCAGATTTCAGGTGAGTCTGCATTAATTGCGAAGCTTTGAAGTCTGACGTTGAGTATATGCGTTTCTTGTCGAGCGTGATCCAGATTTCGCCTAATCGATGATGGTGGCCCATTCGCTGGCGCGTCTCATAGATATGCAAGCGCCCTTTCAGACAATCGGCGAAGCGGTCTTCCAGTCTTTGCTTGAGCTTGGACCATTGCATTTATCTATATCTCACAGAGTCCGTCCGTAGAGTGTCGTTGAGCAAAGCGAAATGCGCCATCTGCGCCAATGGTGCATTTCGTGCCTCAATGTACTCTACGATTTAATCAATCGCTTCGCGCTTTTCGCCGGTTTCCGAGAGATAAATCTCCCCGCCCTTATCCATAAACTCGCGGCTCTTTTCTTCCATTCCCTTACGCGCCTCGGCGGCCTGCCTTTCCAGATCGTTCCGCTCGTTCTCGCTCATGCCCGCTGCGTATTCCCGCACTTCGGCGGTGATCTTCATGCTGCAGAATTTGGGGCCGCACATGGAGCAGAAGTGGGCGACCTTGTGGGCTTCCTTGGGAAGGGTCTGGTCGTGGAAGTCGCGGGCGGTTTCGGGGTCCAGCGCCAGGTTGAACTGGTCTTCCCAGCGGAAGTCGAAGCGCGCGCGTGAGACAGCATCGTCGCGCACCTGCGCGGCCGGGTGGCCCTTGGCGAGGTCTGCCGCGTGGGCAGCGAGGCGGTAGGTGACCACGCCGACTTTCACATCGTCGCGGTCCGGCAGGCCCAGATGCTCCTTGGGCGTCACATAGCAGAGCATGGCCGTGCCATACCAGCCGATCATCGCTGCGCCGATGCCGGAGGTGATGTGGTCGTATCCCGGCGCAATATCCGTGGTGAGCGGCCCGAGCGTATAGAAGGGGGCCTCGCCGCATTCGCGCAGCTGCTTCTCCATGTTCACCTTGATCTTGTGCATCGGCACATGGCCGGGCCCTTCGATCATCACCTGACAGCCCTTGTCCCAGGCGATCTTCGTCAGTTCGCCGAGGGTTTCCAGCTCCGCGAACTGGGCCGCGTCATTGGCGTCTGCGATGGCGCCGGGGCGGAGGCCGTCACCCAGAGAGAAGGAGACATCATAGGCGCGCATGATGTCGCAGATTTCCTCGAAATGCGTGTAGAGGAAGCTTTCCGTGTGGTGGGCCAGCATCCATTTCGCCATGATCGAGCCGCCGCGGCTGACAATGCCGCAGACGCGGTCTGCCGTCAGGTGGATATAGGCGAGGCGCACGCCGGCATGGATGGTGAAATAGTCAACGCCCTGTTCGGCCTGTTCGATCAGCGTATCGCGGAACACGTCCCAGGTGAGGTCTTCGGCGACGCCGTTCACTTTCTCCAGCGCCTGATAGATCGGCACCGTGCCGATCGGAACCGGGCTGTTGCGGATGATCCATTCGCGCGTATTGTGAATGTTCCGGCCGGTGGAGAGGTCCATCACATTGTCGGCGCCCCAGCGGGTGGCCCACACCATCTTGTCGATTTCTTCTTCCACCGAAGAGGTAACGGCGGAATTGCCGATATTGGCGTTGATCTTCACAAGGAAGTTCCGGCCGATGATCTGCGGTTCCAGCTCAGCATGGTTGATGTTGGAGGGGATGATGGCGCGCCCGGCGGCGATCTCGTCGCGCACGAATTCCGGCGTGATATATTCCGGAATGTGCGCGCCAAAGCTTTCGCCCTGGGCGATCTGTGCGGCGGCGCCGTCGACGGCCGCGCGGCGGCCAAGGTTTTCGCGCGTGGCGACGTAGATCATTTCCTTGGTGACGATGCCGGCTTTGGCATATTCATACTGGGTGACCGGGCCGGTGCCCGTGCCGCGCAGGGGGCGGTGCTTCACCGGGAATTCGCGGGCGAGGTGTTTGCCGGAGGCGCCGCCATTGTCTTCCGGCTTTACATCGCGGCCTTCATATTCCTCGACATGGCCGCGTTCCAGCACCCAGTCACGCCGCGTGCGGGCCAGGCCTTTTTCGATATCGATGGTGACAGAGGGGTCTGTGTACGGACCGGACGTGTCATAGACCGGCACCGGCGGCTCGTTCGCGCTCGGGTGCAGGTCAATTTCGCGGTGCGGCACGGCCAGGTCTGGCAGGGGATGGGTGTAGACCTTGCGGCTGGCGGGTAGCGGCCCGGTGGTGACCTGCGGGGTGGAGAATTCGGATTGGTCGGAAGGCTTGTTCATTGTGCAGGCTTTCTCTGGTGATAGGTCAACGCCATGGCGAGGCAATGGCGGATGGGGTCTGCGGGAAGGTCGGGGATATGCAGGGTCGTCATGACGCGATCTGCCCGGCCTGTTCCGGCGTCAGCTCGATCCACAGCGTGTCGGCCTGCGCCAGCAATGTGCCGTCTGCGGCATGCAGCGCCGTGCCGGCGAAATGCTTCCGCCCTTTGCTCCATTCATGCCAGGCATGGATGATGACCGGCTGGCCGATCGGCACGGGCCGGTGGATGGCCGCCGTCATTTCGCCAAGCAGATAGGTCGTGTCGGTCTCGGGCAGGGCAAAGCCGCCGGGGCAATCCAGCGCACCCCAGATATATTCCGGGCTGACATGGCCATGCCCGTCATCGAAATTGGCATGCGGCGTCCACACAGCCGCCGCCTCAAGCTTGTCGCCGAGCCGTCCGCAATGGATGTGCAGGCCGTCGCCATCCTTCCGGTTCCGTCCGCAGACAAAACAGGTGGAGACGCCGCCTGCGCCGAAATAGGTCGGGTTCTCCCCGGCTTTCTGCGCGGCCTCTATGGATGGCGCGGCCGGCGGGGTCAGCGTCACGCTGCCGGGGCGCGCGGTGAGGATGGGCGTTCCGCCAGCGGCAGCGACCAGCTTGCCGTCCTGCCGGGTCACGGTCAGCGGTGTGTCCAGCGGGATCGGGGCGGAGATGCGCACGGTATGGGGCGTCTCGAACAGGCGCGACAGCACGCCAGCCGAATAGCCGCCATTGCCCGAAGCGGGCGGGCCATTAAAGGCAGAAGCAATGGTGATGTCGCCAACAGGCTGCATGGTGTCCGCTCCGTCCCTCGCGCCGGCCACGCCGCGCGCAGGCGGCATTCCCCGG
Organism: uncultured Hyphomonas sp.; assembly: GCF_963677035.1. Lineage (NCBI taxonomy): Bacteria > Pseudomonadati > Pseudomonadota > Alphaproteobacteria > Hyphomonadales > Hyphomonadaceae > Hyphomonas > uncultured Hyphomonas sp. The sequence continues at coordinate 1,526,986 of NZ_OY781472.1, forward strand.
ATCAGGTTCAAAGGGTAAAGTCTCAGCCCGCCCGGCTCATTCCGGTGCGGACACCCCTCGGATACATGTCAGACTAGCGGGTTTGCGGCGCCCTGCAAAGGGGGGCGCGCAAGGGCGCGGGCTCAGGCCTTTTTCAGCTCGATCCAGAGCTGATCGGATTGGGCAATCAGCTGGCCGTCTTCGGTGTAGATGGCTGTGCCTGCGCCGTGTTTTCGCCCGTCATGGAAGTGGTGCCAGCCGGCCACGACCAGCCTGTCTCCGGCGGCCGGCAGGGCGTGGAGATTCCCGGCGATTCGGGCGAGCACCATCGGATTGTCACCGAAGCCGACCGCAAAAGCGCCGGGGCAATCGAGCGCCGCCCACAGGATTTCCGGGCGGACACGGCCGTCATCTCCGGCAAATTCCGGCGCAGGCACCCAGACATCGGCCACGCCGTCAAAGCCATCGGCCGGGCCGGTAAACAGGCGCAGGCCGTCGCCGGGCTCGCGGTGCGGCCCGCAGACAAAACAGCTGGGGAAGGCATGGGTCTCTTCCGGTGGGAAATGGCTGCGGCCGGTGAGGGCCTGGTCCGGCGTCGGGGCATCCGGCGGCGGCGGCAGGAGGCCGGACGGGGCAGATGTGGCCACCAGCGTGTCGCCGTCGAAGAACTCAAAGCCCTGCGCGGCGGAAACAACCCGGATCGGCTTGTCCAGCGGCGGCGGCGCGCGGAGGTTCACTTCGGCCGGCCCGTCGATCAGCGCAGCAAAAACGCCCGCCGCGTAGCCGCCATTGGCCGAGCCCGGCGGACCATTGTAGCGGGCCGCGATTTCGATCGTCTCAGGATGTGTCAATGAAAGGTCCTTCCGCAGCGGTGCCAGCACGAGTTCCGCCCCGCGATAAGGGGCGGGACGCGGCAGGTCCACCGTGCGAAAACGCGCAGGCGCCAAAGCCTATTCTGCTGCTTCGGACCCGAGCTTCCGGCGTGTTCATGAGCCCATCGATATGGGGGGCGGCATGCGCACCGGCGGCGTGATTAACAGCCAGCGCAGTTCCATTAACCTTCTGTCGACACGATTGGTTCAAGTCTGGTGGCAGAGACTGAACACACGGACGGGAGATCCGCCCATGGCCTTTGATGCAGCGCTTGCCGCCGCCCCGCAGACCGATACGAAGCCGACCAAATGGCAGCGCTTCAAGGTCGACCTGTGGCTGACAGACCTGAACCTCACCGAAATCGGCATCATGAAGCACACGCAGCATGAGGCGGAGTCCGATCAGTTCACCAAGGACATGGAGATTATCGGCCAGATCCGGGAAGACGGAAAACGCTCCGGCATCGTCGCCTACCGCAAGGAATTGTGGAAGGACGGCAAGGACATGAAGCGGCGGCTGGTGATCAAGCTGTTCTCGGAGAACATGCATTGGCGCGGCACGATGGAACTGATGATGGGCCGCTCGCTGCAGCTGTCCATCGGGGCGCGGGGTGTGCCGGTATCGGCGTTTTCGCTGAACCTGTCGCGCTCGAAACAGCTGATCCAGCTGGAACGGTCGGCGCAGAAATGGCCTTTCTTTCCGGAGAAATTCTCCTTCTTCATCGAAACCTCGCGCGGCCCGCGTTTCTACCGTTTGCGCCGCAATGTCATCGGCATTGGTGCCGACTACACGCTGTATGACGACAAGAACCGCAAGATCGGTTCGCTGGACCATCGGATCATCAATCTGGGCGGCAGCTGGATCGTGAAGCTCGATGCCTCGCATTCCTATGCAGCGCTGGAATCGGTGCTGCAGATGTTCTGCACCATGCTGCGCTTCAATGGGGCGGTGCGTCGGCATGTTTCGCATGAGGTTGAGATGGTCAATCTCGGCCGCGCGGTGCGCGAGCTGGACCATCAGGAGTCGGATCTTTACCTCAATCCAAGGCGCCGGCGCTGACGCCTATTTGCCGTCCTTGAGGAAGCCGAGCTCGCGCTGAAGCTTCTTCGTCAACCCTGCCGCCACCAGCCGGTAAGAGCCTTCGAGATAGGCTTTCAGATCATCGTCGGAGAGCGTGTCCGCGCTGTAGCGCTGGATCCATTTCATCCCGCGTGAGGCAAGGTGCGGTGCGCCCCGGCAGCCGGGTTGTTCCTTCAATATGTCGAAGCTCATCTCCGAGACCTTGAACGAGCAGACCATGTCGCCATCCTGCTCGCGGCCGATGACGAACACTTTGCCGCCAATCTTCCACACCGTCGCCTCGCCCCACTGGATGACGCTGGTCGTGTGCGGAAGACCGCCGCAGAATGTGTTGTAGGCTTTGAGTTTCATGGCGCCCCCTTCACCCGCAGTCTAGCCGGGGAAGGGGGTGCCGGGAAGTCAGCCTTCGTAGCCGTCGTTCAGGCCCTTGAAGATCTGGTCGAAATTGCCGCTGGCTTCGGCGGCGCGCAGCATTTTCGCGCGCTGGACGCAGACCTCGGCGGGCGTGTCTTCGATGCCGAAACTCTCCATCGTTTCGGCGGTGAAGTCTTCCAGCGGCATATAGCTTTCGCGCGTTTCCTGGCCCGGGGTGATGCTTGTCCGCACGCCCGGCGGGGCCAGTTCGATGACCTCTACCTTGGTGTCGCGCAGCTGGTAGCGCAGCGATTGCGTCCAGGCATGCAGCGCGGCCTTGGAGGCGCTATAGGCGGGGGCGTGGGCGAGCGGCACATAGGCGAGGCCGGAGGTGACATTGACCACGCGCGCCACAGGCTGCGCACGCAGATGGGGGAGGAGGGCCGCGGTCAGCCGGATCGGGCCGAGGATATTGGTCGTGACGGTCGCTTCGGTGACAGACAGGTCCACAGGGTCCGCCAGCAGGTCCTCTTTCACCATGATGCCGGCATTGTTGAACAGCACGCTCAGGGCCGGAAAGTCCGCAATCAGGGCCTTGGCGAAGCGGGAAATGTCTGCCGCGTCGCTGACATCCAGCGTGCGGGCATGCATGCCGTCGCGGCCTTCGATCGTTTCTTCAAGGCTGCTGGCGGTGCGCCCTGCGACGATGACCGTATTGCCGAGCGCGTGGAATTCGCGGGCCAGCGCCCGGCCGATGCCGGAACCGCCGCCCGTGAGGAGGATTGTGTTGCCTGTGGTTTTCATGATGTCTCTCCTTGCGGGCGGGCCGGCGGCCCAACTGTTCAGGAGATAGGGCCGAATCGGCACATTGGAAGTGGCAGCCATGCAGTGCATGGCGCACAAGAAATCCGCTCACGGAAGAGTGTCTGCTAAAGCGCCTTTTCCAGGAACAGGGCGTGGCCCTTTTCTGGGTCCAGCTCATAGGCGCGGTAGCCGGCGGCTTCGTAGACGCCGCGGGCGCGCGTGTTGCCGGAGAGCACCTCGATGGTGAGCTTGCAGCAGCCGCGGCGGCGCGCTTCGGCCTCTGCCGCATCCAGCAGCAGGCGGCCTAGCCCCTTGCCGCGATGATCCGGATGCACGGCGAGGTCGTGCACATTCAGCAGCGGCTTGCAGGCAAAGGTCGAGAAACCTTCGAACGCGTTCAGCAACCCGGCCGGCGCACCGTCGTCAAAGGCGAGGAAGGAGACCGCGGTGGGCCGCGCCGCCAGTTCTGCGGCAAGGTGTTCCTGCGTGTGCGCGCTCAGCGGCTTGCCGCCGCCCATCGGGTCGCGCGCATAGATGTCCAGCAAGCCGGTCAGCGCGGCGGCATCTGAAGGATCGGTATAATCGGCTTGGCGGATGTTCAGGGACATGCCGGTCAACCGATCAGCGCGCTTTGCACGTCTTTGCCCCAGCCGACATGGACCTTGCCGCCGGCTTCGATGACCGGACGTTTGATCAGGGTCGGATGCTCGGCTAGCAGGGCTTTTTCGCCATGGGTGCCAGCCTTGGCCTTTTCGGCATTGGTCAGCTTGCGCCAGGTGGCAGAGCTTTTATTCACCAGTTTTTCCGGTACCGCTTTCAGCCAGACGGGCAGCTTCGCGGCAAGGTCTGCCTCGTCGCGGATGTCGACAAATTTTACCTTGCTGCCGGCAGATTCAAGTTCACGTTTTGCTTTGCGGCAGGTGTCGCAATTCTTGAGTCCATAGAGGACGACCGCCGGCTCGGGCATGCTCTGTCTCCGATTTGAAAGAGGCGAGTCCCTATCCCCAAAGGAAAGCCTGCACAAGTTGCCAACCGCGCTGCGGTGCAACACGTCGCAGGGTTTCTTTCGATCAGCGCGCGTTCCGTGCAGGGGTGCGCACAATGGCGACGATCGGGCCCATATCCAGGCCGCCATCGTCCCGGTTCAGGGCGGGCGCGTAGAGGCGCGACACCACGCCGTCGAGGTAAAGCGCATCCGGGGCGCCGAGCCGGTCGCGAAAGAGCCGCGCGAACGTGTCGAAATTCACCGGCGCATCGCTGATCGCGAACCAGAGCGTCTCCCCATCGGCGCTGAGACCGACCCCGTTGCGGCGCTTGCGGCTGGTGCCGTCCGGATTGAAAGCCGGGTGCAGCGCGCCATCGATCACCAGCATCGGGCCGGATTGGGTGGCGAAGCGGACGTCCGGGTTGAGCGCGTCAAAGGCCAGCGTCTCGGTCACGTGCGCGGCGCCATCTTCATCCACCCAGAACACGCCGTTCGGCAACATGCCGAAATTGCCAGGCCCGGCATTGGTGACGAGCCGGGCGCTCTGCTGGCCATTCTCGACATAGAGGCCGACCGGGCGGCGGTCGTCATGATACATGCCCGCATTCATCGCGAAGACGAGCGCTCCGCCGTCCGCCGCGACGGACTCTGCCAGCCGGTCAAAGTCTGCGAACGGTGCGCCATCAGCGCCGGTGCGGAACAGGGCAAGGCCCGGATCGTCGGCGGCGAAATGGCAGACGGTGAAGGGCTGATCCTCGAACCGGATCGCCTCGCAGGCCTGCGGTCCGTCCTCCCGGCAGGCAGGCAGCAAGAGCAGCAGGAGAAGGATCGGCCAGGTGCGCATGGCTGCAACCTATCGATCCTCCTGCCGGCCTTCCAGAGCTTGCGATCAGCTGTGCGACATCTTTTCGATATATCGATACTTGTCATTTCGATATATCTAAACTATATGGAATTCAGATATATCGAAAGGACACAAAATGAGATATCGAAACAGACATTCAGAACGCGGTGCCGGCAGGCATTTCTTCGCCGATCAGCGCGGAGACTGCTTTGGCGACTGCATGGACCGGGAAGGATGGGGCATGCGTGAAGGACAAGGTGGACGCGGTCAGGGCAGGGGCCCCGGACGAGGCCAGGGAAGAGGCCAGGGCAGAGGCCAGGGCAGAGGAAGGGGCTATGGCCGCCGCCGCCTGCTGGATCATGGCGCCCTGCGGCTCCTCATCCTGAAACTGATTTCCGAAGCGCCGCGCCACGGCTATGATCTCATCCGCGAGATCGAAGCCCGCACCGGCGGCGCCTATGTGCCGAGCCCCGGCGTCATCTATCCTGCGCTGGCAGCGCTGCTGGACCTTGACTTCGTCAAGGCCGAAGCCGATGGCGCGCGCCGCTCCTTCAGTCTGACCGAAGCGGGCGAGGCGGAGCTGGAAGCAGAAGCCGAAACGCTTGCGCGGGTTGAGGCGAGGCTGGGCGACCTGCTGGACAGCGACCGGCCGGAAGACCCGCAGGATGTGCGCAGCGCGATGTGGCGCCTGCGCCATGCGGTCCGGGAAGCCGTTCGTACGGATCCGGACGATGCGGACCGGCGCAAGGCGGTCGCTGACATCCTGACCGAAGCGCAGGAACGCATCAGCAAGCTCAGCGACGACTGATCGGGCATTGCGCCAGATGATAAGAGGGAAGGGAGGCGCAGGCCTCCCTTTCTTTTGCGCTGTGGCAGGGTCGCGAGTTGGGGCCGCTTGGGGTAGGCTGCAGGCAATGTCACGCCTTTCCGGGCGCGGCTTTACCACAAGGAGGCCGCCATGGCCGAGAAGTTCGAACGCCACCGCCAGGCATGGACCACGGACGAGATCCAGAAACTGCACCTGCTGGCGACCAAGGGCATGAGCCTGAAGGCGATCAGCAAGGCCATGACGCGCAGCGAGGAATCGATTCAGAAGCGCGCCAAGATCGACAAGCTCAAGATCTCAAAGATGCGCTAGGCGCGTCCTTACTCGGCCGCCGGGCCTTCGGCCTGACCGGTTTCGGCGGCGAGGGCCTCACGGCGCTTCTCTGCCGCGGATTTCTTGACGCTTTCAGAGCGTAGCTGGCCGCAGGCAGCAAGGATGTCGCGGCCGCGCGGCGTGCGGATCGGGCTGGCATAACCGGCCCGGTTCAGCACTTCAGCAAATTCCTCGATCGTTTCCCAGTCGGAGCATTCATACGGGCTGCCCGGCCACGGGTTGAACGGGATCAGATTGATCTTGGCGGGCACACCCTTCAGCAGGCTGACAAGGTCGCGCGCTTCGGCCAGCGTGTCGTTGACGCCTTTCAGCATGACATATTCGAACGTCACGCGTTTCGAATTGCCAAGGTCCGGATAGGCGCGGATCGCTTCGAACAGGGTTTGCAGATCGTATTTCCGGTTGATCGGCACGATCTCGTTGCGCAGGTCGTTGTTCGTGGCGTGCAGCGAGATGGCCAGCGCTGCATTGGTGCGCGCGCCCAGTTCCGGAATCTTCGGCGCCACGCCGGCGGTCGAGACCGTGATGCGGCGGCGGCCGATGGCAATGCCATCCCCGTCAGAGATCGTGTCGATCGCTTCGGCGACATTATCCAGATTATAGAGCGGTTCGCCCATGCCCATGAAAACGATATTGGTCAGGCGGCGGTTTTCCGTCGAGGTCGGCCATTCGCCGAGCCCGTCGCGCGCGATCAGCACTTGCGCGACAATTTCCTGTGCCGTCAGGTTGCGGACAAGTTTCTGCGTGCCGGTATGGCAGAAGGTGCAGTTCAGCGTGCAGCCGACCTGGCTGGAGACACACAAGGCGCCCGCCTTGCCGACATCCGGAATAAAGACGCTTTCGCCTTCGATGCCGGGGCCGAACCGGGTCAGCCATTTCTGCGTGCCGTCGCGCGACACCTGATGGTCGGCAATTTCCGGACGGCTGAGGATAAAACGCTCGGCCAGCTGCGCCCGCAATTCCTTCGCCACATCGGTCATGTCGGCGAAGTCCTGGGTGCCGAAATGATGAATCCAGCGGCGCAGCTGTTTGGCGCGCATGTTCGCCTTCTTCGGCTCGACGCCGATGGCTTCCATTTCTGCCTTGAGCGCAGGCAGGCTCAGCCCGGCCAGAGACGGGGGAGGCGAGGCCAGGGCGGCAGGCGCCGCGTCAGGGCGGCGGGAGAGGTCAAGTTCGATTTTCATTCCGCGGGGCCTATATCACGGTTGGGTGACAGGCGGAAACCACCAGCGCACTTATGGTTCACAAGGCGTTCATTTTCGCGCCCTCAAAAAGCCACGAGTGGAACATATCCCTCCGGCTCGCGTTGTTACGCGACCCGTTTAGTGGGCTGATCCAGAATATGGAGCTGATAATATGAAACGTCTCGCCATGGCCGTCTGTGCTGTCTCAATGCTCTCCGCCTGTGCGGAAGGGCCAACCCGTAATGTGTGGACCGGTGCTGCCGCCGGTGCAATCCTCGGAGCCGGAGCCGGTACGCTCGCAGGCGGCGACGACGGCCGTAATGCTGCAATCGGTGCAGCAGTGGGCGCTATCGCCGGTGCTGCCGTCGGTGATTATATGGACAAGCAGGAACGCGCGCTGCGCGAACAGACAGCCGGCACCGGTATCGGTGTTCAGCGCCAGGGCGACCAGATCGCGCTGACCATGCCATCCAACATCACGTTCGATGTCGATAGCGCAGCCATCAAACCGGGCTTCTACACGACGCTGAACGACGTCGCCACGACGCTGGTGGACTACCCGTCCACCGCTGTGGACGTCATCGGCCACGCTTCTGCGGATGGCCCGGATGACTACAACATGCAGCTGTCCCAGCGCCGGGCTGGCTCGGTTAAGGACTATCTGGTCAATCAGGGCGTTGCCCCGGTTCGTCTGCGCGCCATCGGCGTGGGTGAAACTCAGCCGATCGCCGACAACTCGACCGCTGCCGGCCGCGCCGCCAACCGCCGCGTGGAAATCATCCTGACCCCGGTCACCCAAGACAGCTACTAAGCTGCCTTGCTCACCCCTTTGAGGGGGTAAGACAAAGAGAGGCCAGCCGGACATTCCGGCTGGCCTTTTTTAATGCCAGTTGGCGGCCGGACTTTACGCGACTTCTGTGTCCGGAAGGTCTATACACTTTGCAGGAAGGGACGCTCATGACGAATGAAGACGGCCCTGTGCAAATTCCGCGTGGGAAGTTCGGCAGGCCCGGACCTTATCGCGGTGTGGTTTCCGAAGGGGTGCGCGGCCTGTCCTGGCTGTGCCTGAAAGCCGCCGGCTGGCATGTTGCGACGGACTGGCCGGGGCCGGCGAAATCGGTGGTGATCGCGGCGCCGCACACATCCAATACCGATGGACTCCTCATGCTCGCCATTGCCGGCTGGTACCGGCAGAAGCTGAGCTGGATGGGCAAGGCCTCTCTGGTGTCCGGGCCGTTTGGCGGGCTGGTGCGCCGGACCGGATGTGTTCCGGTCGACCGGTCGAAATCGGCCGATGTCGTGTCCCTGATGCGCGAAGCCTTCGAGGCGGCCGGCTCTCTGCACCTTGCGGTTTCGCCGGAAGGGACGCGGAATGCCAATGCGAAATGGAAGACCGGGTTCTGGCACATCGCGAAGTCCGCCAATGTTCCGATGCTGATCGCGGTGCTGGACTTCGGCACGAAAGAGATGCGCTTCGAAGGGCCGATGATGCCCGGCGAGGACATAGAGGCCGACATGGCCGAAATTGTCGCGTACTATCGCGGTGCCGAAGGCAAACACCCGGAGAACTTCATCCTGCCGGACTGAGGCGTCAGCGGCAGGTGGCGGCGGCCTTGTCGATGGCGGCGGCCGAGCCGCTCAGAGAGAAGTGATAGGCAACCTGCGTGTTCCGGGCCGAAACGGCCTGCACGCGCAGTTCCGATCCTTTCTTCAGTGCCGTGACGATACGGGAATCGTCGGAATCGTCAGCAAAGGCCTCGCGGCCGACGGCGAACAGGGTCCACGAGGAACGCCCCACGCGGGCCTTGGGGGCCATGTCTTCGCGCAGATTGTACCCCACTTTGAGGCTCGGCTGGTTGCGGGCGCGGCCGGATTTCCAGCTGGTCACATAGAACCAGACGTCGCCATGGTCGGCATTTTTCGGCGCCTTGTCGGTGGCCGGTGTTGCTGCGTAGCAGATCGTCTCGCCGCCGGCCGTGTCGGTGAAGACTGACCAGTCCTTGTAGCGGCCAATGGCGGTCGGTTCAGCGCTGGCCAGCGGGGCGGCCAGGAGAACGGCGGCGGCCAGAAGTCCGGAAAGGCGGAAGCTTGGAAGGCGAAGGGCCGACAAGTGGGGGGAAGGGGTCATAAATTTATGCATCTTCTATACAGCGTCTCGTCCGGTTCGGGGTCTGCCGCCAGTCTAGGTGTCATAGAGTTAAGGCCAAACTTCGGCAAACGGAATGACACGGTCTTTCGCGGCTGATTTCCACACATTCATCCTGCCATACGAGGTGTGAGTGCGGGATGAACCCCGGTGTTGTGTGCAGTTCAGGAAACCGGCTCAGCCTGGCAGCTTGCCATCGCCCGGCACACCGCCCGGCATGATTGGCCGCGGGGCATAGGCGCCAAGGGCGAGGTGTCGGTCATACATGACCAGCGCCCCGGCGAGGCTGAGATTGATACAGAACTTGGTCGGGATCTTCACGACATGCTCGCACCGGGCGAGGGTTTCCGGCGACAGGCTGCCGCGCTCGGGGCCGAGGATATAGGCGGCCTGGACCGGATGCCGGAAGGTTGGCAGCATCACGGCGTCGTCGGTCAGCTCCACGCCGACCAGCTGGCAGCCACGCGGCAGCTGCATCTCGTCGATCGTGTCATACTGGTAGTAGGGGATATGCCCCGCCGTCTTGGACGTGTCGGCGGCATAGGCAGCGCGCAGGCGGTGCTCTGCCTCAATCGAGAAGAAAAAGCTGGCGCCGAAGGCATTCGCCGTCCGCATCAGCGCACCGAGGTTCATGGCCTTGGAGATCCGCTCCGACCCGATGGCAAAATAACCGCGCATGGGGTCAGAACGCCCCCACAATCAAGCGCAGATAGGCAAGGGACAGAAGGATGGCCATGGGCGCGGTATACGTCACCCGCCGGGCCAGGCGCAATTGTGCGAGCTGGGCAGGGTAGGTCTCGATCAGCCAGGCGAGGTGCTCGCCCGGCGTGTCGGTCTTGCCGGAGGAGGCAATCGCGTCGCGGTAGGCGGGATCGCGATAGTCTCCGCCGAACTTGTCGGCCAGCGCCCGGCGCAGGGAGACCGAAATCAGCATCCGCATTTGGGCCGCTAGCACCAAAGCAAAGCCCGACAGGCCCAGAACGATCCATCCGGCAATGATCATGCGAAGGTCGCCACTTCAAACCGGCCGTCGGCATCCATCAGGCCGCGCTTCAGGCCGCCGGAATTGGACCCGGCAATCAGGGTCCCGTCGGCGCCGACGGCGATCATGCCGCCTTCGCCGCCCAGGTGTTTCACATCGTCCAGCGCGCCCTGCACAGCATCTTCCAGTTCGGCCCCACCATAGCGGATACGGGCGGAGACATCTGCTGCCGCCGCCGCGCGGATGAAATATTCGCCCAGCCCCGTGCAGGAGATGGCACAGCGCTCGTCCGCCCAGGTGCCCGCGCCGATCAGGGGGGTGTCGCCGACGCGGCCCGGCGTCTTGGACTTTACGCCCCCGGTCGAGGTGGCGGCGGCCAGGTCGCCATACTGGTCCAGAACGACGGCGCCGACCGTGCCCATGGCCCGGGCTGGCAGCAGGCAGCGTTCTTCGACCGGCTGATAATAATTTTCAGCGTCGCGCACTTCCGGCAGGCCGTATTCGGTGGCCAGCGCCCAGGCGCCTTCGCCGGCAATCAGTACGTGCGGCGTGCGTTCCATCACGATCCGGGCGGCCGCGATGGGGCTGATAATGCCCGACAGGGCTGCGACAGCCCCGGCATTGCGCGTGCGCCCGTCCATGATCGCCGCGTCCAGCTCGTAACGCCCGTCGGTATTGGGCGCAGCGCCCTTTCCGGCGAGGTGCAGGCCGGACTCTTCCAGCGCTGCGACCATGGCTTCCACCACGTCCAGCGCGGCCACGCCCTCGCTCAGCCGTTTGCCGCCCTCGCGCAGCAGTTCCGCCATGTGCGCTTCCTCGCGCGAATAGTCGCGGCCAAAAACCGGTCCGGCGCCGCCATGCAGGGCAATGGCCCATTTCCTCGCCATAGCTGGTTACGCTCCCTTACGTCAGGCTTGGATTATGAAGGCCACACCGCTACCGTCTGGCGCAGCAAACAACAAGACAGGAAGGGTAGCGCGATCATGAAGGCAGTGCTTTCGAAAGAAGTCGGCGGACCGGAAACTCTGGTCCTCGAAGAGGTCGCCTCGCCGGAATATGGCAAGGGCCAGGTTCTGGTCCGGGTAAAGGCGTGCGGGGTGAATTTCCCGGACTCGCTGATGATCAAGGATATGTACCAGTTCAAGCCGCCGCGCCCGTTCAGCCCGGGCGGCGAAGTGGCCGGCTTCGTCGAAGCGGTCGGGGAAGGGGTCACCCATGTAAAACCGGGCGACCGCGTGCTCGCCTCCATCGGCAATGGCGGCATGGCCGAACTGGCCGTTGCGGCGGCCCACTCCGTGATGCCCATCCCGGACGACATGCCGTTCGCTGAGGCCGCGGCCTTCATGATGACCTATGGCACATCCTATTATGCGCTGAAGGACCGGGCCGACCCGAAAAAAGGCGAGAAACTGCTCGTCCTCGGTGCCGCGGGCGGTGTGGGCATCGCGGCGGTGGAGCTTGGCAAGGCCATGGGCCTCGAAGTCATCGCGGCCTGTTCCAGCCAGGAAAAAGTGGATTTCTGCCTTTCCAAAGGCGCCGACAAGGGCCTCGTCTATGCGCGTGAGCTGGACAAGGACGGCATGAAAGCCTTCTCCGGCGACATCAAGGAAATCTCCGGCGGCGGCGTGGACATCATCTATGATGCGGTTGGCGGCAATTATGCCGAACCGTCCCTGCGGGCGATGAACTGGGAAGGCCGCTTCCTTGTGATCGGCTTCCCGGCCGGTATCCCGAAGATCCCGCTGAACCTGACCCTGCTGAAAAGCTGCGACATCCGCGGTGTGTTCTGGGGCGCCGCCGTGGCCCGCGATCCGAAGGCCCATGCGCAGAACGTCAAGGAACTGTTCGAGCTTTACAGCGAAGGCAAGATCCGCCCGCACATCTCCAATACCTATCCGCTGGAGAAGTCCGCCGATGCCATCCTTGAGCTGACGGAACGCCGGGCGCAGGGCAAGGTCGTGGTGGTCATGGACTAAGCCTGCCACGGCAGGAAATTGCTGTCATAGGGGTTTTATGTGGAACGGTTTATCGCCGTTCCGCATATAATTGGTATGATAACCATACCTAAATCCGAGGTGGAGCAACCGGAAGGTGAGAATCGGGACGATGCTCGCCACCGGACGTTGCGCAAGGGCCGGGTTCTCATCAATGATCTGCACAGTTCGTTTGATGTGATCGTCCGCGATGTCTCGGAAGAGGGGATGCAGCTGAAACTGTGGGAAGTCTGGGCGGTACCGGAGACATTCGATCTGGAATTGCTGTCGCCCTATGGCCACATCGAAGCGATCTACCAATGCGAACGGCGCTGGCAGAATGGCCTGCGCGTCGGAGTACATATTCTCGCCGACAAGACCGACCAGACGCTGCGCTAGGCTACGGTTGCGCAGATCAGGACGTATTTATCGATTTTGCTCGTCCGGGGACGGACATTTGCTGAGCGATGGGGGAAAGCTGAAGGCCATGTTTCAGAAGGCCGCCAGCTGAGCCCCAAATAAAGAGCCCGCCGGATCGCTCCGGCGGGCTTTTTTACCATCGTCAGACGGATTATTTTTTGTCGGCGTCGTCGACTTCTTCGAAGTCGGCATCGACGACATCGTCATTGCCGCTGTCACCGTCTGCGGCGGCATCGGCAGCCGCGTCAGCATGGGCGGTTGTTTCCTGCTGGCTGGCATAGATGGCTTCGCCGAGTTTCATCGCGGCGGACATCAGGGCCTGATGCTTGGCCTGAATGTCTGCGAGGTTGTCCGTTTCGCGGGCTTCCTTCAGCTCGCCGACGGCTTTCTCGATTTCGCCTTTGATGTCTTCGGAGACCTTGTCGCCATGCTCTTCGAGCTGCTTCTCGGTCTGATGCACCAGCGCTTCAGCTTGGTTCTTCGCTTCCACCAGTTCGCGGCGGGCCTTGTCTTCGCCCGCATTGGCTTCGGCGTCGGCCATCATGCCTTTGATGTCGTCTTCCGAGAGACCGCCATCGGCCTGGATGGTGATGACCTGTTCCTTGCCGGTGGCCTTGTCCTTGGCGGACACGGACACGATGCCGTTGGCGTCAATGTCGAAGGTCACTTCGATCTGAGGCACGCCGCGCGGGGCCGGCGGAATGCCTTCGAGGTTGAACTGGCCGAGCATCTTGTTGTCGGCGGCCATTTCGCGCTCGCCCTGGAAGACCTTGATCGTCACGGCCGGCTGATTGTCGTCAGCGGTCGAGAAGACCTGGGACTTCTTGGTCGGGATCGTCGTGTTACGGTCGATCAGGCGGGTGAACACACCGCCCAGCGTCTCGATGCCGAGCGACAGCGGGGTCACGTCCAGAAGGACAACGTCTTTCACGTCGCCTTGCAGCACGCCGCCCTGGATCGCGGCGCCGATGGCAACCACTTCATCCGGGTTCACGCCTTTGTGCGGGTCGCGGCCGAAGAATCTCTTCACGGCTTCCTGCACGGCCGGCATACGGGTCATACCGCCGACCAGAACGACTTCGTCGATCTCGGAAGGCGACTTGCCGGCATCCTTGAGGGCCTTGTCGCACGGCGCGATGGTCCGCTTCACCAGGTCATCGACCAGGCTTTCGAACTTGGCGCGGGTCAGCTTGATGTTGAGATGTTTCGGGCCGGAGGCATCCGCCGTGATGAAGGGCAGGTTCACTTCGTATTGCGAAGCGGACGACAGCTCTTTCTTGGCCTTCTCGGCTTCTTCCTTCAGACGCTGGAGGGCCAGCTTGTCCGTCTTCAGGTCGATGCCCTGATCCTTTTTGAACTCTTCGGCGAGGTAATCGACGATGCGAAGGTCGAAGTCTTCACCGCCGAGGAAGGTGTCGCCGTTCGTGGACAGCACTTCGAACACGCCGTCGCCGATTTCCAGCAGCGAAACGTCGAACGTACCGCCGCCGAGGTCGTAGACCGCGATCGTCTTGTTCTCACCCTTGTCGAGCCCGTAGGCGAGGGCGGCTGCCGTCGGCTCGTTGATGATACGCAGCACTTCAAGACCGGCAATTTTACCGGCGTCTTTCGTGGCCTGACGCTGGGCGTCGTTGAAGTAGGCCGGGACCGTGATGACGGCCTGGGTCACTTCGCTGCCCAGATAGGCTTCTGCGGTTTCTTTCATCTTGGTCAGGATGAAGGCGGAAACTTCCTGCGGGGCGTAATCCTTGTCACGGCCTTTGACCCATGCGTCGCCATTCGGGCCTTTGACGATCTCGAAGGGCGAGATGTCTTTGTCCTTCTGCGCGGTCGGGTCGTCGAACTGACGGCCGATCAGGCGCTTGATGGCGTAGAAGGTGAAGTCCGGGTTGGTGACAGCCTGGCGCCGGGCCGGCATGCCGATCAGGCGCTCGCCGCCTTCGGTAAAGGCGACAACGGACGGGGTCGTGCGTGCGCCTTCTGCATTCTCGATGACCTTTGCCTGGCCGCCTTCCATGACGGCAACGCAGGAGTTGGTGGTCCCGAGGTCGATACCAATAATCTTGCTCATCTTGTGTCTCTCTCTCCTATAGCCGCCACCCGCCCCGTTCGCGCGGTCTGCTCAGCAGCCCCGCAAGGCAGATGGCTCTGCAAGTGACGTTTTGAGTAGGCGAATGGAGGGTTTGAACCTGTTCGCCTGTTCGGTTTGGGATATGGGGAAATTTCAACAGGCCACAAGAGGCGTGTGACGCCTTTTCCATGTCTCGCTGCGGATTGCGGCCATAGACCGCGCCTATGGCAGCATATTGCAGGATTTATTTGAGAATCATTCGCATCTAGACCATATGGCAAGGAAGAACAGCCTGTATTCACGGTCTTTAGACGGTCTTTAGATGGTGTTCTTGATGGTCTGAAGCGGGAGTTATCCAACAAATGTCATTGCAGGTTTTCAAGACAGCGACCTACAGCCTGATGCACCTGACTGTGGCGATGACGGTGGCCTTTCTGCTGACCCGCAGCTGGCACGCCGCGCTGGCCATCGGTCTGATCGAGCCGCTGGTCCAGACAGCCGCTTATACGTTGCACGAACGCGCCTGGGCACGGGCAAAATCTCCAAATGTCTCAGAGCCTTCATGTGCGGTGCCGGGCGAAGCGTGATAGATTTTCCGTCCAGAGCGCAGGATGAAAAGGCAGGGCGATGCAGCTGGATGTCATCAGCACGGTGAATGATCCCGGCACACCGGGCAAAACAGGCGATGACCGGGCCGGCTTCGATGCGGCCGCCGGTACGGCCTGGGTGCTGGACGGGGCGACCGATGTGACCGATCTGCGCCCGTTCCCGGACAGCGAAAGCGGCGCGGCCTGGATCGCCGAAACGCTGTCAGACCGGCTGATGCAGGGGCCTCAAAGCGGCGAGGCACCGGAGGTCTATTTCGCCTCAGTGCTGGCCGATGTGCGCCAGCGGGCCGAGGCCGAAAGCCGGATCCCGCTGGACACATTGCCAGGTGAGGCGCTGCCGATAGCGTCCGGAATCTGGATGTCGTTGCAGGGCGAAGAGGCGGTGTTTGTCTTTATGGGCGACTGTATGGGGCTCATCCGGTCCGGGGCCGAGGTACGCCTGATCGGTCATGCCGGGAAGGCTGAGGATGAGACTGCCACCGCCCGCCGGATGCTGGCCCTGACGCCCGAAGAGCGCCTGGGCTGGCTGCGCCAGAGCCGGCGGATGTCCAATGAACTCGGGACATGTTTCGGTCTCGGGCCGGGGGTTGCCAGCAATCTCAAAACGGCGCGGATCGTAATGCGTCCGGGCGATGAGGTCTGCCTGATGAGCGACGGGCTCTACCGGCTCATCTCGCCCTATGCGACGCACACGATTGAGCGCCTGATGGCAGACCTGTCGGACAAGGGCCTGCCAGCCCTGATCCGGATGCTCCGCGAATTTGAGAATGCCCCCGAAGGCGACATCCCCCGCATCAAGCGCAGGGATGACGCCTCAGCGGTCTATCTGAAAATCGGAGCCTAGTTCGTCGAGCCGGCGCTGACGGCGACCATGGCGGCGCGCAGCACGCGGTCGCCGATCTTCCAGCCGCTCTGGAACACGTCATGGATCGTGCCATTGGCCTGCGGGGAGGGGACGTTTGCCACCGCCTGGTGCAGGTTCGGGTCGAAGGCATCGCCCGGCATGGCAGCGATCACGGTCACGCCGTTGCGGGCGAGCGCCGTGTGCAGTTCCTTCTCGGTCATCTCGATGCCGCCGAGCAGGTTCTTGCCGGGTTCCGACAGGCTGGCCCGGTCATCATCGGACAGGGCCGACAGGGCGCGGGCGAGATTGTCCGACACGCTCAGCAATTCAGCGGCAAACTTCTCGATGGCATAGACCCGCGCATCGGCGACCTCTTTCTGGGCGCGCTTGCGGGTATTATCGAGGTCGGCGAGGGTGCGCAGCAGCTGGCCGCGCATTTCTTCCTTCTCCGCTTCGAGGCGCAGGATCGTATCTTCCGGTGTCGCCTCTTCCGGGGCGTCGGTCTCAGGCGTTTCGACAGCTTCTGTGTCTTCGGTCTTCGCTTCGTCGCTCATCATTTTCCGTCCTTGGCGCGGCGGCGGGAGAGGATCTCGCCCACGACCTTCGCTGTATAGTCTACCATCGGGATCACTCGTGCATAATTCAGCCGCGTCGGCCCAATCACGCCAAGTGCCCCAATGACCTGTTTTCCGCCACCCATATAGGGTGCGACGATCACACTTGAACCTGATAACGGGAAAAGCTGGTTTTCGGAGCCGATGAAGAGTCGCACCCCCCCGGCTTCCCGCGTCGTATCGAGAATATCGAGCACATTCTGCTGGCGTTCCAGCTCATTGAACAGCTGGCGCACCCGGTCGAGATCTTCGGCGGCCTTGGCGTCCTCCAGCAGGTTCGCGCGGCCGCGCACGATCAGCGAACGGCCCCGGCCGGGCGTTTCGCCGCTCCATTGGGCAAGACCCTGTTCGACCAGGCCGGCGGCGGTCACGTCCAGTTGCGCCCGGCGGGAACTCAGTTCGTCGCGCACATCCTGCGCCGCTTCGGCGAGCGTGCGGCCCTTCATTCGGGTGGAGAGATAGTTACCGGCTTCGATCAGGGCGGTGGAGGGCAGGCCCTCAGGCACCTGGATGAAGCGGTTTTCCACATCGCCATCCTCGGTCAGCAGGATGCAGATCGCATCGCGCGGGCCGAGGGGCAGGAATTCGACATGCCGCACAGCGGCGTCGCGCTTCGGCGAGGACACAAGGCCTGCGCCGCCCGCAAGGCCTGACAGGATGCCCGAGGCTTCGGACAGGACATTCTCGAAATCTGCCCCGGCCGACTTCAGCCGGTCGTCAATGGCTTCCCGGTCCGTCCGGGCCGGCTCGCCGATCTCCAGGAACCCGTCCACAAACAGGCGCAGGCCCATATGGGTCGGGGCCCGTCCGGCAGAGATGTGCGGCGCGTCCAGCAGGCCCAGCTCGGTCAGGTCCGCCATGACATTCCGGATCGAGGCAGGAGAGAGCGCAATGCCCCCCTTGGACAGGGTGCGGGAGCCGACGGGTTCTCCGGTCATGAGGTAGCCCTCGACGATCTCGCGGAAGATGTCCCGCGAGCGCTGGTCGAGGCGCTGCATCAGCGATTGGGAGTCCGGATGTGTCTGCATACTGAAAGGGATAGGGGGCCGGTGCCCGGGGTTCAATAGGCCTCACACCGTGAGGTTGGTGCCATCGTCACGGTCCGGGGCGCTGCGCCAGACGAAATAGGAGTAAATGGACGAGATCAGCGCCGCGCCAATGACCAGCACCGGTAGCTGAACGGCGAGCCAGATACCGTTCAGGATAAAGGCGCCGGCAAGGCTCAGCCCCCCGGCGGCCATGAACAGGGGGCCGGCGACCCGGTGGGTCTTTTCCCAGGCCGTATCGGAGGACAGTGTCCAGGGGGTCCGGATCCCGAAGAAGAAACTGGACCGCGTCTTCGGCAGGTAGTTGCCGATAATGATCATCAGCACAGCCGTGCCCGCGATCACCCAGCGCACCATCTGGCCGGTCCCGGCAGCGCTGTCGCCAGGATGCAGCATCTGCAGGGCAGTACCGCCCTGAATACAGGTCAGCAGCACCATCACCCCCAGCCAGACCGCGACATAGCCGCGGCGGCCTGTCTCGATATTGCCCTTGCGCGGGTCGATCAGCGGCACGGCTGCAAGGAGCAGCCCGACAGCGAGCGTGATGGCTGGCATGAGCCAGAGATAGCGCACCGCGCCGGCCCGGTCGGCCCACCGGTCCGGCGCGCCGTCTGCGCCCCAATGCACCGGGAATTCTCCCGTTGCGGGCAGGGCAAAGGTCGCGGCCGCCGAGATTGCGGCGCCTGCAGCGACGGCGCCTGCCGTGATCAGCAGGCCATTACGGATAAAGGGCTTCATTCGGCTGCCTCCTTGATGGGGTCATCACCGTCATCCCGGCCGATCAGGCCGAGCAGGGCGGTGGCGGCGTCTTCCAGCACGCTGGTATTGATACGGTAGAGAATCTGGTTGCCCTGCCGCTCGGCTGTCACCAGTTCGGCGTCCTTCAGAACGGCAAGGTGCCGGCTCATGGTCGGCCAGCTGGTGTCGAATTCGGCAGCCAGGTCCCCGGCAAGCCGCGGGCCCTGGCGCAGAAGCGCCAGGATCTGCCGCCGGGCAGGATGGGACAGGGCCTTGAAGACGGCGTTTTGCATTTCTGCTAATTAGCGAAAATGCTAAATTGAGTCAATCAGGCATCGCTCTGTGCGAGGGGCAGGGGCCGGAAGGGCTAGTACAGGCCCTCGATCTCGCCGTCGGAATCGAGAGAGATGCCCTCGGCCGCCGGGTGGCGGGGCAGACCGGGCATGGTCATGATGTCCCCGCAGATGCCGACAACGAAGCCTGCGCCAGCCGACAGGCGGACTTCCCGCAATTGGAGGACATGGTTGTCCGGCGCACCGACCAGTTTCGGGTTGTTGGAGAAGCTGTACTGCGTCTTGGCCATGCAGACCGGCAGGCGGCCATAACCGGCCTCTTCCATCCGCTGCAGCGCGGCGCGGACATTGTCAGAGGCCTCGACCCGTTCAGCGCGATAGATCTCACGCGCGACGGTTTCGATCTTGTCCAGCAGAGGCGCTTCATCCCGGTAGAGCGGTTTGAACTCGGACGGATGGGCCTCCATCGTGTCGACAACTTTCCGGGCCAGGTCTTCCGCGCCGCGGCCGCCTTCGGCCCAGTGCGTGCAGACCGACACCGGTACGCCAAGGTCATGGCAATAGGATTCGATGGCGGCCAGCTCGCTGGACGTGTCGGAGGTGAACCGGTTGATGGCGACGACAACCGGCACGCCGAATTTCTTCAGGTTCTCGATGTGGCGTCCGAGATTGCCGAGACCGGCTTCCAGCGCGCCATATCCCACGGAAGCCGATTCCTTGAGTGACAGGCCGCCATGCATTTTCAGGGCACGGACGGTCGCGACGACAACGGCGGCCGATGGGGTCAGGCCGGCCTGTCGGCATTTGATGTTGAAGAATTTCTCTGCGCCGAGATCCGCCCCGAAACCGGCTTCGGTGACGACATAATCTGACAATTTCAGCGCGGCCTTTGTCGCGATTACCGAGTTGCAGCCATGTGCGATATTGGCAAACGGTCCGCCATGAATGAGGACGGGATTGTTCTCCAGCGTCTGCACCAGATTGGGCAGCATGGCGTAACGTAGCAGGGCCATCATGGCGCCGACTGCCCCGATATCCTTCGCGGTGACCGCCACGCGCCCGCGTTTGTAGCCGACGACGATCCGCTCCAGCCGTTCCTCCAGATCGTGCGCGTCCTTTGCCAGGCAGAGAATGGCCATGATTTCCGATGCGACCGTGATGTCGAACCCGGACTCCATCGGGGCGCCATTGCCTGAGCCGCCAAGGCCGGTCACGATCTGGCGCAGATTGCGGTCATTCATGTCCAGCACGCGGCGCCAGGCGACGCGCGTGGATTCCAGTCCGGACTCCGCACCCCAGTGGAGGTGATTGTCGATCATCGCGGCCAGCAGGTTGTGCGCCGATGTGATCGCATGGAAGTCACCCGTGAAATGCAGGTTGATATCTTCCATCGGGACGACCTGTGCGCGCCCGCCGCCCGTTGCGCCGCCTTTCATACCGAAACAGGGGCCGAGCGAGGGTTCGCGCAGGCAGAGCAGGGCTTTCTTGTCCAGCCGCTTCAGCGCATCGGCCAGGCCGATCGAGGTTGTGGTCTTGCCTTCGCCCGCGGGTGTCGGGTTGATCGCGGTGACCAGGATCAGCTTGCCGTCTTTCTTCTGTTTCAGGCTGGCCAGGTAATGGTTGCTGATCTTGGCCTTGTCATAGCCGTATGGAATGAGATCCATCGCGCCGATGCCGAGCTGTTTGCCGACCTGTCCGATGGGCAGTTTCTTTGCGCCCCGCGCAATCGTGATGTCGTTGCTCATGAGCCCCGCTTTCTGTTCCCTCGGTGATCCGGTGTAGACAGGTGCGCCAAAACCCGCAATCAGGCGTGGCACCCAAAAAGGAGGTCCCCCATGAGCCAGCTCGTCCGTCCGTCAGGCCGCCCATTTGACCAGATGCGCGAGATCGTGCTCGAGACCCAGGTGACCCGCTACGCCGAAGGCTCGTGCCTGGCAAAGTTCGGGAATACCCATGTTCTGTGCACCGCCAGCTGGGAGAACCGTGTTCCCGGCTGGATGAAGGGACAGGGGCGCGGCTGGGTGACGGCGGAATACGGTATGCTGCCGCGTGCAACACACACGCGCGGCCGCCGTGAAGCCGCCGCGGGCAAGCAGTCCGGCCGGACACAGGAAATCCAGCGCCTGATTGGCCGCTCGCTGCGCTCTGTCTGCGATCTGGCAGCTTTGGGGGAGAACCAGATCACGATCGACTGCGACGTGCTTCAGGCCGATGGCGGCACGCGGACGGCCTCGATCACCGGCGGCTTTGTTGCGCTGTCTCTGGCCTGCAAATACCTCGTCGACGAGGGCGTGATCCCGGCCAACCCGATCCTGAAACAGGCGGCCGCCATTTCCGTCGGTGTATTCCAGGACCATCCCGTTCTGGACGTGGATTACCCGGAAGACTCCGCAGGCGAAGCCGACATGAATGTCGTCATGAGCTCCGATGGCGGCTTCATCGAAGTGCAGGGTACTGGCGAAGAGCGCCCGTTGACCCGCACCGAGCTGGACGAAATGCTTCGCCTTGCCGAGAAGGGCTGCAATGAGCTCTTCGCGGCTCAGCGCGCCGCCCTCGGCTGATCAGCGCGGAGCCGGTTTGCCCTGCGTCCATGTCACCTCGCGGCCATAGAGCGGCACGGTCGACAGGCTCATCTTGGCTGAGCCATCGACGATCTTCCGGCTGAAGGACACATACATCAGGCTATCGGTGTCGGCATCATAGATGCGGCGGACGGCCAGTTGTTTGAAGATCAGGCTCTGGTGCTGGTCGAAGACTTCTTCGCCGGACTTGTCGAGATCGATCCGGCCGATCGTGACGGGGCCGGTCTGCAGGCAGGAAATCGAGGAATTGGACGGGTTTTCGAACCAGTTGCCTTTGCCGATACGATCCCAGAAGCCCCGGTCGAAGTGCGCAAGGTGGCAGACAACGCCCTGCACTTTGGGGTCTGCCAGCTGAGTGATCTTGATCTCGTTGCCGGACCAGTCGTTCTTGAATTCGCCGACTTCCTTTGCACCGCCGCCACAGGCGGACAGGGCGGCAAGCATCAGGGCCAGACAGGGCAGGGCGAGGCGTTTCATGTTCTTCCGCCGTTGAGGCTGGGCCGGTTGTTCAGTTTCGGGCAGGCTACCAGCGATGCTTCGGTCTGCCAAACATGTCGCCGACCGTTCGCACCGTCGCGGCGGCCACCTGCATCGGGGTTGGCTTGCGGCGGTGGGCATGGCGGACGAAATGGCCGCAATTGGAGCCGAACAGGTCGTATTCCTTACCGAGGTGACGCCGCGCGCGTTGCTCGACATGATAGCCATCCAGATCGCTGTAGCGGCCGTGCAGGCGCACATCGCGTCCGGCAGAAAAGGTGTCGAGGCTTTGTTCCACGACGCCGCCATGCAGGCGGGAATTGCAGATCACGGTGCCGCGGCCGGTGATCACGCCGTAGTGGCGCAGCACGCCGCCGAAACGGATCGAGACGACATCGCCGGAGGTGTAGACATCCTCCCGCATGCCTATTCCGCTGCCACGCGTTCGGTGGCGCCATCATCCTCGGTGTCGAAGGTGAGGATGTCGCCCGGCTGGCAGCTGAGTTCCCGGCACAGGGCTTCGAGTGTGGAGAAGCGGATGGCCTTGGCCTTGCCGGTCTTGAGGATGGAGAGATTGGCGAGTGTCACGCCGACACGTTCCGACAGCTCTGTCAGAGACATGCGGCGGTCGAGCAGGACACGATCGAGGGTCACGCGAATGGACATGGGCCCTCCTATATAGTCATTTTCTCTTCATCGCGAAGGCGGGTGCCTTCACGGAAGACCTGACTGAGAATGAAAAGGGCGGCGACGGACGCCCAGGCGATAAGATCGACGGAGAATGCGAGCGACGTTCCGGTCACCATCAGCCCCACGAATATGGCGATCACGTAGCGCATCAGCTGGGTGACGGCGATGGCGATGGCGATCCGCGTGAGGCGGACAGCGTTTTCCGGAACAAACGGGTCGCCTGCCGCCAGGGTTGCCAGAATCTTGCGCAGCTCCAGGCTGACGAAGACCACCGCGCAGACCACGACCAGCACGCCGACAAGGCCTGCCGCAAGCTCAGGCACGGAAATGTCATGGTCGTCGACCTTGATCGAGCCGATGCTGATGGGAGACCCGGAGAGCATCGAAACGAGTTCAACGCCGCCGGCCAGGAGAACGATGGCGCCGATCGCGGCCGTCATCCACATGACGACTGTGACGAGGACTGTCATGATTGCCGCCATGGAATTGTGCGTTTTGCCTGTCATGCCTTCTTCTCTTCATCCTTTCCGCCGGATGATCTATGCCGGTGGGGTCGTTGCTTTTGCATGAACCCTTACCGAATAACGATATACATATTTGTGACGAAAGCAAGAATTGAACCATTTCAGAAGGGCGAAATATGACACATCGCACCCTGTCCGCCGGCAGGTTGGTTGCCGCCACGCATAACAAGGGAAAAGTCAGGGAACTCAAGGACTTATTTGAGCCTCTGGGCCTTGAGATTGTCTCTGCAATTGACCTGGACCTGCCGGAGCCCGAAGAAACTGAGAGCAGCTTCAGCGGCAATGCGCTGCTGAAAGCGCGTGCCGCAGCTGAAAAAACGGGGGCGCCGGCCCTGTCGGACGATTCCGGTCTGTCGGTTACTTTGCTGGATGGGGCGCCCGGGATTTACTCGGCCCGCTGGGCAGGAGAGCCCCGGGATTTCGGGGTCGCAATGGCCCGCGTGGAGCAGGAACTGCAGGCGGCAGGCAATTCCGATCGCTCCGCCAAATTCGTCTGTGCGCTCGCCGTCGTCTGGCCGGACGGGCACGAAGAAGTCTTCGAAGGCGAAGTGCACGGGGAGCTTGTCTGGCCGCCGAGAGGGGACAAGGGCTTTGGGTATGACCCCGTCTTCGTCGCTGAGGGAGAGACCCGGACGTTTGGCGAAATGGACCCGGACCGGAAACATGCGATGAGTCACCGGGCCGATGCCTTCGCCAAGCTCAAGGCGGCGCTGTTGCCATGACCGATGATGCCCTTCACCCGTTCGGCCCGCATTTCGGCTTCGGTCTCTACGTCCATTGGCCTTATTGCACGCGCATCTGCCCGTATTGCGATTTCAACGTCTATGCCGCCAAGGACCGCGATCCATCGCTGCTGGTTGAGGCGATCTGCGCAGATATCCGCACACACCGGACCCGTATGCCGGACCATGGCGCGCTGGATTCCGTCTATCTCGGCGGTGGTACGCCGTCGCTCCTGGCGCCGGGGGATGTGGAACGCATCCTGAAGGCCGCGGATGAGGCCTTTGGCGTAAAGCCGGGCGCGGAAATCACGCTGGAGGCAAACCCCAATGATGTTATGCGGGCTGACCTTGCAGGCCTCAGCAGCGCTGGGGTGAACCGGCTGTCGGTGGGGGTCCAGTCGCTTCGCGATTCTGCGCTCGCTTTCCTCGGCCGGGACCATGATGCCGACGGTGCGCGTGCGAGCGTCGCGCGGGCCATGCGCGCATTCCGGTCGGTCAGCGTCGATCTTATCTATGCCCGGCCCGGGCAGCAGACCGATGACTGGCAGAGCGAACTGGAAGATGTGCTGGCCCTCGGCATGCCGCATCTTTCGCTCTACGAACTGACCATCAAGGAAGGCACGGCATTCGGGCTCGCGGTCGGCCGCGGCCAGATCACCCCCATGCCGGATGATGATCAGGCCGACATGTTTGAGCTGACGCAGGACATTCTCGGAAAGGCCGGCCTTCCGGCTTACGAAGTGTCGAACCATGCCATGTCGCCAGAGCACCAGTCTGTGCACAATCTCATTTACTGGCAGGGCGGCGACTGGATTGGGGCAGGCCCCGGGGCGCATGGCCGTGTCACCGTTGGCGGACATCGCTATGCCTATGAAGCGCACCGCCGCCCGGAAGTGTATATGGCGAATGTGCAGGCCCTCGGGTCTGGTTGGGGCGACGCTGAGCGGCTCGATTCCAACGCGATCGCCCAGGAATTGCTAGCCATGGGCCTGCGCCCCACCAGCGGAATTGACGTGGCGCGGATTGAAGCGGTGTCCGGACGGCCTGTGCCGCGCGAAAAGATCGGCGTCTTCGTGGATCAGGGCTGGGTGACATTCGACCAGGGTGTCCTGTCGCTGACACCGTCGGGCCGTTTGCTGGCGGACGCCCTGACGGCGCAGCTTGCATCCTGATTTCCCGTTTCTAGGTTAAACCGGGGGAGGGTGGCCCATCTTCTCTTCCCAGTGCCGCCGGCAGAGTGACACATAGGTTGCCTTATCGATGGAGACCTGGTCGCCCTCGGTCAGGGCCTTTCCGTCCGGGCCCAGACGAACGACCATGGTGGCTTTGCGGCCGCATTCGCAGATGGTGCGCACTTCGCGCAGGGAGTCTGCAATGGCGAGCAGGGCCGCAGACCCTTCGAACAGCTCCCCGCGGAAATCAGTGCGCAGGCCGTAAGCCAGCACCGGTACGTTCAGATGGTCTGCTACGCGGGCCAGCTGCCAGGCCTGATCCCTTGTCAGGAACTGGGCCTCATCCACAAAAACCGCATCGACCTGATGCTCTGCCTGCCGCTCCCGGATCAGCGAGAACAGGTCTGTTTCGGCCGTATACAGGGTCGCATCGGCACTTATGCCGATGCGGGAAGAGATGTGCCCGGCATCATCATCCTTGTAGAGGGCGGATGTGAGCAGGAGGACATCCATCCCCTGCTCACGATAGTTGTGTGCCGCCTGCAACAGGAGCGTCGACTTGCCGGCATTCATGGCCGCGTAGGAGAAGTAGAGCTTCGCCATCCCGGGTGAGGCGTGGCCGTCTATTCGAGGGCGCGTGCAACCCCGTCACGGCGCGGGTCCGCTCCGCCGTCCAGGCCATCCTCGCGTACGACGATGACGTGCAGGCCGGAATTCTCACCTTCACGCTCTTCGACATTGTAGCCCATCTCGCGCAGGGCTTCGGCCGCTTCCGGCCCGCCTTCGCGGTCGACTTCCACGCCAACCACATCGCCGCGGGCGATGATGTTCGGCAGGTTGATGGCTTCCTGTGCCGACAGGCCCCATTCGAGCACACCGACCAGCGTCTTGGCGACATAGGCAACGATGGAGTTGCCGCCCGGCGACCCTGTCACCATGAACAGATCGCCTTCCGGATCAAAGACCACCGTCGGGGACATGGACGAGCGGGGGCGCTTGTTGCCGGCAACGGCGTTGGCCACCGGTTTGCCGCCCTTTGTCGGCTCGCGCGAGAAATCGGTCAGCTGGTTGTTCAGCATGAAGCCGTGAACCATGATCGAGTTACCGAACGCCGCTTCGACGGTCATCGTCATCGAGACAGCATTCCCCTCGGTGTCGATGATCGAGAAATGGGTCGTGCCCGGATGATGCTCGGTCGGGTCTTCGCCCCACATCTGGCGCATCGGGCCGCGGCCGAGCGCAAGCCCCGGATCACCCGGCGTTGCATGCTGGTCTGGCGCGAAGACTTCTGTCGCACGCACGTCGAGATAGATCCGGTCGATCAGCTCGGCCGACGGAACCGGCACGAAATCCGGGTCGGCGACATAGTGGTCGCGGTCGGCATAGGTCAGACGCTGGGCGTCGACGAAGGCCTTCAGTTGCGCCGTGTCGGTGGACTCTTCCGCATCTTCCGGTTCGAGGCGGTCATACAGGCCGACGATCATGTTCTGCGTCACACCGCCGGAAGACGGCGGAGGCGCCGAGCAGATCTCGTAGCCATCCGGTGCGACGCCGCACAGTGCCGGACGAACGGCGACTTCATAATTCGCAAGGTCTTCCACCGTCATGACGCCCGGCAGGTCCGGATCGTGTGTCACGGCATAGGCGATCGATTCAGCGATATCACCGGTATAGAAGGCGGCCGGGCCTTCGGTTGCGATCCGCTTCAGCGTTTCGGCATAGGCCGGATTGGTCTTGATCGAGCCTTCTGCCAGCGGCACGCCATCCGGATAGAAATAGGCCGAAGATTCCGGCAGGTCATCCAGACGGACATATTGCTGAAGGCGGTCACTGGCCAGCGTGGCTGCGAGCTTGCGTTCCACCACGAAGCCGTCTTCGGCGAGCGTGATGGCAGGCTGGAAGAGGTCTTCCCAGTCCAGCTTGCCGGCCGCGTCATGCGCAGATTTGTAGAGGGCAACCGCACCCGGCACGCCGACTGAGCGGCCGGACTGCCAGGCGGAGAAGAAGTCCAGCACCTTGCCGTCCTGCATGAAATATTCCGGCGTGGCCGCAGCGGGCGCGCGCTCGCGTCCGTCAAATACGGTGATTTCGCCGCTGGCGTGGTCGTAATAGACCATGAAGCCGCCCCCGCCGATGCCGGAGCTTTCCGGCTCGACAAGACCAAGGGCCGTGTGCACCGCGATGGCCGCGTCGACGGCCGAGCCGCCTTCGCGCAGGATCTCAAGCCCAGCTTCCACGGCTTCGGGATTTGCCGCCGCCACCATGGCGCCTTTGGTCCACTCAGTTTCATCGGCAACTGCCACTTCGGCTTCGAGGGCTTCTGCGGCGGCTGCCTCTGCCGCGCTTTGCGCCGCTTCGGAGGCCGAGACGTCCTGCTTTCCTTCCGGCGCCGCACAAGCAGACAGGAGGAGGGCAGCCAGGAAAGGGGCGGCAAGGAGGGGGCGGGCGATCTTCATGGGAGTGTCCTTGGCTTGCGTGAGTCGCGCCGGACCTTAAGAGAAGGAGTTCCAAAGGGAAAGACCAACAGGACATTGTAATGCCTACAACAGCCGGGAAACGGAATCTGATCTCCGACGTTGCGGGGGTGCGCGTCGGACAGGCACAGGACGCCCGCGTCAACACCGGTGTGACCGTCATACTGCCGGACCGGCCAGCGGTTGCCGCCTGCGCTGTTGCTGGTGGCGGGCCGGGTACACGGGAAACCGATTTGCTGTCGGCCGGTGCAATGGTGGATCAGGTCGATGCGATCTTCCTGTCAGGCGGAAGCGCGTTCGGACTGGGGGCAGCCGATGGCGTGCTAGCCGGTCTCAAACAGGCGGGGCGGGGGTTCAGCCTTGTCGAGCGCCCCGGCGTGCCACCAACACCGATCGTGCCCGGTGCTATTCTCTATGACCTCGCCAATGGCGGCGACAAGGATTGGGATGGGATCGCGCCTTATGCGGCGCTGGGTCTTGAAGCCTTCAAAGCCGCCTCCGCGACGTTTGCGCTTGGCCGGGCAGGGGCAGGGTATGGCGCGCTGGCCGGCCAGTTTCCGGGCGGAACCGGCTCGGCCAGCGTGGTCATGCCGGAAGGGATCACTGTTGGCGCATTGGCCTGCGTCAACTGCTTCGGCTCTGTGCTGATGCCCGGAACAGATGCCTATTGGGCCTGGCCCTATGAGATGGACGGCGAATTCGGAGGCGTCCGCCCGCCAGCAGACTTCTCGATGGATGCAGAAGACTGGGGCGCGGCGAAGGCCGATCCGGGCCTCGGGCAGAACACCACAATCGCCTGCGTGGCGACGGATGCTGCCCTGACCCCGTCCCAGGCGCAGCGCGTGGCCCAGATGGCTCTCTCAGGGTTTTCCCGTGCCATCCGGCCGGTATTTGCGCCTTTCGACGGAGATGCGGTTTTTGTGCTATCAACCAAGGCTGAAGACTCACCGGCGCCGGATCCATTGATGGTGACCCGCATCGGAGAACTCGCTGCCTCGACACTGGCCCGGGCAATTGCGCGCGGGGTGCACGAGGCACGCAGGCAAACCGGAGCCGGGGTCTGAGGGGAACAAAGCAGGGGAAGGATCTGTCCGCATGAGACCAGTCTGGAAATGGGGACTCGCCCTGGGCGCGGTGGCGCTCGCGGCAGCCTGTGTGGTCGGCGGACGCGAAGCCAATCCGGAAGACTGGCCAGGCGTTGTGTCTCTTCAGTCCCAGCAGGGGCGGAACATCTATCACGAGTGCGGCGCCTCGATGATATCTCCCGAATGGGCGCTGACCGCGGCGCATTGCGTGGAAACGGTGCGGGTTGAGCCAGATACAGGAAAGGCTGCCCAGTATCTGCCGGATGCGAAGGGTGACCTGAAACGGTTCGGTCCGCTCCATGTCGTTGTCGGGGCCGGCACGCTGCTGGAAACGCCAAAGGACGCAACGTTTCCGGTCGACCGCATCATTATTCATCCGGGTTACAAGGCAGGCCATGCGGAGCATGGCGACGACCTGGCGCTCATTCACATCGCAGGGCGTTGGGAGGGCCCGCTTTCCCGTCTTGACGGGCTGACGGGCCGCGCGCCCGATCCTGAGGCGGCCGAAACCGAAGTTGTCGTCGCCGGATATGGCAACACGGAAGAGCAGGGCAGCCAGGAAGAAGGCTTCAACCGTACAGGCCGGCATGTCAGCGCGCCGAGCCTGGCGCTCATGGAAGGGATTGTGCCTCCGGTCGATCCCGGCACATGCAATACGCAGATCGCGGCCCTGATCGACAAGTATGGACTGGACGAGGCGTTCGCCGGCGTCAGCGTCGATCCGGCCTTTCAGATGTGCGCAGGCACAGGCGGCACCGATTCCTGCCAGGGTGACAGCGGCGGCCCGCTGGTTGCCCGCACCTGGGAAGATGGCCCGGTACAGATCGGTGTTGTCAGCTGGGGACTCGGCTGTGCCCGCCAGGACAGTCCCGGCGTCTATTCCCGCGTCTCGGCCTATGCAGACTGGATTTCCGGCGAGACGGGGATCGAACGGGATCTGGAGACACCCTCATCCAACCGCCCGGAATATGACCGGCCAGCCGGTGAGGCGAACAGTGCCGGCCGCGCCCAGGAATAGGTTTGCCCGGTTCCGCTGCAGAAGGCCGGGAAAACAGGCTTGCATCCCTTGGGGGCTGACTGTATGTGTCCGCCTTCTTTCGGCCGGCACCGGTAGCTCAGTTGGATAGAGCACTAGACTACGAATCTAGGGGTCGGGGGTTCGAATCCTCCCCGGTGCGCCATTCTCCTTTAAAAGTGAAGACGCTGCGTGGTCTGCGAAAGTAGGGGGCCGCGCAACATAGCTATGCTGTCCGGAGATCGGATGGCGCGCCATCCCTCCCATTTCGCGGTTTCAGAGTCACACCCTCGCTCGGTGACGGCGTAGGGTGCGGATCAGCAAGCGTCGTCGGTCAGTCTGTTGCGGATCCGGCACGCTCCGACAGCAGTTTGCCGGCGATCTCCATGGCCTCATCGCGAGACGTAGTGAGCTTCAGGGGAAAGCCCCAGACTTTGCCAAAGGCCACGCCGAAAGACCTGAAGGCCAAACGCTTGGTGGCGCTTGGCTCGATCACGATCATCGCCAGCACGCGTGTCCGCAGGTCCGCCTTGTGTTTCTTCATCCACAGCGCGGTGCGCTTCTTTTCTTCATGGCTGTGCTCGTGGTCTTCGGTCGGCGCATTATCGGTCAGGATCACGAAAGGCTCGCCGCGCTTGCAGGCCGCCTCTAACGCCTCAAAGTCCTCGGCGTGGTCGTGATCGGGCGCTTCCTCATAACTCATCCAGACGAGCGGGAAATTCGTAGTGTCCAAAGGCATAGTTCATCTCCTTCCGGGATGGATGATTTCAGTTCGAGCGGATGTGGCGCCAGGACATGAACAGCGCAACCACGCCCGGAAGCGTGACAGCCAACAGCTCCAGGCCAACGAGATGGCTACCGTCGCGCAAGCCATCCGACACGCCGGCAAGCGTGCTCATGATGAAAAGAAGACCGCCAAGGACGAGCATGGCCCAGTCGGTCGCGCGCGTTCCGGCAAGCGCCAGCAAAGGCGGGACGACCCAGGCGCCGTAAAAAATGGACACACCCCACAAGGCATCTGGGCCGAACGTCATGGCTTCCATCGTCCCGCCGCTAGCGACGTAGCCGTTCAGAAAAGAGAAGCACTGGATCGTGACAAAGAGTGCTGCACCGACCGCAGGGATGAGCCACGCGAGTGCAAGTTTCACCGGGGTATTGTCGATCATCTTTAAACTCCTGTCCGAATGGGTTCGATCGGGCAGGTGAGTGCTGCCCCTGTCGAAGAGGCGCGTGACCATGGCCGCCGCTTATCCCTTCTGCCTGAAAGCAATATGTCAGCAGGTGAGTGGCGTCATTGCGCAATCACGCCATTGTATGTTTTGATCCGGCCAATATAGAAAACGCCGAGGCCTTTAATGCATCTGGACGTCCGCAGCGATTGGCTTTCCCATGTCGATGAGGTTCCGCGCGCGCTTGTTGCGGCCAACGCCGTCGCCAATCTTGAGGCCCTTGAGCAGTCGCCGCGGCACCACCATCAGAAAGCCCAACTGCTTTTCACGGTCCGCGGTATTATCAACTGCGAGGTTGAAGACGCCGTCTGGATCGTGCCGCCGCAATGCGCCGTCTGGATTCCTGGCGGGTTGCCTCATACCGTTTTCGGCTCAGGAGAGGTGGAGTGCATCTCCCTCTTCATCGAACCTCCGGAAGCTTCGGACCTGCCGAGTGAATGCTGCACGATCACGGTGTCGGGCTTTTTTCGTCATTTGCTCATGCGGGCCAACGCGCTGCCAGAGCTTTACGATGCCGACGGACCGGACGGCCGGATCGTGTCCGTTATCTTCGATGAGCTGGCTGTGGCATCGGTCGAAGATCTTCGCCTCCCGATCCCCAGCGATCCGCGCCTGAAGAAGCTGACCGACCTGTTGATTGCGGCGCCTGCAGATCACGCGACTGTCGCCGCGTGGGCCTCCCGCGTCGCGCTCAGCGAGCGCAGCCTGAGCCGTCTGTTGGCAGAAGAAGTCGGCATGAGTTTTGGCCGCTGGCGCCGGCAATTGCATGTGATCCTCGCCTTGCGGCACCTGAGCGCGGGTCAGACGGTCCAGGCCGTCGCGATGGGACTCGGCTATGAAAGCGCCAGCAGTTTCGTGACCATGTTTCGAAAGATGGTCGGCAAGCCGCCAAGCCGTTATCTGCTCGAGCGGCTCAGACCTGCAGTTGACGATGATGGAGGGCCGTAGAGAACCGGAGGGCTATGGCCCAAGCGCAGGGCTCACTTTCTCCCGCTCCGGTGCGCCATTTCCTTCAGCCAGGACGGATGCCTGAAACAACAGGCATCCGTCCTGTCAGGCGGCCATCAGGCAGCTTCGCTGGAGTTAGTTTTCCGGTCTGAGGCGCCGGACGCCGGCTGGGTCGGCGCCGGGCCTGAAGGCCGGTAATCCTGAGCCTGCTGATCCGACAGGCGTGCACCGATGAATTTCAGCAACGGCATCAGGAGGAAGGATCCGGCCTGCTGGACCTTGTAGCTGTGTCCGATGAAGGGGATCTTCCGGATCAGCGGTTTTGCAACGCCTTCGCGATACCGCCAGCCGGTCAGTTTGAGGTAGCGGTCGAAATAAGGGTCATTCTCCAGCTTCCACTTCTTCTGGAAGTGGCTGAGGCTCTGGCGCTGCCATTTCGGCGACCAGCGCAGCAGGAAGAAGGCGCGGTCTACTGGTTCCACCGGATGGACCCGGCTCGGCACGCAGAAGGTCACGATCGAGCTTGGCTCCAGCATGATCCGGCCACCCTTGCTCCAGACATTTACGCTGAAATCGACATGGTCTTTGGAGCAGGGCATGTTCTCGTCGAACTCGCCCAGCCACTCGAACGAGTCCCGGCGCACCAGGAAGCAGTGAACTTCCGTCACCTGGGTTTCGGTGCGGACCAGCTCGACATCGCCGACCTGTTCGCCCTGATGCCAGAGGTGGCTGTCAGAGAGGCGGCGTTGGTCTTCCGTCCCGTTAAAGAAAGCATCCATGTCGTCGGTGAAATTGCCGCCGGCCTGATGGATCTCGGTGTGCAGGGGCGTGCCCTGGCAGATGAGCGGCTGAACGACTTCGGCGCCGGTCTCTTCCGCGCATGCGACAAGGTTGGCCAGCCAGCCTTCGGTCACCAGGACGTCGTTTTCACAATAGACGACATAGGGTGTGACAGACAGGTGGTGTCCGATGTTGCGGGCCTGGCACGGCGCGAGGAAGTGGTCGTAGCGCAGGTAACGGAAGCCGTGTTTCTCGCAAGTGGCGCGTATGTCTTCCGCCACAGATTTCGGGCTGCCGCCATCGACATAGATCAGGTCATAGGGGCTGGCCGTGACTTTGGCGATTTCATTCAGTGCCCGGACAGCCATGCTGAACCGGTCGCGGGCGGTCATGACGATTGTGGCTTTCGCTTCGGGGGATGTTGTTTCAGTCATATCAGGCTGCTTCCTTTGAGCGACCGGTGTAGCCACCGGGAGTGGAGGAGGGGGGTGTCAGGATGGAATTGTAGATGCCGACCAGGTCGTCAGTGGTGCGCGAAAGGGCATAGGTCGTCTCCACCGACTCGCGGGCCGCTGCGAGCATTCTGGGCCAGTCCGCCTGCATATCGAGAATCCGGTGGATGGCCTGTTCGAGTGCGTCGACGTCGCCTTCTTTGCAAAGCAGGCCTGTCTCGCCATCGATCACCAGTTCCGAGATGCCGCCATGGCGGGTGCCCACGACCGGGCGTCCGATGGCCATGGCTTCCTTGAGCGTATTGACCGGCCCGTCCTGACTGCCTTTCGCGCAGGTCATGGACGGCGCGATGAAAACGTCGCACTGGCGGATGAGGTCCGCAATGGCCTTATGGCTTTGCGCGCCGTGGAAAGTGACGGAGCTACCGAGACCGCAGTCGAGCGCCAGCTGTTCCAGTTCGGCGCGCATTGGGCCATCCCCGACAATGTCGACAAGAACGCCGCGCCCGCCGGCCTGCGTGTACTGCGCAAGGGCGGTAACGGCGATGTGAAAGCCTTTGCGTTCGATCAGGCGACCTACCATCAGGAACCGGATATCGCTGTTCGAGGTTTCTCGGATTGGCTGGAATGGGAAACTTTCCAGCCGCATGCCCGATCCGACCACGCTGATCCGGTCTTCCGGACAGCCGATTGCAATGGCGCGCTGGCGGAAATATTCGGAGTTGGAGAGAAAGGCATCCGCTTCCGGCCAGATATGGTCGTAAAGGTGCTCGCCATGAGCCGTAACCAGTTCGGAAATGTCGTAGCCGCGGAAATTGACAACCAGCCGGCCAGACAGGAATCCCGCCCGGCGGTGCTTGATTACATGTTCTGCTAACGGAGCGAATTGGCAGTGAATGATGTCGTAATCGCCATCTGCCGGCAATTGTGCTGCCTGATAAATAGCCGACAGATCCATGAAGGTGCGCCGGTAAATATCCGGTCTGACCCGAAACAGGGTGCTCGCACCGTGCTGACTGATCAGGTCTTTCAATGCGCCAGGAAGGCCGCGCCAGCGATCTGCGCGTTGATCCGGCCAGCGAATATTTGTGGTTGAATTTTCAAGGTGCAGCGGCTCGACTTCCGGTACCGACAGCCCGGTCGCATCGACATTCCCGATACCGAACAGATCGACCCTGTGACCGGCTTCAACCAGGGCAGCCGCACTGTTCGCGATAAAGGCTTCCGACATCATCGGGAAGGCGTTTGTAAAGAACGCAATTTTCAACGCGGCCTCCTCTCGATTGGAATGGCGTCACCCTCCGGTGGCGTCAGCTGCTTTTTTTGCCATCTGGCACGCTCATTGCAGGATTGGAGCCATATGACGGAGCCAGTTTTCTGCCTAATCTCAAGCAAGTCCGGTGCCATTCAACAACCGCCTGAGACAGGGAAAACCAGATAAACCAGAAGGGACACGCATGACGGCCAATTCGGTTACTGTATTGATACCTACGTTTAACCGGTCGGAATTGCTGGTTGAGGCTCTGGATTCAATCCTGGCGCAAACCTGCCGGCCAGATGAAATTATTGTTATCAATGATGGGTCGACCGATGACACGATTGCGCGCCTTGAACCGTACCGGAATGATATTGCCGTCCTGAATCAGGACAATGCGGGTAAGTCGTCGGCCCTCAACAAAGCTTTGAGGTTGGCGAAGGGCGAACTGATCTGGGTGTTCGACGACGATGATCTTGCAGAACCAGATGCCCTTGAAACATTGCTTGGTCTGCTTGAGGCGAATCCGGAAGCCGATTTCGCCTATGGCCGGCATGACCGGTTTGAAGTCCGCCCGAATGGCGACGTCAAATGGAGCGATACGGGCTATTGGCGCAACAGCCCGGCGAACGACTTCCTTTATGAAACACTTCTCGACATGTTTGCCCACCAGCCGGGTATGCTGGTGCGAAAGTCCCTGTACTGGAAAGCAGGACCATTCGATGAATCGCTGATCCGGTCGCAGGACTATGAGATGTTGTTGCGCCTTGCGCGCCATGGCCGGCCCGCGCCAACCGAGCAGGTCCTGTTCCATCAGCGTCAGCACGACCGTCCGCGGGGCACCGCGGCCAATGTAGTCGAATCTGCCGAACGCGATGCGGTCTGGCAGCGTTACGACCGGGAAATCTTCAGCCGGATCTACCAGTCGCTTCCACTTGGGAAATACCTGCCGGCCGACAGTTCCCTGGTCGAACCTGGCATGACCCGCAGGGCATTGATCCGGCGCGCCATTGTCATGGCCAGAAAGAACCTCTGGAATGAAGCCAGTGCAGACTTCCATCGCGCCGCGCGTATCTCTGACAAGCCTCTGACGGATGAAGAGGTTGCCGATATGCGTAGCACATTCATGATGAAATACGGGTTCGACCAAAGCCTGATGAACCCGGATGTGCGCAACCTGTTTATCGACATGAAGCATGCTTCTCCGGTCGGGGCCCAGATGGCCCGAACGGCGGCCCGGGCCATGGTCTGGCGCGTTCGCCTGGCCCTGCAAGAAGGGAAACTTGCCCTCGCATTCAGGCTTACTTCACTCATTGCGCGTTTGAGTGCGCCGAGCAATAAAGTTCCCCGGGAGGTTTCATCCTCCCTCGCCCGAAGGTAAGCCGGTTCCGGCTCGGAGTTTTCCATGGCACCCAACCTGCTTCGAAAGGCTGGACAGGCGGTCGCGTTGAACGCGATTGCAAACTGGATCACGCTGATCGGTTCCTTCCTGTCGATTGTCGTCATCGCGCGCATCCTGACGCCGGACGATTATGGCGTGTTCGTGATGGCGCTGATTGTGGTGATGCTTCCGGAAGTGATCGCTTCCGGTACGCTCGGCGATGCGCTGGTCCAGCGCAAGGAGCTCCGGCCGGGCCATATCAATTCGGTTTTCCTGCAATCCATGACGCTGTCGATCGCGGCATGGGGTCTGCTCATTCTTCTGGCCCCGTGGATCGCGAAGGGATTTGACGAGCCAGCGGTTGCGCCGGTTCTGATCGTCATCGGGGCGATCCTGCCCATCGGGGCCGTGACATCCGTGCCCGCAGCCTTGCTGCAGCGGGATTTACGGTACAAGGAAATTACCGCCATCGATATTCTCGGAACCGTGACCGCTGCGATTGCCGGGATCGTTCTGGCTCTGTTGTGGCGCAATGAGTGGGCATTGGTCGGTATGGAGCTGTCGCGGCGCCTGGTGCGTGTTTGCGGCTTTCTGTTCTTTGCGAAATGGGTGCCGAAGATCCAGTCCAACTGGCTGGACTTTCAGGAGCTTATTCGTTTCAACCTCGCAAACGGCACCTCGAAGATCCTGCAGACATTCGACCAGATGCTGCCGAAAATGCTGATTGGTGTGACGCTTGGCTCGCACGCCGTTGGGGTTTTCAACCTGCCTGAACGTCTCTTCCAGCAGGCGAACCAGGCGCTGATCGCACCATTTGCCGCCGTGGCAATGCCGGTCGCGTCGGCCATGCAGGACAATCGGGAAGCGCTGCACCAGGCCATGGACAGTGCAATCCGGATGTCGGCTCTGTTGGCGTATCCGACTTTCATGGGGGCCTTTGTGGTGGCGCCCTATGCCATTCCGGTTGTGTTCGGTGAGCAATGGGCACCGAGTGTGCCGATCTTCCAGATCTATATGGTCATCGGTCTGCGTGCGCCGATTACGGCCATCATCCTTGGCGTGTTCCGCGGCGTCGGCCGGCCCGATGTGGTGGCATGGATCACGCTGACCTCGATCATCGCGACCTCCACCCTGCTGGTGTTTACCTATCAGTACGGCCTGGTGGCCATCGCCTTTGCCCTCCTTGCAAAACAGATCATCACCTTTGTCCTCAGCACATGGCTGATCCAGCGTGTGGTCGGCTTTACCGTCCTGCGCCAGCTGACGGCCGGGTCCGCAGCTTTCTTTGCATCCTGTGTCATGGGGGCGGCGGTCTGGATGTTCATGGACCTCGTGCCTGCCGGCGGACATCCGCTGCTGCACGTCATCGAGACGATTGTGCTGGGCGCGCTGGTCTATCCTGTGGCGCTCTACTTCTTCATGCCGCGTCTCGGCCGGCATATTCTGCGAGCGGTGGGCATCCTCCTGTCGGGCCAGCCGCGGGAAGCGCTGAAAACAGTCCGCGGCGCCCTGACCGAGCAGGGGGTCTGACGTTCCAAAGAGTGCGGCGGGCTGATCTGAGCTCTGGATGGTGCTCTTTCAGAACCGCATTCAATTAATCCTTGTCCAGGACGTCAGGCAATACATCGAAAATGGTCAGGTCTTTCAGGCCATCTTTATCAAGTTTTCCTGATACCTTGAGTTGGGCAAAGCCCTGGACCAGACTCCAGTGCATGATTTGCATGCGGAGGGCTGCACCGGGCTGAGTATTGTGATCCCCGATCAGGTCAGATGTGGTTTCACCGAGAACGGCGAAGCATCTGGCGGCCTGTTTTTCCAATTCGGGATCATCGCTTTTCGTTCTCTGCGGTGAAAACATGAGTTCGAAGAGCCCTGGCTCTGATGTCGCAAAGGCAACGTAACCTTCAAGTGCGCCCCGTCGTTTGTCGACCCGGCTCGCGTCAGGCCCGATTCCGGCAGTCATACTCTGATAGAGCCGCTGATACCCGCGTGCCGCAATCGCAGTCTGCAGGCCAGCCAGGTTGTCGAAATGGTTCTTGGGTGCGGTGTGGCTTGCACCAGCCCGAGTGGCGCAGGCGCGAAGCGTCAGCCCCGCCAGACCCTTCTCATCAAGGATTTCAAGCCCTGCGTCGATCAGGGCCTCTTTCAGGTTTCCGTGATGGTAGGTTGTGGCGCCGCTCATGACCGCAGTATCGGCGACGATATTTCCAGTGTAAATATTTATCTTGCTTTCCGGCCCACACCTGGGACATGGTAATATTTACACTGTAAATATTTCAGTTCGGAGCGCGGCATGACCGAAAGAGCCTCACCAGAGACAAAATACTTCAACGATCTTGTCGCCACCTTCCCATCCATGAAAGGCAAGACGGTTGCCATTACCGGCTGCACCTCCGGCATGGGCTTGGTCCTTGCGCAAACCTGTGCCCGGCTCGGCGCACGGATCGTGATGTTGAACCGGCCGTCGCCCCGGGCCGACCAAGCACTTCAGAAAATGCTGGAGTTAGGTGCCGATGCCGTTCTTGTCCCTTGCGACCTTTCAGGTTTCGCCCATGTGCGCGCGGCGGGTCAGGTGCTGCGTCAACGGTTCGCGGACACTGGTATCGACGTTCTGTGCAACAATGCAGGCATCATGGCCGTTCCTGACGCCGCGACGGAAGACGGATACGACGTGCAGATGCAGGCAAATCACCTGTCGCATTTTCTGCTGACCCATGAAATCTGGCCGCTTCTGGAAAAGGCCGCCCATCTTCGAGGCGAGGCGCGCGTCGTCCAGCACTCGTCAGGCGCACGGGGCAAGCCCGGTCGTCCGCTTCACGCAAAATATCTGGGCCCGAATGGCGGCAATCTTGGCGGTGACGGTTTTCCGGGGATGGGCAGATGGGTCCGCTATCAGCAATCCAAACTGGCCAATCTTATGTTCGCTTATGCGCTCGACGCGCAGGCTTCCAAAAGGCCCGGCAACAAAGTGAAATCGCTTTGCGCGCACCCCGGCCCGGTCGATAGCGGACTTCAGGCAAAGACCACGATGGCCGGTGGTGACAGGTGGCTTGATCGCCTCATACTCGGGCGCACCTTGAAGGTGGCGCAATCCGTCGAAGACGGCACCTGCGGCATCGCGATCTGTTGTTGCCGGGAAGGCGTGGAAAGCGGTGACTTCTTCGGGCCGCAAGGGCCGCAGCGGACCGGGCCCGCAGAAAAAATGCCTGATGAGCGAAACCCCGAAAACGAGCGCGTCCTCTGGGAGGAGAGCCTCAAAGCAACGGGGATCAGTCGTTTTTTCGGGGATTAGAAAATGTGCCCCGCCATCGCCCATCAGGTAACCGTTCTGGCTGAGGGAAATGGCGCACCCAAGAGGATTCGAACCTCTGACCTCTGCCTTCGGAGGGCAGCGCTCTATCCAGCTGAGCTATGGGTGCCAAGCCGAGGCCGGTGAATAAGCCAAGCTGGCGCGCAGTGCAATGGGGCAGTGCCGCTGGCGGCGACTGCAGTTGCGGTGCTTCCCCGACGGGGAGGGGCGGTCTAGGGTGCCGGAACCTGGGCAGAAGAGGTTTCCCCATGAAAAGAGCGGGTTGGACGGCATTTGTTGCCGCAGCGATGATGATGGGTGTGGCCGCGTGCGGTGGTCGCGGCACAGTTGAAGACAAGCCGGATCTTTCGCCGCAAGCCGAACGCGCCGCGCGTATGGCCGAGCAGGAGGCACTCTACGAAGCCGCCCTTGCCGAGGCGGAAGCGAGCCACGGCGCAGGCGAACCGGCGGTCTGGAGGCTGGCCGACGAGGACACGACCATTTACATAGTGGGCACCGTCCACCTGCTGCGCCCGGACCTCGACTGGCGCTCCGAGGAGATCGACACCGCGCTGGACGAAGCCGGTACGCTGGTCTTCGAAGCCGATGTGTCGAGCCCGCAAGCGGCCAGCGAAATGATGGACTTTGTCAGCAAGCACGCCCTCTTTACCGATGGCCGCCAGCTGACCAGCCTGCTGGACGAGGATGAGACGGCGGAACTGAAGGCCGCGCTGGATTATCTCGGCTTTCCGCTTGGCGCGATGGAAACGTTCCGGCCCTGGTATGCGGCGGTAAACCTGTCCGTCCTGCAGATGCAGAAGGATGGCTTCGACCCGAGTGCCGGGGTGGAGCAGGTTCTGGAGCGGGAAGGCAAGGCCGCAGACAAGAACTTTGCCTATCTCGAAACCATCGAGGAACAGCTGGGCCGGTTTGCGGACCTGCCGGACGATGAACAGGTCGACTTCCTGATGTCTTCCGCCGGGTCGGTGGAGGAGGGGAGCGAGATTCTCGATGTGCTGGTCGACGAATGGGAGGATGGCGATGTCGCCGGTCTTGCCGCGCTGATGTCCAATCCGGAGATGATGGGATCGGAAGCGATCTATGACGCGCTTCTGAAAGATCGCAACGAGGATTGGGTGCCGAAGATCGAAGCCATGCTGGACGCGCCCGGGACGGTGCTGATCGCGGTCGGCGCCGGCCATCTTGCGGGCGAGGACAGCGTGATCGAATTGCTGCGCGCCGATGGCTACGAGGTCGAAGGCCCGTAAGTCCCAGCACGTGCGGCGCCCGTGAGGGCGCTTGGCGGAAGGGTCAGGTTTTCAGGATCAGGCTGCGCGTCATGTGTCCGGCAGGGGCAGGTTTTCTGCATTCGCCCGCGCGCAGATGGCAGGCACCGGGAAGACCGGCGCGCTGCAGCCAACGCGTTCCAGCGAAGTCTGAAACGGCGCATAGGCCGGCGCGGCCGCGCGCCCGTCACAGGCGGCGGCGAGGCGGTCAGATCTGTGCGTGGACGGCGCCAGCCATTCCCGTTCGGCTTTTTGCGACGGTATCCAGTCAATGCTTGTGAGGAAGACCCGTCCGTTCGGCGTCACGCTCCAGTGATATTGCACCCCCCGCCCATAGGCAGCCCGCACCGCTGCGCGGAGCAGCAGCACCTGGCACCAGATGAGCGGCCAGAAATACGCAAGATGCGGCGGAAAGCCTGCGGGTGGGTGAAAGAGTGACATGGGCCGCAGTATACGTCTGGTCACGGAGGTGTCGGATAAGTTTGTTCTTGGGGGAATGACTGCGGCAGGATGAGGTGTGGTTGCTGTTGGACAAGCCACCCGCTTGCGTCATCCCCGACCGAGACCTTGGGATCGTCACGCAATGACCTACCTGTCGCTTCGTTCAGAGATGGGCGCCCAGATGGCCGATGGCCATCGGGCGTGACGCATGTGGGGAATGATCGCCCCAGCATAAAATCCGTCTATGCCATGACTATGTATGACCAATCATGATCATACCGGATCAGGCCGGACTATACCGGACTTTACAGCGCGGCGGGTTCCAGCAGGGCGAGGGCCTGGTCCATGACCTTGTCGCTGGCGGCGCACAGGATCTGGCCGCCGAGGCTGGCGGGGGCGCCGGTCCAGTCCGTGGCATGGCCGCCCGCGCCGGTCACGACGGGGATCAGCGCGGCCACGTCCCAGGCCTGCAGGCCGGATTCCGCCACCAGATGCACCGTGCCGCCTGCGAGGCGGGCATAGGCATAGGCATCGAGGCCGTAGCGCGCGAGGCGTGTGGCACCGCGCAATTCCGCCCACGCGTCCTGTTCCGGGTCTGTCAGGATGAAGGGATCGGTCGTCGAGATCACGGCGTCTGACAGGGACGGGATGTCCGCCACTTGCAGCGGGCTGCGGCCGCCCGGTGTCTGCAGGGCCGCGCCGCCCGGCCAGCCGATATAGCGTTCGCCGAGCACGGGCTGGTCAATCACACCGACCACCGGGAAGCCGAGCGGGTCCACCAGGGCGATCAGCGTGGTCCAGACCGGCAGGCCGGCGACAAAGGCGCGTGTGCCATCGACCGGATCCAGCACCCAGCGCCAGCCGGAAGAGGAGGGGGATTCGCCGAATTCCTCGCCGGTGATGCCGTGCTGCGGGCGTTCGCGGAGGATAATGTCGCGCATGGCCTTTTCGGCGGCGCGGTCTGCCTCAGTCACCGGGTCGTAGGACTGGCCGGCGGCCGC
Source organism: uncultured Hyphomonas sp. (assembly GCF_963677035.1). Taxonomy (NCBI): domain Bacteria; kingdom Pseudomonadati; phylum Pseudomonadota; class Alphaproteobacteria; order Hyphomonadales; family Hyphomonadaceae; genus Hyphomonas; species uncultured Hyphomonas sp. The sequence continues at coordinate 1,568,786 of NZ_OY781472.1, forward strand.
CTTGTTGTCGATGCTGCTGAGGGCACGAAAATGCGGCCGGATCGCTGACCAGGCCGCATCTGCTAGACGATTCGCGAGTGCGAGATCTTCGTCGAAATTAAAGTCGGGGCTCATGCGGCCAGCTAGGCCTGAAGCAGGCCAGCCGGTCAAGCATGGAAGGGTTAAGGCCGGGCCTCAGGCAGCGCCGTGGCCGGCCGTGTCGCCTTCAAGGGCCTTGGCCAGTTCAAGCAGGCGGCGGCGCGGGCGCTCGTCCAGGCGGTAATAGGCGCGGACCAGTTCCAGCGTTTCTTTCTGGCTGAGGATATCGCTTTCGAGGCGCTCGGCATCATTGGCGGCATCCGGGGCACCGCTGGCAGGGATGCCATCGAAGAAGTACTGGACCGACACGTTCATCGCCTTGGCCAGTTCATAAAGGCGCGAAGCGGTGATGCGGTTGGCGCCGCATTCGTATTTCTGGATCTGCTGGAAGCGGACGCCCACCTGGGTCGCAAGGTCCTGCTGGGTCATGCCCAGAAGGCGGCGGCGGCGGCGCAGGCGTTTTCCAACGTGCAGGTCTGTTTCATCAGCCATGTAATTTACTCCGGGCGGTCTCTGCATGGGACAGGTGCTGTCCCGTTTCGGGGTTTCCGGCAATCATCTCGCAAACGGTGTGCCGTGAGGCATGACTGCCCAATTCCCGGGCAGTTTTATGAAATTTCATACCTGCGTCAGCCTGTCCCTTGCTCGTTTGTGCATCGCAGCATAAATCTGGTCTTGCACTTCGGTGCAGACGCCTCTGGCGTTTCCTCCCTTTGACTTTACGGCCGCGCTTCACAGCGCGGCCCTTTTTTTGGTCGAAGTGTTGATCTTATTGTTTTTATTGAAAATTTTTATGTTCTTTCCGGTATTTTCCGCGAGAAATGCGGTCTGGGACCCGCTTGAACGCCGTCTGAGCGGTGCGGGTGAGAGCGTTAACGCCGCCGCGCGGCGGTCACGCCGGTTTGCATTCAGGCCGTGCAAAGCTGCCATGCCAGGGTGCATGGATGGGTTTTCGCAAAAATGGGGGCCGGAGAAAAATTACACCTTTGGAAGGATCAGCGCTGTTTCCAGCAAATTGGCGATCACGACCTCGATGGCCCCGGCCAGGTCATCAAACCCGTCCAGCCGCTCAACGGCTTGCTCATCCATATACAGGCCGCGATTGATCTCGATCTGCAGGGCGTGGACGCCGCGCCGCGGCTTGCCATAGCGCCGGGTCGTGTAGCCGCCGGCATAAGGCGCATTGCGCGCGACGCTGAAGCCAAGCTCGCGGAAGACCCGCTCGGCCCGGCCCGTCAGCCGCGGATCGCAGGAGGCACCGAACCGGTCGCCGAGGACAATGTCTGCCAGGGCGCGCCGGCCCGGCTGGACCGACGGCATGGAGTGGCAATCGATCAGCACCGCATGGCCATGGGTGTCGCGCAGGGCGGCCAGCTCATCGCCCAGGCAGGCGTGATAGGCGTCATGTATCTGGGCGAGGCGCGCCTCGCCTTCCTCACGGGTCAGGTGGCGGTTGTAGATCTCCACACCACCTGCGGCGACACGGGGCAGACAGCCGAGCCCGGCTTCCACCCTCGCGGTCGGCATACCGCAGGTGCGGGGTGGGGGGCCGTCGAACATGGTGGCGTCCAGCTCACGCGGGTCCCGGTTGAGGTCTGCCACCGACCGGGCATAGCGCGCCGCCAGCAGGCTCGCCCCGGAAGCGGGGGCGGCGGCGAACAATTCCTCCACAAAGGCATCTTCAGTGCGGCGCAGGTCCATCACCGGCACCCGCAGCGCCTCCAGCATGCTGGAGGGGTACAGAGATCCGGAATGCGGGGAGGCGAACAGGAAGGGCAGGGCCTGCCCGGCAGGACGGGTCAACGTATAGGGCGCCGCGAACTCCTCCGCCCCGGCCGGGCCGGACCCGGCGTGCATTGGAACAAGGGGAGGGGTGGGGCGCATGGGTCATATCGTTTGCCTGTTCGGGGGAAGGTCAAGCCCTTCGCAGCGTCCCGGACAGCGGCAAGGTAAAAAAAGACAGATCAATTTTACGATATTCACCGCTGATTTACCCGGATCACTATTTATGATTAGGCTAATCTGACGGACGAAGGGGGCCCCAGGTGACCAAGATCCTGCTGGCTGAAGATGATGATTCCATGCGCGCCTTCCTGGCCGCGGCGCTGCGCCGTGCCGGGCATGAGGTGCAGGACTATGCCGACGGCGAAACAGCGCTGGCCGCGCTGGAGCGCGAAGTGTTCGACCTTCTGCTGACCGACATCGTGATGCCGGGCCTCGACGGGATTGAGCTGGCCCGCCGCGGTGCCGAGCTCGACCCGGCCATGAAGATTGTCTTCATCACGGGCTTTGCCGCCGTGGCGCTGTCGTCCGGATCGCCCACGCCGGCGGGCGCGAAAGTGCTGTCCAAGCCCTTCCACCTCCGCGAAATCGTCGATGAAGTCGACAAGGTGATGGCCGCCTGAGGGCGCAGACTTTCTGAAAATCAAATGGCGCGGTCTTGAAACCGGGCATTTTCGTACCCATCGTTACAATAATGGTCACGCCATTATTGCTGATGCAGGGAGGAAATGCCTCATGACCGCGATCAATCCGGCTGCCCGCCGCGGGCGCCCCCGCAATTTCGATACAGATGAAGTGCTGCTACAGGTTCAGGACGCCTTCTGGCGGGGCGGCTTTGAAGGCACCTCGATCGGCGATCTGACCTGCGCGACCGGCCTCAACCGGCCGAGCCTCTATGGCGCATTCGGCGACAAGCACGCCCTCTATGTTCACACGCTGCAGCAGTATCGCGAAGGCATGCTCGCGGCCGGCGGCAAGATCCTGGAAGACGCGCCAACCCTGCGCACCGCCCTCGAAGACCTCTTCCGTGCTGCCATCCGCATCTACACCGGCGATGAGGAAGCCCTCGGCTGCTTCGTCTCCAGCACGGCGCCGCCGGAAGCGGTGCGCGACACCTCCATCCGCCGGGAGCTTGCCGCCTCCAATGACGGACTGGACGAGATGTTCGAGACGCGCATCGCCAGAGCCCAGGCAGACGGCGAGGCCTGCACCGCGCTGCCGCCGGACGAGGCTGCCCGGATCGCATCTGCCGTGCTGCATTCCCTGTCTGTCCGCGCCCGGGCAGGGGCCTCGAAGCGGGCGCTGCACGCGCTTGCGCAAAGTGCGGTGGACCTGCTGGCAAAAGCGCCCGAACCGGGGAGCGAACACGGCAATGAACCGGGCAGCAGCGAAGGTGGCTGAAGACGCTTGACGCAGGCGCGCCGATTGTCCATTACCCACGCTTCCTGACGGGGCCGCCTCACCAGATTGTGGCTCCGCACGGGCGGTTAGCTCAGTGGTAGAGCACTACGTTGACATCGTAGGGGTCACAAGTTCGAACCTTGTACCGCCCACCATTCCTTTCAAAGGCTTAGGGCTCGATTGCCCCTACATGGCTCATTCGAATGAGCATGTGAATTTCGTCCTTACGGTCGATGTCTTCAGTTCGTTGCTGTCGGCGAACGGCAAATGTTTAGACTATAATCGCCGTTGAGAACCGCGCTTTGGAAGGCAGCACTTGGCCCCAAGCGGGCGTTCGCGTCACAACGCAGAAAGCTTAGCGAGCGCTTCCTTCGCGGGGACATTCAGATAATCCCATTGCTCACGACTAAGCGTTTCGAGCTCGGCCCTATGAGCCTCCAAGAGCTCTGGCGGAAACATCGTGATCACGTTTGCGGCTGCCCATGGCGCATCGCCGGCGTCCTCACCTTCAAGCGCAATATTGATCAAGTCGCTCAGAAGCTTTCGATCGGATAAGTGCTTACGGAAATAGGATGAAACGAGAGGTTCGGTGGAACTGGACGTTGTCCAAATCAACAGTTCGCGGAGATTCTCGATATTGCCATGCCCCTTTGCAACGGCACAACCCGCAGCTTCGTGACTCTCCGCGTCATCGTCTCTGTCGTCAGCCACTATGCTTCTCCGGATGGATTGGTAACACAAACGCGGCAACGGCAGCAAAGTCCACTTCCGGCGAGATCCAGACAGATGACCAGAAGGGTTTCAAAGGCGCGTGCTGGCCCATTTGCGACAAGGGTTGGCGCTAAACCAGAACGCCTGGCGGTACTTGAATCGAACATTCGCGCAATGGCTTCTCGAACCCGGGAAGAGACATTTGCGCTCCGGAAATCGGTTTCATCTTGCTGGGCATTTGCCGGTTTTTGGGAACACAAATGTCCATAGTCAGAGGCATTCCGGACGAACCGGGTGGTTCACTGAAGGGAGGAGGTTTATATGCCGCCACCCCTTGATCGTCTCCAGAACGAGTTGCTTGTCGTGCCATTCTCGCCATGTTTGGTTTGACGAACCCTTCTAACGCATGGAAAGTTCGACTCGGTTGCCATTGGAAGAATTCATGCCGGACTTAGATGAACTCATAGACTGGATGGATGCTCTGGAGTTCTACGCTCGAGATTGGGACCAGACATTTGGCGAGCAGACCAACTATTTCACTCAGGAATTCTGGTATATGTTGATTGGGTGCGTCAGGGCTCATTGGGTCGGACATCCGTTAACGGTGAGCCAACTGACTCAACGCATGAAATCAGGGTCCAATCGCACAAGAGAAGAACGCATCAAGCGCGCCGTAGATGACGGCTATCTGATCAAAGTCCGTGACGATCAGGATGGACGCGCATCCTATGTCCGGCCGACCCCTGAACTGGAATCCATGGTCATCGGGCACCTGACACGCACACTCGCCCGCGTAAGCGAAACGATGCAACGATCCAAGGCTCCGCAATAACCTCAGTTTTTGCGGGTATTTTGTCGGTAAACTCCACGGATTTTCTTTTGCCCCCGTCTGAGCAGATTAGCTCAAAAACGATCGGGAGGATCCAATGACGAGTCGCCGCAACGCACGTAATGCCGTTTCAATCGCCAGTTTTTCAGTTCTGGCATTTTCAGCCTTTATGCCTGCCGCCTCTGCCCAAGAGGCGGATGCGCCGCCCCAAACTTCGGATGACCAGGTCAAGACGCTGGGGCAGGTCACTGTCACAGCAAGGCGGCGTGAGGAGTCCCTGAAGGACGTCCCGGGCTCAGTCACCGCGATCAGTGCGGACGATATCGCCAAATTCTCCGCCACCGAGATTGGTGACCTCCAATCCAGTGTACCCAATATCGTCCTGCATGAAGGCGATGCGCAAAACACGGTCGCGTATATCCGGGGCGTTGGGCAGCTCGACAGCCTTGCTTTCGCAGACCCCGGCGTCGGAATCTACCTTGATGACGTCTATCTCGGCAGGGCTCAGGGCTCGTTCCTCGATGTCTTCGATGTCGAACGCATTGAAGTTCTGAGGGGGCCGCAGGGAACGCTCTACGGGCGCAATACAATTGGCGGCGCGATCAAGTTCGTCTCCCGCCAACCCAGTGAAACGCCCGAGTTTTCTGCATCCGCAACGCTCGGCAACTACAATCAGAAAGACTTCACCATTGGCGCATCCGGCCCGATCGCCGGAGACAAGCTGCTTGGCAAGGCCGCAGTGGCCTACCTCTCCCGTGACGGGTACGCCGACAACACGATCACAGGTCAGGATGATGGCGATCGCGATACACTCGCATGGCGCGGCTCGCTGCTCGCCAACATTTCAGACAATTTCCGCATTCTGGTTGCGGCGGATGGGTCTACGGACAATCCTGATACGTCCCGCACGCCCGCCCGGGAAACGGCTGTATTCGGTGCGTTTCCCCCAAGCACTGACCCCTTCAAGGTTGAGGCAGACTTCAATGACCTGAGTGACCTCAGCGTGCGGGGCATCTCGGCGAAAGCTACATGGGATGTGTCGGACTCGCTCAGCATCGTCTCAACCACGGCGTATCGTGAGATGGAGTATGATGCGCATCTTGACCTCGATGCGACCGGCTCGCCGCTGTTCGGGGTCTTTGTCTTTGAGGATCAGAACCAGTTCAGCCAGGAAATACAGGCCAATTATGAAGGCGGCGCTTTGTCGGCCGTTGGCGGGATCTACTATTTCGACGAAGAAGATGTCACGGAATCCGGCATTTTCGGACCTGATATCGCTTTCGTTTCAAACTCGATCAACGATCAGACAACAACAGCTTTCGCGATCTATGGCGACGTATCTTATGAGCTCTCAGATCGCCTCAGCGTCAGTGTCGGTGTCCGGTTGACCGAAGAAGAGAAGGACTTCAAGCGCATCCAGGAATTTTTTGACGCGGCAACGCCGCTTGTGCCGGAGATCGGAACAGGGTTCCCGGCGACGGATGTCGATACGTCGAAAACGTTCTCCAATACCTCGCCGCGCCTGTCCGTCTCATACAACCTGACGGATGATGTGACGGGATATGTTTCAATCGGACGCGGGTTCAAAAGTGGTGGTTTCGACGGGCGCTCAAACTCTGGATTCGAGGCCCAGCCGTTCGACGCAGAAACGCTGACCGCATACGAAGCGGGCATAAAGGGCAGCTTCGCTGAGGGCGCAATCTTCGCGAGCATGGCCGTCTTTCTCAATGACTACAAAGACCTGCAAGTCTCCAGCTTCACCGAGCAGAATGGAGCCTTTGCCGCGATTTTTACCAATGCTGCCGAGGCGCAGATAGCGGGCTTTGAAGTGGAGGGGAGCTGGCAAGCGACGGACGCACTGCGGTTTGATCTCTCGGCAGGTTATCTTGATGCGAAGTATGATGAGTTCATTGGACAGAACGGCGTCGATGTCTCAGGCACGCTGACACCTGCGAACGCACCGGATTGGACGGGCCGGATCGCGGCGAATTACCGTCGGTCATTGGGCCGTAATACGGAACTGGTCATAAATGCGGCTGCCGCTTATCGCGGGGATGTCTATCCGACAGTGAGTTCAAGCGAGATTCTGCGCCAGGGCAGCTACACGCTGTATGACGCTTCCATCGGGCTTGAATTCGTGGACGGAAAATATTCCCTCCTCCTGGCGGGGCGGAACCTGTCCGACGAAGAATACCGCACGCAGGGCTTCGATCTGTCTGACAGCCTGGGCTACCAGCTGGGATATTATGGTGCGCCGCGCACTGTGAGTTTGACCGCTTCGGTCCGCTACTAGGATCGCCGTGATGTCCAGACTCAATGCCGAAACCAGGGCTGTGTTGCGTGATCTCAATACTGTCGTTCCTTTGGTCAAAGGCGACCCGGATATTTCCGTTGTCCGCAGGGCGTATGATGACGTTTTTGCGCGCTGGACGGCCCCGCCATCTGGCCGGACATGTGAACGCTGGGTCAATTGCCGCCAGCTGGGCGACGGCAATCGGGGCCTGGTGATCGAGCCGGCGGATGGCGGCTCCGGCGCAACAACCCTCGTGCTCATTCATGGCGGGGGCTGGTCTCTTGGCACGGCCCTTTCCTATGCCCCGCTGGGGCGGTGGCTGTGTGCTGAATTGGGGGTACGGGTGCTTGTCCCGGACTTTCCGCAAGCGCCAGAGCATACGGCGCCCGCGCTGACGGATGCTCTGGCGGGACTACTCGTCTGGGCTAGTTCGGAATTTGGGAATGCGTTCGCCCTGATCGGCGACAGCGCCGGCGGCAACCTCGCGGCTGTGCTGTCCAATAATCCGCCTGAAGGCGTATCGATCCGGGCGCAGGCGCTCCTGTACCCCGTTATCGATCTTCGTCCCGATGCCGAATATCCATCGCGGCGAAAATTCGGCAGGGGACGCCATTTCCTGACCGTCGACGCGATTGTCGGTGCGGCCATGCAATACGCCGGTGAAGCCTCGCCGGATTCACCGCTGCTTACGCCCATGCTCGCGGATGACTTTTCGGCGACCCCGCCGACTGTTATTCTAGTCCCGGAGTGTGACCCATTGTTCGACGAGGGCGTTGCGTATGGGAATCTTCTAAAGCGGCACGGCGTCCATACCGAGGTTGTTATTGCGAAAGGCACGATTCATGGGTGTGCCTCATTTAGTGGGCGTATTCCGTCCGCGGAGGCATCGCTAATCAAGGTTTGCGATTTTTTGACCAACCAACGCTTGCGCAGTTGACCAGCATTTCGATCCAAGTCGACCAGCGGTAGATCCGGCTCGGCAACTTCCGCCGGCATTCCAGCCATTGTGATGTTCAAGCACTACGTCCATTTGCGGCGATTTCCGGCCTGTTCAGACAATGGTTCCGAACGGCGTGTTGTTCTATTTGCGGTCGCTCGATGCCCAAATCCGCTGAGCATAGCGGAAGGCTTTTAGGGGCGTTGGCTGGCTATGTTGTGCTCACTTAAAGTGCTTTGGATTCAGTGGTTTGGTGTTTTCACGAGCGCTTGACATCGTAGGGGGCAAAAGTTCGAACCTTGTGCCGCCCACCATTCCGCAGGCAGACGCGTCCCCCATTATCACCGCTTTGTGGCAATCTGCCGGTGACCTCCCGGTCTCCATGAGAACACAATAGCCGTCTGAGACCCGTCGCCCGGTCATGTCTCAGGGCTGGCCTGTGAAGGGTTTTCCCGCTCAGAAATGTTATCGATAACGTGTCGGGAGGCACCGTTTATGAGTGGTAAATGAAGAAATTGACATCGATACCATTTTGAGCTTAGTGTCGCGCATCCTCGGGAACGCCGATGGAATATAAACGACTCAAGGGGTAGGAAAAAAATGCGAAGACCACGTGGATATTCTGCGGCGACCGCGCTTGCGCTTATTCTTTCGGCCAGTCCCGCCTGGGCGCAGGAAATTGTCCGGGCCGATAGCGGCGCACCGGCGGGAACCAGCCCGGCCGCGCCGGAGACTGCGGAAGCGCCCGATTATACCGACATGCGGCTCAAAGAGGTGACGGTCACGGCGCGCCGGCGGGAAGAAAACCTGCAGGAAGTGCCGGTCGCGGTCACCGCGCTCAGCAATGAAGACATTCTGACCAATGATCTGCGCACGGCGACAGACCTGCAGCACATTGTCCCATCACTGAATGTAACGGCATCGCTCGGCCGGAGCAGCGAGTCTTTCACCCTGCGGGGCCAGCGGCAAACGGGCGAGTTTGCCGGTGCCGGGGCAGGGGCCTCTGTTGTTGCCTATTTTGCTGAAGTTCCCAGCAATGGGAATGGCCCCGGAAACTTTTTCGACCTCGCGAATGTTCAGGTTCTGAAGGGCCCTCAGGGGACGCTTTTCGGCCGCAACACGACCGGGGGCGCAATCCTGTTCGAGCCCCAGACGCCGACCAATCAATTCGAGGGATATGTCAGCACAACCATTGGTGAATATAACCGCCGTGATGTCGAAGGCGTGGTCAATGTTCCCATCGTCAAGGACAAGGTCCTGTTTCGTATCGGCGCGCAATCCCAGAAGCGAGACGGTTTCACGCGCGACGTGAACACCGGGGCCGACTATGACAATCGGGATAACTGGACCGCCCGAGCCAGCCTCACGCTGAAGCCGGCCGATTTTCTCGAAAATACGAGTATTCTTCAGATCGGTGAGTATGACGAGAATGGCGCCGGTATCGTCCTTCTGGACATCAATCCGGCGAGCCCCTTTGCGCCCTATATGACTCCGCTTCTGGCTGCCCAGCAGGCCAACGGGATTCGTCAGGTCGGTCTCAGTGCCAAATCGAAAGACAAGGGCCGGACGGAAATATTCGTCAACAAGACGGCCCTCGATCTGTCGCCATCGCTGCAACTGACCAATATCGCCAGCTATTCGAAAGTGCAGCGCGATTCGGGGCGGGACGAAGACGGAACGATCCTTCCGATCCAGGATTCGAACGGCGCGGTTGGCAATACCTGGTCGGAGGATGCTTATCAGGCGTCGGAGGAAATCCGGCTGAGCAGCGGCGAAGACACTGACCTTCTCACCTGGCAGGCGGGTGCCTATTTCGATATCTACCGCCGCAACGGACCGCAGACTTATTCACAGAACCTGGCGGCCTCCTATACAAGCTACCAGACAGATGCGGACCAGCGCCGGGATTCCAGGGCGCTCTTCGGTCAGGTGTCTGTAAATATGGGGCAGGTTTCGCCGGCTCTGGAAGGGCTCTCCCTCACGGGTGGCTATCGCTATACCTGGGACAAGTTCCATCTTGGTGCGAGCATTCTCGGCTATCCCGGCGTCATTGTCGATCTGCCGCCACCGAGTGCGGGCGACCCTTGTGTCCTTCCGCCCGGGGCGGCCTATCCGAACTGTGACTTCGGGGCCACCGGAAAAAGTGAAGGCGCCTCCTGGCTGCTCGGGGCCGACTACAAGATTTCGCCCGACATGATGGCTTATGTTAGCTTCCGGCGGGGCTATAAGAGCGGGGGATTTAATCCGGTTGTTGCGATTGCGGGTGGTCTGAACGATCCGAACTTTTCGTTCGATCCGGAACGTGTGGATGCCGCCGAAATTGGTCTGAAGACCAGCTGGCAGGCTGCGGCGTTGCAGGGGACGACAAATGTTGCCGTGTTCCACACAGGTTATGACGACATTCAGGTTCTCAACAATGTGCTGATTGGACCGGTCACGACGACCGCTGTTCAGAATGCCGCCAAGGGAACCATCCAGGGCTTTGAACTGGAGGGCGATATCCGTGCGGGTGAATATGTGACTTTCAACTACGGATACTCCTATCTGCATGCGAAGTATGATGAGTACATGACACCGCCGCCTGTCGTTCAGGACCTGTCTGCACTGCCATTCCTCTACACGCCGGAGTCGCAATACAATATCGGCATGACGGTTGATATTCCTGTGAGCGAACAGGTTGGCGATGTCCGGTTCAACGCCAGTTATGCCTGGCAGGACGACGTCTTTGCGGGCTTCACCAGCCTGACGGCTCCCTATTCGAATATTCCGGCCTATGGCCTGTTGAATATGAGGCTGGACTGGGAGCGTGTGATGGGATTCGACAATCTCGACGCATCCCTGTTCGTGAACAATCTGACCGATGAAGAATACCGTGTCGGGAACATCCAGCAGTATACCGGGAATGGCTATGTCAGCACGTTCTATGGCGCGCCGCGCATGGTCTCCGGCAGCCTGCGTGTTACTTTCTAGGGGGGGCAAGACGGATGATGTACTTCAAACGACTTGCGTCTTTTCATGGCGCCGTTCGCGGGGCAGGGCTCGCACTTCTCATGGTGGTTACAATGACCGGACCAGCCCAGGCACGGGATGCGTGCAGCTCACCTTTGCCGAATACGCTTAGCCAGGACACGATCCAGAAGCTCAGCCAGTTCTGCTTCAAGAAGGCGCTGACAATACCGCCTCTCACGCTTTCGGGGCAGCGCGCCGAGAATGACAAGGTGCAGCGTGAGATGACCGAGCTGCAACTGTCCCGCTATGACGTGACGATCGAGGAAGGCGAGATCGCCGGTGTGCCCGTGAAGATCTTTACGCCGGCCTCTGGCGTGACGCGGGACGATCAGGTTCTGCTGAACTTTCATGGCGGCGGCTTTCTGGTGGATTCCGGGTCCAATTCGGAGAACATCCCCATCGCCGCCCTGACGGGCCGCAAAGTGATCACGGCCCTGTACCGTTTATCGCCCGAGGTTGCTTTCCCGGCGGCAGTCGATGATGCGGAGGCTGTCTACCGGGAACTCCTGACAGAATACGATCCCGGTAATATTGTCGTATACGGTACATCTGCGGGTGGTATTCTTTCATCAGAGCTCATGGTGCGTCTGCATAAGGTTGGCTTGCCGATGCCGCGCGCAATGGGCTTCTTCGCGGCGCTGGCCGATTTCTCGCGGGTCGGGGATTCTATGTCGGTGACCGGGGGACAGATCGATAGCTGGGGCCTCTCGCAAGCGATGTCGGGCTATATCGGCGGGACACCGACAACTGATCCGGAGCTGTCGCCGATCTTTGCTGATATCTCCTACTTCCCTCCGACGCTCGCGATTGCCGGGACGCGGGATGAACTCTCCAGCGGCACGCAATTGTTTCACCGGGCCCTCGTCCATGCAGGCGTGGACTCCAATCTGGTCATGTTCGAAGCCATGCCGCATGCGCATTGGGCTTATCTGGACCTGGAGGAATCGACAGAAGCTTTCCAGCTTATGGCGGACTTCTTCGTGGGCAAACTGGAAGAGTGACATGCGCTGGCCCGGGCCATTGCCCGGGTGTCAGCGGAAAGCAGGGAAGCCGGGTCTGAGGCGTCAGGCCCGGCTTTCTTCTGCAAGTTGGTCCAGCAGGGCCGCCGTCACGCCATTCGTCCAGCCAAACCCCAATTGGGGAAGATATTCCCCGCCGCCGCCGACATGGCATTCTTCCACATCATATTTTTCGTGAAGGTATCCGGTCTCTGCATAAGATCGCTGAACGGTTGCGCACCAGCGCCGGGCAATCTCGCGGGCAAGGCGGACATGACCATAGCGCTGCAGGCCTTTAATGGCGATCCACTGAAGCGGCGCCCAGCCATTCGGCCAGTCCCATTGTTCGCCGGACTGTATCAGCGTCGTTCGCAATCCGCCGGGGGCGAGCAGGCAGTCTTCGGTTCTAGCAGCGGTCCGGTCGGCCTGCGCCTGTGTGGCAAGGCCGGCAAACAAGGGGGCGAGCATTGCGGCAGTCGGCGAGGGAAGGGCGCGCCCGAAGTCAATGTGATAGTCGGCAAAGCAATTCATTTCATCCGACCAGAGATATTGCGTGACTGCGGCCTCGCGCTGCCGGGCATATGTTGCAAACCGATCCGCGCAGTCCCTCTCAAAAACCTGCCGTGCCATATGGGCGATCACGTGTTCAAGCTTGAACAGGAATGCGTTGAGGTCCACCGGCACGATGCGGGTTGTCCGGATCGACGACAACTTCAAGCTGTCATTCAGCCAGCGGGAGGAATAGTCCCAGCCGCTTTCTGCGCCCGCGCGCAACTCGCGGAACACCTCCTTTTCCGGCCGGGGCGTGGTCTGTGCGACGAGAACGTCTTCCCGATAGGATTCGTCGCGGGGGGTGTCGCGTCCGTCCCAGTACCGGTTGAGGTAGCTTCCGTCCAGCATACGGACGACGCGGAGGGTGCACTCACCCGGAGCCAGCGTTTCTTTTCCGGCCATCCAGAAGCCGTGCTCCCGGATGAGGGCCTGGAGCCATCTGCGGTTAGTCGCCATATCGGCCGGCGGGATCAGCACCATCATGGCGGCCAGCATGGGCGGCTGGGACCGGCTCAGGTAGTAAGACCGGGTGCCATTGGGGACGTGACCGTAATCTTCGATCAGGGACACAAAGGAGTCGATCATGCCTCTGGCAAGGGGCAGGAGTCCATCCCGCAGCAGACCGAGCATGGTGAAATAGGTGTCCCAGTAATAGAGCTCTCGGAAGCGCCCGCCCGGAACAATGAAGGGCTGGTGCAGCGCCAGCAGGGAGCTGTGACGATGGGCCGGTTCCGGCTGGCGTGTCAGCAGTGGCCAGAGCGAGCGGATATGTTCGCGAAGCGGCAATCCGGAGCGGGCATGCGGAACAAGGGTCGGGGCGGGCAGCAGGAAATTGTCTGCGACGAATCTGGCAATCGCATCAGGGGTGCGCTCCACGCTCGGGAAACTTGCCATGATCTGGGCGGGGGCGTGCCGCGGCAGCGCATCGACAAAGGTTTTCCCATCCGGGAAAATCTGGCGCATCTGCACTTCTGCGAGCAAGTCTCCATAAACGTCTGAAGGCGTTGCGGGATGCGGCGTGCAAAGATCGAGCTGTCTCACTCTGTGGGCCTTTTTGGTGGGAGCGTCAGTGAGGGACCCGAAGGATGCGGAGGGTTGATGTCGCAAAATGGTATCGATGTCAATCGAATAAAAATGTGCTATAAATGTTGAATAACAGGATAGATATCGATATCATTTGAAAATGAGCAAAACACCGTTGTCCGTTCCGGATCTTCCGCGTTGGGTGAGTGAACCGGCTGCCCGCCACTTTGTCAGCTCGGTCGCGGGCGTTTCCGCCCCTCCGGGCAGTATCGACGAGATCCGCGCTTACTATGCGGCGCAGAATACGCAACGACTGAAGGTCGCGCTGAAGACCTATGATGTGCGTGTGGAGCCGGGTGAGGTGTCCGGTGTGCCTGTTCATATGGTTCACCCGGAAAAGCTCGATGAGCGTGGCGGAATCCTGCTTTGCCTGCATGGTGGGGGCTTCATGTGGGGGGCGGGGGACGGCGCTGTTCTTGAAGCCGTTCCGGTCGCGGCGAAACTCGGCGTAACCGTTGTCGCTGCAGACTATCGTCTGGCGCCTGAGCATGTCTTTCCAGCCGCCGTCGATGATGCGTTGGCCTGCTACCTGTCTTTGCGGCGTGCAGAGCCTGGCCGCCGCGTAGGTGTATATGGGTGCTCGGCAGGCGGAGCATTAACGGCGCAGGTTGTCGCCCGCCTCCTGAAGGAGGGCGAGCCGGTTCCGGATGCCATCGCGATGCTGCACGGGACCGGGATCGATGTCGGCGGCGATTCAGTCGCGACAGCCGGTCTTCTGAACGGGCTTCCCGGTGAGATTGTCCAGCCGAGCCTTTCCAGACTTCCTTATCTGGCAGGAGCGCAGGCGGGTGATCCGCTTGTGTTTCCGGGCGAGCATTCCGAAGTCCTGGCCAAATTTCCACCGTCCATGTTTATAACGGGGACCCGTGATTTTGCCGCCAGCGCGGTCACGGTCATGCACCGGCGGCTGCTGGCGCAGAAGCGGGTCTCTGAACTGGTTGTCTTCGATGGCATGTGGCACGCGCATCACGTCGATACAGACCTGCCGGAGTCCGTTGAGGTGTTTGACCTGATGGCGCGATTCTTCCGCCAGCATCTCTCCGGTCAGGATTAAGGGCCGGCCGTCGACTCCCGGATCACAAGTTCAACCGGCAGGGTAATGTCCGGCAGCGTTTCCCTGCCTTCGACTTTGGCAATCAGCGCGCTGGCAAGGGATTGACCGGCCAGGCCCCAGTCCTGGCGGATTGAGCTGAGGGCCGGACGGTTGTTGGCGGCGATCGAAATGTCATCAAACCCGACCACAGCAACATCGTCCGGGATCGCCAGGCCTGCTTCAATAAGAGCGTCGCAGGCGCCAGCCGCGATATAGTCGCTGGCGGCAAGAATGCCGTCGAATTCCAGCCCTTTCGCAATGGCTTTCCTTATGGCTTCAGCGCCGGCCTTACGTGAAAAATCACAGGTTTGCTTGGCAACGAGCATGGCTTCGCTGGACGAAAGAATGTCATGGATGCCAGCAAGGCGATCTGCCACTTCAGCATGTTCCGTGTCACCCAGAAACAGGAGCCGCCGCCGGCCGATATCGAGCAGGTGCTGGGCCGCCAGCCTCCCACCTTGTTCGTTGTCGCTTCCGACCAGTGTGGCTGAGCCGGCATTTCCAGCGCCCCATACGACCATGGGCAGGTCAATGGCGGCAACTTCTTCCATTCTGCGTCCACCGGCGCCTTGTCCGATCATGATGACGCCGTCAGCAGCCGTTCCGTGGGAGTTCAGGAAATGGTCCCCTGTGGTGACGAGCATTGCATAGTCGGCCGGGGTGAGGACTTCCATCAATCCGCCCAATAGGAACAGGAGGACGGGTTCGGAAATCTGCCGCGTGTCAGAGGAAAGCTCTTCGAAGACAACAGCAATTGTCCGTGTACGCTGAGTTCGAAGGTTTCTCGCCGCCACGTTCATGCGATAACCGGCTTCGTGTGCGACTTTGACGATCTTTTCTTTCAGCTCTGGCCGGACCAGATCACTTCCGCTCAGTGCCCGGGACACTGTAATCTTGGAAACACCGGCAAGCTCTGCGACTTCCGCCATTGTGGGCCGGCGCTTCGGTTTGTGCGGTCCTGGCATTATGATGTACCCCTTCGATGTTCATTATA
This sequence comes from uncultured Hyphomonas sp., assembly GCF_963677035.1. Lineage (NCBI taxonomy): Bacteria > Pseudomonadati > Pseudomonadota > Alphaproteobacteria > Hyphomonadales > Hyphomonadaceae > Hyphomonas > uncultured Hyphomonas sp. The sequence goes on from NZ_OY781472.1 coordinate 1,584,546, forward strand.
ACGCCGCATCAGGCTGGCCATCAAGCGATAGGCCTTTGCAATAACAGGGGTTTCGAAGGGAAGTCCCATAAAACCATGCGGCAGGCCTTCCAGCTGCTGGAAGCGTGTTTCCACACCGCTTACCCTGAGGCGTTCCGCATAGAGCTGGCCATCATCCCTCAGGGGATCGACTTCTGCTGTGAGAATGATCGCTGGCGGCAGGCCTGACAGATCTGCCGCCAGCAAGGGGGAGGCAAGGGGAGAGGTGATGTCGGCCGGATCGGGCAGGTAAAGGTCCCGCACGGCAAGGCAATATTCCCGGCTGATGCCGGGCCCGAGCACGTCGCGAGAAGAGGGCGACGTCAGCTGCATGTCCAGGGCGGGGTGAACGAGCAGCTGGTACTGCGGTTGCGGGGCGTTGCGGGCCTTTCGCCTGAGGGTGACGGCCGCAGCCAGATTGGCCCCGGCGCTCTCGCCTCCAATTGAAATCCTGTCGGCGGCGATCCCCAACGTGGCTGCATGCGTCATTGCCCATTGAAGCACGGTGTCGCAATCCTCCAGTCCTGCAGGGAAGGGGTGTTCCGGCGCCAGCCGGTAACCAATCGCCAATACGGCCTGTCCGCTCTCATGCGCCAGGCGGGCGCACACAGCGTCGTGGGTCTCAAGATCGCCAAAGACCCAGGCCCCGCCATGGATGAACACATGCAGGCCCTCCGCGGTTGTCGATTCGGGGCGGTACAGCCGGACCGGAATGCCTTCCGGAAAAAGATCTTCACGCAGGACTCGTGGCCGCGACAGCGCGTCTCCGGCGGCGCGCATCTGCTCGCGCAGGACGGGCAGCGTGTCCGCATTCAGTTCGGGGGCGAGGCCCATGCTCTCATTCATGGCGGAAAGATCGGGGTGAAGCGGCAAAATAAGCCTCTGTACAAATTGAATTGGTATCGATACCAATGCCTTTACTGCAAGAGAGCAGCGGAGGGAACCCATGGATCAGCCGGTGGACGCAGTTTCGGCGGATTTGGGGGAATCCCTTCAGGATACGCCGCGCCTGGGACAGATGGCGCCCCGTGTTTCGACGCTCTATGCCAGCGTTTACCTTCACTATGGATATCTGTCCTTCCTGCCCTTGTGGCTCGGTTCGACGGGGTCGACGCCGGGTGAGATCGGGACGCTGATGGCGATCCCGTTGATCCTGCGCTTGCTGACGGTTGCGCCCTTCTCGGCCTGGACGGGCCGGCATGGCTGGGTCCGCAACGGACTGGCGGTCACGGCGTTTGGATCAGCCATCCTGATCGCGATGCTGCCAGAGGCACACGGTCACCTGGCCAGAATATTGTTGGTCGTTGCCTTCGGGATGGTCTGGGATCAGATTCCAGTGCTGACGGACGCCTATGCCGTCATGGCGGTGCGGAGCCAGCGGCTGGACTTTGGGCGTTTGCGCGTCTGGGGTTCCATTGCCGTCATCATATCGAATCTGAGCGCGGGCTGGTTGCTCGACCGGCTGGGGATTCTGAGCCTGCCTTATCTTGTCGCCGGCTTCCTGCTTCTCCCGACCTTCGCATGCTTCCTGCTGCCGCCCGACCGGACCATGATGCAGGACTCACCGGATGCCGGGGGCGGCTGGCGGGAATTGCTCAGCGACAAAGTGCTGATTGCATCGTTCGCCGCCGTCTCACTGATTGTGGGAAGTCATGGTGTGCTCAACAATTTTGGAGCAATCCAGTGGTCAGCTGCCGGCATCTCAGAAGGGCAGATCGGCATGCTGAACGCGGTGGCCGTGGTCTCCGAACTCATCACGTTTACATTTGGCGCACGGCTTCTCGGCCGGAGAGACCCCCGCTGGATGATTGCCCTTGCGGCTGTTGCTGCCTCGATCCGTTGGCTGATTATCGCAAGTAATCCGGGTGTGCCGGTCCTCTTTGGGGCTCAGCTTTTGCAGGGCGTTTCCGCGACCGGGGCCATCCTTGCCCCTATGTTGATGATCGCGCGCCGCCTGCCGACACGTCTCGTGCCGCGTGCCCAGGGCCTGAATGCCGTGTTACTGGGGGCAGTCCTCGCTTTCGTCACGGCAGGTTCGGGCTTGCTGTGGCAGCAGGGCGTCATCATTGCCTACCTGGCGATGGTCGCCCTGTGCCTGATCGCGATACCCGTTCTGTTCGCGTTCCGCGATGCGCGGGAGCCGGAATAGTCCAGCCCCCTGGCTGTGAGTGTTTGTCCGAACTGTCCTGTACCGCCCACCATGCCTTTCAGGCAGTTTGCAAGTTTTCCCCCTTCGGGGTTCCCCTTCCATGTACCGGGTGAGCGCTTGCTGGCTATGCGAAGACCTGCCTGCTCCAATCCGGAGCCGGCTTGTCTGTTAGGGGCGGTCGTCTGGCTCGCCCTTAGGGCTGCTCCGGCGTTTCATCTGTGGCGGGCGTCTCCTCAGGGGAGGGGGCAAGGCCGAAATCGATCTTGCCGTTTTCCTGCAGCGCCACGATCCGGTTGAATATCAGGTCTGCCAGCACGGCGTGACCATCGATTCCCGGGTGGCTCGGATCAAGGCGGGTCCGCGGGTAGAGTTTGGCATCATAAATGCCGAACAGGTCGATCACCGGTAGGCCGCTTTCTTTGGCCGCTTCTGTCAGGCCTTCCACATCGCTTTCCCGGTCGGTCGGGCCAGGCAGGTAGATCCAGAGGTCCTGCAGCTTCATGGATTTGGCATCATCGGCCAGGCGCTGATAGCCCGCCTTTGCAAGCTCCAGCCCGAAGGGTTCCAGCCGGCGTTTAATCTCTGCCACAGTCTGGGAGGATTTTACGCGCGCTTCCTTATTGATGCGGTCCATGAAGTCGAACGGCATTGCGACGCCATTGTGCAGCATGCGGGCATGGTGGTTGTAGTCCACATCCAGCGGGCCGGCGATATAGATCATGGCATCCGCATCGAACTTGCTTGCCCGGTCTTCAAGCATGATGAGGCGCTGAGCAATGTCATAGGAGCTGACCGAGAAGTTCAGGATCTCATAGTGCTTGTATTTTCCGCCGGTCATTTCCTCGTTGAAACGGTCCTCCAGTAGCGCTTCGAAGCGTTTGTCGGACTCGATACCCCAGCCCATCGCGCGGGAGGCGCCGAGCATCACGATACGGAACGTGTCGTCCGGCTTTTCAAGCGTATAGTCCTTGTCTGCCATGCCCCACTGGTTGATCGGATAGGTGACCGGTTCGTTGGCCATGACCGCGCCGGAATTCGGGATGAATTCGCGGAACAGATAGTCGCCGCGGAATTCGACGCCTTCATCCTTGCGGGCCAGTTCGTGGCCGTCCGGACGTGTCATGATGAAGTTCCACAGCTCGGCATTGAAACGGTCACCGCCGCCGGCAAGGTTTTCGTAATAGCCCCGGTCGAGAGCGGCCACGTCGGCCCGGTTGAGGCGGCCAACTTTCACGTCTTCAGCGAAGACGACAGCCTCTTTGCCGAACCAGCTGCCGATGACCGGTGACTGGAACAGGTAGAGGCCTGCTACGGCGACTGAGGCGAGCGCGGCCTGTGTGTAAAAGGTCTTTGCCGGCACCGGCCCGCGATGCGGACGGCGGCGGGGCGGGGCTTTCTCATGGCGTTCGAGGCCGAAGGTCAGGCCTCCGGTGATACAGGCAACGATGACGAGAGCGGTCAGAGAGATAATCGTCCTGATCCAGTCGCCTGCTGTTGCGATGTCCATGTCTGTCAGCGCAGGCACGAGTTGCGATCGCCCGACGACAGAGAACCAGTCTGCGGCTGTGTCGCTGGTCCAGAATGACCACAGCAGGCAGATGAACAGGAAGGTGAAGAGGGTCCGGATCACCAGGAAGATCTTTGGGCTGATGAAGCCATAGGATGACGGCTTCTTCGGCTTGGTATCGTTCAGGGTCTGCGCGATCAGGAAAGCGCCGAGAATGGTCCAGAACAGGATGTCAGGGACGCTGAGCAGCATGGTGCCGGTCAGCCAGAACCACTGATAGGCGTGCAGGAACCAGGTGGCGACGAACACCGCTGCAATCGACAGTGCGACACCGGTATTGTGGGAGACATTGAACCGCTTGAGGTACATGTAGGATGGGTTGAACACCATCTTCTGCATGTAGTCCTTCCAGTAGATGTTGATGCGCCGCCAGAAGTCCACAAAGCTGTTCGAGAAATAAAAGCGCGTGTGCGTTTCGGGCAGGTTGAAGCCGAAGAGGAGCAGCAAGCCGACGATCAGGTGGAACAAGCCGGAGATCTTCAGATAGAGACCGAAATTCGCGACGATATATTGAAGGAAGGTCCAGGCGCCATGCACCTGGTCATCGGCCAGGACGAAATACATGTGCACGATCCGGTAGAGGATCAGGTGGAACAGGCCGCGCAACATGTAGGAGGCGCCGCGCCGATAGATCGTGATCGCGTCCTCATTGTAATAGGTGCGTCCGAAGGTCGTGAAGTCGACCACCGGGAAGAAGGGGAACACGAAGTTCGGGAACATGAAGAAGTAACCGACACGGCCCCAGAAATCTTTCGGACCTTTGCCATTGTGGACGTCGTAGAGATAGACCGACAGACGGTACATGAACATCGAGGCGACGATCGGAAGCGCGGCGGCAATCCAGCCCTGGTAGAACATTCCGACGCGGAACAGGGCCAGCACGACCATGATCGCCAGAAGCATGGCAACGCGTACCCAGATGTTGATCGGCAGGTGGCATATGGCGATCAGCAGGGCGCTGACCCCGACCAGGAAGAGCGCCGCCGCCACGCTGACGGATGCGAACACGCCGAGCACCGTGACACCGGCGAGCGTCACGTAGAACGGCTTGCGCAGGGCCATGGGCAGATGGTGGTTTATGATGAACCCGAACAGGACCAGCAGCGAAACGAATTCGTAGAAGGCTGAATTCTCGATCTCGTACAGGCGGATGGCGCCGGACAGGAGGGCGACGATGACGACAGTGGCCCAGAATCGTCCGGCTTCGGCCGCCGTGCGTAGCCCGGCCCGGATTTCCCAGAGTGCGCCAATCAGCATCAGCGACGCGCACGCCCCTGCGGCAGCGATTTGCTTCGTGCTGAAATCTGCGACGGGCCGGAAATACTCAACGGCGAGGACGTAACAGGTCAGTACGGCGCCGAGGATAATGAGCAGCGTCGGCAACCGGCTGAACGAAAGCAATTCGCTGAACGGACCAGCGGCCTGACGAGAGGTTTCGTTTTTTGTCGGCGTATCAGCCATAGTCATGCATCCGCTGTTCAGGGCGTGTTGGGTATCGGAACATCAGTGAGAGGCAGGCTGGGTCAGCCCTGAGCTTTCTTCTCGATCACCATGTCGGCGATCAGGTCGAGCGTATCGAGATGCTCGACATCGACTTCATGAGCTTCGACCGTGATGCCATAGGTTTCATCGAGAAACGCGACCAGTCGCAGACTGCCGAGGGAATCAAGCACACCGTCGGTGACGAGCAGCGTGTCGTCGGTGAGGCTTTCGGGATCTTCGCCCGGCAGGAACTGCGCAGCGATGAAGTCTCGAACGGTCATTTTGATTTGCTGTTTGTCCACGAAGGTCTCCTGAAATTTTGTTGCGGCGCACATTATTGCGCCGGCTTGTGACACGTGTGTGCTTATAGGCAAGAACGAGACCTTTTGGACGGAAATTCCTCTCGAAAAAGTGGAAATTCTCGACTATTTTTCGTATTTTTCTGCAAAAGATATCCTTGGAAGGGAATTGACAGATGGCAGTACGCCATTTTGGGCGAACCGGCACTTGACCGCGTGGACGTCAGCTGCTGATCGCGACCCAGTTCGGTAAGGGCCCCTGCGCGCCATCCTTGGAATTGAGGTCCATATTGATCGTGTCATTGGGAAGCAGCGGACCAGATTTCCTCTGTCTGGCGGGCAACTTACGGGCAGACTTCAGGGGAGGGCGGGCATGTGGTTTGCATCCACGTAGAGATTGTTTCGGTCTTTCTCAGTAGGATCGAATTTGGGAGGAATGAATTGTGCGTTTGGAAGAGTTACTGATCGGAGCGGCCCGCCGGACTCCTGACGCGGTTGCCGCATTGGCGTCGGCGGGAGACTCCATCAATTATCGCGCGCTGGACGCGCATGCCGGTCAGGTCCGGGCCGCGCTCGAAGCCGCTGGTGTCAGGCCGGGTGACCGGGTTGGCCTGTGTGTGCCAAAGACGATCAATGCGCTGGGTTCTGTGTTCGGTATTCTCAAAGCGGGCGCAGCCTATGTGCCGGTCGACTACAGCGCACCTGCCGCGCGAAACGGTTTCATCTTTTCAGACTGCGCCGCCGCCGCTGTGATCGCCGAGCGGTCTGTCGCAGAGGCTCTGGTTGCAGAACTGGCCGGTGGTCCATGGACCTGGCTCGACTATCCAGTGGCTGAAGGCGAAGACGTGGATTTTGTCCTGCTTGCCCGTGAAGGGGCGCGCGCGCAGGACGTGCAGGTCGAAGAGCTTGCCTACATCCTCTACACGTCCGGTTCGACCGGGCAGCCGAAAGGCGTGATGCATTCGCACAAGACGGCGCTCGCATTCATCGACTGGGTCTCCGGCGAGTTCGAGCCGACGGCGCAGGACCGGTTCAGCTCGCACGCGCCGTTTCACTTCGATCTGTCCATCCTCGACATCTATGTGCCGATAAAGCATGGCGCCTCGGTCGTCCTGATTTCGTCGGAAGCCGGCAAGCAGCCTGGCACGCTTTCAGAACTGATTGAGAAAACCGGGATCACCATCTGGTACTCGACGCCATCTATTCTCCGTCTCCTGATGGAGTTCGGCAAGCTGGACGAACGCGACTGTTCCTCGCTGCGTATTGTCAATTTTGCCGGGGAAGTGTTCCCGGTGAAGCATTTGCGCGCGCTTATGTCGACTTGGCCGGCGCCTGATTATTACAATCTCTACGGTCCGACCGAGACCAATGTCTGTACCTTCTACAAGGCGGATAACCCGCTGCCGGAAGATCCGGACTATTCCTTGCCGATTGGCAAGGCCTGTTCAGGCGACGATCTCCTGATCGTGGATCCGGACAACAAGCCAGTTGCGCCGGGGGAGGCGGGCGAACTGCTCGCTGCCGGTGATTCCATCATGCTGGGCTACTGGAACCTGCCGGACCGTAACGCCACAGCGTTCACCGAGATTGATGGCGTGCGCTGGTACCATACCGGCGACGTTGTGGTGGAATTGCCATCCGGTGACCTGAAATTCGTCGGACGCCGAGACCGCATGGTGAAGCGCCGCGGTTTCCGGGTTGAGCTCGGCGAGATTGAGGCTGCCCTGCACAAGCATCCCTCTATCCCTGAAGCAGCCGTCATGGCAGTGGACCTCGGTGAGGCGGGGCTGGAGATCCGCGCCTATTACGCCTGGGATGACGATGCCGCGCCATCTCTGCTGAAACTGAAAAAATTCTGCTCCCAGAACCTGCCCCATTACATGGCGCCGGACAAATTCATCCATTTGCCCGTTCTGCCGAAAACCTCCACCGATAAAATCGATTACCAGCGTCTCAAGGAAAACAACTGATGGACTTTACCCTCAGCCCCGAACAACGCGCCCTGCGCGATGAAATCATCAAGTTTGCCCGCAAGGAGCTGAACCATGATGTCGAGGCGCGCGATGCTGCCAAGGAATTCCCGCGGGAGCTCTGGCTAAAATGCGGTGAAATGGGGCTTCAGGGCCTGAGCGTTCCGGAAGAATATGGCGGCTCGAATCTGGATCCGCTGAGCATTGCGATCGCACTGGAAGCGCTTGGGTATGGATGCGAAGACGCCGGGCTGGTGTTTGCCGTCTGTGCCCACCTTCTGGCCTGTGTCACCCCTGTCTGGAAATACGGCACACCGGAACAGAAAGAGCGTTACCTGCCGGATCTCTGCAGCGGCAAAAAGATCGCCGTGAACGCCATGACCGAACCGGACAGCGGATCGGACGCGTTCAACATGCGCACCAAGGCTGTGCGGGATGGCGATGACTTCATTATCAATGGCGTGAAAATGTTCTCGTCCAATGGTCCGATTGCGGATGTGGCCGTCGTTTACGCCCGCACGGATGACACCAAGGGCTATATGGGCGGGATCACCGGCTTTCTGGTCGACCGCGGTACGCCGGGCTTTTCGATTGGCCAGGCCTTCGACAAGATGTCGATCCGGACGTGCCCTATCGGGGAACTTGTTTTCGACGATGTGCGCGTGCCTGCCAGCGCTATGATCGGGAAGGTCGGCGCCGGCGGCCCGATCTTCAACCAGTCCATGGAGTGGGAGCGGACCTGTCTGGTCGCCGCGCATCTCGGCAAGATGGAATACCTGCTCGAAAAGGCGGTCGATTTCTCCAAGACACGCTCGTCCTTCGGTAAAAAGATCGCCGTGAACCAGGCCGTCTCACACCGTATCGTGGACATGAAAGTCCGCCTCGAAGCGGCACGTCTGTTGACGTATCGAGCTGCATCGCGGCTCGAGACCTCGAAAATGGTCGGCATGGACGCTGCCATGGCCAAGCTGTTCACCAGCGAAGCCCTGCTGCAGACCGCCATCGATACGATCCGCACCATGGGCGGTTCAGGCCTGATGACTGAATATGGTGCTGAGCGGGCCCTGCGGGATTCGATGGCCGGGACGATCTATTCCGGCACGAACGACATGCAGCGCAACATAATCGCAGGGTGGCTGGGCTTGCCGGGCGCACTGTCCTGATCTCGCGCATCACCGGAACTATCAGCAGGTGGCGCGGAATCGCCTGCCCCCCCGGAGGACGCATGTCTTTGCGTCAGCCGACCAGATGAATATGGCCGTCCGGATTGAGGTGGCGGTGGAGGGTCTGTTCGGCGCGCGCGCGGTGGTCGGGCGTCATGCCGCCGAGGACGTGGCGGCAGAGGATGAGGTCGAACAGGCCGGGGGCGTCTTCCGGGGATAGCAGGTTGTGGGCCTGGAACTGTACCTGCCGGGAGAGGACAGGCGAGACCTGCCACCTCTGCTGTGAGGCCTGAGTGAAGTAGCGGACCAGATTATTGGCTGTGAGGCCGACCTGGACCTCGAAATGGCTGAACAGGCCGGTGTTCGCCCGCATCAGCGCGGCTTCGGAAATGTCGGTTGCGATCAGGTCGATCCGCCGGATCGTCTCAGTGGGCAGGATATTGTTCAGCAGGAACAGCAGGGAATAGGCTTCCTGACCTGTCCCGCAGCCGGCGCACCAGATGCGGTAAGGGCCTGGTGCCGTACGTGCCAGCGCGGGGGCGATGACCTGTTCGAACAGCGGTGCCAGCTCGCAGTGTTCAGAGACAAACCGGCTGTGCCTGTCGAGCAGGGCGGTTGCGGCTTCAAGCTCAAGGTTCGCGCCGGGGCGAAAATCCCCGATGTGACGGGCCAGCGCATCGACTGAGTCATGCCCGGTACGGAAGGCGAGACCGGTCAGGCGGTTCGCCAACAGGACACCTTTGTTTCTGTGCAGAAACTGGCCGGTGTGCTTTTCAGCCAGCGCCTGCAGAACGGAAAATGTTTCCTGCCGCATGGATGCCCCCACCCAGTTCCCCCTGAGCCGGCACAGCCGGCAATCGATTTATCCCGGTACAGATCTGTGGGACTCCAGCCATTGGTCATTGTAACCACTCTCCGGCCCCTCCCATCAGAGCCGGATAATATTAACCATAATTCCAAGTGTCCGCCCGCGCTATCCCCGATAAAGTGAAATGCCGGTTTGCAGGGTTTGTCAGCTCCGTTCCCCCGGGGCGCGGGCGGGTTTTTCAACCAGAAAAAGGGATAACGGGCAGTCAATCAAAGGACCTGTCCCGAATTCGTGCAACAGGCGAAATTTTTAAAATCACTCCCCCAAGTACGATTTACCTTGGAAAAGCCCGGTTTTAGGGCGATTATGGCATTTGAAGTGCGCCATTTCAGGGCGTTTGGGTGGGGGAATTTGCGGCATGGTGCTTGCAATCCCGGGGAAATAGAAATTTGTACGCTGCTATGGATGCGCGGCGCACGGCTGTTGAGTAGTGGAGATAGAAATGAAATCGGTTCTTGTTTGTGGCGCTGGTGGGTTTATTGGCGGACATCTGGTCCGGCGTCTCAAGCGTGAAGGCTTCTGGGTGCGCGGCGTTGACCTGAAAATGCACGAATTTGCCGAAACCGAAGCAGATGACTTTGTGGTCGGGGACCTGCGCGACCAGTCATTGGTCCGGGACGTGGTGGACCGGAAATTCGACGAGATCTACCAGCTGGCGGCCGACATGGGCGGGGCGGGGTATATCTTCACCGGCGAAAACGATGCCGACGTGATGCACAATTCGGCAACGATCAATCTGAATGTTCTGGATGCGGCCCATAAGCGCAACTGCAAGCGTATCTTCTATTCTTCGTCCGCCTGCATGTACCCGGCCTATAATCAGGAAGATCCGGACAATCCGAACTGCCGCGAAGACAGCGCCTATCCGGCCGCGCCGGATAGCGAATATGGTTGGGAGAAACTGTTCTCCGAACGACTTTACCTATCTTACAATCGCAATCACGGCATGGAAGCGCGCGTTGCGCGTTACCACAACATTTTCGGCCCGCAGGGCACGTGGGACGGCGGCAAGGAGAAGGCCCCGGCCGCGCTTTGCCGCAAGATCGCCAGGGCGAAGTCCGGCGACTCGATCGAGATCTGGGGCGATGGCGAGCAAACCCGCTCATTCCTCTATGTGGACGAGTGCCTGGAAGGCACGATCCGCCTGACCCGGTCTGACTTTACCGGCCCGGTGAATGTCGGTTCGGAAGAGATGGTTACGATCAACCAGCTCGCCATGATGATTGCAGACGTGGCCGGCAAGAAGATCGAGCTGGAGCACATTCCGGGCCCGCTGGGCGTGCGTGGCCGCAACTCCGAAAATACGCTGATTTCCGAACGCCTTGGCTGGTCGCCGAGCCAGCCGTTGAGAACCGGCCTCGAGAAGACTTATGAGTGGATCGAGCGTCAGGTGAAGTCCAACGCGCGTGCGGCAGCCTGAACCAGACTTAAGGGCCAGCAGATTTGAGGGTCAGAAGATTTAAGGGAAGGGGCTGGTTGGACTGACTGGCCCCGTTTCCGCTTCTGATATATCCAAGCCGTGCTTTCCTGCCGGCTGAAACGGATACATACCTATGGACCAGATGGCTGCCCAGCTGATCGGCTTTGCTGGCGATCACCCGCAATGGATTGCGGCGCTGGTCTTTGTGCTCGCCTTTTTCGAATTCGTCCCCTTCGTGTGGCTGGCGCTGGTCGGCGTGGCTGCGCTGGTCGGCCCGCACAATGTCAGCAATTTGTTGGCCGTTGTGGCGGCAGCAACGATCGGCGGGGCGCTGGGCGACATCGCTCTTTACCTGATCGGCCAGAAGAATTCCGATCGCCTCAGCCGCATCTGGCCGTTCCGGAAGCATCCGAGCCTGATTGCGAAGAGTGAAGTTTTCTGCGCCCGCTGGGGCCTCGGCGCTGTCGTGATCGGACGTTTTTCCGGTCCGGTCCGGGCAGGGGTGCCGGTCGTGGCGGGCGCTCTGCGCATGCCGGTGGTGACCTTTGCGATCGCCTCGGTTATTGCGGCGCTGATTGCGGCGGTCGTGTTCCTTGTCCCGGTTGCGGTCGGCGCGGGGACGTTGTCCGGCATGTTCGGGCTGCACTGACCCGTTCCTGAAAACTCATGCAAGATCGCGGAAGGAGATCAGCTCGATCCCTTTTGCGGCCACTGCCGCTTTGACGGGCTCTGCTTTCAGGGCGGAAAGCTCGTGCGCCCAGTTATAGCCCCAGTGGAGCTTGTCTGAGGCCGGGTCGTCTTCCCCCGGATGGCACATGAGTTCGCAGGTGCCGGTTTGCGGCATGGCCGCGATGACTTTCAACAGGGCGTCCGTGCCGAGCTTGCCACCGAAATAGAAGCCGGCGAACCGGTCGGTCGTCGGGCCAAATGCTTTCCGGACGCGGCGGCAGAAATGGTTGAGCACGACCTGCTGCGCCACGCGGGAAAGACCGCCGGGCGAGACCAGCATATAGGGGCTGACAGGCTCTCGCGGCAGGCGCATCGGGGCGATATCATGTTTGCGGCCGAGGTCCTGCGCGACGGACAGGATGCCGGGGAGCATGTGCACATGCTGGTGGCTGTCGAGGTGGGACAGCGCAAGACCGGCCTCCCGGATGCGCGTGATCTGGGCATCCAGCTCCAGCCGCACTTCCTCCGGATTGATCCGGCCCTGGAAATAGCGCTTGGCAAACACGGTGATGTGTTTGTGGAAATGGCCGGTCTCGTCTAGGAGGCTGGGGATCTTCGCCGGATCGGTCAGCGGGCGTTCCTCAATCAGGGTGAGGTGGACGCCAAGATCGAGGGAGGGCGTTGCCTTCGCGGTCCTGACCGCATGATCGAAGGCCGGGGCACAGGCCATGATCGAGGTGGACGTGAGGATGCCATTGAGATGCGCGTCGGCGACGCCGTCATTCACCCGTTCCGACAGGCCGAAATCGTCCGCATGCACGATCAGGCGCAGGCCATCTTTCGCGGTCTTGCCCGTTGCCGGCGTGAGAGGGGCGGTTTCGGTCATGGCGCGGGAGAGGCCTCGGCGATTGTCGGGAAGGCATACCAGGTCTCGGTGTTGTCACGCGAGTGGATGACCATCGGCTTGCGCCCGCCGGAGCGTTCGCTGGCGCGCTTCATCAGCCGGTCGAACCGCTCGTCCAGCCAGCGCGGCTGGTATTTCGAGGTGCGCAGGATGTAGACCGTCGGCGTCTCTCCATAGGTCGGACCATAGCCCCATGGCCAGTTGCGGGTGGAGGCGACATAGTCCGGATCGAAATACGGGATCTGGAAACGCACTTTGTCCGGATCGTTTTCCGGGAAGAGGAGCGTATCGCCCCATGGATAGAGTTCCACCGTGGTCAGCCCGTCTTCCTGGATGCCGCTCATATAGGCTTCCAGTACGGCGCGGTCTTCGGGCGTAAAGTAGGGCACGTCATCGGCGATGACCATGCCGTTGACATTCAGTTCCTGCAGATAGCCTTTCGGGCCTTCGATCCGGCCAGTCTTCAGGAAGAACAGGCCCGCGACCGCCACAAGCGCGAGCGATGCGCCAAGAGAAATCAGCGCCCGGTCCGGATAGCGCCGGCGCACATCTTTCACGAGGATCTCGATCAGGGCGAGCGCGGCCAGAAGATAGGCGAAATCGTTGAACACGTCATACCATTGTTCCTCGCGCACACGGCTCATCAGCCAGGCGCCGACCGCGAAAGCGGTGAGGTGGGCAACCGGCACCTTGCGCCAGATCGCCAGCGCCCAGATCGCGAAGATCGAGATCAGGCCCACGGCATGCCAGCCGCCGAATTCCAGGGTGCCCTTATTGGCCGATGTTGTCTCCGACATGCGGTAGGCGAGATCATGCTCGAAGGCGGCCCAGTGGGTGAAGATGTAGAGCGCCTGCGCCGCCCAGGCGGCAACGCCGATGCCGATCACGATTATGCCGGTGCGGCTTGGCCAGTTCTTCCACAGCTTGCCGGCGAAGATGGCGTAGAAGAAGACCGGCGCGCCCATCAGCATGGCGTTCGGGTGGATCACGGCAGACCCGCCAAGCAGGCCGAGCGCGACCCAATAGCGTTTGTTTTGCACAAGAAGCAGCGCGCCGCAGATGATGGTGAACATGATGGCTTCCATGCGGGCATTGTTGGCCATGGAAACGAAATGCCCGTTCAGCAGGAAAGCGCCGATCAGGATCAGGCTGACCGCGGCGATTTTGCGAGTACGCATAGCAATGGCAAGGAGGCCGAAGCCGGCGAGTGTCGCGACAAGGGAGACCGCACGGGCGATCTCCAGCGAAAAGCCGGTGACCTTGAAGACCAGTCCCATGATGAGGGGATAGCCATAGGGCAGTAGAAGGAGCGGGCGGTCCGGGTCGATCTCCGGCGCGATGAAATCATTCCAGCGCTCAAATCCGCGCGCCTGCCAAAGGAAATAGGCTTCGTCGCCCCATGGTGCCGGCAAGGTAAGTCCGGCGGCCATGTGTACGGCAATCATCAGGATGCCGATGAGGGCCGCGCCCGTGAGGAAGAGGCCTGCGCGTAATGTCCAGCTGTCGTCCCCACCGCGCAGGAAACGCATGAGCTTCTGAAGTGTCTGAGCTGCGTCCATGCGCCTTGCTCCTCCCATCTGGCTGCCTCTGAGGGCCGCTACATTCTCTGGTCGAGATTTTTCTCTGTTTCGATGTGGGCAAAATTCTGGATCACCGAAGCGATGGTTTCCACCACATCCGCTTTTTGCACCTTGCCGGATGTATCGCTGACCAGAGCGCCCAGCCGGTCGATGAAATCCGGACCAATCTTCGCCTTGGCGTGGCGGATGGCCAGCACGCTGTCCATGCCGATCTCGTGGGAGACTTCGTCCACACCGACAAATTCTTCATAGGGCTTTTCGCCGCTTGTATCGAGCGGGGTGAGGAGCAGGGGCCACTTGCCCTGTTTGCGCAGCGCGGCCACTTCATGGCGGGCCTCGGCCTCGTCCTCGAACGGAACGGCTTCGAAGCCGGTGAGCTTCAGCACGTCCGCCGCAATGGCTTCCAGAAGGCGTAGTTCTTTTTCCGGGTCGAGGCGCGGGATGATGATTTCATCCTGTCCGCCCAGCAGCGACGCCAGAAGGCAGATCTCGCCGGCTTCGGCGCGGGTGACGAAATAGCGGCGCGTGCCGCGCGGGGCCGCCAGCGGCTGGCCGAGTTCGATCCGGCGCAGCCAGGCTTGCGGCAGGCTGCCATTGGAGAAGAGCACATTGGCGAACCGCGCCGACGACACATTCATGCCGGCGGTGGGGCTCGCGCTGAACAGCACGTCTTCCATCAGGCGCTTGGTCGCGCCCATCAGGCTGGTCGGGTTGGCGGCCTTGTCGGTGGAGACACCGAAGAAGCGCGCGGTGCCGCCGCGCGCCGCGATCCAGGACTTGAAACGGGCCTGGCGCACGACATTGGTGTCCAGCATCTGGAGCAGGGAGTAGATGTCCTTCTCGGAACGCACATGTTTCAGGGCGGCGAAATTCATCACGACATCGTAGGGGGCTTCGGAATTGATCAGACGTTCCGTGACCGGAGCGCCAAAATCGATCGGCCACATCCGGAGATCGAGACTGGCCGGAAGGTCCATGCCGGACCGCAGGTCGCGCACCAGTTCGGCAAGATAGTTTTCCGAATGGTCGATAACGTGGACGGCGGCCGGTTCGAACCGGATCAGTGCACGCAGTGTGGCCGACCCGATGGAGCCGCCCCCGCCGACGATCAGGACGCGCTTGCCGGTGACGGCCTCGCGGATACGGGCTTCATTGGCTGCAATGTCGCCCTCGAAGAAAGAGCGCGTGCGCGCCACGACATGCTGGTCGAACCGGTCGGGGGAGAGGTCGCTCATGCTCACGATACGGTCTCCTTGCGGGCTCCGGCGTCCGCGTCTGCATTGGCGCCGAATTTGTCACCAACAAGGTAACGCGGACGGTTTTTCACTTCGTCGAAGATCAGGCCGACATATTCGCCGAGCACGCCGAGGAAGAAGAGGTTCATAGACAGGCCGAAGGCGCCGAGCGCGAACAGGGAGGCCCAGCCGGGTACGACGATGTCTTCGAAGAAGAGGTAGACGGTGAGGTAGTAAGCGCCGGAGAGGGCGCTGAAGGTGGCGAAGATCAGGCCAAGCCAGATGCAGACACGCAGAGGCAGTTTGGAGAAGGAAAAGATGCCATTCGTCGCGAACAGGATCAGCGCGGCGAGGGAATAGTTCGACTGGCCTGCAAACCGCTTCTCCGGGACGAAGGAAATGTAAGAGATGCGATAGCCGACCCAGGTGACAAGACCGCGGAAGAACGGATTGTGTTCGCGGAACTGGGTCCGGAACACATCAGCCACTTTGCGCGACAGAAGGCGGAAATCGGCCGACCCCGCATTCAGGTCGATCCCGGTCATGCGTTCGAACACGCCATAGAACATGCGCGAGGTGACGCGCTTGCCGAAGGAAATCTTCTGGTCGTCATGGCGGAGTGTCTGGACGATTTCGGAACCGCCGCGCCATTCCTCGATCAGTTTCGGGATCAGCGAAGGTGGATGCTGCATGTCGCTGTCGAGCATGATGACGGCGTCGCCGCGCGTCTCGTCGATCCCGGCAATCAGCGCCGCCTGGTGGCCGAAGCGGCGCGACATGACGAGAACGGTCACATTGTCGGTTTTCTCGGCTATGCCCTGCAGGATTTCATCGCTGCGGTCCGGCGGGGAGGGGTCAACGACATAGATGTAGCGAAACTTGTACTCATTATAGAGCGGCTCGGTCGCTTCGATCAGCGCCTTGTGGAAGGTTTCGATTGCCGCTTCCTCACGGAAGACCGGACAGACGATATCAATACTCAACATGTGGCTTGTGCCTCGATCACCGATTGCATGCCTTGTTCAAATCCGATCTGCGGGCGCCAGCCTGTGGCCGCAGTCAGGGCGGAGATGTCTGCAATGACATCCATGACTTCATTTTCGCGGCGCTCTCCGCGGTCGGAATAGGGTTTGTCTGTACCAGCTGCCTTCAGGCAGGCGGCGATGACGTCGCCAATGGAATAGGATCGGCCGGAGCCGACATTATAGGTGCCACCACCTGACATTCCGATCGTACTGATTATTGCCTCCACCACATCGTCTACATGGACGAAATCCCGGCGCGGGGCGAGGTCTGCCACGACGATTTCCTTCACCGACGGGGCAACGGCCTGTCTGGCAATCGTTGGTATCAGGAAGGAGCTCTTCTGGCCGGGACCGTAGGCATTGAAGAGACGTAGCACGGTGACGTCCACGCCGAAATTGGCGGCGAAGAAGCGGCAGGCGTCCTCAGCGGCGAGTTTGGACCAGGCATAGGGATTGGCCGGGCGGGGTGGAAAATCTTCCGATACGGGCACCGGGGCGCCGGCGCCGTACACGAATGTGCTGATGAAGGTCATTGGCACACCGGCGCGGCGGCACTGGTCCAGCACACGTACGGTGCCGTGCGTGTTCACCAGGTGGTAGTTCGCCGGATCGGTCCAGCTGTCCGGTACGAAGGAAAGCCCGCCAAGGTGAAAAACATGTCCGGCGCCCTCCAGCGGCAGATCGCCAGTCAGCAGGTCTCCTCCGGTGGAGCGGGAAAAGCCTGCAACCTCCACGCCCAGTGCTTCCAGCCGCGCGGCGAGCCGGCGGCCGATAAAACCGGTTTCCCCGGTCACGACGATGCGGCCGGGGAGATCCTGTTTTGAAGAAAGGGCAGGTTCGGGCACGTCAGAGTCCCAGTTTCGTGCGCAGCTCCGGCCATTCGTCGACGGCACGGAAATAGTCATCCGGGCGGCCGATATCGAGCCAGTAGCCCTCATGCGTCTGCACGTTTACATCGCGCTTTTCGTCGAGGAAGCGCAGCATCAGCTGGTCGAAGCCATAGGCCTGATCTTCCGGAATGAAGTCCAGCACGCGGCGGCTGAGGCAGTAGACGCCCATGGAAACGAGATAGGGGGTGCGCGGCTTCTCGGTGAATGAGACGAGATGGTCGGCGTCACAGCCTAGCACACCATAATCGATCAGCTGTTCGCGCTTGGACGCTGCGATGGTGAACAGGCGGTTGTCGTTTTCGTGATTGGTGAAGAAGTCGCCGAAATCGAGGTCACAGAGAATGTCGCCATTCATGACGATGAAGTTTTCCGGCAGCTCCTCCATCAGGTGCAGCGGCCCCATCGTACCCAGTGGCTTGGTCTCCAGGGAGTATTCGATGCTGACGCCCAGCTGGCTTCCGTCGCCGAAATAGGCGCGCAGGATGTCTGCCTGGTGGTTCACCGCCAGAATGATGCGGCTGAACCCTTTGCGAGCCAGCTGCTTGATGATGACTTCCAGAATCGGGGATTCACCAACCGGCATAAGGGGTTTGGGCAGCACGACCGTGTAGGGGCGCAGGCGCGATCCGAGGCCCCCCGCCAGAATGACGGCTGTGCGGCCGGTATCGTTACTCATATTAATACTCCTGTCCCCAGTCAGTGCAGCTGAAACCGCGTAACCGAATTAAGCGGAAAAGGCTGCAACTTCCTTGCCATTTAAACAAGAAATGCCATGAGCACCGGATGCAAACAGGGACACTTCTGAGGCGAGTCATGGACAGACCCGTAATCCTGTGAGGAGATTCAGGTCGACTGGCATGCACAATGCACAAAATGGACGATGATGCGCCCTGACCCTTTTCATCCTCCGGCTGGCGGCCAGGCCGGCTCAAAGCCGGGTTACCGGGCCGATGTTGACGGGCTGCGGGCCGTGGCCGTTCTGGCTGTACTCGCTTTTCATGCAGGATGGATCCGGTTTTCGGGTGGCTTTGCCGGCGTCGACGTCTTCTTTGTGATTTCCGGTTATGTGATCGCGCTCAGCCTGTTCCGTGATTTCGATGCCGGACGGTTTTCTCTTTCCGGTTTTTTCGCCCGCAGAGCGCGGCGGATCCTGCCCGCGCTGACGGTGGTATTGCTCGGCACGCTGCTGGTAAGCCTTACAATCGTCCCGCCTGTCTATTTCCAGCCCTTTGCCGACAGCCTGATCGCAGCCTCCCTGTTCTTTTCGAACGTGCATTTCTGGCAGACCAGTTCCTATTTCAACAATGACATGCCGTTCCGGCCCTTGCTGCACACCTGGTCGCTGGGCGTGGAGGAACAGTTCTATCTCGTGGCGCCGGTTTTCCTGCTGCTGATCCAGCGTTTCCAGATCGGACGCTGGTTGCTTGTCGTGACCTTGTGCCTGCTCGGGTCTTTCGGGTTGACCCTGTACGCTGTGAGTCATGGCCATATTGATGCGGCGTTCTACCTGCCGTTCACGCGGGTCTGGGAATTCCTGCTGGGAGTCCTGATTGCGCGTCTGCCGCGTCCGGCCTTGCCGCGCGGGGTGGGGGAGGCAGGCGCTCTGACCGGACTGGGGATGATCGCCGGGGCGGTCATCCTGTTCGGGCCGATGTCCCTGCTTTCCGGATTCGCTGTGCTCTTTTCCTGCCTTGGGGCAGGGCTGGTGATCTGGTTGGGCGGGCCGGCAGGGGAGGGAAGCCGGCCGCTTGTGTCACGCTTTCTGGCATTGCCGCCCGCGGTCTGGATCGGGCGGATCTCCTATTCGCTTTATCTCGTGCACTGGCCGGTGCTGGTGCTGGCGCCGTTCCTGCTGATGCGCCGGCTGACATTCGGGGAGACGCTGGCCGCGCTGGCGCTTTGCTTCCTGCTGGCCTGGCTTGTCTACCGCTTTGTCGAAACGCCCCTGCGCCGGATCAGTTGGAAAACACCGGTCGTCCTGGCAGCGGCGGCGGCGTGCGCCCTTGGCACTGCGGCGGCCGGATGGGCCGGGGCCAGGGTCAATGCCCGTCTGTTCGCCGGTCAGCCGGGTTTCAGCCACGTGCCGGACATTTATGCAGCTGAGAAGGATTGGGGCGTGGGTACCTGCCTGTTGCGGGATAGCCAGAGCTGGACGGACTGGTCGGCTGAGGCGTGTACGCTGGGCGATGGAGGCGGTGCGCCGACCCTCCTGTTCGGAGATTCCTTCGCAGCCCATTATATGCCGGGCCTTCGTGAGACCGGACGGGCCGCACGCGCGCCGATTGTCGAATATGCCATGGAAGGGTGTCCACCGACCCTGGCACCAGACAGTCCCGGCACGCCGGCCTGCCTGGCCTTCCGGTCGCACGTTCTGGATCTTGCCCGGCAGCTGGACGTCAAACGGGTGATCGTAGCGGGCAGCTGGCTGGAATACGGCACCAGGGTTTCGGTCCAGGTCGAAAGCACATTAACCGCGTTCAAGGCCGAGGGTCTTGAGGTGACGCTGATCGGCCAATCGCCGAATTTCCATATTCCGCCCTATCTGATCCTCGCGCGGACTGAGCCACCGGGAACGGAAGACGCATTCCTGCCGCTGAGCGCCGAGGCGCGCGCAATGAATAAGCGGCTTGCCGCGATCGCTTCACGCACCGGTGCTGTTTTTGTCGATCCGACCAGGACGCTTTGTCCGGAGGCGCGTTGCGCGGTCCGGGCCGGGGGTGAGGATCTTTATCTCGATTATGGTCATTTCACACCGGCCGGCTCCCGCCAGGCGGTGGAGGCCTATTTTCCAGATCCGGCAGGTTGATCTGGCGTTTGTTCTAATAGAATACACCAATTTGGGGAATTCACCCGGAATGCGGTCGATTTGTCCCGCTTTGGTGGATTTGGAAAGGATTTCTGTGGTGTGAGAGTTGCTATAGGAAAGTGGGGCGCATGTAACAGTGCGTAGTAGAGTAAAAGGGACAAAAGCACTCATGAAAATTCTGATTACAGGCGGTGCGGGTTATATCGGCTCGACCATGGTACCGCGACTTCTGGGGCAGGGGCATGAGGTCACCGTGCTCGATACGTTTGAACGTGGCACGACCGAACTGGCTGCCGTGTGCGCGGACGAGAATTTCACCCCGGTCAAAGGTGATGCCCGCGACACGCGCCTGCTGGACGAACTCGTGCCGCAGGCTGATGTGCTGATCCCGCTGGCTGCCCTTGTTGGCGCGCCACTCTGCAAACTGGACCCGATTGCCGCCAAGACCCTCAATCAGGAAGCGGTTGTGGACCTCGTCAAGCGGACCTCCAAGGACCAGAAAGTCGTCTTCCCGGTCACCAATTCCGGATATGGTATCGGGGAAAGCGGCAAGTTCTGCACCGAGGAAAGCCCGCTGAACCCGATCTCTCTCTATGGTATCACCAAAGTGGAAGCCGAGAAGGCCGTGCTCGACAATGGCAATGGCGTGACGCTGCGCCTGGCCACCGTGTTTGGCATGGCCCCGCGCATGCGTCTGGACCTGCTGGTCAATGACTTCACCTGGCGTGCCGTGACCGACCGGGCCGTCGTCATCTTCGAAGGCCACTTCAAGCGCAACTACATCCACGTCCGCGATGTGGTGAAAGGCTTCGAGCACGCGATTGCGAATTTCGACACGATGCGCGGCGAGCCTTACAATCTCGGCCTGTCGGATGCGAACCTGTCCAAGATCGAGCTTTGCCAGAAGATCCAGGCACACGTGCCGAGCTTCGTCTATCTCGAAGCGCCGATCGGCGAAGACCCGGACAAGCGTGACTACATCGTTTCGAATGAGAAAGTGGAAGCCACGGGCTGGCGTCCCGACTGGTCTCTTGACCGCGGCATCGCTGAACTGCTGCGCGGCTACAAGATGATCCGCAACTCCCGCTACTCGAACGTCTAAGGTCTCGTAATGATCATTGTCCGCAGTCCGCTTCGTGTCTCCTTCTTCGGAGGCGGTACCGATCACCCCTCCTGGCTGGAGCGCGGGGAGAAGGGGGCCGTGCTGTCGACATCGATCGATAAGTACATCTATATCCAGCTACGCCGGCTGCCGGCGGTGTTTGATTTCAATTACCGTGTCGCCTGGGGCATGCTGGAAGAAGTATCGACCATCAACGAGATCCAGCATCCGGTCGTGCGCGAAGTGCTGAAGCACTACGCCGGCGACAATGAGACGGGCTATGAGGTGATCCACAACTCCGACTTGCCGTCCAAGTCGGGCCTGGGGTCCTCCTCTTCCTTCACCGTGTCATTGCTGCACGCCTTTTTCGGCAATCAGGAAATGCTCAGCTCAAAGAAGAAGCTGGCGCGCGAAGCCATCTTTGTCGAGCAGAAGCTGCTGGGGGAAACGGTTGGCTATCAGGACCAGATTGCGGCGGCCCATGGGGGGCTGAACCGGATCGAGTTTTCCGAAGACGGCGATTATGACATCTTTCCAATCCGCTTGCCGGCTGCGCGCCGCAAGGTGCTGGAAGACTCGATGATGCTGTTCTTCACCGGCTTTACCCGCTTCGCCGACGAGATCGAAAAGCGCAAGGTGGCGAAGTTCGGTGACCGAACGAAAGAGTTGCGCGCGATCTATGACATGGTGGGCGAGGGCGAGCAGATTCTCACGGATCCGTCCCGCGACATCAATGATTTCGGCGCGCTTCTCAATGAGACCTGGATGAACAAGAAAGCCCTCGACGCCTCGGTTTCCAATCCTGAGATCGACGAGCGCTATGAGGCGGCTCTCAAGGCTGGTGCGCTTGGTGGAAAGCTGCTGGGCGCAGGCGGTGGCGGCTTCCTTCTGATGTTCGTTCCACCCACAAAGCGCGCTGCTGTCATGGCCGCGATGAAGGGGATGACCCATGTGCCGCTGCGTATGGAACGGAGCGGATCGCAGGTCGTTCTTTATGATCCGGAACTGGATTCCAACTATCTTCCCGCCGGGGCCAAGGTTTCCTGAACATGATTGAAATTGATGTGTCTGCACAGATTGCTGCCATGAGCTGCGCGCAAGGCGATGTGCTGTTCGCCGGGCTCGAAAAGGCATTGGACAATGGACGAGGCTTTGTCTTCGTCACGGATGCTGGCGGCAAGCTGTTGGGCTATGCCGATCTCACCATGATGCGGGAAGCCTTCATGAAGGGCGGGCATCTTTCCAGCCAGACGGTTGGCGATGTGACTGCGCCCTGGGGCAGTGCAAAAGAGCCGCTGGGTGTGGAGCCTGTGCTGGATGGTCAAGGCTGTCTCTGCGGGATCGACGAGTCCGGCCCGCAGCCCTTCCTGCCGGTGTCGGAGCCTGACCTGACGCACCACGAAATGCGCAATGCGTTCGACGCGTTCCTGTCGACCTGGATCTCCTCGACCGGTGACTATATTCGCCGCTTTGAACGGGAATTTGCCGAGAAGATGGGGATGGCCCACGGCGTTGCGACGTCCAACGGCACCGTCTCGCTTCACCTTGCCATGGCAACGCTGGGCATCGGGGAAGGGGACGAAGTGATCGTTCCGGACCTGACGTTCGCGGCCTCCATCAATACGGTGATGCATGTGGGAGCCCGTCCGGTCCTGGTCGATGTCGACCGGGATACCTGGTGCCTGTCAGCCGAAGCGGTCGAGCGCGCCATCACGCCGCGTACGCGCGCCATCATGCCTGTCCACGTCTTCGGCCGTCCGTCGCAGATGACGGAAATCGTCGAACTGGCGCAGGCCCGTGGCCTCTACATCATCGAAGACTGCGCTGAAGCGCATGGCGCGAAATATGACGGCCAGCCGATCGGGTCCTTCTCCGATATTTCCAGTTTTTCCTTCTTTGCCAACAAGATCATCACCACGGGCGAAGGCGGGATCTGCCTGACCAATGATACGGATATTGCAACCCGCATGCGGATGTTGCGCGATCATGGCATGCGGCCGGAGCGCCGTTATTGGCACGAAGAGCCTGGTTTCAATTTCCGCATGACCAATATGCAGGCCGCCATCGGGTGCGCCCAGATCGAGCGGATGGACGAGCTGCTTGCAATGCGCGCGGCTGTTTATGACCGCTATGTCGAAGCCCTCTCGGGCATTCCCGGCGTGTCTTTCCCGCCGCCGATGGACCAGCGTGCCCAGCCGGTGACATGGTTTGCGTGTGCCCAGGTGCCGGAAGACAAGCGCGCCGACCTCATTGCCGCCTGCAAGGCCGCGAATATCGATCTGCGCCCCTTCTTCCACGGCCTGTCGTCGATGCCTGCCTATCGTCAGTATGCCCGGAAGTGCCCGAACAGCACCTGGCTGTCCCGCACGGGTGTCAACCTGCCAACCTCGCGCCGCGTAGACGATGCGATGGTCGCCCGGATTGCCGGTGTGTTCGAAAGCGTGCTGGGCAAGAAAGCCTAGGCAACACGTTCGGACGAAACCAAAAAAGGGCGCTCCAGCGGAGCGCCCTTTTTTTGTATCTGCTTGCATGCTGCCTCAGTCGCGGATCGGATAGCGCATCCAGTCATGGGCGAGCAGGGCGGCGTCTTCTGAATCTAGACGGCGTCCGGCTGCACGGCGGTAGGTGGCGCGGTTGGCGCGGGCCGTGCGCAGGAAGTCGAAATCGGACAGGCGCACCTTGCCTTTCGCAATAAGGTCAGCACAAAGTGCATCGTCGGTGAAGAGGCGCTCTATCACTCTGCCCATGTCATGCGGGTCCATAGGATCGAACAGGAGGCCGGCATCACCAACCTGTTCGGGCAAGGCGGTGACGTTTGAACTGGCCACAGGAATACCCTCCGCCCAGGCTTCGAAAATCGGCAGGCTGTTGGCTTCGAACAGGCTCGGTACGACCAGACAGCGGGCCATCTGATAGATCGCACGCAGATCTTCATTTGACACAAATCCCAGAAACTGGACCTGGTTTTCGAGGCCGAGTTCGCGCATGCGGCTGTCCAGCGCTTCGCGGCTCGGCTCGTGCCGGGCTCCGGTGGAGACCAGCGGCACGGTCAGGCCCTTTTCATCCCGCAGCCAGGCCATCGCCTCGAACAGGCGCAAATGGTTTTTGTGCGGCCAGGTATTGTTCGGATAGAAGATGTAGCGCTCGGGCAGGACGTATTTGGCGCGGGTTGATGCCTTGTCCTCGTCGGATACCTCCGCCAGCAATTGCGTGGGCGCCGCTTCCGGAATGATCTGCACCTTGTCAGGGCTCACGGCAAACTGGGCGACAACGTCATCCTTGATCCATTGCGAATTCACGATGATCGCATGCGATGTGCGGCAGGCAGCCCGGTAAATCGTTTCGCGCCAGGTGAGATCTGAAAGGTCGAAGAATTGCGGATAATGCAGATGCTGCAGGTCGTGCGGATTGTAGACGGTCGGGATGGCGCAATAAGTGAAGCCCTGAGTGGGCTGGTGCAGCACATCCAGGTCGAGGCTCTCCAGCCAACCGTCTGAGATTGGCACCTGCGGCCAGCCAACTCTGCCGTCCCGGCCAAGC
Organism: uncultured Hyphomonas sp.; assembly: GCF_963677035.1. Taxonomy (NCBI): domain Bacteria; kingdom Pseudomonadati; phylum Pseudomonadota; class Alphaproteobacteria; order Hyphomonadales; family Hyphomonadaceae; genus Hyphomonas; species uncultured Hyphomonas sp. Next base: position 1,609,233 of record NZ_OY781472.1, read on the forward strand.
GCCTTGTTCGCCATGCCTTTCACGCGGCGCAGCAGATCGCGGACCGGATTGCCAGAGGAGGCTGGGCGCATTTCAAAGCGCTGGTTTGCGGCAAGCGGGCTCAGCCAGTCGACCTGGTTCTGGTTCTCGACGATCAGGACGTAGGTTTCCGGCCCGTCCAGCTTCCCCAGCGCCGTAATCAGGCTGCGTAGGGCCGTCGCGATACCGCCATGTATTCCCGGCTCGACGTCTACAATGATGCCAACCTTCAAAATCCTGTCTCCTCCCTGGAGCGACTGTATCGATCCAGTCCAAATGTGTTGGTGCGGGTCTCCAATGGGGACAGCACGCAAGTCTGATTCAATTGGCCCTTTTATGGACCGTTTCTTGAAATTCCGTGTTAGTGGAAACAGGAAGTTTACTGGAATAGTGTTTGCAACCAAAACGGAGTTTTCGCGTCATGCTGCTGCAGGACGTGTTGGCGTATAGTAGAGGCGTTCAGACGGCGTATATATGAGACTGGTTGCACCCTTCGGCTTTTATGGCAGCGGCAATATTGGCGATGAAGCCACGCTGTTGGGGTTTGGCCGCCTTATTGACCGTTTTGGCGGAAGCGTCGGGGTTGATGTCGCCTCCAGCGATCCGGCCCACACGCAGCGGGTAGAGCCGGCGTTTCGCTACTACAAGTATATTGACGGGATTATGGGGTTTCCGGCCAAGTTGCATGCCCATATGGGGGCCGGCTATATCATTCCGGGCGGCACTCCGATCATGGACAATCTGGGCGACTGGCCGCTGCTGAGCCTTGGCGGCATGCTCCAGCACGCTGGAAACTGGGGCAAACCCGCCGCCTTTGTCGGCGTCGGCGTCGAGCAGCTCCGCCACGACATTTCGCGCCAGCGGGTCCAGGAGCAGATCATTCCGAACGTTATGTGCTGGAGCGTGCGCAGCGTGCATGACCAGGACCGGCTGCTGGACCTTGGGGTCGCGCCGGAACTTATCACCGTTGCCGCCGACATGGCCTGGCTGCTAGACTCCGCAGGGCCTGCCTATGGCCGAAAGGTAACCCAGCGCCTTGGGCTGGGCGGCCGGCCAGTCATCGGCGTCAACATCAATGCTGAAGACCATATGATGGAGGCGGCGCCACGTTTGTTCACCGAACTGGCCGCCGGACTGGACGATCTGGTCACTCGCCATGGCGCGCGTGTTTTATTCCTCTTCAACGAAGTGCGGGAGGGGGACACCTATGACCAGGCAGCCGCGGATCTGGTTCGTTCACTGATGTCGCGCAAGGATGCCGTCCTTATGGGACCATCTGATTACCTTACGCCGCAGGAGATGATGTCGATCATTGCACAGTGTGCGATGACGATTTCGACGCGGTATCATTTTTGTGTTTTTTCCGCGCTGCAGGGCGTTCCGTTCCTGGGGATCCGCCGCTCTGACAAGGTGAGTGATTTGTGCCGGGACCTTGGCTGGAAAGCCGCGCTTGATCCGGATGCCGCAGCGCGCACGGACATTTCCGCGATGGGCGACCGGTTGCTGGGGGATCCGTCCGCCGAGTTGACTAAACTGACAGAGAAGATTGCGGCCATGCGTGTACGGGCCGAAGATAACAGGATCGCGTTGGATGCCTTGCTTGGGGACATGCGTGGGGTCGGACTGCAGACCTGGATGCGCCATGCGGCCGGCCGGGTCGGACAAAAACTGGGAGTGGGGTTCGATGAGACCTGAGGCGAAAAAAGTTCTGGTGATTACGGGCGTGTTTCCGCCGATGCCGATTGCGGAGGGGGACCATATTGCGCGGCTTAGCGAGGGGCTGGCGGAGCGCGGATATTCTGTCGATGTGCTGACCAGTAAGCAGGCGGATGGCAAGAGTGTCAAAGGCTGCCGCGTCCATGCGGAAATGGAGACCTGGAACTGGTCTTCGCAAGGCAAGGTGCTGCGCTTTGCACAGGACCTGAAGCCGGACCTGATTTTTATCTGGTTCATCGGCATGGCGTTTGAGTTTCATCCGATGATCTCACTGCTGCCGACGCGTTTGAAAGCAGCTCTGCCGGACACGCAGGTTGTGACCCAGATCACTGCGCCGGTCGGTGTGCGTCCGAAAAATCATCCGTTCCTGACCCGGTTGAACCTGAAACTGTCTGCGCGTGCACTGGGTGGTGGGAACATCAGCTATGAGTATGGCACGATCTTGCGGGACAGCGATCAGGTCATTGCCATGGCAAAACCTCATCTCGAACGGTTTGCCGAACACATGCCGGGACTGGAAGAGAAAGCCGTCATCATTCCTCCACCGCCTCTAATTCCGATGAGTGCTCCCGGTGACGCGTCGCGCCTGAAGGGGCGGGCGATGCTGGGTGTTCCGGCGGATGCGCCGCTGTTTGCCTATTTTGGCCGCCTATATGTCGGCAAGGGCCTTGAATATCTCATCCGTGGTTTCGCCAGGGTGCGGGCGCAGGTGCCTGATGCGCGCCTTGCCATCATCGGTGGTGCCGCGCCGGATTACTTCAAGTCCGGCTGGAGCGTCGATGACCTGCACGCGATTGCCCGCGAAGAGGGGATTGAGGACGCGATCAGCTGGACCGGAGAGTTCCCGTTCGACACCGATGCCGGCTCGCTTTACCTGCGTGCTGCGGATTATGCCGTTTTGCCCTTCTCTGAGGGCGCCGCGCTGAACAACAGTTCCATCGCGGCCTGCGCGGCGCATGACTTGCCAGTCATCACAACGCTGGGAGAGCGTCCGGAACCGGAATTTGTCGATCAGCAGAACGTGCTGCTCGTTCAGCCGAAGGATGCGGACGCACTGGCCGAAGGCATGATGCGCTTACTGAAGGATGCGGATCTGACGTCACATCTTCGCGCTGGGTCGGTTACGCTGACGAAGCGATATTTCAGCTGGGAGGCGACCCTCGATAGCACAGTAAAAGTGTTCGAAGGCGCACTGAAGTCAAAAGCGCTTAGAGAGCTGGCATGACCCGCGTTAAACAGGCCCTCTTTCTGGTGGGCGGCAGAGGCACCCGGCTGGGCGCCCTGTCGGCAAATACACCGAAGCCCATGCAGGAAATCGCACCGGGCGTCCGCTTTCTGGACCTGATCCTGGAAAATGCTGCGCGGATGGGGTTTACGGACCTTGTCCTGTTGGCCGGGCATCTCGGGGACAAGGTCGAAGAGGCCTATGACGGACAGCGTATAGGCGAGGCGGAAATCCGTGTTGTGCGGGAAAGCCAGCCAATGGGAACCGGCGGCGCATTGGCGCAGGCGGCTCAGGTGCTGGATGAGTACTTTGTCTTGCTGAATGGCGACTCCTTTTTTGATATCAATTTGCGCGCGCTGACGGCAGCGCCCCTTCCGGAAGGGGGCGGTCGCCTTGCTTTGCGTATGGTCGAGGATACTGCCCGTTACGGGTCCGTTCAGCTGGATGGCGCCAGGGTCTCCGCCTTCATAGAAAAGAATCCGGACCTGACTGGGCCGGGCCTGATCAATGGCGGTATCTACTATCTGGATCGTGCCATGGTCAGCCGGATCGAGGCGCCGTCTTCCATCGAAAGTGATGTGTTTCCGGAACTGGTGAGGGAGGGACGCCTGGAAGGCTTGCCCTTCGACGGATACTTTCTGGATATCGGCTTGCCTGAAACGCTGGCGCAGGCGCAGCGCGAAACGGCGGCCCTGCGGGTCCGTCCGGCGGCCTTCCTCGACCGCGATGGTGTGCTGAACGAAGATCAGGGCTACACCTATCGCGTGGAAGACCTCACCTGGATGCCGGGTGCCCGCGAAGCGATCCGCTTGCTGAATGATCGCGGGTATCGTGTGATCGTGGTGACCAATCAGGCGGGCGTGGCGCGTGGATATTACGAGGAAGAGGCGATCGGCGTCTTTCATGCTGGCATGCAGGCGCAACTCGCAGAAGCGGGCGCTTTTGTTGATGCCTTCTATCACTGTCCTTTCCACGCAGACGGGACGGTGCCAGCCTACACAGTGGAAGACCATCCGGACAGGAAACCGAACCCCGGCATGATCCTGCGCGCACTGAGCGACTGGCAAGTGAACCGGAATGCGAGCTTTCTGATCGGGGACAAGCCATCAGACATGGAAGCGGCTCGTCGTGCAGGGTTGCCCGGCCACTTGTATAAAGGCGGGGATCTCCGTGCGCTCGTATCGGGTATAATTGGACCCGGCTGAGCCGGTGGAGGTAAGAGTGTCTTCGGAAATTCCGTTTGATGAAATCCGGCGCTGGACGTTCGACGCTGCCCTGCCGCTGTGGGCGGAAGCGGGCTATGACCTGCAAAGTCGGCGGTTCGTCGAGAAGCTGGACTATTCCGGAGAACCCATTGATGCGGTGGCTTATCGCACGCGCGTGACCGGGCGGCAGACCTATGTGTTTTCCCACGCAGCGATTCTCGGCTGGGAGCAGGGCGAGGTCTTGTCGGCAGAAGGCGCCCGCCAGCTTGATGAGCTGTATCTGGGGCCCGACAAGGGCTGGCCGCGAACGACAGACCGTAATGGCGCCGTGTTGGACGGCACGCCGGACCTGTACGACCTGGCCTTTGTCCTGTTCGGTTATGCCTGGCGCCACAAGGCGGCGCGGGACCAGGAGTCCCGTGCGGGCATGCACCGGGCGATGGATTTCATCGATACGCATTTGCGGGCAGAAAACGGATTCTGGCACGAATTGCCGCCGGAAGGCTGGCGCCTGCAGAATCCGCACATGCACCTTCTGGAGGCCTCGCTCGTATCCTATGAGGCCACGGGAGAGACGCGCTTCCTGGCGACGGCACGGGAACTGGTGACCCTGTTCCGGGACAAGCTTTTCGACGGCGCCACGCTGGCAGAGTATTTCGATACGGACTGGAACCGTGCCGGGGGGCGTGATGGACGGCTGGTGGAGCCTGGCCATCAACTGGAATGGGCCTGGATTCTCGTGCAATATGGCAAGCTGACCGGCGAAGATACAATTGCGCTGGCGGACGGCCTTGTCCGGTTCGCCGAGACCCATGGGGTTGATCCGCAGACGGGCCGGACGATGCAAGTTGTGCTGGAAGACGGGACGCCCGTTGATGCCGGGGCGCGGACCTGGCCGAATACGGAACGGATCAAGGCCCATCTTGCCCTGTTTGAAGCAAACGGACAGGACCCTCGCGCCGCCGTTGCTGCGAGCACGCGCCTGTTACTGGATCAGTATTTCAACACGCCGATACCGGGGCTGTGGTTGGAACGGTTTACCGCTGAAGGTGAGCCCGACGCCGATGATGTCCCGGCATCGACCCTTTACCATGTCTTCCTGGCGTTTACCGAAGTGCTGCGGCTGCAGGAAAAAATCGAAGTCCTGGGGCGCTGAACCTGTTGTGTCTTCGCCGGAACGGGTGTGCCGGCACCGCGTTCGGCTGAAATAGGGGGCCGCTGGCTGTCTCAATCCTGAGCAGGCCTGGCAATTCAGGAAGAAATTTGCCTCCGGAGGTTGGGTCTCATGGCGGAGCGGCCTAAATGAGACTCAACAGGAAAGAACTGATGACAAGCGCAGAGGCAGAGACTTCAGCAAGAACGCCCGGGCGTCTGGTCGCCATTTCCAACCGGACTGCCGCTGGCAGTGAGAGCAAGGCGGGCGGGCTCGCCGTGGCGCTCTGGGAAACATTGGTGGAGACCAAAGGCTTGTGGATTGGCTGGTCTGGCCGGGTGCTCGACTTTGAGACGGCGCGGGTCAATCATGTCGAAGAAGAGGGGGTTCAGTTTGCCCTCAGTGATCTTTCCCGCCGGCAATATGACGGCTTCTATCTCGCCTACGCCAATTCTGTGCTCTGGCCGGTCATGCATAACCGGATCGATCTCGCGGTTTTTGAGGCCGATACTTACCGTAACTACCGATCCGTGAATGAGAAGTTCGCGCGGATCGCCGTTCAGGAAGCCCGGCCGGAAGACTTTATCTGGGTGCATGATTATCACTTCTTCCTGCTCGGACGGATGATGCGCAGGCGTGGCTGGCAGGGCCGCCTTGGCTGGTTCCTGCATATTCCGTTTCCCGCGCCGGACGCCTTCCGGGCGATTCCGCAGCACCGTGAATTGGGCGAAGCCATGTGTGCCTATGACGTTGTGGGCGTTCAGACTGGCAAAGACCTCTATAATCTCGCCCGCTACCTTGAAGAAGAGTTCGGTGCGGAAGAGCTGCCCGATGGCCGGTTCAGGGTGGGGGACCGAACGGTTCGCCTGCTGCATTGCCCGATCGGGATCGATGTCGATGGGTTCGTGAAAGCGTCTGTGTGTGACGACGCTCAGCAAGCAGCGCTCAAGCTGGACAGATTCCTGGGGAACCGTCAGCTGGTGCTTGGCGTCGACCGGATGGATTATTCCAAAGGCCTGATCCAGCGCTTCGAGGGCATGGCAGACCTTTTCGACCGGCACCCAGATGTTCACGGGCACATCTCCTTTACCCAGATCGCACCGCCATCACGAACGGTTGTCGAAGGCTATCAGCAACTTCGCCAGCAGCTGGACGAATTGTCCGGCCGCATCAACGGCGACTATGGAGACCTGGACTGGATTCCCATTCGCTATCTGGCGCGCGGGTATGACCGGGACGAGATTGCGGGCCTCTATCGCGCCGCGAAGGTATGCCTTGTCACGCCCTTACAGGACGGGATGAATCTGGTCGCCAAGGAATTCATCGCTGCACAGAACCCGGATGATCCGGGCGTTCTGGTCCTGTCACAGTTTGCCGGCGCAGCCGAGCAAATGAATGAGGCCCTGATCGTCAATCCATATGACGCGGGCGCCATTGCTGAAGCTGTTTACCAGGCGATTCATATGCCGCTGGCGGAGCGGCAGGCCCGCTGGCGCAGCCTGATGGATGGCATCCGGGCGCAGGATCTGGTCTGGTGGCGGCAGCGTTTCCTCAATGCCGTTCCGGCCGATGCAGAGGTACCAGTCCTTTCATGACAGAGCAGATGATCGCGCCGCCGCCGCTGACCGCGGGCGATGCGCTATTTCTTGATTTTGACGGAACGTTGGCCGGACTTCAGGACGATCCAGATACTGTGTTCCTGGCCCCGGGTATGGATATCGTGCTGGAGGCCATCGGTGGCCGCCTCAATGGGGCGCTTGCGATCCTGTCCGGGCGTGACGCGGGCGATCTGGCCCGGCGTGTACCGGGCGGACTATGGCGCATCGGCAATCATGGCCTGATCCCGCTGGCGCCAGACCAGCAAGAACCGGATACGCGCGCTTCTGCGCCAGACGGTGTGCGCGGCGCGATCGAAAAGATCAGTGCGATGTTCGAGGGCACACGCGTTGAAACGAAAGGCCCTGTGCTGGCCCTGCACTACCGCCAGGTGCCGGACGCGGCGGAAGATCTGGCGATGGCTCTCGCTGAAGCGGGGCTGTCAGGGGCGGGATATCGCATCCAGCACGGAAAGTTCGTGTTCGAGGCGAAACCCCAGGATGCCAACAAGGGCCGCGCGCTGGCCCGCATGATGCAGGATCCGCCTTTTGCCGGGCGGCGCCCGGTCATGATTGGTGACGATACGACCGATGAAGATGCTTTCAGGGCGGCCAACCGCCTTGACGGGTTGACGGTCAAGGTCGGCGCGGGCGACACCGTCGCCGGGCACCGGCTGGAAAATGTCGACGCCGTACATGCGTATCTGAAGGAGCTGGCTGGCAGATGAGCGGACTGGACCTTGGCATCGTAGGCAATGGCACGATTGCCGCCCTGATCAATTCACGTGGTGACTACCAATGGTCTTGCCTGCCGCGGTTCGACGGAGAGCCGGTGTTTAACCAGCTGATGGGAGGCGGCGGCACATTTTCTGTCTGGATGGAAGACCTTGAGTCCCGTACCCAGTCCTATGACCACAACACCGCCATCCTGCGGACCCGTCTGGAGTCCCGCGACGGCGCTATCGTTGAGATTGTGGATTTTTCCCCGCGGTTTGAAAATCAGGGGCGGATGTTCCGCCCGGCCGCACTGGTCCGCCGGTTCCGCGTCCTGGCGGGCACGCCGCGTATGCGCATCACGCTGACCCCCGAAACCGATTGGGGCGGGCGCAAGCTGAAGCCTGTGAGAGGGGTAAATCACGTCCGCTATGTAGATGAAGAGATCAGTTTCCGCGTCACCACGGACGCGCCAGTCTCCTATATCCTGTCGGGCACGAGTTTTATCCTGGATAGGGAAGCGGCCTTCATTCTGGGAGCGGATGAATCCCTTTCGGATCATCCGGAAAGGATCGCGCGTGACTGGGAAGAACGCACGCGCCTTTACTGGAAACGTTGGGCGCGCAGTCTGGCCGTGCCTTTTGAATGGCAACAGGCGGTCATTCGGGCTGCGATCACGCTGAAACTGTGCGTCTATGAAGAAACCGGGGGCATTGTTGCTGCGCTCACCACGTCCGTTCCCGAACATGAAGGATCCGAGCGGAACTGGGATTATCGCTATTGCTGGATCCGGGATGCCTATTTCACCGTAACCGCGTTGAACCGCCTGTCCGGGATGGGAACGCTGGAGCATTATATGCGCTGGGTCCGGAATATCGTGGCGCAATCAAAGGGTGGTCACATCCAGCCGGTTTACGGTATCGGGCTGGAAGCCGATCTCACGGAAGACTTTGCCGACCAATTGCCTGGATATCGCGGTATGGGACCTGTGCGCCGTGGCAACCAGGCGGCAGAACATGTTCAGCATGATGTGTACGGGCAGGTAGTGCTGGGTGTCGCGCAGAGCTTTTTCGACACGCGCCTGATGAAGCGGCCCGGTCTGGCCGAATTCGAACAATTGGAACCCGTTGGCGAGCGGGCATTTGCAGTTCATGACACGCCCGATGCGGGCATCTGGGAATTCCGGACGATTGCCCATGTGCACACCTCGTCAGCGATCATGTGCTGGGCAGCTTGTGACCGGCTCGCGAAGATCGCGGCGCATCTCGGCCTGCCGGCGCGGGCCGATTACTGGCGCGAGCGGGCCGAGATCGTTCATGGAACGATCCTTGAGAAAGCCTGGAACGAAGAGATGGGGGCCTTCACTGCAGCGTTTGGAGGGGAAGACCTGGATGCGTCTGTCCTGCTGATGGCAGAAATCGGGTTCATCGCGGCGGACGATCCGCGATACATCTCCACCGTGCAGGTGATCAACCGGGACCTGCGTGAGGGCGACCACGTCTATCGTTACAAAGTGACGGACGATTTCGGGAAGCCCAAAACGGCTTTCACGGCCTGCACCTTCTGGCTGGTCGATGCGCTATACCGGATTGGCGAAACCGAAGAAGCGCGACGCGTTTTCGAGGCGCTGCTGGCGGCGCGTAACCATCTGGGCCTGCTTTCCGAGGACGTCGACACAGAAACCGGTGAATTGTGGGGGAACTTCCCGCAGACCTATTGTATGGTCGGGATCATCAATTCGGCAGCCTTGCTGTCGCGGCCCTGGAGTCAGGCGCTGTAGGCGGCCCTGCCTAATCTTTGGGCAGGATTATCCGCACTTCTCTCAAAGCCGGGCGACCCCGTCGGGGCATGTGTGTGCCTGCTAGGGCCGCTTGACCGGGCACATCCTTGCGTGCGTTGATGTCTTTATGGGAGAGGCACCACAATTTTTTGATGAAATGGACGGGTTCGACGGAAACGTCCGGGCCCCCTATGCGGCTTATTCCAACTGGCTGCAGGACATGAGCCGGCCCGCGCTTCTGAAGAAATCCGTTGAAGCGCAGGCCTTTTTCCGGCGCACCGGGATTACGTTTAATGTCTATGGGGAATCTGAAGCGGACGAACGGCTGATCCCGTTTGACCTGGTCCCGCGCATTATCGGGGCAGGGGAGTGGGCAAACCTTGTTCGAGGGATCGAGCAGCGGGTGAAGGCGATCAACGCCTTCCTGCATGATATTTATCACCGGCAGGAGATTATCCGGGCGGGCCGTATTCCCGAACGTCTGATCCGCGAGAATGATGCCTTCCTGCCGAGGATGATCGGGGTTGACCCCCCGGGCGGTATATACACTCACATTGTCGGCGTGGATCTGGTCCGCACCGGACCTAACGAATTCTATGTTCTGGAGGACAATGCCCGCACACCGAGTGGCGTGTCCTACATGCTGGAAAACCGCGAGACGATGCTGAAGATGTTCCCGGAACTCTTTTCGCATATCCGTGTCCAACCGGTTCAGCAGTATCCGTCCATGCTGCGGCAGTCGCTTGAGCAGTGCGCGCCACCTGCGGCAAACGGCAATCGGCCTACCGTAGCGGTCCTGACTCCAGGCATTCACAATTCTGCCTATTTCGAACATGCCTTCTTGGCGGACCAGATGGGCGTGGAACTGGTTGAAGGCCATGACCTTCGGGTCACCGACGGGCGTATCGCCATGCGTACGACGCGCGGTTACGAACCCGTGGATGTGATCTATCGCCGGATCGACGATGACTTTCTGGATCCGTTGAATTTCCGGTCAGATTCTTTGCTGGGCGTGGCAGGTATCTTCGATATCTACCGGGCTGGCGGGGTCACAATTGCCAACGCGCCGGGCACCGGCATCGCGGATGACAAAGCCATCTACTCCTACATGCCTGAAATCGTCGAATTTTACACAGGCCAGAAGCCGATCCTGCAGAACGTGCCGACATGGCGGTGTGCCGAGAAAGACGCGTTGGATTATGTTCTGGACAATCTGGCAGAGCTGGTGGTCAAGGAAGTGCACGGATCCGGTGGCTATGGGATGCTGGTCGGCCCTGCCGCCAGTAAAACGGAATTGAAGAATTTCCGCGCCAAACTGATGGCCAAGCCCGAAAACTATATTGCGCAGCCGACGCTTGCGCTCTCTACAGTTCCTGTACTGACAAAAACGGGTCTCGCCCCCCGGCATGTCGATCTGCGGCCATTTGTTCTTGTGTCTCCGGAAGGTGTCCAGGTGACACCTGGCGGATTGACGCGCGTGGCTATGAAAAAAGGCTCCCTGGTGGTGAATTCCAGCCAGGGCGGTGGAACCAAGGACACCTGGGTCCTTAAGGGGGATTAGGTGATGTTGGGCCGCACAGCTGCCGGTCTCTTCTGGCTGGCTCGTCACCTCGAAAGGGCGGGGAATACTTCGCGCCTGGCCGAAGCAGGGTTCCGCATGGCGTTGACCCGGGCCGATTCCGATACGGAGGAATGGCAGTCTGTTGTCACGACAGCGGGATGCCGGAAGGCCTATCTTGAAAAGCATGAAACAATCCGGTCAGACAAGATCCTGGATTTCATTCTGCGTGACAAGGACAACCCCAACAGCGTTCTCTGCTCATTTCACACGGCGCGCGAGAATGCCCGGATGACCCGAACCGCTCTGACGCGGGAGGTGTGGGAAGCAATCAATGATGCCTGGATGAGTGTACGCGATGCGTTGCGCCGCCCGGTGCCGGAACGGGATTTGCCGGAAATCCTGTCACTGGTACGTCGTCAGGGGGCGCAGGTGAGCGGCGCGGTCACCAGCACCATGCTGCGCAATGACATCTACAATTTCATGCAAATCGGTACGCTGGTCGAGCGCGCCGATAATACATCGCGTATTCTTGATGCGAAGTATTATGTGCTGTTGCCTTCCAGCGCCTCTATCGGGTCGTCGCTCGATAACGTGCAGTGGGAAATGATCCTGCGGTGTGCTTCGGCAGAGCGCAGCTTTTACTGGCTGAATGGCGGACGGGCCAGTCCGCCCGCCATTGCAGACTTTTTGATCTTTGATGCACGCCTGCCTCGGTCTCTTGCATTCTGCTACGATATGATCACGGAGTATCTGGGGCGGCTTGCCCTGGAGTATGGTGAAAGCACACCGGCGCATGAATTGGCGACCCGCCAGGAGAACCGCCTGACTGACTTGAACATCGCGCTCGTGTTTGAGGAGGGGCTGCACGAATTCCTCACCAGCTTCATGGCTCAGAACGCGGCTTTCTCAGCCCAGATAGAAACCGACTACAGGTTCAATGAGTAAGCCATGAGACTGCGCATCGATCACACAACAGTCTATAATTACGACAAGGCAGCGGTCTATGCGTTGCACCAGGTGCGCAAGCGCCCGCACGACACGGATGCGCAAACGGTCATGACCTGGGAGCTGGTTCTGGATGGGGCCAAGCTCGAAGCACAATATGTCGATCATCACGGCAATCATGTCGATCTCGTCTCGATCGAGCAGGGCGCCAAGCGCGTGTCGATTTCCTGCCAGGGTGAGGTCGAGACTCGCGATACGGCGGGCGTGTTAAGCAATAGCCGGATGGTCCCGCCTCTCTGGCTTTATCGCCGATTCACACCGCTTACGAAGGTCGGGAAGGGTGTTCGTGCCCTGGTCTCCCAGTTGGGAAAGGACCCGGCACTCAACCTCGAAACGCTACATGAATTGATGAATATGATTGCAGAGGCGGTCGTCTATGACACCAAGCCGACCGGACCGAATACGACGGCTGAGGAGGCACTCGAACTCGGTCATGGCGTTTGCCAGGACCATGCGCACGTCTTCGCAGCAGCGGCCCGGTTGCTGGGGTTTCCGGCCCGGTATGTCGGTGGCTACATGATGATGCTGGACCGGGTCGATCAGGACGCAGGTCATGCCTGGGCGGAAGCCTGGGTCGAGGGGCTCGGGTGGGTCGGATTTGATGCGGCGAACCGGGTTTGTCCCGACGAACGGTACATTCAGGTTGCAACCGGGCTCGACTATCGCGAAGCTGGCCCTATGACAGGGGTGATGTATGGCGGCGAACGGGAGGTTCTCTCGGTCAATGTCCAGGTCCAACAATAGCAAACGAGTCCTAAGAGGTTCGAAGTGACATATTGCGTGGCGATGCGGCTCAACGCGGGGCTCATCTTCATGTCCGACACGCGCACGAACGCGGGCGTGGACAACATTTCCAGGTTTCGGAAGATGTTTACCTGGGAAGAACCAGGAGAACGGGTGATCACCGTTCTCACGGCAGGGAATCTTGCAACCTCTCAGGCCGTCATCAGTGTTCTGGATGAGCGGACCAAAGCCCCCAAGGAGCGCCGGCCCAGCCTGCTGGAAGCGCCGACCATGTTCCAGGTCGCCAATATTATTGGCGACACGCTCAAGGAAGTGATCAAGACGCAGAAAATGACCGGCCCCGAATCGGAGGCCGACTATGGCGCGACAATGATTGTGGGTGGCCAGATTGCAGGAATCGGCCCGCGTCTTTTCCTGATTTACCCCGAAGGCAATTTCATCGAAGCGAGCGAAGAGACGCCTTTCTTCCAGATCGGTGAAACCAAGTACGGCCGGCCGATTCTTCTGCGAGCCTACGACCCTGACATGAGTTTTGAGGAGGCGATCAAGCTTCTCTACGTCTCCTTTGACTCGACGTTGAAAGCGAACCTGTCGGTTGGCATGCCACTGGATTTGCAGGTGGTGGAAAAGGGGACGATGCAAGTCCGTTACAACCGTCGTGTCGATGAGGACGATCCGTACTTCCAGACTGTTTCAAGCAGTTGGGGGGACGCCTTGAAACTGGCTTTCAAGTCGCTTCCGGATTTCTCGTTCGACGCAGAGGACGAAGCCTAGGCAGTTGCCAGCCCGGGCGCGTATTCGCGGAAAAGCTGCTTGGCAAGTGCCACACGGCCTTCTGCGTCCAGGCCTTCTGTATCTGCCGCAAGCGTTGCGTTCACCAGTGGCCGGATCCCCAGGCGGTTGGCAATCTGGATGGCGAGGCCAGGGCGGGCATTCAGTTCCAGTAGGAGCGGGCCCTTTTCCTTGTCGAGTACGATGTCGGCGCCAAGATAACCGAGCCCAGTCACCTCATAGGCCTTGGCGGCCATCAACAGCATGGCGTCCCAGTGGGGGACAGAGAGGTTGTTGAGCGGGTTGGCCGTGTCGGGGTGGATCTCCGTCGTCTTGCCGTTCTGCATGCCATGCAATGTCCGGCCATTGACCAGGTCGAGGCCGACGCCGACGCCGCCCTTGTGAAGATTTGCCTTCCCGTCTGATTCTGCCGTTGGCAGGCGCACCATGGCGACGAAGGGAATACCGCGCAGGACGATGATACGGATGTCGGGAACGCCGCCGAAGCTGATCGGGTCGAAGACCTCGTCAAATTTGACGCGATATTCGATCATCGCCACGTCGGGCTGTCCCGAAAGGGAATACATGCCCGACAGGATGTTGTTGACGTGGAACTTCAGGTCCTCGAACAGCGCACGCTGTCCATTGGAGCGGCGCCATCCGCCCCGCATGGGGCCGAGAATGACTTGAATCCCATTTCCCTGGGAACCGTTGGCTGGCTTGATGACGCAGCCGTCCGGCCTATCGAGCAGCTTGTCCAGATTCCTCATATCCAGAGGGTTGCGGATCAGGCCGTAGAGTTCCGGCGTCGGAATATTTGCCTCGATGGCAAGGCTTTTGGTTTCGGTCTTGTCGTTGACCAGCCGCATCAGCCGCCGTGGATTGAGGTCATTCACAAGGCGAAGGTTTCGCTCATTGATACCGAGCAGACCGGCCTTGCGAAGGGCAATCCAGGTGCCGATCATTTTTCTGCCTGCTTGGCCAGTTCGCGGAAGCGGATGATCTCGCTGAGCCGCAATCCGGTATATTTGCCCATCAGCAGGCAAGCTGCCATCAGGATCAGGAGTAGTTCGGGGAAGTTGAACAGCAGGTATTCGATTTCCGTGTTGGTCATCACCAGATAGGACAGGGACGCTACGAGGAGCGATCCGGCCCCGGCCTTGATCGCATCTTCGGCAGAATACTCTTCCCACATGATCGACATGCGTTCGATGGTCATGGTCAGGATGACCATCGGGAACAGCGAGATCGAAAGCCCCATACGCATGTTGGCGCCGTTAAACACCTGCGCGATGACCGCCATGCAGATCACGATGAAGATCAGCACGACTGCCAGCCGTGGAACCAGCAACAATCGGAGTTTTTCCAGATAGAAGCGCATGGCAAGGCCCAGCGCGACCAGCATGGTGAACAGGATCAGGCCGTTCAGCAGGGCCGTCTCGCGGAATGCAATACCAATCAGGATCGGCATGAACGTGCCGAGGGTTTCAATCCCGATGAACTGGCGCATGAAGACAAGCAGGACAATGCCAGCCGGAATTGTGATCAGAACCTGATAGACGAGCTGTGTGGTGACGGGCAGGCGGTCGAAGCTGAACAGTTCCACCGGCGTACGATCTGCGCGCGCGGCTTTTCGAACGACGTCGGAGGCCGATGAGTCGATCGGCTGGATCGAGATCTGCGGTTCGAAGTCAAATACGCCGTCGGCACGGATCATTTCTTCCGCCCCGTACCAGATTGTGAAGAATTCTTTCGGATCGGCGCCAATGAAGTAGCGCTTGTCGCGACCGTCGACATGGTACTCCAGCCAGTGCTGGACTTCCGTGCGGCGCCGGGCTTCGTCGAGATATACGCCATTGGCCACACGTGCGCGGATCCCCTGGCTTTGAAGGGCTTCGGCGGCGAGCGTCAGGCGGTTGAGCGGCGGCGGCAGGACGGGGAGAAGCGCCTCGATTTCGTCGGCATCTTTTTGGACGAAGATTTCCTGAAGGATCAGCTCAGCAAGCGAATCGTCGTCTGCCGAACGCCGACGCATGTCCGAGGACCAGACAAGAAAGGCCTGACGCTCCAGGTCATTCAGTGATTCTGGCGGCTCGCGATCTGCCGGCCGGTGCATCTCTGCGGGCAGGGGAGAATTCTCAGTTTCACCCTCCAGGCGCGCCCTGTAGCGCAGCACTTTGCGGTCATTTGGATAGCGATAGGTCCAGATCGCTTTGCGGCCGTAGTCATTGGCCGTTTCGAGGCGCAAGCCAAATGCGCCATTGTAGAATTGCTCCTGCGAGACACGCCGGGTGTCGCTGTTGGAAGGGATGAATGTCTCGATCCGAACCGGTTGGTTGGCCGTGTCGAAATCAAGATAAATCTCGAAATCCCAGGTTGTTGTCTGGGTGCCCGGCGTCAGCGGGTAGTTGTACTGGAATACCTTGATGCCGAAGATCGTCAGGGCGATCGCGGTCAGCACAAAGGCCAGCAGGCGGGTGTGGAAAGTACTAGTCACGCTCAGACACGCTACATTCGTCGTCAGCGATAAAGGTCGACGCGGAATCGACCAGAACGCGGGACGCGAGGAATTCGCGGCCAATGAGGATGTCGTATTCAAAGTCCTCGCGGTCGGCAAGATTGACTTCAGCCAGGCCGCGAACGCCTCCGACACAAATCGGCAGGTGAATCACCGGCCGCCGTATGGTCCCGCCGGTCTTCAGCTTGATCAGGGCAAACCGCCGGACATCCTGATCATAGCGCACCGTGCGGCCGTTCTTGCCGCGCAAACGAAAGGTCACCCAGTCATCCTTGCCAGATTTTTTGTAGACTTTTACGTCGCGCCCATAGACCGAGGAAGAATCGGCTCCGGTGTCAAGTTTTCCTT
The DNA here is from genome assembly GCF_963677035.1 of uncultured Hyphomonas sp. Lineage (NCBI taxonomy): Bacteria > Pseudomonadati > Pseudomonadota > Alphaproteobacteria > Hyphomonadales > Hyphomonadaceae > Hyphomonas > uncultured Hyphomonas sp. The sequence goes on from NZ_OY781472.1 coordinate 1,625,586, forward strand.
TCATTTCAAGGCCTAACTTGCCGACGTGGACATCTTCGACATAGCCCAGAACTGTCATGTCATCGCGCCCGTCACGTTCTGCCTGGGCCGGTCCGGAGACCAGGGCCAGAGCAAGGGCGGCATAGATTGGCAGTCTCAACAGTTTCACGGGGGGACCCCTCCTTCCTGAGCTGTCGCGCGGCTGTCGCCTTAGCATGCGGATGAGTGCGACGATAGACATTCTGCTCGGCGCAGAGAGGCGGCACAAACACCAGATTCATGGCGAAAAAATGGACATAAACTGCCGTGCATTCACCAAGCTGCCCGCCTCCCTTTTGCTGGCATTATTAACCCACACCAGGCTTGGGAGTTCCAGTGGTCACCTTCTTGTTCCCGTCTTCCCGGGAGGCCGTTCAGTTTTTGCGTGCAGCCGTAAATTGCCCCAGAGCCGGCCGCGATCCTTGCCGCTATGAAGGAACTCGCCTCGGGACTGAAGGCAAATCAGGCCGAAACGGGGAAAACCGGCCATGTGTCAACGATGGCGCCGTCCTCATAGACGGCAATGTCGCCGAATTGCAGGAAAACCGCTTCGCTTTGCTGCGGGCGGAGGAAAACAAATTCGTCAGGCTGGATCGACAATTCCGGGCCACCATTCAGCATTTCCTGGTTCGAGGAACGCCCGAATGTTTTGTTGTATTCCAGACCGGGCGGATCGACAGGATGGGCCAGCCAGTGCCCGCCATGAATGAAGACGGTTTTTTTTGAATTGGGATTCCAGGCTGCAGCCGCCCCGCTTGCGAATTCGAGGCCGGGCAGGCGGGTCTTGTCCAGAGACTTGATCACCGGGGTCGCGATAAAGCTGGCGGGCTGGTGAGGCTCCAGAAGCTCTGTGTCAAAATGTGTTGGTTTCACGAGGCAGGACCCCGCAGAAACCTCGTTTGCAATGTCGGTGGACTGGTAATAGCGGTAAGTCGGACTGCCCGCCGCATTCCGGGTCAGGCCTGACATCCGGTCTGCGCCGATCAGGGGGGCCGTCTGTTCCAGAGCAGACGTATAAGTGTTCCACGCACTTTTCAGCGCCTTGTCGCGCCAGCCGAGCGTCGTTGGCAGGGAGGGGATATGCGGTTCGTATCCCATGAATCCGCAAAATTCGAGATTTGGGTCGGCCTCGATTGCTTCAATGGTTGCGCCGAGCTCAGGGCCGGGTTCGAAGCCGCCCCGGTGCAGGCCGACATCAAGTTCAAGCACGATTTTCAGCCTGCGCCCGATATCGGAAGTAAGAGCGGCGTACTGGTCCAGCCGGGCCGGTGTGTCGATCAGCCATTGAATGTTTTCTGCTGCATCGCTGGCATCGGCTGGAAGCGTATCGAAATAATGCCGGGCAGCGTGTACCGGTAGCGGCTTTCCGAGAAGCTGGTCGGCGTCCGGCATATCGATCGACAATTTGGATAGCATGGGCTGGTTGAACGTCATCAGCCGGTTGGTGCCGGAAAGCTCCCGGATGTGGGAAAGAAGTCCGATAGAGGGCAGGGACTTGGCAACGATACGGTACCCCATGCCGGCTGGCAGGTGGGTCTTCAGTGTCCGTATATTGTCCGAGAGGCGCGCTTTATCGATCACCAGAGTCGGCCAGGCAATCCCGGCGCCAGTCAATGCCGCCTGAATGCTGAGGAAGTATGGATCACGTGGTCCGCTGTGATCATGGGGTTTGCTCATCAGGACAGCTCCTCCGGCAGCGACGGCGGCGCCGCCCAAAAACAGGGTGCGGCGCGATAATTCAGGCATCGAAGTTCACTCCGAACAGGTGTGCAAGATGCGGGTTCAGGAACTTCCCTTCCGGATCCAGTGACGCGCGCAGGTCAAGGAAATTCTGGAAGTCCGGATAGAGCGTGATCAATTCTTCTTTTCCGAGGGAATGCAGCTTGCCCCAGTGCGGGCGCCCACCATGGGCACGGTGAATGGGCTCAAGAACAGAGAAGAAATAATTGTAGGGCTCATCCACAGCAGCATGTGTGGCAATCGACATGCGCGGGCCATCATTGAACGGACTTAGCCACGCGTTGTCAGGTGCCGTTATACGCACTTCGACGGGGAAGAAGGTATCGTTCCGGGACTCGAGCGCCGCGATGATCTCGCGCAGGCAAGTCAGGCCATTTTCGAGCGGGATATGGTATTCCATTTCGTTGAACTTGGTCGGACGGGCCGTCGCGAGCAGCTTCCAGTAGGTGTCAGAGCTTTCTTCAATAAGACCTTTGGGAAGGCTTCCAGCGGCGATCCGCTTACGCAGCCAAGCCGACCAGCCGAAGACGTCGCGCAATTGTTTCAGCCCGGCGAGCGTGTCTTCATCCTCGTCCGAGACCCGGCCTGTGACGTTTCCTTCAAAGAGGTCGTGTGAAATCCCGGCGGCATATCCGGTGAAGGGAAAATAGTAGAATTCGAAATTCCGGTGCTGCTGCGAGAGGTCCATGACCTGATCCAGAAGCGTGTCCAGTTTTTCGACCCAGACCCTCCGTTTCAGGTTGTAGGTCGGTACACAGTTCAATGTGTACCGGGTGATGACACCCAGAGCCCCGAGCGATACCTGGCCCGCCATGAACAGGTCCGGGTCTGAGGCAGCGGAGACATCATGGGCCGTGCCATCCGCCTGGACGATCCGGAAGCCTTCGATGTGCGCATGAAGCGGTTGGAGAGTCCGTCCCGTGCCGTGCGTCGAGGTTGAGAATGACCCGGCCAGTGTCTGCACATCCACGTCCGGGAGATTCTGCAGTGCGAGGCCGACGCCATCCAGTTCGCGTGCGGCCTGGCGGATCCGGGTGCCGGCTCCGATCGTGGCTTTTCGAGTTTCGGCGTCAGCGGAGATCAGGCCGGAAAAGCGGCTGGCATCGACAATCATGTGCTCGGACGGAACGAGTCCTGTAAAAGAGTGTCCACTGCCGACGGGGCGGACGCGGCGCGCTTCGGCGAGCGCACTGGCGAGATCTGCCTCGGTGGCAGGCACGGCGATCTGCTTGGGCGTGGATTGCTGGATCCCCGACCAGTTCGACCATGCGACTTCGCCCTCTGGAGCAGGGGGGAGGCCTGGCGCGTATCCGTCACGCGAAAAGTCCTTCATGCTCCAACGCGCATATTGGATGCCGGGGATGGCGACGGCGGCAGCCAGCCCTGCGGTTCCGAGTAGGACGGCCCGGCGTGTGGTGCTCATGACTGGCCCTCAGTTGACATGAATTCGATGAGTGCCCGGAAATCACCATCTGTGCAGTCCGAACAATATCCCATGGAGGGCATGGCGCCGCGGCCGGAGTGAATCGATGTGATAAGTCCATCCATGCCACGTTGGTCGAAGCGTGGCGCCCAGGCCGCAGAGTGGCCCGTCAGCGGGGCGCCCAGCCCGTTCAGCGCGTGGCAGGCCCGGCAGGACCGGTCATAAATCGCGGCAATGTCCGGGTCGGAAGGCACAAGTGATTCGGCGAGGGCAATGTGCCGGGCGTCCGGCTCGACAAACTCAGGCGCAGAATTCCCGGTTGCTGCGCGGGAGCAGGCACACATGCATGCCAGCAACAGCATTGCCGAGAATATCCTCACCTTTGTCTCCCTGTCCGTTGCCCGGATCGTATTTAGATAGCAAGTGCTATCATTACAGGAAATGTCAGAATGAGTCTATCTGGGAAAGGACATATTCATGATGCTACTCCTTGTCGGAGGAGTTCCGGACGTCTTCATTCAGGGCGGCGAGACGCAGGCTGACGGCATACGCCTTCTTGGTCTCCATGCCGGCCAGAATCATGCCCGCCTGTTCTGATCGCATCAGGCGCAGGAAGCCGGCCGCAAAGTCAGAATCCATCTGGTTGAAGATAGACGCCGCCTGATCCGGTTTCATCGTGCCATACATGCGCGCAAGATGGTCCATATCCTCATTGGAGGCGTCCTGAAGCTGGCTCCAGCGATCCTGCAATGTGGTTTCCACGGCCTTGAGATCTGCCGCCCGCCGGTCAAGTTCCTGCTGGCGCGCCAGCAGTTCCAGCTCCAGTTCCTGAAGGGCAGCCTGTTGTTCTTTAAGCTTTTTCTGGTCGTCCGCCAGAAGCGCGGCCGTTTCAGCCGTAAAGCACACCTGGTCGACCTGTTTGGCGCCTGGCGCGATTGCAGACGGCGCCGGCGCCTGGCCTACTGCTTCAGCAGGGTGGGAGGGTTTTTGCGGGCTTTCGGCAATCGCCAGATTGCTGGGCAGGAACCTGACGGCGGCACCCAGCGTGAACAGGAACCCAAGCGTGAGCAGGACATAGGATCGTCTGTTGGTGAGGGACTTCATGTCAGGCAACCTGTTCCATTTTCTGAGAGGTCAGCGCCCCGTCGTCTCGGCGAGGGGGCGATAGTCTTCGTCGGCGGCTTCGGTCATTTCACGCATGTCCTGCATGACCCGGTTCATCTCCATGATCCGTGTCTTGGACTGATCCAGGATGATCCGCATCATCGTGCTGAGTTCTGCTTGAGATGCGGTGACCTGATCGACCGCCTCTTTCTGCGTGGCTTCCAATGATGCTTTCAACTCTTCCAGGCGGGCGCATGTCTGTTTTGCGTCTTCCAGCTGTGTTCCGAGACGCGCGGCCATTTCGCCGACGTGCGACCGCGTCTCCTTTGTCGAGCTGGACATGGCTGCAACGGATTTGGACATGGCCATGATCGTTGCGCCGAGACCGTCGCGCGTATCCTGCAGCGCTTTCAGGCGGCGGTTCAGTACGAAACAGTATGCGCACGCGGCAAATGACACGAGGATGATAGCGATGTCGGTGGCTTGAATAGGCATGTGGCTCACCTCAGCAGGAATTCTGTGATCAGGACGCCTTGCGACACGCCGCCGCCCAGCACCAGTTCGGAGCGGCGGCTCAGTTGTTCGCGCATGTGGGCGTAAAAGTCGGGATTTTCGAAGTCGCTGAGTTCGACCGAGCGCAGGTAGTTGGTAAATGCGTCGATCAGTACCGGCTCAGCCTTCTCAACCATACCTGCGCCACCATCACTGGTAACAATCGACACCTTCATTTTCAGGTACCGTGTCGCGGGTTCGCTTCCGATCGTAATGAGTATGTCCTGCAATTCGACATATGACTGGTCTTGCTGCGCGATGGGCTCGACCGATGGACCCGTTTCAGCCACCGGGCAAGCCGGTCCCGTCGGCGGATCTGAGGCCAATACATATACGGTTGCGAAAGAGCTGGTCATGGCGCCCACAGCAAGAATTGCCAGGCCGACAAAACCGCCGCCTGACTTCTTTCCGCTGGTCTGATCACCGCCGTCCGCGGCCGTTTCGCCAGCTTTCGCAGCACCTTTTTTGGCCATTAACTTCCCGGCTATCCCAAGACTCCCAATGCTCCTTAAAGAGGGCTTCGGGTAAAGGAACCGTTAATGATTTTCGGCCAGATATTAACCATTCCAACGATCCGCCCTGATATGGGAAGACCTGATTCATGAATTTTATCGCCAATCTTCGAGCGTTACCCGTTAGCCGGCAGATCATGCTGGCTATCGCCGTGCTGGGGGTCGTCGGCATTATGAGCGTCATGGTCCAAGGGGCCATGAAACAGCCGATGGGATTGCTGTATTCCGGGCTCGATGCATCGGTCACAGGGGAAATAATCGACGAACTCGATAAGCGCGGCACGAGATACGAGATCAAAGGCGATGCGATCCTGGTGCCGCAAAAGGATCGTGATGCGATCCGGTTTGCGCTTGCCCGGGACGGGCTGCCGAAGCAGTCGGTCCAGGGGTATGAGTTGCTGGATAATGTAAACGGATTTTCCGTGACCTCGGAGATGTACAATGCTGCCTATTGGCGTGCGAAAGAGGGGGAACTGACGCGAACAATTCTCGCTGTTCCGGGAATCAAGTCGGCACGGGTGCATATCGGCGCGAGCTTGCGATCAGGTTTCGCGCGGTCGGACCCGGCGCAAACGGCGTCCGTGACTCTGTCGTCAGCGCATGATCTGACGAAAAGCCAGGCGCAGGGTATACAGTACCTCGTTGCGCTCGCGGTGTCCGGACTGAGCCCGGACGAAGTCGCCGTTATCGATCTGAACAAGGGGATCCTGGCTGGACCGGGGGCTTCATCTACGGAACAAGCCGGAGTGGCGGCAGAAACTCAGGAAGCGCAGCTGGAGCAGAAGGTCCTTCACCTGCTGGAAGCCCGTGTCGGTCCGGGGAATGCGCGGGTTTCCGTTTCGGTCGATGTGAGCCATGAGCGCCAGCGGACGTCTGCGGTAACCTATGATCCGGACTCCCGCGTTGTGCGTTCACGGACGACAGGTGACGTTGCCGAAACCAGCGGCGGAACGTCTGGTGCATTGACCGTGTCCAGTAATCTGCCTCAGGGGAATGCCCCTTCTGGCAGTCAAAGCAACAGCACAGTCAAGAATTCGTCCGAATCTGTCTCCTACGAAATCAACGAAACCCGCACGGAAACAGAGCGCTTGCCTGGGCAGGTACAGCGGATGTCTGTCGCTGTTCTCGTCAATGAACAGGTGCTCGGGCTGGATCCGGCGGCCCCCGACGCCGCAACGGTCAACGATGAGATGGTTGCGAATTTCCGCCAATTGGTGACGTCTGCGATCGGTCTTGAGCCGGGACGAGGGGATAGTCTGACTGTGGAATTCATGCCGTTTCAGGCTGCTCCTGTAGAAGAGCTTGCCGCTGCACCGGGCATGATGGAGCAGCTGATGGAGCGGTACTTCTGGTCAGGAATACAGATTCTTGTGCTGGGACTTGTCGTCATTGTTTTGGCGCTTGGTGTGATCCGGCCCATGCTGAAGCAGCCGAAGACGAACGCTTTGTCCCTTGATGATCAGGAGCCGGGCAGCCTCGACGCGATTGCCGCGGATCCGTTTGCATCCCTGAAAGATTATGCGTCCGAGCGTCAGGATGACGCCGCCGCGATCCTGCAGGAATGGCTTGATGAAGACCGAAAGGTCGCTGTGAATGAGTAGTGCACTTCTCTCCAACCTGCCGCGATTTGACCGGGATGATCAGACCCATCCTGCCGAGCAGCTGAAACGCATGCTGGGCCAGATGCAGGCCGCTGCTGCGCGGCCCTCTGCCGCTACGCCACAAGCGGAGACACCGCCCGCGGAAGAGGCATCTTCATCGGAAGATATCGGGCCGCGGCTTGCTGAAGTCGAAAGTCTGATTGCTCAGCTTTCATCCACGCTGGTGCGGATTGAAGATGAAGCACGCGACCAGTCGGTGCAGGTGACCCAGGCCCTCGCTGCACGCTTGTTTCCTGAATTATCGCGGCAGTTTCTGGCCGACGAAATCGCCCGGCACCTTCCCGACCTTGTCCCCGCATCGGTGCCGGCGTTGGAAATCTGTGCGCAGCAGGAAATGCTGGACAAGCTGGACCCTATTATTGCGCGCGAGTCGTCACTGGCCGGGCGTTGCAAACTGGTTCCCGCAGAAACCGCTGGCGATCCCCGCGTTCTGGTTTCATGGAAGACTGGCGGCGTGACGTTCGATTTCGAGGGCCTGCTGGCAGCATGCCTTGCCCATCTGGACCCCTCCCACACAATGATTGAGGAGTAGACACTCATGGCCGCCCCCATGGAAGCCGAACAACAACCCACTGACGTCGAACGCCGAGATCCGTCTACGGGGAACCAGCACCGGCGCACGATTTTCAGCGTGCCGGTGACCGTCACCGTGTCGATTGGACAGGCGCGCCTCAGCGTGTCCGAAATTCTCGACTTGCAGCCGGAGTCGATTGTTCCGCTGACGTCTCGCATTGAAGACCCCGTCGACCTTACGATCGATAACAAGATCATTGCAAAGGGCGAGCTTGTCGAAACCGAAGACGGGTCGCTTGGAGTCAAAATCACGGAGATACCGGAGCAATCCTACGATGATCTGGGCTAGAGCAGGAGGCGTTTTCCTCCGCTTCGGCATTCTGATGATGTTCGCTGCGGTGGGCTTTGGGCTCGCCGCGCATGCACAAGGTGCCCCGCAGCTTGATCCGGTTCCCAGCCTGAACGATGTCCTCAACGGCAACGGGCAGGGTGGTCTCAGCCGCTCGGTGATCCAGCTGTTCCTGCTGGTATCTGTGCTCAGCCTGGTGCCGGCCATCGCCATGATGGTGACGTGCCTGCCGTTCATGGTCATCGTATTTTCGTTCATGCGTCAGGCGGTCGGTGTTCAGCAGGCTCCGCCCAATATGATGATCATGGCGTTGGCGATGTTTCTGACCTTCTTTGTCATGGAACCTGTTTTCACAAATGCATGGGACAACGGCATTTCCCCTTACATGGATGGTGTGCTGACGGAAGAACAGGCCTGGGTCATGACCACAGACCCGTTCCGGACATTCATGACCAACCGCACCGAGCCGGAAACACTTTATGTGCTGAGTGACGCCCTGAACCGGCCACTCGTTGAAGGGGAAGCCCCGTCCTTTCCATTGCTCGCGACCGGCTTCATGCTGTCGGAAGTCAAGCATGCCTTCCAGATCGGCTTTGTCATCTTTCTGCCTTTCATGGTGATCGATCTGGTCGTCGCATCCGTGCTGATGGCGGTCGGCATGATGATGGTACCGCCCACTGTTGTGTCTCTGCCATTCAAGCTGGGCTTTTTTGTTCTGGCGGATGGCTGGCTTAAGATTACAGAAGCCATTTTGCGCGGTTATGCAGGATGAGCTCAGTCCGCCCCGCCTCTAATGTCGAAAGCCTGCCAGCGCGCCGCGGGCAGAAGATGGGTGTGGCACCAGCACCGCAGCCGGTGTCGATCAGTTCTGCGCAACGCGCGGCAGTGATTATTGCCCTATTGGGGGAGGGGGCCGCCAGGCCGATTGTCGACAAGCTCGACGATGCTGCGTTGGCTAAGGTTGCGGCAGCGCTTGAAACCCTCTCCATGCTGACACGGGACGAGCTCATTGAAATCGTTATGGATTTCCTCGCCCGGTTGCGTAGAATAAACGGTGCGTTGCGGGGCGGGCGGACGCGCGCGAAGGAAGTCTTGTCCGGCGTCGTGGACTCCGGACGCCTCAGCCTTATTTTCACCGAGGACAGCGCGGAAACGGCGGCCGAAGAGGACGAAGACGAACTCAGCGTTTGGGAGCGTCTGGAGCGCAGAGAGCCCAAGCAGATTGCCGCCTATCTGTCGCGCCTGTCTCCGAACCTGATTGCACTGATCCTTCAGAAGCTGGACGTTTCTGTTTCTTCCGAAGTGCTGGGGCATATGGAAGGCGACAAGCTGGGCCCGATGATCGGCCACATGGTTGAGCCGCGCAAAGCAGACCCCGGGGTAGACCAGGTGCTCGGCCGCATGGTCGAGATGGAGTTTCTCAATGCCGTCCAGGAAGAAGCTGAGGAGGAGGGGGAGAACCTTGCTTCCGTCGGAGAGCTGCTAAGCCTCATTTCTTCCGAAAAGCGCGACAGCCTGGTCGCCTTCCTGCGGTCCAAGCATGAGGACAAGCTGGAAGGAATCGAAAAATCGATCTTCACCATCGAGGGTTTGCCCGACCTCCTGCCGAAAAATGCCGTGCCGGTTGTGTTCCGGGAAGTCGACCAATCCTTCGTGCTGAAGCTCCTCGGCACGTTGCAAGGGAGTAACAGCGCGGTATCTGACTACCTGCTCGGCAACATCTCCTCACGTATGGCGGATCAGTTGCGAGATGACCTCAGCGGGATGAAGCCATTGGACGCGGAGGCGGCCGAAACGGTCCAGCGTGAGTTCCTGAATACTCTGATGGGGCTCAAGCGGCGTGGTCTGATTGTACTTGAGCGCAGTGCAGAAAAGGACGCCTGAGGCGTCCGGTCTGAAACGCATCAGACTAATCTCTAGCGGACAACCAGTTCCGCGTGGATCGCACCAGCCGTTTTCATGGCACGGATGATATCTGCCATTTCCTGAGGCGTAACACCGAGCGCATTCAGGCCGGAAATCAGCTGTGACAGTGTCACATTTGGTTGCAGCATTGCGATATTTCCACTGCCTGTCTGGCCGATGGAAATTTCGGACCTTGGAAGCACTTGTGTTTCGCCCTGAGAGAACGGCCCGGGTTGGGATGCGACAGGTGACTCCGAGATCTTGATGGAAATATTGCCTTGCGCGATGGCGACGCGGGAGATGGTAACATCTGCGCCCATCACGATCGTGCCGGACTTTTCATCAATGACGATCCGGGCAGGCGCATTGACGGGCACGGTCAGGTTCTCGATCTCTGCCAGCAAGCGGGCAGGGGACACTTGCAGTGCTCCGAAGTTCAATTCCACGGTTCCGGGGTCACGCATGAAGGCGATCGGGCTGCCAACCCGTCCATTGATGACGTCCTCAATCCGCGCGGCGGTGGTGAAATCCGGGCTCCGCAAGGCCAGCGTCAGTTCGCGGCGCTGATTGAAGTCGTAAGCAAGTTCGCGCTCGACGCGGGCGCCATTTGGTACCGCACCCGTGGTAGGCGTTCCGCGCGTTTCGCGCGCACCTTGCGCCTGGACATCGATCCCGCTGACGATAATGGAACCCTGCGCAACCGCGTAGACTTCATTGTCGGCGCCTTTAAGTGGGGTGAGGATGAGCGTGCCGCCTTCGAGGCTTTTTGCATCACCGATGGAGGCAACCGTCACATCGACGCTGGATCCGGTCCTGGAGAATGAAGGCAACGTGGCCGTGACGAGAACGGCGGCCACGTTCTTCGGTTTGATCTCTTCTCCCTGAACATTCACGCCGAGACGTTCAAGCATGTAGGAAAGGGAGTCTTCTGTGAAGGGGGAGTTCTTCACCGTGTCGCCGGTGCCGTTCAGGCCGACGACAATGCCATAGCCAACCAGATCGTTCTGGCGAATGCCTTCCACATCCACAATATCGCGAATGCGTGTTTCGGCGCTTGCGGAGAAGGCCATGGTCGCAGCAGAAAATGCGGCAAAGAGCAGAGTGGTCCATTTCATGGCGCTATCTCATAAAGTTCAGTAGGCTGAGGTTGGCGAGCCTGGCAGTAAGTGTGTAGGAGGCTTCAAGACTGGTTTCGATTTGTTTCAACTCAGATGCGGCCTCGTATTGGTCTCGTGCCGTCATTTGATTGAATGAATGCGTAAGAACAGTCTCTTCTAAGTCCAGAGCGCTCTTCGACGACTCGATCTGGGCCTGAAGAATGCCGCGTTCTGCCCGTGCATTGGTCAGCGCGGCCTGGCCGTCTGCCAGGGTTTCTGTCGCCGCGATAAGAGCATCGCTGTTGCCATTGAACAAGGGCAGGTTTTCATCAGACCCCGACAGGGCAAGAACAGCGAGGCCCTGCAGCGTCTGGGTAATTGCCGGATCAGTTCCTGTCAGGCCGGCCGGGTCCGATGCGGTCACGGTTCCGGAATAGACATTGGCCTGCCACCCGCTGCCGGGCGTATTGAAATATGCATCCATCTGCGTGGCAAAGTCTGTTGCATCTGTGGCAGAGGCCGCCATAGAGCGGACATCAGCGAGAAAACCGTCCACGTCGCCGACGGGCTTGGTGTTCGTTGCGTCGCCAGAGAACAGGTAGCGTTCGCCATGCCGGGTGTTGAGCACGGAGAACGTTGAGGCCAGCGCTGCCTTGGCATCGCGTACCACAGATTCCCGGGCGGTAAAGTCTTCTGAGCCAAGCGCGGATTTCATTCGAACGCCGAGCTGTCCGATATTGTCGTCGATTGCTGTCAGTGACTGCTGGATGATGTCCAGCCGGGTTTCCTTGAGCGTGAGTTGGGTCCGCTCATTTGCGACATCGTCGATTGCTTTCTGTCCGAGCATTGCCTTGCCGATACGGCCCGACAGGTGTGCCGTCATGTCCTTGTATCGGCCTGTAACAGCTTCTTCCGAGCTTGTGTCCATGCGGTCACGCAACCGCACGATGGTCTCATTGAGGCCGGATGAGAGGTGAGTAATAGGCAGGGTCAGGCGCATGTCATCTGATCTCCATCAGCCGGTCGATCATATTGCTTGCAATTTCAATCACCCGGGCGTTCGCGGCATAGGACTGCTCGATGATCAGCAGATCCTGCATTTGCTGGTCAACGTCGACCCCGGTTTCGGAAACTTCAGCATCGGCCATGATCATGTATTGCGACGAGGTGGAAGAGACGATCGCTTCATGGCTGATCCGCTTCTGTCCGGTTGTCGAGGCAAACTGGGCCAGAAGTTCGCTGGAAGAATAGCTTCCCTGAAATCCACCGGAGTTCGTCGGGCGGACGGTTGTGATGGCGTCCAGCATGTTCCGGAGCGTCGTCGCGTTCCCGGATGGGCCCTCGTTTACAGCGCCGATGCCGTCTCGCAACCGCCAGATACTGCCGCCCTGGTCGGGATCGACGGCCGGATTGAGCGCCAGCCGTCCAGCAAGCCCCGGATCGCCGGACCCGTCTGAATCTACAAACAGGCCTTGCGCGCCAGGTGCCTTCGTCGGATCGATGGAATCGTCAGAAAGGCGGGCAATGAGGTCACCCGCCAGTGTATCGAGCTGGTCGCTGAAAGCAGGAAGGTCGGAATCGCGAAGCGTGAACAGAGCACCGAACATACCGCTTGAAACGGCGCCGTAAGAGGATGTTCCGGGTGTGATCGATACTCCCGCGACGGTCAGGCCGGAAAGTCCCCCGCCTGCGAGTGTCTGTGAAGGGCCAAATACGGTAGAAGGCGTAAATTCGATCTGCTTGGCATTTGTTTGCAGAAGGTAGACGCCTTCCTGCGTGACGATGTCGATGCCGCCGCTCTGACGCGGTACGGTCTGCACAGGCAGGTATTCTGAAATCTGGTCGAGCAGGCGGCCGCGTTCGTCTATCAGAGCCGCTGCCTGGCCGCTGGTGCGGTCGATCCTGGCGAGTTTCCCGTTGATGTCCTCAATGCCCTTCAGAGCGGCATTGACAGTGTCGACGCCGATTCCGATCTCGTGGTCCGTCTCTGCACGAAGGTTTGTGGCAAAGTCGGAGAGGGCGTTAAACTCATTTACGAGGGAGGTGGCCGCTTGAAGCGTCGCGGTCATATCCGATCCGGACTCCGGAGAGATAGCCAGATTGGACAGGGCATTTTCAAAGTTCGAGAAAAGACCGAACAGTCCGGACCCGTCCGCTGTGTTCCCGACCCGGGCGGAAATCGTGTTCCAGGTCGATGCAAACAGGTCGGCCTGTGAAAGGTCGCTACCGAGAGAACGGCGCTCGGCTGACAAGGCCTCATCGCCTGCACGGCTGATGCCGATGGACCGGACGCCGGCGCTTGTGCCACCCAGAATATTTTCGGCGACAACGAGCGAACGGCGGACATAGCCCGCCGTCGTCGAGTTCGAGACGTTTGTGGCAACAACGTCAGCCTTCAGACTTGTGATCTGAAGGCCCGACTGTGCCGCGTGGATGGCGCTGGATATGCTCACTTACGTGCTGTCCCCTTCAAGTGTGGATCAGCGCTTCAGATTGGTGGTTTCCTGCAGCATCTCATCTACGGTCTGAACAATTTTCGCGTTCGAAGAATAGGCCCGTTGTGTTTCGATGAGATCGGTCAGTTCCGCAGCGATATCTGTGGCTGATTCCATCAGCGAGTAGCCCGCAACGGTGCCAACCGGACCGGTGCCCGCATTCCACAGGTAAAGGCTTCCGGACGAAGAGGAGACTGAATAAGCCTGTCCATCGAGCGCTGTCAGACCATTCATGTTCGGCACGTCACCGACAGGAATCTGATAGAGCGTCCGGCGAAGGCCCGTGTCGTAGATCGCTTGCAGGTAGCCGTTCTCGTCGATCTCGACGGAGGCAAGGTCACCCAGCGGAGCGCCGTCCTTTGTCACCGCCGTTGGAGAGTAGGGGCCCGCCAGCTGGGTCACCCCTGCGCTGTCATCTATTCGACCGATGAAGACTTCAATGGGGCCATGTTCGAGGGTCATCGATAATTTGCCGGTGGCCGCGTCATAGCTAACACCGCCGCTGGCAGATGCCGACGCGATCCGGCCACCATTCGACGCTGTGTCGTCGAAGACAAGATTCAAATCGCCAAGAGACGTAACAGGATCACCGGCACTATCGAAGAATTTGACGTCCCATTCGTTTGACGACCCGGAAGCCGGAACGTTTGGAGTGAACTCCATGGTCATCGTCTGGGCACGGCCGAGATTGTCAAAGTACTCAATTGGCAGTGAATAAGGTTCACCAGAACCACCTGCGGTGGTCGCGTCTGCTGGCAGATTGATGCCTAGTTCCATGCTTGTTGTTGGTGATGCGGTAAATTGAGACGTTGCGATATTCACAGGCTCAAGGTTCAGGCCGCTGTTGCGGCTGACATTGCCGATGTCACCTGAAGAGTCGGCCGGCCAACCAAGCAGAAACATGCCACTCTGGGTGCGGAGGTAACCATTCTGGTCCGGGTAAAACGATCCGGTCGGCAGGAGCATGAGCGAACGTTCGGAAGGAACAGCACCGATTCCGCCCTCATTCGTTACCGGCAGGAGGCCTCGTTCAGTAACGGCAATGTCGGTGGCATTCCCGGTCGAGGTGAGCGGCCCTGTCGCAGCAATGTCTTTGAAGGAGTCGACCCGGACACCACCAGCCGCATACGCGGATGACCGTTGGTGAAGCACCATGCTCGAAAAGTCGACCTGGCTGCGCTTGTAGCCCAGGGTCGATGAGTTGGCGATGTTGTCGGAGATTGTCGAGAGACGGGCGGAGTTGACACCCAACCCCATCACGCCCGCGTTCAGGGACGAAGAAATGCTCATGTCGGTTGCTCCTGCAAAGTGACGCAACCATGAGTAATTCTGGTTGGTTAATGACGAGATAACCCCGCTTAACCTGATAAATTTACTGGGTCAGAATGGTAATAGAAATCCGGCGGTTCTGGGGGGCCGCGGGGTCTTCCGGGAGCAGGGGAGCTGAGTCGGCTTTTCCGGAAACTTCCCGGATACGGTCCGCTGGCATGCCTGAATGGACCAGGAGGCGCCGCGCGGTGTTGGCGCGATCTGCTGAAAGGTTCCAGTTGTCGTAAATACCGGCATTTCTATAGGTGCGATTGTCTGTATGTCCGACAATCTTCACCTGATTTTCAAAACTGCTGAATGAGTCAGCGACTTGTCCCATGAGGTCCGCCAGCAGTTCGGACGGATGGCTGGAACCAACGGGGAAGAGTGGGGTTTGGGCGGAATCCGTGATCTCCACGACGATCCCTTCTGGCGACATCTTGATCAACATATGTTCGGAAATCTGATGACCGTCTTCCGTCAGGCCTTTTTTAAGGGCTTCAAGTTGCGCGGCAATGGCGCGCTCGTCTGTTTTGTCTTTTGTCCCATGGGAGTCGATGGATTTCGATCGCGATGCGCCGGTCCCCATTTTCGCATAGGTTTCTTCGGTGAATATGGACGAGCCGTTCAGGCCATCTGACCCGCCGCCGGAGATGCGGCTGATCGGAATTGTCGGGTTGAAATAGTCTGCAATACCTTTGCGTTGATCCTCTGTCGTGGCGTTGAGCAACCACATCAGAAGGAAGAACGCCATCATTGCGGTGACGAAGTCGGCATAAGCCACTTTCCAGGCACCCCCATGGTGCCCGTCAGCTTTGACGACCTTCTTGCGCTTGATGATTGTCGTGTAAACGACTGGCTGTTGCTTGCTACTCATTAACCCTAACCATTTGAGGCAGTGGGTGTTCTCTAACAGACAGCCGTGAAGGAACGCTGCGGAGGCAATGGTTAACTTGCCCCACCTCGTTAATGGTTTTTCAACCGGTCACCACCATCACTGGTTAACGGGACGGTACGTTTTTTTAATAGGTGGCAAACTGTGTCTGCAGTTCTGCGGAAAAAGATCGACGCTGGGGCGGGCATTCCTCCCAGCATAATGCGACTGCAGCATTTCTGGCTGCAGCTGCAGGCCTGCACCCGGGATTGGGCGGCAGACACCTATGGTATACTTCCGGAAGTTACGCTCGCCAGTCGCCGGGTTGTGAACGGACAAGAGGCTCAGCAGAAATTTGAAGCGGAAAGCGGCTTCTATTTTTCAGCGGAAACGTCACCAGGTCTGGCCGGGATTGCAATCGACGCGGCTGGGTCCATTCGCAATGCGGCTGTTCGCATGGATCAGGATACTGACAGCCTTGGCGACGCCTCGCCGCTTTTCCTGAAATTGCTCGCTGAGCAGGCCGGGCTGGAGCTTTGCCGTCAGGTCACAATGGATCTGTTCGGTGCGCAAGAGAGGGCCTCCTCTGCGGCCGATCCGAGTGGCGCCGCCGGCAGTTTCGAGGCATCCAGCCGCTATCTCTTGTTGGAATACCAGCTCCAGATGGATGATGAAGTGTCAAGTGTCTGGTTCGCGTACTTGTTTGAATTCATACAACAACATGCAGTTTCAAGTCAGCGGGCAGCCGCTGACCGGAAGGGGCAGAGCAGACACCAGGGTCAAAGATCGCTGAACAACAGTATTCTCGCGTCCACGACGATGCTGGATGCTGTGCTGGACCGCCTGTCTCTGACAATTGGTGAATGCGCCAAGCTGGAAGTCGGCACCGTGCTGCCGCTCGCTGGCGCTGATGCAGGGCAGCTATCGTTGTCCGCAGATACGGTCAATGGGTGCGTCGATATCGGTACAGGTGAATTGGGCGTCTGGAAGCGTCAGAGGGCCTTGAAATTGAAGACACCGATATCAAAGACCTTTGCGCAGAAAATCGTGGATTCATAGCAATCATCCGTACTGAGATTGCTTGAAGGGAGTTGAGCAGTGAATGCAATTATAGGAATGCTGGTGACGGTTGCCATGGTCTTTGGTGGCTACATTCTTGCTGGCGGAAAGATGGCAATTATCACACATGCTCTTCCTTTCGAGGGCATGATGATCGGGGGGGCGGCGCTGGGTGCTTTCCTGGCAGCCAATGACTTGACCACCATCAAGCATACGGTCAGCGACGTTGTGTCGGTTTTCAAAGGGCCGAAATGGAAAAAGCAGGATTATCAGGATCTGTTGTGCCTGATGCACGAGTTGCTGAACGTACTGAAGCAGAACCCGGTAGATATCGAACCGCACATTGAGGCACCGAACGAGTCCGATATTTTTGCCAAATATCCGAAGATCCTGAAGGATCACTCAGCCGTTGAGATGATTTGCGATACCATCCGCTCAATGATCATGAACTTCGACAATGTTCATCAGGTGGAGGAGTTGCTGGAAGCGCAACTCGAAGGTCTGCAGGAAGACAGCCTGCACGGCGCCCATGCCCTTCAAAATATGGCAGACGCGCTGCCGGCGTTGGGGATCGTTGCGGCTGTGCTTGGTGTGATCAAGACGATGGCCGCCATTGACAAGCCGCCGGAAATTTTGGGCGGAATGATCGGCGGTGCTCTTGTCGGAACCTTTCTTGGTGTGTTCCTCGCCTACGGAATCGTTGGCCCCTTCGCGAACAAGGTGAAGCACAATCGGACGGAAGAGCACTTCTTCTACGCCACGATTGGCGGGCTCCTCGTCTCCAACCTGCACCACAACCCGGTCAACATTTCGGTCGAAGTGGCTCGCCGTCATGCCCCGGCGCGCGTTCGTCCGACTTTCGACGATGTCGAGCAGGCAATTCGGGAGCTGAAAAAGGCAGCATGAAGCGGATTTGTCTTCTCCTTCTGCTCAGCAGCTGTTTCGCGCCGGCCTCGCTGGCGCTTGAAGACACTGAGGCTGTATCAGGAGTGGAGGCTGGGCAGCCCACTCAACTGGCGAACGAGCTCGACCAGTTCGTTCGTAGCGCCATTGACGAGGGGCTGTTGACTCCAACAGGCGAGGCGGAGCCGGAAATTGAAGATCCGGATATCCAAAACGATGTGCCGCAGAATAGCATGCCGGTGGGGGTACGCATGAGGCAGGCAGCACCTTTTCAGGTGGAAGTCGACTGCGATGGTCCTTATCCACTCGACTTTGAAGCGTTTGAACGGTTTGACCGCTATCAGCAAATCTACACATTTCAGGAGAACGTATCCGGACTGTCCGGTGAGGCGGCCGGGTTGGACGGTATACAGCTCGCAAAAGCATATCTGGCGCTTGGGCTCTATTCCGAATCCGGTATGGTTCTGAAGTCGGCACCCGGACCGGTCGCTGCAGCTTACCGCAAGGTTGCAAGCCTGATGGAAAACCGGGCTGACGCAGATGTGAACTATTTCCGCAAGCTGGTGGACTGCCGTCCGGAGGCTGGTGTCTGGCTTGGGGCTGCGCTGCTGGCGAACGACCAGGATGAAGGCGTTCAGATATTTGGCGAAAACCTGAACGGCTTCCGGAAATTGCCATTCCGGCTACGTGCGGATCTCACGGCAATGGTCGTGCCGGAGCTCGACAAGCGCGGAGAACGTATTTTGCCGGTCAAACTCTTGGCTGATTTTACGCCGGAGCAGGTGGAAGAGACGTCTCAGTTGCAGTTCGTCAAAGCTATTATCGATCTCGGAGAAAACCGCGCTGATGCAGATAAGGCTGTGCGGGCCTACCTCAGCGAGCCCCTGTTTCAGGAGCAGGCGCTTGCAGCGCTGATGCGGCACGACAAGCCCCTGAGCGAGTTGCATGAAGAACTTTTGCTGGGCGAACTGATGGAAAAGTTCGGTCAGACCGGCAACGACAGGGAGCTTGCAGCCAGCCTTCAGTATGCATTGCAGGAATTGAGCGGTAGTTCGCACTATCAGCCAATTCTGGATCTCGCTGGCATGCCGGCGCTTCAGAACCCGGCAGCCCAAAAGGAAATCCGCCGCCAGTTCATTGGCGGACTGGAACGTGACCTGGCCAGCGATAACCGGCTACGCAACCTGGCAGCGATCAATGCCCTCATCTCCGACCCCGGTATTCTTGATGCTGCGCCTGAGCGTACACAGCTTTACCGGTCAGGCGCATCTCTGGCGGCGCACTTCGGACTTGTTTCCCTGACCCGGGTGTTGATGCAACGGGATGAGGGCGACGATGAAGTCATCTCAGAACTGGCGGGTCTTGAGTTTCGGAGTGGTGATTTTGATGCCGTGATCAATTGGGCCCAGGCTTACCCTCAGAATGCACCTCTCAATCTTCTGGCCGCAGAAAGTGCGATCCGGAAAGGAGATGCAACAGGTCTGCGTGTGTACGAGCAGAGACTGGATATGGAACCTGAAACGGTTCTGGCTTTGATTGAGCTTGATGCGGCATCCGGTCGATGGCTGGTTTCAAATTCGATCTATGACGCGGCTGCACGCCTGACTGATCCTGTGCAAAAGCAGCGTGCGGAGAGGGTGTTCGCCATGCGCAAGGGGGCCAGGGATCTGGCAAAGCCGGCGCGATCCAGGGTCGCGATGGCCAAGGTCGCATCTGTTCTCGGAAAATCCGACCTTTCTTCAGAACAAGTCACCGGAGGCGCGCACTAATGCCGAACGCCGTATACGCAATGCTCGGCCGTCAGCAGGGTCTGATGCAGGAAATGCAGGTTGTCGCGAACAACCTCGCGAACTCCAGCACGACCGGGTACAAATCCGACCGCGCTCTTTTCGGAGAGTTCCTTGTCGCGACCGGGGCGCAGTCGTCATCGCTCTCCATGGGCGGACTTGCCGGCCATAGTTTTGCGATGTCGCAAGGGGCGCTGAAGATGACCGGGGGGGAAATGGACCTCGCCATTCAGGGCGACGGGTTCTTCCTGGTCAATACAGACCAAGGACAGCGCCTGACCCGTGCGGGGCATTTCCAGCTGTCCACTGACGGGCAATTGGTTGATATGAACGGCAGCGCGGTTTTGAGCGCTGCAGGGGCGCCGATCAGTATTCCACAGGATGCGAGCGAGATCCGCGTGGCTGCGGACGGCACAGTGACCGTCAGTTCGGGGGATGGCCTGCCACCGCAAGAGGTTGGTCAGGTCGGTGTGGTCACCGTCGACCAGGAAGCGACGCTTGTACGCGATTCGAACTCATATTTTTCAGCGCCAGACGGTCACAGGCCGGCGGAAAACAATGAGATCGTTCAAGGTGCATTGGAGCAGTCCAATGTCTCGCCGGTTCTGGAGGTTGCGCGCATGATTGAAGTGCAGCGCGCCTACGAAGCCGGTCAGGCTCTGTTCGAGCGCGAGGATCAGCGCGTGAGCCAGATCATCAGTGCAATTCGCAACGGATAACAAAAGAAGCAGCAGGTAAGAGAAGGAGCAGGACGTGAAATCTCTACAAATCGCCGCGACAGGGATGGCCGCGCAACAGATGCGTGTCGATGTCATCTCGAACAATATCGCGAACATGAGCACCGCGGCCTACCGGCCCCGGTCAGCGGAATTTTCCGATCTCGTCTACCAGCAATATCTGACACCCGGTACGTCGACGTCGCAGGTCGGGACACTGGTTCCCGCTGGTATTCAGATCGGTACCGGTGTTCGACCATCAACCGTCTCGATGGAGTTGACGCAGGGGGCATTGAATCCAACTGACGCAGAGCTGGACCTCGCCATCGACGGATCTGGCTATTTTGAAATTACCCTTCCATCCGGCGAGTCCGCTTACACCCGTGATGGAAAGTTCAACCGCGGGCAAGACGGCCAGATTGTCACAATGGATGGCTTCCCACTGACGGATGGAATCATCATTCCGGACGACGCGCAGAAGATATCAATCAGCCGGGACGGGGAAGTGGTTGCCTATTTTGAGGGCGTCACCGAAGGACAGGCCATCGGGAATATTCAACTGGTCCGCTTCGTGAACGAGAAGGGACTGGAGGCAATGGGGGATAACTTGTTCCGGGAAACCCAGGCTTCAGGCACCCCGACACAGCAAGTGCCGGGTACTGAGGGAGCGGGCTATATCCGGCAAGGCTTTCTTGAAGGCTCCGGTGTCGATGTCGTGAAAGAGATTTCTGAACTGATCGAGGCCCAGCGCGGATACGAGTTGAATTCGAAAGTGATCACCGCGTCCGATGAAATGCTTGCCGCGACGACGAGGGTTAAATAATCACGATGTCTGTTCTCGCAATAAGTCTTGGAATGATGACGCTGTTTGCTGGGTCGTCTTCCCTCGTCGCGGCGGAAGTTATCCGCGCCGGCGATCCCGTCACCGCTTACAACGCGACCACCGAAGAGGGAGGGACTGCCTCTGGCGATCCTCTGGTTGGCCGCGAAGTACTCCGGACAGTCTATGCCGGAAAGCCGATCACGTTTGAGAACACGCGAGCCCCGGTTCTGGTGCGGCGCAATCAGGTCGTCTCTGTAAAATATATCAAGGGCGGGTTGGAGATTACAGCTTCTGGCCGGGCTCTCGGAGATGCGGGCGTCAATGACTCTGTGACGGTACTGAATCAACAGTCGAAACAAATGGTGCAGGGCATCGTTCAGGAAAGCGGATGGGTGCTGGCACAATGAAACATTTCATCTCGACGGCACTCCTCGCCACAGCAGCAACCGCTTGCGCAGGTTCACCGCTGTCCGATCCGAAGCCGGAACCGGTTCCGCTTTATGCCGGGCCCTGGGCCGGGGCAGGGGTCGATATGGACGCCGTTACAGAACCCAACCCGTCGCTTTGGGCAACGTCTCCAAACGCACTGCTCAGCATGCGCCGGGCCAAGGCGGTGGGAGACCTGCTGACGGTTGTTGTAGAAATGGATGATCAGGCCAGCCTCAAAAGCTCGCTATCCCGGAGCCGCGGATCCAGCGAAGATTTGAGCATAGATGCGTTGCTTGGCTTGCCGGACATTCTGAACAACGCCCTGCCGGGATCGGCAAGCGTCTCTCCGGCAATAGATTTTCAGCGTAACTCGAACATGGCTGGAAATGGCGCCGTCAACAGGGCCGAAAAAGTGACGTTTACACTTGCTGCGCGTGTCGTTGGTGTCGAACCGAACGGGAACTTAATCATTCAGGGTTATCAGCAGACACGGGTCAGCAATGAGACCCGGTATCTGAGCGTCTCAGGCGTCATCCGCGCCCAGGACATTACCCGGACCAACACTGTAACGTACGACAAGATTGCCGATGCCCAGCTTTCCTATGTCAATCAGGGTGACACAACCGGTCCTAACGGGCGCAAGGCCGTACCGAAATTTCTGGACAAGGTGCTGCCGTTCTAGGGGTGGGGGACCGGCATGAAGCACGTCATCTCTGCAGTGGTTGCTGTCGTATGCATTCTTATCGGCGGCATCACAGGACATTTTGTGAAAACGGGTCTATCCGCGGCGGCCAGCACGACGGCACATGAAGGTTCTGAAAAAGCGGCCGATGCTCATGGCGCAGCAGACAGCCATGGCAGCGAGAAGAAGAAGGATTCTCACGGGGCAAAAAAGGAATCCGCTGGTCACGGTGGTGGAGGCCATGGAGGCGGGGATGCCTCAGGAGGTGTCGTCTATTTCAAGTTCACTCGCGAATTCATTGTGCCTATCATGCATGACCGCAAGGTCGAGAGCCTCGTGATCCTGAACATCAATCTGGAAGCCGACTCCAGCATTTCGCAGAAGCTGTTCTCTATGGAGCCCAAGGTTCGGGACAATATAATGACCACGCTGATCGAGCTCAGCAATGATGGCCGCACGTTCGAAAACCTTACGGATGTGGAAAGCTACGAAACCATCCGCGCTATGGTTTTGCTGAACCTGCAGAAGGTTGTACCATCCGGTATCCAAAATGTCCTGATTGTGGATATTGCACAACAGGACCTTTGACCCCACCAATCGGTCGGGGGACAAGGCTGCCTTTTTATTTGTTGTATTTCTCGACGTTCGCCATTTCCGTGGTGAGGTTCAGTGACGTTTCCAGAAGCATTGTGCCCGTTTCATCGGCGGTCACGCCTGTCACGGTGCCGATCAGGCGTGGTGAGGTCGTGCGCTGTAGCTCTCCGTCTTTGTACATCTGTATTTCCAACTGGTAGACGCCGTCTTCAGCGAGCTCGGTTCCGCTGGATGTCTCACCATTCCATGTGTATCGGCCCGTTTCCGGATCGAGCGTCTTCGACCAGACTTCATTGCCCTCTGCATCGCGAACTTTCAGGACGGTTTCGTCCGTTGATTCCGGGATATCGACAACAAAGTCTACGCCCTCGCCGGAATAGGGCGCCCATGACGTGTCGACGGCTACGGTTTCCCCTAGCCACTGACCTGCGAGGATGCTGGAGTGCAGCCCACCGATCATTCCGGCGATACTCTCCAAGTGACTGTTAGAAGCAACCTGCTGTTCAAGCGTCGAGAAGGTCGCCAACTGGTCAACGAATTGGGTTGAATCCATCGGTGACAAGGGATCCTGGTTCCTGATCTGCGCAGTCAACAGCTTGATGAAGGAATTGAATTCATTGCCGATTGATTGAGTTGTGGCACCGGATACGTCGGACATATTGGAATTCCTTACAGTCTGATATCGAGTCCACCGCTCGCCGAGCGGGCGGGGCGGATGGTGTCTGCAGTCAGATTTGCAGAAGCGAGAAGGCTGGAGTCCGTAGCGGGACCAGTATTTTCAAAGAGCCTGCCAGGCGCAGGCGTATGAGACTGCTGATGACCGGATTGCTGCTGCTGGAACGTCATACTCTGGCTGGATAGACCGCTCCGTTCCAGGGCTTGTGTAAGCTCGAAGTGCATGAGGCGAAGTTGCTTCATGGCCTCGGGCGATTCCCCGGTCACCGTAATATGTTGAATGCCGTGGGCATCAAATTTGAAATCGATCGACACACGCCCAAGTTCCGGAGGATCGAGTTGCACGGTGATACGGTCAGGCGTGTCATCCGGAGATCCAACAGCGTCTGTGATGATTTTTACGGTTTCTGCCGGGCTGGCTGTAACCATTGCGTTCGTTGATGTCATTTGCACCGGTGACTGAGCGGGTTGTGAAGTGGTTTGGGGCGCGGGTGAGGCGCCCAGTGCAGACGCGGCGAGTTGGGTATTCCCTTCAGGGGCAGGGGAGGTCTGATCGACCGTGCCGGCTTTTCCGGTGTGTGGATTCGCTTCCAGAGAACCATCCGAGAGTTCAGCTAGGAATGTTGCGTCCTCATCCAGGGGCTTCGCGCTGTCATCAGCGGCGACTTCTTTGCCACCGTCAGGTGTGCCCACTGAGGGCCTCATTGCCGCGTCTGGCACATCTGGTTTTGCAGCGGCGGAGCCAGCGACTTCAATGGCGGATTTCACGAGCGCGCCTTTGTCGGATGTGCGGGAAGTTCCCTGTTTGGCTTCACCCTGTCCTGTCGCCTGAACAGTCATGGCTTGAACTTCAGGTGCAGGAGGCGAGTCCTCTGGTCTGGTGTCGGAATGGACCTCAGCGTTACCAGAGGATGCGGATTCGACCGTTATGTTCTTTGATGTTTCAGGGGGGGCGGACAACTTTGCAGTTTCTTCGGGCGCCGTAAGCATGCCGGCAAGTGACGGCCCCGTGTCGTCCTCGTCCTGTTCCGAAAGCTCAGCGGCGCCGGGTTCGACATCGCATTCCAGAATCATACGACCATCCGCGTCGCTCAGCGTAGGATGGTCAGTTTCTATTTCATCGAAGGGCGTAAGAGCGTTGGTTTCTTGCGTCGCATCAATGCCGGCCGTGGCATCGGTCGGGCCGTCCTGCCGCCACGAAATTTGTGGGCGGCTTTTCTCTGTATCGGTGGTCTTGACTTGTGGTTCGGGCTCAGAGCCCACGCCGCTTTCTGTGCGTCGGTCCTGTTGCAGCGAACGCGCGAACGCATCTCCGGACCCGTCAGCGGAGGATTTCGGTCCCGCGTGGCTGGGCTTCGCATTTGTTTGCTTAAGTGTCAGGCCCGGCTCAATCAGAAATGTCATGATCGGTTACGATTCCCCATCCCAATATTAACCAAGTTACAACCAAAGGACATGAAAACAGCGTTAACGAACATGTCGTTTGGGGCAAATAACCCTGCGGCAATCCGGACTCGGAGGATTGGATGCCCCAGCCTGTTTCTTTCCAGGCATATGTTGCACAGGCGCCTGACGTGTCAGAGCGCGCCCCATTGGGGCAGGGGGTATCTGATCTGGGAAAACGTTTCGAACAGATGTTGTGGACTGAGATGCTCTCCTATGCGGGGCTCGACAAGGCCTTTGCTCAGGATGGCGGCCAGGCGGCTGAAACTTTCTCGCGTTACGTCATCGAATCGATCGCTGCTGATCTTGCGGAGACCCATCCCATGGGCCTGGGAGAAGCGGTGGACCGCACGGCAGGGGTGAACCAATCGCCACGGCAGGGGGACGCTGTATGAACCAGGCTTCCGTGCAAAACGAAATCGACTCGCTGAAAGAAGCATTGGCTCTGGAGCAACAGTATCTTCTCGCAGGCCGCGCCCGGGAAACCCTCTCATTGGTGGAGGTGAAGTTGTCCGCGATGGATGCCCTTGAGAGGGCCTTCGGATCACTCGACCCAAGTGCCGTACCGGGCACCTATCGGAGTGATATGATAGACATTGTCTCAATGGCAAAGGAGAACGCTGTTCATTTCGAAGCGATCCAGAATGGTATGCGACGTGCCATTCAACGTCTCGAGTCGCAGCATGCGAACGCCTATGTCGGATCGTATACGCAAACAGGCGGCAAGGTCGCGTTTACCGAAGTCACGGGGCGGTTTCTGAAAAAGGCCTAACTGGTTAACTGCTTGTACACTACCAGATTGTATTCGTTTCCTGAAACCTGGAGGGGTTGGCGGATTTCCGCAGTCAGGATGACACGCAATTCAATCGGCCGCGATCCGTTCGCAGGCCACGTTCCTTGAGGGATGGGTATAAAAAATGTCCAGTATTCTGACTAATAATAGCGCGATGGTTGCGCTCGACACGCTGCGTAACATCAACAAAGATCTCGCATCGGTCCAAAACGAAATTTCAACAGGCAAAACCGTTTCCAGCGCCAAAGACAATTCGGCGATCTGGGCTATCTCGACTGTCATGTCGACCGACGTGGAAAGCTTCAAAACGATCTCCGACTCCCTGAACCTCGGTTCGTCGACCGTCGGCGTCGCTCGTGTTGCCTCGGAGAAGGTGACTGAGCTTCTTCAGGACATGAAAAACCTGATCGTTAATGCTCAGGGTGCCAACGTTGACCGTACCAAAATTCAGACTGAAATCTCTGAGATCCGTGAGAACATCAGCTCCGTTGTCGGCGCTGCCCAGTTCAACGGCCTGAATCTGGTTGACGGTTCTTCCACCGCAGACATGAAGATCCTGTCGTCGCTGGATCGCAGCTCCTCGGGCACTGTCTCGGCAGCCTTCATCGACGTTGCACGTCACGACCTGTCGATCAGCAACACTGCAACGGGCGCAACCTTCGGAACCACGGCCGTTACCGACACGTCGATCATCAACAATGGCGGCACGGCTGCAGGTACGGCAGCGACAGTTGCTGATGGCGGTTCGCAAGCAATCACGATTGCTTCGGTGGCCGATGGTAATTCCTACCGCATCGTCCTGGATGACTCCGGTGCTGCTAACAGCGTCGGTCAGCGTACGTTCGAATACGTTGCGGGCGCCGATGACAGCGTCAACTCCGTCGCTGCCAATCTGGCCAATCAGATCAGCACTTTCTTTTCTGCAACCGGTGAAACCAAATACACCGTTTCCCGCGCTGATGACGTAATCACCATCGCCAACGGTTCAGGTGGTAACTTGTCTGTGAAGGCAGAATCTGCGACTGGCGGTACAGCTGGCGTCAGCGCTGGCGGTCTTGGAAACGTCTCTTCGATCGACGTGACCACGGATGCTGGTGCAACGTCTGCTCTGACATCAATCGAGTCTCTGCTTCAGACGTCCATCAACGCTGCAGCTGGCTTCGGTTCTTCGCAGACGCGTATCGAAAACCAGACTGACTTTGTCAGCTCCCTGGTCGACTCCATGACGTCCGGTATCGGTGGTCTCGTGGATGCCGATATGGAAGCTGCCTCAGCCAAGCTGCAGGCCCTTCAGGTCCAGCAGCAGCTGGGCGTGCAGTCTTTGTCCATTGCTAACCAGGCGCCGCAGACTCTGCTGTCGCTGTTCCGCTAATATGACGGATAGCCCGGGAACCAATGACGGTTCCCGGGCTATTGCTTCTACAAACCCGGGGAGGGTGTTTTGCAGTCACTGGCTTTCAAGGCATATGGGGAGGTCAAGCAACGCACCGCTGGGGAAAAAGAAATTGAGTTTGCGTTGTTTCGTCAGATTACGGACGCGCTTCAGGACGTTTCTGAAAAAGATGATGTCCAGCCAACTGACTGGGCAGATGCCATTTACAGAAACCAGCAGTTGTGGACAACGATTGCAATTGACTTGCTTCAACCCGGTAACGCTCTTCCGGACGAGATGAAGCGGAGCCTTTTGTACCTCGCAGAATTTGTTCGTCAGAACAGCATGAAAATCATGGCGGGTGACGGTGACATCGCAGACCTGATCGAAATCAACCAGTCCATCATGAATGGTCTTGGCGGCGCGGTTGCAAGCGACGCAGCTGGGGAGGATATCTGATGTCGGGTCTCGTATTTAAAGTTGCACCAGGTGAGCGATTCATCATCAATGGGGCCACCCTCGAAAATGGTGACAAGCCCGCCCGCATTCGCGTGGTAGAAGGGGATGCCCGCGTACTTCGCTGCCGCGATGCTATGCACCCAACCGAAGTCGATACGCCAGTCAAGCAGATCTACTATGCGATCCAGCTTCTGGTGACTGGTGACCTTTCGGAAGATGAAACCGTGCCAGCGATCGATGCTGAATGCGCGCGCCTTGAAGAGGTTTTCGACCACATCGACCCAGAGCTGATCCCGGTACTTCGTTCCATGATTAGCCGGGCCAATTACTATTCGGCCATGTGTCACCTGCGCCAGATCCTGCCTATTGAGGCGGAACTCCTCGCCTTGTCCGGAAGTGGCACGGCGCTAATGGGTCAGGCAAAGGTCGCCTGACGTCATGTTCCAGCCTGCCATACCGCTGTCGGGAATAGGGGGGTGGAAATTCCTGCAGGCGACATATTCGCGCCAGTTAGAATCCTTCAGTGACTCTCCCCAGGTCCGGAATGACCGGGACTACATGCTCGATAAGCTATCTCAGACCTTGAGTGTCGATGAGCTCATGGCGGACAAGCGATTGCTGCGCGTTACCATGACGGCTTTTGGCCTGGGCGGTGAGGAATGGAAAGGCGGATTTATCCGCAAGGCACTGGAAGAGGTCGGAGATCCCGAAAGTACGTTCCTGCCGCGCCTGAACAATCCAAAGTACACAAAATTCGCTGAGGCGTTGTCTCCGATTGATGGCAAGATCATCATGTCAACGTCAGAGCTAGCGAGGATTGCCGTCAATTTCGAAGCCGAGTCGTTTCGCACAGCTGTCGGCGATGTCGATGACTCGATGCGCCTGGCGTTGAACTACCAGTCCGAGATTTCCGAAATCGCCGGGGCGGAGTCCAGCGACAAGGCTATTCTCTACCGGATCCTCGGGGATGTGCCGGTTCGCACAGTCATGCAGACAGCCTTCAATCTGCCGGATGGACTCAGTAATCTCGATCTCGACCGTCAAGCGGATGTCTTCAAGGACCGTATCCAGTCCGTTATGGGGATCAGCGACCTTTCGGAGCTGGCAAAACCCGAAGTGATAGAAAAGATGATCCATCGTTTCCTGGCCATGGATACCATCGAGAATGGGTCGACATCTTATTCATCGGCATCTGCCGCACTGACCTTGCTCAGCGACGGGGTCGGCAGTCAGGCCAGTCAGAACCTGTTCCTCAGTCTTCTGTCTTAATTTCTTCGTCCTGGCTGAGGATGGACTGTAATGTCCCAAAGGCTGCGGCAATTCCGTCCGGACTTTTTGTACCCATGAAGGCGTCGAGTGTCGGGAAAAGAGCGATAGATTTGTCGCCGTCTGCATCCTTACCGAACTCGTAGAGGTTCGCCCTCAGCATGGGTTCGAGTTCTTCGTACAGTGCGAGTGTCTTCCGGCAGAGGCGAATGAGAGCGTTCTCGTCATCAGCTGCGGCGTGCGGCAAGGCGCGGGAGACGGATCGCAACACGTCGATCGCTGGATAGCGTTGCCGCTCGGCAATCTGTCGTGACAGGATGATGTGGCCATCCAGGATTCCGCGGATCATATCCGCGACTGGCTCTTCCATGTCAGATCCGGCAACGAGTACCGAGTAAATAGCGGTAATATCACCCCTGTTGCCAAGGCCGGGGCCGGCCCGCTCAGCCAGTTCGGAAATGACCCGGACTGTCGAGGGCGGGAAGGCATTTAGCGCCGGCGTCTCGCCCGCCATGAGGGCTGTTTCGCGGTGCGCTTCGGCAAACCGTGTGATGGAATCGAACAGGAAGAGTACATTGTGCCCTTCGTCCCGGAAATGTTCAGCGGCTGTGATGGCGCAATAAGCGGCTCTCTTCTTGGCACCAGGCGGTTCGCTGGCGGTTGCGGCAACCACGACCGTCTTGGACATGATCGATTGCGGTAGCACGTTGCGGACAAACTCGTTCACTTCGCGCGAGCGTTCGCCGATAAGTGCAATGACGACCCGGTCAGCTTCCAATCCAGCGGCGAGTGAGCCGAGGAAGGTCGACTTGCCCACACCCGAGCCTGCAAACAGGCCCAGCCGCTGGCCCTGGCAAATCGGCAGCATCGTGTCGGTCACCATCCAGCCAGTTGCCAATCGGTCGCCGATACCCCGGCGCGCATGCGCAGGCAGGGGGGCTGTGTTCAGGCGGCGATTTGTGGCGCGTAAGGGAACGACGGGTGCTGTCGCGCCGGTAATGTCGCCGCGGTAGTTGATGATCTGGCCAAGCCAGTGATCGCCGGGCTCGATCCGGGGTTCCTGCTGGATCTGGACAGCATCTCCGATCCGGATTGCATCGCAGGGTGAATAAAGGAGCGCGGTGACGCTATCTCCGGAAATTGAGAGGATTTCCCCGAGAATGCTTGTGCCCTGTTTTTCAATGACGATTTCATTCCCGACACCGGCAAGTTCGCTGATTCCGGCAATCCGGACCATGCCAGGGGCGACGTCGGTGATCGTGCCCCAAAGACTAAAAAGTGTGAACGAAGGAGAGGCCGTTCCCATCGGCATGGTGTAAATCCTAACAAAACGGGTCGATCGGTTAACTCTTTCTTCAACTTATCGCTTGAAGTCTTGTTAACGAGTTAACCAAGACGAGTCTGTCATGATTTCCCAGCTTCCGCTTTTTGAAATCTACGGCGCAATGGCCCGTTACGCCGCGGAGAGCCAGAAGGTAAGCGCGACCAATGTCGCGCATGCCGACGACCCCGGCTACAAGGCTAAACAACTGGAGTCTTTCGATTCCTATCTTGCACGCGCCTCGAATAGTGCTTCGCATACTGGACTGAATACGTCATTTAAAGTCGTCGAGTCGGACGGCCCCGTATCGCCCAGCGGAAATTCAGTCAGTATCGAGATGGAGATGTTCAAGTCGGCCGAGGCGGCTGGTCAGCACGAGCAGGCGATGACAGTCTATTCCAAGTCGCTTGAGCTGCTGCGCACCGCGCTCGGAAAGTATTGAGGGAGGTCTGAATGAACCCACTCAAACAAATCATGATGCAGGCTGTTTCCGGCATGTCGCTGGAACAGCGGCGTGTCACGGTGGCGTCGGAGAATATTTCGAATGTCGACACCCCCGGATACCGCCGCAAGCTTTTGTTGCAGGAAGCTCTCCCTGGGAAGGGGGCCGACTTTGCCACGACCAAGGTCATGCTGGATGAGACCCCGGGTCAGAGGGAGTATGACCCATCCCATCCGATGGCCGATAGCGACGGTTACGTCACCATGTCCAATGTTTCTCTGATTACGGAAATGGCGGACTTGCGTGACGCGAACCGTACTTACGAGGCCAATCTGAATTCGTTTCAGCAGGCCCGCACGATGTACCAGTCACTACTGGATGTTCTACGCCGCTGATGCGGTGAGAGGGGAGATGGGTTATGTCGACAATAGGATTCAACGCCTATACTGCGCTTAATACCGCGCGCCCTGCAGACGCAGCTGGCTCAGCTGGTGCTGCAGCGAAAACGGGCGACGACAAGAATGTCGTCGCCGAAGGAATTTCCGATTTCCGCGCGGCGCTCCAGCAGGCGGAAGGTGCAGCGGTGGACACGGCTGTGTCCGGCGCCGATCCGCACGCCATGGTTGCTGCGCTCGCCGATGCCGAAATGATGCTGGATGCTGCCGTGACGATCCGTGACAAGGTGGTGGAGGCTTACCAGGAACTGCTGCGGATGCCGGTCTGAGGCCCGGAGGGTGCGGCATGTCTGAGGCGGAGATCTTCGAGGTTCTGAGGGCGCACATTTGGGGCGCCGCCATGATGGCTCTGCCGATTCTGGTAACGACGCTGATCCTTGGCTTCGTGATCGGTCTTCTGCAGGCACTGACCTCCATTCAGGAGATGACGCTGACCTTCATTCCGAAGATCTTTGCCGTCGTCGTCGTGTTTTTTCTGTCGCTTGGTTACATGACCCGCATCGCGCTCGATCTTTTTAACAATTACGTCCTGCCGCTCATTTCAGAATAGGCCCCGCCGTGGATACTACGAAACTTTTCGGGCTGTCGAACCCAACCGCGCTTCTGGCTATTGGCCTGATGATGGTCATTCTCGTTATGATCCTCCCGGTGCCGGCCTGGGTGATGGATATCGGTCTGACCTGCTCATTCGCCTTTGCCATCCTGATCTTCACGACCTCGATATTCATCGAAAAGCCGTTGGACTTTTCATCTTTTCCAAGCGTTTTGCTTGCCTCTCTGATCCTGCGACTGGCATTGAACGTGTCGTCGACCAAGCTGATTATCGGCGATGGTCATACGGGTACGGACGCCGCCGGCGGCGTGATCCAGGGCTTCGCCATGTTCATCATGGGGGGCAATCTGTTTGTGGGCCTCGTCGTCTTTGGTGTTCTGGTGATCGTGAATTTCATGGTCATCACCAAGGGTGCAGGCCGCATGGCTGAAGTCGGTGCCCGCTTCGCCCTCGACGCCATGCCGGGCAAGCAGCTGGCCATCGACTCAGATCTTGCTGTAGGTGCCATCTCCCATGAAGAGGCCAAACAGCGCCGACAAAAGGAACAGGAAGAAGCTGCATTTCTGGGCTCTCTGGATGGCGCTTCAAAGTTCGTGAAGGGCGATGCTATTGCAGGCCTGCTGATTACCGCGCTGAATCTGCTGGCAGGTATCGGCATCGGTTTGACCGTGCACCATCTCAGTTTCTCCGAGGCTCTCAGCAATTACTCGATCCTGACGGTAGGCGATGGACTGGTTTCGCAGATCCCGGCCGTGATTGTCTCAGTCGCTGCCGCGCTCCTTCTGTCGAAGGGCAGGGAAGACGGTGCCATCGACCTTGCGCTGGTGGCGCAATTGGGTGCCAACGCGACGGCGCTTTTCATCGTTGCCGGCATTCTTGGTGTGTTTGCCTTGTTCCCAGGACTGCCTTTCATCCCTTTCATGCTGGCCGCGATTGGCTTTGCGACGGCTGCCTGGTTCATTCACCAGAAGCATCAGAAAGTGGAAGCCGACAAGGAACTGGCGCTGGAGGAAGACGTTCCGGAACCGATTAAGTTTGGCGACTCCATTCACTCCGATGAGATCCACCTCGAAGTCGCGCCGGATCTCGTGAATCTCGTCCTTCTGGGCGATAATGGATTTGAAAGCAGGATCCAGAAGATCAGGCGGTACATTGCCGAGGAGTACGGCTTTGTTCTTCCGCCGATCCGTATGACGGACAATCCAATCCTGAAAAAGAACGAATACCGCATTCGCATTCAGGGCGTTCGGATCGATTCCGGCTTCTTGCGGCCGGGCTCCGTTCTGGCGTTGCTCGAAGATGATCAACTGCCGCATCTTGATGGCGAGAAGGTCAAGGAGCCGGTCTACAAGGCGGCTGCGCGGTGGTTGTCTTCCGGCAAGAAACAGGAGTTGGCCGCCTCCGGCATTCCCGCTGTCGAGCCGATCGAGGTGCTTGCTACGCATATGCTGGAAGTCATCCAGTCGAACTTCTCATTGATCTTCACCCGTATGGTCATGCTCGACACGCTGGATGCGCTGACCAAGGTGTCTGATCCGGAGCGCGCTGCTGCCAATCGGCGGTTCCTGGACGAGTACATCCCCGGCAAGGTCACGCCGGAGTTGCTGTTGTCCGTTATCCGGCTGCTGTTGGAAGAGCGCGTCTCGATCCGCAATCTGTTCCTTATCGTTGAGACCCTGGCCGAAGCCAAGCAGGCGGGGGCGAACATCCAGAAGTCTGTCGAAATGGTACGCCAGCGGCTCGCTTTTCAAATTGTCGACCGTCTGCAGGACGAGCAGGGGCGTCTGCCACTGGTCCAGCTTTCAACCACTTGGGAGCAAAAATTCGCGCAATACGAAATTACCAATGAAAACGGGAACAGTGATATTGCGCTGCCGCCGGAATTGTTTGGTGAGCTGACGAATTTGGTTCAGACAAAACTGAATGAAGCGGCCCGCAAAGGTGTGATTGCATCTGTTGCGACAACATCACGCCGGCGCCGCTTCCTGCAAACCGTGCTCGTCAGCAAGGGCATTCGCAATGCCGTGTTGGCTTATGAGGAAATCAACGCCAAGACAAAGCCCTATATAATCGGCGTTATCTGATGTTGGGGGGATTACCCATCCCGGACGCGCTATCCGCCTGGATCGCGTTGGTCATGGTGATTGTCGCCCGGTTGAGCTTTATTGTCTTCTTCATGCCGGGAATCGGCGAACAGACAGTTCCGCTTCAGATGCGGGTGATGATCCTGCTCGCGCTCTCTGCCATGTTTTCGATATCCGGGTTCATTGCGCCGCCGCCGGCCGATTCTTTCGCTTCCTATGCGGGGGTACTGGCAACGGAGGTGGCTATCGGTTTCTCCCTTGGTGTGGTGATGCGGGTCACCATCTGGATGCTCAGCATTGCCGGCACTGTGATTTCGCAATCCATTGGACTGTCACAGCTGCTCGGGATTGCACTGGAGCATGAGCAACAGACTATGACGGCCAATTTGCTGTCGATGGCAGGGGCGGCGCTTCTGCTGTCAGCGGATTTTCATATCAAGGCGATCGCGAGCCTGCTGCGTCTTTATGCCGATGTGCCAATCGGAGCTTTGGAAGCAATGAATCAGGACATGCTGGTTCAGGCATTTTTGTCGGCGTTCGGCCTTGCGATCATGCTGGCCTGGCCGTTTGTGGCGGTAAACTTGCTGTACAATATTTGCCTTGGTTTCATCAACAAGGCATTGCCATCGCTGATGGTGGCATTTGTCGGGGCGCCGCTGATGATCGGTGCGGGTATTATCCTTCTGGCCTTGTCGATCATGGGCATGCTGGTGGTGTGGGAAGGCCGCATACCTGATATCGTTGTCTGGCAGTGAGGTAGATCATGGCTGAACAAGAATCAGACAGCGGTGAAAAGGAATTCGAGGCCACCGAGCAGCGCCGCCAGCAGGCGCGTGAGGAAGGTAATGTTCCGCACTCGAAGGAGGCCAATACGCTCGCATTGATCGTCGCCACTATGGTCGCGGCGCTCGTGCTTCAAGTCGCCATCGGCAATTCGGTCTTCCAAGACTTTTCGTCCATGTTGTACCATGCCGATGCTTTCTCTGAAGATATCTTCGATTCCGGAGGGGCGGAGACCCGCAGCTGGCTGTCTACAATCCTTATCAAGTTTGCCCCGGTGCTTCTCATCCTCGGCGCGATTGTTATGCTGGCGCTCATCGCGCAGCGCTCCATCTCCTTTTCAGCAAAAAAGGTGCAGGCCGATCCCAAAAAGCTGTCACCTGTCGAGAACATCAAAAAAAAATATGGTGCGAAAGGCTTGCTGGACTTCCTGAAAGACACAGTAAAACTGATATTTGCGGCGACGATTGCCATCGTCTTTCTCGTACAGCTCGCCCAAGGCTATTACGCCTCCAGCGCCATTCAGCAGGGTCAGTTCGCCGAATTCACTTTCGCGCAGGTCCTGAAGCTCATCTTCTGGTTCCTCTTGTTCCAGTTCGTGCTCGCGGCAATTGACCTGCCATTGCAGCGCCGTCTTCACGCCAACCAATTGAAGATGACGCGTGAGGACATGAAAAAAGAGCTGAAGCAGTCCGAGGGTGATCCCCAGCTGAAGCAGCAACGCCGCCAGAAAGCCCACAAAATCACACGCGGCCAGATGTTGACCAATGTGAAGGACGCGACCGTGGTCATGGTCAACCCGGAGCATTATGCCGTTGCGCTGAAATGGGATCCGGACTCCAGCAAGGCGCCCGTCTGCGTTGCCAAGGGTGTGGACCATCTCGCGGCACGCATCCGCGAAGTCGCTACAGCCAATAACGTTCCGATCTATCGAGATCCGCCGGCCGCTCGCTCAATGTACGGCCTGGTTGAGGTGGACGAGGAAATCCGCCCTGAACACTTTGCCGCTGTGGCCGCTGCGATTAATTTCGTTGAACGTGTGAAAAGGCACATGGAATAGGGGATGGCGCAAAAAGGTCCACCTCTTCAGAAGCTTGTCGCCCTCAAACGACAGCGAGCCGAGCAACACTTGCTCAGTGTACAGCAGGAGCTGACCGCGCTGAGGACAGACCTGAAGCGCCTCGAAGCGGACCTTGCCTCGTTGAATGGCGAGGCGGGCGGGATCGAGTCGCATATCCTGTCTTACGAACATGGATATGCGCAGCGCCAAACTTTTGCTATTCAGGCTTGTCACGCGAAGATCACCGAGAAGGAAACCGAATTCAGTGCTGCCCGTGAAGCCCTGAAGCGTGCCTTCGATTCCGAAGATCGCCTGAGGCGGGAGGGTGGCCGTCTTTGATCGCGATGCTTCAGGCCACGGATGCCACAATGACGGGGCTCTGATTCCATTGACAGATTACCTGGCTCTTTCGGAAAGAGAGCAGCTTTCGAAATTGGAAAATTGGTAATGGGCGGTTGCCTTCGGGGCGCCGTGGGGCAACTGACGCGATCCAGACTGAGAGAAATGTGTTGGTTCTTCGAAGCCCCTTGTGCCGTACAAGGGCGCGCTGGCACCCGGAAGGCGGTTTTGCAATTCGTGTGCGCAGATACGGTTCCAGCGCTGTTGGTTACAGGCAAGCGGATCATGTCTCGTCTCCTGTAGCGAGGTCTTCGACCCGGTTGAGGCCGTTAATGTAAAGTCCGAGCGGATTGGCACGGAGTATAGCGGCATCGCGGCGCAGCGGAGTGATGGTGGAGAAGAGACCGGCGAAGCGCTGCGCTTCCGTCAGAGCGCCGTTCTCATAAGTCTCTTCCATCCCGCGGGTCTGGAACTGTCACCCGAGACGCACATGACGCTGACGGCAATGGGCGTCACGGAGGGCTTCTGATCATGTTTTGCCTCTGCGAGTAGGACATACTTGAGGAAACGTTCTTCTGTCTTCTTAAGACTCACCGGACAATCTACTATGAGCTTCTCCGGACGTTCGGGTGTATGGTCGTTGAGAGGCATGGCCCGAATTCTTCTTGACCGGTTTGCGGGATGTTCCACGCTATGCATATCAGGCGGCACGAGCGATTGAGGTCATGCCCGCGGAGGATACTGATAACCTCAACGGAATTGGCCATTCTACACCATCGACGGAACTAATGATCAGTATTCTGAAAAAAAGCGACTCTCGTCGCTATCGAAACGACTGCGGAGAGGACGGGGTATTTCAGGTAGCTGCGAACGGGCTTGAGACTCTCCGGAAACGGGGGGCGTATTCCAGGTACCAGGCCGGGTGTGAGGGTGAGCGAGCCGATTTCATGAGCTGACCTCAGTTATGTTGCGCAGCCTGCTCATATAGGCTGAGGGGGCTACAAATTTGGTATGGATCTGAGAGAATTCTGACTGTTTTTTGTCGTCCAGCCTTGCGGCGCGCTGAATAATATGTATTCTACTTAAAAAAGAATATGAGTGATGAGGGACGGCCACTAATCATGCCACTGAAGTCTGTTCTTATTTATGACGAACTTCAGTTTGTGCGTGAAGCATTAGTTGGGAAAATTGCTGAAAGGTGGCCCGACGCTGACATCCGCAGCAGCGCGTCGTGCTGTGGTCCGTACGCTTCGGAAGATGGATTCGAACCCGACGTAGTCATCTTGGACAGGGGGGGGGATTGCCGGGACTTGCTTTCATGTTGTGTCGGTCTGTTTCAGAAGTGGGAGGATGCCAAGGTTGTCATCTTTTCTGGCAGTTTGACCGGAGACGAAGCATTGGCATTGCTGAAATGCGGCGCAGCGGCCTATGTACCGAAAACGTTCAGTATTAATGCACTTTGCCATGTTCTGGACCTTGTGATGAGTGGTGCAACCTATGCGCCAAAATCGCTTTTGAGCGGGATTGTGCCGGGTGCCGTGACTACTAAAAATTCTAAGAAGCTAAATCTCACAGACCGTGAGGAATACATGCTGGCACGTTTTGTCGAAGGTGCTTCGAACAAGGAAATTGCTCATCTTATGGGGGCGTCTGAGGCTGCTGT
This sequence comes from uncultured Hyphomonas sp., assembly GCF_963677035.1. Lineage (NCBI taxonomy): Bacteria > Pseudomonadati > Pseudomonadota > Alphaproteobacteria > Hyphomonadales > Hyphomonadaceae > Hyphomonas > uncultured Hyphomonas sp. Next base: position 1,662,835 of record NZ_OY781472.1, read on the forward strand.
GAAACAAGTCGCACGGAACTTGTTCAAAAAACTCGGCGTGCGCAATCGGACGCAGGCGGCGGTCAAGGGCCTTCATGGTGATTTCGGCAATACTTTTTCCCCGAAACAGCTCTGAAGCCCCATACGAACGAAACCGCGCACTTCGTATTTATGTGCCTGCTTCGGTTTGCCTCTGAAGCCACCCAACGCGAGATATGACTGTTGTCAATTTTTAGTTGACAATCTGGGTGATTCTGAGTCGTGGCAGTTGAGTGTCTGCCTTTCTGTCTGGGCACCCTAAGGCGTCACTTTTTTGTATCTTCTTCGTGCCTGCCGGAATCCATACTACTCCATATTGGGGTGATTGGTTGCGTGGACGATTTCCCTGTCTGGAGTGGTGTTTTGGGCCTGGTTCCTCCTGATCAGGATACTTTACTTCATATCGGATACGGATGGTAACATCCCGTTAATAATTGCTTTCCGGCTTGTGGCAGACTCTTCCCGGCAAATGGAAGTTTTGTCAGCGGAACGGATCATGCGCGTGCGACGCCAACAACACCAGCATATGGATGCTTTTGGGCAGCCGGACTTTTCCGGAGCGGTGTGTACGGTCTGTATAAACTCAGCTGACAGATTTTTGAAAATCTTATTCCGGACGGGAAGTTCCGGCGTACGCGTACAACCCCTTTTCCATCCAAAGAAGTCAGGATAGAGCCCCATGAGTACATCCATTGTGATTTTCCCAAATGACCGTTCGCGCGCAAATTGGCTGATGCGGACGAGTGCGACGGCGCTTGCTGCAGGTCTTGTTGGCTTTCCGGCGCTGGCTGGTCCCAATGGAGCTGTTGTCTCTGTTGGTGAGGCAGAGGTTGCTGGCGAAGGCAGCGCCAACATGACGATCACGCAGGGCTCTGACCGTGCGGTGATCAACTGGGACAGCTTCTCGGTCGGGCGCGGCGAGACGGTGACGTTCGTACAGCCGGATGCGGAGTCCGTGACGGCCAACCGTGTGCTGGGTCTGGACCCGTCAGTGATCCTTGGGTCTGTAAATGCCAATGGGCAGGTGGTTCTGGTCAACCGGAACGGCATCCTGTTCGGTCAGGGCTCGCGGGTCGATGCATCAGGCCTTGTGGCGACGACGCTGGATTTTGACGATGCGGCGTTCATGGCGGGCGGGGAGCTGCGCTTCTCGGCGACGGATGCGGCCGCGGCGTCTGTGGTCAATGAAGGCTATATCTCGATCTCCAATGCCGGCATGGCGGCCTTTGTGGCGCCGCATGTGCGCAATTCGGGCGTGATCTCTGCTAATCTCGGGCGCGTGGCGCTGGGGGCGGGCACCGGGTTTACGCTGGACCTTTATGGCGACGGGCTGATCCGGTTCGAGGCGAGCGATTCGGTCGAGTCGTTCCTGTTCGGTGAAGACGATGAGACAGCGCTGGTCGAGCAGGCGGGCGAGATCTCTGCGGCTGGCGGTAAGGTCCTTCTGACGGCGTCTGCGGCGCGTGAAGTGGTCAACCAGTCTGTTAGCATTAGCGGAACTGTGCGGGCCGATACGGTAAGCCAGTCTGCGGGTGTGATCACGCTGTCGGGGTCTGGCGGTGTGAAGGTCGCGAACGGGGCGCTGGTGTCTGCGTCCGGGGCCAAGGGCGGCGGCCTGATCGAGGTCGATGCGGGCAGCTTCACGACGGACGGGTTGATCCAGGCTGGCGGGACGGGCTCAGGTCTTTCCACGAAGGGCGATGGCGGCACGATCCGTGTGACGGCCGACCATGTCGGACTGGGCGGGACGCTGACCGCGTCGGGCCGTTCTGGCGGCGAGATTGCGATTGCGTCGTCGGGCCAGTTGTTCCTGGCCGAGAACGTTTTTGCGACCGGGGCGGCCGGAGAAGGCGGGTCAATCAGCTATAAGGCCGGACGTATCCTTGAGACCTCGACCGGTCGGACGAATGCGCAGGGCCTGACCCATGGCGGGACGATCACGGTGGATGGCGGTTTGCAGGTGGCCACGTCGGGCCAATATCTTGCGGACGGCATCTATGGCCGGGGCGGTCAGATCGACTTCAGCGCCGGTGATGTGCGCCTGTTGTCGGCGGGCCTGTCGGCGAGCGGCTTCAGCCAGGGCGGTCTTGTCCGCGTCGGCGGAGCGTTCCAGGGCGGCAAGACGCCGGATACGGAGAAAGCATATTACGGGTCGTTCCTCGGCCGGTGGGGCGAGCTTTCGCCGATTGGCAGTGCGGATGCGGTATTTTTCGGAGATGCGAGCTGGGTCGATGTGAGCGCAGCATCCGGTCTGGGCGGCACGGCCGTGATCTGGTCTGACAAGCAGACGACATTCCTGGGCGGGATCGACGCGCGCGGCGGGTCCGGCGGCGGGTCGGTGGAGATCTCCTCGGGTGAGGATTTGCGCCAGGCCGATCTGGACACGGTCTGGGTGGGCGATGGCCATCTCCTGCTTGACCCGAAGAATATCATCATCGGGACCGACAGCACCCTCGCCGAATGGGCCTATGCCGGTATAATGGGATCGGGCTATGTCAAAAACCTCGATGTCGATGTGGGACTGGATGCTGCTGATTTCTTTGGTGCTGCAGTTTCATTGAACGCAGCGGGGGACCGTCTGGCCGTAGGGGCTTACGGAGATGACGGCTCGGCCAGCAATACTGGTGCAGTTTACCTGTTCAGCTTCGCCAATAATAATTTCGCCAACGGGACGCTGGAAGCGGTGCTCGGGTCCGGTTACACCGGCGGCAAGAATGTCGATGTGGCTGTTGGGGACTCAGATGTATTTGGTTCCAGTCTCTCGCTGAACGCGGCGGGGGATCGCCTGGCCGTTGGGGCTCCAAGTGATGATGGCGCCGGTGATGCGGTCGATGGTTCCGGTGCGGTTTACCTGTTCAGCTTTACCGATACGATCTTCAGTGGCGGCGCGCAGGAAGCCGTGCTCGGGGCCGGCTACAGCAGCGGCAAGGATGTCGATGTGGCCGATCTGGAGGCGAGCGATAGCTTTGGTTCCGCTGTCTCGCTGAACGCAGCAGGCGACCGCCTGGCCGTAGGGGCTCGCGGTGATGACGGGGCCGGTAATGCGGTCAGCGGGTCCGGTTCAGTCTACCTATTCAGCTTTGCCGATACGGCCTTCACCGGTGGGACGCAGGAAGCGATTATCGGGTCCGGTTACAGCGGCGGCAAGAATGTCGATGTGGCCAATCTGGATACGAGCGATGAGTTTGGCTTCAGTGTCTCGTTGAATGCGTCGGGCGACCGTCTGGCTGCAGGGGCTCGCTTTGATGACGGCAATGGTAATGCGGTCAACAGGGCTGGTGCGGCGTATCTGTTCAGCTTTAGTGATACGGATTTCAGCGGCGGGGCGCAGGAAGCCGTGTTCGGCTCCGGTTACAGCGGCGGCAAGAATGTCGATATGGCTGATCTGGCCGCGGATGATTTCTTTGGCGTTTCCGTTTCACTGAACGCCGTGGGGGATCGTCTGGCCATCGGGGCTTACAGAGATGACGGCGCGGCTGATGCGTTCACCAATCCGGGTGCAGTCTACCTGTTCAGCTTTAGCGATACGGCCTTCAGCGGCGCGGCGCAGGAAGCTGTGCTCGGGGCTGGTTACAGCGGCGGTAAGGACGTCGATGTGACTAATCTGGATGCAAACGATTATTTTGGTTACGCTGTCTCGCTGAACGCGGCGGGGGATCGCCTCGCCGTCGGGGCCAGTGATGCAGAAAGCGCGGATGATTCGGTCTCCAATACCGGTGACGTCTACCTGTTCAGCTTTAGCGATACGGCCTTCAGCGGCGGAACACAGGAAGCCGTGTTCGGGTCTGGCTATGGTCTGGACGGCGTCAAGGTGCCTGCGATCGATTTGGCATCATCTCTGGATGCATCTGATTTCTTTGGCGGTTCTGTCTCATTGAACGCAGCGGGTGACCGTCTGGCCGTAGGGGCTTACGGAGATGACGACGCCACTGATTCGGCCAGCAATACCGGTGCGGTTTACCTGTTCAGCTTTAGCGATACGGCCTTCAGTGGCGGGACGCTGGAAGCGGTGATGGGGGCCGGTTACACCGGCGGCAAAAATGTCGATGTGGCTCTGGAGGACAGCGATGGCTTCGGTTACGCAGTCTCACTGAACGCAGCGGGAGATCGCCTGGCCGTTGGGGCTCCCGGAGATGACGGCGCCAATGATGACGTCAGCGCAGGCGGTGCGGTTTACCTGTTCAGCTTTACCGATACGGTCTTCAGTGGCGGCACGCAGGAAGCGATTATCGGGTCCGATTACGGTGGCACCAAGGATGTTGATGTGACCAATCTGCAGGCGAGCGATAACTTCGGTCAATCTGCCTCGCTGAATGCGGCGGGTGATCGTCTGGCCGTGGGAGCTTATGGAGACGACGGCGCCAATGATGATGTCAGCGGAGCCGGTGCGGTTTATCTGTACAGCTTTAGTGATACGGCCTTCAGTGGCGGCGCGCAGGACGCAATTCTCGGGGCTGATTACAGTGGCGGCAAGAATGTCGATGTGGCCAATCTGGAAGGTGGCGATAGTTTTGGCTTCGATGTCTCGCTGAACGCGTCGGGGGATCTCCTCGCAGTGGCCGCTCGTGCAGATGATGGCGATAGTAATTCGGTCAGCAGAGCCGGTGCTGTGTATCTGTTCAGCTTTAGCGATACGGATTTCAGCGGCGGGGCGCAGGAAGCCGTCTTCGGCTATGGTTATGCCGGCCCCAAGGATGTCGACATGGCCGACCTGGCCGTGGATGATTTCTTTGGGACTTCCGTCTCGCTGAACGCAGCGGGGGATCGTCTGGCCATCGGGGCCTATAGAGATGACGGCGCCGGTGACGCGTTCACCAATACTGGTGCGGTGTATCTGTTCAGCTTTACTAATACGGCCTTTAGCGGCGCGGCGCAGGAAGCGGTGATCGGGGCCGGTTACAGCGGCGGCAAGGACGTCGATGTGACCAATCTGGAGGACAGCGATCTATTTGGCTACGCAGTCTCGCTGAACGCGGCGGGGGATCTCCTGGCCGTCGGGGCCAGCGATGAAGACGGCGCTACGAATAATGTCAGCAACGCCGGTGCGGTTTACCTGTTCACGGGGCCGGGCAATGCGTCGCGCTATGGATGGTCGACCGGCGAGACAGTGACGGTTGATGCGCAGGATATTGCGGACAAGCTGGCAGAAGGAACGTCTTTGACACTTCAGGCGTCGAACGACCTGACCGTGTCGACCGCGGTGAATGTGACCGGGACGCCAGCTTCTGTTGGAGCTCTGACGCTTCAGGCAGGCCGCTCGATCCTGGTGGATGCGGATATCGTGACCCTGGGCGGAGATGTGAGCCTGATCGCCAATGACCTTCTGGCGAATGGTGTGATCGATGCCGAGCGGGAAGCAGGCGCGGCTGTGATCGCGATGGCATCCGGTGCCGAGATCGATGCTGGGGCTGGTATCGTCACACTTGTGCTTCTGGACGGGGCGGGCAAGACCTACACGGCCAGTGGTGACATCACGCTTGCCTCGATCACGGCGGGCAGCCTGACCGTGCTCAATGAAGGGCCGACTGCAGGGTCTGGCATCGTGCTCCAGTCCGGGGCGGTTCTGACCGCGTCCGGCAGCGGGGATGCGATTGTCCTGGCGGGCGATACGTTCACAAACAATGCAGGCGCTTCTGCACTGGATGCGGCCTCGGGCAACTGGCAGATCTGGTCGGGGGATCCCGCAGATGACACGCTGGACGGCCTGACCGCGGACTACCGTCAATACAACGCGGTCAATGGAACCAGCACTGTTCTGGGTACGGGCAATGGGGTGTTGTATACGCTGGCGCCTGTCCTGACGGTTGCGCTGAGCGGTGATGCGATCTCAAAAGTCTATGACACAACGACAGATGCACTGCTTGCAGCGTCGAACTATGTGGTCAGCGGGGCAATCCAGGGCGATACGGTGAGTATTCTGGAGACGGCCGGGGCCTATGACACCAGGAATGCTGGCACGGGCAAGACGGTCACGGTGAGCGGGCTTGATGCAGCCAGCGATGTGTCGGCTTCGAACGGGGCGATGACGGTTTATGGCTACCAGCTGGCCTCCACCAGTGTTAGCGGTGCTGTCGGAGACATCACGGCCGCGACGCTGACGATCGGTGGCCTGAGCGCAGATGACAAGGTGTATGATGCTCTGACGGGCGCGACATGGACGGGCGGGAGCCTTGTGGGCGTGCTTGGCTCTGACACTGTCAGCCTGGATGGCAGCTCAGCGAGTGCGGCGTTCTCTGACAAGAATGTCGGCACGGGCAAAACGGTCACGGCGTCGGGCTTTGCGCTGTCGGGCGGAGATGCTGGGAATTATGTCCTGACGCAACCTTCGGGTCTGGCGGCAGACATCACGGCCGCGACGCTGACGATCGGTGGCCTGAGCGCAGATGACAAGGTGTATGATGCTCTGACGGGCGCGACATGGACGGGCGGGAGCCTTGTGGGCGTGCTTGGCTCTGACACTGTCAGCCTGGATGGCAGCTCAGCGAGTGCGGCGTTCTCTGACAAGAATGTCGGCACGGGCAAAACGGTCACGGCGTCGGGCTTTGCGCTGTCGGGCGGAGATGCTGGGAATTATGTCCTGACGCAACCTTCGGGTCTGGCGGCAGACATCACGGCCGCGACGCTGACGGTGACGGTGGATGATGCCTCGCGGGCGCAGAGCGCTCCCGATCCAGTGTTTACCTATGATGTCACGGGCTTTGCCGGGACAGAGGATGAAAGCGTGATCTCGGGGCTGGCGGTTGCGAGTGACGCGACTGCAAACTCCGGAGCCGGCACCTATCGCATCTATGCGAGCGGGGCCTCTGCCGTCAATTACGACTTTGTCTACCAGGATGGGGTCTTGACCGTGTCGGCAGATCCAACGGATCCAACGGATCCAACGGATCCAACGGATCCAACAGATCCAACAGATCCAACAGATCCAACGGATCCGACTGACCCAACCGTGCCCGATGTGGTTACAGAAGAAGTCGAGGATGTAATTACCCATGCCGAGCTTGGCGGGGATGAGGGTCCGGGCGAAGCAAGCTCCTCCTCCAACCCGTTCACGAGTTCTGCGGGCGCGGGCCAGACCGAGTGGTTTACGGCAATGTCCTCCGATACAGGTACTACCGAATACGCGGAATACTGGTCGGCCGACATTAATCCGGAAGAGGGGAGGCTCACCTACAAAAGAACCAAACTCGCTGTCAAAGTGGATCAAGGTGAAGGGGTCTACTATGTCGGTCAGGCAGAGGAAAAAAGCGAGTAAGGCTCAGTAGGTCATTTTAGCCTTTCTCATGGAGGTCGCGTCGCCCTCCACCACCTTGATAAGGGTGGGGGGCGACGCTGCCGTTTCGGAAGTGGATAGACAGGTGTCCCGGGGATTGGGCATTGCCCTGTTTTGAGGAGGGGGCGCAGAGGCCTAAATCTTACCCTGCTGGAAAACGCGACACTTTCGGACTTTTTGGGGTTTTCCGCTGTCTGCAGCCTTGAAGAAATTACTGCTCAGAAATCAGGTCCAGAGCGCGTCTCCGATGGCCAATCTGAGGATGCCGCTCAGCTTGATGAGCGCACCTATCTTAATCGGTCCCTGTAGGAAGGGAACTTTGCTCCAGGCCGAAGATTGGTCGATCTTGTCACCTTTCGAGGCAGGTGACGCGATGAACTATCGGGTCGCATTCCAGGAGAACTCAGGACTTTGCCGTCCCTCGGGTTTGCCGAAGCGATTATCACACTCATCGTACAGCCGTTTACAGCGAACCAGGGATAAGCGCGAAAAAAGAGGAAATAGCTGGGGTGGCACGGGTTGAAGGATCGTCTTTTGCCTCAGGTCGATCGACGTAGAAGGACAAGCCGTCGTGTGCGTTGTCCGCACCCGGCGGGGTGGGCGCGCGGAACGGGAGTTAGTATGGAATCATCCGATGATCGAAATGCAAGACCAGAGACTGATCAGGAGATAGGGGGCATGTATTCGGACGTTGTTTGGGATATTGCCCAAGGGGCCCTGGAAGCCCGTGTGCCGCCCCTGTATTATACTTCATTCAACTGACTGCATTCAGGCTGAGACCGACCACCGAAAGGCAGCCAAATCTGGACTGTTTGGGCCAGCTTCTGAGCCAATCACGCCTCTTGATGCGAATCACTCATAGGGATGGTCCAGGCGGGGGGTGCAACTTTGCCCGCATCCGGGCTGGGATTTGCCTGATAAGAAAGCAGGGGGGACTATTTCGAGTAGAACACTCTTCACAAAGGAGTATTTTGAATTCCCCGCAAGTGGCTCTGGATTGGGGCGAAAAGCGCCCCTCCGGGGTTTCGTGCCGGAACTCGCTTCAATATGGAGTCTGATCGGTAAGGATTGTTAACCTTTTCGGCGTGACTGGCGTTCAACACTCGTTTCATATCCCGAAGGGAACCCACCCTGAACAGAGGTTTGGAACGAGCAGTGAATCCTACATCAAATATTTTGCATCAGCAGGGCTCCGGCAGATTGAATGCCCCCGGTGTTTTTACCTCACAAGATATGCCTGCGGGCATTGGTGAGCGAAAAACCGGACGATTGAAAAAAAACCTTCTACACGTTGGTCTGCTGACGATCGTGGCCGAAGCGGCGTTTTGCTCTTCGGCTTTGGCGCAGGGGACGTCTCAGTTGGATCTTCCTCCTACCTTGGAATCAACACGCCCACAGCAAAACCTACTGGAAGGTCCAAAAACATTGTCTGAGCCCGGCAGTCTCGTGCCGCTCCGACAGGATGAAAGTGCCCCGCCCAATGCGGCGGATATGACATTTGTGTTCTCCGAGATGATGATTGAGGGGGCGAGTGCGCTCCCGCAGGAAGATCTCATGAAGCTATGGCCCTTCGAGAAGGGCGAAGAGGTCACTGTTTCGGACGTCTTCATGTTGGCAAACGCGATCACCCGGGCCTATTCGGAGGCAGGTTACGCCTTGTCTTTCGCGGTGGTTCCGGAACAGGATATTGCATCCGGGCGTGTTCGCCTGCGTGTTATTGAAGGCTTTGTCGACAAGGTCGATATTGTGGGACCAGAAGCCGAGAGACTGGCCGGAACTGCGGTGTTGAAACGGATCAGGCAGCTAGCCTCTCAGATCCTCAATTCGAAACCGCTGCGGACGGCAGACCTGGAACGATACGTTCTGCTTACAAACGACCTGCCCGGGGTCAAGGTGTCGGTCGTGCTTTCGCCCTCGCCAGATACCAGCGGGGCAGCCGTTCTGCACGTGGAAATTCTAGAACGCGATGCTTTTTCCGGAGATGTTGCCTTCAACAATTTCATGGTTGACCTGCTCGGCCGGGAAGTTGCCGGAGCGACAGTCAATCTGAATGGAATCGTGACCGGTTCAGATCAGTACAGCCTGTCAGGATGGCACAGCGCAAGCTCTAATGCTTATTGGAATATTGCAGGTCAGGCATCCACGGGGATCGGAAATGAAGGGCTGAGAGTTGGCCTTACTGCCTCACAATCGCAAAGCGATCCTGACGATGCGCTTCTGAAAGTCCTGGATTACCAGGGCACCACCACAACAGGTCGCCTGTGGATGAGCTACCCTGTCATCCGTAGCCGGTCGAAAAACCTTTCTGTCAATGCCTCCTTTGGCATGACCAACGCAACAAGGGAGATCCTGTCGACAGACCTGACCCGTGATCGCTTGCGTGACCTGGAAGTGTCCGCAACTTATGACTCGGTAGGTGCTTCCAGGGCGCAAAACTACATTCAGCTCGGCTATCAGCGCGGCCTGGATGTTTTCAATGCAACCGGCAACAGCCGCGCCAACGGGAATCTAGAATACGATGTCATCTCCCTTAATGCGCAACGGACACAGCCCCTTGGCAGCGCACTGCAGGGTGTCATCTCCGGGCGCGTCGGCTTCAGGGGACAGGCATCCATCGGAAGCGGCGGGCTGTTTTCCAGTGTCGAGTGTGCCCTAGGTGGCCGCCGTTTCGGGAGGGTCTACGATTCCGGTACGCTCTCGGGAGACGAGTGTCTGCTTGGCTTTGGCGAGTTGAGCTGGACGGGACGTTTTGGCGATATCGGAACAGAACTCTATGGCTTCGGGGATGGTGGCTATCTCTGGCAGAAAGGCCCGCTTGAGGCAGGTCAACTGCAGGAAAGAACGGCTTCTTCAGGTGGACTGGGAGCGCGCGTTCAGGTCACGCCGCGGGTTAGTGGAATTCTGGAAGCCGCCTGGGTCGTCGAGCCACCAAAGAACGTCACGTCCACAGATGACTTTCGCGTGAATTTCGGACTGAAGGCGGATTTCTGACTCCGGATGAAATCGGGCCGGATGCCGGGACTACTGCAAGGCGTTTCGTTTGGATGGCCCGTTCAGGTAGTGGGCCGGTGGTTCGGTCTTGTAGAGTTTTCTGTGCTGCGCGCGGTTAGTTGGGATCGGCGAAGCGTCCGCCGGAATATACCGGGGCGGGCGGATATGAAGCGCTTGTGACGAGTAAACTTCCCATTGATCGCCGTGGCTTGTCTTTTCTTGGAGAACCGAAATGAAAAAAACACTGACGACTTTACTCGCGCTGGCGGGGCTGTCTCTTGGGGCAAATGCCGAACCATCTCAGCAAAGCGAAACCCATGGCGACTGGACTGTGCGTTGTGTCGAACGTGTCGATCTGCCGCCTTGCGACATGATCCAGATGGCCAGCCATAAGGAAAGCGGTGAGCAAGTGATGCAGCTTTCAATTGCTCATGCCGGAAAGGTTGACGTTTTTGGCGTGCAGTTCCTGGTCCCGCTGGGCGTGCGAATCGATGAAGGCGTGGCGATCCGGGTCGATGAACAGGTTCCGATGACCGATTACGACTTTACCCGCTGTGCCGCAGAGGGCTGCTATATCGAGAAGACGGTCGGACACAAGGAGATGGATGTCTTCCGGAAGGGCAAGGCCGGGATTCTCGTCATGCTTGAGGGAGACGGTGAGCCTCTGGTCGTGCCGCTCTCTTTTGACGGCTTTACAGATGCTCTGAAGGTTGTGGAAAAGCGAAATAGAAACTGGGCGGGCTTGTCCTGATTGCCAGCCGGCACCATTGAAAAAGAGGATATCTATATGTTCACGGATCGAAACAAGAAGCCTGCAGCTAGGGATGACGTGGCAGCCCCGACCGTACTGCCGCCCTTCTACAACACCATCACGCCCTTGTTTAGCGAGAGGCATAAGAACTTGAAATATGACGGTCACAAGAACTATGCATTTGCCGCAGATGCGACAGCTATAGTGGTGATGGCGGACGAGTTCGCATTGGTGGAGCGAGACTGTCCGATCGTTTTCAGTAAAGGAGATGCGGTCATGCCGGTCGCCCTGACGGGCATGCCGCAAGGACGAAATCAGTTTGTTTCTGAAGATGGAAGCTGGAAAAGTGATGCGTATGTGCCCGCTTATGTGCGTCGCTACCCGTTCATTCTGGGAAAACTTTCATCAGAGGACGATAAGTTGACGCTTTGCTTCGACAGCAAAAGCGAGCTGGTCGGTGAAGAAGGGGAGCGTGGCGCCCTCTTTGCGGACGACAAGCCTACGGCGCTCACTCAGCATATTCTCGCGTTTTGTAAACAGGTGGAGGTTGGCTTCACACGGACTCGGAATCTCGTGAAAGAGCTAGAGGATCTTGGTCTGTTGATGGACGCGAAAGCGGAAATTGTGCGGCGAGGGGCAGAGCCTGCGCTTTTTGCCGGTTTCCAGATTGTATCGGAAGAAAAGCTGAAAAGGTTGACAGAAGAGCAAACACAGGCGCTGGCAAAGTCTGGCATGCTCGCTCTTATCCATGCCCATCTTCTTTCCCTTAAAAATGTGGATCGCTTGTTTGCCCGCCACTTGGCGGCAACGAATGCGGCTGCCGGGACTGAATGGGTGGCTTGATCTCAGATGTGACCGGGGCAAGCGCCAACGTTATGGGCGCGGGCACCGGGGGAGAGGTGGTCGTCTCCTCTTAAAGAAGGGCTCGTTGCAACGATGCGACGGGCCCTTTTTGTTGAGGGGCAGTCTGCTGGCATGAATGGACAATCAATATGGATAACGGATGTCGGCCGCGTGGTTCAAGGCCATTACCTCCGATGCAGGTATTACTAAGTATACGGACTTCTTGTTAGCCAGCTCTGGTCCGGAACAGAACGGTCTCGCCTGCAAAGTACCAAAATCATCGCGGGCTTCCACCACCTCGCCAGCGGAGGAGTTCAATGCAAGTGGACGCAAAGTACGAGGAGGAGAGTCAGTAATCTTTCGAGGAGGGAGTCCACTCGGTTAATGCCGGAGCGAGCGCCCGGAAGAAGGTGGAGTTGACTTCCGAAAGATAGGATTGGACGGCTTCCAGCCCTTTTGCTGTCAGCAGAACATAAATGCGTCGGGAGTCCTCAGTGTCTTCCTGGCGAGCGATCAGGCCGGCCTTGATCATCTCTTCAAGCCGTCGGAGCGCCGTCGTTGGTGAGCGGGCTGAGCTCGAGTAGCACAGCGCAGATACATACAATCTCGAGTTCAGCAGATGTGTCTGGTACAGATCGAGCAACATGCTCCAGGCTGCATCATCGACCTTGTCATTCTTGATGATATTTCTTTGCAGGTTTTTCACTTCAAACAGAGCGAGAATGAGACGCAGTCTGATTTCCGTCTTGTGCGTTTCTTCATTTGGGGAATGGGCGACTGAAGAAGAACGTGCCACTGCGCCTTCATGATATCCGGCAGAAGGTGCAGAGTAGGTGCCGCGCTTGTTCATGAAATTCATCCTCCAAATTAACCTGAATGGTTACGGTTTCAGAATTTGGGATGTGATCGGAGTATATCTTTGGGTGCGCTCCGTTGGGGGCTTTCCCTCAAAAGTGGTACACGAGAAGGGTGAGGGTTAACCAATGGGCATTTGAAGTGATCTTTTGATCTTATTGTCTTTGCCGGAGTGGGTACTTACTGGTTAACATTAACGACCTTTTAGGTGGTTATCCCTTCTTTATGGAGGGCTGGAGCCAGTGTTTGACCGCAGGAAAACAAGCTCGATATTTTAGATCGAATTGAGATAAAAATTGTCCGAGTATTTGCCCGAAACTGTTCTAATTATTGATAATCACCTATTTGTTTGTGAACTGCTTGCCGATTTTCTGGTCGATAAATGGAAGGGTGTGCGAGTCAATTTCATCGAGTCTCACGATGAGCTGACGGATAAGATCGAAGATTCCATGGCGCCGGACCTTGTCATTCTTGATTGTGGTCACCCCGGGGTTGCCGCGCAGGAGATTTTGAATGCGGTGAGGGACGCTTATCCGTCCGCAAAGATTGTTGTTTTTTCAGCAGCGTTGCCGGGCATTGAGGTCGCAGCAGCATTTGATTTGGGTGCGATTGCCTATGTGCCAAAAGATGTGGGTCTGGAGGTGTTGAGCAAAATCCTGGACCTGGTTGTTGCGGGCGTTAGCTATGTACCAACAGAAATCATTGCAGACCTGATGGATCACCCGCCAGCACGGCTGAAGGCAAACCATGCGGGTTCAGCAACGCCACCCAGTTTGAGTCAGCGGGAAGAAGTGCTGCTTACACATTTTCTTCACGGCGATTCGAACAAGGTGGTCGCCCATAACATGGACCTGTCCGAGAGTGCGGTAAAGCAACTGGCCAGGGGGCTATTTAAAAAGCTGAATGTAAACAATCGGACGCAGGCTGCAGTTGTTGCTGTCAAGCTGGGTATCGCATCAAATATCGTCCGAAAACAATGAGGCTGGTCTGCCATGCCCTTGTTTTCTGTCCGGACCAATCTGCGCCACATGCGGGGCAGGATACACAAATCTGAAGCACGTGGATCAGGGCCTATAGGTATCCAGTACTCTGCGGGCTTTCTGGATGAATTTTTTTGCGCCGTCCTGATCAGATTCCATCAAGGCTTGGTGCAGGTGCAATGTTTCAACGATGAGTGCGTCAGCACCGACAAGTTGAGCAGACCCAAGTATGGTGTTCGCAGATTTCAGCGCTTTTGAAAATTGCCGCCTCATAACCAGAACGTGTATCTGGTTTAGGATTTCCACGTTTGACGCAAAAAAGAGTTCGCGGAAAGCGGGGCGGTTCATTCGGTTCTCCAATTGTGGCGAGGACATACTTAGGCGGCTAAAAGATTTATTAGGGTCGCTAATAAGGGACGTGTTTGAACGAATCAACTTGTACGTGCCCATTTTTATTCGTCTTATGTAACGTTTTTTGCAACTATCAGGCCATTCTGTCTGGGGATCTGTTAGGCGGCTGCAAAAAATCACTTCAAAATGAACACATTATTCAGGTCAGGATCCGACTACCCGTTTTGATGGATCTTCCTGAAAATTCGTTCTCTAGGAAGACCACTTCATGCCAGCTGAGGCTCTACTTCCCAGCAGGTCTTTCGGGATGGATGTATCCATTCTTCCGAACTTCGGTTCCAATGGAAGTAATTTCACTGCGGGCGTTCCTCTGGCCTCAGCCTGAAATGTCTCAGATTTCTGCTTTGAAAACGTCGGGGTGAAGACGTTCGCGCCGAGCGGTGATGGTTGTCGCATAATAACGACGAGGAATTATTTGAGTAAATACTCTTCTTTTTGAGAGAGAGGCTTGGCACCTCGGATTGTCCGTTACTAAGGAGGTAGTGCCCACATGAGAGCTTGCTTGCTGGGCTGTGGTTCGAAATGGAGTAAACTCACCTTGAACCACTCTCCGCTATCGGAACGTAGCGCATCTGTCAAGCATAGGGTCTCTAGCGGCGGAACGAGACGAAGTGCAATGCAAAGATTGAATTGGTTGGCGGGGTTTAGGGTACTTTCTAAGGCGTGGTTGATCTTGAGCGGGACATGCCGGGAGTTCGTCCGTCTTAGGCATGAGGTCATCACTAAGAACGATTCACTAAGACTGTTGGAGGTTGCATTTTCGCGTGCGGCTGACGGAGTGTGCATCGCGACGCCCGATATGACGTTGGTTAAAGTGAACGCAGCAATGTGCGCGATGACGGGACGGTCCGAGGTAGATCTTCTCGGTAGCGAGTATTGGGAGTGCGTTCATCCGGAGGATGTTGGCCTCGTGCGTGATGTGATCTCAAGGCTGTTGGAGGAGGGGAGTGGCACAGCTGCTTTTGAAAACAGGCTCCTGAGTGTAGACGCGGCGGAATGTTGGCAGCACACAGAGCTCACATGTTTACGCGACGAGAGCGTAGGTGAGGTGTCCTATATACTGGCGCACATCAAAAATATTCAAGCTCGTAAAGAAGCGGACAGAGCGCTTCGAGATGCTTTGGAGCGCAAGAGGATCGCGGCAAAAATTGTGGGGTTGGGAGAGGTGCGATTGAGTCTGTGGCCGACCTCGCCAGGCTCTCAAATTGATGTGGGTAGTATCTTGGAGCAGGCTGAATTCAATGATGAGGCCCGCGCAATCCTGGGGTTTGATGGGCCGGCCGAGGGCGCCGACTTCTCGAATAGATGGCGTGATATCATTCATCAGGATGACCAGGGGCGACTGATCGATTTGATTGATTCACTACTCGACAGCACCCGGATTAGAGAAACGACAACTCCGCTTCTTTGCCGTGTTATAAGGCCTTCCGGAGAGGTGCGTCATGTTAAATGTGTCAGCCGTCTTGTGTCCGAAGATCGAGGAAGGCTGGAAACTATCCTTATTACGTTCCTGGATGTAACTGAGGAAACCCGCCTGACTGAGCGTGTGCAAATCGAACGAAAAAAACTTGCAGCAGCGCTGACGCGCAGCGAGCTCGCTGCTGAGGTGGCAGGTATCGGTATATACCGCTTTAAATCCAAAACTGGTGAGGAGTATTGGGATAAGCGACTGTGTCAGATATTTGGCCGTGACTCCGGAGTAGGAGGGGCGGCGCCAAGGGCTTGGGTTGAACAAGTTCATCCACGCGACCGTGGGCGGGTTTTGAAGGACGTTCGTATTGCCAGGCATTCTGGTGCGTCGATCCAGTTCGAGTGCCGTATTGTGCGCCCGGATGGCGAGGTTCGCTATGTGAAAGTTAGCGCAAATACAAAGCGAAACGCGATCGGTGAGGCGGACGAGATTGTCGCGGCGGTTTGGGATGTTACAAGCCAGGTTATGCTTCAGAAAGATGTTGAGCGAAGGCGAGCCTTTCTCGACACGACCTTGGGAGCAATCGCTGACGCTGTTGTTCGGACCGATAGGGCCGGAATCGTTCGGTATGCGAATGAGGCGGCTATCGAGCTCTCTGGTCTTAGCGGGGGTAATGTTCTTGGCCAAAAACTGACTGCATGCTTTCGCCTCTCGGGTGGACAGGCAAATGAAGTGAATTCGCTTGTAGACGGCATGAGGTCGAGTGGGCTCCCTTTGAGGGCCTTCGTGGAGGTCGGTGAAGGGCGGCTAAAAGCCGTTGACGTTTCGCTGCGAACTTTCGGAAACGGCCCGGATGGGCAGGTCGCTGTTTTTCATGACATAACGGCTCTTCAGGACAGTAAGGCAGAGTTGACGAAAGCTCAGATGCTTTTCCGGAACGCTTTGGATCATGCCCCAATGGGGCTTGCGGTGATAGACTTCGATGGAAAAGTTTCTTTCGTGAATGACGCGCTGGGCAAGATATTCGGTTATTCTCCATCTGACTTGATTGGATCCGACGCCTCCGAGATTTTGTGGCCAATCGGTGCGCTTCATGGTGATGTCGATCCGGGGTATCCAGAGGAGGGCGAGCGCCGGTTTGAACGTATTTTGAAACATGCGGCGGGACATGAGGTACGTGTAAGGATTAGTGTGAAGGAAGTGCGGGACGAGCAAGGTGGCGTCCTTTATAGCGTTGCGAACGTCGAGGATATTTCAGAAGAGTTCGCCCGCACGGAAGAATTGCATGCGGCAAAGGAGCTTGCGCAGGTCACCATTGCCTCGGCGAGTGAGGGCATCGTCAGGACAGATGAAAATGGAGTAGTGACGGTATGCAATCCGGTTGCAGCTGAACTTGTCGGTGCAGTTCCAGGGAAGCTGATTGGCGAGGAGTTTTCTGAAGTATTCAGTTTTGTGGCAGGTCGAAACGAAGACCCTGTCCCTGATCCCGTTAAAGAGGTGATTTTACGTGGAGGGAGCGTGCGAATGGGGCACGCGCTGAAGCTCCGCGGCGATGGGGATTTAATGCATCACGTCAACCTATCAATTGCGCCAACATATGGGACAGATGGCTCCCTTACGGGCGCTGTTGTGCTTATTCAGAATGCCAGCGAAGTGTCTGCGTTGACAGAGAGGCTGGCGCGTCAGGCGCTCTCCGATGATTTAACCGGTTGTGGGAATCGAAGAGCTTTTGAGCAGGCGCTGAAAGACTGTGTGGAAAGCAAGGCCAGCACAGACACGAAAAACTATCTCCTTTTCATGGACCTGGATAGGTTCAAGATTATCAACGATGTCTGTGGGCATCGGAGTGGGGATAAGGTGCTATGTGATATGGCGCGCATATTCAGGGAGAGGATTGGAGCGAATGACTTCCTGGCGCGCGTTGGTGGAGATGAGTTTGCAATCATACTTCGTGAAGAGACGCAGGATGGTGCGGTTGATGTGGCCAGAGATATAATTGCGGAAGCGGGAAGGTATCGTCTGACCCACAAAGATGGTTCTTTTCAAAGTGGTGTCAGCATAGGCATTGTTGAGGTTCCGGGTGGAGCGGATACGGCAACTGTTCTGGCTGAGGTTGATGTCGCCTGCTATACCGCCAAGAATCAGGGGCGGGGGCGATATTGTGTATTCGAAAGTAGTGACGCGAGCCTGATTCGATCGCACGAAAGCCAGAACTGGTATCACCGGATACTGAGCGCGTTGGATGACGACAGGGTGATGTTGTTCGTCCAGAAGATTGTTACCAAAGACGGGGAGGTCGTCGGTTATGAAGCGCTTATGCGTCTTCGTGAAGCAGCAGCAATATACGGACCGGCGGCTTTTCTTGGGCATGCAAGGCGACATAACCTGATGCCCAAACTCGACCGTGTTATGTTTGAGAGTGTCCTCGCAGAAATGAATGGCGGAGGTTTATCCGTAACGCCCAAAGAGGGCCATTTTCCGTATGTGTCAGTCAATCTTAGTGCAGCGTCAGTTGCGGATGCGGAGTTCAGAACATGGCTCGAGGAGCTGGTGGCTGAAAACACTCACCTTACGGAGCGGCTTTGGGTTGAGCTTACGGAGACGGATTTAATATATTGGTCAGACGAAGAGAGGTCCTTTGTAGAGCGATTGCGAAAGAGGGGGGTCAAGGTATTTCTCGACGACTTTGGAACAGGTTACAATTCATTTGATATACTGAAGAGAATATCAGTAGACGGTCTTAAGCTTGACCATTCGGTGATCAAGGATGTTATGGCCAGTCCCATCGACCAGGCCCTGGTGGGGGCGTCTTTGGGGATTGCCCGGAATTTGGATCTTGATCTGGTCGCCGAAGGGGTGGATCGTTCAGAGGTCGTGGATTTCCTGTCGAGCTTGGGGGTGAAGAAGTTCCAGGGGTACTATTTTCACCAACCTGAAGAGGTTGATGGGAAGTTTCGAGACCATAAGTGTTGGGGCAAGCGCTCCGGAACAGGCTGAATGTTCTCGCTCCCTAGCTTTCTGATGCTTGGCAGTGTCGTTATCAGCTGTAGTTCGCCAACGTCAAATCAGCGCCAGTCTGTCCGATACGGCGTCGATGCGTGTGCATTGTTAGATTGTTCGTCTCGGAATTTGGATAGGCGGATAATCGTTGAGCCGAACGATTCGCGTGCGATGTCGTTATCAGACAGGAAGGTGTGCATTTCTTTTTCAAGTTGGTCGTAGTTCCGCGGTAGAAGGAAAATGATTCCTGCCTGCTTCGTTTCTGAGAACCGCGTGGAGAACTTTGATCTGATGAGGCTGAGAAACTGCGTCGTGATTTCTGAGCGCGAGTAAGTTTCCTCTGAATGTTGTACCCTGATGATCAGGTCTCCAAGGAACTCTTCTACTGCCGAGTCGCCGTCTTCTGAACTCCCGGCTGCAACATGCGCAACAGCGCGCCATTTTGCTATTTGAGTCTCGGCGAGTTCGTGCAGGCTTGTGCAAGAGTCTGAAGGGAACGACTTCGGTGGGGCGGGTGTTTGAGCGGGCATCTCCATCATCCTGACTGAGTTTTTGGCGGTCCGAGAAGGTGCGCCAATTGAGCAACAAGACCAACGCTGCCGATCTAGGGCGCTTAAAACGGCTTATACTGTCGAAGTATCACTGATCGAGATCTTGGATGTAAGAAGCGATTCACTCCTTTTTGGATGCTATGAGGACAAATTGACGGGTATTCGGGATGTGTTGCGCCCGGCGCTGAAAGGTATTCGAATAGTATACAGAAAATCGGTATGGGTTATTTGGTGATGACCTGGTCGATGAAGGGAAGGGGGGTATTTTTGAGGGCATTATTAGAAGAGGTGCGGTTCGTGGGGTAAACACTGCGAAGAAGGCCGTGGGGGTTTTCTCGTAGGTGCCTTGTGCACATCATGCCTCAAGCGTACGGGCATACTCTGCCGCTGCAATGCCAGTTACGGTAGCAGAGTATGCCCGTCGAATGTCGCGGCGGTCGAAGTGCCGAAGGCGCAGGCAAGTCGAGCAGGACGCGCGGTACGACGTGACGTGTTGGTCGGGTTCTTTTTGTGTGTCTCTATTGCGGCCTTCGTGACCCAGGTAGGCTGTCGCGACGAGGCTCCGGGGTGGCTGAGAAATACCTCCCATGATGTCGGCGAAGGGGCCCGACTATGTTTTTCGCTCCACTTCGGATGAACTTGCCGTGCTTCCCTTCAAAACAGAGAGTGCGTCGTTTGACCCACATCCTCAGAACCGGCTGCTCCGCCCCACAGGGGTGGTTCATCGGTTTGTTGGTCCGGGGTGGTTTCCAGGTAGCGACGTTCATGCCTCGACACTTTCCTGGAGGAGAGCGGAGGAGTTGCCCTCATCCAATCTCGTATAAACGCCTCCATCGCTCTGTCGCGATGGAGGCGTCTGGCTTTGCGAGAAGCTGCAGCTCAATAGGCCACGGCAGTATCGGTCTCATCGACGATGCCATCGCCATTCGTATCGAGATCGGAGAACATTTGATCACCTGACGCATTGAACTCGGTCAGCGTGATCTCCGCATTGTCATCGCTATCGAGCACATCAAAGCGCACATAGGCCTGCTTGATCTGCATGTCGTGCCGCTCTTTCAGTTCCTGTTCGAGGCGGCCTTCATATTCTGAAACATATTCTTCCTCGTGCACGGTGCCGTCACCGTCTGCGTCGCGGACATGATAGCCCTTTTCGCGCTCAGTGGTGAATTCTGCGAGGGTGACAAGGCCGTCGCCATTGATGTCGTAGGTTTCCACAAAGGCGCGTTTGCTGTGTCCGGCGGATACACTGCCGGGAGCCGGTGCTGCATCGGCCTGCGCGGTGAGAGTGGGGGCGGTGTCTCCGGCGCTGGCTGTCTGTACGGTTTCACATGCCGTCAGCATCAGAGCGGCTGCAAGCGGGATGGAAAGAAGGGTAGGTTTCATCGGTTTTTCCTGAGGTTTCTGAGGGTTTGTTTCTGCCTGTCAGCGCAGGACTTCGAAGGTGAGTGACGTGGTATAGCTGCGCTCGTCTGTGTCGGCGCCAGCCGGTGCATCGGCACGATGCCGGGTCATGAGAAGGTAGATGCCGGGCTTGTCGAAGCTGAGGTCGAGGTGCCCATCCGTGTCCGTTGTAAACTCCTTATGGTACTTTGGGGATTCATAGTCTCCGCCGTCGCGAGAGAGCGTGACGGTCTGATCAGCGAGCGGCTTGCCATCGAACGTCACGTCCAGGGAGAAGCCTTCATCAAGGTAGATTTCGTTCGGATGAGTAAGTGGGTGGATTGCCAGACGGCCGATTGTCGTGTCCACGGCCGAGCGGGTGGACGGACCTTTGGTGACGTAGACATCGGCGACGGTTTCGGTCTGGCTGGTAATCACTTTGATGGCGTTTTCCGGCACTTTGTTGCCTTCCTCAAACAGCGGTTTCCACTCACCGTCGATGAGAGCGACCTTGCTGGTCCGGCCGAGGCGCGCGCCTGTCGTGAACCGGTAGGTGCCTTGTTCCGTCAGAGGGCTTTCAAGAATGACAACCTGCCGGAATGGCGTGACAGATAGGAAGTCACTGCGCGAGCCATCCGGCAAAACAACGTGATAGTCGTTCGAATCGACGGCGATCTCCGGCGTTGCGAAGTCTTCCGTGAAAGAGGCCTGCAGGGTGACAAAGTTCCCTTTGGCAGTCGTGAAAACAGTCGGCAGCAAATAGGAGGTGTGGGCGGAAGCGGCAGGGATTGCCAGCGCCGCCACGAGGGCTGCGGCGCAAAGTCGGAAGTTCATGGTCTGGACCCTTCGATTGGTTTCCTGTCGCAGAAAGTGGCTTGCACAAATTGCGATTGAGAATTATTCGCAATAACGATAATCCGACGAGAAAGTCAAATCCAAAGTCGCCGGACATGATGCCGCGGATCAAAAATGCAGGAAATTTAAGGACATGCTCTTTCCCAAAACCTTGTTTGCCGCCGCTTGTTTAGGCGCGGTTACCTTGACGGCCGTGGCCGAACAAAAGGCTTACAACCGGCACCGAGACCATGTGCTGGGCACTTCGTTCGATCTGGTCGTAATGGCTGAAAAGGAAAAAGTAGCTGACCAGGCAGAAGCTGCCGCGCTGGAGGAAATCACCCGGCTGAACGCCCTTTTGAGCAATTACGATCCTGACAGTGAGGTGTCGCAGCTCAACACGAAACCGGCGGCGAAAGTCTCGGCGGACCTCATGCGGGTACTTACCATCTGCGAATCATTTCGTGAGCGGAGTATTGACGCGGTCAGTTGCCGCATCGGTGAGGCGATCTCGATCTGGAATGCCGCTGAGAAGCAGGATGCGATCCCCGACCGGGCAAACCTGCGTCTTGTTTCAGGGCAGGCAAAACGTGTCGAGGTTGACCTTGATCAGGTGAAAGAAACGGTTACGCGGCCGGAGCCTGTCGTGTTCAGAACCGATGCGCTGGCCAAGGGGTACATTATCGACATGGCGCTGGAAGCCGCCCGCAAGGTCGCGCCGGGAGCCAAAGGCATCCTCCTCAATATCGGCGGTGACCAGCGGGCCTGGGGGCAGGGGCCGCATGACGGGAAATGGCGCACAGGGATCAGCAGCTTTTCCGCAACGGCCGCGCCCGGGCCTGTGCTGAGCTTTGCCGCAGGGGCGCTCGCCACCAGCGGCACGGGCCCACGCGACCGTATCATCGATGGACAGCATTTTGGGCACATTATTTCGCCGGTTGATGGCTGGCCGGTCTCCGGCAAGCTGCGTGTCAGTGTCTATGCGAAGGATGCCATGACGGCGGATGCCCTGGCGACTGCCTTGATGGTCATGAACATCAGCGATGCGATCTCCATGATCGAGGGGATGGAGGGGGTCGAAGCTTCGGTTGTGGCGGATGACGGCCGCATCTATAGCTCATCCGGCTGGACCGTACTGGAAGATACGGCGCCAGGCGCGCCTTCTGACGGCGCTGTGCCCGTCTGGCCGGAGGGGTACCAGCTAACGATTGACCTCGAAATTCCGGACCTCAAGGTCGCCAAATATGAGCGTCCTTATATTGCGGCATGGATTGCCGATGCTGACCGGAACCTGATTCGTATTCTGATGTTGTCCGGCGACGAGTCGCGCTGGATGGAGGAGAATTATTACTGGTTCCGTCGCTTTGGACGGAAAGCAGGCAGCCTTGTTGATGCCATGTCGGGGCCGACGCGGCGGCCGGGCGTCTATACGCTGGTCTGGGACGGGCGGGATGATGATGGCAATGCCGTGCCGCCTGGCGATTATATTCTCCACGTCGAAGCCGCCCGCGAGCACGGTGACCACCAGCATGAGAGCCTCGATCTGCCGCTGAGCACCGGGGCATTCACGAAAGACATTCCCGCTGGCGCCGAACTCGGTAAAGTTCAAATCCGGTTCGGGGTTCCACAATGAAAGCGGATGTCACCATGCCGCTCCGGAGCCGGCTGTTGAAGCGGCCGAAATTCAACAAGGGCGCGTTCTATCGCACATGCCGAATGCTGCATGCCTATCTCTCGGCGGCGGCATTTATCATGCTGATCTTCTTCGCCCTGACCGGATTCCTGTTGAACCATCCGCAATGGTTCGGTGCCGCGCGCGTATCGGGCGGTGACGTGACGATCGATCTTGATCCGGAGCATCTTGAGCGCGCGCGCGTATCACCGGAAGCGGGCAGGGCGCTGGCTGACCTGGTCGCTGCGCAAACACTTTTGAAAGGCGCCTATCAGGACGGGGAAGTGCTGGAGGACGAAGCCTATCTGCGTCTTGCGGGCGTTAAGGGCACGTCCGATGTGGTCATCGACTTCGAGACCAGCACAGCGGACGTCGAAGTGCGCCGCGCAAATCTCACCTCCATGCTCCACGACCTGCACCGCGGCAAGGATGCCGGGCCGTTCTGGAAGCGCCTGATCGATGTAACGGCGATCCTGATTCTGACGATGTCGCTGGCCGGGCTGATCCTGTTCTTTTCGTTACGCTTCCGCCTCGCGAACAGCCTCAAGATCATGGGGGCGACGCTTGTCGTGTTCGGCGTACTCTTTATTTTCCTGACGCCCTAGTCGCCCTCAATCTCGACCGAGAAGGAACAATTGACGCCGGGCGGCGGGACAGGGAAAGGCGCCGCCCGGCGTACCACCTTCAGCGCATCCCGGTCGAAACGGGACGAGCGTGAGGATTTGGCGATCCGGATATCTTCCAGTTCTCCGTCCTGGCCGATAGTGAACGACACGAAGGCGGAACCAGGACTCGAGGCCCGGGGACGGCGAACCTTTGACAGGTGCTGCATCACGAGGCCGGCATAGTTTGTAGACGCAGCACGCCCGGATCCGGCGCCTTCCTGGTCCGATGCATTGCCTGCCACGGTGTTCTTGTCAGACACCCCGTCTTCAGCGTCCGCGTCGTTGCCGACGGCAGGTCCGGCTGTCCCGCTGCCGGCGCCGGTTACTGCCTGTGCCTCAACGGAGGGGCCGGGTACAGTTCCGGTATATGCAGTGTCGTCTGCGATGTCTGTCTCCTGTGCGGGGGCGCGTGCGGTGTCCTCAACCGGCTTTGCAGAAGTGTCGGCAGGAGTAGGCTCGGGCGGCTGCGGTGCGACCTGAGATAGCTCCGGCCTGATAGGTTTGGGGGCCGGCTTCGGCAGCGGCGCGGGATCCGGGCGGGTTTCGTGCTCCGTTTCAGGCGCCTTCGGTTCAGACGTCTTCGGTTCCGGCACGTGCATGCTGACCGGTTGCGGATCTGCCTGGTTGCTGCCCGCCCCGCTCGCGGCACGGGCGCCTGGTGGAGCACCGATATGGATCTCGGCGCCGCCCCCGGTAATCTGCGTGGCGGTGCCGCCGGGCCCGGCCGCCGCGAACACGACGAGGTGGATTGCGAGGGAGGCACTCACGGCCATACCAATCCGGATCGTCAGAGCATGGGTCATCGCGGAAGTGTCTCCGTCATCAGGATTATGCGGCTGGCGCCCGCGTTCTGCAGCCGGGTGACGAGACGCAACAGGTCTGCGGCGGGCAGCGCCTTGTCCGGCAGGAGGCGGGCAGGGGCGTCCTCGCCGCTCTGATCGAGGTATGCTTCCACCGAGCTGACTGGCTGGTTCCGGAAGAACATTTCTCCGTCTGCCGTAATGATGAGGGCATCGGGCGGGGAGCAGCATTCGCCCGCTTCGCTTTCGACATAATCGGGCGAGGCGAGAGGCGGTGCGGCCAGCGACCCGGTCACCATGAAGAAGATGAGGATCAGAAAGACGATATTGATCAACGCAGTCGTCGGTTCGCGTTCGGTCTGGGAACGTGTGCGTCTCATGGCGTCTCCACCACATAGATTGTCAGCTCAGGGATCTGGTTCAGCTCAGCCAGAACGTCCGTCATCCGCTGGGTGCTGATTTCGGGCGCGACACTCAGGGCGACGACCGTGTTGTCCGTCAGCTTCCCTTTCAGGGCTGCCGTCCAGCCATGGGCCGGCAAGACAGCGCCATCAAGGCGCATGTGGTGCGTGTCGATGGTGAGTTCCAGAATATCCGGCGCCTCACTCATGGCCTCGCTGCCCGCACCGGTGGCGGCAATGTCCAGTTCGGAAAATTTCGAGAAGGTCGAGGCCAGCATGAAGAAGAGCAACAGCAGGAAGATCACGTCGATGAGCGACGTGATCGACAGGCTTCTGCGCCGGGTGATGCGCTTAAGTGCCATACCGCACATTCGTATTGGCCGCGGTGGCTGATGCCGGTGTCAGCGGCGTCAGGAATACGGCGAAGGCGGCTTCGGCCAGTGTCCGGTCGGCATTGATGCGGCTTTCGAACCAGGTCAGTGCCATGGAGGTCGGCATCGCGACGGCCAGGCCTGCAGCCGTGGTGAGCAACGCCACCCAGATACCGCCCGCCAGCGCCGATGGATCGACCTGCGAGCCGGCCGCCTGCAATGACTGGAATGCTTCGATCATGCCCAGCACCGTGCCGAACAGGCCGAGCAGGGGGGCAAGCTGTACGACAATGTCGAGCACGCGCAGCCCGCGTTCAAGCGGCGCGAAGGCTTGCTCCGCCTCCGCTTCCATCCGCCGGGGCGCTTCCGGCCGCTTTTCCACCTCTATGGCAAGCAAGAGCACGCGGGAGAGATAGCTTCCTGATCCTTTCAGGTGATCGGCGGCTGCTTTCGTCTGCCCGGCATCCCAGCGGGCAAGCGCCTTGCGGATCTGCCGGTGCCGGCCGACACCTTCGGACCGGAACTGCCAGAATTTCAGCAGCACAATCGCCAGTGACACAACCGAGACACAGGCAAGGATGACGAGGACGGGCCCGCCAAGGGCAATGAATTGCCGGACAGGTGTAAGAATGGACATTCTCATGCTCCGATCTGTGGGCTGTCATTCTGTCTGAACCGGTGCCAGCAAGTAGCCGGCACCGGCTCGAGACAGCTGATGCTGAGGCCTAGAAGGTTTTCGACACCGTGAATTTGAGATTCCGTCCGGGGGCCGGGCGTGTGGCGAGGTTTGGCGTGTAGTTCTTGTCGAGCAGGTTCTCGATGCCGAACCGGAACGCGATGCCTTCCAGCACGCCTTCCTGGGGCGTGAAGGTTGCCCGCAGGTTTGCGATGACGAAGCCGGGGTCAGTCGTTCCGTCCACGTTGATCTCGTCGACCGCAACAATCTCACCGGAAAGGTCGGCGAGGCGGTCGAACCGCTTGCCGAGCGTCAGGCGGAGCGAATTCGCCGGCAGGTTTCGCCAATCCCTGGTGTTGCCCGTGCTGGAACTGGTTTCTTCGCCATCGACAATATTGGCGTTGATGTCGGCGTAATAGCCGTCGGCGCGGGCATAGGAACCTTCAAGTTCCAGTCCCTGCAGCTCGACGGAATCAACGTCGGAGTACGACGTATTGTCCTCCAGATCCGTGTGATAGTAATTGGCCTTCAGCGCGAGCGAGTCATCTTCCGAGAAAACGCCAATCCGGTCATAGGATCCGCCGAGCTCATACGTTTTACCGATTTCCGGCTGTTCCATATAGGTGGCGTTTTCGAGGTCATCGATGATCGGCAGGCTTTCGGTGTAGGCATAGCTGCCGAAGAGGGCGAAGCCATTATCGAAGGCTTTGCGCAGGGATGCACCGCCCATCAGGGCGCTGTTATCGTAGCTGACATTGCTGCCATCATCCAGCGTACCTTCGACGTCGGAGGTTTCGTAGCGAAGAGCAGGTGTGAAGCTCCAGCCCTCACCGAACTCGATCTGGTCGACGACGAACAGCGCATAGCGATTGTCTTCACCACCGGGAGCGGAGCTCGCGTCCAGGCGTTCCTTCAGCATGTATTCGACGCCGGTTCGCAGATCGTGCGTGATGGCGCCCATTTCGATGAAGGCGGTATTTTTCACCGTCAGCTTTGTGGTTTCGTATTGCTGATCGGCCTCCACCACGGCGAAACACCCGAAGGGGCCGCTTCCAGCAATACATTCCTGTTCAATCTCCTGGTTGGCGTAGGAATAGATGGCATCGAGGTTGACGAGGTCGTTTGTGACCGGATTGTAGTTGTATCTGACAGAGACGGTTTCCGAGGTCGTATCGCGGTCGACATTGCCGAACGAGCCACCGCTGGTGCCGAAGGAGTCATACGGTTTGTCGCGTTCGGTGGTTTCGGTGTTCGTATAGCTGCCAGTGATGCTGTGATCGCCGAATGTGTAGCGGGCTTTCACCAGATAAGACGGTAGCTCGAACGCGCTGTTTGCAATGACCTTGTCCTGACCGTCTTCCTGGTCGTGCTGTTCGCGCCAGGAATAATTGGCAAGAAATTCCAGATTTTCGGTGGGTTGCAGGGCCAGCGTGCTGGACGAGTTGAACCCGTCCATATTCGTCGCACCGCCGAGCGTCTGCCGGAAGGCGGCGCCGGGCTTGCCGCCGGTCATGTCGGAGGCATCAATGGTTTCAAGGCGCACGACGCCGCCTATAATGCCGGAGCCATATTCGAAGCTGCCGACCGTTCCGCGGATGACTTCCACACGCTTGTAGAGCCCGGGGTCAGTGAAGAGCTGCGTCCCGATCCGGTAGAGCTCTTCCGAGCCCACGCTGGCGCCATCCACCTGTACGGCGACTTTCTGGTCCGTGCCGTATGTGCCGTTCGCGCCGAAACCGCGGATATTGATGCCTGAGCCGATCGGGGTGGATCCGTTCACCAGCGACACACCCGGGACCGAATCGATCAGTTCGGCAATCGTACTGGCCTGGCGGTCTTCAATTTCTTCCTGATCGATCTCCGTCTCAGGCACAGCCGTGTCGGTCTTCACGGCACGTTTGCTCTGGCCCAGCTGGATCGTGCCGAGAAACGCGTCGCCTTCCGGGGGCGGGGCCTCCTGAGCGATGGCATATTGTTGCACGGTCAACAGGACGAGGACTGAAGTGGTTGCCTGAAGTGTCAGCCTTCCGGCGCGGTGATGGAACATGTAGGACCCCTTGCGTATAATCGCGAATGCAAGTCATTCGCAAACTTATAGCGCCCTTAGCGCACCCGATTTACATTTGCAATTGCGAAGCATTCGCATTTTGTGTTTTATGCATGGAGAGTGCGGACAGAGTGCGTGCGCGTTTGACGTTCTGGTACCGGAATGCCTGCGGAAGACAGGCTCCGGCGCCAGGAAAACGCACACTGTGTAGCCGGAACGAGAAGGGAAATGCAGGAATGAAGACTCTGGTGGACAAATGCCATGCCCATGGGCTCCGCTTGACGGATGCGCGGCGAATTATTGTCGAAGTGCTGCAGGAGGCCGAAGACCACCCCGATGCGCTGATCCTGCAGGAAAGGGCCCGCATGCGGGACCCGTCCATCTCAACGGCCACCGTCTACCGCACGCTGAAACTGCTGGAGGAGTTGAGTCTCATCAGCCGGCATGATTTCGGCGATGGCCGGGCCCGTTATGAGGAAGCCGATAAGGAGCACCACGATCACCTGATCAATCTGCTGACCGGTGAAATCATTGAGTTCCACAATGGGGAACTTGAAGAGCTCAAGCGCGCCATTGCCGAACGTCTTGGTTTTGACCTCAAGGACCACCGTCTGGAGCTCTATGGTGTCCCGCGAAACGATTAGCCCGGTGCTTTGCGGACGGTTTGGCGCTCCATGTTCAAAGACCATCCGCCCGCGTCGCGGCGGCGCCTGAACGTCTTCGGGGCTTACCGTTTGTTGCGCCGCACCTGAGCGCGCTCGCTTCCGGAGGGGCGTTTTGCAATCGCCGCCATTTCGTGTGTGCTGTGTGTGCACAGACAGGCAAAACCCGGTAAAAGCGTGTGAAGATTGGTCCGGGCTCGTGCGGCCGATATTGTTTTAGCGCTCCGAAATATCTGGAAAAATGCAAATAAATCAAATCTACGGGTTTTCTGTTGCCCCTATGATGGACTGGACGGACCGGCATTGCCGGGCATTTCACCGGTGCCTGTCGAAACGGGCCTTGCTCTGGACGGAGATGGTGACGGCGGATGCCGTGATCCACGGTAACCGGCAGCGCCTGATCGGCTTCAACGAGGCGGAGCATCCGGTCGTGCTTCAGCTTGGCGGCAGCGACCCGCAGAAGCTGGCCGAAGCGGCGCGCATCGCTGAAGGCTTCGGCTATGACGAGGTGAACCTCAATTGCGGGTGCCCGTCCGACCGGGTGCAGTCGGGCGCGTTCGGGGCGTGCCTGATGGCGCAGCCGGATCTCGTGGCAGACTGCGTTGCCGCAATGAAGGCGGCGGTCTCCATTCCCGTAACCGTGAAGTGCCGGATCGCCATTGACGATTTGCCGGCGCGCGAAACCCTGTTCACCTTTATCGACAAGGTGTCTGCCGCCGGGTGCGAGGTCTTCACCGTGCATGCCCGGAAAGCCTGGCTGAAAGGGCTTTCGCCGAAAGAGAACCGGGACATTCCCCCGCTCGATTATGATCTGGTCGCCGATCTGAAGACGGCCCGGCCGGACCTGACCATCATTCTGAATGGCGGCATTCCCGACATAGCGGCGTGTGCGGAGCACCTGCAACGCTTCGATGGCGTCATGCTGGGCCGGGCGGCTTACCAGACGCCCGCCATTCTGGGGGAGGTCGATGCAATTCTGTTCGGGCAGGGGGAGGTCGTTTCGCCCTTTGAGGCGGTCGAGGCTTACCGCCCTTATATGGCGGCACGGCTGGAAGCAGGGGACGGACTGCATGGCATGACCCGCCACATGCTGGGTCTTTTCAATGGCCGGCCGGGCGCGCGCCTGTGGCGGCGGACCCTGTCGGAACGCGCCCCGCGCGAAGGGGCCGGGCTGGATGTGCTCGATGCCGCGCTGGACGCCGTGAAAGATCACGCCCCGGCCTGACACCAAATTTGTTCTTTATTTGTTCGTTTCTGCGTGTTAACCATTTTCCCGCTGGAAGGGATAAGGGAATTGAATAATTAAACGACGAAGTTGACCCACTCCTTTTGAGTGGCGCCGGTCAGTGCGCAGAATTTGAATTGACGAAGTTAGTGGCACTACATCTGTAGTTTTCGTCTAACACCAAGCAGTATCAAAAAGAGTGTTGTGATTGATAGCAACGACTGTGCTAGCGATATTGATTTGAACGCATATGCGCCGTCGTTTAGCGCAAGGGATGTATAGCAATAGGATGACATTGAATGGCTGTTAGTTTGGGCCATTGCATCACCTCTTGTACATTCGCTAATGATATCCTTGGTTGGCCTACTGAAGACCGGGTTTAAATGGTAGAAGGGGCGGGTTTGCCCTTCAATGGCGACCCATGCTGCTGGGGCTATGCGATCGGAAAAATTCTCTGGAAGATCCTCGTCCGGGATGAGTGCGTAGAGCGCAAAGGAAATAACTCCAATGCTAAGGAAAGCTAGTATGGATCGTCCAATACTTTCACCGTAGTCGGACAAAACTCCGTACAAGGCACTAATCCAAGCATCCGATCTAGGGACCTCTTTGTCTCCAAAGCGTAGCTGCCTTGCCTTCAATTCCTCTCGGTGAAATATTGCCGCCTGCCTGTTATCTTCGTTGTCTTCCATTGCCTTTCTAAGGGTTCTAAACGCACTAGATGCGCTCTTGAAATAGGCATTGTCGAATTCAATTTTTTCTGGCAGGCCGTAATCTTTTTTGGGATGTTTTAGAATTGCATCTAGCAGCGATCTTAAAGGGCGAATCCAAATTTGCACCCGTCCAACAGTTCCCACTAAAAATGGGTGAGTCACTCTGTGTGATTGCCACAAAAATCGAGAATTTCGAAAACTAATATTTTGATGGCATATGGCTCCATGAAGCAATAGTAGTTGGTCGAACACGGACGATTCGAACTTTGTTGTATTGCCAAAAATTCGATTGCTAAAATCTACGGTGCGGTGAAAGCGGACTCGGTTGAAGGATGTTCTCGAGAACGTATTTGAGGTAGTACTATGGTCGGCGCTGAAATCCGCCAATCCGAAAAAGTTCGTTCTATTAGTTTCGTCACCATCGAAACTAGCGTTGCCATTAAAAGGGGTGTTGCGAAATGTGCAATCTCCGACGAATTGTGCGCCATCAAACGAAACGTTGTTCATAAATGTGGAGTGGTCAAAATTCACCGCCCCTAGAAAGCTCGTTCGGAGGAACGTGGGGCCGGTATGATGCGCGTTGGATCCAGTTCTGAACTCGAATGTGCAATTGGTGAATGATTTTTCGTTGGAAGAGCTTATCTGCAGCTCTGCTCCATCAAATGATGCATCTCCAGAAAAGCGATTATGGGAGACCGTAGTGTCTTCTAAAACCCTCGAATTGTGTAGGCGAAAATTTTGGAACTCAACAAGGGATATCTCAAGAACGCCAAAATAAGTATCTGACGCGTCAAAATCTTCGACCTTCATCAGAGTTCCAGAGGTTCCTTGAATTTTAAGGCTTAATGGCGCATGGGCATTGGGCGCTGAGACCCTGAATTTATTGGGGATGCTGCTGCCGCTTAGTACAATCGAAAAGGGGCGCTCCAAATTCTGAATGCTGATGATTTGTCTGAATTTGGCATTGGATACAGTTAATTGTGGACCAAAGTCGATATTCGGATCAATCAGCTCGATAGTCGAGCTAGTGTCTCCAGTGTCCGTTAAGTTCTGAAGCAGCAGACCTGAACAAAATTTGCTGCATCTGTAGCGCTCGAGATCCGCGAGTTGAGCGGATTGAATTTTTAAATGGTATGGAGCGATACAGTTTTCGAGCCGCATCCCGTTTGCATTTTCAAAAGACTGTGCGAGCACAAAGCAGTCGATCAGTTCATCAACGGGGCCTATCGCATTTTGTGCATTAGGTAGAATACATGATAGTTCGAGGCGGGCGGTGGGAGCAAATAGGTTTAAAGAATTAGGGTCCGCCACTACCATACCGGTGCTTATAAACTGATATAGGCTGGAAAACTCGTTGTCCCGTCTGCCGCCAGCCGTATTCCACTTGGCTCTTCCTTCGTTGAGGATGTCGCCATTTAGATCGAAGGGGGGGATATGGCTTTTGGGCCATGTTGCTCCAAATTCGTCAGTGTACGTTTGTGCTAAAAAATCGTTCCGAAGAAAACTATTTACCCTCGAATTTTGGTGAAAATTGGTGCCCTGTAATCTTTTGTTCCAGCCATCGATTGTGAAGTCAGCAGATCTCCATTTTGCCAACCAAGCTAACTTTAAAGCGCGACAGTAATCGTCAAAAAACTTGTCGCCGGGCAGAATAGATAGGCTCTTCAACTTTTCGAGAAGTGCGGATGTTGTTTCAGCGGCATTTGTACCACTTGCTAAACTCCCATTATTCTCAAATGCTTGCTTGGCGAAGGATTCCGACTGATCGAAAAGAGACTGAAGTTCCGAGCTTTTCATGGTGTCTTTTGCAACAAGCCTCTAAATTTGTTGAAGATTATTTCAGCGACGCAATTGTAAAGTCTCGCATGTGAACATGATTCTACTTTCTAGTGTATCTGGTGTATTGGCATGATGATATCGATCCGTTCACACTCCAGGGCAATGAGCTTGGAGAGGGCGCATGATAATCGACAAACACCATTGGCGGTTTGGATAAAATCTTTCGCGCAGAACGAGTTGGATAGTGCTACCTTTAGAACAACCCAATCGAAATTGGCCCTAACCGGCTCCATTAAGTCAAATACAAAAGAATCTAGCGCGTAATTTTGGCGTTGGTGAAACACCCCCAACCGCAGGTGCAAACCATGTGAGATTGCATGGATTCGCAATTTGGCTTCCAAAATAGCGTACGCATAATTCAGCATCGCATTTATGGGGTGAGTGGCATTCCGATTTACGAACTTGTCTCCATTCGCAATCGACGTGCGCCCCTTGTAAACCTTCCACCGAGGCGGAACAGGGTATTGTTTTTCCTTGATCCAGCGAAGCTCAATTCCTTTCCAAGCGCGAAAGTACCGCTTCGCCACGACACCCTCCAAGCTCATGAGCGCATCAACGCTTTCAATGTCTCCAGCTTGAATGCGTTCAACGCCGGACTTGGTAGATGCTACGGCTTCCAGGCACTCTTTCGTGTCCGGAATAAACTCTTCCAGAACGCGTAAGCTGGATTCGAACTTCTCAAGAATGATGCTTTTCGAGAACTCCAATCGCTTCTCGGGATCTGCTGCTGTCTCTAATTGCCATTTCAACAATTCGACATTGGGGCCAGCATGAGGTCCATTCACAATCGTTGTTGAACGTCCGCGCCAATCGATCCGTGTAAGCGTCACACCTTGCTCATCAAGCCAGTCGAGTACGGCAAGGGAGAAACCTCCTTTGCCATCTACGATGATAATATGTTCCGGAATGGCTGGGTCGCCGGGGAAGTAGCGGGTGGTCTCTTGCTTTTGCGGATAGTGGGTAAAGCCATCGCAGATCAACAAGGTACCTTTGTCGACGCGCAGGGAAATTCCATAGCCGGTTAGAATGAGGGGATGTTTCCGGCGATGACGTTGTGCGCGGAAAGGCGCTGAGTTTTCGACTTTTCGAACCCACTTTTCGGAGCGTTTTCGCCACTCATCTCTAAGGCCTTCGCGTTCAAAATCGCTATGCTCGGAATGGGCCATTTTATCCTCTCAAAATAAGAGGAAATACTACGCCAATTTGACCTTAGATGCATGTAATTCCTGGATTAATTTTTCCAATTGTTCGTTGTTTTGAAGGGCGCTCCGCAACCGTTTTGGGGTTAGTATTTCTGCCAATGGTCCGGACTTCTGAGAAAGGTGTCGCAGTTCCTGGGATATTTCCAACAGTCGTGCCGCTTGCTTCGCTTGTTCGCGAGTTTCTCCGAGCGAAGGGGTGTCGAATGCTGAATCTGCTCGGACTTGCATCCAACACACGATGATACCTGCCTGAAAAGATGCAGGAGCGCGTTCGAAAATCCAGCGAGCGGTTTTCAAGCCGAACGCTCGCGTTCCGAAAATCCAGGATGTCGCTGCATGAAAGTCGGATGCCGCTTTCATCCCGCAGAAGAAGGTATCCCGAGCGTCTGCGAGGTGCATCATACCCGCACGGCTCGAAAGAGCGCCTTTTATCGGCGCATTCTGAATTTCACCGAACGCCTTCAAGATCCCAGGAAGCACATCAAAAATCTGAATGCGTTGGCCTAAGACCGAATCCTGATTGGTCTTACGCATACCCATTAGCAGCGAAACACCATTCAGTCGCTGTACTTTGTCTTCCAAGCCAATGTCCGGATCGAATGATCCTGCAATAGCGTCCAGGAGAATTCGAAGCGCGTCGGCCTGGTCTTCAGCAGAAACATTGCGTTTGGTGTTGGAGAGGGGAGGCGGAAGCTTCCCGGTATTAGCGAGCTCCAGGATTTCTCCATCAAGTGCATCGCCCGTTGCTTCGTCATCGTCTGCACGGCGAACCAGGTTCGTGATCCGCTTTGACCATTTTTGAACGTCCTTCGCGCTGCTCTCGATGAGTGGTCGCCAATAGCGCTCATCAACGTCATATCCGCGAAGCCAAAGCTGCCAGCCGACAAAATCGGCTTTCTTCTTGATCTCAAACAAGCGGGTGATTTCGAAGATCTGTGCAACAGATGAAATTGGATGCCTCGCTATTCCGGATTCCCTTGATGGCGGTAACAGGCCGAGCCGTCTCCAGCTCCTAAGTTCTGAGTCTTTTACGCGCACACCCTGTTCGGCCAACTTCGCATGAAGTTGGTCGCCAGTTAGATAGCTCTGATCTTCAATAGCCATAGGGCTTTCCACGATCTGGTGCGCTTCATATGGCGAATTTGGGGATTCGCGCGTGTGATTTCTGCCCCGCTCCACAAATTATTGGAGCGAGATATGGCCAAGAAACGCAGGAACTATGCCGAAGAGTACCGACGGCGTGTTGAAAGAGGACTGGCGCGAGGCCTGACCAAGCAAGAAGCCCGTGGTCATGGTGGTCTGAAGGAAAAGCAAAAGCGTACCAGAAAAGAAAGCCGTCTCGAGACTCTTGAATCCACAGATCCTTTGTTCCGAGGGTTCGAAGCCGTTCGACAGGGCG
Organism: uncultured Hyphomonas sp.; assembly: GCF_963677035.1. Lineage (NCBI taxonomy): Bacteria > Pseudomonadati > Pseudomonadota > Alphaproteobacteria > Hyphomonadales > Hyphomonadaceae > Hyphomonas > uncultured Hyphomonas sp. Next base: position 1,697,802 of record NZ_OY781472.1, read on the forward strand.
CTGCAATGACGCCAACCGCTAAGCAGCTTGGGATTTCTCCTGAGCGGTTGAGCCGCTTCATTAAAGAAAACGCTGATATCGACCGGAAGTCGGGTCGTATTGTCATTGTCGAGAGCAAGTTGATCTCAATTGTTCCGATATTCACCCAGGGGCGCAGCAAGAAGATTGCGGTAAATGCATCGATCCGTGACCGCATCACGGAATATATGACGGCTGTCGAAAATTTTCTCCAAAGCCGTGACCCGGAGTTCTTGTCGCCTTTTGTTGGCGAGCGAGTGAAAGATACTCGCAACAGATCCTATCCGCTCGAAACCAATCCGAACCGATTGCTGGAATTGGAAGCCGCTGGCGAGTTGGACTTTGTGATTGTCTACAAAGGGCTCGTAGTACGATGAGCCTCTTCGACGACTACAAACGCCATCGCGACCGCTACAACCGTCTGCGCAAACTCAATCAGCTTTTAGGATCAGAATACGAATGTTGCCCTTGGTGCGGACGTCCGCATGTGCGTCTGGAAATGCATCATTATGCACGTGAAAAACATGACCCAATTGCCGTGATTGCATGTCGCGATTGCCACGACCGCTTTCGCGACCGAGAGCAATTCGAACATCCGCCTCTGACGGAAGATCTAGGAGATCACCGAGAACGACAGCGCAGGCAATTGCTCGCCTTTGCCGACATGCTCGAATTCGTGGCCAATGAACTTCGGTCAATTGTAAACTCAATCACTTACAAAATGGGAACGAAGATCATCGACAAGGAACAGTAGATCAACCCAAACCAGAAAGACTTTCGCGCGGTATGAAAGAAGAAATTCCTCTTGAGCCGCGCGAGATTCAGCTTCGGGCCTATATTGAGGGCGAAGCATCCACATCAGTTGTTGGCCTGGAAAAGCCTCAGCCGTCCAATCGCGTTTTGATATTTGACACAGAAACGACGGCGGACGCTGCACAACAGCTAAGATTTGGCGCGTTTCAAATTCGAGATGAAGAGGAACTGTTCCGTCAGGGTCTGTTCTATGACCCTGCAGGGCTAACTGCAGATGAAATCGGAACATTGGAGGCATACACCTTCGGGACCGATTTGGAGTTCATGCCGGTTGAGGAATTCGTTGAAGAGATCTTCTTCCAAGAATGCGCCGATATGGATGGTGTTTGTGTCGGCTTCAATCTTCCCTTCGATCTGTCGCGCCTTGCAATCGATCATGGGACCGCAAAGCGCGGGAAGAGCGGAGTGTTCCATCACGGCTTTTCATTGAAGCTTAGCCCGAGCGAATATCGCTCACGAGTCCGGGTGAAGCATCTTTCGCATCGCGCCGCCTTCATCCAATTTGCAGATCATAAGCGCCCGCAAAAGAAGAACGATAAGCGGAAGGCTAAATATGAGCGGCCTAGAGGCTTCTTCGTGGATGTCAAAACTCTGGCGGGGGCGCTCCTTGCAGAATCTCACTCGCTTGAGAGTTTGTCGAACGCACTCAAAACAGCAACAAAAAAATCAGCGAGCGAAGACCATGGTGCAGAGCTAAAGCCTGACTATATCAAATACGCCCTAGATGATGCGCAATGCACATGGGAATGCTACGCCGACCTCATCAAACGGCTTCACGCACATAATTTACCAAATACACATGCGCGTGAGCTTTTCAGCGAAGCCTCACTTGGGAAGGCATATCTGAGAGCATTGGGTGTGAAGCCTTGGCTATCCGTCCAACCAGATTTTCCGAAGACGCGAATAGGGGAGATCCTGAGCACCTATTATGGCGGCCGTTCGGAAGTGAACATTCGTCGGAAAATCAGCGAGACCGCATATTGCGATTTCCTGTCTATGTATCCGACCGTGAATACGCTCATGGGGTTATGGCGTTTCGTCATTGCGGATGGCGTTTCTGAAGAGGATGCCACCGAAGACGTTCGGAATATCCTGGAGACCTGGACGCCCGAAGACCTCCTGCAGCCTTCGAATTGGAAGCGATTGCATTGCGTTGTGCAGATTGAGCCGAATGATGATGTGCTACCAGTTCGGGCGGTTTATGGTGATGCGCTCCCCAGGAACGAATCTAACAAGATCGCCAATATCGGATTGAACCGTCTGACATGCGAAGCGCCGCTTTGGTTCACGCTCGCAGATTGTCTCGCGTCGAAGTTCCTTTCCGGCAGGATTCCCAACCTCCAACAAGCCATTCGGTTCAAGCCATTGGGAGTTCAGGAGGGCCTCAATCCTATCGCGGTAAGCGGAAACGGCGATTATCTAGTCGACCCAGCTAACGATGACTTCTTTAAACGGATCATCCAATTGCGTCGCAGCGTTGTTCAGCGGCGCGACGCAAGCGACGGCGCGGAAAAGGAAAAATACGATTCCGAGCAGAAGGCGCTCAAGATCCTCGCCAACTCAACAAGCTATGGAATCTTTGTTGAGACTCTTGTTGAAGACCATGACACTCAGAAGAGCATCACGCGATATGGCTATGATGGCATTCCGACAAAGATAAGATCCAAAGTGGACGAAAAGCCGGGAAGATATTTCCACCCGCTATTGGCGACGCTCATCACAGGTGCTGCGCGGTTGATGCTGGCATTGTCGGAACGAGTTGCTTTGGATCAGGGGTTGGATTGGGTCTTCTGCGATACGGATGGGATCGCATTCGCGAAACCTGACGGTATAAGCCGGGGCGAATTCATCGAACGGGTTCGATCGGTTTGCAATTGGTTCAAGCCGCTCAACCCCTACGACGCCGAAGACTCAATTCTTCAAATGGAAGATGAGAACTTCGAGGTTGGAGACAGGGAAGGGGATTGGGCGAAAGCACCACCTCTCTATTGTTATGCGGTTTCAGCGAAACGGTACGCTCTCTTCAACATCGACGGAGGCCAAGTCGAAATCCGTAAAGCTTCAGCGCATGGTTTGGGGCATTTACTACCGCCGTATTCAGATCCCGATAAAGGCAGGAAGCAGACCGCTAAAGTTGCTTATTGGCATAAGGAACATTGGACGGCGATTTGCGAAGCAGCGCTTGAGGGGAGGGATCACAATGGAGCGTTCATCGCCGATGCCAGGTTGGAGAAGCCGGCCGCTAGTCGTTACGCAGCGAATACGCCCGACCTTCTGAAATGGTTCTCAGATTTCAATGAGGGTTTGGAGCGCGCACAACAGGTCAAGCCATTCAATTTCCTACTGACGTTCCAGGCGAAGAATCTAGATCGTCTAGCTGCTAGCGATCTTGAGGCAGCATCTTGGGTGGCGAAGCACAGACCGAAACCTAGACCTGCTGGCCCGTATGAAAAGGATCCGGAAAAGTCGGCTGTGATGGCGTTTGATAGGGCGACACATGAGCCAGTGCCGTCCAGGTGGTTGAAGACCTACACCGAAGTGCTCCAGGATTATCATCTACATGCCGAAGCCAAATTTCATGGAGGTTTCGACAATGCGAGGGGACGACTTCAACGCAGGCATGTCGACGCGTTCGCGATCCGGCACATCGGCAAAGAAGCGCATAATTGGGAAGAGGACTATTTTGTCGGAACCGACGCCGACAGTGCTATTGTGCACGGCGATGCGCTTATCAATCGAACTTGGGCCATTGAAACCATTCGGGCAGCCAAGGAACGGTTTGGCGTTCGGAATCTTTGCAACGCAGCGCGAGTTGGCGACAATTTACTGAAGGCGACTTGCGATAGCGCGAATGTCGCCAAGCATGAACCCATCGTGAGATTGGTGCGGGCTGCACATGTATTGGGTGTTGAGGATACGGATGCGGCTGGAAGGACGCTCCGAGTAGTGGGGGCGCTAAACGAAGCGATCGCCGAACATGGAGTTGGCGTTGTCGCTAAGCAACTTGGATTTGACCTCTCCAATTTAAGGAAAGTCGCAGATGGCAAACGCAAGGCTAGTTCCTATCTCATTGAACTGATTGAGAAAAACATTTAGCTCAAAAGTAGTGTCGGGAACTTCTTGTGATTGTTGTTTGCTGGACGATGGGTATAGAGGCACGTTGAGATAATGAGCATTAGCCAAGTGACGAGTCGCTCTGCTGTTTTAGATGCAATCGCAGAATTTCGAGCTGGTGGCGACGCATTCTTAGAACGATACGACCGCGGCCAGGCTCTCGAGTATTTTCTGAAATTTGAAGGTGAGTTACTTCCCTCCAAAGCCATTCTAGCCGGCGCTTTTCAGCACCAGCATGGCGAAAGCATCGGGAACTTTGTTGGCGGTAAGAGGGTTGCTGAGCAGCTTCAGAAGCTAGGCTTTGAAGTTGTGAGAATTCACAACGGCGAAGAACTGCCCATTGAAACTGAAGTTGGTGATCCTGCGCTTACGGCTCTGCCATTTGTTGTCGGCGAGGAATACAATCGACGCGCTGATATTCACGGTGTTTACGGTGGGCAACGGCAAGGTGGAATTTCAACACCCGCTCAGTTTCCCTATGTCTTCATCTTTACCGGAGATTCTGGTGAACAATACGGCTACAAAGATGGCTGGCTGGATGATGGAAAAACATATCTCTACACGGGTGAAGGCCAAAGAGGGGATATGGTCTTCAAGGGTGGAAATGCTGCCATCCGAGATCATGCAGCGAGAGGCAAGTCTCTGCTGCTCTTCCAGGCGTTAGGGAAAAGCAGGCCTGTTCGATTTTTGGGATACTTCAATTGTGCCTCCTGGGAGTTCGGCCAAGGCGTGGATACAGACGGTGCACTTCGTCAAACGATTCAGTTTCAATTGGTTCGTGACGATACGGCCACAAATGATGACGAAGAATTTGAGGATGAAAAGGCTGAAAAAGGTGCCTCACTCGAAGATCTACGAAAGGCCGCCTACAAAGCGTTGCCGGCACCTAGAAATGCCACTCCCAAGGCCGCGGCGGGCCTTTACCGCAAACGCAGTGCAGCCGTGAAGGCATATGTTCTCGCCCGTGCTGCTGGAGTTTGTGAACTGACTGGCGAACCGGCTCCTTTCAAAACGAAAGATGGCAAACCTTATCTAGAAATTCACCACACACTTAGGTTGTCAGATGGCGGACCAGACCATCCGCGTTGGGTGGCAGCGATTTCCCCGAATGCGCACAGGGAAATACACTTTGGTGCGGGCGGCCAGGTCCTGAATGAGAAACTGAAATCGTTGATTGCTGAAATAGAGGGAGCCGACTTCGATCTAGGGACCGCTGAAGACAACGGCCACTAGATTTCCGTCTTGATCTTGCACAATCCCATTTTCAGGTTGAAGCCGACCATTCAGGTCTTTGAGTATTCCCGTGAAACGGCGTGATCCATCATATTTTTTGTAGACGCCATACCCGCCGCCGACTCCGTAATAGGTGCCCGTAAAGGTATCTCCGCCCGCATACACCGCAATGCCATCACCGGGTAACACGTTGATGGTGCCTGGATGGCGCAGTTCGCCTATGAAGGATTTGATGCGATTGTGCTTGCCACCTGCTACTTTCACAGACCCCCAGACCGAGTTTGTTGGATAAGTGATGAAGTAGAACAGACCTGTAGCAACTGCACCGCTTGGGTACTCAATGGCACCAGCCATGTACTGTCCCGTCGCATTCTCAACAGGTGTGCCGTCAAATACAATCTCTTCAGAGATGACCTCACGGCGTGTTGAATAGTCCGCTACATTCTCAAACTTTCGATAGTCCACTTCAGCTTGTTTCGCCGCTTGCTTCGCGATGGCATACGCCTTCCGCGCTGCGGCGAGTCTGTCATTGAGCCGAGCATCAGGCAGAGCAGTCTTCGGTTCTTCGGGCCAGTTGAACTCGGTGTAACTCGTCCAGGTCTCTGCCGGCGCTTGATTTGGTGTTCCCGCAATTGCAATCGGTGCAACGGCAATTATCGCCGTCAATCCGATCAAGCTCAAACTTCTTTGAAGCATAACCATCTCCCAAGATGAAGAATATCAATAAGATAGGGAATATATACCCTAGTGATATTGCGTTTGGCTTAACTAATTGGCCGAATGTTTTGGGAATCGGTCGTTGGCCGTAACATTCGTGTTATTCGCAAAGAGCGAGGGACTAGCCAGGAGCAACTTGCTCACACAGCTGGCATAGACCTTCGCTATTTGGGTGGAATAGAGCGAGGCGAATTCAATCCTACAGTCGCTGTACTAGGCCAGATCGCAGAAGCGCTAGATGTGAATCCTAGCGTTTTCTTTAATTACGCTGCCGATGAGTAAATGCCACCGAATCCGCCTTATTCGCTCAAACCTGATCACTAGAATTGCCGTTGCACCTTCTTCTCAAAATTGAGTGGAAATTGCTCTTGGTTGACGCAGTTGCGTACGTCTTAGGCATCGCAGCCATATCAACCGGAGGCGGCATTTGAGAAAGAGGCTATGGATGTTTGATATGGTCAGCGTGGGTTCAGGATTGGTCTTTTCTGGTCAAAAGAGCTTTTTTTATTGAACTGCATGTGGTGTCTCATCCAGATTGAAATTTGAGGTTGGGATGGGTCATGCGGATTGATAGATTTGAGTCCTTCAAAGCAGTTCAGCAAGCCACGGAGGAAGTTCTCGCGTACACTGAAAAATGGCTTTCTGGGGAGAACAAGTCATTCCTTACAGATAAAGACCTACTTGAACGACTAAAAAGGCTGAATTTGGCTTTGAAGTCGGAAGTATCTGAAGAGCAACTACTGCTCGATATTCGTGAGCTCGCGATGGGTTCAAGACTGGCCAGTTTGGGTACTCAAGTTCAAAAAATCATCCAATATTATAACGATCACTTAGCACCTGAAGTCAGTATACTTGAGGGTTCAGCTTCTGAAGAGTTGCTTAAAACTACGCGCTCAATGATTTCTGACCTTGTCGAAAGTTGGGTGGAGTTGCTCTCCCAACGGAGAGCCCTTTCTTTGGAGGAGATAGCGAAACTTCCTGGGCTTGCTCTTGAGGACATTTCTGAGCCGCAGGCAAGGTACTTCCTAGAGGAACTAAGACGCACCCGCGAGGCTGAAAATGAGCCGGGTGACTCGATAAAGCAGCCCATCTTGAGGTGCGTTGATATGCAATTCCAGCGCGGCGCTGCCTTTAAGCTCGGTCCTGTAAACTTAGAAATTCATCGAGGCGATGTGGTAGCCTGTGTAGGGCCTAACGGAAGCGGCAAGACTACGTTGTTGCGCCTACTTGCGGGAAGCTTGCGCCCCACTTTTGGTAGTGTTGATATTCCGTCGATTCAGTCGACAACGCCATCGAAAACAAGGAGGTATCAGGCGCATTGGCCAAGGCGGCGAAAGGTCGTCGCCTACACGAGTCAGTCGCCTAAGACGCTCGCAGGTCGTATTGATAAATCGATATCTTTTGCTTTGGCGCAGGCGGGTGTCGTTGGTGAAGCCAATGATGTGATGACACAAATTCACATTGATCGATTTCGTCTTGTGGGGAAAAGTTCTAAAAAATGGAACACGCTATCTCAAGGCGAGAAGACCCTCGCTAGGTTGGCGTACTCCTTCGCAAAGCAGCCTGATATCCTCATACTGGATGAGCCCCTCGCGCCTCTTGACTATCTTGGCGTAATTCAAGTGACAAATGATCTTCGAAGAATTGCATCGGGAGAATTCTGGCTGCCACCAGCTATTATAATCAGTACACATCATCTATCTGAATTGGGTTGGTGGGCGGACAAAGTGCTCTTTTTGCAACAAGGGGCGCCACGCATCCTTGATGCGACAAGGGGAAGCGATTTTGTGTTTGAGATAGTGCTCGCAGCCAAATCGGACCCCAGTTTAATGGTTGAGGATCTTAAGCGGGCAGGGTTTTTGGTGCACAGATTGTTTGAGCGGTTGATCGTTAAGGGCGCATCTAAGTCCGAACTATGGGAGCAAATAAGACGTCATAATAGCGACGTTTTTGAGGTTCTCTCCGTGCAGAATATTACAAAATCAGCGAAGAGATTGTTCCTTGAAGAGATTTATAAGGATCTGGGGTAGATGTTGAAAGATGCGGCGATACGTTTGGTTCTTGAAATTAGAAATTTTGGCGCCGGGCTCGATCACCATATGATGAGCAATCACTTCGGCATTTGGTCTCATAAGCTTCATTTGTTTGTATTTTTCGCCGCATACTGCACTGTATTTGGCGTAATTATGATACTTGTTTTGCCACCGACAGGTGCGCTAACAGCTGTAGGCGTCATTAGTATTTGGGCGTGGTTGGTTTGGTTCACGGCGGCTTATCGATCTGATGGCCATCTGTATGATGGGAATGGTTTGTACCCTCTCATATGGTCTGCCATCCTATTTTGTCAGCCAACGATAACAATATACGGCCTAGTTGGAATGCCGTTTGGTCCCCAATTCTTGTTGATAGTTGTTTTTGCGGGACTTGTTCTGCCATTTCTGTACGCGATGTACACGTTTGGGGCGGTGCATTCGGTCGGAATGGCATCTGTCGCGTCAATAATTTCGGCAACGGTACTGATCTTTCTGGTGTCACCAGCATTCATGTGGTTGGTCCACTCGTTTGTAAGCGGACAAAGCAACGCGGATTCGGTTGCAATGTTGTCACCGCGAAGCAGTGAAGAGATTGCAGGTAATTTTACCATTGAGACGACGCCTGACCCAAAAGATTCCTCGTGGATGGGGTGGGTCTTCTTCGGGGGGGGGTTGGTGATTACATTTTATCTCAATTTGTTGGTCTCCGCGATAAAGGGGGTAGAGAAGATAATTCAATTACAGGTTCCGGAGCGGGTCGTTGATAAGCACGAGTGGCTCACGGAAATGGGCGAGAAAAGCATCTCTATCATAATCGTGATAGTTGCTTCAGAGTTCATAGTTCGGTTTTTATGGAATGCCAGTGTAAGGTTGCTAGGCGGTGAGTATGGGGTGGCCATGGGGAGTGGCGCATGGCACGGAACCTCGCCTACGGTAATTTCAGCGATCCTTTGTTGCCTGTTTGTCGTTATGTGGACTTATGAAGTGCAACCTGTGATCAATGACTATAGAGCGCAGGCTTGCTACTCGGATTAGAGGGATGGAGGCTGCCGAATAGAGCAGTGGACTGATGCATGCGCAGTATGCTTACCGTCTTGGTGGTAGGTCAGTGTTGTCGTTATGTCCGTGGATTGCCTTATCCCATTTTCCCGCTGGAAGGGAAACGGGCGATGGTCTGCAGGGTCACCACATTTGCATTTGAAGGCGTGGACGCGCAGCCCGTCGATGTTCAGGTACAACTCACCGGCGGAAATCCGAATTTCCATATTGTCGGCCTGCCGGACAAGGCCGTTGGCGAAAGCCGGGAGCGTGTGCGCGCCGCTTTTGCGTCGCTCGGGCTCGCTTTGCCGCCCAAACGTGTGATCGTAAATCTTGCTCCCGCAGACCTGCCCAAGGAAGGCAGCCATTACGATCTGGCCATCGCGCTCGCCATGCTGGCCATCATGGGGGTGATCCCGGCTGACCAGCTGGAGGGGTATGCCGCCATCGGGGAGCTGTCGCTGGATGGCGGCCTTGGAGAAACGGTCGGGGTCCTGCCGGCTGCCATGGCAGCCGAGTCGATGGATCTGCGGCTGATCTGCCCAGAAATCTGCGGCGCTGAGGCTGTCTGGGCCGGGGGCAGCGTGATTGCCGCGCGCAGTCTGATCGCCCTGATCAATCACTTCACCGGACGTGAAGCCATCGGAGCGCCCAAGGCGGGCCTGCTGGCTGAGCCGCCGCCCGGTCCTGACCTCAGGGATGTCAAAGGGCAGGAGGGGGCCAAGCGGGTATTGGAGATTGCCGCGGCGGGCGGGCACAACCTGCTGTTCTGCGGTCCGCCGGGGTCCGGCAAGTCGATGCTGGCCCAGCGCCTGCCGGGTCTGTTGCCGCCGCTCAGTGCAAGGGAGCTGCTGGAGGTGTCGCAAATCCAGTCGATCTCCGGTCTGCTGGAACGTGGACGCCTGTCGCGGCAGCGGCCCTTCCGGGCGCCGCACCATTCGGCCTCGATGGCAGCGCTTGTCGGCGGCGGGATCAAGGCGAAGCCGGGAGAGGTCTCGCTGGCGCATCATGGTGTCCTGTTCCTGGATGAGCTGCCGGAATTTCCGGCAAATGTGCTCGATAGCCTTCGCCAGCCATTGGAGGTGGGGGAGGCTGTGGTGGCCAGGGCAAACCGGCATGTGCGGTATCCGGCGCGGTTTCAGCTGATCGCGGCGATGAACCCCTGCCGGTGCGGGGGCGGTCCGGGCGCGGCGGCGTGCACGCGCGGGCCCAGATGCGCCCAGCAATACCAGTCCCGCCTGTCAGGGCCGTTCCTCGACCGGATTGATCTCTACTTCGACACGCCGCCCGTCACCGCCGTGGATCTCGCCTTGCCGCCACCTTCTGAAGGCACTGCGGAAGCCCGCGCCCGCGTGGGGGCCGCGCGGGATATCCAGGCTGACCGGTTCGGTGAGACAGGCGACGATACGCGACGGCCCCTCAATGCTGATGCGCCGCTGCCGGAACTGGAAAAAGTCGCCCGGCCCGACCAGCCGGGGGGCGCCTTGCTGGCCGATGCTGCAGGGCGGCTGAACCTGACGGCGCGGGGCTATTCCCGCGTGCTCAAAGTCGCGCGGACAATTGCAGACCTCGACGGATCAGATGGTGTACGCCGCGTTCACATTGCTGAGGCGCTCTCTTACCGCCAGCGCCCGGCCGGGCAGGGGGAAGGCGTCAATGCACAGGCCATGGCCCGTTAGGAAACCGGCCGTGAAACCTGTTGCCTGTTTAAACAATTCCTAAAGCGTCTGCGGCAGGATGCCGGCATGACAAAATCACCCCTGCTGCCGGGCGAGCACAGCCCGGAAGAGACATTCCTCGCTACGGCGAGCCATGAAATCCGCACGCCGCTGAACGGGATTCTCGGCACGGTTTCGCTGTTGCTGGAAACCGAGCTGGAGCCGTCCCAGCGGGAATATGCCGAAGCCATCCGGCTCAGCGGTTCCCGGTTGCTGGATCTCCTGAACAATGTGCTCGATTATGCGCGCCTTGATGCGTCGGCCATTGAGCTGGAGGTTGAGGCATTCAGTCCGGTCCGCCTTGGCCGCGAAGTGGTAGAACTGCTCAGCCCGCGCGCCCATGCCGCCGGGCTCGACATTGCGGCGCGTGCGTCCGACCTGCCCATGCCGTCCTATTCAGGTGATGCCGGGCGTATCCGGCAGATCCTGTTCAACCTGGTCGGCAATGCCCTGAAATTCACCGAAACCGGCGCGGTCCTGCTGGACATACAGGCCCATGCAGACGGGCTTGAATACCGGATCATCGATACCGGCCCCGGCATTGCCCCGGCCGACCGCGAGCGGCTTTTCGAAGCGTTCCGCCAGTCCAGCCGCCAGGATGCCTACAAAGATGGCGGCGTCGGTCTCGGCCTTGCCATTGTGAAACGCCTGACAGATCTGCTCGGCGGACAAATCGACGTGACGGGCGAGCCGGGCCTCGGCACCTGTTTCTCCCTGCGTCTGCCATTGAAAAAGGCTGACTTGCCGCCGACGCACGACCTGCCGGTTCTCGATGCTGTGGTGGGGCTTGCCGGTCTGCCGCCGGCAACATGCCTGTCGGCAACCGCGGCCCTGATGGATGCATCGGCGCGGCCGGTTCAAATCGATGTCTCGTCCGGGCGCGTTCCGCCGGAGGTCGATGTCCTGCTGATCGGGGCGGAGCAGCCGGAAGAGACTGTCCGCGCGCTCGCCCGCAAGGCGCCAGCACTGATCGTGCTGCGTCCGGAAGACCGGGGCGCCATCGCCCGCTTCAAGGCGATGGGCTGCGTCGGCTGGCTCGTGCGGCCGCTGCGGGCGTCCTCGCTGGTCGAGCGGGTGTTCGTTGTGAAAGCGGGTGGCCTGCCGGCGGACGAACCCGAAAAGCTGACGGGCGCCGGGCGCGTGCTGATCGCGGACGATAATCCGGTCAATGCGATGATTGCACGGCGTGCCTTGGAATCGGCCGGATTTACGGTCACAGTCGCCTCAACAGGTATAGAAGCGCTGGAGGCCGCGAAGAGCATGAATCCCGCCCTGGTCCTGATGGACCTCCGCATGCCCGAAATGGACGGATTTGAGGCCATGCGCCACCTGCGCGCCGAAGGGGCGGATGTGCCCATTATTGCCGTGTCTGCTGAGGTGAATGGTGACATCGAGCGCCAGGCCATGACTGCCGGCGCCAACGACGTGGTCGCCAAGCCGATTGAGCCACAGGCCCTGCGGGCGCTGGCCATCCGCTGGACCGGCGCAGCAGGCAAGGCTGGCGCTGCATGAGCGGCAATGCCGCGCTTCCGGTGAAGAAACCCTCCCGGGCCGTACGCGCCCTCCGGGCCCTGAAAGACCGCCGCATGGCGGCGATGCTGATGCTCGCCTTTGCGGCGGGTTTGCCTTACGGGGCCGTGCTCGGAACGCTGAATGCCTGGCTGACCCAGGAGGGGATCAAGCCATCCACCATCGGCACATTGTCGATCATCACGCTTGGCTATTCCTTTAAGTATCTCTGGGCGCCGGCGTTTCAGGATGCGTCCTTTCCCATCCGGTGGCTGGGGCCGCGGCGGATGTGGCTGCTCACATTCCAGATCCCGATTGCCATCCTGCTTGGCGTTCTGGCGTTCAGCGACCCTGCGAATGCCATCGGCCTTGTTGCACTTGTCGCCCTGAGCGCGGCACTCCTGTCGGCAACGCATGACATCGTGCTGGATGCCTGGCGGATCGAGGTGGCGCGTTCGGACGAGGACAAGGATCTGATGTCCGCCATCTACCAGCTTGGGTATCGGGCGTCTGGTTTCGTGACCGGCTTTGTTGCCCTGTTGCTTGTCGGATATATCGGCTGGCCGCTGGTGTATGGCATGATCGCGCTGATGATGCTGTTTGCCGTGGCCGGGACGTTTGTGGCGCCCGAGCCGGAGCGCTCCAGCGATCCGGCAGATGCCCGGCCCAGCTATCAGTCGAACCTGCCGGAATCGGAACGAAATCTCGTCACCTGGGGGATTGCAGCCGGCTGGCTGATCGCCCTCTGCATGATCGTCTGGTTTGTCTTTGGCGCCCTGACACAGGACCCGCCGCCAAGTGCGCGTGCCTTTGTTACGCAAGAGGGGCCCGTCATCGTGGCGTTCACGGTTCTGTTCCCGGCGCTGATCGCGGCCACGCTTCTGGCGCGGCATGGGCGCGAGCCGGGCACTGTGCTGATTGATGCGCCGGGCACCAGCCGCCTGACCCGGACTGTCCGTGTCTTGTTCCGGTCCATTTTCGATCCACTGATGGATCTGATCGGCCGGCTCGGCTGGGGCGCACTGTTTGTGTTGCTGCTGGCGCTGACATACCGGTTTACAGATGCGGTATGGGGGGCTTTTGCCTATCCATTCTATCTCGATGACCGGTTCGGCGCACTGCATCACTCCACGGCGGATGTCGCGATTGCCTCGAAATTTTTCGGCATTCTGATGATCATGGCCGGGGCCGCGCTTGGCGGCGTCGTGATGGGCATCATCGGCCGCATGCCTGTCCTCGTCGCAGGGGCCGTCCTGGCGGCGGTCACCAATCTGTTGTTCGCAGACCTTGCGGCGGGCGGTGCGAACATTGATGCATTCCTCGATTTCACCCACCTCGGAGAGCCTTTGCGGGCCTTTGCTGCGGTTGCGGCAAACATATCGCCAGATGCACATGGAGCGGATGCGGGGCCACGTCTGGCTCGCCTGATGATGGCGATTGCCGGGGAAAACCTGGCCGGAGGTTTCGCCAGCGTTGCGATCGTGGCCTATCTCACCTCTGTCGTGAATCCGCGCTTCGCGGCAGTTCAGTATGCCTTGCTCGGGTCCCTGACGATGCTGATCGGGACATTGGGGCGGCCCTGGCTGGGTGAGATCATCGAACAACGCGGTTATTATACAGTTTTCATCATCACGTTCTGGCTTGGGGGTGTTGCAGTTTTGCTCAGCATTCTGGAATGGTGGCGTCAGGCACGGGAGGCCCGTGCAGCAAAGCAAGGAGACACCTGATGGAAAACCAACGTCCCAAAGGTCTTGGCGGCCACTGGTGGCTTTATGTGGCGATGGGCGTGCTGTCGCTGCTGGGCGGTATGTTCGCCCTTCTGAACCCTTATATCGCTTCGATTTTCGTGCTTCAGCTCGTGGCCTTCCTGTTCATCCTGCTGGGCGTGATGCAGGTGGCGTTCACGCTGCGCTCGCCGTTCGGCCTGTCCTGGTTCGACGTTGGCATGGGCGTTCTGCAGATTCTTCTGGGCGTCATGCTGGCGACCAATGTGCTGGGCGGGCTCGTCTCGCTGACACTGATCCTGGCCTTCCTGTTCATGCTGGAAGGCGTGATCCTCGTCATGGCCGGAATGAATCTGCGCCCGTTCCGGTCCTGGCTCTGGCTGGTCGTGGGCGGTACGATCTCGATCCTGCTGTCGGTGTTCGTGCTGATGAACCTGCCGGAAGCGGCCGAGACACTGCTGGGCATGCTTCTGGGCATCGACCTCCTGTCTAACGGGCTCTGGCTCGTCGCGGCGGGCCTGATGCTCCGCAATCACTGAGACGGTAAGGGACTGACACGGGAAGGGGGGGCGCCCGCTGCGGCGCGCCCCGGTCTTCGGCATGCTCTTTTCTGCCGGAGCTTTCCCATGGAACCCGTGTTTGCCGCCGCTACCCGCGGACGGTGGAAGATCGTCTCCGACACGACCGCGTCAGCCGGCTGAGACCATCGGCCTGCCATGAAATGACCTCAGGGCTCCGGCTTGGCAGGCCAGCGCTTTGACGGCAAAAAGCGGTCACTGGCCCTGTGCGGCCACAGGATCAGGGGACCGGCATGAAGCGAGCGACACTCGATCAGGAGACGGCGAACTTCGCCCTGGAACGCTCGATTGAGCGGCCCTGGTTCCGCAGTTTCATTACCGGCCTCATCATCTTCAACGCCCTGATTCTGGGCGTTCTGACCTACCGGCATTCCTTGCCGCCGGAACTGGTTCTGACATTGGAGATCATGGACCACGGGATCACCTATGTTTTCGCGGTTGAGATCCTGCTGAAGCTGGTGGTCTACCGGTTCCAGTTCTTCCGGCGCGGCTGGAACTGGTTCGACTTCATCGTCGTCGGCATTTCGCTGATCCCGGGCGGGGGTGCGTTCAGCGTCCTGCGGGCCCTGCGCGTGTTGCGTGTGCTGCGCCTGCTGCACGTCGTGCCGGTGATGCGCCGGATTACCGAAGCCTTGCTGAAGGCCCTGCCGGGCATGGGCGCCATCGTCGCCGTTCTGGCGCTGGTGACCTATGTCGCGGCGGTCATGGCCACCAACATGTTCGGCAACACTGAGACTGAGGAAGTGCGCCAGTTGTTCGGGGACCTGCCAAGCTCGGCCCTGTCCCTGTTTCAGGTGATGACCATGGATGGCTGGCGGTTTGAGGTCATGCAGAAAGTGATCGATGACGGCCACCCGATGGCGTGGTTGTTCTTCCTGATCTTCATCTTCATCGCCAGTTTTGCCATCCTCAACCTGTTCATCGCCCTGGTGGTGGATTCGCTGGCAGCCGAGCAGAAAGCCGTGCTGGAAGAGGGGCTCGAAGATCTTGAGGAGGAGTTCGAGGAAGAGCGCGAAGAGGCCGATGATGCGCGCACCGAAGTCCTGGCTGTTCTGAAGCAATTGCAACAGGAAATGGCGGAGCTTAAAGCAGCGGTCGCGGCCCGGCCTGGCCCCGGCGAGTAGGAATGCATCAGCCAGTCTTCACGTAACTGTCAGCAACCCGGCCTCCCAAGATCTGAAATTTCTGCTATAAGACGGCAACGATGAGCCTGTGGACGCGACTACTTGAAGGCGGAAGACGCCTTTTTGACCCCGACATCACGCATGAGGACGAAGCCCGCGATCCGGGAGAGGTTCCGTGCGCGCCGGACCCGAATGATGTGGGCTTTACCGCAGCGGTTGTTGGCCTGGGCGCCAAGCTGGCCAAGGCTGATGGCACCGTTTCCGACAAGGAAATCATGGTGTTTTCCCGCGTTTTCCGCGCTCCGCCGGAAGAGGCCCAGAATGTGCGCCGGGTGTTCAATCTCGCCCGCCAGACGGTGCGCGGCTATGAAGGCTATGCCCGCCGGATCGGACGGCGCTACCATGACCGGCCCTGCCTGCTGGAAGGGGTGATGGACGGCCTGTTCCAGATCGCGGGCGCTGATGGCGTCATTACACAGGACGAGCTGACCTATCTGCAGAATGTGTCAGAGGCCTTTGGCTTCAGCGAGGCGACGTTCCGCCGGATCAAGGCCGCCCATATGGGGCCGGACCGGAACGATCCCTATCATGTTCTGGGTGTCGCGCATGACGCCGAGTTTGGTGTCATCCGCGCGGCCTATCGGCGCCTGATGGCAGATCACCACCCTGACCGCGTCATCCAGATGGGCGCGCCGCGGGAGTTCGAGGATGCCGCGCATGCCAAGGCCGCAGCGATTACCGCTGCCTATGCGCAGATCCGGACCGAGCGCGGCCTGCTGATCCGGCAGGAATCCTGAGCAAAATATAAGTTTCTGTAAGGTACCGCCTGCGTCTCGTTGACGGGGGGCCATGATGCCGCCATGTTGAAAGGGCACAAGGATTTGCCATGACACAGACCGCTCCACATCCCGCCGGATTTGATTTCGCCGCTGCCCTCCGGGCCGGATTTGCCCTGTTTCTTCAGGTGATGATCGGGATGATGCTGGTGCTGACCGCTGGCATCGTGGCCGTCATGACAGCCATTGCGGGCGTGCTTCTGGGCGCGGCGGCTCTGGTCATGGGTTTTGCTGGCGGACGCCGGACGCGCCGCCGGGCAGATGCCGCCGGCCAGGAGACTGTGACGCTGGAAGCGCGGCGCACACCGCGCGGCTGGACGGTGGAATAAAGCCCCTCCGGGACCCTCAGAAACACCATCTAAAGACCGTTTAAAGACCGTCTATACACCATGAACACGGCCCGTTTCACGCGGGCCGTTTGCTTTTGCGCGTATGTCACTTGACGCTAGTGCGCTACAAGTGTAGTGAGTCGATGACTTTGATAGTGACCCCGTCCCAGGTGAAGCCATGTCCCAGCCCAATTCCTCCGAACTTATCGTGTTGAAGCATCTCTGGTCCGCCGGGCCGCAAAGTGCGCGCGAAGTGCATCAGGCCGTTGGCCCGGCGCAGGGATGGAAGCCGTCCACCACGCGCACCGTGATCGCCCGGATGGAAGAGAAGGGGTGGGTGGAGCGCAAGGACATGCACGGCATGGCCGTCTTCTCCGCCGTGCTGGACCGGACCGCCACGCTGGGCGGCCTCGTCCGCCATCTGGCCCGGAAAGTGCTCGACATGGACGGGCCGATCCCGGCCGCTCTCTTTGCCGAAAGTCCGCACCTGTCCGATGCCGAACTGGACGAACTGGACGCGATCATCAACGCGGCGGAAGACGAGACGAAAGGGGGCAAGTCATGAGCCCGCTGGGTCTTGTCCTGCTTGTGCTGGTCTGGAGCGCGGCTGTCTGGGCCGGTGCCAGCCTGATCTGCCGGAAACAGCCGCCGCCGAAAGTGGCGCAGGCCATCTGGCGCGGAGCGGGGCTTGCGCTGGCCGCGCCCTTTGCTGCCTCGCTGGTCGTGCCGGGGTTTTCTGCCGACATCGCCGCGCCGCTGGCCGAGTTGCCACTTCTGGAGCCGGTCATGACCGTGCCGCAGCAAGGTGCAGGCGCGGCCGCACCGGCTGCCGGGCTGAAACTGCCGGACGCTGGCACGCTGATCCTGGCCGTCATCGCGGCGGGCTGGGCCATCCGCTTTCTGCTGTGGGGCATCAGCCAGGTGCGCCTGCAACGGCTGAAGACGTGCGCCATGCGCACACACCGCCCGATTGGGCACTGGGCCGAGGCGGTTGGCCTTTCCCGCACGCCGCGTGTGCAGGTTATCCCGCGCGGAGCGCCGTTCCTCGCGGGGATCCTGAAACGCTCCGTCTACGTCCCTGCTGCCCTGATCAACAGGGCAGGGGCAAGTGAAGTGATCGTGCACGAACTGGTTCACCTGAAACGGGGGGATCTGATCGCAAGACCCTTGGAACGAATCGTGGCGGACATTTTCTGGTTCTCCCCCTTTGCCTGGTGGATCCGCGGTCAGCTCGATTTCTGGCGCGAAGCGGTTGTCGATGAAGAGACCGTCGACCTGACGGGCGATCCGATCGCCTATGCCCGGACCCTGACGTCTGCTGCGCGTATCTCGCGCGATGAGGCGGTGCTGCCTGTGGCGGCATTCATCCTCCGGAAAAAAGGAACCCTGAAGATGCGTCTCAACGAATTACTGACCGAGAAAACCCGTCCGCGCCGTCTTGGCGTTGTCATGGCACTTGCGCTTGCCTGCGCCGCCCCGCTGGCGATTGCGCAGGGCATGCTGATCAAGGGCGCCGCCGCTGCACCCGGCGCAGCCATCACCTACAGCCATGCCGTACTGGACAAGGCCCGCCTGACCAGCGCGTTCGGCCCGCGCAGACATCCGATCACGGGCGAGAAGAAAACGCATAATGGCGTCGATCTGGCCGATGCAGAAGGCGTGGCCATCTATGCGCCATCGGCCGGTGTGATCACATCGGCAGCCGAAAAAGGCGCCTATGGGAACCTTGTGGAGATGCAGGCCGGCGGCGACACCGTGCTGCGCTTCGCCCAGCTGAAATCCATGAACGTGAAGGCAGGCGACACGGTAAAGCCGGGCGATGTGATCGGTACACTTGGCGAGTCCGGACAGGCCACCGGCCCGCACCTGCATTTTGAGGTCCTGCGCGGCGGCGCTGCTGTCGATCCGCAGGCGGAGGAGGGGCTCGTTCTGGCCGACAGTCTGTTCATCCTGTCGTCGTCCGGTGCGAAAGTTCCGGTGCCGCCGAAACCACCCACGCCGCCGGTGCCCTCGATAGACGTGCCGGAACCCCCGGTGCCGCCAGCCCCGCCGCAGGAGTTCAGGGAACGCGGCAGCGAAGGCTGAGCCCTGACCCTCAAACAAAAAGCCCGCAGCGATGCTGCGGGCTTTTTTCGTTCCGGATGGCCCGGCCTTAGCGGTCGAAGAGTTTCGAGACGCTTTCCTCGTTCGCGATGCGGCGGATGGCTTCGCCCAGCAGCGGCGCGATCGGCAGGATACGGATGGATTTGGATTTCTTCGCTTCTTCAGACGGGGCGATCGTGTCGGTCATGACCAGTTCGTCGAGCACCGATTTCTCGATCCGCTCCACCGCCTTGCCGGACAGGACGCCGTGGCTGACATAGGCCGAGACCGATTTTGCGCCCTGGTCTTTCAGGGCCGCAGCGGCGTTCGCCAGCGTGCCGCCGCTATCGCACATGTCGTCCAGCATGATGCAGCGCTTGCCGCTCACATCACCGATGATGTTCATCACTTCGGATTTGCCGGCTTCCGGGCGGCGCTTGTCGACGATGGCGAGATCGGCATCGTCGAGCCGCTTGGCGAGGGAGCGCGCGCGCACCACGCCGCCAACGTCCGGCGAGACGACCACGATCTTGTCCTTGCCGTAGCGCTCCTTGATATCGTCGATCATCACCGGGCTGCCGAAGAGGTTATCGGTCGGGATGTCGAAGAAGCCCTGGATCTGGCCAGCGTGCAGGTCGACGGTCAGGACGCGGTCGGCCCCGGCCGTGGAGATCAGATTGGCAACCAGTTTGGCCGAGATCGGCGTACGGCCGTCGGTTTTTCGGTCCTGGCGGGCATAGCCGAAATAGGGGATCACCGCTGTGATGCGCCGGGCCGAGGCGCGCTTCAGCGCATCCATCATGATCAGCAGCTGCATCAGATTGTCATTGGCCGGGTGGGAAGTCGACTGAATGACGAAGACGTCTTCGCCGCGGACGTTCTCATCGACGCGGACGAAGATCTCTTCGTCTGCGAAGGATTTCACCTCCGAACGGGTCAGCCGCATGTCCAGATAGTCAGCAATGGCTTCGGCCAACGGGCGGTTCGCATTGCAGGCGAGAAGTTTCATGTTGGCTGTGACCCTGTGCTGCCCCGGATGGCGACGCTTTTGTAACAGGGAGCCGTGAGTCGCAACCGGACTCTGGCATTGAATGCGACTTTTTACGGTGCAAGCATGATGACTGAGGCATTTCGGCCATAGTCCGGCTCGCCGCGGTGGTTTCTCCTGCGGTTGGAAAAATAGCCGTCTTCCAGCGCGCAGGTGTCGAGGCCCAGATTGACGACATGGCCGATGTCCATGGCCGCCAGGCTGGCCGCGCAATAAGCCGGAAGGTCGAAATGGAAGCGGTCGCCCACGCCGCGCACGAAGAGGTGTTCGCTGGCGGGGGAGGCCTCAAGGAAGGTGTCGCGGAATTCCGGGCCGACCTCATAGCTCGCCTGGCCGATCGTCGGGCCGATGGCCGCGCGGATGTGTCCCGGCCGGGCGCCGAGCTCGGTCATCGAGGCGACGGTGGCCTCCAGCACGCCGCCAAGGGCGCCTTTCCAGCCGGCATGCGCCGCGCCGATCACACCGGCCTCCGCATCCGCGAAGAGGACGGGCGTACAGTCTGCCGTCAGGATGCACAGGCCAAAGCCCGGCAGCGTGGTGACCATGGCGTCGGCCTGCGGGCGGTCTGTGCCCCAGGCTTCGGTGACGTGGACCACGTCGGCCGAATGGATCTGGTGGCAGGACAGAAGGGCGTCCGCGCCCATGGCCTGGCGGATGATGTCCCGGTTCTGCGCCACCGCGGCCGGATCGTCGCCTGAGCCGGGCCCGGCATTGAGGCTGGCATAGAGCCCGGCCGAGACCCCGCCGGCCCGTCCGAAGAAGCCGTGGCGGATGCCCGTCAGGCCGGACAGGCCGGGGGCGGTCTCGAAAGGGGGCGGGGCAGGGGCTGGCATGCCTTCAGGCGTGCTGCGCCCCGCCGGCCCTGTCAAGTTACCGGGCCGCTGGCCGGGCCGTTGCCTTTACTGGTGATAGGCGGTCTCGCCATGGGTGGCGGAGTCGAGCCCGGCTTCTTCATCCTCCGCGGACACGCGCAGCGGGATCACCGTCCGGATGCCGTAAAGCAGGCCGGCAGTGACAACCGCCGACAGGAGGCCGACCACACCGACGCCCAGCAGCTGGATGCCGAACTGGATGAGCACAGGCTTTGACAGGCCGGGCGCCAGCGGGCCGAACGCGGCCAGAAAGGGCAGGGCCAGGCTGCCGAGAATGCCGCCGACGCCATGCACGGCGAACACGTCGAGACTGTCGTCGATCTTCAGTTTCTGCCGGATCAGCACCACCGCGCCATAGCAGACGAGCGCGCTGGCCGCCCCGATGACCATCGCCCCGGCCGGGCCGACAGAGCCTGCGGCAGGCGTGATCGTGGCAAGGCCGGCCACCATGCCGGTCGCGATACCGACCAGCGTGGGCTTGCCGAAACTGGTCCATTCAATGCCCATCCAGACGAGGGCTGCGGTGGCGGCAGACGTGTGCGTCACCAGCATGGCGCGGGCGGCGTCGCCATTGGCGCCGAGGGCTGAGCCGGCATTGAAGCCGAACCAGCCGACCCACAGCATGGCGGCGCCCAGCATGACAAAGCCCGGGCTGTGCGGCGGGTGCATGTCCTGCGGGAAGTGCGCCCGCTTGCCGATGATCAGGGCAAAGACGAGCGCGGAGACGCCGGCCGTGGTGTGCACAACGATGCCGCCCGCAAAATCGATCACGCCCATGCCGGACAACCAGCCGCCGCCCCACACCCAGTGCGCCGCCGGCGCATAGCACAGCAGCAGCCACAATGCGCAGAAGACCAGCATCGCCCCGAAATTCACCCGCTCCACAAAAGCCCCCACGATCAGTGCCGGGGTAATGATCGCAAAGGTCATCTGGAACATCATGAACAGCGGCTCGGGAATGGACTGGCCGTCCAGCGGCGCGGCCGTGACACCCCCGGCAAAAGACTTCGCGAAACCGCCAATGATCCCGTCGGCGCTGGCCCCGAAGGCGAGGGAATACCCGCAGACAAGCCAGACAATGCTCATCAGCGCGGCGATCGCCATGCACTGCATCAGCACCGAGAGCAGGTTCTTGGCCTGGACCAGGCCGCCATAGAACAGGGCGAGGCCGGGAAGGGTCATGAACAGGACGAGCGCGGTGGCGGTGAGGATCCAGGCCGTGTCACCCGCGCTGGTGCCCATGTCTGCAAAGGCCGGCGCAGAAAATACCGCGCACAGCAGCGACAGCACGCCGAAGCGTGCCGCAATTGAATTGTGTCCCAATGTCAGCTCCCTCATTTAGTTCACGCGCGTGAACTTGCCCTCCACTCGCGTCTATTGGTTCGGGAAAACAGGATGCGAGTGCGGCGGAGCGCCAAGCGAATTGGATTAACTGTTCGCAAACGGGATCAATTTTGCCCATTAATTGGGCGAGCAGGCACAGGTAATGTGCAAATATCGAGCACTTTTGGCGGGGTGTGAACATAGGCGCTGACCGAAGAGTAATCGATCTTGCTCTCTTTTAAGGCGTTCCACTCAGGGCTCGGCGTCTTCATGACTTCGAAGGCGGGGCGATCTGCCTCCGGCATATCTGCGGCAACATGCGCGGCGATGATCCGGTTGGAGGCGAGCTTTTCGGCGCGCGCTTTGGCGGCCTCGGCGGCGAGTTCGGGATCTTCCCCGAACAGGATGTCGGCGTCTTCCTCGGATGAGGGCTCCACGCGGGCGAGGCCGTTTACCGTGTCCATGCCGGAAATCACGCGGCCGACAATGGTATAGTTCCGGTCGAGATAGCGGCGCGGCAGGAGCGGGATATAGATTTCGGTGACCGCCGAATCCGGCGCCGTGCTGCGCGCCATGCCGACCGCGCCGGGGCAGTTGAGCAGCCATTCCGCGCCGCGCTGGTGTGCCGCCGGGAACCCTTTCCGGTGACCGACCTGCGCAGCGTAGAGATCGTCGCTGCCCAGCGGGTCAAACCCTGCAGTGCTTGTTTCGCGTTCGGCCTCCAGCGGCAATTCCGGCACGTCGCCGATCGCCTGATCGAACTCCCGCCCGGCCTGCGCGACATGGGTTTCGATCACGCGGTAGAAATATTCGCCATCGAAATAGCCGGACCGGACAGCCTCGCGCAGGGCCGCGGCATTGACCGGGGCCGCTTCCGGCAGCAGCTCCACAAAGATCACACCGTTCTGGCCAAGATCGAACAGGAGGAGGTTCTCCGGATCGACCGTGCGCCAGGACGTGTCTTCCGGTGCGGGGACCGGGGCATCCGGGGCGGAGACCGGTTCAGGCGGCGTTTCTGCCGGAGCGTTCTGGCAGGCCGCGATCAGGGCGAGGGCGGGGATCAGGCGTTTCAACATGGCCGGAGTGTTGGCGGGGAAGGGGCCGGGAGGCAAGCGAATATGAAGAGACACAAGAGCTGTGGCACGCGGATGTGGCACCTGCCGGACGCTGCGCCGGATCTCGTCATCCTCTGCGCCGGCACGCTGGACGACCCGCCCGGGGCCGTGCCGACCACCCACATCTTCATTGAGGAAGCGACACCCTCATCATCGAAGCCTTCCACTCCACCCGCCAGGCCCTGTGGGACCGTTTCGCGGCCATATATCCGGAGCAACAGTTTGCACCCGCCGAAATTTAATTTCTGGCATTCGATAGAGTATGGAGGCTCGGCTACGGAATTCGCCTAACAGGATATATCTTCGCGTTTTTCTGCCTGGCGGCTGGCAATTCGGGGTTGCGCGCCGTGCTCCTGTCCGGAAAGTAGAACGTTCCGTTGGGAGGGTAGAAAATGGGAATACGCGCGTTCGCAGCGGCGCTGGCATCGGTGGTCTGGCTAGCAGCTTGCGGCGGCGGCGGAGGTGGCGGAACATCCAGCCCATCTTCTGTACCCCCGCCATCCAACCAGGCACCTTCCGCCAATGCGGGACAGGATATTGCTGGCCCGATCGAAGCGGAGGGCGTTCAGGTTGGCGGCGATTTTAGCAGTGATCCGGATGGCGATACGCTCACCTATCTTTGGACCATTCTCTCCCAGCCGGAAGGCGCTGAAGCGGAACTGGATGATGAAACTGCGCTGCAACCAAAATTGCTGACTCAGGTGCCCGGGACTTATGAGCTTGAACTCGCCGCTACGGACCCCGCCGGCGCGACAGGCTATGACCGCGTGTCGGTGTCTCTGGTGAACGATCCGCCTGTGCCAGCTATTTCAGGACTCTTTACGACCCCTGCGCTCGGTGAGGAGGTCGAACTATCGGCGGTGGAGACGAAAGACCCAAACGGTCAACCCCTGGAGTTTACATGGACACTTGAATCCGCCCCGCCAGGCTCAGCCTTGGACACAGAATATGTCGGTATGGTGCAGAAAATCATCTTTGACGTAAAAGGAGAGTACCGGTTTTCACTCGCAGTTTCCGACGGAATCCAAACCGTTACGATCGATGTGCCAGTGATTTCGGCAACAGAGTATTCCATCAGGAAGCTGCCGGCGGCAGGCCAGGCCCGGGCGATTCAGCCTGGCGGTGACCGCCTGGTCGTCTACCTGCAAGGTCAAAGTGGCTCTCGGGACCTTGCGATATACGACAAAAGCAACCACGACCCTGTTCTTGTGCCTCTCGAATCAAAGCCTCTGAGCATCGCGGTGTCGCCGGATGGTCATTTTGCCGTGCTCGCCGGGGACAATTCGATTGTTTTCGTCGATCTGGACCTGGCGGAGATTATCTCAAGTTGGCCGGTGGACTTTATTGCGTTGGACATCGCGATGTCGAATGAGGGGTACGCGTATATATTCAATAAAGGAGACGGCAGTACCGACATGCTGTCCATTAATGCCCTGACGGGGCAATTGAAGACGACACAGGGGCGATTTGACGACCTGCGGGGCTACATACATCCATCAAGTGATAAAGTGTATGTGATGACCGGGATCGTACCGAATGAACTCGGGCGGTTCGATATCTCGGGCGGTAATTTCAATGATTATCGCATATCGCCAATCACGACGGGCATTTGTGGTGCCGGCTGGATGGCAGGGGATGGCGGTTCATTGCTGACCTATTGTGGCCAGGTTATGAAACTGACTGACGATCCGGCTACGGACATGAGCCTGCTTGGTTCCGTCAGCGGTTTTGGTGGCGAAATACTGAGTGCGACCTTCAGCCCGATCACGAAATACTGGTATATTCTGGGGCCACCCGACGAAGAGCACCAGAGCAAGATACTGGTTTATGATTCCAGGGACTTCGACCTGATCCATACAATGGAGTTGCCGCCGGAGAACGGCTTGAACGGCACCCAACTCATCGCCCGCTTCATCACGGCCAGCCAGACGGACGCGACAATCAGGATCCTTGCGCTCGACCATCCGACCGTTGCGCAGGACTTCTACTTGCTGGAGGCATCGCTGGATTATCCTGCCGGCGCGAACCTGCCGCCGGCTGTGACTCTGCAAAAATACTCTGCAGGCTATGCCGGGGAAAACATCACTTTGGATGCCAGTACCAGCAGTGACCCCGAGGGTTTGCCGCTGACTTATGCGTGGGAGGTCATCAGTGAACCGAACCCGGACGCAGCGATCCTTACCGACGCGAATTCACCTGTCGTGCGCATTTCCCCATCGCTGGAAGGGGAATATGTTGTCCAGCTGACGGTGAGCGATGGGGTGCACCAGGTGGTCCGGCAAGTGACCGTGTCGGTTGCGCCGGATCATGGCGCTGCCTTCTACAGACTGCCTGGAAATGTTCTCGATGCGGAATATTCCAAATCTCTTTCCATGCTTGCCTATGTTGTGGAAGGTGAGTCGTCGGTGCGTCTGGTCGATCTTCTGAGCTTTACGGAAAGGCAAGTCCCGCTTGAGCGTCAGGCGTACAGAATCGGGCTCAGTCCGGATGGTCGGCAGGCTGCTGTGTCTCTGTCCGGCAAAGTTGATTTGATCGATCTGGCGTCGGCAAAGGTTACTGATAGTGCGGCAGTATCCTGGAATTGGGGAGATATCGTCCTCGACGGAAACGGGCGTGCCCATTTCGATACGGAAAAGGGCAGTGTCGGCCCCTTGGTGTCCGTCGATTTCGGTGCAGACGAGGTCAGTCTGGCGTACAACAATCTTGATCTTGGTACGGTGCTTCGCATGCATCCACTGGAAAGCTGGGTTTATGGTGTCTCGACGAGACAGATCCCAGCGGTTCTCCGCAAATGGGACGTGACGACTCTGTCCGCCCAGGCGACTCGAGCAGAAACGATCGGTACCGACAAGGATGAACTGGGCGGAAATATCTGGTTCAGCGAGGACGGGACGCGGATGCTGACCGCGACCGGCAAGCTATTCACCATATCAAGTGATTATTACAAGGATTTGCTGCTCGATAAGACAATTCAGGACGGTATCTTCGCGGCCTGGGCAGATCACTCCAGCGAGACCGGGGAATGGGCTGTCGCCATCGGGGATTCGACGAATGTGCCGAGCCTGGATGGAAAAGTCGCGTTCTATGATGACCAGACCCTGACACGGACGTCTGTCGACGACGTGCGCGAAGTGCCCATCGGGGGTGCGCTCTACCCGGTGCTGGCCACCCGGATATTCTATTCCGATGACGGTTCCGGCCAGGTGCTGCTGACCTCCAATGGAGGCGCCACAATCGACCCCTTCACCGTTCAGGTCCTGAACCTGAAGAACTGAAGCAGGCGCCTACTCCACCTGGTCGGTGTAGGCGCCGTCTTCGAAGGCTTCGGCGAGTTTGAAGCGCTGGATCTTGCCGGAGCCGGTGAGGGGCCAGTCGTCGACCCAGATCCAGTAGGCGGGTGTCTTCTGCGGGGACAGGCGCTCGCGGATGAAGGTCTTCAGTTCCGCATCGGTCGGGTGGGGCTTTGAGTTGCCGCGCATGAAGCAGGCGACCTGTTCGCCCCATTTCTCGTCCGGGATACCGACAATGGCGATTTCGGAAATGGCTTCGTGCTCCAGCAGGGCGTTCTCGATTTCTGCCGGGAACAGGTTTTCCCCGCCGCGGATGATCATCTCTTTCACCCGGCCGGTAATCTTCACATAGCCGCGCGCATCCATGCGGCCGAGGTCGCCGGTGTGCAACCATTTTTCGCTGTCGATGGTGGCGGCGGTTGCCTCCGGATTGTCATTGTAGCCAAGCATGACGGAATAGGCGCGGGCGCAGATCTCGCCCTGTTCGCCAATCGGCATGACATCATTGGTGGCCGGGTCGCGGATGGAGATTTCCGTATGCGGCACAGGCTGGCCGATGGTCTGGGTCAGGTCTTCCTCGCTGTCTTCATGCCAGGCCTGCGTCAGGCCGGGGGAGGTTTCGGTCTGGCCATAGATGATCTGGATCGGGGCGCCGAGCACTTTGCGGGCCTTGCGGCAAAGTTCCGGCGGCACCATCGACCCGCCGGACATGATCCGCCGGGTGGCAGAGACGTCGCGTCCGGATTTCTCCACTTCCTCGATCAGGGCGACCAGCATGGTCGGTACACCGAGGATGAATTTGGTTCGCTCGCGCTCCATCACTTTCACCACCATGGGCGGATCGAAAACCGGTGCCAGCAGCATCGTCGCCCCGACGCCGAGGCCGCCCAGCACGAGAATGGCGCAGCCGGTCGTATGGAAGAGGGGCATGTGGTGCACGAAGACGTCGCCCTGGTTCACACCGGCGCGTTTCATCACCTCAATGCCATTGAGGACGAGGCCATTATGGTGGAGCAGGGCGCCCTTGGGAAAGCCGGTTGTGCCGGACGTGTACTGGATCTGCGTCGGGTCCAGCGGGCCGGGACTGCGCAGCTCGCCCTTGTCTTCGCCATCGAACAGGGCGGCATGGTCGGTCAGCAGGATGCGGTGGCGGATGGCCGGGATCTCGTTACAGACGTCATCGGCGATCTGCTGCATCGGATTGCCCCGGAAATCGGCGACATAATAGATCGCTTCGGACCGGGACTGTTCGAGCACATATTTCAGTTCGCGCTTCTGATAGGCCGGGTTCACCGTGACGAGGGTGACACCGGCCAGGCCGCAGGCCAGTTCCAGCAGCATCCATTCGGGCACATTGTTGGCATAGACCGCGACGCGGGCGCCTTCTTCGTGGCGGCTGGCGAGCGCCCGGGCGAGGCGTTCGGCATCGAACAGGAGTTCGGCATAGGACCAGCTGCGAAGGATGGTGCCGTCATAGTCCAGCGCTTTCAGGGCGGGCTGGTCGGGTTTGCGGGCCGCCGAGGCGCGCAGCATGTCCCCGATTGTGCGCGGGGCCGGTTCAGGGCCGCCCTGTGCCGGAAAATACGAATCCGTTAGTGAAACCTGGTACATGCGTGCCTCCCAACACTCATTATGCCGGGGGAGGTTACAGGCAAAATTTCAGCGCCGCTACGGGCGTTTCGGGGGCAGGTGCAGCGGTTTCACCTAATAGGCGTAATGGCTGCCGCGGCGCAGCTCTCCGGCCATGCGGGCGCGCTTGTTGTCGAGGTCATCTTCGATGATCGACGGGATCAGGAAGAAGTCCAGAAACCACCAGACGAAGCCGACAAGGATGAAATAGGACAGGATCTGCAGGATCGCGCTGACCGGCTTGCCCAGATAGAAGCGGTGAGCGGACACAAAGCCGAGGAAGAACCAGAGCAGATAGGCCGCGCCAGCGCTCTTGCGCTCATTGGCAACGCGTTGCTCGATCAGGATCATGTCGTCGGTCGTGAGGCTCATGGCCCAGGGTCTCCTTCTTATCGAATAACAATATAATTCATGTTCCGGGGATTTCCAGAGGGGAAACGGCAGAAGGGCAGATTTTTTGGGGTTCCGGGCTGGCGGGCGCATGTCTGGCCCCGAAACCGGGCTGATTAACAGGCTTTCATTGCGGCAGTGCTCTGGCATAGGTTGCCGCCAGATCATATCGGCGCAGGCGTTGTCCCTTGCGCCCTGAAGAGAGGAAATCCGCCATGACCCGTTCTGCCAGCCTGCTTGCCTCGGTTTGCGCCGCCGTCCTGATGAGTGCCTGTGCCAGCACCGAAGCGCCCTACGCCCAGGAGGCGGATCTCTATGTTGAGCTGCCCGAACCGGAAGAGATACCGGTGCTTGTGCCGGTGGCGTCGCATGAGCATCTGGTCGAGATGCGGGCCCAGACCGCGAAGATCGACATGGCGCCGGACACGTCCTTCCTGACGGACGAGCAGGTGGCTGTGGTGGACCTGCTGAACCAGGCCGCCAATCTGATGAGCGAGATCTACAAGCATCAGCTGAATGCGGAGACCGACGAGCTGCGCGCCGAGATCGCCGCGACGGACATGGAGGACACGGGCCTCCTGCTGAACCTGTACGATCTCTATTTCGGCCCGTGGGACATGCTGGACCATGACAAGCCCTTCTTCGGATCGAAGGAACGGCCCGCCGGCGCCGCCTTCTATCCGGAAGACATGACGAAGGAAGAGTTCGATGCCTGGGTCGACACGCATCCGGAAGACGAAGCGGCATTCGAGAGTGGCTATACCGTGATCCGCCGCACGGCGGACGGCGGGCTGGAAGCGGTGCCGTATTCGACGGCCTATGCCGAATGGCTGGTGCCGGCGGCAGACCTGTTGCGCCAGGCGGCGGCGATTACCAGTAATGAAAGCCTGAAGACCTTCCTGACCCTGCGCGCCGAGGCCTTCCTGTCGGATGACTATTATGAGTCCGAGCTTGCCTGGATGGACCTTGAAGGGCCGATCGAGGTCGCGATCGGTCCGTATGAGGTGTATACGGATGGCCTGTTTGGATACAAGACCGCGTTCGAGGCCTTCGTCACGATCAAGGACCCGGTGGAGAGCGCGGCGCTCGACAAGTACAAGGGCCTGCTGCGCGCCATGGAAGCAAACCTTCCGGTCGATGACAGCTACAAGAATTTCAAGCGCGGCTTCGAATCGCCGATTGCCGTGGTGAACCAGGTGCATGGCGGCGGCGACAATGTGCCGGGCGTGCAGACCATCGCCTTCAACCTGCCGAACGATGAGCGCGTGCGCGAAGCCAAAGGCGCCAAGAAAGTGCTGCTGAACAATGTGATGGGCGCGAAGTTCGACCGCATCCTGCAGCCGATGGCGGAGCATGTGCTGATTGCGGATCAGGCGCCGATGCTGATGCAGTCCTATATGGGCGCCGAGACGCTGTTCCATGAACTGTCGCACAGCCTCGGGCCGGGCACGATCATGAAGGATGGCGAGGAAACGACGGTCGGCGCCGAGCTGCAGGACCTTTATTCCTCCATCGAGGAAGGCAAGGCCGACGTCATGGGCGCCTGGAACATCCTCTACATGATGGAGCGCGGCGAATTGCCGGCGGCGGAGAAGGAGAATTTCCTCGCCACCTATTTCGTCGGCATCTTCCGCTCCATGCGCTTCGGCACGGGGGAGGCGCACGGCAAGGGGGCAGCGATCCAGTATAGCTGGTTCAGGGAGCATGGCGCCTTCACGGTGGACGAGGCGACCGGCAAGTACGCGGTCGACTTCCCGAAGCTGGAAGACGCGATCCGGACGCTGACCGCGAAATTCGTGACGGTGGAGGGCGATGCGGACTATGACGCCGCGCAGGCCTTCCTCGACGAATACGGCCAGATCGATGGCGCCGCCGAGGCCGCCATCGCCTCGATGACCGACATCCCGGTCGACATCCAGCCGATCTACAAGGACACGCTGTAAGGGCGGCTTGCGGTCTGCGGTATCTTTCATTCGCCGCGGCGACCTGCTAAGCGCCGCGTCCATGTATCAGATTTCGGCAAGAGGCGCGCGGGCGCCGGTGGAAGCAGCATGGGATGCCCTGGCCTGGGCAGACCCGTCGCCTGCAGGCGCAGTGGACTGCAAGGAAGATGGCCGGGGCGTCTGGCGCCTCGACGCCTTCGCGGAAACGCAGGAAGACGCAGATGACTGCGTCGCCATCATCGCCGAGACGAGCCCGGAGCTGAATGCGCGGGTGGAAGAAGTGGTTGAGCGCGACTGGGTGACGATGTCCCTGGAAGGCCTGCCGCCGGTCTCTGCGGGTCCGTTCTTCGTCGCGGGTAGTCATGCTATCGCACGGCATGCGCCGGGTAAGATCGCCGTATTGATCGAGGCGGGCCCGGCTTTCGGCACGGGCCATCACGGCACGACGCTTGGCTGCCTGCTGGCGCTGGACGGGGTGCGCCGCCGCCAGGCTATCGGGAAAGTGCTGGACCTCGGCACCGGTTCCGGCGTGCTGGCGATCGCAGCCCTGAAGGCCGGGGCGAGCATGGCGCTCGGCACCGATATCGACTTCGACAGCGTGCCCGTGGCGAATGAAAACGCGGAAAAGAACAATGTGACGGGCTTTACCGCCATGCATGTGAGGGGCGCGAACCATCCGCGTATCCGCGCGGCAGCGCCCTATGACACCGTGTTCGCCAACATCCTGATGAAACCGCTGATCGGCCTCGCGCCGGAGATTGCACGTCTCACGGCGCCCGGCGGCACGGTCATCCTGTCAGGTCTGCTGCACCATCAGGCAGGCCAGGTGCGCCAGGCCTTTGAAGGCCATGGCATCCTGTTCGAGCGCCGCATCCGCAAGGATGGCTGGTCCACGCTGGTGATGCGCCAGAGGGGCTGAAAGCCCGGCTGGCCCTTGCCCCGAATAAAATTCTCCCGCCGCATCCGGAGATGGGCGGGAGGAAGTGACTCTACATTCAGGGGAGGGGCCTGGCTCAGGAGGTGAGGAAGCAGGCCCCGTAGATCTCTGAAGTGATCAGGGGATCACGCGTGCGTAG
This sequence comes from uncultured Hyphomonas sp., assembly GCF_963677035.1. Lineage (NCBI taxonomy): Bacteria > Pseudomonadati > Pseudomonadota > Alphaproteobacteria > Hyphomonadales > Hyphomonadaceae > Hyphomonas > uncultured Hyphomonas sp. The sequence goes on from NZ_OY781472.1 coordinate 1,729,354, forward strand.
AGCGGCGGGCCCAACGGGCCATGCGGCGCGCCAGGATGCGCGGACGGTTCACCGGCATTTGCACGGCTTCGCCGGCAATGATTGCGCGGGTGATGTCATTGACTTCCGAAGCGCGAATTTCGTCTGCGTCGGTGCGGGTGGAAGTCGTCAGGTCGGTGTTCATCAGTTTTGCTTTCGTTGTTCTTGCGATTTTATTTGTGCGTTCTTTTTTCAAACTCATTGTTTCTGGAACAATGACATCAGAGGGCCGCCATATAGCCCTCGGAGGTAAACAAAAAAGGGGCAAAGTCTTTAAAAGTGCATGCTGAAATGCATAGCTCAAATGCGCTTTCCTCAAGGGAGGGGCGGCGGTAAGACTCTGCCATGAGACAAACCTTCGATATCAAGGGCGGGCCCCAGGACGGGCGCGCGCACCTTCCGCTGCTTCGCAAGGCACTAGAAAATATGGGCCTCGACGGCTTCTACGTGCCCCATGACGACGAATACCAGAATGAGTACCTGCCGGACGCGAACGAGCGCCTGGCCTGGGTGTCGGGCTTTACCGGCTCGTTCGGCTCGGCCTTCGTCTTCACCGACAAGGCCGTGATTTTCGCCGATGGCCGCTACACGATCCAGGCGGCCGACCAGACAGACCCGGATTTGTGGGAACGCCAGGCGATCCCCGAGCCGGGTGCCTTTGGCTGGCTGGCGAAACAGGACCTCTCCGGCAAAGCGGTCGGCTATGACCCGCGCCTGATGAGCCCCAATGATGTGGCCCTGCTGCAGGCCGCCGCGAAGAGGTCCGGCGCCGCGCTGGTTGCCGTTGACGAAAACCCGATCGACACGGCCTGGACGGACCGTCCGCCGCAGCCCATGGCGGAGGTCGTGCCCTATCATGTGAAATATGCCGGCGTTGCGCATGACGAGAAACGCGCAGATATCGGCAAGGCGCTGGCAGAAGATGGCGTGGATGCGGCCGTGCTGACCTCGCCATCCTCGCTGGCCTGGGCATTTAACATCCGGGGCGGGGACGTGATGTGCACGCCGCTGCCGCTGGGCCGCGCCATCCTGCACAAGGACGGCACCGCAGACCTGTTCCTCGACGAGGCCAAAGTCTCGCCGAAACTGCGCAAGCATCTCGGCAATACGGTCACCGTCCGCCCGCTGTCGGACATCGACGAAGGGCTGGGCGAGCTGTCCGGCAAGACGGTCAGCCTCGATCCGGACCTTGCCTCGGCCTGGTTCTTCGACACGGTGGAAGCCGCTGGCGGAACAATCGTGCGCCAGCGTGACCCCGTGGCCCTGCCGCGTGCCTGCAAGAATGACGCAGAGATCAAGGGCACGACCGCCGCGCACATTCGCGACGGCGTGGCGCTGACCCGCTTCCTGCACTGGCTCGACACCGAAGGGCAGAGCGGCAAGGTCACCGAGATCGAAGCGGCTATCCGTCTTGAGAATTTCCGTGACGAATATGACTCGCTGCAGGATCTGTCTTTCCCGTCCATCTCCGGCGCTGTGGAGCATGGCGCGCTACCGCACTACACCGTATCGGAAGCCTCCAACCGGACGCTGGAATCCGGCTCGCTCTACCTGATCGATTCCGGCGGTCAGTATCCGGATGGAACGACGGACGTGACCCGCACTGTGCCGATCGGTGAGCCGACGGCGGATATGATCCGTCACTATACGCTGGTGCTGAAAGGTCATATCGCGCTGGCCATTGTGCGCTTCCCGGAGGGCACGACAGGCACCCATCTGGATGTGCTGGCGCGTCATGCGCTGTGGCAGGCGGGGCTCGATTACCAGCACGGCACCGGCCACGGCGTCGGCGTTTATCTCGGCGTGCATGAAGGCCCGCACCGGATCGCCAAGGCCTGGAACGCCGTGCCGCTGATGCCGGGCATGATCGTCTCGAACGAGCCCGGCTATTATCGGGAAGGTCAGTACGGCATCCGTATCGAGAATTTGCAATACATCACGCCGCCAGCGCCCATCGAAGGCGGCGAGATCGACATGCTCGGCTTTGAATGCCTGACCTTCGCCCCGCTGGCGCGGGATCTTATCGATGTGAAACTGCTGACGAAGGAAGAGCGCAAATACGTCAACGACTATCACAAGCTCGTCTGGAAACGGCTGAACCGGAAACTGCCGGACGATGCGAAAGCGTGGCTGAAAGAGGCCACGAAGCGGATCTAGACGGCGTAATAGATAATGGTCTTGAGGGCCGGGTTTTCGATGACCTGAAGGGCGACATATTCGTATTTCGTCCTGCCGCCGCCTGGCGCGTAGAGCGTCTTGCGCCCGGCGCCCCCGGCCTTGATGCCATGCTGGCGCCACCATTTCGCGAACAGAGCGCTCTCTGCCTGAAGCCGGGCCGTCAGCTTCACGAAGCGGGGGTCGGCGGCGTTGATGTCATGAACGGGCCGGAATTCGGCCAGCATGCGTTTCGCCTCGGCTTCCCAGCCTGTCCCGAACAGTTTGCGTGAGGACGGGCGCAGGAACATGCCGATAAAGACATTCCTGTCTTCCTCCGCAACATCGCCGAACCCGAACAAGGCGTCAGCCGCAGGGTTCCAGTGCAGCACATCGCCCAGCCTGTTGGTGATGTAGGCGGGCTGGGCCAGCCGGTCGATCATGCGCTGCACAGTGGACGGAACAGTTTCGTCAGCAGCGTTCTGGGGCAGGGCGATGCCGGACAGGGCGTAAAGGTGCGCCGTCTCGACCCTGTCGAGCCGCAAGGCCCGGGCAATCGCATCCACGGTCTGCCGGGACGGGGTGACCGGGCGGCCCTGTTCCAGCCGGATATACCAGTCGACCGAAATATCTGCGAGCTCGGCCACTTCATCACGGCGAAGCCCCGGGGTACGGCGCCGTCCGCCTTCCGGCAGGCCGAGGGCCTCCGGCCGGATCGCCTCGCGCCGGGAGCGGAGGAACTGGCCAAGCTCGTTGCGGGCATGGCGAAGAGGGGGGCGCGTCGTCGTCTGCATCTCAGGGTGGGCCTATTTTATCCTATGATAATCCTAGTCCTGTTTGTGGCTCGGTGTTCACCCTAGTCTCGGCAAACGATCCGTCAACTGCGGGTCGGAAGAGAAAGGAAAATCCCATGCCAATGATTCAAGTCTGGATGCGCTCCGGGAAAGACAAGGCCTACAGGGCGGCCGTTTCGGCAAGCATCCATCAGGCGATGATGTCGGTCCTGAACCTGCCGGAGGACGACTATTTCCAGGTCACCCACGAACTGGAAAAAGAAGAGAACTATATCTTTGACCCGAACTATTTCGGCATGCCGCGCAGTCCGGACTTCCTGATGATCCGGCTGTCGTTCAATGCCCGGCCGGCCGCTGTGAAACAGCGCCTGTTCGAGACGATTGCGGACAATCTCGTGAAATCTCCAGGTCTCCGCCGCGAAGACGTCGGCATGAGTATCGTCGAGACCAATTTCGAGAACTGGTGGGCCCATGGCCGCCGGGTGGACAAGGAGACGGGCACGGACGCGCGGATGGGAAAGGCCTAGGTCAGGCCCGATCGCGTGAGGACATTGAATTAAGGGGGGGGCATGGCCGGACCGGAAATGCCGGCGGCAATCAGCGGCGTGTAGACGGCGCCGGAGATCAGTCCGTGCAGATTCTATTTGTTCTGTTTTTGTTCTTATGCTAGGAACGCATTCCGTAGAGTTGGGAGTGTGCCCATGATACTCGCTTTGTCTATTCGTGATTTCGTTCTGATCGACCGTCTCGATATCGAGCCGGGCAACGGCTTTACTGCGCTGACCGGAGAGACCGGGGCCGGCAAGTCGATCATTCTCGATGCGCTCGCCCTGACGCTTGGCGCCGCCGCGGACCGGGCCTTTGTCCGCGCCGGGGCGGCGCAGGCCAGCGTCGCGGCGGAATTTGCCGCCGTGCCGGGCCATCCTGTCTGGAGTGTGCTGGCCGAGCATGGCTTCGAGGCCGGCCCGGATGAAACGCTGACCCTGAAACGCATCGTGCGCGCCAGCGGGCCTGCGCGGGCCTTTATCAACGACCAGCCGGTGAGTGCGGCCCTTCTGGCGGAGGCGGGTGAAACGCTGGTGGAAATCCATGGCCAGCACGCGGCCTCAGCGCTGATGCGGCCATCCTCTCATCGCAAGATGCTGGATCTGTTTGCGGGCAATGAGGCCCTGCTGGAGGCGTGCGCGGCGGCCCATGCGGCGCGGGTCCAAGCGCGTGAGACACGGGAACGGCTGGAGGCTGAAACCGAGGAAGCGCTGCGCACGCGGGAATGGCTGGCTGGCGCGGTGGAGGAGCTCGACACGCTCGCTCCGCAAGCGGGGGAGGCCGGCAGCCTGACAGAAACCCGCACGCGCCTCATGCAGTCCGAGCGCGTCACAGAGGCCATCACCGAAGCGGAAGAGGCGCTCGCCGATGCCGAGATCGAGACGGCCCTGTCGAGAGCCTCCCGCGCGGCCGAGCGGATCTGCCGCCTGCCGGGCTTCGATGGCGCCGATCACCCGATGGCCCATGCGGCCCGTTCCGCTGCTGAAGCGCTGGAGCGGGCGCTGATCGAAACGGGGGAGGCGGAAGCCGCCATCGCCGCGCTGGAAAGTCTGGTCGAGCATGACACGAGCGCGCTGGAATCTGCCGAAGCGCGCCTTTTTGCCCTCCGCGCGGTGGCCCGCAAACATATGGTCGATCCCGACATGCTGCCGGACGTGCTGGAAACCCTGCAGGAACGGCTGAACCTGGTCGAAGCCGGGGAGGATGCCCTGATCCGCGCCCGGAAGGCCGAAAGCGTTGCCAATGCCGCCTGGCATGACGCGGCGGAGAAGCTGACAGCTGCCCGGACGGCGGCGGCTGCGCAGCTTGGAAAAGCCATCGCGAAGGAACTTGCGCCATTGAAGCTCGGCCGCGCGGTGATCCGCGTGTCTGTGACGCCGCTGGGCGAAGACGGCGGGGCCCATGGCGCCGACCGGGTGGAGTTCGATGCCGAGACCAATCCCGGCGCCGGCTTCGGCCCGCTTCGCAAGATCGCTTCGGGCGGCGAACTCGCCCGCGTCTCGCTGGCCCTGAAATGCGCTCTCGCCGAGGCGGGCAGCGCCGGCACGCTGATCTTCGACGAGGCTGACCAGGGCGTCGGCGGCGCGGTCGCGGCAGCGATTGGCGAACGGCTGATCCGGCTGGGGTGCACGCGGCAGGTCTTCGCCATCACGCACAGCCCGCAGGTGGCGGCCGCCGCCCGCTCGCAGTGGCTTGTGGAAAAGGGCAGGAGCAAGTCTGGTGGCACGCGTCTGCGCGGGCTAGATGAGTCGGACAGGCAGGAAGAAATTGCCCGCATGCTGTCCGGTGCCGAGATTACCGCAGAGGCACGGGCAGCGGCCGGGAGGCTGTTGGAGGATGCATGAGCGAGGCGACCCCGGTCGAAGACCTGACGCGCGACGAGGCCGCGGTCGAACTTGAACGCCTGGCGGGCCTGATGGCCGAGGCCGACGCGGCTTATTACCGGGACGACGCCCCGGTGATGACCGATGCGGAATACGATGCCGCGCGCCTGCGCAATACGGCCATCGAAACCCGTTTCCCGGACCTGAAGCGGGAAGACAGCCCTTCTGACCGGGTCGGCGCGGTTGCGCATGAAGGCTTTGCCAAGGCCGCGCATGCGGCGCCCATGCTGTCGCTGGACAATGCGTTTTCGGATGAAGACGTCAGTGACTTTGCCGACCGGATCCGCCGGTTCCTCGGCCTTGACGCCGGGGAGGAGGTCGCGATCACGGCGGAACCGAAGATCGACGGTCTCTCCCTCAGCCTCACCTATGAAAAGGGCCGGCTGAAACGCGCGGCCACGCGCGGCAATGGCGAGGTTGGCGAAGACGTCACCGCCAATGCGCGCACGCTGGACGATATTCCGGAAAAACTTGGCGGCAAGGGCTGGCCGGATGTGATCGAAATCCGGGGCGAGGTCTATATGAGCAAGCCGGACTTCGCGGCCCTCAATGCGCGCGAAGAGGCCGCGGGGCGGAAGGTCTTTGCCAATCCGCGCAATGCGGCGGCGGGCAGCCTTCGCCAGCTGGATGTCGGGATCACGAAATCCCGCCCTCTGCGTTTCTTTGCCTATGCCTGGGCCGCCGACAGCGCGCCCTTCGCGGCGACGCAGCACGAGGCTGTGGAGAAGTTTGCGGACTGGGGGTTCTCGACAAACCCGATGATGATCCGTGCCGGGACGGTAGAGGAATTGATCGCCGCCTATCGCGATATTGAAGCGCAACGCGCAGACCTGCCTTATGATATCGATGGTGTGGTCTACAAAGTGGACCGGCTGGACTGGCAGTCGCGTCTCGGTTTTGTCTCCCGCGCGCCGCGCTGGGCCATCGCGCACAAATTCCCGGCGGAGAAGGCGACGACGGAATTGCTGGGCATCGACATTCAGGTCGGCCGCACAGGGTCGCTGACGCCGGTGGCGCGATTGCAGCCGGTGACGGTCGGCGGCGTGGTCGTCTCGAACGCCACGCTGCACAATGAAGACGAGATTGCCCGCCTTGGCGTGAAGCCGGGCGACACGGTGGAGGTTCAGCGGGCGGGAGATGTTATTCCACAGGTCCTCCGTGTCGTGAAGGATGGCGGCGGGGCACAGTGGCAGATGCCGCATCAATGCCCGATCTGCGGATCGGATGCCGTGCGGGAAATCGATGCCAAAGGCGAGGAGGATGTACGCCGGCGCTGCACAGGCGGCCTGGTCTGCCCCGCGCAGGCGGTAGAGCGGCTGAAACATTTCGTCTCCCGCAAGGCGCTGGACATTGACGGCCTTGGCGCAAAGCAGATCCAGCTGTTTCACGAGAAGGGCGTGCTGAAAGGCCCGCAGGACATCTTCCGCCTCGCCGCAGCAATTGAGGCCGCGGGCCTGCCGCCGCTGGAAGAATGGGAAGGCTTTGGCAAAGTCTCGGCACGGAAACTGTTCGATTCCATAGATGCACACCGGACTGTGCCGTTTGCCCGCTTCCTAAACGGGCTGGGCATCCGCCATGTCGGTCAGACAACATCACAGCTGTTCGCGCGGAATTTCCTCGCGTGGGATGCGTTCTGGACGACCGTGGTATCCGCCGCCGAAGAGGGGGAGGACAGCGAAGCCTGGGGGGCACTGGCCGGTATCGACGGTATCGGCGCCACAGCGGTCAATGCCCTCTGCGATTTTGAGCGCGAGGCGCACAATCGCGTCATGCTTGCCGCCTTGCTCTCGGAGCTGACAATCGAGGATGAAGCGAAAGCCGCGTCCGACAGCCCTGTTGCAGGAAAGACCATCGTCTTTACCGGCACACTCGAACGCATGACGCGGGACGAGGCAAAGGCCCGCGCCGGGGCGTTGGGGGCAAAAGTGTCCGGATCCGTTTCGAAGAAAACGGATCTCATCGTCGCCGGGCCGGGCGCCGGATCGAAACTCAAGAAAGCGGCAGAGCTCGGCATCCAGACGATGACCGAGGATGAATGGTTTGACCTGATCGGCGGCGCTTAAGCCGCCCGCCAGTTACTTCCCGCCGGGGATCAGCCGTTGCAGCAGGGTGCGTTTTGGCGCTGACGTATCCAGCATGACGCCTTCTGACGTCATCAGATTGTAGGCCATCTTGTACCAGTCCGAATTGGGATAATTGTACCCCAGCGCCGCAGCGGCTTCGGTCGCTTGCGGGCGCAGGCCCACCGAGAGATAGGCCTCGACAAGGCGGTAGAGCGCTTCCTCGGAGTGTGAGGTCGTGTCGTAATCCTCGACCACGGTGCGGAACCGGTTGATTGCCGCCAGCGTCTGGTTGGACCGCAGATACCAGCGGCCGACTTCCATTTCCTTGCCGGCCAGCTGGTCGTTGACCATATCCAGCTTCACCTGGGCATCGCGGGCGTATTCGCTGTCCGGGAAACGGCGCAGCACGTCCTGCAGGGAGGCTTTGGTCTGTTCGGTCATGCCCTGGTCACGGCCGACATCGACGATCTGTTCGAATTGGCTGATGGCGATCAGGTAATAGGCATAGGCCGCCTCAGTGCCGCCCGGGTGCAGCGAGATGTAGCGCTGCGCAGCGGCAATGGCCTCGTCATAATTGTGGCGCTCATAGTGAGCGTACGCCGTCATCACCATCGCCTTGCGGGCCCATTCGGAATAGGGGTGCTGGCGTTCGACTTCGTTGAACAGCAGGATCGCTGATTCATAATCGTGGCTGTCCAGCTCGCGGCCAGCCTGATTGTAGAGCTGTTCGACCGGACGCTCGACATAGGCCAGTTCGCGCTGGCGCTTTGCCCGGCTCTGGCAGGCTGTGAGACTGACAGCCACGGCAATCAGGGCGAGGGCGAGGGGCTTGGAAGGCTTCATAGGCTCCGGCGCGCTTTCTGCAATTCTTGTCGTCCTCTGATTAGCGCGAACCCTGCCTGAAATCCAAGGAACTTTCACAGGCCGTAAACCCTGAACGGGGCCGAGCAGGCGAGTCTTACAGGCTTTTCAGGGGCATGCGGCGATCACCGCCTAGAGCGCAGCACCAGCGCGGACGGTCCGGGTGACGAGGTCTGTGTCCGCGTCGCTTTCCCAGCACCAGGCTTCCGGCGTGTCCAGCAGCTTGCGTACCAGCATGTTGTTCAGGGCATGGCCCGGCTGCACGGCATCATAGGCGCCGGCAATCGGGGCGCCGGCCAGCATCAGGTCACCCACCGCGTCCAGCATCTTGTGGCGCACGAATTCGTCTTCGATGCGCAGGCCTTCCGGGTTCATGATCGCGTCGTCGTCATCGATCACGACGGCATTGTCGAGCGAGCCGCCGCGGGCAAGGCCCATGGTGCGCAGCATTTCGACATCGCGGGCGAAGCCATAGGTGCGGGCAAAGGCCAGATCGCGGGCAAACATGCCGGGTGCGAGGCGCAGGGCCATCTGTTGCACGCCGATGACATTGTTGTCGTATTCGATGCGTGCGCGCAGCGTAAGGTGTTTGTCGGCGGAGGGCGACAGAGTCGCGCGCTTCGGCCCATCGATGACTTCGATGGTCTCCAGGATACGGATGCGGCGACGCGGAAGGGACTGTTGTTTCAGGCCAGCCTGCATCAGCAATTCGCAATAGACAGCCGAGGAGCCGTCCATGATGGGCACTTCCGGCCCGTCAATCTCGATCAGGAGATTGTCGATGCCGAGGCCGCAGACCGCCGCCATCAGGTGTTCGACCACGGCAACCGAAATGCCGTTCTCGTTGGAGATGGTGGTGCCGAGCCGGGCGTCGGAAACATTCGCGGCATTGGCCAGGATTTCGGCTTTCGGCAGGCCCAGGTCTGTGCGGCGGAACCGGACGCCCGTGCCGGCCGGGGCCGGTTTCAGAACCAGACGAGCCTTCTCGCCGCTATGGACGCCAACACCGGCGCACATGGCGGGGCGTTCGATGGTCTGCTGCATTTCCATGCCAAATCTACTCACAACTGTCCCATGACAACGGCTATCTTTGTGGGGGCAGGGGGCCGGACGGGCAAAACACGGCTTGTTTCGTCATGTTACAAACAGGGCCATATCATCGGATATGGCCCTGTTTATACTGGATTTTTATTGTAACAGATTAACCCTGTCTGTCTGTTTTTTCACGTTCCCCGCGGGGTGGTTCAGTGATTGGCAGACCGGCGCAGGAAAGCGGGAATCTCAAGGTCCGCATCGTCGAATGGGGCGGGCTCGGGATGGTCGTCCGGCGAGGAAACGATCGGGGCCGGTTCTGCGGCATCGTCGTTTTCGCCCTGCGGGGTGTTGCGGCGCCAGCCAAACAGGTTGGCAAAGCCGGATCCGCTCTGCTCGGCTTTCGGCTTGTCGGCGACCGGGGCGTCGCGGTGAGCGGAGAATACGGAATCGGCTGACACTTCTTCGTCTCCTTCTGCGCCTTGGTAGTGTTCGTCTTCCATCGCGGCGGGTTCGGCTTCGCTGGCCGTCGGGCGATGGGTGATGATGGCCGGACGGTCTTCGTCCGGGGCAGGGGCTTCGGCGGCCATTTCCTCGACCGGCGTGTCCTCGGTTTCAGCGGGCTCGGCGGCTTCCGCTGCCACTTCAGGCTCTGGCTCCGGCGCTTCAACAGGGGCAGCAATCGGCTGGCGGACGGTGGCTTGCGCATCGGCGGGCTCTGCCGGCCGGGAGACGAAGCCTGCCTCGACGCCTGCCGCGATGACAGACACGCGCAGGCGGCCTTCCAGTTCGGTGTCGAAGGCCGATCCGAGGATGATGTTCGCATCCGGGTCCACCTCGCGGCGGATTTCGTTGGCGGCCTCGTCCAGCTCGAACAGGGTCATGTCATAGCCGCCGGTGATGTTGATGAGCACGCCCTTGGCGCCTTTCATCGAGATATCGTCCAGCAGCGGATTGTCGATGGCCTGGCGGGCGGCTTCAAGGGCGCGGTTCTCGCCGGTGGATTCGCCCATGCCCATCATGGCCGTCCCCATGCCCTGCATGATGGAGCTGACATCGGCAAAGTCGAGATTGATCAGGCCGGGCATGACCATCAGGTCGGTGATGCCGCGCACGCCGGAATAGAGCACGTCGTCGGCCATGCGGAAGGCTTCGGCAAAGGTGGTGCGGTCATTGGCGATGCGGAAAAGGTTCTGGTTCGGCACCACGATCATGGTGTCGACATGGCTGCGGATCAGGTCCAGCCCGCCTTCGGCGACATGCATACGGCGGTTGCCTTCGAAGCCGAACGGCTTGGTCACGACGGCAACGGTGAGGATGTCCATCTCGCGGGCCGCGCGGGCGATGACCGGGGCAGCGCCGGTGCCGGTGCCGCCGCCCATGCCGGCAGCGATGAACACCATGTGCGCGCCTTCGAGCTGCTGCTTGATTTCGTCGATGGATTCCTCAGCAGCCTTTTCGCCGATCTGAGGCTGCGCGCCTGCGCCAAGGCCGGACGTGGTGACCGGGCCGAGCTGGATCTGCGTTTCTGCCTTGGAACGTGAAAGGGCCTGCGCGTCCGTGTTGGCCGCAATGAACTCGACGCCCTGCAGGTTCGCCTCGATCATGTTGTCGACAGCGTTGCCACCGGCTCCGCCGACGCCAAAGACCAGGATCCTGGGCTTCAGTTCATAATTCATTGCATCCCTCACTTCACTCTAACTTGCGGACCCCTGCCGTGGAGCAAGATGGCGTGATGCGGCTAAGAAGCGGTTAAGTAGAGTGAAATTGGCTCAGAAATTTTCTTCGAGCCAATGGAACACCTTGTTCACCACGCCGCTTCTCGACTCAGGTCCGTCCTGGCGCGAAGCAGTTGCCCTTACTGCGTCCGCAAACCCCAACTCGGAGTATAGTAACAGACCGGAGGCTGTGGAGAAAGCTGGCGTTGCCAGTGTCTCGCCCAGAAATTCGGCGATGGTTGGCCGGCCAAGCCGCACCGGCGCCTGCAGAATACGGCTGGCGACGTCGCGCACGCCGGACAGCTGTGACGCACCGCCAGTCAGCACGACCCGGTGGGGGAGTACTTTGCGTACACCACTGGAATCGAGCGTCTTGCGCACGAATTCGAACGTCTCTTCGACCCGCGGGGCGATGATCTCTGCCAGCTGGCCACGTTCCATGCGGGCCGCCTGCAGGCGGCCGTCATCGCCAAGGCGCGGCACTTCGATCCGCTCGGCAAGGCCGGGGCCTTCGAGGTTGGCGGTGCCATAGACGCTTTTCAGCCGCTCGGCCGCGGCAAACGTGGTGCCGAGGCCTTGGGCGAGGTCTGAGGTGACATGCGCGCCGCCGGCCGGCACGAGGCCCAGCCAGGCCGGGGAGCCATTCAGGTAGACCGAGACGGCCGTCACGCCGGCCCCCATGTCGATACAGATGGCACCGTTTTCGATTTCATCGTCAATCAGCGTGCCCGCCCCGCTCGCGATGGAGGAGGGGATCAGGGCCGTCACACCGATATGCGCGCGGCCGACACATTCGACGAGGTTCTTCACCACCGATTTCGGCGCAGTGACGACCGACAGCAGCAGGCTCAGCTCGCTGGCATACATGCCCTGCGGTTCGCGCACGCCTTCCTGGTCGTCGACGCGGTAGGCAACCGGCCAGGCGGCCAGAGTTTCCTCGCCGCGCGCCGGGATCTTGGCCAGCGCCTGAGCCTGGATGCGGCGCACGTCTTTCTGGTTGATCTCGCGTCCGTCAATCGCGATCCGGGCGGTGACCAGCGTGGAGGCCAGTTTCTGGCCCGTAATGCCCAGCATCACATTGGAGATCTGTTCACCGGCTTCGCGTTCGGCGTCTTCCACGGCAAGGCGGATGGCGCGTTCCAGGCCTTCCATGTCCGTGATGGTGCCGCCGGTAAAACCGCGCGACTGCTGGCGCCCGGCGCCGAGAATGCGGAAGCTGCGCGCGCCTGTGCCGTCATTGCGGCCGATCAGGCAGGTGATCTTGGAGCAGCCGATATCAAGCGCGGCGACCGTGCCGGTGTGCGAACGCCCCATACGCGGGGCACGGCGGGACTGTGCATTGGCCATCAGGACCGCGCCGCGATTTCACGCGCCTTGAAGTTCGGCGGATTGACCGGGCCGAGATAGACGCGGCCAGCATTGCGCAGGTCGATCATTTTCAGCGGGCGCTGCATCAGGGCTGTGCGCAGTTGAAGGTCGGTCAGGCGGCCGAGGGCGGCGGTCAGTTCGACATCTTCCGGCAGGCGGACCGTGGCGCCGGAAATCAGGCGCATGTCCCAGCGGCGGTCGTTGATGCGGGTTGCAATGGCAAGGTCGCCGGTCACGTCCGGGGCATCTGCCAGGGCATTGACGAGGGCAGGGGCGGCTTCCGGCGCGCCGCGTCCGGCCACGCGGACCAGATCGGGATGGTCGCCAGCCCGTTCGTCCGGGATGATCCGGCCGAGGCCGTCCACGACAGTCCATTTCTTGCCGTCATGCCAGACGGCCACCGGCTCGGCCGCGTCTGCAATGATGACGACCTGGTCTGGCCAGAGGCGGTGCACGCGCACGTTCAGCACCTTGTGTGTGCCTTCGACGCGGCGGCGGATGATGTAGGGATCGGCGCGGAACATGTTCTCGCCAGGCTCGATCATGGCGGCGGCGCGGATTTCCTGCTGCAGGCCGGGGTCCTGTTCGAGCCCCAGCACGGAAACCTCGTTCACGGAGACACCGGTCATGCGGGCCGTGTCGTCCATGAATCCGGCAAACCGGCTTTCAATCTGCGACATGGATCCGCCCATCCAGGCCGCCAGCGCCACGATGATGGCGATCAGCATGACGAAACCGAACAGGACGGACGAGACGCGGACTTCCTCGCCTGTCACCTCATCGACAAAGGTGACCGGTTCGCGTTTGCGTTTCGGAGCGGGGTGGTTGCGGCTTATCTTCGGCATGAAGCATCCTCAATCATCCATGCGACCAGCTCTTCGAAGGACATTCCTGCGAAAGCGGCCTGTTCAGGGACAAGTGAGGTGGGCGTCATGCCAGGCTGGGTATTTGTCTCAAGGATCACGAGCCGGTCTCTCTTGTCGTCGTAGCGAAAGTCGGATCGTGTCGCGCCCCGGCATCCAAGGACCTGATGTGCCCGCACGGCGAAATCCATCGCCATGGCGGTGATGTGCTCAGGCACGTCTGCCGGGATCACATGACGTGATCCTCCAGCTGAATATTTTGCATCGAAATCGTAATAGTCCCTTAAGGTCGTGATCTCAGTCACGGCCAAGGGCCGGTCGCCCAGCACTGCGACGGTCAGTTCCCGGCCGGGAATGAACTCTTCGGCCATGAGATAGTCGCCATAATGCCAGCTCTCGTCCAGCAGGTCCTGCGGCGGGCCATTGGTGCCTTCGCGCACGATCAGGACGCCGAAACTGGAGCCTTCATTGACCGGTTTGATCACATAAGGCGGGTCCAGCGCGTGGGCGGCGGCGGCTTCGGCCCGGGTGACCTGTTTGTCTTCAGCCACCGGCAGACCGGCGGCGCGGTAAACGGCTTTCGATTTCAGCTTGTCCATCGCCAGCGCCGAGGCCAGCACGCCGGAATGGGTGTAGGGCAGGTCCATGATCTCCAGCAGGCCCTGCACACAGCCGTCTTCACCCCACGGCCCGTGCAGGCCGTTCAGCACCACATCCGGCTTAATCTCGGCCAGTTGGGCCGCCAGGTTCCGGCCAGCATCAACGCCGATGGCGTCATAACCGGCAGCCTCGGCCGCGCGCAGCATCTGCGTCCCGGAGGAAATCGAGACATCCCGTTCGGAGGACCAGCCGCCATAGATCACTGCCACGCGCTTCATTCTGAATGTCCTTCCTGCCCGGTGGCGCTTCACCTGCGCCGCCTGCGTTCAATCGTCTTTTCTGCTTCGTGCCGGTGAATAGGGGCTTAAGCGAGGCAATCCGGCGGCAGGGGAAGGAAGGATTACGAAAAAGTCACCTCGGCAGCCTATTGCCTTTGAGTGACTACAACAGTAGTCATTATCGAATATCACTATGTCGAGTCGCTGGCGGGGGCGCTGGTTCCTCTTCACGAAAATGAAGAAGCAGGAGGCGCCCCGTGGCTGTCAGCCGTACCCTATTGCCTGGATTTGTCGCTCTGGCGGCAGCCGGTTTCACCGTACTCCCCGCCATGGCGGAGCCTGATGCGGGCACGCCCGTCTCTGCCGGAACCCATTACGTGCCGGCCGACTTCTCGCAATATAATCCGCAAACCGCACTGGACATGGTGAACCGGATCCCCGGCTTTTCCATCCAGCGCGATGATGACGGCTCACGCGGTTTTGGCCAGGCCAGCGGGAATGTCCTGATCAATGGACAACGTGTTTCCGGGAAAGCGAATGGTGCGGAAGCGACGCTTGGGCGAATCTCGGCGTCGAAAGTGGTGCGCATCGAGGTTGTCGATGGAACGAAGCTGGATATTCCCGGCCTGTCCGGACAGGTCGTGAATGTGACCACCGATGGGGAGGGCGGCGTTTCGGGTACATGGCGCTGGAGATCCCGGATCCGCGAGAACATCACGCCATACTTTCATGAGGCTGTTGTGACGCTTTCGGGGGGCGATGAACGCCTGAGCTGGAGCGTGGAGGCAAGCAGCGAGCCGCAGCGCGGAGCTCATGCAGGCTGGGAAAGCATTACCACGGCGGACGGCGCGCTGCTGGAACGGCGCGATGAGGATCTGACGAACATCTCCGACAATGCGTCTTTGTCCGGATCACTCGCGTACACCTCGCCGGGCGGTGTCGTGGCGAACCTTAACGGACAGGTCGGCATCTATCAGTTCGACCTGAAGGAAATTTCGAAAACCTTCCCGGTCGGAGGGCCTGAAGGCCGGCGCCTGTTCCTGAGCGGGGAAGACGAATGGAATGCTGAATTCGGGGGCGATTATGAATTTGGCCTCGGACCGGGGCGGCTGAAAGCCATTGGTCTCATCCGGCGTGAAAACAGCCCGGTGAATGACGTGTTCCGTACCGGAGCATTCGACGGCACCGGCCAGTCCGAGACACGGTTCAGCCAGACGGTCGACGAGGGAGAATACATCGGCCGAGGAGAATATGCCTGGGCCATGGGGGAGGGACGCGACTGGCAGGTCTCGCTGGAAAACGCGTTCAATTTCCTCGAAGCCGAGGCCGGCCTGAGCGTCGCGAATGATGGCGGGCCCTTCGTGATCATTCCTTTGCCGGGGGCAAACTCCCGCGTTGAGGAAAACCGCTGGGAAGCAGCCGTCACGCATGGCCGGGCCCTGACAAAAGACTTGCGCCTTCAGGTCTCGCTGGGGGCGGAATATTCCGAACTCACCCAGTCCGGAGACAATGCCAATGTGCGGGAATTCACCCGGCCAAAAGGATTTGTCAGCCTGTCCTGGCAGGCGGACCCCAAACTGAAGTTGACCGCGCGGCTGGACCGGGAAGTGGGCCAGCTGAACTTCTTTGACTTCATTTCCTCAGTGAACCTCAATGCCGAAAACGGAAATTCAGGCAATGCCGAAATCGTTCCGCAACAGGCCTGGAAATGGAGCTTGCAGGCTGAAAAGGATTTCGGCGCGTGGGGAGCGGCAACGCTCAATACCTATTATGCCGACATTGAAGACATCGTCGACCGTGTCCCGATCGGCGCGGGCGACGGGCCGGGAAATCTCGACACGGCATGGGAAATCGGCATGACGCTCGACACAACGCTCAAGCTTTCCAGACTGGGCATTCCCGGCGGCGAGTTGACGGGGTTTGCTGACGTGTACGATTCCGAAGTCACCGATCCGCTGACCGGAGAAGCACGCCGGATCAATAACAGCGTCCTCTATTATGCGAGCATGGAGTTCCGGCAGGATGTTCCGGGAACGGACTGGGCCTGGGGCGGGTTCCTGGAAAAATTCGAACGTAACAATTACTACCAGCTTGCCGAACGCGGCGTGGAACTTTCCACACCCGGCTATGGTTCCATCTTTGTCGAACACAAGGATGTCTTCGGCCTCTCGGCGAGGCTTTCGGTTGGAAATCTGCTGAACCAGAAAGACAATTTCCGGCGGGAAATTCATGAAACCAACCGGTTGGGGCCGGTAACCGTCATTGAAGACCGTACGCGCCGGTTTGGACCTGTCGTTCTGTTCGAATTGCGTGGAACGCTCTAGGCCGTTTCGCTGGCCAGCTGCCCGATGCGGCGTACTTCCCAGCGAAGCTCCACACTCTGTGTTTCCAGCACGCGGCGGCGGACGAGTTCGCCCAGCGCTTCCAGGTCAGCGGCGGTGGCGTCGCCGGTATTGATCAGGAAGTTGCAGTGCAGGGGAGAGACCTGCGCCCCGCCGACTTTCAGGCCCCGGCAGCCGGCCGCATCAATCAGTTTCCAGGCTGAGCGCTGGTCCGGTGTGTCCGGCGGATCGGGATTGGCGAAGGTGGATCCGGAGGTCTTTTCCTTTATCGGCTGCGTCTCGGCGCGGCGTGCCTGCAGCTGTTCGATATCGGAGAGGATCTTGTCCGGCGTATCCGTCCCGGTGCCCTCCAGAATGAGGCGGGTGACGATCAGATCGTCCGGCAGGTCTGTGTGGCGGTAGGAGAAATGCGCTTCGGGCAGGTCGCCGGAATGGGCCGGACCGCGATAAGCGGCCCTTGTGCCGTCACGCCGGAAGCCGTGCAGGCTGACCAGAATGTCCCGCAGTTCCCGGCCGTAACAGCCGGCATTCGTCCGCGTGGCGCCGCCGACGGACCCCGGAATGCCGGACAGGAATTCCAGGCCGCGTATACCATTTCCGGCGGCAGTCTTCGCCACGGCGAGGTCCAGCGCGCCAGTGCGGGCGGACAGGCGGGCGCCCTCCAGCATCTCCACGTCTCCCCAGTATTTTCCCATCAGGCGGATGACGACGCCGCGAATGCCGCCGTCCCGGACGATGACATTGGAGCCAACCCCGAGCACGGTGACCGGCACGTTCGGGTCCAGCGCTGTCAGGAAGGCTTCAAGGTCTTCCTCGTCTGCCGGCAGGAACAGGGCATCGGCCGGTCCGCCGACCCGGAACCAGGTGTAAGGCGCGAGCGGCGCATTCTCGATAATCTTGCCGCGCACGGAGGGGAGGGGAAGTGCTGTCATATGCTGGCGCTTCCCCCGACTTGCCCGCGAAGTCAAGTGCGTCCGAAGACGAGCTGCTCCAGCGCGTCCGCACAGTATGTGACTTGTTTCCCTGCGGTATCGATGGCGGCGTGTCTGTTCGGATTGGGTTCCCACATGCGTGACGACACAGCATCGAATTGAACTGGGGCAAGCCCTTCAATTCCCGTATCGCGGGTTTGGAGCCGGGTACGGACTTCTTCGATGTCTGAGCAGAGGATTTCGATCTCGACGATATCTGCATCGGTTGCGGCCGCGACATCGCGCCAGCCCTGACGAGCCGCTTCGACAGCATTGACCGCATCGGCGATCACGTTTCTGCCCTCACCGAGGTGCTGCGCAGCCAAACGATAGCCTCGCTGGTAGCCGCGTGTGCCGACATCCAGGTCCGCACCATGCTGATTGCGTAAATCCTGTTCGAAGACGTCGATGCGCAAAAGCGCCGCGCCCATCCGTCCGGCGAGGATTTTGCTCAGCGTCGATTTTCCGGAGCCCGGCAGGCCTGACATCATGACCAGCCGGGGCATGGCAACTCAGGCCCGCTGGTGCGAGAGGGCGCCGTGGCAGTGTTTGTATTTCTTGCCGGAGCCGCATGGGCAGGGCGAGTTGCGCGGCGTGTTGGACCAGTCGTCTTCGGCTTGCTGCAGTTCCGGGCCGGGCGGCTGGGACGTGTCGTCCGGGTCCATCTCATTAACGCCGGTATCGGGGTCGAGGTGCGTTTCGTGCGCCGGCACCTTTGGCGGCTGCGGCACCGGAATTTGCGCAGGCTCAGGTCTTTGCGGCATCTGGGCCGGGGCAGGGCGTTGCTGCGCCTGTTCCGGCGGCGCCTGCTGCACACGGACATGCATCAGCGAACGGGTGACCGTCGCGCGCAGTTCTTCCAGCAGATTGTGGAACAGGTTGAAGGCTTCGGATTTGAACTCGTTCAGCGGGTCACGCTGGCCGTAGGAGCGCAGGTGGATGACCGAGCGCAGCTGGTCGATCATCTGCAGGTGTTCGCGCCAGCGCATGTCCAGCACCTGGAGCAGGATCTGCTTTTCGATCCGGTGCATCTGGTCTGCGCCGACGGCGGTGGTGATTGCTTCATACACCTTGTCCACCGAATCGCGGATGCGCTGGACAACTTCCTTGTTGGCGACGCCTTCTTCAGCGGCCCATTCGCTGACCGGCAGGTCGATCGCGAATTCGTTGCGCAGGGCTTCGTTCAGGCCGGTCACATCCCATTGCTCCGCATACGCCTTTTCTGGCATGGTGCGGACGACGAGGGCGTCGATCACATGTTCGCGCATTTCCACGATCACGTCGGACACGTCCTCGGCGCGCATGAATTCCATGCGCTGTTCGAAGATGGCCTTGCGCTGGTCGTTGATCACGTCATCGTATTTGAGGACGTTCTTGCGGATCTCGAAATTGCGCTGTTCGATCTTGCGCTGCGAGGTTTCCATCGCCTTGTTCATCCAGGGATGGGTAATGCCCTCGTCTTCCTTGATGCCGAGGCGGCGCATTACGGCGTCCATGCGCTCAGCGGCGAAGATGCGCATCAGGTCATCTTCGATGGAGATGTAGAATTTCGATTTGCCGGGGTCGCCCTGACGGCCCGTCCGGCCACGCAGCTGGTTGTCGATGCGGCGGCTTTCGTGACGCTCTGTGCCCAGAACATAAAGGCCGCCCGCATCCAGTGCGCGCTTTTTCTTGATTTCGATGTCTGCCTTGATCTGGGAGGTCAGCAGGGAGGTTTCGCCCTCCGTCAGTTCCCGGCCAAGCTCGGCCTCTTTCTTGTCCTTTTCCTGCTCGAAGCGCATGTCGAAATTGCCGCCGAGCTGGATGTCGGTCCCGCGGCCGGCCATGTTTGTCGCAACGGTGACGGCGCCGGGCACACCGGCATCGGCCACGATCAGGGCTTCCTGCTCGTGGTGGCGGGCGTTCAGCACCTTGTGCGGGATCTTCGCGGCGGTTAGCAGATTGTCGAGGATCTCGGACTTCTCGATTGAGGCGGTGCCGAGCAGGATCGGCTGGCCCTTGGCGTGGCACTCGCGCACTTCCTTGACGATCTCGGCATATTTCGCCTTGGCCGTCCGGTAGACCACGTCGTCTTCGTCGATCCGCTGGATCGGCTTGTTGGTCGGAAGGTCGATGACTTCCAGCTTGTAGATGTCAGCAAATTCGTCGGCCTCGGTCAGGGCCGTACCGGTCATGCCGGCCAGCTTTTCATAGAGGCGGAAATAGTTCTGGAAGGTGATCGAGGCCAGCGTCTGGTTCTCGGGCTTGATGTCCACCTTTTCCTTGGCCTCGATGGCCTGGTGCAGGCCTTCGGACAGGCGGCGGCCTTCCATCATCCGGCCGGTGAACTCATCGATCAGCATCACCTCGCCGCCCTTGACGATATAGTCTTTATCGCGGGCGTAGAGCTTGTGGGCGCGCAGGGCCTGGTTGGCGTGGTGGACCAGGGTGATGTTGTGCGGCTCCCACAGGGAGCCTTCCATCAGGCCTTCTTCTTCCAGCCAGGCCTCGATCTTTTCCATGCCCGCTTCGGCATAGGTGACCGACCGCTGCTTTTCGTCGAGTTCGTAGTCGCCGTCTTCCAGACGCGGGATCATCGCATCGATCTTGATATAGAGGTCGGAGCGGTCGTCGGTCGGGCCGGAAATGATCAGCGGTGTCCGGGCTTCGTCGATCAGGATGGAGTCCACCTCGTCGACGATCGCGAAATGGTGTCCGCGCTGGGCCATCTGATCCAGCGAGTATTTCATGTTGTCGCGCAGATAGTCGAAGCCGAATTCGTTGTTCGTGCCGTACGTGATGTCTGACGCGTAGGCGGCCTTGCGTTCCTCATCGGTGATGCCGTGCACGATGATGCCGGTCGTCATGCCGAGGAAGCCATAAATCTGGCCCATCCATTCGGCGTCACGCTTGGCGAGGTAATCGTTCACGGTCACGACATGCACGCCTTTGCCCTCAAGGGCGTTCAGATAGGCGGCGAGTGTGGCGACCAGCGTCTTGCCCTCACCGGTGCGCATCTCTGCGATCGCGCCGGAGTGCAGGATCATGCCGCCCATCAGCTGTACGTCGAAGTGGCGCATGCCGGTGGCGCGCCGGGCCGCTTCGCGGGTGACGGCGAAGGCTTCTTCGAGAAGGGAGTCGAGCGTGGCGCCATCCGCGAGCCGCTTGCGGAATTCCGCCGTCTTGCCTTTGAGCGCGCTGTCGGAAAGCGCTTCCATCATGGGCTCGAGGGCATTGATGCGGTTGACGCGGGCGCGCAGGGGTTTCAGCTTGCGGTCGTTAGCGGAACCGAAAATCTTGCGGGCGACGGAAAACATATCAGGCTGCACCAATCAGGTCTGGGGCGAAGAAACTGTGATCCTGACCGTTTGACCGCACAGGAATACGCGGGTTCTCCCACCGTGATTACACCAGCCAAACATGCTCGACCGGCGCGCGGGTGAGACTTAAGAACGCCGCATTGGGGTGTCAATGCGGCGCCATCAGACAGCTGGAGTGATGACTGTGTTGAATCTGAAGGCTTTGCGGGTCAGCCCGCGTATCTTGTTTGCCGGTCTGGCGATCTTCATGGCGGCTGCCTGCAGCGCGCCGCCGGAGGAAGAAGTGCCTGTTCGTGTTGAAGGCGCTACGGCTGCCACGGTCAATGGCGAGAAAATCTATGTCAGCGATGTGGAGCTGGAAGCGGTTGCCCGGGGGCTCGTCCCGGCCGGGACACGGGTTAAAGCAGGGGACCCGGAATACGACACCGTTCTGAACCAGTTGATCGAACAGAAGCTGATGGCGCAGGAAGCGATTCGGCGCGGGCTGGACAAGGATCCGGCCGGGCGCCGGCGGCTGGAAATAGCCAGGGAGCGCATTCTCGGCAATCTTCTGGTCGAAAACCTCGTCGCCGAGGATGTCACCGAAGACCAGATCGAGGCGATGTATGAAAAGCAGGTCGCCCTGCAGCAGGACGATGACGAGGTGCGCATCTCGCACATCCTGGTCGCCACAAAGGAAGAAGCGCAGGCTCTGTTCGACCGGATCCAGGCGGGCGAAAGCTTCGAGAGCCTTGTCAGCGCCAATTCGCTCGACAGTGCCACGCGCATGGAGCAGGGGGACCTTGGCTATGTTTCGCCGAACGACGAACCGGCACCGTTCCCGCTGGTGATCGCCAATACGGGCGAAGGGGAAGTTGCCCCGCCATTCGAGTCCGCTGACGGCTGGCACATCCTGAAAGTGAAGGACCGCCGCTCGCGCGCCCCGAAAACACGGGAGGAAATGCGGCCCGACATCGTCACGTTCCTGACGCTGGAACAGGTCGCCAGGATTGTCCGCCGCCTCAAGGCGGAAGCGCAGATCCAGCAAGGTGAACCGGGGCTCGACGAGGGCGGTTCGACGCCTTACAGCCTTCCCGACATGGACACCGGCCCTGACACGCCGGACGACCAGACCGCTCCGGCTTCTGAAGGAACTGAACTTTGAATCTGACACCCTCGCCCTTTGCTGCGCCCTTTCCGAAATTGCCTGACGTGAAAGGCGTGCGCGCCGCGACCGGCTCGCGCGGCTTCTACGCCAAACACGGTGCGACGCGGGACGATGTTTTCCTGTTCGCCTTCGACGAAGGCACGACATGCGCTGGTGTCTATACGATTTCGCGAACCGCATCGGCCGATGTGTTGTGGTGCCGGCAGGCGCTGGAGGTCGGCGGCGGCGCGGCCCGGGCCCTGATTGCCAATTCGGGCAATTCCAATGCTTTCACCGGTCCGAAGGGCCATGAGAAGAACGAGGCAACGCTGAAAGCCGTCACCGGCGCGTTGGGCGTCGCAAAGGAACACTGCTTCCTGGCCGCGACCGGCGTGATCGGAGAACCGCTGCCCGATCCGAACTATGTCGGCGCGTTCGTGCCGGATCTGGCGGGCAAGCTCGGGATACCGGACTGGGAAGCCGCCACCCGCGCCTTCATGACCACGGACACGTTTGCCAAAGGTGCTGGCACGTCCATGGATATTGGCGGGCATGATGTGAACTTTGCCGGGATCGTCAAAGGGTCCGGCATGATTGCGCCGAACATGGCCACGATGCTGGCCTATGTCTTCACCGATGCGGCCATCGCCCACGACGTGCTGCAGGAATTGCTCGAAGAGATCACAAACGAGACCTTCAATTCGATCACCGTGGATGGCGACACATCCACCTCCGACACGCTGATGGTGTTTGCGACCGGCCAGTCCGGTATGGACCCGATCACTTCGAAGGACGACCCGCGCCTCGATTCCGTGGCGATGGCCCTGCATTCTGTCTGTCTGGAGCTTGCCCAGCTGGTGGTGAAGGACGGGGAAGGGGCGCAGAAATTCGTCACGATCCAGGTCGATGGTGCTGCGTCTTATCTTTCCGCCAAGATCATTGCCTGCGAGATTGCCAATTCCCCGCTGATCAAGACAGCCATGGCGGCAGGCGACGCGAATTGGGGGCGCATCGTTATGGCGGTCGGCAAGTCGCTGGAGCCGATCGATGCCAGCAAGCTCGCGATCTGGTTCGATGAGGTTCAGGTCGCGCAGGATGGCGCCCGCAAACCGGACTATAGCGAAGAGGCGGCGAGCGCCGTGTTTGCCCAGCCGGAATTCACGATCCGTGTGGATGTCGCTGCGGGCGATCATTCGGCCACCGTCTGGACCTGCGATCTGACGCACGGCTATGTCGACATCAACGGCGCTTACAGGACATGAGCCTCAGATGAGCCATCGTCTCGTTCTGGTCGTTGCGGCCGCCCTCTATAATGACAAAGGCGAAATCCTTCTGGCGCAGCGCCCGGAAGGCAAGCAGCTGGCGGGCCTGTGGGAGTTTCCGGGCGGCAAGGTCGAGCCGGGCGAAACGCCAGAGGCCGCGCTGGTGCGCGAGCTGTATGAGGAGCTGTCGATTACGGTTAAGGAATCGGAACTTCAGCCGCTCACTTTTGCGAGTTTCACTTACCCTGACTTTCATCTTCTCATGCCACTCTACAAGTGTCAGGCATGGTCAGACGAAGTATATCCGCGTGAAGGTCAGGCCGTCGCATGGGTTGCTCCGGAAAATCTGGCTGATTACCCGGCCCCTCCTGCGGATATTCCGCTGTTTGAGGTTCTTTCGGGAGGACACGCGACGGAGGGATCATGAGATCCGCACGTGAACTTTTTCGGACGTTCCTCGGCGACGAGAATGGCGCAACCGCCATCGAATACGCGCTGATTGCCGGCATTATCTGCCTGGCGATTGTTGGCGGGGTGACGGCTGTCGGAACGTCTTCCAATGCCGCTTTCACCGAGGCGGCGGACGGTTTCCCGGACTGATCCTCTGTTTTAGTCGCGTTTGGTTTGCTGGCGCACGGCGTCGGCAAGGCTGGCCTTGGCAGAGCCGGGCCGCAAGGGTTGGGGCTGGCCGGGGGCCGGCGCCCAGCCGGACACGTGAACAATCTCGAAACTTGCCCGCACGCGCCCGTCCGGATCGGCATGGCGTTCGCGATACAGGCTGAGCGCCCTGTCCAGCACAGCCCTTGGCAGCGGCCGGATCATGCCCGGCGCCAGCGCGTTTTGCTCTCCCATACCTTTCAGGTCTGCCAGCAGGCGCGCGGGATCGCGGTAGCGCACCACCACACTATCCCTGTCTGCGACGGGGAGGGCGAAGCCCGCCCGCTGCATCAGACTGGCCATGTCCTTCAGGCCGGGTAGCGGGGACAGGCGCGGGGACACGCCCCCGGACAAATCCGTTTCCGCTTCCATCAGACAATCCCGCAGCTCCGCCAGCGTGCCTGCGCCAAACAGGGCGCCGAGGAACAGGCCGTCCGGTTTCAGGCTCTGGCGTAACTGCACCAGCGTGCCTGGCAGGTCGTTCACCCAATGCAGCGACAGGGCCGAGACGATGAGGTCGAAACGGTTTTCGGGCAGGGACGGGATCTCCTCGTCCCGTACGTGGGCGTCTGTGCCAGCGGCGCGCGCTGCCTTAACCATGGCTGGCGAGAGATCGCTGGCCTCGACAGCACCGGCCCGGCCGGTGCCGGACAGGATGCGGGCCAGCCGCCCGTCATGGCAGCCAAGGTCCAGCGCGCGCTCGAATCGGCGCGGCGTATCCTGCACGCGATCGGCGATGTCCCTCGACACGCGCTCTTTAAGGAACGCATAGTCATCATAGCGGGGTGCGGCCCGGTCACGGTTTCGCGCAACACGGGTACGGTCGAACAGGCGCGGGGGAGCGGCAGGCGTCATGGCACGCGATATGGAGCAGCAACAGAGCCGTTCAAAGGGCTTTCTGCGCATTGCCGCTGATTTCCTGTGGCCGCCCCGCTCGCTGGTCAGCCGCGAGCGCGGCCTCGGCAAGGGGCCGCTCGCCCCGCATGAATTCGGGCAGATCCATTTCCTGAGCGGTGCCGTCTGCAATCGCTGCGGCGCGCCGTTGGGCGCCGAACTGGACGACGGGGCAACGTGCGCGGTGTGTATCGCCCGTCCGCCGCGCTGGGACCGGGCGCGTGCGGCATTCGTCTATGAGGCAGCCTCCCGGCGGCTGGTGCTGGACCTTAAACGGTCGGGCCGGCGCGATGGGCTCGGCACGTTTTCCGGCTGGATGACCCAGGCTGGCAGGACGCTGCTGGATGAAGCCGACGTGATCGTTCCGGTGCCGCTGCACTATACCCGGCTGGCCAGCCGGGGGTTCAACCAGTCGGCCTGGCTGGCGGATGCCGTGTCCCGGCGGACCGGGGTCCCGGTCTCGGTCGACGCATTGAAGCGGACCCGCCGCACGCCGACGCAGGGCGGGCGCTCCGCCAGGGCCCGGCGGCGCAACATGGCCGGTGCGTTCGCGCCTCATCCCGGGCGGGCCGGGCATGTTCAGGGGAAACGCGTTCTTCTGGTCGATGACGTGCTGACGACGGGGGCGACGCTCAGCGCGTGCACACGTGCCCTTAAACGGGCAGGGGCGCGGCATGTGGATGTCCTGGTGCTTGCGCGCGTTGTGCGGGAAACAGACGTCACCATATAATTCCTGAAACGGTTCCAAGGAGCTTATTTATGGCGAAAGTCACGATCTATACCCGGGCCTTCTGCCCGTATTGCTCGCGTGCGGTGTCCCTGCTGAAAGAGAAGCAGGTGGCGTTCGAAGAGATCGATGCCGGCATGAACGCGGAGAAAAAAGCGGAGATGGTCCAGCGCGCCAATGGTGGGCGAACCTTCCCGCAGATCTTCATCGGCGCGCAGCACATCGGCGGATGCGACGAGATGATGGCGCTGGAACGGGCCGGCAAGCTCGACCCGATGCTGGCACAGCCCTGAGGCGGGGAGGGCAGACCGGTGATCCGCTACGCGCTTCATTGCCAGGCCTGTGACGAGGGGTTCGAAGCCTGGTTCGCCTCGTCTTCGGCTTATGAAAAACTGAAAGAAAAGCGCCAGGTACGCTGTACGGCGTGCAATTCCTCCCGCGTGGACAAGCAGATTATGGCGCCAGCGGTGAAATCGGCGAAGAAGAAAGACGCTTCAGCCGATCCGGAGAAGATGTTTGCCGCCTTTGCCGAGAAGGCCCGCCAGCATGTGGCCGACAATTTCGACTATGTCGGCGGCGATTTCGCCGAAGAGGCCCGGTCCATGTTCTATGGCGAAAAGGATGAGCGCCCCATCTGGGGGGAAACGACCGAGGATGAGCGCGAAGCCCTGAAGGAAGAGGGCGTGCCTGCCGCGCCGCTGCCCGAACCGTTTACGCCGCCCGTGCCCAAGTCAAAGGACCAGTTGAACTGAAAAAGCTGCCATCTGAGGCAATACAGGCACAATC
Organism: uncultured Hyphomonas sp.; assembly: GCF_963677035.1. Taxonomy (NCBI): domain Bacteria; kingdom Pseudomonadati; phylum Pseudomonadota; class Alphaproteobacteria; order Hyphomonadales; family Hyphomonadaceae; genus Hyphomonas; species uncultured Hyphomonas sp. The sequence continues at coordinate 1,755,596 of NZ_OY781472.1, forward strand.
ATCCGCTTGACCCTTCGCCTGCCTGCGATAATACGGCAGGCAGCAATGATTTCACGGGGAGAGCCCTAAATGGCTGCCAGCGAATACCACCACGGCGAAATGGACATCCACGACCAGCAAGCCACCTGGGATGGATTCATCAAGGGAACCACTTGGGGCAGCGTGATTCTGGCGCTGATGCTCGGACATGCCCTCATGACGATCGCCCTCGGCCTTCACTGGGCGGTTTCCCTCGGACTGATGACCCTTGTGGGCATCGGGGCGGGCATTGTGCTGGATCTCGGCGGCCGCTGGTATGCAACGCTGGTAATCCTGCTGTTCACCGGCGTGTTCATTCAGGCCATGATCTGGCTCTTCGGCGTCCTTATCTGACGCCGTTTTTACCCATATCGCAGGTTTCGCACATCGCCTCGGCCGGGTCGGCCTCGAGGCGTGGTAGCCCTATGCGACCGTCACAGTTCAGGCAGTACCCGTAGCAGCCCTTTTCCATACGGGCGAGCGCGGCTTCGATCCGTGCCAGCTTCTGCGCATATGTGCGCAGCCGGACGCGCGCAGCCTGTCCGCACGCTTCTGCCGTCAGCCCCAGGCCTGACGGTGCAGGGGGAGGTACGTTCGATGCCATTCCAAATCATGCTGCGTCGGCTTTAAGGGGTTGGCAAGGCGCACCGGGCCAAACAGTAGGCTGCCATATCGACTCTCGTAAAAAGCGAGCGATTTTCAGACGGATTCGGAGATACGGATGGCCCAGTCCCCGCTCACCCTGACGGACGTGACCAGGCGTTTCGGCGGCTTCACCGCTGTCCAGGGCCTGTCGCTGGATGTCCCGGAAGGGCGGATTATCGGCTTTCTGGGCCCGAATGGGGCCGGCAAGTCGACCAGTTTGCGTGTTTCGCTGGGCGTTATCCCGCCGGACGAGGGCACTGTGCGCCTGTTCGGGGCGCCGCCGGACATCCTGTCGCTGCGCCGGGTCGGCTTCCTGCCGGAGGAGCGCGGCCTCTACAAGAAAATGACCGCCCGGGAGACGATTGCCTATTTCGCCCGCCTCAAAGGCCTGACTGCCGGGGCAGCGAAAGTCCGCGCAGACGAGCTGATGGAGTCGACCGGGCTGGGCGAGTTCCGCAACACGCGCGTGTCCAAGCTTTCCAAGGGCATGGCGCAAAAGGTTCAGATCCTTGCGACGCTTGCTCACAAGCCGGACTTCCTGATCCTTGACGAGCCCTTCTCCGGGCTCGACCCGGTTAACCAGCAGGTGCTGGAAGATCTGATCCGCGAAGAGCATGCGCGCGGGGCGACGATCCTGTTTTCCACCCACGTCATGGAGCACGCTGAACGCCTGTGCGACCGGATCGTGATGATGGCACGCGGGCGCAAGGTCTTCGACGGCACGCTGCCGGAGGCATTTGCCACGCTGGACAAGGGCGCGAGCCTCGAAGTGGAATCGGGCTTCGACCTGGCCGCCGCGCTCGCTCCGAAAGGCTTCGAAGCCCAGCGTGCTGCAGACAGGGGCCATGGCGATGCCTGGCGGATCGCCCTGCCGAAAGGCGTTGGCCCGCAGGATGCGCTGCGGGCGGCGATTGAGGCCGGGGCGCCGATCACCGGTTTCGCGCCGGACGAGGCCCGCTTGCGCGATGTGTTCGTCTCGCTGGTCGGGGAGGCAGACGCGGCCGCGCTGCATGATCCGCTGGCGGAACAGACAGGGGGCATGCTGGCAGAATGAGGAATATTTATCTCGTCTTTGGCCGGGACTATCTCGGTTATGTGAAAGCATGGGGGTTCTGGCTGAGCCTTGCCGCCGTGCCAGCGCTGATGCTGATCGGGTCGATGTTCGTGCTGTTCGCGGCGCAGTCTTCGCCCATCCGCTATTACACGGTGATCGAGCCGGGGCAGGTCTATGCAGAGGCAATCGATACCGAGCTTGCCAGCAATGAGGCGGCCGCCATGGCGCAGGAGCTGTCAGACCAGATGCAATTGCCGGAAGGCGCCATGAATACCGGGGCGATGCAGACGCTCCGGGATCGGAAATTCATCGAGGTGACACCGCCTGCGCGCGACCTGGACAGTCTGCGGCCTTATCTTCTGGGCGAGAAGCTCGTCTCAGGCCCTCAGGGCGACAAGCCGCTGTTTGCCGCTTTCATCCTGTCGGAAGACGGCAAGTCGCTCGAATACTGGAGCGATGACGTCAACATCAACACGCTGCGCTACGAGGCCGAAGATGCCATGCGCCGCCTGTCCCGCAAGCATGCGCTGGAGGCGGCAGGCCTCAGCCCGGACTTCATCCAGCAGGCGGATGATGCGGCCGTGCAGGTGCCCGCCCGGCGCATCCGCACGGTGGCAGAGCAGGAATCGGCTGGCGGAGAGGTGACGCTGGCGGACAAGGCGCCGGTCTTCGTCGCCGGGGCGCTGGCCTATTTCCTCTGGCTGATGGTGTTCTCGATCATTCAGTACCTGCTGATGGGCACGATCGAGGAACGCTCCAACAAGATCTTTGACACGCTGCTGACATCAGTGCGCATGCCGGAGCTTCTGGCAGGCAAGCTGCTGGCTGTGTTTGCGGTGACCTCCACCATGATGCTGGTCTGGGGCCTGTTCGCGCTGACGGGATCGGCTGTTCTGGCGACACGCGTGCCGGGGGCAGGGAGCATGATCACGCCGTTCCTGGCAGCGGCTGGCAGCCCGCAGATCCTGATCCCGGCGCTGGTCAGCTTCGTGCTCGGCTACATCATGTACGGCATGATCTTCATGGCGCTCGGCTCCCTCTGCGACACGATCCAGGAGGCGCAGACGCTGCTCAGCCCGATGATGATTCTGCTGATGCTGCCCATGTTCGCGATTTTCATCGCGTTTCAGGACCCGGGCTCTCCAGTCGTGGACATTGCCACCTGGGTGCCGGTGTTCACGCCCTTCCTGCTGATCCTGCGCATGCCGCATGATCCGCCCTTGTGGGAGGTTGCCCTGCAGATGGGCCTGATGGTGGTGACGACGCTGGTCGTGCTCTGGATCTCTGTCCGCGTCTACCGGGCAGGGGCCGTCAACGGCGCCTCCGTCGGCGACCTCGGCAAGATGCTGAAGGGCATGTTCGGGAAGAAGCAAGCTTGAGCCGGTCAGACCTTTCTGATTGAAACGTCTCATGAAAGACCGCCTCGTCTATATCGAATTGAAGTCCGGTTTCTCCGATGACGGTCCGGCCTGGATTGCCATAGCCGGGGCATCCAAGAGCGGCGCGACGCTCTATTCGAACGGCAAGGCATTCAAGAGCCTCAAAGGGAGCGGCATCGGAGCCAACTTCTACGATATCGAAACGGGCGAGGAATACTGGATTTCGGGGATCAAGAAAAACAATCAGGATCGGCACCGGTTCGGGCGAGGCGGGATATCCATCGACCGGCCAGCTATCGCGGCCTACCTCGCGGCCACCGGTTTTTCTTCGCTGCCATCGAACCTTGTTCCTGAAGATCTGAAGCCGGCAGAACACCTTGAGGTTCACGATGAGCTTGAGCATCGCTCGCGGGACGAGCGTTCGCAGGATCATTCGTACGATATTCCCCGCAGCCGAAGCGATGCCATTAAGCAAAGACTGTAGGCGCATGGTCGTCATCGGCGACTTCGGCAAAAGCCGGTTTAGCCTCCGGCCATTCCGTTGCTACAAAGTCTCCACCAAATGGAAGAGGTGGGGAAATGAGCAAAACGATCTTTGAGTCGTCCGTCCTCCTGCTGGGGGCTGCGTTCACGATTGCCTTCGGCGTGATTGTCGTACCGGCCCTGATCGAGAGCGGAGATATCGTCAGCGCCTTCGCGGCGGGCTTCGTCAATCCGTTTGCATCGGGCTATTCGCTGGACACGATCCTCTGCGCGGTCATCCTGATGGTCTGGGTGCTCCATGAGCGAAGCGCGCTGGGCATAAGGCACGGCTGGGTCGCGATCCCGCTCTCCATCATCCCCGGTGTCGCCCCGGCCTTCGCAATCTATCTTGTGATCCGCTCAAGACAGCTCAGCGCCCGCGGGGGCGATTGAGGCGAGGGAAAATTCAGCGTGAGGCTGCCGCCAGCAATTTCGGCGGCGCCCCAATGCGAGATATTGAGTGCAGGTGGAGGTGATTTTGAAAAATATCCGGTAGGTAGTATTCTATGTTTGGTGTGTCCGGTTATAGGTCATTGATTAGCAAAGAAAAAATTACATGTACATCATTTTTGAATAACAATAACAGAAAATATGGGCTTTTGTTGTTCATATTTTTTATAACAAGTTGGCTTGATTAACGCCCCTTAAGGGTGAACTTTCTTACTGCGAACGAGGAAAGGAGACCCCATGTCGGCAAATGAAGTTGCCCTTGTTGTTTGTGGTGCCGCGGCTGGATTTGGCGCTATGCTTTCCGGAGTTTGCGCTGTGATTGCTCTTCTTCAGCGAAGGCCCCAAGAATGATCGCGTCTTTGATCATCGTCATCCAATGCCCCAAAACAAAAACCCCGCCAGATCGCTCTGACGGGGTTTTGATTATCTTGCGATAAGAGGCAGCCTAGATGATGCCTTCGCGCTGGGCGCGTTTGCGGGCCAGTTTGCGGGCGCGGCGGACGGCCTCTGCGCGCTGGCGGGCTTTCTTCTCGGACGGCTTCTCGAAATGCTGGCGGGCCTTCATTTCGCGGAACAGGCCTTCACGCTGCATTTTCTTCTTCAGAGCGCGCAGGGCTTGCTCAACATTGTTATCGCGGACGACGATCTGTACGATGGTACTCTCCATTGGCTGGGGGCGTCGCCCCGAGTTGTGACCTTGTGTCGGCCAGACAGGCCGGAAAGCGCGCGCTATATCACGTGAAAAGGGATTTGGCCAAGCCCCCCTTTGCTATGGAGTTCAGTCATGACTGTCACACCTTCCCAAAAACTTCGCCGCCGCTGGCTGGAATCGCTGCTTCCAGAGGTCGCTTTTGATGGCTGGACGGACGCCGCAGCCGCCCGAGCGGCCAGTAACGCCGGGCTTGATAAAGGTGAACAGGCCCTTGCGGCCCCACGCGGCGTGATCGACCTGATCGACGGTTTCTTCGAGGATGCGGGGGAGGCGGCAAAGGCAGACCTTGCTGCACAGGACCTTTCCGCCCTGCGCGTACCGGACAAGGTGAAGGCCGGCGTGCTGGCCTGGCTGAAGGCGCTGGAGCCCAATCGGGAGGCCGTCCGCCGGGCGGTCTCGCGCGGTATGGTGCCGTGGAATGCCGGGCCTGCGCTGCAACGCGGCTGGGCCGTGGCCGATTTTGTCTGGGATGCGGCCGGTGACACGGCGGAGGATTACAACCGGTATTCCAAACGGGGGCTGCTGACCGCTGTCCTGCCGCCGATCGTGCTGTACTGGCTGGACAACCCGTCCGAGGCAGATCTCGACGACTATGTTTCCTCCCGTCTCGCCCAGGCCTCAGGCGCCGGACGCACGGCCGGCAAGATCCTTGGTCCGCTTCTTGACGCCGTCGGGTCAAAAAGGCCCAATGGCGGAAAGGCGCCAGACGCGCGCAACTGAGCGGAGACGGCTTGCTGTCGATTTTTGAGGAAGTGTGTCGGACGGAAGTTGATCAAGCGCCCCAGGGGGCTGGGGGGGCTGATGGGTCCGGGGTGCGTGATATTCACCTCCGTCCGACAAGACAAAGATGGCCGGGTGCGAGGGCGCAAGCAAGACCGAAAGGTGGCCGGATTGCCCTAATTCCTGCTGTTTCAGCTGAAAATCAGATTAAAAGACGTTTAGGCGAGCGTTCCCACCCCGGATTCGCATTACAGGGGAGTCATAAACCGAGAAAATGAGCAAATTTCCCTCCCGTCGGCCCCCCGGCGAGCCGCGAATCGCTTTCCACAAAACCGAGATGCGTCCGATTCTCGACGTCTACGGACGTTTGGTCATGGCGGGAGAGGCCCGCGACTATGCGATCGGCATGCACAAGGACCACGCCATCTTCGCAATCTTCCGCCGCCACGCGGAAAACCCCACCTGGCGAATCGAGAAACAGCCCCACCTTGCCAACATGCAGGGCCAGTATGTGGTGTACGGACAGGCCGGCCAGGTCCTGCGGCGCGGGCGCGATCTGCAGCAGGTATTGAGGGTTTTCGACCGCAAACGCTTCACCGTCGTGAAGTAATTCCACAGGCGCACCGTTAACCCTTTGTTTACTAAAAACTTCTTGCGAACAAGATGAGAACAAGTTAGGAACATGCTCATTGGAACGGAGCATGAACATGAACATCTCAGTCAGTTTTCGGGGACGCTCTGGCAAGGCATGGGACTTCCAGCGTGTTCCAAAAGACGCCGCATGGGCCCGCAGCCCGGGCGCCGTCATCTTCGCAGCCCCTGACTCGTACGGCTGGCGTATCATCCGCGTGATGGAGCTGACCGGCCGGCCGCATGACCTGCAGCCCATCTGGGCGCTGGCAGAGGCGGAACGCTACGGCGCCACGGCCGTGTTCCTGGCCCTCGAATTCGACGCCCGGGAGCGTAAATGCCTGGTCGCCGATATCGAGGAGGGCTTCAGCCCGGTCTGCCTCAACCCGCGCGACATGGCCGAGGCGCCGGTCGCGGCAGAGCTGGCAGCCTGATCCGGGCTGTTCAGGCCTTTATCGTTCTGGCCTTTATTGTTCGGGCGCAGGCCGGTTCAGCGCCGCCTGCGCCTCAGCTGTTTCGGCCAGCCGGGTCAGTTCGATGAATTCCGCCCGGTAGCCAAACTCATCCTGGCCCTTCGCCCCGGCGGCGAGATTGCGGATGTCTTGCCAGCTGAAGCCTGCGCCGAGATCCTCACCGCCGCGCAGCATTTCCCCGAACCCGGCCACCGCCGTTGCGAAGCGCGCCCATTGCGGGGCCGCGTCCAGGCTGCTTGCCTTATCCGCATCCGTCACCGCACGGGTCAGCAGGATGGAGTCCGGCGCGCCCGGCGGCTTGTAGCGCAGCTTCACGAAGGCATATTCGTCAGACTTCCGGTCGCTGGCATTGGCGGCATCGCCATAGCGTAGGGGGTCGATCTGGGCCGCGTCCGAACCGACGGGCGTGATGTCATAGATGGCGGTGACGCTGGCACCTGCGCCGATGTCGCCCGCATCCACCTTGTCATTGTTGAAGTCCGCCCGGTCGAGCATGCGGGTTTCGTAGCCGATCAGGCGATACTCCGCGACGCGGGCCGGATTGAACTCGACCTGGATTTTCACATCGTCGGCAATCGGGAACAGGTTTCCGCCGAGATCGTCGGCCAGCACTTTGCGGGCCTCGCTCAGCGTATCGACATAGGCCGCCGTGCCGTTGCCCGTCTGGGCGATCTTCTGCATCAGGGCATCATTGTAATTGCCGCGCCCGAAACCGAGCACGGAGAGATAGATGCCGCTGTCGCGTTTGCGGGACACGAAGTCTTCCAGCTGTTCGGAGTCCGTGATGCCGACATTGAAGTCGCCATCGGTCAGCAGCATGACGCGGTTCACGGCGTCTTTCTTCAGGCCCTGTTCGGCCAGGGAATAGGCAAGGCGCAGGCCTTCGCCGCCTGCGGTCGAGCCGCCAGCGCGCAGATTTTCAAGGGCCGCATAGATCTTCCGCTTTTCGCTGACGGGCGTCGGCGCCAGCACTTCACCGGCCGCGCCGGCATAAACCGCGATGGAAATCGTGTCGTCCGGGTCCATCTGGTCCAGCATCAGCTTCAGCGCCTGCTTGGCCAGCGGCAGCTTGTCTTCCGAATGCATGGAGCCGGAGACATCGACCAGCAGGGTCAGATTGACGGGCGGGCGGGCGTCATGGTCGATGTCGCGGCCCTGAATGCCGATCTGCATCAGCTGGCGCCCCTCGGCGAAGGGGGAGGGGGCAAGCGACATATAGGTGGCGAACGGGTCCGCGCCGGCCTCCGGCTGCGGATAGGTATAGTCGAAATAATTGATCATTTCCTCGATCCGCACGGCGTCCTTCGGCGGCAGCACGCCCTGTTTCAGGAAGCGGCGCACATTGGCGTAGGAGGCTGTGTCGACATCGATGGAGAAGGTGGAAACCGGCTCCTCGCTGGTCAGTTTCACCGGGTTCGGATCGACGTCTTCATACTTGTCGCGGAATTCCGGTTCCGGCGCCATCATCATCGGTGGCGGCGGGGCGGCCGCATAGGCGCTCATGGCACCGGTTGGGGCCATCTCCTGCCGCAGCCTTGCCTCGGCTTGCGGGGGCGGCGGGGGAGGCGCCGCAATTTCGGTTGCAGTTCCTTCGGCGCTGCCGCCCGCTTCGTTGGCACATCCTGTCAGCAACGCCGCCGCTGCTGCGCTTGCCATGATCAGTCCCAGTGTCCTGTTGCGCATGATCGTCCTCCACCTGCGTTCTGTTGATGACAGAATGGCAAGATGGTCATGGCGGCAATTGGGCGGCGGCGGGACGATTCGGGCCAAAACCGGATTTTCCGGGCGGAGACAGGGCTCAGTTCCGGATCTTCGCCGTATACCAGCGCTCTATGTCATCTTCGAGAATCGACAGCGGCCGCGGGCCACCGGTGAGGATCGTGTCATGGAACTCCACGAAGTCGAAGTCGGGGCCCAGCACCCGTTCGGCCCGCTCACGCAGGTCCAGCATCCGCTTGCGTCCGACCCAGTAGGCCGCGGCCTGTCCGGGCCACACAGCGTAGCGGTCCACTTCCTGCGCCATCAGGCCTTCCGGCTGGCCTGTGACGGTGACGAGATAGTCGATCGCTTCCTGCCGGCTCCAGTGCATGCTGTGGATGCCGGTATCGGCGACCAGGCGCGCGGCGCGGAACAACAGAGACTGGAGATAGCCAATCCTGGCCAGCGGATCGTCATGGTATAGTCCGATATCGTCCGCCAGAGTCTCGGCATAAACGCCCCAGCCCTCGCCATAGGCAACGTTCCAGATCATCTGGCGGATGAGGGGCAGGTGGGCGGTCTCGGCCGTCAGCGCACTTTCCAGATGGTGACCGGGCACGGTCTCGTGGAACACCAGCGTCGCCAGCGTGAAGGCCGGCCAATCCGTCATGTTGGAGAGATTGATTTCGAACAGGCCCGGCGCGGACCCGTTCGCCGGAGCCGCAGAATAGAAGGCGGACGGGGCGGACGCTTCAAGGAATTCCGGCACCGCGCGCAAGGCCACTTTCGTGCGCGGCACGGTCGACACGATGCTGGGCAGGGCAGCTTCGGCCTTGTCCAGATAGGTCTGCATAAGGGCCAGGAGGGCGGCATGGCCTTCCGGTGTTGCCTCGAAGATCTGGTCCGGTTCGGCCGACAGCAGCGTCAGCCGTTCCGCCGCGCTGCCTTCGGTCAGCCCCGCCTCGAACAGAGCAAGATCCAGTTCCGCCGTGAGCCGGTCCACTTCGGTGAGGCCCAGCGCATGCAGCGCCTCGGCGGAGACACCCTGGTCGGTATAAGCTTGCAGCGCCGCCTGATAATAAGCGGCCCCATCCGGTTGCTGCCACACGCCCGGCTGGGACGGCGCGTCGGCCTGCAGGCGTGTGAACGCCTCGGCGAGGTGCAGGTAAGCGGGCTGGATCTCGTCCCTGACAAGGCGTTTTGCCCGGGCCAGAATGTCCCCGGCCTCTTCGAGGTTGAGATCCTCCGGCCCGGCGAGCTGGCTTTCCAGCGTCGTGATCAGAACATGCGTATCGGCTGGCCCTTCGGCGAATTTCAGGGCGACGTCCCGCATGCGTCCCAGGATGAAGTCCGGTGGCACGATTCCGGATTTTGCGTCGGCTTCCAGGCGCCGGCGCTCGTCTTCCATCGCGTCTGCAAACTGGGCGAGCCGGTCGACATAGGCACGCGCTTCGGCGGCTGTCCGCACCGGATGGGCGCGGCTGAGCAGGTCCGGCACATCGATATAGGCGCCGCGCATATGGTCCATCACATAGGGATAGGAAACGCCCAGGCCTGTCTGGCCGTGGCCTGACACGAACAGGGATTCTGCTGTCTCGTATGCTGCTGTCACAGTATCGAGATGACGGGCCTGCGGGCTGCCTTCAGCGGGGCGGGGCGTTACGGCCAATGCTTCAAGGATTTCCAGCCGGCTGACCCGGCGGCGCTCATAGGCAGCCTGTGACCGGTCCGTCAGGTAGCGGTTGAAGGGGTAACCGACCGCGTCTTCCGTCAGGCCCAGCCGGGTGGCGAGTTCCGGATCGGCCGCCAGTTCGGTCATGGCGATCGATTGCAGAGTCTGATCCACTTCGCGGGCGATGCGCCGGGGTGTACCTGCATCATCGACCTGCGGACCGCAGGCCGCAAGCGATGCCCCGGCGGCGAGGCCCGCCAGCACGGTGCGGCGCCGGATGAGAAAACGCGTGTCAGACGTGGATTTCATGACGGTTTCTTCACTCCGTAATGACTGCAGTTCAGGCTGGTTCGGGAGTTGTAGCCAGTGTTTATTTCCGGTAGGCAAACGCCCACCTATCTCAGATCGGAGAGACACACGTGAACACGCCTTCCGCAGCAGGCCAACCGGCCCTTACAGGCCAGGTCCTTTTCTACAAGCAGCCCCAGCCGCTGTCTCTGGAAGATCATGCCGGTCTCGGCGTCAAGCAGATCGACCAGCCGTTCGACTTCATGCGCGAAGCGCACGCCATGCCGGTCACGGTAACGGAGTTCGGCATGTGCGCCGGCTCCTATCCGGTGATCTTCGTCGGTGACGACCGGACGCCAGTCACTGTCATGGGCATCCGCCAGGGCCAGAACCTTTACATAGATGAAGACGGCCGCGTGGCGGATGACTATTACGTACCGGCCTTTGCCCGCCGGTATCCGTTCGTGTTTGCGTCGGACGACAAGTCTGACCGGCTGGTCCTGTGCGTCGACCGCGAGGCACCGATGGTGACCAACCAGCCGGAAGTGCCATTCTTTGAAAACGGCCAGCCGAGCAAGTTCACCAACGATGCTGTTGAATTCTGCAAGGAATTCGAACGCCAGCGCCGCGCGACGACCGATTTCGTCAAGATGATCCGCGATTTTGACCTGTTCGAGCAGAAAACGGTCAACTTCCAGCCGCGCAATCCGGACGGTACTGAAGCTGGCCCGCCGCAAAAGGTTGCCGACTATTGGGCAGTGTCCGATGAGCGCCTGAACCAGCTTTCGGACGAGAAATACCTTGAATTGCGGGCCAATGGTGCCCTGGGCGCGATTTACGCGCACATGGTTTCGCTGATGAACTGGCAGCGGATCATCCAGCGTGCCATACGCACGCCTGCGCCAGAGGCCCCGCAGCCGGCAAACGCTTGATTTTCTGCGTAAGCGCGACAGATCAGAGGCGGCCTGCGGGCCGCCTTTTTTCATGAAGGCAAGGGTGCGTCGGGCTGACACATTTGCCATCACGCTTACGCGAGGCCCTTCTGTCAGCGCCTGTTTGCAGGCATATGGGCCTCAACTCCAAGAAACCGGATCTGCCCCATGAAGTTATCCGCCTGTCTTGCCGCGCTGTTCGGCGCCATTCTGTTCATGCTGCCGGCTGCGGCCGCACCGGTCGATGCGGGCCATGCGCGGGTTGAGCTGATCTCGGAACGCGATGCCGCGCTGCCGGGCGAAACGATCTATGCCGCGCTGAAAATGGATCTCGACAATGGCTGGCATGTCTACTGGCTGAATGCCGGGGATGCGGGCCTGCCGCCGCAGGTCATCGCTCAGCCCGGCAGCGATGTCGGCGCCGATGCCATTGGCGACATTGTCTGGCCGTTGCCGCACCTTCTTCCGGTCGTGGAAGGGGAGATCATGGACTATGGCTACAATGACGAGGTTGTTTTTCCGTTCCCGGTCACCATTCCCAAAGATGCGATGGGGCCGGTCACGCTGGACGTCGTGGCCGACTATCTGATCTGCAAGGATACCTGTGTGCCCGAACAGGCGCATGTGAAGCTGAAGCTGGAAACCGACCAGGCGGTGGCGAACACTCGCGATGGCGAATTGATAGGCAAGTGGATCGCGAAAAGCGACGTTCCGTTCCCAGGCGAGGCGCGGGTCCTGAAGAAGGATCTCGACTGGACGCTCAGCCTCCGCCTCGACGGCGGCTTCGGCAAGGTTCACGCGATCCGCTTCTTCCCGTTCGGGCACGATATCGTGCACCCCGCGGCCCAGCCGTTGGAACTTGGGCGTCACGGGGCCACCTTGTCGCTCAGCGCAGCGGACAGCACCGCCATCTCGAAGCCGCTGGAAGGCGTCATCGTGATCGAGCAGGAGGATGGCACCCGCACTGGCTATGAGATCCGTGCCGCCGAAGGCGCGCCGCTGCCGGATACGTCCGGTCTCGGCCCGGCAGGGGGGATGGCCGGCCTTCAGGTCGCGGCCTGGAAGCTGATCCTGCTGGCCATCCTGGGCGGCCTGATCCTCAATCTGATGCCGTGTGTGTTGCCTGTCCTGTCGATGAAGGCGTTCGGCATGGTGTCCGCCGTGGCGAGCGGCCACGCCGGGGAAGTCCGCCGTCATGGCATCTGGTACACGGCCGGCGTGCTGGTATCCTTTGGCGTTCTGGCGGCGATCATCGTTGCCCTGCGCGCTGCGACGGGGCCGGTCACGCTGGGCTTCCAGCTGCAGAACGCGCCGGTTGTCGCCATCCTTGTCCTCGTCATGTTTGCCGTCGGCCTCTGGCTGATGGGCATGTTCGAACTGGGAACCTCGCTGCAGAATCTGGGCTCCGGTCTGGCGGACCGGGATGGGGATGCCGGTGCCTTTTTCACGGGCGTACTGGCCGCTGTGGTTGGCTCACCCTGTGTCGGGCCGTTCCTTGGCGCGGCGCTTGGTGCCGTGATGGGCCATTCGGCTCCGGTCGTGTTCGCTTTCTTCCTCGCCATGGGCTTTGGTCTGGCGTTGCCCTTCCTTGTGCTGAGTTTCGTGCCGAACCTCTACAAATTGCTGCCGCGGCCCGGGAAGTGGATGGACACGCTGAAGCAGTTCTTTGCGTTCCCGATGTTCCTGACAGCTGCCTGGCTGGCCAAAGTGCTGGGCGATCTCGCCGGGTCGGGCGTTGTTGCATGGACAGCGGCCGGTGCTGTCGCGATCGCGTTTGCAGCATGGCTGTGGCAGCGTGAGGCACGTCTTCCGCGCATTCTGGCCGTTGTTGCTTTGGGGCTTGCTGTCTTTGGGGTCGCAGAGCGGGCCATGGCGCCCGCGCCGGCCCTGGGCGCATCGTCCGCCTATGCCGCGAAATACGAGGCCGAACCGTGGAGCGCGAGCCGGGTGCAGTCCCTGGTCGCCGAGGGCCGGCCTGTTTTCGTGGATTTTACGGCCAGCTGGTGCGCCACCTGTCAGGTGAACAAGGCAACGACCCTGAAGTCGAAGGCTGTGCACGATTTCTTTGCGGCCAATGATGTGGCCTTCCTGGTGGCTGATTTCACCCGCAAGGACCCGGCCATCGCTGCAGAGCTGGCGCGGCATCAGCGCGCAGGCGTTCCGATGTATCTGTGGTATCCTGCCGGTTCGGACGTGCCGCAGGTCCTGCCTGAGATCCTCAATCAGGGGCTCGTCACCAGCCTGCCGCTTACCCCCTGAGGGCCTGCCGGGACACGAAGGAAGATAAAGACGGATGATCACGATCAATCGGCGAAATCTGTCGCTGGCCGCCGGTATGGCGGCGGCGGTCGCGTTGACGGCCGGGGCATTGATCGCCTCCACAGCGCATGTGGATTCCGGCCTGCCGGTTGGCCGCCCGGCGCCCGATTTTACTGTCACGGATTCGAATGGAGACCCGGTCTCCCTGTCCGACTTCGCTGGCCGCACCGTCGTGCTGGAATGGACGAATGAGAGCTGCCCCTTTGTGCGCAAGCATTATGCCCAGCCGCCCGGCAACATGCAGGGCCTGCAGGCGGATGCCGATGCAGACGGGACTGTCTGGCTGACGGTGATCTCATCGGCGCCTGGCAAACAGGGCTATGTCGACGGGCCTGCGGCAAATCAGTGGGCGGAAGAGCGTGGTGCCAGCCCGGCGCATGTGCTGCTGGATGCGGATGGCGCACTCGGGCAGCTCTATCAGGCGAAGACCACGCCGCAGATGTTTATCATCGGTCCGAAAGGGCAGGTGGTTTATCGGGGCGCCATCGACTCGGCGGCCTCAGCCAATGTGGCCGACATCGCATCTGCCACCAATTATGTCCGCGAGGCACTGACCAGCCTTTCAGCGGAAGAGCCAATCAGTGTCAGTTCCACAAAGCCCTATGGTTGTTCGGTGAAATATTAGGGCCTCCTGGCGCAATTACCCCATTGATCCATGCGGCACACCGCCCTAAAGGCGCGCGTCATGCTTCAGATTGTGCCCGAAACCCCAGCCCTGCATGCCGAAGCGATCGAAGACCTCTTCGACCGGACCTTCGGCCCCGGCCACTTTGCCAAGACGGCCGAGCGGCTGCGCGAATATTCCCGCTCGTTGCCGGAGGTCAATCGCGTCGCCGTGCTGGACGGGCAGGTGATCGCCGTTTGCCGTGTCTGGCCGCTGGCCGTTGGGCCTGCCCGCGACCGGGCGCTGTTCTACGGGCCGGTCGCCGTTGCACCGTCGCACCGGGGCAGCCGCCTTGGCCTGACCGTGACAGGCGAGGCGCTGGAGGCCGGAAAAGCCGCAGGCTGGCCCGCCGCGATCCTGATCGGCGCGCCGTCCTATTTCGGCGAGATCGGATTTACCGTCACGCCGAAGAACCAGTTGCTGTTTTCCGGCCCGCAGGATCAGGCCCGCGTCATGGTGAAAGACCTCGCCGGCGATGCCAGCAAGCTGTCGGGCCTTGTGACCGCGCCTTAAGCCACCGCGTACCAGATGCAGGCACCGGTCGTGACCAGCATAACGATCAGCGTGATCAGCGTGCCAAACATGCGGCCCGGGCTGCTGCCGGATGAGCCGCCAAGCCCGATGGCATGCAGGATCCGTCCGATCAGGAAGCCCGCACCAAGGCCATGGATCAGCAGGACCGGGGCCGACAGGGCGCCGAGCCCGATCAGGCCGAGCAGCACGACCGGCACATCCTCTACCGCATTGCCCTGAACGCGCAGGCTGCGCTGCAACGGTTCATTGCCGCCATCGCCGAAGCCGACCTTGTGCTTGGTTCGCACCCGCCCGACATTCGCCTTCAGTACCAGCATGAACAGGCAGAATAGACCGGCATAAAGCACGGCCGCTTGCATGGATGTCATTTATCAGTCCTCCCTTTATGGGGAGGAGCATAAGCTGGTTTGCCTGGCTTGCGGAAGTGATTTCAGAAACAGTCCGCCACCTCAGCGATCCAGGCCTGGACCGCTTCCTTGGCTTCCAGCGGGGATTTGCCGTGGCGGATGAGGATCAGGTCCTTCTCCGGTACGAGAACCGTATACTGACCTTCATAGCCGTTGCAGGAGAAGCTGCCGGGGCCTGCCATGCCCAGCCACCAATGGGCGCCATAGCCAAGCGTTTCGGTCTTTGGCACCGCCGGCGTGGGTGTGCGGGCATAATCCACCCAGCCCTCCGGCAGGATGCGGGTGCCATCCCAGACTCCGCCGCGCAGATAGAGCAGGCCGAAACGGGCAAAGTCCCGCGCGGTGCAATAGCAGAAGGACGAGCCAATAAACGTCCCGGCGGCGTCGAACTTCGGAAGGGGGGAGCGCATGCCGATGGGGGTGAACAATTCCCGGAACATGAAGTTGCGGAAATTGTCCGCATCGCCGCCGAGCGCCCGGCCAGCGCAGCGGGCGACGATATTCGACGTGCCGCTCGAATAGCTCCAGAACGTGTCCGGATCATGCTCCAGTGGCTGGTTCGCGGCATAGGCGGCGACGTCCAGCTGTCCGCTGCCGAACAGCATTTCGATGACATCGGAGACCGAGCCCGGCACATAGTCCTCGACGAATTTCAGCCCGCTGGACATACGCAGCAATATGTCCAGCGTGATCGCGCCGCGCGGATCGTCCGCTGCCTGCCATTCCGGCACGTCCGCCGGAGCGTGAATGTCGATCCTGCCGTCGCGCACGAGAATGCCGATGAGTGCCTGTGTGATCGATTTCGCTTCCGACCAGGAGGGGAAGGTGCTGCCCGGCGTGAAATCGCGCCAATAACGCTCCGCCACGATCTGGCCGCTCTGAACGGCAAGGAAGGCGTGGGTCTCGCCCATCGTCTCCGGGGCCGGGTCTGCGAAGGCGCGGTCCAGCAGACTGGTCAGCCGCGCCGTGTCGGTGCCCGGGGCAGGCGGGCTTTCCGGCCAGGCCTGTGTCGGCCAGACAACGCCGTCTGGTTGGGCAGGCAGAGAAGGCAGGGGATGATCGAACGGCATGGGGGAGTCTTCCAGTGTTTTGTGTTTCGCACAGCTAAACAGACGCCCGGGGCGGGATGCAAGAAGGGGGCTTGCCTGCCTTAGGGTCATGCGCCGATAAATGTGTAATGCGGAATACAGAGACGGTTCGGAAACCGTCCACAACAGCCGCAAGGGAGCGAAACGGGCAGGGCCGCAAGGCCCCGGCAAGAGGTATGGACGGAAACACACAGGTTACGCCGGACATTGAAACAATTCCGCCGGCGCACACGCCATTGCGGGCGCATCTGCGCAACCCGCGCGTTCGCCTGGGCCTTATCGCCGGGCTTGCTCTGCTGGTTCTACTGGGACTTGCCCGCTTCATCGCGGACCGGGCCGCCTATGTTTCGACCTCCGATGCGCGGATTGCGGCGGACATGATTGCCGTGTCGACGGACATATCCGGCAAGATCACATCGCAACGCGTCTCGGCGGGCGACATGGTGAAAGCGGGCGATATCCTGTACACGATCGACGAACGGGAGGCGGCCTACATACTGGCCGAATACCAGGCCGAAGCGGACCGGTTGCGGGCGCAGATCGCCCGGGAAGAGGCCCGTGTGGGGCTCGCCTCATCTAAAGCCGGCAGCGAAGTTGCCGCCCGGCGGGCAGGGACGCAGTCTGCCTCTGCCTCGGTTGAAGCGGCCCGCTCCAATCTGGAGACCGCCCAGCGGGATTACGACCGGACCAAAGGCCTGTTCGACCGGGGCCTGGTGCCGCAAAGCGCGCTGGACCAGTCTCTCAACGCGCTCGACACGGCACGCCAGGAATTGCTGCGCGCCGAGGCCGACCGCGACAGCGCCCGCGCGGAACAGCGCACAGCATCCATCCAGGGCAAGGAGGTGCGTCTGATCGAACTGGACCTCGGCGTCCTGCGCGCATCACTGCAACAGGCCGAGGCCCGCGTCGATGCCCAACGCGTGGTCGTGGAACAGCACACGATCCGTGCGCCCATCGACGGTGTGATCGACGAGCTGTTCTATGACACGGGCGAGCACTCGCTGCGCGGGTTCCGGGTTGCGCTGATGCATGACCCGGATGCGGTCTGGGTGTCTGCCAACATCAAGGAAACGGATATTCGCAAGATCGAGACCGGCGCAGATGTGCGTGTGAAAGTCGACAGCCATCCCGGTGCGAAGATCTCCGGCCACGTCACCCGGATCCACAATGCCACGCTGGCCGAGTCCGCGCTGATGCCGAACCCGAACGCCAATGGTGTGTTCACCAAGATCACCCAGCGCATTACGGTGCGCATCGACCTAGACGATCCGGGCCTGCGCCTGCGGCCGGGCACGATGGTCACGGTTCGCATCCGCAAGCAGGCCGCTGAAGACGCGGCGTGAGCACGGACGCCGCCACCGCCGGGGATATTCCGGTCCATGATATTCCGGACATGGCCGGATCTGCCGTCCGCCGGCGCTTTGCCCAGTTCGGCCCGAATTACCGCTGGATCCTGCTGGGGGCGATGCTTATCGGATCGCTGTCCACGATGCTCGCCGCGACGACGGTGAATGTCGCCCTGCCATCCATTATCGGTGCCTTCGGCCTCGGTCAGGACCAGGCGCAATGGATGTCCACGGCTTTCCTCGCTTCATCCACCATCGCCATGTTGGCCAATGCCTGGGCGATGCACACCTACGGGCCGCGTGCCACCTATGTTGCGGGCATGTGTCTGTTCATTTTTGGCTCCTTGCTGGGGGCGGTGTCGACCACGCTAAGCATGCTGATCCTTTCGCGCGCGCTGCAGGGGCTCTCCGCCGGGCTGTTGCAGCCCATGTCCATGTTCCTGATCTTCCAGACCTTCCCGGACAACCGGCGGGGAACGGCCATGGGTATCTTCTCCATCGGCGTTGTGCTCGCCCCGGCCTTCGGCCCGGCGCTGGGCGGGATTGCCGTGGACCTTGTCAGCTGGCGGTTGGTCTTCATCGCGACCCTGCCGCTGGCCTTCGTGGCCCTGAGCGTTGCGCCATTCCTGATGCCGACAGGGGAGGACGCTAATCTGCGCACCCGGCCACCGCTCGACTGGCAAGGCCTTGGCTTGCTGACGGTTGCGGTTATCAGCCTGCTGTCGGCCTTTGCCGGCGCAAACCGGGACGGCTGGGATGCTGACATCACCTATCTGAAATTCGCCATCGGCCTGATTGGCGGCGTCTGTTTTGTTATCTGGGAATTGCGGCACCCGTTTCCAGCGCTGAACCCGGCGATCTTCATGTACCGGCAGTTCTGGTCAGCGGGGCTGATCATCTCTGCCACCGGCATTGCGATCTATTCTTCCACCTACCTGATCCCGCTGTTCGTCCAGATGGTGCAGCATTATTCGCCGACGGCGGCGGGCGTGATGATGATTCCGGCAGGCCTGGCGATGGTGGTCGGATTTCCCATTGCCGGACGGCTGACGGACCGGGTGGACGCGCGCTACCTGTTGGGGTTCGGCATTCTCAGTTTTGCCGCCGCCGCCTATCTGCTGGCCGGAGTCACGGCGCTGACGCCTTACTGGGTGCTGATCGGCTGGATCTTCCTGTCACGCGTGGGCATCAGTTTCTGCATGCCGCCGGCCAACACGACGGCCGTGCGGGCCTCGCCGCCGCACCTTCTGGCCTCGGCGACGGGGGGCGTGTCCTTCCTGATGCAGGTCGGCGGGGCCTTCGGGGTGAACCTGCTGGCGATCCTCCTGCAGCGCCGGCTCATTTTCCATGGCAACCACCTGTCTGTCGCCATGAATGAGAAGAATGCCGAAATGCTCTACCAGCATGCGATCTATGCGCAGGAACTGGAACGGTCAGGCATGGCAGTGCTGCCCGCTTTCCAGAATGCCTTCGGCCTGATCGGGCGGCAAATCTCCGCCGAGGCGCAGGTGCTGGCGTTCCGGGACTGCTTCCACGTGGTCGCCATCTGGTTCGTGCTCGTCTTCTTCGCTCTGTTCCTGATGCCGAAGCCGAAACTCGCAGGCGCTGCGCCCCCGGCGGCCCGCCTGGCGATCAATCCGGACGCGGCATAGGCCGGCGCCTGTCCGACAGGGCAGGGGGCAAGCCTATTCTGCCGTCTCGGGCGCCATTTCGCGCATCCGCTTCAGCGCGTTGTCCACGAGGGTGAGCTTACTGCGGTCCGCGGCGGTGTCATTGGCGAGGCTGCGGAAGAGCTCATATTGGGTGATGGCATCGGCGGCATAGTCTGCGGCTGAGTCGTCAATGTTGAAGTCATAAGCCGTTTTGGCCGCGTGCGCGTAGAGTGTTGCAGACTCGAAGACGATCTGTTTGCGGACATTCGGGCAAGCGGCGGCGAGAAATTTCAGCCGATCGGCAGAGCCCATGATGTTGGGCAACTGATCGCCAGAGGAATAATACTGCACAAACGTGTCCTGCCCGATAACATGCCCACGGGCCTCAGCGATGGCCATTTCCGGGCGGTGCCATGGGCAGGGGGACTCCTCGGTTTGTCCTTTTCCGGAAATCATGTCGTGAAACAGGCCGCCGGCTTCAAAGACGACGACCATCGGCACCAGCTTGCTTTCCAGAAGCGACGTGCTTCTCGTTCCGGTAAAGACCCTTATGTCGGGGCCGTTCTCCGGTTTGACCGGCATGGTCCAGATCAGGTCAGGATTCAGGTTTTCCCAGGCGGCGTCATAGATATGAAGGGCCGCGATAGCGGCGCTCATCAATTGGAATTGCTGTCCCGGATCGGCGATTTTCTCTGCAAGCCGGTAAAAGGAAAGGGCGACGAAATATTGAGTGTACGCATCTTCGGGGCAGGCCGCGGCGTAACTGGCGGTGTAGTTATAACCGTTGGAAATCTGTTCCATCGTCGTCGCACCCGGCAGAGCTTCAGAGACCTGGTACATCGCCTGCGCCGCATTGTTCGGGCAGGCCACCGCTTCTTCCGCCGCAGCGCTAAAGCTGACCGCACCGGCCAGCAGGGCAACAAGCCCGATCTGTTTGAGTTTGTTCATCTCGCGTCCCCTCGAGTTGAGTTTGTTTCTAACGGCCTTCGCGCCGCCACGCCAACAGCAGAAGTAGCACCAGGAAACCTGCGGCAAGAATGCCCGGTAACAGGGCCTGACTTGATGAAGACCGCACGGCATAGGCGCCGCGTTCGCGCAGGCCCAGCCAGTTGCCGCCCGCCGACAGGCCGCGCTGGCCAGACCGGCGGATGTCGGGCAGGCCCGACCCGTCTGCATTCAGCCGGAACACGCCGCCCCCGGTGGCGCGGGCCAGCGGCTGCAGCACTTTGATCGTTGACTGAAGATCTGCATATTCCTTTGGATTGGCAGGTCCGTTCAGCGCCACCGTTTCGAGGCCGCCAGCCCGGGCACGGTAAAGGCCCAGCTGGTCAATCGGGGCTTCGGCGGTGAACATGCCAGGGCCGGTTTCCGTCCAGGCCGGTTCGATTGTCTCGCCTTCCGGCGTCTCGATCTGAAGGGGCGGGGCGGTGTCCGTCAGGGTACGCAGCTCGACATGCGCCATATCCCCTTCGGCGGTGAGTTTCAGGCGGCGCTCTTCGAGCTCCGGTTCCTTCATCAGCCAGTGAACGACCCGGCGGATCAGTTCAGCAAACGGGCCGCCGCCATCATAACCGCGTGCCCACAGCCAGATCTGGTCGGACATCAGCATTCCGACGCGGCCCTTGCCGACACGGTCCAGCACCAGAAGCGGTTTGCCGTCCGGCGCGGCAAGAACCGTGTCGCCCGTCTCGGCGGTCGATTCGATATAGCGCATCCAGCCGCCCCATTTGCGCCCTTCCAGCGGCGCGGTCACGGCGTGGCGTTTTCCCGCTTCCGTGAGCGTGGGGACGAACTCACCGGTCCGCACAACACCTGTCGGGGCGGCTGGCAGGACGGAGGCAAGCGGAGACCGGGCAAGGCTGGCCGGCCCGGCAAAATCCTCGCCGGCGGCAATCAGCAGCGCGCCGCCTTCGGTGACATAGCGCGCCATATTGGCGAGGTAGGTCTGCGTGATCACACCCCGGCGCTCGTACTGGTCGAAGATGATGAGATCGAACTCCTTCAGCTTCGCTTCGAACAGTTCTTCGGTCGGGAAGGCGATCAGCGCGAGCTCATCCTCGGTGGCGTTGTCGCTCTTGTAAGGCGGGCGGAGAATGGTGAAGTGGACGAGGTCCACGGAGGGGTCGGATTTCAACAGGTCCCGCCAGGTGCGGCCTGCCTGGTTCGGCTTGCCGGTCACCAGCAGGACGCGAAGCCGGTCGCGCACACCGGCAAGGCTCGCGGCCGTGCGGTTGTTCGCCATTGTCAGTTCCTGCCGTCCGGGCGGAGCTTCGACCACGACGATATTTTCGCCGCGCCGTTCGATCTTGATCGGCAGCGGGGTCGGTTCTCCGGCTTTCACCCGTACGCGCTCCGGGATCCCGCCATTGACGGAGACGTCGAGATCGATTTCCCCGCCGTCCGGGTCTTCCACATTTACAATGAGGTCGGCCGTTTCGCCGACGATGCCGAAGCTGGGCGCCTCGACCAGTTCCACCCGTCGATCGCCCCGGTCGGGGTCGCCGACGATCAGGCCGTGGACCGGACCGATCACGCCCTCGGCGTCGGGTTCCTCAGGCACATCGTGGACCTGGCCGTCGGTGATCAGAATGGCGCCCGCGATCCGGTCACGCGGCACGTCGGCCATCAGGCCTTCCAGCGCGCTGTAGAGATGCGAGCCGTCATCATTCGGATCGCTTTCCAGCACACGGACTTCAAGGCTCGGGTCTTCGGCCAGCCGGGCCTGAACTTCATCATAGGCCTTGCGGGCAGCGTCTGCCCGGTCACCGATATCCATACTTTCGGACCGGTCCAGGACGACAGCTGCCACGGACGGCAGGGGTTCGCGTTCCTCGTGTACGAGGCTGGGGTTTGACAGCGCCGCGGCCAGCAGGGTCAGGGCAAGCCCGCGGGTCAGCCAGGCACGGCCGCGCAGGAACACATAAGCCAGCCAGGCGAGGGCCGCCACGGCGACAACGGCCCAGAGGACTGGCCAGCCGAGAAAGGGATCGAACCCGATGCGGACGGCTTCGATCATTGCGGCACCCCATTCGGCAGGAATTGCGGGATATCGTTCTCGCGTTTGTTGTTACGCGGACGCGGGGTGGGGCCGAAGGCGTTGCTGTCGCCGTCCCCGTCGCCGAGACGCTCCAGCAGGGCAGGCAGGTGAACCTGATCATCCTTGTAGCTGCCCGTCAGGATATACATCACGAGATTGACGCCGAAACGCCGGGCCATTTCCCGCTGGTCTGCGCCGCCGTCCACGGAATAGAGGTCACGTCCCCGGTCATCAATTGCCCAGGCGGAGATCCAGTCGGCATCCCCGATGAACAGACCGGAGACGCCATCTCCGCGCGGCGCCGACGCAGAGTCTGCCTGTTCGATCCAGAGCTGGCGATCGGCATAACGGCCGGGAAAGCCGTCCAGCAGGTAAAAGGACCGGGTCAGGACGTGGCCTGACGGAACCGGCTGTAGGGGCGGGGCGTCCAGGCCTTCAAGCAGGCTTTCCAGACGGGTGATCTCGGTCGAGCCGGGCGTGTCGCCGTCCCGCGTGTCGATGACCAGCGCGCCGCCGGAGCGGAGATAGGCGTTCAGCCGCGCAATGGCTTTCTCGGACAGAGGGGCGGCGCCTTCGGGGACAGCGAAATAGATAAGTGGGTAAAGTTCCAGCGGGCTGGTTTCGAGGTCCAGTTCATCGGGGGCCTCCGGTTCGACGGAGGTGCGGTTGTAAAGGGTTGTCGCCAGGCCGAAGAGGCCGGCGCGCGCCCGCTCGTTGATGGCGACGTCCGGCGTCTTCACATAGCCGAACCGCATCCGCAGGGCAGCGTCGACATCCGATTGTGGTGCCTTGCCTTTCGGCAGCGGGATGATTGTCGGCCCGGTCGCGATCCGGCGGTAAGTTCCGTCCTGCATCAGACGATACTGGTATTCCTGCGCATTGGCACCGGGGGAGGGCACGAGGAACGTGGCTGTCAGCAGGATGGCTGCTGCCATGCCGGTCTTGCGGCCAAAGCGTGGCAGATGCCCGGCGACAAGCAGGGCAATGAACAGGTCCAGCGCCAAGAGGAAGGCGGCGAATGTCAGGAGCGGCCCGGCGAGGCGCATCGCGCGGGCTTCCGCGTCGCCCAGCAGGCGGGCAGCAGGTGGCCAGGCCTGGATCAGGGTGGGCGTTGCATTGCGGGCTGCATTCAGCGCGCGGGTGCCGCCCGGACCCTGATAGAGCCCCGGCGGGTGGGCTTCGGATGGCTCAACTGTTGCGAAGTCTGCGGCCTTGAGCGGTGCGGCCGCCGGGCCGGGCGATTGCAGCCGTCCGTACCCATCCAGAACCAGTTTCGGGGAATAGGAACCTTCATCTGCATTGACAGACTCGCCCCGGCCCGCCGCGATGCAGCGCCGCAGCATTTGCGGGAAGAGATCGGAATAGGCGAGGTTCGCCCAGTCCGGTCCGGCGGTGATGTGGAACAGGATGATCATGCCGGCGCCACGCGCATCGGCCGTCACCAGCGGGGACCCGTCCGCAAGGCGGGCCCAGGTGTGGCTTGAAAGCTCCGGCCCCGGCCGTGCGAGCACCTGCTGGGTGATCCGCACATCCGGCGGGACTTTCAGACCGTCGAAGGGGGATGTTTCCGGAAAGGGGGCAAGCGCCTGCGGCTCGTCCCAGGCGAGGGCGCCGCCAAGTGCACGGGAGGCGCGGCGGAGGGGAACCGGCAGCAGGTCGTCGCCCTGCGCTGCCAGACGCGGCCCGGCGAAACGGATCAGCGCGCCGCCGTTCTCCACCCAGTCCGCCAGCCGCTTTTCGTCTTCCGGAAGGATCTGTCCGACATCGGCGAGGATGATGGCATCGGGCGACTCCGCGACAAGCGTTTCAACCGAACCTTCCGTGATCGATGCAAAGGGTTCCAGTGCCTTGCGGATATAGTGCATGTCCGAGAGCAGCGGCTGGGCGCTGGCACCGGTATCGACAAGACCGACCCGGCGCGACCGGTCTGTGGAATCCCACAGCCAGACCGTGCCGGCACCCTGCCGGCCGGTCACCGTGAAGCGGGCAATGCGGGCCAGTGCCGCAGCAGGGATCGTGAAGTTGGCGGCCGCTTCGGTCTCTCCATCTGGGAAGGTTGCCTCGGCTGTGGCCAGCGCAGAGCCATCGAGTGTCAGAGCCGAGACAAATGCGCGTTCTTCTCCGCCAGTTTCGACGCGGCGGAGCGTGACAGAGACCGAATCGGTTTCGGAGTTCAGCTTCGTGATCGCCGCCGGGGTATGAGGCGGCGCCGCAAAGACTGTGAGCGGGGCGCGGGCGGCAAGATCCGCGGCGAAAGCCCGTCCGCTATTGTTTTCTAGCCCGTCGCTGGCCCAGAAGATGCGGTCCGGTTTCAGGCCGGATGCGTCGAGGCGGGTGATGGCATCGGTGCGGTCCGTATTCCAGGCTTGCGGCCGCAGGGACGAGATTCGCTTGGCCGCATCGGCTGTGTTGAGCCGCTCCGACGGATCGTTGTTCAGTTGTTGCGGCGCAGTCAGCAGCAAGTGGACCGGCATGTCGCGGCTGCCGGTGTCCAGCGTAGCGGTCGCGGCATTGATCAGTTCGCTCCAGCGCGGAGCCGACGGCCAACCATTGTCGATCACAATCAGGAGCGGGCCGGATCCTTCTGCGGACTCTGTCTTTGCGCCGGGGGCGTAGACAGGCTGGGACAGGCCGGCGATGGCGGCGGTAACGGCCAGTGTCCGGATCAGCCAGACCCACCACGGGGTGCGGGCCGGGGTTTCCTCCTTCGGCTCCATCCCTTCGAGAATGCGCATGGAAGGCAGCTCGACGGCTTTCGGGGCAGGCGGCGTCGCACGCAGGATCCACCAGATGACCGGCAGGGCGATCAGGGCAGCCAGCGCCCAGGGCGCGCCGAACAGGAAGGGGCCGAGCGCGGTCATAGCTTTGCCCCGAAGCTTTCAAGTTGTGCCTTCAGGCGGGCGGCACTTTGCAGCAGGGGCTGGCCGGAGACGTGGGAGACGAAGCGCCAGCCCATCCGGTTTGTCAGTTCGCTGAGCGCGTCGCGCTGGGCTGCGAACCGCTGATGATACTCCTCGCGGATCGTCTCGGCCCGGCCGAAGATGCGGGAGACGGCAGACCCCGGCCGGCGTAGCTTCACGCGGCCCTCGAAAGGGAAGTCCACTTCGAGGGGTGAAGAGACGGCCAGAAGGATGCCTTCCGGGCATTTGCCTGCCAGCGGTGCCAGCCGCGCCTGCCATTCCGGGATCGGATCATAGAAATCGGAGGCAACAATAAGTGTGGCTGAACTGCGCGGCGGCGCCGGGAAATTGCCGCCGGTGCCGCGGCCGAGTTCTTCCGAGAGGCGGTCGACTGCGCGTTTGCCGAAACTTGCCCCGCGTCCACCCCCAAGCGCCCCGATCCTTTCGCCATCCTTGGACAGCATGATCGCGAGGGACAGCATCAGGACGGTCGCTTCCTCCGCCTTGGTGCGCAGGTCATCCTTGGCTTTCCAGCGGAAGCCCGGATCGTCGTCGCACCAGAAGAGGACGGTTCGGGACGTTTCAAGTTCGGTCTCGCGGACGAAGAGTTCATGGCCCTTGGCAGAGCGGCGCCAGTCGACCCGGTCGGCGGCGTCTTCCTCAGCATAGCGGCGATATTGCCAGAAATGCTCGCCCGTGCCCGGGCGGCGGCGTCCGGCCGAGCCGATATGCGCCGCTTCGCTGGCTTCGGCCTTGAAGTTCAGGCCGGGCAGCTGGCGGGCAAGGGCTTCGGCTTCAGCGCGAAGATCGGCAGCGGGAGTCATCGGGCTGCGCTACGCCACCTTCCGCGCGAGGTCGTTGATGAGTTCGGCGAGACCGGGTGCTTCGCCGGTCGGGTCGTAGCGCATGGCCATGCGGTGGCCGAGGCAGGGTTCGGCCAGCGCTTCGACATCTTCGAGGCTCGGCGCGAACCGGCCGCGAAGGAGGGCGCGCGAACGGGCGGCCAGCATCAGCGCCTGTCCGGCGCGTGGGGAGGGGCCCCAGTCGACGAGGCGTTTCACATGCGGGTCGGACGTCTGTTCCGGACGGGCCTCGCGGACAAGGGAGAGAATCGCCGAGACGATCTTCTCACCGACCGGCATTTTCCGCACCAGCGCCTGCAGCGCCATCAGCCGTTCGGCATTAAGCGCCGGGCGCACGGTCTGGTCGGCGCCGCCGGTCGTCTCGATCAGGATGCGGCGTTCGGTGTCGAGGTCCGGATAGTTCACATCCACTTTCAGAAGGAAGCGGTCGAGCTGGGCTTCGGGCAGGGGATAGGTGCCTTCCTGCTCGATCGGGTTCTGGGTGGCGAGCACATGGAAAGGCGCGGGCAAGTCATGCCGGACACCTGCCACAGTCACATGGCGTTCCTGCATGGCCTGCAGAAGCGCAGACTGAGTCCGCGGGGAGGCGCGGTTGATCTCGTCCGCCATCAGGAGCTGGGTGAAGATGGGGCCGCGAAGGAAGCGGAAACTCCGCTGGCCGCCGGCGCTCTCATCCAGAACTTCAGAGCCGAGGATATCCGACGGCATCAGGTCCGGTGTGAACTGGATCCGCTGATTGGTCAGGCCAAGCGCGGTGCCCATCGCTTCGACAAGGCGCGTCTTGGCAAGGCCCGGCGCCCCGATCAGAAGGGCATGTCCACCCGCCAGAACAGCGGCCAGCGACAGCTCGACCACGCGCTCCTGGCCGAACACGGCCTTGGCGATTTCGGCTTTCACCTGTTGCAGGGTTTCGGCGGCGGCCTCGGCATCGGCGACAATCGCCTCGGCAGTCACATCAGTATCAGCCATATTCTAAAAGCGTCTCCGGGTTTGCGTCATGTGCAATCAGACCTATTTGTAAGGCCTCTTCAAGGCGGAGGAAGGTGTGACATCCAGTTCAATGACGACAATCAGCCTTGAAGAAACGCTGAAATCCATTCTGCCTGAGGGCAAGCTGGATGGAAAGCTGCCGCCTGTGCATCTCTGGAAGCCGGAGCACAGTGCCGATATCGGCATGGAGATTCGGGCTGACGGCGCCTGGTGGCATGATGGATCCCGCATTCATCGTGAGCGTCTCGTAAAGCTGTTTTCCCGCATCCTGCGCAAGGATGAGGATGGGCAGACCTGGCTGGTGACGCCTTATGAAAAAGTGATCGTGAAGGTCGAGGATGCCCCCTTCCTGGCCGTCCGGGTGGACCGCGCCGGAGAGCCGGGCAGGGACCAGACGCTCGCCTTCCTGACAAATCTGGACGACATCACCCTTGCCGGGCCGGAGGCACCGATCCGCGTCGAGACCGATCCCGAAACCGGCGAGCCAGCGCCTTATGTGCTGGTGCGCGGGCGCCTGGAGGCGAAACTGACGCGCGCCGCATTTTACGAGCTTGTCGATATGGCCGAACCCTCACCGGAGGCCCCGGACATTCTGGGTGTCTGGAGCCAGGAGGCTTTCTTTCCCATCGGGTCAGCCGCGTGACGTCGAACATCACGTCCTGGTCGGGTCTCGACGACTTTATCGCGCGCGTCGAATCGCGGCTCGACCCACCGGTTGGTGATGGCCAGCTAGGGGAAACAGGCGATATGGATTTTCTGACGCCGGAAGAAGTGGCGATCATCCGGCCCGCCGCTGTGCTGGTCGGCGTGATCCCGCGCGTTTCCGGTCCGACGGCGCTGCTCACTGTGCGGCCGACCACCATGGCCGACCATGCGGGTCAGGTCGCCTTTCCGGGCGGCAAGATCGATCCGATTGACCTCGACGAAGTGGCCGCCGCCTTGCGCGAATCGGAGGAGGAAGTCGGCGTCGCGCCGGAGGATGTGGAAGTCCTCGGCAAGGCTGCGCCCTATGTGACGGGCACACGCTATCGTATCACACCGGTCGTTGGCCTGCTGCCGGCGGACTTCCAGCCTGTGCCTGACCCGACTGAAGTGGCGGATGTGTTCGAAACCCCGCTCGACTTCCTGATGGATGCCCGCAATCACCGGGTGGGGGAGGTCGTCTACCGGGGCAAGCCGCGCCGTTATTATGAGATGCCCCATAATGGCTACCGCATCTGGGGTGTGACGGCGGGAATTATCCAAAGGCTCTACGAAACGCTCTACGAAGCGTAAGGCATTCTTGTGTTAAGGGTTTCGCGGATTTCAGCATCTGCCTATCCTGAACATCACCATTAGAGAGGAACCGGAACATTGGCCGGACGGATACTCTTCGAACTCTTTTTCTTCTCGATCCCGTTTCTGGTGTTCGGGCTCTACGTTCTGGCCACAACCACGGCCGAGCATGAGGGGCGGCGGCAATGGCCGATCAACATGCTGTTTCTGATTGGGCTCGGCCTCGCCGTTGTGGGCTTTTTCGCCATGACTTTCCTGGAGAAACGCGAGCCGGAAATGTGCCAGAAGCCGACCCGCTACGTGGACGGCAAGTTGGTGCCGGGAGAGTTCTACCCGTGTGAGCACGATCTCAGGGACGCCGGACGGGCGGGGAGTGACGACCCCGGCGGCTCGGTGGCATTGCCCGCCGACGGGACGGACACCACCGGCGATGGCACAGACTGAGCGGATCGAAGCGGACTGGCTGACTGCGCCCGGCACACAAGCCGTAATGGCGGCGCTGGAGGCGGCGCGCCCCGATGGCTCGCGCTTCGTGGGCGGCTGCGTGCGCAATACGCTGCGCGGCATTCCTGCGGATGATATCGACATCGCTACGCAAATCCCGCCTGAAGGTGTGATGACGGCGATGCAGGCGGCAGGCATCCGCGCCCTGCCGACCGGGATCGAGCATGGCACCGTCACCGCCATCATCGACGGCGAACCTTTCGAGATCACCAGCCTGCGCCGGGATGTGGAGACCGATGGCCGCCGCGCTGTTGTCGCCTTTACGGAAGACTGGGCAGAGGACGCCCAGCGGAGGGACTTCCGGCTCAACGCAATCTATGCCGCGCCGGACGGCACATTGCATGAAGTCGTCCCCGGCAGCATTGAGGATGCGCTGTCTGGCCGGGTGATCTTCATTGGCGATGGCGATCAGCGCCTGAAGGAAGACTATTTGCGCATCCTGCGCTTTTTCCGCTTCAATGCCTGGTATGGCGCCGAAGTGGATGCGGACGGGCTGGCCGCCTGCACCCGGCAGAAGGATGGCCTGGCAAAGATCGCCCGTGAGCGGATCTGGAAAGAGCTGAAACGGCTGCTTGAGGCACCGGACCCATCGGATGCCATGCTGGCCATGGAAGAAAGCGGCGTGCTGGCGGCGATCCTTCCGGAGGCTTCTGCGAGCGCCCTGCCAGCACTGGTGGCGGCCGAGCATGCGGCTGGCCTCGCGCCGGATTCGTTGCAGCGGCTGATGGCGCTGTTGCCGCGCCGTCTGAGGGAGGTCCGGGACGTGGGCCGCATTCTGCGCCTTTCGAATGCCGAGCAGGACAGGCTTGCCGCCTGGGCGGATCCGGCGCTCGGCCACATCGAAACGCTGAGCCCGGCAGAGCTGGCCGAAGCCTTCTACAGGCATGGCGCCGAAGCGGTTTGCGACCGGGCGCTGGTGGAAGCGGCTGGCGGGGCAGGGGATGGCCTGAAGCTTGTACTGGCCGCAGCTGCGCGGTGGTCACGGCCACACCTGCCTGTTGGCGGGTCGGATGCGCTGGCGGCGGGCCTGTCCGGGCCGGCTGTGGGCAAGGCGCTGGCGCAGGCAGAGGAAGCGTGGATCGCCTCCGGCTTCACGCTGCCGCGCGAGGTGCTGCTGTCCCGGCTCAGCCGGCCGGATTAGCCGACCAGATAGACAGGTTGAGATATCCGGCGAACGTAACCCAGATCAGATACGGCAGCTGCAGCCAGGCGGCGGGCTTCGAGATGTGGGCAAACTCTCCCATCATGGCCAGAATCAACAGCCAGAGCGCGGCCAACACGCCGAGGGATAAAGGAATCTGTTTCAGGCCGAAGAAAAACAGGCTCCAGCCGATATTCACCATCAGCATGGCGAAATAGATGCCAAGCGCCCGGCTGGCGGCATTGGAACTTCCGGCCCGCCAGAGAACGAGCAGGGCACTCAGCGTCATCAGAGAGAACAGGCCCGGCCAGACAATGCCGAACACCCAGTCCGGCGGAGTGAGGGAGGATTTGTCGAGCTGTGCGTACCACGGCTCCTTGCCAGACCGGGTGACAAATCCGCCCATCGCGCCAGCCAAAGCCGTCGCCAGCACCAGCACCAGGCTGGCACCCCAGGGAGGGGCCCGCTTGTTATCCACCATCAGACCCGGGAGTATACTGGGAATTTACCGCGCCGTCTGCGGCGTACGCCAAGTGCGGGAATCCTGTCCCGTTCAGGTAGAGGGGGTGACCGCAGATTGGGCGCGACTGCCGGAATTACGGGCCGGTCAGGGCCATTTCACGACAGGAGGCATTGACGAAAGGATGCTGGTGACATTGCCGCCGGTTTTCAGGCCGAAGGTCGTGCCGCGATCGTAAAGCAGGTTGAACTCCACGTAACGGCCGCGCTGGATCAGCTGTTCTTCCCGTTCGGCCTCGCTCCAGGCGTGCTGGAAGCGCTTGCGCACGATGTCCGGATAGATGTCAGCGAATTGTTTCCCGACTTCGCGTGTGAAGGCGAAGTCTGCGTCCCAGTCGCCGCTGTTGAAACGGTCATAAAAAATGCCGCCCGTGCCGCGCGGTTCATCCCGGTGGGGCAGGTGGAAGTAGGTGTCGCAGGTTTTCTTCATCTCAGCATAGTCGGCGCCCGGGTGAGTATCGCAGGCCGCTTTCATGGCGGCGTGAAATTCCACAGAATCCTCGAACGCCTGATCGCGCTGATAGGCGAGAAGGGGATTGAGATCTCCGCCGCCGCCAAACCAGCTCTGACTGGTCACCAGCATACGCGTATTCATGTGCGCGGCGGGCACATGCGGATTGCGCGGGTGGGCAATCAGCGAAAGGCCGGATGCCCAGAATCGGCCATCTGACTGATCTGCGCCGGGGATTTGTGCAGCGAAGCCTTCAGAAAAAGTGCCGTGCACCTCTGAAAAATGGACTCCGACCTTTTCGAACACCTTGCCGCGCATCAGGCCCATACGCCCGCCGCCAAGATCTTCGGTGCCGTCACCGCGCTTCCAGTCCTTGAGGTCGAATTTGCCCGGATCGCCCTTGTACAAGGGCGGTTCGGCAGCAAGTTCGATGGCTTCGAAGCGGCTGCAGATGTCTTCCTGGAGGGCGCGAAACCAGTCGCGCGCGCGCATTTTTCGGGTATCGAGATCGGTCATCGTCATGGGCTTTGTCTTGTGGCCTAAGCTGCACAGCTTGCAAGCCCCCTGTTGTCACAGGGCTCAAGTCAGGATAACGCCCTTTTTCAGTGTATCTCAGGGGGCTGGCCCCGCGCCCACTTGCCGCAATGTGCGAGAGGGCGGGGTTCTGTAATTAGGGGCCAGAACTCTGCCTGTTGAGGACGGGAAAAGCGTGACCGATCAGACATCACTTGAGCACGGCGGGGCCGTTGACGAGGACCGCCGCAATTTTATTCACATCGCGACGGGAGCTGCGGCTTTCGGCGGTGCTGCCATGTTCGCCTGGGTCGCTGTCGACCAATGGAACCCGGCAGCAGATACCAAGGCCGCATCGGCCCTGGACGTCGATATCTCCAAAGTCCCGCTGGGCAGCGAAATTCGCGTGCTCATCGGCGGCAAGCCGTTCTTCATCCGCCACCGTACGCCGGCAGAAATTGCTGCCGCTGAAGCGGTGGACATCAAAACCCTGCGTGACCCGCAGACGGATGACGAGCGCCTGCGCCCGATGCAGAACGGCGAGCTTAACCGCGCCATCCTGATTACCTCAGGTGCCTGTACGCACCTTGGCTGCGTGCCCGTCGGGCCGGCCCAGGGCAATACAGGCGAATATGGCGGCTGGTACTGCCCTTGCCACGGTTCGGAATACGATACGTCCGGCCGCATCCGCAAAGGCCCTGCGCCTCTCAATCTCCCGGTTCCGAACTACACCTACGTGTCGGACACCGTGGTCAACATCTCGCTGTAAGGACGGTAGGACATGAGCGGACACGAATCCTCCTACACCCCGACCAACGCGTTTACCCGCTGGCTCGACACGCGCCTGCCGATCGTCCGGTTTGCCCAGGACACGGCGATTAATTTCCCGACGCCGAAAAACCTGAACTACTGGTACACGTTCGGCGGCATTCTGGCGGTCTGCCTGGCTGTGCAGATCATTACTGGCGTCATTCTGGCCATGCACTACGAAGCCAGCGTCGATGGCGCTTTTGCTTCGGT
Source organism: uncultured Hyphomonas sp. (assembly GCF_963677035.1). NCBI lineage: Bacteria > Pseudomonadati > Pseudomonadota > Alphaproteobacteria > Hyphomonadales > Hyphomonadaceae > Hyphomonas > uncultured Hyphomonas sp. Next base: position 1,788,012 of record NZ_OY781472.1, read on the forward strand.
TGAGCGCATCATGCGCGATGTGCCTTATGGCTGGCTGCTTCGTTACATCCACGCCAACGGCGCATCGATGTTCTTCCTCGCGGTCTACATCCACATGTTCCGCGGTCTCTATTACGGATCATACAAAGCGCCCCGCGAGATTCTCTGGATCCTCGGTTGCGTGATCTACCTTCTGATGATGGCCACGGCCTTCCTCGGCTACATGCTGCCATGGGGCCAGATGTCCTATCACGGTTCGAACGTGATCACCGGCCTGTTCGGTGCCATCCCGCTGATCGGTGAGAGCATCCAGACCTGGCTGATGGGCGGCCCGTCGATCGGTAACCAGACGCTGCAGCGCTTCTTCTCGCTGCACTATCTGCTGCCGTTCATGATTGCCGCTGTCGTGATCCTGCACATCTGGGCACTGCACGTGCCTGGCAACAACAACCCGACCGGTGTTGAAGTTCAGGATGTCGAGAAGGAAACCGTGCCTTTCCACCCGTACTACACGGTGAAGGATGCGTTCGCGATCGTCATCTATCTCATCATGTTCGCCGTGTTCGTATTCTACGCACCGAACGTGCTGGGCCACGCTGACAACTACGTTGAGGCCAACCCGCTGGTGACGCCTGCGCATATCGTGCCGGAATGGTACCTGCTGCCATTCTACGCCATCCTGCGTGCCATCACCTTCGACCTCGGCCCGATCCCGGCCAAGCTGCTCGGCGTGATCTTCATGTTCGCAGCGATCGCCGTTCTGTTCGTGCTGCCATGGCTCGACACGTCGAAAGTAAAGTCCATGCGTTACCGTCCGGTGGCCAAGCAGTTCTTCTTCGGTTTCGTGGCGACCTGCATCATGCTCGGCTGGTGCGGTGCGTCTGTTCCGACAGATCCGGTGATCAAGGCGCTTCAGGGGCCGGCGACGCTGGTTGTGACCTACACCGAGAACGGTTCGGAAGTGACGAGCGAGTACAAAGGCGGCGGTGAAGCCTATGAAGACGCGAAAAGCTTCATGGAAACGCTGCCAGCTGATGCCAGCCCGTCGTTGTCGGCCGTGCCGGCACCGACCTTCCAGTTCAAGCATCTCTCGCTGATCCTGACCTTCTGTTACTTCGGCTACTTCATCGTCCTGTTCTTCATCGGTCTGACCGAGAAGCCGAAAGACGTGCCGGAATCCATCCACAAATCGATCCTGAAACGCCACAAGGCGTCGACGGCGACCGCCATTCCGGCGGAATAGGGAGCCAGGGGAACCATGAAAGCGCTTCGACTCCTCACCGCCGGCTTGGCCGGACTCATCTTCACCGCTGCGGCGCACGCTGCCGGGGGGGCGGAACACCCGCACCCGCCTGAAGGCGGATGGCCGTTCGAAGGCCCGACGGGCCAGTTCGACCTGGCGTCCGTGCAGCGCGGCTATCAGGTGTACCACCAGGTCTGTTCATCGTGTCACTCGATGAAGCTGATGAGCTACCGCAACCTCGGTGAACCGGGTGGTCCGTTCTACGATCCGGCCTATCCGAACCCGAACGACAACCCATTCGTGAAGGCGCTGGCGGCAGAGAACGAAATTCTCAGCCCGACGCCGAATGATGTCGGGGACTATGATTACCGCCCGGCGACGCCTGCTGACACGTTCCGCAGCCCGTTTGCGAACGTGCAGGCAGCCCGCGCAGCCAATGGCGGCGCTGCGCCGCCGGATCTGTCGGTCATCACCAAGGCCCGCCACGGCGGCGCCAGCTACGTCTATCACCTCCTGTCGGGCTATCCGGACAGCGACGCTTATGTGAAGCGCGAAGTTGATGGCGAGACGGCCAATTATCTCGACATGTCGAAAGTCATTGGCCATGGCGGCGAGCACGGCGAAGGCTTCCTGAAGGTCAATCCGGGCCAGTACTACAACCCGTATATGGCCGGTGACACGACGCCGAACTATGAAGGCGACCCGCGGCATCCGCCGAAGGGGGGCTTCCTGGCCATGCCGCCTCAGCTGGTTGAAGGCCGCGTTGAGTATGAGGACGGCACGGACGCGACGGTTGAGCAAATGGCTTATGATGTCGCTCAGTTCCTCGCATGGGCCGGCGAGCCGAAGCAGGAACACCGCAAGTCGCTGGGTCTGGCCGTCATGGCCTACCTGCTGATCCTCGCTGTGCTGCTGTGGTTCTCCTACAAGCGGATCTGGCGGAAAATCGAGCACTAGCCGATCCCACGCAAATGAATGATCAGATAGCCATCCGCAGGGCGAGCCCGGCGGATGGCTTTCTTATTGAGGGGCTCACGCGCCGGATCTGGACCGGACGCGTCTCTAGGGAATCGACTGTTTTCCGGGAAACACCGGAATACGTCACTGCTCAGCTGGAAAAGGGCGGGGGCACAATCCTGCTGGATGGCGGAACGCCCATCGGCTCGGGCCGCTGGGTGCCTGTGCCAGGCCCTTCGGGGCAGGGGACATGGATGGAAATCAAGCGGATCGGCGTATTGGAAGCCTATCGCAAACGCGGCTTTGGGGAGGTCATTCTGAACGCTCTTGAAGCAGCCGGCCGCGATGCCGGGGCAGAGGGGGCACAGCTCGCGGTCCGTCACGACCAGGTGAGGCTGGTCGACTTCTATGCCGGGCTTGGTTACGTGCTGGCAGATGATGTGGAACTGACCACGCCCAACCCGCGCTCTCCGCCGCCCATCGGCATGCGCAAAGACTTCAGGAAGACCAGATGAGCAAATGGACCCTCGGCATCATTGGCGGCTCCGGCCTCTACGAAATTGACGGGCTGGAAGACCGCCGCGAGGAGACCGTCGAAACGCCGTGGGGCGCCCCGTCCGATGCGCTGGTGCATGGGCGGATCGGCGATGTGAAGCTGGTTTTCCTTCCGCGCCATGGCCGTGGCCACCGGTTGTCGCCCAGTGAAGTGCCATACAGGGCGAATATCGCCGCGCTGAAGATGGCCGGCGTGACGGATGTGCTGGCCATTTCGGCCTGCGGCAGCCTTCAGGAAGCCTATGCGCCGGGTGATTTCCTGGCCGCCGACCAGTTCATCGACCGGACATTCGCCCGGGCTAAAACGTTCTTCGGTGAGGGGATGGTGGCGCATGTCTCCATGGCGCACCCGGTCTGTTCCCGGTTCAGCGCGATGGCGGCGGATGCGGCCGACGCGGTTGGGGCCAGGGTCTATCGTGGCGGCACCTATATCGCCATGGAAGGCCCGCAATTCTCGTCGCTTGCCGAATCAAAGCTCTATCGCCAGTGGGGATGTGACGTGATCGGCATGACGGCCATGCCGGAAGCCAAGCTGGCCCGGGAGGCGGAGCTGCCCTATGCCGTGCTGGGCATGGTGACGGATTATGATTGCTGGCGTGAAGAAGAAGAGGCGGTGACGGTCACCAATGTTCTGGAAGTCATGGCGCGGAACAGCGCGCTCGGCCGGAAAGCCATTGTAAAGCTGGCAGAAAATCTGTCTGGTACGGAACGTACACCGAGTCCGGACGGGATCGATACCTGCCTCGATTATGCGTTGATCACTGCAGAGGCCGCGCGAAACCCGGAAACGATCCACAAGTTGCGGGCGATTGCGGGACGCGCCCTGGGCGGCTAAGGTTTCCGCTCCATTAACCTGAATCGTCGCGGGGCTGGCGTTTTCGGGCTGATCGGAGGGGAGCTCAGAATGAGTGAGTCGCAATTCTATACGTTCATTACCGGCGGGGTCTCATTGATGATCGCCGCCGGGCTGCTGGTTGCCTGGCATCTCTGGCGGATGCGCGAGGAGCATCAGGCGGGCATCGTGTCGGCCCTGGACGGAATAAGCCATGAATTGAGGATCAATCTTCAGCGCTTCGTTTCGGAGCTGGGGCAGGTCCACGCCCTTCAGGAGGCGGGACCGGACCTGCTGCTGCCGGTGCGCCATCCGCAGCTGGATGGCGTCAATGCCTCGATGATCCGTGCAAACCGGAATGCTCTGGCCGTGATCGGCAATACCTATCAGGAGCTTGAGGCCCGCAAGATGGCGCTGCGCGCCGCGCTGGCTCAGAGACGCGACCCGGTCGAGTCCATGGATGATGCGATGGACGCCACGATCAATGGCATCGCGACGCTCTATATGTGGGAAGTCCATGGCGGCGCCCGGCCGTCGGAAGTTGGCCGCGTACGCTCCTGGGATGTGCGCGACTGGATGAAGGGGCATAATTTCAGCCAGCAATCATTGCCCGGCCTGTACCTTCGCGATGAAGTGGTGGAGCGTCTGCGCGCCTACGGCCTGCATCTCACGCCGCGGCCTCTGACCCATACCGCCCACGAATACTATTCCATGCAGTATGACCGGAAAGCCGATGTCTATGCGCCTTTCGGGCGGCGGAAAACACCGGAACAGTTGGAAGAGGCTGCCCGCAAGGCCGAGGAAAAGGCCGCAAAGAAAGCTGCAAAACAGGCTGAGAAAGAGGCCCGCAAAGCGGCCAAGGCTGCGGAAAAGGCCGAGAAGGATGCCGCCGAAGACGGCAAGAAGGGCCTGTCGCTCAATCCCTTTGGCAGACCGGGAGAGGACAGCCCGACCGAAGCCGAAACATATCCTGACGAGGCTTATGAAGAAGGGCAGGTCTTCCAGTCATCCGAGAGCGAACCATCTGATGTGACGGATCCGGATGATGACGAGCCGGACACGCGGCTGAACTAGCGCGGCTGGGCCGCGGGCCTGACAGCTAGCGGGGGCCGATCAGCGGCGTTTCATACTGCCCAGAATACCGCGGAGAATGTAGCGGGTGAATTCGCGGGCCGCCGAACGGGCGGCCTGATTGCCGGCCTTTTGCAGCGGAGACATGCGGCGGGAGCGGCTGGACCGTGTCTTCTTTGCCCGGGCTTTCTTTTTGGCCAGCTCTTTTGCAGCCTTTTCTTCTTCTTTGGCGAGGCGCTCGGCCTCCTTTTCCGCCCTGGCTTCTTTGGCTTCAAGGATTTCGTAAGCGGACTCGCGGTCGATCACGCCTTCATATTTGCCTGCGACGGGGCTCTCATTGATCACCTTCTTGCGTTCAGCATCTTCTGCCGGGCCAAGCCGTGAGGCTGGTGGCCGGACCACCGTATGCTGAACGACGCTCGGGGCGCCTTTGGTATCCAGTGTCGAGACCAGCGCTTCACCAACGCCGAGCGTTGTGATCACTTCCTCTGTGTCGAAGGCGGGATTTGGGCGGAAGGAATCGGCGGCCGCCCGAACCCCTTTGCGTTCGGCTGGCGTATAAGCGCGCAGGGCGTGCTGGAACCGGTTGCCCAGCTGGGCGAGCACGCTTTCCGGCAGGTCGCGCGGGTTCTGTGTCACGAAGAAAACACCCACGCCCTTGGAGCGGATGAGGCGCACAACCTGTTCGATCTTCTGCAGCAGGGCAGAGGGCGTATCGTCGAACAGGAGGTGGGCTTCGTCGAAGAAGAAAACGAGCTTCGGCTTGTCCGGATCGCCGACTTCCGGGAGCTGCTCGAACAGTTCTGACAACAGCCAGAGCAGGAAAGTGGAATAGAGTTTCGGGCTGTTGATGAGACGGGTGGAGTCCAGCACGCTGACGATGCCGCGGCCGTCGGTCGTTGTCCGCATTATGTCCGGCAGTTCCAGGGCCGGCTCTCCGAAGAAATGCTCGGCCCCTTCGCGTTCCATGACCAGCAGGTTGCGCTGCAGGGCGCCGAGCGAGGCTGAGGCGATGTTGCCGTATTCCTTGCTCAGTTCGTCGCGGATTTCCTTGTCGCCCATATGGGCCAGCAGTTTGCGCAGGTCTTTCAGGTCCAGCAGGGCAAGGCCGTTATCGTCGGCATATTCGAAGGCGATGTTCAGAACGCCTTCCTGCGCGTCGGTCAGCCCCATCAGGCGCGACAGCAATAGCGGGCCCATCTCCGAAATGGTCGTGCGGACGGGGTGGCCTTTCTCGCCGAACAGGTCCCAGAAAATCGTCGGCGCGCCGGCATAGGAATAGTCGGCCAGACCGATCTTCTCAGCGCGGGAGACGAGTTTCGGGTGCAGCGGATGCTTTTCGCTGCCCGGCACGCAGATGCCTGACAGGTCGCCTTTCACATCGGCGCAGAACACCGGAACCCCGGCATCGGAGAAACCCTGGGCGAGAATCTGGAGCGTCACGGTCTTGCCGGTGCCTGTCGCGCCGGCGACCAGGCCGTGGCGGTTGGCAATCTTCAGCAGCAATTCCTGCGCGACATCCGGTTTCCCGGTCCCGTTCGCGTCTGCACCGCCGATGAAAATGGAGTCTGCCATGAATGCCCCGCCTCTTTTGATTCAGCCGGAACGCTAGAGAATTCACCGGATTCGGCAAGGCCCGGGATGTAAACGCATCGGTAAGCTGCGCCCTGCTTGACGCCGGACAGGGCTGGCGCCACGCTCGCCACAGGCAGAAGAGGGAACCGGATATGAACCGCGCCGCCACAACCGGGATTTGGGTCATCGCGACGGGCGTCATCATCGCGCTCCTATACTGTTCACGTGCCATCCTCGCGCCGTTTGCTCTGGCGGTTTTTCTGTTTCTGACCATTGAGGGCTTTGCCACGATGATCGATGGCTGGAACCGTTTCCTGAAGATCGGCCATGCACGCGTCATCGCGATCCTGCTGGTGCTCAGCGGGTTTATCGGTTTCATCGGGTTGATGGCCAATGGCATCGCAGAGTTCGGGCGCGATGCCGGGGAATATGAGACCAAGATCAATGGCCTGATCAGCGATGCTTACAAGGTCGTGCATATGACCGGGGCGCCGACATTGCAGGAATTGCTGTTCAACAAGACCGGCCAGCGTTTCTTTGCCACGATTGCCAATGCGACGGGGGACCTGTCGGGCGATGTGGTGCTGATCCTGATCTATGTCGCTTTCCTGTTCCTTGCCCAATCGGGCTGGACACCGAAGCTGGACAATATTTTCCCGGATCCCGGCGTCCGTGCCCAGGTCAGTGATGTTGGGAATGAGGCCCGCCGGGGGATTGAAAGCTATCTCTGGACGCAGACTGTCATTTCCGCCCTCATCACCGTGCTCACCTATTGTTCACTGCTGGTCATGGGTGTGAAGAATGCGCTGTTTTTGTCAGCGCTGATTTTCGTCCTGAACTATATCCCGACCGTCGGATCGATTGTTGCGGCGATGGTGCCGCCGCTCTTCGCGCTGGTACAGCCCAGCATGCCAGCCTGGGTTCCGGGTGCCCCGCCACAGGACACCTATATCTATGCCGGGCTCGTTCTGGCGGTGGTCAGTTTCTGGCAATTCTCGATCGGCAATTTCGTCCAGCCGCGCATGATGGGGCAAACGCTCAACCTGTCTTCGCTGGTCGTGCTGCTCGCATTGGCGATCTGGGGCGTGATTTGGGGAATCCCTGGCATGTTCCTGTCAGCCCCGTTGACCGTGTTGATGATGGTTTTGTTTGCGCAGTCCGACGCAACGCGCTGGATCGCGATCCTGCTGTCCTCAAATGGCAACCCGCAGGGCAAGGGAGGGCTTCAGGGGGAGCGACTTACAGCGGATGCTGCACAAGATGGTGGAGCGTGAGATCAATTCATGGCAATCCACAGCTATACCGCTATTTGAGCGAGTCAGGCCGCGAGTATTTCAGGAATTTGCAAGTGGGCTGAAATGCATCTCTTGCGGATGCAATTTTTGATACGAAATATTGAATCAGGCCTCCGCGTGCGTCCCCCCACCCAGCCTGCGGATAAAGGCCTGTAGGGCCCGTCGGACACGTCCCCGTTCGGCGGGCCCGTTCGTTTGGGTAAGGCATTCTCCGTCTCGCCAGTGCAGCACGGAAGTTTCATTTGAAACCACCAAGTTGAAGCACTAGGTGACCCGCGTTAAACCCGAATACCACCGAATCTTTCCTTTTCCCGTGTGAGTCGCTCTCATGAACAATCAGACTTTTGCCGCCGATCCGCTCGATCAGGTGCTGACCCAGGTCAATCAGGAATCCGGCAACGAGGACCTGAGCGGTCTCGAGCCGGCCGATATCGACACGCTGGCCCGGGGATTGTGGGCCTGGGCGTCCGAATTGCCAGCCGGTGAACAGGGCGCACGCATCCTCGCGGATGCGGAGGGTGCGTCGGGTCCCCTAGGGCGCAGTGTCCTGGAAACGGCGGGACCGGACATGCCTTTCCTGGTCGATTCCCTGCTCGGGGAGTGCGCGGATCAGGGCTTTGAAGTGCATACGCTGTTCCACCCGGTCGTCCGTCTGGCCGATGGCAGCATGATGTCGGTGATCCAGATTCACCTGCCGCGCCTGACAGATCGGGAGGCTGAGCGTCTGCTGAATGGCGCACGCCAGACTCTGAAGGACACAACGGACGCTGTTGCAGACTTCAAACAGATGAAGGAACGGATGCGTCAGGAGATTCGCCGCCTGTCCCTTCTGGAGGAACCAAAGCACGCCGATACGCATGAAGCTGTCGCATTCCTTGAATGGCTGACGAAGAATCATTTTGTTTTCCTCGGCTGCCGCGAATACCGCTTTGAAACCGATCAGGAAGGCCGGGTCCTGGCTGAAGAACCCATCATGATCGAGGGCAGCAATCTGGGCCTCCTTCGGGATGAGGATCTCAACGTCCTGTCGCGCGACGCAGAGCCTTTGGTTCTGACGCCCAAGATCGGTGAGTTGCTGGAAGAGCCGTTCCCTCTGATCGTGGCAAAGTCGACGCTGGTCAGCCGCATTCATCGCCGGGTCGCCTGCGATTATGTCGGTGTGAAACAGTACGACCCACAGGGGCGTGTGAACGGCGAAGTGCGGTTCCTCGGCCTGTTTACCGCTGAAGCCTATGACGAGACCGCGCGGTCCATCCCGTTCATCCGGCGCCGCGTGCTGAAGGTGATTGCCTCCTCCGGGGCAACGCCCGGCGGACATACCGAGAAGGCCATCGCAAACCTGCTGGAAACCTGGCCGCGTGACGAGCTGTTGCAGACCAGTTCGAAAACCCTGGTTCCGATGATCATGGGCGCCCTGCATCTGATCGGACGGCCGCGCACGCGCCTGTTCCTGCGCCGGGACCAGTTCGACCGATTCGTCTCGGCCATCGTTTATGTGCCACGCGAGGCCTATGACACGACGCTCCGGGAGCGGATCACGGAAACTCTGGAGGCTGCCTACAATGGCCGTCTGACACGTTTCCAGCCTTATTTCGACACGGGGCCGCTGGCGCGTGTCCACTTCCAGATCGCCATAGACAGGAACCATCCGGAACCGGATGTCGATGAACTGGAAGCCGAGATCACCCGGCTCGCCCGGACCTGGGACCAGGCCCTGCGCGAGGCGATGGTGCAATCCGACTCCTACGGGACCGAGGGGGAAGGGGCGCGCGCCTTTATCGGTGCGTTCAATGCGGCCTACCGTGAGGCGTTTTCGCCCGAAGAGGCGATGCGCGATGTTGCCATGATGGCGCGCCTCAGCGCCAGCGCCCCGATTGTGGCCCGCGCCTATCGGGTTGCCGATGAGGACCCTGACAAGATCCGTATGAAGATCTATTCCCGCAATGGCGCGATTCCGCTGTCGCGCTGTGTGCCGGTGTTCGAGAAGATGGGCCTGTTTGCAGCCTTTGAAACGGGATATCCCATACGGCCAGGCGAAAAGCCGGTGCCCGATGCACCGGATATCTACTGGGTGCATGACCTTTCGATGCGGTCGGAAAGTGGCGCCCCGATTGATCTGGATGAAGTGGCACACCGTCTTGAAGAGGCCTTCGTCGCTGTCTGGAGCGGCTATGCGGAAAATGACGGGTTCAATCGTCTGATCCTGGTCGCCGGTGCCACCTGGCGCGAGGCTGCCCTCATCCGGACGCTTTGTGCCTATCGGCGGCAGACAGGCCTGGACCAGCCGCAGGATGTTCAGGAGGCCGCGCTGGCCCGCTATCCGGTCATGACGCGCCTGCTGACGGAACTCTTCGCCTGCCGCTTCGACCCCTCGAAGGATCTCAGTCTGCGCCAACGCGAAGAGGCCTGCAGGGAAATCTGCGACAAGATCGAAGTCAGCCTCCGGGATGTGTCCGCACTGGCAGACGACCAGGTTCTGCGTCGTCTGACGGATCTGATCCTGGGCGTACAGCGGAGCAATTTCTATCAGACCGCCGCGGATGGCGGCCCGCATAGTTTCGTCAGCCTGAAGATTGCCAGCCGCGTGTTGCGCGATGTGCCGGAGCCGAAACCGTTCCGCGAAATCTTCATGTCCAGCCCGAAAGTCGAAGGCGTTCACCTCCGGTTCGGCCCGGTTGCGCGCGGCGGCTTGCGCTGGTCGGACCGGGCAGCGGACTACCGGACCGAAGTTCTGGGGCTGGTGAAGGCCCAGCAGGTGAAGAATGCGGTGATTGTGCCGGTCGGTTCCAAAGGGGGCTTCTATCCCAAGCAATTGCCTGACCGGTCAGACCGCAACGCCTGGTTCGAGGGCGGCCGGGACGCGTACAAAGAGTTCATTGCGGCACTGCTGGAACTGACAGACAATCTGGTCAATGGCGAAGTCACCCATCCGCCCGATACGGTTGTGTGGGACGGAGAGGATCCATACCTCGTCGTCGCCGCCGACAAGGGCACCGCGACCTTTTCCGATACCGCAAATGCCATCAGCCTGGAAAAAGGCCACTGGCTGGGTGACGCGTTCGCATCCGGCGGATCGGCCGGATATGACCACAAGAAGATGGGTATCACGGCGCGCGGCGCCTGGGAGGCGGTCAAGCGGCACTTCCGCGAAATGGGAAAGGACATCCAGTCCGAACCCTTCACCGTGATCGGTGTCGGCGACATGAGCGGCGACGTGTTCGGCAATGGCATGCTGCTGTCGCCGGAAATCCGCCTCGTGGCGGCATTCAATCACATGCACGTCTTTGTCGATCCGGATCCGGTCGATTCCGCGAAGAACCTTGCCGAGCGCCAGCGCCTGTTCGACCTGCCGCAATCGAGCTGGGAGGATTATGACACCAGCCTGATTTCCAAAGGCGGCGGCATATTTGCGCGGGCGGCAAAGTCGATCGAATTGAGCGACGAGATCAAGGCGCTGACGGGCCTGAGTGCGGAGACGGTCACACCTGACCAGTTGATCACTGCCTTGCTGAAGTCCAAGGCGGACCTGCTCTGGTTCGGCGGCATCGGCACCTATGTGAAGGCTGACAGCGAAACCAACAGTGAAGTGGGCGACCGCGCCAATGATGCCATCCGGGTCGGCGCCCATCAGCTGCGTGTAAAAGTCGTCGGAGAGGGGGCCAATCTGGGGCTTACCCAGGCCGCCCGGATCGAGTTTGCCCTGTCGGGTGGACGGATCAATACCGACGCCATCGACAATTCGGCCGGAGTCGATTCCTCGGACCACGAAGTGAACATCAAGATCCTCGCGGCGGAAGCGATCCGCCTTGGCAATCTGGAGGAAGACAACCGGAATGACCTGCTGGCGAGTATGACCGATGATGTGGCGCACCATGTTCTGCGCCACAATTACGATCAGACGGCCGCGCTCACGCTGGCCGAGTCGACAGCGAAGCAGGACCATGAGGCGCTGGAGCGGCTGATGGTGCATCTGGAAAGCCGGGGCGTGCTCGACCGGGCGCTGGAAGGCCTGCCTGATACGGGCCATATGAAAGTGCGCGCTGAGCACGGGCAGGGGCTGAGCCGTCCGGAGCTGGCGGTGCTGCTGGCCTGGTCGAAGATCACCCTGTTTGACGATCTCGTTGCTTCCGACTTGCCGGACGATCCCTATTTCGAGGACGTGCTGAAGGCCTATTTCCCGAGCCCGATCGACTCCTATGGCGAGGCGATGGACAATCACCGCCTGAAGCGGGAGATCATTGCCACGGTGCTGGCAAACCGGTCGCTGGACATGGGCGGGACGATCCCGGTCTTCCGTCTGCGGGAGATGACAGACACCAACGACATGGCTGCCATCGTGCGCGGCCTGGAGGCCGCCCGTGTGGTGCTGGACTTCGAAGGCTTCCAGCGCGAAGTCGATGCACTCGACAATGTCGTTCATGCGGATGTCCAGACCGACCTGCGGCTGCTTGCGGCGCAGGCCGTGAGCGCCGCTGCGGCGTGGTTCGTGACGGCCATGCCGAAAGGCACATTGCAGGAACTGGTTGATGCGACCCACGCGCCGCTGAACGAGTTCAAGGCAGCACTTGCGGACATCCACACGCATTTCCCCGCCGCGCAGATCGAACGCTCAACCCGCACCCTGGTGCGGCGCGGCGCACCGGAGGAACTGGCGCGCTGGGCATCGGCCATGGGGCTGTTTGCCCAGGGGCTCGTCGTCGTGGACCTTGCCAGTTCGACCGGCAAGCCAGTGCCCGAGGCAGGGGAGTGTTTCTTCCAGATTGGTGAAGCCCTGCGTCTGGACCGGCTTCGCGTCTCCGCGCTGGACGGCCTCTCCAGGGCCGGGTTCTGGGATCGCGTTGCGGGGCGCCGCCTGATTGTCGAGATGGTCCAGACCCAGGCAGATGCAGCCCGCGATGCTCTGGCGGTTGGCGGGGCAGGGCCGTGGCTTTCCCACCACCAGGATGGCCGCAAGGACTTGCTGGCGACGCTGGCAGAGCTGGGTAAGGAAAAGGCCTGGAGCTTCGCGAAGTTTGCGCTGGCCGCTGATGCGGTGCGCCACTTCATGAAGCGCTGAGGCAGTCTTTATCGAGCTAAAAAAAGTCCCGCACCCGGCCACCGGGTGCGGGACTTTTGTTTGCAACTGTAAACGATCAGTCTTCGGTGAAGATCGCCCGCACGTCGTCTGCTGCGCTGGCCTTGAGGGCGCTGCAATTCTCGCCGCGTTCAACACCCTGCGCCAGCGAGCGTTCATAGCCCGGGATCAGGTCAGCTTTGCTTTCGAAGAAGGATTCTGCGTCAGCCACACTGTCCAGCGTGCAGAATGAGCCGGCGGCCTTCGCCGTCTGCGGTTTCCGGATCAGCGGGATCTTCGCAATGATGTTCTCGAAATTATCCTTGATCATTGGCCAGATGGTCGACTGCGCCTTCGGGTTTGCAAGCGAGTATCTGTAAATCGAGTACAATTCGTTGCCTGAGATATCATCGCCCAGGGACTGTTTGAACAGGTCGGTCACGAGCTCCGGTGTGCCCTTCTCGGCAATGGCAGACAGGATGGTGACGCGTTCGGTCTGGTTCTCCGAATTCCGGACAAACTCAATCGCGCCCTCATAGAAGTCCCGGTCGCCGTTTTCCACGCCTGCGGCGACGGCGGAGTAAAGGTCTTCAGCCGGCAGGGCCGACGGATCGGCTTCCTGGCCGATGCCCAGATAAGCTTTGCCACGGTTCGCAATTTTTGCGCGGTCCGCGGCCCGGTTTCCGTCATCCAGAAGCAGGTTCCAGAGCGCGGGTGCGAGCAGGTGCTCGGACGTCGAAAGATCAGCTGCCGGACGTTCGGACAGATCGGTCCAGACCGGGCCGTACGTTGTTTCGATCCAATCGGCGAACCTGGCCTTTTCATCCTCGTTCAGCATCGCCTTGAGAGGTCCGATCATGTCGATCGAAGAATACATCGCGGCGGCCGATCCGCCAGCCGATGCTTCCAGACCGCTGATCAGATCGGCAACGTTCAGTGTGCCGGCATCGAATCCTGCGCCGATGGAGTCGAGCATCATCATCTGCTCTGCCGGGCTCAGCGAGGCGTAATTGGCCCGCAGGGCGGTTGCATTGTCCACATCGGTCTTAAACCGCCAGTAACCGGCGCCGCCAGCATTTGGCATCACCCAGTCCGGGCAGGCATCAAGCGCGATCGTGGTCGTTTTGTCTGACAGCATTTGGCGAACGATATGATCGCCGGAGGCATCGTGCACGCGGGCCGCAAACGGAACTTCCCAGGTCTGGGCTTCCGTATCGATCTGCGAGCCGAGCGGTGCGTAGCGGCTCTGCGTGACCGTCAGTTCGCCGCCGGTTTCTGCCGCGCAGGACACATTGACGTCCAGGTAGGGGATCCCGGGTTGGGAAATGAAGGAGGTAAACGAGGAGACGACATCCGGTTGCCCCGAGCCGTCGGCCAGGCTTTGCATGAAGTCTTCGGTTGTTGCCACACCATCTTCGAAGCGGCGCATGTGCAGGCGGATGCCATCGCGGAACGTCTCTTCGCCGAGATAGGTCTCGAACATATTCAGCACGCTGCCGCCCTTGCGGTAGGTGATGGAGTCGAACGCGTCGCCAATATCACCCGTGGTCAGGATTGGATTGCGGACCTGGCGGGTCGAGAGCAGGCTGTCGGTCGGCATCGCATCGAGGGTCGACAGAATGGGGCCGAGTGTCCAATTGCCATCAGGGTCGATGGCGGCCATCGTTTTGGTGCTGATCCAGGTCGCAAATGCTTCGTTCAGCCAGATATCGTTCCACCACGCCGGTGTAACGAGATTGCCGAACCATTGGTGGCCAAGCTCATGCGCGTGCGTGCCATAGACCGCGAGGCGCCGAGAAAGTGAGGTCCGGTCATCGATCAGCAGGGCAGATTCGCGGTAAACGATCGCGCCTGCATTTTCCATTGCGCCATAGGCGAAGTCGGCCGCAGCGATCAGGTCCAGTTTTCCGTATGGATACGGATAGTCAAAATAGGACTCCTGCCATTCGACCATGGGGGCGGTGATGTCGAGGGCGGCTTCGAGTTTGTCCCCCTTGCCGGCAGGAGCAAACCCGCGCAGCGGCACTTCTTCCGGGCGAAGATCCGTTGCCGGGATCGGGGCCGCTATGACTTTGTCATACGGGCCGACCATGAGGGCGACGAGATAGGACTGGATCGGCCGGGTTGTTGCAAAATGGTGGCGGACCATGCCGTCGCCGAGGTCTTCAGCCTCAATTTCCGCCCCGTTGGCGGCGACTTCCATTTCCGCCGGCGCGGTGACCGTCAGCGTGTAGGGGGTCTTGAAGCGCGGCTCGTCGAAGGACAGGAACATGCGGCGCGCATCAATATCTTCGAACTGGGTGACGAGATAGGGGCGGCCGCCCTGTTCGACCTTGTAGAGACCGGCGAGGTGATGATTGTACGGTGCCACGTACTCCGCGACCAGCGTCGCTTCTCCAGCGGGCAGGGGGGCATCGAAATCGATGCGTGAGACACCGTCAGGCGTTTCGTTTGGCGTGAAGGTGGCGGCGATTTCCATTCCGTCCGGCAGGACAGCCTTGATTGAGGAAACTTCCGGGCCGAGGGCATCCAGCCAGATGCGTGAATGCGGCTGGTCCAGATGGAGATCGATTTCCTCGTATCCGGTGAACGTCTCAGCGTTCGGGTCCGTCACCAGGTCCAGACGGTAGGCCGTCGGGCGGACGCCGGTGGGCAGCTGGCCCTTCGGGATTTCGGCCTGAAGAACGGGGGGCTGCTCAACAATTGTAACAGATTCGGCGGACGCCGTGACGGTATCGGCTGGCGTGCTGCACGCAGAAACCATGACAAAGGAGGCGACACCGGCAAGGAGAACGGTCGAGAATCTGGATTTCATATTGGATGCTCTTTAGTCAATTATCAGGGTATTTTTGAACCACAACTTCTTCCGTTTGGATAGATGTTCTTTACTCCTCTGGTCTAAATGTGAGCGGCAGACCGCAGGAGGCTCGCCTGCAGATGATCCGACTTTATCACTGGTGCCTTGACCCGGCCGGGCGGCTGGTCCGGCTCTGTCTGGCTGAAAAAGGTCTGGGATTTGAAACAGTTGAGTCCTCTCCCTGGGCGCCGCATCCGGATCTCAAACTGCTCGGTCCGGGCGCCGTGGCGCCGGCTCTGCTCCAGGAGGGGACCGGCGGGCGGATCGTCGCAGTTGGCACGCGGGCGATCTGCGAATTCCTCGAAGAGTCGGTTGAGGGCGAGCACCTGTTGCCTTCCCATCCCGGCCAGCGCGCCGAGGCGCGGCGTCTCTGGGCCTGGGTAGAGCAGGGGTTCGAGGAAGTGACCGACACATTGCTGACCGAACGCGTGATGCAATGGGTGCGGCGCGACCGGCAGCCGGATTCGGAGAAACTCCGCCGGGGCGCACACACGCTGCGCGGCAGGCTGACATTCCTCAATGCGCTGGTGGAAACCCATGGCTTCATCGCCGGGCGGGACCTGACGCTGGCCGATCTGGCCGCGGCAGCGCACCTCTCGGCCTGCGATTATTTCGGCGACATCCAGTGGGAAGCCGTGCCGGACCTGCGCACCTGGTATGCGCGGATAAAGTCGCGGCCGAGCTTCCGTCCGCTGCTTGCCGACCGGCTGGACGCCGTGCGACCTTCGCCGCACTATGCCGACCTTGATTTCTGACCCGGCGGATCGCGCCGCATTTGCCAGGCAGCAGGCCCTCTCGCTCGGATTCGATGCGGTGGGCATTGCGCGGGCGGATGAAGCCTGGGCGGCGTCTGACCGGCTTGAGGCCTTTGTCGCGGCGGGCCATCACGGCACGATGGAATGGATGGAGACGACGCTGGAACGGCGCCGGACGCCGGTTTCCATGTGGGCGGGCGCGAAGTCCGCTGTCACCGTCGCGCTGAATTATGGCCCGGACCATGATCCGATGCGTACGCTCCAGCAGCGCGAGGCGGGGAACATCTCCGTCTATGCGCGCGGGAAGGATTATCACGACACGCTGAAATCCCGCCTGAAACAATTCGCCCGGGAATTCGTGGCGAAGACCGGGGCGGAGGTGAAAGTCTTTGTCGATACCGCGCCGCTGATGGAAAAGCCGCTGGCCGCGAAGGCCGGGCTTGGCTGGCAGGGCAAACATACGAACCTTGTCAGCCGGGAACTCGGCTCCTGGTTCTTCCTCGGCGTGATGCTGACCGATGCGGAACTTCCCCCCGATATGCCAGAGGCAGACCATTGCGGCAGCTGCCGGAACTGTCTCGACATCTGTCCGACCCGGGCCTTTCCGGCGCCGTTCCAGCTCGATGCGCGGCGGTGCATTTCGTATCTCACCATCGAGCACAAAGGCCCGATCCCGGAGGAATTCCGCGCGGCGATGGGCAACCGGATATATGGCTGCGACGATTGTCTTGCCGTATGCCCGTGGAACAAGTTCGCCAGCACGGCCCGCGAAGCAGCCTTCCATGCGCGGGCGGAGCTGAAGCTGCCCGGCCTCGACGAACTGGCGGCGCTGGACGATGCGGCCTTCCGCGAAGTCTTCTCCGGATCACCCATCAAACGCATCGGGCGGGACCGCTTCGTGCGCAATGTCTGCATCGCGATGGGGAACTCGGGCGCGGTCCGGTTCGTTCCACAGCTTGAAGGTCTGACGCGGGATGCCTCTGCGCTGGTGCGCGGGGCGGCTGTATGGGCCCTCTTGCAACTGGATGCGGAGCGGTTCTCTCTCGCGCGCTCACAGAATGTGGCCGGGGAAACAGACCCCGATGTGCTGAAGGAATGGAACACAAGCGCATGAAGAAGAAGCCGCCGGCAAAGAAGCCGCCAGCAAAGTCTCAGGGCCGCAGCCTGATGACGTATCTGGGGTGGGCGCTGAAATTCGCGCTCGGCCTGTTCGTGGGCGTACATATCTACGCGCTGGTGCTGAAGGCGGCGCCGGTGCCGGGCACGATACTGATGGCGCAGCGGGCGATGGGCGGCGAGAAGATCCGGCGGCAGATGGTTTCCATCGACGATATTTCCCCCAATCTGGTCCTCGCCGTGATCGCGGCGGAGGATACGCGTTTCTGCCAGCATACCGGCGTTGACCCGGACGCGATCGAGCAGGCGATCAGCGACTACAAGCAGGGCAAGGGCCTGCGCGGGGCATCCACCATCACCCAGCAGACGGCGAAAAACGTCTTCCTCTGGAATGGCGGCGGCTTTGCCCGCAAGGCGGTTGAAGCCTGGCTGGCGACCTTCATTGACGGTATGTGGGGCAAGCGCCGCGTCATGGAGGCCTATCTGAATGTCGCCGAATGGGGCGACGGGATTTTCGGCGCCGAGGCCGCTGCACGTGCCCGGTTTGGCAAATCGGCGGCTGACCTGACAGAACGCGAAGCCGCGCTGCTGGCGGCTGTGCTGCCCAGCCCGAACAAATGGCGCCTCGATCCGCCGGGGCCTTATGTCTCCAAACGCGCCGGCACGCTGCAGGCCCGTATGCGGGTCGTCCGTTCCGAAGGCCTCGCGTCCTGTGTGCTGGATGCTAAGGAGGTCCGCCGGTCCGCGCCGAAACGTCCGGCAAAGCCGCAGGCCCCCGCGCCGCAGGAGACCCGCCCGGAGGTCCAGCCGGAAACTCCCGCCGCGCGGCCCTCCCTGCCAGACCTGCCGCCGCCACCGGAAGAGGGGACCGGAGATGCGCCGCAGGATGAGGCGGTGACGGAAACGCCGGATGAGTTCGACAATTTCCTTCAGGATGCGCAGGACCGGTTCCGGGAGCAGGAGACGCCGCCCGCGCCAGCCCCGGCTCCGGGGCCTGACCCCGGTACGGAACCGGAAAGCACAGACAGTGCACCCGCATCCGGCCCGACGGATCTGCGGCCCCGGGACGGTACGCCCGGATGATCGCACCCGCCAGCACGTGCGACGCCCATAAAGGCGCTTTGTGAGTAGGCTGAGTTTTTGGGTTTTCTTCAGGTTCAGGTTTCGGGCAGGGGCAGGTTCAACCCCCTTCTCCTTGGGGCTTGTGAGGGCAAGCGAACGCACTGCGTTCGCCCGAACAAGGGGTTGGGGATGAGGGGCCGCAGCATTTCTGCGAGCACGGCAAGTGCGGACAGGGCGTCGCCCCTCACCCCTCTCCGGCGGGAGAGGGGCAGCGTGCGGAGATATTCAGGCACAGCCGCCCGCCCGTCGCACGCGGCAGCAAGGCGGGCGGAAGCATAGGCTGCAGGCTTCAGGAACTCTCGTTCCGTCTTCTGCCCGGGGATCCAGTCAATCGAGTGAAGATACACGCGCCCATTCGCGCCGATGCACCAATGATACTTCACCCCGCGCCCATAGGCAGCGCGGATCTGCGCGCGCAGCATCAGCACCTGGACCCAGATCAGGGGCCAGAGGAAAGCGAGCTGCGGCGGGAACCAGGCAGGCGGGTGAAAGAGTGACATGGCGGGCAATATACGTCCGGGGGCGGAGGTGTCGGATAAGTTTATTTTTGCAGCAATGATTGCTGCAAGAAGGGACGCTTCAGGTGTGGGATAACTTTCCAGAACGCGTCATCCCCAACCGCGCAGCGGTCTGGGGACCCATCTCCGAACGGGGCCTCGGGAACGTCATGTCATGACGCACTTGCCGCGACGTTCCGGGATGGGCGCCCGGATGGCCGTTGGCCATCGGGCGTGACGCGTGTGGGGAGTAAGGCGAGCCCGCGCCCGTGCTTCGACTTCGCTCAGCATGAGCGCTTCGAGGGTACAGGAAAGAACAGGGCTCATCCTGAGCCAGGTCGAAGGATGAGCAGCAAAGAGAAAAGGTCCCGGATATTTGCTGCGCAAATTCCGGGATGACAGGGGCGTGCCTGGGGTGACTGGCGGAGGACGAAATATGTCTACGCCATGATCACGCATGACTACCCATGACGATACCGGACTATAATGGACCAGATGTGCAAACGCCCCGGATCTAAGTCCGGGGCGCGCAGGAATAATCGGATCGGATCGCCGGATCAGATCGGATCGTACGGGAAGACGCTGGACGTCGCGCCGAGATCGGTGAAGTCGGCCTGCATGGCCGGCATGCACTGGTCGAGCAGGGTTTCCGGGTTCCAGCCTTCGAGGCGCGCAACGGATTTCACCGGGCGCGGCTGGTCGAACAGCACGACTTCATTGCCGCGCACGCCGAAGATCTGGCCGGAGACGTCTTTCGCCTTGTCGGCGCAGAGGGCGACGGCGAGCTGGGCGACCTGGTCGGCCCGCATGCCGTTTTTCATCCGCTCGACGCGCTGGGCGCCGGCCTCGTCCTTCACCGGGATTGAGGCGATCATGCGCGTCCAGGCGAAGGGCGCGATGACATTGGAGCGGACATTCTTGCGCGCGCCTTCCATGGCAACGATGCGGGAGAGGCCGACAATGCCCATCTTGGCGGCAGCATAGTTCGCCTGGCCGATATTGCCGATCAGGCCGGAGGTGGAGGTGAAAAGCACGAACGCGCCCTTTTCCTGTTCCCGGAACAGTTCGACCGCGGCGCGGGTGACGTTGAAGCTGCCGCGCAGGTGGACGTCGATCACGGCGTCCCAGTCGCTTTCGCTCATCTTGTGGAACATCGTGTCGCGCAGGATGCCGGCCGGGTTGATGATGGCGTCGAGGGCGCCGAACGTGTCTTTCGCCTGTTCGATCATGCCTTCGACGGCTTTCATCTCCGTCACGCTTTCGGAGTTCGATGCCGCCTCGCCGCCCGCTGCGCGGATTTCGGCGGCCACTTTCTCGGCCGGGCCCGCATCGCCTTCATCGCCGCCGGAGAGGCCGCCGCCAAGGTCGTTGACCACGACTTTCGCGCCTTCTTTTGCGGCGAGCAGCGCCGTTTCCTTGCCGATCCCGTTCCCGCCGCCGGTGACCAGCACCACTTTGCCTTCAAGCACGCCCATCTGTCGTTTCTCCTTCGATTTTTATGTCTCAGCCTAATTCTGGCGCCACCCTAAGACCGGGTGGGCAATCTTCAAGGTTTGAAAACTCCCGCAGGCGCGGCTAGACGTCTCGCATGACAAAGATTTTCAAGGCCGTGATCTGGGATTTCGGGGGCGTTTTTACCTCCTCGCCCTTCGACGCATTCGCCCGTTATGAAGCCGAACAGGGACTCCCTGAGAACTTCATCCGCACCGTCAATGCCATCAATCCGCTGGACAATGCCTGGGCGAAGCTTGAGCAGAACAAGGTGAATGCGGCTGAGTTCGACGGCCTGTTCCGCGCGGAATCGAAGGCGCTGGGCCATGAAGTGCCGGGCGCCGACGTGCTGAAGCTCTTGTCCGGCAGCTTGCGGCCCCGCGTCGTGGAGGCGCTGAAAGTCTGCAAGCAGCACGGCAAGGTCGGCTGCATCACGAACAATGCCCCGGTCGGGAAGGGCGCCTCGATGACGAATGATGCAGAGAAGGCCGCCCAGCTCGCCCATGTGTTCGATCAGTTCGACCATCTGATCGAAAGCTCCAAGCTCGGCATCCGCAAGCCGGACCCGGAAATCTACAAGCTGATGTGCGAAGCGCTGGATGTGGCACCGGAAGACTGTGTCTATCTCGACGATCTCGGTATCAATCTGAAACCGGCCCGCGCCATGGGCATGACCACGATCAAGGTGCTGAACGAAGACCAGCTGCTGGAAGATCTCAAATCGGCGACGGGATATGCGGTCGTCTAGCGTGCGGCGTGCGGTTCTGGCGGCGGGGGTCGTGCTCGGCGTGACGGCGTGTTCGCCGGCCCCGCAGGAACCTGTCTATCCGCCGGAGTCGCTGTCGCAGGACCCGCAGGCACCGGAACCGGTTGAGGTTCCGGAGGCCGTCGCGGCGACGCAGGCCGAATTGCTGAAATACGCGCAGAGGGGCTCGCTGTCGGGTCTGTCGCGCATGGCCCGGGAGAACCCGGCCTTCGTCTCGAATCTCGGCGGCGAGGATCACCGCGCCTATTGGGATCTGATGCGCCGGATCGGCGTGGATCCGAACCGCAAGCTGCGCGCGCTGATGGCCCTGCCAGTCGGCGTGCGCGAGGTCGATGGCGTGAAATGGTATGTCTGGCCGGACCTGGCCGCCAGGCCGGCGGCGGACCTGATCCCGGAGATGCTGTCCTTCCGGGACCGTAAACGGCTGCAGGATCTGGTCGGTGACGACGGGATCGAAAAGATCCGGCAAGGCAAGGGCTATCCCGGCATGCGGACAGCAATTGCCGAGGATGGGCACTGGGTCTATTTCGTGCTGGGCCAGGATGCGGAGGAGTAGATGATGACCAGGAAGATCGGTGCCGAAGCGGCCCTCATCGCCCTCAAGGGCTGGAGCAAAGGCGACGGCGAACGCGAGGAAATCACCAAGACGTTCCGGTTCGACGATTTCAAACAGGCCTTCGCCTTCATGACGGCCACCGCCCTGAAAGCCGAGCAGATGGATCACCATCCGGAATGGTCCAATGTCTACAACCGGGTTGAGGTCGTGCTGACCACGCATGACGCCGACGGCGTGACGACGAACGACCTGGAGCTGGCCGGGTTTATGGACGCGCTGGCGGCCAGACTGGGCTGATTGCGGCCGGGGCGGCAGACCGTCCGGAAGTCTCACACATTTACCGTGACGAGGGACCTCGCGGCGCCGGGCTATATTTCCTCTTAAGGTGGTAGTGCGCACTACCAAAGGCGGTTTTCTCTGCAATTTTCTACCAGTTGGTATGTTTTTTTGCTAAATGTCCCGCGGTCAGGGGACATACGCCGTCGGGAATTAAGCATAGAGAATCACATATGATCTTGGCACAGGCATATGAAACCAATCTGGATCGCCTCCGGCGCTATGCGGCCTTCTCGTGTGGCAGCGAGGGGGTGGGCGACGGGGTTGTGTCCGAAGCCCTGGAGGACATGCTGAGCCGGGTTTCCTCCGCTGAAAATGCCAATCGCGTCGGGCTGTTCCAGCGGCTGGATGCCGCCTTGCGGAAGACGCCGCATGGCGAGGGCGATGTCTTTGACGAACTGGGGCGCTGGCGGGAATTGAGCCCGCTGGAGCGGCGCGTCATCATGCTTTACGTCCTGGAAGAGTTCACCGTCCGGGACGTCGTGCAGATCACAGGCCTGGTGCGCGGGGAAGTGAAGGCCATCATTGCCCGCGCCCGCATGGTTTACGCAGACCGGTTTCCGGTCCGGATCGGCCTGGTCGGCGGCGATGCCGGGCTGCGCGAGGCGATCGAGGCCGCACTCACATCGGTCGGCCACAGACTGCTCTGGGCTGTGACACCTGAGGCGGCGGCAGACCCCGCCGCGCTCCCACCCGCCAGCCTGGTCGTGATCGCCCATGACGGTGACGCCCCGAAAGACGCCGCGAATTTTTGCAGCGGCCATGCCCGTCCGGTCATCCTGGCGTTTGACGGCGCAATCGAAGACCGGCTGAGCAGCCGCTGCTGGACGATGCCGCTGGATGGCCTCGCCGATGCCACGCTGTTCAACAGCACGCTCGTCCGCGCGCTGCTTTTTTCCAGCTGAGCCAGCCGGTTTCCCCTAGGACTGTCTTGGCGGGGCTGCCTGCCTCCTGTTAGCTGCGCCCAGGTCAAAACGGGCTAAGATATTCAGGAGGATACCGGCATGGGACGTGTTTCAGGAAAAATGGCGCTGATTACGGGTGGCGCACAGGGGCTGGGCGAAGCGACCGCCCGCATGTTTGCGCGCGAAGGCGCGAAGGTCGCCGTGACCGACGTTAATGGCGCAGGCGCCGAAGCTGTCGCGGCCTCCATCAATGAAGAGCACGGCGCCGGCACGGCTTTCGCCTGGCAGCATGATGTGACCGATGGGGACCGCTGGCAAGAGGTGCTGAAAGAGGCCCATGCCGCGATGGGCGGGCTCAATGTGCTGGTCAACAATGCCGGCATCGGCTCGCTCGGCTCGGTCGAAGACGAAGACTACGAGACCTTCAAACACGTGCAGGCTGTCGACGTCGACTCGATCTTCCTCGGCTGCAAATACGCGATCCCGCTGATGCGCGACCATGGCCTCGGTTCGATCATCAACATTTCCTCCATCGCCGGCATCATCGCCAGCGCGAATTATGTGTCCTACAACACGGCCAAGGCGGCGGTGCGGCACATTTCGAAGTCCATCGCCCTGCATTGCGCCAAGTCGACCGGCGGCCAGATCCGCTGCAACTCGGTGCACCCGGTCTTCATCAACACGCCGATCCTGGACCGCACCAAGGAAATGTTCGGCGAAGAAGAAGCGCTCGCCAAGCTCGGCCGCCAGATCCCGCTCGGCAAGGTCGGCGAACCGGACGATATCGCCTATGCCGTGCTGTATCTCGCCTCGGACGAGTCGAAACTCGTCACCGGTATCGAGCTGAAGGTGGATGGCGGCATCTCTGCGATGTAGGCATGGGCAGGCGAGTGGTGCCTGCGATGGCGGCTTCCCGAAATAGCATGTCCGCGCTTTTTTGCGCTTGCCGAAAAAATTGCGCCCTTTATGTCCCCGGCCTCATGCAAGGAGGTTGAACCATGATCGGATACGTAATGCTGGGCACGAAGGACCTGGCGCGCGGCGGGAAGTTCTATGATGCCATCGCGGAGGAACTGGGCGCGAAACGGCTGATGGAAGACGAGCAGCTGATCGTCTGGGGCAAGCCCGGCCATAAGGCCGATTTCACCCTGACTTATCCGTGGGACAAAAACCC
This sequence comes from uncultured Hyphomonas sp., assembly GCF_963677035.1. NCBI lineage: Bacteria > Pseudomonadati > Pseudomonadota > Alphaproteobacteria > Hyphomonadales > Hyphomonadaceae > Hyphomonas > uncultured Hyphomonas sp. The sequence continues at coordinate 1,812,147 of NZ_OY781472.1, forward strand.
GGCGTCTGTCGGCAATGGCACGATGGTGGCGATTGAAGCGGCCAGCAAGGAACAGGTCGACCGGGTCTACGAGATCGCCATGGCCAACGGCGCCAGTGACGAAGGCGCGCCGGGCCAGCGGTTCGAGACCTTTTATGCCGGCTATTTCCGCGACCTCGATGGCAACAAGCTGAACGTGTATTATTCCAGTATGTGAGCCTGAACTGAGCGGGCGCCTCCCACACCGGAATTTCCACAAGCTTCCGGCTTGCCGGCAAACAATGTTCACTATATGTTCCGAACCCCAAGCAAGGAGGCTGGAACATGATTGGATATGTAACCCTCGGCACGAAGGATCTGGCGCGCGGCGCCAAGTTCTATGATGCCATCGCAAAAGAGATGGGCGTCGGCCGGATGATGGAAGACCCGCAATTCATCGCCTGGGGCGAGCCCGGTGGCGCGGCGGGCATCGGCCTGACCCTTCCGTGGGACAAGAACCCCGCGTCTGTCGGCAATGGCACGATGGTGGCGCTGGAAGCCAAGAGCAAGGAACAGGTCGACCGGATCTATGAAATCGCTATCGCCAATGGCGGCACGGATGAAGGCGCACCGGGCCAGCGCTTCGAGAATTTCTATGCCGGTTATTTCCGCGACCTCGACGGCAACAAGCTGAACGCGTTCTTCTCCGGCTGAGGCCGGCCGGTCAGCCCGGATTGAGCGGTCTGCGTCCGGTCACCAGAAGGGCGTAGACGCTAAGTATGGAGAAGACGATGGCGGCGGCCAGGAAGGGCAGGCTGTGATGGGTCGTGTAAAGGACTGAGCCGAGCAGGGGCCCGACGACAAATCCGGCAGGCGGGGCGGAGGCCAGCAGCGCCGCAGCCCCCGCCTGCTCGGAGCGGCCGACCGAAAGGCTGCCCAGCGCATTGGCCGATGGCACGGCCAGCGCCGCGCCGGTGCCGACGACGCCAAAACTGACCAGGACCATCCAGAAGGGATGGAAGAGGTCAGCGGAAATATAGCCGATTGCCAGCAGGCCGAGCCCGATGGGCAGGATGCGCCGCGGGTCCGGGCTGCGCCGGGAAACATAGCCGAACTGGACAATGATGATGGCGACCGATGTGCAGGCCATGGTCAGGCCGGTATAGAGCACGACCGCCTGTTTGGCGGTCTGGGCGGCGGTGTCGGCGAATTCGTAACGGTCTGCGATGAACCAGCCGATGGTCTGCTGGATCATGCCGACGGCGACGAAATAGACGAACAGAAAGACCAGATGCGGGAGGACCCGCGGGTCGCGCATCGACAGCGGCGGCGGACGTTTGTGCGCATGGGGCAGGGGCCGGGTCGGCGGCAGGACCACGGCGATCAGGACCGCGACGATCAGATTGAAGACGATCGTGCCCCACAGCGGCGCCAGCGCCCCGACCCGGGCGAGCACAGCGGCGCCCGCCGGGCCGAGAATGGAGCCGAGGCTCATCGCGGCGCCCAGCATGCCGAGCCCGCCCGCCCGGGTGGCGGGCGTGGTGGCATCGGTCATCGCGGCCATGGCCGCAGGCTGCAGGCCGGGCGCGAAGAAGCCGAACAGGGTGCGCACGAAGGCGAGCAGCAGGAAGGCCATCAGCCCGGTGACGACACCGGCCAGCGCGGCGTTCAGCGCAAACAGGAAGGCCATATTGGCGAGGCCCATGGCGGTCAGCGAAAATACCATGACCCGCTTGCGGCCAACCCGGTCGGCAATCCGGCCCCAGATCGGAGTGAAGATCGTGTAGAGCACCGAGGAGAAAGTCAGAATGCCGGCGATCTCGATTTCGGTCAGCCCGGCCTCGCGGGCGAGCGGGGCGACGACGACGAAATTGATCGTCATGCCCGCGCCCATCGACACGGTGCCGAGCGCGATCATCATTTTCTGGAACCGGGTGAGCGGCAACAGGGGGGTATCGGAGTCCATGTTTTCCGTCACCCGCTGCCCCTCGCCTCCCTCACAAGCGGTCAAGGCTAGAACGCTCCGCACGGCTTGCCAAACGCTTTTCCTGAATGGGGATGAAACAGGGGCTGGCTTGCCGGGGAGGGGCACACCAGTTTAAGGACAAATCAAACCCGGCTGAAACCACGGACCTCCGCGCATGCATTCCCTACTTGTGGCGATCTACATTTACTTCCTGAGCCCGCTTCTCTCGCTGCTCCTGTTCCTGATCTTTGCTTATGTCATCATGAGCTGGCTGGTCGCCTTCGGCGTTGTGTCGATGCGCAACCAGACCGTCCGGCAGATCCAGTATGTGCTGGACAGCGTGATGCTGCCGATGTTGCGGCCGATCCAGCGCGTTGTGCCGCCGCTTGGCCAGCTGGACCTGTCAATCTTCCTGCTGGCGCTGGGCATCATGTTCACCAAGAACTGGCTGCTGCCCACGATCATCAGCCTGACGCAGCCTTCCCTCGGATACTGAGGCCGGATTGCTCCATCGGCTCACCGTTCGCGTCCAGCCCAAGGCCTCGGCCGACCGGATCGAGGACTGGGCGGAAGACGATGCCGGGCGGAAATTCCTGAAAGTGCGGGTGCGCGCGGTGCCGGAGGACGGCAAGGCGAATAGTGCTGTCCAGAAATTGGTCGCCAAGTGGCTTGGTCTGCCCAAGTCTGCGGTCAGAGTCGTGACAGGCGGCAAGACTCGGCTAAAAGGCCTCGAAATCGATGGGCCGCCAGACATCGCGGCCTGCCTCAGCGGGGACGAGACATGACCGCCATCCGGATCAGTGGAAAAGACATCGCGGCGGATGTGCGCGCCAAAGTGGCCGCCGAAGTGGCAAAACTCCCCGCAAAGCCCTGCCTGGCGGTGATCCTGGTCGGCGAAGACCCGGCCAGCGAGGTCTATGTCCGCAACAAGGTGAAGCAGACCGAAGAGGTCGGCATGGTCTCCCGGCACCACCGCCTGCCGGCGACGGCGACGCAGGACGAAGTCGAAACCCTGATCGCCGATCTCAATGCGGATGCAGAGGTCGACGGTATCCTGCTGCAGCTGCCACTGCCGAAGGGCCTCGATCCCGATGCCGCGATTGAGCGGATCGACCCGTCCAAGGATGTCGATGGTCTGACGGAAGTCTCCGCCGGGCGCCTGTCGCTGGGCAAGCCGGGCCTGCGCTCGTGCACACCGTCCGGCTGTGTGATCCTGGCGAAGCGGGCCCTTGGCGACGACCTCTCCGGCAAGCATGTCGTGGTGATCGGCCGCTCGATCCTGGTCGGCAAGCCGGCCGCGCTCCTGTTCCTGGCTGAGAACTGCACGGTCACCATCGCCCATTCGCGCACGAAAGACCTGGCCGCCGTCTGCCGCGAGGCCGACATTCTGGTGCCAGCGGTCGGGCGGCCGCAAATGGTGAAAGGCGACTGGGTGAAGCCCGGCGCCACGGTCATCGATGTCGGTATCAACCGCATTCCCGCCCCGGAGAAAGGGGAGGGCAAGACCCGCCTCGTCGGCGATGCGGACTTTGACAGCTGCGCCGACATTGCAGGCCATATCACGCCGGTGCCGGGCGGGGTGGGGCCGATGACGATTGCCTGCCTGCTGGTGAACACGCTGTATGCTGCCTGTGCCCGGCGCGGCTGGCAGGTGCCGGCAATCGGATGAGCCAGCCTTACGCCCCGACCGAGACGCCGCTGTTCAAGGCCTTGTGGGAAGCCCAGAACGGGTGTTGCGCGCTGTGCGGGCAGGCTATGCCGTCCAGCCGGTTCGACGTGGCGCACTCCACGCTCTGGAAACACCAGCGCCCGACCTATGACCATATCATCGCTGTCGCGCGCGGCGGGCCGGATACGGCCGACAACCTTCAGCTGGCGCATGCGCGCTGCAACAAGGTGAAGGGCATGGGCAATGTCCGCCCGCCGGTCCGCAAGGGTTAGGCGAGGCCGGCATCCTTTGCAGCGGCCTGATAGGTGCGCGAGACAGGCACGTCGGTGCCGTTCTTCAGGACCAGTACCAGCTTGCCATTGTCGCGCCGGGCATCGCTGACGCCATCCTTCGCAACCCACCAGGACCGGTGCACCTGAACGCCCGCGGCGCCATCCAGTTCGCGGACCGCATCCGCCAGCCGCATCAGGATCAGCTCCTCGCCGAGATTGGTGTAGACCCGCAGGTAATGGTCTTCCGATGAGATGGCCCAGAGTTCGGCGCGGCGGAACTTGACCGGCAGCCGGTCCAGGAAGCGCCCGGCGGTGTCGGCGGGGGTGGGCCGTCTGTCTGCGGCGGCGCCTGAATTTGCGCGGGCGATGAGCAGGCCGGTCAGCGTCAGCACCAGCGAGATCGCGAAGACGTAGACATATTGCATCGGCAACAGGTGCGGCGGCACCCAGATGCCGAATGCGCCCAGATAGAAGTAGAGCGAGGCCAGGACCGGCACGGAAATGATGGCCGCCGTGGCCGTGACCCGAACCGGCAGCAGGCGGCCGACCAGGTCGCGCTCGAAAACCGCCGGCGCGACAAGTTCGGCGGTTGTTATGCCCACCGTGCAGGTGACGACCCACATCAGGTAGCGGACCCAGAGGGGAGATTCCTGATCGTAGACGCCGAAAAAGGTGAGCAGCGCCGAGATACCCAGGATCACCGCCGCATCCCGCAGCCGGCTCTTCAGGAATTGCGGCATGTTTTCTCCCTGCATTTCGCGCTTCGCGAACCGTTCTGGCCGTATTTCGCGAAGGATTCCAGCCTCTCCACGTAGTTCGCGTGGCAGCGCCAGCAGCCGCTCGCCAATGTCTCCTCATCGAACGCCGGACAGGGCCTCAGGGGCCCGGACCCGGCACTCAGACGAGGAGAAGACCCATGAAACATATTCTGAAATCCATCATCGCCGCCGCACTGGCCCCGGCACTGGCTGCCGGGATCGCCGGACAGGCGGCTGCCGCTGACCTGACCGTCCGCATCGAAGGCGTGGAAGCGGCAACCGGCACATTCCATGTCGCCGTGCTCGGCGCCGATGGCTGGGACACCAATGAGAGTGTGACTGACCGGATCATCTCCGCCGGGGAGGGGACGGAGCTTGTCTTCACCGGCCTCGAACCGGGCGCGTACGGCATCAAAGTCTATCAGGATGTCGACGGCAATGGCGAGCTGAACCTCGGCATGTGGCGTATCCCGACCGAGCCCTACGGGTTTTCCAATGATGCTTCGGCCCGCATGGGCCCGCCGAAATTCAAGTCGGCCCGCTTCGACCTGCCGCAAGCCGGCACCGTCCAGACCATCACGCTCCAATAAGCCGCTCTTGTCACCTCCAATGAAGGAACACACCCCCATGTCCGACCTCACCCAGACCCTCCGCCGCATTCATCTGCCGGGACGGCCCGGCCGGACCACCATCGCGCTGATCATGGCTGCCATCGCGTATGGGGTCATCAGCTGGCTCATTCTCAGATCGGCCGGCAATCCACCGGTTCATTTCCGGATCAATATCACTCCGCTCGTCGAGGCCGCTTTCGTCATCAAGCTTCACGTGCTGGGCGCGGTGACCGCCTTTGTGGTTGGCGCCATCCTGCTGCGCGGAGTGAAAGGGGCGGGCTTGCATCGCAAGCTCGGCTACACCTGGGTGGCGGCAATGGGCCTGACCGCGATCAGCTCATTTTTCATCACCGGACTGAACGGCAGCCATTTCAGCTGGATCCATGGTATCTCCGCCTGGACGATCATCGCGCTGCCCATGGCAGTCGCGGCGGCCCGGCGCCGGAACATCCGCAAGCACGCGAAGGGCATGACGAATGCCTTCGTTGGAGGCTTGCTGGTCGCCGGATTGTTCACTTTCCTGCCCGGACGGATGCTGTGGTCCATTTTCTTTGCAGTGTGACGGTGTAGGCCCTTACCGCTCTGCCGAAAGGCCGCTACACGAAGGTGTAACCAGAAAAGAGAGTGCGGACGATGAAGCGGGCAGCGCTTTTGATATCATTGATCGGTCTCACCGCCTGTCAGGCACCGGGGCCGATCTCCATTCCGGGGATTACGCGGGCACCGCAGAGTGCTGAAGATGCTCTGGAGCTATATTATCGCGGACTACCGGATGATGCTTACCCGGTTGCCCCCGCCAGCCTGCCGCTGCCGCCTGCCGACAAGCCTCTGACGCGGATCCTGTTCGGGTCCTGCCTGGATGAGGAGAAGGGCGACGCGGAGAGCATGCGCTCTGTCGCGGCGGCGCCCGCCGACCTGTTCCTGATGATCGGTGACAATGTGTATGGCGACTCCGACGGCAGCGCCCCGCGCATGGGCGACGCCGACCTGCCGGAACTGCGTGAGAGTTTTGCCGACCTCGCGGCCCGGCCGGATTTCCAGGCGGTGCGCAAGGCGCATCCGATGATGGTGGCCTGGGATGATCATGACTATGCGCTCAGCGATGGCGGCAAGCATTTCGCTTTCCGGCGCGAGTCCGAACGGATCCACGAACGCTTCTGGGGCCTTGCCGATCAGGATGTCGGCGCCTGGCCGGGCACTTATTATGCCCGCACCTTCGGCCCGGAAGGGGAGCGCACCCAGATCATCATGCTGGACACACGCTTTTTCCGCTCAGACCTGGCCGATACGGACGATGCGACCGTAAAGGGCAAGGAACGTTACATGCCGTCCAGCGACCCGAACCAGGACATGCTGGGCAACGACCAGTGGACCTGGCTGCAGAACGAGCTTCAGAAACCGGCGGACCTGCGCCTGATCGTTTCGTCGATCCAGGTCCTGCCGAATGTCCATGGCTGGGAGTCGTGGTCGCGCCTGCCGGCGGAACGCGAGCGGCTGTATGATCTGATCAGGGAAACCGGCGCCAAGGGCGTTGTGTTCGTGTCGGGCGACCGTCATGCCGCCTTCCTGTACCGGGCGGATGATGTCCTGCCATATCCGGTCTATGAGATCACGGCGTCGTCGTTCAATGCGTCCCACCGGGACTCGACGGACGAAATGGACGCAGATCAGATCGGCCCCGGTTATTCCAAAGAGAATTTTGGCTCACTGGATATTAACTGGCCCAAGGGTACGGTGACGCTCGCAATCCACGCCAGTGACGGTGAAACTGTCGAGGAAGTAACCGACAAATTCAGGTAGGCAGAATGCCTCTCAGCCCCTCGATGTCTGACACACGTAATGTGATTGTCCTCATCATCGCCGTGATGATCCTGCAGATCGCCGGCGGATTGATCAGCGTGCTGACACCGCTCGGTCTCGAAGCGATGGGCACGCCGCCCCAGGCGATCGGTCTGATCGCCGCGCTATATGCCGCCGGTTTCATGATAGGCGCGTGGCTGGCCCCGCGCACGCTGGCCACGATCGGGCATATCCGACTGTTTGCCGCCGCCTCCGCCACCAACGCTGTCAGCGTGCTGTCGCTGTCTCTGGTACATGACGCCATGTTCTGGGCGCCGATCCGGGTGATCATGGGCATGTCGCTGGCCTTCAGCTTCACCAGTATCGAAAGCTGGCTCGGCAGCGTGGTGCCGGTGAAGTCTCGCGGAAATGTGATGGGCATCTATCACACCGGGGCAAAGCTCTCGCTGATCATCGGCCCGTTCTTCGTGGCAGGCCTGTCGCCGCTGGACACGCGGGCCTACACTTGGGCAGCGCTGTTCCTGTCGCTGGCCCTCGTGCCGGTCTGCCTGACGCGCAAGGAACAGCCCGTCCTGCCGGAGCGCCGGTCGATGCCGCTGATCGCGCTGTACCAGCTGGCCCCGGCGGCCGTGCTGGGGGCGCTGATTGCCGGAATCGTGAACACGGGCACGCAGTCGCTGCTGCCCATCTATTTCGAAGGCTTCAAGATCGGGGGAGGGGGCACCACGGCTGCCGCCATCGCGAGTGGTGCAGCCTGGACCGGCGGGCTGTTGCTGCAATGGCCCGCAGGGCGCCTGTCTGACCGGATCGAACGCCGCCTCGTGATCGCGGGACTGGGCGGCATGTCGGCCCTGGCGGCGCTGTTCATCGCGTTTTTCGGGACACGGCTGAGCGAGGTCTCCGTCATTGTCGCGCTCGGCTTCTGGGGCGCCGGAGCGCTGTCCTTCTTCAGCCTCTGCGTCGCCCACGCGATCGACCGGACGCCGAAGGTGCTGATTCCGCAGGTCATGTCAGGCCTGCTGTTCGTCTGGGCCGGCGGGTCGATCATCGGGCCGCTGCTGTCAGGCTTCGCCATGCGGGCCGACGGCCAGTTCGGCCTGTTCGGTCTGGCGGGTCTGCTGTTGCTGGTGCTGACTGTTGTGATGGTTGCACGCGTGCGCTCCAAACCCGTCGCGATCGAGGACAAGCTGGCCGAATGGAGCCCTGTGCTGCCGACCCCGCTGGCCAGCGTGAAACTCGACCCGCGCATGTCTGACAGTAACGAGAAACCGGCAGAGAATAGCGCTGTGGAAGAGGCAACCGGAGATGCGCCGGAAGAGGGACCGGATTCCCAGACGGATATTGAGGCTGCGCCTGAGTCCAAAGTTTAGTACTCAGCTGGTTGCAGCCGCAGTCAGGACTGTTATACAGCCCACCACCACGCTGGGCAGTGACCCTGCCGGGGCGGACCAGGCAAACAAGGCAAGAGCAGAATGAACATCCACGAATACCAGGCCAAAGCCGTGCTGAAATCTTTCGGCGCGCCGGTCGCGGACGGCGTTCCCGTCCTGTCTCTGGACGATGTCCAGAAAGCTGTCGACTCACTTCCCGGACCGCTCTGGGTTGTTAAGTCGCAGATCCACGCTGGCGGCCGCGGCAAAGGCAAATTTGTGGAAGCGGAAGCCGGTGAAAAAGGCGGTGTCCGCCTCGCTTTCAGCAAGGAAGACGTGATGACCTATGCCAAGCAGATGCTTGGCAACCACCTCGTCACCGCCCAGACCGGCGCAGACGGCAAGCAGGTCAACCGCCTCTACATCGAAGACGGCGCCGACATTGATCGCGAACTCTATCTTTCCATGCTGGTCGACCGCTCCACCTCGCGCGTCGCCTTCATGGTCTCCACCGAAGGCGGCATGGACATCGAACAGGTGGCCCACGATACGCCGGAGAAAATCCTGACACTCAGCATCGACCCGGAAACCGGCGTGACCGATGCAGACATTGCCAAACTCAATGAAGCGCTGAAGCTGGAAGGCACGGCGGCTGAAGACGGCAAGACCCTGTTCCCGATCCTCTACAAGGCGTTCACCGAGAAGGACATGAGCCTCCTCGAAGTGAACCCGCTGATCGTGATGGAAAACGGCCATCTGCGCGTCCTCGACGCGAAAGTGTCCTTCGACGGCAACGCGCTGTTCCGCCACCCGGACATCGTCGACCTCCGCGACAAGACCGAGGAAGACGAGAAGGAAATCGAGGCCTCCGAATGGGACCTCGCCTATATCGCCCTTGAGGGCACCATTGGCTGCATGGTCAACGGCGCAGGCCTCGCCATGGCGACGATGGACATCATCAAGCTGTACGGCGAAGAGCCGGCCAATTTCTGTGACGTCGGCGGCGGCGCCGGCAAGGAGAAAGTGGCTGCTGCCTTCAAGATCATCATGAAGGACCCGAATGTGAAGGGCATCCTCGTGAACATCTTCGGCGGCATCATGAAATGCGACGTGATCGCCGAAGGCGTGATCGCAGCCGTGAAAGAAACCAATCTGGCGGTTCCGCTGGTCGTTCGCCTCGAAGGCACGAATGTCGACCTCGGCAAGAAAATCATCGCAGACAGCGGCCTGAATGTCATTCCGGCCGATGACCTCGACGATGCCGCCCAGAAAATCGTGAACGCAGTTAAAGGCGCCTGAGACCAGATATGTCCATTCTCATCGACAAGAATACCAAGATCCTCACTCAGGGCATGACCGGCAACACCGGCTCGTTCCACACCAATCAGGCGCTGGCTTATTTCGGCACGCAAATGGTTGGCGGGATCCACCCGAAGAAGGGCGGCACCAACTGGACCGCCGATAACGGCCAGGAACTGCCAATCTTCGCATCGGTTGCCGAAGGCAAGGAAAAGACCGGCGCGGATGCGTCCGTGGTCTATGTGCCGCCAGCCGGCGCAGCTGCTGCCATCGAAGAGGCCATCGACGCGGAAATCCCGCTGATCGTCTGCATCACGGAAGGCGTTCCGGTGCTCGACATGGTGCGCGTGAAGGCGAAGCTGGAGAAATCCAAGTCGCGCCTGATCGGCCCGAACTGCCCGGGTCTCATCACCGCAAACGAGTGCAAGATCGGCATCATGCCGGGCTCCATCTTCAAGAAGGGCTCCGTCGGCGTCGTCTCGCGTTCGGGCACGCTGACCTATGAAGCCGTGTTCCAGACCACCCAGGTGGGCCTTGGACAGACATCTGCTGTCGGAATCGGCGGCGACCCGGTCAAAGGCACGGAATTTATCGACATTCTCGAAATGTACCTTGCCGACGACGAAACCGAGTCCATCATCATGATCGGTGAGATCGGCGGCAGCGCGGAAGAAGAAGCCGCGCAGTTCCTGATCGACGAGGCCAAGAAAGGCCGCAAGAAACCGATGGTTGGCTTTATCGCCGGCCGGACCGCGCCTCCGGGCCGGACGATGGGCCATGCCGGTGCCATCGTTTCGGGCGGCAAAGGCGATGCGGAGAGCAAGATTGCTGCAATGGAAGCAGCCGGCATCCGTGTTTCGCCGTCGCCGGCACGCCTTGGTACGACCATGGTCGAGGTACTTAAGGGCTAGAAAGCCCGGATACATTAGCCAGGACGGCCCGTGGCGGGCAAGCTCTTGGCGTGGCCAGGATCTGACCCCGCCCAGGCCGTCCTCTTATGTGCACCCGGTAGGTACCGGGAAACCATTACGTTCCTAAATAGTGGGGAACGGAAATGTCCCAGAGGACGGAATGGACATGGCAGACGACGGCAGCCCGATGAAAGACTCCCGCAGCAAGGGCAATTCGGCCTTGCTGGACACAGCCTTCCTGTATGGTGGCTCGGCCCAGTGGATCGAGCAGATGCAGGCGGCTTATGCGAAGAATCCCAACTCTGTCCCGGAGAGTTGGCGGGCCTTCTTTGCAGATATGGGCGACGATTCATCGAGTGCAGAGCGCAATGCTGAAGGCGCGACCTGGAAACGCAGCGACTGGCCCCGCCCGGCGCTGGACGAACAGGTCGCCGCCTTTGACGGCAACTGGGCACTGCTGGAACCGAAACTCGAGAAAAAGATCAAGGGCGCCCGCCCGGCAGCCTCCGACGAGGATGTGCACCGTGCGGTGAAGGATTCGATCCGCGCGATCATGATGATCCGTGCCTATCGTATGCGCGGCCACTTGGCCGCCCAGCTTGATCCGCTGCGGCTCGACAATCCGGGCGAGCAGCCGGAGCTGGCGCCGGAGACCTATGGCTTCGGCGACGGGGACATGGACCGCAAGATCTTCATCGATGGCTATCTCGGCCTCGAAGTGGCGACGATTCCGGAAATGCTGGAGATCCTGCAGCGGACCTACTGCTCCACGATCGGTATCGAGTTCATGCACATCTCCGATCCGGAGGAGAAATCCTGGCTGCAGGAACGCATTGAAGGCCCGGACAAGGGCGTTGCCTTCACCAATGAAGGCAAGAAGGCGATCCTGGCCAAGCTGATCGAAGCGGAAACCTTCGAACGCTTCCTGCACAAGCGCTATCCGGGCACCAAACGTTTCGGCCTCGATGGCGGCGAAGCGGCTGTGCCGGCGCTGGAACAGATCATCAAGCGCGGCGGCGCGCTTGGCGTGAAGGAGATCGTGGTCGGCATGCCGCACCGCGGACGCCTCAACATGCTGGCCGCTGTGATGGGCAAGCCCTACGAGAAGATCTTCCACGAATTCCAGGGCGGTAACACGCAAGGCGCTGACGCATTCGGCTCGGGCGATGTGAAATACCACCTCGGCGCGTCCTCCGACCGTGAGTTTGACGGCAACAAGGTACACTTGTCGATGAACGCCAACCCGTCTCACCTTGAGGCGGTGGATCCGGTCGTGCTCGGCAAGTCCCGGTCCAAGCAGGAGATGAGCCACCGCGAAACCGGCACGCTGGACCGTTCGATCGTTCTGCCGCTGCTGCTGCATGGCGACGCCGCCTTTGCAGGGCAGGGGGTTGTGTCCGAATGTTTCGCCCTGTCCGGCCTGCAGGGCTACCGCACCGGCGGCACGATCCACTTTATCGTGAACAACCAGATCGGCTTCACGACCAGCCCGATGTATTCGCGGTCTTCTCCGTACCCGTCCGATGTGGCGCTGATGGTTCAGGCCCCGATCTTCCACGTCAATGGCGACGATCCGGAAGCGGTGACCTATGCCGCCAAGGTGGCAACCGAATACCGGCAGAAGTTCCACAAGGACGTTGTCATCGACATGTTCTGCTACCGGCGCTTCGGGCACAATGAGGGTGACGAGCCCATGTTCACCCAGCCGGTGATGTACAAGAAGATCAAGAGCCACGTCTCGACCCGCGAGATCTACGCCAAGCGCCTCGTCGAGGAAGGTCTTCTGACGGCGGAGCAGGTTGAACAGCAGGTGACGGATTTCGAAGTCTATCTCGACCGCGAGTTTGATGCCGGTAAGAACTTCAAAGCCAAAAAGGCCGACTGGCTGGACGGTGAATGGAAAGGTCTCGGCCTGCCGCATGATGACGAACGCCGCGGCAAGACGGGTGTTGCCAAGAAACGCCTTCAGGCGCTTGGCCAGTCCATCACGACGGTGCCGGAAGGCGTCGACATTCACCGCACGCTGGCCCGCGTCATCGACAACCGGGCCCAGACGATCTCGAAGGGGCAGGGGCTCGACTGGGCCACGGCAGAGCATCTCGCCTTTGCGACACTGGTGGACGAAGGCTTCCCGGTGCGCCTCTCCGGCCAGGATTGCGGCCGCGGCACCTTCTCCCAGCGCCACAGCCACATCGTCGATCAGACGACCGGCGAGAAATACACCCCGCTGAACAATATCAGCGACACGCAGGCCCAGTATGAGGTGATCGACTCGCTGCTCTCGGAAGAGGCGGTGCTCGGTTATGAATACGGTTACTCGCTGGCCGATCCGAACACGCTGACCATGTGGGAAGCCCAGTTCGGCGACTTCTCGAACGGTGCGCAGGTCTTCTTCGACCAGTTCATCTCCTCGGCGGAGCGTAAATGGCTGCGGATGAGCGGCCTGACCATCCTGCTGCCGCATGGCTATGAGGGGCAGGGGCCGGAGCACTCCTCCGCACGCCTCGAACGCTTCCTGCAGATGTGCGCCGAAGACAATTGGCAGGTCTGCAACCTGACGACGCCGGCGAACTATTTCCACGCTCTGCGCCGCCAGATCCACCGCGACTTCCGCAAGCCGCTGATCATCATGACGCCGAAATCGCTGCTGCGTCACAAGCTGGCGACGTCCGCGCTGGACGATATGGGCTCGAAGACCTCCTTCCACCGCGTCCTCTGGGATGATGCAGAGACCGAAGGCCGCGAAGGCAAGGTCAAGCTGGTGAAAGACAACAAGGTACGCCGCGTCGTGCTTTGTTCGGGCAAGGTCTATTACGACCTGTTCGAAAAGCGTGAGGAACTGGGCGTCGACGATGTCTACCTGATGCGGATCGAGCAATTCTATCCGGTGCCGCGCAAATCCATGATGAAGGAAATGTCCCGCTTCAAGCAGGCTGAATTCGTCTGGTGCCAGGAAGAGCCGCGCAATATGGGCGGCTGGAACTTTATCCGTGACGAGATCGAGTGGTGCGCCGCGCAGATCGGTGCAAAGCTCCCGCGTCCGCGCTATGCTGGCCGCGCACCTTCGGCCGCCACGGCAACCGGTCTTCTGTCGAAGCACAATGCAGAGCAGAACGCCCTCGTCACGACAGCTTTGTCACCCGATCCGGTCGATGACCGGATCGTTTCGCCCTGACTTTCAGAAACACCATAACGCATACGGATCATCTCATGACCGACATTACAGTCCCAACGCTTGGCGAAAGCATCACAGAGGCCACAGTGGGCCAGTGGCTGAAGGCCAAGGGCGATACTGTGAAGAAAGACGACGTGCTCGTGGAGCTTGAGACCGACAAGGTCTCCGTCGAAGTTTCCGCCACAGAAGACGGCGTGCTGGGCGAAATCCTGGCCCAGCCCGGCGACACGGTTGAAATCGGCGCGCTGCTCGGCCGTCTTGAAGGCGGGGCAGGCGGTGCGAAACCGGCCGCCGCCGCGCCTGCGAAAAAGGAAGAGGCGAAGCCCGCCGCGGCCCCGGCCGCGTCCGGTGGCGGCTCGACCGACATCGTGGTGCCGGTCATGGGCGAAAGCGTCTCTGAGGGTACGCTCTCCACCTTCCTCAAACAGCCGGGCGAGGCGGTGAAGAAGGACGAGACCATCGCCGAGATCGAAACCGACAAGGTCGCGCTGGAAGTGCCGGCCCCGGCCGATGGCGTGATCGCCGAATGGACCGTTGCCGAAGGCACGTCTGTGACGCCGGGGTCCGTAATCGGACGGGTCAGCGCATCGGGCGCAGGTGCGTCTGCTGCGCCTGCCTCGGCGCCTGCGCCGAAAGCTGCCCCGGCAGCGTCTTCGGATGACCGTCCGGTCGCCCCGTCGGTCCGCCGTATCTCGGCCGAGGCCGGGGTTGATCCGCAGAATATTCCAGGCACCGGCCGCGACGGCCGCGCAACGAAGGCTGATGCCATGGCTTATGTGAATGCCCCCAAGGCTCCGGCCGCTGCACCTGCGCCGAGCGCGCCGCGTGAAACCGGTCCGCGGGAAGAACGTGTGCGGATGACCCGCCTGCGCCAGACCATCGCCCGCCGCCTGAAAGAGGCCCAGGACACGGCCGCCATGCTGACGACGTTCAACGATGTCGACATGGGCGCCATCATGGACCTGCGGAAGAAACACCAGGACAGCTTCGTCGCCAAACATGGCATCAAGCTGGGCTTCATGAGCTTCTTCGTGAAGGCCTGTGTGAACGCCCTGAAAGAGGTTCCGGCGGTGAACGCCGAGATCGATGGCCAGGACATCATCTACAAGAACTTCTATGACATCGGCGTCGCGGTGGGCACCGAGAAGGGCCTCGTTGTGCCGGTCGTGCGCGACTCCGAAGATATGTCCCTTGCCGGTATCGAGAAGGCGATTGCCAATCTCGGCAAGAAAGCCCGCGATGGCGAGCTGACCATCGGCGACATGCAGGGCGGCACGTTCACCATTTCGAACGGCGGCATCTATGGCTCGCTGATGTCGACGCCGATCCTCAACCCGCCGCAATCCGGCGTGCTGGGCATGCACCGCATCGAACAGCGTCCGGTCGTCGTGAATGGCGAGATCAAGATCCGCCCGATGATGTATCTCGCGCTGTCCTATGACCACCGCATTGTCGACGGCAAGGAAGCCGTGACGTTCCTCGTCCGCGTCAAGGAAGCGCTGGAAGATCCGGAGCGGATGCTGCTGGAAGTCTAGCGGCGTGTCGCGGTCCAGCCGCGTATGAGGGCAGACTGGAAGATCGGGGCGGGAGGCGTGAAGCCTGCCGCCTCAATCATATTGGCGACGGCGTCTGGCCCATGGCCTGCAAACTCACGGCCATAGCTGGCGCGATAGCTCTTCTGACCCTCCTCGGTCAGGCCCGCGAAGCCGAGCAGATTGAGCCATAGGCCCATGACGCCTTCAAATGTGGGGGCGTCGTCATCTGTGCACAGATCAGCATTGAACAACCGGCCGCCCGGTTTCAATCGTGCGGCGATGTCGCGGAAATAGGATTGCCGCGCGTCGGCGGACATCAGGAAGTGAGAGACGAGCAGGCTGGTGGCTGCATCATACTGGTCTGACGGCGTGTCGCTGACATAGGCCGCATGCAGTGTGCAGCGGTCTGCAAATCCGTCCGCTTCAGCGTAGTGTTGCGCCTTGGCGAGCATGGGGGCGGATGGATCAACCAGCGTGAAATGCCATCCGGGGAAGCGCGGCGCGAGATAGCGCACTTCGGCGCCGGTACCTGCGCCCGCGATCAGAATGCGCGCATTTTCCGGCAGGTCAGCCAGGTACGCTTCCAGCAAAAGGTGGAGACATGCATTCAATGGCTGGAGCGGGGCGTATTGCTGATCATAGATCTCTGCCCGCTCCGCGTCGAAATGAACGGATGGCTGTTCACTGGTGGACGTCATGCCCGCGCTCCCAATTTGTTATTTTATAACGCTACTTGCCCGGCGGGACCGTAGCAAGTCCGGAAAGCCATTGCAGCGTCCCTTCACGATAGGTTGAGCGGGCCTCATCGCGCGAGCCCTTGCATTGCGCGCCGCGCGCCACAGCTTAAGCTGAACGAAAACGCAGGAAGGAACGCCATGACCGATCCCACTTACACCCCGCCGAAAGTCTGGACCTGGGACAAAGAGAGCGGCGGGCGCTTTGCCAGCATCAACCGGCCCATTGCCGGGCCGACGCATGACAAGGACCTGCCGGTCGGCAAGCATCCGTTCCAGCTCTACTCCCTCGGCACGCCGAATGGGGTGAAGGTGACGATCATGTTCGAGGAGCTGCTGGCGGCCGGGCACAAGGATGCCGAATATGATGCCTGGCTGATCAATATCGGGGAAGGGGACCAGTTCGGCTCCGGTTTCGTCGATATCAATCCGAACTCCAAGATTCCGGCCCTGATGGACCATTCCACCAATCCGCCGACCCGCCTGTTCGAATCCGGCTCGATGCTGATCTATCTCGCCGAAAAGTTTGGCGCCTTCCTGCCGACGGACCATTACAAGCGCACCGAAGCGATCAACTGGCTGATGTGGCAGATGGGGTCCGCGCCCTTCCTCGGCGGCGGTTTCGGCCATTTCTACGCCTATGCGCCGGAGAAATACGAATACCCGATCAACCGCTATGCGATGGAAGTGAAGCGCCAGCTGGACGTGCTGGACCGCCGCCTCAAGGACAATGAATACCTTGCGGGCGACGAATACTCGATTGCCGACATGGCCGTCTGGCCCTGGTATGGCGCCCTCGTCACCGGCGCTGTCTATGATGCGGGCGAGTTCCTGCAGGTGCAGGACTATACGAACGTCATCCGCTGGATGAAGCAGGTTGGCGCCCGTCCGGCCGTTAAGCGCGGCCAGATGGTGAACCGCACCTTCGGCAAGCCGGAATCCCAGCTGCGCGAGCGCCACGATGCCAGCGACTTCGACACGAAGACGCAGGACAAGCTGGAAGCGCAAGGCGGCTGACAGGGGCCGGGCGGCAAATCACAGTGACGGACTGCGGCTTCTCGGCGCCTTTGCTTGCGGGCAGCGCAAAGCCCATATAGGGCAGGGCGATCAGACCTGAGAGGCCGTATGACGACCTATACTTCCGACCCGCGCCGGCACACTGCCGAGACCGCAGAGACGATGACCGATGTCCGCTATGAGGTCGACCGGATCGACCGCGTCCTGGTGGAGATCCTGGCCGAACGCCAGTCCTTCATGGACGCCGCGGCCCGCATCAAGGGCGACCGCAACATCGTGCATGACCGCGCCCGGATCGAGGATGTGGTGGCAAAGGTGAAGGCGGCGTGCGAGGCGGCGGGCCTGTCTCCGGCCATCGCAGAGCCCGTCTGGCGGACGCTGATCGATCGCTGCATCGCCTATGAATTCGAAAGCTATGACGCTTTGAGCGCGCCTTTTCCGGCCAGTTCGTGAGCGGCTTTCGCCACTTCTTCCATCGTTTCCGTCAGGCAGTCACGCACATCGCCCAGCAGCACAGCGGCGGCAGTAATGCTGGGCGGGGTTTCGGACCGGCCGGCTTTTTCGGCAAGCTCGCAATAGCTGGCAAGGCGCAGCGCGCCGAGTGAGAGGCAGGCGCCTTTGAGCGTATGGGCGGCATCGGCCCATTGCTTCGGCTCGGCCTTCGGATCCATCAGGCGCATCCAGAGCCCGGTCTGTTCGCGGAAAATGTCGATGACTTCGAGTGCGAGACTCCTGTCGCCCCCGGTCATGGCATTGAGATGGTCGCGGTCGAGCAGGGCAAGTGTGGAAGACATTTTCTGAATTCTCCGGCAATTGCAGAAATCATTACACACCCGCTTTGTAACGAGGTTAATGCGCAAGAAATCGTGACCATTAAGGGTTTGTCGGAGAATCGATTTCGCGATATAGACGCCAGTACAAGAGGCAAAATTGCTTCTGATCCGAATATGTCTGACCTTCTGGGGGCCGCCATGACGTTCATCGTCGTAATCCGAAATCTGGTTATCGCCGGCGTGCTGGCCTGGCTTGGCATCGAATATGCGCCGGATGACAATATGGATAAGTCGGCATCTGGCCCTGAAAGCGCCTTGATTCCGGGAAATCCTTTTAACTAACGTTCTGGCACGGCCCGCTGCTGTTAAGCATTCTGGTCTCGCGCCAGAAGCTATGACGCGGTATAAGGGTGGTATGAGCGAAAACCCCGAAGCTCGGCCCTCTGGCCGGGATTTGCTGGCCAGGCAAGAGGCATCGGAATATTTCGAGCTGGCACAAAGTGGTGGCAGCTGGATGGTCGTGGGCGGTTTTGTGGCCGCGTCCATGTGGATCGGTGCCGCCGCTGGCGTAATCCTTGGCTTTTACGGCGTGCCTGCGCTGATGGCGCTGAACCCCTTCATATTGGCGGGCGGTGCGATGGGCATTGCCGTGCCAGCCCTGCTGCTCGTCATGGCCGGTTATATGGGGCGCACCAATCGCCGGGCCAGCGCGGCCAATGCGCTGGTCATGTCGGCCGCGACCCGCCTCATGGCGCCCGCGCGTGAAGCCGGCACCGAGGGCATCACCTTTGCCGAACAGATGAAACAGGCCGCCGCCGAAATCGATCATGCCATGGCCCATGCCCTGACGGCGATGAAAGCCATGGCAGGCGAGATTGGCGATGAGCGCATGCGGCTTGAATCGGTTGCCTATGCCAGCGCCGACAATGCGCGCGACCTGACCGAGCGGCTTTCCGCCGAGCGCCAGGCGCTGGAAGGCCTCGCCCGGGATCTGCGCAGCCAGCTGAACGAAATGAACGATTCGATCCCGCGCCAGGCCGAGGCCATGGTTGCAGCGGCGCGCGCGGCCACGACCGAAATCGGACAGGCCGATGAGATGCTGGATAGCCAGCTCGAAGCCATGCGCTCAGCCAGCGAGGCACTGTCGGCACGTCTGGTCGATCTGGATAATCTGACCCGTGAAGCCGGGGCCCGCACCGAGACGCTGGCCTTTGCAATCAGCCGGATCGAGGAGAAGCTCGACCAATCCCGCCGCACCGTCGATACGGCCATGCGGGCAGGGGAGATCGCTGCGGCGGCGGCAATGACGACCGGCGATGCGCTGAAAGATGCCGTGTCGTCCGCCATCGAAGGCGCCCGGCAGGCCAACAATGAGATCAACCAGTCGACCCGCGCCGCTGCGGAAGAGGCGGCCCAGGCGCTGGCCCGGTTGCGCCAGGCCGGACAGGAAACGGCCGCTTCTCTGCGCAGCACCGAATTTGCCGCCCGCGCCGAAGTGGCCCGGATCGACCGCACCGCCGTGCTGGAAGGCCAGAAGCCGAAACCACCGGCCGCCGATCCGCCGCCCGTTGTTCAGCAGGCTGCGCCCGCCCCCGCACAGGAACCCGCTGCCCCGGCGCCGACGGTGACACCGCCGCCGCGGACAGAGCCTGCGCCCGCCAGAAGCCAGGTGAATGGCGGCCAGATGAACGGCAAGAGCCAGACGAACGGCCATTCCCTCACCAATGGGCATTCCCTGAAGGATGACGCCCCGAAACGCCCGCCGCCGCGCCGCGCGACCGATCCGGATGAAGATCTGTTCGATGCCGCCGCAGAGGTGCTGGCCTCAGCCGACCGCGACGAACCGGCTGACAAGACGCCTTACAAAGCGCCTGACAAAACCTCGGAGCCGGAGATCAAAGACACGCCGCTGGAGCCTGGCAAATCTGCCGGTCCCGACGAAGACCGGGACCCGGTCAAGCTGCGCCGCCGGTTCGACGATGTGAAAGAAGAGCCTGAAACTCCGCCGCATCCGCTTCGCCGGGCGACGGACTTCCCGAAGGCGGCAGGCACCGAAGCCGCGCCGGAAGCCCCTGCAGCGCCTGAGCCATCGCCTTCCGTTGTCACACCGCCTGTATCCAGAGGCGAACAGACCGGCGAAATGGGCTGGCGCGATATCATTTCCGACATGAGCCGGGACGATCCGATACCCCACGACCGCGAGGAAGTGGCCGACCGCCTGATCTCGCGGCTGCAGTCTTCTGGCATTCAGCTGCCGGAGGCGTTCAAACCGAAGATGAAGCGCAAGATCGCCGAGGCAGCCCGCAAGGGCAGCCAGCAGCGCAGGGCTGCGATCCTGGAGCATGCGGGCCGGCAGGTGGAACGCGTGACGCAACGCCTGCGCAATGACGATGATCTGCGCGAACTGGCCACCAATTTCATTGAGCTGGAACAGGATGATGCGCTGAACGCGCTGGAACAGACCCAGCGCACAAGCCGGAATGCCAGCCCGCGCCTTGCGGCCTATCTGCTGCTCGACGCGGCGCTTTAGATCAGACGCCGACGACTTCTGTCTCGGCGGCTTCTGCCTTGATCCATTTGATGAATTCCCGGACATCCGGGCTGAGGTGGCGGCCTTTGGGCCAGACCAGCCAGTAGCCAAAATCGATACTGGTCGACCCGTCTGCAAACGGTGCGACGAGACGGCCCGAGGCGAGGTCGGAGGCGGCGATGGCCTGTTTGGCCAGCGCCACGCCGCGCCCGGCGGCAGCGGCCTCGATCACGAGAATGGCCTGGTTGAAGCGCGGGCCGCGGCTGGCATCGACGCCGTCCACTTTTCGCGCGCGCAGCCAGCTGGCCCAGTCGGGGCAGGAGGGGTCTACCTCGGTGCTCTCATCGTGCAGCAGCGTGTGGTTCTTCAGGTCTTCCGGCCGCCGGATCGCCTCCGGCCCGTCCAGCATGGCGGGTGAGCAGACGGGAAGCACTGTTTCATCAAGCAATTTTTCCGCTTTCAGCCCGTCATAGCCGCCCCGGCCATAGCGGATGGCAAAGTCTGCATCGGCGGTGGTGAAGTCTGTCAGGCCGGTATCGGCGCTGATCCAGGCCTCGGTTCCGCTGTGCTGCTGGTGGAATTTGTCGAGGCGGGGGGCCAGCCATTTGGCGGCGAAGCTGGGGGCGCAGGAGACCATGACCCGGCCTTTGCGGGCGGGGGATTGCATGATGCGGCCGGCTTCAGAAATTCTCTCAAACGCTTCGCGCACCAGCGGCAGGCTGGCCTGCGCGGCATCTGTGAGCAAAACTGAACGTCCGGTGCGCTTGAAAAGCGGCGTTCCGGCATAGTCTTCCAGCTGGCGGATCTGCTGTGAGATGGCGCCGGGGGTCACATTCAGTTCATCGGCAGCCTGTGTAAATGACAGGCGCCGGGCGGCTGCTTCGAAGGCGCGCAGGGCATTCAGCGGGGGCAAACGGTCTGTTGGTTCGGCCATAAATAGTTTCTCTAAAGCATCGCTGTAGGGGTTGCCAGTTGTGTCTCTCCCGTCAAGAGCCATTTTGGCAGCGTGTTGATCAGCTTTGCTAAATAGGGGCTCTGTGCCCATGCGCCAGTTTCCAGCGTTTTTTAATTTGTCCGGCCAGCGGGTCGTCATCGTCGGCAGCGGTGAGGAGGCCCTGCGCAAGCTGCGCCTGTTCGTGTCTGCGGGCGCCTTACCCGTGATCATATCGGATCATACCGGACCAGCGCATGATCATGAGGTGGCCTCGAAGGCGATCTCCATGACCATGGATGACCTGCCTGGCGCCCTCGAAACCGCCCGCCTTGCCATCGTCGCCGAGGACAATCCGGAGGCCACCGCCGCCATCCGCGCCGCGCGCGTTCCGCTGAATGTGGTCGACCGGCCGGAGCTGTGCGATTTCACCGTGCCGTCCATTCTGGACCGGGGCGACATTGTCGCCGCCATCGGCTCCAACGGTACGGCGCCGGTGCTGGCGAAATCCATCCGCACGAAACTGGAAGCGCTGCTGCCCGCCCGTATCGGCGACCTTGCCGCGCTGGCCGGCCGTCTGCGCGGGACGGTGAAAGCTGCGCTGCCGGACTTTTCCGCCCGCCGCAAATTCTGGGAGCGCACGCTGACAGGCCGCGCCGCAGAGCTGGCTTATGCCGGAGACCTGCAAGGCGCCGAGGCCGCGATGCGCGCCGAACTGGCCACACCGGCGGGCGCGGGCGTCGTGCACATTGTCGGGGCGGGCCCCGGCGATCCGGAACTCCTGACCCTGAAAGCCCTTCGTCTGATCCAGGAAGCGGACATCGTATATTACGACCGCCTCGTCTCGGATGGGATTCTCTCCCTCATCCGCCGCGATGCTGACCGTGTCTCCGTGGGGAAGGCGAAGGGCAACCATTCCGTGCCGCAGGGCCAGATCCATGAGCTGCTGATCGCGTCGGCGCGCGAGGGCAAGCGCGTCGTTCGCCTGAAGGGCGGCGACCCGTTCGTCTTCGGCCGGGGCGGGGAGGAGCTGGACGCGGTCGAGGCGGCAGGCATCGAGGCCTTCGTCGTGCCGGGTATTTCCTCCGCCCTCGGATGTGCGGCCAGCGCCGGCATCCCGCTGACCCACCGTGATCATGCGCAGGCCGTTACCTTTGTCACCGGCCACGCCAAGGCTGGCGGCGTGCCGGACCTCGACTGGCCATCGCTTGCCAGACGCGGCCAGACGGTCAGCGTCTATATGGGTGTCGGCACCGCCGCGTCGATTGCCGAGAAGCTGATCGAGGCTGGCCGCGCGCCGCAGACGCCGGTGGCCGTGATCGAGAACGGTACACGGGAAAATGAAGTCCGCGCCTATGGCATGCTGGAGGAATTGCCCCTGCTGATCGAGGCCCATGGCATCAAGGGCCCGGCCCTGCTGATCATCGGCGAAGTGGCAGGCCTGCGTGCCGGCCCCGTCGCCGCCACCGTTTCCACCGAAGCCTCCATCCCCACTCAAAAGGTTGTCTCCGCATGACGTCCGTCCGCCCGAAACTGAAACCCGAAACGCCAAAGGCCGTCACCGCCTGGGAGACCGCCACCGGCAAATGCGTCTGGATGACGGAGGTCGGCACCTGGTCTGAAGATGCCAACAAGGCCGCCGCCTTCACCGGAGAGATCGCCGAGGCGCGCCTTGCCGAAGCCTTCAGGCAGGAAGGCAAGGTGACCGACCCGTACTTCATGGAAGTGACAGAAACCGGTGGTATCACCGGGCGCGAGACGATCCGTGAAACCATCCGTGCCACCGGCCCGACCGTGGCCTATGGAGAGAACGCCTGATGCCGACCCGACCGATTACCCGCCTGACCCTGTATGGCGATTCCATTTCCGGCAATTGCCAGAAGCCGAAATGGACGGCTGACTTTCTGGGCATTCCCTTTGACTGGGTTGAAGTGGATATCCTGAAGGGCGGTACGCAGACGGAAGACTTCCTGGCCGTGAACCCGGTGGGGCAGGTGCCCGTGGCGCGCTGGCCCGACGGGCGCACGCTCGCCCAGTCGAACGCCATCATGCTCTACCTCGCCGAAGAGGCCGGCAGCGAGCTGATCCCCGAGGACAGCTTCCGCCGGGCACAGATGATGAGCTGGCTGTTCTGGGAACAATATTCCCACGAGACCGCCATCGCCGTGCGCCGGTTCCAGAAACACTATCTGAAGAAACCGGATGACGAGATCGACCCGAACCTGATGGCCAAAGGCCGCCGGGCCCTCGGCGTGATGGAGATGCAGCTGACCTTCACCGACTGGATTGTCGGCGATGCCATGACGCTCGCAGACATCGCGCTGGTGGCCTATACGCGCCTCGCCCATGAAGGCGGCTTCGATCTTTCCGAGTTCCCGTCGGTTGAACGCTGGATCAGCCGCACCGAAGCGGCGCTCGGCATTCCCCACGCCAAAGAGGCTGCCTGATGTACAGATATGATGAGTTTGACGCCCGGCTGGTGAAAGACCGTGTGGAACAGTTCCGGGGGCAGGTGACCCGCCGCCTCTCCGGCGAATTGCTGGAAGACGAGTTCAAGCCGCTGCGTCTGCAGAATGGCGTGTACCTGCAGCTGCACGCCTACATGCTGCGCGTCGCCATTCCCTACGGCCAGCTGAACGGGGCGAAACTGCGCCGCCTGGCGGAGGTCTCCACCAAATACGACCGGGGCTATGGCCATTTCACAACGCGGCAGAACATTCAGTATAACTGGGTAGGCCTGAAGGATATTCCGGATGCGTTGAACGATCTCGCCGAAGTCGAGATGCACGCCATCCAGACCTCCGGCAATTGCATCCGCAACGTGACCAGCGACCATTTCGCGGGCGCGGCCGCAGATGAAGTCATGGACCCGCGGCCATGGTGCGAGATCATCCGCCAGTGGAGCACGTTCCATCCGGAATTCGCCTTCCTGCCGCGCAAGTTCAAGTTCGCCGTGACGGCGGCAGCGCATGACCGGGCGGCGATCGCCGTGCATGATATTGGCTTGCGTATCGTGAAGCGCGGCGATGAGGTGGGCTTCGAGGTCTATGTCGGCGGGGGGCAGGGGCGCACGCCATTGCTGGCCACGCTGGTCAATGACTTTGTTCCGGAGGCGGAGCTTCTGGATTATGTCGAGGCCATCATGCGCGTCTATAACCGCCATGGCCGCCGGGACAACAAGTACAAGGCGCGGATCAAGATCCTGGTTTCAGAGCTTGGCGCGGAAGAGTTCACGCGTCAGGTCGAAGCCGAATATGCCGCCCAGCGCAGCCACGAAAAGATCGACCTGCCGCAGGCGGAGATCGACCGCATCCATGCCTATTTCACCCCGCCGGCCTTCGATGCCGAAGACGGCACGGAGGCGTTCGAGGCGGCCAAGGCCGCAGAGCCGGACTTTGCCCAATGGGCGGAGGTGAACCTCCATCCGCACAAGCAAGCCGGCCATGCCTCCGTCACCGTCAGCCTGAAGCCCATCGGCGGCGCGGCGGGCGACACGACTGACCGGCAGATGGAGATCGTTGCTGATCTGGCCGAGCGCTATGCCTATGACGACATCCGCGTTTCGCATGCGCAGAACCTCGTCCTGCCGCATGTGCCGGTGAAGCATCTCTATGCGATCTGGCAGGCGCTGGACGCGGCCGGGCTCGCCACGCCGAACGAGAGCCTGATCACCGACCTGATCGTCTGCCCGGGCCTCGATTACTGTAACCTCGCCAATGCCCGCTCCATTCCAATTGGCCAGGCGGTGCAGGAAGTGTTCGCCGACCCGAAATACCAGCGCGAGATCGGTCGGCTGCACATCAATATTTCCGGCTGCATCAATGCCTGCGGGCATCACCATGTCGGCCATATCGGCATTCTGGGCGTCGACCGGAAAGGCCAGGAGTTCTACCAGATCAGCCTGGGCGGCCGGGCCGACGAGAAAGCGGCAATTGGCGCCATTGCCGGGCCTGCCCTGAAAGGGGAAGACGTGCCCGGCGCTGTCAAACGAATCGTCGACGCCTATATGGCCCTGCGCACCTCGCCCGATGAGTTGTTCATCGACACGCTGGACCGCACAGGCGCGGAGCCGTTCAAGGAGGCACTCTATGCCACTGCTTAAGGATGGTGCAGAAATCGAGAATCGCTGGCTGTTTGTCGATCAGGATGATGAAGCAGATCTAAAGCCTGACCAGGCTGTGACCCTGCCGCTCGCTCGTTTCCTGGAACAGGCAGACAGCCTCGCCGGGCGCAACGCACCGGTGGGTGTACGCCTCGTTCCGGAAGACGATCCGGAGCTTTTGGTCCCATTTCTTGAATGGATTCAATTGGTTGAGGTCTCGTTCCCTAAATATACCGATGGCCGCGGATACTCCCAGGCCCAGCTGCTGCGCCGCCGTCATGGCTATAAAGGCGAGTTGCGTGCGGTGGGACACGTGCTGCGCGATCAGATTTTCTACATGAACCGTTCAGGCTTCGACGCTTACGAGACGGCCCGCGCTGACCTACCTAATGTCGTGGAAGCCCTGAATGAATTCCGGGACGCCTACCAGCCCGCCGCCGATGGCCGGGTGCCGGTGTTCCACGCAAGACACGGAGCCTGAGCTCATGCCCTATGGCGATACATCTCTCCGCCGGAAAGAGGACACCGAAACCCGCCTGGCCCGCCTGAATGGCGAGCTGCGTGAGGCGTCGGCCCAGACCATCCTGCGCGTCGCCATGGTGCGCGAGTGGCCCGAGCAGCTGACCTATGTGTCGAGCTTCGGGGCGGAGAGCGTCGCCATGCTGTCGCTCATCGCCGAAGTGGACCCGAGCCTGCCGGTGATCTTCCTCGATACCGGCATGCATTTCCCGCAGACGCTGGACTATCGCGACGAGGTGATTGAGCGGCTAGGCCTGACCGGTGTGCGGTCGACGCCGCCGAACGAAACCGAACGCAAGGTGCTCGATCCGGACAACAAGCTCTGGCAGAGCGAGCCCGATGCCTGCTGCGCCCTGCGCAAGGTGCGCCCGCTGGAACCGGCACTCGAAGGGTTCGACGCCTGGATCACCGGCCGCAAGCGCTTCCATGGCGGCCAGCGGATGAAGCTGCCGGTCTTCGAATTCGCGAATGGCCGCTACAAGGTGAACCCGATGGCTGGCTGGACGGCCGAGGACGTCATTCTGTTCATGAAGCAGCGCAACCTCCCGCGCCATCCACTGGTTGATCAGGGTTATCCGTCCATCGGCTGCTGGCCATGCACCCGCCCGGCATCGGATCCGCTGGATCCGCGCTCTGGCCGCTGGGCAGGGCAGGACAAGACCGAGTGCGGTCTCCATCTCGACAAGGCGGAACGTCCGCGCGTATTCTAAGGCTCTCTCGGGGCAGCTCTTTCACACCAGGGGGCCCCATTCCGCCCTTCCCGGCACAATCGGGGAGGGCGTTTTCTTGAGTCGGTTCAGCCCTGTTTTTCCCCAAATACGTGTGCCAGCGCGATCGCCCCGGCGGTGGCGACATTGATGCTGTCAAAGCCTGCAGACATGGGGATGCGCACCGGCGTGGCCGCCGCGATGATGTCATCTGGCAGGCCCGGCCCCTCGGCGCCGAGCAGGATGGCGAGCTTGTCCGGCACGGGCAGGGATGGCATCGGCGCGGCATCTGCGCGGGGCGTCATGGCCCAGACCGTATAGCCCGCGTTTAAGACGGCATTTACCATGTCCAGACCTGTCCCGCCCTGGGCATAGGGCAGAAAAAGGCTCGCCCCGGATGAGACGCGGATGGCCTTCCGGTAGAGCGGATCGCAGCAGCGTTCGTCCAGCAGCACACCGCCCGCGCCAAAGGCGGCGGCATTGCGGAAACAGGCGCCGGTATTGTCGTGATTTGAGATGTCGGAGAGCAGGAGGAGCGGTTTTGAGTGGGGCTGATCCTGAGCGAAGCCAGAGGATGCGGCCCGCGCTCGTGCTTCGACTTCGCTCAGCATGAGCGCTCCATCCTGCGCAAGAAATTCGCCCGGCAGGGGAATGCTGCCTTTCAACCCGCAGGCGAGCACGCCGCGGTGCATGGGGAAGCCCGCCACCTGGTCCATCACATCCTGCGGGGCGGCATAGACGGGCGCATCGGCCGGCACGTTTTCCAGCAGCGCCGCCAAGGGCTCCAGCCGGGACCCGGCCAGGAACAGGCTCTCAACCCGAAATCGAGAGCGCGTCAGCAGCGTCTCCAGCGTCACCTTGCCCTCGACAATGAACCGCCCGCCATGGCCGGACGTCAGATCCTTCTCACGGATGGACGTATAGGCGGCGAGGCGCGGATCGGAGGGGTCTGTGACGGGGATAATGGCCATAGCCCGATCCCATGCCTGCGGCGGAGCTCCAGATCAATCGCCGAACTGGCGGAGAGTGTTCAGGTTGAACCGGGTTGAACTATAAGTAGATTATTCGGAAATTTATGGGAGACATCGTCCCATGCCTTTTTCGCGCGCCTCTCCGTATCTGCGCCCCCACGGTGTGGGCTGGCTGTTGCTTGGCGCAATCGGTGTGCTGCTGGTTTTCATGCCCCTGCGTCTGCATCAGAGCGCTGGGCACATGCGTCAGGTTGT
Source organism: uncultured Hyphomonas sp. (assembly GCF_963677035.1). Lineage (NCBI taxonomy): Bacteria > Pseudomonadati > Pseudomonadota > Alphaproteobacteria > Hyphomonadales > Hyphomonadaceae > Hyphomonas > uncultured Hyphomonas sp. The sequence goes on from NZ_OY781472.1 coordinate 1,840,010, forward strand.
GGCCGGGCAGGAACGGCTCAATCAGGACATGTGGCGCAGTCTGCCTGGTGAACCGGTGGCCGAGATTTCCAATGCCATGGGAGAGGAAGACGCCCGGCAGTTCATGCAGAATTTCAGGCAGGGCGAACGTCAGAGCCTGAAGGCCCCTGACTGCAAATGGGCAGAACATGACGATCTGTTTGAAACCGTATCGCGGAAAGGAAAGCGGATCCGGAAGCGGCGTGCCCATGCCGGAGATATCGTCTGCAGGTCATTGTATGATGAAGCCTGTCGCGCAGAGGATCGTCTCGAGCTGAATGCCGGAACGTTCACAACGGTCTGGCACAGGGAAAATGGTATCTGGACGCTGGCCGCAGCCCGCAAGCGGTCCCGAGGCTGTTTCAGCGTGGAAGGGATCTCGTTGGAAAACCCGATCTACCTGCGCGCCCGGGACCGGTTAAAAGATAACTGAGTGATCGGCACAAAGAAGAACGGGCATGGGAAAACCCATGCCCGTTCCGTCTGCTGCGATCAATCGCTTGGGGGTTACGATCAGTCGAGCAGATCAGTGACGGCGTTGGCGACGAGGCCGGTGGTCACCTGCATCAGATAGGCGTCCTGATCGACCAGAACCCAGCGATAGCCGCGCGGGGCGGGCTCCAGACCATAGCGGCGCCAGTCTTCGAATTCGTGGCCGGTGCGATAGTCCACGGGCAGGTAGTCACCCTGTTTCCATATTTTCTTCGCGTGTCCCGGCGGAATCTTGCCCTGTTTAGCGAGGCCCGGCGGCAGGTCCCCCGGGCGGGCATCCGGCGGGTCGGCATAGGCCATCAGGCCTGCGCCCATGACAGCGGCGAGCGAGAGGGGGACGAGTCTGATGTTCATGTCACGGCTCCTTCCAGCATTTGCGGATGTGTCTTTGGTCATTAACGGCTGACGAAACCGGTTGGTTCCCGGAAATCGGCTGCGATCGGGGCGATCCGGCCCGCTGTGTTGTCTGCGCGGAGGATTTCGTTAGGAGTAAAGCACCGCAGTCGGCGGAAGGGGAGATCCGCGCATGACGAAAACGCATTTTGCCACACGGGTGGCGGTGACCATCGTGTTCGCCTTTCTGTACCTCGCCTTCCTGATGGAGACCGGCGTGCTGGTGCAGGAGTTCGGCGCCTCGGGGCTGGCCCTGCGGCTGGCGTCTCTGGATTCCCAGAATTTCATCTTCTTCCCGGTTGCGGGCCTGCTGGCGCTGGTCGCCTTCTGGCAGCCCGCCGTGCTGTTGGTGGATGCGATGTGGCGCGGCCAGCTGAAATACGGGCGGATCGTGCTGGGCGGCAGCCTCGTGGTTGCGCTGATCGGGGCCTGGCTTATTTCCGGCGCATTTGAATCGTCTGAAGCCCGGTCCATCTTCGAAATCTCGCCGAAAGCGCTCGCGGCGGATGATGGCGCGCCCGCGACAGCTGAGGCGCCGCCGCTTGCGCCGGTGACGGAAGTGCTGGCCCGCATGCGCATCCTGTCGGGTGTCGATGGCGGCCTCGGGGAATACCAGGCCCAGTGCGACCGGGAATGGCTGCAATATTCCGTCGCGGCCGAGGTGGAGATGCTGTGCTTCCCGTCGGGGGAGCGCCTGACCGTGCGGGCCTGCTGCACGGCCAAGGCCGCGTTCCGCCAGCATCTGAACCAGCTGGCGGCCGAGGCGCCGTCGCGCACCGGCGCGGTGCACCGCTGGGTGATGCCGATGAAGATTTTCTTCCTGCTGCTTCTGCTCGGCATCGGCATCCTGCTGGTGCAGTACCGCAAGGGGCTGGAGCGTCTGCACGGGGCGACGCCGTCCGGCATCTCGTTCGGCCTGGCGCTGGGCGGGGCGGTGATGCTGATCTGGCCGCTGCTGAACGCCGCGTATCTGCAGACCATGGCGCTGCTGACAGGCTCAGGCTCGGCCAGTGCCTATACGATCGTTGCGCCACTCATCGCGCTCGGCTTTGGCGTGTGGACGCTGCTGCTCGTCTTCTTCCACCTGCGCTCCTATCCCAGCCAGATCGAATATGCGGCCAAGGTCGGCGGTTTCATCGCGGCGGCGATTGGCGTGTTCCGCTATGAGGAAATCACGAACTATCTCGCCCGCACGCTGGGCGTTGGCGGCGGGCTGGTGGCGATCATCGTGTTTGCGGTGGGCGTAGGTGCGCTCATCATCAGCGTGATCCTCGGCGTCGACCCGACCGACATCAAACTGGACGAAGATCTGGAAGAGGCCGTGAAGAACGTGGCGGAGACCGCCAGCGGGGATTAAGCCCCCGCTGGCAGGCCCTGTTCCTTGGCCATGCGCTTCATGGCCTTTTGCAGTTTCTCGAAGGCGCGGACCTCGATCTGGCGGATGCGCTCGCGGGAGACATTGTATTCTTCCGACAGCTCTTCCAGCGTTTTCGGGTCGTCCGTCAGGCGGCGCTCGGTCAGGATGTGACGTTCGCGCTCGTTGAGGTCTTCCATCGCGGCCGACAACAGGTCCATCCGGGCATTGAATTCCTGCCGGTTGGCAAAGTCTTCTGCCTGGCCCGGCTCGTCATCGGCCAGCCAGTCCTGCCATTCCATGTCGCCATCGGTGCCCATCGGCACGTTGAGCGAGGCGTCTGAGCCGGACATGCGTCCGTTCATCGAATAGACTTCGGTTTCGGTGACGTTCAGCTTTTCCGCGATCAGCCGGGCCTGTTCCGGCTTCAGGTCACCTTCTTCCAGGGCGGCCATTTCGCCTTTCAGGCGGCGCAAATTGAAGAACAGCTTCTTCTGCGCGGCCGTCGTGCCGAGCTTCACCAGGCTCCACGAGCGCAGGATGTATTCCTGGATCGCCGCGCGGATCCACCACATGGCGTAAGTGGCCAGGCGGAAGCCCTTGTCCGGGTCGAATTTCTTGACGGCCTGCATCAGGCCGACATTGCCCTCGGAGATCACCTCGGCCATCGGCAGGCCATAGCCGCGATAGCCCATGGCGATCTTGGCCACGAGGCGCAGGTGGGAGGTGACCATCTTTTCGGCGGCCTGAGTGTCTTCCTGCTCGCGCCAGCGCCGGGCCAGCATGAACTCCTCGTTCTTTTCGAGCATCGGAAATTTGCGAATTTCGGTGAGATAACGGCTCAGGCCCTGTTCGGGGCTCAGCGTCATACTTCCACTGGCAGAAATCTTGTTTGCCATATCTAAAATCCTCCTTCCGGAACCTATCCCGTGAAACCGGCAATGGTTCCAATTTGGAATGTCCGGAACTGTTTAGCCCCGTCTGGCGGCAGCGTCTTGTACCGGAATGCGCATGATTATCATCGCGCTCGGGTATAGATAGGAATTGCGGCCTTCTTAGGGAAGGGGGGTGTTTATTGCTTCCGGGCTGTTTTTTCCCAAAAAAAATCCCCGCGCCTGGAGAGAGGTGGCGCGGGGATCGGAGGGTCAGGAACGGGGGGCTTTCCTGTTATTCGGCCGGTACGGGGGTCGGCTTCTCATCTAGGCGGGTGAGCGCGGCGTTCAGGGCGTCGCGGCGCTGGCCGAAACGCTTGTCCTCGCTGCCCGGAACGGCATCTGCCGCAAAGCGGTGGAGGACGGCTTCGACCTCCTCGCTCATGCCGGTGAAGTAGACATCCTTGCCGGCGTCATGGGCGTCTTCGATGATCGTCTCGACCGCGCGGACGGCGGAGACGTCGATGAAGGGCACGCGGGCAAAGTCCAGCACGATGATCTCGACCCTGTCGCCCGCCTTGCTGCGGACATGGTGGCCAAGGTCTGCCGCTGCGCCGAAGCTGAGCGGGCCGCCAAAGTCGAACAGCATCACCCGGCCGCCGCAGCGGGAGAGAAGGGTCACTTCCTCTTCGCTGGACTGGGGCGGGGCCTCATGCTGCACCGAGGCGATCTGGTCGTCGGCCAGCTTCTTGATGAAGGCGAGCGCCGCGAGGACCACACCGACCGCGACAGCCGTGATCAGGTCAACGAAGACCGTCAGGCCAAGCACCAGCACCATCAGGGCAAGATCCCAGCGCGGGCCTTTGTGGGCACGCTTGATGTAGGACAGGTCGATCGTGTCGAAGCCAACTTTCACAAGGATACCGGCCAGAACCGCATGCGGGATCTGAGAGGCGAGCGGGCCAAGGCTGAGCACGATGGCCAGCAGCACGAAGGCATGCGTCATGCCGGAGATCTTGGTGCGGCCGCCGGAGCGGACATTGATCACCGTCCGCATCGTGGCACCGGCACCCGGGATGGCGCCGAACATGCCGGCAATCGTGTTACCGATGCCCTGGCCGATCAGTTCCTTGTCGGAGCCATGGCGCGTGCGGGTCATGTTGTCGGCGACCAGGGACGTCAGCAGGCTGTCGATGGAGCCGAGGACCGCCAGGATGAAGGCCGCTTCGACCACGATCAGTGCGGTATCCGCGCTGAAGCTCGGCAGGACGAATTGCGGCAGGCCGGTCGGGATGTCGCCCAGCACAGGCGCACCCGGAACGAAGAGGCTGACCAGCGTACCGATCACCAGCGCCGCAAGGGGCCCTGGGACATAGGCGGCGAATTTCTTCGGCCAGGTGAAGACGATGAACAGGGTCATCGCGGCAATGCCAACGGCGATCAGGTTCGGGTCCATCACGGCGCCGGGGACGGCGGTGAAAGCCGGGATCGTGCCGCCGCCGTCAGGCTCGTGCCCGAACAGGCGGGAGAGCTGCAGCGCGATGATGATCACGCCAATGCCGCTCATGAAGCCGGAAATCACCGGATAGGGCACCAGTTTCACATACTGGCCGAACTTCAGCACGCCGAAGCCGATCTGGATGATACCAGCCAGCACGACCGCGGCGAACACCAGCGTCGGGTTGCCGCCGAGGGCTGCGTAGAGCCCGGCAAAGACGACGACCATCGGGCCGGTCGGACCGGAGACCTGTGAGCCTGTGCCGCCGAACAGGGCGGCGAAGAAGCCAACGAAAATTGCGCCCCAGAGACCGGCAATCGGGCCGGCCCCTGACGCTTCACCGAAGGCAAGGGCCAGCGGCAGGGCGACGATGCCGGCGGTCAGGCCGCCGAACAGGTCGCCTCTCATGTTCGAGAGATCAAAGAAGGGGGTGCGCCCGCCGGGCGCAGCAGTCTGGGAAGAAGACATATGTCTGGATCCGTTCTGTCAGGACCCGTTCAGGCCGCGCAGGTATGTTCGCCCGCGAGTTCGCGGATCTGGGCGGCGTAACGGGTGTCGATGGTGATGAATTTGCCTTCGGCCTCGTCCCAGGCTTCGACTTCGCCGGCGCGGATGTCGTACACCCAGCCATGCAGTTCGGTCGTGCCTTTTGCGAGGGCGGCGGCAACGCTCGGATGTGTGCGCAGGTGCTGAAGCTGGAGCAGGACATTCTGCTCGATCAGCATTTTCATGCGCTCTTCGGGGGAGGCGTCTTCAGCAATGCTTCCGACGATGTCCACAGCGGCCTTGGAATAGCCGAGCCATTTGGCGACATGCGGCAGGCCGTCGAGGCCTTCCGGGTTCATCGCGCCTTTCATGGCGCCGCATTCTGTGTGGCCGCAGACCACGATGTGCGGAACCTTCAGCACGGCAACCGCATATTCGATCGAGGCCGTCATGCCGCCGGTGGATTCCGTATGCGGTGGAACGATATTGCCGGCATTGCGGCAGATGAAGAGTTCACCCGGCTCGGTCTGGGTGATCATGGCTGTTTCGACACGGGAGTCGGAACAGGCGATGAAGAGGGCTTCGGGCGACTGGCCCTTGCTGAGCTCTTCGAAAAGGTCCTGTTTTTCAGGATAGACACTGTTTTTGAAGCGAACGACGCCTGCAGCAAAGCGGGGCATGCGAAATTCCTTTCGATGCTGGGAGGAAAGACTGAAATAGGGAGGGAGGAAATTTGCGCGGTGGGCGCTCAGTATGTGGATGGTGGGTCCACAACAGACCGGGTCACTTCACTGTAGTGACGGCATGCACTGAGATTTACTACCGTCAGTTCGTACACAGAAAGCGAGCTCCTTGGGTCTGATAGCTGTAATCTGGCGTGGCGTGATAGATAGTTCCAATATAAAAACATTCTTGTTTCAATAGTAAAATACTATCAAAGTTGCTCGAACTTCGGACAGGACATTACGAATGCGCCCAACGCTCAGACAGCTGCAATACCTGGTCGCCGTGGCCGATACCGGGAAATTCCACGAGGCGGCTCGCCTGCTGAACGTGTCACAGCCGAGCCTGTCGGCCCAGATCGCGGAAGCCGAGCACCAGCTCGGCGCCGTGCTGGTGGAGCGGGGCCGCCATGGCGCGTTCATGACCCCGCTGGGGGAGGAAGTCGTCCGGCGCGCGCGGGCGATCCTGATCCAGGTGGAAGACCTGAAGGCCTTCACCCTGCGTCCCGCGGGGGAGGTGGCCGGACGCTACCGGTTGGGTACGGTCTCCACCATCGGGCCCTATCTGCTGCCCGGGGCCGTCCGCGAACTGCACCGCCTGTTCCCCGAGCTGCGCATGAGTGTGCACGAGTCCCGCATTACGGACCTCAATGACCGCCTGAATGATGGCCGGCTCGACATGATCATCTCGACACCGGAAGACCATGCCAGCAGTGCCTTTATGGAACTGTTCGAAGAGACATTGTTCGTCTGTGCAGCGCAGGAAGACGAATTGTCCGCGCAGAAGGGACCGGTCGATGTGGAAGCCCTGCGCGGGCGGGAGCTGTTGAGCCTGGGGCCCGGTCACAGGCTGAGCCTGATTATCCAGCAGCTGGCGGATGCGGCGGGCGCCCATGTCAGTACCGAATATGAAGGTACGTCGCTGGATGCTGTCCGCCAGACGGCCAGCATGGGGGAGGGGGTGGCCATATTGCCGAACCTCTATGCCGTGGTTGAGGCCAAGCGTGACCCGAGCCAGATCGTCCGCCCGATCCGGCACAAGCTGGCCCGCCGGAAGATCGGCCTCATCTGGCGCGAGGGCTCACCGCTTTCCGAACCCATGACCGAAATGGGCAATGTCATGCGCGCCGTCGCGGCAGACCTGCTCAGCAGTGATGGCAAGCAGCCAAAGCGCCGCGTCAGTCGACGCTGATCTCGACGCGCTCTTCGGCGAGATAGTCAGTTGAGCGCATTTCATGCAGGCGGCTGACGGTCCGCTCGAATTCGAAAGAGCCGTCTCCTTCCGGGTACAGCGTTTCCGGTTCGGCGGCGGAGCTTGCCACCAGTTTCACCTTCGCTTCGTAGAGCGTATCGATCAGAGCCACGAAACGGGCAGCTTCATTCCGCTTGTCGGAGTCCAGCTGCGGGATGCCTTGCAGGATGATCGTGTGGAAGTGCGCTGCGATGACCAGATAGTCGCGCGAATAGAGTGGGCGGGCGCAAAGTTCCTCGAAACTGAACCAGGCCACACCGGCGGCCTGCCGGTTGACCTCCAGCTTGCGGCCTTTCACCGTCAGCGTCACATGCTGGGCATGGGCGCCGGAGGTAAGCCGGGTCCAGACTTCTTCTAGCGCGGCATCCGCCTCCGGCCCGAGCGGGGCATACCAGACCGGCGCGGCAATCAGCCGGTCCAGCCGGTAGTCCCGGTCGGATGCGAGGTGGAAGACGTCGCAGCTGTCTTTCAGATGCTGGATGAAAGGTAGGAAGAGGGGGCGGTTGATGCCGTCCTTGTAGAGATCATCCGGCTCGCGGTTGGACGTTGCCACCATGGTCACACCGCGCTGGAACAACTGGTCGAACAGGCGGGCGAGGATCATCGCATCAGCGATCTGGGTCACCTGAAACTCGTCGAAGCAGAGCAGCTGCGCGTCTGCAGCGACCTGTTTGGCCACCGGGGGGATCGGGTCGTCGCCCGCGCTCCTCACGCGCCATGGGGAGCGTTTGCGCTCGCCCTCCGGCATCTTGCGCCAGGTGTCGAGCCGATCCTGGATTTCGGCCATGAATTCGTGGAAGTGCACCCGGCGCTTGGCCTTCGGCGCGGCATCCTCGAAGAACAGGTCCATCAGCATGGACTTGCCGCGCCCGACCCCGCCCCAGAGATAGAGCCCGCGCACAGGGGCCGGCTTCGAGAACCAGCCGCCCTTTGGCGGATCGGCCAGGCGCGCTGCCAGGGCGTCAAGACGTTCAGCGGCTTCGGCCTGCACCGGATCAAAGGTGAGCAGGCCTGCGTCCACACGTTCCCGGTACTGGCGCGTCACGTTTCCCATGGACGGATCAGCCAAACTGCCGGGCAATCTGGTCGAGCAGCTGGCTGAAGGATTCAGGCCTCAGCAGCAGGGTCAGCGCGACACCGGAGACTGCGCCGCCAAGGTGGGCGCCATGGGCGATCATCGTGTTCTCGCGCTGGGAGAAGACAAAGCTGATGACGATGAAGAGGAGGGCATAAAGGCCCGCCCAGATCGGTATGGCGAACATCAGATAGATCAGGGCGAACGGGAACAGGATGCCCACGGCCGACATCAGGCCGGATATGGCCCCCGAGGCGCCGATGGCGCGGTAATCCGGATCACCGCGCTTGTCGATCACTTCCCAGAAGGACCCGCCAAGCAGGGAGCCGAAATACAGGATCGCAAACCCGGTGCTGCCGAACACGCTCTCCAGCGGGGGGCCAAAATAGAACAGCGTCAGCATGTTCACGAACAGGTGCATGCCGTTCACGTGCAGGAAGCCGGAGGTCAGAACGCGGTGCCACTGGCCCTGTTCGCGGATCGGCCGGATCCACAAGGAGTTCTGATTTATGAAGTCGCTGGCGCCGAAGCCGATCATGCTGGCGACAATGTTGGCCAGCAGCAGGCTGGACGTGACTGGCGCCGAAGTGAAAAAATCCATGCTGAGGCAGTTTCCTGTCAGTGATAGGCGAAAGAAAACCGCCCGGAAATGGTTCCGAGCGGCTTAGCAAGCTCTGGCCCCGAAGGGCAAGCATTAGGGATCAGGCAGCCCGGACCGTCATGGCCGGCGTATCGGCGGCCGACGGCATCAGGTCCATCAGGAAATCCTCGAAGGAGTCCGGACGCTGGATGAAGCGATTGAACGGCAGGCCGGCCTTGAAAACGGCTTCCGGGTGGATGTTCGCGCCGCACCGCAGCGCCGCTTCGACGGCCTGGTCGCGCGTATCCATCGAAGAAACGACGGCGATCCGGTATTTACCCATATTGGCGATGCGGGCGATGGTCATGTCCGGATCCATGGAATCCGGCAGGCCGAGGTCCAGCACAACAAGGTCGAAACGTTCAAGACGCAGGCGCGTTTCCGCCGCCATCAGCGTCGGTGCCATGACGAGATCGACCTGAACGCGTGAGCGGGCCGCCTTGTCCGCAGCGATGGCCAGCATGTCGCGCACCGGCGCGTGATCTTCAACCCAGAGAACTTTCATAAAATCTACCCCGATGCCTTTCCTGTGTGGCTGGTCCTTAACCTGCCCCTGATGTGCGTTCACTTTGCCACGCGCAGCTTACGGCTTAGTAAAGCGAATCTTTCAGAAGTGTTGAAAACTCAATGAATTGCGATTCAGCCGGCGGCCTGAAAATGGGCTCGGATTGACCCATGATTCCCCCTGCCCAGGGCGTGGAATACGCGGCTGAATGGGGTGCTTCCGCCGGTTTCAGGCTTCGCTTATGGTGGGGTTCAGGAGAGACGCCCGAAGATGAGTGACGAAACGCTCCAGCAAAAAAAACTGGCGCCGCGGAAATCGGCATTCCTGGATGTCGAGACGCCGGATGACCTGCACATTGTGGATGTGCTGATCGAGGAGCGCTGCCCGAAACTGCGGGCGAGCCCCGCCTGGCCGCTGGTACGCCCGGTCCTTTATACGATGCTGGGGTATGACAAGGCCCGGCGCATGGCGGACGAGATCGTCGAATTGAACGGCCGGGAATCCTTTGACCGTCTGTCGCGCGAACTTGCCTTCGATCTTTCCGTAGAAGGGATCGAACGCATGCCGCGGGAAGGCCGGCTGATTGTTGCCGCCAACCACCCGACCGGTCTCGCCGACGGGGTGGCCGTGTGGGACCTGCTGAAACGGGTCCGCGAAGACATCATCTTTTTTGCGAATGCCGACGCGGTCCGGGTCAATCCGAAATTCCAGGATGTGATTATCCCGGTCGAATGGGTGATGGAGAAGCGTTCACCCGCCAAGGCCCGGGAAACGCTGAAACGGGCAGGGGAGGCGTTCGCCGAGGAAAAATGTGTGGTTATCTTCCCGTCCGGGCGTCTTGCGCGGAAGGAAGGCGGCCGGCTGATCGAGAAGGACTGGTTCTCCACCGTTATCGGTCTGGCGAAGAAGCAGAAAGCGCCGATCCTGCCGCTCAATCTCGATGCATGGAATTCGCGGCTTTATTACCTGCTCTGCAATCTCAGCGGTGAGCTGCGTGACATCACCCTGTTCCACGAGCTGCTGAACAAGCAGGGCTCTCATATACGGATGACGTTCGGCCAGGTGATTGACCCGGAGACCCTCCAGGGCGAGGCCGTTGCGCTGACCGAGAAGCTCAAGGCGCACGTCGCCTATGAATTGCTGGAGAATCCGGAAGCGGTGTTCCGGCCCTGAGGGTCAGCGTGCTGCGATGCGGTTCAGGCGGGCCGGTTTTTCCGGGCAGGCGGCCGGGGCCTGAAGGGCTACAGGGCGGCCGCTGGCATGCCGGGCAGACCAGGCAGCTGCTGCCGAAAGGCGCCGCGCGTCCGTAAACAGGCTCATCAGCCCGTTGAGGGCGTCGGCCGAGGCGTGGGCCGACCGGGCGTCTTCCAGCGCTTCAAGTTGAGTCACCGCGTCTTCACCGAGGCTGCGGAAGCTGCAGCCGATCGCCGCCGGGATGCCGGCCTGCTGCGTCCAGTTGCCGAGCCGGGTGGCGTTGAAAGCAAACCGTTCCACCTCGATCACATAATTTTCGTCCAGGGCGGGCATGCGGCCCTGCCGGGCGGTGTCCAGCAAGGGCGCAGAGTCGCTGGCAAGGGCCGTGGCTTTCGTGCCCCAGAGTTCAGCCAGTTCCGGGCTGGCAGCCGCAGACTCGGCGGTCAGCGCCAGTGCAGAAGCGATACAGATCTGTTTCAACATAGGTCGGGATGTCCCTTTTTGGGACAAAAGGCGCAAAAACCGTGCCGGGCCTCCCCCGGGGGACGGACTTGCCAGATGGCTGGCTGCATCCCAGACTTCGGAAAAAAGGAAGAAACGCATGAGCGGGGAGAACAAGGGCATCGTCCGGGACCAGCCACCGGAGATCCCGTCGGAAGGCGGGCCGCTGGCAGATTTCAAGGGCGCCGTACCACCAGCGCCGGAATGGTTCCGAAAAGCGGTCGCCACACCGTATGAAACAGGCTCGGTAGAGGTTCAGGGCGCGAAGGTCACCTATCAGCGCTGGGGCAAGCGCGGCGCGCCCGGCCTGCTGCTGGTGCATGGCAATGGGGCGCATGCCCATTGGTGGGATTTCATCGCGCCTTACTTTGCCGAAGAGTACAATGTTGCGGCGATCACCTTTTCCGGCATGGGCGACAGCGATTACCGCGACAGCTACAATATGGCGACCTTCGCAGAGGAGGAGGTTGCGGTGGCCGAGGCGGCCGGCCTGCTCGACGGGCCAACCAAGCCGATCATCGTGGCGCACTCCTTCGGCGGCTTTGTCACGCTTGTGACCGGCGCGAAATATGGTGACCGATTCGCCGGTATGGTGATCGTCGACAGCCCCGTGAACCCGCCGGAGCGTCCGCACCGGGGGCCGGACCGCAAAGGCCGCCCGAACCGGGTCTATCCGGATCTCGCCTCCGCACTCAGCCGGTTCCGTCTTGCCCCGCCACAGCTCTGCGAGAACCTTTATGCCATGGACTATATTGCCCGCTGGAGCCTGAAGAAGGCCGACGAAGGCGGCTGGACGTGGAAGTTCGATCCGATGATCTGGACGCATTTCGACCCGGGTAAGGACCCTGGCGAACTGCTTCAGTCGGCGCGCTGCCGGGTGGCGATCATACGCGGCGAAAACAGTTCGCTGATGCCTGACTATGTGCGGGAATATATGCGAAAGCTGCTCGGCTATCAGGTGCCGTTCATTTCTATTCCGCATGCCGACCACCACGTCATGCTGGATCAGCCGATCGCCTTCATCGCAGCGTTGCGCACCATGCTGGCGGAATGGAACCATTCCGATCCGCACCGGTCGGTTACTGAGGTGCCGCCGTCGTCTCAGGCATGAAGCGCCCAGCGGTGCCCAGCCACTGAACGATCCGGAGGGCCGATTCCCAGAGCGGCGCGTCGGGCGACCCGATCGATTCCGCTTCGGCGGCCTGTTCGGACAGCACAAGGGCAGATTCCTCCACGCCGACACGGCGCATCGTGGTCATGGCGGTGGAGAAGGCCTCCTGGCCGCAAAATTCCGTGCGCGGCGCGCCGAGGACCCAGGCGACCGCATTGCCTTCCTCACGCCGGCCGAGCAGGCAGCGCTGGTCGGGCTCCAGGCTGAGCCAGAGGATCGCCTGAAAATCGGTAAAGGCCCCGCCAAAGATATCGGAATGCCCCAGCCCGCCATCGGAGACAGCCGACGTGTCGATCGTGTTCAGCACCGGCAGCAGAACCGGCTCTGCCGAATCCCCGGCGCGCCGGCCCGTGCCATTGAAACGCCGCGAGGCCTGCAGCGCGCGGTCCTTCGAACTGGCGTAAAGGGTGAAATCGTCTGCGAGGCTGTCGATCTCTGAAACGCGCTCGATGAAATCGTCGGCATCGACATCGGGGGAGGCAAAGATGACTTCGTCGAACATTTTCTCGCCGGGCCGGTCGCGCGCCATCTGTTCCAGCGCGAGGGTCAGGAATTCGTTCCCCATGGAATGGGCGACAACGCTGATCCGGTCTGCACCCGTCCGGTCGGCCAGGACCAGCAGGAAGTCCTCAAGGTCCTGCGCGGCCTCCGGCGTGATCTGTGAGCGGTCCGCTTTGTAGCCGAACAGGCTGCCAGCCGAGGGCCAGGAATAGAAGACTGCCGCGCCATCGATTTCGAGATCTGTCGACAGCTGCGCCGTGCGCTCGATGCCTGCGTCGAATTTCGTGTTGTAGCCATGGATCAGCACAAAGATTTCGCGGCGCTGGGATTTGGCCAGTTCGATTTTTACCTCGCGGACAAATTCTTCCATGTCCGGATGGATCTTCATGTCGCCGACAATGACATGCCGGGCCGGGTCGGGCCGGACATCGAAGCGTAGCACGCTGGGCTTCGGGATCTCGCCAAGGGCCCGGTTGCGCGGTACCGAGACAATCACCGTGCCGGTTTCCAGCTCCCCTCGCTCGGCGGCGTAATAAGTGCGGGCGTCCAGAACCGGCTTGCCATCGACCACCAGCACATGGCGTGGGTCCGGCGCGCGGTCTGTACCGAAGAAGACTTTCACGAGATCGAAGTCAGGTTCCTCACCGAACCCACGCGGCGCAAGACGGCGTCCGGCAGGCATGGCGGCGCCGGTGTTGCGGCTGCGTTCGATACTGTCGGCGAGGGCCAGTTCCATCTCTTCGAGGCTCGTAAAGCCGCCCGCCATGGCAATGGCCTGCAGATCCAGCCCGTTCGTCTTGGCGAAGGCCAGCAGGGGCGCCATGCGCGGATGGTCGATGCCGAGATGATCCGCGACAAGCCCGACCGCCCGGCCGGTATGATCTGTGGCGAACCCTGTATTGCCCGCGGCGGCGGCGATCTCGGCCATCCGGGCTTCGAGATTGATGAGGCGAGCCCAGTCCGGTTCCGGCGCCACGGTTTCGGCATTTGCCAGCTGCTGGTAAGCGGCGAGGGCGCCTGCCGTGTTACCCTCGCGGGCCATCAGGTCTGCGAGGTCCTGCTGCAGCGCCATGTCCGTGGATGGCGCTGCCATCAGCTCCGCCGCAAGGGAGAGCATTGCGTCCCGGTCGCCAGCGGCTTCAGCATCGCCCAGTTCCACCAGCAGGTCGCGCGGCGGCGGAGGCGGGCCAGGCGCGTCCCGGGGCGGCGTGGCGCAGGCGGCCAGCAGTCCCAGCAGCGTGGCCGTGGCGGCGGCGCGAATACGGTTCAAGCGGTGTCCTCCTCGCGAATGCCCCGGATACTAGGTAGCACACGCGCGGCCTGCAACTGGCCGCAGGCTCAGCGGCGCTTCTTCCACTTCACGGAATAAAGGTCGAACCGGCGGTCCTTCAGGTTCTGCACGGCGCCGGACTGGCGGGCCGTCAGCAGGTCCGACAGGGACAGGTCGGCCAGCGCAATGGTCTCGGTATTCGGCGCCGTATCGGCCGCCACCCCATCACGGGCGAAGGGGAAGTCGGACGGGGTCAGAATGCAGCTCTCCGCATAGTGGATGTCCATGTTCTCCACATTCGGCAGATTGCCCACCACGCCGGAGAGGGCGACATAGCACTGGTTCTCCACCGCCCGGGCCTGGCAGCAATAGCGCACACGCATGTATCCGCGCCGCTCGTCGGTGCAGAAAGGGACGAACAGCATCAGTGCGCCCTGGTCGACCAGGTGACGGGCGAGTTCCGGGAATTCGGAATCGTAGCAGATCATCACGCCGATCGGGCCGCAATCGGTCTGGATGGCGAGCGCGCCTTCGCCGCCCTTGATGTTCCACCACATCCGCTCTGATGGGGTCGGGTGCAGCTTCTGCTGGGTATGGACCGAGCCGTCTCGCAGGAACACATAGCTGATGTTCAGAATGTCGCCATTCTCCATCATGCTGGGATGCGTCCCGCCAATGATGTTGACGTTGTAGGAGACGGCCAGCTTCTCCATGAATTCGATATAGCGCGGTGTGTATTCGCTGATCTTCTCGATCGACTCGATCGGACCGAGCGGCCGGTGCTCCAGCGACAGGAGCTGAAGCGTGTAAAGTTCCGGGAAGACGACAAAATCGGATTTGTAGTCGGACGCGATGTCGGTGAAATATTCGATCTGCTGCTCGAACTCGTCGATGGAGTTGATCTTGCGCATCTGGAACTGGACGGTGGCAATGCGCACCCGTTCCGGCAGGGACGTATCGCCGAGGCTCGGCTTCGCCTTGATCTTTTCCTGTTCCAGCGGGTTTTCCCACAGCATGTGGGTGGCGCAATCCTTCGATTTGGGGTCGCCCACCAGATAATTATGCAGGACCCCGATGGGCTTGAAGCCCTGGCGCAGCTGGAAGTTGATAACAGGATCCTTGAGCTTCTGGTCGACGACGGCGTCCACATAATCCTGCGGGTTGGGGTACTCCTTTGCGTGCCGGGCATAGCCGGGCATGCGCCCGCCGAACACAATGCCCTTCAGTTCCAGCCACTGGCAGAGTTCCCTCCGTATCCGGTAGAAACGCTCGCCGATGCGCAGGCGCCGGTAATCCGGATGCACCATCACGTCCATGCCATACAGCATGTCGCCGTCGGGATCGTGGCGGGCGGCAAAGCCCACGCCGGTGATCTCGTTCCAGGTGTGCGGCTTCAGCGCGACATCGCTGGAGATCATGAAAGTGGCACAATAGCCGACGACCACCCCTTCATATTCGGCAACGGACTGGCCTTCCGGGAAGCGGTTCAGCTGGCCGATCAGTTCGCTTCGGGCATATCCCATGCCGGGGCCGTAGACGCGTCCGGACATCTCCATGATACCGGGAATGTCGCTGACTTTGGCGTTGCGGACGATAAGCTTGGCGGGTTTGTCTGACATGGAGGTCTACCTGATCGGATTTCCGTATGGTCTGCCACATACGGATTGAGAGAGTATCAATGTGGCAGTCGTAGGCTGGCACGCAAGCCGCCAAGCGCACTCTCGGACAGGCGCAGCTCTCCGCCGTGTGCGCGGGCGGTGTCGCGGGCGAGCGTCAGGCCGAGGCCGATCCCGGACGTGTTCTGGCTGCGTGCTTTGTCCAGCCGGGAGAAGGGCCGGAAGGCGTCTTCATGCTGGTCTTTCGGTATGCCGGGGCCGTCATCGTCGATATGGACTTCGGCGGCATGCGGTCCGTCCACCAGGGTGACCTGCACCGTGTCCCCGAATTTCACGGCATTGGAGAGGAGGTTGGTCAGCGCCCGCTTGATGGCGAGGCGGCGGCCCTTGATCAGGATTGTGTCCGGTCCGGTCACCGAAATGACCTCGCTGAAGCTGGCGGCAGCTTCCCGCACCAGTCCGGCGAAATCGAATTCTGCTGGCTCGTCGCTTTCTTCGCCCTTCGCGAAGGCGAGATAACCTTCCAGCATCATGCCCATATCGTCGAGGTCGGCCTTCATGGCGCGGATCTCGTCTGTTTCTTCCATCATGGCGAGGGAAAGTTTCAGCCGGGTCAGCGGCGTGCGCAGATCGTGGCTGACGCCGGCCAGCATGGCAGTGCGCTGCTCTGCAAAGGCGGTCAGCCGGTTTTTCATGTCAATGACCGCGCGGGCCGCTTCGCGCACTTCGTTTGCGCCGGAAGGCCGGAAGTCCGGCACGTCACGGCCCCGGCCAAAAGCGCGGGCCGCCTTGGAGAGGCGGAGGATGGAGCGCACCTGCTGGTTCAGGAAGGCAACTGCCAGGGCAATCATCAGAAGGCTGAATATGATGAGCCAGACGATGAAGATATGCGAGGTGATCGTCACCGCGCGCTTGCGTTCGACCAGCACTTCCACCGTCTGGCCAGCCGCAGGAAAGCGGATGTGGATCAGGGAGTCGTTCGGGCTGAGCCCGACCACGACCGGCACCCCAAGCCGGATGCGCAGTTCCTGCCGCAGGATGTTGCGATAGGAGAACGCCTCCAGGAAGCTCTCTGCTTCCTGCGCGGCCTCCGGGGCATTGCAGCTGAAGGTAAGGTCCAGCCGGCTGGCGATGATGTCGCGCGAGATCGGCGAGGCAGATCGGCGCTCGCAATAGTCCTGCACAACGCTGACATCCCGTGCGATGGACTGGCCCAGCTTGCGGTTCACCTCGGCGATGTGGCTGTCGTAATAGTACCAGGTCGTCAATGTCAGGATCAGGACGACCGGCAGCACCACCATCAGCAGGCTGCGGGCATAAAGGCCGCGGGGGGTGATGTCTCGCAGGCGTAACATGGCGCGTCAGTCCGGCATCAGGCGGTAGCCGACACCGCGCACGGTCTGGATATGGACCGGCTCTTTCGGGTTTGGCTCGATCTTGCGGCGCAGGCGGGTGACCTGGACGTCGACCGAGCGTTCCATCCCGGCGGAGGTCGTCCGGGCCAGTTCCTCGCGGCTGACAGGCTCTCCCGCCCGGACGGCGAGGGCGGTCAGCAATTGCAGTTCGGCCTCTGTCAGGCGGATACGCGTGTCGCCGGATTTCAGCTCACCGCGGGCCGCGTTGAAGACGAGGCCGGACATTTCTACCTCTTCCGGCGGCTCTTCCTTGTGCGAGCGCCGCAGGATGGCCGCGCAGCGCAGGGAGAGTTCCTCCGGCTCGAACGGCTTGGCGAGATAGTCGTCAGCGCCGCGCTTCAGCCCTTCGATCCGGTCACCGGCTTCGCCCCGCGCGGTCAGCAGCAGCACCGGTGTTTCCCGCGACACGCCCTGGCGAATGCCGGACAACAGGGACAGGCCATCTTCGCCGGGCATCATCACGTCGAGGATCGCCATGTCGAATTCCATCGTGCCCATCAGGCGGCGGGCCCCTTCGGCATCCGGCGCGGCGGTGACCCGGTAACCTTCGCGGCTGAGGAAGCGTTTCAGCAGGTCGCGGATTCGGTCGTCATCATCGACGACAAGGATGTGAGCGGCATCAGACATCAGCGCACCAGAGCGGCGAGCACGCGGCGGTTGCCATCCACGGCGTCCGGACCGGCACTGCGATAGGCGAGGCGCAGGCGTTCGCGCAGTACGATGGTCAGCGGGGTTGTCAGCGTGATACCGGAATCCGACAGGGCGAGCCTGCGCTGGCGGGCATCGGCGCTGCCGACCTCCTTCTCGATCAGATTCCGCTGATCCAGCTGGCCCAGAATGCGGGCAAATGTCGGCACGGTCATGCCGAGGGAGTCCCGCAATTGAGACACGGTCTGACCGGGCCAGTAGCGGATTGTCATGAGGATTTGCATCTCTGGCTTGCTCAGACCGGCCTTGCGCCGGGCTTTTTCGGCGGCTCTGGTGAGCTCGGATGCGCCGGCCAGCAAGAGACCGACACCCCGATCCAGCTCCTGATCCATCAGGAAGAGGCGGGGGTCAAACGGGCGGTTCAGGTTGACGTCAGGTGCCATCCGGTGAAATGAACGCGAAATTCCAAGAAGTGCAAGCGAGGAGCGCTGAGATACGATGGCCGGAACCGCATACGACGATCGCGATGGCTACATCTGGATGGACGGAGAGTTCGTGCCGTGGCGTGATACCAAGGTACACCTCCTGACACATGCCCTCCATTATGCCGGCGCGGTATTCGAGGGTGAGCGTGCCTATAATGGCAAGATCTTCCGCTCGCTGGATCATTCCAAACGCCTGCACCGGTCTGCCGGGATCCTTGGCTACGAAATTCCGTTCAGCGTGGAACAGGTGGAAGAAGCCAAGCGCGAGGCTCTGGCGAAATCCGGCCTCGAGTCTGCCTATGTCCGGGCCGTTGCCTGGCGCGGGTCGGAAATGATGGGCGTGTCGGCCCAGAAGAACACGATCCATATGGCGGTCGCCGTCTGGCACTGGGGCGATTATTTCGAGGACAAGATGAAGGGCATCCGGATGACGCACGCCGAATGGCGCCGTCCGGCCCCTGACACCGCGCCCTGTCACGCCAAGGCGTCTGGCCTCTACATGATCTGCACCATGTCCAAGCATGCCGCCGAACGGGATGGCTATGCCGATGCGCTGATGCTGGACTATCGCGGCCAGGTGGCCGAGGCGACCGGCGCGAACATCTTCTTCGTGCGCGACGGTGCCCTGCACACGCCGACGCCGGATTGCTTCCTCAACGGGTTGACCCGCCAGACCGCGATCAAGCTGGCGAAGGAGCGCCAGATTGAAGTGATCGAGCGCGCCATCATGCCGGACGAACTGGCGACCTTCTCGGAATGCTTCATCACCGGATCAGCTGCGGAAATCACCCCGGTCGCCGAAATCGGCGCGCATACCTACAAGCCGGGCCAGATCTCCGAAGCGCTGGTCAACGACTATTCCGCGCTGGTCAACGGCAAGATCGAAGTGGCGCTCTAGGCGCAGGCTTCAAGTTCCCGGAGCGCGCGGAGCGACAGGCCTGACAGGGCAGGGTTCGCGTCCCGGTAATAATCGAGTGCGATCGCCGCGGTCGATAGGGCCCAGCCCTGACCGCGGCGCCATTCGTCCGGGCCTGCGCCAGCGGCGTCGCGGAAGGTGTCTCGATTGGCTTCCTCCAGAAACGACCAGGCAGGGATCAGGTCCACGGCCGGATCGCCAACGCCGATCAGGCCGAAATCGATCACGCCGACAAGCGCGCCGTTCCGCACGATCAGGTTTCCGCCATGCAGGTCGCCATGCAGCCACTTGCCTGGTCCCGGATGGCGCGGCGTGTCGAGGCAAGCTGTCCAGATGTCTGCAAGCTTCCCGGCGTCCACCATGCCGTCCAATCTGGAGAGGGCGTCGCGTGTCAGCCTGTCGCGGACGGAAAGCGGAGCGCCGCGATACTGATTGTGTGCCCCGGCGACTGGTGCCGTCAAGGCTGGCTGCCTTCGCAGCGCAGCCACGAAGCCACCCAGCGACTTCGCCGCCTCGGACATATCCGTGGGCGGTGTATCCAGCGCCGATTTTCCAGGTAGCCACTGATAGACCGCAGCATGAAAGGGAAAGTCGCCGAACGGTCCGGTCAGGGCGAGTGGTTTCGGCAATTCCAGCGGCATGGCCGAAAACTGCGGCAGCCATTCGGCCTCTTTGACCAATTGCCCATCCGCTGCGGGAAGGCGCGGCAGGCGCAGACAGGCCCGCTCGCCAAGGCGGAAGAGCGTATTGTCCGTACCCGGCGTGTCGAGCGGAGCAAGCGGCAAGGCAGCGAAGTCCGGAAACCGTGCGGCAACAAGCCGGGTCGCAAGGGACAAATCAATCTTGTGGGCAGGATTGGCCATCCTTCAGGTCCTGCCAGAAATTTCATGTGGCGCAAGTGAAGGTTGCGCCGCATACGCGTCTTATTTGTCCGGTTGGGGTGTGTAGCGCAGGTAGGGTTTCACGGTTTTGAAGCCCTTGGGGAACAGTTTCTCCGCCTCGTCGTCCGACAGGCTGGGCACGACGATGACGTCTTCGCCATCGGTCCAGTTCACGGGCGTGGCCACTTTGTGGCCGTCGGTCAGCTGCAGGCTGTCGATCAGGCGCAGCACTTCGTCGAAGTTCCGGCCGGCGCTTGGCGGATAGATGATCGAGGCGCGGATCTTCTTGTCCGGATCGATCACATACACCGCCCGCACGGTCACATTCGGATCGGCATTCGGGTGGATCATGTTGTAGAGCGTGGCCACCTTGCGGCCGGGGTCGGCGATGATCGGGAAGTCGACACTGGCGTTCTGGGTCTCTTCGATGTCTTCAATCCAGCGCTTGTGATCTTCGACATTGTCGACCGAGATGACGAGCGCTTTGGCGCCGCGGCGGGCAAATTCGTCTTTCAGGCGAGCTGTACAACCGAGCTCCGTGGTGCAGACGGGCGTGAAGTCGGCTGGGTGAGAAAAAAACACGACCCAGTCACCGGCCGCCCAGTCATGGAGCCGGATCCGGCCTTCTGTCGTATCCGCTTCAAAGTCGGGTGCAACGTCGCCGATCAGCAAGCTCATTTAAACCGTCTCCTGTGACTTGATTTCGAGGGCGAAAATGGTGCCTAAGAGAGACTGAGCCAATGAGCGGTGCCTGAAGGTGTCGATCAGAATTTCTAATCACCGGACCTGCCTATGAAGCGCCTGATCCTCATGCGTCACGCCAAGACCGAACCCTTCGGGGAAGGGATCGATGATTTTGGCCGCGCGTTGACCGATCAGGGGCATAGCGATGCCAGGCGGATTGCCGAGGAAATTGTGGCGCTGGGCTGGAGCCCTGAGCGGATCCTGGTCTCGACGGCGCGGCGGGCGCGGGAAACCTGTTCGGAAGTAGCGCGGGTGTTCGAGGGCGAAAAGGTCCGCCCGATGGAGTCGCTCTATCTTTGCGGCGCGCGGGGGCTGGCGGACGCTGTGAAGCAGAATGACGGTGCCGGCACGCTTATGGTCATCGGCCATAATCCCGGCATGCACGATTTTGCGCTGGAGATTCTGCGCGATGGTGGCAGCCTCGACCATTATGCCTCCCAGCGCCTGGCCGAGAAATTCCCGACCAGTTGCGTCGCCATGTTCGACCGGGAGGATGACGGCAGTTTCGTGCCGGTCCTTTTCCGCCTGTCGAACGTGCTTCGCGCCAAGGACTACCGGACCGCTACAGCCTGATACGGCGCCAACAAACAGGGCGACAACAAAATGCCCCGCCCGGGTAGAACCAGGCGGGGCGGCAGGGCGCGGGTATCCCTCGTTTGGAGAGTCCGGGACACCCGCGAAGGGGGGGGCTTACCGGGAGGCCGAAGCTTTATAGGCCGCTGTGAGTTCCGGCTCATTGATGGCCTTCACGGCGCTTTTCAGGGTGCGGTTTTCGCAGAAGCTGACGGCGTATTTGGTGGCGAATGTCCGTTCGGAGACTTCGGCGACGCAGCGTTCGTGAACGTCTTGCTTGAGGTTCGAAAGTACCTCCTGGGCGCCGTCAGCGGTCTGTAGGGTGCCACGGTCGATATTCACGCTCATCTGGAACTGATCGGTCGTGCTGGCGAGGGCTGGCATGGCTGCGATGGAGAGGGCGGAGGCGGCGAGAATGGAGCGGATCATAACGAGAGAGTCCTTCTTTGAGTGTTTGAGTGCGGGAGGGGTGGACGGCGCCGCGAGCCAGGAGGGGGGCAAGGCTTTTGGGTGCAGCGCCGTCCTGGCGGCTCAGTGCTGGTCCCGGCGGCCGGAACGGCGGCGGCGGCGGACCAGAAGGTTCGGGCGGCCCCGGTCGGCCACATCATTTGCCGGGCGTGACAGCAGCGTTTGGCGGCCGGTGAAGATGGCACTCGCCATCGGTGCGGCATGCGCGGCGATCTCGTGGTCATATTGACGGGCGCGGGGGGTCATTTTCGAAAGTCCTTCTTGGTGTCTTGTCTTGGCGGGACCATCCCGCCGCCGACATCCTCAAGATAGGACGAATATTATCGAAAAACAATACTAAATTATCGAAAAACAATAAATTCCAGGAATTTCAACATCTTGGATCTTCTCGAATATCGATATGATACACCAAAACGGCGCTTCAAGGTCAATTAATTTGCGACCATAAGAAGAATCTGCCGGGAATCCCGGGTCGCCGGGGCAGAGCGCGCCGTGAGGACCGGGAACGCCCCGTCCCGGACAGGTTGGCTAGACAGACTGGCTTTCAGGCACCGATGGCGGCTGGCCGAGGTCAAAGCTCAGCTGGACCGGGCCTCTGGCGGGGCGGCGGATCCCGTTTGGCCGGTGGCTCCGGAAGGGCAGGTCGGCCTGCTTCGCCTCCGACCGCCGTGATGGGCGCGATGCTGCTTTTGGCACAGGCCTCTGTGGTGCAGACTGTTTCGGGAGAGACCGCCCGGGACGGCGCACGCTGGCGATGCGCTCGCGGGCCTCGCGCGCGGCGGCGATATGGTCGACCATGCGCATCGGATAGGTCTGGCCGAAAATCACGCCCGCCCGGGCAAGCTCTGCCTTTGGCGCGTCCCACGGGGCATGCAGCCAGGTGTCGGGCAGGGCCGCCAGTTCAGGCACCCAGCGCCGGATGAAGACGCCGCCCGGATCAAGCTGTTGCGACAGGCGGACCGGATTGCCGATGGTCGGCATGCGCCGCCCGCGCAGGCCGACCTGCGCGATGACCTGCGGATAGTGGATGCCAGGCTCGAAATCCGTAAACAGCGCGCCCAGCCGCTCAGCTGGAAGGCGCCAGTCCATCCAGAGCTGACAGGAGGCGAACCCGATCAGCATGGCCCGCATACGGAAATTCAGCCAGCCGGTCTCGCGCAGGGCGCGCATGCAGGCATCGATCAGCGGGAAGCCGGTGCGTCCGTCGATCCATGCGGCGAGGCGCGGGTCGTCCGCCGCTACTTCGGGGCGGAGGTCTTCGCCGCTGCCCGTCTGGGGCAGGGGGTGGTCCTCGAAGGACTGGATCGAGCGGGCCCGCCACTCGAGCCGTTCAAGGAAATCGGTGAGCGACGCGGCGAAGGTCGTATCGCCGTCCTGCACATAGGCTGCGCGGGCGCGGACGGCTGCCTGCCAGGCTTCGCGGACGGAGACGGTTCCGAAGGCAAGGTGCGGTGACAGGCGGGAGCCGGACGTATCGGAGATCGCGGGCCGGTCGGCCTCCTGCTGATAGCGGCGGCCGCGTCCGGCGAGGAAACTTCTCAGCAATTCTACCCCTGCGGTGCGCCCGCCTGCCTGGCGTTCGGGACAGTCGTCCGGACCGAGACAGAAGTCTTCCGCGATGGGCCAGGGCCCTGCCGCCTGTGTTGCGGCCAGAATTGTTTCCGGCGCCTTGATGCGGGGCGCATTCAGCCCCTCGGCCCAGCGGCTGGTCCAGTCATCATGTTCTTTCAGGCCGCGGAGAATGCCGGTCTGGGACTGTTCACGCAGCGAGATCCCGGCTTGCACGGCCCAGCGGCGGACGGCCCGGTCGCGTGCCCGCGTCCAGGGCAGGCCGGTTTCTTCATACATATGGATCGCTTCGATGCCGTGCCGGCGGTGCAGGTCCGCCAGGATATCCAGCGCATCGCCCTTGCGGACGATCAGGCGCGCGCCGCGGTCCGTCAGGGCTTCATCCAGCTCTGTGAGGGAGTCCATCAGGAAGTCGAACTGCCGGCGCGAATGTTCCGGCAGGGCCCAGGAATCCCGTTCGAAAATATAGAGCGGCAGCACCGGTGCACCGCTGGCTACAGCCGCAGCGAGGGCTGCATGATCATGCACCCTAAGATCGCGACGGAACCAGACAAGATGAACATTCTTCATGGAACAAAAATAGAACATTCGAGAAGGCGTTTCAAGTCCCTTGTTTTTCAGGCGGGTTTTCGAATGCTCGGCCCCGACGGGGAATTCGGCCTGTAGATAAAACTGTGGGTAAGCCTGTGGATTGTTTTCCGGTCAGGATAGGGCCCTCTATCAGGCGAATCCTCTCTCTTTCGGGGAGAATCGTTTTGAAACCGAAACAAATTCAACCTGTGATTTGTAGCTTATGCTTAATCCACAGGGCATTTCTTGCGGCATGGGTGGCGAAGGGTTCAGCGGCGATTCCGGCCGCGCGCAGGCGCGCGCGCCTTTGTGGTGTCCGCGCCCGGACATCCGTATCGCACTCGAAGCGGCCCACAGCCTGGACCGTCGGGCGCCCGGTCTTTCCGCGCGCCGCACACTCAGTCCGGGGCAGTGGGCCACCGTCACCAGCCTGCTGAAAACCCTCGGAGTTGTGGCCCTGCTTGTGCCCGAACTGCCCTTCGTCCTGGCCATGCTGCTTGTTCCGCTGGTCTTCCTGGCGATCATCTTGTTCCGTCTTTTCCTGCTGGCTGTTGCTCTCCGGCTGAACCGGGAAGACCCGCAGGATGATAGCGGCGCGACGCCCCTGTTGCCGGTCTACACGCTCCTTGTTGCGCTGAAGGACGAGACTGCTGTTGTGCCCCAGCTGGCGCAGGCCCTGTCCGCGCTGGACTATCCGCAGGACCGGATCGACCTGAAACTCCTGGTGGAGGAAGCGGACGTCCATACGCAAGCGGCCGTACGGGCTCAGTCCTGGCCTAACGGCGCGGAGTTGCTGGTCGTCCCGGCCGGCCAGCCGCAGACCAAGCCGCGCGCCCTCAATTACGGGCTGAACAGTGCCAGGGGCACATATGTCGTCGTCTATGATGCCGAAGACCGGCCGCATCCGAGCCAGCTGAAATCTGCGGTCCGTGCGTTCAATGCGAACAGTACAGAGATGGCCTGCGTTCAGGCGCCACTGGTCGGCGTGCCCGCAACAGGTGGCTGGCTTGCCCGGGAATGGGCGCAGGAATATGCGATCCAGTTCAGCCTGCTCGTGCCAGCCCTTGCCCGGCTTGGCCTGCCGGTGGCGCTGGGTGGCACCAGCAATCACTTCAGGCGCACTTCGCTGGTGGCCGCTGGCGGCTGGGATGCCTGGAACGTCACGGAGGATGCAGACCTGGGCCTGCGTCTGGCGCGGCTCGGCCACCGGGTCGGCGCAATCCGGTCTCCGACGCTGGAAGCCCCGCCGGTGCGTGGCAGGGACTGGCGTGCCCAGCGGTCGCGCTGGCTGAAGGGGTACATGCAGACCTGGTGTGTGCTTATGCGCGGGGACAGCGAAATTCCGGGTCTGCCGCCCGCCGCTTTCCTGTCCGTCCAGCTGACGCTCGGGGCCGCGATCCTGTCTGCAATGGTGCACGGCCCCTGGGCGGTCTGGTGTGCGGCATGCCTCTGCCTGCCGGGGCTCTCCCTCGGTGTGTTCGGGGGCAGCGCCCTGTGCCTCTCGCTTTTTACCGGCGTACTGTCGGCCAGTCTCGCCCCCGGCCGCTGGACCTGGCAGCGCGTGTTCGTCATTCTGACCCTGCCGCTTTACTGGCCGCTTCAGACCCTCGCCATGATGCGCGCGCTGTGGAGTCTCTCCCGCGCGCCGCACTACTGGGCGAAGACGCCGCATGTCTGACCCAGCGGCAGCGCTTGGCGCGGCCGTTGCAGCGGAATAGGGTCTCCCCAATCCAATCTGATAGGGAGACCGCCATGGCCGACACTGCCGTCGACGAGCTCGAGACCTTCCGCGTGGAAACGCGTGCCTGGCTCGAGGAAAACTGCCCGCCCTCCATGCGCACGCCGATGAAAGACGACGAGATCGTCTGGGGCGGCAAGCGGGAGAAATTCAAGAATCCGGAGTCGAAGGTCTGGCTGGAACGGATGGCCGAAAAAGGCTGGACCGCGCCGCAATGGCCGAAGAAATACGGCGGCGGTGGCCTCTCCGCACAGGAAGCCCGCGTGCTGCAGCAGGAGATGAGCCGCATCAAGGCGCGCCAGCCACTGTTCTCGTTCGGCCTCTGGATGTTCGGTCCGGCCCT
Source organism: uncultured Hyphomonas sp. (assembly GCF_963677035.1). Classification (NCBI taxonomy): domain Bacteria; kingdom Pseudomonadati; phylum Pseudomonadota; class Alphaproteobacteria; order Hyphomonadales; family Hyphomonadaceae; genus Hyphomonas; species uncultured Hyphomonas sp. The sequence continues at coordinate 1,865,920 of NZ_OY781472.1, forward strand.
GCTGGAGTTTGGCAATGAAGAACAGAAGCAGCGCTTCATTCCGGATATCGTCCATGGCCGCACCCGCTGGTGCCAGGGCTATTCCGAGCCGGGCGCCGGGTCTGACCTGGCCGACCTGCAGACGCGCTGCGAAGACAAGGGCGATCACTATCTGATCAACGGACAGAAGGTGTGGACCTCTTACGCTGACAAGGCTGACTGGATCTTCTGCCTCGTGCGGACAGACACCAGCGTGAAGCATGAAGGCATCAGCTTCATCCTGTTCGACATGGAAAGCGAAGGCGTCGAAGCGCGCCCGATCCTGCTGATCTCGGGCGAGAGCCCGTTCTGCGAAACCTTCTTCACCGATGTGAAGGTGCCGAAGGACCAGCTGGTCGGCGAGGTGAATGGCGGCTGGCAGATCGCCAAGCGCCTGCTTCAGTTCGAACGCTCCTCTATCTCCGCCGGCGGCTTCGGCGGCACGGGCGGTTCGGGCATCATGGGCCCGGAAGACTATGCCAAGCAGCATATCGGCACTGACAGCGATGGCCGTCTTCTGGATGGCGACCTGCGCGGCCGCATCACCGATCACAAGATGTACGCCAAGGCCTTCAGCCTGACCGTCGCCCGCCAGGCCGAACAGGCCAAGGCCGGACAGGCCGTCAGCCACACGGCATCGATCCTGAAATATGGCGCCGCCAAGATGAACCAGGATCGTCACGAGCTGCTGATTGAGGCACTCGGCACCGAGGGGCTCGGCTGGGAAGGGGAGGGCTTTGACCCGACCGCCAAGAAAGTCACCCGCCAGTGGCTGCGTTCGAAAGGGAACTCCATCGAAGGCGGCACCAGCGAGATCAACCTCAATGTCATCTCCAAGCGTGTGCTTGGCCTGAAAGACCATCAGTAAGCCGACGGCAGAAACCAGGAGATAAACAACATGACCTTCCTTCTGACCGAAGATCAGGAAATGCTGCGTGACACCGCCATGGCGTTTGCGCGTGACGAACTGCCGGTGACGCATCTGCGCGAGCTGCGCGACAGTGGCGCAAATGGCAAAGACCCGAAGACCCGCCAGAAACTGGCAGAGCTGGGCTTCTTTGGCGTGATTGTGCCGGAAGAGCCCGGCGGCGAACATTTCGGCGTGGTTGGCCTGGGCCAGATCCTCGAAGCGCAGGGCCGCACGCTGGCCGCAACACCGCTGCTGCAGACGGCGCTGATTGGCGCCAGTGCGATCCAGCTGGGCGGCACACCGGCGCAACAGGCCGAATGGCTGCCGAAGATTGCCGGCGGCGATGTCACCTTTGCCCTCGCCCTTGATGAAAGCGCACATTTCAATCCGCTGAACGTGGCGACTGAAGCCGAACGCAACGGACAGGGCTACACGCTGAATGGCGAGAAGCGCTATGTGCCGGATGGCCATCATGCCGACATGCTGATTGTCGTCGCCCGTACCTTCGGGGAGCCGGGCGATCGTCACGGCCTCTCGCTGTTCCTTGTGCCGGCAGATGCCAAGGGCGTCTCGGTTCAGGAACTGAAGACGGCGGACAGTCATGGCGCCGCACACATCACGCTCACAGATGTGATGGTGGGAGAAGGCGCACTGATCGGCGCCGCCGATGAGGGCGCAGACGTGCTGGAGCCGGTGCTGGACCGGGCCGCGATCGGACAGGCAGCAGAAATGCTGGGTTCGTCACAGGCCGCGTTCGAGATGACGCTGGAATACCTGCAGAGCCGCAAACAGTTCGGCCAGTTGATCGGCTCTTTCCAGTCGCTTCAGCATCGCGCCGCGAAGATGTTCACCGAGCTTGAGATGACGCGGTCCTGCATCGCGGCGGCATTGTCCGCTGTCGATGAAGGCAAGACCAATGTTGCCGAACTCGCCAGCCTGGCAAAAGCGAAAGCCAGCGAGCTGGTGCATCTTGTCTCGAACGAATGCGTTCAGATGCATGGCGGCATCGGCATGACCGATGTGGCAGACCCCGGTCTCTACATGAAGCGCGCCCGCGCGCAGGAAGCCATGTATGGCTCGGCCAGCTGGCACCGCGACCGTTATGCGAAGCTGAACGGCTACTAGGCCAGACAGTCATTGCGACCAAAAGAAAGCCGGGCGCAGCGAAAGCTGGCCCGGCTTTTTCCGTTTCCGGAAGATCGCTTACTTCAATGCAGAGCCTTTACGCAGGGCCTTGGCAACGAGGTAGTAGACAACCGGACGATGCTTTGCGCGCACCGAGCGGCCGTATTTTGCAATCGCGTCGGCAAGGGCTGCATCAGCCTTGGCTTCGTCAGTGACGCCAAGCTTCTTCGCAATGAAGGTTTTCTTGATGCGGGCCATTTCGTCTTTTGACGAAGCAGCGACCGTTGCAGAGTCGGATTTGTAGATGGCCGGGCCGCAAGCTTTCACGGCACCTTCGAGAAGCGCCATGTCCGGACGAGCTTCACCAACCTTCTCTTTGAGGTCGGCGACATACTTCTCCATCAGGACTTCTTTTTTCGACGGCTCTTTCGCCGGCTTGGTCACTGCCGGAGCCGCTGCCTTCTTCGGAGCTGCTGCCTTCTTCGGCGCCGCAGCTTTCTTCTTGGTAGCTTTTGCCATGGGAGTGTCTCCTCTATGGGCCCGACGGACGGGCGTGTTTTAAGATTACGCAGCACTGTTCACGAATCAAAACGAAACGCAAAACACCCAAGCCACGATTTCCACAAGGAAACAACCCTTGGCGATCAGGAATCGCGAAAGGGAGGTAATTTTTATTTAGTTCGTGTTCGGATTTTCGTCAAGTTGGAGAATAATATGTTTCGCAGTTGAGGGAAAAGATGGCCTGTTCCGTCATGCAGGTCATCGCGCCGGTAATCGGGCAGGCTTTGGCGCAGGGAAAGTAAGCCTGCGCATGAGTCTTCCCCAGACGCGCCGACACCGCTAGACTTGCAGTTCAGGGAAATTGTCTGGAGGCGATGCACGCCCATGTCACGTTATGCCGTTTTGATCATTGTTGCGCTGGCTTTTGCGGCCGGCGTTTATTTCTGGCCGACAGGTGCCGTAGCGCAGAGCGTTGCCGTTATTGCCGGTCTCCTCACATTGCTGGGAATTTCAGACCTGTTTCAGCGGCGGCATTCATTGTGGCGCAACTATCCGCTCCTGTCCCGCGTGCGCTGGCTGGGCGAAGAGCTGCGGCCCTTCCTGCGCTCCTACATTGTCGAGAGCGAGACAGAAGGGAAGCCGTTCAATCGTGAAGACCGCGCGATGATCTATCGCCGCGCCAAGGACACCACATCTGTTGAGCCTTTTGGCAGCCATCTGGAGATTGATCGTCCGCCTTATGAATGGCTCGCCCATTCCATAGGGGCGGTGCATGGCGACGATACCGATCCGCGCGTCACAGTGGGCGCGCCAGGCACGCCGAAGCCTTATTCAGCCAGCATCTTCAACATTTCTGCGATGAGTTTCGGTGCGCTCGGGGCGCATGCCATCGAGGCGTTGTCTACCGGCGCCAAGGCGGGCGGCTTCTATCACGACACGGGCGAAGGCTCTGTCTCGCGTTATCACCGCGCCGGCGGCGCGGATCTCGTCTGGGAGCTTGGGTCCGGCTATTTCGGGTGCCGCAACAAGGATGGCAGTTTCGATCCGGAGCGGTTCAAGGACGTTGCTGCAGACCCGCAGATCAAGATGATCGAGATCAAGCTGAGCCAGGGTGCGAAGCCTGGTCATGGCGGCGTGCTGCCCGGTGCAAAAGTTACGGAGGCCATTGCGGAAGCCCGCGGGGTCCAGGTGGGCGAAACCTGTGTCTCGCCGCCCGGTCATTCGGCGTTCTCGAACCCCATTGAGTTGATGGAGTTCGTTGCGAAGTTGCGGGAGATGTCCGGCGGCAAACCAGTGGGCGCGAAGTTCGCGGTTGGCAATCGCTGGGAAGTGCTGGCGCTTTGCAAGGCGATGATGAAGACCGGCATCCTGATGGACTTCATGGTTGTTGATGGCGGAGAAGGCGGCACGGGTGCTGCGCCGGCCGAGTTCCTCGATCATGTTGGCGCGCCTTTGCGGCAGGGCCTGGTTCTGACACGGAACGCGCTTGTCGGTACGGGGCTCAAGGATAAAGTGCGGCTTGCATCTTCCGGAAAACAGATCAGTGCATTTGCGATTGCCTCTTCCATGGCGCTTGGCGCCGACTGGGTGAACTCCGCGCGTGGTTTCATGTTTTCGCTTGGGTGTATCCAGTCGATGAACTGCCACAACAATCGCTGCCCGACCGGTATCGCGACGCAGGACCCATCGCGCCAGTATGGGCTTGATGTGAAAGAAAAGGCGGTGCGGGTCACGAACTTCCACCACAACACCGTGAAGGCGCTGATGGAAGTGGTCGGTGCGGCCGGGTGCAAGCATCCTCGCGAACTGACACCGCGCCACATCATGCACCGGGTCACCGAAGATGTCGCGCGCCCTGCGGACGAAGCCTATGACCTGTTGCATCGCGGCGAGCTGCTGGCCGATGCAGACGGGACACATCTTGCAAGTGAATGGAGGATGGCGCAGGCAGAGAGCTTCAAGCCCAAAGGTGTCTGACGCCTGTGCGCTGGATGGCTCCGGTCTTTGTTGCCGTGCTTGCGGCGGCCGGAGTCTTCCTGCTTGCCGTGATCACCAAGCAGCCGCGGCATGACCGGGACTGGTATCCGCACCTTTCGCGTCTGCCGCATGTGACCCTGCAGGAGGGTGTCTTCTCCATCGCGCCCTATGGCGACTGGACGTATACAGAAGAAGGCCCGGACGATCAGGTGTGGAGCGCGGTGCCACCGCACCGTATCAGCGATGTGCGCCGCGTCTGGTTCGTCATGGAGCCGCATCCCGGCCTGCCGGTGATGGCGCATACATTCGTGATGTTCGAATTCGGGGAAGGGGACCTGGTCGGCCTGACCATTGAGGCCCGTAAGGAAACACGCGAAACCTATTCCGCGCTTCGCGGCGCGTTCAACAAGTTCGAGCTGCTTTACTATTGGGCCAGCCCCCGGGACCTGATGACCCGCCGCGCGGTGATGATGGACCGGGAACTCTACATGTACCCCTTGCAGCTCAGCCAGGCGGAGGCCGAGGCCTATCTCACCTCGCTGCTGGAGAAGACGATCTCCATCGAACAGTACCCGCGCTTCTACAACACGCTGACCTCAAACTGCACGAACGAACTCGCCAAGGCTGCGGACATGCCCTGGCACCCGGCCTTCATCCTGACGGGCGGGGCGGATCGGGCGCTGCACCTGAGGGGGCGGATCGCAGGCGAGGGCGGTTTCGAGGCGGTGCACGCAAAGGCCCGGGGCGATGCCTGTGTGCGAGAGAATGCTTCCCTGCCTCAGGCGGCCTTCAATGCCGCGCTGGTCGCCTGCGCGGAATGAAAAAGAGGCGCCCGGAAAGGCGCCTCTTTAGATGGTCTATAGACGGTCTATATATTGTGTTCTCGATTGCCTTTTGAGGGCCGCGATCAGCCCTCCGGCGAGGCGTTCGCTTCGGACTGGAGCATGGTGTAACGCTCAATCCCGATGCGTTCGATCAGGTCGAACTGGGTCTCGATATAGTCGACATGCTCTTCCTCATTGTGGAGGATTTTCCCGAACAGGTCGCGGCTGACATAGTCCTGAACGGATTCCGAATAGGCCATGGCTTCGCGCAGCAGCGGGATCGCTGCGTTTTCGAGTTTCAGGTCGCATTCGAGGATTTCCTGCACGCTTTCACCGATGTGCAGTTTGCCGAGATCCTGCAGATTCGGCAGGCCGCCCAGGAACAGGACGCGCTGGATCAGCCAGTCGGCATGCTCCATTTCCTCGATCGATTCCTTGTGCTCCTTCTCGCCGAGCTTCGAGACGCCCCAGTCCTGCAGCATGCGGGCATGCAGGAAATACTGATTAATGGCGGTGAGCTCGTTCTTCAGCGCCTTGTTCAGGTATTCGATGACCTTCTTGTCGCCTTTCATGGGGGAGCTCCTTCTATGTCTGGACAATGCTTACGTGAATATACGTAGCAGATAGGGCGATTGCGCCCCGCATGCAAGAAAAATCCAATTAAATCAATTGCATATGAGAGTGCGAAACACTCTCAGACGGTGCCGGAAAATCCAGCAATACCAGACGCTTGGCCTATTCGGCGGCGATCAGCGACGGAGCGGGGCCGCGATCAATGTCAGTATCTGCGATCAGTTCGCCGATCGAGGGCCGGCATTTGCCGCACTGGAAGCGGCAGCCATGATGCGCCTGAACAGCTTTCGGGCTGTCCGCACCGGCCTCTACGGCGGCACGGACGCTCTTGCAGTTCAGGGCATTACAGACGCAAATGATCATGAGAACCATTTTCAGTCATTGAGAATGATTGTCAATACGGTTTTTTCGCGGAGTGATATTCTACGCCGCGCCAGACTGACAGCGACACGCCGCTGCCGATGTCCAGGATCGTCGTCTCATACGCGTTCGATCCGTCCGAAATGTAATCGACAAAGGGTTTCAGCGTTTTGCGGAAGGAGCGGATATTGTCGGCAAAGATAACGGCGCCGGGTGCGAGTTTCGGCTCCATCAGTTTCAGCACCGGAATGTAGAGGTCCTTCCAGCCGTCCAGAAACAGGAAGTCGACCGGGCCTTCCAGCGGGGCAAGGCTTTCCAGCGCGTCGCCTTCGCGGATGTCGGACCAGCGGGACAGGCCGGCGCCATCCAGGTTTTCCAGCGCGGTCCGCACCTTGTCCGGATCCTTCTCGGTGCCGGTAAAGAAGCCGCCGGTCTCCCGCGCTGCAGCCGCGAGATAAATGGAGGAAATGCCATAAGAGGACCCGAACTCGACAATGTTGCGGGCCCCGCGCGACAGCGCCGTCAGGTACATGAAGCGTCCGAATTCCTCCGACACCGGGATGTAGGCTTTCGAAAGATAAGGTTCCGCCGCTTCGAAGGTTGAGCGTCCGGTGAACTTGCCGGCAATGATGGCGGGCAGGGCGCGCGCAAAGACGCGGGCATCCCGGCCCGACGCGGCATGGTGCAGATGAGTCAGCGTGTGGGCCACATCAGCGTTGTTCAGGCCGCGGGTCGCGTGTCCGGTTGTCGTGCATTGGGTCGGCATGGGCTTTTCTTTCCTGTTCAAAACACCTACCGTCTAAAATATGAGTAATAGCTCATGTTGAAACTCGCATTCGGCCATGACCCAGAACAGCCTCCCCAAACCCAGAAAATCACCAGTACAGGCCCGGTCTGCTGCCACGGTGGAAGCGATCCTCGAAGCAGCAGCTCGCATTCTCGAAAGCGAAGGATTCGAGGGCTACACCACCAACGCCATCGCAAAGCGGGCCGGCGTCTCCATCGGCTCGCTCTATCAGTACTTCCCGAACAAGGATGCGGTGACGGCGGCCCTCGTGATGGCGGATGCCGTCCAGCTGCATGACGATGTCTACGCTGCGGCCGAAGTGACAGCAGGCGAGGATTTCCGGGAGCAGCTGAATGCGCTGATCGATGTCGTTGTCGCGCACCAGCTGGACCGGCCGGTGCTGGCCCGCCTGATCGATGTGGAGGAGCGCAGGCTGGCGGCAGACCCGGCGCTGGGGGCCAAGCATGCGTCTGTGCTGAGGCTTGTCCGCGACTTGCTTGTGGCGCACCGGATCGGCCTGCCGTTCGATCTCGACTCCGTCGCCAAAGACCTTTTTGCGATTGTTCACGGCATGTGTGACTTCGCCGGGGACTATGGCGAAACAGACCCGGACCAGCTGAAGGCCCGGATCCGCCATGCCATTCTCAGTTATCTTGGGGTTCCAGCCAGCTGAACACATCCTCGACGCCGGTGCCGAACACGCGGGAGATCCGGAACGCGCTTTCGAGGGAAGGGGAGTAGCGGCCCTGCTCGATGGCGATCACGGTCTGGCGGGTCATGCCAATGGCTTCGGCGAGGGCGGCCTGGCTCATATGTCCGTGTTGCTCGCGCAGCTCGCGGATACGATTCCCAATGGGGGGGCGCTTGGCCATGGTTAAACGCCCCGCCGGAACAAGAAGATCTGGAACGCGTATTCCGCAATCTGGCTGGCCATCAGCGCGCCGAAAACGATGTGGAACAGGAGGTTCCCGTCGTTCTGCCAGCTGAAATGCAAGAGGCCGGCAACCGCGCCCACCGCCAGAACATAGCCCGACCAGTGCCCCGCCTTGTCGAGGATCGCCCGTTCGCGCTCGTCGGCGGGCGCTTCGGCATCCTTGCCCGATGCGCTGGCGATGATGATGTTGACCAGAATGGATGCGAGCACGACCAGCACGACATAGCCGATCACGAAGCCGATGTTCGGCGCGGCCGTCTCGTCCAACGCCTCCGACAAGCCGATCACGCGCTGGAAATACCAGATCCCGGCCAGGATCAGAACGAGGCCCATGCCCCAGGCGGTTTTCTCTCGGAATGACATGATCAGTCCTTTCGGGTGTCAAAAATATCTTACATCTCATGTAGTCAAAGATTTTTTACATGTCAAATATTTCTTACACGCCTCGACACGTCCGGAGGGCATGCTGGTCGGTTTTATTTGAGTGGCAGGGGGATCCGTCCTAGGCTGAAGGCCCAGAGAAAAGGGAGGAAAACATGTCCAACGACGCTGCTGCCAGCACAATGATGATTGTGTTCGGTGTCGTCTATCTGGCGATCATCGTGTTGTTCATTGTCGGGTACTGGAAGATCTGGAGCAAGGCCGGTTTCAACGGGGCGTGGTCCCTGCTGATGCTGGTACCACTGGTCAATCTGATCGCTTTTCTGTATCTGGCCTTTGCTGATTGGCCCATTCACAAACGCCTCCGTGACCCGGATACGTTTAACTAGACCAGACAGCAGATCGCTTTACCGGTAGCCGGCGTTCGCAAGACGCGACCGTCGGCTTCCTTTTGTCCCGTAGGAGACCCTGACCCAAATGACTGATTTCTCCATCCTCGCCGAATCCGCCAAGGCATGGCCGTTCGAACTGGCGCGGAAACTCAAACAGCGTGTTGAGCAGCAGGAGAAAGCAGGCAAGCGAAAGCCCGGCGATCCCGTGATCTTCGAGACGGGCTATGGCCCTTCAGGCCTGCCGCACATCGGCACATTCGGTGAAGTGGTGCGCACGACCATGGTACGTCATGCGTTTGAAGTGCTGACGAAGGGCGAGGTTCCGACGCGCCTGATCTGTGTGTCTGACGATATGGACGGCATGCGCAAGGTGCCGCCGACCGTTCCGAATCCGGAAAAGCTGGAGCCCTATCTCCAGATGCCGCTGACGGCGGTGCCGGACCCGTTCGGCACGCATGACTCATACGGTCAGCATATGAATGCGCGTCTCTGCGCCTTCCTCGACCAGTTCGGCTTCGAATATGAATTCCTGTCGGCGACGGAATGCTACAAGTCCGGCCGCTTCGACGAGATGCTGAAGCGCTCGGCAGAGAAGTATCAGGACATCATGGACGTGATGCTGCCGACGCTGGGCGAGGAACGTCAGGCGACCTACAGCCCGTTCCTGCCGATCCATCCGGAAACGGGCCATGTGCTCTACGTGCCGATGAAATCCGTCGACGGCGCCAATGGTACGGTCACTTTCGACGACGAGAACGGCAAGGAATTCACGCTGCCGGTCACCGGCGGTCATGTGAAGATGCAGTGGAAGCCGGACTTCGGCATGCGTTGGGCGGCACTTGGTGTGGACTTCGAAATGTTCGGCAAGGACCACCAGGCCAATGCGCCGATCTATTCCAAGATCACCAAGATCCTCGGCAAGCGCCCGCCGGAACAATACGTCTATGAAATGTTCCTGGACGATAAGGGCGAGAAGATCTCCAAGACCAAAGGCAATGGCATCTCGGTCGAGGACTGGCTGAAATATGCGCCGGACGAGAGTCTCAGCCTGTTTCAGTTCCAGAAGCCGCGCGTGGCGAAGAAGCTCTATTTCGACGTCATCCCGAAAGCGGTGGATGAGTACCTGACCTTCCTGGAGAAGTACCCGCACGAGGAACCGGCGCGGCAGATCGAGAATCCGGTCTGGCACATCCACAATGGTCATCCGCCCGCCGCTGACATGCCGGTCAGCTTCGCGCTGCTGCTGAATCTCGTGGCTGTGGCGAACCCGGAAGACAAGTCACAGCTCTGGGGCTTCATCACCCGCTATGCGCAGGATGCGTCCCCGGAGACCCATCCGTTGCTGGACGAACTCGCGGGTTATGCGATGCGCTACTACACGGACTTCATCCTGCCGGAGAAGACCTATCGCGCGCCAACCGATCAGGAACGCACGGCGATGGCGGACCTGTCGGCCCACCTCAAGGCCTTCTCGGATGAGCCCACCTCGGAAAACCTGCAGACGCTGACCTTCACGATTGGCAAGGACCACCATTTCGAAAATCTGCGGGAATGGTTCAAGGCGCTTTACGAAGTGCTGCTGGGGCAGGCGCAGGGGCCGCGCTTCGGCAGCTTTGCAGCGCTTTATGGTAAGGACAACACGGCCCGCCTGATCGATGAGTCGCTGGCGCGGGGGTAGGGACTTACCTCCATTTCCCGCTCATCCCGGCGAAAGCCGGGATCCAGGGCGGCGTGTCCTGCACTTTGTGGCTCTGGACCCCGGCTTTCGCCGGGGTGAGCGACGCATTTGTAATCTCCCCTAAACCCTTTCGCTGTCATGTCGCTCGCGAACAGGGGAGTCTTCCAGCCATGTCCATCATCCGCGCGATGCTGATCGCAGCCGTCTTCACCATTGCTCCGGCCTGCGTCGCGACCAAGATTGTCACCGTCCCCGTCGGGCTCGCCGCCGATGCCGTAGGCGCGGCGGGCAAGGGCGTTGTCCGGGTTGGCGGAACAGCGGTGCACGTGACCGGTGATGTGCTGGATGGGCCGGACGAGCATGTCCGCCTCGACGTGACCTACCGGAACGGCAGGCACGTCCGTAAAACGATCAAGAAGAAGAACCTTGAGCGCCAGCTGAAGAAGCTGGGCAAGAAGGGCAAGATCGTCGACGTCGAGGTGTCACCCGCCGGCTGACCCTAGTCGTCGGCAGGCGGCGGTGCCTCCACCCGGCCCAGGAACATCACGGTGCCTGTCGGCTTGTGGCGCAGCGCGATCAGGAAGGGGTGGTCGGCGCGAAACTCGACCGGCTCCTCATCCGGCATGAAGATCGCCGTGCGCTCCATCATGATCGCCGTGGCCGCGGCTGCTTCGGTGCCTTTCTCGTCGATGTCCAGGAACGTCTTCTGCAGCACTTTGCTGATCACCAGGTCGCCCGGCCCGGCGCCTTCGATCAGGCCGGAGAAGTCCGCCGCGTTCGTGAAGGCGTCGCCGAGGCCGAGGGCGATCAGCGGGTCGTTCAGCTCGTAATTGGCTTCGATGGAGACTTTCGGCAGCACGAGGTGCACGCGTTTCTGCCCGGCCGTGTCCATGTCTGACAGGAGCGCTGTGAAGCTGTCCGGCGTCATGGCGGAGGCAACATCCATCAGGCCGTCCTGTGCGTCCGGGAGGATCACCGTGAGGGCATAGTCATCCCCGGCATAGTCGAGGTCCAGCGCCGCATAGCCGTCGCGGGAGAGGTAGCGCGCCTTCTTCAGCGTCTGGCTCATCAGCTTCGCCGTCATCTCACCCGACGGCGCGTAGAACGTTCCGTCCTGCGTGGCTTCGGCCTTGAACGGGCTTTGCCAGTCGGCCTTGAACCAGACGGCATTGGTGAGGATCAGTTCGGTCAGGCCAGGGCGGATCGCGCCGGGCGGGATCAGATCGTGGATCTTGTCATTGGTGTGATCCTCGACCCAGGTGTTGATGAGTTTCGCGGCGGCGGCTGGCTGGCTGAAATCGACCAGGGCGACCTTGGCCTTCATGACACCTTCGACGGCCTGCCGGTAAGCAGCCTGCAGGCTTGAGCCTTCGCGCAGCCAGACGGCATTCGCGACGGTCAGCTTGGTCTTTTCCGTGTCTGCCGTCACCGCATCGTTCAGCGTGTTCTGCGCTGCAGGGAAAATCTCCGCCGGGATGCCATCAAATCCGAACACGCTGCCCATCTGCGTTGAGGTGTCCCCCGCCGCGCCCGGATAGAGCAGGGCGAAGGCTTCGCTGACCGAGGCAGGCGAGACAAAGAGGTTGCCCGGCTTGTCCTGCAGCGCATCGTAGAGCGACCAGGCGAACAGATTGTTGCCCCGGGCGAGCGGGGCGGCGGTTTCAAGTGTCGGGGCGGCAGTCGGCACGGCGGGCGTCTCCTCTGCGGGCGTAGGGCTTGTTCCCGGCGCCGCAGGGCTCTCCGGTTCCGGCGCAGCGGCGGGCTGCTGGCAGGCGCCAAGCATGGCAAAGGCGGTGAGCGCGGGAACAATCGAACGGCGCATGGGAGTCCTCCATAGGGTCTTTTGCGAACCCTGGGACCTGTAAGGGGAGTCCGTGACTATTCTGCGGCGATCAGCGTGGTTTTTGCTGTGGGCAGCTGTCCGTCCGGCCAGCCTTTCCAAAGCTCCGCTTCCTTCACCTTTGCGGCTTGCAGTGCGGCGTCCTTCACATGGCCGAAGCCGCGGATGTCGTCGGGCACGCGGGCGATGGCAATGGCCAGCTCGCGGTTCTTCTCCGTCAGTTCAGCCGCGATGCGTTCCAGCCCGGCAAGATAATCGTCGCGCAGCTTGCGCTCGTGCTGGCGTTCCTCGGTGTAGCCGAACAGGTCGAGCTTCGTCTCGCGCAGGCCCTTGAACTTTGCGAGCAGTTTGAACCCAAGCAGCATCCATGGGCCGAAATGCTTTTTCTCCAGATGGCCGTGGGCATCTTTCTTCGCGATCATCGGCGCGGCCAGCCAGAAGCGGAGCTTGCCGCCCTTGAACTGGCTGGCAAGCTGTTTGGCGAATTTCCCGTCCGTGTAGAGACGGGCGACTTCATACTCGTCCTTGTAAGCCATCACCTTGTAGGCATAGAACGCCGCCGCCCGGGTCAGCTTTCCATCGGTGCTGATGGTTTCCTCGGCCGCGCGAACCTTTGCGACGATGTCGCGGTAGCGTTGGGCATAGGCGGCGTTCTGGTAGCCGGTCAGTCGTGCGGCGCGGTCTTCGATCAGGTCTTCAAGCGTCTGCTCCTGCACATCGCCGCGCGGGTCTTGCTGGCGGATCAGACGGTCAGGGTCGGCTGCGGCGATCCGGCCGATATTGAAGGCGGCCATGTTGTCGTCCACCTTGGTGCCATTCAGGCGGACGGCGCGATAGAGCGCGCGCAGGGACACCGGCAGGCGGCCCTTCTGCCAGGCAAAGCCTGCCATGATCATGTTTGTGTAGATCGCGTCGTGCAGATACCCCATGGCGAGGGCTTCGGCATCGAACGTGTCGAACTCACAGGCCTGACGTTTCACGCGCGCAGAGAGAAGATCGCTCTCGAACCGTTTGGACCGGTTGCGGATGAACTCGCTGGTCGGCGTGACATCGCTGTTGGCATAGGCCGCGGTGCGGTCTGCATCCATCAGGTTCAGCGCATCGCCGCCGGCCGCCACGACCAGGTCGCAGGCAATAACGACATCGGCGCTGGCAGGCGGCACGCGGCCGGTGGAGATCTGGTCCGGCTCACGGGCAAAGCGGATGTGCGACAGAACCGGGCCGCCTTTCTGGGCGAGGCCGGTCATGTCGAGGCTGGACGCGGCATGGCCATCCACATGTGCTGCCATGGCCAGCACGGCCGCGACCGTCGTGACACCCGTCCCGCCAACGCCGGTGAACAGCACATTGTAAGGCTGGGCGAGGCTCGGCGTTTCGGGCAGGGGCAGGCCGTCGGCGCTGAAGGCCGGGCGCTCCTGGTGTTCCCAGGCCGCTTCGCCATCGGTGATGGTCACGAAGCTGGGGCAGAAGCCCTTCAGGCAGGAAAGGTCGGTGTTGCAGGTGGACTGATTGATCCGGCGCTTGCGGCCAAGATCGGTCTCGACCGGCTCAACGGAGAGACAGTTCGATTTCACCGAACAATCGCCGCAGCCTTCGCAGACTTCGGTGTTGATGATGACGCGCGTCCGGTCCGGTGTGCGCAGGCCGCGCTTGGAGCGGCGGCGCTTCTCTGTGGCGCAGATCTGGTCATAGATGATGACGGATACGCCGGGTGTGTCGCGAAGCGCCAGCTGGACGTCATCCATATCGTCGCGGTCATAGATTTTTACGCCATTCGGCAGGCCTTTGACATTGGCGTAGCGGGTCGTGTCCTCGGTAACGATGACGATTGTGCGCACGCCTTCGGCGCGGACCTGCTGAGCGATCTGAGCCGGGGTCTGGCCGGACTCCACATGCTGGCCGCCGGTCATGGCGACGGCGTCATTGTAGAGGATCTTGTAGGTCATGGTGGCGCCGGACGTGACGGCGGCGCGGATGGCAAGGCTGCCCGAGTGGGAATAGGTGCCGTCGCCCAGATTGACGAAGACGTGCGGCTCGTCAGTCGCCCAGTGCTGGCCGATCCACGGGATCCCTTCGCCGCCCATCTGGCTGGTCATGTCGGTATGCCGGTCCGGCATGAAGTTCGCCATATAGTGACAACCGATACCGGCCAGCGCGCGGGAGCCTTCCGGCACAACCGTCGACGTGTTGTGCGGACAGCCCGAGCAGAAATGCGGTGTTCGGATGGTTGGTGTTGCATTGGAGCGCGCTGCTTCGCCGGCGCGGCCCACGCGGTCGAAATAGGCATTGGCGCGGGATGTATCCCAGCCTTCCGGGATGACCTGCATCAGGGCAGCGGCCATTTCCGGAATGGTGATGGAGGCAATGTCCGACAGAAGGCGTTTGCCATCCCGGTCGAACTTGCCTTCGATATAGGGGCGCTGGCTGTCCGGCAGGCGATAGAGCGCGGAGCGGAGCTGGTCTTCGATCAGCGGGCGCTTGTGTTCGATCACCAGCACACGGTCGAGCCCGGTGCAGAATTCGCGCACGCCTTCCGGCTCCAGCGGCCACGGCATGGCGACCTTGAAAATGGCAAGCCCGAGCCGCCCGGCTTCCTGTGCGTCGATGCCGAGCGCCGCGAGCGCTTCGAACACGTCGCGGGCAGCCTGGCCCGTCACGACGATACCGACGCGCGGCTTGGGTGACGGCAGGATCACATGGTCCAGCCGGTTGGCGCGGACATAGGCCTGTGCGGCAGGCAGTTTCACCTGGCGCAGGCGTTGTTCTTTCAGCAATGGCGCATCGCCCCGGCGCATGTGTACGCCTTCTTCAGGCAGGACGAAATCGGGCTGGACGATGCTGAAGCGGTCGAGGCCGACATCGACCACCGAGCCGGAATCCATCGTATCGGCCAGCGCGACCATACCGGTCCAGGCGCCAGAGAAGCGGCTCATCTCCCAGGCATGAATGCCATAGTCGAGCACGTCCTGGATCGAGGCCGGGTTCAGCACCGGGATCTCGGCATCCATCATGGCGAATTCGGATTGGGAGGGGAGGGTGGAGGATTTGCAATTATGGTCGTCACCGACAATGGCGAGCACGCCGCCAAGAGCGGAGGAGCCCGCGGCATTGGCGTGCTTGAAGACGTCGCCCGTCCGGTCGACACCCGGTGCCTTGCCATACCAGATTCCGAACAGGCCATCATATTTCGCGCCCGGGAACAGGCCGAGCTGCTGGCTGCCCCAGACAGCAGTGGCACCAAGGTCTTCGTTGAGGCCTTCCCAGAATTTGATGTCGTGCGCGTCCAGCCAGGTCTGCGCGGCCCGCAGCTGCTGGTCGTAGCCGCCAAGGGGAGACCCGCGATATCCGGAAATGAATCCGGCCGTGTTCACGTTTTTGCGCAGATCAAGGCGCTTCCGGTCAAGAGGCAGGCGAACCAGTGCCTGAATACCGGTCATATACGCCTTGCCCTCGACAAGGTCGTATTTGTCGTTAAGCGTAACTTCTCGATGATGCATGGGTAATCTGTCCGCTCCAAGGAACAGGCAGATTATTCGACAAATTTCCCGAAAAAGCTTGCCTTTCTTGCGCAAAATTTGCTAGATAGGGGCAAAATATGCCTAAATACGCGAGGAAATTAGTAATTTGGCCCAAGAAATAGACTCAGTTGATGCCAAAATTCTTGACATCATCCAGCGGGATGCCGGGCTCTCTGTCGCGGAAATCGCGGATCGTGTGGGACTTTCTTCCTCTCCGTGCTGGCGCCGGATCAAGCGCATGGAAGAAGCCGGGTTCATCCGGGGTCGGGTGACCATTCTCGACAATTTTGCGCTCGGACTGAACTTCGAAGTGATCGCCAGCGTGAAGCTCGCTCTGCCGAACCGCGAGAATCTGCAGGCGTTCGAGGACATGGTTCTGGCCTGGCCGGAAGTGACGGAAGTCATGACGGTAACCGGGCAGGTGGACTACATGATCCACGTCGTCACGACCGACATGCATGCCTATGACAATTTCCTGCGTGACAAGCTGCTCGGCTCTGCCCTTGTCTCGGACGTGCAGTCGCGCATCGTGATCCGCGTGGCAAAACGCACGACCGCGCTGCCGCTCGACCTGGTCGAGAATGTGAAATAGGGCATTGTCCCGGTTGGGGCTGTGCTCAGCTCTCAGCTCCTGTAAGGGCGGACATAGCGACCTTCGAAAAAGCGCTTCGCCCAGTGGAACAGGCGCGTCGATGGCAGGGTGAAGCTGCGCCTTTCATTGCGGAAGACCAGCATACCCTTGTCGAGTGAATCGATAATGCAGACGAGTTCCGGGCGGAACTGTTCCGAGGCCGGGCGGCCGGCGAGTTCGGCCAGCAGATTGTTTGCGGCGGCCTCCGCCTGCAGGTCCGCAATGTGGGCCTGCTTCGGCAGCCAGTCCGGCCCCGGATAACTTCCGGCATCTCCGGCGACATAGACGCGTTCGCTGTCAGCCACCTTGCCGCCGCCGTCTGCCTGGAAGAAGCCGCCGGGCGACAGCGGCAGGCCGCTTGTGCTGGCCCAGTCCGGTCCGGTCAGGCCCGGCATGAACAGGATCAGGTCCGCCGGAATGGTCCCACCTTCGGTTTCAACGCTGGTTTCGGTAAAGGCTTTCATCTTGTGCCCAAGATGCGGGGCAATGTTCCGCCGCTTCATCTCCGCCAGCAAGCCGTCCACGGCCTGTTCGCCAAGGCGCGCGCCGGGGCGGGGGGAAGGGCAAAAGAAGGTCACGTCCACCTGATCTCGCCGGCCCTGCTTGCGCAGCCAGGTGTCGATGCCGAACAGCATTTCGAACATGGGCCCGCCGCGCATGGCGCCGGGTTCCTGTGGGTTGGATGCAAAGCCCAGCGCAATCCGGCCCGTTTTCAGGGCGTGCAGGCGGTCGCGAATGGTCCTGGCCGCGTCGACACCATCGCAGATGGTCAGGGCATGTTCGATGCCCGGCAGTTTTTTCAGGAAGCGTCCACCGGTCGCAATGATCAGGCCATCATTGGGGATCTCGCCGGTGTCGGTCAGAACGGTGCGCCCGCCATCGGCGAGCCCGGTCACGCGGCCGGCATGATAGGTGATGTCATGGCGCTGGAAGAACCTGTTCAGCGGATGGATCAGGGCGTCCGGCTCGCGTAGCCCGGTTGGCACCCAGATCAGGCTGGGCAGGTAGTGGAATTCCGGGCGGGGCGCGACGAGTGTTATGCGGACAGTCCGGTCCGCCTTGCGCAGCGTGCGTGCGGCGGTCAGGGCGGCAAAGCCTGCGCCGAGAATGACGATGTGACGGGATAGGGCCGACATGGGGCAACCTCCACAGATGCGAGACGTGTAATAAAGTTACGTTACAGTTGGCTCGCAAAGCGCCCATTAACAGTGAGGCAATTGGTCCCTGACCGAAAACGGGCTCAGGAAAGGTCCAGATGGAGGAACTGATTGAATGGGCTGCCGACATAGTCGGCAAAGGCGTCTCCGCTTTTGAAGCCATGCTTGCGGTAGAGGGCGAGGGCCGGCTCGAAGGCCTCGCCTGAGCCGGTTTCCAGGCTGACGCGCCGGTAGCCGCGCTGGCGTGCCAGATCCAGAAGCGCTTCCAGCATGGCCGTGGCCGCGCCTCGCCGCAAACTATCCTTCCGTGTACGCATTGACTTCAGCTCGCCATGATCGGCGGTGAGTTGCTTGATTGCTCCGATGGCCAGCAGCGTGCCGTCGTCCCACACCGACAGGAACGTTACGTCCGGACGCTGCAGGCCGCTGAGGTCCAGGGCGAAGCTGTGGCCGGGCGGTGACGTCTCGGCCATGCCCTGCAGGTGCTGGCGCAGAAGCTCTCGCACTTGGGGGTCGTCGAAATCGCCGGGTTTGATGATCATGGCCGTCTCCGAAAGCAAACAAGCCCGGGACATATGTCCCGGGCTTGCTGATTTCCAGATCATATTTGCCGTCAGGCGACGGGATCAGGCGCGCTCAAGGCACATGGCGATGCCTTCACCGCCACCGATGCAGAGCGAGGCCACGCCTTTCTTGGCGCCGCGGTCTTCCATGGCAGCCAGAAGCGTGACGATCACGCGGGCACCGGATGCGCCGATCGGGTGGCCCATGGCGCAGGCGCCGCCATTCACATTCACTTTGTCATGGCTGATGCCGAGTTCCTTCATGGCGATCATCGGAACGACCGCGAAGGCTTCGTTGACTTCCCAGAGCTCGACTTCGTCGACACTCCAGCCCGCTTTGGCGAGGGCTTTCTGCATGGCAGGCACCGGCGCCGTGGTGAAGTATTCCGGCTCGTGCGCGTGGCTGGAAGACGACACGATCGTGGCGATCGGCTTCAGGCCGCGCTTTTCGGCTTCCGACTTCTTCATCAGGACGAGGGCAGCGGCGCCATCGGAAATGGCCGATGCGTTTGCGGCGGTGACCGTGCCATCCTTGGAGAAGGCCGGGCGCAGTTGCGGAATCTTGTCCGGCTTGGCTTCGCGCGGCAGCTGGTCAATATCGACCACGGTCTCACCCTTGCGGGACTTGATGGTGACCGGAGCGATCTCACGCTTGAACTTGCCGGACGTCGTCGCGTCCTGCGCACGCTTCAGCGTTTCGATGGCATAGGCGTCCTGCTGTTCGCGGGTGAACTGGTATTCGCCGGCGATCTTGTCGGCGAAAAGACCCATCGGACCTTTGGAATACGCATCGGACAGGCCGTCGAGGGCCATATGGTCTTCTGCTGCCATGGTGCCGTACTTGTGGCCCTTGCGGGCATTGATCAGGTGAGGGGCATTGGTCATGGATTCCATGCCGCCGGTGATGACGATATCGGCATCGCCGGAAAGGATGGCGTTGCGGCCCATGATGGTGGCCTGCATGCCGGAGCCGCACATCTTGTTGATGGTGACGGCTTCGAGGCCCTTGTCCTGACCGGCATTGAATCCAGCCTGGCGGGCCGGGGCCTGGCCCTGGCCGGCGGGCAGGCAGTTGCCCATGATGATCTCATTGGCTTCGCCTGGCGCGAGGCCGGCTTCCTTGACAGCGGCAGCGACCGCGATGCCCCCCAATTCATTGGCGCTGAGACCGGAAAGGTCTCCCAAAAGCCCACCCATCGGGGTGCGGGCCATGCCAACGATTACGACCGGATCCTGGTCAGCCATGTGCGTCTCCTTGCTGCATCTGCGTGCTATCTACTTCGGAAGGCACAAAGCGCCTGACAGGGGGGCGCGTCAAGCCCAACAAAAGGAGAGAAGAGGTGCGGCAAATCCGGGCGGGATCAAGGGAGTGCCGAAAAGCAACTCTGGCGATCGGGCGAATTGCCGGGGCAACGGGCCAGATAAGCTGGCGGGGCTTCTCCCGGGGCCGGGATCAGGCCTGCAGGGAAAATCCGGCTTCAGACCCGTGTTGCCAGACAACCCGGGCGGGGCCTTCAAGCCCAACGGCGCGGGCGTTGAGGTAAACCGTTGGCGGCAGGCTCTCATTGGTGGGGAAGCGCAACCGGGCGCCATTGGCCGAATAATCCAGCACGATGCCTTTGCGGCTGTAGCCGGAGTCAAAGGAAACTGAGGCCTCGCGGTACACTTTGGCCCGTTTCGCACGGGACTTGTTCTCATGATACCCGCTGGGGGCGATAGGCGTGGCAGGTTTCTGGAGCGTGCTTTGAATCCGTCCCAGATCAGGAGCATCGGGCTTTTTTGTCCCAAAGAGGCGCGGCTTCATGGCCATGGCGTAGTTGTGCGCTCCTATCGCTAACGAACTCCACCCGAGCCCGATAGATGAGCCTTAACCCTTAATATTCAATTGAGAAACAAGAAACAGGCGGCGCTATCTGTAGCGCCGCCTGCAGATTGTGTAGCTTCAATTCCGGATTACCAGATGTGGATGCGTTCTTCCGGAGGTAGATACAGTGCGTCTCCGGGTTGGATATCAAACGCTTCGTACCATTTGTCCATATTGCGAACGATACCGTTGACCCGGTAGACGGGCGGCGAGTGTGGATCTGACAGCATCTGTTGCCGGACCGCTTCATCCCGGTATTTCGCTCTCCAGACCTGTGCCCAGGCCATGAAGAAGCGCTGGTCGCCAGTCAGGCCGTCGATGACCGGGGCTTCCTTGCCGTCCAGAGACATCTGGTATGCCCGGTAGGCGAGGGACAGGCCACCGAGGTCGCCGATATTCTCGCCCAGCGTCAGGCGGCCGTTCACACAGGTTTGGCCGTCGTCCAGCGGGCAGTAGGCCGAATACTGTCTGGCCAGCGCATCGCCGAGCTCGCGGAAGGCCGCGAGGTCTTCTTCCGTCCACCAGTTCTTCAGTACGCCTTGGCCATCATATTTGGCGCCCTGGTCGTCGAACCCGTGACTCATCTCGTGCCCGATGACACCGCCAATGGCGCCATAGTTCACAGCCGGGTCTGCCGACATGTTGAAGAAGGGTGGCTGCAGGATTGCGGCCGGGAACACGATCTCGTTGAAGGGCGGGTTGTAGTAGGCGTTGATCGTCTGCGGAGTCATGAACCACCGCGTCCGGTCGACTGGCTTGCCGAGATCTGCGAGATTGTCCTGGGTTTGCCAATCCTGCGACGCGATGGCGTTATCGAGTGCGGAATTGCCGATGATCAGCGTGTCATAGGTTTCGAACTTGTCCGGAAAACCGATTTTCGGCGTGAACGCGTTGAGCTTGGCCTCCGCTTTTTCCTTCGTGGCCTCGCTCATCCAGCCAAGGTCTTTCAGGTTTGCCGCCATCGCCTCACGCAGATTGGCCACCAGCTTGTCCATCGCAGCCTTGTTTTCCGGCGGGAAGTAGCGATCGACGAACACTTTGCCGATTGCTTCGCCCAACGTGCCCTGAGTGGCCATCACAGCCCGCTTCCAGCGTTCGCGCTGTTCTGGCTGACCGCGCAGGGCGGTGCCGTAGAACGCAAAGTTCGCATCATCGATTTCCTTGGGCAGGACACTGCCGAAGTCGGACAGGAAATGGGCGGTGAGATAGGCTTTCCAGGTGTCGATCGGTGTCTCGCTGGCAATCTTGAATATCGCAGGGAAACCGCCACCAAGCTTGGTGGCGTCTTCAGCGGAGATGCCTGCGGCGTCCAGTTCTTCCTGGGTCGGGGGAACTTCTGCGACGAGGAATTCCTTTTCGCCGCCGATCCCCATTGTATCCAGGGTGCGGGCAACCGGGAAGTCGCCGGCCATGGCGACCAGGTCATCCTTGCTCACCTTGTTGTAGGTGATGTCAGGATTGCGCGCGAGGGCGCGGTCCCAGTCGGCCTTGGCGATTTCGGTTTCGAGATCCAGCACTTTCTGGGCTTCGCCAGCGGCATCTTCATATCCGGCCTGTTCCAGCATGAAGGTCAGCAGGTCCAGATATTTGGCGCGCAGCTCGACCGACTTGTCATCTGTCTTCAGATAATAGTCGCGGTCCGGCAGGCCGAGGCCGCCGATGCTCATCTGGAAGATGTTCGTGTCCGGGTCCTTGTCATCGGCAAAGACAAAGCCGTTGATGGGGGAGCTGAAGCCCGGGGTGGCGAACAGATCTGCAAGATCGTCCTGCGACTGAACCGCATTGATCAGGTCGAGATAAGGCTGTGCCGGCGCAAGGCCTGCCGCATTGATGGCATCGGTATCGAGGAAGGCATTGTAGAAAGCGCCGATCTTGCCTTCCGGCGTGTCGATGGCCGGCTTTTCGGCGGCGAGGTCGTCGATGATCTTGCGGACGCGCTGTTCGGACTTCTCTGCCAGAAGGTCAAACGAGCCATAACGCGAGCGGTCAGAGGGGATCACGAAGGTATCCAGCCACTTCCCGTTGGCCCAGGCGTAGAAGTTGTCGCCGGGCGAGACGTTCGGGTCCTGTACGCTGAGGTCGATGCCCCAGCTGCCCCAGTAATCCGGCGCCGAGAGAAGGAGGCCTTCACTCGTTTCAAACTTGCCGTCGGCATTGGCGACGGGCGGGGTGGTTTCTGTCAGGGCAACCTTGTCGCTGTCAGCGGGCGCCGACGTCTTGGGTGTACACCCGGCCAGCAGCGCAATGGCCGCTGTACCAATCAGAAGATGTTTCATTTTGAGTCTCTCCTTGCTCAAATTGCATGCTCCCCGCTTTTGGCGAGGAGCATGGCTCATGATGAAAAACTAGCAGATCATTCCGCCGGCGCCATAGGACCACTGCCACTCCCTGCGCTCGTACCGATCAATTCTTCCTCGTCGATGGTGACATGACCGGAATATCCATCGCCAATGTGATGGAAGGGCTGGCCGCCCCAGGTCCAGGCGAAGATCCTCTTGACCTCGGCACCGATGACGTAAAGCGCCGGCACCAGGAACAGCGTGATGAAGATCGCGAACCCGACCGCCGAGCCGAGCGCAACCAGCATCGGCTTGAGGAACTGCGCCTGTACAGAGCGTTGCGACAGCAGAGGCAGGATCCCGACCATGGTTGTCAGCGATGTCAGCAGGATCGGGCGGAAGCGCGACACGCCCGCATCAACCAGGGCCTGGACAGCGCCCGCGCCTTCTTCCCGGCGTTTGTTGACGTAATCGATCAACACCAGGTTATCGTTGATAACGACCCCCGCGGCCGCAGCGATCCCGAAGAAGGAGAACAGGGCCATCGGCGTGTCCGAGAACCAGAGGCCGAACAGGGCGCCGGCATAGGCGAAGGGCAGGGCCATCATCAGCAACAATGGCTGAGCATAGGACCGGAAGGCGATCGCCAGCAGGATGTACATCGCACCGATTGCGATCAGGGACAGCCGGCCGATTTCGCTCATAAACTGGTTTTCTTCCTCAAAGCCGCCGGCTTCACCGCGTTTGATGTCCGGGAACTGTTTCTGGAATTCTGGCCAGAAGTTCGCTTCCATATCCGCCATGATTTCCCCGCGGCCGCCTTCGCCTTTGACTTCGGAGAAGACATAGACAGAGCGCATGCGGTCGCGCCGCTGGATGCGGTTGATGCCCGGGGCGTAAGAGAAATCTGCCACCTGCGTCACCGGGATTTCGCGTCCATCCGGCGCACGGACCCGGAGTGAGTTGAGGCTGTCCAGGTTTTCGCGCGCCGATTCTGGAAGGCGGACCATAACGCGGACGTCTTCGCCCTCGCGCGGGAGACGCTGAACCTCTTCGCCATAATAGGCCTGGCGCAGCTGGCGTGAGACATCGGCCAGCGTGATGCCGAGCGTTTCGGCGCCGGGCTTCATGGTGATCCGGATCTCGTCAGCCGCCGAGGAGAGGTTGTCGCCGATGTCATAGACATTGGAATAGGTTGCCAGCTGAGCCTTCACGACTTCTGCGGCTTCGCGCAGATAATCGAGGTTCTTGTGGCTGAGGGCAAACCGGATGCCTGTGTCATTGTCATTAAAGGTGAAGGCGAAGTTGATCTCCTGGGCATCCTGGATCTCGCCGACATTGGTCCGCAGGATTTCGGCGAGGTCTTTGGAGCGGATCGTGTCCGGACGGTCTTCCGGTGCGGCGAGGCCGACAAAGGCACGGACGTTTGTGCCATAGGCAATCACGGAGGCATCCCGGATCAGGCCATCCTTGATTTTGGGATAGTCTTCCTTCGTCTGCTGTTCGCTTTTTTCGATCCCGGCCTGAAGCTGGTCCCGCACCTGGATCAGACGGTCATACGGGGTGCCATCCGGCATTTCGATCTGTACCTGGATCAGGTCCGCCTCAATCTCGGGCATGAACTGGAACGGCACGAACTTCATGCTGGACAGGGTGAAGGCCAGGTAGAACAGGCAGAAGAAGAGGGCCGTCGTCGCGTAGCGGTAATGCAGCGCAAATTCGAGGACCGGCTTGTAGATATGGTTTGCAAACCAGAGCAGGCTGTCGGCAATCCGGCGCTGGAGCTTCATAAGCGCCCCGCTGGCTCCGTCAAAGCTCTGCTTCTTCATGTGTGCAAGGTGTGCTGGCAGGATCAGCATACACTCGACGATGGAGAAGGAGAGGGCCGCCACGACCACGAAGGTGATCTGCTGGGTGAACTGCCTTTCCGGGCCGCTGAGGAATGCCCAGGGAAGGAAGGCGATGATCGTGGTGAGGACGCCGAAGATGATCGGCTTCAGAACCATCTGGGTGCCAACGATAGCGGCATCCAGGCCTTCGCGCCGGCCGCTTTCCACTTCCTTGTGGATGTTTTCCCCCACAACGATGGCATCGTCCACGATCACCCCGATCACCAGCAGCACGGCAAAGGTGGAAAGAATGTTCCAGGACACACCCAGATAAGGCAGGATCAGGATGCCGCCGCCGAACGCCGTTATGATGCCGACCGTCACCCAGAGGGCCACTGTCGGGCGGAGGAACAGCAACAATACGATCATCACCAGCACTGCACCCTGCAGCGCAGACGAGGTGATCAGTTGCATGCGGTCATTGAAGGCCTCGGAATCGTCCCAGAGGATATCGATCTTCACGCCCTGGGGCAGGATCCCGCTCCGGGGGTTGTTGGCGCGCTCGACATAGTCGCGGAAGCCCTTGGTGTATTTCACGACATCCATCTTGTCCGGCGCCGGGATCATGACGAAGGCTGTCGGCTCCCCCCCATAAAGTGCGCTGAACTTGTCGGACACGAATCCATCGATGACGTCGGCAACGTCCTCGACCCGGACAGTGCCCTGATCGGTGGTCTGGCGGATGATGATCTTGTTGAACTGGTCCTTCGTATCAGCCAGCTGGCGGGTTGTGATGGAAACGTCGCCGGTAGACGACTCGATCCGGCCGCCGGACGAGTTCAGCGAGGATTGCCGGATGGCATTGGCCACATCGCCGAAGCTGAGGCCGAAGCGGCGCAGGGATTCCTCGGTGACTTCGATATTCACCTGCTCGTCCAGCGTGCCCTGCAGTTCAGCAAGTTCGCCGCCTGGCAATTGGGCAATGTCATCGCGCACCCGGTCTCCGAGACGCTTCAGCTCCCGGCCATCGACCTTGCCATGCACGGCAAGGCCCATGAACTGGCCGCGCTGTTCCCACCGCCGCACCTGCGGCTGAAAGGCCGCTTGTGGCAGGTTGTTGATCTGGTCGACGCGGAGTTTCACTTCGTCCAGGAACTGCAACATGTCGATGTCGTTCTGGCCTTCGATATTGACCGAGCCGAACCCTTCCGAAGAGGTCGATGTGATGCGCTTGATGCCGTCGAGATCGGCCACGGCTTCCTCGATCCGCGTGACGATCTGTTCCTCGATGTCCTGCGGCGAAGCGCCTGGCCAGGCCATCGAAACGGTTGCACCGTTGAATGTCCCGACCGGGAACATTTCCCGTTCCATCGCGGTGTATCCGAAGATGCCCCCGACGAAGCAGACGATCATGAGAAGGTTTGCGGCAACGGCGTTGCGGGCAAACCAGGCGACGATGCCGTTCATTCAGTTGCTCCATTCGCGCTGGTCAGGCGCATGGCTGTTTCCTCTGACTTGTCCTTGTCCGATGTGTTTTCCACCGGTTCATAGGTCTTGATGGTTCCGTCGGGCTGACGCTCCATCACAGTGATATTCATGCCGTCGAAGGCGGCCTGGATCGGGGAGGTGATGGCGAATTCGCCTTCATCGATGCCAGAACGGACATAGGCCCCGTGCGGGTCGGAATAGATCACGTCGACGGTGCGGATCGACAGCGTGCCTGCGTCGGGGTTTCCGATAAAGATCTGGTCGTCACCGCGCAGGGCAGCACGCGGCGCGATCAGCACATCCGGGATCGTATTGCCTTCGATCACGGCATTGACGAACAGGCCCGGCGCCATGGGCGCCCCGTTATCGGCGCCTGTGCCGTAGGGGTCCTGCAGCTCGGCGATCACATTGATCTGGCGGGTCTGGCTGTTCACGGCGGCGGCCGTCCGGACGACTTCGCCGGTCCAGTGCCGCTCGATCCCGCCGACCGTGGCCGTGAAGTCGACCTTCGGACCGGGTTCCTTGTCGCTGGCAGCAAAGGCGAGCGGCAGACCGAGACGGCCCATTTCCTCATCGTCCAGCGGCAGCGAAACTTCTACCACGTCATTGGCGAAGATGCGTCCGAGCGACTGGCCGGTGGCGACGACCTGGCCGATATCGACATTGCGTTCCCAAACCCGGCCGGAGAAGGGGGCGTAGACGGCTGTCCGTTCGAGCGCCAGTTCGGCGTCTTTCAACTGCGCCTTGGCGGCATCGAGTGCGGCGCGGGCCTGCGCCAGCTGTGGCTCGCGCCGGGCCAGCGGCGAGACATTGGTGATGCCGAGGTCCTCGATATCCTGCTGGGCGAGTTCCGCTTCGGCGATTTCGCGGGTCAGCCCCTGTTCGGCAGACGCCACGCCGGACCGGGCGCGCACAACGGCCAGCTCATAGTCGGCCGCTTCCACACGGACCAGCAACTGGCCCTTCTTGATGAAACCGCCATCGATGAAGTCCGGTGAGACATAGGCAATGCGGCCGGAAATCTGCGGTGCCACCACGATTTCACGGCGCGGGCGCACTTCGCCCTGTGCTTCGACCGTGATCTGAAGATCGCCGCGGCGGACCTTTTCGGCAAACACGTTGAGACCAACGCGGACATCCTCTGCCTTTTCAGGCTCCGGCTTCAGCGCCTTCAGGACGACGGTGCCACCGACGCCGAGTGCGGCGACGATTGCGAGGGGGGCGACGATGGCGATAACACGGGCCATGGGTGGAACTCCTGGGGCTTACTCTGCGGCGGCTTCGGTGGGCGTCGTTTCGGTCGCGGCAGTCCGGACCGGCAAGCCGCCGCCAAGGGCGATGTGATAGGAAATGCGGTTGGCGGCACGGTTGGCGCGCACCGAGATCAGCTGGCTTTCCGCGGTCAGGCGGCGCGTTTGCGCATCGATCAGGTTGAAGATCGTCAGTGTGCCGCTGGTGGTATATTTGCGCAAGGCGAGTTCCTCTGCCTGCCGCGCTTCTTCCAGCGCGCGGGCCTGGGCCTCTTCCTGGTCGGCAAGGTAGCGGTCTGCCGCAACGGCGTTCTCGACGTCGTTCCAGGCAGACAGGGCCGCGCTGGCATAGTTCGCGACCGCTGCTTCGGCCTGAGCGATGGCGGCATCGCGCTGTGCATCGAGGCGCCCGCCCTGGAAGACCGGCGCAGCCAGGCCGGCGACGAGACGGGCGGCGATCAGTTCCGGGTCAAAAGCATCGGCCAGGTCC
The DNA here is from genome assembly GCF_963677035.1 of uncultured Hyphomonas sp. NCBI lineage: Bacteria > Pseudomonadati > Pseudomonadota > Alphaproteobacteria > Hyphomonadales > Hyphomonadaceae > Hyphomonas > uncultured Hyphomonas sp. Next base: position 1,893,289 of record NZ_OY781472.1, read on the forward strand.
GCCTGGCTGGTCGACAGGCTGCCGGACAGGACCAGGGACGGGAGCATCGCCAGACGGGCGCTCTCTGCGCGCATGCCAGCCGCTTCGATCCGGGCTTCGGACGCGGCAATATCCGGGCGGCGTGACAGCAGAAGGGCAGGGTTGCCTTCCGGCTCCAGCGGGCCAAGGGCAGGAATTTCCGCCGAGGCGGCAATCTCGGCTGCCGGGTAACGGCCCAGCAGGATTTCGAGGCGCCGGGCGGTCTCGCCGGTAATCTGGCGGCGTGTGGCGATGGTTGCTTCCGCATTGGCCAGCGCCGAGCGGGCGGTGCGCACGTCCAGCGCATCAACCAGACCGCGCTGGAAACGGCGCTCTGTCAGCAGGCGCACGCGGTCGCGCGCGTCATAGGTCAGTTCGGCCACGCGTTCCTGGGCCAGGGCCTCGTTCAGGTTGATCCAGGCGATGGCGGTCTGGGCAGCCAGCGACAATTCTGCGGCGGCGAGATCGGCTTCGGATGCGGCGAAGTCCGCCTCGGCGGCATTCACGGACGTGCCGATCCGGCCCCACAGGTCCAGCTCCCAACTCCCGTCGAGGCCGACACCGTAAATTTCGCTGTCGACCCGGTTGGTGCCGGTTGCCGTTTTGACGCCGGTAGACGTGCCGCCGGCGGACAGGGATGCGCTGAGGTTCGGCCGGCCGGCCGAGCGTGCCGAGCGTGTCGCAGCCTCGGCGGCGCGCATCGCTGCAGCGCGGGATTTCAACGAAGGATTGTTCTCCAGCGCCTCCGACACGAGCGACATCATGACCGGATCGTCGAATTGGCTCAGCCAGTCGCCTTTGGGCGCCTTTCCGACGACGCCACTTGCCTTCCATTCCGCGGGCGCATCGGGGGCTTGCGCAAAGAAATCAACGCGTTCGCCAGCCATCCGGCCAGGATTTACCGGAGAAGAGGCGCACGCCGCAAGAAATGCCGTGCTTGCGAAGAGGATTGATCGTTTCATGCCTACGGCATTGCTCCTGTCTGTATCTGCAGTGCGTTACGCGCGCTCTAGTCGACTGTCAATGATAAATTATCGATTTTCAATAATTACAGGCAGGTCGAGACATGATGCAAGGGCGGCACTGCTTTCATAGGGGCTTGGCATTGTCCCGCTGTCGCGATAGCGCCTGAAACCTACAAGTGTGTGGAAGGGATCCCGCCGGGAAACCGCATGAGTGAAGCGCTGCTGACGACCACCCATAAGGGCGCCAAAAAGAGCGTAAGGCGTGCAACGACGTTGCGTGTCCGTGACTTCGCCGTGCTCATATCGTGCTTTGCGGCAGTGCTTGTCATGCTTCTGGTGACAGGCTCCATCGGTTTCATCCAAGCGGCGGCCGCCTTGATCGCTGCGGGCGCCGTGGCCTGGGCCTATTATGTCGGATCGGCGACCATCCTGCCGGCCTCGGCTGTGGCGGATGGGGCGCCGGACAGCATCGTGCCGGGGCCTTCGGCGGCCTCGATCCCGCTCAAGGCCCTGCCGCTGCCTGCCTTTGAAATCGATTTCGATGAGCGCATCGTCGCTTTTAACGCGGAGGCGGAGGATATCCTGCGCCTCGATAACCGGGTGCGCCCGCGCGCATCGACGGTGATCCGGTCGCCGGCGCTCCTCTCTGCCATCGACAAGGCCATACACTCCAGGGATGATGCGCCGCTGGCCGTGGATGTCGATGCCGGCCCGAACGAAACCTGGCGCGCCCACGTCTCCCGCCCGCTGGATGCCGGCCGGGTGCTGATCGTGCTGGAAGACCTGACACCGCTGCGCCGGGCTGCCCGCGCGCGGTCTGACTTCATTGCCAATGCCAGCCATGAATTGCGCACACCGCTGACTGCCCTGTCAGGATTTATCGAAACGATGCGCGGCCCCGCAAAGGATGACCCGGAAAGCTGGGGGCGGTTCCTGGACATCATGGCGGTTGAGTCAGAGCGTATGTCGCGTCTGATCTCAGACCTTCTGTCATTGTCGCGGATCGAGTCGTCCGAACAGGTTGCCCCGCGTGATCAGGTGGACATGCAGGACGTCATGGCCTCCGGCGCGGCTGCGCTGGAAGGGATGTCCGATGAACGCGGTATCGGGCTGGACGTGTCGGGCATCGACACGCCGTTGCCGGTGATCGGCAACCGGGATGAACTGATCCAGGTGGTCGAGAACCTGATTTCCAACGCCATCAAATACTGCCGCAAGGACGGCGCGGTGCGGGTTACCTATGGCTTTGCCGCCGATACGATCGAGGCGCGCGCCAGGGCAGGGCAGGCATGGGACGGCAGCGAGCGCATGACCCTGTTGCAGTCCGTCAACCGGCCGGGTCCGGGCGAGCCGGCGATCTGGGTGCGGGTGGAAGATGAAGGTCCGGGCATTGAGCGCCAGCACCTGCCGCGGCTGGGCGAACGCTTTTACCGGACAGATCAGAGCCGCGGCGGCAAGATCACCGGCACAGGTCTGGGCCTCGCCATTGTGAAACACATCATGGCGCACCACCGCGGCGGCATGGCCGTGGAAACGGTCATGGAGAAGGGCTCTGCTTTCGGGGTCTGGCTGCCGGCGATGCGCCGCAAGCCTGAAGCCGAATAGGGCCGTATGCTATTCGGCGGTGGCCGAACGATTGTGCGCGTCAAACCAGTCCGTCATCAGATCGCCCGGCATACGGCCGAGATCCCGGTACCAGGATGGCAGATTCTGCAGCATTTCCGCCGTATCGCCCCAGCGGCGCAGGTTTACGTCAGCGGCAGCATGAAAGGCGTCACGCAGGCGGTTTTCGTCCAGCGGATCAAAACCGCTCATCCCCGTCAGACCGGCGAGGCTCTTCTGCATGACCAGCGTGGTTTCGAGTGTGGCGGCAGCAACAGACAAAGTCGCGCGCCAGGGCATAAGCCAATATTCCATCCGTTCTGTATCCCTTTTCTGGTGTGAACAGTACGCCTCTATGCTGCAATGCACAACAAGACTCATGCCATAGGCGAAGCAGCAGCTCTTTTTTATGAAAAACAGGGCGTTCTGCGCCGCCTGGTGCGTTTTCAAAATGACAATATGGCCACCTTTCCGGGCGGCTCTTGTCAGAGCGGGTCTGTGCCCGTCAGATGAAATCCGGGCGCAATCCTTGCGCGCCAGGATGGAGGCTTCACCGTGAATTCCGGCACAGCCGCGCTCGAACCGCTTGAACGCATCATGCAGGAGGCATCGGACCTTGCCCTGTCCTGGACGCACCGGCGCGAGGCGCTGGTCGTGGACGAGAAGTCAGCCGGTCAGTTCGCCTCCAGCGCTGACCTCGATGTCGAAGCCCTGTTACGTCAGCGCCTGGCAGAAGAATTCGGGGACGGGCGCATCATCGGGGAAGAAATGGGCGGCGATCTCGGCGAAGGCATTACCGGCTGGGCGCTTGACCCGATCGACGGGACGTCGAATTTCCTGCTCGGCCTGCCGCTGTGGGGGATTTCCGCCGGATATATCGAGCAGGGCGTTTCGGCGCTCGGCGCCATCGCGCTGCCGGAACTGGGTTTGCTCCTGTCTGCCGCAAGCGGCGGCGGGCTGCGTGTGAACGGGGGCGCCCAGCCCCGCGCCGCATCGCGCGGGCCTGTAAAGATCATGGCGCTGGGAGAGAATGACTTTGAGCCGGGGCCGCAGACCGATGCAAGGGCGCAGACCTTTCGCGATCAGGGCTATGCCGTGGTGCGTTACCGCTGCGCCGTGTTCTCTCTGGCGTCGGCTGCACTCGGGCGGCTGGGCGGTTATGTGGAGCAGGGCTGCGGCCTTTGGGACATTGCCGCCGCAGACATCATCTGCCGCGAGGCGGGCCTGTCGGTTGAGGCTGGCAGGATTGCGCCCGGCCGGTATGGCATTGATGCGCGCTGGGTCTGAAAATCGCCCCGGAGTCTGCCCCGTTTTCGCCGCTTGCGAATGCGACTAAGTTTTCATCATGCCTGAGACGCTGCCTGGTAATTTCGTTCCATCGCCCGCCCGCGGGCGGGTGCTCGTCTTCGATTCCGGGGTCGGAGGACTGACCGTTGCGGAGGAGATCCGCGCCCTCGGCCCGGCGCTTGGCATCCACTATGCCGCCGATTCCGGCTTCTTTCCTTATGGTGACAAATCCGACGAGGCTCTGCGCGAACGCCTGCCGAAGGTCGCAAAGGCATTGTGCGACCGGGTCCGCCCTGACGTGTTTGTCATTGCCTGCAATACGGCTTCGACGCTGGCGCTGTCCGACGTGCGCGCGGCGCTGGATATTCCGGTGGTCGGCACCGTGCCGGCGATCAAACCGGCCGCCCAGTTCACCCGCACCGGTACGATCGGCCTGCTGGCGACCCCCGGCACGATCCGCCGGGCCTATACATCGGAGCTGATCGAGACATTCGCCGGCCACCTGCGTGTCATCATGCATGGCAGTATCGATCTTGTCCGCCTGGCCGAGGCGCATGCCCGCGGTGAGGACATTCCTATCGACCGGTTTGCAGAGGCGCAGGCGCCGCTGTTCGATGTGCCAGGCGGGGAGAAGATCGATACGGTCGTGCTCGCCTGCACGCATTTCCCGCTGGTGCGCGGCCAGCTGATTGCCAGCGCGCCTCAGTCTGTCAGTTATGTCGATTCAGGCGCTGCCATTGCGCGCCAGACGATCCGTGTGCTGCCGGTCGAGACCGAAGCACGCGGCATTGGCGGGCACGCTTATCTGACCAGCGATCCGGCCGGCGAGGCAGACCTTGCCCTCGTCCTCAGACGCTACGGATTTCCAGAGCTTCAGCGGGTCGCCATCGATCCGATGGACACGACTTCCGCGCCGACAGACCCGTAAAGGCTCGGCCACGGCGCGTCCTGCACTTCCACCACTTCGGTTTCGCCGAAGCCGTTGAAGCGGCTGGACATGGCGCGGCCATAGGCGCCGAGATTGCCGAACTCGATATAGTCGCCTTCGTTCAGGCCGGCCGGCAGCATGATCTCGTCCGGGAATTTATCGGTCGAATCGCAGGTCGGGCCGTAGACGCGATAGGCTTCCATGCCGTGCAGCTTGCGGCCGTCGCCGGCAATGGCGCGCTTCGGGAATTTCCATTGTTCGTGCACGGCATCGTAGAGGGCGCCATAGGAGCCGTCATTGATGTACAGCGCGCCGTTCTTCGACAGTTCGATGCGGCACAGCAGGCTTTCGGATTCGGCGACCAGCGCGCGGCCCGGCTCGCACCACAGGTCTGCGTTTTCGAGAACGTACATGTTCTCGAACGAGGCTTCGACCATTGCAGCATAGGATTCGAGCGCTGGCGGGGCACCATCCGCGTATACGGACGGAAAGCCGCCGCCGACATCCACGATGTCGACCGTGACAGCGGCTGAGATGATGATGCGCGACACGTCTGCCATGGCGGTGGCCCATGCCGTCGGCTTGAGGGCCTGGCTGCCGACATGGAACGACACGCCCAGCTCGTCCGCATAGCGGCGGGCTTCGCGCAGGATCTCTGCGGCGTCGTCTGCGCTCGCGCCGAACTTTCCGGCCAGCGGCAGGGCGGCGCCGTCGCAGGAGACCGCAACGCGCACGATGATGGTCAGGTCTTTGGCGTAGCCGGTTTCCTCAAGAATCTTGTTCAGCTCTTCCATCGTGTCGGTGACGAAGATGCGGACGCCGAATTCCTTGTAGGCGCGGGCGATGGCCCGGCGGTTCTTCACCGGGTGCAGGAACGCGATGCGGGCTTCCGGAAACCGGGTACGGATCAGTTCGACTTCGGTGTCAGAGGCGCAGTCGAAGCTGTGCACGCCGCCGGCCCAGAGGGCGTCCAGCACGTGCACGCCGGGGTTTGCCTTCACGGCATAGAACGGCTCGGCCGAGAAGGATTCACGGAACCATTTCGCTGACGCGGTGACGCGTTCCGGACGAAAACACCAGACAGGCACGTCCGGCTGGAGCTCGCGTACAATATGCGTCGGGGTAGCATAGGAGTGCATGACACCTAACCTCCAAAGGGCTTTTAACCAGCTTTGGGCGTTAGTACGGGGGCCCCCACCGAGTGGGTTAGCGCAGAGTGTCCGCCACATCTCTATATTTCGAGGGGGCATGTAGGGGACTCTGCCGGAGCACGCAAGGGGATTTTTTTGCTCGAACTGAAATTTTTCATGAAACCTTCTTCGACGTGGCCTGTAGCAGTTATTGAAGAAGCCCTACGCTGTTTGGCGTCGCCCCGGATTCCGGATAGATGCAGGCGCAACTGGGAAAGCATTCGGCATGACACGCGCACTTCCTCCGGCCTTCGCGCCTATCCTTGCTGCGGCGGCCTTGCTGCTGGCGGCCGCATGCGGGCGCACGGACCTTTCCGAACTGGAAGTCGGCGACCGGATCGTGACGCCCGCCATCACCGGCATCGATGTGGAGAAGATCAAGATCGTCGGGTCCTCCACGGTTTCGCCCTTTGCCACGGCGGTTGCCGAACAATTCGGCGCCGTCACGGAATGGCCGACGCCCGTGGTCGAAACGACCGGGACAGGGGGCGGGTTCAAGGCTTTCTGCCTGGGGACCGGGCCATCGCAGCCATCGATTTCAGATGCCTCGCGCCCGATCAAGCGCGGGGAGCTGGCGCTCTGCGCGGAGAATGGCGTCAATGATCCTGCGGAATTCCGTGTCGGGTATGACGGCATCGTCATCGCCAATTCCAAGGCCGGGCCGGATTTCGATATTACCAAGGCGGAGCTTTATCGCGCCCTCGCCATGGACCTGCCGGACGGGCAGGGCGGGTTCGTGCCCAATCCCTACAAATCCTGGAATGAGGTGAACCCTTCCCTCCCGGATGAACCGATCCTCGTCTTCGGTCCGCCGCCAACGTCCGGCACGCGCGATGCCTTTGTCGAGCTGGGGATGGAGCATGGCGCGCTGGAAGACCCGCAAATGGCCGCGCTGCAGATGCAGGATGAGACGGCCTTCCTGCAGCGGGCCCGCACGATCCGCAATGATGGCGCCTGGATCGATTTCGGCGAGAACGATGCGGCAGTGGTTCAGGCACTGACGAAGACGCCGACCGCGATCGGCATTCTTGGCTTTTCCTTCCTGGAACAGAATTCAGACCGTGTGAAAGCCGGCCTGTTGTCGGGGGTTCCGCCGGATTTCGTCCACATCAAGGATGGCGATTATGGCTTGTCCCGCTTGCTGTTCATCTATGTGAAGCGCGAGAATCTGGGGTTCGTGCCGGGTGTTGCCGAATTTGTGCAGGAATTCGTGTCGGATGCCGCGATGGGCCCCGATGGCTATCTGCTGGACAAGGGCCTGATCCCCCTGACCGACAAAGACCGCGCGGCAGAACAGGCGCGGGCGGCGAAGCTGAGTGTGGCGCCCGAAGACCGGCCAGACTGAAACCGGCCAGACTGAAACCGGGCAGACTGATCAGGGCTTTTTGTCCGGGCCTTCCGGTGTGTCCGGGCCCTTTTTGGGCTTCGGGCTGAGGTCCAGCAGCGGCGGGATCACAAGTTCCAGCGGTTTCTTGCGCCGCCGCAGGCGGATCTTTTGCCAGAAACGTTTCCGGGCCGGGGCCGGAAGGGGCTGGAGGTTCTCGATGAAGGCCTCGGCGCAGGCCTGCCAGCTGTAGCCTTCGGCATAATTTCGGCAGGTTTCCCGGTCGAGATCGAGGCAGGCGACCGCGCCAGCTGCGAGGTCTCCGCCGACCGGCGTTACGGTCCCGGCATTTGAGCCCGGGATGACATCGCGCGGGCCGGTGGCCTCGAAGGCGGCAACCGGCGTACCGGATGACATGGCTTCCAGAACGACCAGGCCGAACGTGTCTGTCAGGCTGGGGAAGACAAAAACATCGGCGCTGGCATAGACGGTCGCGAGATCCTCATTGAACCGCGCGCCAAGGAATTTCACATCCGGATAGCGCTTCTGGAGTTCCTCGCGCTGCGGCCCGTCGCCGACGATCACCTTGGTGCCCGGCAGATCCAGTTCGGCAAAGGCTTCGATATTCTTTTCCACGGCCACGCGGCCGACATTCAGGAAGATCGGGCGCGCCAGGCCTTCGAACGGGTCGCCCGGCTGGCCTTCCTCAATCCGGCGGGACGGGTGGAAGAGGTCGGTATCGACGCCCCGGCCCCAGGCGACCAGATTGATGAATTTCTTGGCCCGCAGTTCCTCCACCATGGAAGGCGTCGGCACCATCACCTTGCCGGAATATTTGTGGAACCAGCGCACGAAACTGTAGCCCCAGGACAGGGGAATCGGCAGGCGGGCGCTGACATATTCAGGGAAGCGCGTGTGATAGGCGGTCGAAAAGGGGTGCTTGATCTTCAGGCACATGGCCCGGCCCGCCATGCCGAGGGTTCCTTCGGTCGCGATGTGCACCGCGTCGGGCTCGAACACGTTGAACCGCTCTTCGATTTCGCCGCGTGCGAACAGGGCGAGCTTGATTTCCGGATAGGTCGGAAGCGGGGTCGTCAGGAACCCTTGTCCGGGGTGCACGATTTCCCATTCATGGCCCATCGCCTCGGATTCGGCGATGACGCGCTTCATGGTGCGTACGACGCCGTTGACCTGAGGGTCCCAGGCGTCTGTTACCAGCATGATCCGCATGTGGACTCCCATCAATGCCACGCAGCCGCGCGCAACATGGCGGGCTTGGGCGGGACCGTAAAGGCCCCTTTCGCTGTCCACTACCCTCGCACTTGGCGGGTGGAGACGATATAGTTTTTTCCCATAAGGGTGGGAACCGGCATAAGACCTGCCCCGTTATTCTGCTTTTGTACCAAGTTTATGCCAGAAGGGACCACCATTTATGACCGACACCCTCGCCGCTACGCAATATGTCTGGGACGCGCTCGACTCCAATAAGTTTGTTGATGAGGAGGCCTTGCTGGAGGATCTCCTGAAAGAGACGCCAGTCAGTGACGATCTGCGGCAGGCCGCGATGCGGCGGGCACTCGATCTGGTTGAGACCGCGCGGGCCACAGGGCGCCGCAAGGGGATGATGGAAAGCTTCCTTGAGGAGTTCGGCCTGTCGAACGCCGAGGGCCTTGCCCTGATGTGCCTGGCCGAAGCGCTGTTGCGCGTGCCGGATGCTGAAACCCGCGACGACCTGATCGCCGAGAAGATCCGCTCCGGAAACTGGGGCGCCCATCAGGGGCAGTCGGAATCCTGGCTGGTCAATGCCTCCACCTGGGGGCTGATGCTGACGGGCCGCGTGATCGGTGTGCCGGCGGCGGCCAAGAAGGGCCCCAGCCATTTCGTATCCGGCCTCGTGCGTGAAAGCGGCGAACCGGTGATCCGCGCCGCCATGATGCAGGCCATGCGGATCATGGGTGAACAATTCGTCCTTGGACGGAATGTGAAGGATGCGCTGAAACGCGGCGGCCGCATGGTGCGCCAGGGCGATGCTGCGCATTTCAGCTTTGATATGCTGGGGGAGGGCGCCCGCACCGCGGCCGACGCCGAACGATACCTGAAAGCCTATCAGAGCGCGATCCAGCAGGTTGCGGCCAGCAAGGACAAATCGACACCGCCGGAAGCCTCCAGTGGCGTGTCGGTGAAATTGTCCGCGCTTCACCCGCGGTTTGAGGCCGTGAACGAGGCGCGCGTTCTGGCGGAGATCTATCCGGGCCTGCTCAGCCTCTGCCAGCAGGCGGCGGAGGCGAATATCGGGCTTTGTCTCGATGCGGAGGAAGCCGACCGGCTGGTCCTGTCCTTGAAACTGTTCGAAAGCCTGGCGCGTGAGCCGTCGCTGAAAGGCTGGACCGGGCTCGGCCTTGCTGTTCAGGCCTACCAGAAACGCGCCCGCGGCGTGATCGAGAAGCTGAAACAGCTGGCAGGCGATACGCGCCAGCGCTTCATGGTGCGCCTTGTGAAGGGCGCCTACTGGGACAGCGAGATCAAGCATTCTCAGGTCGAGGGCTTCCAGAACTTCCCGGTCTTCACCACAAAGCAGGGGACGGACTTTCACTATCTCGCCTGCGCGAAGCAGCTGCTTGAGGCGAGCCCGGTGCTCTATCCGCAATTTGCGACCCACAATGCCCACACGCTGGCCACGGTGGACCTGATGGCAGATTCCATGGGCGTGACGAAGTTTGAGTTCCAGCGCCTGCACGGCATGGGCGAGGCGCTGTATGGCGCCGCGAAAGCCGGCAAGCGGGTGCGGGTCTATGCACCGGTCGGGGCGCACAAGGACCTGCTGCCCTATCTGGTCCGCCGCCTGCTGGAGAATGGCGCCAATACCAGTTTCGTGCACTCCTTCCTCGATCCGGACGTGCCGGCCGAGCAGGTCGTCGCCGATCCCATCACCAAGGTGGAAGCCGGGCCGCGCCGCCATCCGCGCATTCCGACGCCGCCGCGCCTTTACGGGCCGGAGCGCCGCAACTCGTCCGGGATGGACCTGTCGCAACAATATGTCCGTGACGATATCGCCGCGGCGGTCCGTGTCTTCCGCGACAGCCCGGCCATTGCGGCAGGCGCCATCGTGTCCGGCAAGCCGGATACGGGCGGGGGAGAGCTTTGCCGCGTACCCTTCCATACGGAGACGGTTCTGGGCGCCTGCAAGGAAGCGAGCGAAGCGTCGATGGACCGCGCGCTCGATGCCGCCGTCAAATTCCAGCCGGAATGGGACAAGCTTGGCGGCCCGCAGCGGGCGAGCCATCTGCGCGCCATGGCCGAAGCGCTGGAAGACAACATGCCCCGCCTGATCGCCCTGATGGCGCGGGAGACCGGCAAGACGCTAAATGACGGCATCGCCGAAGTGCGCGAAGCGGTCGATTTCCTGCGCTATTACGCGATGGGGGCAGAGAAGGATTTCGCCGCCCCGATGCGCCTGCCAGGGCCGACGGGGGAGACCAACCACCTGTCCCTGCACGGACGGGGCGTGTTCTGCTGCATCAGCCCGTGGAATTTCCCGCTGGCCATCTTTACCGGGCAAATCTCTGCGGCGCTGGCGGCTGGCAATACGGTCGTCGCCAAGCCGGCCGAGCAATCGCCGCTGATTGCGTTTGAAGCGGTGAAACTGTTCCACAAGGCCGGCCTGCCGGTCGATGCCCTGCATCTGCTGCCCGGCAAGGGAGAAACCGTCGGCGCGAAACTGACATCTGACCCGCGGGTTTCCGGCGTCTGTTTTACCGGCGGCACGAACACCGCCCGCATGATCCACCGCACGCTGGCAGACCGCGATGGGCCGATCATTCCGCTGATCGCGGAGACCGGCGGCCTGAATGGCCTGTTTGTCGACACGACCGCCCTGCGCGAGCAGGTGCTGGACGACATGATCCTCTCCGCCTTCGGCTCGGCAGGCCAGCGCTGTTCGGCGCTGCGCATTGCCTTCCTGCCCAAGGCAACCGCAGATCACCTGATCGAAGGCCTGAAAGGCGCGATGGACGAGCTGAAGCTGGGCGATCCGGCCTTGCCGGAAACGGACATCGGCCCGGTCATTGATGAGGAAGCGCGCAGTATGCTGGAGGCGCACCTCGAAGACATGAAATCCCGTGCGAAAGTCCTGCACCAGGTCGATGCCGGCAAGATCGGCCTCGAAGGCTATGGCTTCGGCCCGGCCCTGGTGGAGATTTCCTCGCTTGATCAGATCACGGAAGAGAAGTTCGGCCCGATCCTTCATGTGATCCGCTACGATCCGGATGATATCGACGAGGTCGGCGGTAAACTCCACGCCAAGGGCTATGGCCTGACGCTGGGCGTACACTCCCGGCTGGACAGCTTCTACAAGGAGGTCCGGGCCGCCTGTCCGGTGGGCAACACCTATGTGAACCGGTCGATGACCGGGGCCGTGGTCGGGGTCCAGCCCTTTGGCGGAGAAGGGCTTTCCGGCACCGGTCCCAAGGCGGGCGGGCCGCATTATCTCCACCGCTTCGCCGCAGAAAGGGCGCTGACGGTGAATATCACGGCACAGGGCGGTGACGCCGAACTGCTGAGCCTGTAGGACTAGACCGATGAAACACGCCCTGTTCCTGTCCGCCGCCCTTTTGATGGCGACCCTTCCCGGCGCCTGCGGACAGGCGGGCGACACCGCTGAAATGCCCGGCGCGAGCGTCCAGCTGGCCGGGACAGACGATGCGGCGGACGATCCGCAGGTGGCCAGCACGGCGGACATGCCGCGCTTCCTGCTCGTGGACAATGACGCGCTGAAGGCCGATGTCCGCTTCGAGGAAGCGATTTTCGCGTTCAATCCGGCCATCGCTGCAGACCTCCTCGAAGACGCAAACAACCGGATCGAGGCGATGCAGCAGGATGCGGAGGCCTATAAGGAGGCCGATCCGGAATATTTCCGGCCCTATGGCCTGAAGATCGACTGGCGCGTGACGGGCGCGGCAGGGTCGCTGGCGGGGCTGGAAGGCTTCATCTTCACTTTCACCGGCGGGGCGCATGGCAACTACATGACCGATGGCCGGATCTACGATACCGCGACCGGGAAGCGGCTGCAGGCCGCAGACCTGTTCACCGACACAGCAGCTGCGGCCAGTGTCCTTGCGCCGGAGGTGTTCGACAGTATCGCTTCAGCCAAGGCCGCGCGCAGCGGGTCACCCGAAAGCCTGCAGACGTTTCGCGGTGAGGCGGAAGATGCCCTTGCCGGAACAGGCCTGTTTGCCGGAGCGGTCAGCCTGGTCGCCTCCACTGAAGAGGGCAAGCTGGGCGGCCTCGTCCTGCACTATGCCCCCTACGAAATCGGTTCGTATGCGGAAGGGGCGTATCACATCACCCTGCCGCAGGCGGATTTCCATGATTTGTTGAAGCCGGAATACCAGTCCCTGTTTGGCGGCGCCCCGGCGGACATCCAGCGTTTCGGCGACTGACGGCCGGCCCCGGCCCTTAGTCCGGGCAGGCGCGGAACACGAAGCGCTCACTTTGTGAGCCGTCCAGCAGGGAAATCTCCGCTGTCATCTGGTCACCGTCGCGCGCGTATCGAATGCGCTGAGGGTAGTCATGCTCCGGGTCTGCGAAGACGATATACGCCGCGCCACGTTCGACTTCGGTGAAGCGGGCAGGGCCTTCGCCGGCCGGGTAGGCATTGAATGTATAGGTGGCGCCGGGGTCGATACGCGTTTGTTCGAAAAAGGCCACCGTGTCTCCCTCCAGGGCCAGGGCGTAGCCGAACAGATAGCCATGATCCGGTGCGGACCAGACCTCGCGATAGTCTCCATCGGCATTTTCCCAGCAGCCGCTGATCCAGCTGAGCGGATGACCGCCGGCAGGTCCTGGCATCGCGCTACACCCGCCCAGCAGGAGGCAGGCGGCCAGCGTGCGTTTCACGGTTTGACCAATGTACAGCCCAGGCCTGGCGTGAACTTCGCCTGCGCGCTGGCCCGGCCATCATGCGAAACTGCGCGGGTCATATTGTTTTGGTCCGTATAGGATATGCCCCTCATATCCAGAGTGGAATCATCCCGGCAGCTGTCCAGTTCGCGTCCGGCGACATGAAGACAGGAACAGACCTGCTTGGCGGCCAGCGAGACCAGAGCCTCCGCCTGAGAGCGTTCCCCGGCATGCGCAACCTGCGGGTTGGGATAAAAAGCAATTCCCGCGCCGGTTGCCAGTAAAAGAATTCCTGCCGCGGGCAGAAGCGCTTTGACGTTCTTCACTTTCTTCCCCTATGTCCTGATTGGGACAATAGGAGACAAGCGCAATGCTGCGCAACATATTCCTCTTCTGCGTGATGTTGGCTCTCGCGCCGCTGGCGGCGGCGCAAAATCAGGGGCTTGTGCCGCTGCCGGCCCAGCCGGAGGGGGTGGCCTGGCCGACCCATGGCTGGGAAACGGGCGACCTTCCACCAGACGTGGCTGACAAGGTGCAGGAATTGTTCGACATCGCGATGGGCAGCGGACGCAATAACACGGGCGGCGAGACACGGGCCATCGTTGTCATCCATCGCGGGAAACTCGTGGCCGAAGTTTACCGGGATGGGTTTGGTCCGGAGACAAGGCAAATGTCATGGAGCCTTGCCAAGTCGGTGACATCCGCCCTGGTGGGGCGGGCCATCCAGCTTGGCCTGATCGATGACGTTGATGCGCCCATGCCGGGCCTGTTCGAAAAGGATGATCCGCGTGCGGCCATTACCTGGCGTCAGTGGATGACCATGACGGACGGGCTGGACTATCTCGAAAGTGGGCCCGACATCTTCGAAGACAGTGATGCGGTCCGGATGAAGTTCGGGGAAGGGCAATTTGATGTTGTCGGTTACATCCGCGAGTCCTTTCCGCTGAAATACAAGCCGGGTACGCGGTGGAATTATTCGACCGCCAGTTTCAGCCTGGTCGGCCGCGCGCTGCAGGGGCTGATCGGGATCGAGAGCTGGTGCTCAACCGCGCTGGTGGACTCTGCGCCTGAGACAGACGCGCCGGAAAATACCTGCTCGCCCGCGGATGCGCCCATGGCGGCCTGGATGCGGCAGGTCCTGTTCGACCCGCTCGGCATGGATGCCCAGCCGGAATTCGATCTCGCTGGAACCTATCTTGGCGGGTCGGATATCTGGGCCTCCGCGCGGGACTATGCGAAGTTCGGCTTGCTCTATCTGCGTGACGGCGTGTGGGAGGGCGAGCGCCTGTTGCCGGAAGGGTGGGTCGATATGAGCCGCACGCCGCCGCCGGGCGGGGTAACCGATTTTTATGCCATGGGCTTCTGGCTGCCCGCCGGCGGCGAAGGCGCTTTCCTGGCCCAGGGCCATGAAGGTCAGACGATCTGGATCGCGCCTGGCCGCGATGTGGTCATCGTCCGCCTGGCGCTGATGAATGAGGACAACGCCAACTGGTATGCAAACTTTGAATGGCACAAGGCCCTGGCGCGCGCTTTTCCCCCGCTATAAACGGTCTGTAAATGGTGTATAAACGGTCTGTAGACGGTCTTCATGGGTGTCCGGAGCGGGACCTTATCCACCCCCTCAGCCGTCGCTTACCTTGAAATGCGCCAGCAGGCTGGTGACCGGTTTTGACCGCTCATCCTGCCAGGCTTCAGCCCGGACCGAGCATATGCGCCGGCCCATTTTGGTGATGGTCGCGCGGGCAAACGTGTCCTTGGCGTGGCCCTGGCGGAGATAGTCGATCGCAATGTTGATCGGCCGGGGCGGGCGTTCCAGGTGTTCGGTCACAAGGTAGACCTGCGCCATGGCGGTCAGTTCCAGAAAGGCCGCGATGGCCCCGCCATGCAGGGCCTGGATCGTGAAATTCCCGATCAGTTTCTTCTGGAACGGCATGACGGTTGTCATCTCGTCGCCCATGATATCGCAATGCATGCCGATTTCCTGCGCGAAGGGCGTACGGGCCAGGAAGGCCTGCACCTGTTCGCCCCGGGTCGATAGAATATCTTCAGACATTACTGGGTCCTCATCGACTGGACGGAGCGCGGCTTGTTGATGGCAAAGGCGCCTGCGGCGGTGGCGATCAGCTTGTCCCGGCTCTCATGATAGGCCCAGGCGCGGGTGAAGCAGACCGTGCGGGTGAGGTGATAGCATTCCGCCTCGCCCAGGATCTCCTGATGCGGTTCAGCGGCGCGCATATAGTCGATGCGCAGGTCCAGCGTGGAGACGAAGCGGGCCTTGTCCAGCGAGGAACTCGCCGCCATGCCGGAGAGATTGTCGAGGAAAGACGTCAGAACGCCGCCATGGATCACGCCCGTGTCCGGATCGCCGACAAGGCGGTCCTTCCAGGGCTGAACGCCCCAGATATGGCCTTTTTCCACCTTCGTGACGCGGAAGCTCATCCGGCGTCCCCAGGGGACGCCGCCGGTGATGATGTCCAGGTTTTCTCCCATGACCTGCCAGGGTTCGGCAGTTGGCGTCGCGTCATCTTCCATATGGGCCCCCATTCATTTGACCTGCCTTTCGCCTCGGATAACATCCGGCTGAAAAAGAACATACACAAGACCGCAGGTCAGGAGGAAGCTATGGCATTCGGGGCAACAGGCAAGCCAAAGACGTGCATTATCGGGGCAGGATGTTCGGGCTTTACGATGGCCAAACGGCTGAAGGACCGGGGCCTGCCATATGATTGCTTCGAGATGTCGGACGATATCGGCGGCAACTGGTACTACAAAAACCCCAACGGCGCCTCGTCCTGCTATCAGTCGCTGCACATCGATACGTCGAAATGGCGCCTGGCTTTCGAGGATTATCCCGTGCCGGAAGACTGGCCGGACTTCCCGCATCACGCCCAGCTGCTGCAGTATTTCCATGACTATGTGGATCATTTCGGCCTGCGTGAAACAATCACGTTCAACACGGCTGTGACCAATGTCGAAGACCTGCCGGGCGGCCGCTGGAAAGTGACGCTGTCGACCGGCGAGACACGCGAATATGATGCGGTTGTGGTCTCCAACGGGCACCACTGGGATCCGCGCACGCCAAGCTATCCCGGGCATTTCGATGGTTACCAGGTGCATTCCCACAACTATACCGACCCGTTCGAACCTTATGACTTCCGCGGCAAGCGGGTGATGATTGTCGGGGCCGGGAACTCCGCGATGGATATCTCCTCGGAACTGTCCCAGCGCCCACTGGCGGAGAAGCTGTTCATCTCCATGCGCCGGGGTGTCTGGGTGTTGCCGAAATACATGGACGGCAAACCGGCGGACAAGGCCGTGCTGCCGGCCTGGATGCCGTCAGGCCTTGGACGAAAGCTCGCGCGGAGCAAGATCAAGAAAACCATCGGTATGATGGAAGACTATGGCCTGCCGAAGCCGGACCATGAGCCGCTGGAAGGCCACCCGTCGGTGTCGGGCGAGTTCCTGACCCGCGTCGGCTGCGGTGACATCACGCCGAAACCCGGCATCGAAAAGCTGGACGGTGACAGCGTCGTCTTCACCGATGGCACACGCGAAAAGGTCGACGCGATCATCTGGGCGACGGGCTATAATGTGACCTTCCCCTTCCTGAAGCAGGATGACCTGACGCCGAAGGACAATGTCTTCCCGCTGTACAAGCGCATGGTGAAGCCGGGCCGGGAGACGATCTTCTTCCTGGGCCTGGCCCAGCCTTTGCCGACCCTTGTGAATTTTGCCGAACAGCAGTCCAAACTGGTGGCCGCCGCCCTTGATGGCGCGTACGCTTTCCCCGATGCTGCGGAAATGGAGCGGATCACCGTCGCGGATGAAAAGGCGCATCTCGGGCACTTCTATGACAGCCCGCGCCACCGCATGCAGGTGGACTTTAACCTCTATTGCCGCGACCTGATGAAGGAGATCGAGAAGGGCATGAAACGCGTGAAAGTTCCCGCATGAGGCAGCGACTGGGGGCTGCATTCATACTGGTTTTCCTTGCTGGCTGTGCGTCATCGCCAGCTCCCACTCAGGTGCGGACTTATAAGCCGCCGCCCGGTCCGCCGCAGGTTTCCACCGCGCAGGGTAGCTTCCAGCCGAATGCCTATCTCCGGTCCTGCGGAGGGATCTATGTGACCAACGCGCCGCCCATGGACAGTGATTTCTGGGTGGTCGATTACAAGCCGATCATCGTCGTCGGCTCGGTGGTGCTGGCGACCGCGCCAGCGAACGATGTCTGCCTGTCGTCCGGGTTTGGCATCCGCTCTGCCCGGCGCCATGACGGGATCGACCTGCAATCCTTTCCGCCCGGACCGATCTATGCGGCGGCGCCGGGGCGTATCCTCGAGGCGCGGGTTTCGACCGGTTACGGAAACATGGTTCTGATCGACCATGGCGGCGGCGTCTATACGCGCTACGCCCACCTCGACCATTTTGCCCAGGGCATCCATGCAGGCGCCGAAGTCGGCTTCGGGCAGGAAATCGGCATGATGGGCAAGTCCGGTAATGCGACGGCGATCCATCTCCATTTCGAGATCCTGACCGGCAACTATAACAATCCAAGAGGGTCCAAGGGGCTTGCCCCGCGCAATCCGTTTGAGTTTCCAGCCTATAATCCGGGCAGCTGACAGATGACGAACAAACCGGAATGACCCGTTTCTTCGATCCTGACCTGTTTGCCCGCACCTATCGGGACCCGATGGCGTGGCTGAGCCTGCTGGTCGACCTGTTGCCGGTCATTGCTGTCGTCTTCTTTGGCTGGAAAGCGGTGCCGCTGGTTGCACTCTACTGGCTGGAAAACCTTGTCATTGGTGTGTTCACGATCCTGCGCATGATCGGCACGGTGGCGGCCGACATCCTGAACCTCGCGGCGGCAGCCTTCATGGTGCCGTTCTTCACGGTACATTATGGCATGTTCTGCTTTGGCCATGGGGTCTTCCTCAGCGCCTTTGCGGGTAGCAAGACGGGCAATGTTGCGCCGGGGTTTGGCGGCATGCGGACGCTGGTCGACTGGGCGCTCGGCACCGGCCCCTACATGCTCTGGTTCGTGGGCGCGATCATTCTCATCAACATGCTCTTTTACCTTATCGACTTCATCGGGCGCGGCGATTTCCGGAATACGCAGCTGCCTGCGGAAATGTTCGCGCCCTATGGCCGGATCGTGACGCTGCATGTGGCGATCATTCTCGGCGCGGGCCTGATGCTGGCATTCGGACAGCCGCTGCTGGGCGTGCTGATCCTGATCATGCTGAGGGTCGGGTTCGGCATGTTCCTGAACATGCTTCGCCAACGGAAGATCGAAGGCACTGGCAGCGAGCCCCCGAATGCCGTGGCGGAGGCCGGGTAGGGGCATGGCGCTGAATATTGCCGCGATCGAAGCGCAGGCCGAACTCCATCATCAGTATCTGCTGGGCCTTGAACTGATGGTTGCCACGCGCGAAGGGCCAGAGGTCGTCGGCGACTGGATGTTCCGGCTGTTCCGCCGCCAGCATGAGGACAAATTCCTCTCAAGCTTCCGTAAGCTGGGGCTCGACGGCCTGCCGGATGCTGTGGCGTGTGCGAAGTATCATGTCCTGTCCAATAGTGTGGGCGGCGTGGCGGTCGAATATATGGAAGAGAGCGATACCAGGGCGTGGGTCCGCTTCCGGTATCCGCGCTGGATGTATGACGGCGCGGTGATTTGCGGTGTGCCGGTGGAAGCAAGCCGGGGCTTCCTGCGCGGCTGGTATGGCCAGAATGGCGTCTCGCTCGGCAATCCACGGCTCGGCTTTGTTTGCGTGTCTGAGGACATGACGGGCCAGTTCGGCCTCTGTGGCTATTTCCGCGAATACGATCACGACCTTACGGAGGACGAACGCCTCGTCTTTGCGCCGGATGAGCGTCCGCCGCCTTTTGATCCGGCGAAACAGCCCGAGCCACCGCCCGGGGAATGGAATGCGGAACGCCTTGCCAGGGCAAACCGGAACTATGCGGTGGAATATATCCGCAATGGCGTGCGCGAACTGGTGGCTGTTCTCGGGCAGGCGCGTGCGCTGGAGCTTTGTCAGCTCGCCGCGCGGCTGACGGGCCTGCAGCACTACCGGCATATGGCAGCGGCGGTGGGCGGCCAGGATGGCGGTCCGGAAGAGGCGGCACGGTTCCTCGCGGCGATGTTTGCCGGCATGGGGGATGAGTGCCGGGTAGAAACCCTTGATGGCGGGGCCGTCCTGCACCAGTCCGGACTGCGGATCGTCCGCGGGCTGGAAGGCGCTGTGCGTGAGACGCTCCTGTTGTGCTGGGTTGAAATCTGGCGCGGCGCGGTTCAGTCGCAGAGGATGTTCATGGACGTCGCGTGCGCTGTCTCGGAGACGGGCCTCGACTGGCGCATCACGCCATCTTCCGGCTAAGCGGTCCGGACCCCTGACAATACGTAATTCCCTGAATCTTTTGGGATGACATGCATTGCAGCTCTGCGATTTTATAAAGTTGACACATGATGACGCCTTCGGCCACGATGCGTTTAAGGCGAGGAAGGCAAGTCATGACAATCGGCATGAAAACGGTAGAGAAACCGGGCAAGAGAGCCCGTTCCAAGGCGGCGAACCGGCGGGCGATTCTCAATGCCGGCCGGCGCGTATTCGCCAGGATCGGGTTCGAGGCCACGACGGTGCGCGATATTATCCGGGAAACGGACCTCGCAGCCGGCACATTCTACAACTACTTCAAGTCCAAGGAAGAAGTCTTCGAAGCGATTGCGGAAGACTCCACGTATCGCTTTCGCGACATGCTGAAAGATGTCCGCGCCACGGCCCGTACCGCACATGACTATTTGCATGATGCTTACCATGCCTATTTCAGCTTCATTGCCGACGAAAACAGGCAGGCCCTGTCCGAAGGTGCGCCTCATATGGCGCTGATCGGCGTGCGGGTGGATACGCCGGAAATGCTGGCCGTCGCAGCCGAGATCCGGTCTGATCTTGAACGGATCCTGTCGGCAGACACGTCCTCGACCATCGACATTGAGTTTCTCACAGCTGCCGCGATCGGGACGGCCCGGGAAATGGGAGAAGTCATGCTGCTCCGCCGGCCTGTCGATGTCGACGGCGCGACCGAGTTTGCGTCTCGCGTGCTGATGGCCGGTGTGAAGGAGCTTGCCGCGAAGTAAGGCGCTTGCCCCCTTGGCGAGCGAGGCACGGCAGGTCTAAGCTTCTCCCATGAATACAGCAGGGGAGCGGCCATGAGCCTTCAGCAGACCATCACCAAGCTCGTCATGAAACTGCCGGGCGGCCTGCTCGTGAAAATGGCGGGCGGCAAGCCGCTGACAATTCGGGGCCGTACCCTTGAGCCGCAGCTGCAGCTGATGGCGTGGAACGGACGCAATGCGCCGCCGCTGTCCAGCCTGCCGGCCGAAACCGTTCAGGCCGTGACCAAGGAAACGCTGGCCTCCGTCGAGGCGCCTATTGAACCCGGTGTGCGCACCGAGGACCTGACCATTCCCGGCCCCAACAAGAACCAGATTCCAGCCCGCATCTACCGCCCGGACGGGCAGGATCCGAAGGCGCCGCTCATGGTCTACTACCATATGGGCGGCGGCGTGATCGGCGATCTGGAAACCTGCCACGCCTGGTGCTCCATTCTGGCCAGCCGCGTGAAATGCCCCGTCCTGTCGATCGACTACCGCCTGGCGCCGCCACATAAATTCCCTGCCGGG
Source organism: uncultured Hyphomonas sp. (assembly GCF_963677035.1). Lineage (NCBI taxonomy): Bacteria > Pseudomonadati > Pseudomonadota > Alphaproteobacteria > Hyphomonadales > Hyphomonadaceae > Hyphomonas > uncultured Hyphomonas sp. The sequence continues at coordinate 1,914,182 of NZ_OY781472.1, forward strand.
ATCGATGATTGCTGCGCCGCTTATGAATGGGGCATGCGCAATGCCGCCAAATTCGGGGCGCCCGAAGGTGTCGCCGCTGTGGGCGGGGATTCCATGGGCGGCAATTTCTCGGCGATCATCGCGCAGGAAATGCAGCGCGAGGACAAGCCACTGCCAGCGATGCAGCTGCTGATCTATCCGGCCATCGACCTTGTTGAGGACTTCCCCTCCCGCAAGGAGTTCAGTCAGACTTTCTCGCTGTCCACCGACACGATGGACTGGTTCATGCAGGAATATCTGCCGGAAGGGTTCGACAAGTCGAACAGGATGCTGTCGCCCGGGCAGACGGGCCATCTTGATGGCCTGCCGCCAGCGGTCGTCATCACGGCGGGGCATGATCCGCTGTGCGATGAAGGCGATGATTATGCCCGCCGTCTGAAGGATGCCGGCGTGCCGGTGATCCACAAACGCTATGACCATCTTGCGCACGCCTTCACCGCGTTCACCCTGATTTCGCCCGGCTCGCGCAAGGCCTGCCTGGAAATCGCGGACATGGTCCGTACCGTCTATTCGAAGCTTTAGGAGCGCGGCTTGAAAGCGCTTGTCTGTCACCAGATTACGGATGACTTCTCCGGGCTGGAGGTGCGGGATATTGCCGTGCCGGAGCCGGGAGAGGGTGAGGTCCGGGTTCGCGTGAAGGCGGCCGGGCTGAACTTCCCCGATCTCCTGATGAGCCAGGGCAAATACCAGTTCAAACCGGAACTGCCTTTCACGCTGGGCATGGAAGTCGCAGGCGTGATCGACGCGGTTGGAGATGGCGTGACGGAGTGGATGCCCGGCGATGAAGTGATCGGCGGGAACAAGACCGGCGGCTGCGCCGAATATGCCGTGCTTCCGGCAGCGGGCCTGTCCCGCAAACCCAAACCTTTCACCTTTGCCCAGGCCGCTGCCTTTCCGGCCGCCTATATCACGGCCTATGTGGCGCTTGTTGTCCGGGCCAATCTGCAACCGGGCGAAACGTTGCTCGTGCACGGCGCAAGCGGCGGGGTTGGCATGGCCGCCGTGGATGTCGGCAAGCTGCTCGGCGCAACGGTCATCGCGACATCGGCGTCCGATACGAAATTGGACAAGGTGCTGGAGTACGGCGCGGACTATGGCATCAACGCGGCCCAGGGCTTTCGCGACAAGGTCAAAACCCTCACCGGTGGGCGCGGCGCAGACGTGATCTTTGATCCGGTCGGCGGGGATGTTTTTGACGAGAGTGTCCGCTGTATCGCCTTTGACGGGCGGCTTCTGGTGGTCGGGTTCACATCCGGGCGTATCCCTTCGATCAATGTGAACATGCCGCTGATCAAGGGGTTCTCGGTCGTTGGCGTCCGGGCGGGCGAGTATGGCCGCCGGTTTCCGGAACGGGGGCTGAAGAACAAGGCTGCGATTAGCCAATGGGCGGAAGAGGGCAGGGTCCACCCCCGCGTCTACAGTGAGGTCCCGCTGGACGGCTGGCGGGAAGCGTGGCGCCTGATGACCGACCGCGAAGTTGTCGGTAAGGTCATCATAAGGCCCTGAGACACATACAAAAATTCAAACTCCAAGAGAGGAATATCCAATGGCTGACCAACTACCCGAGACAAGCCTGCAAATTCGCACGCTGGTGACACCGGAGGGCAAACTGGAATTGTCCCTCACCGAAGCAGCCGTGAAGGCGCCGGGGCCGGACCAGGTGCTGGTCCGGATCCAGGGGACACCGATCAACCCGTCCGACCTCGGCCTGCTGGTTGGCGGGGCGGACATGTCCACCGCCGTGCAAGGCGGCACGAAAGACAATCCGGCAATCACGGCCGATGTGCCGGAAGGCGGCCTGCGCGCCATGAAGGCCCGGCTTGGCCAGTCGCTGGCCGTGGGCAATGAAGGCGCCGGCATCGTGGTGGCTGCCGGGGAGTCGCCCGCGGCGCAGGCGCTGCTTGGCAAGATGGTTACCTGCCTGGGCGGGAACATGTACCAGCAATACCGTACACTGCATGTCTCGCAGTGCATGGCCCTGCCGGACGGCACGACGGCAGAGCAGGGGGCGTCCTGCTATGTGAACCCGCTGACCGCGCTCTCCTTCGTGGAAACGATGAAAGCCAAGGGGCATGAAGCGCTGGTTCACACGGCCGCAGCCTCAAACCTTGGCCAGATGCTGAACAAGATCTGCCTCAAGGATGGCGTGCCGATCCTGAACATCGTGCGCAAGGAAGAGCAGGCGGAAATCCTGCGCGGTATCGGCGCCAAACACATCGTCAACTCGACATCGCCGACTTTCATGGAAGACCTGATCACCGGCCTGATGGAAACGGGCGCGACCATGGGCTTTGACGCCATCGGCGGCGGACCGCTTGCGGGCCAGTTGCTGATCGCCATGGAAGCCGCCGCCAGCCGCAAGATGAAAGAATATTCCCGCTATGGGTCTGGCACGGAAACGCAGGTCTATATCTATGGCCGCCTCGACATGTCGCCGACCATCGTGCCGGCCGGTGTCGGCTTCGCCTGGAACCTCAGCGGCTACCTGCTGACGCCGTTCCTGGAGAAGGCGGCTCCTGAGGTGCGCGCACGCATGTACAAGCGCGTGATCGATGAACTCGATACGACCTTTGCCAGCCATTATACGAAGACGATCTCGCTGGCCGATGCGCTCGATCTGGACACGCTGCATGCCTACAACGCCAAGGCGACAGGCGAGAAATATCTGATCGACCCGAGCCTCTAGGCCGTCAGAGCAATCTGTCTTCTGCGATCGTGATAGAATGATCGCGGGTCTTGTAGAGAACGATGTCGGCCCGCTGTTTCAGCGGGCCGATGTGCTCCCGCAGGTTTGGCAGATTGATCTGCTCCCAGACCGATTGTGCAAAGTCCAGAAGTTCCGGCTCTGACATGTGCAGGAAGTTCGCATAGAAGGATGCCTGGTCTTCCCGTGCGGCGTTCCACAGGCGCAGGAAGCGTTCCAGGAACCAGGCAAGCAGATTGTCTTCGCTGGCATCCAGATAGATCAGCAGGTCCGGCTCGTGTGTTCCACGCGGCGGCGGTGACAAGGGCTGGAAGCCGAGCCCTTCCAGGATCAGCACGTCCGGCCGGGCAATGACGCGCGTCAGGCCCGGGTCCACATCATAGGTGATGTGACTGTAGGTGGGGAATGCCGCCTCACCCGTTCGAATGGCACGCAGGGCATCGCCGAGGGCCTGATGGTCATAGGTCTCCGGGAAGCCCTTGCGAAGCGTCAGGTCACGCTCGGTCAGCACGCTGTTGGGGAAAAGGAAGCCGTCGGTCGAAACGGTTTCGACGTCCAGCATATCGTCCAGAACATCGGCAAGAGCGGCAGCAAGGGTTGTCTTGCCGGAAGCAACGGAGCCGGTGAGCCCGGCGATCAGGCCGGCCCGTTCCGATTGCAGGTCAGAGAGGCGGGCGGCCAGTGCGTGAATGCCGTCCCCATCGGTGGTCTGCGTTTCTGCGGTCATTCGGGTCCATTCAGATGATTGCGAAGCGCTTGCGAACCTACACAGTTCGCCTCGCTTTGTCCTGCCCATTTGGGGGCCGCCGGCACGCGCATTGCCTGTTATTTACGGAATGGCAGGCTGATCAGACGCCAGAGAACCCAGAGCGGCAGAACGATTGTGGCGCCCGCCAGCGCCGGTTTCCAGAAATTTCGGATCGTCCAGCCTGCTGCTGCCAGCGTTTGTTTCGCAACCGCCGCCAGAGCAGCCGGAATGTTTGCATCCTGAGCGGCCGGGTTGAAGTTCGCTGCCAGTACGAAGAACCCTACCAGAATGCAGAGCCCGATCAGTTTCACCCCGCCCCAGAGGCTGATGCCGAACAGGCGCCGCAGCAGCGGGCGCTTCGGCGGCTTGCCGGGGTTCTCTGTTGGTGGCGGCGTTGGCGCCGGATCGCTGAGGGGCGGTATCTCAGTCATTTTCCCCAGGGGCCATCGGCGGAGGTGCGGCCTGTGTTTCACCATCATTCTTGCCAGGCGGCTTGTACGGAACATAGACAACATGCTGGAACGGGATGGTCACGCCATTTGCATCGAAGGCTTCTTTAACTGCCTTGGTAACTTCCGCGCGGACATCGATAAATTCCGGTGTGGCCACATAGGCGCGCAACCGCACCTGAACGCTGGAAGCGGCCAGCGCGTAAATGCCAACCCAGGTTTCATCATTGCCGAGGATGCGCGGATGGTTGTCGGCCACTTCGCGGACGAGCCGGATCGCCAGGTCCATGTCGTCATCATAGGAAATGTCGAAATAGAGATCGAGGCGCCGCCGTGTCTGCCGCGTATGGTTGATCAGCGGCTCTGACCATACCTTGTCATTGGTGATGGAGACGATCTTGTGATCAACCTGCTTCACCTGGGTGAGGAAGGGGGTGATGTCGATCACTTCGCCATCAAGACCGGCTGCGCTGACATAGTCGCCGATCCGGAACGGACGGAAGATCGCCAGCATGATACCGGCGGCAACGGCCTTCAGCGTATCCTGCAGGGCGAGGCCGATGGCGAGGCCTGCGGCGCCGAGCAGGGCCGCCAGCGAGGCTGTCGGGAAGCCCAGTTGCGTCAGGGCAAAGACGATCGCGACCGCGAAGATCAGGTATTTGAACAGGGATGCGGCAAAGGCGAACAGCGTATCGTCAGCGCCTGCGCGGCGATGGGCCTTGCGCCCGAACCGCCGCAAGGACCGGGCGACCCCGTTGGCGATGATCACCGCGATCACCAGAATAGCGACGGCCCCGAGCGCGCCGGGGCCGCGATTTTCGATCATGGTTTCCCAGTCATAGCCCGCAAGCCCGAGTGGTATGGGGCTGAGCAGAATCAGCGCGAAGATCCGGGTGATGGAGGCCGCAAGGTCCCAGTTCGATCCCTCGAACTCTTTGTCCTTGGATATGGCCTTCTTGCCGACCTGCAGCACAAGACGCCGCAGCAGACTGGCGGCGATCCAGACGGCAATCGCCGACAGGAGCACGACGCCCCATTTCTCGACATAGGGTTCGAGCGTTGCGGCCCAGGGCGGCCAGCCGGTGGTGTCGATCGGAAGCTTCATGGGAATCTTCTGTCACGCCGTCTGATGCGCTTCAACTGACTTCAGCTGACCTCCCGCGTGATATTGACCTGATGCGGATACGGAATGGAGATTCCGGCGGCGTCGAGGGCTTCCTTGACTGTTCTGGTCAGGGCCCAGCGGACTTCCCAATAATCAGGGGTTTTCACCCATGGACGGGCGACAATGTCTACCGAGCTGGCGCCCAGCGTATTGACGCGCACGACGGGGGCCGGGTCTGCCAGCACGCGGTCATCGGCTTTGATGGTGCGTTCGATCACCTCCATCGCATTCTCCAGCCCATCGCCATAGTCGACGCTGAAAACCAGATCGACACGCCGGGTCGGGTATCCGGCATAGTTGCGGATAACGCCGGAGATCGCCTGGCTGTTGGGAACGATGACCTGGACATTGTCGGGGGAGGCGAGAATGGTCTGGAACAGGTTGATGTCTTTGACCGTGCCGCCTTCGCCGGCCAGTTCGACATATTGGCCAACGCTATAAGGCCGGAACAACATGACCATGATGCCGGACGCAATGTTGCCGAGCGCGCCTTGCAATGACAGGCCAATGGCCAGAGTCATGGCGCCGAGAATGGCCACGAAGCTGGTGGCCTGGACACCGAACAGCTGAAGCGCCGCAATCAGCGTTGCAGCTGTCAGGAACCAGCGTGTGATGGACGCAAAGAAGCTGCCCAGCGTGTCGTCGATGTTCGGCCGTTTGAGGGCCTGCTTGCGGACGAGTGACGCGACCCAGCCCGAAATGCGCAGACCGGCGATCAGCACAATGAGGGCTCCCACCACTTTCAGTGCGTAAGCCGCGATGATGGGCCAGTGCTCAGCCAGCAGGGCGTCCCAGTCGATATTGTTCAGAAATTCCATTTATTACTCCGTCGTCGTTTCAGGCCGGGAAGGTTGTTCCATCCGCGCCGCGTAGAAGGCGCAGGCCGAGGATCAGGCCGCCGGAGACGGCCGTCATGATGGCAATCCATCCCATTCCCGTCACCACCCAATTGTTTGCGATGACACCCATAAGCCCCCAGGTGAGGGCGGCGAAGAACCAAAGACTGCGGCTCACATAGCGCGCAAAGATCCATGACCCCAACGCAGCAGTTCCTAGAAAGATCCATAGCATCTGCCAAGGAAGATCGGTCGGGCCCAGGCCAGCAAAACCGCGAATCACCAGCGGTACAGAGATCCCGATGGCCACCAGGATCCAGCCGGAGAGCAGTCCGGTCGCGGCATCTGCGATAAGTTTTTGCGGGCTTCCGCCCATGCCGCGCATGCGATCGAAACGCGCGGCTGCCGTCCATGACAAGGCGGCAATGGGGAACAGGAGCACAAAGTCGAGCCGCTGCACAGCGATCAGTTGCGCGCTCAGCATCCATACGATGTTAGCCAGACCAGCGCCTGCGAGCGGTAGCGCGATACGCAACATCCACGGCTCGCGATGGCGCCATGAGAGGTAGGCAAAGGCAATATATGCCCCAAAAATAAGGCTCCAGATCGAAAAGTAGGCGGGAAGCGGTTGTTCCGGTGCCTGTATTCCGCGCGTTGCTTCGCCGATCGGCGTGCCAATTCCAAGCACCGGCGCCAGCGCGCCCGACAGCGGTTGAAGGATACCCAGTGCGATCAGGATGAGGGGAAGACGTGATTTCATAGTCACTGTGTTGCAGGGTTCGCGTCTGAAGAAAATTGCGCCGAACTGAAAAAAAGCAAGGCAGGCGGGCATTTTTACGCTATTCGCCTGCCGACTCATTTGAGTCGGAATAGAGGAATTTGCTCATGGCAAAGAAACCTGTGGCCAAGAAGGCCGCTGCGAAACCCGCCGCCAAAGCGGCAACGACCACTCGTCGGACTGCTGCTGCCAAGCCAGCCGCAAAACCGGCCGCAAAGCCGGCTGCACGCACAGCTGCGAAACCGGCTGCACGTGCGGCTGCGGCTCCGAAGAAGGTCGTCACCGTCACCCTGCGCCAGCTGGCTGCTGAACTGGCCGAAGCGCATGGCATGACGAAAAAGCAGACTGAAGCCGTTCTGGGCGATCTGGTCTCCATGACCACGAAGCGCCTGAAGAAGGGCGAAAAAGTCCGTTTCACGGGCCTTGGCACGATGGAAGTGCGCAAGCGTCCGGCCCGCATGGGCCGCAACCCGGCAACCGGCGAAGCCATCAAGATCAAGGCTTCCAAGAAAGTTGCGTTCCGCGTTGCGAAAGAACTTAAGGAATCCGTCTGATAACAGACGAATTTCCGGATATACTGAAGGCCGGGCGTCTCAGGCGCCCGGCCTTTTCTTATTCGGGTAACATGGCTTCCAGCGTTTCCAGCCGGTCTGCTTCTTCTGCGGGCTTGTCCCAGCGGATACGGTTGATACGGGGAAACCGCATGGCGACGCCCGATTTGTGGCGGGCAGACCGTTGCAGGCCCTCGAAGGCGACTTCCAGCACAATCTCCGGCGTGACGGAGCGCACGGGGCCAAAGCGCTCGACCGTATTTTCACGGACGAATTTGTCGAGCGCCTTCAATTCCTCATCGGTAAAGCCGAAATAAGCCTTGCCGACGGGTGTCAGTGTCTCGCCGTTCCACACACCGAATGTGTAATCGGAATAGTAGCCCGAACGCTTGCCGTGCCCGCGCTGGGCGTAGAGCATGACGGCGTCGATCAGGAACGGGTCACGCTTCCATTTGTACCAGAGGCCCGCCGGGCGCCCGGCGACATAGGCGCTGTCCCAGCGCTTCAGCATCAGGCCCTCGATTTCCGGGGCGGGCGGGTTCATGCGCAAAGTGTCGAGATCGTGCAGGTTCGTCACGGGAACAAGCGGCGAGAGATCGAGCCGCTCTGCTCCATGCCGGGCAATGACGTCTTCAAGCGCCTTGCGCCGATCCCGAAAGGGCAGGGCGCGCAGGTCGGTTTCGCCGTCGTGCAGAAGGTCATAGGCGCGGATGAAAGCAGGGTGGGTTTGCATCTGCCGTTTGGTGACGGTCTTCCGGTTCAGCCGCTGTTGCAACGCATTAAACGGTGCGACGCCTTCGCCATCCTCCGCGCGGATCAGCAGTTCGCCGTCCAGCGTGCCCTGGAAATTCAGGCCAGCCAGGACATCCGGGAATGTGTGGGAGATATCGTCACCTGTGCGCGTGTACAGGCGCCGGACTGTGCCTTCAGCGGAGGCCTGTATGCGGACCCCGTCATATTTCCATTCCGCCGCGAATGTGTCCGGTGTGATGAGGTCCGGATCGATGGCGTCGGCATTGTCCCGGTCCGCTTTCGGCACCAGAGGATGGGCCAGCATGACAGGACGAAAGGGCGCGGGAATATCCGGTGACGGACGGCCTGTCTTTCCCTCCAGCCATGCGAAGAGCGGCGCGTAGGGGATGGCGAGGCCGTGCCAGATTTCCTCGATCTCGGTGATGTCGACGCCGCCAAAATCCGCCAGCGCGATTTTCGCCATGCGGGCCGACACGCCAATGCGCAGGCCGCCCATGATCAGTTTCAGCAGAGCCCACCGGCCGGTGGCATCCAGCCCGTCCAGCCAGCCCGCGACAAGGCGCGGCGCTTCGGCTCGTGCCGCGTCCTGCAGGGTTTCGACGATTTCGGAAAGCGGCGGCGTCCGGTTTGCACCTCGCGTCTCCTGCCAGACGAGGCTGACGGTGTCGGCGAGGTCGCCGACATAATCGTAGGACAGGCTGAACAGGACGGGGTCCATACGTTCTTCGGCGAGGGCGCGGACGGCGGCAGGTTTGATGCTCTTCAGATCCAGCCCGCCGGTAAGCGCGGCGAGGGCATAGCCCCGGTCAGGGTCCGGTGCGGCGCCAAAATATCCGGTCAGCAGGCGCAGCTTGCCATTCCGCGATGGCGTCAGCAGCAGACGTTCCAGCAGGTCGGCAAAAGCTTGCATGTGCAGATACATAGGGCCAAATGCGATGCATAACAGCGCCGGATGCTCCGGCGCGTGATAAAATCAACGCATCCAGAGGAAACGCCACATGACGCTGAAGCTCCACCACCTCAACGCCTCCCGGTCGCAGCGGATCGTCTGGCTGCTTGCCGAACTCGGCGTGCCGCACGAGATCGTGCACTACAAACGCAATGAAGAGACCAACCTCGCGCCGCCGGAGTTGCTGAAGATTCACCCGATGGGAAAGTCGCCATTGCTGGAGGACGGGGATGTCGTCATCGCCGAGACGGGCGCCATCGCGGAATACCTGATGGGCCGGTATGACACCGACTATCACCTGCACCCGCGCCCGAGTTCTCCGGAATTTCCGCGTTATCTGGAATGGATTCACGCTGCTGAAGGCGCCGTGTTCCTGCCGGGCCTGCTGCAGGTCTATTTCGCCCGGGTCGACATGACCGGCAATCCTGCGCAGGCCATGATGGCGGCCGAGCGCGAGAAGGCGGCGGCGACGATCGAGGCACACCTGTCGAAATATCCGTATTTCGCGGGCGAGCGGTTCACCGCGGCAGACTGCCTGATGGGCTTTCAGATCCTGATGTCGAACGCACAGGGCGGGCTGGAAAACCGGCCCGCGACCAAGGCGTGGTTCGAAAAGATGCAGGCCCGTCCGGGCTGGCAGAAGATGATGGACGTCGGGATCTAGACAGGGATCATCCGGCTTCCGGAGGCTGAAACCGGAAGCCGGGAATCCGGTTATCTACTCTTCGTCGCCCATGTCGTCCTCCAGGATCACGGCCCCGTCGAAAATATGGGTGAGGTCTGTCATTTCCGCCAGAGCCTCCGTCACGAATTTTGCGCGGCGGGCATCGAGCGAGCCGGAACAGCCTGTGTCATAGTCAATCCGCTGGCCTGTCTCGCCACGGCCGATATGCATGTAATAGACTCGGCCGCGCTGCAGGTATTGCGGGCAGAGGGCCGGATTGTCCTTGGTGATGTCCAGCACGCTGTCGGTGTCGTCAAAGCCCTGATCTTCGAAGGCGGCTATGACTGAGGCATAAAGGCCGTCCGGTGCGATGCCGGAATAGGCGCCATCGTCTGCCGAGCGCTGCCAGTAATTGTCCGGGTCCAGCAGGACATTCACGACCGGGCATCCGCCTGCCTGGCAGTCCATGATGGCGAGACTGACCGAGTGCGGACCGCCAATCGGCAATTCGTAGGCCGTTGCTGGCTGTGCGGGCAGGTGGGCGTCGCGGCCCGGCCCATCCGCGCTGCGGCTGGCACACGCCGTGAGGGCGACGCCAGCGGCAAGCAGACCCATGATGCGGATCACCGGCAAGCCTCTTCATTGCTGTCACACAGGGCCATTACGTCGCTGAGCCAGCCGGTGTAACCCTGCAGGTTTGTGTAGCGGCCATTATAGTCTCCGGCACAGAACTGGCCGGTCTCCCGGTTCTGTTCGACGACGGACAGAATGCCGACGGCGGTCTTCGAGCCGTCCGCTTCGGTCACATAGAGCGGGCCGCCGCTGTCACCCAGGCAGGGACCGGCCCCCGCCTGGCTGGCGACATAGATCGTCGCCGGGCCCGTACCGGTGATGCGGATGCTCGCGGAAAGCAGGCTGTTCGACAGTTTCCCGCCGAAATGCGTCAGGCCCCAGCCCGCCATATCGCCGGCGGGGTAATTGACAGGCGCCAGCGGCTTGTCGGTCGCGCCATACCGGGCCACCGGGACATCGCCGAGGGCCGCGGCTTCTGCATCGGACAGGCGGATCAGGGCGAGATCGTTAGCATAGCCGTTTGCCGTGCCCGCATAGCCGCCATGGCAGATTGCGAGGTCGCCTTCCGTCGTATGGGCCAGCGGCGAGTGCAGGTTTTCGGCCGTGCCGATGATGCGCAGCTGATCGAAGGGCTCGTCCACGCAATGGGCCGCTGTTGCCAGCCAGTGGTCCGCGATGCGCACGGCGCTGCAATGGCCCGTGGCGATCATGCCGTCCTCGGCGGGCTTTACCGGCTCCAGTTTTACGATGCCGGGGAAGTTGGCCAGGCTGGCGGCGAGAGCGTTGACCGCTTCTGCGCCGACGGCGGCGTCTTCTGTCTGCGTGGCGCCGGCCACCGTACCAACCGTCGGCGTCGGCGCGGCACCGGCCGGCAGGCCGCACGGCACGGCGTTCAGCTCGGCCAGCGTCAGTCCGAGAGGCCCGCTCCCGGCCGCTTCGCTGTCATCAGCTTCGGGCGCCTGAGCAACGTCCTCGCCGACGAGGCTTTCAGGCGCAAGGCGCGTTTCGTCGGGGGGATCTTCCGCCATCTCGTCGCGGTCCACTGCGGGCGTTTCGCCGAGGCTTGCAGCGTCTGCAGCAGGCTCGGCGACGAGAATTTCCGAATCGCTTTCGGCCATCGTCTCGACGGGCGCGGCGGCGGCGTCTTCCTGGCTCGCCGGATTAAAGACCGGCAGGCGGACCGCATCGCAGGCGGGCAGGGCACTCAGCGCCATCAGCGCAGCCCCGGCAAGCAGGTGGCGTTTCATTCTGAAATCCCCTTCTGGAACACCGTAGAACGCAGTTAATGCCGGTGCCGCGTACCGGGTCAACCAGCCTCTTCTTCGTAACCGACCAGCCGCAGTGGCCGGGCCCGGCGTCCTTCCAGCATGGCCCAGCGTACAAGCGCGTCTTCCCGGCCATAGGTGACCCAGAGCTCGTCGGGGTTCACCTCCCGCACGGTATCGGTCAACTCGTCCCAGTCGGCATGATCGGAAATGATCAGGGGCAGCTCCACGCCGCTGGCCTTTGCGCGCTGGCGCACGCTCATCCAGCCGGAGGCAAAACCGATCAGCGGATCCGGGAAGCGCTGGGCCCATGTGCCCTCAAACGCACCGGGCGGGGCGATCACCACCTGTCCGCGATAGGCCTCCCGCGCGGCTTTGGATGTATCGTCCGTCGTGGCCGGGCGGAGGTCTCCCATCGGCACGCCAGCGTCTTCATAGACCGCGCAGAGCTTTTCCAATGCGCCGTGAATATAGATCGGCGCGTCATGCCCGGCGAGGCGCAGGTGGCGGATCATCCGCTGCGCCTTGCCGAGGGAATAGGCGCCGACACAGTGCGTGCGGTCCGGGAAGTCCGCGATATTGCGCAGCAGCTTGCCCATCTCGTGCTCGGTCGGTGGATGGCGGAACACCGGCAGGCCGAAGGTCGCTTCGGAAATGAAGACGTGCGTGCCGTCCACGGGCTCGAAACTGGCGCAGGTCGGGTCGAAGCGGCGCTTGTAATCGCCCGTGAAGGTCATCCGCAGGCCTTTGTACTCCACCGTGATCTGGGCTGAGCCGAGAATGTGCCCGGCGGGCGTCAGCCAGACGGAGACGCCATTGATGTCGATCACCTCGCCATATTCCAGCGCCTGCGTGGATTTCGCGAAATTCTGCCCGTAACGCGCCGCCATGATGGCCAGCGTGTGGGGATGGGACAGCACCGCGCCATGGCCGCCGCGGGCGTGATCGGAGTGGCCGTGACTGATGACCGCCCGCTCCACCGCGCCGCGCACGGGATCGAGATAGAAATCCCCCGGCGGGCAATACAGGCCCTTCGGCGTCGGCTGCAAAAGAAGGTCGGGACGGAGCATGAGCGGATTGTAGGCGTTTGCCGCTTCGCGGAAAGGGGCAGGTGCGGGTCTCTTTCGCTTTGCGTCCAGGTGGGGTAGGCGGCTCAGCCGTATTCCCCGCATCAAGGGCCTTACCCATGCAAGTTGGTATCGATTTTGGCACATCGAACACCTCCATCGCGTTTTGCGGTGCCGAGGGCATCGACCTGATCGCGCTGGAGCCGGACACGACCTCCATCCCGACAGCGGTATTCTACGGATTGGAATCCGGCGAGTATGCCATCGGCACACAGGCGGTGAATGCCTATGAGTCCGGCGAGGAAGGCCGTCTGATGCGGTCGATCAAGTCGGTTCTGGGCTCGTCCCTGATCGACGAGACAACGGAATTGGGCCGCAGGCGTCTGCCGTTCCGCGATGTGATCGCGCATTTCCTGCGCCGCGTGATTTCAGAGGCGGAGGCGCTGACCGGCCAGCAAGTCGAGTCTGTCATCCAGGGGCGGCCTGTGTCGTTCAACGACAAGCATCCAGACCTCGACAAACGCGCGCAGACTATCCTGGAGGCGTGCCTGCATGAAGCGGGCATTGCCCACGTCGAATTTCTGGATGAACCCGTAGCGGCCGCCCGGTCCGTGGTGTTTCCCAGCGGCCGGGAGAAGCTGGTTTTTGTCGTCGATATCGGCGGCGGCACATCGGATTTCTCAGTTGTGCGGATCTCGCCCGACAATGCCGGTTTCGATGTGCTGGGCAGCGCGGGCCTGTATGTCGGCGGAAATGACTTCGATCACACGCTGAGCTTCCACGAGCTGTCGAAACTGTTCGGGCACATGGAGACGCTGGAGCTGAACGGGTTGCCGGTGCCGTCTGCGCCCTATTCGATCCTGTCGGACTGGAAGAGCCTCAACAAGCTCTACACGCGCGACACCCAGAGACAGATCACCTGGATGAAGATGAATAGCCCGAACAGCCAGGGTATTCAGGCGTTTGACCATCTGGTGCGCAACCACGAGGCCCACGCCTATGCCAGGCACACTGAGCAGATCAAGATCGGTCTCAGCGGCGCTGACCGGCAGACATTTGTCTATCAGACCCCCATGGCACACTTGGAAAGGCTGGTTGAACGCCAGAGGTTTGAGGCGCTGATCGATGGGGCCGTGTCCAAAATGGATGCTGTGGCCACGGAATGCCTGGCTCGGGCCAGCGTGTCTGAGGACCAGATTACCGATGTCGTGATGGTCGGCGGGTCGACTTTTATTCCGCTGGTGCAGGCGCGCCTTGCTGGGCGGTTCCGGAATGCGGACGTGTCGGCGAATGACCGCTTTGGTGCCGTCGCGAAAGGCCTTGCGGTACATGGGGCGGCGCGGCGGCGGGGATCGTCGTAGACGTAATGCGCCTTGCCTAGATCAAGGCTGACAAAGTCCGAACTGCCCTGCCACACTTGCGACACGAAAACCTTCGCATAGACTTCCCCTGTAAAAGAGGGAGTTTTCCAACATGCAGCCAGCCCGTTCCGTTTTTGCCTCCGCCGTTGCGCTGGCCCTGATGGCGTTGCCATCCCTGGCCCAGGAAGGCGGGAACACGGCCTTGATGGACAAGTCGCTGGCAGCAGGCTGGAAAGTCAGCTTCATCTGCTCTGACACATTCGTCGCGGGCATGGATCTCGACACGATCCGGAACAATGACCTGGACGGCATCTATCCGGACTATCAGCGCGCTTTTGACAAGCTGCCGGATGCCCGGATCGACCTCAACGAGCAGACCGTGAGCGTGGTCTACGACCCGTCCATGCCGCCGCGCATTGCCGCCTACCGGCCGGGCTTCGGGTGTACTCAGCTGCCTGCCGGCGCAGACGAAACCATGATCGGCTACCTGCCGCGCTTTGCCGCCTGGCCGGATGTTACGGGGGAGGACCGGGGCAGCGCCATCGGCTCCAACGTACAGGTCAGCTTGCGGACCGAAGAGGCCGAACGCCTCGATATCCCGGTATCCTTTGCGTTCGACGAGCGCACCTATGGCAATGGCACGCGCACCAGCGCCGTGGTTGTCGTCAAGGACGGCCAGATCGTGGCTGAGCGTTATGCCCGCGGGATTGATCACGAGACACCGCAGCGCACCTGGTCTGCTGCCAAGTCGATTACGGCCACTGTGATCGGCGCGGCGCGCCGCCAGGGCATGATCGACATTGATTACCCGGCCGTCCTGGAAGCATGGGATTCCGGCGCCGATCCGCGTCGCCAGATCACGCTCCGGAACCTGCTGAACATGGCGAGCGGCCTGGACAGCGGCGAAGACGGCTCGCGCACCGGACGGCTGTATTTCGGCGGCGGACGTGTTGTGGATCAGGCCGACTCCAAAATGCTGGAAGCGATGCCCGGCAAGCGCTGGAAATACGCCAATGACGACACGCTGATCGCCATGCGGGCCCTGCGCGAGGCCATCGGCGACGACAGCAAGTTCCACAGCTTCCCGTACGAATCTGTGCTGCACAAGATCGGTGCGCGGCACACGACGATGGAAGTGGACTGGAATGGCGACTTCATCTCCTCCAGCCAGGTCTGGTCAACAGCGCGTGACCTGGCCCGTGTCGGCCAGCTCTACCTGCAGGACGGCATGTGGGGCAGCGAGCGGATCCTGCCGGAAGGCTGGGTCGACTTTGTGCGCACACCGGCCCCGGCCCAGCCGCCTGCCGGCGCGCCCGGCTATGGCGCGCAGTTCTGGCTGATGAACAATGCGCCGGGTGTTCCGGCAGACGCGTTCTACATGGCGGGTAATCGTGGCCAGTATGTCGTCATCGTGCCCAGCATGAATGCGGTTGTTGTGCGCCGCGGGTTCGATGTGGACGGCGGGGTCCGGTTCGACATCAACAGCTTTACGCGCGATGTGCTGCTCGCCCTGCAGGCCGCCGCAGACGAGCGGGCGGCCGTTACCGCCCGGCGCGACGCAGCCGAGGCCGAAATCGAAGCCGAGATCGACCGCCGCCATGCCCGCAGCGAGAAAGCCATTCAGGCGATCCGCGAGGAGATTTTCGCCAAGTACGGCCTCACCGAATAAGGGCGGAGCAGGCGCGGTCCTGTGCCTATTTATCGCCGGAGGTCAGCGCCGCATCGCCAGGCAGGGCGACCAGTTTTGTCACCTCCCGGTGATCTGACTGGGTGAAGGGCTGCATCATCGCATTGCCGCTGACGTCGAGGGCGAACGCGCTGATATAGGTGCGTCCGTCCGGCGCGGGCGTGCAGTCGGCCTTCAGGGAGAAGCTGTCGACCTTCGCGATCATGGCGGGCTTGAACGGCTTTTCGGCGAACATCTCGAAGGACAGGATGGCGGGCGTTTCCCTGGACACGGTGACCCGGCCCGTCAGGTGTTTGTAGATTTTCTCCATGTCCTTGTTGTCGCCCGCCAGCGGCGTGAAGCTGTAGACCGCCGCCTCACCGGATTCGGAGATCAGTTTCGCATCGGCCGGGATGTTCTCATCGAAGGTGCTGCACCAGATATTGTCGCCGGATGTTTTGGCTTGCAGCGCCTCATATGTTTTGGCCGCGTCGCCTGTCAGCGTGGCCGGATCAGGGGAGAGCAGCGTCAGACGTTTGCCTTCCGGCCGGGTCGGATCGATCTGCGCTTCGCCCTTCAGGGTGCCATCGTCGATCTTTATGTCGAACAGATAGTCGGGCCCGTCCGTCGGGGCGGCAAGCGCTTTCTCAAGCGGTGTCTCGGCCAGCGCTGGCAGGGCGAGCAGGGGCAGGGCAAGCAGCGACAGGCATGTGCGGGACAGGCGGGCAGGGCGCATCGGTTTTCCATCAACTGGGGCAAAGATGGCACTTTGCCGGAAAGTGACTGGAAAAAAACCTGCAAATCGCGCGTCTTGCGGTAGTTTAATCTGATCCCATGCCAGACAGCGCGCCGCCCTCCGCATTTACCTTGCCTGAGCCCTTTGCAGGCTGGTTCGGCGCGCGCGGCTGGCAGGCGCGGCCGCACCAGCTGGCACTGGCGGATGCCTCTCTTGCCGGAGAGAGCGCGTTGCTGATCGCCCCGACCGGCGGCGGCAAGACGCTGGCCGGGTTTCTAGGCAGCCTGATCGAGCTGTCTCATCCTCTCCCGCTTGCGGGGGAGGTGTCCGCGAAGCGGACGGAGGGGGCGGGTGCGGCAAGTCCGGTGTCCCCCCTTCGTCAGCCGGCTTTGCCGTCTGCCACCTCCCCCGCAGGCGGGGGAGGACGAAGGCCCGCGCTGCACACGCTCTACATCTCGCCGCTGAAGGCGTTGGCCACCGATGTGCAGCGCAATCTGATGATGCCGGTTGAGGAAATGGGCCTCGGCCTGCGCATCGAGACGCGCACCGGCGACACGCCGTCCCATGTACGCCAGCGCCAGCGTAAGACCCCGCCGGACGTGCTGCTGACGACGCCGGAACAGCTCGCCCTGTTCATCGCGTCGGACCATGCGAAGGAGTTCTTCGCGGACCTCAAATGCGTGATCGTGGACGAGATCCACGCCATCGCCGCCTCGAAACGCGGGGACCTCTTGTCGCTTGGTCTCGCGACGCTGGCGAGCTGGGCGCCGGCCTGCCGTTTCCTTGGCCTCTCCGCCACAGTCCGGGACCCGCAGGGACTGGCCGACTGGCTGGATGTGCGCGGCGACGGGAAGGGCGTGCGCATCCTGCAGGCGGACGGCGGCGTCTCGGCAGACGTCGATATTCTCATTTCAAATCAACGCATTCCATGGAGCGGCCATTCCGGGCGCTTTGCCGTGCCGGAGGTTTATGAGGCCATCAAACGCGCGACGATGACACTGGTCTTCGTCAACACGCGCAGCCAGGCGGAACTGATGTTCCAGGAGCTGTGGAACGTGAACGAGGACGGCCTGCCGATCGCGCTGCACCACGGCTCCCTGTCGCGGGAACAGCGCACAAAGGTCGAGGCGGCCATGGCGGCCGGGCACCTGAAAGCCGTCGTCTGTACCTCGACGCTGGACCTTGGCATCGACTGGGGGGAGGTGGACCTCGTCATCCAGATGGGCGCGCCGAAAGGGGCCGCGCGCCTGATCCAGCGGATCGGCCGGGCCAATCACAGAATGGACGAGGCGAGCCGCGCCGTGCTGGTGCCGACCAACCGGTTCGAAGTGCTGGAATGCCGCGCGGCAGAGGCCGCCGTGGAAGCCGGAGAGATCGACGGCGAAGGCCTGCGCACCGGCGCACTGGACGTGCTGGCCCAGCATGTCATGGGCCGCGCCTGCGGCGACGGGTTCGACCTTGCGGAGCTGTACGACGAGATCGTCCGGGCCGGGCCGTATCAGGATCTCGACTGGGAAGCCTTTGAAAGGATTGTCGATTTTGTCGCCACCGGCGGCTACGCGCTGAAGACCTATGACCGCTATCACCGCATCGTGCGGCGGCCGGACGGGCGCTGGGTGGCGCGCACGCCGCGGGATGCGCAGGCCCACCGGATGAATGTCGGCGCCATCGTCGAGGCGCCCATGCTGGCCGTGCGGTTGGCGAGCTTCATCGGCAAACCGAAAGCGGGTGAGCAACGGGCTGTGCGTGCCGGCCACAAGCTGGGCGAGATGGAAGAGTACTTCCTGTCCCAGCTGACGCCCGGCGACACGTTCCTGTTTGGCGGCGAAGTGCTGCGCCTCGTCGGCATTGAGGGGCTGGACGCGCTGGTCGTGCGGGCGACCGGCGACCGGCCGGCCATCCCCAGCTATAATGGCGGCAAATTCCCGCTGACGACCTTCCTGGCCGACCGCGTGCGGCACATGATCCACAACCCTGACGAATGGCGCCACCTGCCGCAGCCGGTACAGGAATGGTTCGAGATCCAGCGCCTGCGCTCAGTGATCCCGCCGCCCGATCACCTTCTGGTCGAGACCTTCCCGCGCGGGGACCGGCACTACCTCGTCACCTATCCCTTTGAGGGGCGGCTGGCGCACCAGACCCTCGGCATGCTGCTGACCCGGCGGCTGGAGCGGATGGGCGCGAAGCCCACGGGATTTGTGGCCAGCGAATACGCCATGGCCGTCTGGGGCATGGAAGACTTAAGCCCTGTAAACATGGAAGAATTATTCCATCCGGACATGCTGGGCGACGACCTCGACGCCTGGCTGGACGAGAGCGCCCTGATGAAACGCACCTTCGGCCAGTGCGCGCAGATTTCCGGCCTGATCCACCGCAACCTGCCCGGCAAGGAGAAGAATTCGCGGCAGGTCAGCTTCTCCACAGACCTCATCTATGACGTGCTGCGCAGCCATGAGCCCGATCACGTCCTGCTGCAGGCGGCGCGGCAGGATGCGGCGACAGGCCTGCTGGATGTGCGGCGCCTGGGCGAAATGCTCCTGAGAATTCAAGGCAAGATCGACCATGTGCCGCTGGAACGGATCAGCCCTTTTGCCGTGCCCGTCATGCTCGAAATCGGCAAGGAGCCCGTCTTCGGCGCCAGCGTTCAGGACGCGATCCTCAGCGAAGCGGAAGACACGCTGGTGCGCGACGCCATGCGCATCGACTAGGGGGCAAGGTGTTGGATAGGCGGGCCTTCAGGCAATAAAGAACACCGTGAATACACCGTGTATAGACCATATATAGCGCGCCCTCACCTCCCACGCCCTACGGGCGCCCCTCACCGACCCGCTTCGCGGCCCACTCTCCCAGAGGGAGAGGGGGTTACCCGCGCCCGCAAGGGCGTGGGAGGTGAGGGCGCGCCGCATTCCGAAATTGACCCGCCCGGCGGGGCAGGCCAGAGTTCCCCCATGACCGCAGCCCTCGCAAACCGGCGTGAAGAGACCTTCCTGCATCTTGCGGGCGAGCTGCTCGTGCCGCTGCCGGAGGGCGGCCTCTGGTGGCCGGAGCAGCGCCTTCTGGTCGTCTCGGACCTGCACCTTGAGAAGGGCAGTTCCTATGCCGCGCGCGGCCAGATGCTGCCGCCCTATGACACGGGCGCAACGCTCGCCGTGGTCGAGCGGCTGGTCGCGCAGCTGATGCCGCAGACCATCATCTCCCTCGGCGACTCTTTTCATGACCGCGCCGCCGAGCTGCGCCTGCCGGAACCTTACGCCGAACGCATCCGCGCGTTGACCTCCGCCCATGACTGGATCTGGGTGGAAGGCAACCACGACCCGGACCCGCCGGCCCATCTCGGCGGCCGCGCGGAAAAGAGTGTGCGCCTCGGCCCGCTCGTCTTCCGCCACGAACCGGAAGGGGAGGCAGGCGAAGTCGCCGGCCACCTCCACCCCGTCGCGAAAGTAAAAGGCCGTGGACGGAATGTCCGCCGCCGCTGCTTCGCCAGCGACGGCGCCCGCCTCGTGATGCCCGCCATGGGCGCCTTCACCGGCGGGCTGAATGTGCTCAACGACGCCTTCGGCAAAGTCTTCCCGGAAGGCCTGACGGCGTTTGCCCTCGGCGAGGGGAAAGTGTTCGTGCTTTCGGGCGGGAGTTTGCTGGGCGATGTTCCGCGCGGGGCGCAGTGGAAGTTGTAAGAACATATGTGCTTGTAATCAGAATATATGTTGATTGGAGAAAAGAAGTGGTTCGTGTTCGTTCGCCCGAAGAAATTCTTCAGGCACTGAGAACTCAGATAAGAGCACTTGAATCATCAGGTGCCGCTTTTGATGACGGTGAACGATGGGAAGCAATCCGGATTGCTACAGGAGTGCATACGATCGTCCATGATGCTAGTAAGAAGAATAAGAGTTTGCTGACCCACTTGGGTGCAAAATCGAGAATGAAGTTCCTCGGGTCTGCTGAGGAAATAAATCCAAACAATTTGCTTCCGTCTCACAATCTGGTTCACATGAAAATAGGCGGTGAGGACGCAATGTACTTACCCAATCTTGAAAACTTTTCTCGCGATCATCGTTGGCTTCCATTTAGTAAGTGGTGGGACGAGCCAATATTTAGCAGTGGGGAGAACAAAAATCTGCTGTCTCGGAAAAATCTTGTTTTTGGTCTACGAAACAAGGATGGCGGTGGACACTTTGACAACAAAGTGCACGATGAAGACTACGTGTATATTTCGGACAGAACTCTTTGGGTCGCCACAGATGCGACAGGTAGAAATATAGAGCTTCGTGACCTTGAATTGACCAGTATGCGTCAAATCGGTTGGGAGGTGTTGGAGACTTTGAAGAGCGCGAATTTGTACTCATAGCAATCAAAAGTTGCTCTTGCACATCAATTGAAACATCTAGGACAATATTCCTCCCTCGCTTGACCGTAGGCAAATAATCCTATAGCGCTGATGTCCGCGACAATAGCGGAGTGTGGCCTTATGCGGCACCAGGATATCTGGCGGGGGATTGACCAGCTGGCCGAGCATCATGGCCTGACGGCGTCGGGCCTGGCGCGGCGGGCGGGGCTGGACCCGACGGCGTTCAACAAGTCGAAGCGCGAAGGCGCCGATGGCCGCCCGCGCTGGCCGAGCACCGAGAGCCTTGCCCGCGTGCTGGACGCGGTCGGCTCCGGCTTTGACGATTTCGCCGCGCTGATCGATGGCCGCCGGGGCGCGACCGCGCCGCTGATCGGCTTCGCGCAGGCCGGCCGCGACGGCTATTTCGACGACGCGGGCTTCCCCGCGGGGCAGGGCTGGGAAGAGGTGCGCTTCCCCGGCCTCGGCACCGAAACCGTCTACGCCCTCGAAATCAGCGGCGATTCCATGGAGCCGGCCTACCGCGCGGGCGACCGCATCATCGTTGCCCCCGGGGCAGAGGTGAAAAAGGGCGACCGCGTCGTCGTCAAAACAACCGGCGGAGAGGTCATGGCCAAGGTGCTGGCGCGCAAAAACAGCCGCACCATCGCGCTCGCCTCGCTCAATCCGGACTATCCGGTGCGGGAGTTCAAACCGGCTGAAATCGCCTGGATCGCGCGAATTTTGTGGGCCAGCCAATAGGAATTGTTGACTCACATGTGACATCAGATGCTTTGCAAAACCCCCAAAAGCGGGTGATTACGCGCGCATGACTGACACGCCTATTGATGAGCCCACCCCGCAGGAATCCCTCGACCCGGAAAACTGGGACGAATTCCGCGCGCAGGCCCGCCACATGCTGGATGCCGCCATCGACCGGCTGCAGGACGCACGGCAGGGCCGCGTGTGGACCGAGCTGCCGGGCGATATCAAGGAGACGCTGAAGGCGCCGCTGCCCCGCGAGGGCTGGGGTGTGCCGGACGTGATGGGCCGGATGGAGGCGCTGCTGCCCTATGGCGCAGGCAATACCAATCCGCGCTTCTTCGGCTGGGTGCATGGCTCTGGCACGCCGGCGAATTTGCTCGCCGAGATTGCCGCCAGCGCGATGAACGCCAATGTCGGCGGGCGCGATCATGGCGCGATCTATGTCGAGAAGCAGGTCGTGGCCTGGTGCCGGGAGCTGTTCGACTTTCCGGACACCGCCAGCGGCATCGTCGTTTCCGGCACGTCCATCGCGACGATCATCGCGGTGAAAGTGGCGCGCGATGCGCGGCTGAACTTCCAGAGCCGCAAGGAAGGCATCTGCGGGCATGGTCTGGTTGGCTACACCTCGACCGAGACGCATTCCTGCGTGGCGCGGGCGTTTGACCTGCTTGGCCTCGGCACGGACGCGCTGCGCAAGATCCCCGCCAATGACCGGTTTGAATTGGACATGGATGCTCTGAAGGCCGCCATCGCCGCCGACCGGGACGCGGGCCTGACGCCCTTCATCGTGATCGGCACGGCGGGTACGGTGAATGTCGGCGCGATCGATCCGCTGGATGACCTCGCCGATCTCGCCGCAGAGGAAAGCCTGTGGTTCCACATCGACGGCGCGTTCGGATCGCTCGGTGTGCTGAGCGACCGGGTGAAGGACCGCCTGACCGGCGTGAAGCGCGCGGACTCGCTGGCCTTCGATTTCCATAAATGGTTGCATGTGAATTACGACGCTGGCTTTGCCCTGATCCGCGATGAGAAGCTGCACCGCGCCGCCTTTACTGACCGGCCGGACTATCTGACGGCCAAGGCGCGCGGCCTGGCTGGTGGTAATCCGTGGCCTGTCGAATACGGGCCGGAACTGTCGCGTGGCTTCCGTGCGCTGAAAGTATGGGCGCAGATCGCGGAGTTTGGCACAGACCGGCTTGGCCGCATGATTGAGCGCAATTGCTATCAGGCCTCTTATCTGGGTGAGCAGGTGGAGAAGACGCCGGGCCTCGAATTGCTGGCACCGGTGGCGCTGAATATCTGCTGTTTCCGCTATACCGAGCCCGGCCTGTCCGACGCCGTGCTGGACGCGATGAACGACGAGATCGTTATCCAGCTGCAGGAGCAGGGGAGCGCCGCGCCGTCGACCACGCGCCTGAAGGGGCGGCTCGCCATCCGCGTGAACATCACCAACCACCGCACGGCCCGTGCCGATCTCGACATCCTGCTGGAAGAAGTGCAGCGCGTTGCCGCGTCGCCGGAAGTTGCAGCGGTTCGCGATGCGGCGCTGAAGGATGCAGGCTAGGCTCTTGCCGCAGCGACAAGAAACGGACACAAGTCACTGATGGACTGGGGTAAGCTACGTTCTTTTCACGCTGCAGCGGAAGCTGGCAGCCTGACCTCCGCCGGCGACCGGCTGGGCATCTCGCAATCGGCTGTCTCGCGCCAGATTGCGGCGCTGGAGGAGGCGCTGGGCGTCTCGCTGTTCCAGCGGCATGCCCGCGGCCTGGTGCTGACCGATGCCGGCCACACGCTGTTTCGCTCTACGATGGAGATGGCGCAGGCGGCCCAATCTGCGAACACGGCGCTGCGCGACCAGCAGGAAACGCCGCAGGGCGAGCTGATCGTCTCTGCGCCGGTGGCCTTTGGCTCGACCTGGCTGGTGCCGCGCCTTGGCGGCTTTACGAAGAAACACCCGGATCTGCACCTGGATCTGCGCCTCGAAGACCGGGAATACGACCTGCTGAAGCTGGAGGCCGAATGCGCCATCCGCCTGTGGGCGGCCGACAAGGCAGACCTGATCCAGCGCAAGCTCGGCACGGTGGCAACCAATCTCTATGCTTCACCGGAATATTTGAAGTCCGCAGGCATGCCGCTGACGCCGCAGGACCTCGATAATCACCGCATCATCGCCTATGGCGACGAGAATTCGCCCCTGCAGGAGATGAGCTTTGCCTGCCGTGTGGGCCGCGACGACGCCCCGCCGCGCCCGGCGACGTTCAAGGTGAACAATGTGTTCGCCATGCTTCGCGCCGTGGATGCCGGGCTCGGGATTGCCGATGTGCCGGACTATATGGCCTCGACCATGCCGCGGCTGGTGAAAGTTTTGCCGGATAATGTCGGCCCGATCTTCGATCTTTACTTTATCTACCCAAGCGATTTGCGCCGTTCCAAGCGTGTGGCTGCTTTCCGCGACTTCGTAACAGGTGAAACAGAACAGCTCCGCCGCGCAGCCATGCGGCAGGTGTAAATGAATAGCCGTTAATAATGCATATTTGCATAAGTGATCTGACTCAGTGGCGGTTGTGCGAGTGCGAAAAGGGGTTATCTAGGCTGTATGCCAAGGGTCCCGGGCATTACCCAATCACTTCCTCCGATTGGGCGTTTCCTCCCCCTTCGGGACCCGATACTCAGAGCCCGGCGCGTCAATCGCAGCCGGGCTTTTTTTTGCGCTTAAATCAAGGAAGGGGGTCTAAAAAAGGAACTGACGGGTCCATGTCCCTTCACGCGATGGACAATTTCTTTGGAAAGTTTAGGGGTCGTCTGGATGGCGGACGATGCAAAAGACACTCTCCTGCAGGATGCCCTTGCCCGCGTGAGCAGGCCGGACTCGCACTATTGGGCTTTCTGGGCACCCGAAGGGCTGGACCTCGACCACGACTTTGAAGTCGAAATTCGCTTGAATGTGCCTGATGGGCAGGAAGAGACGATCGTTGCGCCCGAGGGATGGGTAATCGCCCACCGGAAAGCGGGAATGCTTTTTCTCAGGCGTGTTCAGCAGCTTGGCAGATCCGCCATTCTCGAACTGTTTGCCGACGCTTTAAAAATAGCTGTCGAGAATGGCGGGGTATTCCATTCCTGGCGGCATGCTCCCGAACTGCCGGATTGGACAACTTTTAAGTCCGGAAGCCTGCATCAGGACACTTAGATGCTGGCGCGCAGCATCCAGGCGGTTTTCTCGGCGATCTGGGCCCGCTGGGTGAAGAGGTCCGCCGAGACGGCGTCGCCGGTTTTCTCGGCAATCTCGATCCCTTCCTTGGCGGCCCGGCTGACGGCTTCGTGTCCCTTGGCGAGGTTTGAGACCATGTCGCCGGCGTCCGGGATGCCATTGTCCGGCTTGATCGTGGCCAGATCCGTCATTTCACCCGGGGAGCCCGGGGCGAAATGGTCGAGCGCGCGGATGCGTTCGGCGATCTCGTCGAGGGCAGCCCACAGCTCGGTATACTGGGTCATGAACATGGCGTGCAGCTCGTTGAAGCGCGGGCCGGTCACGTTCCAGTGGTAGCCATGGGTCTTGGCGTAGAGCGCATAGGTCTCTCCCAGCAGCTTCTTCAATGCCTCTACTGACTGGGCACGTTCCGCTTCGGTCAATCCGATGTCGATGGGCATGAGAATTCTCCTTCTGATTACCTCCATCATATGGGGATTGGCCGCGCGTGCAGCCAATCAAATGATCGCAGGTGACCTATAGGAAAATTCTATTTCAAGGCGGAACAGAAGCGCTGAATCCGGGCGAGGGCCTCTTTCAGGGCGTCTTCCGAGGTCGCATAGGACACGCGGAATGCCGGGGAGAGGCCAAAGGCCGCACCGAAGACGACGGCGACTTTCTCGGTTTCCAGCAGCTCGGTTGCGAAGTCCTCATCGGACTCGATCACCTTGCCGGACGGGGCCGTCTTGCCGATCACGCCTGCGCAGGACGGATAGACATAGAACGCACCTTCCGGCGTCGGGCAGTGCAGGCCGGAACATTTGTTGAGGCCTTCGACCACCATGTCGCGGCGCGCCTGATAGGCGGCCTTGCGGACGGGCAGGAAATCCTGCGGGCCGGTGAGGGCCTCGATCGCGGCATACTGGCTGATCGAGCAGGGGTTGGACGTGGTCTGGCTGATCACCTTGCTCATCGCCTTGATCAGCTTGTCCGGCCCGCCGGCATAGCCGATGCGCCAGCCGGTCATGGCATAGGCCTTGGACACGCCATTGATGGTCAGCGTGCGGTCCCACAGGGCAGGCTCGACCTGGGCCATCGTGGTGAATTCGAAATCGTCATAGACGAGATGCTCATACATATCGTCGGTCATCACCCAGACCTGCGGGTGGCGCAGCAGCACGTCGGCCAGCGCTTTCAGTTCCGCGCGGGTGTAGGCCGCCCCGGTCGGGTTCGACGGTGAGTTCAGGATCAGCCATTTGGTGTTCGGTGTGATCGCGCCTTCCAGCGCCTCCGGCGTCAGCTTGTAGCTGGAGTTCGGGCCGCACTCGACCTTCACCGGCTCGCCGCCGGCCATCAGCACCATTTCCGGATAGGACACCCAATAGGGAGCCGGGCAGATGACTTCATCGCCCGGGTTCAGCGTGGCCACGAGGGCGTTGTAGATCACCGGCTTGCCGCCCGGCGCGACGTGGATCTGCGCGGGTGTATAGGTCAGGCCGTTTTCGCGCTTGAACTTGCCGCAGATGGCTTCCTTCAGTTCCGGCAGGCCGTCAGCCGGCGTGTACTTGGTCTTGCCTTCCTGGATGGCGCGGATGCCCGCAGCCTTGATGTTGTCCGGCGTGTCAAAATCGGGTTCGCCCGCGCCGAGGCCAATCACGTCATGGCCGGCGCGCTTCAGTTCTGCCGCCTTGGTGGTGACGGCGATGGTGGCGGAAGGTTTGACGCGGTCCAGCGCGTCCGACAGGCGGAGATCGGCAGCCATGATATGTCCTTGAGGCAGTCCCGGAAATTGCAGCCCCGGCAGGAGCGCCGGGCCGTGCCCGCAATACGCGTCAGGGCGCGTGGCCGCAAGCCCCGGCCACCGCGTCATGCCGGGTATTTGGATGGTTAATGAATGCTTTCCCCGAAGCGGCAGATTCCGCCTGGCAACCGGGCAGGCATCTTAACTATGATCCGGCATGATCCAGCCTGCCTGGTGGGGCATCTTCTGTTTGGAAGATTGTTAAGGCAGTAAGGAAATGTGGTCACAGACTGTATTTGACGACGCAAAGCGTGAATTCATCGACCTGGTCAGAGACCTGGTGGGGGATTTGATGCAGTGGTTCAGTCGGCTTTCCGATCTGGAACGGCTGGTGGGCGTTGCAGCCTTCATCCTGATTCTGTTCCTGCTGGTGATCGTGAAAGCAGGCGCGCGGGACGAGAAACCTGCAAAAAGCCGCAACTTTCTGACCTCGCTGGTGCTGGTTGTCACGTTCTGCTTCGTTATGGGCTTGCTGCTCGACACGCCATTCGATCCGCGCAACTTCCTGAACGAAGACTTCATCCGCAACATACGCAACGCCGTCTAACGCTCGCATAAATGCGGCGGCTCGCCTATTTTGCGGTTCATGGAGACTGAATCGCCGGGCGCTGCCCCCTTGCGGGGCGTTGACGTCATCAAGGACAATCTGACCCGCCTGCCGGCAAAGCCCGGCGTCTACCGCATGTACGGGGACGCCGACGAAGTGCTGTATGTCGGCAAGGCGCGCAATCTGAAGGCGCGTGTCTCGAACTATGCCCGCCTTGGCGGCCACACGCAGCGGATCGCGCGGATGATCGCCCTGACGCGGCGGATGGAATTCGTCGTCACCGAAAGCGAGACTGAGGCGCTCTTGCTGGAGGCAAGCCTCATCAAGAGCCTGAAGCCGCGCTTTAACGTGCTGCTGCGGGACGACAAATCCTTTCCCTACATCCTGATCCGGCGCGATCATGAGGCGCCGCAGATCAAGAAATATCGCGGGTCCAAACAGGACCAGGGCGACTATTTCGGCCCCTTCGCCAGCGCCGGGGCGGTGATGCGCACGCTCGACACGTTGCAGAAGGCCTTCCTGCTGCGCACCTGCGAGGACAGCGTCTACAATGCCCGCACGCGGCCCTGCATGCTGCATCAGATCAAACGCTGCGCGGCGCCCTGTGTAGGGTTGATCTCGACGAAGGATTATCAGGACCTGGCCGACGAGGCGGCAGACTTCCTGCGCGGGAAGGGGGCCGACCTTCAGAAGCGCCTCGCCAGCGAAATGGAAGAGGCCGCCGACGCGATGGATTTCGAGCGCGCCGCTGCCTTGCGCGACCGCATCCGTGCCATCGCCCATGTGCGCGGCAGCCAGGATGTGAACCCGGACGATATCGAGGAAGCCGACATCTTCGCCATTTCCATGGAAGGGGGGATCTCCTGTGTGCAGGTCTTCTTCATCCGGGCCGGCCAGAACTGGGGCGCGAGCGCGCACTATCCGCGCCATGAACGTGATCAGACGGCAGAAGAAGTGCTGAGCGCCTTCCTCGCGCAATTCTACGACAAGCGCCCGCCGCCGCGGATGATCCTCGTCTCCGACATGCCGGAACAGGCCGATCTGATCGCCGAGGCGCTGAGCCTGAAGGCAAGCCGCAAGGTCGAGATCCGCAAGCCCGAACGCGGCAGCAAGAAAGATCTCGTCGCGCAGGCATCCCGCAATGCGAGCGAGGCGGTGACGCGGAAACTGTCGGAGACGGCCAGCCAGGCGCGCCTGCTGAATGAAGTGGCGAAAGTGTTCGAACTGGAAAAGCCGCCGGAACGGATCGAGATCTACGACAACTCTCACATCCAGGGCACGAATGCCGTGGGCGGCATGGTGGTGGCCGGGCCGGAGGGCTTCATGAAGAACGCCTACCGCAAGTTCAATATCAAGGACACGACGATCGAGCCCGGCGACGATTACGGCATGATGCGCGAAGTGATGCGCCGCCGTTTCAATCGCGCCAAAAAGGAACGGGAAGAGGGCAACCCCGCCAACTGGCCGGATCTCGTCCTGATCGATGGCGGGCTTGGCCAGCTAAATGCCGTGATCGAGGCGCTGAAGGAAATCGATCTGACGCCGGACGATGTGACGCTGGTCTCCATCGCTAAGGGCGTGGACCGGAATGCGGGCCGGGAACAATTCTTCCGGCCGGGCCGGGCGCCGTTCAAACTGCCGGAAAATGCGCCGGTGCTCTACTATCTCCAGCGCCTGCGCGACGAGGCGCACCGCTGGGCCATCGGGGCGCACCGGCAGAAGCGGTCTGCCGCGATCGGCAAGTCACCGCTGGATGAGATCGAAGGCATCGGCCCGGCGCGCAAGAAGGCGCTGCTGCATCATTTCGGCTCCGCCAAGGGCGTCTCCCGCGCCAAGGTTGCGGATCTGATGGAAGTGGACGGCGTGAACGAAGCACTGGCCGAGCGCATCCACGGTCATTTCAACGGCGGCTAGACGCCCGCCCGTCGGGCAAGGTTTGCGATATAGCTTTCCATCAGGTGGACCAGCTCGTCCTCCAGCCGCTGGGAGTCGAGCTCCAGTTCGGGTTCCATGATCGTCGCGCGCAGCAGGTAGACCACCGTATGGGTCAGGATGAAGGACACTTCCTTGCCGAGGGCAAAATCGTACTCCCCCCGCGTGCTGAGGGCTTCCATGAAGGCTGAGTGCTGGCGGCTGACTTCTGCGCCCCCGCGGTTCTGAAAGATGGTGTTGGACAGGATAAGCTGGGTTTCGGGAGTGCCTGCGATGCCCTGCATGGTCGCGCGGATGACGGTCCGCACACTGCTCATGCCGGGCTCTTCAAGCAGCATCTTCGTGATCCGCTCGCGCAGGGCATCGCTGTGGCGCTGGCTGAGTGCCTGCAGGATTGCTTCGCTGCCGTCGAAGTACTGGTAGAGCGTGCCGATGGAAACGCCGGCCCGTTTTGAGATGCGGCTGGTCGTGAATTTGGCGTGTCCGTGCGTGTCCAAAACCTGAAACGCAGCTTCGAGAATTGCGTCCACGGTTGCGCGGGCGCGGGCTTGTTTTGGATTTCTTCTATTAATTTCAACCATTTGACTTCGTTTCGGGGCCGCTGACCTTCGCCGTTTCAGATGCGAATGGTAAATATGAGGATTTCTTACATTATGAATGTCACTGCATCTGAAATGCAACCGGAGATCCGAATGACCACATCCCTCGAAGATGTGCACAAGCGCATTTTGCTACAGAAAACGGCTCTGCCGGTGATGTATGGAGACATCGACTTTGCGCTGACGCCGGAGCGTTACACCGATGATCTCTCTGTCAGTTCCATGAAGGATTATGCGACGAAATTTCCCCCGCCGCCCGGCGATATGGTGGAACGGGTGAAGGCCTATACGATGCTGGGCGACATCACGGCAGACGCCTATGCGGCCCTGATGCCGGAATACGGGTTCAAGCGCGTGGTCGATATGCTGACCACAGCCTGTGACGAAGGCATCGGCGCCGTGCCCGATGCCCCGCCGGAACTGGCTGCCCTGATCGCCGAAATGGAAACCAGGCCGGACTGGCTGGACATAGATCTTGTGCGCGAAGGCGCCCGGCTCAACCGGCTGCCCATGGCGGAAAGCGCCCCCTGGATGATCCGCGGTGCGTTCCTGGCCACCTTCCTCAACAAATATACGGCCTTGCCGATGGCGCTGACCGGTACGCTCAGCCATTCGAGCGCCTCGCGCCGGGTGAACGAGACGGCGACCTTCTTCACGGTCACGACTCTGCCCGGCGCGCTGGAGCCGCGCGGGGAAGGTTTCAAGGCGGCCGCCATGGTGCGCCTGATGCATTCCATGGTGCGCTTCAATGTGCTGCGCCGGGTGAATGGCTGGGACCAGTCTGTCTACGGTATTCCGATCCCGCAGGTCGATCAGATGCCGGCAGGCCTGATCGATGTCTTCCTGCTGGCGTTCAAGATGGTGGAAGAGGGCCGGACGGAATTCACAACGGAAGAGCGCGCCCGTGTCGAATTCAGCCGCTACCGCTGTTACCTTCTGGGCCTGCCGGAAGACCTGCTGATGGATACGCCGCAGGGCATTATCGACATCATGAATGCGCGCAGCGGGTCAATCCGCGCCGGGTTTGACGATGAGACCTGCGGGGCGCTGGTGCGGGCAACGCTGTCGACCTATCTGCCGCCGGACAAATCTCTCGGCAACCGGATCCACAATGCGCTGGAGCGCCGCCTCGCGCGCCTCGTTCTGGTGCAGCACTTCCTGGGCGGGGACAGCCAGATGGCGCGCGATATCGGTGTGCCCGTCGGCGCGCTGGACTATGCGGTTGCCGGTGTTCTGTTCCCGGTCATTGCGGCGAAGATGGCGATCTACAGCGCGGCCCTGAAAGTGCCGGGGCTGCGCGGACTGGTGGATCGTCGCCTCGTCGCGAAGCTTCGCCGCCTGCTTGTGCGCTATGGCCATGCCGAGTTCACGACAGATGCGTCTGCCTACCGGCAGGCTGCTCCGGCGGTCCCGGCGGAGTAGGGGGGAGAATGCAACAGCCGGCCCCCTTCCGGAGGGCCGGCCGCTATTCCCTGTATCCGTTTCAGTCTGCTGACGGAAATCAGTCGCCCTGATCCATCGCGACGATGATCTGCGCGAAGCCGTTTGAAACGCGGCCCATATTCGCGACCGACATCCGTTCATTCGTGCCGTGGAACCCGCTCAGGTCTGCGGGGGTGAGCACGGATGGTGAGAAGCGGTAAACGCGCGGCGTGATCGCCGTGGCATACCGCCCGTCGGTGGCACCGATCACCAGAGCCGGGGCAACGGGGGCGCCTTCGCCGGTCGCTTCGGCCACGCTGGCCAGAACGGCATAGGGGCGGCCATCGGTGGGCGAGACGGGGGACGGTTCGCTGCTGCCTTCTTCCGGGACGCCGACCTGGATGCCTTTGATGTCGCCGGTCACCTTTTTCACATGTTCAACCACATCGGCGACGGTGTTGTTCGGGTGGACGCGGAAATTGACGACGGCGGTAGAGCGCTGCGGCAGCACGTTTTCCTTGGCCGATCCGGCCAGCATGGTCGGGGCGGTCGTTGTGCGCACCATCGCATTGCCGGCGGGGGAGGCAGAGAAGGATTTATCCACCATGCCGCCGAACAGCCACAGATTGGCGAGCGCCATTTTCTGCATGAAGGGCATGTTGCCGGCGGACGCGCGCAGCAGGTCAGAGACCGGCGGCTTGGAGAAGTCTGCCGGCATCTGGTTCTCATCCAGGGCCACAAGGGCCTTGCCGAGCTGCACATTCACGGAATTGCGCGGCGGCATGGACGAGTGGCCGCCTGTGCCGAGCGAGGTGACCTGCAGCGTGACATAGCCTTTTTCGGAGACGCCGATCAGGCCCATCTTGGCGCCGGTCAGCGGCGACGGATCGAGCACGGCATAACCCTCATCAATCGCCATGACAGGTTCGACGCCGCGGGATTTCAGCAGGGCGATCCCTTTTTCCGCGCCGGAGCCGAGGACTTCTTCGTCATGGCCGAACTGCAGGATCACAGTGCGCTTCGGCTGGAAGCCCGAGGCGGCGAGCGCCTCCACAGCTTCCATGATGCCGATCAGATTGCTTTTGTCGTCGAGCGCGCCGCGGCCGTAAACATAGCCATCGACGATGTCGCCCTTGAAGGGGGCGCCGGTCCAGTCGCCCTCCGTGCCGATGTTCACGGGCACCACATCCTGGTGGGCCATGAGCAGCAATGGCTGAAGAGACGGGTCGGAGCCCTGCCATGTGTAGAGCAGGGTGAGTGTGCCGGGCACGATTTCCTTGGTCATCGCGGCGGTGGCGGCCGGATAGGTCGCATCCAGCCAGTCGTGCAGTGCCAGCCATGGGCCTTCCTGTCCGGGACGCGGATCGCCGCCAGACAGCGTGATGGTTTTGAACCGGATGGCTTCCGACAGATGTTCTGCGGCCGTGTCCGCCGAGATCGCGGGGATGTCCGGCAGCTCCACCCGGTCACCGACAGGGGCGCCGCCATAGGTGAAGGTTCGGTAGAGAACGATCCCGGCGATCACAACAATCAGGGCACCAAGCCCCATCAGGATTTTCTTCAGCAATGTCAGGCCCTCCTAAGTGCTGGCGCGAACGGACACTGTTGCCCCGGGGGTCGTCAAGCCGCAGTGCAGCATAAAAATGACTTGGCCGTCACGATTTTGCAGGGCAATCATGCGTATATGACTGACGCTCCGGCCAAGCGCCTGTCCCTGCCAAGGGTCCTTGCATTTTCGTCTCTGAGTATCCCGCTCGCCGGCGTCGGTTTGCCGGTCGGCGTATACCTCGCCCCGCTCTATGCGCGGGAAGTCGGACTGGGCCTGGAACTGACCGGCCTCCTGTTCATGTTGCTCCGCTTCTGGGACATCTTCACCGATCCGGTGATGGGATATCTGGTCGACCGCTACCGCAGCCCGTGGGGCCGGGTGCGCCATTGGGTGGTGCTGTCGGTGCCGATCCTGGGGCTGGCCACCTTTTTCGTTTACATGCCCCGCGTGGGGGAAGGGCCGGCCTATTTCGTCGGCTGGATGATCCTGTTCTATATCGGCTTCACCCTGTTGCAGACGGCGCGCTCTGCCTGGGTGCCGGCGATCGCGATTGATTATGATGACCGGTCGCGCTTCTTCCAGTGGGCCGAAATTGTCAGTGTTCTGTCGATGCTGTCCCTGCTGGCGATCCCGGCCGTGCTGGAGCTTGCAGGCTTTGGCGTCGGGCGGATGGGCCAGGTGGCGATCATGGGCTGGGTGTTGCTGATCGCGCTGCCGATTTCGGTGTTCCTGGCGTGTGCCTTCGTGCCCGACGACCCCGTGCGCGGCGACAAGGGGCATACCGAGAAATTCCGGTTGCGCCCCTTCATTGCCGCTCTGCGCAACAAATACCTCGGCCACATCCTGCTTCTGGAACTGTTGTCCGGGACAGCGATTGCTGTGACCTCGGCGAACTATCTGTTTGTCGCGGAATTCGTGTTCGGCCTGTCGGACGGCATGAGCAGCCTGATCCTGATGTTCTTTTTCCTCATGGCGGTCTGCGCGCTGCCATTCTGGCTGAAACTGGCCGAGCGCACCGAGAAGAGCTTTGCGTTCAAGGTGGCGGCGCTGATGTGCTTTTGCAGTTCCATTCTCTACTATTTCGCCGGTCAGATCGGCGGGTTCTGGCCGCTGTTCATCGGTGCCTTCGTCAATGGCGCAGCGTTCAGTGCGCCCATGGTGCTGGCGCGGTCGATGACGGCGGATGTCGTGGAATGGCAGGTTTCGCAGACCGGGGAGAACCGGTCCGGCATCTATTATTCCCTCATCACCAGTGCCTACAAGGTCGGCAGCAGCCTGGCCCTTGGCGTCGGCTATCTGATCCTTGGTCAGTGGGCCGGGTTCCATCCGGGGCGGGACAACTCACCCGAAGCGATCCAGGGCTTGTTGCTGGTGTTCTGCCTGTTGCCGGGCACGCTTTACCTGCTCTCTGCGCTGGCGGCGTCGCGCTACCCGTTCACGCGGGCCATGCAACAGGAGGTCGCCAAATCCCTCGACCCGCGCGGGCCGGAGATCATGGACTAGAAGCCGCCGCCTTCGGCCAGCCATTCCTTTTCTTCGTCCGTCGAGTCCCGGCCAAGTGCCTTGTTGCGATGGGGGAAGCGGCCGAACTGGTCGATCACCTTCTTGTGGTCCTTGGCATATTGCAGCGTGTTCTCGATCAGGTCGCGGAAGCCTTCGCGGGCATCAACCAGAAGATCGGTGAAGACCTGAACCGAGTGTTCCTGGTCTTCCGGCGCTTCGGAGTGTTCGAGCGGCAGGTAGAAGAAGATCCGCTCCACTTCCGACAGGCCCTTGTCCTGTTTCAGGGCGAGGCCATCCTTGCAGAGAAGGAGGGCGAGGCCGTCCTGTTCGAAGGCGCTGGCATCGTCACGGAAGAGGTTCCGCCTGAACTGGTCGAGCACGATGATCACGGCAAGGCGTTCGCGCGGGCCGCGGGCGGCCCAGTCCTCCGCCGAAGGCAGGTCTGACAGCGTTTCCACCAGCGCGCCGAAGCGTTCCCGGATCTCCGCGTCGGTCTCTTCCGATTTGCCGAACCAGAGTTTGTGCTTCTCGCCCGCTGCGTCCGGGGCGTTGGCCGCCTCGCCGATCCAGTAGTCGAGGACGTCCTGCGGTTTTGGTAGTTCGCTCATTTATCGGGGCCTTATTGTTCAGGTCTGGGGGCAACAATCATGTAATTGACCGAGGTGTCGTTGCTGATCTTCCACGCCCCGGTCAGCGGCGTGTAGGAAACGCCTGCTGCTGGCGCCGGTTCCAGACCTGCCGCAGCGAGGGCATCGCTCACCTCTTCCGGCGGCAGGAATTTCGACCAGTCATGCGTGCCGCGCGGCAGCCAGCCGAGGATGTATTCGGCCCCGACCACGGCGCTCGCCAGCGCTTTTGCGGTCTTGTTGAGCGTCGCCACGATCATCAGCCCGCCGGGGCGGACCAGGCTGGCCGTGTCTTTCAGGAACTGAATCGGGTCTGCGACATGTTCGACCACTTCGAGATTCAGGACGATGTCGAAAAGCGGCTCGTCGGCATCGATCAGGCCCTCGGCGGTTCCGGCCCGGTAATCGATGGTCAGGCCTTCCTCATGGGCATGGGTCAGCGCGGTCTTGATGTTCGCTCCGGACGCATCGACGCCGGTCACGGCTGCGCCAAGCCGCGCCATCGGTTCGCAGACCAGGCCGCCGCCGCAGCCAATATCCAGTAATCTCAATTCTTCCAAGGGTTTAACCTTGCCCGGCGCGATCCCGAAATGCTGCTCGGCCGTCTCGCGGATAAAGCGCAGGCGGACCGGGTTGAACCGGTGCAAAGGGCGGAATTTGCCCTTTGGGTCCCACCACTCTGCGGCGATGGAGGAAAATTTTTCCACCTCGGCCGGGTCGATGCTTGGGGTGGAGGGTGCCCCAAGGGAGCCTTCAATTGTTTTCACCATGGTCTATCAAACCTGTTTGATCCGGCTGAGAACAGCCCCTATGAGGGCGCTTATAGGGGCATACCCGTTTCTACAGGATATAGGGCGAAATGGCGCGCACGGTACTTAAGTTTGGCGGAACATCAGTCGGCGACCTCGATCGCATTGCGAACGTGGCCGACATTGTGGCCGCCCGCGCAGAGCAGGGTGAGCAGATGGCTGTGGTCGTTTCGGCCATGGCAGGGGAGACCAACAAGCTGGTTGCGCTGGCAGAAGGCGCGGCAGGCGATGGCCTCGCGCGGGAGCACTATGATGACGAATATGACGTCGTCGTTGCCTCCGGCGAGCAGGTGACCGCGGGTCTGTTGGCGCTGGCGCTGCGCAAGCGCGGTCTGAAGGCGCGCTCCT
This sequence comes from uncultured Hyphomonas sp., assembly GCF_963677035.1. Classification (NCBI taxonomy): domain Bacteria; kingdom Pseudomonadati; phylum Pseudomonadota; class Alphaproteobacteria; order Hyphomonadales; family Hyphomonadaceae; genus Hyphomonas; species uncultured Hyphomonas sp. The sequence goes on from NZ_OY781472.1 coordinate 1,949,895, forward strand.
GGCTTGGCTGGCAGCTGAAGCTGAAAACCAACAAGAGCCACGGCAAGGCCCGCATCATGGGTTTTGACGATTCCAGCCTGCCGGATTCGATGGATGCAGGTGAGATCGCCGTGATTGCCGGTTTCCAGGGCGTCACCGAGGATGAGCGTGTTGCCACGCTCGGCCGGGGCGGATCGGATACCAGCGCCGTGGCCGTGGCTGCCGCGCTAAATGCCCAGGGCTGCGACATCTATACCGATGTCGACGGCGTCTACACGACCGACCCGCGCATGGTCCCGAAAGCGCGGCGGATGAAGAAAATCTCGTTCGAGGAAATGCTCGAAATGGCATCGCTGGGCGCCAAGGTCCTGCAGACCCGCTCGGTCGAAATGGCCATGAATCATAACGTGCCGGTGCGCGTGCTCTCCAGCTTCCTGAAGCCCGGAGAGCCCAATCCCGGAACCCTAGTGTGCGCAGAGGAAGAAATCGTGGAAAAGCAGGTTGTCAGCGGCGTCGCCTATTCGCGTGATGAGGCGAAGATCACCCTTTTCGGAATGCCGGACAAACCGGGCGTGTCGGCGAAACTCTTCGCCGTGCTCGCCCAGTCGGGCATCAATGTCGACATGATCGTTCAGGCCAATGCCCGCGGTCCGGACCGGGCCAACATGGTGTTTACCTGCACCGACCGCGACAGCCCGTTCGCGAAAGAGACCCTGGAAAAGGTGAAGGACGAGATCGGCTTCGACTCCATGGAAGTCACGCGCGATGTCTCCAAGGTCTCGATCATCGGGGTTGGCATGAAGAGCCACACCGGCGTTGCCGAGACCATGTTCCGTGCGCTTTCGGACAAGAATATCAACATCGATGTCATCGCGACGTCCGAAATCAAGATTTCTGTCCTGATCGCAGCGCCCTACACCGAACTCGCCGTGCGGGCCCTGCATACGGCCTTCGGCCTTGACGCCGAGTAAGACCGCCTGCGACAAGCAGGACTAGATGGCCTACAATCTACCTGCCACGCGTCTGCTGATGAATCGCCTCCGCCAGATGATGGCAGAGGATGGCGAAACACGTTCGCGCCTCGACAATGTGGTCCGGCTGATCGCCTCGACCATGGTGGCCGATGTTTGCTCGATCTATCTGAGTGATCGTGCCGGTCAACTTATCCTCATTTCGACGGAGGGCCTGAAGCCGGAAGCGGTCGGGAATACGCGCCTGTCGTCAGCGGAAGGCCTTGTCGGCCTCGTGTCGCGCCGCGCCGAACCGATGGCCATTCAGGATGCGCCGCGCCATCCTTCCTTTTCCTACCGCCCGGAAACAGGCGAAGACCCGTTCCACGCCTTCCTGGGGGTGCCGATCCTGCGTGGCGGCCGGGTGATCGGCGTGCTCACCGCCCAGAACCGGACCGAGCGGGTCTATGGCGACGAAGAGATCGACACGCTGCAGACCATTGCCATGGTGCTGGCCGAAATCGTCGACCGGATCGATCCTGACCACCTCGACAATGGCCACGGGCATCAGCGGACACGGAAACCGGCGTCGCTGCGCGGACGTGTGTTCTGCGAAGGCCTCGGTTATGGCCGTGCCGTGCTGCACGATCCGGTCGTGCCAGCGGCGAAATTCTTTGCTGGCGATCAGGAACTTGAAGCGGAGCGGCTGACCCGGGCCCTGATCGGTCTGAAGACGTCCATCGACCGGATGATGGCCATCGACGGCGCCGTACTGGGCGATGACCCGCGCGACGTGATGGAGACATACCGCCTGCTGGCGCACGACCCGTCATGGGCCGAAAAGCTGCAGGAAGGCGTCCGGTCCGGCCTGTCGGCCGAAGCGTCCATCGACCGCGCCCGCCGGGAACACCGTGCCCGCCTGCAAAGTGCGCGCGACCCTTATCTGCGGGAGCGGCTTCACGACCTTGAAGACCTCGATAACCGCCTGCTGCGCATTCTCGGCGGCGATGAAGGCCGTCCGGAGATCAGCGAGGAACGCAGCGTTCTGGTTGCCCGCCGCCTCGGCCCGGCGGAATTGCTGGAATATGCCAATGCCGGCCTCCGGGGCATCCTCATGGAAGAGGCGGCGGCCTCGTCCCATGCGGCCATCGTGGCCCGCGCGCTCGGCATTCCCACGCTGGGCGGCATTGAAGGGCTGACCACAAGGATTGATCAGGGCGACTGGCTGATCGTCGATGCAGAGCAGGGCGTGTTGCACGTCCGCCCCGACGATTCGCTCTATGATGCCTACAAGGACCGCGTGGCCCTGCGCTCCGAACGGCAAGCAGCCTATGCGGCGCTGCGTGACAAGCCCGCCTGCACGAAGGACGGCACCCACGTCAATCTGATGCTGAATGCGGGCCTGGAACTCGATCTCGACACGCTGGACCAGACCGGCGCGGATGGGGTGGGCCTGTTCCGCACCGAATTCCAGTTCCTCGTGTCCGAGACGCTGCCGCGCCTGAACGATCAGGTAGAGCTCTACCGCCGCGTGCTGGACAAGGCGCCGGGCAAGCCCGTGATCTTCCGGACGCTGGACCTGGGCGGTGACAAGGTGCTGCCTGCGCTGAACCTGCAGCGGGAGGAAAACCCCGCGCTTGGCTGGCGGTCGATCCGTTTTGCGCTGGATCATCGCGGCCTGTTCCGCCGCCAGCTGCGGGCGCTGATCCGCGCGGCCGGGGAGAAGCCGCTGACGGTCATGTTCCCGATGGTGACCGTGCCGGAGGAGTTTTTTGCCGCCAGGGACCTCCTGATGAAGGAGGTCGAATGGACCGCCGAGACGACCGGCAAACGCCCCTCGCGTGTCGAAGTCGGCGTCATGCTGGAAACGCCGGCGCTGGCCTTCAGCCTAAAGGAACTGGCAGGGGAGGCGGAGTTCCTGTCCGTCGGCACCAACGATCTGATGCAGTTCTTCTATGCGGCCGACCGGATGACGCCCTCTGTCTCGGATCGGTACGACCTTGTCTCACCGAGCGCGTTGCGCTTCCTCAAGATGGTTTCCGAAGAGTGCCGGACGCATGGAATCCGGATGTCGGCATGCGGGGAGGCGACCGGTTCCAGCCTCTCGGCCCTCTGTTTCGTTGCACTCGGGTTTACCAATCTTTCCATGTCGGCCGGATCCATCGGTCCTGTAAAACGTATGATCAGAAGCCTTGATCTTACAGCGTTTCGGGCCGATTTTCTTGAGGCGCTGGATAAACCGAACGATGCGTTCCGTAACCAGTTGTTAGCCCTTGCGGCTCAACATGGTGTGGAACTGGCGGAAGGTTGATAGATTGGCTCCGTGAGTTAACCTCACGCATGGACCGTTTCTTGCGCGATGGTGGGACGACACACGACCATCACGGCTTTACTGGACGAACATGGCACACGACGACACGCATCCTGAACAGGCCGGTCCCGAAGAAGGGGCCAGTGGCAAGGTATTGACGGACTCCGAACGCTTCGCCCTGGCCAGGGAAGTCTTCGAAACCCGCTCTTTTGAGGGCGAAGACCTGCGCATGGGCCAGGTCCTGCGCCGCGTGCGTGAGATCAAGGGCCTTGAGCTGCAGGATGTTTCCAAGGCGACGCTGCTGCGCAAGGACTACCTTATGTGGCTGGAGCGTATGGAAGTCGGTGAGCTGCCAAAGGGCGGCTATCTGACGGCCATTCTGGGCACCTATGCGAAATTCCTCGGCCTGCCCGAGAAGGACGTCATCGCGATCTATACCAAGGAATGCGGCGCCGTTCAGGAAGTCAAAGAAGCGGCGCCTGTCCCGAAAATGGGCCAGATCGCGGCTGAGCGCGCCCGCTGGCCGCTGGCTCTGGCATCGGCTGCGGCACTGGTCGCGCTGGCCGCAGGCGCAATCGGCGTGTCGCAATTCATGCGGCCTGCGCCGGAAGTGACTGAAGCGGCGGCCATCGTGGCCGTGAACGGCGCCCGCGACAGCCTGTTCTCGGAAACAGAGTCCCAGCGCCCCGTGCCGGATACGCTGCCGCTTGAGCTGGTCGCTGTACGCCAGGGCTGGCTGGAAGTGCGCGGCGCCGACGGCACCATTTTCCGCAGCCGCGTCATGGCGGAAGGCGAGACCTATTTCCCGCGTCTGAACGCTGGCTGGACCGTGTCTGCCCGCGATGGCGGCGCGTTTGAATGGCGCGTCGGTGATATCGTCGTCAGCCCGCTTGGCCCGGATGGCGCGGAAATGTTTTCCGTCAGCGTGGACGAACAGCTGGCCCGCGCTGCGGAAGTCTCCGCCCCGGCCATGGCAGCCAATGGTGGCGGCAAGGCGACCCGCTAGTGCAGTTGAAGTTTCTGTAAACGCATTGCCGGATGGGCGCGAACGCGCCATCTAGGGGCCAACAGGCACCAGAGGCACATGACATGAGCCACAATCCGATCCGTCCCTGGCGTGACATCACGCGGCGCAAATCCCGGCAAATCCGTGTTGGCGATGTTCTGGTCGGTGGGGATGCCCCCATCGCCGTGCAGACCATGACCAACACGCCGACAGAGGATGCTGCGGCGACCATCGCGCAGATCCAGCGTGCGGCCGAGGCCGGCGCCGACATCGTGCGCGTCTCCTGTCCGACGGAAGAGGCGACGGCCGCCATGCCGGAGATCTGCAAGGCCTCGCCCGTGCCGATCGTGGCGGACATCCATTTCCACTACAAACGCGGCATCGAGGCGGCAGACGCCGGCGCGGCCTGCCTGCGGATCAATCCCGGCAATATCGGGTCTGAGGCGCGGGTGAAGGAAGTCGTGAACGCGGCCCGCGCAAATGGCTGTTCCATCCGGATCGGCGTCAATGGCGGCAGCCTGGAGCGGCACCTGCTGGAGAAATACGGCGAGCCATGCCCGGATGCGATGGTGGAAAGCGCGCTGGACCATGCCCGCATTCTCGATGATTTCGGCTTCCACGATTACAAGATTTCGGTGAAGGCCTCCGACATGTTCCTCACGGTCGCGGCCTACCAGCAGCTGGCTGAAGTGACCGACGCACCGCTGCACCTTGGCATTACCGAGGCGGGCGGGCTTCGGACGGGGACGGTCAAATCCTCCATCGGCATGGGCGCGCTGCTCTGGGCCGGGATTGGCGACACGATCCGCGTGTCACTGTCGGCTGACCCGGTGGAAGAGGTGAAGGTCGGTTTCGAAATGCTGAAATCGCTGGGCCTGCGCACGCGCGGCGTCAACATCGTTGCGTGCCCGAGCTGTGCCCGTCAGGGCTTCGACGTGATCAAGACGGTCGAGATTCTGGAGCAGCGCCTGTCGCACATTCACGAGCCGATTTCGCTGTCCATCATCGGCTGTGTCGTCAACGGCCCGGGCGAGGCGGCCCTGACCGATCTCGGTTTTACCGGCGGCGGCAAAGAAAGCGGCAAGATGTTCGTGGCCGGACGGGCGGACCACAATGTCTCCAACGCCGACATGATCGAACACATCGTCGAGCTGGTCGAACAGAAAGCCGAACGCCTGCGCGCCGAACGCGAAGAGGCAGAGGTTGCGGCGGAGTAGGCCCTGCCGCATGCCTTGTTCAGATGTCAGGCGCGCGGAATGAATTGCGCCGTGTTGATCCGCGCCCGGTTGCTGTGAACCTGCTCGATCTGCTCGATGTTTCGCTGGAGGAAGCCGAGCAGGGCCGTGTCCGGCCCGCCATCTCCGTTTCGTCTCTGGCGCTGGGGCGGTGACGTGTAGGCGGGCAGGGTGCCGGTCCGGGAAATGTGGAACAGGATACGGAGAATGACGCTGTCGCGGTCCGCCACGATATCCTCGTAGACGAGGCGAAGCGGCGACTGCTCCTGTTGCGTATACCATTTGTCGATCCGCTGCTCGTTCTGGATGATGTGGTGAACCATCGACCAGACCTCGCTGTCGGTCACTTCGGGCGGCGGCCCTTCGACATTGTGCCAGTTGCCGCTCTTCCTGGCGCGCGCGAAAGAAAAAGCCTGGGCGACGAAATCGCGCCGGCGCAAATCGATCGTGGCGAACCCGGCGAAACTCTTCCGGAAGTCTACCAGGTCTTCGAGGTGGAACAGCCGCGCCGGATTAATCTGGAAGCCGAACACCGGATGCATCGCGGCAGTCTTGCGGACATAGTCCTGAAGGCCTGAGGCTTCCCGTCTTCGGTAAAGGGCGGGGAGCCCCTGCGTATTGAAATACTCATTTGGCGCACCGACGAGGCGCAAATCTTCCAGCATGCGGCCCAGCCAGGTGGAACCACAGCGGCCCGAGATGACCATCATGTAGTTCCGCAGGTTCGGATGGGCCGGAAAGACGGAAGACAGGTCGAGGGGGTTCCGGCCGAACCGCTCCCCCTCGGCTTCGAAAAATGTACGGTATGGGTTCACTAAACTGGGTCGCTCTACAGATCTCTGGCGGAGATTTGGGACCTTACGTGTTGAGCGCTGGCAGGCAACTCCCCCAGTCGGCGATCACTGCTGAACGGAGATGGCCATTCGCTCTGCCGCATTCGGCCCATTCGGCTTCAGGCCGAACAGCGGACGCAGGAACCCCACGCGGCGGATGACCATTTCATGCAGCAGGGCGCAGCCGCCGAAGGTGGCGAGGATGACCAGCGGGGCTTCAACCCAGACACTGAGGCCCTGACGGGTCAGCCAGTAGCCCGCCATGACGGTGATCGTCTGGTGCAGGATGTACCAGGGGAAGATCGCCTCGGTCAGATAGGTGAGCGCGCGGCTGGGCCGGTTCAGATAGCGCTGGGCGAGGCCGAGCATGGTCACGATCGCCAGCCAGGCATAGACGATGCGGGCAATGCGGGCGGGCCAGACCAGCCAGCTCCAGTCGGCACTCTCAGCCATGGCGTCCCAATTGGCCCAGATCGGGGTAAGCACGGCGCCCAGCACCAGTACGCCGGTGAGGGCGAAAGGCAGAGCCCGGCGGATCGCACGCCAGAAATTCCGGTCCTTGGCGAGCAGGAAGCCGATCAGCAGCATGGTCAGGCTGTGGGCGTGATTGGCCCAGTCATTCGTCAGGTCATGCGTCGTCTCGAAATACGGGTCGAGCGTGAATCGGTAGAGGAGGAACGGCGTCACTGGCAGGACAAGCGCGGCGAGCGGCCCCAAGCGGCCGGCGAACAGGACATGGGTGATCCGCTGGCCCGTTCCCGTCATGAACCGGGCCAGCGGACGAGCCACCATGGCCAGCATCAGCGTGTAGACCAGCAGGTAAACAACGTACCAGAGATGGTTCCAGGTCGGTGTGGTGACCGAGTAGTCCGATCCGAAATCGAGATAGTGCGGCCAGAACTGCCAGAAGCTGCCGCTGAACTCCCCAGTCTCCACCAGCTGCAGCCAGCTCTGCGGCGCGACGATCACCGCCATGCCAAACAGGATCGGCAGGCCGAGCCGGACGGCGCGCGCTCGTGCCAGCTTCGAGGCCCCCAGCTTGTCTGCTGCAAAGCGCAGCGCGACGCCGGAGATGAAGAAGAGGAGGGCGAGGCGCCACGGGTTCAGCAGCATCATGGCCCATTCGGCGCCGTGGCCGACATGCACGCTTTTCACGTGCCAGTCCCACGTCACGTAGAACATGCCCGTATGGTAAAAAATGAGCAGGCCGAAAGCGATGATGCGCAGCCAGTCGAGATCGTAACGGCGGGGGAAGGCGGGCGCCGGGGACGGTCCGGTCATGGGGAAACTCCTTGTCTTTGGAGCTCAGACTGATGGGCACCCGGCCGGGTGTCAGGTGCAGAGGGGTATCCGGTGTGCCAAAGGGACAAACGGTGCCGTCCGGGGACGAACGGCGGCAATCCGGGACGAAATTCCGCCAATTGTCTTCCGGTTCGCACGCAGGTTGTGGCAGGACACAGCGATGGTGACCGAGACGCAGCATCCAGAGATCAGGGCCGATGCCCGGGCCGACCGGCGGACCTGGTTCTTTTTTGGTCTGTTCATGGTCGCCTCTTTTCTCGAGGAATCCCTCTCGGATCATGACGACCTTTTGCAGGCGGGCTCAGCGCATCCGAACCTGCCATGGTTGAGCCAGGCGACATCGCATCTGGTGATCCTGGCCATGGTGCCATTCATCACCTTCATGTTGAGCCGGTTTCCTTTTTCAGCAGACCGCTGGCGCCGGAACCTGGCGATCCATGCGGCGGCGACGGTAGGGTTTTCCGCGGTCCATATTTTCCTGATGGTGGCGCTCAGAAAGCTGCTGACCCCGCTGGTGTTTGGCTTTCCATACGATTTCGGTCTCATGGACCTGTCGGTCTGGCTGTATGAATACCGCAAGGATGTGCTCAGCTACACGCTGATCGCGGCGATCTTCTGGATGAACCGGGTGGCAGAGCAGCGAACCATGGAGGCTGAGGCCGCCCGGAACGAAGCCAAAGACCGTCACCGGCTGACGCTGAAATCCGGCGGCCGAACCTATTTCGTGACCGCCGGTGATGTGATCTGGGCGAAGGCGGCCTCCAATTATGTGGAAGTGGTAACGCCCGCGAAAACCTATCTGGCGCGGATGACGCTGACAGAGCTGGAACGCCTTCTGGAAGACGCCGGTGGTCATCATGTACGCGTTCACAGGTCTCACATAGTCAATCTTGATCATGTCAGAGGTATCACGCCGACCGGGGAAGGGGACGCTGTGATCGAGCTGGATAGCGGCGACACTGTGCCGGGCTCGCGCCGCTACCGGGAGCGCTATGCGCCAACGGGATAAGCACTATTTCGTGAGCGGGCTGGCCCGGATGGGGAATATCGCTAGGTTTCGCAGCGGTGAGGCCGTTGATGAATAAAGGATGCCGATGATCCGCCCCATTCTCTGGTTTCTCGCCCGTTTGCCGCTGCTTGTCCTGATCCTCGTCATGGCACTGGTCATGTCGAGCTGCACGATGCTGGGCTTGAATTATGCGAGCCTCGAAACCACCAACAAGCCCGCCCCGGCGCCCGCGCTGAACCTGCCCGCCATCACGGCGGAGGGCAGCCCGGCGCGCGAAGCCCTGAAGCAGACATTCGAGGATGTGCTCTACGGGCCCTGGCCCGCGGGCATGCCGGTCAGCTTCGGTGACTGGCAGATGATCGATCCGGACTATCTGAATGGCCGCGGCACGCTGGAGGAAGTGAAGATCACGGTCGGCAGCGGCGAGGGCGCCCGTTCGTTCATGATGGTCACCGCCTTTCCCAACGCCTCAGGCCCCGTGCCTGTGGTGATCAGCCAGACCTTCGCGGACACATGTTCCGTCTTTCCGGACGAGCCGGTCACCAATGCGGAAGGCACGGTCTGTGACGGCGCCATGATGGAAGGTTTCCCCGGCTGGGCGGCGACCCAGTTCTTCGGCCGCTATATCGCGCTGGCGCCTGTGGCGCAGTATTTCGATGCCGGGCTCGCCTATGCGAGCTTCTATGCCTCCGATTTCATCCCGGACCGCAAGAAGGAGGCGCCAGAAGCCATGGCGGCGCTGGGCGGGCCGGTGAACCCGACCTCTGCCCTGATGGCGTGGGCTTACAGCTTCTCTGCCGCCGTGGATGTGCTGGAGGCTGATCCGCGCATCGACCCGCGGGCAATTGCCGTCATGGGCCATTCCCGGCATGGCAAATCTGCCCTGATCGCGGCCGTCTGGGACCGGCGCATCGCAGCCGTTGTGGCGCACCAGTCAGGTTTTGCCGGCGCGTCGCTGTCGCGGTCGCACACAGGCGAGGGGCTGGACCGGATGGCGAAAACCTATCCCCACTGGCTGGCACCTCAAGCGCAGGATTGGCTGGACCGGCTGGACGAAATTCCCGTCGATCAGCATGAACTGCTGGCGCTTGCCGCGCCGACACCGATCCTGCTCGGCAATGGCCGCCGGGATGTATGGTCTGACCCGAACTCCTCGTTCCGCGCAGCTGAGGCGGCGAGTGCGGCCTATGAGGTGACCGGGCACACGGGCCTGACGGTTTCAGACATGGAGGAGTTTGACCCCGCCGCGGGCCTCGCCTGGTGGCTGCGTCCCGGCGGGCACAGCGTGGTTCCGGCAGATATCGACGCGTTCACGGCCTTCCTGCAGACGCATCTCGTGGGGGAGGAAAGTTCACAATATGCTGTTCACTAAAGGCGATGCGCAGTAAGTATAAGAAAAACAGTGCTTAGGGAGGGCGCCCATGCCGATCAATGTTGAATTTCTTTACCCTGTTCTCGCGCTTGTCGTGTGGACGCTGGTCATGTTGCTGTGGATGTATGCGACGCGCATTCCGGCGATGCAGAAGGCGCAGATCAATCCTGACGATGCGCGCCATCCCGGCACTTATGTCGACAAGATGCCGGCAAATGTCCGGTCAGTGGCCGACAATTACAATCACCTGCACGAACAGCCGACGATCTTTTACGCCCTGATGTTCTTTACCGCCCTGACCGGCGGGGGAGACCATACCGCCACCTATCTGGCCTGGGCCTATGTGGGCCTGCGGGTGGTGCATTCCTTTGTGCAGATCCTGTCGCCGAAAGTGACCCTGCGGTTCCTGATGTTTGTGCTTTCCTCGCTGACGCTGCTGATCCTGGCGGGCAAGGAAGTGATCCGCATCCTCACGCTGGCATAGAACCGCCGGAAGGGGCTTACCAGCTGCCTGAAACGGCACTAGAGAAGCCGCCATGGCAAGCATTTCAGATTCCCGCCTCCAGCAGGTGATTGATCGGTTCGAGGAAGTCGAGGCGCGCATGGGCGCGACCTCGGATACGGCCGAAATCATCGCCCTGTCGAAAGAGCATGCAGAGCTGAAGCCCGTCGTCGACAAGGCGCGGGACCTGCTCAATTCGCGTACCGGCCTGAAAGAGGCCCAGGCGCTGGCCAGTGGGGCCGACAAGGACATGGCCGAACTGGCCGAGATGGAAATCGAGGAAATCAGGGACAAGCTGCCCGGGCTGGAAGAGGAAATGCAGATCCTTCTTCTGCCGAAGGATGTCGACGATACTGCGGACATCGTCCTTGAAATCCGCGCCGGGACAGGCGGCGACGAGGCCGCGATATTCGCCGGAGACCTGTTCCGCATGTATTCGCGCTATGCTCAGCTGATGGGCTGGAAGGTGGATATCGTCGATGCCTCGCCGGGCGATGCGGGCGGCTACAAGGAGATCGTCGCGAACGTGTCGGGCGACGGCGTGTTCGGCCACATGAAGTGGGAAAGCGGCGTGCACCGCGTGCAGCGCGTGCCGGCGACAGAGACGCAGGGGCGGATCCACACTTCCGCGGCAACCGTTGCCGTCCTGCCCGCACCGGAAAATATCGAGATCGAAATCAAGCCGGATGACATCCGTATCGATACAATGCGCTCGTCCGGGGCAGGGGGGCAGCACGTCAACACGACTGACTCCGCTGTGCGCATCACGCACCTTGCAACAGGCATTATGGTGACCAGTTCCGAGAAGTCGCAGCACGTCAACCGCGACAAGGCGATGGAGCAGCTCAAGATCCGCCTCTACGAGAAACAGCGGGCCGAAGCCGATGCCGAGCGCGCAGAAGCGCGGGCCAGCCAGATCGGTTCGGGCGACCGGAGCCAGAAAGTGCGCACCTACAACTATCCCGAAAACCGGGTGACCGATCACCGGATCGGCCTGACTCTGTATTCGCTGGACCGGATCGTTTCGGGCGACAAACTGCAGGACGTGATCGAAGCGCTGATCACGGAAGACCAGGCGCGCAAGCTTGCCGCCATGGAAGAGGCTGGCTGATCGCCGGCGCAGGCGTCAGGATGGAGGTGTCCGGCGTGCAAACCTATCAGGATCTTCTCCGCACTGGCACACAGGGCCTGCGCGCGGCTGGCCTTGAGGAGGCGAGCCTTGAGGTGCGCCTGATGATGATGGCCGCGTCCGGTCTGTCCCGCACCGGACTGATTTCTGCCGAGGCAGACAGTGTGCCGGATGACATTGCGGGCCGGTTCAACGAGATGCTCCGTAGGCGGCAGGTGCGTGAACCGCTTCAGCACATTCTCGGCACGACGGAGTTTTACGGGCTGGAATTCCTTTGCGATGCGCGGGCGTTGATCCCCCGGTCGGACAGTGAAGCGGTGGTGGAGGCTGCCTTGCGTCTCGTCCCGGAAGACGCGGCGATGACGATCGCAGACCTTGGGACCGGGACGGGGTGCCTGCTGGCGGCCCTTCTGGCGAACCGTCCGCAGCTGCGCGGCGTGGGCGTGGAGGCGAGCCCGCAGGCGGCAGGCCTTGCGCGGCAGAACCTCTCCCGGCTGGGGCTGGAGCGCCGCGCCTTGGTATTTGAGGGGAGCTGGGCGGACTGGCAGGACTGGCACACCGCCGGTCTGATCATTTCCAACCCGCCCTACATCGCCAGTGCTGAGATTGCCGGCCTCGCGCCGGAAGTACGCACACATGATCCGATGGCGGCGCTGGATGGCGGGGCGGACGGTCTGGCGGCCTACCGGGAGATTATTGCACTTGCCGGCCAATACCTGCCCCCCGGGGCCTGGCTGGTGTTCGAAATCGGCCACGACCAGAAGGAAGCGGTATCCGGACTGATGGAATCGGCAGAATTTACCGAAATCGGGGCCTCAAAAGACCTCGGTGGAAATGATCGTGCCGTTTGGGGGCGGAAAGCCGAAAGGTGAACTCACATTTTCGCTTGGCGGCCAAGGCATTACAGGATAGAAGACTCGTGTGAAACGATATGAGTGGGTTCCAGTGGTTTCCCTCTTCGATCACAGGCTTCGCGCAAAAAACTGGGGCTGTGGCCAGCTGAACAAACGGCCAGCGCGACGGGAACGGCCTGCATAAACCTGGCAGGCGCATGAACATGGGACTGACTTCATGAAACGCTCACGTGGGCGCAACCGCCGGTCAGGCGGTAACAACCAGAACAATTTCAACAATCCGAACCGGCACTATGAATCTGTCGGGCCGGACGTGAAAATCCGTGGGTCCGCCCAGCAGGTACTCGAAAAGTACCAGCAATATGCGCGGGACGCCCAGACCAGTGGCGACCGGATTCTTTCGGAAGCCTATTATCAGTTCGCCGAACATTACCAGCGGATCGTCGCCAAACAGCTGGAAGCGCGCGAGCGCCAGCAGCAACAGCGCGGCGGAAACCGCGATGACCGCGACCAGAGCCGCCGTGACAATTCCCGTAATGACGGGGATGACAACGCCAATGAGTCCGGCAAGGGCGACGAGGAAAAGACCGAGGCCAGCGTGGAACGCCGCGATGCGCCCGTCCGGAATGATGACGGCAACGAAGACGCCATGCGCGTCATCGACGAGGACAAGTCGTCCGACGAGTCCAGCGCGTCTTCGGAGGAGGACAAGGCCGAAAAGCCCAAACCCCGCCGCAAGACGACGCGCCGGAAGACCTACAAGACCGGGGAAAATGAGGGATCTGACGATGCCGACCCGTCTGATGGGGTCCTGAAGACGGTGTCCCGTGGCCGCCGCAAGGCCAAGGACACAGAAGCAGAACCGTCTGCCGAAACCACTGACTAAGGCCCCTGGCCCCGTCATGAACAAAAAGCCCGGTGCGCCACAGGCCGCCGGGCTTTTTCGTGTGTGATCCTTCCCGTCGCAGGGGAGTTGTAACACCGGAAACTGTTCCCACATTGGCTGTGAAGGACAATGGCGCTGCCGCTAAGCGGGGTGCCGGGATCCCGAAACAAATCTGCCTTTGAAAGGGGATGATACATGAATATTGAGCAATATACCGAGCGCGCCCGTGCCATAATCCAGGGCGCTCAGACAGCCGCACTGGCGGCGGGACATCAGGTTCTGACGCCGGCGCATGTCCTGAAAGAAATGCTGGAGGATCGCGACCAGATGGCCGTGAACCTCATCCGTGCGAGCGGCGGACGGCCCGAACTGGTCGTGCAGGGCATCGACACGGCGATTGGCAAACTTCCGAAAGTCTCCGGCTCCAACACCGGCCTGCGATTGGAGCAGGCGGGGGCGAAACTCTTCCAGGATGCCGAAGCCGGCGCCAAGAAGGCGGGCGACTGCTTTGTGACGACTGAACGCCTCCTGCTGGCCATTGCCGGGCTTTCCGGTGATCCGGCATCCGATGTTCTCAAAGATGCCGGTGTGACACCGAAAGCCCTGGAAGGGGCGATTGCCCAGCTGCGCCAGGGCCGCACGGCCGATAGCGCGAATGCCGAAGAAGGCTATGAAGCCCTCAAGAAATATGCCCGCGACCTGACCCAGGATGCGCGCGACGGCAAGCTCGACCCGGTGATCGGCCGCGATGAGGAAATCCGGCGCACGATCCAGGTGCTTTCACGCCGGTCCAAGAACAACCCGGTTCTGATCGGTGAGCCCGGCGTGGGTAAGACCGCGATTGCCGAGGGCCTGGCTCTGCGCATCGTCAACGGCGATGTTCCGGAAAGCCTGAAAGACAAGAAATTGTTGGCGCTGGACATGGGCGCATTGATTGCCGGGGCGAAATTCCGCGGGGAATTCGAGGAACGCCTCAAGGCCGTGCTGAACGAAGTGCAGCAAGCCGAAGGCGGCGTGATCCTGTTCATCGACGAGATGCACACGCTGGTCGGCGCAGGCAAGGGCGACGGCGCCATGGATGCGTCCAACCTGCTGAAGCCTGCGCTGGCCCGCGGTGAGCTCCACTGTGTGGGGGCCACAACGCTGGACGAGTACCGTAAATATGTCGAAGGCGACGCCGCACTCGCCCGCCGTTTCATGGCGGTGTTTGTGGACGAGCCGACCGTGGAAGACACGATTTCGATCCTCCGTGGCCTGAAAGGCCGCTATGAGGCGCACCATGGTGTGCGTGTGTCGGACGCGGCGATCGTGTCGGCCGCAACACTGTCGAACCGCTACATCACGGACCGTTTCCTGCCGGACAAGGCCATCGACCTGATGGACGAGGCTGCCTCGCGCCTGCGCATGCAGGTCGACTCCAAGCCCGAAGAACTCGATGAGATCGACCGCCGCCTGCTGCAGCTGAAGATCGAAGCTGAAGCGCTGAAGAAAGAGAAAGACGCCGCATCGGTCGACAGGCTGAAAACACTTGAGGAGGAGATTGCAGAATTGCAGTCCCATTCCGACGAGCTGACAACGGCGTGGAGCGCGGAAAAGAACAAGCTGAAAGGCGCAGCGACCGCGAAGGATCAGCTGGACCGGGCCTATGCCGAAATGGCTGAAGCTCAACGCCAGGGTGACCTGGGCAAGGCATCCGAGCTGAAATTCTCGACCATTCCGGAACTGGAAAAACTGATCCGGGAAACCGAAAGCAGCGAAGATGGCGGCGGAGGCGTTGTCTCCGAAGTTGTGAAGCCGGAAGACATTGCCGCGGTCGTCTCGAAGTGGACGGGCATTCCGGTCGACAAGATGATGGAAGGTGAGCGCGAAAAACTGCTGCAGATGGAAGACGCCCTGCGCAAGCGGGTCGTCGGCCAGGACCCGGCCCTTGAAGCGGTGTCCAATGCCGTGCGCCGTGCGCGTGCCGGTCTGCAGGATCCGAACCGCCCGATTGGCTCCTTCCTGTTCGTCGGTCCGACCGGTGTCGGTAAGACAGAGCTGACCAAGGCGCTCGCCGAATTCATGTTCGACGACGACACAGCCATCCTGCGGCTCGATATGTCCGAGTTCTCGGAGAAGCATTCCGTGGCCAGATTGATCGGGGCCCCTCCGGGCTATGTCGGTTATGATGAAGGCGGCGTGCTGACCGAAGCGGTTCGCCGGCGCCCTTATCAGGTCGTCCTGTTCGACGAGGTCGAAAAGGCCCACCCGGACCTGTTCAACACGCTGTTGCAGGTGCTGGACGATGGCCGCCTGACGGATGGCCAGGGCCGGACCGTGGACTTCAAGAACACGATCATCATCATGACGTCGAACCTCGGCGCGGATGCCCTTGCCTCCGGTGAGGAAGGGGACATCTCCGAGGGCGCGAAAGACTCGGTGATGCATGCCATCCGGGCCCACTTCCGTCCGGAGTTCATCAACCGGATCGACGAGATCGTCTTCTTCAAGCGGCTTGGCCGCGGCGAGATCGACCATATCGTCGACATCCAGATGGAACGCCTCGAAGGTCTGCTGAAGGACCGCAAGATGCATCTGGAGCTCACGCTTGATGCGCGCAACTGGCTGGCCGCCCGTGGGTATGACCCGGTTTACGGCGCCCGCCCGCTGAAGCGCGTGATCCAGAAGGAGTTGCAGGACCCGCTGGCCCGGTTGCTCCTGGAAGGCCGCATCCATGATGGCGAGACCATCAAGATCGGTGTGGAAGGGGACCAGCTGTCGATCAATGGCGTTCCGAACGACTTCGCCAAGGGCGCAGCCGTCCTGAACTGAACCACATCACACCAAACGAAAACGGCGCAGGGAAACCTGCGCCGTTTTCGTTTGGGCTGGCGAGAAGCCCGGCCTCAGGGCGACGGCGGATTGACCGGTAGGGAAACGCTCAACAGTCCGGCGCCCTGTTCAGCGCGAATGTCATCGATCGCGTCACGGGCTTGCAGGAACTCATCCATGATGACCGGCGCCTCGGCCAGTTTGCGGCCGGTGGGCAGTTTCAGGCGCATCGCGTTCACCGGCTTGCCATTGATGTACACTTCATAGTGCAGGTGAGGTCCGGTGGAGGCGCCTGTTGATCCGACATAGCCTATGGTTTCGCCCTGATGCACGCGGCGTCCCTTGCGAAGGCCGCGGGCGTAGCGCGACAGGTGGGCATAGGCCGTCTTGTAGCCATTGGCGTGCTGGACGACGATGTAGTTGCCGTAGCCGCCCCGGCGCGCGGCCCAGATGACGGTGCCATTGCCGGCTGCGTAGACCGGTGTGCCGCTTGGTGCGGCAAAGTCCGTGCCCTTGTGCAGGCGGGTATAGCCCGAGATCGGATGGACGCGATTGCCGAAGGAAGAGGACAGCCGCGCGCCGTTGATCGGCGTCTTCATCAGGAATTTCGTGGCGCTCTCGCCATTGAAATCAAAGTAATCGGTCTCCCCATCATCGGAGGGGGTGAAGCGGTAGAAGCTGCGTGTCAGCGCCTTGCCGTCCAGGGAGGCGTAAATCAGGTTTCCGGTCTTTACCGGGTGTCCTGCCTCGTCGGTGTACGTTTCGTACACCATTTCGAAGGAGTCGCCGGGATGGATTTCACGTTGAAAGTCAACGTCATAGGCAAAGACGGAGGCAAAATCGACGACCTGCTGGTCTCCGGCGCCGAGTTTCAGGGCCGTTTCATAGATTGAGGTGTCGATCGGGGCGCTGACGCGGTGATAGTGCGGGGTCAGGCGGGCATTGAGGGCTGCGGCCGTCCAATGGCCGTCATTTCCGCGCTTGATGAACAGGTTCCGGCCGGCTTCGGCTTTTACGTTCAGGGCGCTGAGGTGCCCGTCATCCAGAAAGACTTCGGCTTCGAGACCCGGCAGCAGGCGGCGCGGGTCCAGCAGGTCTTCCTCATAAAGGGTCTGAAGCGCGCCAGCGGCTTCGTTCGCCGGGGCGCCGAGGCGTTGGACGAGGCCGGTCAGGGTCTCACGGCGGGCGAGTTTACCGGTTGCTGTTTGCAGTGGAGGGGCGGGCGGCTGGATATCGGTGGCGGTCAGCAGCGTCGCTGCCAGCGGCGGGGGCGCAAGAGCGGCCTCGGCGGTGCCCGGACCGTTCTGGCCGTTTGGTCCGGCAATCAGCAGGCCAGCGATGGCAGATCCCGTGCCCAGGACAAGGAGTGCGACGAGACTTTTGACGCCATGTGACAGCGTCGAGCGTGCAGGCGCCTTGGGTTCTGTCGGTTTTTGAGTGTCTTGCATGGTGCAAGCCCCTCCATTTTGTTCGCCATCCTGGCATTCTGCCTGCAAATCCTGTGCAGACCGGCGTTTATTCGTCAAATTATTATCGCCTTTGCCTATTAAGGCTTTTGAAACACCGCCGGAAAGGAATTCCCCTTTCAGGAAAGATTCTAAATTCCACAGCGAGCCGGACGCAAGCCGGATGAGTCAGTGACATCACCAGATGACGGAGATTTTAGCAAAGCGGCCCGCCAGGCGCCGTCGGCGCATGCGCGCCGGGCACGCTGGGTGCTGGCCGTGGCAGTCCTGCTGGTACTGGTGGGCGTTGTGGGTGGCTGGGCCATGCGCAAGGCCATTGCCCGCAAGGTGCTGGCCGATTGGTGTGCGGGCCGGGAACTGGTCTGTTCAGCCCGGTTCGATGAGCTGGGCTTTACCGGCGCCGTGATGGATGGCCTGTCTGTCACAGGACAGGGGCAGACAGCATTCGAAGCCCGCAAGGTGCGGGTCAGGCTGGCATGGCCGGGCCTGTTCCGGCCGCGCGTAACAGCGATCGAGCTGGACGCCCCCGTGGTGCACGGCACCTTGTCGGACGGAAAACTCGGCTTTCACGGGCTTGAACGGCTGGTGCCGTCAGGTGGCAAGGGAGGTGGCGGGCCGCTTCCGGCGGTCGACCTTCGCGAAGGGCGCATCCTGATCGCAACGAGTGCTGGGGAGGTCAGTGCCCGCGTCTCGGCAAGCGGGGTGTTCCCCAAGGATGCACAGGCGTCGATCACACTGGACCCGGCCAGCCTGGATGAACCGCAGGGCTATTTGCGCTGGTCCGGCGGTGCGGCGGATCTCATGGCGACGGACGGCCAGCTGGAAGGGCAGGTGAGCCTCACCCTTGAGGAAATGCGCACCGATGACGTGACCCTTTCTGACACAGAACTCGTGGCAAGTTTGGAGTCCGGTGCCGATGAGACAGAGCCCGCCCGGCTTGTCTGGGAGGGGCGCGTCGGGCAAGCCTCCGGCGCAGATTTCGCGCTGGCGGACCTGCAGGCCAGCGGTCAAGCCAGACTCGACCGGATCACAGGGGCGTCGGTGGAAGAATTGTTCGCGGCGCTTACGCAAGCGGACGTTCAGCTGGATGCGGGAAAGACCCGTTGGCGAGACTATACCGCCGGCGCCGGGTACATCGAGGCCTCTCTCCACAAGACAGATGACGTGATTGCCGGTCCTTCAGAAGTCGCCCTGACCGATGTTGCGATCCCCCAAGGCCGGGCCGGAGCGGTCGCCGCAGCGGGAGACTTGTCCTGGGCGAAGGAGACCGGAGGCCGCTTCGTCGGACAGATCTCCACGACCCATGCCGCCTTGTCGGAAAGCGCATCAGACGCGCTGTTGAGCCGGGTGAAGCTGCCCGCGCCCCTGACCGCACATGGGGCAAGCCTGCGGGCGGCACTGGGCCGGGCGCTTTCAGATTTCGGTGCCGCGTCGCGGGTTCGTATGACAGCGTACAATGGCACGGTCGCCCTGGAGGCGCGGGACGATGCCTCCCTGAGCGCCGCGAGCGGGCTGGCCTTGTCGGTTTCCGCTCGGCGGCCGGAGGGCGTTTGGTTCAGCCGGAAAGACGGGCAGACCATACTTGGCGGGCATGTGACCCTGAAGGGGGGCGGCGCGCCGCGGCTGTCTGCCGATCTGGAATCGCTGACCTTCGGCAGCAGCGGCATGATCATGGACGCCCGGTCGGTGGCTGTGTCACCCTGGCGGGTAAACGCTACCCGGTTCGGGCTGTCGCTCTCCTCCCTGACCATCAATTCGAAACCGGACGATCTCAGCGTGAAGGCGGATGGATCGGTGTCGCTGTCCGGACCTGTGTTCGGCATCGAACTCGCCGAGTCCCGGTTGAGCGGTGCGATCCAGCTGACCAGCACCGAAGACGGATTGCGTATCGAGCCGGTAAATCAGCCATGCCTCCTGTTCGATACGCAGGGCGTAAAGCTGGGCGGGGTGGCATTCCAGTCGAACAAATTGAACCTGTGCCCTCGCCAGGGGGCTTTCATGACACCCCGCGAGGGAGACGCCTCCGGCACTGCATCGCTCGCCGATGTCTCCTGGCCGTTTGAATCGAAATCAGTCACCGGGGTGCTGAATCTGGAGAATGCCGCGATCGACTGGTCGGTGCGGAAGGACTTTACCCTTGCGCTTTCATCGCCTGAACTCGGCCTGCCAATGAATATTGGTGACCGCACACTGACGATCGATGCGGCACGCCCGCGTGTCCGTCTTGTCACCGCGAAAGGGAAGGTGCCAGCGCTTGCCGCGATGCTTGGTCCGACGGTTTTTGGAGGATCTCTGATCCCTGCCAAAGTGTCTGCAGACGAGATCCGGTTCGATGGTGTGATCGGTGCGGGCGGCTTGTCGGGAGATCTGGCCGGCGACGCAGTCCTGATCCGCGATTTCCGGGATGACCCCGTCTACCAGCCGCTCCTGTCGGACCTGACAGCGCAGATGCATGAGTGGCAACTGGCCCTCCACGGGCCTCTGCGCCTGCAGGCCAGCGACGTGCCGGTCGGCGAACTCACGGCCGATATCAATGTACTGACCCTGGATGGCACCGCGCGGGTTGCCACACGCGTTCTGGAATTCCGGAAGGGTGGGCTTCAGCCTGTCATGCTCTCGGAGCGTCTGCGCGGTGTCTACACAGATGCGGCGGGCAGTATGGAGGCTGTGTCGGACGTGATCATTGATGGCGGGCGGCTCGCCGGAACGGCGGATGTTTCGGTGTCGGATTTCGGGTTTCAGACCACGCGGCTCGGCCGGGTCGCGAATGTGGACGGTGACGTTCACTTCGCAGACCTGTTTACGCTTTCGACCGATCCGGCGCAGGTGCTGACAATTGGCAGCATGAACCCGGGAATTCCTCTCAGCGATGGCCGGATCATGTTTGCCTTGTCAGGCGGAAAAGTCCTGACGGTCGAGTCCGCAGCCTTTCCATTCGCAGGCGGAGAACTGGCACTGGCGCCGTTTGACTGGACCCTTGGCGCCGACAAACAGCATGTTGAAGTCACCGCAGATGCGATCGATCTTGCAGAACTTGTCCGTATCCTGAAACTCCCAAAGATCGAAGCGGAAGGGACTGTGTCAGGCCGGTTCCCGATTGATGTTGATCGTTCGAAGGTGTTGATCCGTCATGCGCGTCTTTTTGCGGACGACAGCGGCGGGCGGGTTGCCTATCTGGGAGATGCAGCAGACTCTGCGGCCCGGTCTGACGCGAATGTCCACCTGGCTTTCGAAGCGCTGAAGGACTTTGACTTCACGGTCCTGGAGGTGGGGCTGGATGGTGATGTCACCGACCGGGTGAAAATCACACTGAAACTGGCCGGTAAGAGCCGGAACGATATTGCGTATGGCGCCAATGCCCAAATTGTCCGGGGCCAGCCCTTTGAGTTCAATATCGCCGTGGATTCGGCCCTGGCAGAACTTTTCCGGTCGAGTCAGTTCTACACCAACCAGCAGAAGCTGACGGATTTCGTGGTCGAGGAAGTGATGACGGACCGAGGGTTCAA
Source organism: uncultured Hyphomonas sp. (assembly GCF_963677035.1). Taxonomy (NCBI): domain Bacteria; kingdom Pseudomonadati; phylum Pseudomonadota; class Alphaproteobacteria; order Hyphomonadales; family Hyphomonadaceae; genus Hyphomonas; species uncultured Hyphomonas sp. Next base: position 1,971,046 of record NZ_OY781472.1, read on the forward strand.
AGTCCAGAAAGATGAATGAGGGACAACCATGTCCTTGATTGACGTTAAGCTGCGCCATGTCATGGTGGGGAAAGATTCAAGGAGGCTGCCACGCCCATGACCTTTCGAAACGTTCTCCTTGCCGGCGCCGGATTTTTTGTCCTGGCTGCCTGCACGCACACGATCAGGATCGAGCCGTCGGACAAGCCGATCAAGATCGATCTCAATATCACCCAGGAAGTTCGCATCATTCTCGACAAGGAAGTCGAAGAGCTGATCGCAGACAACCCGGACCTGTTCTAGCGAAGAGAGGAGACATTTTATGAAATCCCTTCGCACTTTTGCCGCCGCGTCCGTTTTCGCCATCGCATCCTTCGCGATGGCGCCTGCCGCTTTTGCCGGTGACCCTGTGATCGATGCTGCCATTGATGCCGGTCAGGTGGGTGAAACCATCGACGGCCTTCTGGGCGTTGTCGGCACGGCGGATCCGGCTGTTGTCCGAAAGGTCAACGAGATCAACAATCGCCGCGCCGCCAAATATGCCGAGGTCGCTGTGCAGACAGGTACGACCCCGGCGCAGGTTGCCCGGTTGACCGGTGAAAAGCAGATCGCAAAGCTTGAGGCTGGCAATTTCTACATGGACGAGACCGGCGTCTGGAAAAGCAAGTGACATCATGACTTGCCCGGCCCGGCTGTGGCTCTAGGGTAGGGGCATGTCTCGCAAAGCCGTCGCCAGTATCTTCGCCTGTCTCGCTGTCCTGGCCGTTGTGCTGGCAGTCATGCCACGTTTCTGGCTGGGCGGAACCGGCGGCATCAGCGGACATGGCTGGGTGGCTTATATCCTCGGTGCAGTCATGACCATCGGCTTGTCCGGCGGCTTGTTTTTCCTGACTTTTTACTCTGCCCGACACGGGCACGACGATATTGATCGTCCGGACGACCCGTCGGTCTAATCTCAGCAGCTGTGACGGTAACTTCACGCAGCTCTGATTGACACAAACGGCGGAGCACTCAATCCTGCCGCCATTACCACACTATTTTCTACAGGGCTGACCATGTCATCGATCGATCCTGCGCGCCTGTCTGCGTACATTGCGTCGCGCATTTGCCACGACCTCGTCTCGCCGATTTCCTCGGTCACCAATGCGCTCGACCTTATGGACGAGCCGGGCGACCACGAAATGAAGGCTCAGGCGGAAGACCTGCTTCATGACGGCGCTGAAAAAGCCGCCGCGCGTATCCAGTTCCTGCGCTACGCCTTCGGGTCTATTGGCCTGAACGCCGGCGCTGCGGACATTCACGAGGCCCGCAAGATTACGGAAGCCTTCGTCAAGAGCCATAAACCCAGCATCGAATGGGATATTCAGGCAGACCATCTGAGCTTCTCTCACGTACGCCTGATGATGAACCTGGTCATGATGGCGGTCGAGTCGCTGCCGCGGGGCGGCGTGGTCAGCGTGCGGATCCGCAGCGAAGCTGGCGGCCTGACGATCACATTGACGGCGAAGGGCGATCGGGCCCGCGTCAAGAACGAGGTCGCGGCAGCCGTTGACGGGACCGAGCCGGACGAAGGCTGGCGGGCCGAGACCATTCAGCCGCTTTTCACAAGAATGATTAGTGACGGCCTTGAAGGTGAGCTGACAGCCAAGGCAAGTGATAATCAGGTGATCTTCATGGTCACAGGTTTGCGCGCCGAGGGCTGAGCCGCTCGCGGTCCTGGTATCGAAAGGCTTTGTTAAGATACTTCGGCCAGCGTCCGGGGCTGGTCTCCCAATGGGGAAGTGGTTCATGAAAACGTGCCTGATTGTCGACGACTCCCGCGTGGTGCGGAAGGTTGCGGCTCGTATTGTCAAGGACCTGCGCTTTGAGGTGATCGAAGCGGGCGATGGCGCGGAGGCGTTGGAGATCTGCCGTAAACAGATGCCGGACGCTGTGCTTCTGGACTGGAACATGCCGGTCATGAACGGCCTCGATTTTCTGCGTGCCCTGCGCAGGGAAGAGGGCGGCAAAAAGCCGGTTGTCATGTTCTGCTCGATCGAGAATGATGCAGAGCATGTCGGCGAGGCCCTTCGGTCCGGTGCCGATGAGTTCATTATGAAGCCTTTTGACGCTGAAATTCTTGAAAGCAAGTTCGCCGAAGTTGGGCTGATCTAAGTATTTCTTAACAATCCTTGCTATACCGGTAACTTTTACAATCGCATTAGTCCGGGACCGGAGCCAATCATGCAGGATGGGGTTTTCAACGAATTGGCAGATCTGGCCCTGAAAGGGTCCGGTCAGGCGATTCCGCGATCGAAATCCTATCTGATTGAAGCCCGGCTGGCGCCGATTGCACGCCGCGAGGGCTTCGGGTCTCTGGAAGACCTGGTCCACTGCCTGAAATCGCGTGCCAATCCGGTATTTGCCGCAGAATGTGCGGCGGCACTGGTTTCCAAGGACACATGGTTCTTCCGGGAACGCGATACGCTGCACCGGCTGGTCAACGACATCCTGCCCATGCGCCTGAAGGCCGGAAACACCGGCCGCCTGAAGGTCTGGATTGCTGGCGGGTCGACAGGCCAGGAAGCCTATTCCCTGGCCATGCTGTTGGACGATGACCTGCCTGCCGCCCTGAGTGGCGCAAAGATCGAAATTCTCTCCACTGACCTCTGCAAGACCGCGACTGAGCGTGCCCGCACTGGCCGCTATGGGCATTATGAGGTCCAGAAGGGGCTCTCCATCCACCGGCTGATGCACCACTTCACCCGCACAGACAGTGGCCAGTGGGAAATCTCCGAGGCGCTGCGCAGCAAGGTCAGCTTCCGCCAGCATAATCTGCTGGAAAGCGCCGGCGGGCTGGGCAAGTTTGATGTCATCCTGTGCCGGAATGTCCTGTCCGGCATGGACCGGTCGGCCCGCAGCCGCGTTGCGGACTCGCTGGCCGCTCAGCTGATGCCGGGTGGGCTGGTCATTCTGGGGCAGGGTGAGAGCCTGATTGGCCTGACCAACCAGCTGGAACCGTCCCGCGATTTCCGCGGCACCTGGGTCGCGTCAGACGGCACGCCGAAAACGGCCACATCCGCAGCCTGAGCAGGCCTGCCTCTTCACCTCCTGACCACTTGCCGCTATATGCGCGCCTCAACCTTGGCTGCTCCGGGCCTTGAACCCGGTGGGAGTAAGAGATGACTGATACGAACACGGCTGCCTGGACGGGCGGCGTCAATTCCCTTGGATTCGCAAAAGCGCCGGCCGATACGCGCGTCGTCGCCGCCATGTCTGGCGGGGTCGACTCCTCCGTTGTCGCTGCCATGCTGAAAGCGGAAGGCTATGATGTCATCGGCATCACGCTGCAGCTGTACGACCATGGCGCTGCCATTGAGAAAAAAGGCGCCTGCTGCGCCGGGCAGGACATTCACGACGCGCGGAACGTCGCCGACATGATCGGCATTCCGCACTATGTGCTGGACTACGAGTCGAAGTTTCGCGAGCAGGTGATGGAAGATTTCGCCGACACCTATCTTGCCGGGTCGACGCCGATCCCCTGCATCCGGTGTAATCAGACGGTCAAATTCTCCGACCTCCTGAAAACCGCGAAAGAGCTTGGCGCTGACTGCCTTGCGACAGGTCACTACATCCGCCGGACCGACGGGCCGGAGCTGCATCGGGCGGCGGATGCCTCCCGCGATCAGTCCTATTTTCTGTTCGCCACAACGCGGGAACAGCTGGATTTCCTGCGTTTCCCGTTGGGCGACCTGCCCAAGACCGAAGTGCGGGAGCTTGCTGACCGGTTCCATCTGCCGGTGGCGTCAAAGCCGGATAGCCAGGACATCTGTTTCGTGCCGGAAGGCTCCTATGCCAATGTCGTCGAGAAACTTCGTCCGGGGGCCGGGCGGGGCGGCGATATCGTGCATCTCGACGGTCAGGTGCTGGGCCAGCACAAAGGGGTCATCCATTACACGATCGGCCAGCGCCGAGGTCTGGGCGTCGCGACCGGGGAGCCACTCTTCGTGGTCAAGATCGACGCGCCGAACCGCCGCGTGATCGTCGGTCCGCGGGAAGCATTGATGACATCCGGCCTGCTGCTGGAAGAGCTGAACTGGATCGGCACAGGAAGCCTTGAAAAGGCCGCTGATGCGGGCGCGCCTGTGCTCGTCCGCGTGCGGTCTACCCGGCCGCCCGTCCCGGGCCGGCTTGGCTGGCACGGTGACACGCCGGTGATTTGGTTCGATGAACCGGAAGAAGGCGTGGCACGCGGTCAGGCGGCCGTCCTGTACGATCCGGATGGCGGTACGCGCATTCTTGGTGGCGGGTTTATCCTGCGGGCCATTCCGGCAGATGAGCGGATTGCCGCGGCCTGACAGGCGTAATCAGTCCACGATGCCGAGGGCGATGCCCCTGAGGGCGGCGGAGACGCGGTCATTCACATCGAGCTTCTCAAAGCTGCGCCGGATATAGGTTTCGACCGTATTACGCGACAGGTGAAGGACTTCTGCAATCTGAGAATTGGTTCGCCCCCGGGCGACCCAGCGGAGGATCTCCCGCTCGCGGGCAGACAAGTTCGTCCCGTCCGGCAAATCCCGCAACAGCAGGCGGCAATAGGCAAGGTGCCCCATCTGAGCTGCGGTCTGCAATTCGAGCACCTGGTCCGTTGACGGGACATTTCCGCGTCCAAAGCCGAGCGCCGCGTATCCGTTCCGGCCGGCAGGACCGAAGAGCGGAATACCAATTCCTTCGCCCAGATTCTGCGCGGCGACGCGTTGCAGGTAGTGCTTTTCTTCCGGTGTCAGGTTCGGCAGTTGCGACGCTTCGGACCAGAAATACGGCCGCGTGAAATTCACCGCCCTCCGCGCGAGCGGATCACACAAATGCAGCTGCTCTGCGAGATAGGTTTCCCGCCAGTCCTTTGGGTAGCCGTATTCCCCAACCCGGATCTGACCATCGAAATCGCGGGCCCCGACCGGTGGGTAATGTAAATAGCTGGCCATCACGACCGGAGTGGATTTGTAATAGCTCGCTGTCGCATCATTGAGCTCCAGGAGCGTTGCCGCATCGTGGCAATCCCGGAAAAATTGGCGAAGTGGCTCGGTGGCGAGTGCCATTCCTTGTCCCCAGATTCCATGACATATGGCCCCAGGCCGAGTGGAAATGCAAGCGGAAGCGGGGGCGCAGGGGTCAGCTTAGCCAATCAGGCGCGGCCACCTTGTCCGATTGGCCCATGTCCGGCTGCGGATAGCGCTCCAGAAGCTTGTCCACAATCGCATCGGCAACCCGGTCCGCTTCGCGAAGGGGCGCATAGGTCCAGGTCTCCAGCAAGCCGTCAAACCAGCGGGCCGCGCCATTGGCGATCAGGCTGTCGTGCAGCTTGTCGAATTTATCGGACCGGCCCTCAAGCCGGGCGATATGCAAAGGCAGGCCGTGCCAGGCGGCGTCCGACAGCATGTTGGCACTGTCTTCTGTCACGATGGCCACATCTGAAAATGTCAGCCATGCGATGTAGGGGTTCGGACCATCTTCTGTGCCCGACCAGAATTTCGCGCCGATATCGTCGGCCATCTGGCGGAACCGTGCCCGGATCGGGTCGGGTGTCCGGCGCGAGGCGGTTATCCGCAGGCGCCAGCCTTGTCCGGCAAGTGTCCGCAACTGGCTATCGATCCGGTCAGCGGCCGCCTCTGAAAATGTGTGTGCCTTGCTGTCTCCGCCCAGGATCACGATGGCGCTCTTGCCGCGCTCGTCGGCCAGGTCTGCGAACGCCTGAGCCGTCTCCTCAATGTCATGCGGTGAGAAGTACGAGGGGGATCCGACCGTCTGGATCACATTGGGGCCTGTCACAGCGTCATGTTTCGGGGTGACCAACAGGTCGAAATTGTCCGGTGAAATATGCGGATCAAGGATCTGGACGGTCAGTGTACGCCCGCCGGACCATTCGCGGACGGCACGTGTGAAGGCCGCAGACCGCCGTCCAGCGGCGATCCATACGGTAGGCCAGGGGGCCTGCAATTGCGGGCGCTGGTCTGCAGGCAGGGCAGAAAGGGGCGAGGGCCAGCGATCTGCCGGCAGCCAGGTCCATGGGATGCGCGGGGTCAGAACGATCGGGGCAGACCGGTGAGCTTCACCGGGGATGTGGCCGATCTTCATCCACCGGCGCGTTTCGCCGAGCGCATGGACCACCGCGCGCACCTGGGCAGCGTTGCCTGCGCGGCCATCAGAGACCGCCCAGACTGAGGGTCCGAGCGATCCCGGCTCAGACATTTACCGGTACTCGACTTTGGTGATTTCGTAGGCGCGGGCCCCGGCGGGGGCGGCCACCTCGGCTTCATCGCCTTCTTCCTTGCCGATCAGGGCGCGGGCAATCGGGGAGGAGATGGAAATCTTGCCTTCCTTCACATTTGCCTCGTCGTCTCCGACGATCTTGTAAGAGGATTCCTCTTCGGAATCGACGTCGATCAGGGAAACTGTCGCGCCAAAGCGGATTTTTCCGCCGGTCAGCTTGGACACGTCGATTACGTCAGCGCGGGCGAGTTTGTCGTCCAGCTCGCTGATACGGCCTTCGATGAAGCTCTGTTTCTCTTTGGCGGCATGGTATTCGGCGTTTTCCGACAGGTCACCATGGGCGCGTGCTTCGGCAATCGCCGCAATGATGTTCGGGCGCTCAACCGATTTGAGGTTCTTGAGCTCAGCCTGAAGCGCAGCATGGCCTTCTGCGGTCATGGGAATGCGTTCCATAGGGGTCACCTCTGTTATTGGGCGAAAAGCGTTGTCGTAAATGTCAGCGTCGTCAAGTGGGGGGATGTTATGCCGATTGCAAGGCGCGCACGGAGATTTCCCTCGATGTCATGCTCGTGATGGCCCGAACCGACGCAATCGAAGCGGCCAGCGTGGTGTAGTAAGGGATCTTGTGCGCCACGGCGGTACGGCGGATCGAGGCGCTGTCAGCAATGGATGTTGCGCCTTCCGTCGTGTTGAAAACCAGCTGGATCTCGCCGTTGATTATGGCGTCCACAATGTGGGGCTGGCCCTCATTATACTTGTTGATAGAGCGCACAGGCAGGCCTTCCGCTTTCAGATGCGCCGCCGTTCCCGACGTTGCAACAAGGGTGAAACCGAGGGCTACGAGCTCGCGGGCGGCTTCAACAGCGCCGTTTTTGTCCGAATCCTTCACCGAAATGAATACCGCTCCCTCGGCGGGCAGGAGCACACCGCAGCCCATCTGGCTCTTGAGGAAGGCGGTGCCGAAATCGTCGTCCCAGCCCATGACTTCGCCCGTCGAGCGCATTTCGGGACCAAGTTGCGGATCCACACCCGGGAAGCGGGCGAAAGGGAAAACAGCTTCCTTCACGGCCACCCGGCGCGGATGGGCCTTTGTCAGATCAAATGCAGTCAGTGACTCACCCGCCATGACCTTGGCGGCGATCGCTGCGATGGGGGCGCCCACGGCTTTGGCGACGAACGGCACGGTCCGGCTGGCGCGCGGGTTGGCTTCCAGCACATAAATTTCCTCGCCCTTCACGGCGAACTGGATGTTGATCAGGCCGCGTACCTTCAGCTCACGTGCGAGTGCGATCGTTTGCTCTGCGAGACGTTCCTGCAGCGCGGCCGAAAGGGTGAAAGGCGGCAGGGCACAGGCGGAGTCGCCGGAGTGGACACCCGCTTCCTCAATGTGTTCCATAATGCCTGCAACGTGCACATTCTCGCCATCGCAGATCGCGTCGACATCCACTTCGGTTGCGTCGGACAGGTAGCGGTCGATGAACAGCGATGCGTCACCGGAGACCTGAAGCGCCTCGGCGGCAAACTTGCGCAGGTCCTTGTCGTCGCGCGCAATTTCCATCGCGCGCCCGCCGAGAACGAAACTCGGCCGCAGCATGACAGGATAACCGATCTCGTGCGCCTTGACCTCGGCTTCTTCCACACTGCGCGCGGTACGGGACGGCGCTTGCTGGATGCCCAGACTGTCGAGCAGGGCGGCGAACTGCTCGCGGTCTTCTGCCAGATCAATGGACGCAGGGCTGGTGCCGAGGATCGGAATGTTTTTCTGGTCGAGCGGATTGGCGAGCTTCAGCGGCGTTTGCCCGCCAAACTGAACGATTACGCCACGCAAATGACCCGTGCCGCTTTCCTTGTTGATGATCTCCAGTACGTGCTCATCGGTCAGCGGTTCAAAATAGAGCCGGTCAGACGTATCATAGTCCGTAGACACCGTTTCCGGGTTGCAGTTCACCATGATCGACTCCATGCCGAGCTCTTCCATGGCGAAGGCGGCGTGGCAGCAGCAATAGTCGAATTCGATGCCCTGGCCGATCCGGTTCGGACCGCCGCCAAGGATCACCACTTTTTCCCGTGCTGTCGGCAGGGACTCGCAGTCGGCTTTTTCCTGGCCGAACAGCGGGTGTTCGTAGGTGGAATACAGGTAAGGTGTCTTTGCCGCGAACTCGGCGGCGCAGGTGTCGATACGTTTGTAGACAGGGCGGATATCCAGCGCATGACGCTGGTCACGCACGGCCTCTTCTGTCTTGCCCGTCAGTTCTGCGAGGCGTTTGTCGGAAAACCCCATCGCCTTGATGTCGGTCAATGCGAATGCATCATCCGGCAGGCCTTGCGCGCGGATCGCGTTTTCGGCGGCCACGATCTCTTCAAACTGGCGCAGGAACCATTTGTCGATCGAGGTGATGGCGTAGACGTCGTCCACGCTGAGGCCCATGCGGAAGGCTTCGGCCACGACACGCACGCGGTCAGGAGACTGTACGGCCAGTGCAGCGCGCAGCTTTGTCTCGTCTTCGAAAGGCAGTTCGTTCAGGCCGGTCAGGCCGGTTTCCAGAGAGTTCAGCGCTTTCTGGAAGCTTTCCTTGAAGTTCCGGCCGATGGCCATGGCTTCGCCGACTGACTTCATCGCGGTGGTCAGGACCGGTTCGGTGCCCTTGTATTTCTCAAAGGCGAAACGCGGAATCTTGGTGACAACATAATCGATGGTCGGTTCGAACGATGCGGGCGTCACACCGGTGATGTCGTTGTCCAGCTCATCCAGCGTGTAGCCGACGGCGAGCTTTGCGGCGATCTTCGCAATCGGGAATCCGGTTGCCTTGGACGCCAGCGCAGACGAGCGCGACACGCGCGGGTTCATCTCGATGACAACCAGCCGGCCGTCTTCAGGGTTCACGGCGAACTGGACGTTCGATCCGCCCGTCTCGACACCGATCTCGCGCAGCACTGCAAGCGACGCGTTACGCATCACCTGGTATTCCTTGTCGGTGAGCGTCAGGGCAGGGGCAACCGTGATGGAGTCGCCGGTGTGGACGCCCATCGGGTCGATATTCTCGATGGAACAGATGATGATGGCATTGTCCGCCGTGTCGCGGATCACCTCCATCTCATACTCTTTCCAGCCGAGCAGGCTCTCATCGATCAGGATCTGGGCGTTCGGCGAGGCGGCGAGGCCGGATCGGCAGATCTCTTCATATTCCTCGACATTGTAGGCAACGCCGCCACCGGTGCCGCCGAGCGTGTAGGCTGGGCGGATGATGGCTGGCAGCCCAACCACGTCGAGCGCGTCCATGGCCCGTTTCAGGCCTGTGATGCGGTCATACTTGCCCTTCTCGTCGCGCGGCGACGACACGATGGTCGCGCGCGGGTTTTCCAGGCCGATCCGGTCCATGGCTTCGCGGAAGAGGGCGCGGTCTTCTGCCATTTCGATGGCTTCCGCCCGGGCGCCGATCAGTTCGACACCGTGCTTTTCGAGCGTGCCGGCATAATGCAGGTCCAGCGCGCAGTTCAGAGCCGTCTGGCCGCCCATTGTTGGCAGCAGGGCATCCGGCTTTTCCGCTTCGATGATCTTCTCGACGATCTCCGGCGTGATCGGTTCGATATAGGTCGCGTCTGCCAATCCCGGATCCGTCATGATCGTCGCCGGGTTCGAATTTACGAGGATGATGCGATAGCCTTCATCCTTCAGGGCTTTCACAGCCTGGACGCCGGAATAGTCGAATTCGCAGGCCTGTCCGATGATGATCGGTCCGGCCCCGATGACGAGGATGGAGCTAATATCTGTGCGCTTTGGCATGTGCCCCAACTCCTAGCGGTCAAACGGCTGCGTCATAGCAGAGTCGGAGGGCTGGGCAAGGTGAACCTGTCCAGAAAGTCGGTGAGCGCTGCAGTAAGTTGGTGGCTGTGGCTTTTGGGGGAGATCAGAGGCAGGTGCCTTCGGGCGAAACGGTCATCTGCTCCATCTCAAGCCGCCAGTTGCCGTCAGTCAGTCCAAACACGTGTTGCATGTGCTGGCGTTGAGACGCCCGGCGGCCGTCATGCTTGGTGCCCTGCAGGCGGGCGTGGAAGCTCGCCGAGGCACGATTGTTACCAATCACCAGATCAATCGGGGAATCGATCATCAGGGACCACTCCGAAAACGTTTCCGAGAGCAGGTGAGACCAGAACGCCGCATATGCCTCGAAGGAAACACTTACCGACACGCGGTGACCGAAATCGGTGACCATCCGGACCGGGCCATCCATGGCGATCATTCGAAGCTGCTCCGTCAGGAATGCTCCATTGACGCTGCTCCAGGTAGAACACCAGGCGAAGACCCGGGTTGTCACCTCTGTTTCGGGAGAGGTGGTTTCCAGATTCGGCACAACAGAAAGGATCGGCGAAGTGTTAAGGGGGGGCATGATGCTCCTTGAACAAAATTCACGTGTAAGACAGACGCCTTAAACGCCTTAAAGTAGACTTTGTTCCGAACCGTCCCATTTTGCATCCGGCTTTCTTTCTGCGTGGGTTAACAAATCGGCCCCGTTTCTTAAGAAACGGGGCCGACATGACGCTAATGCGCTTGCAGGCTTTGCCTGTTACCGGCGCGAGCTGTCATAGGGATAGCGATCATAGGCGTTTGCGACGCCGTCACCGTCGGAATCCCGCTCGGTTTCCTGGTCTTTCACGCCGGGCATGTTGCAGTCTTCAGCTTCGGTGCAACCTTTCGCAGCGCCGGCGGCGCCGCCGATCGCCCCGCCGATGATTGCGCCGCGTTCAGCATCGCCATCGCCGACATTGTTGCCGATCACAGCGCCGGCAACGGCGCCTGCTGCTGCGCCATACGCTGCGTTGCGTTCCGTTGTGCCGCTGGAGGTACATGCTGCCAGAACAGCAGCGCTGGCGCCAATGGCCATCAATTTCACGGGGAAGGTCATATGGGGTCCTTTCGGGTGACTATGACCGCAACAACGGATAGCCCCCGCAACGGTTCCCCGCGCCGCATTACAATGAAGTCAGGAAGGCCTGCTGCGTCAGCTCCAGCGCTTTGACAGCTTCTGGCTGATCTCGTCCGGCGTCTGCTTTGCGGTTCCCTCATACCCGGTCACTTCATCGGCCACGAACGGGTTGTCCTGCCGTTCCTGACCGAAGGTGGACAGCGGGCCGTGACCGGGGACAAAACGCATCTGCGGTCCGAGGGGCCAGAGCTTGCTGGTGATCGAGTCGATCAGTTGCTGCTGGTTCCCACGCGGGAAATCCGTCCGTCCGACAGAGCCGCGGAACAGGACATCGCCGACGAAGGCCAGCCCGCCTTCCTGGGAATAGATGACCACATGTCCCGGCGTGTGTCCGGGCGTGTGCACGACACCGAATTTGTTGCCTGCCAGTTCGAGCACGTCGCCATCATGCAGGTAGCGGTCGGGCGTGACGTTCTTGCCGTCCTTGATGCCGTATTTTGCGCCCTGGGTTTCGATCTCGTCGAGCAGCCACTGGTCGTCCTCATGCGGGCCGATCACGGGGCAGCCTGTTCGTTCCGCGACGGCCGCAGCAGCGCCTGCATGGTCCATGTGGCCATGCGTCAGCCAGACGGCCACGATCTTCACGCCGAACTCTTCTGCGGCGCCCATGAGCTTGTCCACCTCACCGCCCGGATCGATGAAGACGCCTTCCATGGTCTCGGTCGACCAGATCATGGACGTGTTCTGCTGCAGGGGCGTGACCGGAATGATCCGGATCTCGAGCTTGGGCTGGTTGGCAGGTGTCTCAGTCATGATTGCTACATAGTCGGTCCGATGGGGAACGCAAAGCGCGCAGCAGGTGCTTTTCCTGATGTGAGCCCTCCGCTAACACTGCTTGGGCAGATCAGAGCCAGGAGAGGAGACGTTCGTGCGTATGCCGAGGCAACCCGGCGGGAGGTATCGCGGCAGCGGTGGCATCGCACGCGTTTTGCGAAGCCGTTTTGGTCTGCTCCTGGTCGCGGCCATCGGCCTCTTTCTTTATTGGCAGATGAACCAGAAGCCGGTGCCGTTTTCCGGCCGCAAGCAGCTGAACACCGTCTCCATCGAGCAGGAGGTGACGCTGGGCCAGCAATCGTACCTGCAGATCCTGAACCAGGAGCGGCGCCAGGGGAACGCCGTGCTATGCGCCAATGAGGCCTGTGCGGGCGAAGAGGCGGCGCTGACCGACACGGTGCGCGGGATCGGCGCGCGCCTGCAGGCGGCGGCTGTCGAGCTTGAACAGGAGCTTTTGGATGACGGCTATGCCTTCACGCCGGTCGCGGACACGTTCGACTGGACCTATTATGTGGTTCGGTCTGCCACGCCCAATGCCTTCTGCCTGCCGGGTGGCTATGTTGCGGTCTATACCGGCATTCTGGATATCACCGGCAATTATGATGGCAGGTTCGACATGGAAGACCTGTCGGATCCGGACAAGCTGGCCGTCGTGATGGGGCACGAAATTGGTCATGCGCTGGCGCACCATGGGGCCGAGCGGATGAGCCAGCAGCAGGTGATGCAGATGGGCCAGATGGCCGTTGGCGTGTCCATGGGGGACATGGACGCCTCACAGCGGCGTGCGATCATGCAGGCCTTCGGTATTGCAGCGCAGGGCGGGATGCTGAAATTTTCGCGCGAGCACGAGACCGAAGCGGACAAGATCGGCCTCGATTTGCTGGTGCGGGCTTGTTACGATCCGCGGGAGGCACCGGAACTCTGGCAGCGAATGGGCAAGATCAGCGGTGGCCAGCGTCCACCGGAATGGATGAGCACGCACCCGGCCAGCGAGACACGGGCCGAGAACTTCCGTAAATGGATGCCGGAGGCGATTGCGGAATATGAAAGCCGTTGCGGCCCGTTAAGGTAGAAGAGGGTCGGTGTGGCAAATGGCGCCCTGACATAAAACTGCGCCCTTACCTTTGCAGGTGGGCGCAGTTCCTTGGCGTCCCGCGCCAGCCTGTGGCCAGTCCCACCCAGCACAAATACATACGCGGTTGCAAAATCACGCTTTGGACAAAGTATTGCCTGCGAAACGCTTTAAAATATTACGTACCATTGGTATGATAAGCCAGCAACGAAAAAAAGACCCATGCCGAGGAGAACTGCAGAACAGGCAGAAGCCACCCGCGCTGCCATCCTTGATGCAGCCCGGGGCCGATTTGCCGAAGAAGGCTTCAGTGCCAGCATTGCCAGCATCGTTGCCGGGGCAGGGGTGACGAAGGGGGCTTTGTTCCACCATTTCCCCAGTAAGTTGGATCTGTTCCGTGAGGTCTGGATCGACCTGCAGACGCGAATGGAAGAGGAAGCGCGCTCGGAAGCCCGCAAGATGAGCGGCGAAAATGACCCGTATATCCAGTTCCTGACCGGCGCACGGGTATATCTGGAATGGGCCGCCCGCCCGGAATATTTCAAGATTGTCCTGTATGAAGGCCCCGTCGTGCTTGGCTTGCAGGGATGGTACGAGTCCAACCGCAACCTCGGCCAAAGCAGTGTTCGTCAGGCGATGGAGGCGTTGGCCGAGCGGGGACGCATCGCGCCGGGCCGTGTGAACTCCTATTCGGTGCTGGTTCAGTCTGCGCTGAACGGCGCGGGGTTTGCGCTCGCAGAGGGGCTCGACGGTCTGACGCCGGATGAGGTTTACGAGGCCTTCGAAGCCATGATCCGCAGCCTGCACTAGGCGAGGGGATCGATATGCCCCTGGATCGACGGGTTCACCCGCCACCATGCGGCAATGCCGAACCGTGATGCCTTCGTCACTTCGACAGCATGCGGAATGGTTTCAGAGAGCATGAATACGACACCTGCGCGTTCTGGCAGAATGTTGGCGGATGGTTCAGCGGATTCATCGGCGCCTTCCGGCCAGACAACAAGCGCCCCGCCATTCTCCCCGTCCCAGTCTTCATTGAGGTACACAACGAGGGACACGACCCGGTTGCGCGGCCCTTCAAAGCTGTCAATGTGGCGGTCGTAGAATTCCCCCGGCTGGTAGACAGCGAAGCAGGCTTCGAATTCGAACAGGCCGATCAGGAGGCCGCGGTTCAGGGCTTCACGCAGTTGCTCTGCCCACTGCAGGAAACCTGCCTGTGCCGGTGTCGTGCCATCCATCCAGGCGATCCGGGATTTGCGGATCGACCGGTCTAGCTGGAAGTCCGCCTCCCGGCCGATCCCCGCAGGTGCCAGGTCGCCTTCCGTGTTCGCATCCAGCACTTCTGCACGTAAGGCGAGGTACAGGGCATCGGGCAACATGTGCGGTTGCCAGCTCCAGCCCTTTGACGCGAGATCGCCAAGGATTGCGCCGAGGCGGTTATCGCCGGGCGGGGGCACCACAGGGGCAATGGCCGTCATGGCCGTAAACTTTCAAAAGGGCTGGATTATTTTCCGGCCCGGTGTTGCGCCATCAGGTCCGCAAAACGCTGGAACAGATAGAAACTGTCCTGCGGGCCCGGGCTGGCTTCGGGGTGATGCTGGACCGAGATGATCGGGCGGTCCTTCACGGCAAGGCCGGAATTCGTGCCATCGAACAGCGAGCGGTGGCTTTCCTCCACGCCCGCCGGCAGGGTGGCCGGATCGACGGTGAAGCCATGGTTCATGGACACAATCTCCACCTTCCCGGTGGAGAGATCTTTCACCGGGTGGTTTGCGCCATGATGGCCCTGCGCCATTTTCATTGTCTTCGCACCAAGGGCGAGCGCCAGAAGCTGGTGTCCGAGGCAGATGCCAAGGATCGGCAGGCCGCTGCCGATCACCGCGCGGATCATGTCTCCGGACCGCTGGATCGTCGCGGCGGGATCACCCGGGCCGTTGGAGAACACAACGCCGTCGGGCTTCAGCGCAGCGATGTCCTCGAATGACGCGTCGCCATTCACGACAGTCGCGCGGATGCCGACATTTGCGAGGTTGCGCAGGATGTTCTTCTTCACGCCGAAATCGACCACAACGACGTGGAAGTCCGGTTTATCCAGATGGCCATACCCGGTTTCCGGCAGCCACAGGCTTTCGGAATTCTCGAAGTCTGCGCCGGTATCGACGTCAGCGGCGAGGTCGGCTGTTTCCAGGCCCTCCCAGGCGCGGGCGGCTTCGATCAGCGCATCGAGGTCGATGTTTCCGTCCGGTTGGTGGCAGATGGCGGCTTTTTGCATGCCTTTTTCGCGGATCAGGCGGGTGATGGCGCGCGTATCGACCCCGGAAAGGCCGACAATGCCGCGTTTTTGCAGCCATGATTCGAAGGTTTCGGTGGACCGCCAGTTGGATGGTGCCGTGATCGGCTCCCGGAAAATGGCGCCCCGTGCAGCATGGGATCCGGGGTCTGAGGACTCCTCATGGTCCTCGTCATTGGTCCCGACATTGCCGATATGAGGAAATGTGAACAGGACGATCTGCGACGCGTAGGAGGGGTCCGTGAGGATCTCCTGATATCCCGTGATCGCTGTATTGAAACACAATTCTCCGGTTCGGACGCCAGTAGCGCCAGCACCGTGACCAAGAAACACTGTGCCGTCGGCGAGCGCGATCGCTCCCGTGGCTGATGTAGCCGCTTGAGTTTTGGCCAAGTAGGACATATTTGTCACACCTCCCGGGCGCCGCGTAGGGTCTCATTAACCCATCCGCATGAAGTTCGTCCGGTGTATTGGGGCGGAGTCTCTGTTGCGTCAAGCAAGTGATGCGGCAGGGGTTATGAGAGGCGAACGCGGCATGGGCCGAGAAGATACGAGTGGATTGATGTCGCTTAAGGCGCGCATTGGAAATGCCCTCAAATCAGAGACCGAAAAGGGCAAACCGGGTGTACGCCTGGCAACGCTGCGCCTGATCGATTGCGCGGTGCGCGACCGGGACGTGTGCGCGCGTGGCCGCGGCGCCGGTGAAGGCTGCCCGGAAGGGGATGTCCGCCGCGTGCTGGAGACCATGGTCGCCCAGCGCGAAGTGGCTGCCCGCGAGCACGAAGATGCCGGCCGCCTCGAAGAGGCCATTCGCGAACGCGAGGAAATCGAGATTATCCAGCAATTCCTGCCAGTCCCCCTGCAGGGCAAGGCGCTGGAATCGGCCGTGGAGGAGGTTGTGACCGACCTCGGCGCCTCCAGACTCAAGGATCTCGGCCGCTGCATGAGCGCTCTCAAGGAGCGTTATCCCGGCATGATCGAGTCCGGCGCAGCAGGCAAAGCCGTCCGCAAGGCCCTTTCGCGCGCCAGCTGATCCCGTCCGTGGACTCTTTTTGACATCCGGAAGCATCCTGGCCTTGCCGGACGCTCTTTTCGTGAGTTGACGTGAAAAGGCGCGTTTCCCCGGAGGCGGGAACGCGGTATCCTTAAGAAATGGCGCCACCTTCCATCCGCATCCCTGACGGCTTCGTAGAGGAGCTGAAGGCCCGTATCCGGCCTTCGGATGTGATCGGCCGCAAGGTGAAGCTGACCAAGAAGGGGAAGGAATGGGTCGGCCTGTCCCCCTTCACCAATGAGAAATCGCCCAGTTTCTACGTCAACGACCAGAAGCGCATCTTCAAGGATTTCTCCTCCGGTCTTGGCGGCGATGTCATCAGCTTCATCATGGAGACTGAACGGCTGAGCTTCATGGAGGCGGTGGAAAAGCTGGCGGAAGAAGCCGGCATGGAGCTGCCCAAGGCGAGCCCGCAGGCCGCCGAGGAATATGACCACCGCAAACGCCTTCAGGCCGTGTGCGAAGCGGCCGCGGCCTATTTCGAAGACAGGCTGCATTCTTCGGAAGGCTCGGCGGCGCGCACGTATCTTGAAGGGCGGGGCCTGCGGCCTGCCGCCTGGAAACGCCATCGCCTCGGCTATTCGCCGGATGACTGGCGCAAGACAATCGACCATCTGAAATCGCAGGGGTTCTCCACGAAGGAAATCCTGGAGGCCGGGCTCGCCAAGGAGAGCGACCGGGGCGGTGAGCCCTATGATGCGTTCCGCGGACGCCTGATGTTCCCGATCGCGGACGTGCGCGGCGGGATCATCGCCTTCGGGGGCAGGGCGCTGCAGCCGGATGCCAAACCGAAATATCTGAATTCAGGTGACACGCCGCTGTTTCACAAGTCGCGCGTGCTCTACCGCTACAAGGTGGCGCGGGAAGCGCTGGGCAGTGGCGAAGGCGGCGGCCTGCTTGTCTGCGAAGGCTACATGGATGCGATCGCGCTGGCGGAAGCCGGCTTTGGGGCTTCTGTGGCGCCGCTCGGCACGGCGTTGACGGAAGACCAGCTGAGCCTGATCTGGCGAGCCGGTCCGGAACCGGTCCTGTGTTTTGACGGTGACCGCGCCGGACTTGGCGCAGCTTACCGGGCCATCGACCGGGCCCTGCCGCATGTCGAGCCGGGACGGTCACTGTTTTTCGTGCTGCTGCCGGACGGTATGGATCCGGACGATCTGATTCGGGCGCGGGGCCCCGGCGCCATGTCGGACGCGCTGGAGGAACGGATCGCCATGTCTGAGCTGCTCTGGCTGCGTGAGCGCGATGCCGAGCCGCTGGACACGCCCGAGCGCCAGGCAGGCCTGGAGGCGCGTCTGATGGCCGCCGCTGCACAAATCCAGCATCCCGGTGTGCGCGCCGCGTATGAGCGCGATCTCAAATCACGGATGCGGGATCATTTCTGGCAGCTGCGCCAGGCCAGCCGCAGCAGGCCAAAAGGTAATGGCGACTACAGAAAGCGCACCGGAACGGGACAGTTTCCCGCCTCAGGCGATCAGGGGCAGGTGGAACTGAAGGGCGGCGCACCGGCCAAACTGCGCGGCCTAGGCCAGGTGGTGCGGGCGGTCGATACGCCGGAACTGCTGGACCTCGGCGCCGAAACACTTGCGGCAGCTGTTTTTGCCGATCCGGACGTCAGCCGGATGCGCGATGCCGTGCTGGATTTCGCTGATGCAGGAAAACCTATTGACCGCAGCGCATTGAGTGCCCATTTAGCGGAAGCAGGGAACATGCGCGCTGCCAGTCTGCTCAACGAATATCCCCAGACGCCTCCGATAGTGGTCGACGGACCCGAGGCACGGGAATGGCTCATTGCCCTCGAGCAATACATGGTTGCAGGTCGTTCCGCAGAGCAGGACACCGACACTGGCATGGATGATGCTGGTGCCGATGCTACGTCGTCGCCATCAGCCTGGCGGCGCAAGCACCAGCTTGTCGCGGAACGCAGGGCTCTCAGAGCCCGCATGAACGAGGCAGCAGGAAAAGTCGGCGAAAGCTGAAAAAGCACGGAACTTTGAGGCGTATGGCGGGGCGAGCGCGTCGTATGTCACGGGAGAGAGAGTGAATGGCATCTGCCAAGCAGAAGAATACGCAGAGCGAACGTGAATCCGAGGACGAAAAGGACAACGACGCCGGTCTTGTCGATTTCAACGCCACGGACGTCAAAAAGGTTCTGAAGCGCGCCCAGAAGCGCGGCTTCATTACGCATGACGAAATCAACGCGATGCTGCCGAATGACGAGATGACCTCAGACCAGATCGAGGACGTCATGTCCCAGATCTCGGAAATGGGCATCGCCGTCGTCGAGACAGAAGAAGAAGCGGAAGAGCAGGGCAAGGCCCTGACCAAGATCGAGGACCGCAAGGTCGTCGCCAAGAAGGGCAATGCGCGCGGCTCCGACCGTACCGACGACCCGGTGCGCATGTACCTGCGCGAGATGGGCGCCGTTGAGCTGCTCTCCCGCGAGGGCGAGATTGCGATTGCCAAACGGATCGAAGCCGGCCGCGATGCGATGATCCGCGGCCTGTGCGAGAGCCCGCTGACCTTCGAAGCCATGATGGTCTGGCGGGACGAGCTCATCAATGAGCGCATCCTCCTGCGTGACCTGATCGACCTGGAAGCGACATATGGCGCGGAAAATCCGCCGCCGGAGCCGAAGCCCGTCGAGAAGGAAGAAGAGCCTGAGGCGAAGGCGAAAACCCGCCGCGGCGAAGTTGACGAGGTCGAGGCCGAACGCGAGCGCCAGAAGAAAGAAGCCGAAGAGGAAGAGGACGAAGACGACGCCGCCGCCATGTCCATGTCGGCCATGGAAGCGGAACTTCGTGACGGCGTCCTCGCCAAGCTCGACGAAATCTCCGACGGCTTCGGGCGTTACCGCAAGCTGCAGGACAAGCTCGTTACCCGCCGGATGGAAGGCAAGGAACTGACGCCGAAGGCGCAGTCCGAATATGACGAACTGTCCAACAATATCGTTGAGAACCTGAAGACGATCCACATCAACAACGCCCGTATCGAGGCGCTGGTGGAACAGCTTTATGCCATCAACAAGAAGCTGATGGGCCTGGAAGGCAAGCTGATGCGCCTCGCTGATGCGCATGGCGTGCCGCGCAAGGAATTCCTCAGCAATTATTTCGGCCGCGAGCTGGAGCCGGACTGGACCGAACAGGTCAGAGGCCTGTCTGCGAAATGGAAGCGTTTCGTCGACTCCAAGGAAACTGACATCGAGGAAGTGCGGTCGGAAATCTCCGAAATCGCGCAGGAAATCGGTATTCCGATCGACGACTATCGCCGCATCGTCCAGACGGTGCAGAAAGGCGAGCGCGAAGCCCGCATCGCGAAAAAGGAGATGGTGGAAGCCAACCTCCGCCTCGTGATCTCCATCGCGAAGAAATATACGAACCGCGGCCTTCAGTTCCTGGATCTCATCCAGGAGGGCAATATCGGCCTGATGAAGGCGGTGGACAAATTCGAGTATCGCCGCGGCTACAAATTCTCGACCTACGCCACCTGGTGGATTCGTCAGGCCATAACGCGGTCGATTGCCGACCAGGCCCGTACGATCCGTATTCCGGTGCACATGATCGAGACGATCAACAAGATCATCCGTACCCAGCGCCAGATGCTGCACGAGATTGGCCGCGAGCCGACCCCGGAAGAACTGGCCGAGAAGCTGGGCCTGCCGCTGGAGAAGATCCGCAAGGTTCTGAAGATCGCGAAAGAGCCGATCTCGCTGGAAACGCCGATTGGCGACGACGAGGATTCAAACCTCGGCGACTTCATCGAGGACAAGGCCGCGCTGCTGCCGGTCGATGCCGCGATCCAGTCGAACCTGCGCGAGACGACGACCCGCGTGCTCGCCTCGCTCACCCCGCGTGAGGAACGTGTGCTGCGCATGCGCTTCGGCATCGGCATGAACACCGATCACACGCTGGAAGAAGTCGGCCAGCAATTCAGCGTGACACGCGAACGTATCCGCCAGATCGAAGCCAAGGCGCTCCGCAAGCTGAAGCACCCAAGCCGCAGCCGCAAACTGCGCAGCTTCCTGGATACATAAAGTCACTCAATGTCGTATGGCGCTCCTGGTGATGCCTTTGGCCAAGTTCCTCCAGAAGATCTAAAGTCATTTTTGATCGAAAGATCTTCAGTCGAGGTAAGAGATATTGCTCTTCGTACCGCGTGGAGGGTAATGCCTCTTGTCTCAAGGGCTTACAAAGACACTCTATTTGTTCGTTCTACGTATGCAGTATTCAGGGCATCGCTTTCCTCGCAGTATGGCAGCTCATCGTCTGCGTATTCTGCTGCTAAATTTGCATCTTCGGTCGCCAATGCCGTGTCTGCTGGTGCAGATGCCGCCGCTTCTGCGGTCCAGGCTTCCGGATTTTCTGCTCTTGCATCGGCGAATTCTTATGCCAATGCCACTGCTCCAGCTGTAGTCGATGCTGCTACTTTTGGCATTCTCAATGCAGGTGACTCTGCGATTGCCGCATCGGCAAATACTAGTACCGGGAACGATATTTGGCGGGCATTCCGAAAGGATTTTCTTTTATGTGCGGAAGAGAAGAGCTCGCTTCTGAAAAACCCCTTGTGGGTGGAGGAGCCGGGATGGTTTCGCCTGTCGGTGGCTGATTGGACTAGACGCCTTGCAGATCTTTCACCGGAATGGGGATTGGTGATTCACTGGTACAAACAGGTGTGCGTCGACGCCACACAGGATCCATTTAGGAGCCCAAAGTTGAAAGCTATTGGCAATGAGTCCTCTAGTTTTTGGGGTGCCGAAAAAAATAGTTCGCGAACCCCTCAAGTCGTTATGATCCAAATTGCAGAACGGCTAGGTTGGTCTTTGGAGCGCCCAGCAGAAACTCTCTCCAATTTTATCCTGCGATATTTGAAGGAACGGCACCGGCCAGTTCAATTGAGTGAGCTGTTTTCTGCATTTGAGCGCGCTGGTTACTTTTCGCCACAGTCTTCGATTAAGGGACGGCTCTACGAACTTGTTAAAGATGACAAAGTTCAAAGAGTGGGACGTGGTTTGTACGTAGCAAACGATCGCTCATTGCCTCGTGATTGGCCGGAGGCGATCGAAGGAGTTAAATCGCCATTTGACTATGGTTGGACCACTGATGGGAAGATTGCGCTCATTGGCGACGCCTTGGGGAGGGTATTTGCTCCTGAATACCGATCTCCGGACGATTCTAGAAAGCGCCTAGAGGCCGCAAGACGAATGGCCGAATCAGTAGCTCGGGAAGTTCAATCGGGTAAATTTCAGATCGGCGATAACTATACAACGGATCTACAGAACTATTCGAAACAGCTTCCGGGCGACATTGAAGGGAATATTTACTTAGCAGACTCGATAATTCGTACACTGCGTGATGACTTAGAAGATGACCTGAGGCTGGGTTTTGTTAGTGAAAGGGCAGCGCGCCGATTAAAACGCGTAATCGAGGCTCATTATGGACTGCGCGTCTATTTCCCGGATCTGCAGGGATTTTACGATGACGTAAAACGCGGGGAATTGGCGGAGCCACCGCCTATAGAGGCTATGCGAAATCTATCAGAGGCTGTAGAGGCTTTTACCCCTGACGTTTTCGATGAATCTGTGGTCGATACAGTAGATGAGAGGTGCTGGCCAACTTATCACTCAACTGAACGATCCTCAGTCAAAGTAGAAGAAGCCACGGAGTTAACAGTCGACCTGCCGCCAGATCCGATCTCTGACGTCGATCCAGTGCAGTCAGATCAGGCAGCCCGTGCCGGAGCCTTCAATCGTCTTTGGGGTATTCTGAAACAAACCGAGAAAGCCGCAAAGAACGTGGAGCGCGCCGAAAAAGTTGCAGATATTTTTGCGCGGAACATCGATGAGGTTATTGGCTGGCTTTCAAAGATTGTAAGTTAGCCGCTCGCTTTCAGCGCCTGATCCAGATCCGCGATCAGGTCATCGGCGTCTTCGATGCCGATGGTGAGGCGGACCGTGTCCGGTGAGGTGCAGGCGGCGATCTGCTGTTCTTCGGTCAGCTGGCGGTTCGTGCTCGAGGCTGAGTAGATGACCATCAAGCAAGTATTCCGCCACAGTAATGCGATTGCATTAAATTATTTCCCACCTATACCCGCATCAGCAGAACAGATGCGAGGGGAAACTAATGAAGCGGATCCTGACCGGCATAGTGATGGGCGTCGTCCTGATCGTCGCGTGCGTGTTTACCGCCGTCTTTGTTGCGAAGAATGGCGCCGTTAGCGCAGGCATTCGCGCCGCGACCTCCGGAATGGGGGATTCATCGGTCTCCGAGTTGGGCGACGTGAAACCCTATCCGCCCATCGAGTTTGCCGAGAAGCACGCATATGATCTCGGCGGACAGGCCTATCTCTGGTTCTACGGCCGCTGGCGGATGATCCTGGAAGAGCGTGACTTCGTCCTGAAGAACGGCGCTGCGATCAATTCGCTCCTCAAATACCGGGATCCGCCCACCGCCGACGACGAGATCTATGTCACGCCGAACCTTGATGTTCTGAACATCGTGTCCTTTTTCGATCTCGCGGAGCAGCCGCAGATCCTGACGATCCCGCCGATCGAGGATGGCCGCTATTACACATTCATGTTCGTGGATGCCTGGCACAACATCATCGCCAACGTCTCGCGCCAGCATTATCCGCAAGGCGGCCAGCAGATCGCGCTGGTCGGTCCGGGCTGGCAGGGGGAATTGCCGGAGGGCACAATCCGCCTGGACTCGCCGACAAACACAGTGGCGCTGCTCGGGCGTATCCGTGTCAGTCCCGAAATCCCGGAAGATGTGGCAAAGGCGCAGACGATTCTCGATGCGGTCGAGGTGGCGCCGCTGAGCACGATGATGGACGTAGAGGTGCCAGACAGCAGCGTCCCGGGGCAGAGCTATGAGCTGATCGACCCGAATGCGCGGCAAACGCTCGCTGTTTTCGACAATTACCGCGAAATCCTCCGGCGCAATCCGCCCTATGGAAAAGACGCCTACGCGGCGGATATCTTCGAGGAAATCATTCCGGGCGCTGGCCTGGCCCCCAATCCGGCCTTTATGGCGGGGCTGAAGGAAACGGCGCGGGATAGCCAGCGCATGATCCGGTCGGTTCCTCTGGTATCTCGCCTGCGCGGCTGGAGCATGACCCCGCCGGAGGTCTCCACGCCAGACTGGTCGTGGCTGCTGCGGGCCGCGCTGACGGAGTACGGCATCCTCGTGAACGTGAAAGAGGAATCTGTCTACATCACCACAACGCGGGATGCGGGTGGTCATGATATGACCGGCGGAGAAGCCTATGAGCTCCGCCTTGCGTCACCCCCTCCCGTCAAGGAATTTTGGTCTATCACCCTGTACGATATGGCAACGGCGCAGCTGATTGCGAATGATTGGGACAAGTTCCGGATTGGCGACAACACGCCCGGCCTGAAGTATGAGGCGGACGGATCACTTCGTCTCTTCATCTCACCTCAGCCGCCGGAAGACGCTGACTATGTCCCCAACTGGATTCCGAGCACCCCGGACAAGGATATCCAGCTGAATATCGTCATGCGCATTTATGGGCCGACCGAAGCAATTCTCAGCAAGGAATGGTTCCCGGAAAACTGGCAAAAGCAGTAACGTCATCCGGAGAAAAAAAGGCGGCTGCTTGACCGCCCTTTTTGTTTTTTTCTTTATACGATGTTTCAGGCTGCAGATGCGCTGAGTGCCTGTTTCGCTTCCATCGCGCAGACACGGCGGAAATCAAGCAACATGGCGCGTTGCTTGTTTGACCATCCTGTCAGGTTCAGCGGCGGTTTGAGCAGCGCGATCAGCTTGCTCTCGGCAGTGGCAATGTCACCTTCGAACGGGATGCGCGCGAGCGTCAGGGAGCGGAACATCCATTCCGACAGGGCCGCTTCGCCCTCGACCGGGAAGCGGTAATTATAGTGGCTCTGCCATCGGCCGGATTTGTCCCGGGGCAGGGCGGTCAGCTTCAGGTCGTCCTTCAGGAGGGCGCCCAGGGAGCGCCGGAGCGTGCTGCCGCTCGATCCGTTCTGCGGATAGAAATGGTCCCGCGCCGCAAACCCTTTTCTCGTCATGCCAACATAGAGCAGCCCGTCCGGCGGAATATCGAGTTCAGGCAGTCTGGCGCCGTCGTTCAGGTAGACTGCATACACACCTGTCTGAGCCGGTGAGGCCGGTGACCAGGCTTGCGCTGCCATCTTCAACCAAGTGCGTATGTCTTCTGAAATCATCACTGGCCCTTCCCGAGCAGGTGATGATGACAGACAAGCGCTTATGTCAGGTTGAACGCTTTGGTTGAATTTCTTCTATCTTGTTCAACCCGCCGATTTCGGCGCCTGATCCAGGTCCGCGATCAGATTGTTAGCGTCTTCGATGCCGATGGAGAGGCCGACCGCCTTTTTTATTGGATGTGCAGCCCTGTCAGAACGAGGAAGCTGGCGCCGATCAGGACGGCAAGTGAGAGCACCCCGGTGGTCAGCACACGTCCGCCGCTGGCGAGAACGGCGCGCAGATCCACCATCAGGCCGAGGGCGGCCATCGAAACAAGGGTGAGCAGCGTTGAGGCCGCCGCGATCGGGGGCAGGGCGGTTTCCGGGATCAGGTTGGCGCTACGCAGGGCCATCATGGCGATGAAGCCGATGATGAACCAGGGCACGAGGCGGCTGAGACCCGGGCGGCTGGCGCCTGCCGCTTTTCCGCCCGCAAGGCCGAGCAACAGGATCACCGGGCCAAGCAACAGGACACGGATCAGTTTCACCAGCGTGCCCACCTGCGTCGAGAGAAGGCCCACAGGCGCCGTTGCGGCCAGCACCTGCGGCACGGCATAGACGGTCAGACCCGCCAGCACGCCATATTGCCGTTCGCTCATGTCCAGCTGCAGTTTGAACAGGGGCAGGAACAGAACGACGAGAATGCCGAGGGCAGCGGTAAAGGCGATGGAGGCCGTGACATGTTCCGACTCCGCCTCGATCACCGGCGCGGCCGCGACGATGGCGGAGTTACCGCAGATCGAATTTCCGCAGGCGACCAGAAGCGCCAGCTTGTGCGGCAGGCCGATCACGCGCCCGATGCCATAGCTGATCGCGATGGCCGCGAAGACGACCCCGGCAATCGCCGCCACCAGCGGCAGGCCCGCCTTGCCGATGGCCGCCGCGCTGACAGAGGCGCCAAGCAGCACGATGGCCGCCTCCAGCAACAGTTTCGAGGAAAAGTGCACGCCGGGGCGCAGCCGGTCGTGCAGGCCGAAGATCGTATGGAACGCCACGCCCAGCAGGATCGCCAGCACCAGCGCCTCAAACCAGGCGCGGCCGAACACCTGCACTTCCGCCACCTGCAGCCCCGCTGCCAGAAGGGCGATCAGCGCGGCCAGCACGAGGCCGGGCATGATGGATCGGGTGCGCTGGAACAGCATGGTTTCCGCCTTTCTCTGGACGGAAAACAGATGCCAGCATCAATCATATCATTCTATCGAATAATCATGTACATTTCATTCGATATAAATGGATGAATGAGTGACCCTCGAACAATTGCGCATTTTCGTGGCCGTGGCCGAGCGGGAGCATCTCACCCGTGCGGCGGCAGACATCGGTCTGACAGCCTCGGCCGTCAGCGCGTCGATCCGGGCGCTGGAAGCATACTATAATGTGGCCCTGTTCGACCGGGTGGGGCGCGGGATTGAACTGACGGAAGCGGGCCGTGTCTTTCTGGGGGAGGCGAAGGCCACCCTGGCGCGGGCGGAGGCGGCGGGGCTGGTGCTGAGCGAACTGGGCGAGTTGCGCCGTGGCACGCTGCATGTGCAGGCCAGCCAGACGATTGCGAATTACTGGCTGCCGCCGCGCCTGATGCGCTTTCATGATGATCATCCAGGGATCGACGTGCGTCTGGAGGTCGGCAACACCCGGAGTGTCGCCGATGCCGTTCTGAACGGGCAGGCCGAACTTGGCTTCATTGAAGGCGAGATCGATGCACCGGCCTTGCATGTCAGGCTGATGGCAGAGGACGCGATGATGGTCGTGATCGACCGTGATCATCCGTTTGCAGACGGGCATCCGCTTGCGGACAGGGAACTTGCTGCGGCGAAATGGGTGATGCGGGAAGCGGGCTCCGGCACGCGGGCGGCGCTGATGGATGCGCTTGCCGGGCGCGGGCTTGCGCAGGCGGATTTGACTATCGCTTTGGAGCTGCCGTCTAACGAGGCCGTTGTCTCGGCCATTCGCGGCACATCCGGTGTGGCGGCGGTTTCAGGTGCGGTGGTTGCGCCCCTGATCGCCCGCGGCGATCTGGTGGCCGCGAATATGTCCCTCCCGGTCCGCCATTTTTATGCGCTGCACCACAAGGAGCGCCGGCTCAGCAAGGCAGCAGACGTGCTGCTGGGTCTCTGAGCCATCTGATCTGTCGGCCGCAAAGAAAAAGGGGCAGCCCATTGGCTGCCCCTTGTCTGTGCTGGATGGGAAGGCTTCAGCCCGCCGCTTTCAGTGCCTGGTCCAGGTCTGCCATCAGGTCGTCGGCGTCTTCGATGCCGATGGAGAGGCGGACCGTGTCCGGCGAGGCGCCCGCAGCGATCTGCTGTTCTTCCGTCAGCTGACGGTGTGTGGTCGAGGCCGGGTGGATGACCAGCGAGCGGGCATCGCCAAGGTTTGCGACATGGCTGAACAGGTTCAGGCCGGCAACGAATTTCATGCAGGCATCATAGCCGCCCTTCAGCTGCACGGTGAACAGTGCGCCAGCGCCTTTCGGGCAGATCTTCGGGATGCGGTCCTTGTAGGGGGAACTGTCCAGCCCGGCATAGGTGACGCCGGAGACGGCTTCATGGCCTTCCAGCCAGGCAGCGATCTTCTTCGCATTGGCGATGTGTTTGTCCATGCGCAGTGACAGGGTCTCGATGCCCATCAGCGTGTAGTGCGCGCCTTGCGGGTTCATCGTCATGCCCAGGTCGCGCAGGCCGATGGCGATGCCGTGGAAGGTGAAGGCGGCCGGGCCGAATGTCTCATGGAAGGTGAGGCCGTGATAGGCCGGTTCCGGCTGCGAGAGGGACGGGAACTTGTCGCTGGCCGACCAGTCGAACTTGCCGGAGTCGACCACGGCGCCGCCGGTGACCGTGCCATTGCCGGTCATGTATTTCGTCAGCGAGTGAACCACCAGCGTCGCGCCATGATCGATCGGGCGGCAGAGGTAGGGGGTGGCCGTCGTATTGTCGACGATCAGCGGAATGCCGGCCTCGTCGGCGATGGCGGCAACGGCGTCGAGATCGGTGATATAGCCGCCGGGGTTCGCGATGGTCTCGCAGAAGATGGCGCGGGTGTCGTCATCGATTGCGGCTTTCACAGCGTCCAGATCGTCGAAGTCGACAAAGGTGCACGACCAGCCGAAGCGTTTGAAGGTCTGGCTGAACTGGGTGATCGTGCCGCCATAGAGCCGCGTCGAGGCCACAATGTTGCGGCCCGGCGCCATCAGCGGGAACAGCGCCATGATCTGCGCCGCATGGCCGGACGAGCAGCAGACCGCGCCCGCGCCGCCTTCCAGCGCGGCGATGCGGTTCTGCAGCGCGCCGATCGTCGGGTTCGTCAGGCGGGAATAGATGTAGCCGACTTCCTGCAGGCCGAAGAGCGCGGCGGCATGATCGGCATCGCGGAACACATAGGCGGTGGTCTGGTAGATCGGC
The DNA here is from genome assembly GCF_963677035.1 of uncultured Hyphomonas sp. Taxonomy (NCBI): domain Bacteria; kingdom Pseudomonadati; phylum Pseudomonadota; class Alphaproteobacteria; order Hyphomonadales; family Hyphomonadaceae; genus Hyphomonas; species uncultured Hyphomonas sp. The sequence continues at coordinate 1,999,083 of NZ_OY781472.1, forward strand.
ACCTGGCGCGCGCCGGTGGCCGGGTCGGCCTCGGTGCCTGCGTGAATGGCCAGCGTCTCAAAGCCCTGCGGTGTGTCGGTCATGTCGTTTCCTCGGTTTCTAGCCCTGCGGTTTCCCCGCCGTCTTTAGGGGAGCGGCCGGGGCGCAGCAATGAGGAAATCTGACGTGTTCACCGCAGGTTCGCTGAAGCGTGGGCTTACGGGGTGCCTTTACTGGCTGAACGTATCGCACGCCGCCGGATCGCCGGTGGTGAGGCCGCGGTTCAGCCATTCGACGCGCTGATCGGCCGTGCCATGGGTGAAGGCTTCCGGCGTTACCTTGCCGGTCATGCGCTTCTGGATCATGTCGTCACCGATGGCCTGAGCGGTGCGCAGGCCCTCCTCGACATCGCCCGGCTCAAGCGCAACCGCGCCGTCTGAGACCTGCGCAGCGTGGGCCGCCCAGACACCGGCATAGCAGTCGGCCTGCAGCTCCAGCGCGATGGACCAGGCATTGGCCTCTTCCTGGCTGCGCGCCGCCTGCTGGGCCTGGCGCACCTTGTCGCTGGTGCCGGTCAGCTTCTGGACGTGGTGGCCGAACTCATGCGCGATCACATAGGCCTTGGCGAAGTCTGCACCGGACGCGCCGAGCTGGGTCTGCATGTCCTGCCAGAAGCCGAGGTCGAGATACACAGTCTGGTCCGCCGGGCAGTAGAATGGCCCCATGGCGGCCTGGCCATAGCCGCAACCTGTGCCGGTGCCTTGTTCGTAGAGCACGACCGTTGGCGCGCGATAGCCGCGGAGCGTCTGGCTCCACACATCATTGATGTTGGCGCCGATAATGTCGACGAACTGGCCGGCTTCGTCTTCCGGCGTGCCCTGGACGCCTTCCTGCGTACTGGCCGTGCTGCCGGCCGACTGGCTGTTGACGATCTGGGCCACTTCTTCCGGCTCCATGCCGAGGACGAAATAGCCGATCAGGGCAATGATGATGATGCCGATACCGCCGCCGGCCACCTTGCCGGGGCCCATGCCGCGACGGTCCTCGATATTGCCGCCTTTGCGTCCACCTTGCCAGCGCATCCCACCCACTCCTCAGATCTGCCGGGCGCCGCGCCCGGCCATTGCAGCTATCCTAGCATCCATGCGAGGACGAACCAGTCTGTTTGACCAGCGACTTCAAAGCGACCGCATGCACGATACGATCACGCTCAGAACAACCGGGCAGGGGCTCTATGAATTTACCCCCGCCGTCCAGCGCTTCCTGTCCGACGCGCCTGTCCGCGACGGCCTGCTGACGCTGTTTTGCCAGCATACGTCCTGCTCTCTGCTGGTGCAGGAGAATGCCGATCCCGATGTGCAAGCCGATCTGAAAGCCTTCTTCCGCCGCCTCGCGCCGCCAGCGAACGATCCTTCCATGAGCTATCTGGAGCATCGCACCGAGGGGCCGGACGACATGCCCGCCCATATCAAGGCCGCGCTGACGCAGACGTCTCTTTCAATTCCGCTGATCGAAGGCCGCCTGGCGCTCGGCACCTGGCAGGGTCTGTACCTGTTCGAGCACCGCGACGCTCCCCACACCCGCCGCATCGTGGCGCATTTGCTGGAAGGCTAGAACCCGGCCGGGGTGGGCAGGCCGCCGGATGAGAGGCAGATGGCCTTGAAGCGTTCGCCCATGTCTTTCGGGTCGATCAGGCGCTGGGCTGCATTGAACATGGCTTCGGCGTCGTCCGGGTTCGCCTTGACCAGCTGATTGAGCCGCGCCTGCGCGCCAAGGCCCAGCAGGAACATGCCCTGGGGGGCCGGTCCGGAGACATCCAGCCCGGCCTTGCGGGAGAGGCGGGCCAGCCGTCCGAAATCGACATCCACCGTCAGGTCGGACTCGCCGGGCAGGGCCAGCGGGCTGACCTGCTGGCCATCCCTGAACGAACGAAGACTGTCGCCGGGCGCCGTTTCCGAAGGGCCGTAATCCACAAACAGGGCACGGAAGGGTGCCGTGCGGGTGACGAGGTCTGCGACCAGCAGATCCATACCGGTCTGCACTTCCACCACGGCGCGCGTGTCTCCGGCGCCTTCTGGCGCGGCCTGTTCATCGGCGGCGAGGCCGAAGACGAGGTCACGGCTGGCATCGAGGCCGATGACGCATTCACGCCATGACCCGCCATCCCGGCGGAACTGGCGGGCAGGCAGGCAGTCGAGATATTCGTTAGCGACCAGCAGCATGGGGCCGGCCGGCACTTCGGCCAGCGTAGAGACGAATTCCGGCTGGGCGGCGGCAAGCGCCTCCCGCTGGACATTGCGCATCGCCGGAGACGGTTCGACGAGGGTCAGCCGCAGGGCCTGTGCGAAGTCTTCACCGCCCGCCACCATGCCGAGGCGCAGGGCGTCCTGCATCAGCGCAGCGCGGCCGGGGCCGATTTCGACGATCCGGATTTCCTCAGGCGACCCCATCGCCTTCCACTCATGCACCAGCCACAGGCCGATCAGTTCGCCAAAGATCTGGCTGATCTCAGGCGCGGTGATGAAATCCTTCCCGATACCGGGACGGGTGGCGTAATAGCCCTGCGCCGTGTCGTGCAGGCAGAGCTGCATATAGGTCGACACAGGGATCGGGCCGCCTGTTTCGATCAGGCGGATGAGACGGTCTTTCAGGGTCACGCTTGGGTCTTGGTATCTTTGGGGGGCTTCGATTTCAGTGCGTTCCAGACGAGCCACGCGCCGCCCAGCCACATCGGGATGGACAGCAGCTGGCCCATGGTCAGCCATTCCGGCATGCCGTGGACGAAGCTGTCCGGCATACGGAAATTTTCCACCACGGTGCGTCCGAAGGCGTACATCAGCAGGAACAGACCCGCGACGAGGCCAGGCCTTTTCAGGGCGCCGAAACGCCAGATCAGGATGGAGAGCACGATCAGCGGCAGCCAGCCTTCCAGCGCCGATTCATAGAGCTGGCTTGGATAGCGGGCGGTCTCGAAGCCGTTATAGACCCATTGTCCGGTGTCCCAGTTATAGGCAGGCGGCGTGGAGCCCGGCACGATGCCTTCCGGGAAGATCATGCCCCATGAGGAGTCCGTGTGCCGGCCATACAGCTCGGCATTGATGAAGTTTGCAATTCGCACAAGGCCGATGCCGATTGGCGCCACGACCCCCGCGATGTCGCCGACCGAGAACAGGCTGACCTTTCGCGACCAGGCGAAATAGATGAGCGCGACGGCCACGCCGGTCATTCCGCCATGGAAAGACATGCCGCCATCCCAGATCCGCAGGATCGTGCCCGGATCGGCCTTCAGGGCATCCATCTGGTAGGGCACCATGTAGAACAGGATATAGCCGAGCCGTCCGCCGAGGATGATGCCCAGGATGATCCAGAACATGATGTCGTCCAGCTGGTCCTTGGTCAGCGGGCTCTCCCCGCCGAACAGGGCCGGGCGCCGGATCATGGCGCTGGCATACCACCAGGCGAGGCCGATCCCGGCCATATAACCCAGCGCGTACCAGCGCAGATGGAACGTCCCGAGGCCGATAAAGCCGAAATCTATGGAGACAAGCGCAGGGCTCATCCCGGGAAAAGAGAGGGCACCAGCAGCCAGGTGCGCCCCCAGCAGCGTCATCGTGTCGAACATGCGGCCTCTTTTCCCTGTCTTGCCCCGGACCTATCTGTTACGGAATATGGCAGACAAGGCCAGCCACCCGCGCGCGAAGGAGTAGCCTCATGGCGACGACAAATCCACTGCTCGATGACATTGCAGGTCTGATGACCGGCGCATTGGGAGCCGCGCGTACCGCGGGCGAAGAGGCGAAAACCGCCGCGCAGTCCCGTGTGCGGGGAATGATCGCCGATATGGACCTGGCCGGCCGCGACGAAGTCGAGGCGCTGAAGGCGCTGGCTGTCTCCGCGCTGGAAAAGGTTGAGGCGCTTGAAAAGCGCGTGGCAGAGCTGGAAGCCGCCACAAAATCAGGCAGCGACTGACTCCTGTAGAGCTGTTAACTGTCTAAGCGCATGGACCTCACCGCTGAGGGGCGTATGCATGCGCCTTGCGTCAGGATAGCGCAGAAGGACGAATCCCGTCCCGATAAAGAACAGAGTTTACGAGGGGAGCGTAAATTGAGCATCAGCGTGAACCGCAAAGAATTTAACATGGTTGACTCGCTGGAGCGGGTCGAACAGGCGCTTGAAGAAGGCGGCTGGCAGGCGGAACGCGATGAAGAGGGGACTATTCAGGCCGTCGCGGAGACGCGCTGGGGCGACCTTGGTGCCCTGTTTGCCTTTCGTCCGGAACCTGCCGCCATCCATTTTTCCATGACGCTGGACGTCAAACCGCAAGCTGCGCGCCGCACCCAGATTGCCGAGCTGATCATGATGGCGAATGAACGCCTCTGGCTCGGCCATTTTGATTACTGGACCGACGAAGGCGTCATTATCTTCCGCTACACATTCCCGATGCTGGACCGGGAAGAGCCGACGCTGGGCGAAGTGCGCAGCACGATGGCCGCGGCCGTCAGCGCGGTCGAACGCTTCATCCCCGCTTTCAATTTTCTGATCTGGGCTGGAAAATCCCCGCGCGATGCCATCGACGCGGTGATGTTCGAAACCCACGGCGAAGCCTGACGCGATGGCCGCCCCATCGATCGCCCTGATCGGGGCAGGGCGGATGGGCGCCGCACTCGCCAGCGGCTGGCTGGCCGGGAAGCGCAAACAGGATATCCGTATTCAGGATCCGACCCCGTCGGACACCGTCACCGCATGGGCGGACGCCGGCAAGGTGGCCGTAAACCCCGATCCGGAACCGGTGGATGTCCTGATCATCGCGGTGAAGCCCCAGGTCTTCCCGAAGATGGCCGACAGCCTCAAGGCCTGGATCGGACCGGACACGCTGGTCGTCTCCATCATGGCCGGGACGCGAATCAAACAGCTCGCTGAACGCCTTGGCACGGATTGCGTCATCCGGGTCATGCCAAACACGCCCGGAGCCATCGGTAAGGGCGTCTCAGTCATGGCTAAGTCCGATATGGTCATGGCGAAGCAGCTTGAAATCGCCGGAAAACTGCTCGAACCGCTGGGCGCCGTCATCGGTCCTGTGGACGAAAAACACATGTCGATTGTCACCGGTCTTTCCGGCAGCGGACCGGCCTATGTCTTCCTGCTGGCAGAGGCCATGGCAGATGCAGCCATCGCCGAGGGCCTGCCTGCCGACCTTGCGGAACAGCTTGCCGCGCTCACGATCGAAGGCGCTGCGGCCCTGATGGTGCAATCGGACGAGCCGCCCAGCGCGCTCAGAAAAGCGGTCACCTCACCCGGCGGCACCACCCAGGCCGCCCTTGACATCCTTATGGATGAGGGTGGGATGCCGATACTGATGCGAAAAGCGATCCGCGCCGCCGCCAACCGCGACCGGGAGCTGTCTCGCGATACCGATTAGGAGGCAGGCAGGACCATGGAGGAGGAGACAGTCGACATCGTCGAGCTTGGCCTTCTCTCTGCGTTGCGCCTCGCTGAAGATGCGCCTTGGGGCGATATTACCCTCTCCGCCATCGCTGATGAGGCTGGCCTGCCGCTGAGCGAGTTCTATGGCGTCACGCGGGATGACCTCGCCAACGCCTTCGAAGCTTACTTCGACCGCGCCATGTCTGCAGAAGGCCCGCCAGGCGGGGACTCCCCGCGTGAGCGCCTGTTTGACGTGATCATGCTGCGTTTCGAGGCGATGGAGGCTCATCGCACAGGCGCCGTGGCGTTGATGCGGGACCGGGAGCGGACACCCCGTCTGCTGTTGCGACTGCCGTCGCATCGGGCTGCGAGCGCACACTGGGCGCTGGCCTCCGCGGGGCTCGATGATGACAGCGGTGCGCCGCTGGGCCTGAAGATCGCCGCCATCGCGTTCGTGATCGCTCAGACCGAGCGGGCCTGGCGCAAGGACCGGAATGGCGATTTCGCCCTCACCATGGCCGCGCTGGACAAGGCCCTGCGCGCCGCGGAGGCGCGGATGCTGCGCCTGAAGAAATACATACCCAAAAAATCAAAGAACGGGCCGGTAGAGCCCGTCGATGTGGAGGAACCCCATGAGCCGACCCGGCCTCGACACCAATCCCCTTGACCTCACGCCGGACTGGTTCAACCAGCTTTTCGAAGAAATAGGCATTGACGCAGAGGTCTCGGGCCTCTCCGCAAAGGCTATCGGGACAGGCCAGATCGGCGAGAATGTCCGCTTTGTCTTCGACTATGCCCGCAAGGGAGACGGCGCGCCTGCCACGCTGGTCGGCAAATTCCCGTCCGGCAGCGATGCCAGCCTGATGACCGCCAAAATGCTTGGTCATTATGAGCGTGAGGTGAACTTCTACCGGACTTTCCCGAAAGTGGCGGGGCGCATCACGCCGGAGGCGTTCTACACCGACTACGATCCGGAAACGAACCGCTTCGCCCTGATCATGGAAGACATGGCCCCGTCCGAGCAGGGGGACCAGCTGGCCGGGTGCGGGGTGGCGGAGGCCGAACGGGCGCTGGATGCCGCGGCGATCCTGCATGCGGCCTACTGGAATGACGAGACCCTCGATACCCATCCCTGGCTTCAGGGCACCAGCGTGGCGCCGCCCCCGGCCATGAGCCCTGAACAGGTTGCCATGCTGTGGACCGGCTTCAAGGATCGCTATGACGCGTCTCTCACGCCGGATGTCATCGAAGTGGGCGATGCCTATGCCGATGCCCTGCCGCGCATGCAGCAGGAGCCGGCGGATGGGCCATTTGCCCTGACGCACAATGATTTCCGCCTGGACAATATGCTGTTCGGCAAGCCGGGCGCGCCGAAGCCGCTGGCCGTGGTGGACTGGCAGACGGCGGGCAAGGGCGCCCCGGCCAGCGATGTGGCCTATTTCATCGGGGCCGGCCTGACACGGGAGGAGCGGCCAAAGCATGAGCAGGCCCTGCTGCGCTATTATCATGCCCGGCTGCGGGAAGAGGGCGTTACGGATTACGGGTTCGATGCGCTTTATGATGACTACCGGTACACGTGTTTCTACGGCATGTCGGTGGCGTTTGGCGCGGCGATGCTGGTGAAACAGACGGACCGCGGAGATCAGATGTTCCTGACCATGTTGCGGCGTCATGCGGCGCAGGCGCGGGACAATAAGGCTCTCGAATTGCTGCCCTGATGCCGCAGTTTTTTCTCATTCGTGTAATGTTTTCTGCAGAGTCCCGCCCACTGTGCCGGGCCGGAACAGGTTTCCAAACATCCCCCTAATGCGCGCACGTAAACTCTCATAACGGGTTACGCGTGGGCTTAATGAGAAGCGCGTAGTGTCCATATTCCGGGCTCTCCAGAAGGAGTGTCCGCCCTCTATTGGAAAATGGTGTGGATATGGAACAGCAGAATGCAAAATCGATGAGTGTCAAAGGCCCTGATGGCCAGAAGCTCACAATGGCGGATCTCCCGTCGCCGAACATTTCCCGTTGGGTCACCCGCCGCAAAGCGGAAGTGGTTGCCGCCGTTGCCGGTGGCCTCCTGAGCCGCAAGGCTGCGTGTGACCGCTACAATCTGACGGATGAAGAGTTCGAAGGTTGGGAGCGTCTTTACCTGCGTCACGGCGCCAAAGGCCTGCGCACGACCCGCCTGCAGCAGTATCGCCGCTAGGCGTTTGTTAAACCCAAATTTACGGGCGCCCCGTTAACTCTGGCGAAAGCATCCGGAATCCTCCGGGTGACGGGAGTCCAGTATGGCGCACGGAAGATCCGGTATCTCGCGCGGCGCGGCGCCTTCCACACGGGCGCTCGCCTTCGCGGCGTGCGCGGTGGCTGTCGGACTGCTCGCCTGGCGCGGCAGCGCCGTGATCAGCCGCGCCCCCGCATCGCCGGGGCCACTTTCCCAGTCTGAAGCGTCTCTCCTGTCTGTCGCCGAAGCGATGGCCGGGCAGGGGCATGTCCGCATTTCCGTCGTACGCCAGCCGGGCGCTGTCCGGCAGGTCCTGCTGCTTCTGGACAAGGCGGCCGGTGTGGATGATGCGACGCTGTCCAATACCATTTCCATGGCGGCCGGGCTCGACGCGGCCAAGGGGGAGCGCGTGGACCTGCAACGCGTCGCTTTCGCGCCAGGTATCAGCGGTGCGCCGTTGCCGCGCGACTGGGCGGAATTGTCATTACTTGCCCTGCTGGCCGGTCTGGCCGGATGGATCGGGTTCAGGGCGGAGCGCCGCGAAGAGGCGCCTGTCGAACTGGTGCAGGAATCGCTGCCAGGCCGTGCCGCGCAACCAGCCGCCGAACCGGCTGCGCACCCCGTCGCCATGCACGGTGATGACGCCGCAGATCTCGCCAGACGGGATCCCGGCCGGGCCGCCGATGTTGTCCGCGCCTGGATGAGCGGCAATGGAGGCAATGCATGAGCGCGCTGACGGTTGCCCGCAACGAGACACCGGCGGATGGCCTGATGCGGTCGGCCCGCCTGATGCGCGCACTTGGCCCGGATGCGGCACCGATCTGGGCGGAACTTTCCAAGTCTGAAGTGCAGGCCCTGACGGCCGCAATGGATACGCTCGGGCCGTCGGCGGACGGCGAAGCGGACGCTGTCTCCCGGTTCATGGCCGCGCATCAAAAGCTCCGCAGTCCGGCAGAGGTCGGTGCATCTTTCTGGCGGCGCTTGTCAGATGTCGGGGCGGAGACGCTGGCAGACATGTTTGACAAGGAGCATCCGCAAACTGTGGCGCTGGTGCTGTCGCGCTTGCCGGGAGAGGCCTCTGCGCGGCTGCTGCGGGCTTTGCCGCCCCGGCTCGCCATCGACGCAATGCAGCGCCTGCTGAATCTGGGGCCCGTCCATCCGGCCGCCCTCTCGGCATTTGAAACCCGGCTTGAGGCCATCCTGGTGGCGACGGCCGGGGACGGTCAGGCAAATGGGCATGAGCGGGTCGCCCGCATTTTCGACCGCCTCGACAGCCGGTCTGAAAAGACATTCCTCGCTGCGCTCGACCACGCCGAACCGGGGGCAGGCGAGAAGGTGCGCGCGCTGATGTTCACCTTCGACGACCTGACGCGCCTTGATGCCGCTGGTCTGCAGACGCTCCTGTCCGGGGCCGATCGCGCCGTTCTTGTCGTGGCGCTGAAAGGCGCGCGGCCCGATACGGCCTCAGTGTTCTTTGCCAACATGACCCAACGTGCCGGCGACCTGCTGCGAGAGGAGATCGCCTCACTCGGCCCGGTCCGCCGCAGCGATGTTGAAAACGCCCGCCAGGAACTGGTTGCGCTGGCCCGCACATTGATCCAGCGAGGCGATATCCGCGCCGACGGCCAGGTCGAAGACGACGAGCTGGTTGAATGATCCGGCGCGCCGTCAAATCCCTGCAGCCCTTTGACTTCCGCAGCGATTTCACGCCGCCGCCGGAACCGGACGTGCCGGCGTTGCCAGTGGAGGAAAAAATCACGCTGTCTGCGCCGGATCTGGCAATGCTGCTGACCGAGGCGCGCGCGGAGGCCCATGCTGCCGCCATGTCACTGAAGCATGACGAACAGAATGCGCGCCTGCAGCAAGTAACGGACAACCTGACCGAAGCCCTGGCAAATCTGGTTTCTCTGGCCGGGCACCTGGAATCGAGCGCCTATTCGGATGGTTTCAGGGAGTCCGCCTTGCGTATGGTCACGGCAACCGCCCAGCGGATCGTGGACGGACAGGGTGATCTGTTTGCACAAAGCCAGGAATTCATCCAGAACAGCCGCCCAACCGAGAAGGATGGATCATGACCCAACCCGCTAATCCTGCCTTGCAGAAGTCCCTGATGGATGTGCCCGTGCGTGTTGATGTCGTGCTGGGCGAAGTGCGCATGCCGATGGAAGAACTGGCCGCTTTGTCAGCTGAGGATATCGTCGCGCTGGAGCGGCGTACCGACGAACCGGTCGAGATTTATGTATCCGACCGTCTGATGGCGCGGGGCCGCCTGGTGGTGGCCGATGGGCAACTCGGGGTGACTCTTTCAGAGATCGTGGACTCCCGCGAAGCCGCCTGACTGCAGGAAAATCCATGGTTAACAATGTGTTGCGGGCCGGCAGATTCGGCACTGCAGGAATGGGCTGTTTGCCCTGTCCGAATTCGGCAATCCCTAACAGCGAAGAGGGATTTGTTAACCTTTAGCCGACACTAATGGTTGCGGGAGAGTATGATCCGTTCGCGTCTGGGGGCGTGGGGAAGGCGGGTCTGTGCGAGAGTTAAGGACGCTGCCCTATGCGTATGAAGATGTTCGCCGCCGAAACCTTCGAGGCTGCCAAGGCGATGATTTTTGCCGAGATGGGAGCCGATGCGGTGATCCTGTCCGAGCGCGAGATTGATGGCGGTGTGGAAGTTCGTGCGGCGGTCGACAAGATGGGCGGCGTCGGCATGGTGCCGAATGAACCACTGTTCCTGCGCGATGCGCGCGGAGGCGGCCATGGCCGCGGTTCCGAAAATCCCCTCTTCAGCCGCGTGCGCGATGCGCTGCTCTGGCATGGTTCGCCGCAACGTTTCGCAGACCGTATTGCCGCCGAAGGGGCTGGCCGTGTCCAGCACCTGAAGGATCCGGAGGAGGCTATCTCCGAAGGACTTGCCCGCATCGTGACCTGTGATCCGCTGCCAGCGCGCCTGGATCGCGACATTCTTCTGGTCGGCCCGCCCGGGCACGGCCGCACAGCCACAGCGGCCAAGCTGACCCGGCGCGCTGCGATGGCGCGCGCTGAAGTGGCACCTGTGGCCGCTGATCTTGACGGCACGGCCGGCGGGGCACAGCTGGCGGCGTATCTGGAGCGCGAAAGAAGCCAGATCCGCACCTGCCAGTCCCCGGATGATCTGTTCGCGACATTGAAAACGCTGAAAACCGAGAACCGCAGGTGCGTGATTGATCTGCCGGCCATCAATCCTTTTGATGAAGACGATATGGCCAGCCTGCAGGACCTGATTTCGGTCATTCGTGCGGAGCCTGTGCTGGTCCTTTCAGCCGAAGGTCATCCTGACGACCAGCTTGAAGCCGCCCGCAGCTTTGCCAGAGCCGGTATCAAGCGGGCTATTCTCACTAAACTGGATGTTGTCCGAAGGAGGGGCGGGGCCATTTCCGCCCTGTCGTCGGCCGGCATTGCCTTCTCACACCTTGCCGTCACCCCGTTCATCGGCGGCGGACTGGTCCCGGCAGCGCCCATGCGCCTTGCCGCCCTGTTGATGGAAGATGCCCCGGGCGACGTGATCGCCCTGAAAGGAGCCGCGTAATCCCATGAGTTTCATGATGCGCAAATCGCAGGAACGCCCGGCGCCGCGGCCTACACCGCGGCGGGTCGAGCCTGCTTCGATCATTGCAGTTGCAAGCGGAAAAGGCGGCGTCGGCAAGACGTTCATGGCCATCACGCTGGCCTCTGCGCTCGCCCAGGCCGGTAAACGCACCCTGCTTGTGGATGGGGACCTTGGCCTCGCCAATGTCGACGTTCAGCTCGGCATCGCGCCCGAGACCGACCTGGCGGCTGTTATTGCCGGCTGGGTTGAGCTCGATGATGCCGTGACGCCTGTGGATGGCGGCGCTGCTGGTGGCGGGTTCGATGTGCTGCCGGGCCGGTCAGGTTCCGGTGCGCTGGCAGAACTGCCGCCGGAAGAAGTGGCCCGCCTCGCAGCCGGCCTGTCTGCGCTGGCCCTGCAATATGATCAGGTTGTGGTCGATCTCGGCGCCGGGATCGAGGCCAACTGCATGCGGCTTGCCCGCGCGGCCGATAAGGCCCTGATGGTGATCACTGACGAACCGACGTCGATGACCGACGCTTATGCCTTCATCAAGGTGCTGCGCGGCTATGCGCCAAATGTCGAGCCGGTGGTCTGTATCAACCAGGCCGACAGCCGGGCTGCCGGACAGCGGACTTATGAGGCGATTGCCCGGGCGTGCCAGACCTTCCTCGGCTTCCGCCCCCATCTGGCCGGCGTTGTGATCCGCGACCCGAAGGTTCGCGACGCAATCCGCTGCCAGAAAACACTGATTTCCACAGACCCTCAGGCTCAACCTATCCAGGACGCCATCGCCATCAGCCAGATGCTGATCGGTGCGGCCTCGGCAGCGGAGCTTGGCAATTAATCTGTGTGAAGATTTGGGGGATTTCGCGGGGAATCGCAGGGCTCTGTTAACTAGTGTTAAAGAAACAGCCTATAGGATTCTCAGAGTTAATAAAAACGACTAGCTTGTCGTTAGGCTGATTCGGGAGACGACACATGCGCGTCCTGCTAATTGAAGACGATAGCGCCGTCGCGCGTTCCATCGAGCTGATGCTGAAGTCCGCGGGCTTCAACATCTACACAACTGACCTCGGTGAAGAAGGTGTCGATCTGGGTAAGGTCTACGAGTACGACATGATCATCCTCGATCTGTCGCTGCCCGATATCTCCGGCTACGAAGTCCTCAAGCAGCTGCGTATGGGCCGCGTGAACACACCGGTCATGATCCTCTCCGGTAACCCGGACATCGAGGCGAAAGTCCGCACGCTGGGTTATGGCGCTGACGATTACCTCACCAAGCCGTTCAACAAGGACGAGCTGATCGCCCGTATCACCGCCATTGTGCGCCGCTCCAAAGGCCATGCCGAGAGCGTGATCCGCACCGGTGAGATCCTGGTGAACCTCGACGCGAAGACGGTGGAAGTGGACGGTGACCGCGTGCACCTCACCGGCAAGGAATACCAGATGTTCGAGCTGCTTTCTCTCCGGAAGGGCACGACGCTGACCAAGGAAATGTTCCTGAACCACCTCTATGGCGGCATGGACGAGCCGGAACTGAAGATCATCGACGTCTTCATCTGTAAGCTCCGCAAAAAGCTGCAGCTGGCCACCGGCGGCAACCACTATATCGAAACAGTCTGGGGCCGCGGCTATGTGCTGCGCGATCCGCGCCCGAGCTCGAAAACGAGCGAGGTCGAAGAGGCCGCATAAGCCTTTTCCCGTTGATTGAAACAGAAACCCCGGCCCAATGGTCGGGGTTTTCTTGTTTCAAGCATTAATTGATGGATTTATCACGCCTGTCTCTCTTTTGAGGAGAAGCCTGTTGTCTCTGCTACAGAACCTGGCAACATTATAAATTCTTCAAAGTAGATTCCGGGGTAGCGGGGATGCGGTTCAGAACGGCAGCTGTGGCTGCAGCGAGCGCTGTGGCACTGACATTGACGGCATGTGGCGGAGGCGGAGGCACAGGCAGCGGCCAGACAGCCACACCGGTGTCTCCACCACCACCTCCGCCGGCGCCACCACCACCACCACCACCACCACCGCCTCCGCCTCCGCCTCCGCCCGCCAATACACCGCCGGCAGTGAACTATACGCTCAGCTCTTCGAGTCCGGATGAAGAGCAGCCATTTTGGATCGATGCCAGCGGTTCGACGGATCCGGATGGTGACGCGCTGACCATTGCGGTCACTCAGCTTTCCGGCCCGGCTCCCAGCGATGTGCCATTGTTTGAAAATGTGCCGACCGGTGCAGGGATCTTCGCGTTCCGTGCTCCGGAAGTGAGCGCGGATTCTGCAATGGAGTTTGAAATCTCGGTTTCGGACGGAGAAGATACGACCACAGAGAACGTGACTATTTCAGTCCGGAACATCGTCTTGTCACCTGTCGGCGGTATCGTGAGTGGCGATCTTGCGAACTTCGGGAACCTGCGGAATCCAGTCGGCACCGACTTCTTTTCCCAGCCATTCGGCGCGCTGACTTCCGGATTGATAGGTGTGGCGGACAAAGCGGACAATACGGGGCGCCTCTCGTTCAGATATGAAAATGACCTGACGACCGAAGAATTTGTTCCAGTCGTGGAAAATGACTTGCCGGACAGCATCGCAGGTGAAAACACCCGTGTGAGCAGCGGGTCTTTTAAATCTGGATCCCAGTCGGTTCTGGTTGCTCTGGAAGAAAGTAATCGTGTTCATCTCCTGCAGGCATTTGAGCAGGTTTTGACCACTCAGAAGCCTTGTGCCGTGGCATCGCTCCTTTCTCCGGACATTCCGATTTTGTCAGATCTGGTCGTGGGCAGCCGGGACAATGGTTTGCGGTTGTTCAAGTTCGATGATGTCAATGGAATGAACCTCGAACCGAGCACGGTGATCGAGGCTTCCGGCGAGTACTGCCATGTCGGCGTAGGTAGCAACGATCTGGTCGCGTATGATTCGTCGACGCAATCCTTGCGCTTCTGGACCACGCAATCCGGAGCAGCTCCCCTTGAAGGGGCGAGCCTGCCAATTGCCCAACCACAAGGATTGGACCTGGTCGGGGCCGCATTCAAGCTCAATGGAACAGGAGCGGATACGTTTACGGCTGCGTTCGTTTTCTCCGATGGCGTCCATGATGGACACCATGAGGTGCACATTTATTCGAATGAGCAAGGGAACCCGGGTATCGTCAACACGAAGGTGTACTCATGGACCAAGGGAGTGCCTTCGGACATCATCATAGCAGACACGAATTTGATGGATGCCTCGACCCAATCGGATGTCCTGATCGCTCTGGAAGATATCCCGTACCTTATTTTTATCGATGATGAGCAAGACGTGATGCTCGGTACGTACAGCCCGGACTACGCTCCGCTGCAATACCTGCCGGCTCCGTTCTGGACTTCCAGTGTCCGGCACTCCTGGGGGCTGGATCTGGCAAGCGATGCACTCGTACTCACGCAGACCCGGACCGGTACGGTCACAATGGTCGAGTTGACGCCATAGGCGCCGTCGGCCCAGAGGTCAGCTGACCTAGAATTGCACGTCGGTGCTTGCAACGCTCCGCAAATCCCTGACATTGGGGGCATGTCACAGCGCTCTGCCGGTCCTGAGATTCTTCGTTTGATCGAGCTGATGTCTCGTCTGCCGGGCTTCGGGCCGCGGTCGGCGCGGCGGGCCGCGCTGTTCCTGCTCAAACGTCGCGATACGCTGCTGCTGCCGCTGGCCGAGGCGATGTCCGATGCCGGGCACAGGATTGAGAAATGCGAGGTCTGCGGGAATTATGACACGTTGCAGCCTTGCGCAGTCTGCCAGTCTGGCGGCCGCGATGAAGGCCTGATCTGCGTTGTGGAGGATGTGCCGGATCTCTGGGCGCTGGAACGCGGCGGCTCCTATCGCGGGCGTTATCACGTGCTGGGCGGGGTCATGTCTGCCGTCGATGGCATCACGCCGGACGATCTGAACATTCCCTCGCTGGTCTCACGGATCGATGCGGGCGGGGTGCGCGAAGTGATCCTCGCACTGAATGCGACGTTTGAGGGTCAGAACACGGCCCATTACGTCGCAGACCAGCTGGCAGGCAAGGGCGTGCAGATTACCTATCTCGCCCACGGCGTGCCGGTGGGCGGGGAACTGGATCATCTGGATGATGGCACGCTCGCTGCCGCGCTGCGCGCCCGCCGGACAAGCGAATAAGCTGGGTTAGTCCGCGACATCGACGCGGAAGATGCCGTCCAGGTCCTTGGTGGCGACATAGAGATGGCCATCCGGTGACTGGGCAACATCCCGGATTGCGTACTCATCCTTGAACAGGTTCTCCCGTTCGGTCACGACACCATCTTCCAGCCGGATGCGGACGAGTTCCAGGCCGGCCGGGCCATTCATGCCGCCGACGAAGAAGTCACCCTTCCAGCCGGGATAGACATCGCTGGTCAGGCGGGTCAGTCCGGATGGCGCGATGGAGGGCACCCAGTAGGTAAGTGGCTGCTCCATGCCGTCCATCTCGGTCTGTTCGGTGATGATCGTGCCGTCATAATTGACGCCATAGGTGATCACCGGCCAGCCATAGTTTGCGCCGGGTTTGATGACGTTGAATTCATCGCCGCCCTTGGGGCCATGCTCTGTCTCGTAGAGCGCCCCTTCCGCCTTGTCATAGTAAAGGCCCTGGATGTTCCGGTGCCCGTAGGAGTAGACGGCGGGGTTTCCGTCCACGCCATCGGCAAACGGATTATCGGCCGGGATGGTGCCATCGGAATTGATACGGATGAGGGATCCATGCGTAATCTTGGAGTCCTGGGCCGCTTTCATATACTTGAAGCCTTCGCCGAGTGAGACGAACAGCGTGCCGTCATTGGCAAATTGCAGGCGGCCACCGAAATGGTAGGCGGTATCGCGGGAGTCGGCGCGGAAGATTTCCCTCATGTCCTCCAGTGCGGTGTTGTCATCGCTGAGGCGGGCCCGCACGACGGCGGTCCCGTTGTCTGCTCCGGTGCCCTGGGCATAGGCGACATAGATCAGACGGTTGGTTTCGAAATTCGGGTCCAGCGTGATGCCGAAATAGCCGCCTTGTCCTTCTGTCAGGGCAGGGGGAAGGCCTGTGACCGGCGCCGCGTTGCCTTCGCCGCCCGCCACATAGTTCAGGCCGCCATCCTTCTCTGTGAACAGGAGGTCACCATTGGGCAGAAATGCCAGACCCCAGGGAAATTCCGCCTCGACCACAGGGGTCAGCGTGACATCAAGGTCGCTGGAAACCTCGGGAGCCGCGGGGGAGGCGGCCGAATCGGCACTGCATGCAGAAAGGGCGAGGGCAGAAACAAAGCCGGCAAAAATCAGGCGCATGGGGCGTCTCCCGGGTCAGCGAGATTGGGGAATGGAACAAGCAACATATGTCAGGCGGGGCGTTGGGCCAAATAAAAAGGGGCGGCCCTGGCAGGGCCGCCCCAATTCGCTTCGGTCCTGAACCTGTTACCAGGACTTCTTGACCGTGATGCCATACAGCGCTGGCTCGGTCAGGAAGATGTTGGTGAACAGACCCTGGCTGTCATCGCCGACATAGCTGCCGGTAATGACTTCCTCATTGGTCAGGTTCTTGGCGAAGACTTCCACGCCCCAGCCATTGTCTGCGTTGTTGAGGATGATCGACAGGTTGACGTTCGACCAGCTGTCGAGCTTGTCGTGTGCCGTGTTGAAGATCCGGGCGTAGCTGTCAGCCTGATAGTAGTAGTCGCCGCGGATGGTCAGGTCCCAGGCGGAATTGCTTAGCGCCTGGAATGTGTATTGCGCTGCCAGGTTCAGTGTCATGTCAGGCGCACCCGGCAGTTTGTTGCCGTCGACATTCTTCTTGATACCGTCGAACGGTGTTAGTCCACCGACCGTCCGGGTCACCCCATCGCCATCGACATAGGTGACGGGTGCGAGGCCGAGGGCTGCTTCCGCATACGCAATGTCGGTTGCTGTGTCGCCACTACCGCCTGTTGTGCCATTGCCCTGATCATACAGGGCGGACGCAAAGGCACCGTTACAGATGCCGCGGGTCGCCCCGGCCGGAGCGGCAGAGCCGGCAATTGCCCCAAGGATGGTGGCGTAACCCTGAGCCGACACGACACAGTTTGAATAGGTCGATGCATTCTTCAGGGTCACGAAGTCTGCGTTGCCATTCGTGCGGTCAAGCACGTCGACACTCGTCGTATCCAGCACCTTGGCATCCAGAAGGCCGACATTGGCCGTCAGCAGCCAATTGTCTGCAGGCGTCCAGAGGTATTCCAGTTCGAAACCGGTGAGCTCGGCATTCACGTTGAAGTTTGCCGCGGTCCGGTTGACGATCTGGGAGATCTGGTAGCCTTCATAGTCGTAGTAGAATGCAGTTGCATTCAGCGACTGGGTGTTGCCGGCAAACGTGTTCTTCGTACCGATTTCGTAAGCATTGATGAATTCGGGTTGGAAGGTCTGCGGGAACAGGTTTGCGCCGGCAGGCTGCGGTGGGTTGATGCCGCCGCCTTTATAGCCCTTGGAGTAGAAGGCGTAGATCAGCGTGTCATCTGTCATGGCGAAGTCCGGCGACCAGTCGAGACCGATCCGGCCTGTGGTTTCGTTGAAGTCGGCCTTCAGCAGACCTGTCGGCACCAGAGGGTCGCCATTCTGGACCGCAGGATAGGCAAAGGTCGGTGTGAACAGGAAGGTCGGGACGACGTCCTGTTCCTTTTCGTCCTTCGTATTGCGCAGGCCCAGGGTGAACTTCAGGTCGTCCCGGATGTCGTAATAGAGTTCACCAAAGATGGCCGTAGACTTGAGCCGGTAGGGTGAAAGCGACCGGAAATAGTTGCCGCCGTCGCCATCGACCGTACCGTCCAGCAGGGTCGCGGTTCCGTTCGGGGTCGCAATCGGAACCGTGCCGCAGAACAGACCGGGAAGCTTGCCGCCGCCAAGGTCCGGGCAGGTTGAGGTTGGCGTGGCGATATTG
This sequence comes from uncultured Hyphomonas sp., assembly GCF_963677035.1. NCBI lineage: Bacteria > Pseudomonadati > Pseudomonadota > Alphaproteobacteria > Hyphomonadales > Hyphomonadaceae > Hyphomonas > uncultured Hyphomonas sp. The sequence continues at coordinate 2,017,183 of NZ_OY781472.1, forward strand.
AGGTTGACCAGTGCGTTGTTGTACTGGGTGAGGGCCGTCAGTGCGTTCGAGAACACGTAATAGCCGGCGTTCGGATCCTGAGGATCGATCGACTCTCCATCGACATAGATGGCGCCCAAATTGAAGTTCAGCTTGCCGTCAAAGTCGGACTGAAGGCGAAGTTCCTGCGTGAACGTCTCGGACTTGCCGCCGGACAGGTCAGCCACAACCAGTGTGTTGAGTGTGCCCAGCTGCGGGTCAGCAACAAAGCCGCCGGGGAAGAGGGAATTGTACAGCGCAGCTGCAGGGCCCGCACCGGTCAGGTCGTTGAACGCAACATCGGGAACCAGCCTGTTCACGTCCTGAACCGAGACCTGGCTCGTTTCGTTCTGGCTGGTGATCGATGTTAGCTTCAGCGAGTCGTTGATGTCGTACTCAAGCTTCAGGGTGTAGAGATCCTGCTCTGCCCTGTAGATCGGGGTGAACACCGACTGGATGTTGCGAAGGTCCCGGTCGAGCGGCGAGGTGTAGATGTCGCCGTTCAGCAGGCCTGCTGCAATGCCCAGACCGCCGGCGAGGTTCCCGACGGAGTTGGTTTTCTCATAGCTGTCGTTGAGCGAAGCGTCCTGGCAGCCGAGTGTCGTGACGAGCTGGTCCAAACCAGAGACCGGGATTCCGGCGAACGTATCGAAGCCCGGATCCTTCTTGCAAAGCTGCTTGCCGGAGCGCTGGCGGTCATCGTCTTCCTCGAAGTGCTCCCACGAAACCCAGCCTCGGAAATTATCCGTCGGTTCGAAGCCGAGGGTCGCCCGGATCGACCAGAGGTCGCGTCCGTCGATGTCGCTGCCGTTGACCGTGTTCTTCGTGTAGCCGTCCCGCTGTGTCAGGGCACCAGCCAGGCGAAGGGCGGCGACATCGCCGAGAGGCACGTTAACCATGCCCTTGCCTTTGAATGTATTGTAATTGCCATAGGTCAGTTCGGCATCTGCCTGGAACTCACCGAGCACCGGCTTGCGCGTGATGACGTTCACAACACCGCCGGTGGCATTACGCCCGTATAGCGTGCCTTGCGGGCCGCGCAGGACTTCGACCCGCTCAATGTCGAAATATTCCTGTTCAAAAAGGAAGTTCGCACCAAGAGGAACGTCGTTCTGGTGGATACCCACACCCGCATCAGAGGACTGTGCGACGGCGTCGTTGCCGATACCGCGAACTTTGAAATTGGAGCCCGTGAACTGGCCCTTGGTGAAGGACACGTTTGGCACGGCTTTCACCAGGTCGGCACCACCGGTCAGCTGCAGGCGGTTGATGGCGTCTTCATCGAACGCCGAAACGGCGATCGGAACGTCCTGGATGGATTGTTCGGTTTTCTGGGTGGTCACAGTCACGGTGGAAAGTGTTCTGGTGCTTTCGCCATCCTCCTGAGCGATGGCAGCAGGGGTCAACAGCCCCATGGCCAACACGGAAGCGCCAGCCAGCCAGACACATTTCGAGTCTCTGTATTTGGTCATTTAATTTTTCCTCCCCTCGGGCCAGCGGGATTGCAGGCATCGAGCTATTTTATTGAGCCGTCTCTTTTTGGACGTGCTTCAGAATCCATCGAATGGCAGCTGCGAGGGAAAGTCAATAATTTCAATTGGAACGTTGGGTCGGGTGGACGCTACGTAAAGGCAAAAAAATGAGCGGTGTCCGGGGCCGGACACCGCTCTGTTTGCAGGATTATGTCTGAAGAGACCTTAGAACCGTGTCCTCAAAGTCACACCATAAGTCGCGGGATCCTGAATGAATACACCGCGAGCCGTTCCGCGGAGCGGCATGTTGAAGGTCACATTCTTCGTCTGCTCGTCGGTCACATTGTTCCCCCAGACCTCGAACGTCCAGCGGTCGTCCGCCGTGCTGATTCCGGCACGAAGATTCAACTTGGTGTTCGCGTCCTGGAAGTCGCCCGGGAGACGGACCCCGGTATCGTTCACGGCCTGGGTTGATGTGCGGCGTTTGGATTCGCTGCGAACCGTACCCGTCATGAAGTAGGGCATGCCGTTATCGAGCGCGCTCTCCCAGGTGAGGCCAATCAGGCCGACCCATTCCGGTGCATTGGTCAGTTTGAATCCGCAGAGGCGATTGACCGGGTTTGACGGATCGAACCCGCCCGGTGCGCAGTCACTCGGGTAATACGCATCGGTATAGGTCAGAGCACCATTGGCGCTGAGATTGTCCGTCAGTTTTGTCTGAACTTCGACTTCGACGCCTTTGCTGATGACCTTCGGTACGTTGAATGTCTGGAATTGTGTTCCGGTGAATTCAAGCACCTGGAAGTCTTCCATTTCCTGGTTGAACACGGCCAGGTCGAACCGGCCGCGGCCGTCATTGAACGTGCCTTTGAGGCCCACTTCGGTCGCATCGATCTTTTCAGAGTCGAAGCGAGGGTCCGCTCCGCTGACAGCCGCTGTCGGGTCGAGGTTGAAGCCGCCAGATTTGAAGCCGTGTGTGAAGCCCGCATAGAAGTTCAGGTTCTCAGTCAGCGAACCGCCGAGTTTCACCGTGTATACCAGCTCCTCATCCTCAAACTTGTCGCTGAACGTCCGTGGCAGTGGCAGGAATGCCGAGGCCGGAAGGTCGGCTTCTGTGGCAAACGGGAAGCAGGTGATTGCCATCGCCGTTGGGGCCAGAGGGGCAACAGTGGCCGGATAGGCCCCGGCCACAATGCCGTTGGCAATGTTTGTACAGGTCGGCGAGGACGCCGAAACCTGGTCAAACGACCCGTCTTTCGTTTCTTCCACATAGCGAAGGCCGACGGTCAGGTTCAGCCGATCCGTCAGCTCGAGGACGTTATGAGTGAAGACGGAGAAAGACTCGCCTTGCTGGTTGAACTTGTTGGTCGCATAGCTGCCGGCAGGGTCGACACCGCCCAGCGCGGCCGGCACATTGCCGCCAAAGCCGAGACTGACAGCCTGAGCGCCAAGCGCAGGCACCAGCAGGGCCGACACATAGCGGCCATAGTCCCCGCCAAGCGTCATGGTGGCCTGTTCTTCGATGTCCTCATCCGAATAATAGGTGCCGAGCAGCCAATCGAGCCGGCCATCGAAGGCCTGGCCCTGCAGGCGCAGTTCATGCGTTGTCGTCTTGATGTCGTCATAGGATGGCCGGACGCTCGGTGCCGCGAATGGTGCCGTGTTGTCGCCTACGGCGTAGACATCGAGGCTGACATACTCAGAGTGCTGAACGGACTCGGCATGGAAGTCCCTGTATGAGCCTATGTAGACCAGGTCTGCGAAACCAAGATCCCAGTCGAGCTGGGCAGAGATGCCTTCCTGCTGGAACGGGTTCTGGAATTGCTCGCCATTTGAGATCCGCCCTTTGAGGGCGCTGGGGCCGGAAGCCGAAACACCGCCATTGGCGGGCAGGCCGACGGCGGCATAAATGCCGGCGTCTCCCAGCGGGTCACTGATGACAATGGCGTCACAGCACTGTTCATCCGCGTCGGAGTAATCTGCAATTACGCGGAGTTTCGCATTCGGACTGATTTGCCAGAGTGCTTGCCCGCGCACCATCCAGCGGTCGCGCGTATGGCTCTCCGCACCGGTCGTGCTTTTGACCAAGCCATCACGTTGCCGGTAAGCGCCGGAGAGGCGCACAGCGAACTTGTCCTTGGCAATTGGCGTGCTGAAGCCACCCTGCACACTTACCAGCCCGAAATTGCCGGCGGTAAGGTTGGCAAAGCCGTCCGTTTCACGAAGGTTGGGTGCTTTGGTCGTGATGTTCAGTGCACCGGCAGACGTATTGCGGCCAAAGAGGGTGCCCTGCGGACCGCGCAGGACTTCGATCTGTTGCAGGTCGACGAGATCACCCAGCGCCACGCCGGGGCGTGACAGGTAAACGCCGTCCAGGAAGACGCCGACCGCGCTTTCCAGGCCGATATTGTTGCCGGTGGTGCCGACGCCCCGGATCCGCATGGATGTGCCCTGCGATTCCGTCTGCGTCGAGTTCATGTTGAAGCTGGCCGACAGATTGTCGAGTGCACGAAGGTCGGCGACCCCCTGGCGTTCAATTTCTGTCGGGCTGATGGCGGTCACTGCCAGCGGCACGTCGAGAATGCTTTCCTCGCGGCGCGTCGCAGTCACTTTCACAACGCTGAGACGTTTGTCTGACTCAGCGGCGGGTTCGGATGCGGCGGGAGGAGCAGCTTCTTGGGTGGTGGCGGGGGTCTGTGCGTTTGCTTCCTGTGCCATCGCCGGTGCCTGTATCAGGCTCAATACGGCGGCAGAGGCACCTGCCAGCAAGACGCACTTCGGTTGTCGGGTCAGTTTCAAGTTAAATTCCTCCCCTCGTCCAATCTGTGTGGACAAGATTATTGGTTATTGTTTTGAGCGTGTGCTCTTCTGTCGAGAACACTACGATGCCTAGGAAGGAAGCGGCGGCCCTCCATGTCAACCGGCTACCCTTGCGTCAATGCCGAACTATTTTTGGTTGCGTGCGCTAAAGTACACAGTTTTCCCGTCTTGGCCGTTCCTGCCCAGGCTGGTAGAGGCGCGCCATGACCTCGCAGACCTCACCCTCCGTCACCCGTGCGCTTGTTCTCTTTTCAGGCGGACAGGATTCCACCACATGCCTGGCCTGGGCGCTTGACCGGTTCGATCGTGTCGAGACGATCGGGTTCGACTACGGCCAGCGGCACGCCGTGGAACTGTCCTGCCGGGAGAAGCTCCGTATCGGCATGGCCAGCCTGAAAGAGGCCTGGGCATTGCGTCTTGGCGACGATCATATGATCGATGCCACCGTCCTCAAGAGCCTTGGGGAAACGGCCATGACTCATGATGTGGCCATCGAGACGACAGAAGCCGGGTTGCCGTCCACCTTTGTCCCGGGCCGCAATCTGTTGTTCCTGACGCTCGCCGGCGCGTTGGGCGTTCGCCGCGGCATTGGCGTGCTTGTTGGCGGCATGTGCGAGACGGATTATTCCGGCTATCCCGATTGCCGGAACGACACGATCCAGGCCCAGGCCGAAACGCTGCGCCTCGGTCTCGCCAAACCGATGACGATCGAAACGCCGCTTATGTATATCGACAAGGCGGCGACCTGGGCGATGGCGCTGGAAATGGGTGGGCAGGGGCTGATCGACCTGATCGTGGAGGATACCCACACCTGTTACCTCGGCGACCGCACCCACCGGCACGATTGGGGATATGGTTGCGGCACCTGTCCGGCTTGCGAACTGCGGTCGGCTGGTTGGGACCGCTGGCAGGCATCGCGATGACCTATTCGGTCAAGGAAGCTTTCTACACTCTGCAGGGGGAAGGCGCGCAGACCGGACGCGCCGCTGTGTTCCTGCGGTTTGCCGGCTGCAATCTCTGGAGCGGGCTTGAGCGTGACCGGGCGAAAGCCGTCTGCCAGTTCTGTGACACGGATTTCGTCGGCACCGACGGAGAGAATGGCGGCAAGTACAAAACCCCGGAAGAAGTCGCCGCGCTGGTTGCCTCGATCTGGAAATCGAATGCAGACACCGCCGGCCGGCCCTATGTTGTCTGCACGGGCGGGGAGCCGCTGCTGCAACTGGATCCGCCGCTGATCGGCGCGCTTCATGACGAGGGCTTCGAGATCGCGGTGGAAACCAATGGCACGATCGCGGCGCCGGAGGGGCTCGACTGGATCTGCGTCAGCCCCAAGGCAAATGCGGCGCTCGTCCTGAAAAAGGGCAATGAACTCAAGCTCGTTTACCCACAAAATGAGGCCGAAGCGCAGCCGGAACGGTTCACGGAACTGGACTTTCAGCACTTTTTCCTGCAACCGAAGGACAATTCCGAGGCGGCCCGCAATGTGCAGGCTGCTGCTGCTTACTGTCTGAAGAATCCGCAATGGCGACTGAGCTTGCAAACACACAAACTGACCGGGCTGCCCTGAGTCCTGAGGGCCGCGTGTTCGAGATCACCAAGGCGGTGCATTTCGAAGCGGCGCACTTCATGGGCGGCAAGCCGGAAGGGCATCCTTACCGCAACATGCACGGCCACTCTTTCCGCGTGGAAGCGACCGTCGCCGGTGTCGTCAAACCGGGGGAGCAGTGGGTCGAGGATTTCGGCCATCTGACCGATTGCCTGAATGCGACAGCCGAAAAGCTGGATCACAGGCTGCTCAACGAAATCGACGGCCTCGACGTGCCGACGCTGGAGCGGATCTGCCTCTGGGTCGCTGAGGACCTGCGTGAGGCGCTGCCGGGGCTGAAGCGCGTCGCTCTGGCGCGCCCCAGCCTCAACGAGCGGTGTGAGCTCGTCCTTTAAAGCCAGCTGGCTTTAGTTGGACAGGTCACTCTCTTTCAGGTCATCCGCGAAATTCCGGGCAAACCGGTTCGAGGCCTTGTTGGCATCGTACCAGGTTGAGATGCCGGTCATGCGCAGGTCGTTCTCATACCAGGAATATTCATACTCGCTGGTTTCATTGCCGGCTTCATCATAGGTCACGGCGGAAAGTTCCATGCCGCCGAGGCTTTTCGAGAGGCCATAGTCCAGCCCGGGCTTGTCGCCGAGCTGTTTGAAAGTCGGCTTGGACGGTTTGGCATCGACGATGGTGACATCGATGCGGGCCGTATCCACGCCAGCCTTTTTGAGCTCGCGTGTCAGGTCGTCCTTCACGTCTTTCATGAGGTACTCGCCCTCGCGGGTGCCGTAATCATCCTGCAGCTTGGTCTGGAAATCATCCGAAACGGTCACATTGATTTCCGCGGCCATGGCAGCAGGGGCCAGGAGAAGGGCAAAGGCGGTGATGGGAACAAGTTTCATTTTCAGAACCTCCATTCGGGTCTTTATTGAACTTACCACCGCCCAGCCTGTTTCCGAAGTCACGCTGACGTGAGCTGCGTTACATCGTGTCCACGAAGACGATCTCGGCGTCTTCGATACTTTTCAGACGGATCGTCTCGGCGCCGGTGATGGCGGCCCCGTCGCGGGCCTTCAGCACATGGCCGTTCAGGCTGACAGATCCGGCGGCCAGCACGAGATAGCCATGTCGGCCGGGCGCGACCTCATAGTCCAGCGTATCCCCGGCGCAGAGCGTTGCGCCCATGACCTTTGCGTCCTGCTTGATCGGCAGGGCATCGCCTTCGCCGTCACCGGCAGCAAACACGGTCCACGTGCCGGAGCGGCTGCCTTTCGGGAATTCGCGCGTGCCCCAGCCCGGCTGGCCGCCCTGTTCGCGCGGCAGGATCCAGATCTGGAACAGCTGGCAGGTTTCGTCATCGGCATTCCATTCCGAATGCTGTACGCCGGCCCCGGCGCTCATCACCTGAACATCGCCCGCCTCGGTGCGGCCGGTATTGCCCATCGAGTCCTTGTGGGTGATCGCGCCTTTGCGGACATAGGTGATGATTTCCATGGACTGGTGACCATGCGGCGGAAAGCCGGTGTGCGGCTGGATCGTGTCGTCGTTCCACACGCGCAGGGCGCCTTCGCCCATGCGGTGCGGGTCGTGATAGCCGGAAAACGAGAAATGATAGTTCGCGTCCAGCCATTCATTGCGGAAACGGCCGAGGCGGTCGAACGGGCGGAGGTCAATCATGGCGGGCTCCTTCAGGTGCCGTATTGCTTGCTTTGCAGCGAATATGACGTGAAGCGCGCGGGGCTGTAGGGTGGGGCGGCAAACAAGACTTATGCCGCCCCGGAATAAGTGCCCTTTACAGAGGCTGGTTTACGAGGGCTTTTGCCCCGTTTCGCCGTCCTCATCGGGCTCGGCGATGGCTTCCAGCTCTTCCATACTCAGCTCGTCATACATCTTCTTGGCCTGGCCTTTCAGGTGCCATTTCGGGGCACGGCCCCGGCGTGCAGCAAGCGCAAGTCCGGCGGCCTGTTGTTCGGGAATCTGTTGTGCAGACATATCGGCCTCCTGTGTTGTTGTGGAATATCAACGCAGAAAGCGCGCCCGTGTTCCATCCAGCACGTGCGGCCGGACTGGCGGTGGCCATCCGGTGGGGGGAGTTGGTTCTGTGTGGCGCATGCTTCGACTTCGCTCAGCATGAGTCCGGTAAATGTTGCGCCTTTGAGGGATGCTCATCCTGAGCGAAGTCGAAGGATGACTGACGGCGCACGAAGGCCCACCTAAGGCGGACCCCGCACATGCAACCCATGATCATACCGGACTAAGCCATGACCAGGCATGACCATATCGGACTTAGCCGGATCATGACGGACTGGCACGGACGACGCGCGCACGCACACAGGCACATCGCTGCCAAGGGCAGGACGCTCCCATGCCGCCACACGCGGCGCTTCATATGTGTAGAGATCATCGGGCGGCGGGGCATCGGCCACAAAAACGAGCCGGATGTTGCCAAAACAATCGACCGCCATCAACGCCTCCCGCCCGGTGCGCGTGTGCCAGCGGGCGACGCGCAGCAGGTTCCACACCAGCCATGGCCAGAACAGCGGCCAGACATGGTTGAAATAGCGTTGGAGGTCAGGATGCATGGCCGGAAGGATGAACCCGCGCCCTGTCAGACGAATTCAGATCGTCCCCAACTTGTCATCCCGGAAAACGCGAAGCGTTTATCCGGGACCTTGTTCCTGTAATGCGCACGCCAGCAAGAAGGTCCCGGATATTTGCTTCGCAAATTCCGGGATGACGCGTTGCGGCTGTGGGATAGATCCCATTGTCTTCGCCGGGGGCACCCGCAGGGTGGGTTAGCCAAAGGCGTAACCCACCGGGCAAGATGCGCGGCAGACCCGGAAGGTGGGTATCGCTCCGCTCAACCCACCCTACGCTTGTCAATTGAAAAGTTGTGGCGCGAGTGGTGGTTGACCCGTTCTTTCCCCTAAGTTGATGCTACAAACGCTAAGAGAGTTGACGAATAAGAGTCGTAGTGGATTCGCGACCAAAGCGAGAAGGTTTTTGAATTGCTGAATTTCGAACAGTTGCAGGCGTTGAATTATGCGGCAGGTGCCGCAGACTATTCCACGAAAATCATTCACTACACGTCAGAGGATAACCTGTATCGCATCCTTGAAAGTAACGAACTTTGGTTTGGTCGAATTGATCAGATGAATGATGCGTCCGAGTACAGCCATTATTTTAATGTGGTCGAAGAGGTCATCACAAAACTAGTCCCTGGTGTCCCTGCGCCAATGTTGAATCAACTGTTTCAGCAGGTTGATCAACAGGTGAGAGGAGCTGCGTTTATATCGTCTTGGTGCGAATATTCGGATGAATTTTCCGAAGGAAGCCTACAAATGTGGAGGGCGTACGGGAATTCTGGTGCAGGAATTGCGGCTGTTGTGGATAGCTCCAGTCTTCAACCATCTGCTTTGACGCCCAACAAATTTGGATTTTTCGTCAATAGTTCCAAAGTGCAATATGTCCGGACGGATGAAGTTGAATCAATCGCCAATGAGCTGCTTGACAAAATTCGGTCGTCGGGAGTTCTCAGCTCGATTCCAAACTCAGAGGTGATACTTGGCCCGATGCTAGTGGCCAAAGCTCCAACATCCAAACATCACGCATTTCGAGAAGAAAAAGAAGTTAGATTCTTGGCACTCCCAAACTTTGCCAGGCAAGCTGGACGGTTTTTTCCTGAAAACTGTATGCGCGAAGTGAAGCACGACAACAAAACCCGAGCCTTCTTTGCTCTTCCGTTGATCAACTGGGAGCAATTTGAATTCGATCTCCGTCTTTCAACGGTTCTCAAGAAGGTCTTGATTGGCCCTCTACGCAACCCAGAAGAGAGGAAGCAGCGAGTAAGGAGAAAACTGGATAGCGTAGGTCTACAGCATGTAGAAACGGAAATTGTAGATATACCTCTTCGGGAATAACGTTGATTTCCTCCTAAACATCCACCTCCGCGTCCAGCGCGTTCTCTTCGATGAACTCTCTGCGCGGCTCCACCACATCCCCCATCAGTTTGGTGAACATGTCGTCGGCTTCTTCCATATGGTCGACGCGGACCTGCAGCAGGGTGCGGGCGTTGGAGTCGAGCGTGGTTTCCCACAGCTGGTCGGCGTTCATTTCGCCCAGACCCTTATAGCGCTGGACTTTCAGGCCCTTGCGGCCACTGTCGAGAACGGCTTTCAGTAGGCTGCTTGGTCCGTGCACGGTCACTTCGCCGCCCTTGTCCTGACGCAGGATGGCGGGCTGGTCGTACATTTCGGCGAGGCCGGCGGCGCGCTCGGCGAGGCGCTGGGCATCCTGGCTGGCGATCAGGGCCGGGGGCAGGGTGACGGTCTCGTCCACGCTGCGCACCGTACGCTGAAGGACAAGCGCGCCTTCGACGAACCGGCCGGCCCAGGTGTCTTCACCTTCCTCGGCGAAGCGGTTCAGGCGTTCGGCAGTTTTCGCGGCTTCGTCTTCGCCCGCGCTGGCGGCCAGCGCCCCGGAGAGCGCCGCATGCTCGATCAGGTCGCCCGAGGCGCGCAGGGCGAGGCGGCGCAGGTTTGCCTGGAAGTTCGAGGCCTGGCGCACGCGGTCGCGCAGGTCTTCCCCGGCAATCGTGGTGCCGTCGGCAAGGATCAGGGACTCCCCGTCGGTGCCTTCGCCGATGAGATAGGATTCCAGCTCCGCGTCGTCCTTCACATAGCGTTCGGACCGGCCGCGCGTCACCTTGTAGAGCGGCGGCTGGGCGATGTAGAGATAACCGCGTTCGATAACCTCCGGCATCTGACGATAGAAGAAGGTCAGCAGCAAGGTGCGGATGTGCGCGCCGTCGACATCAGCATCGGTCATGATGATGATCTTGTGATAGCGCAGCTTGTTGATGTCGAACTCGTCGCGGCCGATGCCGGCGCCAAGCGCCATGATCAGCGTACCGACCTGATCTGACGACAGCATCTTGTCGAAGCGCGCGCGCTCCACGTTCAGGATCTTGCCGCGCAGGGGCAGGATGGCCTGATTGTCACGGCTACGGCCCTGCTTGGCAGACCCGCCAGCCGAGTCACCCTCGACGATGAAGATTTCGGATTTCGCCGGGTCTTTCTCCTGACAGTCCGCCAGCTTGCCGGGCAGGGAGGTGATGTCGAGCGCAGACTTGCGGCGCGTCAGTTCGCGGGCCTTGCGGGCGGCCTCGCGCGCGGCGGCCGCCTCCACGATCTTGCCCATGATTTCCTGGGCTTCCTTCGGGTGTTCCTCAAACCATTCGGCGAGCTTTTCGCCCATCATGCTCTCGACCACCGGGCGCACCTCGGAGGAGACGAGCTTGTCTTTCGTCTGGGAGCTGAATTTCGGGTCAGGCACTTTCACCGACAGGACGCAGGTGAGGCCTTCGCGGGCATCGTCACCGGAAATCTCGACCTTGGCCTTCTTCGCCAGGCCCGTCTCGTTGGCGTATTTGTTGATGATCCGCGTCAGCGCCCCGCGGAAACCGGCAAGGTGCGTGCCGCCGTCGCGCTGGGGGATGTTGTTGGTGAAGCAGAGCACGTTCTCGTGGTAGCTGTCGGTCCACTCCAGCGCCGCTTCGACGGTGATGCCGTCCTTCTCGCCGATGGCATAGACAGGTTCCGGGATCAGCTTGCCCTTGGCCTTGTCGAGGTGTTCGACGAACGCCTTCACGCCGCCTTCGTACATCAGGTCGATCTCGTAGGGCTCAGCCTCACGCTCGTCGCGGAAGATGATGTGCACGCCGGAGTTCAGGAAGGCGAGTTCCCGCAGACGGTGTTCCAGCGTCTTGCGGTCATAATTCGTCATCGTGAAGGTGGAGGACGCCGCCAGGAAACGCACCGCGGTGCCGGTATAGGGCTTGCCCTTGTCGGTCACCGGGGAGGCGCCGCGCGTCTCCAGCGGGGCCTCGACGAAGCCGCCATTGATGAAGCGGACCCAGTGTTCCTTGCCTTCGCGGTGGATGGTCAGTTCCAGCCAGTCCGACAGCGCGTTGACCACGGACACGCCCACGCCGTGCAGACCGCCGGAAACCTTGTAGGAGTTCTGGTCGAACTTCCCGCCGGCGTGCAGCTGGGTCATGATCACTTCGGCCGCAGAGACGCCCTCGGTCGGGTGCATGCCCACGGGAATGCCGCGGCCATTGTCGGTGATTTCGGCAGAGCCGTCGGGGTAGAGGGTGACCGTCACGCGGTCGGCATGGCCGGCCAGCGCTTCGTCGATGGCGTTGTCCACCACCTCGTAGATCATGTGGTGCAGGCCGGAGCCGTCGTCGGTGTCGCCGATATACATGCCGGGGCGTTTGCGCACGGCTTCGAGGCCCTTCAGGACCTTGATGGAGCCTGCGCCGTACTCGGCATTCTCGCCCTGCGTTTCTTCAGCCATGAGGCTTCCCCGTCGATTCTGTAGATTCGCCTTCAAATATAGGGGATTAACCCCTCAGAGGGAACCGAAACGGGGGTTATTTTACAGCTTAATGATGGTGCAAATTACCCCTGCAAAAACAAGGTGTTGCAGGGGCAAAATCGGGGCGCTGAGGCGGGTCCTCCGGGATCAGACCTTCGGGGGTGGTTTCCGGTGCTTTTTCAGCGGTTTGGCGCCCTTCTGGAACGCCGGTTTACCGCCCTTGGGGCCGCCTTTGCCCGCGGGACGGGAGGGCTTGCCCTTGCCGCGCATCGGCGGTTTCCAGCCATCCTTGGCATGCACCTTGGAGAATTTCTTCGCCGGCTTTGCAGGCTTCTCCCGGTCGTCCTGGATATAGTCTGTCTGCGGGGAGGGTGCGCGTTCGGCTGCGGCCGGGGCGTCGTCCCGGGCAGCCTTCTTCTCATAGGGCTTCTTGCCGGAGAATTTGCGCTGGGCATCCGGATCGTACGGTTTCTTGCGCAGGCGCGGGGCCGGCCGCTCGCCGCGGTCGTCCCGGTCGAAGCGGGCCGGTGCAGGCGGCGCACCGTCGAGCCGCGAGGCACGCAGGCTTTTCTCCACCGTGCCGTTCTCTCCGATCGTCTCGAAGAAGCGGGCCGCAGCGTCGCGGGTCAGCTCGACATGCGTGTCGCCCGGATTGATGCGGATGGCGCCGATATCGTCGCGGGACAGGCCACCGGCCTTGCAGAGGACGGGCAGGATCCAGCGCGCTTCAGCGTTCTTCTTGCGGCCGACATTCAGCTGCACCCAGACGGCATCGTCGAAGCCCTTGCGTTCGGTCTTGTGGCGTTTCTCACGTGGCTCGCGTTCGGGCCTGTCGCTGCGCTCTCCGCGTTCGCGGCGCTTCGGTGGGGACGTGTCCACCTCGCGCAGGTCTTCGGGCGCTGAGCGGCCTTCACGCTGTTTGCGCAGGAAAGCGGCGGCCACCTGTTCGGGCCCGTGCTGTTCCAGCAGGGCGTCGATCATGGCGCGCTCGCTCTCGTGCACGGGGCGGGTGAGGGACGGGTCGGCCAGCAGGCGGGCATCGTCCAGCGCGTTGATTTCGTCAGCCGACGGCGGCGTACCCCAGGTCGCTTCGATCCGGGCATCGCCCAGCAGGCGTTCGACGCGGCGCCGGGCTTTCGGTGCCACGATCAGCGCACTGACGCCCTTGCGCCCGGCCCGGCCTGTGCGGCCCGAGCGGTGCAGCAGTGTGGCCGGATCGCGCGGCAGGTCTGCGTGGATGACAAGACCCAGATTGTCGAGGTCGAGGCCGCGGGCGGCGACATCCGTCGCGATGCAGACGCGGGCGCGGCCATCGCGCAGGGACTGGAGCGCGTTGGAGCGTTCCTTCTGGCTGAGCTCTCCCGAAAGGGCGACAACCGGAAAGCCGCGATTGCCCATGCGGCTCATCAATTTGTTCACCGCTGCGCGTGTCGTGCAGAAGACGAGCGCGCTTTCGCTGTCCGAGTGGCGGACGATATTGACGATGGCATTCTCTTCGTCGCCCGGCGCAACCAGAAGCGCGCGGTATTCGATGTCGACATGCTGGCGTTGTTCGGATTCGGTGCGGACGCGTTCGGCGTCCTTCTGGTAACGGGCCGCAAGGTTGGCGATGCCTTTTGGCACGGTGGCCGAGAACATCAGGGTGCGGCGGGAGTCCGGCGTGCCCTGCAGGATGTGCTCAAGCTCGTCACGGAAGCCCATGTCCAGCATCTCGTCGGCTTCGTCCAGCACAACGACGCGGATACCCGTCGTATCCAGCGAGCCGCGCTTGATATGGTCCGACAAGCGGCCGGGTGTGCCGACAACGATATGGGCGCCGCGGGCCAGGGCCTTGCGCTCGTCGCGCATGTCCATGCCGCCGACACAGGTGGCGAGGCGTGCGCCAGCCGGGCCGTAAAGCCAGGTCAGCTCGCGGGCGACCTGCATGGCCAGTTCGCGCGTCGGCGCCACGATCAGGGCCAGCGGTGTCTCAGCGCGGGACAGGCGGTCTTCCTCGCCCAGCAGCTCGCCCGCCATGGCGAGGCCGAAGGCAACGGTCTTGCCGGAGCCGGTCTGAGCGGAAACGAGCAGGTCACGCCCGGCGAGCGAAGGCTCGATCACGGCAGACTGGACCTGGGTGAGGGCGTCATACCCCTTATTGGAAAGGGCTTCGGCGAGTGCCGAGGGAACGGACGGATATACGGACATGTAAGGGCTTTCGGGGGTTGGACTGTCAGGGATCGTCATCGAGGCACGATCGACCTGTCAGAGGGATTTTGCCCGCCTATGACACGTTTTTGCGCGCTGCACCATGGGCGCACGCAGGGCGTTCGTTAACGGGGCAATAGGGTGGTTCGGGCGCGTTCACGCCGGGGCCCGGACATTTGCTCCGCAAATTCCGGGATGACAAGAACTCAAGATATCTCTCGACGTGTCATCCCGGAAAGCCCGTAGGGCTTATCCGGGACCCAGAAGCGCGGTGTCGGGCAGGATTGAACTCGGCGGGACAGACAGGAGTTGCGGATAGAGGTCCTGCCAGGCCGGATTGTCGGCCTCAATCAGGTCAAGCTTCCAGCGGCGGTGCCAGCGCTTGATCCGCTTCTCGCGCAGAATGGCTTCGTTGATGTCGTCATGACACTCATACCAGACGAGTGTTTTGCAATCGTACTTTCTGGAGAAGCCCGTGAAGACATCATGCCTGTGTTGCCAGATCCGGGTTTCGAGATTGGAGGTGACACCCGTGTAGAGCGTGCCGTTTCTTTGCGAGGCAAGGATATATACAAAGGCATAATTCATAGTCGGAACATATCATGAACTGCTCGTCCGGTCACGCACTTTTCTTGCGCTGGGTCCCGGATAAACGCATTGCGTTTTCCGGGATGACAAGCCGGACGGTCTCTCTTCCGTCTCATCCCGGAATTTGCTGAGCAAATATCCGGGACCCAGATTGTCACACCGACACGTCCAGCTTTTCGATACCGCGGAAGAAGGGCAGGGCGCGCCAGGCGATGTCCTGTTGCGGCAGTTTCATGTCCGGATAGCGCTCGAACAGTTTCTGATAGACGCGCCTTGCCTCCATGCGGGCGAGCGGGGCGCCGATGCATATGTGCGGGCCGCCGCCGAAGGCGATATGGCTGGCGCGTTTCTTCGTGATGTCGAACGCGTCCGGCGCTTCGAACGTGTCAGCGTCGCGGTTGGCGGAGGCGAGCGAGCAGAACACGACCTGATGTTCCTTCACGGGGCAGCCGGCCACCGGCTTGTCGGCTTCGGCAATCCGCGAAGTTGCCGAGACCGGCGCTTCAAAGCGCAGCACTTCTTCGACGGCCTGGGCCGCCAGGCCAGGATCGGCCTTCAGCGCAGTGAGCTGTTCCGGATGAGTCAGGAACAGCCAGACGCCGTTTCCGATCAGGTCTGTCGTGGTCAGGTTCCCGCCGACCAGCAGGGCCTGAAGATTGATGCGGACTTCATCGTCCGATAGCGGAGCATTGCCCGTGGCCTGCAACTGGACCATGTCGGTAATGAGGTCGTCGGCAGGCGCTTCACGGCGGCGGTCCATCAATTCGGTGAAATAGGCGTCCAGCGCGGCGCCGCCTGCAATCAGACGCTCGGTTTCCTCCGGTGTGCGGACCGGGTTGAGGCCGAGGATCACATCTTCCGACCACTGGCGGAATTCCGGCAGGCGGTCCTCGTCGACGCCAAGGATGCGGGCGATGACCGTCACCGGGATCGGCACGGCGATCTTTTCCATCAGGTCGAACACGCCGCTGGCCGGGGCGGCCTCGATGGTTTCGTCGACGATGGCTTCGATCTGGTCCTTCATCTTGTTGATGCGGGTGTAGAACGCCTTGGCGAGCGGCGGGCGGACGCGGGCATGGTCCGGATCGTCCAGGAACAGGATGGAGGTGCGGCGTGGATTTTCCTCATCGACCAGCTGGCGCGAAAACGAACCTTCCTCGGCATTCAGCGGATGGCGGACGAAACTGCGGTCGTTGACGGTGGTGCGGACGTCGCCATAGCGGGTGAGGAACCAGGCCTTCGCCATCTCGTCGCGCATGACCGGGCAGTTTTCACGGAGCGCTTTCAGGGGCGGATGCGGATCGCGCCGTGCTTCCGGCAGGAAGGCTGTCACTTCGATGATGGATTGCGGCACTTTCGGGCGCGTGCCCGGATCGTCAGCCATTGTTTCCTCCCGGATTTTTTATCTTTTCGGGAAGATAGCACAAACCGGCGTCCACGCGGAGCCTGTCGCGGCGTCAGGCCATGGAGCGCGGAATACAGCTGGCGGTTGCCTGGGCCAGCAGCTTGCCGTCTTCGCTGCGCAGGGAACCCTGTGTAAAAATCGCCTGACGGCCTTTACGAACAACTTCACCGCGGCCGAGAAGGCGGATGCCAACGGGCACGGGGCGGATGAAACTGACCGTCATCTGCAGGGTTGGCGCCATGGCCGGGCCGTCCTGTACGATCGAACCTGCGACGCTCATGATTTCGTCCAGCGCAGCGGTCACGAAGCCGCCCTGTGCGGTGCCGCCGGGGTTGGTGGCCTGGGCCGGCAGGCAGAAAGCCGCCTCGGCCCAGCCTTCTTTCTCGTCGAAAGCAATCAGGTCGAAGCCGACAAAGTCTGTCGCGGGCGGCCGTGTGCCCTCGCCGAGGACGCCTTCCCAATAGGCGCGTTTGTCGAAGCTCATTTGGCGAGTCGTTTGAACGGCATCGGGATGGCCGTGGCGGAGGCTTTGGCCACCATCTTGCCATCGGGCGTAAAACACTCTGCTTCCATGAAGGCGGCGGACTTTCCCAGACGCACGATGCGGGCATCGACATAGGCCTTGCCGGGCATCAGCCTGGTCAGGAAACTGGTCTTCATTTCCAGTGTCGGCGCCGTCATGGTGACGTTGGAGGCGATGATGACACAGGTGCTCATCGCTTCGTCCAGCATGGCGGAGATGAAGCCGCCCTGCACGGCGCCGGTCGGATTGGCGAAGGATGGGCTGACATCGAACTCCATCCGTATGCGCATGGCATCCTGCTCGACTTCGGTGAGCGTCATGCCCAGCGTATCGGAACAGGGGGGACGCTTCTTCGAGCCCTGGAAGCGGGCCAGCATATCCGCGTCGCTGATGCGGGGTTTTTCGGTGTCAGCCAAAAGTCCGGCCTATTTGCGGCGGAAGGCGTCGAGGTTCAC
Organism: uncultured Hyphomonas sp.; assembly: GCF_963677035.1. NCBI lineage: Bacteria > Pseudomonadati > Pseudomonadota > Alphaproteobacteria > Hyphomonadales > Hyphomonadaceae > Hyphomonas > uncultured Hyphomonas sp. Next base: position 2,034,569 of record NZ_OY781472.1, read on the forward strand.
GACGGTGCCGGCCTCGCCCGCTGTGGCCTCGCCTTCGCCCTCATCGTCATTCGACTCGGCCAGGTCGGACGCCGGGGAGATCACGGACGTATCCTTGTCCTGAGCCTCGAAGGTCAGGCCAAAATTCACGGACGGATCGACGAAGCGCGTGATGGCGGCATAGGGCACGAACAGGTGCTGCGGCACGCCGGAGAATTTCAGGATGATCTCGAAATGCCCGTCATGCACTTCGAGGTCCCAGAACTGGTGCTGGACGACGATGGTCATGTCGACCGGGAACCGCTCTGTCAGATAGTCGGCCATGCGCACGCCCGGCGCCTTGGAGCGGAACGTGATGTAGAAATGGTGGTCGCCCGGCAGGCCGCCATTTGCTTTTGCACGCTTCAGCGCCTCGCGGACCACGCCGCGCATGGCGGCCTGAGTGAGCGCTTCGTAACCGATATAATCCGTCATGGCTCGGTGCTGATCCCCATAAATTTCTGGCTTGTTCTTTCCATCACAATATTCCTCCCGCCGCGTGCGGGCAACGGGCTTCGCACAATGCGCGAGCAAAAAGCTGCACTTCGCGCGGCGGCGCACACAGCGGCCGGAATGCTTCGGGATTGCAACGCTCTAGCGGGGGATGCCGGTCAGTAATCGCCGGGTGGATCGCTCGCCGGGAAGGATTCGTCGCTCTCTTCATCAACCTTGTCCCAGTTTTTGGGCGGGTGTTTCATGTTTTCCGGTCCGGCCGGGCGAATCTTCTCACCGGCCGCTTCAGCCTCGTGATTCTTGCCGGATTGAGGAGGCGTGTCTTCTTTTTGGATCGTCTTCTGGTCAGTCATTTGAGTCTCCTCCTTTCCTGGGGAGAAAGGACTTAACGTGCGAGGTGATGAAAAGTTGCATGCGGGCCGGGTGCCTTCGGCCGGCCTATGGCCAAGCGGCGAGGGCCCGCTTAGGCTTCACGCCAGACAAAAGATCGAGGGAAGGAACAGCCATGCAGATGCCGGAGAAGGGACGCGACTGGGCCGAAGTGCGCCAGGACATGATCACCCGGGGCGGGGGCGATGCGCAATGGCGCGACGGACGCACGGCTGTTTACGTTTTCAATGCCGGTCATGAGGTCGAACAGGTCCAGCAGGAAGCCTATCAGCTCTACATGGCGGAGAACGGGCTTGGCCCGATGGCTTTCCCGAGCCTTGCGCAGATGGAGAAGGACGTGATCGGCATGGGCCTCGGCCTGTTGCACGGGCCGGAGGGGGCGACCGGTGCGATGACCTCCGGCGGCACCGACTCCATCACTATGGCGATGAAGACCGCGCGCGACTATGCCCGCGCGCAGGGCAAGCCGCGCGACGGGCAGAATGTCGTGTTGGCGCAATCGGCGCACCTTGCCTTCGACAAGGCCGCGCATCTGATGGATATCGAGATCCGCCGCGTGCCCCTGAAGACAGATGGCAGCTACGAAGCCGACCCGGCGGCGATGGGCGAGGCGGTGGACGATGCCACGGTGATGATGGTCGGCTCCGCGCCGAACTTTCCGCATGGCATCATCGACCCGATCGAGGCGCTGGGAGAGGTCGCCGCGAAGACAGGTGTCTGGCTGCATGTCGACGCCTGTGTCGGCGGGTATTTCGCGCCCTTCGCGCGGATGAACGGCGTGCCCGTCCCGGCATTCGATTTCGAAGTCCCGGCAGTCCATTCGATGAGCGCGGACCTGCACAAATACGGCTATTGCGCCAAGGGCGCCTCGACCGTGCTGTTCCGCTCTGAAGACCTCTACACTTACATGCCGTTCGACCTGGCCGGCTGGAGCGGCGCGCCGATGAAGACGCCGACGCTGGCGGGCACACGGCCGGGCGGGGCGATCTCTGCCGCCTGGGGCGTGATGAACACGCTGGGCGTTGAAGGCTATAAGCGCTTGCAGGGGCAGGTGTGCGCGACGCGTGAGAAGATAGAGGAGGGCGTCAAGCGGCTCGGCTTTGAAATCGTCGGCCAGCCGATGCTGGGCCTGATGGCCTTTTCCCATCCGGATGCCCATGCCTTTGCGATCTATGGCGAAATCTTCCGGCGCGGCTGGTTTACGTCTGTGACGAAGGAACCACCAAGCCTGCACCTGATGCTGAGCCCCAAGCACGCCGATGTGGCGGATGATTACCTGGCCGACCTTGAGGCCAGCCTTGCGGCGGTGAAGGCGGGCAAGGACGGCGCCAAAGTGGACGCGCGCTACAGCTAGGGACGGCCCGGGGGGGCTCGCACTTACAGGATCGGGCTGGCCAGCCGCAGGATGTTTTCGAGGAATTTGTGCCATTCCGGGCGCTGTTCCCAACGCGCCAGGTCCAGCGGTGTACTGTCTGGCAGGTAACTGTCCGAATGTTCCCACAGCTTGGCGTTGGTGGCGGCATCATAGATGACCATGGTCAGCTCAAGGTTCAGGTAGAAGCTGCGCATGTCGATGTTCACCGTCCCGAACAGGGCGATTTCGTCGTCCACCAGGATCAGCTTTGTGTGCAACAGACCATTGCCATACCGGATCAGGCGCACACCGGCGCGCAGCAATTCCTTGTAGGATGACTGGCTGGCAAACTGGGCGAGGCGGGAATCGAGACGCTCCGGCACGATGATCTCGACCTGGACCCCGCGCTTGGCCGCCGAGACAAGGGCAAGCTGAACCGCAAGATCCGGAATGAAATAGGGCGAGACAATGCGCAGGCGCCTGCGCGCGCTGAAGATCGCCGAGACCAGGACTTCATAGATCGTGGAGTTGCGCATTTCCGGGCCGGACGGCAGCACCTGCATGGTGACGGGCGTGCCTTCGCCCGGACTGTCGCCTGTGCCCTCCCGGCGCGCGATGGGCAGGCCATTCAGGTCAGCCCGGCCAATCTGGTAGCCGACACTGTCGAGCAGAAAGTCCGACAGGCAGACCGATGTGAGGGCATCAACGACGGGGCCTTCGACCCGCATCATCATGTCGACCCATTGGCCCACACCGCTGCTGGCCTTGAACAGCCGGGGGTCTGCGAGATTGTAGCTGCCGACATATCCGACGCGCTGGTCGCAGACGAGGATCTTGCGGTGATTGCGCAGATCAGACCGGCGCAGGAAGGAAGAGAACAGATTGAACCGAAGCGAGCGGACGATCTGCACGCCCGCTTTGCTCAGCCGTTCCGGCCAGTCTGACCGGAACAGAGCCTTGGAGCCGAAATCGTCTGCCAGAATCTTGCAATCGACCCCCCGCTGCGCCGCCCGTTCGACCGCGGCCAGCACGTCTGCGACGCGGCCCGCCGGGTCGAGGATATAGAATTCGAGGCAGACGCTTTCCGAGGCCGCATCGATATCGGCCTGCATGGCGGCATAGAGGTTGCCCGCCTCCGCGAAGAAGGCTGGCGACAGGCCGGTGAGAACGGGAAAGCCGGTATCGGCCTGGATCGAGCGGGACAGCGCCGCATAGCGGGGATTGCCTGCGATGTCTGACGGGATGCTGGCGTCATCCATGCTGAACACCTGCATGAAAAACGCGCGCAGGCGCTCACCCATCTTCATGCGCCGCCCGCCCAGCCAGTGGTCGCCGAACAGGATATACAGCACGACTCCCACCACCGGCAGGCCGAACAGCAGGAACAGCCATGCCAGGGTCGTGTTCACGGCCAGCTTGCGGTAAAGCAGGCGTATCGCTGCAAGGACCGACAGGGAGAAGTGCACGAGAAAGGGTATGGAACTGAGAAGGGGAATCATGTGCCCAGCCTGACAATTCGTGAAGTCATACCCTGTCCTGTCTGAACCGCCAAAGGAAGACTGTGCCCCTGAAACTGCTGACATGGAACATACAGGCCGCCATCGGGACGGCCCGTTTCGCTGATTATCTCATACGCGCGCACCGGCAGGTTTTCCACACCCCGGCAAAGGCCACCACGCTGGACACCATCGCCGAAACGGTGCGCGGGGCAGATCTTGTCTGCCTGCAGGAGGTCGATCTTGGCGGGCGCCGGGCCGGATACCGCTGTCAGGCAAATGCGATTGCCGAACGCTCGGGCCATGATCATCTGCTGATCCAGGAAAACCGGGTGATCCGCGGTGTGTCGCGCCATGGCAATGCGATCCTCAGCCGGTATCCGCTGTCGAATGTGCGGGACCTGAAACTGCCAGGCAGGGTGCCGGGGCGTGGCTGTCTGGTTGCGACGGTCGGGGCCGAAACCCCGTTTGACGTGGCCTGCGTTCATCTCAGCCTTGGCCGGCGGGATCAGGAACGCCAGCTGGACTTTCTCTCCCGCCACCTGCCGGTCAATGGGCGCTGGGTGGTCATGGGGGATTTCAATTGCAGCCTGCATGCGAGCCCCGCAGAAAATTTCCTTGAGAAGATGCAGGCCCATTTCGACCGGCAGCCCGAACCGACCTATCCCTCCTGGCGGCCGCTGCGGGACTATGATCATATCCTGACCGGGCCGGCCCTGGCGCTTGGCCAGTACCGCCCGGGGGCAGAAATCTGTTCCGATCATCTGAACGTGACGGCGGAACTGGACGAAGGCTGAGCCCTGAAGCCCCGCATCGTGAAGCAGGGCATCATCCATCATCCGCACCGATATCCCGGAGCAGGTGGGCAGGAAGTTTTGTCCTGAGGGAACGGGCCGCGATATGCCGGTCCCGTTGCGGGGAGTTTTCAGATTTTGCAGTCCGGCCGCTGAGCCGGGAAAGGGCGGCCACCAGTGGCCGCAGAATACGCTGTGTCATGTGAACCTGTGAGGATGAAATTGGAGAAGCGGTGAGTGGTCATTGCGGATCTCCTTTCATCGTTCAGGGTTCATTGGACGCACATTTCGTGCGGGGCGGGTTACCTATGCCTGCCGACTGTGTCTGGCAAGCCGCCTTATTCCTGCCCCGGATTTTGGCCTAGGTGTGTGTGTCTGAAAACACAGTCAGGGGACGAAAGATGAGAACGGGATTTCTGACGGCGGCCGGCATCGCAGCGGCGCTAATGCTGACGGGCTGCGGCGGCAAGGATGATGTGCAGGGCATAACGGGGGATGACATCACCGCACAGTCTTCCGCCGACGATATCGGGGAAGCCTATATCAATGAGATGACGCGCATCGCCAACGCGCTGGACACGGTCGATGACGAGGCAAGCGCCAAGGCTGCCGCGAAGAAGATCCAGCGGGCAATCGATGGCCTGAACGAGATGTCGGACAAACTCGACGGTGAGATCTCGGGCGTCAAAGGCATGCAGATCTTCGGCAGCCGCTCTACCGACCTGCTCAAAGTGCAGGGGCGGATTGCGACCTCGGTGATGCGTATCCAGTCGGAACACCCGGAACTGGTGGAGACGATCACCGCGGAACTGGACCGGCTGGAGAACTAGCTGGCGGTTGCGCCAGACCGCGCCCCGATTGTCTTCATCGCCTCCGCGGCGATTTCGAAGGAGCGCAGGCGTGCGGCGTGATCGTGGATCTGGCCCGTCAGGATGACTTCATCCGGGCGGTGGCGGTCGATCAGGGCTGACAGGTCTTCGGTGACCTTGCCGGGTGAACCGGTCGCGGAGATCCGCAGCGCCCGGTCGACCTGCGCGACCATTTCCGGCGGGGCGATGTCGTGAATGTTGTCGACCGCCGCGGGCAGCGGCCCGGGGCGTCCTGTGCGCAGATTGATGAAGGCCTGCTGCATCGAGGTTTTCAGACGTACGGCTTCGGCATCGGTGTCGGCGCCGAACACATTGATCGCCAGCATGAAGCACGGCTTGTCCGTTGCGCCCGGATTGAACCGTGCACGGTAGATTTCAGCGGCCTGTTCCAGAGCGTCCGGCGCAAAGTGCGAGGCAAACGCATAGGGCAGGCCCAGATGGGCGGCGAGCTGGGCGCCATACAGGCTGGAGCCCAGAATCCAGATCGGCACATGCGTTCCGGCGCCGGGCACGGCCCGCACCTGCTGGCCGGGCTGGGCAGGCTGGAAATATCCCATCAGTTCCACGACGTCCTGCGGGAAATTCTCGGCGCTCTGCTCACCGCGGCGCAGCGCCCGCATGGTGAGCTGATCGGTGCCGGGCGCCCGCCCCAGGCCGAGATCGATCCGGTCAGGATACAGCGTCGCCAGCGTACCGAACTGTTCGGCGATGACCAGCGGCGCATGGTTCGGCAGCATGATGCCGCCGGCCCCGACGCGGATCGTCGAGGTCGCCCCCGCTACATGGCCGATCAGGATGGATGTGGCCGCCGAGGCGATGCCGGTCATGTTGTGGTGTTCCGCCATCCAGTAGCGGTGATAGCCAAGGGCCTCGGTATGGCGGGCAAGATCCACCGTATTGGCAAGGGCCTGCGACGGGGTTGAGCCCGCAGGCACAGGTGAAAGATCGAGGACCGAATACGGGATCATCAGCTTGGCTCCTTTGCCCTGTTGAGGGGCATATGGGGGCGAGCTTCCTGTATTTCAGCCCAAATCCCGGACCTGACCCCGCGTGAATACATCCGGAAGCCTGGGCGCATTGCGACCCCGGTGGAGACGATGACCGCGGAACCGGCCCGGCCGGAGAACTAGTTTTCCGGTGACGATGCTGTCCGGTTCGCCGGGCAGCGCCCTTCCGTGACACGTTCGACCACAGCCGGGTCACCATCGGTTCTGGCCGGTGTCAGGCCGAGCGCGCAGGCCGCCATCAGGTAGACATTCACGTTCTCGAACGGCGCGGCCTTCTCACCCTTGGGGAAGATTGGCCCGGCGCCGATGAACGTCGCCCGCATAGACGGGGAGAGATTGTCATAGCCATGCGTCCCGGCGATCAGGGGGCGCCAGCCGCCCATATCCTTTGCCTGAATCGACCAGCCCGGATCGGCGAGTACGAACAGGTCCGGCCCGCGTGTCGGGTGATCGAAGTGATAGTTCGCGGGCATCTCGCCGCGCTTCCAGACATGGATGTGCGGGTTCAGATCTTTCAGATTCGCATAGGCCTCATCCAGCGCGTCGCCTTCGCCATAGACCGTAATGAAGGGGGTGCCGGAGCCGGCCCAGGAACCGGTGAATTCCGGCACGACCAGATTGTCGAGGTCCAGCAGGCCGCCGATGTCGATGCTGCGAACGTCGTCGATATTGACCATGCCATGGTCCGACACGACGATGACGGTCGTGTTGTCCAGCAGGCCGCGGGCCTTGAGGCCATCAACCAGCTGGCCGACATAGCCATCGACTTCCAGCACAGCGGCTTTGGTCTCATCGGCATTCGGGCCGAAATAGTGGCCGGCCGTGTCGACCCGGTCAAAATAGACGGCTGCAAAGCGTGGCATTTCATCTGCCGGGCCATCGAACCAGGACAAAACTTCGTCGATGCGGTCCTGATAGGGCCGCTCGTGTTCATAGGGCACCCAGCGCGACGGGTGCAGGCCTTCAATCTCGACCTCGGAGCCGATCCAGAACATAACGGAAGCGTTCAGGCCCTGCTTTTCGGCGGTGATCCAGATCGGTTCGCCGCCCCACCAGCGCGGGTCCTGAGGGCCGGTATCACTCGCGAACTGTTCCCCAAGGGCGCGGTCATAGGGCGCATTCGTCACCATGCCGTGATGTTCCGGATAAAGTCCGGTGGCGAGGGAATAGAAGTTCACGAACGTTTTGGATGGCATCACCGGAATCATGCCCCTGGCCTGTACGCCGCGAGCGGCCAGCGCCTGAAGGTTTGGGGCGTTCCACTTGTCCACCATGTCGGTCTGCAGCCCGTCGAGGCCGATCATGAGGACGCGGGGCAGGCTGGCCGGGTCCGCCGCTTCCGCCGCAACAGGCTGGGTTTCGACAACCTCAACAGCGGCCTCCGCAACAGGGATCTCTGTCTCAGCCGGTGTGTGGCTGCAGGCCGCCGCCAGAAGGCAGGCGGACAGCGTAGCGGCCCATAGTGTGATGCGTTTCATGATGTTTGCCCGATTTTTTGCTGGGTTTAGCCCGCGTCTGCATCAGTCTTATGACCGCCGCACAGGAATTTCCAAGGGCCCGGATCACATGAAAGTGGTCTGATCGGATGGGTCGTGCGTAGTGAGAGTCTGGACCCATGCTGCTGGCCGAAGGGGCATTCATGATCACGCTGCACCATCTGGAGAAGTCGCAATCCATCCGCATCCTCTGGCTGCTGGAAGAGTTGGGCGTGCCGTACGAGGTGAAGCTGTACGACCGGGACCCGGACACCCGGCTGGCCCCGGCGGACTACAAGGCCATCTCGCCGCTTGGTACGGCCCCGGTGATCACGGTGGATGGCACCGCGATGGCGGAGACGAATGCGATCGTCGACTATATCTGCGACCTGCACGATGACGGCCGCCTGCGCCCCGCGCCAGGCACGCCGGACCGGGCGCGATACCTGTTCTGGTTCCACACCTCACAAGGCAGCCTTCAGCCCTTGTTGACGAACAAATTCGTCATGATGGCGATGACGACGCGGGCGCCGTTCCTGTTCCGCCCGGTGGCGAAAGCGCTGGTCGGCGGGCTGGACAAGGCCTTCTTCACGCCGCGCCTGACGGCCCTGATGAGCGAAATCGAGAAACAGCTCAGCCAGACCAAATGGTTCGCAGGCGAGAAGCTGACGGCGGCAGATATCGTCATGGGCTATTCGATGGAACTCGCCGCCCACCGCGCCGGGATGGACGAAGCGAACTTCCCGAACGCGCACCGCTTCCTGAAACAGATGCGCGAAACACCGTCCTATATCCGCGCCATGGAGAAGGACGGGAAGGGCACGATCCTGCTTTAGCAGGGTCGCGCGTTTGCGGCCCGCACGGCTCCAACATTACGTATTTGTACTTTAGAGTGCTCTAAACAAATCCCGCCGGTTCCTTACGTGTCTGACACGAGGCGAGCGAATGGGAGCTGCAAATGACTGACCGGAAAATCCTGAAAACACAGTGCTGCATCGCCGGCGGCGGCCCGGCGGGTGTCATGTTGGGTTACCTGCTCGCGCGTCAGGGTGTGCAGGTTGTCGTGCTGGAAAAGCACGCCGATTTCTTCCGGGATTTCCGGGGCGATACGGTTCATCCCTCCACACTTCAGGCGATGAGCGAGATGAATTTGCTCGACAGCTATCTGGAGAGGCCGTTCCAGAAAACAGACCGGCTGAGTGTCGTCATCGATGAAAAGGAAATTCCGATTGCGGACTTTCGTCACTTGCCGGTCGTCGCGCCCTATATCGCGATGATGCCGCAATGGGAGTTTCTGAACCACCTTGCCGAACAGGGCCGGGACATGCCCGGCTTCACATTGCTGATGTCGACCCAGGCAGAGCGGTTTGTCGAAACGAACGGACGTGTCACGGCGCTGGAAGCAGAAGGCCCGGACGGGCCGGTGACCATTGAGGCCGATCTGGTTGTCGGGGCCGACGGGCGGGACTCTGTCCTGAGGGATCAAAGCAAACTCCCCATAAAAGACATCGGCGCGCCGGTGGATGTCTACTGGTTCCGGTTGCCCCGGCAGAGCGGCGGGACGGAGTCGCTCGGCCGCATCAATTCCGATGGCATGCTGGTGATGATCAATCGCGGCGACTACTGGCAGTGCGCCCTGCCTTTCCCGAAAGGGGCGGACGAGCATATCCGGGCCGCGGGCCTGCAGGCGTTCCGTGACCGGATCGCGCGTCTGGCGCCCATATTGGCCGATGCCGTTGATGAGCTGAGCAGCTGGGACGATGTCAAACTGCTGACCGTTCAGGTGAACCGGCTGGAAACCTGGTGGAAGCCCGGCCTCCTGTTTATCGGAGATGCGGCGCACGCCATGTCTCCGGTTGGCGGTGTGGGCGTGAACCTCGCGGTTCAGGATGCCATTGCGGCAGCGCGGATACTTGGCGCGCCATTGCGGGAGGGCCGGTTGTCGGATCAGGATCTTGCTGCCGTGCAGAAACGCCGGGAATGGCCGGCGCGCACGACACAGGCCGCGCAGGTCATGGCGCATCGCAGGGTTCTGATTCCGGCGCTGTCGCAGAAGAGCAAGGTCCACGTGCCGTTTGCGCTTCACCTGTTCCAATGGGTGCCGCCCTTGCGCCGCCTGCCGGCCCGCGCGGTCGGCATGGGGGTGCGGCCCGAACACTGGGACACGCGGCTCGACCGGCTCGCGGACGCGGCCTGAATTCGGAGAGGCCTGGCAAAAGAAGGAAAAGTGGAGGCTTCTGTTGCCAGGCGCCTCCGGGCCCCGCCTAGGGAGCTGAATCCCTAGGAGTTAGTTCGGTAATCATCCGACTGCTTACGCAGCCATCAGTTCACCTTCAGCAAAGTTGTCGTTTGCAACTATGTTGATTTGGGCTTCTGAGGGGGCCCAATCCGGCGAAGGCCTCGTCTTTACACGTCCGTCGATCCTATTTCGGCCCCGTCAGAAACAGGCCCGGTGAAAAGGCCTGAACCTGCTTGTGGTGGAGCCGCCGGGTACCGCCCCCGGGTCCGAGCCGCTTATTACACGCGCGTTTATCGCCATAGTCCGAAGACCCTTCCAATATAGGGGCAGGGGCCGGGCGATGAAAGGGGCAAAGGCGGCAGAAGCTTTAACCGCTGGCAAAGCCTGTGGAACGGCGGGTCAGTACAGCACGTCCGCTTCGCCGCTTTCGCCGAAACCGTCGGCGATCAGGCTGGCGATGGCGGTCACGGCCTCGGCTGCGTCGGGGCCGTTGGCGGCCAGTTCCACTTCGCAGCCCTGCGCGGCGACCAGCATCAGCAGGTCCATGATCGAGCGGGCGTCGGCTTTCTGGCCTTCATGGCTGACGACAACCGTCGACTGGTATTCGCTCGCCAGCTTCGACAGCTTGGCGGATGCGCGCGCGTGCAGGCCCTTGCGGTTGACGATGGTCACGCTTTGGCGGGCTTCGGTCACGGCGTTTTGCACAGGGCTCCGGGTCAATTGGATTTTGCGAGGAGTTCGGAAGCGATATTGATATAGCGGCGCCCCGCATCCGCAGCGGTCTGCGCCGCTTCGCTGAGCGGGAGGTCGTCGCGCACTTCAGCCAGCTTGATCAGCATGGGCAGGTTTACGCCCGAAATCACTTCGATATTGCCCGATCCCATGATCGACATGGCGAGGTTCGAGGGCGTGCCGCCGAACATGTCGGTGAGGATAATGACCCCCAGACCGACATCACAGGCCTTGGCCGTGTCGCGAATCTGCTCGCGCCGGGCCTCAATATCATCTTCGGCCTCGATGGAAATCGACTTGAATCGCATCTGTTCGCCCACGACATGTTCCGTCGCGGCGACCAGTTCCTTCGAGAGTTTGCCGTGGCTGACGACGACGATGCCGATCATGCCGCCCCTTTCAGGTTACGTGACGAATTTGTCATGCTGCCATGGCGAGTATGGCCGTCAACCCGGATTCAGCTGTGCGGTGTGTCGCTTTCTCAGGCGCCGTTGCCTGAAAGCCCCAGCACATCGTCCATGCTGTAGAGGCCGGGCGGCTGTTTCAGGGCCCATCTGGCTGCTTTCAGCGCCCCTTCGGCAAACATAGCCCGGTCGAGCGATGTGTGGCTGAGCGTGACGATTTCGGTATCCGAGCCGAAGCTGACCGAATGTTCGCCGATCACGCCGCCCATGCGGCGGACAGAAAAGCCGATTTTGCCCGGTTCGCGGGCGGCATCCGGGCCGTCATATGGCCCTGTGCGCAGGTCATCCAGCGCGCCGCCGCGGCCTTCAGCGGCGGCTTCGCCCAGCATCAGGGCCGTGCCGGACGGGGCATCCACTTTCTTGTTGTGGTGGGTTTCCAGCACTTCGATATCCCAGTCCGGACCGAGGCTGGCAGCCGCCCGGCGGATCAGGGTTTCCAGCATCTTAATGCCCAGCGCAAAGCTGCCTGACTTCACGATGGAGAGGTCCCCCGCAGCCGCTTCCAGCGCCTTTTCTTCGGCAGGCGAAAAGCCGGTTGTGCCAATAATGGCAACACGTACAGGCGTATGCTTCAGGGCTTCCAGCGCTGCGGTCGTGGCGGCGGGGCGGGTGAAATCGAGCCAGACATCGGCCTTGGCCGCCGCGGCGACAGGGTCCGATGCGGGCTTCACGCCCAGATTCGGCAGGCCCGACAGGTCACCGATGTCGGTGTCGAGATGCGGCGAGCCGGCAATTTCCGTCCCGCCGGCAACGGTCAGGCCCTGGCGGTGGGCGACGGCAGCCAGCTGGCGGCCCATGCGGCCGGCAACGCCAGCAATGGCAACGGAGAAGGAATCGGAAGTCGGGTCGGTCATGGCGCCCTTATAACCGGGTTTCGGCACAGGGAAACGGGTATGCGTAATTGACGGGAGTCCACCCTTGCGCCCGGGGAACGAAACTGAAATGTTCCGCGCTCCAGATTCCCCGGTTCCACCGTCACAAACACCATCTATGGACCGTTTATAGACCATTTATACCCCATCTATACCCCCCAGGAGATTCCCGAGATGAAAACTCGCGCCGCCGTCGCCTTTGAAGCCAAGAAACCGCTCGAAATCGTCGAACTCGATCTGGAGGGCCCGAAGGCCGGTGAAGTCCTGGTCGAGATCATGGCCACCGGCATCTGCCACACGGATGCCTACACGCTGGACGGGCTCGACTCCGAAGGCATCTTCCCGAGCGTCCTCGGCCATGAAGGCGCGGGCATCGTGCGCGAGGTCGGCGCAGGCGTCACCAGCGTGCAGCCGGGCGACCATGTCATCCCGCTCTACACGCCGGAATGCCGCCAGTGCAAAAGCTGCCTGTCGGGCAAGACGAACCTCTGCACCGCGATCCGTGCGACCCAGGGCAAGGGCCTGATGCCGGATGGCACGACGCGCTTCTCTTACAAGGGCCAGCCGATCTATCATTACATGGGCTGCTCGACCTTCTCGAACTTTACCGTCCTGCCGGAGATCGCGGTTGCGAAAATCCGCACTGACGCGCCATTCGACAAGGCCTGCTATGTCGGCTGCGGCGTCACCACGGGCGTCGGCGCTGTGACCAACACGGCCAAGGTTCAGGTCGGCGACAATGTCGTCGTCTTCGGTCTCGGCGGCATTGGCCTCAACGTGCTGCAGGGCGCAAAGATGGCAGGGGCCGACAAGATCATTGGCGTCGACATCAACGACTCCAAGAAGGAATGGGGCGAGAAATTCGGCATGACGCATTTCGTCAATCCGAAGAACACCAAGGACGTCGTCGCTGAGATCGTGGAGCTGACCGATGGCGGCGCCGATTATTCCTTCGACTGCACCGGCAACACGGACGTGATGCGCCAGGCGCTGGAATGCTGCCATCGCGGCTGGGGCACCTCGATCATCATCGGCGTGGCCGAAGCCGGCAAGGAAATCAGCACACGTCCGTTCCAGCTGGTGACCGGCCGCAACTGGCGCGGCACGGCCTTCGGCGGCGCCAAGGGCCGCACGGACGTGCCGAAGATCGTCGACTGGTACATGAACGGCAAGATCCAGATCGACCCGATGATCACGCACGTGATGAAGCTCGACAAGATCAACGACGCCTTCGACCTGATGCACTCCGGCGAGAGCATCCGCTCTGTGGTGGTGTACTGATGTCGGGGCGCGGCGTGCAGCATTTCCTCGGCGCAGCGGCGCTGGGGCTGGCCATGTTGTCGGCAGGGGGCTTCGCGCAGGCGGAAGCGGCACCTGAGGCAAAACTCTATCTGTCAGACACATATAATGAGACGGCCGACCCGGCGGCGGATGTCCAGCAGGCGATTCAGGAGGCCGATGGCCGCCGGATCCTGCTGGAGGTCGGCGGGAACTGGTGCGTCTGGTGCAAACTCCTCGATGGCTATATGGAAGCCAATCCCGATGTCCGTAAGGCCTTCGGCGAGAGCTTCATGATCGTGAAGGTCAATTTCAGCCGCGAGCATCCGAACACGGAATTCCTGGGGGCCTATCCGGAAGCCGAGGGCTATCCGCAGTTCTATGTGCTGGACACCGATGGCAGCTTCCTTGCCGCGCAGGGGACGGCCGAGCTGGAAGAGGGCAAGGGATACAACCGTGCGCGTATGCTGGAATTCGCAAAGCGCTGGCGCAAAGACTGAACTGACCCTGAAAATCGCAGGAATTATGCCTCCGCATGTGAGGCGGACTGACATCTGAGAAGGAGTGAATCCGGATGGGCATCGTAAAACGCAATCTCGATATCTGCCGCACACGGCTGGTGACCCTGCAGAACATTCTCGGCCGGGCCGAGGCGGAGCTGTTGCCGGACGATCCGGAAAAGAAGGCGCTGCTTGAGGCGCGGCTGGCGCCGGATATGCTGCCGCTGCCGTATCAGGTCTGGTTCAGCTGCCGCCAGGCGGAGCTGCTGCTGAGCAAGCTGAACGACACGCCGATGAAAGAGTTCGAAAGCGACAAGGCCAGCTTTGCCGATCTGAAGGCCCTGGTCGCCGAAACAATCTCGCGGATTGCGGCACAGACCGAAACGAAAGAGGATTTCGCCGTCGGCGAGACGGTGCTGGAAATCCCCGGCTTTCCGACGGTCTCGATGTCCGGGCAGGCCTATATCGAGGAGTGGCTGATACCGAACTTTTACTTTCACCTCGTCACCGCCTACGACATCCTGCGGGCGGAGGGGCTGGCGCTCGGCAAGGCGGACTATATGAACCACCTTCTGCCACTGCTGGCGGGCGGTGCCGACAGCTGATGGCGAAAGCCTGATCACACATACCTGCCTGGAAATTCCGTGGCTGACGCAGCGGGAAGCCGGAATGCCTCTGGCGCTGGCGGGGCGGGTGGGGCACTAATTCCGAACCCATCAGGAGGAAAAACACATATGTTCAGTCACGTTATGGTCGGCACCAACGACATTGAGAAAGCCAAGGCGTTTTATGACGCCACGTTCAAGGCGCTGGGGGGCCGTGAGGCGATCACCGACCCGAAAGGCCGTCTGATCTATCTGCACAATGGCGGCACCTTCCTGGTGACCCCGCCGATCGACGGCAAAGAGGCCACGCACGCCAATGGCGGCACGATCGGCTTTGCGGCCGAGAATCCGGAACAGGCCGATGCCTGGCACGCAGCCGGCGCAGCCGCGGGTGGCACACCGATTGAGGATCCGCCCGGCTGGCGCGAAGGCGGCGGCATGAAGCTGTACCTCGCTTATCTGCGCGATCCTGACGGCAACAAGATCTGCGCCATGTGCCGCGGATAAAGGCAAACACCCGGACCGCCCCTCCCAAATCAGGAGGGGCGGTTTCGCATTGGGGCGTGCCCGTGTAGTCTGACCGGCAAGCGGTGCCAGACGGCGCACCGGAAAATGCCCTGCCGAACAGCCCTGAGAGGGCGGATGCCATGACCGAGTTTACGCACTACACATTGCTGGCCGACGGAGAAGTATTCGCGCCGAACCTGGATTTCGACACCGAGCGCGGGCGCTACATCATGGCGATGAAGGTCTGGGCGACGGATGCAGACCAGGCCGCCGACATGATTGTCGCCATTGGGGAACGGCTGGGCTTCAAGCCGGACGGCGAGCTGCAGGTCTTCATGACCGAGCCGGACGAACCGGCCGACGATGAGCCCTTTGGTTACGATATTCAGTTCACGTCCTATTCAGCGGACGAGGAAAATGAGGCGGGTGAGGAAGAGCGCCCGAAATGGATCCACTGACAACAGGAATGACTTGTATGAAATCGATGTTCAGGACAGGCGGCGTTGCCGCAATGGCGGCGTCTATGATGGCCCTTGGCGGCTGCGTGGTTGCTGGTGTGGAAGACGTTGGCCAGGCGCATGCAACGGACGTTGAGTATTACTCCGCGCCGACCGTGGCCGGGATGGATCTGCCATTCTCCAAGGCCGTACGCGTGGACGATACGATCTACCTCTCCGGCGAGCTGGGGATTGATCCGGAAACGAATGACTTTGCACCGGGCGGCGCCGGGCCGCAGACCACACAGATCTTCGAAAACATCGAGCGCACGCTGGGCAAATTCGATGCGGACCTCGCAGACGTGGTGAAGTGCAGCGTCTTCCTCGGCGACATGCAGAATTACGGTGAAATGAACGCCGCCTATGATGCAGCGCTGCCGGATCCGAAACCGGCCCGCTCCACGTTCGGGGCAGGCGGCCTTGCCATGGGCGCGGCACTTGAAATCGAGTGCATCGCCGTCAAGAAGTAGCGGACATCACGGCGCTGACCTGCGTCTGGCCCGGTGGGATTTGTCCTGCCGGGCCATGGCTGCCGGGCAGGCTTATTTGCGGTAGGGTTTGACGGGCAGGTTTGCCGCCGTCCATGCCATCATGCCGCCCCGCACATTGCTGACATCGGTGAACCCCGCTGCGGCCAGCAGCTTCGCGGCGCGGCCGGACCGCATGCCTGACCGGCAGATGACGGCCACGGGCGCAGAGGCGTCTTCCTTCATCACGCCATAGATCTTGTCGGCCATGCGCGGGTCGCCCAGCGTGACCATGTGGGCGCCTTTCGGCACGCCCGCCTGCCACTCGCTTTCCGTGCGCACGTCGATCAGGACCAGCTGCTTCTTGCGCAGGCGGTCATTGGCCTCGGCCGGATCGATCTGGGGGATGGCGGGCTTGCCGCCACCGAACAGCTTGTCGAACAACCCCATAATGCGCCTTTCTGCCTGTGGAGCGGGAGATCTAGCACCGTGCCCGCACCGGCCAAAGGTGCGGCGCCTGCGACAGAAGCGGCGGCGCGGCCAGCCCGGCCCGTTTCAGGCGAGCACGAGCCGGCAATCCTTGCGGGCAAGCCGGGCCGGCAGCTGGAAGCGCCGCAGGGCGCTGCCGCCAATTGAGGACAGGAGCTTGTCGGCGCGGGCCCTGGCATCGGCATCCATGGCCTCATAGGCATCCAGCGCCGCCTGCAGCCGCCAGAGCGGGAAGCTGCGCGCCGCCGCCGGGCCGGCATGGTCTTCGATCGTGACGATGATCTCGCCAAAGGCACGCGGCACCGGCGTGCCGGGTGACATGTCAGCGGCCCAGCCAGCGAACAACTCGTTCGTTGCCGTCAGCGCCGGCAGCTGTTCGCGCATCTGGCGCTGCAGGATCGGCAGCAGGGTTTCCGGGATCGTGTCATCGGCGGCGAGCTCGCCCGTGCCGGCTTCCCCGGCATGGGTCCGCTCCACCCATTCGGCGACGGCCGGGGCGAGCAGCTTCATCAGCTCGCCGGATTTCGGGTCGCGGTAGAGGTGGGCATAGAGCGGGCCGATCAGGGAGAAGTCGGCGAGGCAAGGCCGCTCACCCAGCAGGAAGGGGTGCGCCTCCAGATGGCGGGAGAATTCGCCGAGAAACGCCTCATAGCTCCGCTCGATGCCGGGAATGGTTTCCGGATGGACACCCAGAATGGGCAGGGCGCCCTTGAAGCGCTGGCCGTTCTTCTTGCCGATCTCATACTGTTCCGGCCGGCTGAGCTGGGGCGCGGAGAGGGCGCCAAACTCGGAATAGGCCCAGTCCTCATTATAGGTCCAGCGATAGTGCATGGCGGGCAGGGTGAGCCATTCATCGCCATAAAGCTGCAGCAGCAGGGCAACGAAACGCTGCAGCGGCGCCGCGGGCAGGACAGGCGGCTGGCGGTGCTCCGCGGCCTCGACCTGTTCGATGATGTCGGCGGTGTCCTGCACGATACTGCCGTCCGGCATCTTCATGACCGGGATCACGGGCCAGCCGACATTCGGCAGGATGATGTCGCGGTAGACCTGCTGCGTGGCGATCTGTTCCTCGAAGTCCGCCCCGCGCCAGCGCAGATAGGCGCGGGCCTTGCCGGTGAAATAGCTGACCTCAGCGCCGTAGAGCGTATAAGCTGGCATGATGCGGTTCCCTGTCCCTTTGTTGGTAGGGTTGTGCCGTAAGACAGGCTGTGGGGGCAAGGCTGACGCATGGGGAAGCGCAGTGCTTGACGCGGGCTCTCTAATCGTGTTGCCCGTGGAGCAGTTCACTCACTTCCAGCCACAGGACCCTGTACACGCCCATGACCCAGCTTTCGACTGTCTCTTCCTGGAAATCCTTTGGTGGAAACCTTTCCGTGTACGATCATGAGTCGGAGGTGCTGGATTGCACAATGCGGTTTGCGGTCTACACGCCGCCGCAGGCGGCCGACGGGCCGGTGCCGGTGCTGTGGTATCTGTCGGGCCTGACCTGCAGCTGGGCGAATGTGATGGAGAAGTCCGGCCTGCAGCGCGCCGCGGCCGAGCATGGCATCATGATCATCGCGCCGGACACCAGCCCGCGCGGCGAAGGCGTGCCGGATGATGAGGCCTATGACCTTGGTCAGGGCGCAGGCTTTTATCTCACCGCCACAAAGGCGCCCTGGGCGAAGCATTTCAGGATGGACCAGTACATCACCGATGAGCTGCCGAAACTGGTCGCGTCAGAGATCAGCAATGCCGACATGGGAAAACAGGGGATCTTCGGCCACTCAATGGGCGGGCACGGGGCCATCACCCTGCACCTGAAGCATCCGGAAACCTACAAGACCTGTTCGGCCTTCAGCCCGATCACCAGTCCGGCGCAGGTGCCGTGGGGCCAGAAGGCGTTCGAGGCCTATCTCGGCCCGGTCTCTGTCGCGTGGGAACAGTACGACTCAACCGAACTGGTGAAGGAACGCCAGAGCCGCGCGCGCATTCTGGTCGACACCGGCACGGCGGACACCTTCCTCGAAAAGGAACTGAAGCCGGAAATCTTCATCGATGCCTGCGCGGCCAGCGGGCAGGCGCTCGATTACCGGATGCGCGACGGCTATGGCCACGACTATTATTTCATCGCCACATTCATGGAAGAGCACATCGCCCACCATGCGGCGGGCCTGAAAGGGTGAAACACACCTAATGCAAACGCCTATCGGAAGCCGACAAGGCTGGCTTTTGAGGTGCCCTTAAGGCCCGCATCATCGCGATATGCTGTGGCTATGTAGGCTTTGGACACGCCGCATTCGCATGCTTTCGCTGCACCCCGCCGGATTGCATTATCGACGCTGTGATCAAGGCTGAAGGCCGTGGTGGCCTCAACACGGCACACTTCCTCTTTCATGCCCGCCTCAACAGCTAGCGTCCTGCTTTGATAAACTTCAACCAAGCAACCTTCGCTCTCAAAAACGGTGGTTTTGTCTGTCAGCATCTGGACCGAACTCGTTGCGCAGCCTGCTAACGCCACGAGCGGGATTAGGATAGTGAGCCGGGGGCGTGTCACCTCAGTAGTATCCAAGAATGATCAAGCACGAAGCGGCGATCTCGGAAACTCGGAGGTTTTGGGAATTCGGAGCCCGATAGGTTTCATCCACGCATGATTTCACATTCTGCGCGTAAGGTTTCAGTTTGTTGATTGACCCCAGCGATCTTACTTTTTTTTCGCCGAATGCTTTGGCGACAAAATCTGAAGATGTTGCCAGTCGGTCTGCGTTACTTGCTACCACCCATTGCTTTCCTGTGGCCCGGTGAAGTGTACCCCCTGCATACCATTGGGCGGACGCAGTGCTGGCGTACACCATCGCGGTCACAATAAACATCAATTTCTTCACGACACCCTCCAACTTAAAGGCGTACCAAAGCGCTGTTAATCAGACTTGGCAAGTTTGATCTATTCTATTCCCGATAGCTACCGAGCTTGCGTGATCGGAAAGTGCTCTGCCTTAAGGGGGTATCCGGAGAAAAGCATTCGCAGGCCCCGCCGGGTAAGCGGAGTTCATGCGCGGCCGCTCCCCGTGCCCTGCATGCACACGACCTTGCATGACTGCCTGAGCGGGGACGCTCTGGCACCTGCGAATTCCTTCGTGCGCTACACCGCCTTGGCGTGGCGCGCCTCAACCGCCTTGTACCGTCCGTCGAAACACTGGGCGACCGTGCGCAGGAAGAGCCGGGCCTCCTTTGGTACACTGACGATTTTACCATCAATCCGGCAAAGGCCTGCAGACCGGAGGAAGGCGGCTGTTTCCAGCGCACCATCCAGTGTGCCGGGCTCAGCGCCCATCTCGCGGCAGGTTGCGTCCACATCCACCCAGAGCTGACACATAAGCTTTTCGATTGCGCGGCCGCGCAGACGGTCGTCGTCCGTCAGTTCGATGCCGCGCTCTGACGGCAGGCGCCCGTCTTCGACCGCAGCCGCCCATGCCGTGCGCGCCTTGAAGTTCTGCGCATAGCCCTGACGGAATTGCGAGATCGAGGTTGAGCCGATGCCGATCAGCGTCTCGCACGGATCATCCGTATAGCCCTGGAAGTTCCGGCGCAGCGTGCCCTTGCGGGCGGCGAGGGTCAGCGCATCGTCCGGCGCGGCGAAATGGTCCAGCCCGATGGCGTGGAACCCGGCGCCGGTCAGCGTGGCGGCGCCGGCCTCTGCCTGCCGGAAGCGTTCTTCCAGGCCGGGCAGGGCGGATTCGTCGATGGCGGACTGGTGCTTGGCGAACCAGGGCACATGCGCATAGCCGAAGAAGGAGACGCGCGCGGCGCCCATCTCGGCGGCGAAGTGGGCGGCCTCGACCACGTCTTCCACCGTCTGGAAGGGCAGGCCGTACATCAGGTCCATATTGATGGCGTGGATGCCGACAGCGCGCAGGCGCTCGATGCCGTCCACCAGCAGGTCTTTCGGCTGGATACGGCCGACGGCTTCCTGAACCTTCGGGGCAAGGGTCTGCACGCCGAAGCTGACGCGGCTGACGCCTGCCTCTGCCATGGCTTCGATGAAGTCCGGCGTCAGGGTGCGCGGGTCAACCTCGACGGCGATTTCCATGTCGGGCTGTGTGCCGAAGGCCTCTTTGGCGTGCGCCACGAGCGCCTTGAAGTCTTCCGCAGACAGGGCGTTCGGTGACCCGCCGCCAAAGTGAAGGTGGGCCATGCCGGCATGCGGCCCAAGCGCCCCCGCCCAGACGTCGATCTCCTGGTGCAGCGTTTCCAGATAGGTGCCGATCCGGCGGTAACCATTCGGCACGCTGGTGGCACAGCCGCAATAGAAGCAGAGCTTCTCGCAAAAGGGCACATGCATATAGACAGAAATCGGCGCGTCCGGCGTCACGGAGGCCGCCCAGACACTCGCCTGATCCCCGGCCACACGGGGGCTGAAATCCGCCGCGGTGGGGTAGCTCGTATAGCGCGGAACCGGCCGCGTCGCGAAAGTTTTCCATGCCTGTTTCATGGCTCGCCTCTTAGCAGCGTTGGCAGGCATCCGGAGTACGCAGAATCCCGTACGGACTGACCGCCTCGACGGCGCCGCCGGGCCAGCGTAGGGTCAGCCGATCAAGAGGAGAGTTTCCATGACCCGTATCGCCGTTTGCGCCGCCGCCCTGTTTACCTTTGCCATGCCCGCACTGGCCGGGCCGGAGGCGTTCCAGCCGGGCACGGTGGTGCCGGATTATGGCAAGGTCGCCATGATCGAGGGGGCGGAGCTGCCGGCCGACACGGTGATGAAAGTGGCGTTCGACATCGGAAAGGCGGGGCCGGAAGATACCTTTAGCCGCAGTCTTGAGACACCGGCCCGCTTCCTGAACATGCATGCCGCTGCCGGGGTGGACCCGGAGAACCTGCATGTCGCGCTGGTCGTGCATGGCGCAGCGAGCGCAGACCTGCTGACGGACGAGGCCCGCGGCGCGCCCAATCCGAATGCCGGCCTGATTGCGGAACTGCTGGCAGCGGGGGCGACGATCGAGCTCTGCGGTCAGACCGCCGCCATGCGGGACATCACCCAGGCAGACCTGTTGCCGGGCGTGACCATCGGCCTGTCGGCCATGTCCACGCATGCCCTGCTGCAACAGGAAGGCTACACGCTGAACCCGTTCTGAGGCGCCTTCATCCTTCGACTTCGCTCAGGATGAGTCTTGCTCTTGCTGCACCCTCGAAGCGCTCATGCTGAGCGAAGTCGAAGCACGAGCGCGGGCGACTTCAATCCATCGCTTCGGCGAGCAGCCAGATGCCTTCGCGTTCCGCCTGCCGGCGTTCGACCAGCAGGCGGGCGACCTGGTGGTCGTCGTCGAAGACATTGCCGGTCAGGCTGTCGAGCAGGGCCTTGGCGAGATTGTCGAGGTCCATCCAGGGCGGGTCGCCGGTATATTCCATCATGATGTGGACGGAATAATCGCCATAGCCGGGCCGTAGCGGCGGGAATTCCTTGCGGAAGAATTCCTTCAGCAGCGTCTTGTAATATTTCGTCTGCGTGGTGAGGCCCGTGCAACGCACTTCGAGCGCGCCATCCTCGGTGATGCGCGCCTGAACCTTGCCGGATTTGACCCAGTCCGCGCTCAATGCAGCCTCAGGTCGCGTTTGCGCTCGCGTTCCTCGATGGCGTGTTTGGAATCCTTGAGGCCGAGGCCTGTTGCGTTGCGCAGCAGCTTGATGGCGCGGATCTTCTTGTGCGCGTCGAGCTCAGCATCAATTTCGAGCCATTTCGACATGATCACGCGGTCCAGCGCGGCCTTGATCTCTTTCGGGGCCGGCGGAGTGGGCGAGAGGCCGTTGTCCCGCGCGCGCTGGCCTGCGGTTATCCGGCCCAGAATGAACACCGCGAACAGGGTGAACAGCACTTCCGGCTGAAAGATCTTGTCGAGATAGGCGTCCATGCCGGTCTTTCTGTGGGTGCGGGCCATGTGTGCCCGCGCCCCCTTCCTTAGCCGAAGCCGCAGAGCAGCGCGAGGGGGCAGGGAGGCGGCATTCCGGGCGAAATCCTCCGCTGCGGCGGCGCGGGCAGTTGATCGCGGCCCGGCTTGGGGCTAGTCCGCTGCCAGCAGATCAAGGAGCTGAGCCCCATGGCCAATACCCGCACCGAAACCGATACGATGGGACCTATCGAGGTCTCTGATGATGCCTACTGGGGCGCCCAGGCCCAGCGCAGCCTCGGAAACTTCAAGATCGGCTGGGAAAAACAGCCCGAGCCGGTGATCCGCGCCCTCGGCATCGTCAAGAAGGCGGCGGCCCTGTCCAATATGGAACTTGGCAAGCTGGACCCGGAACTCGGCAAGGTGATCGTGCAGGTCGCCGATGAGGTGATCGACGGCAAGCTGAACGCGCACTTCCCGCTGGTCGTGTGGCAGACGGGCTCTGGCACCCAGTCCAACATGAACACGAACGAGGTCATCTCGAACCGCGCGATTGAGATCATGGGCGGCGAGAAGGGCTCGAAAAAGCCGGTCCACCCGAACGATCATGTGAACATGTCCCAGTCGTCGAACGATTGTTTCCCGACGGGCATGCACATCGCCGCCTCAGAAGAGACGGTGCACCGCCTGATCCCGGCGCTGAAGCACCTCCACGCCGCGCTGGATGCCAAGGCGAAAGCCTGGGCAGGCATTATCAAGATCGGCCGCACCCATACGCAGGACGCCACCCCGGTCACGCTTGGCCAGGAATTCTCCGGCTATGCCAAGCAGATCGAAAACGGCATTGCCCGCATCGAGATGACGCTGCCGATGCTGATGGAACTGGCGCAGGGCGGCACGGCCGTCGGCACGGGCCTCGCCTCGCCAGCAGGCTTTGCGGACCTCGTCGCATCGAAAATCGCCGAGATCACCGGCCTGCCGTTCACCTCCGCTCCGAACAAGTTCGAGGCGCTGGCCGCGCATGACGCGCTGGTGATGACGCATGGCGCGATCAACACTGTGGCCATGTCGTGCTTCAAGATCGCCAACGACATCCGCTTCCTCGGCTCCGGCCCGCGCTCCGGCCTCGGCGAGCTGGCCCTGCCGGAGAACGAACCCGGTTCGTCGATCATGCCGGGCAAGGTGAACCCGACCCAGTGCGAAGCGCTGACCCAGGTCTGTGCCCACATCCACGGCAACAACGCGGCCATCGGCTTCGCTGGCAGCCAGGGCCAGTTCGAGCTGAACGTGTTCAACCCGATGATGTCCTACAACTTCCTGCAGTCCGTGCGCCTGCTGGCAGACGCCGCAATCAGCTTCACAGACAATTGCGTTGTCGGCATTGAGCCGCGCCTCGACAATATCGAGAAAGGCCTCAAGAACTCGCTGATGCTGGTGACGCCGCTGAAAGAGAAGTTCGGCTATGACCGCGCCGCCAAGATCGCCAAGACGGCGCACAAGAACGGCACCACGCTCCGCGAGGAAGCCATCGCTGACGGTATCCCGGCCGAAGACTTCGACACCATCGTCGATCCGTCGAAAATGATCGGCCCGGATCCGAAGTAACTGGAAGGTTCGCCATGCCCCAGACGGGGTCCACAGTCATAGCGGTCAGCAGGGACGCGGTGCATGCCTTTTCCAAGAAGGCCGAGGCATCGATCACCCTGCTGGCCGGGCTGGGCGTCGAAGGGGATGCCCATTCCGGTAAGACGGTGCAACACCGCTCACGCGTGGCGAAAGATCCGACGCAACCCAATCTGCGTCAGGTCCATCTGATGCATGCAGAGTTGTTTGAAGAACTCGCCGGGAAGGGGTTCAGGGTCGGCGCTGGCGACCTGGGGGAAAACGTAACGACCGAGGGGGTGGACCTTCTCGGTCTGCCGCGCGGCGCCCGGCTTCACATCGGCGAAACGGCGGTTGTCGAAATCACCGGCCTGCGCAATCCCTGCAAGCAGCTCGAAGCCTTCCAGCCCGGTCTTATGTACGCGGTGCTGGACAAGACAGACTCCGGCGACCTCATTCGCAAGGCCGGTGTCATGGGCATCGTGATCACCGGCGGCGCCGTCTCACCCGGCGATTCCATCAGGGTTGAATTGCCTGCCGGGCCGCATGAGGCCTTGCGGCCGGTCTAGGCGCGCGCCTGAAAATATCCTTGCCGGTCCCCCGGCGCTCCCGCAGTAGGAGCGGGAGACTTCTTGGCCTGTGGGTATGAGATGGGCCGCGCGTTTTCGCGCATATTCTTCGGCAATTGACCATGCGCATCGAGCAAATCGGAAGCTGCCTGCCAGACACATTTCAGCGCCTCCTCGATTCAGCATCCGGGGAAGGTGTCCGCAACATGGACCTGCTGTGGGAGGGCTGGCAGTCGGACACCCAGCGTTTCGACCATGAGGGCGCAGCATTGTTCGGTGTCTTTGACGGCGGGCATCTTTTGGGGGTTGGGGGCGTGACGCCTGAAACGGGCTATGCCGGACCGGCCATGCGGATGCGCAGGTTCTATGTCCTGCCGGCTGCGCGAAGGAGTGGCGCCGGGCGCCTTCTGGCTCGGGCCGCCATGTTGCAAGGGTTCGCACATGCGGCTGTGCTGACCTGCAATGCGCGTGCGACACCGCTGGCCGGGCCGTTCTGGGAGGCGATGGGGTTTGTGCCCGTGGACCTGCCGGACATCACGCATGTTTGTCATCGCGACTGACACTGTAAATGCTTGTGTCAGTGGCCAGCGTCCGCCAAGAACGCTGGAAAATTGGAGGACTTTTCTATGAGCATCGATTTCAGCAATCTCTATTCGGTCAAAGGCAAGACGGTCGTCATTACCGGTGGGTCGCGCGGCATCGGCGAAATGCTGGCCGCAGGGTTCCTGGCCAATGGCGCGAAGGTGATCATTTCGTCCCGCAAGGCAGATGCCTGCGAGGAGACGGTGGAGCGCCTGAAGGGTGAGTATGGCGGTGAGATCTATGCCATCCCGTCCGATGTCGGCCAGATGGTGGGGATCGAGCACCTCGCCGGTGAGATCGCCAAGCGCGAAGAGAAGGTCGACGTCCTGATCAACAATGCAGGTGTCGCCTGGGGCGCCTCGCTGGACGATTTCCCGGAACATGGCTGGGACAAGGTGATGGACGTCAACGTCAAGGGCGTCTTCTTCCTGACCCAGAAACTGATGCCGCTGCTGCGCAAGGCCGCCAGCGCCGACAGCCCGGCCCGCGTCATCAACATCGCCTCCATCGACGGCATGCACACGTCGCCGATGAGCGGCTATTGTTATGGCACGTCGAAGGCCGCCGTGATCCACCTGACGCGCTTCATGGGCTCGCAGCTGGCGGCGGAGAACATCCTCGTCAACGGCATCGCACCCGGCCCGTTCCCTACCTATATGCTGTCCACCGGTGTCGGCTACAAAGGTGAAACCGAGGGCGTGGACTGGGATGCCATCGGCTCGCGCAGCCCGTCGGGCCGCGTCGGCAAGCCGGAAGACATTGCGGGCCTCGCCATGTTCCTGTCGTCCCAGGCGTCGGCCTATATCAACGGCCACACCATTCCGTGCGACGGCGGAATCGTCTCTGCCAGCTGATCGGGCAGGGACATAAAGTCAGCCAATTTGGCCGCGTTTGTGTTGCCCCGCAGCATGAACGCGGCCATAGGGACGCTTAAAGCCAGCTCCCTCAAACAGAACTGACGATATTCCCGTGGTTAGATCGACTTTTGCAGCGTTCGCCGACAGGCTCGGCGCGCAGGGCCTCTCGCAGCCCGATTTCAAAGCCTATACGCCCGCCCAGATAAAGACCGACCTTCTGGCCGGCCTGACCGTGGCGCTGGCGCTTGTGCCGGAAGCCGTTGCCTTTGCCTTTGTGGCGCATGTGCACCCGCTGGTGGGCCTCTATGCGGCCTTCATTGTGGGGCTGGTCACGGCGCTTATCGGGGGCCGCCCGGGGATGATTTCCGGCGCGACCGGGGCGCTGGCCGTTGTCATGGTCTCGCTGGTGGCGGTGCATGGTGTGGAATACCTGTTCGCGACAGTTGTCCTGATGGGCATCCTTCAGCTGCTGGCGGGCATTTTCCGGATGGGCAAGTTCATCCGGCTCGTGCCGCACCCGGTGATGCTGGGCTTCGTCAACGGCCTCGCCATCGTGATCTTCCTGGCGCAGATGAGCCAGTTTCAGGTGCCGGGCAGCGCAGAGGCTGCGGGCCACGGCCTGGCAGGCGGGCAATGGATGTCCGGCGCGCCGCTCGCCATGATGCTGGCACTGGTCGGCCTGACCATGGCGATCATCTGGGGCCTGCCGAAAGTCACGAAGATCATTCCGGCGCCGCTGGCCGGCATCGGAATCGTTGCCGCTGTCGTCATCGGCTTCGGCCTCGATGTGCCGCGCGTCGGCGACCTTGCGTCGATCAAGGGCGGCCTGCCGCAATTCCATATTCCCAGCGTGCCGATGACTATCGAGACGCTGAAGATCATCCTGCCTTATTCATTCATTCTCGCGGCGATCGGCCTGATCGAGAGCCTGCTGACGCTGAACCTTGTCGGTGAGATGACGAACAAAAGAGGCGGGGCGAGCCAGGAATGCGTGGCGCAGGGCACGGCCAATCTGATCACCGGTTTCTTTGGCGGCATGGGCGGCTGCGCCATGATCGGCCAGTCCATGATCAACGTGAAGTCCGGCGGGCGCACGCGTCTGTCCGGTATCGCAGCAGCCCTGTTCCTGCTGGCTTTCATCCTTGTCGGCTCCGGCCTGATCGAGCAGATCCCGCTCGCCGCGCTGGTGGGTGTCATGTTCATGGTCGTGATCGGCACGTTCGCCTGGAACAGCCTGCGCATCATGACCCGCATCCCGCTGACCGACGCGGCGGTGATCGTGCTGGTGACCGGCGTGACCGTGGCGTACGACCTGGCGACGGCCGTCGTGGTCGGCGTGATCGTCTCGGCGCTGGCTTATGCCTGGAACAATGCCCGTCGCATCCATGTGATCGAGCGTGACAGCGTCCGCACGCCCGGCGCACACGTGTATGAGATCGAGGGCCCGCTCTTCTTCGGCTCCACCGACAAGTTCGCCGAACTGTTCCACCCGGCCAGCGACCCGGACGTTGTGATCGTGGATTTCATGCGCTCGCGCGTGGTCGATCAGTCGGCCCTGCAGGCCATCGAGGACCTGGCGGCGAAATATGAAGCGCAGGGCAAGACGCTGCGCCTGCGTCACCTGTCCCGCGATTGCCACAAGCTGCTGGCAAGGGCCGGCCAGCTGATGGTGGATTCCGACGATGACCCGGATTACGAGCTGGCGGTGGACTATTCTGTCCGCACCGGCGCGTTCGGCGGCGGGCACTGACACTCCACAAGGTGTCTCAGTTCGGGGACTGACGTGCGCCGCCGTAAGGCTGTATCCTTGCGCGAGAGAATCACTCCCGCCAAGAAAGGCCTGATCATCATGTCAAATTCTCCCGTCGGCTCAAAGGCCAACCCGTCCCAGTTCGACGTGATCGACAAGCTGGGCGCGGACGAGCCTTATTTCGTTATTCGCGCGCATGACCCGCTGTCGTCGGCGCTGGTGGAACTGCACGCCTATATCGGCGCAGGCCAGTCTGGCGCGGCCCACAACAAGCTGGCTGAAATCATGGCGATGACTGCTGCCCGGCCGCCGCGCCCGGCCTCCAGCCCGAAATACCGCGAGACCTTTGCAATCTCGCTGGCCATGGAACAGTGGCGCGAAGCCAACAAGGACTAGGGGATGGACGTTCGGGCCGATGAATTATCGGATCGGTACGTCACCCTCGTACCGTTCGATGTCGCCCGTGATGGTGACGATCTGCGGGCCATGGCCGATGCGCTGGGGCCCCGGATCGAGACCTGGCCTTACTATAATCCGCCATCGGACTGGATCGGCGCCTGGCTTGCCACAATCGGGGCGCGGACGGCTGCGGGAACACTGATCCCGTTTCGCGTGTCCCGTCCGGACGGGCGGTTTGCAGGCCTGTCCACCTATATCAATCCGGACGCGCTTTCGCGGAATGTCGAAATCGGCATGACGATGTATACGGCAGATGCTCAGGGGACAGAGGTCAACCCGGCGACCAAGCGGCTGCTGCTCGGGCATGCGTTCGAACGGGGCGCGGTGCGCGTCCAGTTCAATGTCGATCTGCGCAACAAGCGGTCGCAGGCGGCTGTGAAAAAGCTGGGTGGGGTGCAGGAAGGCGTGCTGCGCGACAATCGCATCCTGCCGAACGGCGTGTTGCGCTCTACCGTCGTCTTCTCCATTCTCGCCACTGAGTGGCCGGCGGTGAAGGCCGGTCTCGATGCCCGGCTGGCCGCGTTCGAATAGGGGACAAAGGATGAGCGATCCCGTCAATCTGAACAAGTTCCGCAAAGCGAAAGCGAAGGCGGACAAGGAGCAGGCGGCGAAGGAGAACCGGGCGAAGTTCGGCCGCACAAAGGCCGAGAAACAGCGGGACAAGGCACATAAGGACAAGCTGTCCAGACTGGCCGAGGGCCACCGCCTGAAAGACACGCCGGATCAGGATGGTTAATCCGGCCTGACCCTGCGGCCCGCACTTTGCAGCACGCCTGGAAACGCTGTTCCAATCCGGGAGGACCCACATGGCCGGAATCGCAAAGAAACTCGTCTTCTGTGCCGCATCGTTCGGCGCCGGCATCGCCTGGGGCCTGATCGCGGAAGCCGCGGAATATCAGGGCTCCCTGTCCCACCTGCTGCTCGGCCAGTAGGGCTCAGCTACCTGCTTCGTTTTCTTCCGGCATGGGCCAGTCTGGCTCATGGGTGACATTGTTCAGGAATGTGTCATCTGTCCGCCGGCCGGAAACACGCTCCAGTGCATCGAAGATCGGCCGTGCCTTCTTGTCTTTCAGCAGGGGAATGCGGCGCGCTATTTCGGCGGCGCGGGCATAGCGCAGCTGGGCGGTTTCCATGTCGCCGCGCGCTTCGGCGCAGGCCCCCAGATTATGCAGTACGGCCGGCGCGTCCGGCCATTGCTGGCCCAGTTCGTCCCATTGCGCGCAGGCGCCCAGCATCTCGCCGCGCCTGGTGGCCTGGACCGCCGCGGCGAAGCGCGGATCGTTCTGTTCTTCCGGGATCAGGCCTTCGGTCATGATCTCTGCCCGGACGGTTGCGTCATAGGGCGCGATATCGGTGCGGAACCGGCGCACGGCTTCCACGGTCGCATCGGCGATCATGCCATAGGGCGCATCGCGTGGATCGTAGCTGGAATAGACCGGGTCGCGCCAGGTGCCGAGCTCGCTGCTGTCGTCGTCATATTCGCGAATATCCATGCAGGATTCCTGATTGGCGCCGCCGCCCTGGCTGTGGACGAACACGATCCTGCCGGTGTCTGTATCGACGAGCCGGGCGGTGACGGCGACTTCGACCGTTTCCTCCGTGCATTCGGTCTCGACAATGGCGCGGTGTTCGCAGTCGAACAGGCCGTCATATTCCACGCATTTGCGTTTGCGCTCGAAACGGGTTTCGCCTTCCCAGTTCTCGATCTCGACGTCGCCTTCATAGACGCCCTGAGGGCGGTCCGGGCCATCGATGCCGAACCAGTAGCTGCCGTCCAGCACGACATCATTGATCATCCGGGCGAACTCTTCCTCGGCGACATTGCCGCCGGGGCCGCGGAACTGGCCCACCTGCACGTCGCGATAGGCTGCCGCCTCCGGAAAGGCGGGCACCATGCGGGCGCGGTAATCATAACCGGGCGTGGTGCAGGCGGCCATCAGGGGCAGGGCGAGCAGCAGGCAGGCGGAGAAGAAACGGCGCATTCGGGGTGATCCTTGAAATATCTGGCTTATTCCTGCGGTTTCGGACTGAACCTCAGATTAACATCGCGGCAAGCGAACGAAAAACCCATTCCCGGCCGGTTTTCCGCTGGCGGTCGACGCGCGGTGGACCAATATCATCAGGCCCGACACAGGAGACCCACATGACCCGTCACCTCGCAGAGCTGAATATCGGCCGGCTGCTGGCCCCGACAGATGACCCGCGCGTTGCGGACTTCATGAATGCGCTGGATCTCATCAACGGATTGGGCAAGCAGATGCCGGGCTTTGTCTGGATGATGGAAGGCTCAGGCGAGCCGGGCACCGGCAATACCGAGACCAAGATCGGCGGCGATCCGCAATTCGTATCCAACCTGACGGTGTGGGAATCGGTCGAAACGCTGGAGAACTTTGTCTGGAACACGGTGCACCGCCAGTTCTATGAGCGCCGCGAGGAATGGTTCGAAGTCATGGACAAGATGCACTTCGTGATGTGGTGGATCGAGCCGGGGCACGAACCAACGCTGGATGAGGCGCTGGAACGGCTGGACCTGTTGAACCGCAACGGGGATTCGGAAGAGGCGTTCGGCTGGTCCTACCTGAAGGAGGCGCGCCTGTGGCGCTCGCGGGGCTGCCGGGGAGAGGTGGCGTAAGGTAAATCATTGACGGGAACGTCAGCGGTCACCAACTGGAGGCAAACCAGACTGGAGACTCGTATGACAAGTCCGCTGTTCACCCCGTTCAAACTGAAAAACCTGGAATTGCCCAACCGGATCGTGATGGCGCCGATGACGCGGTCGAAATCGCCGAACGGCGTGCCGGGCGAAGATGTTGCGGACTATTACGCACGCCGGGCCGCCTCTGATGTCGGCCTGATCGTCACCGAAGGCACGACGGTGCGCCGTGGCGGGGCCTCCAACGATCCGAACGTGCCGAACCTCCACAAGGCCGACGCTCTGGCCGGCTGGCAGAACGTTGTCGACAAGGTGCACGCCAATCACGGCCATATCGCGCCGCAGATCTGGCACCAGGGCCTGACCCGCAAGGTCGGCACCGGGCCGGACCCGGATGCCCCGACCGACAGCCCCTCGGGCATGACCCATACCGGCAAGCAGGTGCTGCCGGAACCGACGTCGGCAGAAGTCGACGACATGGTCATGGCCTTTGCCGATGCGGCCGCAGACGCGAAAAAGGTCGGCTTCGATTGTGTCGAGCTGCACGGCGCGCATGGCTACCTGATCGATGAATTCTTCTGGGACGTGATGAACAAGCGCTCAGACCGGTATGGCGGTTCGCTGAAGGACCGGGCGACGTTCGGCGCCGATATCATCCGCGAAGTGCGCAAGAAGGTTGGTCCGGACATGGCCATCATCCTGCGCTATTCGCAGTGGAAACAGCAGGAATACACCGCGCGCCTCGCCAACACGCCAGATGAGCTGGAAGCCTTCCTCAAGGTGTTTGTCGATGCAGGCGTCGACTGCCTGCACGTTTCCCAGCGCCGCTATTGGGAACCGGAATTCCCGGACGTCGATGGCGAGAAAGGCCTGAACGGCGCCGGTTGGGCCAAGAAGCTGACCGGCTTGCCGACCATCACTGTCGGCTCTGTCGGCCTGTCGGGTGACTTTCTTGCCTCGTTCCAGGGAGAGGGCGCAGGCCAGCGGTCTCTGGAAGACCTAGAAGAGCGCCTGTCACGCGGCGAGTTCGACCTTGTTGCCGTTGGCCGGGCCCTGCTGCAGGACCCTCACTGGGCCACCAAGGTGAAGGAAGGCCGTGTCAGCGAAATCAGCGACTATGACGTCGCCGCGCTGGCGAAACTCTACTAAAGAGAGAATACGGCTTGCCGTAAACGGGAAAATGTGGCTTCCTGATGGTCGTAGCGTTCGGACGCTCAGGCCCTCAGGCGGCCATTTCTTCCGGATGTGGCAAAGACGGCTGGGTGGGGCCCCGCATTTTTCGACTGTGCCCGACGGGCCATGCCACGTTTTCTGGAAGGGATGCCGGATTGATTGACCGGGGCGCCCGTCGTCCTCCCTTGGGATGCACGTCACACCAGCGTCCCTCAACTCAGGCCTCGCAACGGTGTTCTCTCACTCTCGCGCCGTTGCGGGGCTTATTTTCACCAACCGGCCATGCCGCGCTCGCCAGCCGCGCAGGGCTATACGTCGCGGCTCGGCTCCCGCGACCTGGGCGCGCCGCGGTATAGACTAATCAGCCATGTTGAAATAGCTGGTCTGGTTCGTAAGATCGGTGCGTATGGACGTGTCTGCGCATTCAGATTGACCAGACGGCAACTGAACCTGAGGGAGAGGGGTGCACTCGGACATGGCAACAGCACCTCAGGATCGTGCGGCCATGCCTGTTGTTCTGGCTCAGGCGCGCCGCCGGCCGACCCGTCCGCATTTCACGGTGATCGTGCCTGTCTTCAACGAAGCCGAGTCTATCTGCCCGTTCCTGGAGGCTGTCCGGCCGGTACTGGCGGAGGTGTCCGAGGCCGACTGGTCGATCCTCTTCGTGAACGATGGCAGCCGCGACGGAACGCTGCAGAAAATCTTCGACGCAATGACAACCGACCCGCACGTGTCGGTGCTCAATCTTGCGCGCAATTTTGGGAAAGAGGCTGCGATCACGGCGGGGATCGACGCGGTTTCTGCCGATGCCGCCATTATCATGGACGTCGACTTGCAGGACCCGCCGGCCCTGATCACCGATTTCGTCCGCCACTGGCGCGAAGGCTATGACGTTGTGTATGGCGCGCGGATCGAGCGGCGCGCAGACTCCTTCCTCAAACGGATCACCGCCGCGCAGTTCTATGCCTTGTTCAACAAGGTCTCGACGGTGCCCATTCCCAGCAATGTCGGTGATTACCGGCTGGTGGACCGGCGGGTGATGGACGCGCTGCGTCAGATGCGCGAGCGCAACCGGTTCATGAAGGGCCTGTTTGCCTGGGTCGGCTATCCCTCGCTTGCGGTGCCTTATGAGCGCCCGATGCGGCCATATGGCAAAACCAAGTTTGGCTTTGGCAAGCTTTGGAACTTCGCACTGGATGGCATTTTCGGTTTCTCGACGCTGCCGCTGAAGGCCTGGACTTATTGCGGCCTGCTGGTGGCGTTGCTGGCCATCGTCTATGCGAGCTTTCTGACCATCCGTACAATTGTGTTTGGTGTGGATGTGCCGGGGTATGCGTCGCTGATGGTGGTCATCCTGCTGACGAGTGCGGCGCAGCTCCTGTCGCTCGGTATCCTTGGCGAATATGTTGCGCGCATGACAATCGAGGTCAAACAGCGCCCGAACTATATAGTCGAGAACCATTACAAATCCGGAGACGTGTGATGCGCGGTAACGGTATCCGCGCTGAAATCCTGCGGTTTGGTCTCATCGGGGGCGGCGCCACGCTGATACATACAATTGTCGCGTACAGCCTGACCTTCCTGACCGGGTTCCCCCAGCTGGTCATCAATACGATGGCTTTCCTCGTTGCTTTCTCATTTTCGGGGGTCGGGCATACTTACTTTACCTTCCGGGTCCGGCAGAACCGCCTCAGGGCCATCGCGAAATGGTTCGTGGTGTCGGTGGCTGGCCTGATCGCGGGGAATGCCATCATCTGGAGCTGCATGACGCTGGCTGGCCAGCCAGCAGCGCTCGCCCAGGCTATCGGCATTGGGGGCACAGTCGTTTTTTCCTTTCTGGCGTCGCGCCTGTGGGCGTTCCGCCCGGCAAGCGAAGAGGCGCGATAGCCGTGACAGGCACAGACACGCGGCACCGGCCCTTGTTTCAGGTTGGCATTGGCCTTCTTTTCTTCATGCCCCTTCTGAGTGGTGTGATCGGCCGGCTCGTGAAAGGGCAGCCGGTTTATAACGGGCTGGAATTCGAAACCCTGCTATGCGCCGGTGCCCGGGCTGCGAGGGGGGAGACCCGCTACCCGGTGGCCCATGCCTTCACGTGTCCGGAATATCAGACCGAGGCGAGCTTTCTCTATATCCCGTGGTCCGGCGATGCTGCGCATGCAATGACAGGGTGGTTCGGCATCCTTCCTGTTACCCTCACCTATGCTGTCCTGTATTTCGCAGCGATAGCGGCTGCCATCTGGATCTCTTTTTTCAAGACGTTCGATTTCGCCCCGGTGCGCGACCGGCTTCCCTTCGCGGCCGCGCTGACCGGCAGCATCTTGCTGTGGGGCAATGTTGCGGGCGTGATCTATGGACTGATCGCTGTTGCGGCGTTGCTCGCGCCGCGCCGGCCGCTGCTCTTCGTCGCGGTGATCGTGTTTGCTGCGACCATTAAGCAGGTCTGGCTCTGCCTTCTGGTCGTGGTGATGCTGATGGACCTGCCAATCTGGAAGAGATGGGCCTTGTTCCTGGGGGGGAGCGTGGCGGGTTTGTTACCGACACTCCTGTTCGTGACTTCGGGGAGCAGCGAGGTGGGGGCCTGGTTATCCATCCTCAACTACTACGCGGTGGAGGATCTGCCCGGACAAGGGTTCCTCGGCTGGTTGCGGCTGGCGGGCGTGCAGCATGAGTCGCCGCTGAATGCCTGGTTGTGGCTGGTCTTCGCGGGTTTGACCTGCGCTGCGGGGCTGGGCATCGCTGAGCGCTTTTGTGCATCGAGGACTGAGCGGGTCTGGCTGGGCCTTGCTGTGGGCAGCCTCCTGGTGCCACGCCTTGTGTCGTACGAGTTCTTCCTGTTTGCGCCAGGCATGGTTGTGGTCCTGAATGCGGCTCGGGAGTCTGGCATGGGCTGGATTCGGAAACTGGTGTTCGGCGCCTGCGGGCTTTGCCTCCTGCTCAATGTCGCAGACCTTGGCGACTATGCCATGTTGCCGATGACATTGGCCTGCTTCATCGCCATTCTGGTGACCGGGGCGCCCCATATCCTCAACGCGCTGACGGCGGTGCTGCCGCTGCCCCGGCGCCGGAGCGTGTCGGGCGTCTGACAGCGATACAGGTGTGGGAAGGCCTGCCCTTCACCGCAATCCCTGCTATATGTTCCTGATGAGTTCCAATCCGAATCGTCTCTCGATCAGTCAGATGGCCGCGCCGCGCCCGCCCGCCGCGCAGGGCGATGCATCGTACCTGGATGGCCTGAACCCGGAACAGCGCGATGCCGTGATGACCACGGAAGGGCCGCTTCTGGTGCTGGCCGGGGCCGGTACGGGCAAGACCCGCGTGCTGACCACGCGTCTGGCGCACATCATCGGCTCAAGGCTCGCCTGGCCATCGCAGACGCTGACCGTGACCTTCACCAACAAGGCCGCCCGCGAAATGCGCGAACGGGCGCTGCGCCTGATCGGCGATGCGGGGGAGGGGCTGCGCTGGCTCGGCACGTTCCACTCGATCAGCGCGCAGATCCTGCGCCAGCATGCAGAGCTTGTCGGCCTGAAGTCCAGCTTCACCATTCTCGATACCGACGATCAGGTGCGCCTGTGCAAACAGATCATCGTCGCCGAGAATATCGATCCCAAGCGCTGGACGCCGCGTTACCTGGCGGGCCTGATCGATGGCTGGAAAAACCGGGCCCTGACACCGGACCGCGTGCCCGCCGATGAGGCCTTCAATTTCGGCGATGGCAAAGGCATCAAGTGCTACGAGATCTATCAGGCGCGCCTGAAAGTGCTGAACGCCTGCGATTTCGGTGACCTGCTGATCCACAATATCACGATCTTCCAGCAGAACCCGGACCTGCTGAAGGATTTCCAGTCGAAGTTCCGCTACATTCTGGTGGACGAGTATCAGGATACGAACGTTGCCCAGTATCTGTGGCTGCGCCTGCTGGCGCAGGGCTCTCAGAATATTTGTTGCGTGGGCGATGATGACCAGTCGATCTATGGCTGGCGCGGCGCGGAAGTGGATAACATCCTGCGCTTCGAAAAGGATTTTCCCGGCGCGAAAGTGATCCGGCTGGAACGGAATTACCGCTCCACGAAACACATCCTTGCAGCCGCCTCGTCTGTCATCGCGCACAATCGCGGGCGCCTCGGCAAGACGCTCTATGTCGGCGATGACAGTTCGGTCGAGAACATCGATGCGGCCAAGGTCAATGTGCGCGGCCTGTGGGATGGCGAAGCCGAAAGCCGTCTGATTGCAGATGATATCGAGAGCTGGGTCCGTAAAGGCGGCAAGCACGATGAGTGCGCCGTTCTGGTGCGTGCCTCGTGGCAAATGCGGGCGTTCGAGGAACGCTTCATCCTGCTGGGTATTCCTTACCGCGTGATCGGCGGCCCGCGCTTTTTCGAGCGTGCCGAGATCCGCGATGCGATGGCGTATCTCCGCCTGATCCGCTCACCGGATGACGACCTTGCCTTTGAGCGTGTGGTGAACCAGCCGAAGCGCGGCGTGGGCAACACGACGCTGGCCAAGCTGCAGGCCTATGCCCGCGCAGACGGGCGCAGCCTGTTCGTGCTGACGCCAATGGTGTTGCAGACAGACGAGATCAAAGGCGCGGCCAAGCGCGGCCTGACCCAGTTCATCGACCAGATCAGTATGTGGCGGGACCGCCTTGCCAACGGCATGCCGCATACGGAGCTTGCTGAGGTGATCCTCGAAGAGTCCGGCTATACCGACATGCTGCAGAAGGACCGCAGCCCGCAGGCGCAGACGCGGCTGGACAACCTCAAGGAACTGGTCCGCGCCATGGGCGAGTTCGACACGCTGCCCGGTTTCCTGGAACATGTCGAACTGGTCATGGATGCTTCCACGGGTGGGGCGGATGAGGACCAGGTGCAGATCCTGACGCTCCACGGCGCCAAGGGCCTGGAATGGCCGGTCGTCTTCCTGCCGGGCTGGGAAGAGGAAGTGTTTCCCTCCCGCCGCAGCCTGGACGAAAGCGGACTGAAAGGCCTCGAAGAAGAGCGCCGGCTTGCCTATGTCGGCATCACAAGGGCGCGCGAACGGGCCTATATCTCGTTCGTGGCCAACCGGCAGATCTATGGCCGCTGGCAGAGCGTGATGCCCTCGCGCTTTATTGACGAGCTGCCGCATGAGAATGTCGAGGTGGTTTCGGAGACCGGCTATTCCGGCATGCCGGGCGGAGAGGGCGCCTTCACTGGCTCCATCGAGGATCTTGGCGAACGCAGCGACTATTCGAGCCCGGGCTGGAAGCGGCTGAAAGAGAATGCGGGCAAGTATCCGAGCACGGGCGCCCCGCGCGACGCGTCCAACCTCACGGCCACAAGTGGCGGTCCGGAGACGTTCCGGAAAGGCCAGCGCGTTTTCCATGACAAGTTCGGCTATGGCCGCGTCGCCTTCAGCGAGGGCAACAAGCTGACGGTCGATTTCGAGAAATCCGGCCGCAAGAAAGTTATCGCGACCTTCGTCTCTCAAGCCTGATCTCAAGTGGAGGGCAGCGCCGGGCGGGCCTGTCAGGGGAGGGCCAGGCTCAAGGGCGTCAGGGAGGGAACGCGTGGCGTGCCCGGCGCTGCACAACCCTTCTGCCATGCCCGCGCCGAACGCATGCCGAATGCCGCGTTCATTTTCCGCTCAGTTTGAGACGCCGTTTACTCTGCCGCGGGCAGGGTCGTTTCCGACTTGCCTGTATCGCTCTTGTCGTTGGCTGCTTCGCCATTCTGCAGGACACGCACTTCATCTGCCGGCCGCTTGCCGCGCACGTGCCCGGCGATGCGCCGGATCATGTTCCCGGTACGGTAGGGCACCAGAAGCCAGACCGGCGTCACCAGCAGGATCATGATCGTCGAGAAGGCGAGGCCGAAGACGACGGCCGTGGCCAGCTGCACCCACCATTCGGCTTCAGAGCCGCCGAAATTGATGGCGCCCTGGCCGAAATTCACGCTCATCTCGAACACCATCGGCAGCAGGCCGCAAATGGTCGTGCCCGTGGTCAGCAGGATCGGGCGGATCCGCTGGGCGGCCGTCGCAATCGCGGCTTCCTCCGGCGTGCGGCCATCCTTGCGGAGGCGGTTATAGGTGTCGATCAGAACGATATTGTTGTTCACCACGATCCCCGCCAGGGCGACGATCCCGGTACCGATCATCAGGATCGACACATAGGGCAATACCAGTTGGATGCCGACCAGCACGCCGGACGTCGAGATGATCACAGCCGACAGGGTCAGGATGACCTGCCAGAAATTATTGAACTCCCACAGCAGGATCACAGCCATCATGAACAGCGCGGCCATGGCCGCGCCGCCGAAGAAGGCATTGGCCTCTTTCGTGTCTTCGTCTGCGCCTTCAAAGCGGACTTCCACATCGGAGCTGATGCCGGCCTGGTCTATCCAGTCGCGGACATCCTGCACGATGGCCGCGCCGGCGCCCTGTTCCCTGGCATTGCCGCGGACATAATAGACGCGCTTGCCGTCGAGGCGTTCGATCTGGCTGACGCGCGGGGCGGGCACACGGTCGACAAACAGGTCCAGCGGCACATTGCCGGCTGGTGTGGAAACACGCAGCGTATCGATGGCCGAGGCGCTGCGTTCGTCTTTCGGGAACCGCACGCGAATGTCGACTTCATCATCGGCATCGTCCGGCCGGTAGCGGCCCACGAGGATACCGTTGGTCACCAGCTGCACGGCGGCGCCGATCTGGGCCACGTCGAGGCCGTACTTGCCGGCTTCGGCGCGGTCCACCTGAAGCCGGTATTCGATCCCCGGCAGCGGGCGCGTATCGTCAATCTCGCGCATGTCGCCGCGATTTTCGACATAGGCACGCAGGCGGGCCGTCGCATCGGTGAGGGCGGCCTGATTGTCGGACAGGAGGGCGACCTGCAGGTCTTTGCCGGCGGGCGGACCCTGTTCGCGGGCCTGGATCTGAAAGCGCAGGCCGGGCACCTGCTGCAGCCGTTTCCGAACTGCCTCAAGCGTCTTGCGGCCGTCATGCGTGCCGTCTGCGGTGGCAAGGTCCAGCAGAAGCC
This sequence comes from uncultured Hyphomonas sp., assembly GCF_963677035.1. Lineage (NCBI taxonomy): Bacteria > Pseudomonadati > Pseudomonadota > Alphaproteobacteria > Hyphomonadales > Hyphomonadaceae > Hyphomonas > uncultured Hyphomonas sp. The sequence goes on from NZ_OY781472.1 coordinate 2,073,599, forward strand.
GTCCGATCGTATCGAGTGGCTGGTCGTTGGCGCCGTCAAAGCTGACGCCGCCGCCGCCGGATGAACCGGAGCGGGACGAGATGGATTCGATCCCGTCGATATCGGCAATGGCGAGCTCGGCGCGCTTGACCAGTTTCTGCTCTTCCTCCGCCGACAGGGCGCCCTGCGCCTGGACGAAGACGAACGCCTGCTCGGGTTCGATGTCGAGGAAGAATTCAGACCGGTGAGGCGTGGTGCTGAACCACATGAAAATGAGAATCACGGAGCCGATGGCGACGCCGGTTACCATCCACGGGCGGGCGATCAGGGATTTGACCAGCCGCACATAGGTGCCGAGCCAGCCGGTGGCTTGTTCCGGGTCTGCGTCTGCGGCAAGGGCGGCGAGGTCTGCGTCGGTGCCTGCCGGGCGCGCGCCAATGACCGAACCGAGGACCGGCAGGAAGATCAGCGCCATGACGAGCGATGCGGTCAGAACACAGATCAGGGTCAGCGGCAGGTAGGCCATGAACTTGCCGGGCATCGAGTTCCAGAACAGGAATGGCACGAAGGCGGCCAGCGTGGTGAGCGTGGAGGAGACGACCGGCCAGAACATCCGCTTGCCAGCCATGGAATAGGCTTCCTTGCGGTTCAGGCCTTCGGCCATTTTCCGGTCTGCATATTCTGTCACGACGATGGCGCCGTCGACCAGGATACCGACAGCGATGACCATGCCGAACATCACCATCATGTTGATCGTGAATCCGAACGTGCCAAGCAGCAGGAAGGCCATGACGAAAGAGGCCGGGATCGAAATGCCGACCAGCAGGGCAGAGCGCCAGCCAAGGGCCGCAACCACGATGATCATCACCAGAAGAACGGCGGTAACGATGGAGCTTTGCAGCTGTCCGAGCTGGTTGCCGATCTCTTCAGATGTATCGGACGTGATTGTCGCCCGCACCGTCGAAGGCCAGGTTTTCTGTTCCTCGGCAATTGTTTCGCGGACGAAATTGGCCGTGTCGAGAACGTTTGCGCCAGACCTTTTGACCACCTCGATCAGCATGCCGGGTTTGCCGTTGAAGGTCGCGAAACCGGTCGCGTCCTTGTAGGTGCGGCGGATCTCGGCAACGTCCTGCAGTCTGACGACCGAGTTTTCCGTGCGTTTGATCGGCAGGTTCAGCGCGTCCTGTGCTGTGCGGATCAGGCCCGGCACCTTGACGGCGAAGCTGCCATCGCCGGTATCGATTTCACCGGCCGGGACCAGCTGGTTGTTCGATGAAACAACGTTGTAAATTTCCTGATAGGAGATGTTGTAGGTTTCCAGCATGGCGGGATCGATGACGATCTCCAGCACATCCTCGCGCTGGCCCTGTATGCGGGCTTCAAGGATGCCGGCATTCCGCTCCAGCTTGTCCTGAAGTTTTTCGGCAATGTCGTTGAGGCCGCGCACAGGTGCTTCACCATAGAGGTTTATGACCATGACGGGGAATTGCGACGCGTTGAATTCCTGAATCACCGGTTCGCGTGCATCCTGCGGGAAGAAGCGCTTGGCGAGGTCCACCTTGTCTTTCACGTCCAGCACGGCCTGGTCGACATCGACGTCGATCTCGAATTCCAGCAGCAGCGTGCCGGCCCCTTCGGAGCCGTAGCCATTGAAGGTCTTCAGGCCTTCGATGGACTGGATTTCCTGTTCGATCGGGCGCACCAGAAGGCGCTCGGCGTCTTCCGGTGTCACACCGGCCAGCGGCACGGTGATGACAACGAACGGGATCGGAATGTCCGGGTCCGCTTCTTTCGGCAGTTTCACATAGGTGACGGTGCCTGCAATGATCGCGCAGAGCAGGATGGCGAGCACCATGCGTGCCCGGCCAATGGCGCCGTCGACGATGCTGGTCATGGCTGTGCCCCGCCCGCGGCGACCGGTTTCACACTAGCCCCTTCGGACAGATAGTCCTGGCCAAGCGAGATGACGTCCGTCTCATCGGGCAGGCCCGTCACCCACGCGCCGTCCGGCGTTTCGTCAATCACGACAACCGGGGCGAAACGGACCGTATCGGTCGCGTCGACATAGCGTATGCCCATTTGTCCGGCGTCGGACAGGGTGAGCAGGCCGGGCGAAATTTTCATGGCCTGAACATTCCCGACTGGCAGCACCAGCTGCGACGTCACCCCGGCCGCGACGATGGAATCGCCGGTGTCGAGGGTCGCTTCGACCAGGAACGTGCGCGTCGTGTCAGAGGCTGTGCGTGCCACATAGCGCAGCGTTGCAGGGAAGCTGCGGCCGTCGGCCAGCAGCGCTTCGCCCGTCATGCCGACTTTCAGTTTCCCGGCGACCGCCTCGGAGACCTGTACCGATACGATCACCGGATCCATGTCCACCAGCACGCCGCAGGCCTGGCCCGGCGACAGGAAATCACCGGCCTCGGCGAGGCGGGTTTCGAAAATGCCATCAAACGGCGCGCGGATCTGCGTCTTGCCCAGTTCGACTTTCGCTGCGTTCACGGCGGCTTTGGCCGCGTCGAGCTGCGCTTTCGCGGCTGTGGCCTGGTTTGCCGGGCCCAGTCCTTTTTTGGCGAGGCTGTCGGCAGCTTCGTAACTCACTTCAGCCGATATGCGTTGCGCTTCGGCTTCCTTCACGCGGGCGGAACGGGCCTCTACATCGAGGCCGCAAAGCAGCGTGCCAGCCTTTACAAAGCTGCCTTCCCTGGCAGGTGTGGAGACGACGGTGCCGGTGGTACCGGCTTTGACCGTCACGCTCTTGTCCGGCTCTGTGCGGCCCGTGGCGTTGATCTGCATCAGGTGCGGTTCAGCGATGAGGGTTTCGATCACGGCGGATGGCAGGTCGTCGACGCTTTCCGCCACGGCTTCTTCCTTGTGCGAAGAAATGCTGCCGCGCATCAGGCTGCGCACGCCGAACCAGGCGAGGATGACAACGAGGATCGTTGCGGCGATGATAGTCGAACGGTTCACGTCAGGGTGTCCTTCCCGCGGACGAATGGCAAATATAGGGCGGCAGGTTGCATGAAGAACCACCGCGCGTAAATTTTCTTAACACCCCCCATCTTGCTATACGGCAAACAGACAGGATCAGTTTACCAACAAGCTGCAAGCGTTGGTTAATATCTAACGTATGAGAAATGGAAACCCGTCGCGGGTTATATCCAGCGCTGCCAACGCAATAGGGCCAGCGTTCCCGTGGCGGAAAGGGACAGCGCGATTACCAGCGTAAAGAAGGCAACGGGATTGCTGGATCCCGGGATTCCGCCAAGATTGACGCCAAAAAGTCCGGTCACAAAACTGATCGGCAGGAAGACAGCCGACAGGATCGCCAGCACAAACAGGCGCTGATTGGTTTCTTCCGTACTGTTCTGGATCGCTTCTTCATACAGAACGGTGGATCGTTCCCGGATGTTTTCAACCAGTTCTGTGAGCCGCGTAATCCGGTCTGCGGATTCGCGCAGGAACAGCAGGTCCTGGTCGCTGAACAGGCCGGATTGGGCGCCATCCCGCACAAGCGTTCCCAGGGCTTCGCGTTGTGGCATGATGTGGCGGCGCACCTGCAGGACCCGCCGCCGGAACTCCGGCAGAACGGACCGGTCTATCGAGGCTTTCGGGTCCAGTAATTCGTCTTCATACCGGTCGGCTTCATCGTCGAAATCTTCCAGCACGACTTCCATACGGTCGGTCAGCCGGTCGGCAATGCCGGCGACCAGCGCCCCGGTGGAGGTGGCGATTTCACCTTCCTCTACCATCTCGCGGACGTCGAAGGCGGAGCGCACCGGCCGGGCACGCACGGTGATCAGAACGTCCTCGGCGGCCCACATACGCAGGGTGACGAGGTCTTCAACATCCGCCCCTTCATTAAGGTTGGGGCCGCGCAGATTGATCAGGTAACCCTGCCCATACCGGGCGGCGCGCGGACGTGTCTCCTCCTGCAGCAGGGCCTGCACGGTCAGGCGGTCCAGGCCACTCTTGCGGTAGAGCCAGCCCTGCGCCTGTGCGGAGTGCCGGTCGAGATGGATCCAGACGCGCTTGTACTTCGAATGCGCGCCTTCGAGCACGTCATCCCAGGTCAGGGGGGTGTGGAGCCCGGCCTCGTCGAAGCCGAAGCCGAAAATCATCGGGTCTTTGTGTCCGGACTCCACCACTGTCTCCCTTTAGAACGCTGATACCGGAGGAACTTTGCCGGCCCACGGACGGGCTTGCTCCATTTCCAGTGCCACTTCAAACAGGAGCTGGTCGTCACCGCGTTTGCCGGAGAACATGGCGCCGACCGGCAGGCCGCTCTCGGTCCATGCCAGCGGTACGCTCATCGAGGCGGCACCGGCCACGTTCATCGGGGCCGTAAACGCAGCGAAGGTGATGACGCGGTCATACAGGATTTCATAATCGACCGTCGGGGCCTGTTCGCCGAGTTTGACGGCCGGGCTGCCGGTTGTCGGGGTCAGCAGCACATCGATGTCGGCGAAACCGGTATCGTATACGGACTCGAAATTCTTCAGCCAGGCGATGGTTTCCGCCATCTCATCCTTGCGGGACAGGAACATGTTGGTCAGGCCCAGCGTCCAGGGTTCGATAATGTCCGGGCCAACCGGCCTGCCTGAATACTCGCTCGCCTTTTGGGCGAACTCAGCTGCCCCGGCTGCCCAATAGAGCAGGAAGTGATTGATGAACTCCTTGCCGGAGAAGGGCGCTTTCCATGGAACGATCTCGTGACCGAGATCGGTGCAGAGTTGGGCAACATCGTTGAGCGCGGCCTTCGTCTCCGGTGCGACCGGCGTGCCGGCCGGGGCATCGGTTGTGAAGCCGATCTTCAGGCGGCGGCCAATCGGTTTCAGGTCCGGCGCCAGCGGGGGATAGGTGCCGTCATCGAGCTGCGTGTCGCGGAACAGGTTGATCGAGTCGCGCACGGAAATGGTCACGGCATGCTGGACCGAAATGTCCACCGGCGGGGCTTCGGGCCCATGCGCCGGCAGCTGTCCGCGGGACGGCTTCAGGCCGAAGACACCACAGGTGCTGGCCGGGATCCGGATAGAGCCGCCGCCATCGCTGGCATGCGCGAAGGGAACCACGCGCGCCGCCACCAGCGCAGCTGCGCCGCCGGAGGAGCCGCCAACGATACGCGTCGTGTCCCATGGATTGCAGGTTTCGCCGGTCACCAGGGCTTCTGATGAGGCCATCAGGCCCATTTCCGGAGAGGTCGACTTGCCCAGCACGACCACACCTTCGGCGCGCCATTTGGCTGGCAGAGGATCGTCCTTGCCTGGATTGTAGCCCTTGAAGGCGCGGCTGCCATACCAGGTTTGCGCGCCGTTCCAGTCGTGCAGGTCCTTGATGAAGGTCGGCACGCCCTGAAACGGGCCAGCGGGCGTATGACCCGCTTCGGCGCGGGCGGTGCCAAAGATCTCCGACGCGACCGCGTTGAGCTTGCCGTTGACGGCCTCGGTCCGGGCGATGGCCGCGTTCACTTCGGCCAGCGACGTCGTTTCGCCACTTGCGATCCGGGAGGCCATTTCGGTGCCGTCGATCCAGCCGACAGGGACCGAAGAGGTCGGTGCAACAGGCGCCGCGGCCGGTGTGGCCGCCGTGCCGAGAGCGGCATCTGGCGTTGTTTGCGTCCCTGTCTGGCCGCAGGCGGCCAGTGCGCCCATTGCTGCTCCGCCAAGCAAGACGCCCCGTCTCGTAATCCGTGCCATTTGTTTCGCTCCGATTCTATTTTTTGGCTTTTGGGCGAGCAAGGTGTATCGGAGCGCTCCGCAGCGCAAGAGGAGAGGCAAATGACCACAGGAACTCCGCCCGCCGAAGTCGACATCACCGAAGCCCTCGTCCGCAAGCTGCTGCAGGCGCAACACCCGGACCTCGCCGGTCTGCCCCTCGAATTTGCCGGGGAGGGGTGGGACAATGTGATGGTGCGTCTGGGCGACGATCTTGTCCTGCGCCTGCCGCGCCGGAACGTGGCGGACCAGTTGCTGCGCAATGAGCAACGCTGGCTGCCGGAGCTGGCCGGACATCTCCCATTGCCCATACCCGTGCCGCTGCGAACCGGTGTTCCTGGGGAGGGCTACCCCTATGTCTGGAGCGTGTTGCGCTGGATTGAGGGAGAGACGGCAGACCTTGCCCCGCCGGAGGCTTCTGAAGCGCCGGTGCTGGCAGGCTTTCTGAAGGCCTTGCACAGGCCGGCCCCGGACGAGGCGCCTTCCAGCGACGTGCGCGGCTGCCCGCTCGGGAACAGACTTGAGAACATAGAGCAGCGCATGGCGGTGCTCGCTGAGGAAACGGATGCGATTACACCGGCGATCCGGCAGGCGTGGCGCGCGGGGCTTGCCGCGCCGATTGACCTGCCACGCCTTTGGGTGGCGGGTGATGTACATGCCCGAAACGTCCTTGTGCGGAATGGAAAATTTGCTGCGTTCATCGATTGGGGGGATCTCTGCGCGGGCGATCCGGCGAGTGATCTGGCTTCCGTCTGGGGCCTGTTCGAATCTGCCGGTGCCCGTCGCGCCGCCATTGAGGCATATGGCATGAGCGAGGCGACACTCGCCCGTGCGCGTGGCTGGGCCGTTATGTATGGGGTGCTGCTGCTGGAGACGGGGCGGCGAGATCATCCTGCCCACGCGAAGATGGGCGCCGATACGCTCCGCAGATTGACCGAAGATCTGACCTGATCCCGCTGCTGGCGACGTATGCGCCAGCCCCGCCGACCGGCTGATCATGGGGAGTCTCCTGCTTGCGGGTCTTTGCTATAGGATGCTTCAAACCTGTGTCAGAAAGGCCTGTTCCATGAAAGATCGTGCAGATCGTCTGCTTGTGACACTTGGCCTGTTCGAAAGCCGCGCCAGTGCCCGCGCAGCCATCGAAGCGGGCCTTGTGCGCGCCGATGGCGTGGTGGTGGCCAAGCCCGCTCAGGAAATCTCAGCCGATGCTGTGATCGAGGCCGATCCAGCGCATCCTTATGTTTCCCGCGGCGGATTGAAACTGGCCCATGGCCTTGAGGCATTCGGTGTCGATCCGGCGGGCCGGACATGCCTCGACATCGGTGCCTCGACCGGCGGCTTTACCGAAGTGCTGCTGCTGAACGGGGCGGCGCATGTCACCGCTGTCGATGTCGGCCGGGGCCAGTTGCATCCGCGCATTGCGGGTGAGCCCCGCGTCACCAACCATGAAGCGACCGATGCGCGCCGCCTGACCGCCGATATGTTCCCGGAGCCGCCCACGCTGCTGGTCTGCGATGCGAGTTTCATTTCTCTGGAAAAGCTGCTCGCTGTGCCCCTGTCGCTCGCCGCGCCGGGGGCGGACTTTGTGGGCCTGTTCAAGCCGCAATTCGAAGTCGGCCGCGATCATGTCGGCAAGGGCGGGATCGTGACAGACCTTGCTGCCGCCGATGCGGCTGCCGGACGCTTCAATGACTGGATGAACGAAAAAGGCTGGCCCATCCATGCCTGGACGGCCAGCCCGATTTCTGGCGGCGACGGCAATGCCGAACGCCTGTTCCATGCGGTGAAGGCCTAGTAGCCGCCGTAGAGCTCTTCGTCGTTCTCGCCGACGATTTCCCAGTCGCCATTGTACCCTTCACGGCAGGCCGTGGCGGGATCGCGGACCACCTGGCCGTCCGGCAGGGTCACTTCGCGCCACACTGTGCGGCATTCTTCAACCTGCTGAGCAGGCGCAGGTGGAGGCGGCGGGGCTGCAGCGCGCGGGGGCGGCGTGTTCGGATAAGCCGGATAGCTGGCCGGCGCAGGCGTCGATGCGCCCGGATGGGTGCGCATATCCTGCGGTCCGCCATAGAGGCCCTGTGTCGTCTGCGGGATCGCGCCGCCGGAATATTCCTGTGCGATATAGGGGTAAGCGCCATAATCGGCCCGGAAGCTGCCGCCAGTGGGCGTCGCCACCTGGCACGGGGTGGCGCTGTTCGAGGCCATGGCATTGCCAGCCATACCGCCGACAATCGCGCCCAGCAGCGCGCCGGCAACGACCTCGCCGTCATTATTGCCCTTGTCCCAATAGCCGCGGCGGCCATGACGCCCGTAGCGGCCATGCCGGCCATAGCGGTCGTAACGATCATAGCGGTTATAGTGCCAGCGGCTGTCACTATCGCCGACATTGTTGCCGATCGCGCCGCCAGCGGCTGCACCGACAATGGCGCCGATCACCGTTCCGGCGGTCTTGTTGTCCTTGTTCTGGCGCTCGCATGCGGAATTGTAGGGCGCGTTATAGCCATACGCCTGCGCCGACGCCGCGAGCGGGGCCGCGACCATCGCCGTCAGGGCCATTCCACCGATCAGAAGAGACTTCACCATCCCATTTTCTCCTTTTCCGGTGGCCGCAGGACCACCAGTCTGACCTGCACACTGGCAAAGCCAACCTGAACCGGACCTGAAGGCTGCCCAAAAGCTGGACGCGCGCCTGCCTCCACCACATATTCAGGGCATGGGACTGTTCGACCGTGCCGCTCTTGCTGCAGGACGTGCGCGCTACGCGGCGGCGCAGGGCCTGCGTTCGGCCTGGTACGGCGCCCAGATGCGGGCCGCCAAATCCCGCACGACCGGTTTTTACCGGCCGGACGATCCGGCGTTTTCGCCGACGCGCGGCAAGCCGGACATGGCGCAGCTCCGCAAGGCCTATTTCGACCTTTTCCTGCAGGACCGGCGCAATGTGGAAGAGGGGCTCTATCCGGCGCCGCGCGATGTCCGGCTGGCGCACCTTCCCGACGCCTTGAAATCGGCCCGGGCGTTCCAGGCCGATGTCGAGGCGGTGGAGCGGCGGCGGCAGGCCCGCGACGGCACGGAAGTGCAGGCGGAATTGCCGGAAGGGTCCAACCGCTACCCCGAATATTACCGCCAGAATTTCCATTATCAGTCCGGCGGCTGGTTCAGCGACGAGAGCGCCGAGCTCTACGATACGCAGGTCGAGGCGCTGTTTACCGGTACGGCGGACGCGATGCGCCGGGCGGCGCTGGCGGAGATCTCACGCGAGCTGACAGGCCGGGACCAGCGCGGCGTATCGCTGCTGGATATGGCCTGCGGCAATGGCCGGTTCCTGAAGACGGTGATGAATGTCTGGCCGCGCCTGAAGGCCGCGGGACTTGATCTGTCCCCGAACTATACGGACGCGGCGCGGGGGCGCCTTGCGTCCTGGCCACAGGTTGAGGTGTTCCACGAGGCGGCAGAGGCGATGCCGCTGCCGGATGCTTCCCGTGACATCGTGGTCTCGATCTTCCTCTTCCATGAATTGCCGCCGGAGGTGCGCGGGCCGGTTCTGGCTGAGGTGTTCCGTATACTGAAGACGGGTGGCCTGTTCGTGCTGGCCGATAGTTTGCAGTTTGGCGACCGTGACGGCATTGACGGTGTGCTGGAATATTTCCCGCATGGCTTCCACGAGCCTTATTATAATTCCTATCTCGCCTGGGATCTGGATGCCGCGGCCACGGGGCAGGGCTTTGTCAAAGAGCGCGAAACCCTGGCCTTTCTGACCAAAGTCACCACCTGGCGGCGGCCTGCCTGACAAGGCCTTTCAGTTAAGTCCTGTGATTTGTGCGTGACCGGAATGTGGCGGCCATGTGGCATAGGCGTGCGCAACGTTTCTGCCACTCAAATTTCAGTAAATTACTTAGGTTTCACAAAGTGTTGTGGCGCAGCCACAGGGGGATCGCACTGCGCGTAGATTGTGTTTTCGTAAGCTGTTTTCCGGCCGCAGCGGTCCTAGTTCAGAGCCACGCAATCTTGCGGACAAAGGAGTTAGAAAATGAAACTTGCACTCGCTTCGCTCGCCGCTCTCGCTGTCGCGGCCCCGGCCCTCGCTGAAGGCAATGTCGAACTGGGCGCAGCCTATTCGCACTTCGATGCGGATAACGCCAATCTCGACGCTCTCACCGCACGCGGCACCTATTTCTTCAACCCGAATGTCGGTGTGGAAGGTGAAGCCTCGCTCGGTGTCGGCGATGACAATGTTGGCCCGGCCAAAGTTGACCTCGACCATTCGCTTGCCGCTTTCGGTGTGGTCCAGGTGCCGGTTGCAGAGCGTGTCGACCTGTTCGCCCGCGCCGGTTATGCGACCAATGACTACAATATCGACGTTCCGGGTGCGGGCAGCGCGTCCGGCGAAGATGACGGCCTGGCCTATGGTGTCGGCGGCAAGGTTTTCCTGACCGAGAAATTTGGCCTGCGCGCCGATGTCACCCGCTATGAAGGCGACGACACCGATGCTGACGTCATCTCGGTTGGCGGCGTCATGAAATTCTAAGCTTCCCACCTCTCCAACGGGAACACACTGCCCCCGGTGCTTCGGTGCCGGGGGCTTTTTTTGCTTTGAGTGTCAGTTTCCGGTCTGGCCGCGATGGCGCAGTTTCTGGTCGGCCAGCACGCAGGCCATCATGGCTTCGGCCACGGGCACGGCGCGGATGCCGACACAGGGGTCGTGGCGGCCTTTGGTGCGCACGTCCACATTCTCGCCGTCGCGGGTGACGGACTGGACTTCGTTCAGGATGGACGAGGTCGGTTTGATGGCAATGCGCACGATCAGGTCCTGTCCGGTGGAGATACCCCCGGCCACGCCGCCATTATTGTTCGACAGGAAGAGGGGGCCGTCATTGCCCGCGCGCATCTGGTCGGCATTCTCCTCGCCGGAGAGGCTGGCAGCGCCAAAGCCTGCACCGACCTCAACGCCCTTGACGGCATTGATGCTCATCATCGCCCCGGCCAGCTCGCCATCGATCTTGCCATAGATCGGCGCGCCCCAGCCGGCGGGTACGCCGCTGGCCTGCACTTCCACGATGGCGCCTGTGGAGCTGCCCGCCTTGCGGGTCGCGTCCAGGAACTCCTCCCATTTGGGCACCATGTCGGCGTCCGGGCACCAGAACGGGTTGTCCTCGACAATATCCCAGTTCCAGTTTTCGCGATTGATGGCATGCGGGCCGATCTGGACCACCGCGCCGCGGATCACGATGCCGTCGCCCAGCGCGCGGCGGGCGACAGCCCCGGCGGCGACGCGGGCCGCGGTCTCGCGGGCAGAGGAGCGGCCGCCGCCGCGATAGTCCCGCACGCCATATTTGGCGTCATAGGGATAGTCGGCATGGCCGGGCCGGTAGCGGTCGCGGATCTCGCCATAGTCCTTGGAACGCTGGTCTGTGTTCTCGATCATCAGCGAGATCGGTGTGCCGGTGGTGACGGGGCCACCCGTCCGGTCATCCTCGAACACACCGGAGAGGATTTTCACCGCATCCGGCTCCTGGCGCTGCGTGACGAAGCGCGAGGTGCCGGGGCGGCGTTTGTCCAGGAATTGCTGGATGAAGGCTTCATCCAGCGGCAGGCCGGGCGGGCAGCCATCGACCACGCACCCCAGTGCCGGCCCGTGGCTTTCGCCCCAGGTCGTTACGCGGAAGAGGTGGCCGAACGTGTTGTGCGACATGACTGCCCTGTTGATACGGCCTGTGTGCCGGGCTTAGCCCAGCAGGTCGGCCACGGCCTGGCGTTCTTCACGCAGTTCTTTCTCGGTGGCGTCCATGCGGGCGCGCGAGAACTCGTTGATGTCCAGGCCCTGGACGATCTCGTACTTGCCGTCCTTGCAGGTCACCGGATAGCCATAGATGACGCCCGGTTCGATGCCGTAGGAGCCGTCGGCCGGGATGCCCATGGACACCCATTCGCCTTCCGGCGTGCCGAGGGCCCAGTCGCGCATATGGTCGATGGCAGCCGAGGCAGCAGACGCCGCCGAAGAGGCACCGCGGGCCTTGATGATGGCCGCGCCGCGCTGCTGCACGTCCGGGATGAAGGTGTCGGAATACCAGGCCTGGTCGACTTTCGACAGCGCCGGGGCGCCGGCGACGGTCGTGTGGTGCAGGTCCGGATACTGGGTGGCCGAGTGGTTGCCCCAGATGATGACCTTCTTCACGTCGGTGTTGTGCGTGCCGGTCTTCTCGGCAAGCTGGCTCATCGCGCGGTTATGGTCCAGGCGCACCATGGCGGTGAAGCATTTCGGGTCCAGATCCGGCGCGTGGAGCTGGGCGATCAGGGCGTTGGTGTTGGCGGGGTTGCCGACGACCAGCACTTTGACGTCGCGCTTGGCGTTGTCATTGATGGCCTTGCCCTGCGGGCCGAAGATGCCGCCATTGGCGGACAGGAGGTCCTTGCGTTCCATGCCCTGTTTCCGCGGCATGGCGCCGACGAGGTAGGCGAAGTCGACATCCTTGAAGGCCTCATCGGCATTGTCGGTGGCGACGATGTTGTTCAGCAGCGGGAAGGCGCAGTCGTTCAGCTCCATCACGACGCCCTTCAGAGCGTCGAGCGCTGGCGTGATTTCCAGCAGGTGAAGATCGACCGGCTGGTCCGGTCCAAGCATGTCGCCAGCGGCGATACGGAAGAGGAGGGCATAGCCAATCTGGCCAGCGGCACCGGTTACGGCAATCTTCACGGGCTGTTTCACGGGAGGAGTCCTTCCTTGCAAGGGTACGATTTGTGGCCTCCACATGGCGAATTTGTCGCCCGAGGGCAAGCCGTGCGGCGCGGATGCCGCAGATCAGCGGCATCCGCCTGTTTCTTATACGTAGGTGTCACAGTGGGCATTCCGCCCCCGATGGCCTATATCGGCGACAGATTCAGACCGTAAAACGCCGCTAACAAGGGATATTCCCGGCATGACCAGCCCCACAGACAAGGCCATTATTCCCCCGAGCCCCAGCGCTGCAGACTATGCAACTGACCCGACCGGCAAGCCGCTGATCCCGAATGCGACGGATCCATTCGCCCTGTTCAATGACTGGATGGCCGAAGCCCGCGCCAAGGAACTGAACGATTCCAACGCCATGTCGCTCGCCACGGTCGACGCGGATGGCATGCCGGATGTGCGGGTTGTCCTGCTGAAAGAGGTCACGCCCGCCGGCTTTGTCTTCTTCACCAACCTCAAAAGCACCAAGGGCGAGCAGCTCAGCGCCAATCCCGTCGCCGCGATGGGCTTCCACTGGAAAAGCCTGCGCCGCCAGATCCGTATCCGCGGCACGGTGGAACGTGTGACCGACGCCGAGGCCGACGAATATTTCTCCACCCGCGCCGCGCAGAGCCGGATCAGCGCCATTGCCTCCGACCAGTCGCGCCCGCTGGCCGACCGCGCCGCCTTCGAACAGCGCATTGCGGAACTGTCCGAAATCTATGGCGACGGGCCGGACATTCCGCGCCCCGAATTCTGGGGTGGCTTCCGCCTGACCCCGATCGAGATCGAGTTCTGGCAGGACCAGGCCTTCCGCATGCACGACCGCCTGCGCTTCACGCGGGCAGGGGACGGCTGGGAAACCGGCCGGCTTTATCCGTAACCGGAGCCGAAGTCGGATTTTTAAAGACGCGTCACTCCCGGCGGGCCAAGCCCGTCTGGGAGCCCATCTCCGGACGGTGCCAAGGGCACAACCGGGCATGACGCTCATGCCGGTTCGTTCAGAGATGGGCCCTCAGACCGCTGCGCGCTCGAAGGTGACGCCTCACTTGCAGCGGGACGCGGGCTGGATCAGCCCTCACACCAGCCCGGTGGAGGTGCGTTCCACCACCAGGTGGGGCACGCCATCGCTCGTTTTCGAGAACGAGACGCCGCCGGTCGAGATGGTCTGAGTGACCCGCTGGCGGAAGTTGGAAAAGCTTTCGAACTCCACCACATCGACCGGCTCGTCGAATTCCAGCGTCACTTCGAACGCCGTGCCGCCCGCCATTTCGCGGACCGCGAGCACCCGGCCGTCGAAGGCCTGTTTCAGGTAGCGGCCGGCCACCTGGTCGCCGACCTGCAGCACGACTTCCGGCATGTTCGACAGGCGGGCCGAGGCCGTGTTCCAGTCGCGATAGCCAAGTTCCTTCGCCACGCATTCAAGCGCTTCGGAATGAGAGATGGGCGTTCCGGCAGCTGCCAGTTCCGCCCGGATTTCACGCGCACGGGCCTTGGCCTGGTCGCGGGTAGATATTGAGAGAGACATCGGAAACATCCTTGTCCGGGCAGTCGCTTTTCAGCGGGGCTCGCCTTGCCGCGGGACTGCCGGCTGGACCGGTGTTCCGTGTTTGCATGTCGCGGCGCTTATCCGCCGGGGGATCTTCACCGTAAGACTTTCGTCTCGCGAGCGGCGGGCGTCCCAGAGCCCGCGCGTCACATAATCCTTCCGGTGCGTAACGTCAATCATTGCCATGCCGGTCAGGTCCGGGCTAGGAATTGGCATTCCGCGTGGCAATAACTGGCTGCGCTTTGCATCATTCAGGGGGTATCCATGAAACGTGGCCTGCAGGTATTTCTCGGCGTTTTCTCAATCATTCCGGTTGTGTTCGCGCTTCTCGGCTTCCTGGCCGGGGCAGGGCGGCTGTCGCCCGAAGGTGTGACTGTCGATCTCGACAATCAGTACCGGTACTTTTCCGGCATGTACCTCGTCGTGGCGTTTCTACTCTGGTCGATCATTCCGGCCATCGAAAAGCATGGCCGCACATTGTTCCTGATCAGCGCGGCGATCTTCATCGGCGGCCTTGGCCGCGTGGTGTCCTACATGACAATGGGCGCGCCGTCGCAGGACCTGATGGTCGGTATGGGGATCGAACTGGTCGTCCCCGTGCTCTTTGTCGTGTGGCAGCGCGCGGTGGCGGCGAAGGCCTGACGCGCGCGCAACCTCTGAAAGCTACTCGGTAAAGCGTCACTCCCGACGGGCGTAGTCCGTCTGGGAGCCCATCTCGGGACGGTGCAAAGGGCACAACCGGGCATGACGCTCATGCCGGTTCGTTCAGAGATGGGCCCTCAGACCGCTGCGCGGTCGAGGGTGACGCCGGTCGGAAATACGGCCCCTACCGTCCGCAGGCGTTCCGGCCGGTATCGTCGGATGTCGTCAGGTCTGCCACGCGATAGGGTTCGTCGGTTGCCAGCAGGACAAGGCCTTCGGCAGCGAGGGTGTCGTATTCGCTGGCATCGCCATCGGCCAGATAGATATCGTCCAGCCGCTTGCCCTTGCGGCCCAGCGTGCCAAAGGCGGGCTCGACGCCCACCTGTTCCAGGCGGGCCCAGGCGGCCGGTTTCGGCTCGTCGGTTCCGGTCCAGCCGATCAGGCGGGTACGGTCGACGCCCCGGCGTTCCAGTTTCGCGACGTCCCGGTCACCATAGGCGGTGGCGGTCATCATCAGATCCGGATTGATGGCGGCGATTTCGGCGGCCTGGTCATCATTGTAGGAAATGAAGATCACATTCTCCGCCGCGTCCGCGGCCTTCACGGCAGCGGCAATGTTGCGGAAACTGGTGGTTGGCTTCTTGTCGAGCTCCAGCACGGCGCCGGTCCGCTTGGCCCAGAGCAGGGCATCGGTCAGTTTCGGCGGGTGAAAGCCGGTGCGCCGCCCGTCATTGTCGACCAGTTCCAGACCGCTCATCGTTTCCCAGTCGGTGTCGGAGACATAGCCGCTGCCGGTCGTCGTCCGATTCAGCCGGTCGTCATGCATCAGGGTCAGCACGCCGTCTTTCGTTTCGGCCACATCGATCTCAAAGACGCGGATGCCCTTGTCGAAACCGTGCTGGAAGGTCTCGACCGCATTTTCGGGGTATCCCGTGTCCGGCCCGCCCCGGTGGGCGGCAATGACCATGCCCTTATGTGTGCGAAGGCAGTCAAAATATTCCGGCAATGGAAGGGGGGACGATGAAATACTTGCGTCTTCCGCACTCGGCTGCGGGGCAGTCGTTTCAGCTGCGCCACAGGCCGTCAGGGCCAGCGACATCACGGAAAATGCAAATCTTTTCATGGGGCGGTCCTCAATTCCTTGCTTCGCGTCATCCGCGCGAATACACACACTTCGGTTACAGGACAATGACGCCACGGCAGGCGCGCAAAGGAGGACACCGCATGAAAGGTCTGATGCAGGACTGGCAGCTCACCACGAACAAGATTCTTGAGCACGCAAAACGGATCAACCCGACCCGCGAGATCATCACGCGCCGCGTCGAAGGCCATATCGAGCGCATCACCTATGGCGACCTGTTCGACATGTCGAAACAGGTGTCGACCGCACTGAAGGATGAAGGCATCGGCCATGGCGACCGCGTCGCGACGCTCGGCTGGAACTCAGAGCGTCACATGGCCACCTGGTATGGGGCCATGGGCATCGGCGCCGTGCTGCATACGGTGAACCCGCGCCTCCACCCGGAGCAGATCGCCTGGATCATCAACCATGCCGAGGACAAGGTGCTGGTCTTTGACAAGTCCTTCCTGCCCATCGTCGAAGCCATCAAGGACAACATCCCGACGGTGAAGTCCTTCGTCATCTATGCCGGCGCCGACACGATGCCGGAGAACACGCTGGGCGCTGTGCCGTTCGACATCTGGATCGATGGCCGCTCGCAGACTGTGCGCTGGGGCGACTTCCCGGAAGATACCGCCTGCGGCCTCTGCTACACGTCCGGCACGACCGGCGACCCGAAAGGCGTGCTCTACTCGCACCGTTCCAACGTGCTGCACACGATGATCACGATGCAGCGCGATGCCATCGGCATGGGCGCCAACGATGTCGTGCTGCCCGTGGTGCCGATGTTCCACGCCAATGCCTGGGGCCTGACCTTCAGCTGCCCGGCCACCGGCGCCAACATGGTCATGCCCGGTGCGCAGATGGACGGCGCCTCGATCTATGAACTGCTGGACACGGAGAAGGTGACCATCACCGCCGCCGTGCCGACCGTCTGGCTGATGCTGCTGACCTATCTGCAGGAAAACGACCTGAAGCTGCCGCACCTGAACAAGGTGATCATCGGCGGCTCGGCCGTGCCGGAGAAGATCCTGCGGGCCTTTGAGGAAGACTATGAAGTCGACGTCGTTCACGCCTGGGGCATGACGGAAACCTCGCCGCTCGGCACGCTGGGCACGCTGCCGCCGCATATGGTGGACGCCGACATCGACACCCGTATGGAGCAGAAGCTGAAGCAGGGCCGCCCGCCCTTCGGCGTCGAGCTGAAGATCGCTGACGATGAAGGCAACGACCTTGCCTGGGACGGCGAGACGTCCGGCCGCCTTCTGGTCCGCGGACCGGCCATCGCGGCGGCCTATTTCAAGGGCGCCGGCGGCAAGGTGGTGGACGACGACAACTGGTTCGACACCGGGGACGTGGCGAACATGGACCAATACGGCACGATGCAGATCACCGACCGCGCCAAGGACGTGATCAAGTCCGGCGGCGAGTGGATCTCCTCCATCGACATCGAGAACATCGCGGTTGGCCATCCGAAGGTCGCCAATGCCGCGGCCATCGGTGTCTACCACCCGAAATGGGATGAGCGTCCGCTGCTGATCATCCAGCCGGCCGAAGGTGAAACTCCGACCAAGGAGGAAATCTTTGCGACGCTGGAAGGCAAGATCGCCAAATGGTGGACGCCGGACGACATCACCTTTGTCGACAGCATTCCGCTGGGCGCAACGGGCAAGATCAACAAGCTGGCCCTGCGCGACACGTTCAAGGACTACAAGCTGCCGACGGCGTAAGCGTCATGGATCTTGGCCTGACGGATAAAGTGGTCTTTGTCGCCGGCGCCAGCCGCGGCATCGGCCTTGGGATTGTCGAGGCCCTGCTGGCCGAAGGCGCGAAGGTTGCCATGGCGGCCCGTGGGGAGGCGGCGCTGGAAGAACAGCGCGCGCGCCTCGCGGCCCAATATGGCGAACACAGGGTCTGGGCCCGGGCAGGGGATCTGCGCGACTCCAAAACCATCGACGACATGGTCGAGGCGATCGAGACGGAGTTCGATCCGCTCTGGGGCGCGGTGGCCAATGTCGGGCTGCACCCGTGCCCGCCCGGCTATGAGGTGGACGACGAGACCTGGACGGCCGGCCTGCAGCAGAACCTCGACAGCGCCTTCCGTCTCGCCCGCTCCAGCCTGCGCCGGATGGAACCGCGCGGCGAGGGCTCGATCCTGATGATCTCGTCCATTGCGGGCCTCGGCGCGCTCGGCACGCCGGTCACCTATGGCACGTCGAAGGCGGCGATGAATCATCTCGCCAAGGAACTCGCCCGCGTGGCAGGGCCGTCCGGCGTTCGGGTCAATGCGATTGCGCCCGGCAACATCATCTTCCCGGGCGGCGACTGGGAAGAGCGCTCCACCGGCCCGCGCGGCGATGCGTGGACCCGCTGGATCCGCCGCGAAGTGCCGCTGCAGCGTTTCGGCAAGCCGGACGAGATCGGCTCTGCCGCCGCCTACCTGCTGAGCCCGCTGGCCAGCTTTATCACCGGCGCCATCCTGCCGGTCGATGGCGGCCAGACCAGATAAGCATTGGTGAAATCAGGCTTCAGCCCTCGTCGGTCACATGGATCGACGGGTCGGGCTCCTGGATGCTGATCAGATAGCTCAGCAACAGGTCCGTGCTTTTCGGCCCGAACTGGAATTGCGGCATCTCCGGATGGCCGACTTTCAGCCCGTCGCGGAAATCTTCCGCCAGCGCGTCACCATCATAATCGGCCAGGATATAGCGCAGTGCCGGGGCGTCTGTCCGCCGGGCTTCTTCTCCGTCGATGCCGTGGCAGTCAGCACATTGGGAGAAGGCGACCTGGCGGCCAAGCGCGATTTCCTCGGTCACGGGCAGGCCGGTCAGGCCCAGTTCCTCTGCCTCCTGTGCCTTCACCTCGGCAATTTCCGGTTCATAGGGCGAGGTCTGCACGCAGCCCATCAGGGGCAGGGACAGCGGAACGAGGGCATAGATCAGGCGGCGCATGACGCTCTCCTTTACCAGACAAGCGCGCATGATCGCGCGATGCGGCGCCGAACGCAATTCGTGAATGTTACGGATGCGGCCCGGTTGGCAGTTCCTGCCCGTTACGGTCAGCGGCCAGCCTGCCATAAGCCGCTAATGATCCACTATAGTCCGGTATGATCATGGCAAGTCATGCGGGGGTATGTGCGGTAGCCAAAGAACCTAAAGCTTTTGGTTTGGGCAGAAAGGGTGTGCTTACTTCAGTCGGCAGGGCGCTTGCAAAGGGGGCCGCTGACGTTGCGGCCAACCTGACAACGCAGACGTCCAACATGTCCGGAACCGGGGAGCAGGAACAAGTTGAAGAAGATTCTGGACCGCTTACGGTCGTGATTCGTGGTACAGGCGGTTGCGTGAATCCAGATTGTTCAAGACCTGACTAGGACATGTATAATTGGAGTTCATGAGACAAATGAGCCGTAAGTACAAAGCAGCAGTGCGAGCGTTAGCGATAGACTTCGTCATCCTCTTGGTGCTTGTTTCGCCAATCGTTATTATTGCCTGGATAAAGCATCCGGAGAACCTGTTGCGGTCTTGGCCTTACTTCCTGCCTATGTTCGCATTCGTTGGGATCATCGACTTGGCGAGGATCATTTTCAAACGGCGGTAACCCGTCCGAATCCGCCTCGCGGTTCGCGATCGATCCAGAAGTGATGCGTGCGATCGCTGCGCAACGGGTGCCTGCCAAGCAGGTCGCGTTGCGGTGGGGATGGACAGATAGAGGATACGCATTCGCTCTCTATCCAGGCGCGGGCATTGCCAGCAAGGTAGGGTGGGTTGAGCGGAGCGATATCCACCACCGGATGCCTGAACTTGTTACGCAGCACACGGAAATCCGGCGCCTCTATCCAACCGGATAACCCCTCATGGCAATCTGCCCGCCATGACAGACCGCACCGATTTCCTCTCTCAGGCTTACGACACGATCGCCCGCGCCATTGCCGTGACGGGCGTGAAGGTGGGTCTGTTCAGGACACCTGAGACGATTGTCCAATCAGTGAACCGGCGCGTGCGGGCGGAGCTGAAGCGGCTCGCCGTTCTGCTCCGCCGTCTGATCTTTCTGATCGCCTTGCAGATGGATCTCGCGCCGCTGCCCCCGCGCATGGGTCGCAATTACTACGCGTCCGAAAAGCCGGATGCGGACTATCGCTACACTTTCTCCATGGTGCCCGCGCCATCGCGGCCGTGTCCGCACTTTATGAAGGGGCCGGTGGCGGTGCCTTCGCGCGGCCCTGTCCCCGCCGCGCCGCTGATCGCGCGGTGGCAGGCCATGCTGGACACGCTGAAGCATCATAAGCGCCGGGCGAAATGCCTCGCCCGCACGATCCAGCGCTGGCAGGCCGCCGGCGAGGCCCGGCCGCATGTGCCGCCCATTCCCCGTTCCCACCGTATGCCCGCTGCGCTGGGCATTGTTTCTGGTGGGCTGACGGTGCAACTGCTGGAAGCGCTGAAGCGTTGGCCGGATTCGAGCTGAACTCATCCACAATCAGGAGGTTTGCCGGAGCGCCAGGGGCGTTTCCGGGCGGGGGTGCTGGGTCGCCCGCGCGCGTGCTTCGACTTCGCTCAGCATGAGCGCTACGAAGGGGCGGCCTTTAACTGACTCATCCTGAGCGAAGTCGAAGGATGACTGGCAGAGAGCAAAAGCCCTGCGCTGGCGCTCCGGGCCTGCCTCGGGAAATCGCGGTGCGATTTCTGGTCCTCGGCAGCCTGATCGACGTCGAAGGATGAAGCGGCGAGAGTTTAAGCCCGTTGGGATCACGCAGGATTGATCCATCGGGGGCGACAAGATCGTGTAGGGGCTGTATGGCTCGGCAGGATAGCAGGGAGAGGGCACCTCATGACCAATACAAACCAGAATGGCGGCTGGCGCGGCCGGTTTTCGGCATTTGCACTGGCATTCGCGATCTTCGGCGTATTGTGGTTCTTCATCGCCGCAGGCGGGACGAAGCTGGGCCTGTGGGGCTGGCGCACCGGTTTTGGCACGCTGACCATGGGCTGGGGCCCGAAAATCGTCATGGCGGCGCTGGCCGTCTCGGTGCTGGCCATCCTCGTTTCTCTGGTGATGGCGCCGCGCAAGCGGCCGTTCATGCTGGCACTGGCAGCGCTGCTCGTGTCCGGCCTGTCCATGGGACGGCTCTATGCCACCGGCGAGAATGCGAAACGCCTGCCGCCGCTTCACGATGTCCAGACGGACTGGTCCGATCCGATCATGCCAACCCCGGCGCTCGTCTCCGCCCGCGCTTCGACCGGCGCGTACAATGAGATTGAGGCAGCCCCGGTGATTGCCGATTCTGCCAAAGGCAACTGGCCGGGTATGGAAGGCAAGCTCGTCTCCGAAGTGCAGGAACAGGCTGAATTCGACCCGGATCGCCAGAAAAAGGAAGTCGCCGCGCCATATCCTGAGCTGACGACGCTGATCCTGCCGTCTGTCCCGTTTGACATGGCCTACCAGGCGGCACTGGACACGGTGAACGAGCGGGGCTGGACCATCGTGACGGCAGAGCCTGAAGAGGGCCGGATCGAAGCGACCGACACAAGCTTCTGGTTCGAGTTCAAGGATGACGTGATGATCCGCGTGCTGCCCGAGGGGGATGGCGGCTCACGCGTCGATGTGCGCTCCACCAGCCGCGTCGGCCTGTCGGACCTTGGCGCCAATGCCAAGCGTGTGAAACTGTTCCTGGAAGATCTCCAGGCCCGGCTTTAGCGGTCTTTCGGGTCCAGCGCGTCGCGCAGGCCGTCGCCGATGAAGTTCAGGCAGAGCAGGGTGACGGCCATCGTTCCGGCCGGGGCGAGCAGCATCCAGGGCTTCTCTTCCATGCGGGATGCGCCATCCGAGATCAGCACGCCGAGCGATGTCAGCGGCTCGTTCACGCCAAGGCCGAGGAAGGAGAGGAAGCTCTCCGCCAGGATGACGACCGGAATGGTCAGGGTCACATAGACCGCCACCGGGCCGATCACGTTCGGCAGGATATGGCGCAGGATGATGGCCGGGCGGCTGACACCCGCCGCGCGGGCGGCCTCGATGAATTCCTTGCTCTTGATGGCGAGAGTCTGGCCGCGGACGATCCGCGCCATGGTCAGCCACTCAATCGCTCCGATGGCTGCGAAGATCAGGAAGATGTTCCGCTCGAACACGGTCAGCAGCAGGATGACGAAGAAGATGAAGGGCAGGGCGTAGAGCACATCCACGATGCGCATCATCAGATTGTCGATCCGGCCGCCGAGATAACCGGCGGTCGCGCCCCAGGTGACGCCGATGACAAGGCTGACGGCGGTGGCCACCACGCCGACCATGAGTGAGATGCGCAGGCCGATCATCAGGCGGGCCATCAGGTCACGGCCCTGAAGGTCTGTGCCCAGGATGTGCCAGTCCTTCAGTGTCGGGGCGATGGCGCGGGCATCGGAAATCGTGCGGTAGTCATGCACCCAGACCATCGGGCCGATCAGGGCGATGATCACCAGCACGCCGAGCACCCACATGGATGCCACAGCGGCTTTGTTGTGGAACAGGCGGGCGCGGGCATCGTCCCAGAGGGACCGGCCCCCGGCGATCGCCTGGTTGACGGGTTCGACGCGTCCGGTCGGATCGAGAAGCGGGTCAGCCTGGCTCATCAGTCGTACTTCACTTTCGGGTCAAGCACCGCATAGAGGATGTCGGCAACCAGGTTCAGGATCACGATCAGGCCCGCGTAGACGATGATCGCGCCCATCACGAGCGTATAGTCACGGTTCAGCGCGCCATTGACGAAGTAGGAGCCGAGCCCCGGCAGGCCGAAGACTTTTTCGATCACGACCGAGCCGGTCATCACCCGTGCCATGGCCGGGCCGGCATAGGAGATCAGCGGCAGCAGGGCCGCGGGCAGCGCATGCCGGGCGATCACCTGGCGCTCCGACAGGCCTTTCGAGCGGGCGGTGCGGATATGGTTAGAGCGCATCGTCTCGATGATCGAGGCGCGCATGAGGCGCGAGATGATGGCGATTTGCGGCAGGGCCAGCGTGATGACCGGCAGGGTCATATTGTGCCAGTTCATGCCGATATTGGGGTATGTGCCGAGGCCGCCAACGGCAAAAATGCCGGCGCCAAGGGAAAAAATGAGGATCAGGATCGGGCCAGTCACAAAGGTCGGGATGGATATGCCGAACATGGCGAGCCCCATGACGCCATAATCGGCCGCGGAGTTTTGCCTGAGTCCGGCAAAGATACCGAGTAGCGTGCCCATCGTGATGCCCAGGATCATCGCCAGGGACCCAATGGTGAGGGAAATCGGCAGGCCGTCGGCGATCAGGTCGTTCACACTCTTGCCGAGCGTCTTGTAAGAGGGGCCGAAATCGCCGTGGAGCACGCCGCCGACATAGTCGAAATATTGCACGTAAAGCGGTTTGTCGAAACCGAACTTGGCGGCGATGGCCTGTTCTGTGGCCGCCGGCAGCTTGCGGTCCCCGTCAAATGGCCCGCCAGGGGCCGCGCGCATCATCAGGAAGGCCATGGTAATGATGGCCAGCATGGTTGGAATGGCGATCAGCAGGCGGCGGGCTGTGTAACCCCACGGGATCCGGCTGAGGGCGCGCTGCAAGGATGACAAGGGCAAATTTCCGTCGTTGTTGCAGGGGCGTAGCGAAAAGGTGTTCTGCCAGAACCTTGGCAGAACGCATATCCTTCCTTAGCTAGGTATCCGAATCGATCAAGACCGTCTCAACAGGCAGGACCCTCCCAAATGGCTGATATACGCCGCGTGACAGACGCATTCGCCGTTGCTCCGCAAATCTCAGAAAACGATGTCGAGGACATCGCCGCAGCCGGTTTCAAGACCATTATCGCCAACCGGCCGGACGGCGAAGGCGGCATCGAACAGCCCCGGATGGGGCCGATCCGGGCGAAGGCGGAAGCGCTTGGGCTGACATTTGTGGCGTTGCCATTTTCCGGCGCGCCGACGCCCGAAATCGTTGAGCGCATGGGCGGTATCCTTAACGAGGCCCCCCAGCCGGTCCTGGCGTATTGCCGCACGGGGACACGCTGTATCACGGCCTGGGCCCTGACCCATTCCGGCCAGGGCACAGGGCAGGAAATCGTCGACGCCGCTGCAGGTGCGGGCTACGATCTTTCCAGCATCGAATCACTTCTTTAAGGGCTGTTCCGTATGGCCGGTGATCACAAATGCGCCGCATTAAGTGTGTTGTCAGTGAGCTGGCGGCGTGCGAGGCAGGAACCCGGCCGCGGACCCGGCTGTAGTGCATGGTTCGCCAGTCAGGAGAGTACGGTATGACAGACCGGTTGTGGCTGACAGATTTCAAGTATGATGACGGCGCGATGCTGGTGAAGAAGACCGGCGCGCGTATTCCGCTGACATTCTCGCTGATCAACGACGTTTTCACCTGGCTCGCCTTCTATGGCACGGCGCAGTCCTGGCGCATCTGGCGCCGGATCGAGGGGCACAAGCGTCCCACCATCGCGTTCTATCCGGACAAGCCGCGCCCCTGGTATTTCATCTGGCCGGTCATGCATGTTTCCGGCGCAAAGCTGATCGACGATGTCACCAGCGCTGACATCGTCATGCAGTTCGATGATTGTACCGAAACGAACAACAAGCTGCCGGACGTCAAGGACGGCGCGCGCCTCGTCAATTTCGAGTGCCATGATGTGTCGAAGTCCAAGGTCGGTGTCGCCTTTGAAAAGGCGGCGGGCTATTCGCTCGCGGTCGACCCGACAACCTATACCGGCCGGATGGTGGAAAAATCCGAACTGAACGCGGCCCATGACGGGCGGGTTCTGGAAGGGCCGCTGGATGAGGCGATCCCCGGCAAATGTTACCAGGTCCTGGTCGACAACGAGATTGAAGGTGGACTGGTTGAAGACCTGCGCTGCTGCCTTGTGAACGGATCGCCTGTCGTTGTCTTCCGCAAACGCCGGCCGCTGGAGCGCCGCTTCGCGAACGAGAATGCGCAGGTGCTGCTCGATGAACCTCGCAATTGTTACACGGCGGATGAAATCACCGTGATCGAGCGCTTTGCGAAAGAAATGAGACTGGACTGGGGCGGCATTGATTGTCTACGTGATCGCAACAGCGGACGACTCTACATCGTCGATGCGAACAAGACCGACATGGGCCCGCCGGTGGCGCTGAAGCTTGGCTCCAAGCTGAGAGCGACGCGCCGGATGGCCCAGGCCTTCGGTACACGGTTTGCGCCGAAGCGGCGATAAGGATATGTCTGCAGCCTGAATTTCGAGAGACTGCACATGGCTATCCCTTATATCAAGGACATTGAATTCGAGTATGGGGTCGTCCAACAGATGACGCCCCTGATCCGCCGGGTGATCGCGAACAATCCTGGTCCATTCACTTATGCTGGTACCGGTGTCTACATCATCGGGCATGGCGACGTGGCGGTGATTGATCCGGGACCTGAGCAGCCGGAGCATTTCGAGGCGCTGAAAAAGGCGCTGGAGGGTGAGACCGTCACCCACGTCCTGGTCAGCCATGGCCATTCCGATCATTCGCCACTGGCCCAGCCACTTGCCGAATGGGCAGGCTGCAAGACCTACGCGAAAAACTGCGGCATACCGACGGCCAAGGGCGAACTTGGCAGTGCGGACGATCTGGGCTTCATGCCGGATGTTAAAATCGGCGATGGGGATGTGATCTCCGGCCCCGGCTGGACACTGGATGTCATCGAGACGCCCGGACACACCTGCAACCATCTCTGCTTCGGCCTGCGCGAAGAAAATACCTGCCTGTCAGGCGACCATATCATGGGCTGGTCCACCACGGTTGTGGCGCCGCCGGATGGCGATATGGGCGACTATATGCGCAGCCTCGAAAAAATCCGTGCGATGAAGTTCGATGCGCTCTACCCGACGCATGGTGACCCGGTGAAGGGGCAGGACTTTGTCGAAAATTTCATCACCGAATATGCCGAGCACCGCCGCGCACGGGAGCGGGCGATCCTGCATCATCTTTCCCTTGGCGAGCATTCGATCCCGGACATGGTGAAAGAGATGTACAAGGACGTCGACCAGCGCCTGCATCCTGCTGCGGCCATGTCCGTACTGGGCCACATGATCGAACTGGTGAAGACCGGCCGGGTGAGCACGCCCGACGACACGCCGAGCGTGCGGTCGCATTTCGAACTGGTCAGCCCGGTGGCCTGATCCCGCTTATCTCATGCTGAGGCCGATGCGGCGCCCTGCCGAGAGGTAGTTCGCTGCGGCGACGATGGCATCCGCATCGATCATGAAGTGCCGGTAGAGATCATCGATCGTGCCGGTCTGGCCGAAATGTTCGACCCCCAGCGGCGCGGTGCGGTGCCCCATGACTGAGCCGATCCAGGCAAGTGTGGCGGGATGGCCGTCGGTCACGGTGATCAGTGTCGCGTCGCGTGGAACATCTGCCATCAGACGTTCGATCTGGCTGGTCGCTGCCTGATGACCCCGGGCACGAGCCCGGCGGGCCGCCGTCCAGCCTGAGTTCAGCCGGTCTGCCGAGGTGATGGCCAGCACGCCGATGTCGCGGCGGTCATTGCCGATCCGGCCTGCCGCCTCGATCGCTTCTGGTGCGACACAGCCCTGATAGGCGATGACGACTTCGCAGTTCGGGCCCGGCTCGCGCAGCCAGTAGCCGCCATCGACCACGCCGCGCCGGAAGTCGGCATCGTCGCGCGCCTTGACGCCCAGCTGCTCCAGTGGCCGCGTTGTCAGGCGCAGATAGACCGAGCCGCCGGTTTCGTCGCGCAGCCAGGTGCGCTCATCCGGATCGTTCTCTCCCGAGCGCTGGAGATAGTCGAAACTCCAGTCCATGATGATGGACAATTCGTCCAGATAGGCCGGCTCGAAGCTGACAAGGCCGTCCTGGCTCATCCCGATCAGCTGCGCCCCGATGGACTGGTGCGCGCCGCCTTCCGGCGCCAGCGTCACGCCGGACGGCGTTCCCGCGATGATGAAGCGGGCGTCCTGGTAGCAGGCATAATTCATCGCATCGAGGCCGCGGGCGACGAACGGGTCATACACCGTGCCGATGGGGATCAGGCGCTCACCGAACAGGGAATGAGACAGGCCTGCTGCGCCGAGCAGCAGGAACAGGTTCATCTCCGCAATGCCGAGCTCGATATGTTGCCCGGCGGGGGAGAACTGCCATTTCTGTGTCGAGGGGATACGCTGTTGGCGGAACGTGTCTTCCTTTTCCGTCCGGGCAAAGAGGGAGCGGCGGTTCACCCATGGGCCGAGATTGGTGGATGAGGTGACGTCCGGGGAGGCCGTCAGGATCCGATCCGCAATCTCGCTGTCGCCCTTGGCCAGCGCGTCGAGGATCTTGCCGAACCCGGCCTGTGTGGAAAGCGTGCGGTCATCCAGGAAGACCGGTCCGGGGCTTTCCACTTTCGGCGCGGTGAAGCGGCGCGGGCCGGCTTCGAAGAAGGGCACCTTGCCCAGGAAGGCGTTCATCCCGTCCTTGTCTTCGACGGTTGCCAGCGTTTCCCATTCCTCACCTTCCGGCACGCCCATATGTTGCTGGAAGTCTGCCATCTGGGGCGGGTTCATCAGGCCGGCATGATTGTCCTTGTGGCCTGCCAGCGGCGTGCCCCAGCCCTTGATCGTGTAGGCGAGAAAGACGGTTGGCTGGTCGTCGGTGATGCTGTCGAAGGCCTCGGTCAGCGTTTCGAGGCATTGGCCGCCCAGATTGTTCATCAGGGCATTCAGCTGTTCGTCGCTGCGCTTTGAGAGCAGGGCGGTAACCTCGCCCTGATCGCCGAGATCCTCCATCAGGCGCCCCCGCCAGGCGGCGCCACCCTGATAGGTCAGCGCCGAGTAATCCGCATTCGGACAGGACTGGATCCAGGCCTTCAGCGCCTCGCCGCCCGGTTCTTCAAACGCCGCCCGCTGCAGCGCGCCGTGACGCAGCACGACCGTGCGCCAGCCGAAGGCCTTGAAGATCGACTCGATCTTTTCCCACAGGCCTTCATGCACGACGCCGTCGAGGCTTTGCCGGTTGTAGTCGATGATCCACCAGGTGTTGCGCAGCTCGTGCTTCCAGCCTTCCTGAAGGCACTCATAGACATTGCCCTCGTCCAGTTCCGCATCGCCGACCAGCGTCACCATCCGGCCGAGCGGGCGGTCTCCCGCCCAATCCTTTGCCGCGAGATAGTCCTGCACGATGGAGGCAAACGCCGTCTCCGCCACGCCAAGGCCGACCGAGCCCGTGGAGAAATCCACATCGTCCACATCCTTCGTGCGGCTCGGATAGGATTGCGCGCCGCCATAGCCGCGGAAGTTCTTCAGCTTCTCCAGGCTCTGATTGCCCATCATGTATTGCATGGCGTGGAAGACGGGCGAGGCATGCGGCTTCACCGCCACGCGGTCTTCCGGGCGCAGCGTGTGGAAATAGAGCGCCGTCATGATCGACACCATCGACGCGCACGAGGCCTGGTGCCCGCCCACTTTCACATCGCCTTCGCCCTTGGGGCGCAGGTGATTGGCATTGTGCACCATCCAGGCGGACAGCCAGAGCAGGCGTTGTTCGAGGGTTTTCAGATGCTGGAGATCGGACATGGAGACCTGTGAAACTGGTTACACGTGTAACCAGTCTCTTGGCACAGGCCTTCCCTTACGTCCATGCACCCCGGTGGCGGGATTTACATCGCCGTATCGCGCAGTTCCGACAGGTCCGGATAGTCCGCCTCGCGCTTCTCCATCCGGGCTTTGAAGGCCTCGGCCATGTGCGGCGGCGGGAACATCGCGGCGTTCCACACGCCGATATAGTCCAGCGTGTCGGCGGTGCTGTGGTCGCGGCCGTAATTGATCAGCACCTTGCAGCCGGTGACCGCCAGCGGGCTGTTGGCGGCGATCTCGCGGGCGACGCCCATCACGGCGTCCATCATCTCTTCGTGCGTGTCGAACACGTCATTGACGAGGCCGATCTCCTTCGCCTTGGCGGCGGGCAGGCGCATGCCGGTATAGGCCATCTGCTTGGCCCAGCCTTCGGGGATGTAACGTTGCAGCCGTGGGAAGGTGCCGACGTCGGCTGTCATGGCGATATTGGTTTCCATGATCGAGAAGAAGGCGTCCTTGGTGCACCAGCGGATGTCTCCGGCGGAGATCATGTCTACCGCCCCGCCGATCACGCCGCCATGCAGGGCGAACAGAACCGGCATGCGCGCCTCTTCCATACAGCTGAAGCTGTGCTGGATATGCTTGATGTTGGAACGCAGGGCCTCGGCCATGATGTAGCGGTCATGCTTGGGCGCATCGCGGTCGCCGGTGAAGACGGTCGTGTCCATGCCGCCGGAGAAATGCTTGCCGGTGGAGGAGATCACGATCACCCGGGCGCGGGCATTGTTGTCGATGTCGTGGATGATCTCCGGCAGTTCGTTCCAGAACGCCTTGTTCATTGTGTTCAGCGCCTCGGGCCGGTTCATCCGGATGTGGGCGATCTTGTCTTCGATGGTGACCTCAAAGCACTCGTAAGCCATGTGTTCCTCCTGATTTTGGAGGAAGTGTATCAGCCGGTCCCGGCACCGCCAGTGGTGACGGCGGGGCAGGGCATAGGGCTCAGGCGGTCACGGCTTCGGCCCGGTTCGGCCGCATCAGCAGGCGGACAATGGCCTCGTCGACGCTGATCTCGCCTTCGATCACAGCGGCGACCGCATCGCAGATCGGCATTTCCACGCCGTGTTCCGCGGCCAGCTTCTTAAGGACCGGGGCGGTGGCGACGCCTTCGGTAACTGCGTTGCGCGCCCCCATGATGCTCTCCAGCGTCTCGCCTTTGCCGAGCGCCATGCCGCAGCTCATATTGCGGCTGGTCTCCGAGGAGCAGGTCAGAACGAGGTCGCCGAGGCCGGACAGGCCCGCCAGGGTTTCCCGCTCCGCGCCGAGCTTCAGGGCCAGCCGGGTCATCTCCGCGCTGCCACGGGCAATCAGGGCGGCATGGGCCGAGCGGCCGAGCCCCTTGCCGAGGGCGATGCCGCAGGCGATGGCCAGCACATTCTTCACCGCGCCGCCGATTTCGGCGCCCAGCAGGTCATGCGCCAGATAGGGCCGGAAGGTCGGGGTGGAGATCGCGGCGATCAATTCGGTGCCGAGGGTCTCGTCCTCTATCGCAAAGGTAACGGCCGTGGGCAGGCCGCGGGCGACATCGATGGCGAAGCTCGGGCCGGACATGACGGCCGGTACGGCGTCCGGCAGCTCGTCTTTCAGCACCTGCGTCATGAACTCGCCGCTCGCCAGCTCGATCCCCTTGGAGCAGAGGACGACCGGCGTACCGGGCTTCAACGTGCCTTTCAGCGCCTTCAGCGTGGCGCGGGTGTGCTGCGCCGGGGCGACGGCAAACACCGCGTCCATGCCGGCGAGATCTGAGAGGTCGCTCGTGGCTTTCAGGGCCGGTTTCAGCGCGACACCGGACAGGAAGGCTGTGTTCTCGTGTGCGGTATTGATCGCCTCGGCGACGTCTGTTTCGCGGCACCAGATCAGCACATCCTGCCCGTCACGGGTCAGCATCTGTGCGATGGCGGTGCCCCAGGCCCCGCCGCC
The DNA here is from genome assembly GCF_963677035.1 of uncultured Hyphomonas sp. Lineage (NCBI taxonomy): Bacteria > Pseudomonadati > Pseudomonadota > Alphaproteobacteria > Hyphomonadales > Hyphomonadaceae > Hyphomonas > uncultured Hyphomonas sp. The sequence goes on from NZ_OY781472.1 coordinate 2,103,805, forward strand.
AATCACGCCGAACTTCTTGAAATGCGTTGTCATGCCCGGAATTTGGGCGAAACCGTCAGTCTCGGCAATAACCTGATGCCGTATATTATGTTATGCAGGAGCATGTCCGCAAAAATTGATTCTTCCGTTCAACTATTCCGATACAGGCCAATATCTGAATACCTCTGGCACGAATTGGAGATGGCTCAAATTTACGCCAGCTCTGTCGAAGCCTTGAACGACCCCTTCGATTGTCAGTTCGACCCGATGCCAATAGTGCAGCGAGCGATCGGTTCTACGGCCTCGACTAAGCGGAAGACTGATCTAGAGCTAATTCGTGCAAGCTTCAAAGAGCTAGATCCACGTTCCAAAAGTCCAGGAGTCTGCTGCTTTACGCTCAACTTGGACAGTCAACTTATGTGGTCACATTATGCCCAAAATCATACCGGTGTATGCTTGTTGTATGAATTTCCAAGCACGTACATTTCAGACTTTTATCCAGCTGAAGTTGATGGTTTTTTTCAAGTTGGCCTGGCACGGGTCCAGTATGGAGACGATGCCTATTTTAGTTGGCTGACTGGAGATAACCTCAATGATCCTATAATCGGGAATCCGGTGCTCAGTGCTGCTGCCAAAACGCTCATGCTGAAAGCTCAATGTTGGGAGTATGAGCAAGAAGTGCGATTGATTATGAGCAAGCCTGGACTGGTGCAGTTGGAGCACGCTCACTTAAAGCAAGTAACATTTGGCCTGCGGACCGCTCCAAGACATATTGATCTAATCAAGAGGACAGTCAGTAGGCTGAACTCGGAAACCCGTTTTTCTCAGAGCGTGGTTGACCCAAGTTCAGACTACAAGCTGGACTTCAATTTAATTGATTGAACCTGCTAGTTTCAGGCGAAGTCGAATGTGCCGGTTTCCCCCTCCACCGTGATCTTCACGCTGCGGCCGACGGGGCTCGCATCTTCGCGCAGCACGGCGAGGGCCGCCGGGCTGGCATTGGCGAGGGCGCGGCGGCCATCCGGCAAGCGGGCGAAGATGATGCCCTTGTTCGGGCCTTCCTTGCCATGCGTGACGGTGAAAGTTTCGAGCTTGGCGACGCAATCCTCTGAACACACATCAATTTCTTCGGTCGGGCGGGCATAGCGGGCCACCGGCTTGAATTCTGCCGGCTTGGCAGCCGAGTAGACGCCGACGGCTTCTTTAGTCATCCAGCCGCCATTGGCCAGCACGAGGCCGAAGGCCCCGGTGTCGCCGCGCAGCTTTGCAACCATTTCAGCAATTCCGTGCAGGGAGTAATTGTTGCCCGGGCCACCGAAGAAGGGCAGGCCGCCGGTCAGCGTCAGCGGGCGCTTGTCGGTTTTCCAGTCGACACCCAATGCCTGGGTTGATGAGAACACTGCGCAGGGGAAGCAGGAATAAAGATCGAAATGCGCCATGTCTGCGGCCGTCTTGCCGGACTGGTCCAGCGCACGGGAGATCGCAGCTTCCATGGCGAAGGAGCCATCGAGCTGAGGACGGACGGAGATGAAATCGTCAGAGCCTTCGCCCGCGCCGTGCAGGTAAATGCGCTTGTCTTCCGCGATGCCAAGTTCATCGGCCTTGGACGCGCTCATCACGATGGCGGCGGCGCCCTGGTTCACAGCATCCTGTGCGATGAACCATTTCAGGAACGGATCAGCATATTCATAGTTCCCCTTGGACGGCGTCGAGAGAAACTCGACCGAATGTTCCACCGGGAATTGTGACCAGGGGTTCTTCGCCGCCACAGCGGTGAAGGGCTGGAACAGCTCCGCCATCGCTTTGCGATGTTCGCTGCGTGAGCGGCCTTCGCGGGCGGCGATGGCGTTTTCGAACATGGCGTAGAAATAGGCCGGGGCGATGATGCCGTGCTTGATCTCTTCGCGGCTCAGCATCATCGGGCCGGTGCCGCGATCTTCATACTCGGCGTCCGCCTCGTCCGCCCAGTTGATCTCCACGCCATTACGGCGCGCGCCCTTGGAGGCGCGGTTTGCTTCGGAGCCGGAGATCAGCGCGCACTCGATTTCGCCTTCGAAGACTTTCGCGGCCATTTCGTTGACGAGGGCCTGCGGGCTCTGGCCGCCGACCGTTTCGTAGATCAGATGCGCAGGGGACGCGCCGATGTCGCGTGCCAGCGTGCCGGGCAGGTTCGTGTTGTGTCCATGCGGGTGAGGGGCGCCGCGCACGGAATCCTCGAAGATGCGAACCACGGCCAGCGTGTCGATCGCGCCTGCGATGCCCGCCGCGCCGGTGTCGGCCAGCGCTGCCTTGGACGCATCCACCATCAGCGACAGCGGGGAAGGTGCCCCGGCTGGCCCGGCTGTGCCGTCCCACTGGCTGAGGCTTTGCCCCACGCCGACAAGTACAGGAAGATCCCCTTTGGCCATCGTTCGCTCCCGAATATCACTGTGCCTGATCTCTGCTTATCGCGGGATCGGGCAGGATTCGAGATGGGACGCCGGGGAAAGCCCTAGGGTCAATCCGCGCCGGTCACGTTGGGGAGGCGAGTCAGAGAAGCTCGTCGCGGCCCGCCTCGCGCAGGGCGGAGACAACTTTGCCAACATCCTGCGTCCGGTCCTTCGAGGCCACCAGAACCCGGTCCTCCACAACGACGACGCAAAGATCCTGTACCCCGACAAGCGCAACGGTATGGTTGGCATCCGACAGGACGGTACAGCCTTCAGAGTCGATGGAAACCGGTGGATTGGCACTGTCCTGCTTGCGGATCGCGCCGATCATTCCCCATGTGCCGATATCGTTCCATTGGCAGTCCAGCGGCGCGTAGATTGCGGCCCTGGAGGTCTGCTCCATCACCGCATAGTCCACAGAGGTGGAGCGGACAGCCATGAAGCATTCCGGATCGAGCAGGATGTTCCCGTCGGTCTTGCTGGCGGCCTCCAGCGCGGCAGACGCGGCGTCCAGGATATCCGGTGCATGGGTTTCGAGTTCGTCGACCATCAGAGACGCCGGGAACAGGAAGATGCCGGCATTCCAGCTGAACGCCGGATCGGAGATATATTTCATCGCGGTTTCCGCGTTCGGCTTTTCCTTGAACTCCGTCACCGTGTAGAGCGCGCCGCCAATCGTCTCGCCGCGCTGGATGTATCCGAACCCGGTTTCGGGCCGGTCGGGCTTGATTCCGAAGGTGGTGATATAGCCGGACTTGGCCATCCGGGCTGCCTCGGTCACCGCTGCAACGAAGGCGTCGGGCTGGCCGATGAAATGGTCGGACGGCAGCAGCAGGGCGAGGGCGTCCGGGTCCTGTTCGGCGATGTGGCGCGCTGCAACCGCCGCGACGGCGGCGGTATTGCGTGCCATGGGTTCGAGGATCACGGCGCCCGGTTCCACGCCGACCTCCGCCAGCTGTTCGTGGATCAGACCCGCATAACGCTGGTTGGAGATGACGACCGGCGGGGCGAAATCTTCGCCCTTCAGCCGCAGGACAGTGTCCTGGAACACCGTCTTGTCGGTCACCAGCCGGTGAAACTGTTTGGGGTGCGCCTGCACGGACACCGGCCAGAGACGCGTGCCCGCGCCGCCGCACATGATTACGGGATAGATCCGCATGGTCTTCCTTTCGCCGTCCCCGGCTCTAGCCTCACACAGGCCGGCACCTGTCGTCAGGTGCTGAGGAAGCCGTTCTCCCGAAGGTAGTCCAGAATTTCCTCGGCAGCGTCATCAGGGCTCCGGTCCACCGTGTCAATCCGGAGTTCCGGATTCTCGGGTGCTTCATAAGGGCTCGATATACCGGTGAAATTCTTGATCTCTCCTGAACGCGCCTTCTTGTAGAGGCCTTTGACGTCACGCTGCTCGGCGATGTCGAGCGGTGTGTCGACATGGATCTCAATGAACTCGCCATCTTCCATCAGATTGCGGGCCATGCGCCGCTCTTCCCGGAAAGGGGAGATGAAGGACACGAGCGTGATGAGACCGGCATCCGACATCAGCTTGGCGACGTTGGCGACCCGGCGGATATTTTCCACGCGGTCTGCGTCGGTGAAGCCGAGGTCGCGGTTCAGGCCGTGGCGGACATTGTCGCCGTCCAGCGAGAAGGAATGCCTGCCGAGCGCGAACAGCCGCTTCTGAAGCGCATTGGCAATGGTGGATTTACCCGATCCGGAGAGGCCCGTGAACCAGAGCACGGCGGGCTTCTGTCCTTTCTGTTCGGCCAGGGCGTTCCGGTCCACATCCATGGCTTGCCAGTGGATGTTGGAGGCGCGGCGCAGGGCAAAATCAATCAGACCCAGGCCGACCGTGTCATTGGTCATCCGGTCGATCAGGATGAAGCCGCCGAGATTGCGGTTAACGTCATAGGGATCAAACGTGATTGCCTGATCGAGTGAGATCGTGGTCACACCGATCTGATTCAGTTCGAGTGTTTTTGCGGGAACATCCGACAGTGTGTTGACATCAATACCGTATTTCGGCGCGTTCACAGTCGCGGTGACGGTCTTGGCGCCGATCTTCAGCAGGTAACGCCGGCCCGGCAGAAGCGGGGCTTCGTTCATCCAGAGGATGCGGACCTGGAACTGGTCGGACACTTCGGTTGGATCATCCGCCGTTACGATGGCGTCGCCGCGCGAGGCGTCGATTTCGTCCGCCAGGGTCAGCGTCACGGACTGGCCGGCGATGGCTTCCTGCAGGTCGCCATCGGCCGTCACGATCCGGTCGATGGTGGATTGCTTGCCCGAAGGCATGGATTTTACCCGGTCGCCGGGCTTCACCGTGCCGGATGCAATCTGGCCAGAGAAGCCGCGGAAATCCAAGTTTGGACGGTTTACCCATTGCACGGGCATACGGAAGGCGGCGCTGATGTTCCGGTCGCCAACGGGGACGTTTTCCAGATATTCCATGAGGGCCGGGCCGTCATACCAGTCGGTCTCGTCCGAGCGGTTGGTAATGTTGACCCCGGCGAGGGCCGACATCGGAATCGGTTGGATCTCGAGGTCGGTCGCAAGTTCGTCCGCGAAGGCGTAGAAGTCATCGACAATGTCGTTGAAGATCGTCTCATCATAGTCGACGAGATCCATCTTGTTCACCGCGAGGACCAGGCGGCGGATGCCCAGCAGCGTTGTGATGAAGGCGTGCCGGCGCGTCTGCGTCAGGATACCTTTGCGGGCATCGATCATCAGGATGGCGACGTCTGCCGTCGAGGCGCCGGTCGCCATGTTGCGCGTATACTGTTCGTGTCCGGGCGTGTCGGCGACGATAAATTTCCGCTTGTCGGTCGCAAAGAAGCGATACGCGACATCAATCGTGATGCCTTGCTCGCGCTCGGCCGCAAGACCATCGACGAGGAGGGCAAAGTCGATATTTTCACCCTGGGTGCCGACTTTCTTTGAATCGGCTTCCAGCGAAGCGAGCTGGTCTTCGAAGATCATCTTCGAATCGTAGAGCAGCCGGCCGATCAGGGTCGACTTGCCGTCATCCACGGATCCGCAGGTGATGAAGCGCAGGAGCGATTTGTTCTCGTGCTTTTCGAGATAGGCGCCAATATCGGTGGCGATCAGGTCATCGGTGAGGCGCATCAGAAATAGCCCTCTTGTTTTTTCTTTTCCATGGAGGCGGACTGGTCGGCATCGATCACGCGGCCTTGGCGCTCTGACGTCGTGGTCAGCAGCATTTCCTGGATGATGTCTTCAAGTGTGGCTGCCGTGCTTTCGACAGCGCCGGTCAGCGGGTAGCAGCCCAGTGTCCGGAAGCGGACCGATTTCATGACGGCCGTTTTGGCCAGTTCTTCCGGCATGCGGTCGTCATCGACCATGATGTCGACGCCGTTCCAGTTCACCACCGGGCGTTCGGCTGCGAAATAGAGCGGCACGATCTCGATGCCCTCGCGGCGGATGTATTGCCAGATATCGAGTTCGGTCCAGTTCGAGAGCGGGAAAACCCGGATGCTTTCGCCTGGGTGGATGCGGGTGTTGAAGACATTCCAGATCTCCGGACGCTGGCGTTTCGGGTCCCAGCGGTGCTCAGCCGAGCGGAAGGAGAAGATCCGTTCCTTGGCGCGCGACTTCTCTTCATCGCGGCGGGCCCCGCCAAAGGCTGCGGTGAACTTGTGCTTGTCGAGCGCCTGCTTCAGCGCCTGGGTCTTCATGACATCGGTGTGGACGGCAGAGCCGTGGGTGAACGGGCCGACGCCGTCGCGCACGCCTTCCTCATTGACGTGGACGATCAGGTCCATGCCCATTTCGGCGGCCTTGCGGTCGCGAAACTCGATCATTTCGCGGAACTTCCACGTCGTATCCACATGCATCAGCGGAAAGGGAGGGCGGGACGGATAGAAGGCCTTCATCGCCAGATGCAGCATCACGGCGGAATCCTTCCCGACGGAGTACAGCATCACCGGGTTTTCACATTCGGCGGCGACTTCGCGGATGATGTGCAGGCTTTCAGCTTCCAGCCTGTCGAGGTGGGTCAGTTTGGGCAATAGTCTGGGCTCCGTAATGCTTACTGGGGCTATTGCAAATGCCGCGCCGGGTTGGAACTTAACCTAGCATTCAGATGCACTTATGGCGGCGCGTTATAAAGGCGCGGTGGATTGTTCTGACAGGCTCGCAACTGCAATTCCAATCTCCCGCGGCGGGTGTGCCTCTTCTTGCGATTTTACAGCAACGCCTATGGGTGTTGGGAATCCCGGCAAAACCGGGGCAGGGCGTTGTCGCAATTGCTCACAAAGTTTCATTGTTCTGCCGTTTTGGCAGGGTCTAAGTAAGGCTCAGCCAGGAGCGGAGTAGATTATGTGCGGAATTGTTGCGATTTCAGGAAAAGAGCCTGTTGCCGGTCGGTTGATCGACGGTCTGAAGCGCCTGGAATATCGCGGCTATGACAGTGCCGGCATCGCCGTAAGCACTGCTGACGGACTCGACCGCCGGCGCGCGCCCGGGAAGATCGTCAATCTCGAATCGGTCCTTCGCGAACACCCGATGAATGCCACCACCGGCATCGCACACACACGCTGGGCAACTCACGGCAAGCCAAACGAAAGCAATGCCCATCCGCACATGGCCGGCGGTGTCGCGATCGTTCACAACGGCATCATCGAGAATTTCCGTGAGCTTCGAGACACCCTGCAGGCCGCCGGACGGACGTTTGAATCCGAAACCGACTCCGAAGTGGTCGCCCAGCTGCTGGACCAGAAGATCAGCGCCGGCGCTGACCCGGTCGACGCATTTGAGGCCACGTTGGCCGAACTTGAGGGCGCGTTTGCCCTTGCCGTCATCTTCGATGGACATGTCGGCCTGATGATGGGCGCCCGGCGCGGCAGCCCGCTGGTGCTCGGCTATGGTGACGGAGAGATGTATCTCGGCTCCGACGCTATCGCGCTTGCGCCGTTCACGCGTGACGTGACCTATCTGGAAGAGGGCGACTGGTGTGTCCTCACGCCGGATAGTTTCGACATCCGCAATGCGCGCGGTGAGCGGGTGAACCGCAAGCGTGTGGCATCCGCCGTCAATGATGCCCTGATTGAGCGCGGCGAATACGACCACTTCATGCTCAAGGAAATCCACGAGCAGCCAGAATCGATCGCGCGGTCGATCATGCCTTATGTGGATCAGGTGACCGGCACGCTGGACATCGGCCCCGTGGCAACCGCGTCTTTCACCGCGGCTGACCGCGCTGTCGCGATTGCCTGCGGCACGGCTTACTACGCTGCGTTCACGGCGAAATACTGGTTTGAACAAGCAGCCCGGCTGTCGTTCGAAACAGATATCGCGTCCGAGTTCCGCTACCGCCAGCCGGTGCTGCCTCAGTCTGGCCCGGCCCTGTTTGTCAGCCAGTCTGGTGAGACCGCCGACACGCTGGCCGCGCTGCGCTACTGCCGCCAGAACGGGACGACAGGGATCGCCATCGTCAACGTACCGGAAAGCTCCATCGCGCGCGAAGCTGGCGCTGTGGTGCCGACCCATGCGGGGCCTGAAATCGGCGTCGCCTCGACCAAGGCCTTTACAGCACAGCTGTCGGTTCTGGCGGTCATGGCGCTTGCCGCCGCACGGGCCCGCGGCCATCTGCTGCCGGGCGATGAGGCCAGGGCAGTGAAGAACCTGCTGGCCCTGCCGCGCAAAGTCACCGAGGCGCTGGAAGCCCAGGAACAGATCGCCGGGATTGCAAAGACACTGACGCAGGCTAGCGATGTGCTCTTCCTTGGCCGGGGACGTTACTATCCCATGGCGCTGGAAGGGGCATTGAAGCTGAAGGAAGTCTCCTACATCCACGCCGAAGGCTATGCGGCAGGGGAATTGAAGCATGGCCCCATCGCCCTGATCGAGCAGGGGCTGCCGGTTGTCGTCGTCGCCCCGAAGGATGAGCTGTTCGAAAAGACGATTTCAAATGTCGAGGAAATCCGGGCGCGCGGCGCTGAAGTGATCCTGATTTCCGACGATGCCGGTATCGCCATGGCGGGCAACCGGGCAGACCATGTGATCCGCCTCCCGGATGGCGATGATTTCACGCTGCCGATCCTGGCGGCGATCCCGTTGCAGCTGCTGGCTTATTACGTCGCGGTGGCAAAAGGCACCGACGTCGACCAGCCGCGCAACCTCGCGAAATCGGTCACGGTCGAATAGGGCGCAAAAAACATAGCTGTACCTTCGGTGACTTCATGTTGTCGCCAGCGGTCGGCTGAGGCTAGTCTGTTCCGATTACGGGAGCAGAGGAGCATTGCGTGTCCACAACCGACTTGGAAGACATCGAAAGCCGGGTTGTTCAGCTGATCGCCGCAAAGGGCCCCATGATCGGCAAGGAACTCGCCGAGGAGATGCCCGACGTGCCGGCGCTGGCGCTGTGGCAGACCTGCTATCGCAGCCGGACGTTCCACGTCTCCCACTTCGCCAGCTATTATCTGCGCTACGACATCACGCGGGACGACCAGGTGCGCCTCAGCCCCTCGATCCAGCGGGATTTCCTTTCCTTCTCTCTGTTCGGCCTGCCCGGGCAAAGAGACCAGATGATTGAGCGGCAGGGGACATTGTCCAACATGCACCGCGAGATCAGCCGCGAGAAAATCAGCGTCGCCCAGCAGGTGATGAAGCAATTGTTCGTCAGCCTCGGCCGCGAAGTTCGCAGCCAGCTCTGCGCGTTTATCGCCGGAGATCTTGCCTATTTCCTCGCCCATAACGAGCCGCGCGAACATGTTGCGTCGGGAGAGATGGTGAAGGGGTCGGATATCGACATTGTCATCATCCTCAGCGAGTCCCTGCCTGACGAGATCATGACACGGATCGATAATGAGATGACGGCGCTGAAGAGTCTGTACCTGCGCCATCCGCAATATCGGCATGAGATCGATTTTATCTGCAAGCGCAAATCGACCATGGAAAGGCAATTCCAGTATACGGATATTCACGACAAGATTGCGAGCAAGATTGCCTATGAATCCATGTTCCTCGGTGGCTCGCTGACCCTGTACATGGAAGTCCGCGATGCCATGGTGCGGACCGGGGTCGACCGGTTGATCGAGGAGGATTTCGAGCACGCCCTCAAGGACCGGAAGAATGCGATGCATCAATTGCTGAAGGTGCCGGGCGATTCCATCGACGAGGAGACCCGGTCCCTGTTCCACTTCTCGCAGGAACGGGTAGAGTTTTCGTGATTTGATCTCTGACGCATGTTTGTGTTCGGTTCACGTTTTCCGGAGCAGGACCACCGGCATCACGATAGCGGATTCCGTGGGTTGGCGCTCGTAATTGGAGATCGAACGACATGCAATTGAGGAAACGGCGGTTGCGTCACCTGAAGACCGCACTTGTTCTTGCCGTTGCCGGACCGACCCTTGCTATGCTCGGCGCATGTGCCGGTGGAGGCGGAGGTGGCGGCGGTTCCGTCATTACGCCTGCATCGCCGCTTTCACCTCCCCCTCCGGCACCGCCACCTCCGCCTCCACCGTCGTCGTTTCCATCAGAGGTCGCATCACCTTCGGCATTCGAAACAAGCGAATATTACCAGACCGGCGGGTTGCCGGTGATCGGCGCGTCAGCGGCCTATTCGATCGGGGCGACCGGGGCTGGCATCAAGGTCGCGGTGATCGATACCGGCACGATCGATAATCACCCGGATCTGCAGGGCGCTTTCGTTCAGACCTTCGATGTCTGCGCCGATACGGAGTGCAGCGGATATGATGCAAATGGAGATCCGATTACAACCACTCGCCAGCCGGACGACATCGATACAGGCGGCCATGGTACGCTGGTGTCAGGTGTGATCGCCGCTCGCCGGCAGGACAATTACAGGACAGCGATTGACGAAGGAAAGGGTATTCAGGGCATCGCTTTTGAATCGTCCATCGTATCGGTTCGTGCGGACAGTCCGGGAAGCTGTGCCCTGACGGGGGAGGATGAAGGCTGCAATTTCAGCGATACTGCTCTCGTGCGCGCCATTCAGTATGCTGTTGACCAGGGTGTCAGTGTTATCAATATGTCACTGGGCGGCGAAATCGATGGCGATCAGAAATTGGAAAATGCTGTGCGCAGCGCGGCCGCGGCAGGGGTCCTCGTTGTCATATCTGCTGGGAACGAAGCAGAGCCAGCCGTGGATGACGGGATGGGAAATATCACCCCGGCGGTCGGCGGAGAACCGACGGAACCCGCCTATATCGCCGGACAGGACCAGTCGCTGGGGCGGGTCGTGGCGGTCGGCTCGATTGACCTCAACCGCGTTATTTCAGACTTCTCGAACCGCGCGGGCAATGACGCGAAGAATTACTACATCCTGGCCCCCGGCGAAGGCGTCGTCACGACCGGACTCGATGATGATGTCGTGACGCCCGATTTGCCTTCATGTGCAGATACAACCGATAGCCAGTGCCGGGATACAAACGATATCCCCGACTATTGGCGGGTTTCGGGAACATCCTTCTCCGCACCCTACATGGCAGGCGCACTGGCGCTCATGTTGCAGACATTCCCGAACCTCAAGGACAAGCCTGAAGTAGCACTGCAGATCCTTCTGGATACGGCGGATGATTATGTCGATCCGGATATCGACCCGATCACGGGGACGGCAGCGGGCGAAGGGGTTGATGACGTGTCTGGCGTCGGCATCCTCAATCTTGTCCGGGCCTTTTCGCCACAGGGACAGCAGACGCTGGACTTTGGCACGGAGAAAGTTTCCGTCGATGCCGCGCTGGCGCCAAGCGGCGGCGCCTTCGGGGATTGGGCTTCAAACTCGGGCGCGCTGAACGGGCTGGTTCTCCAGGACAAGTATGAACGCGGTTTCGTGCTGGACGCCGATGCCGTTTCGGCGCAATTGCCGGCGGCCATGCCCGGCAACCGGATGGTCGACTTCGCGACGCGCGCCGATTGGGCCGCGGGCGAAACATATGCTGTGCGCGCCGGCAACCTGTCCTTCAACTGGACGCAGGCGCGTCTGTATGACGATCCGACTGCGCCCTATCAGGAAGATCCGGAATCGACGTTCCAGATGCGCTACAACTTTGGTGCCAACGAGGTGGAAGTCGGCCGGGGCGGGTCGCTCACCCGTCTGGCGCCGGACGTGTCGCTTCTGAATGAGCCGGGCGTCGGCAACGCATTCTCGACGGGCGGGGCGTGGGCGAAATTCAGCCACCATCTGGGGCAGGGCCTCGTGATGGACTTCTTCTCTGCCGAGCAGAGGGGACGCAGCCAGTCCGGCTTCCGGTTCGGCCGCGACAAGCCGCGCTGGTCTTACCGGTTCGGGGCTACCTTTGTGGAAGATGCGAACACCGCGCTCGGCGGATCGGTGCAGGAGCGTTTCGGCGCGGAAGACCAGACACGGATGACGGCCTATGCGCTGGAAGGCGCCTGGCTTGCCGGGGAACGCTGGACACTGTCTTCCGGCCTGGAGATGGCAAGTGTCGACCTGCCGGGTGTGAACGTGAATGATGTCTGGACCAGCCGCTGGTCCCTCGGCGCAAGCCGTCCGGCCGGACCGGGGCGCCTTAGCCTGATCGTTGCCCAGCCATGGCGGGCGGAAACGGGATCAATCGCGCTCAACGCGCCGGTCGGCATCGACGCGTCCGGCGCGCTGATCCATCAGACCATCAATGCCGGTCTGACCCCCAGCGGGCGGCAGGTGGATTTTGAAACGCGCTACGGCTTCCAGCTGGTGGGCGGTTGGAGCGGCGAGACGGCGGCTGTGGTGTCGACATCGCCGAACCATATCGCGGGCGCAGAAAAGGAGAGCGCTCTGTGGTTCAGGCTATCGACAGACTGGTAAGGATGCCCGCGGCGGCGCTGGCATCTTTCGGCATGCTGGCCGGATGCCAATGTCTCTCAGCGCAGACTTCGAAACAGCAGACCGAACCTGACCGGGTTGCTGACGCAGAGGCGGGTCCGGCTTGCCCGGCCGTGACCCGCGCCAGGGCCTGGGTCAACCGGATGCCGACCATTGGTCGTGAGCCGACGAAAATGATCGTGATGCTGGACGTGGACAGCCAGGGCAGCTGGTTCCTCGCGCCGCTGGACATGCCAGCTGCAACCGGGCTCACCCTGGAGCTGAAGCCCGGCGGGTCGGCTGTGCCGGGCACGGTTGCCTATCGAGAGATGGCGCCCGCGCCGCTGCCGGCCCGGATCGCGATCCGGTGCCGGGGCAGCGAGGTTGCCACCATCGATAAGGTGATGATCGTGCAGTAGGCCTGCCTAGTTGGCGAGGCGTGCGAGCTCCGACGTCAGGTCCGTTTTTTCCCAGCTGAAGGTCCCGTTGTCACCGGCCTGGCGGCCGAAATGGCCATAGGCAGCGCTTGGGCTGTAGATCGGCCGGTCCAGCTGCAGGTGGTTGCGGATGCCTTTCGGCGACAGGTCGAACAATTCGCGGAGCATCTTGGCGATGCGGACCTCATCCGCTTTGCCGGTGCCATGCGTATCGACATAGATCGACAGGGGCTGCGACACGCCGATGGCATAGCTGACCTGGATCGTGCAGCGCTCGGCAAGTCCGGCAGCCACGACATTCTTTGCGAGATAGCGTGTCGCGTAAGCAGCAGAGCGGTCCACCTTGGACGGGTCCTTGCCGGAGAACGCACCGCCGCCATGCGGGGCGGCGCCGCCATAGGTGTCGACGATGATCTTCCGGCCTGTCAGGCCTGCGTCGCCGTCCGGACCGCCGATGTAGAAGCTGCCCGTCGGGTTCACGTAGAATTTGTCTTCCGGCGGGAACCAGCCTTCCGGCAGCACGTCCGCAACGACCGGGCGGATGATTTCGCGCAACTCGTCCTGGCTGACATCCTTGCCGTGCTGGTGGGAGACGACGATTGCGTTCACGCCGACCGGCTGGGAGCCTTCATACTGCAGCGTGACCTGGCTCTTGGCGTCCGGCTCCAGCTGCGGGCACGCACCAGAATGGCGCAACGCGGCCAGCTTCTGAAGGATCTGGTGGGAATAGACCAGCGTCGCCGGCATCAGTTCCGGTGTCTCATTGGTCGCGTAGCCGAACATGATGCCCTGGTCGCCCGCGCCTTCTTCCTTGAACAGGCCCTGGCCCGCTTCCACGCCCTGAGCGATCTCGGCGGACTGGCCATGAACGAGATTGTCGATCGACAAATTCTTCCAGTGGAAGCCATCCTGTTCGTAGCCGATCTGCTTCACCACGGCCCGGGCGGCTTCGTTCATTTCGTCTTCGGTGACAACAGCGCCGTTATTGGTGCGCACCTCGCCAGCCAGCACGATCTTGTTGGTCGTGGTCAATGTTTCCACGGCGACCTTGGACGTCGGGTCCTTTGCCAGGAACAGGTCAACAATCGCGTCCGAAACCTGATCGGCGACCTTGTCCGGATGCCCTTCCGAAACGCTTTCGGAGGTGAATTCGTGGCTGGAGAGTTTCATGGCAATTTCCTCTGAGGGCTTATCTGGCAAAGACGATGGTCCGGCCTGCATGACAGAAAACGCGGTGCTCTGCGTGCGCCTTGACAGCGCGCAGAAGGGCCGTGCCCTCCAGGTGGCGGCCTGTCTCGATCATGTCGGCTGGGGTGTAGGTGTGGTCGATGGTTTCGGTGACCTGGCTGATGATCGGGCCTTCATCCAGGTCTGCGGTGACGTAATGGGCGGTGGCGCCGATGACCTTCACGCCGCGGGCGTGGGCCTGATGATAGGGGCGGGCGCCCTTGAAGCTGGGCAGGAAGGAATGGTGGATGTTGATGCACCGGCCTTCCAGTTCGCGGCAGGCATCGTCGCTGAGCACCTGCATGTAACGGGCGAGCACGACCAGGTCTGCACCGGTTTCCTCAACCAATTGGAAGAGGCGCGCTTCGGCTTCAGGTTTTGTCGCGGCCGTCACCGGGATGTGGAACCAGGGCAGGCCGAAATGGGCGAACTGGTCTTTCAGCGTCTCATTGTTCGACACGATTCCGACCACGTCGATCGGCAGCTCCTTGCGGCGGGACGCGTAGAGCAGCGTGTTGGCACAATGATCTGACTTCGAGACCAGCAGCAGCGTCCGCATGCGCTGGCCGACCGGGGCGACGCTCCAGTCGGCTTCCAGCTCCTCGCCGGCTTCCTCGATGTCGCCCAGCAGGCTGAGCGGCACGTCTCCGCCTTCGGGCGCGCGGAAGACGAGCCGGGCAAAGAATTGCCCGGACTCGGTGTCACCAAAGGTGCGGGAGGACGCAATGAAGCACTCATGCGCTTCCATGAGGCGCGCCAGCGTCGCGACAATCCCGACCCGGTCCGGGCAGGATAATGTCAGGATGTGATCGCCGGTTGTCATGCTGCGTCCCGCCCTGGGGCCTAGTACCGGTAGTGTTCCGGCTTGAACGGGCCAACCGTGTTCACGCCGATATAGTCAGCCTGTTCACGCGACAGTTCCGTCAGTTGAACGCCAAGCTTTTCAAGGTGCAGCATGGCGACCATCTCATCGAGGTGCTTGGGCAGGGTGTAGACCTTGTTCTCGTAGTCGTGCCCGCGCATCCACAGCTCGATCTGAGCCAGCGTCTGGTTTGTGAACGAGGCCGACATCACGAAGGATGGGTGGCCTGTGGCATTGCCGAGATTCACAAGGCGGCCTTCCGACAGGAGGATAATGCGCTTGCCATCCGGGAAGGTGATCATGTCCACCTGCGGCTTGATGTTGGTCCACTCGAAATTCCGCAGGCCTTCGACCTGAATCTCATTGTCGAAGTGGCCGATATTGCAGACGATCGCCATGTCTTTCATGGCGCGCATATGGTCGACCGTGATGATGTCCTTGTTGCCTGTGGTGGTGACAAAGATGTCGAACAGCGGGGCCGCATTTTCCATAGTGAGGACTTCATAGCCGTCCATCGCAGCCTGCAGAGCGCAGATCGGGTCGACCTCGGACACGGACACGCGGGCACCGGAGCCGGAGAGCGAGGCGGCCGAGCCTTTGCCGACATCGCCATAGCCGGCGACGAAAGCCTTCTTGCCTGCCATCATCACATCTGTGCCACGGCGGATCGCGTCGACCAGGCTCTCTTTACAGCCATATTTGTTGTCGAATTTCGACTTGGTGACGCTGTCATTGACGTTGATCGCCGGGAAGGGCAGCTCGCCGCGTTTTTCCATTTGATACAGGCGGTTAACGCCTGTCGTCGTCTCTTCGGAGACGCCTTTGATACCGGCCTTGGTCTTGGCGAACCAGCCCGGGGAGGCTTCCATCCGCTTCTTGATCTGAGCGAACAGGGCAGTCTCTTCTTCCGAAGACGGCTTGGCCAGGACGGACGGGTCGGCTTCCGCTTTTTCGCCGAGGACGAGGTAGAGCGTCGCGTCGCCGCCATCGTCAAGAATCAGGTTCGGGGCGGTGCCGTCATGCCAGTGGAACAGGCGGTCAGTATAGTCCCAGTACTCTTCCAGCGTCTCGCCCTTATAGGCCCAGACCGGCGTGCCACTGTCGGCGATGGCCGCGGCGGCGTGGTCTTGTGTGGAGTAGATATTACAGGAGACCCACTGAACTTCCGCGCCGAGGGCCTGAAGCGTCTGGATCAGGACAGCCGTCTGGATGGTCATGTGCAGCGAACCGGCAATCTTGGCGCCTTTCAGCGGCTGCTCGGCGCCGTATTTCTCGCGCGCAGCCATCAGGCCCGGCATTTCCGTTTCGGCAATCGCGATTTCCTTACGTCCGAAATCTGCCAGCGTGATGTCCGCGACGTGGTATGACTTTGTCATATCAATGTTCCTTTATACGTTTGTGCGCGGGTAGCATGCAGAAATTGAAAAGGCAACGCGCCATGACCGTGCACAGCGTCACACGGCCCCAAAACACCATGTAAAACACCGTGAATAGACCATGTATGGACCCTTTATACTGGCCGGCCTGGTGCGCTTTGGGAGGTTTCCGGGGGCGGCGGGTTATGCCCGCAGCAAGTCGCCGAGAATAGCCAGACCGGTGTCGGCAGCGTCCTTTGACGCGTGGCTGAAATTCAGGCGGATTGATGGGGCCGCTAGCGACTCGTCGGCATAGAAAGGCCGTCCGGGTGTGAACAGGACATTCTTCCTGATCGCCTCCGCCAGGAGTGCGTCCGGATCGATATGCTCCGGCAGGGTGAGCCAGAAGAAGAGCCCGCCGGGCGGGCGTTTCCACTCAACCGCATTGCCGAGATGCCGGCGCATGGAGGTGTCAAACGCATCCCGCTTTTCCCGATAGGCCGAGACCAGAAACTCCCGTCTGGCATCGCGGTCCTGCGAGGTGAGCTGTTGGATCACCATGTGCTGGCTGAGGCGGTTGGCGTGCAGGTCAGCCGCCTGTTTCAACAGAAGCAGGTGTGGGAAGAGATCACGGGAGGCGACCATGAAGCCGAGGCGCAGGCCCGGGGCCAGCGTCTTGGAGAAGGAGCCCTGATAGATCCACGATCCGTTCTTCATCCAGGAGACCGCAGGGCGCCGCTCGCACGGCTCATATGCAAGATCACGATACGGATCATCTTCAAACAGGATCACATCCGCGTCTTCGCAGGCGCGGGCGAAAGACTCGCGCTCGCCGGCGGTCCAGCAGCGCCCCGTCGGGTTCTGGAAGGTCGGGATGACATAGGCCATGGCCGGGTGCTCGGCCCGTGTCCAGCTGACGGACAGGCTTGGGTCCAGGCTTTCAAACCGCGCGCCGAAGAACCGGAACACCTGCAGGGCAGCCAGATAGGTTGGCGATTCAACCGCGATCCGCGTGCCGGCGTCGATCGTCAGCTTCGCGGCAAGATCAATACCCTGCTGGGAGCCAGACAGGATGAGCACCTGGTCTGCCGCGCAGTCCAGTCCGGCGGCCTGCAGGTCCTCCGCGATCAGGCGGCGCAATTCCGGTTCTCCCTCGGATGGACCGTATTGCAGGGCGGCTTCAGGATTTGGCGGCAGGACGGGTGACACGAACGTATCCGGTGCGGGCAGGCCCCCGGCGAAGGAGATGACATCCGGCTTCTGGGACGCTTCGAGCATGGCCCGCACAGGAGATGGGCGCAAATCCCTGAGGCGCTGTGTGAGCAGGGGCAATGTCAACTCCCGGATACGTCAATCATGTTGTCCTATCGACAAATATTCCTCAGAGTGCCTATAAGTCAATATGGTTGACCCAAATTCAGATGAGCGGTTGCTCAGCGCGATTGAGCTGATGTATTTTGCCTATCGCGAGTTCACCTCCCATGCCGACAAGATCCTCGACAGGCGTGGCCTCAACCGCGTGCATCACCGTCTTCTCTACTTCATCGGGCGCAATCCGAATCTGAAGATTGGCGAGCTTCTGGAGACGCTGGCGATCAGCAAACAGGCGCTGAACGCGCCGTTACGGCAGCTGATCGAAATGAATCTGGTTTGTCCCGTGGCCGATGAGGCCGACCGGCGTGTCAAACGCCTGTGCCTGACGGAGAAGGGCAGACGTCTCGAAGCGGAACTGACCGGGGCTCAGGTCCGGCGTCTGGACCGTGTCTTCGACGTGGTCGGACCCGATGATGCGAACCGGTGGTTCCGCGTCATGACCGAACTGAGTGATCGGTCATGACCCTTTCCCTGTGGCCTCAGCCGTTAAACGCGCGGATCGTTTCGATGATGCGGTCCTGGTCTTCTTCCGAAAGATAGGGATGCATGGGCAGGGCGATGACATACT
The DNA here is from genome assembly GCF_963677035.1 of uncultured Hyphomonas sp. NCBI lineage: Bacteria > Pseudomonadati > Pseudomonadota > Alphaproteobacteria > Hyphomonadales > Hyphomonadaceae > Hyphomonas > uncultured Hyphomonas sp. The sequence goes on from NZ_OY781472.1 coordinate 2,121,817, forward strand.
GGCTCGCCGCTTCGGTGACAGGCATCGAGCCTGCCGGCGGGGCCCACGCCGCAGCGAAGTCCTGCATGTGGATCGGCACCGGATAGTAGACCGCCGTCGGAATGCCCTGCGTGCCGAGGTGAGCCTGCAGACCGTCGCGGTTCTCGTGCTCGATGACGTACTGCGCCCAGACGCTTTTGCCGCCCTCAATGATGTGCGGCACGCGGCGGACATGGCCGTTCAGGCCTTCGGTGTAGCGCGCCGCGACTTTCTGGCGCAGCTCGATCTCGTCGGCGAAGATCTTCAGCTTCTCCAGCAGAACCGCCGCCTGAATCGTGTCGAGGCGGGAGTTCATGCCGACGCGCAGGGACAGGTATTTCGGGTCATGGTTGAAGTTGCGCTCGGCGGCATCGGTCGGCGTGACCTTGCCATAAACGCGCAATGCCTCGACCAGTTCGGCGAGGCGGTCGTCATTGGTCACCACCGCGCCGCCGTCTCCGTAACAGCCGAGCGGCTTGGCCGGGAAGAAGCTGGTGGTCGCGATGTCGGCCCAGTCGGTCGTCGCCTTGCCGTTCAGCGTGCAGCCAAAGCCCTGCGCATTGTCGGAGATCAGTTTCAGGCCTTCGCGATCGCAGATCGCCTTGATGGCCGGATAGTCCGCCGGCTGGCCGAACAGGTCGACCGCGATGACGACTTTCGGCGTCAGCTTGCCTTCGGCCTTCACGCGGGCGATGGCGGCTTCGAGGCTCGCCGGGTCCATATTGTAGGTGTCAGGCAGGATGTCGACGAAGACCGGGGAGGCGCCCGTCCACGGCACGACCTGCGCCGTGGCCACGAAGGTGAAGGACGGGCAGAAGACCGCGTCGCCGGGCCCGGTTTCCCACGCCATCAGCGGCAGGGCGATGGCGTCGGTGCCGTTCGCGCAGCTGACCGAATGCTTCGCGCTGCACCAGGCGGCGAGCTGTTTCTCAAGTTCGCCGACTTCCGGGCCGAGCACGTAGCGCCCGCTCTCCACGACAGAGAGAATGGCCGCGTTCACGTCGCTTTCAATGCGTTTGCGCTGGGCCTGAAGATCAATGAAGGGAAGGGACATGAGGGCGACTCCGCGCGTAACTATACCAATGTGAGCTGCACATAGGGGATGGGCGGGACTGCCCGCAAGTCACGGCTGGTTACACCGTATTTCGGACAGTGTCCCGTGCCTGGGCGACAGCGTCATCCCGGCCGAACAGGGCGTCGGTATAGCGGTCCGGTATCAGGATCCGGCTGATCGAATTATATGCGGCGTCCGATAAATTGGCGACCGAGGACGGGCTGTCATAAAGATCCCGCAGGGCCTGCGCGCCGGCCTCGATTTCCGCTTCGGCCCATTGCGCGCCGTCGAACCCGCTATAGATGCCGCTCGGATCCCGCACGGGGATCAGGTGGAACGGCAGCAGGATCGAGTTCTTCGCGTTCATGAATTCGAGATTGCCGGACCAGCCTGTGGCGATCACCGCCTTGCCGCAGGCCATCGCCTCGGCGAGGTTCAGGCCAAAGCCCTCAGCCCGGTGCGGCGAGATGAGCACGTCGCTTTGGGCCAGAAGGGCGTCGTGCTCGTCCTGCGGCAGGGTGCGGTTGATCACCCGGATACGCGGATCCTGCGCGGCGGCCTGCATGACGTCGCGCTGATAAGCCGGAAACTCTTCCAGATTTCGGCATTTGAGGATCAGCTCGGCCTGCTCGCCATTCGTGAAGGCACGCGAAAACATCCGGATCGCAGAGAGGAGATTCTTGCGCGGCAGGGATGAGCGTCCATCCGCGATGCAGAGCACGCGCAGGTTCACACCGTCACTTGCGCTTGCCTGCAGGGGACGGGACGGCATCGGGCTCGCCGGCACATAGTGCGGGACGATGCGATGGCCTGTCGCAGCATTCCCGTGCAGGGCATCGTGCACATAGCGGCTGGGATACCAGATCTCCGAAAGCATGCGCGCCTGCCGGGACCAGCTTTTCGGGCCGACGGGCAGCTCCCAGGCCCAGGCACCGATGATCCGCCAGTCATGCCAGCGGCGCAGGCCGAGGCTCATCAGGGCGCGTTCGGTTTCCGGCGCGTTGGCGAACAGGATCAGCGTCCCGCTGCGCGTGTTCGGCATGCCCGACAGAGGCACGGTGCTGACCGTGTCGGCCTGGGAAAACAGGTCGCTGAGGTCCACCGCGATCGGGGAGAGGCCTTCCTTGTTCAAGGCCTCATAGCAGGCGCGCGCTGCGCGGCCGATGCCATTGCCCGTCCGGAACATGCCGGCGACGACCAGCGGACTGTTCTCGCGAAAGGTGATTGTGCGCACCCCCGGCTGGGGCAGGATCATGCGCCGGATTGCGGCTTTCCCTTGCTGTATCGGCGATTCCATACCCAAAGTGCCACTCATCCCGTGCGGTTGGTGCTCCCCCGGCCCGACCAAGCAGACCATGCCCTCGCCCTCAGGGTGAAGCAAGGGGACAAGAGCGCATTCCGGCAGCTCGTCTTCAGTGACTTTTTTTAATGCTGTGACGTGTCTGGACAGCCTCCGTCCGGTTGGGCACACACCGGTTTTGGTCAGGACTGCGGAGACACTAGCATGGCCCTCAAGGTGGAATCACTTGCCATTTCCGATGTAAAGCTGGTGACACCAGACCGGTTTGGGGATGATCGCGGCTTCTTTAGCGAAACCTACAATGCCGAGCGCTTCAAGGCAGCAGGCATCGATGCCGACTTCATCCAGGACAATCATTCCCTGTCGGCCCAGAGGGGCACGGTGCGCGGCCTCCATTTCCAGGCGCCGCCCTTCGCGCAGGCAAAGCTGGTACGCGTGCTGCGCGGGTCGATCATCGATGTGGCCGTGGACGTGCGGAAGGGCTCGCCGACCTATGGCAAATGGGTCAGCGCTGAGCTGAGCGCGCAGAACGGCGTGCAGATCTTTGTGCCGCGCGGTTTCCTGCACGGCTTTGCGACGCTCGAGCCCGATACCGAGATCGCCTACAAGGTGGACAATTACTATTCGAAGGAATGCGACGGCGCGGTGCTGTGGTGCGACGAGACGCTGGGCATCGACTGGGGGATTCCGGCCGAAGAGGGCGTGCTCTCCGAGAAGGACGCCAAGGCCCAGCGCTTTGCGGATTTCGACTCGCCGTTCTGACCGGCGACTATGGGGACAGGCCTGCGTCTATCCGCAGGCTGAGGGCCGCCGTGACGGGCCATTCCGGCAGATGAATCCAGCAGGGCAGGCCGGGTGGCAGCTTAGCGGGCGTTCAATCGACCCGGAGCCTGTCCATGGATACCTCGCCGCGCCTTGCCCTGCCTTACCTGCTGCCGAACCAGGCGCAGAAGCACGTCACCCATAATGAAGCCCTGCGGCGCCTGGATGCGATGGTGCAGCTCAGCGTGGCCGGCCGGGACCTGACCGCCCCGCCGGCGAGCCCCGGGGAGGGCGAATGCTGGCTGGTGGCCGCCGGGGCGACCGGAGACTGGGCCGGCCATGAGAACGAGATCGCCGCCTGGCAGGACGGGGCCTGGGCCTTCATCGCGCCGGGCGCAGGCTGGTTGGCCTGGGTGGCGAACGAGGCGGCGCTGTGCGTCTGGTCCGGCTCTGCCTGGCAGGAGGCGCTGCAGAACATTCCCCATCTCGGGATCGGTACGGAGGCCGACGCGGCCAATCCCTTTGCGGCCAAGCTGAACAAGGCGCTGTGGAGCGCGCGCTATGCGGCAGAGGGCGGGGACGGGGATTTGCGCTACACGATGAACAAGGAGGCGCCGGGCGACACGCTGTCCCTGCTGATGCAGTCCGGCTGGTCCGGCCGGGCGGAGCTGGGTCTGACGGGCGACGACGACCTGCACCTGAAGGTCAGCGCCGACGGGACGGCCTGGAAGGAGGCGATGACGGTTGAGCGGGCCAGCGGCACGGTGCGTTTCCCGCAGGGCCAGGCGCATGCCCTGTCGGGCCTCGCGCTCAGCGACCTCGTCTTCACGCCGGGCGGGGACGGGACCGTCTCCATCTGGCGCATCGAGGAGAGCCACGGGCAGAACCCGCGCGGTGCGACGATTGCGGGGGTCTCGGGTGACACGCTCAGCCTGAGTGCGTCTGTGGCGGGGCAGTTCGGCCGCTGGACCGGATATATGACCGGCGTATCGATGGTGCGCATCTGGAATATGAGCCTCGACCCGGTGCAGAGCGCATGGGTGAAGGCGAGTCCTTCGGACACGCAGCTGACCGTTCATGATGCCGCAGACCTTGCCGGCTGGACCGCGGGTCACACGATCCAGCTCGGCGATCCGGAGACCATCACGCCCGGCCGGGTGATCGCGGTGGACATTTCGCCCATGCTGGAAAACCTGTTCGGGGCAGCGTTCCCGCAGCGCGGCCTGATGCTGCGCTCCACCCTGTTCGGCGACACGGCGGGCGACCTGCTGGGCGTAACGCCGACGGGGGGGGCCGGCTCGAACATGAACAGCGCGACCACCCAGGTGCCCGGCATCCGCGCCGGAGACGGCGCCACACTCATTGCCTGTTCCGAGCCGTCGCCGGTCTCGGACTCGAACCTGATTTTTGTGACCGAGACCTTCGCCTCGACCGCGGGGATCGAGCTGCTCAGCTGTATGGGCGTGTTCGTCTGAGGCCCTAGGCGCCTTCGCGGATATGGGCGGCGATCAGAGCCGCTCCCTCGGCCCGCCAGCGCGCGAATTGCGGATCGCCGGCGAGGTTGGTCCATTCCATCGGGTCGCTGGCCTGATCGTAGAGTTCTCGGTGCCGTCACGATAGCGGGTGTAGCGCCAATGGCCGAAGCGGATGGAGTGGTTGCCCTTCTGCCAGGTGGTGACCGCCGGGCGGGGCGGCAGCGTTTCGCCCCGGATCAGGGGCAGGAGGGATGTGCCGTCAACGCCGGGCAGCGGGTCCAGCCCGGCCATGTCGAACAGGGTGGGAAACAGGTCGATCAGGCTGGAAGGATCGCGCAGCCGGGCGGGGGCGATGCCGGCCCGTGCGGGCGGAACAACAATGAACGGCACGCGGGTCGCTTCTTCCCACAGTACGAATTTCCGCCAGTGCAGCTTTTCCCCGAGGTGGAAGCCATTGTCGCCCCAGAGGACGATGATCGTATTGTCGGCGGCGGGTGAGGCGTCGACCGCATCTATCAGGCGGCCGATCTGTTCGTCGCAATAGGCGATAGCGGCGAGATAGCCGCGCACGGCATGACGCCACTGCCCGGCGCGGGTGACGGTCTCATGGTCGGGCGGGTTCAGCGCCCATTGGCGGGCAATCGGCGGCACATCGTCCAGATCGTCGTCGCGCACGACAGGCACGATGACCTTGTCCAGCGGAAACATGTCGAAGAAGCGCTGGGGCGCGTACCAGGGCAGGTGCGGCTTGTAGAGGCCGGCCGCGAACAGGAATGGCTTGTCCGCGGGCGGGGCGGCGAGGAGGCGCTCGGCGGCGGACACCGTCAGCGCATCAGGCGTTTCGGCTTCGCGGTCTTCCGGCAGGATGCCCCAGTCGAAAAGGTGGTTCCAGGGGGAGACCTCGTCGAACCGGTCGAAATTGAACATGCCGTTCAGGGGCCGGTTCGGCGGCATGGGCTCTGCCGTGCTATGGTCGAAATGGTCCCAGACCTCGTCATGCGGGTGGGCCGGCCTCCAGCCCGCAAGTGGTGCGCGCGTGCGCCCCGCCGTGGCATAGTCGAACGTGCCGTGGAACACCTTGCCGGCGCCGTGGCAGGCATAGCCTTGCTCCCGCAGGGCTTCGAAATAGGTCGGCCGGCGACGGTCGCTGCCCCAGAAGGGTTCATTCTGGTAGACGCCGTTGTTCGGCGGCAGCATGCCGGTAAACACCGACATGCGGCTGGCATTGCAATAGGGCGCCGAACAATAGGCGTGGGTGAAGTTCGCCCCGCGCGCGGCCAGCCGGTCGATGTTTGGCGTCCGTGTTTGCGGATGCCGGCCAAGCGCCCCGATCCAGGCATTGAGATCGTCGGCAACGATAAAGAGGATGTTGGGGCGGGTCTCGGTCATCGGATGGGCTCATCAGGGTTGAGGGTTGGCCAACTCGACACGTCAATTTCCGTGAGAGTTGCAAATTCAAGCAGATCGTCGCGGAAAAGTTCGCGAAGATAGGCGGCGTCTTCTGGTGGGATCGTGCCGAAGGCCCGGTTCCCGACATGCACCTCCAGCGGATGGACCGCTTCGAACGGCGCGATCCCGGCAAAGTCTGAGACGCGGGCGAGTACGGATTCCAGATCACCGGTCAGCGACCGGCTGTCGAGAAACAGGAGTTGCTCGCGCGGGAAAAAGTCGAGCAGGCGTCTGACCTGGCCTGCATAGAAGCCGCGTTCGACATAGGATGCGACGCGCCAGATACGCGCCAGCGGGTTGGCCGGATCGAGCCTCGCCCGGCCGTCACGGATCGCCTCGGAAAACCCCAGCGTCTCCGCATTGCGGGAGGTCTCCATCCGCCAGTGCGACCAGGCCCGCTCGATCGGGTCGCGGAAGACGACGATCAGCCGGGCGCCCGGATTGTAGGCCTGCAGGCGCGCGAGCGATGGCGGCCAGAAAGTGTAGATCGGCGTGGCGTCGAGCGCGACGCGGCCGGCCTGCACGCCGTCGAACCGGTCATGTAGCCCGGCATAGTCCGGCGCGGTCCAGTCGAGGGCCTCATTGTCGAAGAAATGTGGCTCCTTGGCCGTGGCGGTCATGACGTCCGGATGTCCGGCCAGGTGGGCGTGGAGGGTTGTCGTCGCCGCTTTCTGAACCCCGGCGATGAACAGGTCTACGCGTTCAGCCGGCATCCGTCGGGTTTCCTTCGTCGGCCATGCGGCGGAAGGCGAGGCGCAGGCGCGCGAAGTGCCGGGCGATGGTCTGCGCCCGAATGGCTGAGTCCGACAGGGCGGCGGCCAGGGGCGCTTCGCCCACCCGGTATTCCCGCGCGCCATGGGCGATGAACCAGGCGTGGAAGTCGCGCCGTCCGGCGGCGGTGGACAGGGGGAATTTGGCCTGCAGGTCCGGCCGGTCGGCGTGAATGGCGTACATCAGGCGCGTAATGGTCTGGCCGGGCGCCTGGTCCACCCGATCGCTGGGCGCGTTCCAGTAGGCGTGATTCGGCGCGGCAAAGGGGGCCGCCGGGTCGGCGGGCGGGCCGCGGCGCATCGGGTTGGCGATCGGCTCGCCTGTGGCGAAGGTCCCATAGGCGTACGGCACCGTCGACCAGTGCGCCTGGCCGTTTGCCGCGAGGCTGGCATGATACCCGCGCACCAGCTCTGCCGCATCGCCGATATTGGTCATGTCGAAGCGGGACTGGTGTTTGGAGAAGACATCCGGCGCGCCGGGGGAGACGCCGCTGAAATGGAAGAAGACCAGCGGCTGGCCGCCCGCCGTCCAGCCCGGGGCTTCCTTGCGCACCGGCCGGTGGGCGAGGTTCCAGTAGGCAACATTGTAGCCGGGGTCGCGCAGCACGGTCAGGCGCTCGATGAAGCTCGGGGCGAAATCGACGAAGCGCTGGTCAACGAACAGGCCGTTCTGCAGGTCGATATGGCAATGCGCGCGCAGCTTGCCGCCCCACCAGCGAAGGAAGTCCCGCGCCTCGGGCGTATTGGCGAATGCTCCAAAGCCAAGGTTGAACGTGCCGGAGCGCATCAGGTCTATGTCGGAAGGCGTGCCGTCGTCGGTCAACGGGGCCAGGATGTGCGGCGTCAGAACGCAGGACGCCCCACCGGCCAGGGCCTCGTGCACGGCGGTCAGGGGCGCGAAAACCTGAATGTCCGGATCGAGGTAGATCACGGCATCGCAGCCCGCTTCGTCGAACATGTAGTCGAAGCAGAACGGCTTCACGGCCGTGTTGAACTCAACGACATTATAGCGCCAGGCCATGTCGCGGATGTCTTCGCCAGTCAGGGCAGAAACGGGAATAAGTTCAACGTCTTCCGGCGGGTTTTCGGACACCGGCTCGTCTGCCAGAAAGATCCTGAACTCGAGTTCAGGTTCCGCAATCCGCAGGCTGTCGCGCAGCGTGAGCGCGTAGGCAAGGTAGTTGCGCGAGCAGATGGTAAAACAACCGGTTTTCATGGTGTCGGCCTAGCACTGCTGCGCACGTCAGACAAACACAGACATGAGCATCCGTGTTGAAACCAGAGGCGGATAATGGAAAGGAAGTCGGCGGATATCCGGAAGAGAGTTTTGACGTGAATGAGCCTGTTGGATCAACCGGGGGAGTGATCCAGAGATTGCGCCGCAGATTTTCAATCGTTCTGAGAGCTGTCTGGCGGCGTCTGCCCGTGCCCCCCGGCATGAAAAACCGGGTTGCCGGATTTGTCTTCCGCCGAATGCCCATCCTGGTCGGCTGGAGCGCCACCTACCGGAACTGGAAGATCGAAGAGGAACGGCTGGCAGAGGCACGCCTGCGCCGGGCCATGCGTCAGCCGATCGATGCGGGGCGGCCTGTCTACAGAGACTTGTCGGGCCTGCCGCGGCCGGCATCGCTGCTGGCGCGCGCAATTGCATTCTATCTGCCGCAGTTCCACCCCATTCCCGAGAACGATGAGTGGTGGGGGCAGGGGTTTACCGAGTGGACCAATGTCCGCCGCGCCAAACCTCAGTTCGAGGGGCATGATCAGCCGATCCGCCCGGGGGAATTGGGCTATTATGACCTGCTGCAGTCCCCCCATGTCCGGCGGAGGCAGGCTGCGTTGGCAAAGCAATATGGCCTGGAGGCGTTCTGTTTCTATTTCTACTGGTTTGCCGGGAAGCGCCTGTTGGAAGCCCCGATCGAGGCCTGGGCGGCGGACGAGGAAATCGACTTCCCGTTCTGCCTCTGCTGGGCCAATGAAAACTGGAGCCGCACATGGGACGGGCGCGAACAGGAAGTCCTGATCGGGCAGAAGCACAGCCCTGAAGACGATATCGCCTTCATCTCTTATCTGGCACGTTACCTTCGCAATCCGAAATATCTGCGCGTCAAAGGGCGGCCTTTGGTCATGGTCTACAGGCCGGGGCTGTTGCCCGACGCGAAAGCGACGTCGAAACGCTGGCGGACCTGGTGCCGCGAAAATGGCATTGGTGAGATCTATCTCGTTTGTACACAATCGTTCGATCTGTCGGATCCCGCCAAATTCGGATTTGACGCCGCGGCTGAATTTCCGCCGAACAATATGGGGATGGCACCGGAGGAGGGGTTTGTTCATCCGGTGGCGGATGATTTTCAATGCAAGATCTATGATTGGTCCGAGCTGCCTGCACGAGCCGGTGCGCTGCCAGCGCCATCCTATAAATTATTCCGGGGTGTGACGCCCCGCTGGGACAATACAGCCCGGCGGATGAGCCGCGGTACCGTGTTCGTAAACACGGACCCGGACCTGTATTCCGCCTGGCTTCGGGACGCGGCGCTTGATGTCGGAGCCCGGTTCAGCGATCCGTCCGAACGCCTGGTTTTCATCAATTCCTGGAACGAGTGGGCTGAGGGTGCCCATATCGAACCAGACCTGACGCATGGCTATACCTGGCTGGAAGCGACACGAAACGGTCTGCAGTCGGATACGGATGCCGACCGTGTGGAGCCGGCAGACCTGGTGCACGACATGGCCGACAATCTGCCGGTCAGCCGCCGCAAAATCATCGTCGTCGTGCACGATCTGCACCGGCATGGGGCACAATACCTCTCGCTCAGTTTTGTGTCGGTGCTTCACAGCGTGTTTGGCTATGACGTCGCCACGATCGCTTGCGGCGAAGGAGTCCTCGCAGGACGCTTCGCCACCTATGGCAAGCTGGTGGATGCAACGCCCGGCGAGGTCAGCGAAGACGATCTGCGTGAAGCAATATCCGGATTGGTCCAGGACGGTTATGCCAAGGCGATTGTCAATTCATCCGCATCAGGATGGATCGCGCCATATCTCGCAGAAGCGGGCATCTTCTGTATCGGCCTGGTGCACGAGCTGCCCGAGATCATAGCGGCGATGCAGCTGGAGACAGGTATCCGGGCACTGGATGAACATGCCGGGACGGTGGTGTTTCCCTCACGAATGGTCGAGCATCGCACCGCAAAGGAAGTGCTTGGTCACGATTGGCGCAATCCCCTGATCTCGCCTCAGGGTCTCTATAAGCGGGATGGCATCGCGGGTCTGGAGGAAAAAGAACCGGCCCGTCTGCGCCTGTGCGCGGAACTCGGGCTGCCGGATACTGTACGATTTGTGGTGGGGGTCGGCTATGGAGACCGGCGCAAGGGCGTGGACATCTTCTGCCGCTGGGCGGTCGCGGCGGCGCGGGCGGATGCAGATGCCCACTTTATCTGGGTAGGCGGAATATCCGAGGAAATGGATACAGCCTGCCAGAAGATCCTGGCGGACAACCCGGAAGCCAGAAACAATCTGCATTTCGTTGGATTCCGGAACGATACCGGCGACTTTTATGCGGCGGCGAGCCTGTTCGTGCTCACATCGAGAGAAGACCCTTTCCCGACAACCGTGATGGAAGCCCTGGATGCGGGCACACCTGTTTTCATGATTTCGGGCACGAGCGGGGTGGAGGATCTCTCTGAGTCCGGGGCTGTCACCGTCCTGCCGGATGAGGCGCCGGACGGTTTCGTGAATGCGCTGAGCGTGCTGTTCAAGGATCCAGAGAACCTGGAGCGCGTCGCAAAAGAAGGTCTGGATATCGCTCGCAGCCGATTTGGCTTTCGGAGTTTTGTTGGCGACATGCTGCGCTTGCTGGATGAGCCCGTGCCGAGGATTTCAGTCGTCGTGCCCAATTATAACTATGCGCACCATCTGCCCCAGCGCATTGCGTCGATTCTGAGCCAGTCCCTTCCTGTCTGGGAGATCATCTTCCTTGACGACAAATCATCTGATGACAGTGTCGCCGTTGCGAAGGAGCTGCTGCACAATTGTTCCATCCGATACCGGATTATCGAGAACGAACAGAATTCCGGTTCGGTCTTTGCCCAATGGCAGAAGGGGGTGGAGCTTGCTGAGGGCGACATCATCTGGATCGCAGAAGCGGACGATTGGGCCGGGCGCGATTTCCTGAAAACAGCTGCCCTTGCCTTCAGGGATCCGGAAGTCGTCGTATCGTATACCCAATCGAACCAGGTCAGCGGGGAAGGGGAAATCCTCGCCGCGAGCTATCTCGATTATGTTGCGGATGTTGATCCGGCGCGCTGGCGCAAGCCTTTTGTGACGGAAGGGCTATCGGAACTGGCCAATGGATTGTCGGTCAAGAACACGCTGCCGAATGTGAGTGGCGTTTTGTTCCGGAGGGATGCTTTGAAGGGCGTGCTCAGCGCGCACATGGACGAGATCCGGTCATACCGGGTGGCGGGAGACTGGTGCGTCTATGCGCGCATGGCCGGAGAAGGCAAATTCGCCTTCGACCCCCGCCCCATGAACTATCATCGCCGGCATTCGGAGAGTGTGACGATCTCAAAATTCGGGCTGGCGGAGTGGGAAGAAATCCAGCGTATGCAGGAATATGTGGCTGGCTTATGTGATGTCAGCGACGACATGGCCGGGCGGGCAGCCGCGTATCTCGATCACTTGGCCAAACGCCTTTAGTCAGCTGCAGCGGCTATTGGGCGCCTGACTGCAAAGCGCTTTTCTCATATTCTTTCAGCACATCTTCAACCGGACCGGCGGCCTGAATCCGGCCGCCATCCAGCCAGATGCCCGTTGCGCAGTTTTCAAGGATAAGTTGACTGCTGTGCGAAGCCAGAACCAGGATACCAGCCTTGGCAACAAACTCCTGCATTCGTTCTGTCGCTCTTTTCTTGAATGACGCATCTCCGGCACTCAACCATTCATCGAGTATCAGGACTTCCGGATTGAAGGCGGTCGCAATCGCGAAGGTCAGGCGCATCCGCATGCCGGCGGAATAGGACTCCATGGGCATGCCCAGGAAGTCACCAAGCTCGGAAAAGTCCGCAATTTCCTGCCGCTTTTCCTCGACCTGTTTGGGGGAATAGCCTGATGCCAGGCCACGCAATGTAATATTGCGGTGGCCGGTGGCTTCCGCCTGAATGCCGATGTTTATGTTGATGAGGCTGGTGATTCGTCCACAGGAAACCAGCCGTCCTTCGGAGGGAGAGATAATGCCCGCCAGGATCTGCAACAGGGTCGTCTTGCCAGACCCGTTCCGGCCAACGATTGCCAGCCGGTCTCCCTCTTTCAGTGAAAATGAAATGTCGGAAAGTGCCTGGACACCGCGCAACTGATGCCGGTGGTTCCAGATCAGCCGCGGGTCATGGTCCTGCAGACCCTTGTCGCGAACATTTCCCCTCACAGCAAATCGAACGCCGATATTCTCGGCGCGTAGAAACGCATCGCAGTCTCCTTGCGTATCTAGTGGTTCAAGGCGGTCGAATTTGCTTTTTGTGGTAAGATTCATACCCGTAAACTCTATAACCAATAGGGGAGTCGGCGGTGAGAAAAGCCCCCAACGATCAACGCCGCCACGAACAGAACGGCTGTCATGCACAAGACATAGTACCAGCTATGCGGATCCGCGTGCTTTCCCAGGATGGGAGCCGCGAAGATTTCGACCCCGTGGGTCAGTGGGTTCATTTCTGAAATTGTATTGCGGAGCCCGGGCGTCGCGTGTTCCTGCCGGACCCAAAGAACGGGTGTCGTGAAAAACAATATCCGGGTGATCGACTGAACAAGATGTTCGATGTCCCGGAAGCGGGCAGCGATGTAGCCGAGAATCATCTGAAGGAGCACGCAGTTCACCAACAACAGAAGAAAGGCAGGAATTGCCTCCAATGCAACAAGCGCGAGCTTGTGCCCGAACAGGAAGAATATTCCCAGCGCGACGACCATGTTGATGGCAAAGACGAAGAGCGCACGCGCGATGCTTTTGTAGACATAGATAGAATGCGGCAGCGGAACACTGCTTATCCAACTGCGCGCGACGCGGAAGACGGCGCAGCCATCTGTAATGTTCGCAAGAAGAAAGGTGAAGATCGCGAAATTAATCGCGACGTAAACAGTGAAGTTCTGATGCGCAAGGTCAGAAAAGTTACCAAAAAAAAGGGATATAGAGCCTACAAAGATCAGGTACGACAGAACAATCCAGGTAAGGCCCAGCTTGCTTCGCCTGTAGCGGTTCTGAATCTCGTCAGACGCAAAAGCGAGCCAGAGATGGACGCGTTTTGCACCATCCAAGAGATCGTTCACGACAATAGTGGGACTGAACCGGTCCGTAGTGGACACTTTTATGGCTCTGTTCATGCCAATCTACTCGCTTCTTCCTATCCCGGCATGGCGGGTACATCTTGAGGGGGCGGTTGGGAAGTCCGTTCCGCATGGTTGAAACAGCTTCAGGTTTTCAGGCAGACAAGGACTTCAATGAATTCGGCCCGGATTCCTCGTTCTATTTCGTCAATAGTGATCATGTGTGCCGATAGGCCACTGGTCTCACGGATGAAATCCACAATGTCATACCCCCAATCCATTGTGACGAGCGACCCTTTGTCGTCAATGGGATTCCCATGATAGGAAGGCTCGGCCAGATGATGGACTGAACCGTCGGCAGCGTGCTCAGCCCGTCGTTTACTGGGCTGACACTTGTTGACCAGGGGAACGGTCAGAATGTGCATTCCGCCCGGTTTCAGCACACGTGCGATCTCGCGAAAAGCGGCTTCCGGATCGAAGACATGCTCCATGACATCCTGGGTGATGAAAAGGTCGAATGAATTGTCTTTAAATGTCAGAGCCTCCAGCGACTCGCACCGTTCACCGCGTTGCCGGTGTACAGAGCCAAGTGGAACGTCCGGGAAATAATGTGAATAGGAATAACCGGGGCAAGTGCGCCCCATTTTCAATGAAACACCGCGCCCGCCCGGTGAGGATTCGTGCACCTTTTTTTGGGTGTAATCCGGCATGTACAAATCGATGACCCGCATCAGCGCGCGCTCCCGGGGAACAGAGTGACAAGCTGGGCAATGCAGGTGGTCGCGAAACCACTTGAAGTCGGAATGAAATGTGACCTGAGCTTCGCAAATGTCGCAAAAGCCGGGGTGATCAAAACTGAATTTGGCCGTCATGCGTCGGCAACCTGCAGGCGGCTGAAGCTGGGTGCTGCGACGGGATTTACCGGGGAGACAAGCTGAACAGATTCCGCTATCGCCGCTGGTCGGACCTCAATGAAGAGGCGAGTAGAGGTATTGAATGCCAAAGACAGGAATCCTTTCGATCTTGCCGCGCATTGATGCGAGGTCAGCGTCATCGTTCGACCGTTTATATCAGATGGTCGGACAAAACACGGGAAACCTGCTGTTCACGAATGCCGTATGGAATCAGATCGCTGGTCCAAAAGAAAGGATCAATTTCACATTTGACCCGGGGAAGTTGAATGAGCAACTCGGGGCGCTGGTCATTCCCGCTGCGAACTGGCTGAGCCCGCGTGTTGATTTCAGCCATCTCGCGGATCTGGTCGAGAAGCTGACGATCCCGGTTGTGCTCATAGGTCTTGGCGCTCAGGACGCCGGGTATTCCGGTCAGGTTACTGTTCCTGATGGAACTGTCAGATTCGTCCGCGCTGTGGCACAACGATCTTCTTCGGTTTCCGTGCGTGGAGACTATACCCGGCAGATCCTTGCCGGGTTTGGAATTACAAATGTCACGGTGACGGGGTGTCCATCGCTCTACCACAATTTCAGGCCCTTCACTCCGCCGCGCAGCAAGCTGCACGTACGGTTCGATCGCGGCTTGTTTCACGCCACCAGATATTCAGCGAGCTATGCGCCATTTGCACGCACCAAATCCTTGCAGCGGGATCTGTTTCAGCTGGCCTACCAGAATGGAATGGACATTCTTTTTCAGTCCGAGCCAGAGGAAATGCGGCTGCTCACCGGGCTGGATCTTGAAAATGCCTTCGATGACCGCCTGAAGGGGCTTCTGCTGGAGATCTATGGAGCGCAGGACTGGGACAAGCTCGTAGACTATGTGCTGTCTCATGGACGCCTGTTTTTCGATGTCGACGAGTGGTCCAGGGCATTGGATTATTACGATTATGTTCTCGGAACGCGTTTGCATGGCACGATCATGGCGCTGAATTCCGGGGTTCCGGCCGTGCTTGTCCATCATGACAGCCGCACGCGCGAGATGGCGGAGTTTGCTGCGATCCCTTCCGTTGCCCTCGAGAACGCAAGTCTGGATCCGAAAAAAATAGTGAAGCTGCTGAATGGAATTGAGTGGAAGGCGTATTATGATCGCCGGGAACAGAACGCAGTCCTGTACAAGCAGTTTCTACTGGAAAATGCACTTCCTGCCTTGGAATTTTAACTTGTTTGTATTTTTCTTTGTAAACTAATGATTTATGACCGCTCTGTGTGTCGTTGGCAGGATGTTCCGGCCAGCGTCACCCTGCGCCAGAACAGTAGCTTAGGGACCAATCAGAACGATGTTGTCCAAACCTGAAATTGCCTCGGATATGATGGCAAAAGATGTCCCTTTGGTTCGCAGGAATTCGCGCAAGGCCTCTGCGCCGAAATTGATTATGGTTCTCGGCATGCACCGCAGCGGCACCAGTGTGGCCACCCGGGGCGTGCACGCGCTGGGCGCGGATCTTGGGGACAACCTCATGAAGCCGGTGGCCAACAACAATGATAAAGGTTTCTGGGAAGACCTCGATTTCTATCGGATGAATGAGCGTGTGCTGGCAAAGGCAAAGAGCGGCTGGCACTATCTTTATCCACTGGATACGGCCT
The DNA here is from genome assembly GCF_963677035.1 of uncultured Hyphomonas sp. Taxonomy (NCBI): domain Bacteria; kingdom Pseudomonadati; phylum Pseudomonadota; class Alphaproteobacteria; order Hyphomonadales; family Hyphomonadaceae; genus Hyphomonas; species uncultured Hyphomonas sp. Next base: position 2,137,488 of record NZ_OY781472.1, read on the forward strand.
TGTTCCAAAAGTCCGAATTTGCCGCGGAACGTATCGAAGCGGCTGAGCTTCTCAATCAGAAGCTCAGGAAAGCATCGGTCTTTGCGGTAAAAGATCCGCGTACGGCTGTATTGCTTCCTTTCTGGCAATGCGTGATGGACGATCTGGGGGTGGAGCCATCTTACCTGATTACCCTGCGCAACCCGCTGGAGACGGCCGAATCCCTTCGGAAGCGGGACGGTTTTGATCGCCACAAGGGCCTCGTCCTTTGGCTCAAGCACACTTATGAAGCGATTAAAGGTACGGAGCAGGCAAAGCGTTTGTTTGTCAGCTACCAGAATTTGATGGCTGATCCTCGAGGCGAATTGGAGCGGATTGCTGAGGCCTTCGGGTTGAACATGCCGTCCGACGAAAGCGATGCATTCAAAGACTATGCCTCAGACTTTCTCGATACGTCGATGCACCATAACCGGATATCAGCCAATGAGCTTCGGCGGGATGAAGCAATTCCTGCGCCGATTCCTGAGCTTTATGACCTGGTCTCCGTTTGGTGCGGGTTCGATCCTGACGAAGCCACAACTTTGCCGGAAGATCTGTGCAGGGATGTTGGTGCCTATTTCAATGACCGGGACGATTTTCTCGGATATTCCGATCGCGTGGAAACCACTCTCGCATCTGTCCGGAAACAGGTGAAAGATGCGGAATTGAAGGTCAAAGACCTCGATACACAACTGACAGAGTCCAAAGCCCAGTCTGCTCGCAAGACAGAGGAACTTGAGACCCTTCTCAAGCAAAAGGGCGAGCAGCTTGAGGATGCCCAGGTCCGGCTCGCCGAACTTGAAGCTCGGGCGAGTCATCTGGGCGAGGAGCTGAAAAAAGCTGAGTCGGCGAGTGAAGGTCTTGTCTCCCAATTGGCAGCTGCACGCTCTGATCGGCAACTGAGCGAACAACGTGTTGCCGCTTCCCAGGAAGAGCTGGCGAAAGCGAATGCGGGCATTGCGAAACTGTCTGGTGAACGAGATACGATGCGCGCCGAGATGTCAGACGCAAAGGCGCACATCGACCGACTGAAGGGAAACCTTGCGACCCATACCGCCGAACTCGCGCACTCCGTGGCGAAAATTGAGCGTCTGACGGAATCAGCCGCCGGCTATGAGGCTGTCATTCGTGAACTGCGCAAGGACTTGCGGCTGCAGAGAGCAAGTTTGCTCGAACTGCGTAATTCCTCATCCTGGCGTTTGACGCGCCCGCTCCGGGGCGTGAAGGCATTGGCTGCACGTTCGGTGGGCGTGGTGAGAAAGACGGGCGGATCCGAGAACGATGTTTAAGGAGCCGGCGCCGCGAAGTATTAGGGGTAAATTCAGATGCCGGTGATCAATCCTTCCAGATTTCGCAAAATCTGGATACGCAGTTCCGCTCAGGAACCGCCAGCGATTTTTGATGCGGCCTGGTATCTGGAAATGTATCCGGATATTGTCGGCACAGATCCCCTGGCGCACTTCAATTCGATTGGCTGGGCGGAAGGGCGTAAGCCGCATCCGCTATTTGATACGGATTGGTATCTGCAGCAAAACCCGGACGTGGAACTGTCTGGTATGAATCCGCTACTTCACTATATGAGTACTGGATGGCGCGAGGGACGGTTTCCAAACCCCCTTTTTCATACCCAGTGGTATCTTCACTGTAATCCTGATGTGCGAGAAGCGGATATTGATCCGCTTACGCACTACATATTGGCTGGTGCAGAAGAGGGGCGTCGCCCCAATCCTTTGTTTGATCCTGTGCACTATGCATCGGTTTGGGGGAGCGACCAAGCGGGACATGGATATGCATTTGCCCACTATTTGACTGTGGGGTGGCTGCAGGGATTATCCCCTCACGCCCTGTTTGACCCAGATTGGTATCGGGAAAGGGCGGGGATACCAAAGAATATCGAGCCTGTGTCGCACTTTTTGTTTGCGCAGAATCCTCAAAGCCCGCATCCACTGTTCGATGCGCAATGGTATCTAGATCAGTACAGTGATGTAAAGATATCAGGGCAAAACCCCTTGATTCATTACATTGAAGCCGGTTGGAGAGAGTTTCGCAGCCCTAGTCCCTACTTTGATGCCGCTGGATATATTAAGAAAAATCTTCAGACTGAGGGCGGAAGTTGCGAACCGCTTCAGCATTATTTGCGGTCGGGATGGAGGCTTGGGTTGAGTCCTGGCGAGCGCTTTAACACCGCGCACTATTTGGGCTCCTACGAAGATGTTCGCAAGGCTGAAGTCAATCCGCTCATCCATTATATTAAAGTTGGGGCGGCGGAAGGAAGGAGACCTCTCCCCGAGCCCAGGAAAATAATTCCCGGTCCAGATCTTTCCGCCCTACGCCCTAACTCCAGCGATGAGGAGGTGCGCGCTTCGATTGTGCGGGTTTATGACGAGTGGCCAGAAGGGCTGGAGAAGCAATTCATTGAGGGCATGAAAGCAGAGGTTGGTGGCTCCAAAGTCGATGCTCTCCAAAAAGCCTCAATTGTTCTCCCTACGTATAATCGGGCTGCCACATTGGCGGCGGCTATCAATTCGGTGGTTGCTCAAACCTACCGCTGCTGGGAGCTCTTGATAGTTGATGATGGGAGCACGGATGAAACAATAGAGATTGTCCAAGAATTTCTATCGGATGATCGAATTCATTATTTCCGGCAACCAAATCTCGGTGTTGCGAGCGCTCGGAACAAGGCGCTTTCCTTGGCTACCGGAGACGTCGTTTTTTATATCGACAGCGACAATATCTGGCGTCCAGAACACATTGATAATATGTTGAAATTTATGGGTTCTGGCCATCTGGATGCCGCGTATTGCGGTCTTCGAGGGCATGGTGATTTGGGGGAGACACTATTCTATCGAGGTGCCCCTTTTTCCTGGAGAGAGTGTCGAAGCCGAAATTACATTGACATGAATACTTTTGCTCACACTCGTAGGAGTGCTGAGCAGGCAGGGATCCGCTTCGACATCGGGTTGCGGCGCTTGGTGGATTGGGATTTTATTCTTCGAGTGACGCGACAGGCCCGGGTTTCTTTTGCTCCGTACCTCGGGGTTGACTACTATCATGGATCAGCAGGGGATCGCATTACGTTTACGGAGTATGTGGATGGTCAGCTGGCCACGATAGAATCCACTATCCGTAATAAGCATGCCGCCATAGGATCCGATTACGAGAACGCAGATGTCCTTGCTTTTTCCGCATTTATGCGTTCCGGACATGTTCCATCTGCTTCCGATTTGAAATTGAATGTGCGTTTTTTCCCAGATTATCGGATAAACAACTCGTATCAATCCCACTTATATTCAGAGTTTGTTGCGGCAGACGTCAAGCCCGCAAGCATGGCTGAGTGCCTTAAGGAATTAATTGAGGTTGGTGGCGACGAGCGATTCGTATTTCATCTTCATTGGACGAATCCGATTTTCGCTCCTGGTAGAGATGATGCTGAGGCCGACAAGCTTGTCGATAAATTTATATCTGATGCGCGAATGTTCTTGTCATTGGGTGGCAAGATATATTGGACAATCCACAACGTTCTGTCGCACGAGCCCAAGTATAGAAGTCAAGAGATACGGCTCGCAAAAAAACTATGTGAGCTTGCAGAATTTGTACATGTACATGACGCGCGTACAGCGGAGCTGGCTTCAGAGTTTTATGCCATTCCTCAGGAAAAGGTGCTTGTTGCGGCACACGGCAGCTATGTGGGGGCACTTCCCTCCGAAATGAGCCGTTCGCAGGCGCGCAAAATTCTGAACATACCTGAAAACGCGACAGTATATGCATTGTTTGGTCAGCTTAGAGCCTACAAAGGGCTTGATGAACTGATAGAGGCGTACCGTCGCATATTGGTAGATCAGCCTAATGCTTGGCTTCTCATTGCTGGTAAGCCGCTGGGAATTGACGTGCGGGAACTCCAAGAGCGTCTTAGCTGTTTTCAGAACATCGTTTTCCGGCCCGAATTTATTCCGGATGACGAAGTTCAGATTTACATGAGGTCTTCCGATGTAGCTGTCCTTCCTTATAGGCAGGTTTTGACATCCGGATCTGCTTTGTTGGCCCTTTCCTTTTCATTGCCCGTAATCGCCCCAGACAAGGGTCTGTTGAATGGAGTCCTCAATTCGGGAACGGATGGGTATCTGTTCGGGACGCGCGAGATTCCGGACCTGGAGGCGGCTATGGCTTTATTTGGAGGTTTGAGCGCAGAAAAACAGAAGCTCATGTCTGAAGCTGCATTCCACACTGCTGCGTCTTTCAAATGGTCCGATACGAGCAGAAAGCTGCACAGGTTCATGAGTGGCGAGAGGTTGGGGGAGAGGCGCACAAAGCACGTAGCTGGACATCTTCGCACGTTCTTTATCAGGAACGAACACCGCCTTTGCGAGAACAATAAATGCTGTGCTATCGTACTGCACTATAGCAATATTGAAGACACAATAAGGTGTGTGGATAGCTGTTTGATGCAGACTGGGGGTCCCAGTATCCTGATTGTTTCCAACTCTGAGAAAATCGAGGACGCCTTGTCCCTAGCGGACAAGTACCCGAATCTCACTATTATTCAGACTGAGGACAATATTGGTTATGCATCCGGAAACAACATTGGGCTTTGGTATGCAGAACATGTCGGATATGAATTTTTCTGGATTATCAATCCCGACATCGTTGTGCCACGGGGATACTATCAAGAGATTTTGAGCCTTGCTGAAGCGCATCCCCAATACAATTTATTTGGGTCGGCCATAACGTACGGTGCGGATGAATCCAGAGTCTGGTATGCAGGGGGTAGCATAGATTACGATAATGGCGGTTTCTCATTCCATCAGCATATGGGCGAGCCGCTAGCGAATCTGCCTCGCGAACCTTTTGAAACTGACTACATCACTGGCGCCAACATCTTTGGCCGGGTTTCCGTGATCAACAAGATCGGATTTATTCCCGAAGAGTACTTCTTGTATTTTGAGGAAACGGATTGGTTCGCTCGTGCTGCAAGGGAAGGCGAACGTGGGCTGATTAATCCTGCCTGCCATGTGGCACATTGGAAGCGATCCGAAGTAGGAGGACTGCCAACGCGCGCTTATTGTTACTACTTCGTCAGAAATGCGCTGATCTTTGGAGAGAAATATGCGCCTGGTGCGAGCGAGGCCCGTCAGAAGAGAGTAAACGAGTTCATTGAAGCCTGGATGGCAAAGATCGAAAACCGCGCGCCCGATCGAAAACGTGAGTTCGAAATTCTTTTCCAGAAAGCAATTGCTGATGGCAAGTCAGGTGTGACGGGCCGCGTCGCCATCTAACCAAGTTTGTTCGACAGTTGAACTGAGTCCGGCGCGTCCCGCATTTGTTTCTGTGGTTTAGTTATTTTATCGCACCTGAATTGAGGCACCGGCGGCGCGTCAGGGGGGAGGGGCGGGATTCCTTAGCGCTTGAGCGGACTGCGCCTTTGCGGGCTTCAGCCCGTGCAGGGATATAGAGAGCGGTGGTGATTATAGTCATGAAACAAAGTGCCTGAGCGTCTTCCAGGCGCGTGCAAGACCAACCAGCCCTTTTGAGTTGAGACGTTTATCGTGCGGTTAACGACGATGTTTTCGATGAGATCGTTCTGCTGGGGTTCGCCACGAGGGGCGGGGGGCTTGGGCCCAAATATGGAGCTGTATGGGGCCCAGTTCAGCATCGATCCTTTTGAGTTGTGGATGCGATTGTTCGTTTCAAAGCCTTTTGAGTGAAATGGCTTCTGGCTCGCTCAGTCTGGCGTTCAACGAATACATGGAGCGCAATTGCGCAGACAATGGAGACTGCGACGCTGGTCATTGGCCACAGCGGCTGGTCCAAGAAGCCCGCTGCCGATATTTCTGGGTCCTCAACCCGGATGTTGTCGTACCGGCTGGTTACTATCGAGAAATGCTTGGGCGTGCCGACTCGGATTTCGGGCATAATCTGTTCGGATCGACAATTACTTTTGGAGACCGGCCCGACACTATCTGGTTTGCTGGCGGCGATGTCGACCTCGCGAATGGCGGCTTTTCAATTCACCGATTTATCGGCAAGAATATTTCTGATGTACCCAGCGAGGCCTATGAGTGCGACTATCTTACCGGTGCAAACGTATTTGGTCGAACCAGTGTTCTCGACAGGATCGGCTACTTGCCAGAGGACTATTTCCTTTACTACGAGGAAACCGACTGGTTCATGCGAGCCCGGGAATACGGCGAGCGACCTCTCCTTTTTCCAGATATGCACCTTGCCCACTGGAAACGATCTGAAGTGGGGGGGCTGCCCACGAAGACCTACTTCTACTACCTCGTGCGAAATGCATATCTGTTCGGCGACCGTTATGCGAAGGGAAGCCTTGCCGCTCGGGAGGCGAAACTGGCAGATTTCCGTGAGTCCTGGCTGAAAGTGATCCGGGAGAAGGCTCCAGAACGCGAAGCGGAATTCGAGCGCTTGTTCGAGCGCGCGACGAAGGATGGCATGTGCGGTGTGAGCGGTAGAGTTGCATTGTAGTTGACATGCGGACAAGGCTGGCGGAGGCTCATGTGCGCCAACTTGCAGTTGGCTAACCGCGGGAAGTCATTTAGACGATTAGACTGGAGATTGAACAACTGCTTGGGTTCTGCTCGGAATAACAGGAATCGCGTCCTGTGTACGAGCCAAACAAATCTTTTTTGATGGTAGTCGCCATCAGCTTGTATCGACGAGGGGCTGAATAGGAGAGCCGGGCTGTCGATTGTTCATCCGTTTCGTACGATTGATTGGGAACTGAATCATAATGACTGATGCGCAATATAGAGAAGAGTGTCCTATCTGCGGCGGTACGTCCTTCGGGAAGGGGCCGGGCGAACGACTGGCAGTCAGCGGCCGGAATCCAAGGTGTGAAAGCTGTAATTCTCTGGAGCGGCACCGGGCTATCCGGTCGTTTTTTCTGAGCTTGCCGCGTCAGGCGCTTGCGCCGCTAAAGGTTCTGCAATTTTCCAGCGACCGCTGTGTGGAACCTGCTTGGTTCAGTGAGTTTGAGGTCTCTGTTTACGGCTCATCGAATTCTCTCGACTTGCAGAAGATAGACCGTCCTACGCGGGCTTATGATCTAGTTCTTTGCAACCATGTTCTGGAGCATGTCGCATACGACAATAGCGCATTGCATGAATTGATCCGTGTGCAGTCAAATAACGGTGGGTGCTTCCTGACAGTGCCTGACCCGATGCGGCGGCCCACTACTGTAGACTGGGGTTATCCGGACGAAACGAAGCATGGCCACTATAGAGAATATGGTGCGGACATTGAAGAGTTGTTCGCACGGCATCTGGATGGCGCATATATCTACAAGACGTCATTAAGCGATCCGGTTACTCTCACGCCTGATGTTGCGTTTCTGCTTTTGCGTGAGCCGATCGAGTCGAATGCCGTGTTTTCCGATATCAGTGCCCAGCGCATCTGAACCGTCTGGGGAGACGGTGACAGAGCACTGAGACCGGTTGCGGATGACGGCTTGCGTAGCCACAGGTCTTAGCATAACCAGCAGCTACTTTGGGAACGACGCCGCCATTTTACGAATGGAGTCTTAGGATGAAAGTCATCGTTACCGGCGGAGCAGGATTCATTGGCTCCGCGGTGGTGCGGCATTTGGTGCTGGAGCAGGGGGCCGAGGTCGTGGTTGTCGACAAGATGACCTATGCGGCGAACCGGGCCAATATTGCCCCCGCGGAGGAAACCGGGCGTTGCCGGCTGGTGGTCGAGGATATCTGCAACCAGAAGGCTATGACGGACCTTGTGGCGCAGGAACAGCCGCAGCAGATTCTCCACCTGGCGGCCGAGAGCCACGTCGACCGGTCCATTTCGGGACCGCGCGATTTCGTCGAGACAAATGTCATCGGGACCTACAGCATGCTGGAAGCAGCCCGAGCCTACTGGTCCGCGCTGGCTGACGGAGATGCGAAACAGGCGTTCCGGTTCCTGCATGTCTCGACGGACGAAGTGTATGGCACGCTCGGTCCGGAAGGTCTGTTCCACGAGACAACGCCTTATGACCCGTCTTCGCCTTATTCGTCATCCAAGGCGGCTTCGGACCATCTGGCGAAGGCCTGGTTCCGCACCTATGGCCTGCCTGTCGTGGTGTCGAACTGTTCCAACAATTACGGGCCCTATCACTTCCCGGAGAAGCTGATCCCGCTGGTCATCCTGAACGCCCTCGAAGGCAAGGAATTGCCGGTCTATGGCGATGGCTCGAACATCCGCGACTGGCTCTATGTCGAGGACCATGCTCGGGCCCTGTCGCTGATCGCCACGAAGGGCCGGCTCGGCGAGACCTACAATGTCGGCGGGCGCAATGAGCGCACCAATCTGCAAGTGGTCGAGAAGATCTGCGATGCCCTGGATGAAATGGTGCCGGCCGATCGCCCCCGCCGGGAGCTGATCCGCTTCGTGACCGACCGTCCCGGCCACGACCAGCGCTACGCCATTGATGCCACGAAGCTTGAAACCGAGCTTGGCTGGCGCGCGCAGGAGAATTTCGAGACCGGCCTCGCCAAGACAGTGCGCTGGTATCTCGACAATGCCGACTGGTGGACGCCGCTGCGCAAGTCAGTCTACTCAGGCGAGCGCCTCGGCCTTGCCGAGCCGCAAAAGGCGTAACGCCGGAACCTGGAAGGCCCACATGGCGGACAAGACAATTCTCGTGGCTGGCGGAGCCGGGCAGGTTGCGCGTGCGCTGGCTGGCACTCCTTCTCCGGAAGGTCTGACGATCGTAGTGCGCGGGCGCCCGGACCTCGACATTCTCGACACCGCTGCCATTGCGCGGGCCATCGCCGAGGTCCGCCCGGATCTCGTGGTCAATGCGGCGGCATATACGGCGGTGGACCAGGCCGAAAGCGACGAGGCAGCAGCCTTCGCGCTGAACGCCGAAGCGCCGGGCCACCTGGCCGCTGCAGCGGCAAAAGCCGGTGTGCCCATCATTCATCTTTCGACAGATTATGTGTTCGACGGCAGCAAGGATGCGCCCTATGTCGAAACAGACCCTGTGGCACCGCTCGGTGTCTACGGGCGCTCTAAACTTGCCGGTGAAGAAGCGGTCACCGCCGGCAATGCCGATCATATCATCCTCCGGACGGCCTGGGTCTACAGCCCTGTCGGCAAGAATTTTGTGAAGACAATGTTGCGCGTTGCCGACGGGCGGGACGAGCTGAGCGTGGTCGACGATCAGCGCGGCAACCCGACCAGCGCCGCGGACATCGCCGCCGGTATTGTGAAGATCGCCGGGCAGATCCTGTCTGGCGCCGCACCGGTGAAACCGGGCGTCTACCACATGACATCGGATGGCGAAGCAAGCTGGGCCGATTTCGCGCAGTACATATTTGCGTGCAGCGCTGAATTCGGCGGCCCGGCGGCAAACGTAAAACGCATTACATCTGCGGAATACCCGACGCCTGTGCGCCGGCCCGCAAATTCTCGTCTCAATTCGTCGAAACTTGCAACAGCCTATGACGTGGAACTGCCGCATTGGCAGGCCAGCACGCGGGACTGTGTTGAACAACTGGTGATATCCGGGGAGTGGAATTCATGAAGGGCATTATACTGGCCGGGGGCAAGGGAACGCGCCTGCATCCGATCACGCGGGCCGTGTCGAAGCAGCTGCTGCCTGTCTATGACAAGCCGATGATCTTCCACCCGATCACCACCCTGATGTTTGCAGGCATCCGCGACATCCTCATCATTTCCATGCCGGACGCGCTGCCGCTTTACCAGCAGCTTCTTGGCGACGGCAGTGACTGGGGGCTGAACTTTCAGTATGCAGAGCAGCCTGAGGCGCGCGGACTGGCCGAAGCGTTCCTGATCGGGGCTGATTTCGTCGATGGCGGCAAGAGTGCGCTCGCCCTCGGGGACAACATGTTCTACGGCGCCGGCCTCAGCGGCGAGCTGGCCAAATCCGGCGCGATCACGAAGGGCGCGGAAGTGTTTGCCTGCCAGGTGAACGATCCGGCTGCATTCGGCATCGTGGAAATGGATGAAACGGGCAAGGCGCTCTCGATTGAGGAAAAGCCGGAAAAGCCGAAAAGCAACTGGGCCGTGACCGGCCTGTACTTCTATGACGAGGATGTCGTTGATATCGCCAGGGAGGTGCAGCCTTCGGCGCGCGGCGAACTGGAAATCACCTCCATCAACGAAGTCTACCTCAATCGCGGCGACCTGCGCGTCCATCGCCTCGCCCGCGGCACGGCGTGGCTGGATGCCGGCACGTTCGACGGCCTGATCCAGGCGTCGCAGTTCGTGCAGACGGTGGAGAAACGCCAGGGCATGAAGATCGCCTGTCCGGAAGAAGTGGCATGGCGCAAGGGCTTCATCGATGATGCCCAGCTGGAGAAGCTCGCCGCTCAGTACAAGAACGAGTACGGCATCTATCTCAAAGGGCTTTTGGCGCATTGGGGGAACTGACGGACGAATTGTCCGGCAGTTTGCGCACGTGAACCCGCAGCTGGCTCATCCGCCAGGGATTCCAGGCCATTGTGCGGGCAAGGTGCCAAAGCGGCACGCGTGATTTGCGCCGTATGTCACGTCCCTTGCGGCGCATCCGGCGGGCATCCCTGAACCCGTCACGCATGCCGCGCCAGGTCTCGCGGACACGCCCCGTCATCGCGCTGCGCACCAGCAGGTAAAGTGACAGGGTGAGGTGGCCGGGCAGGGTCAGCCACAGGATGGGGCCCGGCATGTCCTTGGCATATGTCCAGATCCGGTTGCGGGTCCCGTGATAGATCGAGAAATCGCTGGCCCGGCCGGCAAGCCCCCCGCCGACATGATGGATCACAGCGCGGGGCAGGAAGAGGCAGGTTTCTCCCGCCAGCCGCAGGCGGAAGCCAAGATCCACATCTTCGCAGTAACAGAAGAATTCCTCATCAAACCCGCCATGGGTCAGGAACAGTTCCCGCCGGAATACGGCGCCCGCGCCACAGGGGCTGAAACACTCGCCTTCGCCCGGCATTTCCGAGGCCGGGCGCGAAAAGCCGCCGCGCCATGGTATGCCGAAGATCAGATAGGCATCGCCGGCCCCGTCCAGCAGGTTCGGATTTTCCAGATTGTATTGGGCCGATGCGAACATGTTGACGCCGGGGTGGCGGGCGATGCCATCGGCAATCTTGTCGAGGAAATCCGGGTCGGCCACAGCGTCCGGGTTCAGGCAAACAATCCATTCGCCCTTTGCCCGCAAGGCACCGAGATTCGTGCCGCGAGCGTAGCCATGGTTTTCGGTCTCGGCCAGCAAGGTGAATTCGGGCAGGCCGGATACGTCAAGATTGTCTGCAGAGCCATCGGACGAAGCATTGTCGACCAGCAGGACTTCGAAATCCTGCCTTGTCTGGCCGCGCAGCGAATCCAGTGCGGCCTGGACGTAGGCGCCGCCATTATAGTTGACGATCACGACGGAAAACATCGGGGCGGGTGATGTCTGGCCGGGCTGTTCAGTGGCCGTGATACGCGGGTTTTCGGTCATCTTACGTCTACACTTATACCCAGCCCGGTTCCCGGAAAGTTACTGGCACTTTCTCAGCCGGGCGTCGACCCGTCCAGCTCAAGCCTGCCGCAGAAGAATAAAGTTTCATTTGAAACTATATTTCGATCTGGTTATGATGTCTCCATGATAACGACAACGACCCAGAAAAATCGCTACGCAGATTCCCCGAGGGCGGCCGATTTCACGATCGACCAGGCATGGGACAGCTACAGCGCGGAAGAGCATGACCGGTGGGATCGGCTGTTCCGCCGCCAGAAAGAGGTCACCAAAGGCCGGGCCTGTTCTGCGGCGCTGGATGCGATGGCGCAGCTGGAGCTTTCCCCATCCGGCATTCCCCATATGGGAAAGTTGTCGGACCGGCTGGAGAAGATCACCGGCTGGCGTGTCGTACCGGTCGCCGAACTCGTGCCGGACGAGATCTTCTTCGACCATCTGGCCAATCGCCGGTTTCCGGCCGGCGCCTTTATCCGCCCGGAAGCCGAGTTCGACTATCTGCAGGAACCGGACATCTTCCACGATATTTTCGGCCATGTGCCGCTGCTGGCCGATCCGGTGTTTGCGGATTTCATGGAGGCCTATGGCAAGGGCGGGCAGCGGGCGATGCGCCTCGGCCAGCTGCACAATCTGGCCCGGCTCTACTGGTACACAGTGGAATTCGGCCTGATCCGCGAAGATGATGGCCTGCGCATCTACGGCGCCGGAATTCTCTCCAGCCCGCAAGAGACGGTGTTCGCGCTGGAAGACGACAGCCCCAACCGTATCGGTTTCGACGTGCAGCGTCTGATGCGCACAAATTACATCATCGACGATTTCCAGCAGACCTATTTCGTCATCGACAGTTTCGAGGCCCTGTTGGACAGCTGTTACCAGGATTTCGGCACCGTCTATGCCGATGTGAAAGGCCTGACGGACTACGAAGCGCACGAGATCGCGCCAGGCGACACCGTCATCCATCGCGGCACGCATGCCTATTTCGATCAGGGCGGGCGGAACAAGGCCTAGACGGTTTCCATCGGTGCGCGGGCGTCATATCCGCGCTTGACCCTTGAGAAAAAACAGAAGATCGAATTGGGATGCATTACGCCCCCCGAATTCTCGTCACCGGCGGTGCCGGCTTCATCGGCTCGTTCCTTTGCGAGCGTCTGCTCGAATCCGGTGCGGAAGTCCTTTGCGTGGACAATTTCTTCACCGGCCGGCGCAGCAATGTCGCGCACCTTCTGGACAATCCCCGCTTCGAGATCATGCGCCATGACGTGACCTTCCCGCTCTTTGTGGAGGTCGACCAAATCTACAATCTGGCCTGTCCGGCGAGCCCGATTCACTACCAGTTCGATCCCGTGCAGACGACGAAGACGAGCGTGCACGGCGCGATCAACATGCTAGGCCTCGCCAAGCGAACCCGTGCGAAAATCCTCCAGGCCTCGACCTCGGAAGTCTATGGCGATCCGGAGATCCACCCGCAGCAGGAAGAGTATTGGGGCAATGTGAACCCGATTGGCCTGCGCTCCTGTTATGACGAGGGCAAGCGCTGCGCCGAGACGCTGTTCTTCGACTATCACCGCCAGCACAATGTGAAGATCAAGGTCGCCCGGATCTTCAACACTTACGGCCCGCGCATGCATCCGAATGACGGCCGTGTCGTCTCCAACTTCGTCATGCAGGCGTTGCGCGGCGAAGACATCACGCTCTATGGCGATGGCCAGCAGACGCGCAGTTTCTGCTATGTCTCCGATCTCGTTGACGGCCTGATCCGGCTGATGAATTCCGAGGATGACGTCACCGGCCCGATCAATCTGGGCAATCCCGGCGAGTTCACCATGCGCCAGCTGGCCGAGACGGTGCTGGAGCTGACCGGCTCGAAATCCGGAATCGTGAACCGGCCGTTGCCGTCGGATGACCCGCGCCAACGTCAGCCCGATATTTCAAAGGCGAAGACCGCGCTCGGCTGGGAACCAACCATCCCGCTTGCCGAAGGCCTGCGTCCGACGATCGAGTATTTCCGGAACGAGATTACGGAGATGGTTTAGGGGGCGCTTGCGCATTCAAACCGTAAATTTGACCCACTGGTTTGCCCTTGCTTGCGCGGCGGGCATTCGTTTCCTGAAAGTGATCTGGCGCGGCGCTACGCTTGCGCATTCCCGTCCTCAAATCGATCCACTGGAGCGATTTGTGCGCCGTAGGCGCACCGGACGGGAATGGTGGGCCCGGCAGGATTTGAACCCGCGACCAAACCGTTATGAGCGGTCCGCTCTAACCAACTGAGCTACAGGCCCACCGAAACATTCGTTTAGGCGGCTGCCGCGCGCCTTGCAATGGGCCTGATGAATCCGATCGAATCCCGTAACGGAGTCTTACCGCTCTTGTGGTTAACACCCTGAAACCCGGCGCGATTCTTGCTAGGTAGGGGACCATGACACGCGTACTTGTCACCGGCGGCGCCGGATATATCGGATCGCATACCTGTGTGGAGCTTGTTTCGCGCGGGTACGAGCCTGTGATCGTCGACAATTTCGTCAATTCCTCGCCCACGGCGATCGAGCGGATCGGTTTGCTGACCAATCGGCCGGTGGACTGGTACGAGGCCGATGTGCGCGACACGGCCCGCATCGCCGAGATCATTGCGAAGCATGAATGCGAGGCGGTCATCCATTTTGCCGGGCTTAAGGCGGTGGGCGAGTCGACCGAGAAACCGCTCGAATATTACAGCGCCAATGTGATGGGCACGCACAGCCTGATCGAGGCGATGCTGGAAAGTGGTGCCAGCCAGATCGTGTTCTCGTCCAGCGCGACCGTCTATGGCGAGCCGGAATTCCTGCCCTATACCGAATCCCACCGCCTCCGCCCGACAAATCCCTATGGCAACACGAAGCTGACCGCGGAAATGCTGCTGAACGATGTGGCCGGATCGGAGAAGCTGACCGATGTCGCGATCCTGCGTTACTTCAATCCGATCGGTGCGCACCCCAGCGGCATGATCGGGGAAGATCCGAACGATATTCCGAACAACCTGATGCCCTATGTGGCACAGGTGGCGGTGGGCCGCCGGCCGCACCTCAACGTGTTCGGCAACGACTATGACACGGCCGACGGCACCGGCGTGCGGGACTATCTTCATGTCGTGGACCTTGCCCGCGCCCATGTGCTGGCGCTCGACCGGTTCAAGCATACCCACGGGCCCTTCACGGTGAACCTCGGTACCGGCAATGGCTCGTCCGTTCTGGAGGTCGTGCGGGCGTTCGAAGCGGCCTGCGGCAAGCAGATCCCGATGGAATTCGCGCCGCGGCGGGCAGGCGACATCGCTGCCTTCTGGGCCGATCCGTCGCTGGCACAGGAACTCCTCGGCTGGGAGGCGGAACTGACGCTGGAAGACATGTGCCGCGATCAGTGGGCTTGGCAGAGCCAGAACCCACAAGGTTATGAAAACGCCTGATTTGTCGTCGGTCTGAGACACAATCGGAACAAGATTGCCTCCCAGAATGTTTGATGGAACATTCAGTTTAACCCTTGGGAGATTCTCATGCGCCGACTTTTGCCACTTCTGACATCAACTGCCGCTCTCGCCCTGATCCTGCCCCAGGCGGCCTGCGCGCAGATGCAGGGCCCGGCGCTGGGCCTCACGCAGCAATCGGTGGCGGGGGCTTACCAGGCACCGAACTCGATCCAGCCTGAAACCACGCTTTCGATCACCGCGCAGGCGACCGTGAAGCGCGAACCCGACATTGCTTATATCGATGCCGGCGTTCAGGCCGAAGGTGACACCGCGACTGAGGCCATGGAATCGCAGGCCGAGGCCATGACCGGCGTGTTCGACGCGCTGGAAAAGGCGGGCGTCGCCAAGAAAGACATGCAGACGTCCAATTTCTCACTCTGGCCGCGCTACACCTATATCGAAACCAAGCTGAAAGACGGTTCCTCCCATGGGGAGCAGAAACTGATCGGCTATACGGCCTCCAACCAGCTGACCATCAAGGTGCGGGACCTCGACAGTCTGGGCACAATGCTCGACAGCCTGGTGAAGGCGGGTGGCAACACGTTCAATGGCCTGAATTTCGCGCTCGATGACAATACCGAGGTGCGTGACGAGGCCCGCCGCGAAGCCATGGCCATGGCCCGTGCCCGGGCAGACCTCTATGCCGAAGCGGCCGGTCTGCGCGTGCTGCGCATCGTGACCATCAGCGAAAACGGCAACAACTACTCGCCCTCACCCATGCCGATGGCGCGTATGGAAGTCATGGCGTCCGACAAGGCGAATACGCCGATGGCGGGCGGCGAGGTCGGCTATAATGCGACGGTGAACGTGGTCTTCGAACTGGGCCAGTAAGCCTCTGGGCAAGCTTCCGGGCGGGCCTCCGGGCGGGCCGGATCAGACATAGCCTTCGGCAAGCAGGTCCTTCATATCGATGATGCCGACCGGCTTGCCGTCGACTGTCACGAAGGCGTTTGAGATCCGCTGGGCCGTGAAGGTCTTGATCACCGCGGACATGCGGTCGTCCGGGCTCAGTGCCTTCGGGTCCGGCGTCATGACATCGGCCGCTGTTCCGGTGAGCTTGCCGGCGAGCATGGCGCGGCGCAGGTCGCCATCGGTGACCATGCCGACCAGCTTGCCATCGGCGTCGATGATGCCGACGCAGCCCTTGCGTCCCTCGGAGACCGCCAGGATCACGTCCCGGACATCGGCAGAGGCGCTGATGATCGGCATATGATCCGTTTTGGTCTCGATATAGTCGCCTGCAGTCTGCAGGGATCGGCCGAGTTTGCCGCCCGGATGACGGAAGCCGAACTCTTCCCGGGAGAAGCCACGGCGGGCCATCAGCACGATGGTCAGCGCATCGCCCAGCGCCAGCGCCATGGTGGTGGATGAAGTCGGCGCCAGGCCATTCGGGCACGCTTCGGCCACAACCGGCATTTCCAGAAGCACGTCAGACGCCCTGCCCAATGTCGATTCGGCCGAGCGCGTCATGCCGATCAGAGGGATGTCGTTGCCTTTGCAGAAGCGCAGAAGATCCACCAGTTCGCGGCTTTCGCCCGAATAGGAAATCGCGATCACGACCGAGCCCGGCACAACCATGCCAAGGTCGCCATGGCTGGCTTCGGTGGGGTGCAGGAAGAAGCTGGGTGTCCCGGTCGAGGCGAGGCTGGCGGCGATCTTCTGGCCGATATGGCCGGACTTGCCGACGCCCGCGACAATCACATGCCGGTCGGTCGCCATGATCCGGTCTGCGGCTTCAGCGATGGAGGGGCCGATGCCCGCTTCCAGCTGCTCAAGCGCGTCCCGCTCAATGCGGATCGTGTTGCGGGCGAGGTCTATGTCGGACTCTTGGGCCACGGGCGCTGCTCCTGCGGGATCGGGGCGTGTTTTCCGGCAAGCCGGACGCCGTGACAACCCTACTTGGCCAGTTGGCGGCGGCGATACTCATCCGGCGAGATGGCCGGGGTGTCTGCAAGGGGCGCTCCGGCATAGTAGCGGCCGAGGGCGGTTTTCTCCGGATCAATCGGCAGGGCCGGCTCAGCCTTGGGTGCCGATTCGGTGACCAGAACCGGTGCGTCCATTGCTGCCGGGACCGGCGTATCGTCGGCATCGCCCTGGGCCGATCCGGTCAGCTGATTGTCGTTGGCAGCCAGTTTCTGTGCCGCCGCCTCGGTCGCGAGGATTACTGACAGTGGCTTGCCGTTCAGCATGGGTTCTGCGGCGGCCTCCGGGTTCATCGGTTCTTCCAGCATGGCGAAGGCGAGACGCGTACGCAGCTCCGGATCGTCTGCCGGCAGTGTGTAGGAACTGAAGGCGGCT
This sequence comes from uncultured Hyphomonas sp., assembly GCF_963677035.1. Lineage (NCBI taxonomy): Bacteria > Pseudomonadati > Pseudomonadota > Alphaproteobacteria > Hyphomonadales > Hyphomonadaceae > Hyphomonas > uncultured Hyphomonas sp. The sequence continues at coordinate 2,154,767 of NZ_OY781472.1, forward strand.
TCCAGCAGGGATTCGACGTGCCGGTCGCGCGCGCGGGCTGTGGTGCCGCCGAGCATGACGGCAATGATACGGTGTCCGTCGCGCTTGGCCGAGGCCATCAGGTTGAAGCCCGACGCGCGGGTATATCCGGTCTTGATGCCGTCCACGCCGTCGACATCGCCCAGAAGGTTGTTGTGGTTCTTGTAGGTCCTGCGGCCCCAGGAGAACTGCTGGGTCGAGAAATAGTGGTAATAATCGGCATGGTCGGTCAGCATGGCTTCGGCCAGCACGGCCATGTCGCGCGCCGTGGTCAGCTGGCGCGCATCGGGCAGGCCGGATGCGTTGACGAAACGCGTGTTTTCCAGGCCGAGCGCCTTGCCTTTCACGGTCATCAGCTGAGCGAAGCGGCGTTCGGTGCCTCCGAGGCGTTCGGCGACCACGACAGCGACGTCGTTTGCGGACTTGGTCACAAGGGCGCCAATCGCGTCGCGCACCTTGATGGTGGAGCCGGTTCTCAGTTTGAGATTCGATGGAGCCTGCGAGGCTGCAAAGCGGGACACGGTCATACGCTCATCAAGCGTGATCTCGCCGCTCTTGAGCGCGTCGAACAGCATGTAGAGGGTCATGACCTTGGTCAGAGAGGCCGGATAGCGCGGTTCATCGGCATGCCGGTCGTGAAGCACCTGCTGGGTGTCGGCATCAATCACGATTGCGGCGTATTTTTCGGCCAGGGCAGTCCCGCCGCCGAATGCCATGACCGTCAGGATCGCTGCGGTGCAAACGGCTCGGTTGAGGGCTGCGAGTGCGCGCAGGAACATTCAGGTCTCCCGATTGTTAATCCCGGCCCTCCGGGATTTAACTTAGAGTCGTCCAAATCCCTTGACCACACCTTAACGGCAGAACGGGGCACGGATTGCGAAATCGTAATCGAACCGGTGCAAAAACTGTGCAGGCTGCCTTATGTTGCAGCGCACAAAAAAATGTTGCGATCGCGAACAAAAACGCTTATAAACTCCCCCAGGGTAAGCGCAGGGCAGTTTATAAAGGAACGATCGATGACCAAGGCAAAACCAGCGAGTACCGCAAAGCGCGCAAAGGCCGAGGCCAGTGCAGCTACGGACACAGCCACCAAGATGCTCGACGGCAGCATGGAACATCTTTCCGGATTTGCCGGCATGTTTGGCGATTATGCCGAAACCGGTCTGAAAGCTTTCAGCGAGCGCACTGCGGCTTCGACCGACATGGCGCGCGAGATCGGCAGCCGGAACATGGATTTCTTCACCAAGTCGCTTGAGCAGGGCGTTGAAGTCACCCAGGCGATCACCAGCGCGAAAGACGTTCGCGAAGTGATGGAAATTCAGGCCGGATTTGCGAAAAACATGTTTTCCGCCTATACGAAAGAAATGAACGCGCAGGCAGAACTTTGCATGTCTGCATGGCGCAGCGCCGCCAAGCCTTTCATGGGCTTCGCCGCGAAATAAGCTTCTGGGATCGGGCCACATTGCCTGATTGTAGAGTGCAGTAGACTGGAAAGAGCCGGACCTGATTGGTCCGGTTCTTTTGTTCACGGAACACGATTCAGCCGGCCCGGCGCCAAAGTACAGCCTCGGAATGCAGGTCTGTAAAACCGGATTGGCGAGTCCGATACAACGGGATTAGATGCCTCCATGTCACGACGACCTGACCTGATTGAGTTTCCCGCGCTGAAGCGCCCCGCCCGGCCGAACAATTTCCTGGTCGCTCCGGATGGCTTTGCCGGCACGGTGCGGGTCGATGAAACGGCCCCTGTTTTCGACAAGACACCAAAGCAGGTCTTCGATGTCGTGATGGACCTGGTGCTGGAGCGCGTGGAGTGGCGTTTACGGGCGTCTGACCCCGATAGACTGCAAATTTCCTTCATCGCAGTGACGCCACTGCTGAAATTCAAGGATGATGTATATGTCCAGGCCGTGCCGGTGGATGGTGAGGCCGGCCAGTCCAGCGTGGCCATATATTCCGGTTCCCGCATTGGGTATTCAGACCTCGGAACCAACGAAAAACGGGTGAAGGAACTGCTCGAATTGATAGGTACACGTTGAGCGCGGGTGCCCTAAAAGCAGGCAGGAAATAAATTTGCCGCCTGTTACATCTTCAATCTCGCCCTGAACCGGTTATCTTAGGAGTCATGAGCAAGGGTATTCCGCATTACCGAATGAACGATCCCGAGCCGCCGGCACCGCCCGGCGACGGAGGTACAGGCGATGACGGGATCGAGTATGGCCTGTCCATGCAGACCCGCGTGCGGACCAAGAAACCCTCGCTCTATCGCGTGCTTTTGCTCAATGATGACTACACGCCGATGGAATTCGTCGTGTTCATTCTCGAACGGTTCTTCAACCGCTCGCGCGAGCAGGCGACCCGCATCATGCTTCACGTCCATCAGAAGGGCGTCGGCCTTTGCGGGGTCTACACATTTGAGGTGGCCGAAACAAAAGTCGCCCAGGTGCTTGACCTTGCGAAGCGGCACGAACACCCTCTCCAATGTGTCATGGAGAAAGACGACTAGACCTCTAACCCCGGAAGGCTTCCACATTGCCACGCTTGTCCCCCTCCTTGGAAACGGCTCTTGAAAAGGCCCTCACTCTGGCCTCCGAACGGGAGCATGAGTATGCAACTCTTGAGCATCTCCTGCTGGCCCTGACAGATGATGAGCACGCCAAGGAAGTGATGGGGGCTTGCAAGGTCGATATAGAAATCCTGACCTCAGAGCTCGTCCGCTACATTGATGAAGAGCTGACCAGCCTGATCGTCGAAGACGGCGAAGGCCGCGTCCAGCCGACCGCCGCTTTCCAGCGGGTGGTGCAGCGCGCCATCCTGCATGTCGAAAGTTCCGGCCGGGATGAAGTGACCGGCGCGAACGTCCTGGTCTCCATCTTTTCTGAGCGTGAAAGCCACGCTGCCTACTTCCTGCAGGAGCAGGACATGACCCGCTATGACGCGGTCAACTTCATCTCGCATGGCGTCGCCAAGCAGCCGGGCATGTCACGCCCGTCCAGCCCGCGCGGTGCGGAGCCAGCAGAAGAAGAGGCCGTGAAGCAGGGGCACGAGGCGCTCGACGCTTATTGCGTGGACCTCAACGCCAAGGCCCGTGCCGGCAAGATCGATCCGCTGATCGGCCGTGACATGGAAATCAACCGCTGCATCGAAGTGCTTTGCCGCCGGAACAAGAACAACCCGATCCTCGTAGGCGACCCCGGGGTCGGCAAAACGGCGATCGCGGAAGGCCTGGCCAAGAAGATTGTCGATGGTGAAGCCCCGGAAATCCTGAACGAGGCCATCATCTGGTCCCTCGACATGGGCGCCCTTCTGGCGGGCACCCGTTATCGCGGTGACTTCGAAGAACGCCTCAAGTCCGTCATGAAAGAGCTGGAGCAGCAGGAGAAAGCCATCCTGTTCATCGACGAGATCCATACGATCATCGGTGCGGGCGCGACGTCCGGCGGGGCGATGGATGCATCGAACCTGCTGAAACCTGCCCTGCAAAGCGGTGGTCTGCGCTGCATGGGCTCGACCACGTTCAAGGAATACAAGCAGCACTTCGAGAAAGACCGGGCCCTGTCCCGCCGCTTCCGCAAGATCGATGTGGTGGAGCCGACTGTGGCGGATGCCATCAAGATCCTGACCGGGCTGAAGTCCCGCTTCGAGGATTTCCACGGCCTTCGCTATACGAATGATGCCATCAAGTCGGCTGTTGAACTGTCCGACCGCTACATCACCGACCGCAAATTGCCGGACAAGGCAATCGATGTGGTCGATGAAGCCGGCGCGGCCCAATGGCTGCTCCCGGCGAGCAAGCGGAAGAAGACCGTCGGTGTGCGTGACGTCGAAGCCGTTGTGGCCAAGATCGCACGTATTCCCCCGAAACAGGTATCGACCGACGATGCTGAAGCGCTCCGCTCGCTCGAGTCCGACCTCAAGCGCGTGGTGTACGGCCAGGACGAAGCCATCGAGGCGTTGTCTGCCTCGATCAAGCTGGCCCGTGCTGGCCTGCGCGAGCCGAACAAGCCGATTGGCTCCTACCTGTTCGCCGGCCCGACCGGCGTCGGCAAGACCGAAGTGGCCAAACAGCTCGCCTCCATCATGGGGGTCGAGATGCTGCGCTTCGACATGTCGGAATACATGGAACGGCACACCGTTTCCCGTCTGATCGGCGCGCCTCCGGGCTATGTCGGCTATGACGAAGGCGGCCTGCTGACTGATGGTGTCGACCAGCATCCGCATTGCGTGCTGCTGCTCGACGAAATCGAAAAGGCCCACCCGGACCTGTTCAACATCCTGCTGCAGGTGATGGACAATGGCTCGCTCACCGATGCGAACGGCCGCAAGGTCGACTTCCGCAACGTGGTCGTCATCATGACGACCAATGCGGGCGCCTCGGATGCCGCGAAGAATGCCATTGGCTTCGGCGCCGGCAAGAAGGATGACGAGCAGGATGAAGCGATCAAGCGCCTCTTCACGCCGGAATTCCGCAACCGCCTCGATTCGGTGATCACCTTCGGTGGCCTGACCCCGGAAATCATCGACCGCGTGGTCGAGAAGTTCATCCTGCAGCTGGAAGTCCAGCTGGAAGACCGCAACGTTTCGATCGAGATCTCCAAGCCAGCCCGCGACTGGCTGGCCAAGCGGGGCTTCGACGCCGATATGGGCGCCCGGCCGCTGGCCCGGACGATCCAGGAACACGTCAAGAAGCCGATGGCGGAGGAACTCCTCTTCGGCGAGCTGCAGAAGGGCGGCATTGTCCATATCGATATCGACAAGGACGACGACAGCAAACTGGCCTTCAAATACGAGGCTGAAAAGCCGAAGAAGAAGAAACCGGCTGCCAAGAAAGGCTCACAGGAGCCCGCCTGACGCCACACCATATTCCCCGGCAGACTGCCGCGACGTCATAGGGCCGTACCGCCAGGTGCGGCCCTTTTCGTGCTCGCATCCCGTCTGAGCGATGCTTATGCTCGCGGCATAATAACGGGAGGAAAATCAGATGACGGCAAACGTCGATGGGCGGTGCGACCCGCGTTTTGAGGAAGTGAAGCGCGAGCTTGAAAAGAATCTTGCAGAGCGCGGCGAGGTCGGCGCGTCGGTCTGCCTGTCGGTGAATGGCGAAACGCTGGTGGATCTCTGGGGTGGCATGGCCAACCCCGAAACCAATGATCCCTGGCAGGAAGACACGATCTCCATCGTCTTCTCCTGCTCCAAGGCGGCGACGGCCATCTGCGCGCATATCCTGATCGACCGCGGCGAACTCGATCCGGATGCGCTGGTCTCGGAATACTGGCCGGAATTTGCGAAGAACGGCAAAGAAAAGACCACGGTTCAAATGATGCTGAACCATGAAAGCGCCCTGCCGACCTTGCGAGATCGGGTGAAGCCCGGCGGCTTTGCCGATTGGGACTATATGGTCCAGCGCATGGCGGACGAGGAGCCGTTCTGGGAGCCTGGCACCCGCAACGGCTATCACATGATCAATTTCGGCTGGACAGTCGGCGAACTGGTGCGCCGCGTGTCCGGAAAATCGCTCGGCACATTCTTCCGGGAGGAAGTGGCGGACAAGACCGGCGCGCGCTTCTGGCTGGGCCTTCCGGAAACGGAGGACGTCCACATTGCCCCGATCCGTCAGTATGTTCCCAAGCCCGGCGATGAGGCGACGGAGTTCGGCATCAGGCTGATGACCGATCCGGAATCGATCCAGCACAAGAGCTTCATGAATACGGGCGGATGGGACTTCAATGACCGCAAGGGTCAGGCCGCTGAAATCGGCGGCGGTGGCGGCTTGTCGAACGCGCGCGGGCAGGTGGCGATGTATACGCCACTGGCCACCAATGATGGGTCGCTCGTCTCGGAAGACCGTCTTACCAACATGACTATGGTGTCGACGGCAACGCATCGTGACGCGACGTTGCTCATTCCGACGCGGTTTGCGTCCGGCTTCATGAAGTCGATGGACAACCGCAAGCGCAGGATGGGGCCGGGTACCAGCGTCATCATCGGCGAGCGTGCCTTCGGTCATGTCGGGGCCGGTGGGTCCATCGGGTTCGCCGATCCCGATTGCGGCCTGGCCTTCAGCTATACGATGAACCAGATGGGGAATGGCATTCTACTGAATGACCGTGGACAGAGCCTGGTCGATGCCGCCTACCGGTCGCTCGGTTACCGGACGAATGCGCCCGGCGCCTGGGTGAAATAACCCGAAATTCCGGAATGGCCAGCCGCATGGTACGCTCGCCGCGAGGATGGTGGAGGATCATGCGGCGCGCCTGCCTCACTGACCGCGATCAGCCATCATCGTCGGCTTCGCCGATACCGCGGCGCTTCCCGGTGTTTTCGATCATTTGCTGTGCACGGGCCACGCCTTCGCTTTGGCCCGGCGGGGCCATGATCTCCGGCGGGTCGGTTTGCTGCATGTAGATCGTCCGGCTCGGGAAGGCGAAGCTGGTGCCAGCCTTCTCGATAATCTCCATCACGACGACGGCAAACTCTTCTTTGATTGCCAGCCACTCTCCCCAGTTCTTCGTGTGGGTGAAGGTGTAGATGAGGAAATCGATAGAGCTGGCGTTGAAGCTGTCGACGCGCACGAACAGCGCCGCTTCGGGCGGTTTGACGAAGCGGTCATCATGCCACAGCCAGGCTTCGATCTCGTCCCGGATGTATTTCAGCTGGTCGACCGTTGTGCGGTATTCAACACCGATGGCCCATTTGATCCGCCGGTAGGTCATGCGGGAGAAATTCGTCACGGCCGCGTCTGACAAGGCGCTGTTGGGCACATAGACCGGGCTCTTGTCGAACCGGCGGATCAGGGTTGAGCGGAAATTGATTTTCTCCACAGTGCCTTCGACGACCCCGTCCACCTTGATCCATTCGCCCGGCACGAAACGTTTTTCGGTAATGATCAGGATGCCGGAGATGAGGTTCTTGAACAGGTCCTGCGCCCCGAGGCCGACGGCAATGCCCAAAACGCCAAGCCCGGCCAGAAGCGGCGCGATCTGGATCCCCCACTGTTCGGCCACGGCGCCAAGGCCCAGAACCACCAGCAGGACCTGAAGCGCTTTCACCATCCAGTCGACCGCCGCCGAAGACAGCGCGCTGCGCAGCGGGCCGAACATGAACTCGAAGGCATTCACTGCGCGGGCCAGCGTCCAGAAGACAGCCAATGTGATCACCGAACGCAGGACGCGGTTGGCATAGACAGCCGCCTCGCCTGAAATGTCAGTGACCTGAAGCGCGACATAGATACCGATGATTACCGGAACGACTTCCAGTGGTGTCGCGATCGAATTGACCAGCGCATCGTCGAACCGTGTTTTGGTCCCGGCCGTGACGCGCATCACCGAGGACACGACGACCCGCGCAAACAGCCCCCGTATCAATAGCGCGATAACCACGATCAGCACGGCCGTAATGATCTCGCCATAGGTCAGGCCGTAATCGCCCTGGTTCCACACGGTCGCGATATAGTTCACGGCCTTCTGCGCCCACTGCGGCGCATTCTGATCGAACCAGCTGCTGATCGATTGGACTGGGGCGTTATTTTCCATTCCGGTACTTTCCTGAACTTGGTGTTCCCTGTGGTGTCAGTGGCGCAAACTGCCCCGACTCCTGTGTTTCGGTGGCTGCGGCACATGGCCCTCGCGCCACTCGCCGGGTTGAAGGTTGCCAAGCTCCCACTCCCCGATGCGAACCCGGACCAGCCGGAGGGTCGGATGGCCGACAGCGGCCGTCATCCGGCGGACCTGGCGGTTGCGTCCTTCCGTGATGGTGAGCTCGATCCAGCTGTCGGGCACGGATTTGCGGAAACGGATCGGCGGCACGCGCGGCCAGAGGGTGTCCGGTACGGGCAGGGCGCGGGCTTTCGCCGGTGCGGTCAGGCCATCTGAGAGGTCCACGCCGTCGCGCAGGCGCTGGAGGGCACTCTCATCCGGCACACCTTCGACCTGTGCCCAATAGGTCTTGGGCATTTTGTTCGCGGGATTGGAGATGCGGTGCTGCAGACGGCCATCATTGGTAAGAATCATCAGGCCTTCGGAATCCTGGTCCAGCCGCCCGGCCGGGTAGACGCCCGGTATGTCGATCAGCTCCGACAAGGTGCGCCGCTTCGATCCGGCGTTTCCCCGGTCGGTGAACTGCGAGAGCACCCCGAAGGGTTTGTTCAGCAGGATGAGCCGCGTTTCCTGATCGCTCGTCCGCGTCACGCAGCAACCACCTCGTGCACCGCCTTGAGGGTTGTCAGCAGGCCTTCGGCATCCGTGATCGGCAGGCAGCTCGGCCCATCGCACAGGGCCTTGTCCGGATCTGTGTGGAATTCAAGGAATACGCCATCCGCGCCTGCGGCAATCGCTGATTTGGCGATGATCGATACCCCGTCCCGGCGTCCGCCTGTGGAGGCGCCGGCCGTGCGCGGGTCGGCCCCTGGCAGCTGGACGGCATGGGTGGCGTCGATGGTCACCGGGCAGCCGAGTTTCTGCATCTCCGCAATGCCCAGCATGTCGACGACCAGATTGTTGTAGCCGAAGCTGGAACCGCGCTCGCAAAGGATTACGCCGACCTCGGCCGCCTCGCCGATCTTGGAGACAATATTCTTCGTGTCCCACGGCGCGATGAACTGGGCTTTCTTCACCTGCACGATACCGCCAGCCGCCGCAGTGGCTTTTGCCGTGGCGACGACGAGGTCTGTCTGCCGGCAAAGGAAGGCCGGGATCTGGACGATGTCCACCACGTCGGCGACCGGTTCGGCCTGGCCGGGTTCATGCAGGTCCGCGCAGATCGGTACGCCCAGCTTGGCTTTGACACTGGCCAGCGTTTTCAGGCCCGATTCCATGCCAGGTCCGCGATAGGATTTGATTGAGGAGCGATTCGCCTTGTCGAAGCTGGCCTTGAATACGTAGGGCAGGCCGAGTGCTGCGCAGATCCGCTTCAGTTCCGTGCCAACTTCAAGGGCCAGCCCCTCATCTTCCAGCACGTTCAGGCCCGCGATCACCGAAAGTGGCTTGCCCGTCCCGATGGTCCATCCGGAGGCGGTGTGGGTGAGGACGGTCATTGGCGGTTCTCCCTTAAGAATCCTGCAAGCCAGATAACCGAATAGCGCCCCGCCGCGAACCCGTTTCGGCCAGTGAGGGACCCGGTAGGGCCTGAAATACCTGCCAAAATCAAACGGGTCAGAATCAAACGGGTCAGAATCAAACGGGTCAGAATCAAAGAAGCCGCCCAGATGGGGCGGCTTCCGTGAGTCCGTTGAGGACAATGGTCCCGGCAGCGTTTCAGCTTACCGGTACAAATCTCTAGGCACTGACCGGAGGCTGCTCCAGCCAGACACCATAGGACTTGGACCACTTGGCCTCACCTGGTTTCTCACTCGACATGGATCACCTCCTTTCAGGCGCGCAACAGGCGCGTACTTTTTGTCCGGGACCATCCCGAACGACTCGAAGTTAAGCATGATTTGCGCCATGCAAAAGTTAAGAACGCGACTTTTTGGCCCAAATTTGCGTGATGAACAGAAAACGCCCGGATGCCGGGAAGACATCCGAGCGTTCACCAAGCGGGCAGGACGCCCGATCAGCCTTAGTTGTTGGCAAGAGCACCGACAACGAGGCCAATGATTGCGCCTGTCGCCACCGAAGCCAGAACCGCGTCGCCGCGATCATAGTCGTGGACCCAGTAATATCCGGGCGGTGGGGCATACAGGCCGTAAGAGGCATAGTCGCGGATATAGACCGTGCGCGGGTGCGGGCGGTAATAGCCGCCGATCCGGTAGGGCGAGATATAGCCCGAGCGGAAATAAGGTCCCGTCCGGTAACCATAGGTCGCATAGTTGCTGTAGCGCGGCGGGGGCGCATAGTACCGGACTGGCGGACGCCGGTACGCATAGCGCGGGTTGTGATAGCTGCGGCGGTAATCATGGCGGTCTCGCCGCTCATGACGGTAATGCCGGTCTCCGCGACTGTGGTCTCTGCGGTAATCACGATGGTCGCCGCCGCGATAGTCATGCCGGCGGTCGTGATCCCTGTGGCCGCGGTCACCGCGGTCTCCGCGTTCCCATCCGCCGCGGTCACGGTCGCCCCGATCGGCACTTGCTATGGGGACGATGGTCAGGCCGGTAACGGCCAAGGCCGCCATGGCTTTTCCGAATACGTTCATCAATTTCATGGCAGGCCGGGCCTCCGTTGAAATGGCCTGCCGCTGTGTGATTGGCTGGCCGTCAGGTTGTCGCGCATTGCGCATTGGAGCAAACCTATATTTTCCGGCCTGAACGGTCTCTGAACGAGGGGTTAAGCTTTATCCATGTCCGATTTTGGCGACCTTCGCGTGTCAGACAGCCTCACTGTGCCAGCCTGGGAGCTGTCAGAAGCCTTCGTGCGCGCGTCGGGGCCGGGAGGACAGCATGTGAACAAGGTGTCCACCGCTGTGCAGCTGACCTGGCTGGTGGAGGCGTCATCCCTGCCGGCGGACATCAAGGCGCGCTTTGTGAAGTTGTTTGGCAGCCGGATGACCAATGACGGGCGCCTGATCCTGGAAGCCAGCAGTCATCGCAGCCAGGTGCTGAACCGGGAAGCCGCCCGGAAACGGCTGGCGGAGATGATTCTCAAGGCCAGCCACAAGCCCAAGCGGCGCATCCGCACCAAACCGACCAAGGGCAGCATCCGCCGCCGCATCGCGGCCAAGAAGCGCCGGGGAGAAATCAAATCCCTGCGCGGAAATGTGGACGGAACAGACGATTAGCGGTCAACGCGCAAGCCGGTTTCCCGGTGGTCTGCCTGCCGGGATCAGCCGCAACAGCCGCCGGGCGAGGCGGGCGCTTCATCCGCATCCGTGCCGGCGAACACATCCGGCGCGGCGCAGCCGGGGAACAGGCCGTAATGGGTGGCCCCGTCGCCGACAACGTCAAAGTATGGCGCAAAGCGCGTATCCCTGAGCATGGCCAGCGTGTTGCCGCAGACCGGGAAGACGCGGCCAGCTTCGATACTGTGCTCGGCATCCAGCTCGAAGACCTGCTCCATGCCCGGAATACCACCCTTGTAGATCACGGCCTGGCCGTAATCCTCGCAGGCCGCGTCGAGCCCTTCCAGTTTGATCAGGCGGGCCGTGACCGACGCAAAGCGGATCGGGCCCAGCTTGTCCTTCAGGACCGGATCGATAATGCCGAGACGGCGGTGGCTCACCGTGCGAGGGTCTGTAAAGCCCGCCGCTTTCACGATCGACTGGAAGTCCCCCCAATAGAGTGCGCCGGACAGGCATTCGCCATACAGCACCGGGTCGGCGGCAAGATCTTCCGGAATGCGCCGGTCGGCATAGACGTCAGAGAAGTAGAGTTCGCCGCCGGGCTTCAGCAGGCGGTGGGCCTGGCGGAAGACTTCCGGCTTGTCGGTGCACAGATTGATGACGCAGTTGGAAATGATCAGGTCGAACGCGTTCGGCTCAAGGTCCAGCTCGCCCAGCTTTTCGAGATACCCTTTCACGAAACGGGTGTTCGGTGTGTCATAGCCGAACTGTTCAGCATGCCAGGCTTCGTGTTCACGGGCGACGTCCAGCTGCGCGTCGGTCATGTCGACGCCGGTGACGTGACCGTTCGGGCCGACCAGTTTGGCGAGCGCAAACACATCACGCCCGGCGCCGCAGCCAAGGTCCAGCACCTTCAGGCCATCGAGCAGGGAAGGAATGGCAAGGCCGCAGCCATAATATTTCGAGGCCACTTCGTCATGTACAGCCGCAAGGGCAGCGGAGACATGCGGCGGCGGGCGGTCTGCCGTGGTGCAGGCATCGGTCTTCAGATCGTTCGAAGTGGACAGGGTTTCCCCGTAATAGGTCTTCACGATATCCTGAATCTGGTTCATGCCGCGGCTCCTTTTGATCGGTCCTTTTTCATATAAAGGCGGATGCAGTCAGACGAGTAACATTCCGGTGTGCGGGGTGTCAGTGCTTGCTGCCCTTTTTCGAGGGCGGCTTCTGGAACCCGCCCGGCTTGTCGGCATAGGGGTTCTTGCCCTGCCTGACGAACAGGCGGATCGGTACGCCGTGCAGGTCGAAATCGCTGCGAAGCTCGTTGATCAGATAGCGCTTGTAGGTCTCCGGCATCTGGTCGCCGCGTGAGGCGATCAGCACGAATGTCGGCGGCCGTGACTTCATCTGCGCCATATAGCGTGGCTTGATCCGTTTGCCCTGCACCGCCGGTGGCGGGTGACGCTCAATCGTGTGGCGCAGCCAGCGGTTGAGGTCGCCGGTTTTCACGCGCGCGGTCCAGTCCTTGTGGACCTGCAGGACAGCCGGCATCAGCCGGTCGACATGCTTGCCCGTCAGACCAGACAGATAAACGACCGGGGCGCCGCCGGCATTCGGCATGAGGCGGTTCGCGATGTCGCGGATATGGCGCGCGGCACCGTCCTGATCCTTCACCGTATCCCATTTGGAAACGACGAGGACGAGGCCGCGCCCTTCGCGCAAACAAAGGTCTGCGATCTGCAGGTCCTGTTTTTCCAGCGCGTCATGCGGGTCCATCACCAGCGCAACGATTTCGGCGTATTTCAGCGAGCGGATCGTCTCGGCGGTGGACATGCGTTCCAGCCGTTCCTGCACCTTGCTCTTGCGGCGAAGACCGGCGGTATCGACGAGCCGTACGCGGCGGCCTTCCCATTCCCAGTCGAGCGTGACGGAATCCCGCGTGATGCCGGCTTCCGGGCCGGTCAGCAGGCGGTCGGACTTCAGCAACTGGTTGATCAGTGTGGATTTGCCGGCATTCGGACGGCCGACAATGGCGAGTTTTACCGGCTTGTCGGCGCGCGGAGGTTCCGGCTCGACATCGACGTCGGCTTCTTCAATTGCGGCGACAAGATCGTCGTCGGAGAGGGTGTCGTCATCAATGTCGATATGCGCGAGTTTTTCCAGAATGTCGTCGCCGCCGCCGCGGGCATAATCCGGCTCAGGCTCCTCCATCGCCTTTTCGAAGGCTTCTTCGCCGAGAGCCTGGCGGATGGCGCCGAACAGTTCGGCAAAGCCTTCGCCATGTTCAGCTGACAGGCCGACGGGCTCACCAAAGCCCAGCGCCCACGCCTCCATGACGCCGGCCTCGCCCTGACGCCCTTCCGCCTTGTTGGCGGCCAGCACGATCGGCAGGCCGGATTTGCGCAGCAGCTGGGCGAAGGTCTCGTCATCAGGGGTGATGCCGGCGCGGGCATCGACCAGAAAGAGGCAGAGTTCGGCTTCCGCGATCGCAGCTTCTGTCTGCGCGCGCATGCGCGACTCCAGGCTGTCATCATGGACGCTCTCATAGCCCGCCGTATCGATCAGGACCAGCGGCATGGAGGCAAGGTTGCCGTCGGCTTCCTTGCGGTCGCGGGTGACGCCCGGCTGGTCGTCGACGAGCGCGATCTTCTTTCCGGCAAGCCGATTGAAGAGCGTGGACTTTCCAACATTTGGACGTCCGACAATGGCGAGTTTTAGCGGCATGGCGGGCCCGTAGGATAAACGGGGGTTCGCGCCTGCCGGCGCCGCCCCTTATTTGATTGCGATCAGTTTTGCATCATCCGTCAGGATAAGGATTTTGTCCTGTGCGGCGATGGGCGCGAGGTAAACGCGGTCTCCCAGTTTCAAAGACCCCACCTCTTCGCCTGTTTGTGGCGAGAAGGCGAGCAGCTGTCCGGTCGAGGAAACGACCAGCACGCGGCCGGAAGCGACAATCGGGCCGGAATAGGAGATCCGCTTTTTCTTTTTCTTTTCTTTCTCGAACTGGCGCAGCTGGACAATCCAGTAGGCCTGGCCCGAGTTGCTGTTCAGGCAGGCGAGCTTGCCACCCGTTCCGAGCACGAACATCTGTTCGCCGGTTACCGCCGGGGCCTGAACGGAACCGATCTGGGCTGTCCAGATGCGCTGGCCGCTGCGCCCGTCGATGGCGATCGTGATGCCCGACTGGCTGGAGGCAAAGACAAGGCCGCCGGCAAGGACCGGGTGTGAGCCGATGTCGTTGATTTCCGAGATGGGCGTAAACCGCCCGGCGCTGGAAATGGCATCGGTCCAAAGGCGGCGGCCGTTTGACGCGAGATAAGCGATCACTTCGCCGGAAGAGAAGGGCGCAATAACGAAGTCTTCCACGGCGGCGGGGCTGGGGCTGCCCAGCACGCGGGCCGTTTCGGAGATAGCCTGGTCAGACCATTCGATCTCGCCTGTATCCGTCGACAGGGCATAGATCTCGTTATTGTTGGACTCGACGAAGATACGGCCGTCCTTGATGGTCGGCGCGCCCGTCATCGGGGCGCTCATCGTGTTCTTCCATATTTCGTCGCCGGTATTGGCATCGAGCGCGGTGACGTAGCCGAAGCCGCTGGCCACGATCAGGGTGTCGCCGTTGACGGCAAGACCGCCGCCGAGCGCTGCCTTGTCGCGTTTCGACAGGCCCTTAAGCTTCTTGCGCCACTTCGTGCTTCCGCTCGCCAGGTCCGTTGCGACGATCTGTTGTTCGGAGTCGAGTGTGAAGACGGTTGTCTCGCTGGCAACCGGCGGTGTGGAGAGCGCCGACTTCTTGCTGGAGCCTTTGCCGACGCCATTACGCCAGGCAACCGACAGTGTCTCGGCCGCCTTGATGTGTCCCACGACTTTCGAGGCGCTGGAGCCTGCCTCGGGCCAGGAATCGATTTCCTGCGGCGGGGGCAGGGTAATGGTTTCGGTGGCGAGTTCCGGATTGGCTTCGAGGTCGGTGTCCGACAGGACCATGGTGATCCGCCCGGCCTTTTCGGCCTCGGCCAGTTCCTTCGCTTTGCTGTTCCCGAAATTGAAGCTGGGAAGGCTGGAGCAGGCAGTCAGGCCCAGGAAGCCAAGCGCGGCTCCGGCCAGAAGAAACTTGCGGGGTGGGGTCATTGACCGGTCTCCTCGGTGTTTTCGGACGCCTCTGTGGCTGCCGCCTCATCGGTGGGGTCTTCTGCAGCTGTCTCGGCGGGAATCGGGATCGCAGCGAGGGCAATTTCTGCACGCCGGACCAGGCCTTGCGGCGCTGCGGCATCGAATTTCAGCCGGTTGTAAGCCGTTCGTGCACGCGCCACATCGCCTTCAGCAAAGGCTTTCGCAGCGATCAGCTCCCGCGATAGTGCGCCGAGACCGGATTCTTCTTCCTTCAGATCGCCCAGCAGAGTTTCCAGTTCGGCCAGCGAGGCGGTGTCTGCCTTCGCGTAGGCGGCTTTCAGAAGTGCCAGGCGTTCGAACGGTGTTCCGTCAGCCTTGCCTTCGGCTTGCAGGACCCGGGTTGCGCCAGCGGCATCGCCGTTGCCCTCATACAGGGCCTGGGCCAGATAGTTCGCGGAGAGCGGTGACAGGCTCGATTCCTCGCTGACGAGCGCTTCGAAGCCGGCATCGGCGTCGGTGTAATCGCCGTCTGTCAGCTGTGTCACCGCCTGCTCGAAGGCTTTTGCCCGTTCGGCGCGGAGCTTCGCAAAATGCGGATGAAGCACGAATTCATTGAGGGCCACCGCCCCGATCAGAAGCGCCGCGCCGCCATAGACAAACAGGCGATAGCGCTTCCAGGCGGTCTCGATCTTGTCCTGGCGAAGGCTTTCGTCGACTTCAGTAAAAATGTCGCTCAAGGGGCCGCTCCGGTCGGGGTTCACAATTCTGGCGGGAACCTAGACGCCGCCGCCGCTGGCTGCAACGTGCCAGCGCTGTTCTGGTCAAGGTTTTCGCAGGCTGTAGGTTTCGGCTTTTCCTGGGAATTTGCGGGTCCGCACGTCGTCGGCATAGGCCTTTACCGCGGTTTCGGTCTCGGTGCGCAGGTCTGCGTAGCGGCGGACGAATTTCGGGGCCCAGTCGAACAGGCCCAGCATGTCCTGGGCAACGAGGACCTGACCGTCACAGGCGGCCGAGGCGCCGATGCCGATCGTTGGGCAGCTGACCTCGGCCGTGATCTCGGCGGCGAGGTCTTCGGCGACCCCCTCGATGACGATGGCGAAGGCCCCGGCGCGGTCGGCGGCGCGGGCCTCGTTGATGACGATTTCGCGTTCGGTTTCGGTCCGCCCCTTGGCGCGGAATCCCCCGTCGACATTGATGGCTTGGGGGCGTAGGCCCACATGGCCCATGACCGGGATACCGCGCTCGACGAGGTGGGCGATCTGCTTGGCGGCATAAGCGCCGCTCTCGATCTTCACGGCCTGGCAGCCGGTTTCCTTCATGATCCGCACAGCGTTCTGGAAGGCCTGGTCCTCGCTGGTCTCGTAGCTGCCGAAGGGCATGTCGACGACGACGAAGGCCTGTTCCGATCCGCGCATGACGGCCTGGCCGTGCAGGATCATCATCTCCATCGTCACGCCGACCGTGGAGGGCAGGCCGTGGACGACCATGCCGAGACTGTCGCCAACGAGCAGCATGTCCACATGCGGGTCCATCAGTTCGGCCATCGGCGCGTCATAGGCCGTCAGCATGACCAGCGGCGTGCCGCCCTTGGCCTTGGCGATGTCCTTGACGGTCTTGCGGGTGATCTCAGTTTGCTTTGACATGCGCTGCGCTTATCCGCTCCGGCAGGCGCGGGCAAGAATTCCTGTTAGGAAGACCGGGTACTTATCCGGCCCTTCACCCTGGCCCGTTCAGCCTGCTCAGATCACCGGCACGCCGATCAGAGCCCGGTGCAGGTACAGGACAAATGCCGCATAGAGGACGATCCCGCCGATCACAGAGGCCACATCGGCCCAGACTTTGACGGGCGTATCCGGCGCCGGGCCGTTGTCGCCGCGGCGCTTGACCATGATCCGGTCGAAGATCGCGAAGGTGAGGAAGGCAGTGAACAGGAGGAAGGCGTTCAGCTGGCCGGTGGCGAAAAAGTGCCCGAACGCCCAGAGCTTCACAGCCACGAGCATGGGGTGTTTCGCCCATTTCTTGATCCGCCCGGTCGGCAGTTGCGAGGCTACCAGCAGAATGAAGGCCGGCGGCATCAGGGCGAAATTGATATGCCTGCCCCAGCTGGGCGGCGAATAAACGAGGCCCATGCCGCGGGTTTCGTTGAACCCGACGCAGATCAGGAAGAATCCGATGATGGAGACGAAGGTATAGGCCGCCATATAGGGCCCGGATCCCATCTTCTTCTTGAGATCCTTGCCAGGCTCTCTTGAGCGCACGGCAGAAAACACGTGCGCGCCGAAAAAGATCACCAGTCCGAGAATGAATATCGCCATGAAAAGGCCCTCCCGGAGAGGAGCTTACGGCGAGTTGGGGCAGACAGGAAGGGGGCTCAGCTTTCGCTGCCGTCCTTGATCCAGACTTCGACCTTGCCTTTCAGCTTCAGGGTCAGCGGCTTGCCCTTGCGGTCCAGCGCCTTGCCGGCGGCCACTTTGATCCAGCCTTCGGAGATGCAGTACTCCTCGACATTGGTTTTTTCCGTGCCGTTGAACAGGACGCCGATCTCCTTCTGGAGCAGGTCCGGATCGTGGAACGGGCTGTCGGGGTCGACGCAGAGGCGGTCTGGAAGCTGGTCAGTCATGGCAGGGGTTTTAGCGCGGGCCGCGCTAACGGCAAGAGGGAGAGGCAGGCGAACGCCGTTCGGCCAGCACGTGCGGCGCCCGTGAAGGCGCTTATGAAAGTCGTCTGGATTTCGGGGCGAAAGGCCCGGTCATGTTTCCGGCAGGGGCAGGCGTGCGGCCGTTGCCCGGCTGCGGGGCGCAGGCGTCATGAGGACCGGCGCGCGTGCGACGGTGACGCCGCAGCCTTCGCCGGGGCGCATGAGGCATTGCAGCCAGGCCGGGGTCAGGAGACGCTCATCGCAGGCCGCCGCGACACGGTCGCTGGCATAGGGGCGGGGCGCCAACCATGCGCGGTCTGCCTGCTGGGAGGGGATCCAATCGATCGATGTCAGGAAGACGCGGCCATATGGGCTGACGCTCCAGTGATACTGCACGCCTTTGCCATAGGCCGCCCGGACTGCTGCGCGCAGCAGCAACAGCTGGCCCCATATCAGGGGCCAGATCACGGCAAGGTGTGGCGGGAAGCCGGAAGGCGGGTGCAGAAAAGACATGACGCCATCCTTACCGGCCCGCTTCCCGGTTGGATTGAGGCGTGAGGCACACAATGGGTGTAACAGATCGCGCGCGTTTGCCGGGGGACATCCCGGCGGCAATCCGACATGTTAAACAGAGGCTTAACCAAGCCCGCAAATTCGCGCCCGGAATCCACTGAAGGTTAGGGATTCCTGTTTAGTCAGGTGAGATCAAACCTGGCGGAGACCATGCTCAAAAGGACGAATATCAATACGTACCGGAGGATGCTGCAAAACGCCCGCACCCCGGAAGAAGCCGTCATGATGGAGCAGCTGCGGGCGATCTCGCAGAACATTCCTGCGCTCTACATGATGCTGAGCGTTGCTGTCATCGCCCTCGGGGCGACGTTTGTTGGCAACGCTCCATTCTATCTGACAATCGGTGTTCCGGTTGTTTTCGTCTCCCTCGGTGCGATACGTCTTGCCTTCTGGAAGTTCGGCAACAACCAGTTGATGCATCCGGACGAGGCACGCACCAAGCTGAAGCAGATTGAAGTGCTTACATCGATCCTGTTCCTTGTCCTGGGGGCCTGGGTCTGGGCTTTGCAGCCTCACGCCACGCCCGGAGAACGGCTCTACCTGTCCTTCTTTACGGCCTTTACCGGCGCATCCTCGACGATCTGCGCCATTTCACGGCCGCGTCTTGTCGGCGTGTGCCTGTTCATGACGCTGAGCGTATTCTGCCTGCTGTTCTTCGACTGGAACGAGCGGTTTTATCTCTATGCCACCACGCAGCTCGCCGTCACTTACCTCGTCTTCTTTCTGGCTTCGCGGACATACAAATTGCGTCTTGCGCAGTCTGTTGTGTTGCTCAACCGGCTGAATGCAGAAAACCAGCGCTCTTCGGAGCTGGCGGACACGAACGAGTCGATGGCCCTGACTGACATGCTGACCGGCCTGCCGAACCGCCGGCAATTCTTCCTGGATGTGGAGGCGTCATATAATCCGAAAACGGATAATAAATTGCCGGTGATCGGCCTGATCGATCTGGACGGGTTCAAACCGATCAATGACGTATTCGGACATACGGCTGGCGATGAGGTGCTTGTTGAAACAGCCCGCCGTCTGAGACGTGTGTTAGGCGGGAGGGCATGTGTTTCTCGTCTCGGCGGGGATGAATTTGCCTATATCCTGCCCAGCACGGTGAGCCAGAAAGAAGCCAAACGCATTGCCCAGCAGCTCGTCAATGCGATGCACGAACCGGTGCAGCTGCCGACCCGGGATACGAGCCGCGTGTCAGCGTCCATTGGGTATTCCTCGCGGGCGTTCCCCGTAAAGTCTGCTCACGACCTGTTGGAACAGGCCGACTTCGCCCTGTTCCGGGCCAAAGAGCACAAGGTGGGGCAGGCCATCGAATTCTCCACCACTCATGCGGAAAGCCAGTTGCGCGAAGCGGTGGTGCACCAGGCACTCAAGAAGGCCGATCTCGATAAAGAGCTGCGGCTTGTCTTCCAGCCGATCGTGAACTCCACAGATGGCGTTATGACCCGCTGCGAGGCACTCGCCCGTTGGGACAGCCCTGAGCTTGGCTCTGTGCCGCCGCTCGAATTCGTGGCCATTGCCGAGAAGATTGGCGTGACCCAGCAGCTGACCCGTGTGGTTGTGCGCAAGGCGCTGGACCAGCTGCGCAGGTGGCCTGAACTGACCTCCATGTCAGTCAACCTGTCGGCCCAGGACGTTATCAGCCGTGAGACCAGTGACTTTCTGGTGTCGATGATCCTGGCAGAGCCGGAAAGCGTGCGCAAAAGGCTGGTTCTGGAAGTGACGGAATCGTCGCTGCTGAACGACATGGAAGAAGCACGCTACAATCTGATGAAGTTCCGCTTCATGGGCCTGAAGATCGCGCTCGACGATTTCGGTACGGGCTATTCCTCGCTGCGTTACCTGCAGGAGCTCGAATTCGACATTGTAAAGATCGACCGCAGCTTTGGCGCTGCGATCAACACGGCGGCACGTGGCCTCGGGCTGGTCGCAACCATCCAGCATCTGTGCCGCTCCCTTTCCATTGAATGCATCATCGAAGGCATCGAAACACGCGAGCAGCTTGAAACGGCGCGCAGCGCAGGGTGCCGGCTGGTGCAGGGCTATCTTTATGCCGCGCCGCTGGAGGCCAGGGACCTGCATGCCTATCTGACCGGTGAAAAGACATTCCCGTCATATCGGGACCTGCTGGAAGGGTCGGCGCGCGACGTCGCCTGAGCCAGTCGGCCGGGGCGCCTGCGGCGTCCGGTTTCCCTTGCGTCTCCTCTTGCCGCTTCAGCAGGGCGGGCGCATGCTTTCCGGTATAAAAGCATATACCGGGAGGACGTCATGAAGATCTGGCAGGCAAGGTTGCCTTTGTAACCGGGGCCGCTTCGGGCATAGGCCTCGGCATCTCCACCGCGCTGGCGCAGGCTGGCGTGAAGGTGATGATGTGCGACATCGAGAAAGATGCGCTGGACGATGCGATCAGTGGACTGAAGCAGACCAATGCCGATGTCGATGGCGTCATCGCCGACGTCTCGCTGAAGGAACAGCTGCAGGCCGCGGCCGACGCCACGATGGAGCGGTTCGGCCGGGTGGACATCCTGGTCAACAATGCGGGCGTTGGCGGTGGCGGGCGCTATGGCGAGTGGACCGACGCGGGCTGGAACTGGACCATCGGGGTGAACCTGATGTCGGTGGTGTGGGGGATCGAGATCTTTGGCCCGCTGATCGAGGCGCATGGCGAAGGCGGGCAGATCGTGTCGACGGCCTCGATTGCCGGTATGCTGCCGGCCACGAACCCGCCCTACAATGTCACAAAGTTCGGCGTTGTGGCGCTCAGCGAGGGCCTGCGGGCAGAGCTGGAGCCGCGCGGGATCGGTGTGTCGGTTCTGTGCCCGGGTTTCATCCGGACAAAGATCATGGAGTCTGCCCGGAATGTTCCGGATCGCTTTGCCGGCGCGCGCGACACGACGGGGGAGGATGCCGACATGTCCGATTCCGAATTCGCTGACAGGGCGCGCCAGGCCATCGCGCAGGGCATCGACCCGCTCTATGTAGGGGAACTTGTGCGCGAAGGGATCGAAGGCAACTGGCCCTACATCTTCACCGATACCGAGTTCGAGCCGGCCATCATGGAACGCTTCGCCAATGTGAAAGCGGGCTTCGACCTGATCCGTGACCGGATCCCGCGCCACTAAGGATCTTCTGTTGTGCTGTCGCCATTTGTGTTAGCGCAAATGGCAACACTCGGAAAACCGGGGGCTCAGGGAGGATAGAATGACGCTCAAGGCAATCAGTGCCGGCTTCGGCCGGACGGGGACGATGTCCCTCAAACTCGCGCTGGAACAAATTGGCTTCGGGCCGTGCCACCACATGATCGAAGTGATCGGGAACGGCGAAAAGCAGGTTCCGCTCTGGAATGACGCGCTGGCCGGCAAGCCGGACTTCGACGCCATCTATCAGGGCTATCATTCCGCCGTGGACTGGCCGTCTGCTGCCTTCTGGCAGCAGCTGGCGGACTATTACCCGGACGCGAAGATCATCCTCTCCTCCCGCTCTGCCGAGAGCTGGTACAGCAGCATTTCCGAAACGATCCTGGCCACCGTCTGGGCACCGGAGACCTGGCCGCCGCAGGCAACCGAATGGTTCAAAATGGTCTCCAAAGTGCTCGAGCGCAGCTTCGGCGCCGCGAAGACAAAGGACGAGCTGATCGCCGTCTTCAACGCCCACGAAGCCGCCGTGAAAGCCGCCATCCCCGCCGACCGCCTGCTGGTGCATTCGGCCAAGGATGGCTGGGACCCGCTCTGTGCCTTCCTCGGCGTGCCCGTGCCGGACGGCGACTATCCCCGCACCAACAGCAAGGAAGAATTCTTCCAGCACATGACCAAAGCCGACGATATGTAGACCGGCAGGTTTACACGCCATCGCCGCGCGCTAACCTGAAGTTGACGGGGCAGCACGGGGCGCACAGATGGCAATATCCCAGGAATGGTGGGATCGCTGGTGGGACCAGGATTTTTCCTGGGACGGTCTGGCGAAGAAGAACTGGGACGGCTGGGTTGTGCCCGAGGATGGCGTGCCAGTTCCCAGAGGAGATGGCGTAGAGGGCCGTCAGGCGACACTGCAAGATTACTGGCGCCGCGCAGGGCTGGCCGAGGATATTGAGCGGCCGGAATTTCAGTGCCCGCAGACAAAGCGCCGCTTCACGCGCGTTCACTTGCCGCTGGTATTCCGGGACGGCAGCCAGACCCTGAAAGGCGCGGAGGATTCAGCGTTCATCGCCGAACTGAATGAAGTCCTCAAGGCCGAATTGGCCCTGCCGATTGTGGAGACTCGGTTCGCTCCTTATCGGCGTATAGACGGCCCCGACAATCGACTCCAATGGCAGGGTGCCGTTCTGCCTGATTTTGACCTGGATAGCCTGTCCACCCAAACCCGATCCGAGGATGACCGGTTTCCCGTATCGCTGCAGGCCATGAATGCCGCCTTCTCGGGAGACACCAGCTTCAACAGTGCCGCCTTCTCGGGAGACACCAGCTTCAACAGTGCCGCCTTCTCGGGATACGCTCTCTTCAACCGCGCCGCCTTCTCGGGAGTCGCTTGGTTCGCCCTCGCCGCCTTCTCGGAAGACGCTTGGTTCGACAGCGCCGCCTTCTCGGAAGACGCCCGTTTCGACCGCGCCGCCTTCTCAGGATACACTCGCTTCGCCAGTGCCGCCTTCTCGGAAGACGCAGTTTTCGAGAGCGCCACCTTCTCGGGAGACGCCATTTTCGACAGCGCAGCCTTCTCGGGAGACGCTTGGTTCCACAGCGCCGCGTTTCTTAGTAAAGCCGATTTCAGCGGGGAAGGACGTAGCCTGACTAGCGAGCGTGTGGACCAGTCCATCGCGCTGTCGTCTCAATCCGGTGATAAGGGGGGGGCTTTGGAGGGCCATTTGAGAGGCGAACCCGCCCCGCTCTCTATCGCGCGGCGTTCTGTCCAGCGTTTCATCGCCAAGGGGGCTGTGTTTCTTGGACCGGCTGACTTTTCCAATCGGGACATTTTGAGTGGGCCCTATACAGTCGAATCCGATTTCCATGGCGCGCATTTTTTCAACTTGTTCAAACTGCATGGCAGCGTGCTGCATCGCGGCATCAATTTTGGGAGCACAAGTGTTAAGCTCGCTGTGGAACGGGGAAAGACAAAGCCATCCTGTCTGCCAGTGCCTGACGCGCTGACAGCGGGACTGGAAAATTTGAAACGGGCTGTTCCGGAAAAGCCGGGACAACCCAGAGAAAATGCGACTAAGGAAAGAAAAGAGCGGTATGCGCTGGATGCCCAAAAATGGTCGGCGCTTTATGAAGGTGGCCTTGGGGACTTTCAGGCGTGGCGGCGGAGGGAGGCGCTGGCCTTTAAGAAAGGCCCACCTGAAGACCGGATCGAATATTTCCGCGCTCTGGAAGACTGCTATCGTACCCTGAAACTGTTCAATGAAGACAGGCGGGACAGGCCGGAAGAAGGCCGTTTCCACCGGTTGGAACTGATCGCCCGGCGCAGGCGCAAGCGTCCGAAATATACGGCGGTTCAAATGCTGGCCTTCTGGCAAGAAAAAGAAGGCATTCCGATCTGGGAACGGGGTCTGTCTCGCATCTATGGCGGGGCGTCCAATTACGGAAATTCGGTCGTACTTCCGCTTGCTTGGCTGAGCCTGGGCGTGTTTCTGTTTGCGCTTGTCTACATGCTGATGGGCGACTGGGTTCTGGACCGCCCCAGTTGGAAACATTTCGGTGAAGCGCTGAGCTTTTCCTTCGGGCAGGTTCTGCCGTTCGGGCCGTGGGATACGCCTGATCCGTGCACGGCCATCGGCCAGATGCTGGACCCTTTGACCGGCCCGGCACAGGCAGCCTGCAAGCGGCATCTGGGCGATGGCTTTGAACACCGCCTCTATATTGACGGCACGCCCCTCGGCCTGCGCCTGCTGGCGAGCCTTCAGTCGCTGAGTGCGATTATTCTGGTTTTCCTGTCGGGCCTTGCGGTCCGGCGGCGGTTCCAGATCAACTAGTAACTCTTCGGCAGGCCCAGGACGCGTTCGGCGATGAAGTTGAGGATCATCTCGCGGCTGACGGGGGCGATGCGGGCGAGCATGGCTTCGCGCATCATGCGCTCGACATGGTATTCTTTCGCATAGCCCATACCGCCATGGGTCAGCACGGCGGTCTCGCAGGCGGTGAAGCCGGCTTCGGTGCCGAGATATTTCGAGGCGTTCGCTTCGGCGCCGCACTCCTCGCCCTTGTCGTAGAGACCGGCCGCCTTGTAGGCGAGCAGTTCGGCAGCTGAAAGCTCCGCCCACGATCTTGCCAGCGGATGCTGGATGCCCTGGTTCTGGCCGATGGGCCGTCCGAACACGACGCGCTCATTGGCATAGCGGGCGGCACGCTCCAGCGCGGAGAAGCCGAGGCCGATGCTTTCCACCGCGAACAGCACGCGCTCCGGGTTCAGGCCCTGCAGAAGATATTTGAAGCCTGCGCCTTCCTCGCCGATCAGGTGTTCCTTCGGCACTTCCAGATTGTCGATGAAGAGCGTGTTGCACTCCACCGCCTTGCGGCCCATTTTCGGGATCGGATTGGCCTCGATCCGGTCACGGTTGAGATCGGTATAGAAGAGGGAGAGGCCGAGGTGCGGCTTCGCGCACTGGTCCTTCGGCGTGGTGCGCGCGATGATCAGGATCTTGTCGGCGCGCTGGGCGCCCGTTGTCCAGATCTTGCGGCCATTGATGACATAGCCATTGTTCGTGCGCTCGGCCTTGGTTTCGAGGCTGGATGTGTCGAGGCCGGAATTCGGCTCGGTCACGGCAAAGCACATCTTCTCTTCGCCGGAGATGATCTTGGGCAGGCTTTCCTGCTTCAGCTCGGGATTGCCGAATTTCTCCAGCGGCTTCGGCCCGAAAATGTTGAGGTGGATGGCGGAGGCGCCGGAAAAGCCCGCACCGGTGCGCGTGACGGTCTGCATCATCAGCGCGGCTTCGGTCAGGCCGAGGCCGGCGCCGCCATATTCCTCCGGGAAGGCGATGCCCAGCCATCCGCCGGCGGCCATGGCGTCGCAGAATTCTTCCGGCCAGTTGCCGGTTTCGTCCACCTTGCCCCAGTACTCGTCATCGAACGGCTCCAGCGTCTTCTCGACGGCGGCCTTGATGGCTTCCTGGTCTTCGCTCATCGGGGCGATCTGGTACATGTGGGCACTCCTGTTTCGGAGGGAGACTTAAGCCTCGCGGCCGGAAGCGTCCAGATGTGGCCCTGCGTCAGTCAGCCGGGGGTGGCGCATCGTCCGGGAGGAGCCAGCCGGAATAGCTGACCACATGGCCGCCAAATGGCAGGTCTATCCTGACGCTGAAACAGGCGCGGCCTTGGGGATCGACGAATTCTGCCGTGGTACTGCGCGGCAGCAGGAATGCGGGCCAGGGGATGCCGAGGAAACTGCCCGAAAGGACGGGGTATTCGAGGTGTCCTTCTCGCACCTGCAGGCCGATGCGGAAGCGCATCAGGCCGAAGCGTTCCTGTATCCGGCCACTGCCAGGCGGCCCGGCGGGGGAGAGGAAAGAGCGGAAGCGGCGGGCGCCGAAGGTGCGTACCCAGGTTTCCTTTTGGCTGCGGCGGGTCATCTCGACGGTGACCGGCATGTCCTCCCCGGCGGGCGGGAAGCCGGCCAATGCTCCGGCGAGGCGCGAGATGAGGCCGGTGCCGCGTTCGATGCCGGCGCGGCCCGTCCAGCGGCGGGCATGGGGGATGGCGTGCA
Organism: uncultured Hyphomonas sp.; assembly: GCF_963677035.1. NCBI lineage: Bacteria > Pseudomonadati > Pseudomonadota > Alphaproteobacteria > Hyphomonadales > Hyphomonadaceae > Hyphomonas > uncultured Hyphomonas sp. The sequence goes on from NZ_OY781472.1 coordinate 2,180,514, forward strand.
GTTCCCGTATCTCAGCCGGCAGGGCAGACCAGGCTTCGCCGAGGACGGTTTCGAAGACGACGGGTATCTCCTGCCGGGTGCGGGATGTGGCCGTGCGCAGGCGGGCAAGGGCGGCTGCGGCCTCTGCCAGTGTGAACTCGCCCAGGCAGGGCCGGGCGCCGGGAGGTATGGTTCCGGCGGCGAGACGGCGGCAGAGGATTTCGGCAGGGATCGCGGGAATGGACGGGCCGTCGCCGCCGCGCACGATCAGTGTCCAGTCCCGCCGTTCGGGGCGGCCTTCTGTCGTGAGGCCGGAGACCGACACGCGCATGCCGCCGGTAGACGAGCCGAAGGGTTCCAGCCGGTCGGCCATCCATTTGAGCGCGGGGGCGAGGGGCGACAGACTACGGATGAGGCCCCACCGAACCGGCAGCGACAGGAGAGCGAGGCCGCCATGCATCAGCTTCAGGTCCAGCCCCGCGCGGAAGCTGACCGAGCGGGCGCGGAAATGTTCCGGGAAGAGGGTGAGATCCGGCGCGCCGATCAGGCTGGCCCAGCGGTTGCGGACGGGCGGGTCGCCCGGCACGTCCAGCGTGATCGTGCGACGCTCGCCCCAGCCGGTGGCGGATTCGAAACGGCCGGCCCGCCACAGGGGCAGCGGCCGGCCGGCCTGTCCGACAATGGCCTGAACCACGGACAGGCCGCGCGGCGCCCGGTTGCCCGGCAGGATGACGCTTTCGATCTGGTCGATGGTGGGGAGCCACTCGGCGAGTTCCACGACCGCCGCCGAAGACAGCGCTGGCACGCTGGAGACGCCGGAAAGGACGGTGAGGCCTTTTGCGGTGGCGGTGGCATTGAGGGCGCTGATACCGCGGGTAAATGCTCCGTCATCGGAGAGATCCAGATAGTGGGCGCCGCAGGCGAGGGCGGCTTCGGCGACGCGGTAGGGGGCTTCGCGCCGGGCCTGAAACGGGCCGGACGCATCGACAACAATAAACGGACGCGCCCCAGCAAGGGTGGCGGCAAGGTCCGCTGCGGCGGTGTCGAGCAGCAGGGGACGGCAGGGCTTGCCTTCGCAGAAGCGTTCGGCGCTGGACAGGCTGCGTCCGGCAACGATGACATCGAAAGCCGGATCAGCGGAGAGGGCGTCTGCCAGCTTGCCACCAAAGACACCGTATCCGCCGATGATGAGGATGGTTTTACTCAATCAGGCGCGCCTTCAGTTCGGGCGAAGGCATCGGACAGGCCCGGCGGCCGAAACGGTAGCGGTTGCGCGCGATGAACAGGTAGACCGGTTTCGAAATGGCGTCCGGTAAGAGGCCCAGCGCGGCAGCGGCCTTCCATGGCCAGGCGAGCGTGCGCACCGCGGCGGCGAAGGCGTGCATATGCGTGTGGGCCTTACCATCGACGATGACGATATTGGTCTCCATTTCGACCGGATCGAGATTGTATTGTCGGTAGAGATTTTGCCCGGTGGGCGAATGCGCCGTGACGAAACGGAAGCGGCCGGCCGTGTCGTGCCGCGTCATGAATTGTGCGAAGCTGGAACAGAACACGCAGGTGCCGTCAAAGACGATGAGGTCTTCCGGCGTGTCTTGCTGGACGGCGGCGGGCATCGGGATCGGCTCCATCGGTCTTTCTGCAATCTAGTGTTGCAGAGGTTTCCATTCCATCAATTTCCGTGCGGCACATTGTCAAAGCGCGAGCGTCCGTGTGACGCCGATGGCCTTCAGGAAGGCCGGGTCGTGGCTGACGAGCAGGATGGCGCCGTCCCAGGCATTGAGGCCGGTTTCGAGGGCTTCGATGGCGCGCAGGTCCAGATGGTTTGTCGGTTCGTCGAGGATCAGCAGATCCGGTGGTTCGGGCCGGGCGAAGACGCAGGCGAGGCCCGCGCGCAGTTTCTCCCCGCCGCTCAGCGTGCCGGACACTTGCAGCGCATCGTCATTGCGGAAGCCGAACCGGGCGAGGGCGGCGTGCGCGGCATTGGCGCTGAGGCCGGGGTTCAGCCGGTGCATGTTTTCGAGAATGGTCTCGTCCGCCGCGAGCAGGCTGACATGCTGGTCCAGTAGGGCGAAATTCCCGGTGAGGCGGGTGGCCGTTCCGGAAGTGGGCTGAAGGTCGCCCGTGATGAGGCGGAGCAGGGTGGACTTGCCCGCGCCATTCGGCCCGGCAATGGCGACCCGTTCCGGCCCTGTCAGCTGGAAATCCAGCGGGCCGAACAGGTGTCGGTCGCCGAACGTCATGCTGATTGCCTGGAAATCCAGCAGGCGCCGTCCGGAAGGCAGGCCGCAGGGCGGCAGGTCCATTGTGAGGGGGGCGAGGATTTCGATCCGTTCGCGCGCGGCGGCGAGGTCGTCTTCGCTTTCCGCCATCTGCCGCGCCGCGAGGGCGCTGCCTTTGCCGCGGGTGGTTTCGGCGCGCTCCTGCCGTTTGTCGAGCAGCATTTTCGGGGCGTCGCCTTTCGCGCGGGCGACGCGGCCGGCCTTGTCCCGCCGGTCCTGTTTTTCTTTTGCCTGCTGGGCATTCTTCCGTGTGCGTTTCAGCGCATCACTCGCGCGGGCGAGATCGGCCTCGGCGGCTTCGCGGGCGGCCTCCCGTGCTGCCGCATATTCGCGCCAACCGCCGGAGAAGATGGTGATGCCGACAGGGGAAAGCTCGACGATCCGGTCAACCTGTTCCAGCAGGTCCCGGTCATGGCTAGCGATGAGCAGGCCGCCAGGCCAGGTACGCAGGAGGCTGGCAATTGCTTCTCGGCCCTCCGTATCGAGATTGTTGGTTGGTTCATCCAGCAACAGAAGGTCCGGCGCCTCCAGAATTTGCCGGGCGAGGGCGACGCGCATCCGTTCGCCGCCGCTGAGCGTGGCAACCGGTGTGCCGACCGGGAAGGTGTGGAGTCCGGTGTCGGCCAGCGCCTGTTCCACCCGGGTCGGCAGCGTCCAGTCCGCGTTCGCGGCATCCTCGACGCTGCCCTTGCCTGCTTCCAGCCGGGCAAGGCAGGCAAGGGCTGCTGTGATGCCGAGCGCGCCCGCAAGGTCCTGCGTTTCGTCCAGCGATTGCTGGAGCATGCCGATCGTGCCGTTCCGGTGAAGAGTGCCGCCCGCCGGAGCAACATCCCCCATGATGGCGCGCAGAAGCGTGGACTTGCCGGAGCCGTTGCGGCCAACAAGACCCACGCGCTCCTGGCCGAGCGAGAGCGTCAGGTCACGGAAAAGCGGGGTGCCGTCAGGCGTGGAGAGGGAGAGGGCGTCGAGCGTGAGAAAGCTGGTCATGGAAGGGCCGTGAAATGAAGGAAGAACGCGGGGCGAAGTGCGGTGCGTTGTTCATTTCTGGCCTCCTCAAACTTTCTGGCGGGGCTCGCCGAAGGGCCGATTTAGAGACCGGGTGAGACGATTGCAAGACTGCGGGGTAGAATTTCAGGCGGCAGCGCAAAGGCGGCCGGGCCCGAAACTCTCATGCAGTTCGTTCAACGGCTTGCACAGCATCAGGTCTGCGATAATCCGTGCTGTGATGGGCGCCAGCAGGATGCCGTTCCGGTAATGGCCCGCCGCAACGAACAGGCCCGGCGAGGCCGTCTGACCGATCATCGGGGCGCGGTCTGGCGTGCCGGGGCGAATCCCGGCCCAGGATTCGATCACGGGCAGGTCCGCCAGCACCGGGCAGAGGCGCGCGGCGCGGGTGTGCAGGGCGGCGATGGCATCAGGTTCAGGCGTTTCGGTGGCAACACCCGGCTCCACCGTCGCGCCGATGATCACCCGGTCGGCCTTGGGGGCGATATAGATCGCACCGCATCGCAGCGTCGTTTCCGGCGAGCCATAGCCATGTGCAACCGACAACATCTGGCCGCCATAGCAATCGATCTGGTCGAGCGCCGGGTCCCAGTTCACGAGGCTGAGCGACTGGCCGTTTTCTTCCACCTTGATCGCGGCAGTGTTCCAGCCGCCGGCGGCGAGGATCAGGTCATGGCCTTCCAGAGTGAGGCGTCCGCCTTCACTGTGCAGCGGTGCGGCTTCGCTGCGAAGCGTCGCCAGCGGACTGCGTTGCAGGGCCATGATCAAGGCACGTACGACAGCGCGGTTGTCCACCTGGCCGTCGGTCGGCATCTGCAGGGCCGCGATCAGGTCTTTCGCGATGGACGGTTCCAGCAGGTGCGCAGTGGCGGGCGGCAGTTCCTCATGCGCAATGCCGCGCGCATCCAGGGCGCGGGCCAGCTTGTGCATGGCAGCGGTCTCTGGCTTGTCGAAGGCGAGTGCCAGCGATGGCCGGCCACTATAGCCGGAATCGGTGTCGGCGGCGTGGGCTAGGTCGATGGAGAAGTCCGGCCAGAGTTCGGCGGCCTCCATGCAAAGCTCGAACAGGTGCGGGTGCACGCCTTCTTCTGCGGCGGCTTCGTAAGCCGGGGCCAGCATGCCGGCAGCGGCCCAGCTGGCGCCGCGGCCCATCGGGGCAGGATCGTAAATGGTTACCGGCACGCCGCGTTTGACGGCCAGTTCGAAAGCGGTCGCCAGGCCGATAATGCCCGCGCCAAGGATGGCGACTTTTGGCGTGAAACTCGAAATCGGCGGCGGGGGGGGAGGCGGCGCTTGCATGGGCCCTCATGTAGGGCTTTTGCGCGCGAAGGTGAACTATCCGCTTTGACGCGGCGGCAGTTGGTCTCGTTGTCAGGCTTGATCCGGGGCCATTTTGATGCCGCGCCGGAACAGGCGCAGATCAGGCGGCGTCGACCTGGTCTTTCTGGACTTCCCAGAAATTGAGGAAGGCATCGGCCCATTTCCGGTCCTGGAAGATCACCGCTTTGGAAACTTCGCCGTCCGGCGTGAAGGCCGTGCGGACCATCATGTCCGGTGCGTCGCTGCCATTGCGGTTCCGTCCCAGGAACTGCTGCACGAATGCGTCCACCACAGTTGCCAGAAGGGCGACTTCTTCCGCCGTCTTCAGGCCCAGATCTACCACAATGTCGGTCGTCATCACCACCAACCCCCATGTTCCCCGGGTTTCGATTTAGTAAATCGGAAACCTCTGGGATTTTGAAATTCATTCCCCCAATCCGGGGAAATTTCAATTCGCATGTGCAAAAAATGGGCAAAAGGTCGCGACATCGCTTTGTTGCGAATTATTCTCAACTATGTTTGATGGCCTGAAAAGCAGAAAACAGGCTCTGATATGACCCGAATTCGCCTATGGCTCACTGCCGCCACCGTTCTCCTCGCCTCATGCGGGAACCCGGCCACGCCTGCCTCTGATTCAGGCAAATCTGTAGTAGAAACAGGGGACAAGCCGCAAAACGCGGGCGTTCTCAATGTTTACTCTGCCCGGCACTATGATTCCGACAAGGCGATGTACAAGGCGTTCGAAGACGAGACCGGCATCAAGGTTCGCTTTCGCGAATCGGGTGCGCCGGAACTGCTGGAAACAATGAAGGCCGAGGGCGATGCGAGCCCGGCGGATGTGGTGATTTCGTCCGATGCTGGCACGCTGTACCGTTTCGAAGCAGCCGGTCTTCTGCAGCCCCTTCAGGATGAATTGCTGGAGGAAAAGATCCCGGAGCACTTCCGCCAGAAAGATGGTTACTGGTATGGCCTGGCCCGCCGGGTGCGGGTGATTGCCTATGATCCGGAGCGCGTGACGCCGGACGAAGTGGCCCATTACAGCGACCTCGCAGACCCCCGGTTCAAGGGCGAGGTCTGCATGCGGTCCTCGACCAATATCTACAATTTGTCTCTCATGGGCGAGCTGATCGGCCGGATGGGGCATGACGAGGCGCAGGCCTGGGCCAAGGGCGTTGTTGCGAACTTCGCACGTCCGCCGCAGGGCGGGGATATCACCCAGATCGAATCGATCGCAGCCGGTGAGTGTTCCGTCGCGCTGACCAATCACTATTACTATGTCCGCATGGCCACCGGTGCGCCGAGCCAGAAAGCTGCGGCTGCCAAGGTGAAGCTGAGCTTCCCGGAACAGGACACGACCGGCACCCATGTGAACGTGACAGGCGCCGGCGTTGCCGCTAACGCCCCACACCGCGAGAATGCGATCCGCTTCATTGAGTGGCTTGCCAGTGTCGACGGCCAGAAATGGCTGACCGGGGAAACCAAGGAATATCCCATGATCGAAGGCGCCCCGCTGCCGGACGGGCTGGAGGCCTTGCCGGACTTCCGGAAGAGCGACTTCCCGCTGGACGACCTGGGCACGCATCAGTCTGAAGCGCAGGAGATCTATGACACGGCCGGCTGGAACTGAGACGCGCGTTTGGCCGGTCTTTCCCTTCCTGCGCGGGTGTTTAGCCCGAAGCGCCTGAGCTTCCGGCCCGCTGACGTGCCGGCTTTGCTCGCTGGTGTCATCATTGCTGTGCCGGTGATCTCTGTGCTGGTTGCCGCCCTGTTCATGGGCGGCGGGGAAGCGTGGCAGCATATCCGCGACACGCTGATGCTGTCGTATCTGGGCGGCACGCTGGTCACGCTGTCCATGGCGGCCTTTTTCATGCTGGTGTTTGCCGTGCCGGCGGCCTGGCTGGTGACGATGCATGACTTTCCGGGGCGGCCCGTCTTCGAATGGCTGTTGATCCTGCCGCTGGCCGCGCCCGGCTATGTGCTGGCTTATGCGTGGGGAGACCTGATGGGCGTCGGCGGCCCGCTCCAGTCGGCCCTGCGCGACATGACAGGCTGGTCGGCGCGGGATTACTGGTTCCCGTCTATGCGCTCGGCGCCGGGCCTCGCCTTCGTGCTGGCCAGCGGCCTGTATCCTTATGTCTACCTCACCGCGCGGACGGCTTTTGTTTCCCAATCCATTTGTGCGCTGGAGGCCGCCCGCAGTCTGGGGGCCTCCCCGCTGCGCAGCTTCTGGAGTGTGGTGCTGCCTTCAGCCCGGCCAGCGATTGCGGCAGGGCTCGCGCTGGCGTTGATGGAAACGGCAGCGGACTATGGCGCAGCGGAATATCTGGGCGTGCCAACGCTGACCTTCGGCATCGTGCGCGCCTGGAAGAGTTTCGGAGAGCCCGCCGCCGCGGCGCGCCTCGCCGTGATCCTTCTCGTTCTGGTCGTCGGCCTGTTGCTGACCGAGCGGTGGAGCCGGGGACGGGCAGGCAGTCAGCAAAGTTCCACCCGCTGGCGCGCCGTATCGCGGACGAAGCTGGCCGGTCTGCCGGGCTTCGGCGCGGCCATGTTTTGCCTCGTCGGATTTTCCATCGGTTTTCTTCTGCCGGTGTCCCGTCTCCTGTGGCGAGCCCTTGAGGCACGGGAATATGTTGCACCGGTCGGCGAGGCCCTGAAGAACACGCTGATCCTGGCAGGTGCCGGGGCTGCGTTCGGATTCGTTCTGGCGCTGGTCATCGCGCTGGCAGGACGCGGCAAAGGACCGGCGGCTGCCTTTGCGCGGCTGACGGCCTCGTCTGCCTATGCCATTCCGGGAGCCGTGCTGGCGCTGGGCGCGCTGGTCGTTCTGGGAGGGCTGGGTTTGACGCTGACAGGGATTGTGCCGATTCTGGCATTGGCCTGGGTCTATGCCAGCCGGTTCACGACAACCGGCGCCGAGCCGATGGTGGCGGCGCTGGCCCGCGCCCCTGCGTCTCTTGGACAAGCCGCCGAAAGCCTTGGTGCCTCGCCGCTGCGCAGGGCGCGTGAGGTGGACCTGCCGATTGCACTGTCCGGGGCGAGCGCCGGAGCGCTGATCCTGTTTGTCGAATGCCTCAAGGAATTGCCAGCGACGCTGATGCTGCGTCCGTTCAGCTGGGATACGCTGGCGGTGCGTGCAAATGCCTATGCCTCAGACGAACGGCTTGCCGCTGCAGCTGTGCCAGCGCTGATGATCACGGCAGCGGGCCTGATCCCCGTGATCCTATTGTCATGGCGCCTGTCTCATTCGCGGCCCGGTGAGCACACGCATGAGTGAGAGCCTGTCCGCCATAGGAGTGAGCCGCGCCTATCACGGCGTGCGTGTGGTCGATGCCGTGTCGCTGGACCTGAAGCCCGGCCGGGTCACCGCGCTGCTGGGCGGGTCCGGGGCAGGCAAGTCGACCCTGTTGCGCCTCTTTGCGGGGCTGGAAGCGGTGGACGAAGGCGAGATCCGTCTGGGCGGCCGCGTCCTGTCCTCGACGAAAACGACACTTGCTCCGGATAAGCGCCATATCGGCCTGATCTTTCAGGACTTTGCGCTCTTTCCGCACCTGACAGCACTGCAGAACGTCGCGTTCGGTCTGAAATCGCTGGGCAAGGAGGCGGCAAAGGCCGAGGCGCTGGCCTGGCTGGGCCGGTTGGGCCTGACCGGGCGGGCCGATGCCTATCCGCATGAATTGTCGGGCGGGGAGCAGCAGCGCGTTGCCATCGCCCGTGCGCTGGCGCCAAAGCCTGCGGCCATCCTGATGGACGAACCGTTCTCCGGTCTCGATCCTGCTTTGCGCGCCAGCGTGCGCGATGAGGCGCTGGAGGCCGTCCGGGCGGCCGGTATCCCGGCGCTTCTGGTCACACATGACCCGATGGAGGCGCTGGAAGCGGCTGATCATGTCGCCATTATGCGTGGTGGCAAAGTGCGTCAGGAAGGTCCGGCGGCCGAAGTGTATCTGAACCCTGTCAGCGCCGACGTGGCTGCCTCGCTGGGGCCGGTGAACCGGTTGGCTGCGGCAGATGTGCCAGCAGGGCTCGAGGATGTGGCCCCGGGAACGGAACTGGTCGTACGCCTGGAGGGAATCTGCCTCGATCCCGCCTCAAAGGTACGTGTGAAGGTGCTGGCGAGCCAGGTAACGGGCGCGATGAACCGGCTGGTTATGGACCTCGAAGGGCGGCGTCTGGTGGCGCTTGTGCCGCGGCACGAGGCCCCGAAAGCAGGGGATGAGGTCGGAATCCGGCTCGATCCGGCGCTTTCGTTCATCTTCTGCTCAGTCAAAGCCTGACATTTCTGTTATCCTGTAGCTTTCCCCTCGCAATTGCTGGCTCAGGCCCGTAGATTCAAAGGGATTGGCGGAAACGGAGACAGGACCCGCATGGCCCGAACTTTTCTGCGATATATCGCAATGGCGGCAGTCTCGCTGACCGTGGCTGTGTCAGCCTCGGCGCAGGGCCTGATCCGGGATGCCGAGATTGAGGAAACCCTGCGCGAATGGACCAATCCCATTCTCGAAGTGGCAGGCCTCGATCCGGACGATGTCGGCCTTTATGTGATCAACGATCCGTCGCTGAATGCCTTCGTGGCCAACGGTCAGAATATCCATATTCATACCGGCCTGATTATCGCGGCGGACTCGCCCGGACAGATCAAGGGCGTGCTGGCACACGAAACCTGTCACATCGCCTGTGGCCACACGGTGACCCGTGCCCGCGCGGCGGGGGCCGCTTCACGCCCGGCGCTGATCTCTATCGGCCTCGGCATTCTGGCCATTGCGGCCGGGGAGGGCGGAGCGGGCGCTGCGCTGATCGGATCGTCGCAGCAATTCGCGGCTCTCAACTTCTTCGTCCACACCCGTTCAGAAGAGTCGATGGCTGATACCGCGGCGGTGTCGTACCTGACCGAGCTTGGCGAGTCGCCGGAAGGCATTGTGGAATTCTTCGAAAAATTCCGCGCACAGGAAGTGATTTCGCAGGCGCGGCGTTATCCGTATTTCCGGTCTCACCCGCTGGCCTCTGATCGGATCCGCAATGTGCGGATGCTGGCCGATGAGTCCCCAACGCGGGACGTTCCGCCTACGGAAAGGGAAATGCATCAGTACGAAATGATGCGCGCCAAGCTGATCGGCTTTCTCGATACGGCCGGCAAGGTGCGCCGGGAATATCCTGACAGCGACCAGAGTGAGCCGGCCCGTTATGCCCGCTCCATTGCTGCCATGCAGGCGTCGGACATGCAGGTCGCCCTGGACGGGGTCAACTCACTGCTGGTGGATGAACCGGACAATCCCTATTTCTGGGAGCTGAAAGGTCAGATCCTGTTCGAAGGCGGGCGGGCGGCCGATTCTGTAGAGCCGCATCGCAAGTCGTTGGAATTGAGGCCCGGGCAACCGCTGCTGCTGATCAACTATGCCCGCTCTCTTAACAGCCGGGATGAGCCGGGCGACGTGGAAGCCGCCGAATCCGCCCTTCGCGACGCCCTGATCGCCGAGCCCGACAATGCCTTTGCGTGGCAACAGCTGGCCATCACGCTGGAGAAGCAGGGCCATCGCGCTGAGGCCCAGCTGGCAACCGCTGAGTCCGCTTATGCCGTGGGAGACCTGCAACGCGCCAACATTTTCGCGCACCGCGCCCGCGACCAGCTGGAGCGTAATACGGTGGACTACCGCCGGGCCGACGACATCCTGCTGATCACCGATCCAAACAATCCGGACAATCGCGATTTTTATCGCCGCGTCTCCCGCCGGGGGGTGAGCCAGTTCTCAATCTCAGCCGGTGAGCACTGAATCCGTTCAACTTTCTGTCAGGACCGATGGACGGGCGTGCCCGTGCCGGTATAGTCCGGATGAATCGAAACAGCCCCTGATGGGCCTGGAAAGGTATTGATGATGATCCGCCCCCTGCTTGCAGCCGCCGCTGTCGCTACGGTTGCCATGACTCCCGCCTGTGCCGAAAGCGGCAAGACTCCCGTCAGCATGGACCGGGCCGAGCTTGAGACGATCATTCACGAATATATCGTGACCCATCCCGAAGTGATTGAGGAAGCGATCATTGCCCTCAACGCTCGCGACCGGGCGGATGCTGCAAAGGCGGCCAAGGCAGCGATCAGCCAGAACAAGGACAAGTTATACAATCTTGATACGGACTATTTCATCGGCCCGGCTGACGCACCGGTGACGGTGGTGGAGTTCTTCGATTACCGCTGCGGTTACTGCAAGCGCTCCATGCCGTTCGTACAGGCCCTGCCGGAGGAGTTCGACAACAAGGTGCGGGTCGTCTTCAAGGAATACCCGATCTTCGGCGGCATCAGCGAGACGGCTGCCCTGGCGGCGCTCGCGGCTGGCAAGCAGGACAAGTATTACGAAATGCACGCCGCCCTGATGCAGCTGAAATCGAATGACGCTCTGACCGACAAGAAGATCGACGAAATCGCAGAAGACATCGGCGTTGATGTCCGCAAGATGCGGGCAGACATGAAGTCAGTGGCGCTGAAGAAGCAGCTCGACGACATGCAGCGGCTGGGTCACGAGCTGAAACTGGATGGGACGCCGGGCTTCTATATCGGTGATACGGCCATCGGCGGTGCAGACGAGCAGGGCGTCAAGAATGCCATCCGGAAACAGCTGGAAGGCTAGCCGTCAGATCGGCTTCGACGTGTCGTAAGGGCTGTCGAGCGAGAAGGCGGGGATCAGGGCGACCAGTTCGCCGCCTTCATCATTCACCAGATCATAGGTGCCGCGCATCATGCCGGACGGGGCCGACAGCGGCGCGCCGGACGTGTAGCTGAACCGTTCGCCGGGCCCGAGGGTCGGCGTCTGCCCGATCACCCCCTCGCCATCGACCGCCTGCAGGTGGCCCATCGCATCGACGATTTCCCAGTGGCGCCGGATGATCGTCCAGGTGCGCTCGCTCTCATTTTCCACGTCGACCGTGTAGGACCACATGTAACGGCCGGCCGACGGTTCGGACTCGTCATACATGAATTTCGGGCGCACGCGGATGCGCACTCCGTCGGTGACGTGTTCGTACTGGGGCGGGGGCGACCTTCGAGCCATTCGGTGAAATTGCCCGCTGTTTGTTTACGCCTTGTTAAGAGCCTGAATCAGGTCCGCTTCAAGATCGTCGGCATCTTCCAGACCCACCGAAAAGCGGATCCATGAGCGGTCCAGTCCCATCGTTGCCTGCTCCTCATCGCTGAGCGCGCGGTGCGTCGTGGTCGACGGGTGGCAGGCCAGCGATTTTGTGTCACCGAGATTGTTACAGATATCGACCAGTTCCAGTGCATTGAGGAATCGGAAGGCCGATTCCTGGCCGCCCTTCACGGACAGGGCCATCATCGTGCCGCCCATGCGCATCTGCTTCTTGTGGACCTCGTAATGCGGATGGTCCTTGCGGTGCGGATAGCGCACGGCGGCAATGGCGGGATGGTCGGCAATGGCATCGGCGAGGCGCGCGGCACTGCGGCTTTGTTCTTCGACGCGCAGCTTCAGGGTTTCGAGGCCCTTGAGCACGACCCAGGCGTTAAACGGTGAGGCGGCCGGGCCCATATGGCGCAGCCACGGGTCAAAGATCTCGGTCATCCGTGCTTCGTCACAGAGAATTGCGCCGGCCATGACGCGGCCCTGGCCATCCATATGCTTGGTCGCGGAGTAGACGACGACGTCGGCGCCGAGCTCCAGCGGCTTTTGCAGGATCGGTGTGGCGAAAACATTGTCGACGACCAGCAGGGCGCCGGCGTTGCGGCAGAGCTCTGACACGGCGGCAATGTCCACACCGTCCAGCAACGGATTGGCCGGGCTCTCGATCAGAACCAGCTGGCATCCTTTGGCGATTTCGCGTTCCCAGGCGTCCATGTCGGCGCCGTCCACGAAGACGGTTTCAATGCCATATTTCGGCATCTGGTTGGCGATGATCCAGCGGCAGGAGCCGAACAGGGCCTTGGCGGCCACAACCCGGTCGCCCGCTTTCAGCGGGGCCAGGATGGCTGACGAAATCGCGCCCATGCCAGAGCCCGTGACCCGGCAGGTTTCCGCACCTTCGATCAGCGCGAGGCGCTGCTGCAGCATCTCGCAGGTGGGGCTGCCATAGCGGGAATAGACGAAACCGGGCTCTTCCCCTGCCATGCGCCGCATCGCCTGTTCGGCGCTGTCATAGGCATAGCCGGAAGTCAGGTAGAGGGCTTCGGCGATCTCCCCATGCTCGGAGCGCATGAGCCCGCCGCGCACCGCCTTGGTGGAAGGCTTCCAGCCTTTCTTGGCGTCTCCGCCCGATGCGTCTGCCATGGCAGCTTATTCCTTGTGTTTCCGCGTCTGGCCCTTATGCCTGAGAAGGCGAGGGGTGCAAGAGATGGCACAGGATACAGGTGTTCTTCCCGACCGGGAAATCGAGGCGCTGGTGGCTTCCGGCGCGATCCGGACTGACACGCCGCTGGACGACGGACAGGTCCAGCCGGCCAGCCTTGACCTGCGCTTTGCCGAGGATGCCTACCGCCTGCGGGCGAGCTTCCTGCCGGGCAAGGATCGCACCGTCGCCGAGATGCTGCAGGAGCCGGGCATCCATCTGCACCGAATCGATCTGACGCAGGAAGGCGCGGTGCTGGAAACGGGCTGTGTCTATCTCGTGCCCTTGCAGGAACACCTCCGCCTGCCAGCCGGCATCGCCGCGCGGGCGAACCCTAAAAGCTCCACCGGCCGGATCGATGTGTTCACCCGTCTGGTGACCAATCGGTCGCGCGCGTTCGATGAAGTGCCAATGGGCTATTCCGGCCCGCTCTATCTTGAAGTGTCGCCGCGGACATTCCCGATCATGGTGCGCCCCGGCGATCGCCTTGCGCAGATCCGGTTCAAGAAGAAGAAACCTGAGGCACTGAAAGAGAAAGTCGTTTCGATCGATCTGGAGCCTGAAGCAGGCCAGCCGGCGGGCTATCGCGCCAAGCAACACTCTGGTGTCGTGGACCTGCGCGGGATCGGTGCGCATGATGCCTCCCAGTTCTGGGAACCGGTCTATCCGCGCGACGGACGGATCGTGCTGAACCCGGAAGAGTTCTATATCCTCGTCTCACGCGAGACCGTGAAAGTGGCGCCGAATGAGGCCGCCGAGATGGCGCCCATCGCGCCGGAGCTGGGCGAGTTCCGTGCCCATTATGCCGGCTTCTTCGATCCGGGCTTCGGCACCAATACGGGCGGCAGCCGCGCGGTGCTGGAAGTGCGCTCCCGCGATGTGCCCTTCATCCTGGAGCACGGCCAGCCGGTGGCGAAACTGGTCTATGAACCGATGCTCGCCAAGCCTGCTGCGCTCTATGGCGGGAAGGGGTCCAACTATCAGGGCCAGGGCCTGAAACTGTCGAAACACTTCCGGGTGTAATGCGGTGGCGGGCAGCGCTGTGCCGCCCGCCCCGGAATGTGATCAGGCAGGTTCAGCCACAGCAACCGGCCATTCCGGCCACGTCACATGGGCGAAGTAGCGCGCTTTCATCCGGTCGATATAGGCGGGCAGGTTCGCGTGCTTCCGGATGAGACCGGTCAGGGGCGTGTCGAAGAACTCCGTCGCGCATGCGATGAGCACGGCACTGACGGCCGCGTCTGCACAGGTAGGTTGGTCACCCAGCAGGTAGTCCTGATCGCCAAGCTGCATGGAGATCGTGCTGATGTCCCAGCCTGCCAGTTGCATACGCTCGGCTTCGGTAAAGCGGCCTGTGCCTTCTCCCATGTGAGATGCAGCGACGCCCTCGCGAACTCCCTTTAGCACGGCCGGGCGGGCTGGGGCGGGAACATCAGAGAAGAACTGCGCCGGACCTTTGTTGAAATTGTCGTCCTTCATCCAGCGCTCATAGGCCATGATCTTTGTCAGCTGGCCGCCAGCCATGCGTTCCAGCGCCCAGCTGAGGGCGATCTCTTTGCCGCTCATGCCATCATAAAGGCCTTTGCCAAGTTTTGCTTCATAGTGGTGCCGGATGAAATCGCTGTCTTCGATCAGCTGGCCGTCATCGATGACATAAGGTGCCTTGTGCTTTGGCACCGCATCGAGATCCGCGATGGCGCGGGTAAAATCAACGCCCAGCATCTGCAGCTGGATGTCGGTCTTCATGACAAAGGGGCTGGGCGAGGGGCAATCGAACATGGGCCCCCATCCGTAAAGCGTGATCATCGTCTTTCTCCTGGTTCGGGTTGCGATGAGGGCTTGATAGCGGGGGGCTGCTGACAGCATGGTGTCAGCAGCATGGCAGTAGGGGTCTTTTCATGAGGCGGACCGAGAGACTTTTTCAGATCATCCAGATCCTGCGCCGGAGGAACCGTCCGGTGACCGGGCGGGAATTGGCCGAGGAGCTGGAGACCAGCCTGCGCACGCTCTACCGAGACATGGCCGAACTGATCGCACAGCGCGTGCCGATCCGCGGGGAGGCGGGCACGGGTTATGTGCTGGACGCCCGGTATGACATGCCGCCGCTGATGCTGACGACGGACGAACTGGAGGCTGCCGTCCTGGGGGCGCGTTGGGTGGCGGCGCGCGGTGACGCCCGTCTGGTGCGCGGGGCGGAGGATCTGATTGCGAAACTATCGACGGCTGTGCCGCTGGACCTTCAACCCGTTATCATGGACTCAGGTCTCGTTCCGGTCAGCTTCCGGAAGCGGCCGGAGGATTCCTTCGATGTGGCCCTGGTCCGTGAAGCCATCCGTACACAGAAGAAGCTGGATCTCGGTTATGCTGACGAAGCGGGCAATGTCACACGCCGCACCGTGTGGCCATTTCTGATCGTCTATGCCGATGACATCCGCATGATGTGCGCCTGGTGTGAGTTACGGGAGGGCTTTCGTCACTTCAGAACAGACCGGGTAAAGCAGATCGACATACTGGATGCGCGGTTTCCCGAACGGGTTGCGCGCCTGCGCAAACGCTGGGAAGCAGTGCGCGAAGCGGAACGTTGCCGCAAAGCTACTCGTCCAGATTGACGCGCATCTCTGTGATGTAGGGCGCAAAGCCCGCTTTCTCATAGGCGCGGATCGCAGGCTCGTTCGTTGAATAGACAGTGAGGCGGATTTCGCTGAGGCCATTCGCCTTCGCCCAACCGGTGAGATAATCGATCAGCACCTTGTTGAGGCCTCGCCCGCGATACTCCGGGCGAACGAACATGAATCCCAGGAAGGCGTGATATTCATGCCGGATATAATGTTTCGAAGGTTGCTTGTGGGCATAGCCAGACGCAACGATCTCACCGTCCAGTTCCACGACAGCCACTTCTGCGTCATCGGAATCGATCAGTTCGCCCACGTCGTAATAGCTGATCGGATCGGGCTTCAGCGTGTGATCATAGGGCCGTTCAGCCGTGATGATGCCTTGCTCGAATTCCTTCAGAAGCGGCAGGTCTTTTTGGCTCGCGGACCGGATGGTGGGAGTATCTGACATGGGGTGTGACATTCAGGCTGGGGTCAGGGGTGCGCTGCGGGCAAACCGTGACGATGGGCAAGGGCACGCAGGATCGCATCCTTATCATTGATGAAGAAGGTCTCACCATAAGACTGCACGCAATCGCAGCCATCGCCGCTGTCCGACAGAATGAGAACCGGACAGGACTGGTTGCTGCTGCCAAGACATTCGACGAGCGCCGGACGCGGGCGTTGCCAGTCGATGCGTTGAATATCGACGCGCTGGGCCAGTGCCGGATATGTCGCGATCAGGCCTTCCATAAGAACACAGTGTTCGCAGTAAAAGACACTGTCCGGGTAGTCGGGGTCTTCGAAGGGAGCGTTCAGAAGGAACAGTCGATCTTTGGGCATGCGGCGCCTATTTTGCGGGGACAAGGTCCCGGTAGTTGATCAGCTGCCCGGTGCGCGTCTCGTCCTTGCTGACGAGCTTCACCAGTTCCGCCGCGACATCATCTGCTGACGGAATGCTCATCGGGTCTTCGCCGGGCATGGCCTGGGCGCGCATGTCGGTGCGCGTGCCGCCGGGGTTGAACAGGTTGGCGCGCAGCGGGAAGTTTTCCTGCTCATCGGCCCAGCCGAGCACCATGGCCTCCAGCCCGGCCTTCGCGGCCTGATAGGGCCCCCAGAAGGCCCGCGGATGGCGCGCCACGCCGGACGTGACGAACACCGTGCGCGGGGCATCGGATTTGTGCAGCCATGGGCCAAGCGCGCGGATGAGGTGGAAATTGGCGGTCAGGTTCGCGGCGATCACTTCGTCGAAACTGCGCGGCCCGCAGGTTTCAAGTGGCCCCAGCGAACCAAGAATGCCGGCATTTGCCACCAGACCATCAAGGCGCCCGAACTGTTCGCCGACCACCTTGCCGAGGGTTTCGATGCCCTTGGTGTCTTTCAGGTCCATCGGCACCAGAACCGCCTCGCTGCCAGCAGCGCGGATTTCGTCGTCCAGCTTTTCAAGGGCAAGTTTCGAGCGGGCAATGGCAATGACCACGTCACCTTGTTTCGCGAGGTGGAGGGCGGCGGACCGGCCGATGCCGCGGGAGGCACCGGTGACAAGGATGAGGCGTGGTTGGGTCATGCCGCGCGTCTAGCGCAGGGCTTACGCATCGTCCAGCAGGGAGAGCTGACGTTCCTTGTCGCTCTCGTCGCTCTCATAGTCGACCAGCGGGGTCGGGTATTCGCCGGTGAAACAATGGTCTGCGAATTGCGGCATCATATTGTTGCGCACTGGTTCGCCGATGGCCTTGTAGAGGCCTGGAACCGAGAGGAAGCCAAGCGAGTCCACCTTCAGTTCACGTACCATTTCCTCATGGGTATGGATGGCGGCGAACAGTTCAGACTTTGCGGCCATGTCGATGCCGTAGAAATCGGGGTTGATGATCGGCGGGCTGGCAGAACGGAAATGGATTTCCTTGGCGCCGGCTTCCTTCACCATCTGAACGATCTTTTTCGATGTATTGCCGCGGACGATGGAGTCATCCACCAGCACGACGCGCTTGCCTTCCAGCACGGCCTTGTTGGGGCTGTGCTTCTTGGAGATGGCGCTCTGACGGCCGGTCTGGGTCGGCTGAATGAAGGTCCGGCCGACATAGTGGTTCCGGATGATACCCATCTGGAAGGGAATGCCTGAGGCTTCGGAGAAGCCGAGCGCGGCCGGAACGCCGGAATCCGGCACGGGCACGACGACATCTGCGTCCGCCATGGTTTCCGCGGCCAGCTGGTGGCCCATGCGGCGGCGCACCTCATAAACAGAGCGGCCCTGAACAATACTGTCAGGGCGCGCAAAGTAGACATATTCGAAGATGCAGGGGCTCGCCGGGCGAGCCTGTGTAAAGCGATGGGACTCAATGCCCTTGTCGGAAATCACGACGATCTCGCCATTTTCCACTTCACGCACGAATTCGGCGCCGATGATGTCGAGGGCGCAGGTTTCGGAGGCCAGCACATAGGCATCGCCAAGGCGTCCGAGCACCAGCGGGCGAAGGCCCACAGGATCGCGTGCACCGATCAGCTTCTTGCCGGTCAGGCCGACGAGGGCATAACCGCCTTCAATCTTCTGAAGGGCATCGATGAGGCGCTCCAGGAAACGCGGACGGCTGGACCGGGCAACGAGGTGAAGGATCACCTCGGTGTCCATGGTCGACTGGAAGATCGCACCGTCGCGCACCAGATCGTGGCGCAGCTTACGGGCATTGGTCAGGTTGCCATTATGCGCAACGGCGAAGCCGCCACCGGCGAGATCGGCAAAGATCGGCTGGATGTTGCGAAGCATCGGCCGGCCCTGCGTCGAATACCGGTTGTGGCCGATCGAGGCATGGCCCGGCAGGCGTGCGCGTAGGTCGCCGCCAAAGTGTTCGCCCACCATGCCCATATGGCGTTCGGAGGGGAAACGCTTGCCGTCGAATGAGGTGATGCCGCAGGCTTCCTGTCCCCGGTGCTGGAGGGCGTGAAGGCCGAGCGCGGTGAGCAGGCTTGCCTCATGGTTTCCGAAGATACCAAAGACGCCACACTCTTCGCGGGGCTTGTCGTCATCGTGATCAAAGTGGACCATACGACAGGCGCTCCTGAATGACAGACTTGCGACAAGGGCCTATTGCCCGTTTTCCTCCTCCGAGGAAAGGGGGGCTTGCACCTCTTTTCCCACCTTGGCCGCCTCGACGTTCACGAAATCGGCCAGATCATGCAGTGGCGGGTAGGTGAGTCCGTTCTGAATGAAGTTTGGAATCCGGCTCTGTTCGAGCACGAGTCCCAGAAGGACTACAAAGAAAACAAGGGCTACGAAGCCGCGCAGTACGCCGAATACGGCGCCGGCCACATGGTCGAACATGCCGATGCCTTCGGCCCCATGGATGTTTTTGGAAAGCCGCTGTCCAAGCCAGGCAATCAGCACATAAACGATGATGAAGGCGATGATCAGGAGAATCACGTCCGCGGTCCAGGGCGCCAGATCCGCCGGCAACAGGGCAGACAGATCGTCATGGAAGAACACGCGGGCGTAATAAGCGGCAGCCAGAGCGCCGATAAAGGCGCCAAGCGTGGCCAGTTCTCTTAGAAATCCACGGGCGAACCCCATGATCCCTGAGATCACGACAACCGCCAGCGCGATTCCGTCAAAAGCTGTAATGGACTCAAGCATTCAGTGCGTCCGGGGCAAGCAACTCAACAAGGTCGATAAGCCGTTTAATCGGCGTCACGGTCAAGCCGTCCACTGCGGTCGGGGCGCCTTCCGGAACGAATGCGCGCTCAAACCCCAGCCGTTCGGCTTCCTTCAGACGCTGTTCCATGCGGGCGACCGGGCGAACGGCGCCGGACAGGGCGACTTCGCCGAAGAAGACGCTGCGCTCCGGTGCAGGATTCGCGGATAGCGAGGTGAGCAGGGCTGCGGCGGCCGAGAGGTCTCCGGCAGGCTCCATGATTCTGTATCCCCCGGCGACGGAGAGGTAGACGTCCATACCCGCCAGCGTGATGCCGCAACGCGCTTCCAGCACGGCCAGCAGCATGGCGAGGCGGCTCGAATCCCAGCCGACCACGCTACGCCGCGGCGTGCCATAGGCACTCTTGGCGACCAGCGCCTGCACTTCGGCCAGCACGGGGCGGGAGCCTTCCATCGCGGCGAAGACCGCTGCGCCGCCTTCGCTCTCCCCGTCGGAACTGAGGAACAGGGCCGAAGGCTCCTTGGCGGGGGCAAGGCCATACTGGTGCATTTCGAAAATGCCGATTTCGTCTGTCGGGCCGAACCGGTTCTTCACCGCGCGCAGGATGCGGAACTGGTGGCCGCGCTCGCCTTCGAAATAGAAGACGGCATCGACCATATGCTCCACCACGCGGGGACCGGCGATATTGCCTTCCTTGGTGACGTGGCCAACCAGGACGACCGCGGCGCCGGACTTCTTGGCCCAGCGGGTCAGTTCCTGCGCGCAGGCGCGGACCTGGGAAACAGAGCCGGGAGCGGCTTCCAGGCTGTCCGACCACAGCGTCTGGATCGAGTCGATCACGACAAAGTCCGGTTCGGCAGCCTTTAGTGCGCTTATAATCTTGCGTAAGTCCGTTTCCGTCGCGAGCTGGACAGGGCTTTCAGCCACTTTGAGGCGCTTTGCGCGGTCCTGAATCTGGGGTGCGGCTTCCTCGCCGGAGACATAGACCGTCTTCAGTCCGTTGCGGGCAAGGCGCGCAGCGACTTGCAGCAACAGGGTCGATTTGCCGATACCGGGATCGCCGCCGATCAGCGTTGCGGAAGAAGGTACAATACCGCCGCCGAACACCCGGTCGAGCTCATCCACCCCCATGACGATGCGGGCGGGCGCCTCGGCCGTGTCATTCAGCGCAACGAATTCCACCTTGCTGGAGCGCTTCGTGCCCTTCTTCGGCGCGGCCAGGCCACCGGGGATCCCGCCGGTGACTTCTTCCACCAGCGTGTTCCACGCCCCGCAGCCATTGCATTTGCCGCTCCATTTGGAGTGCACTTCCCCGCAGGACTGGCAGACAAAGGCGGTGGTTGCGGTTTTGGCCATATGGTCAGGATACGGGCGTTTGCCGGTTGGGGGAAGCCCTACAGTGCCGGCTGGATCGGGCCGTCAGCGCGTCCGTGTACGAACTGGTCGACATAGGCATTGCCGCTGTCTTCCACTTCGGCTGCCTTGCCGCGCCAGATGATCTTGCCTTCGAACAGCATAGCAATCTCGTCCGCAATCTTGCGGGCCGAGGCCATGTCGTGGGTGATGCTGACTGCGGCAGCGCCGAGACCGCGGACCTGTTCGATGATCAGGTCGTTGATGGCGTCCGCCGTGATCGGGTCGAGGCCGGTGGTCGGCTCATCGAAGAAAATGAGGTCCGGTTTGGAGATGATCGAGCGGGCGAGCGAAACGCGCTTTTGCATGCCGCCGGAGATCTCTGCCGGGTAAAGGTCTGCCACTTCCGAGCCGAGCCGAACCTTGCTGAGCGTCTCGATAGCCCGGTCTTTCGCCTTGGAGCGGCTGACCACGCCAGAGTTTATGAGCCGAAACGCGACATTCTCCCAGACGGTGAGGGAGTCGAACAGCGCACCGGACTGGAACAGCATGCCGACGCGCTCGCGCATGCGGGCGCGGGTCTTGCCCTTCGCCTGGGTCACGTCCTCTCCATTGAAGAGGATCTGTCCCGAATCCGGGGTCATCAGGCCGAGGGCGTTTTTCAGCATGACCGACTTGCCTGAACCTGAACCGCCAATCACCACAAGGCTCTGGCCGGGGTCGACATCCAGTGTCACCCCGCGCAGGACGTGGTTCTTGCCGAAACGCTTCTCGACATTCTGCAGGCTGAGAATCGGGGTCGTCACAGGCCAAACTCCACGAAGAGGGTCGACATGATATAGTTGGCGGCAAGCACCAGAACGGCGGCGCCAACCATGGACAGTGTTGCGGCCCGGCCAACGCCCGTTGCCCCGGCCTTGGACTGGTCACCCTGATAGCACCCCATCAGCGCGATGATGCCGCCGAACACGAACCCCTTGATGACACCGGTCAGCACATCGTTGCGGGTCATGAAATCCAGCGTGTTGCGCAGGTAGACCGTGGAGTCGAAGTCGAGGCCGTAGACTGAAACCAGCCAGCCGCCCATCACGCCGATAATGTCTGCCACTACGACAAGCAGGGGCACGGCGACCAGCGCGGCGAGGAAGCGCGGCGCATAGAGGTAGCGGTAGCGGGACGCCGAAAGGGATTCCAGCGCGTCGATCTGTTCGGTCACCCGCATGGCGCCGATCTCAGCCGCGATCCCGGCAGAGACCCGGCCGGCCAGCATCAGCGCCGTGATACTGGCGCCCAGTTCGCGGGTGATGCCGAGGACAACGATGTTCGGCACGAATTGTTCGGCACCAAACCGGCCGCTGCCCTGATAGATGTTGAGTGCGAGCGCGGCGCCGATGAAAATCGCCGACATGCCGACCACGGGAAGGGAGTAGAACCCGATCTGGACGAACTGCTTCCAGATCTGTCCGAAATACCAGCGGGGTGAAAGCGCAGCCGCCTTCACCCGGGCCGAGAATGTGGCCAGCCGGCCGATCTCGGCAAAGAAGCCGAGGGTTGCTGCGCCGATCCAGGCCAGCGGATTGGGTATCCCGCGTTTACGGGTAGATGCGTTCGACACGGGTCCCGAGTCCTGTAAGTAATTCGTAGCCGAGTGTATTGGCTCGTGTGGCCTGATCTTCGAGTTTGGCATGCGGGCCAAGGAATTCAACGCGGCGGCCTGCTTTTGCCACCTGTTGTGCTTTTGAAACATCAATTGTGATCAGATCCATCGTCACCCGCCCGGTGACCGGACAGGGCGCGCCGTCAAGCCATCCGATGAAACAGTTGGAGGCCGATCTCAGTATGCCGTCTGCGTAGCCAAGTCCAACGGTTGCCAGCAGCATGTCCTGACTGGCGGTAAATGTCCCGCCATACCCGACCGTTTCTCCCGCCTTGACCGGGAAGACGCTCATGATCTCCGCTTCGAGCGTCACAGCCTGTTCGAGCTGCACGCGTGCGGGCGGGGTGGAACCGCCATAAAGGGCGATGCCGGGGCGGGTCAGCTGGAACCCATAGTTGCGGCCGAGATAACAGCCAGCGGAATTGGCAAGGCTGGCCGGCACGCCGGGGAAGGCGGCGGTAATTTCGCGAAAGGCGGCGAGCTGGGCGGCGTTCAATTCGTGATCCGGTGTATCGGCGCAGGCCAGATGGCTCATCACAAGGACCGGTTCCAGGGCGCGCAGCGCGTCGCCTTCCGTCTCCAGCACACGGGCGGGCAGGCCGAGCCGGTTCATGCCAGTGTCGAAATGCAGCGCGCAGGGCAGGTTCGCCGCATCCGCCCAGAGTCTGATCTGCGCTTCGCTGTTCAGCACGGCGGTCAGGGCATGTGCGTGGAACAGGTGCATGGTCGAGGGGGCCGGGCCGTTGAGAACGAAGATGGCCGGTTTGGCGCCGACCGCCTTGCGCACGACGGCACCCTCTTCAGGATAGGCGACAAAGAAGGTGCTGCACCCCGCCGCAGCGAGCGCTGCAGAGACACGGTCTGCACCCAGGCCATAGCCATTCGCCTTTACGACGGCCGCTGTGTCTGCCTTCGGATTCAGCCCTGCCAGCGTCCGCCAGTTGGCGACGATGTGGCTCAGGTGAACAGTGGCACGTGGCTCGGACGACATGACTGCAGGGGTTAGTTGGCTTCTGCTCAAATGTCAGCCCGGCAATGGCGGCACAGTCAGGTCTTTTCGCTATGGGCGAGCCAGGCAGAGCCCTTCATGTTCCAGACCGGTGTGAAGAAGATCATCCAGATGATCAGGATGATCATGCCGCCCGCGGGCACGATGGCGATCTTTTCCGGCCCGAACAGGTCGACCAGGGCCCCCATCAGGAACGCGCCGAACGGGGCGCCTGCCATAAAGCCCAGCTGATAGATCGACAGGACCCGGGCGAGTTTCTCTTTCGGGGCGGCGTCCTGCACGATGGAGCGGCTCATGGCGATGGAAATGCCAGCGGCGAGCCCCCAGACGAAGACGATGGTGAGGAAGCCCCAGTGCGGGATCGGCCACATCATCAGGAGGATGCTGAGCGATGCGAGGAATTGCGCGATCAGCAGCAGGCGCCCCTGCCGCTTGATGCGTTTGAAGACCGAAAGGACGACCGACGAGACGAACGCGCCCATCCAGAACGTCACGAACATGTCCCGGATCCCATCCGGCCCGAAGCCGTAGACATCGCGGTTCACGATGGGCAGCACGACGAGGAAGGCGCCGATCACGAAGATGCCAACGCCGAACATCAGGGCCGTCATGGCCCAGAGCTTGCCGTCGGACCGGACGGCATTGAACCCGTCTGCAATGTCGGCAAAGGCACCCTTGATGCCCCGTCCGCTGCTTAGCAGCTGGCGCCCTTTGCCGAGCCAGAGTGCAAATATGGCGCCGAGTGCGAGCACAGCGCCCTGAACGAAAAGAAGTTGCTGGGCCGGGATCGGGCCAATGCCGAAGCCGCCCAGCCAGTCCGGCATTTTGGTCAGCTTGTCGGCATATCCGCCAATGATCAGACCGCCGATCTGGGCGACGAACTGCGCCATCGTCGCCAGCGTCACGCCAAGCTGTAGCGTCACGCCCGACCCGACCCGGGCGCGGCGCTCGACCACTTCATTCACGATGGAGTCGCGGGCGGGCATCATGAAAGCGCCAACCGTGCCGATCGTCAGGCCATACGCAATCATCGCAGGGTATGTGAGCGTGCCCTTCCAGACAAAAGCTGCAAGGGCGAGGGCGGGCGCTGCGGCCAACAGATGCAGCAGGATAAGCAAGCGTTTGCCGTCCGCCCGTTCAGCAACGACGCCGCCCAGCAGCAGGAAGATGACCGACGGGCCGGACAAGGCCATATTGGCAAGGCCCAGAGCGAGGCCATCCCGGTGCAGGTGATGCGGGTCAGTGATCAGATAGGGGAACAGCACCATCTGCAGGCCGAACGCCATGAACCAGCTGCACTGAACCAGAAGATAGGCGGGTAGCTCGATCTTGACGACCCGGCGGACCCGGCGCGCCCGCAAGTGCGTCGCCGTCGACAACAGGGAGGCGCCCGCCGTCAGCGCTTCGCTGACGCCGCTGACCGGCGAGGTAACATCGCCCGCGGCTTCCTCGGTAATCTCGTCGGCAATGGATTCGGCTGGGTCTTTCATTCATCCTCCCACTGGATGCGGGACATTAGGTAGGCCGGGCTGGGATGGAAAGCCCGCTTCGCCACAGAAACGCCGGGTTTCAACCAGTTGCGCTGCGGCGTCACGACCGGTAGCGTTAATGAACCTGCCGTTTTTCAGGGTGGACCATGCGTATATTCAGACATCTCATCAGTTGGGCGCTCGCGCTGTTCCTGATCGCCATGTTCATCCAGTCAACGATCGCGCCATTGCCGGATCCGCCCGAGGGCTCGGTGAAGCTGTTTGATGCGCCAGGCCAGAATATCGTCTTCCAGACCATTGCCGAGCGCTCGGGCGTTTCCCTGTTCGAGCCGGCAGGCCGCTTCGTGATTGCGGTTGTCGAATTACTGGCCGCCTTTTTCCTGTTGCTGCCGTTCTCGCGGCGGTTCGGGGCGGCGCTTGCGGCACTGGTTTGCGGCGCCGCCATTGCGTTTCACCTGTCTCCCTGGCTGGGCCGGGAGGTCCCAATCTCGCTGGATCCGGCGAGCACTGCGACGGACGGAGGACAGCTGTTCATGCTGTCGATCCTGATGCTGGTGGCCAGCCTGCTGGTGCTGGTTGTGCATCCGGGCCGTATCCGCGGATAGCGGTCCGGCGCGCATTCCACCCCTCGTTAACTGTTTCCTGCGACCCTTTGATGGTTCAACGGATACGAATTCGACATGGAATCGATCGAACAGGCCGAAAAGCCACGCATCGGGCGCGCGCGGAACACGCTGTTCCGGCGGTTGGTGGATATTGTTTCGATGCCATCCGGCGGGCGCCTGACCCAGCAGGATCGCCACATGGCCGCCGACATCCTACTCGACATGCTGTTCCATGCTGACAATGAAGACCGCGCCATGTGCGCCCGCCGTCTGGCCCAGAGCAAGGAAGCCCCCCGGCGCCTGCTGCGCTATCTCGCGCAATGCCCCTACGCGATCGCGGCGCCCCTGCTGGAGGAGAACGACGCTTTCGATGCCTGTGACCTTCGGGATATTGCCATGACGGGCACGCCCGATCACCGGCTGGCGATTGCCAAGCGCAAAAGCGTTCCGGGATTGGTCAGCGACTATCTCGCCGAAGAGGGCGAGGATCACGTGGTGAAAGAGCTGGTTTTGAACAATGGCGCGGAGTTGCCGGAGCAGGCGATCGACAAACTTGTCCGCCGGTCGCGCGACGTTCCGGCCCTGTGCCCGATCATTGCAGACCGGCTGGAGACTATCCCGTCTCACGCGCTGACCTTGTTCTGGTGGGCCGATGGGCCGACCCGGAAGCGGATTCTCCAGCGTTATGCCTCAGACCGGCTCGAAATCATCGATTCGTGCAAGGATGTCTTCGAGATGATGGCGGAGGAGCAATGGGCCGATCCGGTGGCACGAAAGGCCATCCAGCTGATTGAGCGCCGCCAGCGCAACCGTGCCGCACTCGAACGCAGTCCCTTCGACAGCCTGGAAAGCGCGATCAATGCGGCCGCGATCAATGGCATGGATGCGGACACCGCTCAGGAGATTGGCTACCTGTCAGGGGTCAAACCTGTGACGGCTGCCAAAATTTTGGGCGATGAGGGTGGCGAAGCCCTGGCCGTGCTGTGCAAGGCGACCGGCGTAAAGCGGGATTTCCTGCCCGTCCTCTGGGCGGCGCTCAAGAAACCCCTCGAACTGGAGGAGGGGGTTATCCATCCCCAATACCAGCATGTCTCTGAAGTTTATGAGATTTTGAGCGTGGCCAAGGCGCAGACCATCCTGCGCTACTGGAACTGGGCGTTGTCGACCGCGTATTCGCCCGGCGCCGTTCAGGCCGGCGCAGGAACGCCTATGCCAGCGAATGAGGAAGCAGAGTTCTCTGCAGCACAGCGTACAGCACGTCTGGTTTTTGGCAGATAACCGTTCAAAACTGCAAAACAGTCTCAAACGGGCTTTTCAAAACCACTTTACACCTTTAGTCCCATCCCGGGTAAGGGCTATAGAAAGAGGGTTGCGCGTGGCGTATTTCCTGGGGCTGGTACTGGCTTTGGCGGCGTTCTGGCTCGGGATGTCCGGCCATAACACGCCAATGATTCTCTCTTTGGGCGGCGTGTCGCTCATCGTGACGTGTATTCTCGCCTACAGGCTGGACATCATCGACCGTGAAGGCGCGCCCTATGTACGCCTCGTCGGTTTCATTCTCTACTTCCCGTGGCTGGCAAAAGAGATCGTTAAGGCGAACATCAGCGTGATCCGCGCCTGCCTGAAAGCCGATCTGGATATCGCGCCGGCTCTGGTGAAGGTGAAAACGATCTGCAAGTCAGACCTCGCCAAGGTGACCTTCGCCAACTCCATCACGCTGACGCCCGGAACCGTGACCGTAGAGATCGAGGGCGACAAGCTGCTGGTGCACGGACTTTACGAACAGGATTCCCAGCCGGAAGCCTTCGCTGAAATGGACCAGCGCTCCGCCCGCGCGATTGACGGAAAGGGAGCCGCTGCATGATTGCCGCCGCGCTGATCGCGATTTTGTTCGGTATGGCGTTGCTTCTGCTGCGCGCCTTCATCGGACCTACGCTCTACGACCGCATCCTCGCGGTGAACTCGTTCGGGACCAAGACGGTGCTGGCGCTCGGTCTTCTGGGATTTGTGATGGACCGGCCGGAATTCCTCGACATTGCCATCACCTACGCGCTGATCAACTTCGTTTCGACGATCGCGATCCTGAAATTCTTCCGCTACCGGTCTTTCCAGGTGCCGCTGGTGCGCCGTGGCCAGGGAGGCAATGCCGATGGCTGAGTTCTTCGCTGACCTTCTGGGATACTGGGAAATTATCCGGTTTCCGCTCGGCGCCCTGATGTGCCTTGGCGGCGCGCTTCTGTGCCTGATCGGCACCGTGGGCGTGCTGCGTTTCCCGGACATCTACACACGGCTTCATGCTGCTTCGATCACCGATACGTCGGGGGCAGGGCTGGTGCTGATCGGCATGATGCTGATTGCGCCCGGCTGGCTGGTGATTGCGAAACTGTTCGCGATTTGCGTCTTCATCTTCCTGACCAGCCCGACGGCGTCGCACGCGCTGGCCAATGCGGCCCATACCGCCGGGGTCCAGCCGATCATCGGACGGGTCGGAACATCTGAAGCAGAAGGGGAGGACGCCTGATGCACAGCATGTTCAACGGCGATTTCGGCATCGTCCTCGTCAACATTTTCCTGCTCGGCATCCTGTTTGCGACCGCGGTGGCAATTGCGCGGATGCGCAGCCTGTTCGCCATCGTGATGCTGTCGGGCATCTACTCGCTCGTGTCAGCGGCCTGGTATGTCGCTGTCGACGCGGTGGACGTTGCCTTTACCGAGGCGGCCGTCGGTGCGGGCATGTCGACCGTCGTCCTGCTGGGCGCCATGCTGCTTACCTCGCGCACGGCGAAACCGGAGAAATTCTTCTTCCGTCTTGGCCCGCTGCTCGTCTGCCTGGCGACCGGCGCGGCTCTTATCTACGCAACGGTTGATCTTCCGGCGCTTGGTGATGCATCGTCTCCGGCGAATACCGGTGTGGGGCTCACCTATCTGAAGGTTGCCTGGTTCGACACCGCCATTCCAAACGTCGTGACGCCGGTGCTGGCCAGCTATCGTGGTTTCGATACGCTGGGCGAGACAACCGTTGTGTTCACAGCAGGTCTGGCTGTGGCACTGCTGCTGGGCTTCGGCGAGCGCTCGTTGGCCGAGCGTATCCGCAATGAAGGCCGGTCCGGCGATCGCGGCACCACCAAGACCTCCGCTGCCCGTGACGAGGATCCTTCATGAATACTGATCATCACGTCATCCTGCGCGTTATCGCGAAGATGCTGATCCCTGTGATCACCATCTTCGCCTTTTATGTTCAGTTCCACGGCGACTTTGGCCCGGGCGGCGGGTTCCAGGCCGGTGTCATTATCGCTGTTGCGATCATTCTCTATGCATTGGTCTTCGGCGTCCCGGCGGCAATGCGCGCGGTTCCGCCCGGTTTCACACGCTCGCTCGCTGCGGTCGGGGTGATGATCTATGCCGGTGTTGGTTTCTGGGCGATGCTGCAGGGCGGAAATTATCTGGAATACCAGGCCCTGTTCCACGAGCCGCCCGGCGAGCACCATGGCCAGCACATCGGGATTCTCCTGATCGAGCTTGGGGTGCTGTGCGGCGTGTCCGGCGCGATGCTGACGATCTTCTACGCCTTTGCCGGCCGTGTGGCCGAAATCCGCGACGAGGACTGGTAAGACATGCTGGAATTCCTTCTCGAGCGCGCCAACTACTGGGTCGTCATCGTTCTGATGATGATTGGCCTCTATATTACTTTCGCATCGCAGAACCTGATCAAGCGGATGGTCGGCCTTGGCCTGTTCCAGACCACGATCTGTCTGTTCTATGTGACCCTCGGCAAAGTGTCCGGCGGCACGGCGCCGATCCTGTTCGGAGCTGACGCCATTGAGCATCATGGTGCGGGTCACGGGGCAGAGGCCGAGGGCGGCCACGCTGCGCTGGACGCCGTGCTCGCCGCCGGGGGCGAACACGCAGGCCGCGTGGCGCATCTCACCAACACCTATTCCAACCCGCTTCCGCATGTCCTGATGCTGACCGCGATCGTCGTCGGCGTGGCGACGCTGTCGGTCGGCCTCGCCCTGGTTGTGCGGATCCGGGAAGCCTATGGCTCGATCGAGAATGACGAAGTGAACGAAATCGATCTTGAAACCGCGTTGGCCCAGCATGCCGAGGCAGAAAAAGCCGTGAGCGAGGCGACCGCATGATCGACGCTATACTGAATGCTGCGCCAACCTGGGCGCTGACGCATGCCGCGCCGCTGCTGGTCATGGTGCCGCTGTTCCTGGCGCCGGTGCTGGCCCTGTTGCCGCCCGGGCGCATCGCATGGCTGATTTCGATCGCTGCAACGGCGACCAGTTTCCTGTTTGCCATCATCCTGCTCGGACTTGTGCAGACGTCTCCGGTTGGTGCGGTGTCCTACGAGGTGGGCAGCTGGCCGGTGCCCCTGGGGATCGAGCTTCGGGTAGATGCGCTGAATGCGATGATCCTGCTGATCGTCACGACGATCGGTCTGCTCGCCTCGGTCTTTTCGTGGCCAACGGTCACGGCGGAAGTTCCGAAGGTAAAGCGTTCGCTGTTCTACTCGGCCTTCCTGGTCTGCTTTGCCGGTCTCAATGGTGTGGCGATTACGGGAGACGCGTTCAACCTGTTCGTCTTCCTCGAGATTTCCTCGATCTCCACCTATGTTCTGGTCGCGCTCGGATCGAGCCGGGACCGCCGGGCTCTGCCGGCCGCTTTCAACTATCTGATCATGGGGACGATCGGCGCCAGCTTCTACATTATCGGCATCGGCTTCCTCTATGCGGCGACCGGTACGCTGAACATGTACCAGATCTCCACAATGCTGCCGGAACTAGCGGGACACCGCAGTGTTCAGGCTGGCTTTGCCTTTATCCTGGTTGGCCTCGGCCTGAAGGCGGCGATGTGGCCGCTGCACCAGTGGCTGCCGAATGCTTATTCTTACAGCCCCAGCTTCGTGACGATGTTCCTGTCGGCGACGGCGACAAAGGTCGCGCTCTATGCGCTGATCCGGTTCCTGTTCACCGTGTTCCGTCCGGACTACGGCTTCGAGATTTCCGCCTTCAGCGCGATCCTCATGCCGATGGGCATTGCCGCAATGGTTGTCTGCAGCTTCCAGGCGGTCTTCCAGACCGATGTCCGGCGTATCCTTGCCTATTCTTCGGTCGCGCAGGTGGGGTACATGATCCTCGGCGTGTCCATCGGGACGACGGCTGGCCTGTCGGCTGGCCTGTTCCACCTGATTAACCATGCCATGATGAAGGGCGCCCTGTTCATGGCAGTCGCCGGTGTGGTTCTGACTTACCAGGGCACGACGATACGGGACTTTGCCGGACTTGGGCGGTCCGCTCCGT
The DNA here is from genome assembly GCF_963677035.1 of uncultured Hyphomonas sp. Taxonomy (NCBI): domain Bacteria; kingdom Pseudomonadati; phylum Pseudomonadota; class Alphaproteobacteria; order Hyphomonadales; family Hyphomonadaceae; genus Hyphomonas; species uncultured Hyphomonas sp. The sequence goes on from NZ_OY781472.1 coordinate 2,211,074, forward strand.
GGACCATGACGGCATTTGCCATTGCGGCTCTGTCTCTGATCGGCGTGCCGCTGACAGCCGGCTTCCAGTCCAAGCTCCAGCTCGGCTTCGCCCTGTTCGACCAGGGTCTGTGGTGGGCGGTCGCGCTCGTCGTGTTCTCGTCCTTCCTGGCGGTGATCTATATGGGCCGCGTTCTGGAGGCGGTGTTCTTCCAGGCCCCGGTCAATCCGCGTAAAGCGCGCAAAGAGGCACCTGTCCTCATGCTCGTCCCGCTGTGGATCCTGGCTCTGGCCAATTTGTATTTCGGCATCGCGGCGGACTTCCCGCTCAGCCTCGCGCGTAACGCGGCTGCCGCGGCCTTCGGTGTGGAGGCCTTCCGATGAGCCCTGAGACCCTGATCCTCGCTGCGCTGGTCCTGCCGCTGCTGATCGCGGCTGGTATTGCCATCATGGGCTGGTCGCCGAACCTGCGGGAAGGGGTGACCTTCATCGGCGCCGGCCTGCTGTTTGTCGTGATCATCCTGCTGACCATGCACGTCGCCGGCGGGGAACGCCCCGAACTGAACCTCGGCCAGGCGGCGCCAGGCCTTAGCATGGCGTTCAAGCTGGAACCGCTGGGCATGCTGTTCGCCCTCGTGGCCAGCGGCTTGTGGATCGTGAACTCTTTCTATTCCGTCGGCTACATGCGCGGGAACCGCGAGCGGAACCAGACGCGTTTCTATATCTGTTTTGCCATCGCCATTTTCGGCGCCCTGGGCGTCGCAATGTCGGCGAACCTGTTCACGCTGTTCGTTTTTTACGAAGTACTGACGCTGTCGACCTTCCCGCTGGTCACGCATAAGGGGGATGCTGCGGCGCGGCGCGGCGGACGCATCTACCTGTTGACCCTCATGGGCACCTCGATCGGCTTTCTGCTGCCGGCCGTGATGTGGACCTGGGTGCTGGCCGGGCATAGTCTCGATTTCGTTCCCGGTGGCCTGCTGGCAGGTGTGGACATCAGCCCGGTTGTCGCCAGCGCGCTGCTGATCCTGTTCGCATTCGGGGTCGGCAAGGCCGCCCTGATGCCGGTTCACTTCTGGCTGCCGAACGCCATGGTCGCGCCGACCCCCGTGTCAGCCCTTCTGCACGCGGTGGCGGTTGTGAAAGCCGGTGTGTTCACGATCATGAAGATCGCCATCTTCATTTTCGGGACGGACCTTCTGGAAGCGACGCCCGCGCGGGAGTTTGTGCTCTGGGTGGCCTGTTTCACCATGGTGGTCGGTTCGCTGATCGCTTTGACAAAGGACAATCTCAAGGCGCGGCTTGCCTATTCGACGATTGCGCAGCTGTCCTATGTGGTCGCCGGCGCGATGCTGGCCGATCCGGCCGGCTGGCTGGGCGGCAGCCTGCAGATCGCTGCGCACGCCGCGGGCAAGATGACGCTGTTCATGTGTGCGGGTGCGATCTACGTCGCCACGGGTCTGACCAATATTTCCGACATGCGCGGTCTTGGCCGCAAGATGCCGCTCGTCTTCATCGCCTTCATGATTGGCTCCATGTCGATCATCGGCCTGCCGCCCTTTGCCGGGGCCTGGCCGAAATATGAGCTGATGCAGGGCGCCATCGACCACGGCAATGTCTATCTGTCGCTGGTGCTGATCGTGTCGTCGCTGCTGAACATCGCCTACCTGCTGCCGATCCCGCTGCTGGCCCTGATGCCACCGCCCGGCACAAAGGAGCCAAAGCCGTTCAAACGTCCGGACGGGGCGCCGATGCCCACCGTGGTGGCGCCGCTGATCACCGCTACGCTGTGCATCATCCTGTTCTTCGCGGTCGGCCCCATTTCAGATTTCCTCGCCCCGTCTGTGGGGGATCGTGTCGAATATATCGCGGATGGAGGCCAGCCATGAGCGACCCGACCGAAAATGGCCGCGACGATTCCGGCCGCTTCATGAAGCGCGCAGCCGAGTCCGTGCACAAGTTGAACACACCATCGGACGAAGGGATTCACCCGCTGTCGCAGATCCTGTTTGGCTGGACGCACCGCAAGGGCATCGGCAACATCATCTTCTATGTGCTCCTGGTCCTGTCGGTGATCCTGCTGTCTGTCGATTTCTTCGTCCCGCGGCATGAGAGTCTGAAATTCGCAAACTATGTCGGCTTCTACGGCATCTGGGGTTTCGTCTGTTTCGCCTTCGCCGTGATCATGGGCTGGCCGCTGGGCCACATGCTGCGCCGGGACGAGAACTATTATAACGACGCGGGCGGACCGCCCGAGGGCGTCGATCCAGACGCGCCCATGGCAGATGATCTGCCGGCGCCGCACCACACTTCCGAGGGAGACGCGTAATGCCGACCATGCTGGCAAGTCTCAATCCCGGATGGGTCATGATCATCGCAGGTGTCGCGAGCCTGTTCATCACCATGCGCAGCGTGCGCCAGGTGGTGACCATTGCCGCGCCGCTGCTGGCGCTGATGCTGCTCGTGTTTGCACCGCAGAATACCGATCTTGTGACGACGCACGTTCTGGGCCTGAAAATGGTGCTCTACCGTGTCGACGCGCTGAACTTCATCTTCAGCCTCGCTTTCCTCATCGCTGCCATTCTGAACGGTATCTACGCCCTGCATTCGGATGACAGGATCCAGGACGGCGCGGCGCTGTTCTACGCCGGGGCGGCCGTTGCCGCCACGCTGGCAGGCGACCTGATGACCCTGTTCGTGTTCTGGGAACTGACGGCGGTCAGCTCGGTCTTCCTGATCCTGCGGGCGCGGACCCGGGCGGCTTACTATGCGGCCATGCGGTATCTGGGCGTTCAGGTCCTGTCCGGCGTGCTGTTGCTGAATGGCCTCGCTTATGTGCTGAAGTCGCGCGGGAACCTGTCGCTCGAAGCCTTTACCGATCTGTCTGATCCGGGCGTGCTGTTCATCTTCATCGCCTTCGGCATCAAGGCGGCTTTCCCGCTGCTGCACAACTGGCTGCAGGATGCCTATCCGAAAGCCACCGTTGTCGGTTCGGTCGTGCTGTCGGTCTACACGACCAAGCTGGCCGTCTATGCGCTGGCCCGTATGTTCCCGGGGCAGGACCATCTGATCTGGATCGGTGCAACGATGACGGTCTTCCCGGTCTTCTTTGCCGTGATTGAGAACGATCTGCGCCGCGTGCTGTCCTACTCGATCAACAACCAGGTCGGCTTCATGGTCTGTGGTGTCGGCGTCGGCACGCCGTTGGCGATCAATGGCGTCGCGGCACACGCCTTTGCGGATATCTTCTTCAAAGGCCTGTTGATGATGTCGATGGGCGCTGTGCTCTATCGGACAGGTACGGTGAAAGCCAGCCAGCTGGGCGGCCTGCACCGGTCCATGCCGTGGACCACCGTGTTCTGCATTATCGGCGCGATGTCGATCTCGGCCTTCCCACTGTTCTCGGCCTTTGTGACCAAGTCGATGATCATCTCGGAAGTCGCAACGGCGGGCTATGCAGTGATCTTCCTGATGCTCATGTTTGCTTCGGCGGGTGTGCTGGAACACTCGGGCATCAAGATCCCGTATTACGCCTTCTTTGGCCACGACAGCGGCCTGCGCGTGAAGGAAGCCCCGTTCAACATGCTGCTCGCCATGGGCATCGCGGCCTTCATCTCGATCTTCATCGGCCTGCCGTCCAGCTCGGACTGGTTCGGGCACCTGTGGCTGTACAATTTGCTGCCTTATCGTGAGGAGGCGATGGGCTATTCCCATCACCACCTGTTCTCGTTCGAGCACATTCTCACCATGTTCCAGCTGCTCGCTCTGGCCATCTTCGCCTTTGTCCTGCTGAAGCGTGTTCACGCCTACCCGCCGGAGAAACGCGGTGTCATCCTCGACAGCGACTGGACCTACCGCAAGGTGGGCTACAACCTGGTCAAATGGGCTGGCACGGTGTGGGGCAAGGCCGGACCGGCGATGACGGCGGCCTTCTTCCGGCTTACCCGCCGGGCCTATAACTGGATCGAAGCGGCCTTCAGCCCGCGGGGCGAACTGGCCCGGGGCGGCGTCCTGAATGGTGCCATGACGATCTGGACGGCGGCGCTGCTGGGCATCGTCCTGTTGTTGTCCTTTATGGCTGTCGGCTAGACAGACCTGCCCGAAACTTGGACATTCAAGCGGCCTCCGCCTCTTTGGTGGAGGCCGCGTTTGAAATTTTGAGATTTACGCTTTTCGGTTTCGTGCCAGATGCGAGCCGGTAACTGGGATGCAGGGGCAGGGGACAGGTGTCAGAGTCACATACGGGCGAGCAAGATCAGAAAAGTCTGGTCGGGTACGCCTCCAAAATCGTCGCTGCCTATGTCGGCAATAATACCGTCGTATCGGACGACTTGCCGGATCTGATCCGTCTCGTGCACGACACCTTGCTGGCGATTGCCGGGGGGGAGCCCGATGTGCTCCAGCTCAAACCTGCCGTGCCGGTTGCAAAATCTGTTTCAGACAATTTCCTGATCTGTCTGGAGGACGGCAAGAAATTCAAATCGCTGAAACGCCACCTGCGGACGTCCTATGACATGTCGCCGGAAGAGTACCGGGCGAAGTGGCAGCTGCCGGCTGACTATCCGATGGTGGCGCCGGGATATTCGCGCCAGCGTTCAAAGCTTGCCAAAAAGATGGGCCTGGGCCGCGCAGATAACTAAAGAACTCGGCAGCGAATACTTGTTGTTCCGGAAGCGAAATGAAATATTTTGGTAATCTTGGTTAACAAAACATCACAATAACTCTTGATTCGGACCCACAACTCGCGCGATAGGTGATTCTATCGAATCACCACGGGGGTGGCTGAAAATGACCAAACCGAATGTTTTCAGAGGCGTAACGGCTGTCCAGCGCAGCCTTGTGGAATATTGGTGCCGTCTGGGCGAATCGAATGGCGTTCCCCGCCGAGAATCGGTTGACCCGGGACACCTGCGGTCCGTGCTGGCCAGCATTTCCATCGTAGAGTTCGACGAATCGGGGGCCGGCCGCTTCCGAATCGCCGGATCCCGCCTGCGCGACCTGCTCGGTTTCGAAGCCCGCGGTCGCCGGATCGAAGACCTTGCCGGCACAGCTGCGGAGACCTACGCGCTGGGGCTGTCTGCCGCGATCGACCGGGCGATGCCGGTGGGCGGCGTGATCGAAACCGGTCACCGGCTGCATGCCTGGCTTCGCCTGCCGCTGACCGGGGCCGATGGCCGGATCAATCAGGTGCTGTGCCATGACGAGGAACTCCCCAGCCGCCACCTGCTGCTGACATCGCCGGGTGGGGCCGCTATCCACCAGAAATCGAACCGCCACGCCGCCTGAATCCCTTGCCGCGCCTGGCCTGGCGTTGCGTGGATAGGAAAGTTATCCTACACTGCCTCATCTCGGGTAGTCTTCTGCCTGTTCCATATAGCAGGAGGATAACTTGTCGGATTTCGACCCCAGGAAAGATGAAGACCGCGCCTATCTCGCCGGCGCCCTGACCGCTTATGCGCTCGGGCTGAAACCGGAGGAGGTGCTGAGCGGCGGGCGCGGCTCTCCTGCAGAGGCTCGCGGCCGCCAGGTTGCAATGTATCTGTTACGCGCAAGCCTCGGCATGAGTCTCAGCCGGGTCGCAAAGGCATTCAGCCGCGACCGCTCAACCGTGTCCCATGCCTGCCACGTGATCGAAGACCTGCGTGACGATCCGGATTTCGACATCTGGGTGGAGCAATTGTCCGTGGGCCTGTGCAGCGTGGCCGTTCTGGGTGGGACATCCTTTGAAGATGCGAGGGTGGCCTGTGCCGGGTAAGCGCGATCGCATCCTGTCGGGCTGGAGGGCTCGGCGCCTGTTGCGGGCAGGCGGCCTGATCGTGCGGGACGGCGCGGCGTTCCGGGTCCATCAGTGGGCAGACGAACGAAGCCGCCGCTGCGGCCGCCTGCCGGGCCATGTCGTGGCGCGCCTGAAGGCGGCTGGCCTGCTGGTTGCGTTCCGGGGCGATCCGGACCGTCTGGTCCAGTCGGCCGATGTACCTGTGGAACTGCCAAGACCGGTTGCCGATCCGTTCAGTGCAAGCGGGACGCGCCCGGTCCGGGTGCTGGAACACATTGCGGCGTCATCGCCTCTCGGGGTGCGATTGCGCGCAGCGGCTGGCCGCTTCCAGGCGGATTATCACTTAGCGGCATCTCCGGGCGGGTTGCGCACCGACGCCCCAAAGCAGCGGGCTGCGGCGTGCAACCGGTTGGCGTCCATCGAAAACGCGCTCGGCGCTGAGACGGCCGGCCTGGTCGAAGCGCTGGTGCTGGACAGGTTCACCGTTTCGGCATTGCAGCACGAAACCGGGGCCGGGCTTGACCGAGCGGGGGATGCCCTGGCGCAACTCACCGAGGCCTATGGCTTGCGTCGTCCGGATCAGGAGGCAGGCAGAGCTTTCGCGTCGTCCTGAATACGTGTCAGCATGGAGGCGAGGCCGTTTGAGCGCTGTGCCGTCAGTGCGCCGCTGACGCCGATTTCGTCCAGGAAGCTCTTTGCGTCGAAGGAGAGGATTTCGTCCCGGCTGGCGCCGGAATAGAGCTGGACGAGCAGCGCGATCAGGCCGGAAACGATCATGGCGTCGGACTCGGCCCGCAAGACCATCTTGCCGTCTTCCCAGCCGGTGACCAGCCAGACCTGGCTGGCACAGCCGCGGACGCGTGTTTCCTCTGTCCGCTCATCCGGCTCCAGGGGCGGGTTTGCCTTGCCCAGATCGATGATGTGCGCATAGCGCGCCTCCCAGTCATCGAGCCAGGAGAAATCTTCACGGATGTCTGCAGCGGTTTCGGCAATACTCATGGACGCTGACATGGGGCATCCTGCCACAAAAGAAAACCCCCGGCGGCCATGGGCCCCGGGGGTGAAGGTTGAGAGATGGAGAGGGCTTACTGGTAGACCCCGCCGATACACTTGCCGACATCGGCAAGCGCATGCTCTCCGATACAGAAAGGTACTTCGTACTGCTGGTTCGCAGCCGCAACGCACTGTTGCAGGTTCAGGTTGGCCATGTTCAGGCAGCCGCGAGTCTCGCGTTCAGACATGGCGCTGGACATCTGGGCCGGGGTTGCAGCCTCAGCGCCCATGACGCGGAAAGCGGCGAGAGTGGCGATCTGGTCGGCGATCGGTTCCTTGCCATATTTCACGCGCTTGCGGTTGAGTTTGAGGCCGGATGTCACGGCGACGGGGAACCGTACAGCGCTGGCGGCACCGGAGACATTGTCCCAAAGCGACGGAGCGCCGGGGACACCGGCCTGCACGAGCACACCGTCGATGTCAGCCGCGCTGAAGGCGTTGACCAGTGGCTTGCTGGCCGGGATGCCGGCCTTCTGGATCTTGTCGAGGGTTGTGGCCTTGGCGCCGGAATTGCCGATCTTGGCCTTGGCCCAGCCGGATGCCTGCAGCGAATAGGCCTGTTCCTTCACGAATGCTGCGGCGCTGGAAAGGCGGCGGCTGTCAGCCTCGGTCGCGGAGAGTGCGGCGCTCACGGCGTTGTCGCCCCCGCTCAGCGTACGGGCATAACGGACGTCATTGGCGAGGCCGGTCATCATGGCGTCACGGCCATAGAAATCTGCGATGTCACGCACAGCGGCGCGATACTCAGCATCCTGAGAAGCGATAAGGGCGGAATAAGAAATCCAGCCTTGAGAGAGCTGGTCCGGATTGTGTCCGCCAAGTGAGTTCAGAGCGTTGTCGATGTCGCCCGCAGAGCTGAGCGGCTTGGTTTTAACATCCGTCACTTCGGATTGGTAAGTGGCGTAAACGGCCGCGGATTCCGAGATCGCATCACCGGACTTCTTCTCTTCAGTTTGACCGTCCTGTGCGGAGGCTCCGAGAGCCATCCCCATAGCGATAACAATGGCCCCGATCGTTCTGATGGAATTCATGTTCGCTTACTCCCTCACGCGTGACACGATACTTTCTGCCCGAACTTCCCCAACGGGGGAACAGCAGGTTGCCCGCTTCTTGCATTACAAATACAGCAAGAAACCGCCGACACAGTCACAATGCCTAATGAATCTCACCGGGGTATTAACATGTTGCCCCAAAAGCAGCGTCAGAGATTACGATTAATCCACCTTGGCTGGCTGGCCATGGTGCTTGCCGTTGCCTGCTCCATTCTCGTGTCACGCGAAAAAGAAGCATTGTCGTTCGCTTGGCTGGGGTTGGCAGCCCTGCCGGGACTGGCAGGCTTTCTGCTGCTTGGGCCTGACCGGCTTCTGAACCAATTTGCCCCGTCTTTTCTGGTGATTACGTGGACTGTGTTCGCTGCGTTCGCCCTCGCACTGAGCGGTGCAGCCATGTCTCCGCTGGCTGTTCTGTTCGTGATCGCGCCGCTTGTCGCGCTCAACCTGCAAAACTCCGACATGGCGGCTGAAGCGTCGATCTTCGGGGCCGGGGCGTATTTCGTCGCGATCCTGTTGTCCGAAATTGGGACTCTGCCGATGGGAGAGGCCGTTCCGGGCTTCTCCAGCGTTGCCCGGCTGCTGGCTTTTGCAGCGCTTGTCATCTGCGCGCTGCTCGTCTGGTATCTGGCCCGCAGTCAGGAAGAGCGCGCCGCCGCCGACCAGGTTCAGCCGGCCGAAGTGTCCCATCCCGCGAAGGCGACCATACCGGTTCCGGCCGGGTCCGGCGTTCTTCTTCTGGACGTGATGTCTGACGGCATGATCCGCGGTGCTGACGGCGACAAGCTTGGCTTGCCGGCGATCGGGGCGGGAACGCTGTTGCGCGATGTCCTTGATCCGGCCACACCACCTGAGATGCTTCAGGGGGCTTCTGCGATGGCGGGTGAGGCGACCCTTGTCAGCGGCCGCAAGGTCGGGTTCTGCGCCACACCCTATGAGGGCGGCACGCATCTGGTGCTGATCGAGCGCCCGTCACAGGACGACAAAACCACAACCGCCGACGCCGAGACTCAGGCGCGCGACGCCGTTCGCCAGCGCACAGCGTTCTTTGCCTCGCTGGGGCATGATCTGAAAACGCCTCTGAATGCGATCATCGGCTATGCCGACATGATGCGCCACGGCGTCCGCGGGCCGCTGCCGGAAGCCTATCAGGACTATCCGGCCATCATTCATGACAGCGGGCAGGAACTCCTCCTCATGGTTGAGGACATGCTGGACCTCGCCCGGGCAGATGCCGAACGCTACCGCCTTGAGCCGGAACCGGTGGACCTGTCCGCCTCCGCGCAGTCGGTGGTCCGCCAACTGGAAAACCAGGCGGAACGGGCCGGCGTGAAGCTGCGCCTGAAGACCGACGAGGAAGTCTGGGCGCAGGCCGATGCGCGCGCTGTTCGCCAGATCTGGCAGAACCTTGTGTCCAACGCGATCAAATATTCGAACAGCGACAGTGCCGTGGTGCTCGACGCCGAGATCAGTGGCAATGCGGCGATCCTTTCCGTGACGGACAAGGGCGCCGGCATGAGCGAGGATGATGTACGCCTCGCGCTGGAACCTTTTTCCCAGGGCGGAAATGCCCGGGGCGTTAAGGGGACCGGACTCGGCCTCGCCGTGGTCAAGCGCTTTGCGGAGATGCATGGCGGCCAGATCGACATCCGGTCGGCCCCCGGCAAAGGCACCCGCGTTTCCGTGACCCTGCCGCGGGCACAGGATTCGGACATCGACCCCAGGGACGATGCCGCACAATAGCGCTTCGAAGACTTGTCAGTTGTCTTTGTTGTCCGGGGTGTCCGGCAAATTGGCCCGTAACAGCAGGAACAGGCCGCCAAACGTGGCGACGCCGATCGCGAACAGGGCAATGGATGTGCTCAGGAACAGCACGTCACCTGGATAATCTGCGTGCTGGATCAGGCCCGTCAGGCCACCGGCAAAGGCAATCGCAGGGGCCAGCAGGATCAGGTCGTTGATTTTCATGCTTTGGCCCCTTTCGCCCATGGTTACCAGTGCGCTAACACTGAACTGGAAACTGCAAGCGCCATGCCGCTTCGGAGGAGTTTCACGATGATGGACCGCCTGCCTACACGCCTCTGGATCGAGGCCCTGATCCGCCGGGCTGAGGTGGCAGGGGCGTCCGGTTTTATCGTCCAGCATGGGGATGATTCCCGCGGCGACGTGCTCGTGAAGGTCGCGCGGCTGGACGGCACGGCGGCGGCTTACATCCCGTCAATGGGGATGGATGGCGACCGGATCTTCATGAACCTCGCCGGGCAGGGCATCGGCCCGGACGAGCGGGCTGTGGATGAGTATGTCGCCCGCGCCCGCAAACGCGACAGTGATCTTTGGGTCATTGAGATCGAAGACAGGGACGGGCGCCACTTCCTGACCGAACATGTCGAGGAAGGCGCCTGAAATCTGGCGCAGTACCGGCCAGGATCCTTTGCATTCTGCAGGCTTGCGTTAACCCCTCGCTAACCCCGTGCGGTCAGCTTGAAATTTGAATCAGGATATGGGGCAAGGCGGGATTATGCTGTTTCTCTTGAACGAACAGATCGTCGAAGTGACGATACCTGAAATCCATCTGTCAAAGCGCTGGAAAGTGCTGGGCTGTGGGGATCCGGGAAGCATGCGGGCACGCGAGGCGCTGGAATTCGTCGCGCGGGTCGTGTCGGCGCATGTTCAGGAAGGCGTCGCGATGGAGGTCAACCTCGTCGAAGACCTGGCGGCCCTGATCATCGCGAAAACGGGCGCGAATGCGGCCCTGTTCCCGGTGAAGGCGCAGCGTGTTGGTGAAGCGCGCCTGACGATCCTGCCGGAAACCATCCTTGCCAGCCTGCGCGAGCGGCACGAACATCAAGGCCAGGCGCCGGACCTCGAACAGATCTGGCCAAAGGCCGCCTGAGGCACCGCCCGAAAACCGCAGCCTGATACCGGCCCTTCTATATGCGGCCCAAATCGGCTAGGGGCTCGGCTTGGAAAAAACGAGCCGTTTCAATATGTCCCACGCTTCAGAAGCCGCCCGCCGGCGGACCTTCGCCATCATCTCACACCCTGACGCGGGCAAGACCACGCTGACGGAGAACCTGCTGCTGGCTGGCGGGGCCATCCGTGCGGCCGGGGAAGTGGCGGCGCGCGGTGAGGCACGGCGGACGACATCCGACTGGATGAAGATCGAGCGCGACCGCGGCATCTCCGTCTCGGCCTCCGTCATGACGTTCGAGTTTGAGAACCTCGTTTTCAACCTGCTCGACACGCCGGGCCACGAAGACTTTTCCGAAGATACCTATCGTACGCTGACCGCGGCCGACTGCGCGGTCATGGTGCTGGACGCGGCAAAAGGGATCGAGCCGCAGACGCTGAAGCTGTTTGAAGTCTGCCGCCTGCGCGACATTCCGATCGTCACCTTCATCAACAAGATGGACCGCGAGGCGCAGGACCCGATCGCCCTTCTGGATGAAGTGCAGGAAAAGCTGCAGCTGGACACGGCGCCGCTTTACTGGCCCGCTGCCAGCGGCCAGCGCTTCTCCGGCATGGTCGATCTTGCGACCAATGAACTGATCCAGTTCGAACGCCGCCCGGGCGAAGCGCCCAGGATCGGCGCCGCGCCGCGTATTGCGGCGGACGAGGCGACGCTTCAGGCAAACCTGGATGAGAGTGTCTATGGCGAACTGGCCGAAGGCCGGGAGATGGCCACGGGCCTGCTGCCGGAATTCGACAAGGAAGCCTTCCTTGGCGGGCACATGACGCCAGTCGTATTCGGCTCGGCCCTGCGCCATTTCGGTGTTCTGGAACTGCTCCGTACCCTGCATGCCTATGCCCCGCCGCCGCGTGACCAGAAGGCCGAGAAAAAGGGCGAGCCCGTTACGATCCACTCCGGTGACAAGTCGGTGGCAGGTTTCGTCTTCAAAATTCAGGCGAACATGGATCCGAACCACCGCGACCGTGTGGCCTTCCTTCGTCTGTGTTCGGGAGAATTCAAGCGCGGTATGCGCCTGAAGACCGCAGGCGGCAAACAGCTGAACATCCACAATCCGATGATGTTCCTGGCGCAGGATCGCGAGATCGCCGAGACGGCCTATGCGGGTGATGTGATCGGCGTACCGAACCATGGCCAGCTGCGCGTTGGCGACAGCCTGTCGGAAACTGGCGACATCAAGTTTGCAGGCATTCCTAACTTTGCGCCGGAATTGCTGCGCCGCGCCCGCGTCAAAGATCCAATGAAAGCAAAGCATTTGCGCAAGGCCCTCGAAAGCCTCGCGGAAGAGGGCGTCACCCAGCTGTTCAAGCCGGCCATCGGGTCCGACATGATTGTTGGTGCCGTCGGGCAGCTCCAGTTCGAAGTGATGACCGAGCGCGTGGCGGCGGAATACAATCTGGAAGTCGTGTTCGAACCTGCGCCTTACAACGTTGCGCGCTGGCTCTCATGTGACGATCCGAAAGTGCTGGAAGCGTTCCTGGACAAGAACAAGTCGACGTCCGGCACGGACCTGGACGATGCGCCGGTCTATCTCGCCAAGAATGCGTGGGATGTCGGCTATGCCCAGGAAAAGAACCCGGACATCCGCTTCACGGCCACGAAAGAGCGTTCGCTCTAGCGGCGGTTACTCGTCACCGGGGCCGCCTTCGAGTTCAGGCTTCGGTTCCGGAAAGAACTTTGCCGCAAGCGTCGGCGAGACGCCGGATATTGCGAGCGGGTCCTGCCGGGCCTTGCCGCCGCCGCGCTTCAGTTCACAGCGCGCTTCGGTGCCTTCAAATGTTTCGACATAACTCCACGTGACGCATTGCGCATCGTCTGCACAGATCATCTGGCAGGCCGAGGCCGTTTCAACGGGCATGACGGAATAGGTGGCGCCAAAGCGATAGATGCCAACCTCCTGTCCTTTGACCGGTTCAGGCTTGTCGGGTTTCATGCTGGGCGTTTCGGCAAAGGCCGGGGCAGCCAGCAGAACAATTGCGCTTGAAGCGGCAAGAAGGGGTATCAGGCGCATGGGCGTCGTCTCCGTCTAACAGGTTCAGCTTAGTAAGCGCTGCTTAATGAAGTGTTCGCCGCCCGCCGATCATTTCGGCCGGTTTATCGGGTAAGCGTTTCGCGCTTTTCCTCAATCTCCAGCCATTCCATTTCGGCCATGTCGAGCTCTTCGCGCGCCGCCCCGACGCGGGTGGACTTTTTGTTGAACGCCTCTGCGTCGCGGGCATAGAGATCAGGATCTGCCATGTCTTGCTCCAGCTTTGCGATTTCGGCCTGAAGCTTCGGGATCAGCGCGTCCAGTTCCTTCTGGCGATGCTCGTCCTTGAAGGAGAGTTTCGTCTGAGGTTTCGGGCGTTGTGTATTGTCTGTCTTCGGTTTTTCTGCCTTCGGAGTACCCTCCGCCCCCCGGCGACGGAAGCCCTTCAGCTGTTCCTGCGCATCGCTCCACCCGCCGGCGGTGATGATCCAGTCGCCGTCGCCGACCGGACATAGACAGCTCGTGACGGTGGCGTCGAGAAAGGCGCGGTCGTGGCTGACGAGGATCAGCGTGCCCTCATAGCCGAGCAGCATGTCCTCCAGCAGGTCCAGCGTCTGCATGTCGAGATCATTGGTCGGTTCGTCCATCACCAGCAGGTTCGATGGCCGGGCCAGCCCGATCGCCAGCGCAAGCCGGTTGCGCTCCCCGCCCGAGAGCGCGCCGACCGGCTGGCGTAGCTGGTCCGGCGCGAACAGGAAGTCCTTGGCATAGGCCGCGACATGGCGCTGGCGGCCCTGTACCATGATGGAGTCGCCGCCATTCGGGGCGAGGGCTTCCCAGATCGTGTCCTTCGGGTTCAGCGTCTCACGCGTCTGGTCCTGATAGGTGACCTGCAGCGTCTTCGAGTGTTTCACGCTGCCGCTGTCCGGCTCGATCCGGCCTAGGAGGAGTTTCACCAGCGTTGTCTTGCCGACGCCGTTGGGCCCGATAATGCCGATCCGGTCTCCGCGCAGGATCTTGATAGACAGATCATTGACCAGGGTGAAGGGGCCGTCCGGGCCTTCATAGGTCTTGGTCAGGGCGCGTGCCTCGATGACTTTCTTGCTCATCGAGTCCCCGGCATCGACGCTGAGGTCAGCCGTGGCTTTCCGGTCCTGCAGGGCAGAGCGCATCTGCGCGTGTTCCGTGCGCAGGTCTTTCAGTTTTGCGAGGCGGCCCTGATTGCGTTTGCGGCGCCCGGTGACACCGCGGGCCAGCCAATGCTGTTCGTCCTTCAGGTGCGTCGTCATCCGGCGCAGCTGGCGCTCTTCTTCCACTTCGATCTGTTCGGCCCATTCGTCGAACTTCACATAGCCGTCGGGGCTCTTCAGCACTTTGCCCTGGCGCAGCCACAGCGTATTGGTGGAGATATTCTCCAGGAAGCGCCGGTCGTGGCTGACGACCAGAACGACGCCGTTGAAGCTTTTCAGGCGCGCTTCCAGCTGTTCGATCATCGGCACGTCGAGATGGTTGGTCGGCTCGTCCAGCAGCAGCACGTCCGGATCGGCCGCGAACGCCTTGGCGAGGGCTGCCCGGCGCAGCTGGCCGCCGGAAAGCGTGGTCGGGTCTGCGTCTGCCTCGACCCCGAATTCCATCAATTCGGCTTCGGCCATATAGGACGTTCCATCGAGGCCTTCGCTGGTATAGGCGAGCACGGTGTCGAAGCCGGCAAGGTCCGGCTCCTGCGCGACGGCGGCGAAGGTGATGCCAGGCTGGCGCCAGACGTCTCCGCTATCGGCTTCGACCCGCTCCGAGATGATTTTCATCAGCGTGGACTTGCCCGCGCCATTCCGGCCGACCAGCGCGACGCGCTCGCCTTTGGACAGCGAGAAGCTGACCCCGGTGAATAGGGGCTTGCCCCCGAAGGAGAGGCGGACATCGGTAAGGGTAATCAGAGGAGGCGCGGCCATGCGCGCGATGTAGCGTGCGCGGAGGCGGGGCGCTAGAGGGCGTCACCAGCCTTCCCAAGGGCCGGGAGGCTGCTAAACTCCCTGAAAACAAGAATGGGAGGAACAGCGTGGCGTATTCGGAGAATGAAACCGCTTTCACACAATTCGAGGCCCGACGCCTGTCGCCGGCCATCGGCGCGGAGCTTATCGGGGCAGACCTGCGAAACCCGACTGACGTGCTGGTGTCTGAAGTGCGCGCAGCGCTGTTGCGCTATCAGGTCGTGTTCTTCCGCGATCAAGACATCACCCGCCAGCAGCATATTGCCTTCGCCCGCAAGTTCGGAGAACTGGAAATCCATCCGGCCACACCGAAGGAACAGCCGGACCGCGAAGTCCTCCGCATTGCGCACGGGCCCAATTCGCGCGGCATCGAGAATTCCTGGCATTCCGACGTCACCTGGCGGGAGGCGCCGTCGCTTGGCTCCATCCTGCGCGCCATCGAATTGCCGGAGGTGGGCGGTGACACGCTCTTCTCCAACATGGTGATGGCCTATGAGGAACTCGACGATGGCCTGAAGGAACGCCTGTGCCAGATGACGGCGGTGCACGACATCGCCCGTGTCTTTGCCAGGCGTCTGAACAAAGACCCGACCGAACTTCACGACAAATACCCGCCGATGGAGCATCCCGTCATCCGCACCCATCCCGAGACGGGCCAGCGGCTGCTTTACGTCAACACGGCGTTCACGGACCATATCAAGGGTATGGACCGCAAGGAGAGCGACGAGTTGCTGAAATATCTCTATTCCCGCGCGGCGATTCCGGAATATCAGTGCCGTTTCCGCTGGGCGCCGGGCTCACTCGCTTTCTGGGACAACCGCGCCTGCCAGCACTATGCCGCCAGCGACTATTTCCCGAACATCCGTATCATGGAACGCGTCACCATCGCGGGCGACCGGCCGTTTTTCAGGGCGGCTGCTTAGGCGAAGGAGGCAATCTCGTCTGCCGTCAGCAGGCGCCATTCGCCCTCGGGCAGGTCACCAAGGGTGAGGGGGCCGAAGGTGGCGCGGTGGAGGGTTTCGACATGGTTGCCGGCGGCGGCAAACATGCGGCGGACCTGATGGTAGCGACCTTCGGTGAGGGTGAGGCGGGCGGTGCGCTCGCCGGTCACTTCCAGCTGTGCCGGCAGCAGCGGCTTGTCCTCCCCGCGCAGCATCATTGTGCCGCTGGCGAACAGGTCTGCCTCATGCCCTTCCAGCGGGCGGGCGAGGGTCGCCTCATAGGTCTTCGGCGTCTCCGACTTCGGCGAAATCAGCCGGTGCACCAGCTTCCCGTCATCTGTAAACAGAAGAAGCCCGGTCGTCTCCGCATCAAGGCGGCCCACGCTGGAGAGGGACGGGGTCCGGAGCAGGAAACGTGGCGGCAGAAGTTCATAAACCAGCCGGCCCTGGTCGGCGCGGGAACAGGTGAAGCCCGCCGGCTTGTTCATCAGGATGACCATGCCGGGCGGCGGGTCCAGCGGCTCGCCATCGAAGTGCAGATCGTCGCCTTTGCCGGTCACGCGGCCGCGGCGGATGGCGGCCTCCATCTCCCGGCGGCTGCCATAGCCGAGGCGGGCAAGGTATTTCGCGAGCTGGCGGCTTTCTTTCGTTTCTCTGGCGGTCATCGCTTCCGCTTTGGTTTCTCGGCCTTGATGATCTTGTAGCCGCCTTCGTCTTCCAGCATCTCGTGAGACTTGAAGCACTCGCTGAGCACGCCCTCATAAGGCAGGTGCCGGTTGCCGACCAGCCAGAGCGTGCCGCCGGTCTTCAGGGCGCTGGCCACCGCGCGGATGAAATCCTGCCCGAGTGATGTGCTGTCTGCCCGGCCCGTGTGGAAAGGCGGGTTCATGACGGCGAAGTCGAACTCTGCTTTGGGCGCGTCCTTCGTGGCGTCGGCCCAGTGGCTCGTCCAGTTTGTGAAGCCTTCGAGGT
Organism: uncultured Hyphomonas sp.; assembly: GCF_963677035.1. Lineage (NCBI taxonomy): Bacteria > Pseudomonadati > Pseudomonadota > Alphaproteobacteria > Hyphomonadales > Hyphomonadaceae > Hyphomonas > uncultured Hyphomonas sp. The sequence continues at coordinate 2,227,768 of NZ_OY781472.1, forward strand.
TCTTTTTCTGGCAGGCGAGCGCGCGATACTCTGCCTCGAACAGGGTCATGCTTTCGACATGCGGACAGTTTGTGAGAACTTCGCGGGACAGATAGCCTTGCCCCGCGCCGAAGTCAGCGCCGCGTCCGCGGATCCATTCCGGCACGCTGTCGGCCAGCAATTCGCTGCCCGCATCCACGCGGTCCCAGCTGAACAGACCCGGCTGGCTCCACAGGGCGCCACTATCGACCTGCTGAGGCGTATCGAAGGCAATCCACTCTTCCGCCAGCTGAGCGTTCCAGTCATCGGTCTTCACAGCCCAGAAGGCGCGGCACTTGTGCTTCGACAGGCTCTGCGTTTCCCCTGCCAGTTCGGCGAGGATCTTTTCGCCCGTCTTGGCGCCCAGCGTATTTGGCAAGCTGGCGACCACGACGCCGCCGACCGGGGCATCGCGCATGGCGCGGGCAAACAGGGCGCGGGTCTCGTCCCGCTGGCGGGGCGGCATGATGATGGTCAGGGCGGCCGGGGGGAAACTTTCCGCCTCTGGCGGCAGGACGGCGAACCCGGCGGCTTTCAGGGCGTCATGATCCGGCTTGAAACTGTTCTGGCAGGTCAGGCGGTCTTTCGGCAGCTGCATCAGGAAGGGCACAGCCTCGGCCCGCAGGCAGAGGATGTCGCCGGTATCCGGCAACAGGCCAGCCTCTTCAAAGGCAAGGGAAAGCGTATCGAAAACAACGGTGTCAAACATGGGCCGCTCTCTACGCCGATGACGGTGCGGGCGCAATCAGGCAGATGTGGTGGGCTAGCGTTCGACGCGGTAACCGCTGCGCCCCGCCAGGGGCTGGCCCGCCGCGATGGAAAAGGCCTGGGACAGGCCGCGATAGAAGGCGATGCGGGCTTCGGCCTCCTTGCTGATGACCACGCCGCTTTCGGCGCCGATCAGGCGTTCCGGGGTTTTCCCGGCATGGGCAAGCTCCATCATGTCCGACCAGAGGTCTGCCGGAAGACCGCCGCCGGTGACCTTCTTCATCGGCTTGTCATCGTCATTGCCGACCCAGACGCCGCCGACATAATCCGCCGAATATCCGATGAACCAGGCGTCGCGCCAGTCCTGGCTGGTGCCTGTCTTGCCCGCGACGGCCCATTTCGCGATGCGTGCCCGCCGGCCGGTGCCGATGTCGGAATTCACGACGCGGTAGAGCATAGCGTTCATGTCTCGGGAGAGGTCTTCCGAGTACACACGGTCACGCTCATAGTCCGGCCGCTCATAGAGCGCCGTGCCGCGGGAATCCTCGATCTTCTCAATCAGCCACGGGTCCAGCCGCAGGCCGCCGGACTGGAACACGCCATAGGCGCGTGTCAGTTCCCAGAGGGAGACTTCCTGGCTGCCGAGGGCGATGGAGGGGTAGGGCTCCAGTTTTGTGGTGATGCCGAAGCGGCGCGCTGTTTCCGCGACGCGGGCCGGGCTGGACAGCTGCGTCAGTTCCACGGCAACCGTATTGATGGAGCGGGCAAGCGCTTCGCTCATCGTCATCAGGCCGAGATAGGTGCTGGAATAGTTCGACGGGCTCCACTTGCCGATCGTGATTGGGGCATCCTCGAACACGTCATAGGGGGAGTAACCGTCCTCCAGCGCCGTGGCGTAGACGAACGGCTTGAAGCTGGAGCCCGGCTGGCGCAGGGCCTGTGTGACGCGGTTGAACTCCGTCGCGGTGTAGTCGGTGCCGCCCACAAGGGCTGCGACCCGGCCATCTTTCTGGATCAGGATTGCGGCGACCTGGCTGGCGCCTTCGTCCGCCCCGTCTTTTGCCATGCGCTTGGCCAGCTGGGCCTGAATTTTCTCCTGCAGGTCGATGTCCAGCGAGACAGTGACGACGAGATCGCCGGGGATGCGGGGCAGCATCGCCTTCACCCGTTCCGACACCGCATCCAGTGCATAGCCGAGCTGGGGGTCATAGGTCGGCGGGGCGATGATCGTGATGTTTTCGGCTCTGGCCTGTTCGGCTTCGGCAGGGTCAATGAAGCCGAGGTCCACCATCTGGGTCAGCACATAATCCTGGCGGGCTTTCGCGCCTTCGAGGTTTTCCCGCAGGTTCAGTTTGGAAGGGGCCTTGGGGAGGGCAGCCAGAATGGCGGCCTCTGCCACGGTCAGCTGCTGGGGCGGCTTGCCGAAATAGTAGCGCGCCGCCGCGTCGATGCCATACAGCCCGGCGCCGAAATAGACCCGGTTCAGATAGAGCGAGAGGATCTCATCCTTGCTCATCTGTTTTTCGAGTTCGCGCGCCAGCTTCACTTCCTGCGCCTTGCGCCTCACCGTCTGGCGGCTGGTGAGGACGAGGTTCTTGATCAGCTGCTGGGTGATGGTGGAGGCGCCGGAGACGGTCTCGCCCGCGCGCAAATTCGACCACGCGGCCCGGGCAATGGCGGCATCGTCGGCCCCGTCATGTTCGTAGAAACGCTTGTCTTCGGCGGCGATGAAGGCCTGCGGGACATATTCCGGCAGCTGGTCCACCGATGTCGCCCGGCCATAGCGGGGGCCGCGGACATCCAGCGTGTTGCCATTATGGTCGACGAATTCGATCGCCGCTTCGCGTTTCGCGCTCCAGAGGTCGGCGATTTCGGGCAGTTTCGGCATGCCGGCATACAGCGAGCGCCATTTCCAGAATCCCCAGCCACCGGCGACGAGCAGGACAAGGAGGAACACGATCAGCGTGTAGCGCACCAGCTGGGGGTGGCGGGAGGCAAAGCCGCCGCCTGGCACTTTGATCGCCCGCCCGGCCGGGGCCTTGTTACCCTTCTGAGCCATGTTTGCCTGCCAATAGAATCGATAATTCCAGAGGGTAAATGAGAGAGGATTACGGCAGTGTGAAGGCATGCCCGGCCTGTCTTGCAGGTGGACCCCCGGAAAATCGGCACCACCGCGCGGCCAGCCCCGCAGGGTGGCGGCAAACTTGGGCGACTGCCGCGACGTCATAGGGGCTGTACCGTAGTGCGAGCGGAATTTTTCTGGTTTCAATGGATAATGAGGAATTGCGCGTTCGGGTGGTCCGGTCGCGCGCCATCAGATGGACGGAGAGCCATGACAGGGACGGAAACGAAAGAGAGGCCCGCTGAGGGCCAGGTAGAACATTTCGATGTGCTGATCGCGGGGGCCGGTATTTCCGGCATCGGCGCAGCCTATCACATGAAGACGCAATGCCCCGGTAAAAGCTATGCGGTGCTGGAAAAGCTGGAGAGTTTCGGCGGCACCTGGCTGTGGCACAAATATCCGGGTATCCGGTCGGACTCCGACCTCTATACGTTTGGCTACCGTTTCAAGCCATGGACCGGGACGCCGATCGCCACGGCCGAAGAGATCCGCACCTATATGGGTGACGTGATCGAGGAGAATGACCTCGGCAAGCACATTCGCTACGGGCACCAGATCCTGTCGGCGGAATGGTCTTCCAAGGACAGTCTGTGGACCCTCAAAGTGCGCCGCATCGAAACCGATGACGTGCTGACGCTCACCTGCAACTTCCTCTGGATGTGCCAGGGCTACTATAACTACACCAAGCCCTACACGCCGGACTGGCCGGACATGGACAAGTTCAAGGGCCAGATCATCCACCCGCAGCTGTGGCCGGAAGATCTTGACGTGAAAGGCAAGAAGGTCGTCTGCATTGGCTCCGGTGCGACAACCGCCACCGTTGTGCCTGCCATCGCAGGCGATGTGGAGCACGTCACGGTGCTGCAGCGCTCGCCGACCTATTTCATCCCGGGGCGGAATGAAAACGAAATGGTCACGGAGCTGGAAAAGATCGGCATTGACTGGGACACGATCCACCGGGTCGCCCGCCAGAAAGTCCTGTACGACCAGCATGACTTCACCCGCCGCTGTATTGAGGAAGAAGACGTCGTCACGCAGGAGCTGCTCGAAGGCGTGAAAGCCTTCCTCGGCGAGGACTATCCGATCGACGAACACTTTACGCCGCGCTACCGTCCGTGGCGCCAGCGCATTGCCTTCGTGCCGGATGGGGATTTGTTCCAGGGTATCGCGTCCGGCAAGGCCAGTGTGGTGACCGACGAGATCGAGCGGTTCACCGAAAAGGGTATCCTCACCAAGGGCGGCCAGGAACTGGAAGCGGACATCATCATCACGGCGACGGGCTTCAACCTCTCCGTTCTCGGAGATATTCCGTTCACGGTGGACGACAAGCCTGTCGACTTCTCCGAGACGGTGACCTATCGCGGGATGATGTTCACCGGCGTGCCCAACATGGCCTGGGTGTTCGGGTATTTCCGGGCATCCTGGACGCTGCGGGTCGACCTGATGGGCGATTTCATCACCCGGCTGCTGAAGCATATGGATGAGAAGGGCGTCAGCCAGGTGCGCGTGAAGCTGCGCGAAGAAGACAAGGACATGGAGATCCTGCCCTGGATCGATCCGGAAGACTTCAATCCCGGCTACCTCATGCGCTCCATGCATCTCCTGCCGAAGCGCGGGTCCAAATATATCTGGCAGCACACGCAGGACTACTGGAACGAGAAAGAGGAAATCCCGAATATCGACCTTGAATCCGAGGAGTTCGACTATTCCGGACAGACAGCCAGGACGCCGGAAACCGCCGGAGCCTGAGACCCGCCAGACACGAATGAGAGGCCCTCCTGTCACCCGCGGGAGGGCCTTTTTTATGGGTTAATCACCTGTTGCCCCGGCGCTGGCCTGCGGGGGCAGATTCTCTGTCGGCATGCGCTTGCATCGCCCTCATAAAAGACTAACGGTTATTTAGGGCTTTTCAATTCCCCGGATTAAATCTAAAGGGGTTCGATGAGCATGAGAGAAGACTTCGTACGCCCCCGGTCCGAGCGGGAAAACGCTGCCCGGCGGGCCGCAATCATCGATGCGGCTGAAGCGCTTGTGATGGAGAGCTCCAATCAGAGGTTCTCCATCGGAGATATCGCGAAACGCGTCGGCGTGTCACAAAGCACCATCTTCCTGCATTTCAGGAACCGGGAAGAACTGTTGACCACGTTGTACGTAGGGGCGAGCAAAAAGTTCTTCGAAACGTTTGTCAGCAAGCTTCACGAGGGCATGTCTGACAGGGCGTTCTGTGAGGCCTTCGCCGATACGATGGTGGAACGTCCGGCTTTCCGTCTGATGCGGCCCGGTATCATGCGGGTCGTGAAAGCAAGCCTGAACAAGGATTACATCCTCGAGGCGGTGAAGGAGAGCGATCTCTTCCGGGAGGCTGTCGCCGATCAGGTGGATGAGATCATGAAGCTCAAGCCGGGCGAGGGGCGTATATTGATGAAGGCATTCGTCAATCTGATGTGCGGCGCCGTCCAGACCGACATCAGCGGTTTCCTTGCAACGGAACACATGGATGAGGCCGTCGCCGAGCGCATCCAGTTGTTCGATTTCAGGTATGCCTTCCTCTGCGGTTCAGAGCTTCTAATGAAGGGCGTTCGTGTCGCAGGCTCGCACTGAGATGTGACGTTGCTGTCACCCCCCCCATCTATAAAGTACCCCAACAGAGAATGAACTGTCTGTTTCGGGTGGAATTTCTATGGCTTGCGCTGGGTGTACCGCAGGCCTGGGGGCAGGTTTCCATCCGGGCCAGCGAAGAGGGGGCCTGATGGCAATCCGTGAAGAGTTCCGGCGTGCGCGCTCGGACCACGAAAAAGAAGCTCGCCGCATTGAGATCCTCGAAGCAGCGGAGGATATGCTCCTCAAATCGGGAAATGAGCGGTTTGCGGTGTCTGCGCTGGCGGCCCGGGTCAAGGTGTCGAAAAGCACCGTTTTTCTCTACTTTGGTAACAAGGAAGAGATGCTGCTGGCGGTCTATGAACGCGCCTTTTTGAGGGTCCTCGGGCAGGTGGAAGATCGGCTTACGCCTGGCATGTCCGGAAAGGATTTGGCCGTTGTATTCATCGACAGCATGACAGACCATCCCGCCATGCTGATGTTGCGGGCATATCTTGCCCGCACGATTGAGCGGAATGTCCCTCTGGAATCGATGGTGTCGACCAGGAAGCGGCTCCTGGATCGCGGGATAGCCGTGACGGAAAAAATGGACGAGGTCATGGATCTGGAGAGCGGCAACGGCATGCGCATGCTGATGTCGCTTGTGAATCTGGCGGCAGGGGCTTTGCAGGTGGACGCGCTTCCTTATGTCGACGCAAAGGATGTTCCGCAGGAAATTGCCGATCTCCTGCATACCGCCGCGATCCGCAATATTTTCATGGACGGGGCAGAGTTCATCTTCCGCGGTGCAACCGGCCGGCCCTTCGAATAATGGCCTTCTCTCTGGAGGCGCAAGTGATGGCGCCCCCGGGCCGCAAATTCGGCGCTACGGTGATGCGCCAGGCGGGAAAGCGGCCTGCAATCTCCTCTACGGACAGCCGATAGCCTTGGCGAGAATGTTCCGGTGCACTTCGCTGGTGCCGGAATAGATCGTCGCTGCCCTTGTGGCCAGATATTTGGCCTGCGCGAAATCGCTGTTCGGGGCCGCTTCCAGGGCGGCTTCCGTGATGGCCTGGTGCAGTTCTGTCGCCAGCAGTTTCAGCTGCGATGCAGCCGGGCCGCCGACCAGCGTGCCAAGCCCGTTGTTCGTGCGCTCATCAAGTGCTTCGAGCGTATCGGTCTGAATTTCCAGTTCGGCGAAGCGCATCCGCAGCCCGGCCGTCATCGGTCCGTTCAGCGCAGCATTCCGCCGCGCTGCGCGCAGGGCCCGGCGCAACAGGCCCGTCGTGGTGTTGTTGCCGCGCGCGATGGACATCAGCTGTTTGGCCGTTTTCCAGCCCTCGCCAATCTCGCCGATCCGGTCTGCCGCAGGGGTGCGCACGCCGTTGAAGAACACTTCGTTCGTTTCGCACTCGCCGTCGAGAAATCTGATCGGCCGCACGTCGATCCCCGGCCGGTCCATCTCCACCAGCAGGAAGACGACGCCGCTGCCGCCATGCGTGCCCGGGTCGCACCGGGCGAGCAGGAACATGTGCGTCGCGTACTGAGCGAAACTTGTCCAGATCTTGCTGCCTGTCAGGATGAAATCGTCGCCGTCGCGCTCTGCCTTCATGGACAGGGCAGACAGGTCTGACCCGGCCTGAGGTTCGGAGAAGCCCTGGCACCATTCGTGCTCACCCTTCAGGATAGCGGGCAGGTAGCGGGCCTTCTGTTCCGGTGTCCCGGCCTCAATGATCAGGGGGCCAATTGTCCGCACACCGGAATTCATAAGGATCGGCGCATCCCGCTCGGCGCAGGCATTCTCGAAATAGATGCGCTGTTCCGCGCTCCATCCGGCGCCGCCATGCTCCACCGGCCATGTCGGGGCGTACCAGCCGCGCGTGTTCAGTTTTTCGCGCCAGATCCGGCATGCCTCTGCGTCAGACTTCAGCCCGGTCGTCTCGCGTCCGGCGGCGCGCAGGTCTTCGGTGAGCTCGGTGTCGAGAAATTCGTCCACTCCGGCGCAGAATTCAGCCCACTCACGCTCATCCTCACGGGTATGAGGGGGCGAGTCTCCGAGGTAAAAGCTGCCATCCATGATGCGCTCCCTCCACCGGAGCAGACATCCCATTACCGCGCACAGAGGCGAGTCCGGCAATCAGGGAAACTACGTGGGTGACGGAGGGGGAGGACCGGCGGAATCGTGCGCCGTCCGCCCTTTCAGGGGTGTTTCAGGGGCGCTTCAGAAGCCTTTGGCTTTCACGCGGTCGCGTCCGGCATGCTTGGCTTCGTAGAGGAAATTGTCGGCCTGTTCGACCATGTCGCGCGGTGTCATGCCCGGCTCGAAGCGGACGAGACCGAAGGAGGCGGTCACATCCCTGATCGTCTTCAGCGTGCCTTCGACCGGAGTCTCGGAACTCTTGAAATTGTATTTGATCTTCACCAGCAGGTTGTAGGCAGAGAACAGGTCCGTTTCCGGAAGGATGATCGCGAATTCCTCGCCGCCATAACGGGCGACCATGTCCTGGCCCTTGATGTTCTGCGTCACAACAGCTGCGAATTGTTGCAGCACGGCGTCGCCGACCTGGTGGCCATAGGTGTCGTTGACGTTCTTGAAATGGTCGATGTCGGCCAGGGCAAGGCAGAGCTTCTCGCCGGATTCGGCCGCGGCGCTGACTTCCCGTTCCAGCCGCTCGTCAAAGGCGCGGCGGTTGGCAATGGCGGTCAGCGGGTCGCGCATGCACTGGGTCTGTACTTCTTCCAATTCCTGATTGAGCGTGGCGATCTGCTTTTGCGACTCCACCAGGCCCTGGTTCAGTTCCCGCGTGGTTTCGGCCATACGCTTGTTGTCTTCCATCAATGTGGAGACCAGCGTGGTCAGGTGGTCGCCGGAGACTGCGCCGGGCAAGGCCTCGTTCGCCTTGTCGAGTGAGGCACCGAAATCGTCGCTGCTCTGAACACCCTGCTCGATGATCTTCATCACCTCGTCGATTTCCTTTTCGATGGCCATGCCGATCGAATGCCGGGCGGATGCGCTGTTCTCCTCGGTCAGAAATTCCCGAAAAATTGCACTAATATCGTACGGAGTCAGGGTGCCATTCGCCGCAACGGCCTGATCGACGCGCGCAATAACGCGTGGGTCGGCGGCCTCCACATAGGCGTACCAGACGGCATAGGTGTTCGGGTCCGGCGGCGTGCGATGCTTCTGAATCAGATCAAAGGCACGTTGCGCATTTCGGAATATCTGCTTCAGGTCCGGCCCATTTGGGGCGGACGCTGCGGGCTTGGCTTCGGCCATTGCAGCTGCTTGCATGAACTTGGTTCCCATCCCAGATATTAACTTCCCACGCTGACGAAAATATGCTGATCAGCTTGACTGTCGGTTAACGGCCCCTGCGACCAAATGTTTCTACCTGAGCGTTACGCCAGTCCCGGCCGCCAGGCATCCCGGATGTGCCGGGGCATCTGCCATGGGGCGATGGCGACGATGTCGTAGCGCCATCCGCACGCGGCGAGAGCAGGGTGGCGGGCCATCCAGAATTCCGAAGCGCGGTCAATACGTTGCCAGTTGCGTTGCGTGACGCTGTCAGCCGCCAGATCCAGCGTCTTGCGGTGCTTCACCTCCACAAAGGCGACCACGCCGCCCCGCCTGGCAATCAGGTCCACTTCCCCCATCGGGGTGCGCACGCGCTGGTCGAGTATGCGATAGCCTTTCGCCCGCAGGTAAAGCGCCGCCAGCCACTCGCCCTTGCGGCCCCGTCTTTCCGCCGCCTGCCGCTTCGCTTCAGCCATCGGCCTTTATCTGCAGGGCGCGTTGGTAGACTTCCCGCTTTGGCAGGCCGAGCGCGTCGGCGACCGCGTTGGCGGCGGCCTTGGTCGGCTGGTCGGCGAGGGCTTCGCGCAGCGCCGCGTCAAGACGCTGGGGCGTGACGGCCTCGTCCAGCGGCGGTCCGGTCAGCACGACGATCTCGCCCTTGGGCCCTCCGGCTTCGGCATAGTGCGCGGCCAGCTCTTCCAGCGTCCCACGGCGGGTTTCCTCAAACAGTTTGGTCAGCTCACGCGTCACTGCTCCGGTCCGCTGAGGCCCCAGCACGGCGGCCATGTCTACCAGCGTGGCAGCCAGGCGCGGCCCGCTTTCATAGAAGATCAGCGTCGCCGGAACGGCCTTCAGGCTTTCGAGGGATTGCGTGCGTGCCCCTTGTTTTGGCGGTAGAAATCCGGCGAAGCAGAACCGGTCGCTGGGCAGGCCGCTGGCCACCAGCCCGGCCAGCATGGCCGAGGCACCGGGGACGGGGAACACGCGGTGGCCGGCCTCCAGCGCTTCATGCGCCAGTTTCCAGCCGGGATCGGAGACAAGCGGTGTGCCGGCATCGGAGACCAGCGCGATCCGCCCGCCTTCGGCCAGCTTGCGCAGCAGCTCGGGTCTCCGTTCCGCCCCATTATGGTCATGGTAAGGGCTGAGGCGGGCCTTAACCCCATAGGCGGACAGGAGTTTCCCCGCCACGCGCGTGTCCTCGGCCAGCACTTCGTCGGCCGCGGCCAGCACGTCCAGCGCGCGGAGCGTAATGTCCCGCAGGTTGCCGATCGGCGTGGAGACAACATAGAGACCCGGGGATAAGGCCTGTGCCGATGATTGGGGCGGTTGCCCGTCCGGCCCGGCCCCCCTAGAGTCGCGCCAGCCGGGAATCGTCTGCGCGCCGGATGCTTCAGGAGATGTTTCAGGAGATGACATTGCTGCAACCATTGCTCAGGACGTTCAAAGCGCCAAGCCTTCTTCTCACAGGCTTCCTGTTCGCCACTGCCTGTGCCAGCGCGCCGGCGCGTCCGCCAGTCCAGATCGGCACCGGCAGCCCGCGCGCCGAGCCCGTGACCGAGCCCACCCGGCAGCCGGAAGAGGGCGTCGATGTCACGGTCCTCGAAGAGCCGGAAGACCTGACCCAGGTGATCGGCGATGGCGGCCTGACACCGGCCTTCATGGAAGGGCGCGAGATCAAGCGCGCCGCCGTGCTGCTGCCTTTCTCCCACCCGAATGCTCAGGTCCGCGCTGAAGCGGAAAGCATGCTGGCCGGGATCGAACTGGCCCTGTTCCAGTATGCCGACGATGATGTCCTGATCATCCCGAAGGACACCGCCGGCAAGACTTCCGTCACCGAGGCCCGCATCGATGAAGCCATCGGGGAAAAGGCCGATATTGTGCTGGGCCCGCTGTTCGGCGCCAATGTGAAAGCCATCCGCGCGCGCGCGCAGGAAAAGCAGATCCCCGTTCTTGCCTTCTCGACTGACCGCACGGCGGCAGGCGGCGGCGCCTATCTCGCCTCCATCTCGCCGGAGGAAGAAGTCCGCCGCATGGTCGAATACGCCGCCGGGCAGGGCATCCGCAGCTTCGTCTTTCTCGGGCCGCAATCGGCCTATGGACGCCAGATCGAGACTGCGCTGCGCACGCAGGTCTTCAATGTTGGCGGCACGGTGCTGACCTCGGCCTTCTACATGCCGGAAACCGGCGCCACCGAAGCGGCCCGGTCGGTTTCCGGGATCCTGAAATCCGAAATCGCCACCCATCCGGATGAAAAAGTCGCCGTGATGATCCCGGAGCGCGGCGTGAAGCTGCTCTCGATCGCGCCGCTGCTGCCGTACAACGGCGTGGACATGACCCATGTCATGCTGATGGGCACCAACCTGTGGAGCGATCAGTCCGTCTGGCGCGAACCGACGCTGAATGGCGCCGTCTACCCCGCGCCGGACCCGGACAACCTCACCACTTTCCGCGAAGCCTATCGCCGGATCTATGGCAAGGCACCGACAGACCTCGCCGCCGTGGCCTATGATGCGGCCGCCGTGGCGGTGCGTCTCGCAGCGGAAGACAACCTCAAATACAATGGCGTGACAGACCCCGACGGCTTCTACGGCGTCGACGGCCTGTTCCGCTTCCGCCTCGACGGCACCAGCCAGCGCGGCCTTGCCGTGATGCAGATCCGCCCGACCGGTGCAGAACTGATCGAGAAGGGCGCCAGCCAGTTTGGCCCGGGGGCCAGCTGATTCAGACAATCCGGCAGGCAATTTGACCGGGAAACTGGCGCAATCTGCCTGCATCCCTCCCTTGCACGTGTGTAATTCGCGCCCCACATGACGCGGCAGGGCAGGACTAGAGAGAAACGGCGAGCCATCCATCCATGAGCAAGCGCGATTATTACGAGGTTCTGGGCGTCTCACGTGATGTGGACGAGAAGGCGCTGAAATCCGCCTACCGCAAGCTGGCGATGAAATACCATCCGGACCAGAACCCGGACAACAAGGAAGCCGAAGACAAATTCAAGGAAGTCGGCGAGGCCTATGCGATCCTTTCCGATGCGCAGAAACGCGCGGCCTATGACCAGTTTGGCCATGGCGCCTTCGAGAACGGCATGGGCGGGGGCGGCGGCAATCCGTTCGGCGCCGGTGTCCACCCGGAAGATATTTTCCAGGATCTGTTCAGCCAGGTGTTCGGCGCAGGCGGGTTTGGCGGCGGCCGTCGCCGCGGCGGCGCCCAGCGCGGGGCAGACCTGCGCTACGATCTCGAAATCACCCTGGCCGAGGCCTATGCCGGCAAGGACGAAACCATTCACGTGCCCCAGGCTGTCGACTGCAAGACCTGTGAAGGGTCTGGCGCCGCGCCGGGCACCACACCTGAAACCTGCGACACCTGTGGCGGCGCTGGCCGTGTGCGCGCTCAGCAGGGCTTCTTCACGATGGAACGCACCTGCCCGCGCTGTGGCGGCAAGGGCAAGACGATCAAGAAGCCGTGCAGGGATTGCGGCGGGGCTGGCCAGGTGCGCGAAGAGCGCACGCTGAACGTGAAGATCCCCGCAGGCGTCGAAAGCGGCATGCGCATCCGTCTGGCCGGTGAGGGCGAAGACGGCGCGAATGGCGGCGGCAAGGGCGACCTCTACATCTTCGTCGACGTCGTCGAGCATGACATTTTCGAACGCGACGGGCCGAACCTCTATTGCCGCGCGCCGGTGCCGATGGTGACGGCCGCGCTGGGCGGTGAGATCGAGATCCCGACCATCGATGGCGGCCGCGCCCGCGTCGTGGTGCCGGAAGGCGCCCAGACCGGCCGCAAGCTGCGCCTGCGCGGCAAGGGCATGCCGTCGGTCCGCCAGTCCGGCCATACCGGCGACCTGTTCGTCGAGATGTTCGTGGAAACCCCGCGCAACCTGTCGCCGCGCCAGAAAGACATCCTGCGCGAATTCTGCGACTGCTCCGGCGCCGACTGCCACCCCGAAAGCGAAGGCTTCCTCGGCCGCATCAAACGCTTCTGGAACGGCGACCACGAAGAAGACCGCCCGAACTAGGCCCTTCGCCCGGAATTTGCCTTCAAAATAAACTGTCCATTTTGGATTGCTGACACATTCTCCGTTTAGGAGATTGTGACGGCAGGCAGAAAGGGCAGGCAATGAAGACGATACGAGGCGCGCTGACCGCAGGGCTTCTGGCGCTTGCCGCCGCCTGCGCCCATGCCGAAGCCGAACCGGAACCGCCCCCGCGCGAAACCGGCTGGAACGTCGCGCCCTTCCAGCCGCAGCTCACCCGTAACAAGGCCCCGGAACTTTGCGAGCCCTTCGCCGCGGCCTGGACGGATCTGTTCGACGCTGCGGGGCGGTTGGACTCCGCCGATCTCGACCTGTCCGCCATTCCGCATGAGGCGGTGTTCGCGTTTCCGGAAACGGTGAGAAGCGGGCGGGCGGCACGGACCCAGTCGCTCTACTACGAGACTTTCGAGGCCCGTCATGATCTGGATGGCGACGGGGATGAGGAGGTCCTGTTCGTCGTGTCCTACGATATGGGCTGGCGGTATCTCGGCGCCGGTCTCTATCTGTTTGACACGGTCGCCGATTTTGAGGCCATGCAAGCTCAATATCCGGAGCGCTACGGGGAGATCAGATCTACCTACTACTGGAACGAACTCGCAGCCGAGGTGACAGGCGGGCCGGTCGCCAGTTTCGGCCCGCTCCACCGGGTCCAGTTGTTCCTGCATGAAGGGGCGCTCTATACCGTCTCGGACGGTCGGGGCGTTTCGAGGGGCCAGCAGAGTAAACGCGAATCCGTGCGCCGCATCTGGCCCGCTGAAGATGCTGAAACGGTCTGTGAACTTCAGATCCGTCCGGAGCCGGAGCAGTTCGAGTCCTTCATTTCCGCTTCGCCTTTTTATCAGGCACTCAAGGCCATGTATGCGGGGCCAGAGCAGGGCGGCATGTGCTATGGCACGATGGGCTGGACCGGTGTTCCGCCGGAAGCCATCCTGCCCGACCTGTTCTACCGTCCGCAGGCCTGGCCGGAGCCGAATGGCCGGTTCGGACCCGAAGAAGAGCCACAGGACGATGTGGCCCGCCAGCTGCGCCCGCTGAGTTGGGGCGCCACCGACCCGTTCAGCTGGCAGATCTACCTGTCCCTCCGGCAGGATCAGCCGGAGTTTTTGCGGCGCATGGAGGAATACTATACCGAGCGGTTTGCCATGCCGCCTGAGGAGGCGAAGACCGCAGCGCTTCAGGCCTGGCGCGCGCTGGTGGACCGCATTTTTTATGCCCGGAACAATGACATGCTGCTGGCCTTCCTTGCGCTCCGGCCGGCAGCCCCGGCAGAACCGGCTGACTTCGTCTTCGGTGCCCCGTTGCACGAAGTTCTGAACGCCGTGGATGTGGCGCTCAGAGAACCAAATGCGTTGCGCAATGTCACGCCGTCGCGGCACGTGCCAATCTGGGCCCGTGCGATATCGGCCGCGATCCTTGCGGGGGAGCCGACAGACGTCATCAGCGATCTGTATACTACATATCTGGAAACACACGGGCCACCAGACGACCCGTCCAGACAGGCGCGTTATGAACGGGATATCGCCCTCCTACATGCCAATGTGCTGGCCGCGGCCGCTGTTCGTCCGGACGTGCTGCAACTCCTGCCAGGCCTTGGCGCGCCGCTAGATGAGCCGACGAACTATTTCGGCAAGACGGCGCTGATGTATGCAGCGCAGCTGGACATGCCGGAATCCGTACAGGTGCTTTTGAATGCGGGTGTTGACGTGAGCCGGCGCACGCAAAGTGTGCAAGAAGGAGACCGTCGTGCCTGTGGACAATTGCAGCGGGACCACCGAACGGCACTCATGTACGCCGCCGAGAATGCCTCCGAAGAGCTGATACTGATGCTGCTCGAGGCTGGGGCCGATCCGGCGGCAGAAGATACCGAAGGCAATACGGCCAGCTGGTATCTCGCCCGCAACGCGAAGCTGGATGACGATGCCCGGACGCGTCTGGACGCGCGGCTGGCGGTGGATTGAAGTCCTTCGCTTGCGCTCCGGCCTGCCTCGGGAAATCGCGGTGGGGTGTCTGGTCTCCGGCCGCTTAGCGGCACCCCTCCGCCCAATCCATCACGGTGCCGATCAATTCGTCGCGCGACCATGAGAAGGAATGATCGCCGGAGAGGACAACGCCCGTCGTGTCGATGGCGGGGTCTGCCTCATAGGCGGCGATCAGCGGCAGGATGATCGCATCGGCCGGGACGGAGGCGTCCTTGTCGCCGCCGATGATGAGGATGCGTTTGCCTTCCAGGTCCGGCGCGAGGCCCTGCAGAGCGAACGCGTCCTTGTTTGCCGCGATCTCGGCCGTGATCTTCTCACCGGTCAGGCCATGCAGCATTTGCAGGCTGTCGCTATAGGCCATGAAGCCGGCCCTCGCGTCCGGGTCCGCTTCAAAGACGCTGGCCATCACGCCGACATTTGCCGGGGCGATGCCCGCGGCGCAC
Source organism: uncultured Hyphomonas sp. (assembly GCF_963677035.1). Classification (NCBI taxonomy): domain Bacteria; kingdom Pseudomonadati; phylum Pseudomonadota; class Alphaproteobacteria; order Hyphomonadales; family Hyphomonadaceae; genus Hyphomonas; species uncultured Hyphomonas sp. The sequence continues at coordinate 2,242,943 of NZ_OY781472.1, forward strand.
GCAATGCCGTTATCGCGCGCGGCGGCCTCAAGCGAGGCAAAGCCCCCCATGGAGTGCCCCACAAGCACGATATGATCCGGATCAGTCCGGTATTGGTCCGCATGGGTGCGCAGGAAGTCCGTCGCGGCGGCGACATCCTCGATCACATGGGTGAGGGTGTAGTCGCCCTCGCTGCCCCAGGCGCCGCGATAGTGGAAGAACAGCACGTTCCACCCTGCCGCGCGCATGTCCTGCGCGAGATCCAGATTTTTCTCATTGCCGGGAAAGCCGTGCAACAGCACCACCGCCGGGTGCGGCCCCGGCCCGTCCGCCAGATAGATCAGGCCATTCAGCCGGTCGCCATGACTGTCGAAGGAGATTTCCTCAATTGCGGGCGGGAAGGCTTCATCATAGGCCGGCGCGGCAGAGTCCGCCGCCGCCGCAGACACGGCTGGCGTGTCCGCAGGGGCTGTCGCGCAAGCGGCAAGCAGGGCGGCGCCGGTGAGCGCGGCGAAAATGGATGCGTATTTCATGAAGATCCTCCCGTTGGAGGGAACCATAAGCGGGAAGACGGACAGGGGGAAGACTGGCGGGAAAGATCGCCCCCTCTCCCACACCCGCCGCGTGTCATCCCGGAATTTGCGCAGCAAATATCCGGGACCTTGTTCCTGTAATGCTCACACCAGCGAGAAGGTCCCGGATAAACGCTTCGCGTTTTCCGGGATGACGGGGTGGGGATGATCTCAATTCGTCGGATAGGGCGCCGCCTCATCCTTCCGGGCATGCATCCTGACCTCCAACGCTACTTTACCCATGTCTGGCCGCTCTTCTGGCCGTGGCTGGTGTGGAACCTGCTGCGTGTCGCCCGCTGGCACACGCGGACGGGGCGGGATGCTTTGATGGCGGTGGATTGCTTTGGCAACATCCGGCTGGTCTTCGTGGCCGATGCCTCGCCGCCCGATGATCTCTATACATATGAAGCGCCGCGTATTGCGGCATGGGAGCGTCCTGCCTTTGGCAGCGATGTGCCCGCGTGCGTGCGCGCGTCGTCTGCGCCAGTCCGTCATGATCCGGTTAAGTCCGGTATGGTCATGCTTCGTCATGGTATAGTCCGGTATGATCATGGGTTGCACGTGCGGGGGCCGCCTTAGGTGGGCCTTTCGTGAGCCGCCAGTCATCCTTCGACTTCGCTCAGGATGAGTCCCGTTCTCAAGCGCGCCTGCCTTGCTGTCTCATGCTGAGCGAAGTCGAAGGATGCGCCACACAGAACCAACTCCCCCACCCGGATGGCGCCCGCCAGTCCGGCCGCAGGTGCTGCGCGGAGGCTCCGTTGTTTGCGAACAGCGTGTCTCTTGTGGTGTCTGTGCCACCGGAACGGAAAACGCCCGGTCCATTATCAGGACCGGGCGCTTGTCAGGATCTGCCGTCAGGCAGTAGATTCATCAGGCGATCAGGCGTCGATACGCTCAATGATGATCGCCGGGGCCATGCCGCCAGCGGCGCACATGGTGACGAGGCCATAGCGGCCGCCGGAGCGCTCAAGTTCGTCCAGCGCCGTGCCGATCAGGATCGAGCCGGTGGCGCCGATCGGGTGACCAAGGGCCATGGCGCCGCCATTGATGTTGACCTTGCTGCGGTCGAGATCAAGATCACGGATGAACTTCTCGGCGACCACCGAGAAGGCTTCGTTGATTTCATAGACGTCGATGTCGCCGGCGGTGAGACCTGCCTTGGCCAGCACTTTCTTCGCGGCCGGGACCGGTGCGTTCAGCATCAGCGTCGGGCAGTCGCCCATGTTCGCCGTGGCGACGACGCGGGCGCGCGGCTTCAGGCCGTGCTTCTTCATATAGGCTTCCGAGGTCATCAGGACCGCGCCCGAGCCGTCGACAACGCCGGAGGAGTTGCCGGCATGGTGCACGTGCTGAATCTTGCCTTTCAGCTGCGGGTACACTTTCTCGATCAGGCCGCCATAGGTCATGCCCTTGTCGTCGACAGGCACGTCCCAGAACATGTTGAACACGGTCTTCAGGCCAGCGAGGCTTTCCATCGTCGTGCCGGGACGCGGGAATTCGTCCTTGTCGAGCGCGAGCGAACCGTCGCGGTTGTAGACAGGCACGACCGACCGGTCGAAGCGGCCTTCCTTCAGGGCGCGGTCGGCGCGCTCCTGGCTGACCACGGCCAGCTGGTCGACCGCTTCACGGCTGATGCCTTCCATCGTCGCGATGGCATCGGCGCAGCAGCCCTGCTGCGATTGCGGGTGCAGCTCGCGCAGGTGCAGGTTGCCGGCGTCCATCATCGGCGGGTTTTTCGGATCGGCAGTCGCCGCCGTGTAGCTCATCATCTCGCAGCCACCGGCCACGATGCAGTCTTCCATGCCCGACATGATCTGAGCCGTGGCCAGCGCCACGGTGGTGATACCCGAGCCGCAGAAACGGTCGAGCGTGACGCCGGAGGCTTTCACGTCATAGCCGGCATCGAGAGCCGCCATGCGGCCCATGTCTGCGCCCTGGGCGCCGCGCTGGCTGGAGGTGCCCCAGATGACATCGTCCACGGTGGCGGTGTCGAGCTTGTTGCGCTCGGCGATCTGGCCCAGCACGGTGGCAGCCAGATGCTGCGGGTGCAGGTGAGCAAGCGATCCCTTGCCGACTTTGCCGATACCGCGCGGTGTGCGGCAGGCGTCAATGATGAAGGCCTCAGCCATGATCAGTCTCCGGTTTCCTGAGTTTGGATGGCGCAGGTTTACGCGAACGTAAGGGGCAGCGGAAGTCGTGACGCCGGGGCAGAGTCCCTAACGTCAATTCAGTATGATTTTGAATATTCTATAGAGTGTGGGATATTGATGAAATGACAAGGGAGTCGAAACGCGGGCCGACCAAAATGGCGGACCGGTGGCACACAAAAGGTGCCTTATTCAGCATTCTGGCCCTGTTGGGATGCTTTCCGGCGTTTGCAACCGAGCGCCAGGTCATCCCGTTCGAGCTGAATGAGTACGATCACATGGTCGTGCGCGTGGAAGTGAACGGCAACGACCGGGCCACGGCTGTGATCGATACGGCGGCCACCTTCCCGATGATCAACCGCCGTACGGCTCAGCTGGCCGAGATCCTGGAACTTGGCGAAGACCCGCCCATGGTGAGTGTACTTGGCCTGACCGGGGAAGATATTTTTCCGGTTGTGAGCCTCGACACGCTCGTGGTCGGAAATGTGATGAAGACCGATATGCCGGTCGCCCTGAATGCCGATTTCAATGTCCTGGGCACCCAGAATGTGCTTCCGGCGAGCGCCTTTGAAGGCGATGTGCTGGACTTCGATTTCGCCAACCAGCGCGTCATGGTTTACAATGGACGGCCAGACCGAAGCGTCAGGCTTATCCCGAGTTCCATCCGCTATACGGACCGGGGCGGGCTGATCTTCATCGACGTGGAGATCAATGGTTACAAGGGCAAAGCGCTGATCGATACCGGATCAAACGTCACCTTCATCAACAGGCAGTTTGCCGAACACGCCGGTACGCGAACCAATGAAGACAAGACGAAGAGGCTGCAGGGCGCCACCAGCGGCGACCTTTCTCTGCGCATCGCCACGGCGCGATCGATGCAGGTCGGAGACTATCGCCTTTCGCGCACGGACATTCTCGTCTCGGACCCTCCCTTGTTCGAATTCCTGGGAATCAGCGAAGAGCCGTCAATGGTGCTGGGTTTAGATCTGTTGTCCGCTTTCCGGGTGCAAATTGACCGGCGCCGCAGCCGCCTGATCCTCAGTGTGCCTGGGACACGCCAGCAGCGGACGGCGCTGAGATACAGCCGGACAGACACCTTCCTCCCCATTCAATAAAACCCGGCCTAGCCGAATGCGCCATAGGCGTGGGTGATGGCCAGGCTGATGCTGTGCAGAGTCCGGCCGATTTCATCCAGCGGTGCAATGATGTCCTTGTGGATGCGTTCGTAACCATAGGACGTGCTGCGGGCCTGGCTGCCAGGTTCGGTCAGCGCCTGCAGCGGCGTGTCCTGGCCACGGGCGCGGGGAAAAATCTCACTCAGCAGCTCCACCACTTCCGCAAAGCGCATTTCCGCGATCATGTTCACGACGTCGCGGGCGCTGGCGTCATGACGTTCCGAAAGCCGCGGCAGACTGCCCGCAAGGGCAAAGGCCCGCATCATCAGCGCTTGCCGGACGGCGTGAAGCACATGCAGGGCGAGCCGGTTTTCATGGCGCTCTTCTGTGGACGGGGCATCCTGAAGCTGGGCCGTCAGCCGGTCGAACCGGCGCAGGTCTACTGACAGGAGGTTGGCGATCCGGTTGATGGACACCGCCGTTTCATCGGCTCGCAGGGCGTAGTAGACGGCCCTGTATGCGGCGGCGCCGCTTTCCGTCTTCATCATGCGGGCATGGGCGATCCAGACGCCCGGATCATAGACGCTGGCATAGCCACGCAGGGCGGGCAGGCTGGTCAGGCCGCGGGCCTCGGCTGCAAGGAAGACCAGCTGTCGCATGCGCGGGCTGGTATCGATCAGCTCCACCAGCCGCTCCGTTTCGCGCTGCAGGGATGAGCCGATTCCGGCGGCGGTGTTCGCCGGAATGCCGAGTTGCTGCAGTGTGGCATTATGGGAAATCGCGCGCAGGGATCGCGGACCGGTGGGGCCAGCCGCGCGGCGCTTCGGGCGGGATCCCGCTTTGACCGTCAGGCCGCTGGAGAACGCGCCCAGAAGGCGGCCGTAATCCGGGTTCACGAACAGACGCTCATGCCAGGCGCGCAGGGCGCGGTAAAAGTCCCAGACGAGATCTGTTCGCGTGTAGAACGGGTCCGTCTTGGCTGTTTCGTCGACCGGTTTGAAAATGTGCTCGCCCCAGGCGGCCATGGTCGCGTCCGCCAGAACAGGCGTTGCGAAGTGCAGGTAACCGTCTCCGCCCTGAAAGCTGACTTCATGGCGCAGGTTCAGGCCGCGCATCTCCGCCCCGGCCCGGGTCCAGGGTGTCAGCAAGTGGTCGAACCGTTGTTCGAATGTACCCGGCCAGGCGCCCCGCCCCATGGACTCGCCATGCGTGTTGAAGATCAGGAGGTCGACATCGGCATGCTTCGCGGCGAGCGCGCGCGAGATGAGGTTGTGAATCCGCTCAATCGCCATGTCGGCCGCGACCTGGCCGATGAACCGTCCGGCGTCGGAGAAGCCGAGCTGGATCGACAGATAACCGCGCTGCTTCACATAGGCGAGGAATTCGGGCTCCTCCAGCAGGCGTTCGATGAAGCGGCCGCCGGTTTCCAGCGCTTCCGGCGTCTCGAACAGAGGCGAGATATCCAGCATCTCATCGACGCCGTACTGGCGCGCAAGATAGAGCGCGCCCATCACGGTGGCCGGGTTTTCACTTTCGGCGATCAGGAAACGGATGACCGAGCCGGCATCGATGTGTTTCAGGATCTGGGCGCACATCATGAACTGCCGCCGCGCCGTCGACTGCTCCATGAACAAGTCGCCGAAATTGACGTTCACGGGTTTTGACTTGCGGGCTTTCTGGGCGAGCTCCGCCAGCGCCACACGGCCAAGTTCGCGGTCTTCGGTCTCAAGGCCGAGGTCCCGGTTGATCACCGTCCGCACCTGGGCGGCGTTGACGCGCAAATGGATGCGGGCGGTGCCGAGTTGCTGGGCGGCGACTTCGGCCCGGAAAGCGATCAGATCCGCCGCGAGCGCATCGGCTGCGGCCGGGATGGCCGAGTCGAGCGCGGCCGTGATTTCGGACGCATCCAGAATGATAGCCTGATCATGTCCGGTCAGCGCATTGGCCGCAGCGACCAGATTGTCGGCATCGGTCAGGTCCTTCGCGAACAGTTCCGCATGAGACCGGGTAAGCCGGGCTGCGGAGGTGAGGCGGCGAGCGAGGCCGTTGAGGCCCGGCACCTTGCCATGGGCGGCCAGCAGCGTGCCGAGCCTGTCAGCATACCGCTCCAGCTGCATGGCCTTTTCGGTCAGGCGGAAGGTCAGCGATTGCGACCAGTGAATGTCGGCCCGGCCGTCGAGGTCATAGCCGACCCAGCATGCCAACGTTGGCATGGCAGGGCGAAGATCCCGCCAGCGATCCGGGAAAGCTGCCCTCGCAATCCCGAGAATGACGTCCGCCATCTTCCGCTGGGCATGCGCGGCGTTTTCGAGGGCGGTCTGCACTTCCTCATGTTCGCCATAGAGGCTGATCGCCTGGTTCCAGTCGCGGCTGTCGGCCCTGATCAGTTTTGCAAGCCGGGCGCGGCTGGCCTTGGTGGGCTTGCTGACATGGCCGGCGAAGGCGGCCCGCAGCTCTGTCGACAGGGCGAAGGTCGGGTGGCCCGTGAAGACCAGTCCGCCGCGTTCCTGCGCGACGGCCTCCGCAAAGGCATCGAACCCCTGCTTCGCGATATCCTCTAACCGGGAGATCAGCGGTGCCCAGGCGGCGGCTTCGTCGGCCCCGGCATGCTGGGCGCGGAAACGGCTGGCCCGTTCGTCGATCAGTTCGAGGTGGACCTCATTGGCCAGCGCCGTGAGGCTTGCCTGGCTGGCCTTTCCGTCTTCCATGTCCCGGAACAGCGTCTGGGTCAGCGCAAAGACCGAATTGGTCATCGGATCAATGTCGATACGCTGGGCTTGTTCGCGCAGGAAGTCCTGCGCAGCATCAAGGGTAACGGGCGGCTTGGAGGATGTTTTGCTCATGGCCGCCAGTCAAAGCGGCCTTTTCGCGGAAAGTCAAAGCCTACTGGACGCAAGGGAAAGCCAGCGCCCGGTGCGGCCGGGAAAATCGGGCAGGTGTGCCAGATAAGCTGGCGGTTAAGCTAGCGGCGGCGGACGAACTTGATCGCCCCGAACAGGCCCGCAAGGACTGACCCCACCCCGCCGAGGAAAACGGCCAGCGGATTGGCCTGGTCCGCAAAGGCGATGGCGCGGTTGAGGCCGGTCACCTTCACGGTCACCGTATTGTGGAACGTCCGCAGCGGTACGGCCGGGCCGTCATCGATCGCGTAGATGTCGAAGGTCAGTTCCTGATTGCCAGCCGTCAGCGGGGTGACGGACCAGCGCCAGGTGTTCTCGGTCAGCGGCGAGATGGTCTGCTGCTCCGGTGTCATCGCCTTGATGGCAAAGCCTGACCCGGACAGGCGGGCTTCGACGGTCCTGGAGACCTGGGCGGTGCCCTCGGAAATATTGCCATGGCCCGGCAAGGCATCGACGGCGGTGGAATCGCCGGTCGCGTCGATGGCCAGAACGGCTTCGAAGGGGCGTTTGTATTCGGCGGTTGTCGGCGTCTCGTGGGCAACCGGCACGGTCTTGAGATTGTTGAGGAACGTATCGGCTGGGGCGGGTGCCATGACATCCGGGGCCACTTCGATGCGCGCCATGGATTCGATCGCTGCGGATCCACTGCCCGGGCCGCCTGGATTGGACGTCGATTCGTCCAGTGACGGTGCGAGCGCCGAGCGGGAAGCAGCCGTCGGGACGGAGGCTGTTTCCGCCAGGATCTCGTCTTCCGGACCGGGTGGCAGAGGCTCCGCTTCCGGCAGCGCTTCGACCATGACCTCATCTTCCATCATCGGCTCACTCGCCGGTGCGGCCTTGGCCATCACCTCCGCGCGTTCCGCTTTTGGGGAATACACATTCATCAGGCGGGCACCGCCATAGCCTGCGACGAGCAGGCCAGCCAGAAGGACGAGGATCGAGAGGAATCTCAGCATGGCGAACAATGGCTCCGTTCGGTGAATCCCGGTCTGACCCTAGCAGAGGTTCAGTCGCCGGGAAAACTGTTCCGGGCTGCTTCGTAGAACGCAATTGCGGCAGCATTGGACACGTTGAGGCTTTCCATGGCTGCGCTGATCGGGATGCGGGCAAGTTCGGCGCAGGCTTTGGCGACGCCGGGGCGCAGGCCCGGGCCTTCGGCGCCCAGCACGATGGCCAATTTCCCGGTCCCTTTGACCGCCTGCGCGATGTCGGCTGTGCCCTCGCCGGCAAGACCAACCGTGTGGTAGCCCGCCTCGCCCAGCTGTTCGAGGGCGCGGGAAATGTTCACGACGCGGGCCTCGGCCACGGTCTCGATGGCGCCGACAGCGCTTTTCGCCACGATGCCTGTAATCGGCGGGGCATTCCGGGTCTGCAGAACGAGCGCGCCGAAGCCGAATGCTGCGGCTGACCGGTAGATGGCCCCAAGATTGTGGGGGTCCGAGACCTGGTCCAGCACCACAATCCGGTCCACGCCCTCATGGATCAGATCTTCCAGCGCGACCGGGTCCAGTGCTTCGGCGCGCAGGGCGAGGCCTTGGTGGACTGAACCGGCGGGCAGCCGCGCGTCGATGTCCTTTGCCGTCACAATCTGCGGCTTTGGCGATGCGGCAGGCAGGCGGGCCGCGGCATTTTCGGTCGCGAGCAGCTCGATCAGCTTGCGTTCCGGGTTTGCGAGGGCCGCTTCGACCGCATGAATCCCCCAGATCCAGAGGCCTGGTTCGTCACTTGTATGGCCCTTATTGGGATGCCTGGGGCCGGGCCGGTGGCCTGACGGCGGGGGGCCATCCTGCGGGCGTCCCGGGCGGCTGTGTGCATTTCGCCGTCTTCCATGGTTGCGCGGCATTTGGTGTTTCCTTATAAGGCCGCTTCCGGAGTGGATCGGCGGTGCTGCGGCGCCTATGTGAAGCCCCGGTCGGACGGCGTCAACGCCGTGCGGCCCGTGAGGTCCCGTGGAGGGATGGGTGAGTGGTTAAAACCGCCAGACTGTAAATCTGGTCCGCAAGGTACGCTGGTTCGAATCCAGCTCCCTCCACCACCTCAGGCGGCTGCATGCTTACGGCGCGGGTATAGCACAATGGTAGTGCAGCAGCCTTCCAAGCTGAGTATGTCGGTTCGATTCCGTCTACCCGCTCCAGCATTTCATCCTGATCGCGGAAAATTCGCAACCGGAAAGAGAGTCTGAAGGCGGGCTGTGCCAAATTGATAAAATTTGGCGGGCTGCCGGAGGAATGGGCTTAACGTCTCTCTTGTATAGCTCAGCCTATGCGCCTGAGAACAATTACGAATATCGCTTATGCTGCCACCGTTCTGCTGACCCTCGCTGGCGGCGCCACCATGCTTCTCGCGTCCAACGCACTGGAAGCCGAGCGCGCAGCTGTCAGCCGCGCCGATGACCTGAAAGACCGGACTGCAACAGTCGGAGATGACGTTCTGCACCTTTCGGACAGGGCGCGGGAATATGTCGTGACCGGGAAAGAGGTTTTTCTCGAAGACTTCGTTCAGCTCCGGCAAGCCTCGCAGCAGGATGAGGCGCAGTTGGCTGCGGTCCGGGACATCGGGGCCGACGATGCGGAGTTAGAGGCCCTGTCCGACGCGGTCCGGATGGCCGGTCAGTTGTCAGACGAGCAGGACGCTGCGATCGAAGCGTACCAGGCAGGTGATGATGCGGCCGCACGGGAATACCTGTTCGGGGCGCACTATGAGAATGAACTGGACCTGATCAACGCCCGGATCGACACATTTCACTCGCTGCTCGATCAGCGTACCGCCAATGATGTGCGCGCCGCCGAAGCGGTCGCGCGATTCTGGCGCGCCGTGTCCGAAGTCGTGGTGCTGGCGACGGCGTTCATTTTCTTCATTGTCCTGTATTTTGTGCTGAAGCGGCGAATTCTGAAACCGGTACTCAAGCTCAGCGATGTCGTCAGTCGCCTGGCTGCTCAGGAATACGATACGGAGATGATGGATTACGACACGGTTGATGAGATCGGCGACATGGCAAAGGCCATTCGGGTCTTCAGGGAGAACGGGTTGGAGCGCCAGCGCCTCGAAATCGAACTCGCGAGTGACCTGCAGCTGCGCAATCTTTTGTCTCGTATGACACAGCGCATGCAGGCCTGCGATACGATGAAAGAAATTGCAGGTGTGGTGCGCCGCTTTGTGCCGGTCATCATGCCGGACTGTGCCGGACGGCTCTATGTCCTCAACCATGATGGCTCCGGAATGGTGGCATCCTGTGAATGGCTGACCCCGCGCGAGGCTGCATCTGAGTTCATGATGAACGAATGCTGGGGCCTTCGCCGAGGGACCATGCACTACCACCGCGAAGAAGATGCTGACGTGCCTTGCGCCCATCTGGAGGGTGCGGACGAGGACGAGAAGCAGTCCGTCTGTATTCCCCTCATGGCTCAGCGCGAGGTTGTCGGCCTCCTCTATATGGAACTGCCCGAGGCGTTCGAAGCGGGCAGTCGCACGGAGACCTATATTCAGATGCTGGCAGAGAACATTGCCTTGTCGCTCTCGAATATCCGGCTTCGCGAGACACTTCACGAAATGGCGATGGCAGACCCGCTCACCGGCCTTTCCAACCGCCGGCGGATGGAGGAGAAGTTTGAAGACGCATTGGACGAACTTAAACGTTCAGGCGGCAAAATCAGCGTCATCATGATTGATGTGGATAAATTCAAGAAGTTCAACGACACCTATGGCCACGCCGCCGGTGATGACGTGTTGCGCGAAGTGGCGCAGGTGCTCGGCAGGCTGACACGGGAAGACGGTCTCGCGTTCCGATATGGAGGTGAGGAGTTCGCGGTTCTGCTGCCGGGCGTCTCGGCGGATGCTGCCGCAGACCGTGCAGAGGCAATACGCAGGGAGATTGAGCAGATCTCGATTATGCGAGGTGATCTGGTGATCTCTGACATCTCTGCGTCCTTTGGGGTTGCAACGACGCCCGATCATGGCAGCGGAGAGGGCCTGTTCGGACTGGCCGATGCGGCGCTCTACAGCTCCAAAGCCTCCGGCCGTAATCGTGTCACGGTCGCAACGTCTCAGGAAGATGCACGCATACGCATCGCCTGAGCCGGCAGACAATCCCACAGGGACCCAAAAAAAGCATGGCACGTGGTGCTGCTTGTAATGATGCCACCAACAAGAATGGGCGCCCTCGGCGCCCATTCTTTATTCCGTACTGTAAGCGCCACGTCAGGTGACACTTTTCCCTTTCACCGCGCGGACCACGAAGGTCAGTACAAGAAGAGCGAGAAAGAGGAAAAACAGAATTTTCGCGACCCCGGCAGAAGCACCGGCGATACCGCCAAAGCCAAGCGCCGCAGCGACGATGGCGAGAATGAAAAATGCGATGGCCCAACCAAGCATATTGATCTCCTTTGTTTGTTTCCCCTCGGCGTTTTCACCGATGGTCTGATAACGGATATGATGTTGAAGTGTTCCGAGAAAAAATCCTGGAACTTTCCTCGTGGCCACGCGTTTGTGATGCACGGTTCAAGGAAAGGAATTGTTCATGAAGAACGCAAAGAACGCTCTCAAAATCGCAGGTTTCGGGTTGATCACGCTGATGGCTGCGGCTTGCAACACGGTTGCTGGTGCAGGTGAAGACATCAAGACCGGCGGTGAAGTGATCCAGAATTCGGCCGATGACGTCAAAAACGAGATGTCGAAGTAAGTTTTCGGCATCTGGGGAGGAAAGAGCGCACCAGGCTGGTGCGCTCTTTCTTTATGCGGAAAAAGAAAAGCCCAACCGTTTCAGGAGTGCCTGTGGGGGAGCAGAAGAACTGCCCCGTCCGTTGTGCGAGCAGTTGAAGCTGTATTGCCGGCCCGCAGGCACGAAAGAACGGACAGGACGCCGGCCAGCGCAAGGGCCATTACGGCGCTGAACGCGCGTGGCCCGCGAATCCGCTCCACTGTGCGCACCGTCGCCCGCCATGTCGAGCGAATGGGAAGGTGGCAGGCAGGGCTCAGTCGGGGGGAGGATGCGTCGTTCATGGAGCAGGAACGCACTTGTCCCGGTCCCGGTTCCCTGGTCACCGCATGGAACATGCACCCGCCTGAGGCGTTGGAAGCCTGTTGACGGAGACTCCTGCATGAAATTCTCAGTGATCATCAATCCATTGTCCCGGTCTGTGCCGAAAGGCGCAGCGGATGAGCTGGAGGCGGCCATCCTCGCATCCGGGCACGATATCGAGAAATTGTACTTAAGTTCCAAGAAGCTGGAGGAAGATGTCCAGGCGGCTGCCAGCAGTGGTGCAGATGGTGTTATTGCCTGGGGCGGCGACGGCACGCTTGCCTGTGCGCTGACGGCCTGCGGCGCATCTGGCCTGCCGGTCCTGGCGCTTCCGGGCGGTACGATGAACATGTTGCCAAAGCGTCTCTATGGCGATGGGGCCTGGCACCAGATCCTGGAACAGGTTCTGTCAAAGCCGGCAACGGAAACGCTGGCGGCAGGCAAGATCGGGGACCATCGATTCTATGTCGCCGCTCTGTTTGGCCGCCTGACGGGGCTTGCGCAAACGCGCGAAGCTGTCCGCAAAGGCGAACTGCGCGACGCAGCGCAGGCGCTCGTCGAAGGAGAGGTTCTGGATGTCGAGACCCGGTTGAAACTGTCCTGGGTTAGACAGCAGGGCGAACCTGGCATGTCAGAGCAGGAAATTGATGCGGTGGCCGCAGCCGTAACGCTGACAAACGGGCCGTCCCCTGCCTTTGAAATTGCCGCGATTGACCCAAACAGCACGATGGAACTTTTCTCCACCGCGCTGGATGCCATGATCCATGGATGGAAAGACGCCGGTCCGGTCGAGCATGATGTCTCCGACACGGTTGCCGTGCAGGATATGAGTGGTGCGGACATTCCGGCGACGCTGGACGGCGAGCAGGTGACCTTCTCTTCGCCCGTCCGTGTTGACCTCATAAATAACGCTGCCCGCGTCTTGAGTGCGGAGACAGGCCATTGAGGCTTGTTCATCTTGCTGACATTCACTTCGGCGCTGCTGACCCGCGCGTGCTTGATGCCGCCGTCCGTTCGATCGAACAGGCCGCGCCGCATGCTGTTGTCGTCGCGGGAGACCTGACACAGAGCGGTAAGCACCGGGAGTTCGAAGCCGCCCGGCAGTGGCTCCGGGATCTGGGCCTTCCCTGTGCCTGCACACCCGGAAATCATGATACCCCGATGTTCCAGCTGCATCATCGCGTGCTGAATCCTTTTGGCCGGTATGAGAAATACCTGTCTGACTTCGCATTTCCGCTGCGCATGGGGAACATCCGTGTCGATGGGCTGAACACGGCGCGCGGCTGGCAGGCACGGCGGAACTGGGCGGAAGGATCCGTTGACCTTGAAGACCTGGACGCCGTGCTGGAGCAGGAAAGTCCTGAAGGCATCCGCCTGCTCAGTTGCCATCATCCTTTCATCCCGCCGACTGACGCGCCCCTGCAGACTGCTACCCGGCGTGGGCGCCGTGCCAGCAACAGGTTGGGGCGGAGCCGTACGAATGTGCTGCTGACCGGACATGTTCATTCTCCGCAGGCGGAGATCATACGTGCACCGGAAGGAGGTTATGTTGCTGTGACGTCGGGCACCCTGTCGATGCGTCTTCGGGCTGTGCCACCCTCTTTCAATGTGCTGGATTTCGATGGTGACGTGATGAGTGTTATGGCGCTCAGCTATGACGGGAATGCCTTCACGCGGAAGACAAACAGCGTCTGGGATCTTTCGAGGATGGAACAGTTGCGTCCGCCGGGCGTTGTATCAGCGTGACTCTCAAGGGGGCACATCATCAAAGGAGATTTGAGATGCGTATGAAGATTGTTGTTGCTGCACTTGTTGCTACTGGTGTGCTCGCGGCATGCGACGCCAATAAAGGTCCGATGGAAAAAGCGGGCGAGTCGATTGACGACGCCGTCGATAATATCGGCGAGCCGGATACGGTGGGTGAGTCCATCGATCAGGCGGCGGATAAAACAGCGGACGCCGTCAAAGATGCTGCCGACGATGTTGGCGGCGCGATCGATAAAACCGGTGAGGCGATGAAAGAGGCTGCTGATCCTCCGAAGTAAGACCCGGCATATATTCACCAGAAACACGAAAGGAGATTACCATGGCCACTGAGGCCCTTGATATTACCAAACCCGACTTCACAACACGGAATGGCATTTCCGAGGAAGACCGCAAGAAGATTGCAGAAGCACTGGGCATTGTCCTTGCCGACACCTACATGCTGTTCATCAAGACGCAGGGTGTGCACTGGAATGTTACCGGTCCGACCTTTATGGGCGTGCACACGCTGACGGAAGAGCAATATCAGAACATGTACGAAGCCATCGACGAGCTGGCGGAACGCATCCGCGCGCTCGGTCAGAAGGCGCCGGCCAGCTATACCAAATATGGTGAGTTGTCTTCCATCAACGACCGGGATGAGGAACGCTCTGTCGAGCAAATGCTCACCATGTTGATCGCTGACCACGAAACGGCGGTACTGAATATGCGCGCCGCGACAGAATGGTGCGAAGAAAAGAACGACTATGTGACTGCAGACATGCTGACAGCACGTATGTCCTGGCATGAACAGGCAGTCTGGATGCTGAAGTCCCTGGCCGCCGGGAAATAAGCAGGAATCCGGACAACGGATCCAAACAGGCCCCGCGCCCCCTCAGGCCGGGGCCTTGTTTATGTCTGGCATGTAAAGCGAGATGACCGTGCCCTTGCCAGGAGCGCTGTCGATCGTCAGTTCGGCGCGCAGCTGGCGGGAAAAGGCAGTCATCAGTTTTGAGCCCAGCCCCTTCCGCACGTCACCTGTAGTGTCGAAGCCAGCCCCGTTATCGGCGACCTTCAGGGTGGTGTTGCCATCCTCATCAAGCGAGAGCGTGATCGTGACTTCGCCGCCGTCTTCGTCGCCAAACGCATACTTGGTCGTGTTCGTGACGGCCTCGACCAGAAAGAGTGCGACAGGAATGGCATCGTCGGCCGGGCGTTCGCAATCCTCATAGGATTGCGAAATCCGGATGTTTCGCGTGCCCATGCCCAGGGCTTCCGCCAGATGGTCGATCAGTCCCTTCAGGAATGGCCGCATGCTGACGAGCTCAAGGCGCTCGTGCTGGTAAAGTGTCTGGTGGACAATCGCCAATGCATCGATCCGGTGCCGGGCGGCAGCAATCGCCTGGCGCGCCTCAGGATCCTGCAACTGGCGTCCCTGTAGGTTCAGAAAGCTGGTGACGATCTGGAGGTTGTTTTTCACACGGTGGTGAATCTCTTTCACCGCCGCATCGCGGACATCGATGGCGGCTTTTAGCTCGCTGTCGCGCTGGTCGATGTCTGTGGCCATGTCTTCCATTGCATCGGCCAGTTCGGCGATTTCTGCAGGAGCGGATGCCATGGCGTCGCCCGCCCGGAAGGCATACCGGCCCGCGCCGTAGACGCGCGCGATACGGATCAGGCGGGAGAGCCAGCGCAGCACCAGACTGTCGATGGCAAGCCAGACAGCCAGCAGGGCAATGGAAAAGGCGAGCAGGGGCAGGCCGAATGACGAGACCGGCTGCAGGGTGAATTCACTCCAGAAGCCGGGTGACTCCCGTGAGATAACGGCGAAAACATTTGCCGGCCCAACTGGCCGGATCACCACGTCCATCGGAGATGTGTTCTTGCGCCGGAGAACGAACATCCTGGACGTGTGGGTTTCAGCGGCCTGGGCGACCCATTCCGGATCGATCTGGGAGAAACGCTCTGAGCCGAAGACGCGTCCGTCCCCGTCGGCAATGGCAACTTCGACGCCCTCGGCGAGGACGCTCGCCCGGGCAAAGCTGGCCAGCGCCCGGGACCGGAGCCCGATCGCGACCGATCCGTCATAAGTGCCGTCGGGTTTGTCGACCCGTGCGAAAATGCCAAAGATCCAGTCTTCGTTAGCCTCACCGAAAAAGGCGTCTGTGCGGAACGTCGACACTTCGTGCTTCAGCCGCTGGTTCCAGTCCGGATTGGACATTTTGAAACCCGGTTCGCGATTGCTGGCGCACAGGGCGACACCGTCTGCGTCGTAGCGGACGAGACTGGAAAGGGCTGGTACGCTGGGCAGGAGCTGTTTGTAAACCTTGCTACAATTTCGGGTGCCGACCTCATCCTTGAACAGACTGAGCAGCAATTCGGCTTCATTTATTGTCTGATCCACCCCGTCTACCGATGCGCCAGCGATCAGCAGCAGCTCATTACTCCGCGTCTTCAGGGCTTCGCGGGCATCTATGTATGCGCTGGCTGCGCCGAGCAGGAGGACCGGGGTCAATGCAATAGCCAGCGTCGCCATCACGCGACGCCGCAGGCTGGATGAGGCCGCCCGGTCAGGCACTCAGGATCAGTTGCCGTTGGCGGCAGAAATGGCCGCTGCCTGTTTCATGATGTCGTCGAATGCCTCCCCGGCCCTGATATTAGCATCACCACTAAAGCCTGCTTCGTTATTGTCCAGCAAGTCTGCGACAGCTTTTCGGGCGCGCGAGACGCGGCTCTTGATCGTCCCCACGGCACACCCGCAAACCTCGGCGGCTTCTTCATAAGCCAGACCGCCTGCGCCGACGAGGACGAGCGCTTCCCGCTGGTCATCGGGCAGCATATTGAGCGCATTGCGGAGGGCGAGCAGGTCGAGTTCGTCACCGGAGTTCGCCGGTGAAACCAATGTTGCTTCGGCGACTTCCGGGTCCAGCGACGACCGCCGCCATGAGCGGCGTTTCTCAGAATAGAAAATATTCCGGAGAATGGTGAAGGCCCAGGCTTTCATGTTGGTGCCGGCCTGGAAACTCTGGCGGGCATGCCAGGCTTTCAGCATTGCGTCCTGTGCGAGATCGTCAGCCAAGGTGGAGTCGCCGCAAAGGCTGCGCGCGAAGGCACGAAGGTGCGGGATAAGCGACGCAAGTTCCCGCTTGAATATGGTATCATCAAGCCGTTCGGTCGGTTCGGTCATGTATCTGCCTACGAAGACTTGTTTTGAGAGCCGGAGGAATGATTGCGGTCGGCTTCTTCAAGCAGCCGCATAAAGTCGTCCGGTACGTTCTCCTGGGTTACGTCGTCATAAAGACGGCGAAGCTGTTCTCCCAGGCGGTCACCGCGACGCTTCCGTTCCGGATCGACCACCCTGCGGCCGTCGGTTTTTTTGTCGTCCATTTCAAAAGTGCCCTAAACAGTTCGGTTTGGTGCGCGACAGAGGCGCTGTTATGACATTATAAATCCCGAATTCACCAAAGGTTCCGCGAAAACCGCAAAAAAGTCCGATTTATTATGCAACCAATTTGCGGCACGAGGGTTGTTAACGCTGTGTTGATGGAGTTTTTCCCATGAATCTTGTAAAAAATCTGGCGCCGCACCTGCCTTATTTGCGACGCTACGCCCGGGCACTAACGGGTAATCAGGACAGTGGTGACGCCTATATCCGCGCCTCTCTTGAGGCGCTTGTCGCCTCTCCCGACAAAATAGATGCCGATGGTGACCCCAGGGTCGCGCTGTATCGCTTCTTTCATGTCGTCTGGGGGTCCACGGGGGCGCAACTGGACGGTGGAACAGGTGATGGCGACGTCGCGACGGAGCGCCTTCAGAAGCTTGCGCCGATCCAGCGGCAGGCATTCCTGCTGACCGCGCTGGAGGGGTTCTCCCGCGCTGAAGCCGCGCACATCCTGGGTGTGAGCGAGGGTGAGCAGGCTGAACTTGAACGGGCCGCCATTGCTGAAATCGAGGCGGAATTGTCCACCAAGGTACTGGTCATCGAGGATGAACCCATCATCGCAGCTGACCTGGAGAGCCTGGTTGAGGAACTGGGCCATAAAGTCACCGGCAATGCGACGACATATACCGAAGCTATGGATCTGGTAAAATCGGACCCGCCGGGCCTGATCCTTTGCGACATCCAGCTCGCAGACGGGTCCTCCGGGATCGATGCGGCAAACGACATCCTCAAGGAAATGGATGTGCCGATCATCTTTATCACAGCCTTTCCGGAGCGCCTGCTGACGGGCGACCGGCCGGAGCCGACGTTCCTGATCCCCAAACCGTTCCAGGAGAACACGGTGAAAGCCGCGATAGGACAGGCGCTGTTCTTCCATCCGGCGCGCGAGAGCGCCTGACAGGCCAGCCTTCCGGAATACAAAAACGCCCTCCCGACGGGAGGGCGTTTTTCGTTGGCGGCATATATCTGGATCAGACGGCCTGCGCCAGCATCACTGCGCCGATACCCATGATTGCGACAAGCGTCCCGGCAGCGAGCACCCAGACAAGGCCCACACGCTCGCCCTGACGGGCTTCGTTTGTTGTCAGGTCAGTTTCTTGTTGCGTTTGCATAATTGTCTCCTTTCATCACATCAACGCGCAGCAGGGAGTGCTGTTCCATAGAGCGGCGAGCGTTTCGGTGTCTGGAAGAGTGAATATTCTGTCATGCCATGGAACTATCCGGCAGTCCGACCGTTACACTTCCAACTCGACACGGAAAGGAATATCCCATGAGCACAGTCGCCAAAGAAAGCCATGAAGCCGCCAATGACGAAGACCTCAAAGACGATCTCAAACTGCTGAAGGAAGACATGGCCACATTGCGTAAAGACCTGCAGTCCGCTTTTGGAAGCCTTAAAGGGCTCGCTGCCTCAAAAGCCGGTGATGGCGTCTCCAAGGGCAAGGAGATGGCGAATGATGCCGGGGATCAATTGCAATCAGCCCGCGCAGATCTTCAGGCGCAAATTCGTGAGAAGCCTATGTTGGCAGTCGGTGCTGCGTTCGGTGCCGGTCTTCTTATCGCCTTGCTGGGACGGAAATAGTCGTGGACCAAACGAAGCTCCGCATCTTTGCCGCAGCCGTCGGAGCCGTTCTGGCTCTCGGCGGTGTGCTGGCATTGTTTGTGGCCATAACGATCTCCCTGGCCCAGGTGATGGGGCTTGCTGCGGCTGCCTTTACCGTGGCCGGGGTTGGCCTGCTGCTTGCGGCCGTTTGTATGTTTTTCTGCCTTCAGCCTTTCCGCTCCATGGAAGAGGAAGTCGGCGGGGTTGAAGAAGCGACAGCGGATGCGCTGGCGGATTTGCCCCTCGACACGCTGCGTAGTTTCGTTGAGCGGAAACCGTTGACGACAACGGCCCTCGCCATGGCGCTCGGCTATTCGGTCGTCCGGCATCCGGAAAGTGCGCAGCGGCACGCAGAACGTCTTATCATGTCGATACTGTAACGGTGACAGCAGGATGTGGCGGTGATGAAGGGCAAGCGAGACATTCGTTCCGGCGCACACTACATAAGTAATATGCGTGTCCCGCTTATGATCCTGTCAGCGCTTGGCGCCGGTCTTGTGGCCGGCCGCAAACTGCTGGGCAAGGAAATCAGCGGCCGGAAGAACAAGGCGGTCGAGTCCGCGGTCCGGGAAGCGCGCCACCGCATTCGTGCGGATACGATGTTGTTCGTTTCCCGCAGCTTCCGGCGCTTTGCCATCACGACGGGGATCAAGCTGGCGATCCTGTTATGGCTTTGGGGCCTGCACCATTTCGCTGGCATGCCGCGGCCCATTTTCGCGACCATCACGGTCATGACGCTCGCCGTCTTCATGATCCGCGACCTGTGGATCAACTATCCCGTTATCAAGTTCACCCTGACAGAGCTGCACCGGCATGGCTGGCATCCCAAACGTGCTTTGACAGAGACCATCGCGGCCCGTGTCTTTGAAGAAGTGCTGGTCGAGGCAGGAAACCAGAAACAGACGCGGACGGGCGCGGTCATGCTGATGCTGGCGGGCGAAGACCGCAGCCAGATGCACCATGATGTGGCGACCGCGGTTGCCGACGTCGCGCGGGTCACGACCTGGGATGACATCCGGCCGTACATGATTTCGGCTGCGGTGAGGATCGGGACGCTGACCCTGATTTACAGTGCCAGCGTCTGGGTCCTGGTGCACTACTGATCAGTCGAGATCGAGTGCCTCGGAGATAGCGGTCCAGTCCACCATCTTGAAGTTCTGATTGAATTCGGACACCGGGTTGGCGTCATCCTGCACAACCAGAAGGCCGCCAGAGAGGCCCGGCAGCGGGGCGGACGAGATGTCGAGGCCGTCCGTATGGGTTACGCCGCCGATCCCGGTGGCATCATTGTCCACAATCATGAACACGCCGCGCGGAGCAAAGGGCGGCGCGCGGTCGTAAACGACATAGCGGTCAGCCTCCTGAGCCGAGACCACGAGGTAGCCCGACTGGTCATCGTCGCCCAGCCAGAGGCTCATGCCTTCGACATCCTCGACGAGGCCATTGCCCGCCGCGATCGTATCGACAACGAACGGTTCAGCCGTTTCGTCCTTCAGGTCCACGCCCCACACACCAAAGGCTTCCTCGCCAACGAACAGGCGCTCATTGGCATCGTCGAACACGCAGCCTTCCAGTTTGGACGGCAGCTTCACGACGCGGTCCAGCGAGGGGGCCAGCGTGTCGACCGTTTCCCACGTCGCCGACCACAACTGGACCGTGCCATCCTTGTAGGTGACGGCCGCCTGATAGGTTTCGCCCGACATGCCGGCGCAGATTCCGTACGGTTCTTCCTTGCCGGTCGGCGAGTCCCCGATGTGCGAGACCGTCAGGGTCTCCGGATTGATCTCGAACCACGAAATCGCGTTGTGGGAGTCGTTCGAAGCTACGGCTATGTTGCCGCGCAGGTCGACATTGTTGACCTGGCCGACAGGCAATTCCTGCAACTCCCCGCCATCAAGGGCGTAGACGTAGACGCCTTCATCCTTGTTGGTGCCGAGGATGAGCGAGCTGGCGGGATCAGATGTGTTGACCCAGATCGCCGGATCATCGGCGAGGTCGCCTTCGCCATTCATTGGCGCGGTTTCGTTCATGGCGACGACGGTGGCGACCTCTCCGGTAAAGGGCGCCGGGGCTGTGGCACATGCCGCAATCGGCAGCAGGGCGGCGATCAAGTAAGTGGATTTCATTGAAAATATCCTGATCTTGTGTGACCGGGCCGGAATCCGCTTGGCGAATCCCGGCCCCCTTAAGTCTGACTTCTAGCTGAGGCTGACTAGTATGTCAGCCGCACACCGAAAACGCCGGACCAGCCGAACTCGTCATATTGAGAGAGGCGGTTTTTGTCGCCGTGATAATAGAACTCCGGCTCGTCCGTGAGGTTTTTGCCTTCGAGATAGACCTGAACGTGATCGTTTAGCTCGTACTTGGCAGAGGCTTCGACGCGCAGGTGATCGCCTGTGTAGCGGTCGATATTCTTGCCGAACAGTTCGTCCAGATAGTCACCGCGATAATTGGCGGAGACGCGCAGGTCCCAGGGGCCCTTGTCATAGCCGAGCGAGACGTTCCAGACCGTATCGTTCTGCTTCAGCAGCGGCACTTCACGGCCATCCGGCAGGGTCGCTTCGGAGTCGGCCAGTGTCAGGTTTGCCGAGACGAGGAAGCCGTCGAACGTGTCACCGAGGAAGCCAAGATCCTGGACGTAGTTGAATTCCAGCCCCTTCACTGTGGCTTTGCCGGCGTTGATATAGGTCGATACTTCTTCGAGGCCGGCGAGGGTGTTTGCGTCCAGGAAGCTCAGGTCGATCGAATTGGGAACGTCCTTGATGTCATATGTCACCGGGAAGATCGCGTTCCGGATCTCCTTGTAGAACACACCGGCCGAAATCACGGAGAGTTTGGTCGGATAGTATTCGATGGACGCATCGATGTTGGCGGCCTCGTACGGATCAAGGTCCGGATTGCCCATTTCCGCTTCGTCGCGGTCATTGTTCAGGGCGAAGGTCGGACGCATTTCACCGAAGGCCGGGCGCACGATCGACGAGTAGTAGGCCGCGCGGCCGATCAGATTGTCAGCAAATGCGTATTTGAGGTTCAGGCTTGGCAGGAAGTGCGCGTAGTCGTCGTCATAGTTGCGCTTGCCGACATTGGCCGGATCGTCTTCTTCAAAGAAGATGTTGCCAGTTGACGAAACGTCCGTTGCCTCGATCCGAGCGCCGACGACCGCCGTCAAATTCTGCATCTCGAAAGTCCCCATACCGTAACCGGCGAGGATCTTCTCTTTGATGGTGTAATCGCCGGACAGGCTGTCGAAATCTGAGCCATCCGTGTCCAGCTCGTCAGCCGTGAAGTCGTTACGCAGGGCCTTGGTCAGCTCGGCGCTAGGCCAGCGGAACATCGGGTTGGCCATGCGCCAGCCGGATATCCGGGCATTGTCAGAGATATAGTCCGTGAGTGGGACGTCATCGCGCTCATAGATCTTCAGGTTCTCATCGCGGACCTTTTCGCGGTCGCGCAGTTTCATGCCGAATTTCCAGGTCACCGGCGTGTCGCCGAGCACCGTGTCATTTGAGACATCGAATTTGTAGGCCCACTCGGTGTCTTCATTGGTCGTGAATTCCCGCTCATAGGCGTCCATCTCGTAATTGGATGGATCGAGCAGGAAGTCAAAACCGGGGCCGGAGAGTTTCGGTTTCTTCGGGTCGGTATTGTCCCAGAGCAGGATGCTGCTGCCCTTCATTTTGTCAGAACGGAACGTGACGTCGTGATTATTGGAATCATCTTCTTCGGCATAGGCGTAGGACACTTCGTAGTCGAAGGTCCAGTTTCCGGCAAAGCTCTGGCCGCCCACGGCGTAAGTCTGGATGTTGCGGACTTCTTCACGCGCGCGGACTTCTGCGTCAGCCTGCGCAAAGTCAAAGGCGAAGCCGTCAGCGGTGATGGTCGGGTCTTCTTCGTCCAGCTTGCGGAATTCCCATTTGTTGCGGACTTCGTCGTCCGTGTACTGGTTGTACAGGGTGCGCAGGTAGAGTTCGGTGTTTTCCGTGAGGCGGTAGTCGATGTTGACGACGAGGCCAATGCGCTCGCGGGTCAGGTCGTACCAGCGCTGCTCATAGTCGTCATTCGGGACGATTTCGCCGACGTCTTTGTTGAAGCCCCAGCCGCCAGTCTCATTGTTTTGCGCCTGGATGCGGAGGTCCTGATAGTTCAGTGAGGCAGCAACACCCAGCTTCTCCCCGAACACGTTGGAATAGGTCAGCGTGCCTTTCGGTGAGACCTTTTCGGTGATCTCGTTGTACGACCCTTCCAGTTTTGCCCGGAAGAACTGGCCGTCGCGGTCAAAAGCCGAGATGGTTTTCAGGTTGATGACGCCGCCGATCGTGTCGGCATCGACATCTGGCGTGAGAGACTTCTGAACTTCGATACCGTCCAGCAGGTCAGATGGCACACCGTCCAGCAGGACGCCGCGGCGGTCTTCCGGGGACGGGGTGCGCACGCCGTTGATGGTGGCGGAGATGAGATCCGCATTGATCCCGCGGATCGAAACGTAGCGGCCTTCGCCCTGGTCATTCTCAATCGACAGGCCCGGAACGCGCGAAAGCGAGTCAGCCACAGTCGTGTCAGGGAAGTTGCCGAGGCCGTCGGAGTCGATCACGTTGATCAGCGCATCGGACGCGCGCTGCTGGTTGATGGCGCCAGCCTGCGCGGCTGCAGACCCGACCACGAGCACGTTGTCGAGGTAGCGGACATCGCCGCCGAGTTTCAGGTCGACCGTTGCGGTGCCGGACAGGGAGACATCGGCGGTGACGGTGTCTGCGCCAACATAGGACACCGAAAGCGTATAGTCGCCGGCGGGAATATTGTTGAAACGGTAAGCCCCGAACCGGTCGGAGGAAACGGTCCGGCCAAGTTCCTCGACGGTGACGAGCGCGCCCTGGAGCGGTGCTTCCCCGGACGCATCGGTAACCTTCCCGGTGATGACGTCGGCGGATGCCGCCTGGATAAGCCCGGCCGAGGCAACCCCGAGCGCGAGCAGTGAACGATATGATTTTGTCATGACAGACCCCTCTGTGAACGAAGGCGCCTTCCCACAGTTTCTTGACGGCCTGATCTCTGTTTTGTCACCGTTCCGTGACACCCGATGTTTGGTGCCGTACCGCGACGGGAAAACAGCAGATTGCCAGGCGATTGCGCTATTCCGGCAACAGCTGGCCGCGAGTTTCCAGGATTTTGTAGGACTCCGGAAGCGGGTCCGCCTGGGGGCCTTTCTGGCGGGCCGCGCGAGTCCAATGAGGAGGGCGGCATGTCCGCAATCGGGATCCGGCCTCTTGGAATTCCATGATTTACACTTATGTAAATTGTAAAGTGAATCCGGAGAGATCGGAATGATCAGGGACAGTGAGAATATGGAGCCGCTGGTGGCCGAAGCCACGAGTATGCTCAAATCCCTCAGCCACCCGGACCGGCTGATGATCTGCTGCCAGTTGCGCGGCGGGGAAATGGCGGTTTCGGAGCTGGAAGCCGATCTCGGCATCCCACAACCGCGCCTGTCGCGGGAACTCGCCAAGCTGCGCGAGGAGGGCGTGCTGACGGCGCGGCGGGATGTGCGGCAGGTTTTCTATACGCTTTCAGACACACGCGCGCATGCGATGGTGGATGCGATCTGTTCGGTCATGCTGGGCACGCAGGCTGACCCTGGTGTGCGCATTTCAAAAACACCCCAATCCAGAAATTAAGGAGCCCGCGATGACCAATCCAGTTGTGACCGCTTTCTTCGATGAGCCCACATTCACGGTGAGCTATGTTGTGGCCGATCCGGAGACCAGCGCCTGCGCTGTGGTCGATTCGGTGCTGGATTTCGATCCGGCATCCGGCCGGACCAACACAGAGTCCGCCGATGAGATCATTGACTTCATTCAGAAAAACGACCTGAAGCTCGCATGGATCCTGGAGACCCATGTCCATGCCGACCACTTGTCGGCCGCGCCATATATCCAGGAAAAGCTGGGCGGCAAGATCGCCATCGGCGCCGAGATCCGTACCGTGCAGGACACGTTCGGCAAGATTTTCAATGAAGGCACCCGCTTCCAGCGCGACGGCAGCCAGTTCGACAAGCTGATGGTGGACGGCGACACATTCCGCATCGGCACCATGGAAGCGAAGGCCCTGCACACGCCCGGCCACACGCCGGCCTGCATGACCTATGTCGTCGGCGACGCGGCGTTCGTGGGCGATACCATGTTCATGCCGGACTATGGCACCGCCCGGGCGGACTTTCCCGGCGGAGACGCCCGCACGCTCTACCGTTCGATCAAAAAAGTCCTCAGCCTGGCGCCCGAAACCCGCCTGTTCATGTGCCATGACTACAAGGCACCCGGCCGGGACGAGTACAAATGGGAAACCACGGTCGCGGAGGAGCGGGCGAACAATGTTCACGTCCATGACGGGGTGACCGAGGATGAGTTCGTCGCCATGCGCGAGGCGCGGGACGCGACGCTGGACATGCCGCGGCTGATCCTGCCGTCGATCCAGATCAATATGCGCGCAGGCCAGATGCCGGAGCCGGACGATAATGGCACCAGCTATCTGAGAATTCCGCTGAACGCTCTATAGTGCCGGAAAAAGCCGGGGGCTGAACGCGTGAAACTGTCGGATCATCTGCCCATTCTTGAATGGGGCCGCACTTATAATGGCGGGACGTTCGCCAATGACATGATGGCGGCGGTGATCGTGACGGTCATGCTGATCCCGCAATCGCTGGCCTATGCGATGCTGGCGGGCCTGCCGCCGCAGGTCGGCCTGTATGCCTCCATTCTGCCGCTGATCGTCTACGCGATTTTCGGCACCAGCCGCACGATGGCCGTGGGGCCAGTGGCGATCCTGTCGCTGATGACGGCCGTGGCCGCCAGCAAGGTGGCAGAGCAGGGCACGCCGGAATATCTGACCGCCGCGATCATTCTGGCCATTCTGTCCGGCCTGATCCTGGTGGTGATGGGCATTTTCCGGCTGGGCTTCCTCGCCAATTTCCTGAGCCACCCGGTCGTCTCCGGCTTTGTCACGGCGACGGGCATCCTGATCGCGGTCAGCCAGCTGAAATACCTGCTGGGCGTGCAGGCCAGCGGGCACAACATCATTGAGACCCTGGCCAGCATCATCCGCCATCTGGGCGATGTGAACTGGTATACGGTCGCCATCGGCGCCCCGTCGGTGGCCTTTCTGTTCTGGGCGAGGAAAGGCCTGAAGCCGCTGCTTCTGGCGCTAGGCCTGAAGGAGCATATCGCTGCCATGCTGGCCCGGTCCGGTCCGGTGCTGGCCGTGGTGCTGGGCGGCCTGGCGGTTGCCACTTTCGGGCTGGAAGCGAAAGGCGTGCACATCGTCGGCGACATTCCGAAGGGCCTGCCGGGCCTGACCGTGCCCAGCTTCGACCCCGGCCTGTGGCGCTCGCTGCTGGGGTCCTCCGCGCTGATCGCGATGATCAGCTTCATTGAATCGGTCTCCATGGCGCAGACGCTGGCCGCCCGGCGCCGCCAGCGGATTGACCCGGATCAGGAGCTGGTCGCCCTCGGCGCCTCCAGCCTCGCGGCGGGCTTTTCCGGCGGCTATCCTGTGACGGGCGGCTTTGCCCGCTCTGCCGTGAATTTCGATGCGGGCGCAGAGACACCCGCGGCCGGGGCGTTCACCGCCATCGGCATTGCGCTGGCGGCCCTGTTCCTGACGCCGCTGCTCTACAATCTGCCGCAAGCCGTGCTGGCCGCGACGGTGATCGTCGCCGTGCTAGGCCTCGTGGACCTGAAAAAGCTGGCTCATACGCTCAGCTATTCGAAGCGCGACTTTGCCGCCATGCTGGGCACGATCCTCGTGACGCTGCTGGCGGGCGTGGAGCTGGGCGTCACGACCGGCATTATCGTCTCAATCGGGCTGCACCTTTATGTCACCTCCAAGCCGCACTTTGCGATTGTGGGGCAGGTGCCCGGCACGCACCATTTCCGCAATGTGAACCGCCACGCAGTCGTCACGCCGGAACACATCGTCACGATACGGATCGATGAGAGCCTCTATTTCGCCAATGCGCGCTTCCTGGAAGATACGGTCTATTGCGTCCTCGGTAACCGGCCGGATGTGCAGCATATCGTGCTGATGTGCCCGGCGGTGAACCATATCGATGTCAGCGGCCTTGAAAGCCTGGAAGCGATCAACCGGCGCCTCAAGGATGCGGGCGTGACCCTGCACCTCAGCGAAGTGAAGGGACCGGTCATGGACCGGCTGAAGCGCACGCATTTCCTGGATGAACTGACCGGCAATGTGTACCTGAACCAGTTCGATGCCATTGCGGATCTCGACTATGATTGCGCAAAATCCGCCATCGAAAAAACAGGCAAGGTGACCGACCCGGCCTCCGACCCATGCCCCTCGCAATGCATCGCGGGCGTACGGGAGATGAGCTGAGGCGCGCCCGCGCGCGTGCTTCGACTTCGCTCAGCATGAGCGTTCGGAGCGCAGCAAAGAACAGGACTCATCCTGAGCGAAGTCGAAGGATGAAACGGCAGAGAGAAAAAGCCCTGCGCTTACGCTTGGGCCTGCCTCGGGAAATCGCGGTGCGATTTCTTTTCCTCCGTAGCCCTCACCTCCCACGCCCTTCGGGCGCGGGTCCCTCCTCTCCCAGAGGGAGAGGGGTTTATCCGTGCTCCGCGTCACACCCCTCTCCCTCTGGGAGAGGTGGCCCGCGAAGCGGGTCGGTGAGGGGCGCCCGCAGGGCGTGGGAGGTGAGGGGCTTTGCCGGTGGATAAGCGCGGCGCCGTCCAATGTGTCATCCCGGAATTTGCGCAGCAAATATCCGGGACCCAACTCACGAAAACCCCCGCAAAGACTGGGTCCCGGACAAAGGCTGCGCGTTTTCCGGGATGACATGCCGCCGGAGTGAATTCACCCGGTGCCGGCCTGCGCCAAACTCCGCCCATGGCTGAACGAAACCGAAGACGAGACATCACCGAACGTGACGGACGGGCGATGCGGCTGCTGTATCTCAGCGGGCGCAGCGTGGCGGCGATTGCGCGCCGTCTGGGCCGCGATGCCGCGGTCATTTCCCGGTATATGGCACGGCATGATCTGAAGCGGCCGGAGACGCCGCTGGAACGCCAGACGCTGGCGCTGGAATATGCCGCCGACCTGCAGATCGACGCACTAGTGAGCGCTCTGGGGACGGAAGAGATCAATGCCGCGGCGGCGATGATTGTGCGCATGGCCGGAGAGGTGCGCCGGATGCATGAAGCCCAGACGCAGGGGACAAGGGGGGAGAATGCGAATGAATGGACAGCAGCTCTTGCGGCAGAGGATGCCGCATTACACAGAGTCGTTGCGGGTTTGGGGCCATTGGAGACAAAAAGTGCAGGTGTGGAAGGCGGCGGCGCAATATCCGCTGCCCGACCTTCGGGCGATGCAGGTGCTGAGGCGGTATCCGTTCCTGTGGAGTGCGCGGGACGCGCAGCTGAACCCTCCGGGAACGGCATGGCGGACGTGGCTGTTTCAGGGTGGACGGGGCGCAGGCAAGACGCGCGCCGGGGCCGAATGGGTGCGCTGGTCCATGGAGGCGCGCGGCGGGCGTATGGCGCTGGTCGGGCCGACCCTGCACGATGTGCGCGAAGTGATGGTTCATGGCGAGAGCGGATTGATGTCGGTCGAGACGAACCCGTTGCGGCGGCCAGTCTACCACCCGTCGCGGCGGCTGGTGGAGTTTCACAACGGCGCCGTGGCGCAGGTCTTCTCCGCAGAGGACCCGGACAGTCTGCGCGGACCGCAATTCGACGCCGCCTGGTGCGACGAGGCCGCGGCGTGGACCTATGCAGAGGCCGTATGGGACATGCTGCAGATGGCGTTGCGGCTCGGTCCGCATCCGGCCGCCCTGGTCACGACGACGCCGCGGCCCACCGCACTGATGCGGCGCCTTCATGCCGCGCCGGATACGGTGGTGACGCAGAGCGCGACGCGGGACAATGCGGATCATCTGGCCCCCGCCTTCCTGACAGCGGTGGAGGCGGCCTATGGCGGCACGCAGCTGGGGCGGCAGGAACTGGACGGCCAGATGGTGGAGGACCCGGAGGGCGCGCTGTTCCTCCGGTCACGGATTGATGAAGCGCGGTCTGGCATTGTGCCGGCGCTGTGGGATGTGGTGGTCGCGGTGGATCCGCCTGCCACCAGCGGGGCGGCGGCGGATGCCTGTGGCATCATCGCGGCAGGCCGGGCGGGGAATGATGCCTATGTGCTGGGCGATGCCTCCGCGCAGGGGCTGCGCCCGCTGGACTGGGCAGGCCGGGCCGTGGCTCTGGTGCGCCGGGTGGGGGCACGGGAAGTGATCGCGGAGGCGAACCAGGGCGGCGAAATGGTACGGCAGGTGCTGGAGACGGCAGGCTGCCCGGTGCCGGTGCGGCTGGTGCAGGCGCGCCTGTCGAAGCGGGCAAGGGCGCTGCCGGTGGCGACGCTGTACGAGCAGGGCCGCGTGCACCATGCGGGGCAGCTGGGCGAACTGGAGGACGAAATGTGCGCCTTCGGGGCGGAGGGCTTCACCGGCTCACCCGACCGCGTGGACGCCCTCGTCTGGGCCGTCTGGGCGCTGATGCTGGACGAGGCCGCGGTTGGCGTGCGGCAGTTGTGAGGGGGGCTTCACGCGCGGCTTGTGCCGCGTCCCTCACCGACCCGCTTCGCGGGCCACCTCTCCCTCTGGGAGAGGGGTGCGACGCGGAGCACGGATAAACCCCTCTCCCTCTGGGAGAGGAGGGACCCGCGCCTGAAGGGGGTGGGAGGTGAGGGCCTGAAGGGGCTTAGTTCCCGGTGCGGAAGCTCTTGCGGCCGAAGTAAGAGCCGGAGGAGGTGGGCTTTTTGGGCGCTTCGGGTTCGGCCGGGGTGTCGGTTTCGGCGTCTGTTTCTGCGGGTGTGTCCGCAGCAGGCGCTTCCACCGGAGCCTCGGCAGCAGGCGCTTCGGGAACCGGCGTAGCATCCGGCGTCTTGCCGTCCATCAGGTCGCGGATCCAGGCGCAGGATGCGCCGGCGGTGGAGACTTCGATGTCCGGCACGCTCTTGTCGAGGCGGCGGGCGAGCAGCCGGGCCTGGTGCGCGGTCAGAGATTTCAGCTGCGCCTCGAAAATGTCCTTGCCGACGGCGTCCCGCAGGGCGCGCATGACCTCGACCGTCTGCCCGGCAGAGATCATCAGCTTCTTGGTCAGCAGGCCGGCCGCGGCGGCGTATTCCTTCTCGCCCAGCGCGCTGAAGGCCTGGTTCAGGAGGGCTGTCAGCGCCTCGGCGCCGGCCTTGTGTGCGTCGCGGCTCATGCCAGCGCCGCCTTCACTTCAGCCAGCAGGTCCTTGATGACCGGCAGCGCCCCGCCAGACCATTTCGCCTCGATCGTCGGCTCCGGGCCAAGCTCGATCGGGTTGGTGGCAAAGCCTGATTTCATCGGAATGACGGTCTTGAACATGGTGAACTCGGCTTCCTGGGCGGCGGCGGCTTCGCGCATGGCGTTCAGCACGACCTGCTGGTGTGGAGAATTGTCATACCGGGTCGCCAGCACCATGGGGAGTCTCTTCACGTCACGGTCGCGCAGGCCCTCCATCACGTCGCCGGTGAACAGGTCGAGCCCGAGCGTGGACATGAAGTCCGGAATGGTCGGCACGACCACAAGGTGGCTGGCCGCCAGCACGGATTCGGTCATGGTCGAGATGCCGGGCGGGCAGTCGCACAGGATGACGTCATACTTCGCCTTGAGCAGGTTGAAGTCGTCGCGCAGGCGCCGGCCGACCTGGTTCTCCAGGGCTTCCATGGAATAGCCCTGCTCGGTGAGGTGATAGATCAGCTCTTTCTCGGTCTTGCGCAGGCGCGGGCTGGAGGGGATCAGGTCCAGCGGCAGCGGCTTGCCGTTCGCGGTGACATCGGAGGCATCGGTGACGATGTATTCTTCCAGGCGCTTCTGCTCGTTTGCCTCGAAGTTTTCCAGCAGCCAGTCGGAGATCGTGGCGTAGTCGCTGATGGCCTGGAACAGGTGCTCGTCCCCTTCATTGCCGAAAACCAGCAGCGAGGCGTTGGCCTGCGTATCCAGGTCAACGACCAGCACACGGCGCCCTTCGGCGGCAAAGGCTTCCGCCAGGCTGACCGTAGTTGTGGTCTTGCCCACGCCTCCTTTGGAATTGGCAATGGAAATCACGCGTGCCGACATTCTCGCAGCTCCTCAACCCCTTGAAACGGAAGCTACGGACAAAGCAGATTTGTCCCCCCATGGCTACGCCTGAACGTCGCAGGCCTGTGGGAAATAGCAGCGCCTGTCCCACAGGGATAAGCATTTTCCTCTTTGTATTTGTTGAGAATTTCCAATCCCAATCCTCCGGGTAAGGCCGCGCCTTAACTTCTCGCCATCAAACGACGGAGGCGAATGCGGCGGCATGGCGTGGAACTGGATCCCGGGAAAAAACAGGCATGAGTCGAAATCGGCTCCACCCATGGTGGCGCTCACCGATCCGGGTGGCCCGAACTGGGGCGGCCGGGACGGCGGCGCGCTGACCCGGGATGGCTATCTGCGCAACGCCGTGGCGTATCGCTGTATCCGCATGGTGGCGGAGGCTGCCGCTTCCGTTCCGCTGGTCACGGCGCATGAGGCCGCTGCCCGCCTGATCCGCAAACCGGCGCCGGAAATGGCCGGCCCGGCCTTCCTGGAGGGCGTTTACACACAGCTGCAGCTGCACGGGAATGCCTTCATCGAGGCGGTGACCCTGCCGGGCGGGGAAGACGGCGAGGGGCCGGGCGTCGACGCGCTCTACGCCCTGCAGCCGGGCCGCGTGCGCCCCATCACAGACGGCCGCGGCTGGGCCGAGCGCTGGGCGGTGCGGGAACGCAAGGGCGAACGCCTGCTGCCACGCGAGGCGGTGCTGCACCTGAAACTGTTCCATCCGCAGGACGATATTCTCGGCCTGCCGGCGCTGGCCCCGGCCCGCCGCGCGCTGGACCTGCACAATGCCTCCGCCGACTGGGCGAAATCCCTGATCGACAATTCTGCCAAGCCTTCCGGCGCGCTGATCTGGTCTGGCCATGGCCGCATGCCGCCCGAACAGTTCGACCGGCTGAAGCGGGATCTCGATGCCCTTTACTCCGGCGCGGCGAATGCCGGGCGGCCGCTGCTGCTGGAAGGCGGGCTCGACTGGCGGCCGATGTCGCTGTCGCCTGCGGATATGGATTTCCTGGAGGCGCGCAACAGCGCCGCGCGGGAGATTGCGCTGGCGCTGGGCGTGCCCCCGCAATTGCTGGGCATTCCGGGGGACAATACGTATGCGAACTACAAGGAAGCCAATCTCGCCTTCTGGCGGATGACCGTGCTGCCGCTGGCCGAGAAGATGGCGGCGTCCTTGTCGGTCTGGTTGGACGAGCCGCTGGGCGGGGATGTGGACGTGCGCTGCGATCTCGACCGCGTACCGGCCCTCTCGGCAGAGCGTGAGGCGCTCTGGGCGCGGCTGGAAGCTGCCTCCTTCGCGACGCCGGACGAGAAACGCAAACTGGCGGGGCTCGGCTGATGGAGATCGAGAAGAAAGTCACGGTCGGTCTGATCGTTGCCATTCTGGCGCAAACCGGTGGCGCACTCGTCTGGGCAGGCTCTGCGGCCGAACGCATCCGCGCCGTGGAGACCGAACTGGATGACCGCAAGATGGTCTCCGAACGGCTGGTGCGCGTCGAGGCACAACTGGAATCTGTAAGCGGACAGCTGAACCGGATCGAGCGCCGCATGGAGGCGCGTGATGAGTGAGCGTCAATACGCGGCCCTTCCTTCCGCTCATCCCGGCGCAGGCCGGGATCCAGAGCGGCATGTCCTGCACTCCGTGGTTATGGACCCCGGCCTGCGCCGGGGTGAGCGAAAACAGACAGGCCTCCTCATCGAAGGTTACGCCTCACTCTTCGGAATACCGGACCAGTCGGGAGACGTCGTGCGCGCGGGGGCGTTCGCGCACACGCTCCGGTCCGGGGCCGCCCTGCCGATGTTGTTGCAGCATCGGCAGGGCGCGCTGGCCGGGCGCTGGACGCGGATCACCGAAGACGGACGCGGCCTGTTCATGCGTGGACTGATCGAAAAGCCGGGCGTGCAGCAACTGGTACGCGGCG
Source organism: uncultured Hyphomonas sp. (assembly GCF_963677035.1). Lineage (NCBI taxonomy): Bacteria > Pseudomonadati > Pseudomonadota > Alphaproteobacteria > Hyphomonadales > Hyphomonadaceae > Hyphomonas > uncultured Hyphomonas sp. Next base: position 2,275,528 of record NZ_OY781472.1, read on the forward strand.
GCCTCAGCGGCCTGTCCATCGGATTCCGCCCGCGCCTGTGGAAGCCGTTGTCCCGCGGCGGGCGCGAACTGATCGAGGTGGACCTCGTGGAAGTGTCGCTGGTGCAGGCCCCGATGCAGGCGTGGGCACGGTTTGGTGTGGTGGGGGCGGAGGCGGCGTGAGGACTCTACGTCGTGTCATCCCGGACGCTGCGAAGCAGCGATCCGGGACCCTGTAGCGGCAGGAGCAAACAAGGTCCCGGATAAGTGCTGCGCGCTTTCCGGGATGACAGGGAATATTTCAGAAGGAGTGGTAATGACCAAGGAAACCAAAATGGCAGGCGGCAACAAGGCGGCAGAGGCTGACCTGATGGCGGCGTTCGAGGCCTTTCGCGAGGCAAACGATGCGCGGCTGGCCGAGATTGAATCGAAAGGTGCAAGCGATCCGCTGACGGATGAGCGCCTGTCCCGGATTGACCGGCGTTTGGAGGCCCTCAGCCTCAAGATGGCGCGGCCGGAGGCGGGCGCGGCCCCGGCGGCAGAGCCGGATGCCCGCACCGAGGCCTGGGGGCGTTACCTGCGCCAGGGCGATGACAGTGGTCTGGCAAAGCTGGACGTGAAGGCCCTGAACACCGGCACTGATGCGCAGGGCGGCTATGTCGCCCCGCCGGAACTGGACCGCCTGATTGAGGCCCGCCTTCTGGCGGCCAGCCCGATGCGCCAGATCGCGACCGTGCGGCAGACCTCTGCTGGCACCTATCGCAAGCCGGTCAGCCTGGGCGCGGCGGCGAGCTGGGTGGCCGAGGAAGGCGCGCGGACGGAGACCACGCATTCCGGCCTCGCCTTGCTGGAATTCCCCGCGGGGGAACTCTACGCCATGCCCGCGGCAACGCAGGCCCTGCTGGAGGATTCCTATTCCGACATCGACGCCTGGCTGGCCGATGAGGTGGAGAATGCCTTTGCCGTGCAGGAATCTGCTGCCTTCGTGACGGGCGACGGCGCGAACAAACCGAAGGGCTTTCTCGATTATGAGATTGTCGCCGAGGCGAGCCATGTCTGGGGCAAGGTCGGCTCGGTCGCCGGAGACTTTGGCGCCGCCAATGCCGCCGACCAGCTGATCGACCTGATCTATACGCCGAAAAGCCAGTTCCGTGCCAATGGCCGCTTCGTGATGAACCGGCGCACGGTGGCCGCCGTCCGCAAACTGAAGGATGGCGACGGGCGATACCTGTGGCAGCCGGGCACGGGCGGGGACCCGGCGACGATCCTCGGCTATCCGGTGACGGAAGTCGAAGACATGCCGGACATCGGCAGCGGCAATGCGGCCATCGCCTTCGGGGATTTCCGCCGCTTCTACCTGATCGCCGACCGGCAGGGTGCGCGGGTGCTGCGCGACCCGTTCAGCGCCAAGCCTTACGTCCTGTTCTACACGACCAAACGCGTCGGCGGCGGCGTGCAGAACTTCGACGCGGCGAAGGTGATGGTGTTCTGAGTCTTTCAACTGCTCGGGCGCAGTTCCTCGCTGCGCTCGGGCGCCCTGCGCCTGCGCTTCGCTTGTGTGGGCTCTCTTCTTCGCTCATCCCGGCGAAAGCCGGGATCCAGAAGCTGCAAGCGCCGCGCTTCATGGATCTGGGCCCCGGCTTTCGCCGGGGTGAGCGGAACAATTTGTTCTACCCCAAAAGGAAACCAAATATGTTTGAATCTGTCATCGTCTCCATCATCCGCCAGGCCGCGCTGCTGACCAAGGCGCAGCAGGACGAGTTCACCACGAAAGTGGCCGAAGCCGTAGCCACCCTGATCAATTCGACCGAGACCGAAATCGACGACGAACTGATCCGCTCCATCGGCCTGCCCATCGGCTCGGCAGTCGTCGAGAAACTGGGAACGCTGGTCTAGGTCACGGCGCTCCGGAGAAATCGGTCGGCCGTGAGGTCGGCCGGTTATCGCCGCCCGGAAGCTTCTCGCCAAACCTGCCCCGGAAAACCCAGATCGCGCCGAGACACGCAAGCAGGAACGAGGCGGCAAGCACAAGCCGAAAATCGCTTGAAAGCAAACCGCCGGCAATCTGGAAACCGGCGGACATTGTGACAATGAAACGGAGCTGTCTTCGTGTGAAGAAGACAAGCAATACGAATGGAACGCCAAGGCCGAAAGCAGTCCACGGATTGTCGTCCAAACCGATCAATACCGAGCCGAGGGGTGGCAAAATCATGGTGGCGAGAATCCAAACAAGTTTCGCCACCAACTGACCGATCTGAACCAGTATTCTGCCCATAGGGGCAACGTAACAGGAAATTGAAAATGAGCAATCTGACGGTGATCACACCGCCAGCGGAGGCGGCTTTGTCTCTGGCTGCGGCGAAAGACTATCTCCGCATCGGGCATGATGGGGAGGATGCGCTGGTCTCGGCGCTGATCCCGGCGGCGGAGGCGCGGCTGGAGACGGCGGGCGGCCTGGCGCTGGTGACGCGGACGCTGAAGCGCAGCTGGACGTGCTGGCCGGCGGGCGTGCGCCGCGGCGGTCTGCGCCTGTTGCCCGCGCCGGCAAGCGCGCTGGTGGCCGTAGAGATCGTGGACGCCGAGGGCGCCGCGGAGACGGTCACCACGCGCTTCGTGCTGGAGGGCGGGCGGCTGACGTTGAAGCCCTTCGTGCCGCTGCCAGGCATTCCGCTCGGCGGGCGCGTGGAGGTGACGTTCGTGGCGGGCTATGGCGCGGCGGCGGATGTGCCGGAAGACCTGGTGCACGCGCTGAAGCGGCTGGTGCTGGTCGCCTACCAGCGCGGCGAGGGCGCAGACCTGCCGGAAGACGTGGCGGCGATCCTGAACGCGCGCACCGAGGTGCGGCTGTGAGCGGGCGGGCGGAGGAGGCTGTGCAGGCCGCGCTGATGGCGCTGCTGCGCAGCGACGCGGATGTGAAGTCCGTGTTCGGAACGCCCGCCCGCGTGCTCGACGCGGAGAGCGAGGAACCGCTCTACCCCTACGCGCTGATCGACCGGCACGAGACGAGCCCCGCCGGGGCGAGCCTTGTGGACGGGCTGGAGCACCGGATCACGCTGGCCTGTTACTCCCGCGACTATGGCGTGCGGGGTGCGAAGGAATGCCTCTCGGCCCTGCGCGCGGCGGTGGAGCGGGCGGACTGGGCGGTAGAGGGCCAGCACGTGGTGCTGTCGCAGGTGATCTTCGCGGACGCCATGCGCACGGCGGACAAGCGCGCCTTTCGCGGCGTGGTACGGATACGGATCATTACAGAGGAGGTGGCCTGATGGCAGGGCAGAAAGGCAGGGACATCCTGCTGAAGATTTCAGACGGGGGCGGCGCTTACGTCACGCTGGCGGGCATCCGTGCAAGCCGGATCCAGCTGTCCGCCGCTTTGGTGGACGCGACCAGCGCCGACAGTCTGGACGCCTGGCGCGAATTGCTGGCCGGGGCGGGCGCGAAAGCGGCGAAGGTGACCGGCCGGGGCGTGTTCAAGGACGCCGCCAGCGATGCGCGCATGCGGGCCGTCTTCTTTGCGGGCGAGGCACCGGACTGGCAGTTCATTCTGCCGGATTTCGGCACGCTGGCAGGCGCGTTCCAGGTCAGCGAACTCAGCTGGAGCGGCGAACATGACGGCGAAGCGGAGTTCTCCGTCACGCTGGAAAGCGCCGGCCTTGTCAGCTTCGAGGCGATGCCATGAACGCGGCGCGAGGAGAGACAAGCCTGACGATCGGCGGGACCGAGCGGCGGCTGTGCCTGACGTTGGGCGCGCTCGCCGAAATCGAGGCGGCCTTCGGCTGCAAGCGGATGAGCGAGCTGGACGCGCGGCTGCGCGGCCTGTCCGCCGCAGATCTGACGCTTGTGCTGGCGGCCCTGTTGCGAGGCGGCGGGGAAGACGAGGCCGCCGCGCGCCTTGGCAGTGCGGACGTCTCCCCCGGCGCGGCGGCGCGGGCGGTGGCCGACGCGTTCCGGCTGGGGCTCGCGGCGTAATGTTTCCGTGGCGGGACATGCTGCGCGCGGCGCTGTCGACGGGGATCACGCCGGACGCGTTCTGGCGCCTGTCCCTGCGCGAATGGCGCTGGCTGGCGGGTGAACGCAGCGACGCGATGAGCCGGGGGCAGCTCGCGGCACTGATGGGGGCCTTTCCGGATGGGAACGTACGTGACGCTTCATCCTTCGACTTCGCTCAGGATGAGTCCGCACTCTCGTAGCGCTCATGCTGAGCGAAGTCGAAGCATGGGTGCGGGCTTTTCCGGGATGACATTGGCAATCAAGGGAGAAAGACGTGGACAATTTCGAAAATGATCTCGCCTCCGCAGCCGATGCGCTGCAGGCATTGGCGGACGGGCCGGGAGCAGAGGCGGCAAGCGCGCTGGAGGCGGCCTTCGGGCAGGCGGGCGCGCGCATCGAAGCGACGCTGACGCAGGCGGCCCGCAGCGGCGAGCTGGATTTCCAGCGCATGGCCGATGCCATCCTGCGCGACATCGCGCGGGTGGCCGCCGAAGCCGTGTTCAATGGCGGGCAGTCCTCCTCCGCGCTTAACGTCAATATGAACTTTGCGCAGGGGACGGAACAGTCTGCTGTCACCGGGCGTAATGCCATCGGCGCCGTGCTGGCGCGGCTGGTCAGCCAGGGAGGGCGGTTCCTGTGAGCCTGAACAATTTTCATGAGGTGAGCTTTCCCGTGCCGCTGGCACTGGCGGCAAGCGGCGGGCCGGAGCGGAAGACAGAAGTCGTCACACTGGCCAGTGGGGCGGAGGCGCGCAATGCGCTGTGGGCGGGTAGCCGCCGCCGCTGGGATGTGGGCAGCGCGGTGACGCGGCTGGACACGTTGCAGACCGTGGTCTCCTTCTTCGAGGCGCGTGGCGGGCGGCTCTCCGGCTTCCGCTTCCGCGACGCCCTGGACGACCGCAGCTGCGCGCCCGGCGCCGCGGTGAGTGCCACCGATCAGGTGATCGGCACGGGCGACGGGGTGACGGACACGTTCCAGCTGGTGAAGGCCTATGGCGGCTACGCCCGGCGTATCCTGAAGCCTGTGGCGGGCAGTGTGGTGGCCGCGGTGGGGGGCGCCCCCGTCTCTGCAAGCGTGGACACGGCAACCGGACTCGTCACGCTGGGGGCTGCCCCGGCAGAGGGGGCGGTGGTGACGGCAGGCTACCGGTTCGATTGCCCGGTCCGGTTCGATGCTGACCGGTTGGACGTGAACCTTGAAGCCTTCGGCGCGGGCCGTGTGCTGAGCATTCCCCTGATTGAGCTGGTGGGCTGACACATGCGTCTGATGACAAGTGAATTTGCCGCCCGGCTGGCGAGCGGGGCCACAACGACCTGCCTGTGCTGGCGGCTGACACGCGGTGATGGCGTCGTGCTGGCCGCGACGGAACATGACCGGGCGCTGCTGGTGGACGGGGTGACCTATTCACCGGGCGGGGCGCTCAGCGCGGGCAGCTTCACACAGAGCGCCGGGCTGCAGCCGGGGCAGGCGGCCGCAGGCGGCGTGCTGGCCGATGACGCGATCACGGAAGCGGACCTTGCTGCTGGCCTGTGGGATGGCGCGCGCGTCGATGTGCTGCGCGTCGACTGGGAGCGTCCGGACCTGTTCGTGCAAGTCTGGAGCGGGCGCCTCAGCGAGGTGACGCGCGGCCCCGGCGGGTTCGAGGCGGAACTGGTGTCCCTGAAGGCGGATCTGGAGCGGCCCGTGGGGCGGGTCTATGCGCGGGCCTGCGATGCGGTGCTGGGGGATGCGCGCTGCGGTGTAGATGCGGGCGGCTTCCCGGGGCTCACCTGCGACCAGCGGTTCGCGACCTGCCGGGACGTGTTCGGCAATGAAGAGAACTTCCGGGGCTTCCCGCACCTTCCGGGGGCGGAGTTCGTGCTGGAAGGCCCGGCAGCGACGGGCAATAATGGGGGCAAGCGATGACACGATCAGAAGTGGTGGACGCCGCGCGCGGCTGGATCGGCACGCCTTACCGGCATCAGGCAAGTCTGAAGAGCGCAGGCTGTGACTGCCTGGGCCTTGTGCGCGGGGTGTGGCGGGAACTGGTGGGGCCAGAGCCGGAAGCCGCGCCCGCCTATTCGCCCGACTGGGCCGAAGCGCTCGGCGAAGAGACATTGCTGGAAGCGGCGCGGCGGCACCTGACCGAAATACCGGCCGGCGGCGCCGGGGCGGGCGATGTGCTGCTGTTCCGCATGGCGGCAGGCGTGCCGGCGAAACATTGCGGCATCGCGACCGGCGAAGGCACGCTGGTGCACGCCTATTGGGGGCGCGCAGCGGTGGAGACGCGGCTGGTGCCGTGGTGGCAGCGGCGGGTGGTTGCGGCGTTCCGCTTCCCGGGCGTGGAGGATTAAGGCATGGCGCAGATCGTATTGTCTCAGGCCGGGGCGGCGCTGGGGCGGCAATTGTTGCCGCAGGGATTGAAATTCCTTGGAACGCAGGTGGCGGGCGCCGCGATCGGCCGGGCAGCGGGGGCGTTGGCGGGCAGTCTGATTGATGCGCGGCTGGCCCCGCCGGTGGACGGGCCGCGTGTGAAGACGCTGCCGGTGATGGAATCGCGCGAAGGCGTTGGCATTCCCTCGGTCTATGGGCGCATGCGGGTGGCCGGGCAGGTGATCTGGGCCTCGCGCTTCCGGGAGCATCGCACAACGCAGTCCAGCGGCAGCAAGGGCGGCCCCGCGTGACGACCTATGATTATACGGTGAGCATCGCCGTTGCGCTGGGCGAGGGACCGGTGCTGGCCGTGCAGCGCGCCTGGGCGAATGGCGCGCCGTTTGACTTGTCGCGGGTCACGCATCGCCTTTATCGCGGGGATGAGGCGCAGCTGCCCGATCCGCTGATCGAGATGATCGAAGGCGCCGCGCCGGCCTATCGCGGTACAGCCTATATCGTGTTCGAGGACTTGCCGCTGGACGATTTCGGCAACCGTGTCCCGCAGCTGAGTTTCGAAATCGTCCGTGTGCCACCGGGCAGTGACACGCCGGGGCTGGACGCGTCTGTCACCGGGGTGAACGTCATCCCGGCGTCCGGCGAGTTTGTCTATGCAACGGAAATCGTGCGCGAGCGGGTGCGCCGCGGGCAGGAGCGGGCGCTGAATGCAAATTCCGGTGAGGCACGGGCGGATTTCCTCGTCTCGCTGGACCAGCTGGAGGCGGACCTGCCGCGTGTGAACCGGGCTTCGCTGACGGTCGGCTGGTTCGGCACGGATGTGGCGGCGGGGACCTGTCAGATCCATCCGGGCGTGGAGACACGGGAACGGGTGACGGTGCCGCAGAGCTGGCGCGTTGCAGGGATCGACCGGGCGGAGGCTTATACTGTCTCGCGCGATGAAGACGACCGGCCGAATTATGGCGGTACGCCGTCGGATGGCTGCGTGACGCAGGCGATTGCGGAAATGACCGCACGCGGCATCGCTGTGACGTTCTCGCCTTTCCTGTTCATGGACAGCGAGGGCTTTCCCTGGCGCGGGCGGATCGGTGTCAGCGCGGATGGCACGGCAGCGGCGCGCAGCGAGATCGATGCCTTCGTCAACGGGGCGAACGGCTTCCGGCGGTTCATCCTGCACTATGCCAATCTGTGCGCGGCGGCGGGCGGCGTGGAGGCGTTCCTGATCGGCAGTGAGATGGTGGGCCTGACGCGTGTGCGGGATGCGGGCGGCGCGTTTCCGTTCGTGGAGGCGCTGGTGTCTCTGGCAGCGGAGGTGAAGGCGATCCTGCCGGGGGCGAAGGTGTCTTATGCCGCAGACTGGACGGAGTATGGCGCCTATGTGCCCGGCGATGGCAGCGGCGATGTCCTGTTCCCGCTGGACGATTTGTGGGCCAGCCCGAACGTCGATTTCGTCGGGATCGACTGGTATCCGCCCATGGGAGACTGGCGCAACGGGACAGAGCATCTCGACGCGCTGGCCGGGTATAAGGGGCCGGATGATCCGGACTATCTCACCTTCCAGATCAGCGGCGGCGAAGCCTATGACTGGTACTATGCCAGCCAGGCCGACCGGGACGCGCAGGTGCGTACACCGATCAATGACACGGCCCATGGCGAGCACTGGGTGTTCCGCGCGAAAGATCTGGCGGGCTGGGCGGGCAGTCTGCATTATCCGCGCCCCGGCGGTGTGCGGGTGGGGGTGCCGACGGGCTGGGTGCCCGGGTCGAAGCCCGTTCGTCTGAGTGAGATCGGCTTCGGCGCGGTGGACAAAGGCGGTAATGCGCCGAACCTGTTCTATGACCCCAAGAGCACCGAGAGCGCCCTGCCGCCATACTCCAGCGGATCGCGGGATGACGTGTTCCAGCGTCAGGCGCTGGCGGTGACGCTGGCGCATTGGGAGGCGAGCCCATTGGTCGAGGCGGCCATGGTCTGGGCCTGGGATGGGCGCCCGTTCCCGGCCTGGCCCCTGCGGGACGATGTGTGGGGCGACGGAGCCAACTGGGCCCGCGGGCACTGGCTGAACGGGCGGGCTGGCCTTGCTGCGCTTGGGGATGTGGTGCGGGACATCTGTGTGCGCGGCGGCGTGGAGACCGTGGAGACAGGGGCGCTGGATGGCGTGGTGCAGGGCTTCGCGCTGGAAGGCGTGTACAGCGTGCGCGGCGCACTGGAGCCGGTGAAACTGGCCTTCGGCATTGAGGCGGTGGAGCGGGACGGCGCGATCATGTTCCGGATGGAAGGCGACGGGCCTGTCCACGAGATAGACAGTGGGCGGATCGGGGAGGCGGGCTTTGCCGCGACGCGGCACCTGCTGGACAAGGCCCCCGGCCGCGTGCGCCTGCAATATATCGACGGGGATGAGGCGTTCGGCCCGGCCCTGGCGGAGGCGCGCCGGTCAGGCGGTGATGTGCGGCTGGTGAGCGATGTAAGCGTGCCGCTGCTCGTGTCTTCGGTGGAAGCCGAAGATATCGCCGGGCGGCTGCTGGATCGCCTCACCCGCGGGGAAACGGCGGAGGTTGTGCTGCCGCTGTCCGGTCTCGCGATTGAGCCGGGCGATGCGGTGCAGCTGGACGGCGCCGCGACGTGGCGCATCGACGACATTGTGGACCGCGGCGCGGAACGCATTCTCTCGCTGCGGGAAGACCTGCCCGCGGCGAACCGGGTTCGCTCCGTCGGCCATGGCGCCGTGCCGGTCCCGGCCCCGGTTCCAGGCGGCGTGGACCTCGTATTGATTGACGGCCCGCGGGCGGCCGGGGAGGGTGCGGGCCTCCGCGTTGCGGCATGGGCTGATCCATGGCCGGGAGAGGTGCAGGTACTGGCAGGTCTGGACGCCGGGGCGATGACGGCGCGGGCTGAACTGTCCCGGCCTGCGGTGACCGGTTTCCTGGCGGAGGATGTGTCGCCCGGCCCATGCGGCCGATGGGACCGGGCCAACACACTCCTTGTGGAAACGGCGGGCGCCTTTGCCAGCCTGCCGCAATCCGGTGTCCTGTCCGGCGGAAATGCGCTGTTGCTGGAAACCGGGGAGGGGTGGGAGCGTCTCCAGTTCGCAACAGCCGAACTCGTCGGACCGGAGCTGTGGGCCTTGTCTGATCTGCTTCGGGCCGAGCGGGGCAGCGTCAGCGCTCCGGCCGTGGCAGGTGCGCGGGTCCTCCTGCTGGATGGATCGGATGTGTTGGCCGAGGTGTTACCCTTGGAGATCGGCCTGGAGCTGGGCTGGCGAACAACCGGGGATGACGCGTCGCTATCTGCCGTCTTTGCCGATGAAGGCGGGCGCCCCTGGCCGGTCAGCCATCTGCGGGCGTCGGGCGAGCTGCTCAGCTGGGTTCGGCGCGGGCCGGACCTTCCGGAGAGCTGGGCCTTGCCGGAGGGCGAGAACACAGGACGGTTCGCCGTTCAGTTCGATACAGGCGCGGGTTTTGGCGGCGAGGCAGTCCTCGAATCGCCATCCGCTGCCATCCCATCCGGCGCAATTGCCGCGCGTGTTGCGGAAATCGGTGCAGATGGCCGCATGGGCAGGTGGGTTTCAATCCCCCTCGGGACACCCTAACTGTATGGCAGAAAATGACTTACCAGAAGGATCCGACTCACTTGGCCATCGACCCCTATATCGTGCTCGGCGTTCCGCGCTCGGCGACGGAGGCCGAGATCAAGAAGGCTTACCGGGCAAAGGCGAAAGCCCTGCATCCGGACCAGCATAAGGACGACCCGAAAAAGGCCGAGGAGTTCAAACGCGTCTCGGCGGCCTACGAAATCATTGGCGACAAGGAAAAGAAGGCCAAATTCGACCGCGGCGAGATCGACGGCGATGGAAACCCGACCGGCTTTGCCGGTGGGGCCCATCCGGGCGCGCATCCTGGCGGGGGCGGGTTCCGCTGGCAAAGCACGTCCGGCAAGAATCCGTTCGAAGGCGCGCAGGGCGACCCGTTTGAAGACATTCTGTCCGGCATGTTCGGCGGCGGCGGGCGGTCCCGCCGGGGCGGGCCGGGGCCGCAAAAGGGCCGGGATGTCCGCTATCGCGTGCAGGTCGACTTTGAAGATGCCGTGCTGGGCGCCCGCCGCCGCATGACCATGGCCGACGGCCGGGCGCTGGACGTCAATATTCCTGCCGGCATTGATTCCGGTCAGACGCTCCGTTTGAAAAGCCAGGGCCAGCAATCGCCCTATGGCGGCCCGCCGGGCGATGCGCTGCTGGAAATCGAGGTTCGCCCGTCGAAGGTCTGGGACCGCGACGGCAAAGACCTGCGGATGAAGCTGCCCATCGGCCTGAAGGAAGCGGTGCTTGGCGGCAGTGTGGAAGTGAAGACACCTTCCGGCCACGTCACGCTGAAAGTGCCTGCAGGTTCCAATACCGGCGCGCAATTGCGGCTGAAGGGCAAGGGCGTGAAAACGTCGCCGCCGGGGGACCTTTATGTCCGGCTGGAGATCGTCCTCGATAATCCGAAGGACGAGGGTTTGCGTAAGTGGGCTGAAAAGTCGTGAAGTTCTTTTGAGCTTGCCGGTATCTGTGCCAACATCCTGATGTCGCCGGTCAGAACCGGCTCAGCGCTCTCCCCTGGAGGAGGTGGAAATGCTGGATCTGCTGCGTGGGTTGCTAAAAGCTGAATCTGTCTTCGACCTCGGCGCGCGCACAATGGCCGTATTCGATGCGCTGGGCTTCACAAAAGCCTACTATCTCTCCCCGATTGTGCAGGACCGGGCCATGGGCCAGGCCATGTTCAATCTCGGTTTGCCGGCGGAATGGGAAACGGCTTATCGGGCCGCGCCGAAGGGAACAGATCCGTTGCCCTATATCGCCCTGCGAATCGGCAAGGCCTTTCGATGGGGAAAACTGCCGCAAGACGTGTCGCTGCAGCCGTCCGAGGCCGCCTACATAAATTCGCTTGAGAAGTGGGGCATGGCCGACGGGATCGGTATTCCGGCCTATGGGTCTGCGGCCCGTGTCGGATTTGTGGGAATCGGCGGTCCAAAAAGTCCGGACGGTTTCGAAACAGCGGACATGGAAATCCTGCAGATTGCGACAGAGGCATCGTATGTCCGGTATTGTGAGCTGATTGTCGCCGATGCCGATCCGCTGCCGCGCCTGTCCAACCGGGAACTGGATGTGCTGCGCCAGATGGCGAAGGGAAAGAGCAATGCCTCCATCGCGAAAAACCTGGACCTGTCGCAGGAGACGGTCGACACCTATGCGCGGCGCATTTTCCAGAAGCTGAAAGTCTCAGACCGCACATCCGCCGTGATCAAAGGCATCACCCGCGGCCTGGTCATCGCCTCTGACCCGGAGATTGAAGAGGCAATCCGTGCGCGCCAGCCCGGTTCTGACGGGCCGAAAGATGCTGAATGATTCAAAGCGGTATCGTTCACTTAACATTCAGCGCTTTCGCCTTATACGACAAGGTATGAAACGGATTGCCGCCCTTTTTCTGGCTTTCGGCCTCGTCGTCGCGCCTGCTGCGTCGGCGCAGGACTGGATGAACCAGTTCTCGCCCGGACAGGCGCGCGATTCACGGAATCAGGGGCGCACCGTGCCGCTCAGCCAGATTTTCAACAATCTGAAGCGGCAATATGGCGGCTATCAACTGGGCGCTGACCTGTATGAACGGCGCAACGGCAAAGCGGTCTATGAGATCGATTGGATGACGAAGAATGGCCGCAAGATGCATTTCGTGGTCGATGCGCAAACCGGCGCAATCATTGACCGCCGGGGTGGCTGAGCCAACATTAACCTTTTCAGGGAGTAGCTGAACCATGCGTATCCTGGTTGTTGAAGACGATTCTGACCTGCGCCGCCAATTGGCCGACGTGCTGGGCCAGTCCGGTTATGCCGTGGACCTGGCCGCCGACGGAGAGGACGGCCACTTCCTGGGCGATACCGAACCGTATGATGCCGTGATCCTGGACCTTGGCCTGCCCAAGATGGACGGGGTGAGCGTGCTGAAGAAGTGGCGCGCGGATGGCAAATCCTTCCCGGTCCTGATTCTCACGGCCCGCGACTCGTGGAGCGAGAAAGTGGCCGGCTTCGATGCCGGGGCCGACGATTACCTGACCAAGCCCTTCATTACCGAGGAGCTGCTGGCCCGCCTGCGTGCCTTGCTGCGCCGTGCCGCCGGGCATTCTGCGGCGACGCTGGAAGCGGGCAAGCTGATGGTCGATACCCGCGCCGCGCGGGCCATGATCAATGGCGAGCCGGTGAAGCTGACGGCCCATGAATATCGTGTCCTGTCCTACCTGATGCACCATCAGGGCCGCGTTGTTCCGCGTACGGAGCTGGTTGAGCATATCTACGATCAGGACTTCGACCGCGATTCGAATACGATCGAGGTGTTCATCGGACGCCTGCGCCGGAAGATTGGCCAGGACCGGATCCAGACCGAACGCGGTCTCGGCTATCGTCTGGTCGTGCCGGAGAACGAAGCGCGTCTGGCCGGCTGATGCCGGCCCGCGCTGAATGCCGGGTATGAGCGAAGCCGACACCAAGCCTGTGACATTCCTTGACCGCTGGACCGGCTTGTCGCTGGCCCGGCGGATCATTCTGGCCGCAGCCGTCTGGGGCCTGATCGTCCTCTTTGGCGGCGCGCTTGCCTTGTCGGCCCTGTACCGGGCGCAGACATTGTCCCTGCTGTCCGACGATCTCGATCAGACCCTGATTACTCTGACGCGCGACATGACGCGCGAAGGCGCATTCCTGCCGGATGGCCGGGTGACGGACGACAATCACGTCTTCCTGTCGACGGATTCCCGCTATCAGACCCAGTATTCCGGGCGTTACTGGGCGATCGTTGCGGTCAACGAAGACGGCGCGCCAACCGGCGACCTGCGCTCACGCAGCCTGTGGGACGAACCGGTGCCGATGTCGCCGCGCCTGTTGAAGCGCGCGCTTGCAACGCCGGGCACGACGCAGTTCGGCATTGGTCCGGGGCCTGCCGGCCAGAGAATTTTCGCGGCGGCCAAGGCCATTTTTGTCGAGAACCGGGAGACGCCGCTTGTGCTGGTCGCGGCGGCGGACCGGGCGCAGAACGATGCCGCAGCGACCCGGTTCCGCAACCTGCTGTTCGGCACGATGGTCGTTCTCTTTGGCAGCGTCTTTGCGGCGATGGTGGCCGGCATCCGCTATTCCCTGCGCCCGCTGGTGAAACTGGGGCACGACATCGCCGAGATTCGGGAAGGCACGCGCCTGAAACTGGCCGACGATTACCCGTCCGAAGTGCAGCCGCTGACGGAAGAGCTGAACAAGCTGGTGGATCACAACCGGCAGGTGGTGGAGCGGGCGCGGACACATGTCGGCAATCTGGCCCACGCGCTGAAGACGCCGATTGCCGTGTTGCGCAATGAGGCGACGGGGGAAACCCAGTTGGACGATGTCGTGCGGCGCCAGGTCGATTCCATGCAGACCAATGTGGAGCACTACCTGAAGCGCGCCCGAATGGCGGCCCGCGCGGAGGCGCTGGGTGCCCGCACCGAGGTGCGCCCCGTTCTGGATGGCATCGCCCGGCTGATGAACCGGCTTTACGACGCCAAGGGCATAGACGTGACGGTCTTCGGCGGTGAGGAGGCTGTGTTCCGCGGGGAACAGCAGGACCTGGAAGAGATGGTCGGCAATCTCATGGAAAATGCCTGCAAATGGGCGAAGGCCGATGTGCAGGTTCATGTGTCGGACGATGCCAGCGAGCTGCGCATGGAAGTCGATGATGACGGGCCGGGCCTGACAGCGGAAGAACGCGAAGGCGCGCTGAAGCGCGGGGTGCGACTTGATGAAACAACACCCGGCACCGGGCTGGGTCTGTCGATTGTCACCGAGCTGGCAGAGCTGCATAAGGGCGTGCTTGAACTGGATGAGGCCCCGGCAGGGGGCCTGCGCGCACGCCTGAGGTTTCCGAAACGATGAACCGCCTGAATATTGCCGTCGCCGCAGTCTGCCTGGCCATCGCCGTGGCGGGCTATCTGGCGGTGGGCAAGCCCGGCATGCCGGACAATCCCATGGCAGAGCGCCAGGCGGGGCTTGCCGACAAGATCAAGAATGCGCCGGAAACCCTGACGCCGGCTGAAACGCTGTCGCGTCTTGAACTGGCAACCCAGAAGCGCCCGAACGACCCGCAGCCGCATTTCTTCATTGGCGAGATGCTGCGTGCCGAGGGCCGCCCGGAAGATGCCGCGCGGGCCTATCAGTCTGCGCTGCGGCGGGATCAGGATTTCGTTCCGGCGCTGGTGTCACTGGCCGATACGCTGGTGGCCCTGTCCGGCGGCGGGGTCAGCCCGCAGGCAGCGCGTCTGTATGGCCGCGCCTATGAACTCGACCAGTCGCAGGTGCGCGCGGGCATGTGGGCCGCCATGGGCGCTGCGCAGGCGGGCGATCAGGAGAAGGCCGAACAGGCCATGCGCTATATCTATAACAATCTTCCCGAAGACGATCCGCGCCGCGAACGCTTCAAGGGGATGATCGCCGCCATCGGGCAGGGGGCAGAAGCCCCGCCTGCGCCGGAAGCTGCCCCGTCGGAATAGGGCCGCCTTACCTGCAGGCTAGGCTTCCACCCGCATGTCTTCCGCATGCCAGCGCTGGGCGAGATCGTTGAGGCCTTCCAGAACGTCTTTCAGCTCAGCCCCGCGCGGGGTGAGAGAATAGGTGACGGCCGGCGGCACGGTCGGCTTGTAGTCCCGGTGAATGAGGCCGGCGCCCTCCAGCATGCGCAGCCGCTCGGTCAGCACTTTGGACGAAATGCCGGGCATGCCGGCTTTCAGTTGGCCATAGCGTTGCGGTCCCTGAGAGCGCAGCAGCCACAGGATATAAGTTGTCCACGGCCCCATCAGCAGTTTCAGCAGGGAATCCATCGGACAGGCCGAGTGATTTTCGGTTTGCGGTTTCGTTGTTCTGGCCATGCGGCACCTGTCAGCTGAGAAAAAGTCTGTCTGTCCCTTTAGTTACTATTTGGAACCTACTTTTTCAAGGGAACTTAGAGCCTATATGGGGCAGGTCGGGCACAGCGAAAGGCCCCACGAAACACATAGCGGAGTAAGACACATGACAAAGATCGCAATCGTGTATTTCAGCGGCTACGGCCACACACAGAAACAGGCGGAAGCCGTGCATGCCGGGGCCAGCTGGGTGGACGGCGCAGACGTGAAACTGTTCCGGATCAATGAAGACGGCGACCTCGGCGAAGGCGAATTCGAAGCGCTGGCCGGATATGACGCCATCATCTATGGCAGCCCGACCTATATGGGCGGCCCGGCCTGGCAGTTCAAAAAGTTCGCCGACGCCACGTCCAAGCCCTGGTTTACGCAGGAATGGAAAGACAAGATCGCCGGTGGCTTCACCAATTCCGCCTCTGTCAACGGCGACAAGAAGGCGACGCTCGACTATTTCTTCACCCTGTCGCAACAGCACGGGCAGATCTGGGTCGGCACCGGCCTTCTGCCGGCGAACACCAAGGCTCATGGGCCGGATGATGTGAACTGGACCGCCGGTTTCTCTGGCGCGATGGCCATTTCCCCGTCGGACGCCTCGCCGGAAGAAGCGCCGGGCAAGGGCGACCTCGAAACGGCTCGCCAATATGGCGTACGGGTGGCGGAGGCCGCAAAGCGCTGGGCACAATAAGCCATCGGGACAGGCGGCAGGTGCGATGCATCTGCCGCACTCCCATTTCTGCGCATTGCGCTCTATAAGACCCGCATGCGCGCACGCACTCGACGACTCTACACGTTTGGCATCGCCGCCGTCCTGCTGCTGGCCGCAGCGGGCCTTGCGTTCATGGCCCTGCGCCAGAATGCCAACCTGTTCTACACGCCGCAGACGCTGGCCGAGAAAGGCCTGCCGAAAGCGGGACGTGAAGTGAAGGTCGGCGGCTGGGTGGAGCCTGGCTCCCTGACCTATTCGGCGGACGGCGCCACCATGATATTTACCGTGATCGACAACAGCGACGCCGATATCAAAGTGTCGTTCACCGGCATCGCACCGGACCTGTTCCGCGAAGGCCAGGGCGTTGTCGCCATTGGCCAGTTCGGCCCGGACCAGACGTTCACCGCCCGCCAGATCCTCGCCAAGCATGACGAGAACTATCAGCCGCGCGAATTGCGGCCCGAGGCCATCGGCGGATGATCGAAGCCGGGCATTTCGCGGCCTTTCTGGCGCTGGGCGCCGCGTTGGCGCAGACGATCTTCGGTTTGAAGGGCGATCGCCGCTGGGCGGGCATGGCCGCCGTTACCGGTTTCGGCCTGATGGCATTTTCCTTCCTGACGCTGGTGCATGCCTTTGCCGTGTCGGACTTTTCCCTCCAGCTGGTGGCCAACAATTCCCACACGCTGAAGCCGATGCTCTACAAGATCGCCGGCACCTGGGGGAACCATGAAGGCTCCATGGCGCTCTGGGCGCTGGTAACGTTTGCCTTCGGCGCTGCGGCGGCGGCGTTGATGAAGACCGGCCGGCAAAGCTTCGAGGCGCGGGCGCTCGGCGTGCAGGGCCTCCTGGCTGCCGGGGCGATGGGCTATTTGCTGTTTGCGTCCTCGCCTTATCTGCGGCTGGATCCGGCGCCGTTCCAGGGGGCGGGACTGAACCCGCTGCTGCAGGACCCGGCGCTGTCGTTCCACCCGCCGATGCTTTATCTCGGCTATGTCGGCTATTCCTTTGTCTTTGCGCTGGCCGCAGCGGGCATGATGGAAGGCCGGATCGACCGGGTGTGGGCCAAAGAGGCCCGGCGCTGGTCGCTGGCCGCTTTTGTGCCGCTCACCTTCGGCATCGCGCTAGGGTCTTACTGGGCCTATTACGAGCTTGGCTGGGGCGGCTGGTGGTTCTGGGATCCGGTGGAGAATGCGTCGTTGATGCCCTGGCTGATCGGTGCCGCCTTGCTGCACTCGGTCATCGTCACGGAAAAACGCGAGAACTTTTCCGCCTGGACGGCGCTGCTGGCGGTGCTGGCCTTCCTGTTCTCAATCATGGGCGCATTCCTTGTGCGCTCGGGCGTGCTGACGTCGGTTCACGCCTTTGCCGTCGATCCGGAACGCGGGATGATCCTGTTGTTCGGGCTGATGGTGTACGGCCTGCTCGCACTTGGCCTGTTCGTCTGGCGCGGGCCGGGGTTGAAGGGCGCAAAGCCCTGGCTGGTCACCAGCCGGGAGGGCGCGCTGATGGCCAACAATATCGTGCTCATCGTTGCGGCGCTGACCGTCCTGCTGGGCACGCTGTTCCCGCTGATGGCGGAAGCTGCGGGGCGGACAATGTCCGTCGGCGAACCATATTTCCGGCTGACCTTCGTGCCCATTCTGGCCATCCTTCTGATCCTGTTGCCCGTGGCGCAGAGCTGGGCCTGGGGCAAGGCGGACCTGAAACAATGGTCGCGCTGGGCGATTGCTGGCGTCGCGCTGGTTGCCGTGTTCGCTGCGCTGGGCGTTGGCGTGTGGAATATTTCACTGGGGGCGGCGTTTGGGCTGGCCCTCGGCGTGTGGCTGATCGGTGGCGCCTTATGGGAACTCCGGCGGCGCGCTGTCACGCTGACGCGGGTCTTCCGCGTGTCACCGCGTGTCTGGGGGATGACGCTGGCGCATATGGGGATCGGCTTGTTCATCATCGGCGCCGTGGTTGAGACGACCGGGCGCTATGAGACAACGGTCGCACTGTCTGAAGGCGGCTCCGGCGAGGCGGCGGGCTGGACCCTGACGCTGGATGATGTCGGCTCGGTCGAAGGGCCGAACTGGTACGCCGACAAGGCCGTCCTGACCGCGGTGAAGGGCGGGGTGAAAACCGTGCTGCAGCCGATGAAGCGTTACTATCCGGCGGCACGCATGCCGACGACGGAGACGGCGATCTACAAGACCGGCACAGGCGACCTCTATGCGGCGCTGGGCGAGCAGCGCGTTGTGGACGGCAAGGCGCGCTGGGTGTTCCGGGTCTACTTCAATCCGCTGATCGATTTCGTATACTTCGGCGTGCTCCTGATTGGCCTTGGCGGCTTCCTCAGCATGGTGAAAGTGAAGCGATGAAAGCGCTGTTCCTGTCTCTCGTGATCGCTCTGGCCGCGGACGTGCCGCTGGATAATCCGGCACAGGAAGCACGCGCACAGGCCCTGATGCGCGAGCTTCGCTGCGTGGCGTGTGAGAATGAACCTGTGTCCCAGTCTGCGGCGCCGATTGCCGAAGACATGCGTATGCGTATCCGTGACATGGTCAGCGAAGGGTCTTCCGATCAGGAAGTGCGCGACTGGTTCGAGAGCCGGTATGGCGAATTCGTCCTGTTCCGCCCGAAGAGCAACAATCTGAGCGGTCTGTTGCTTTGGATCGGCCCGTTCCTGCTGCTCGCCGTTGGCGTGCTGATCGGTTTCCTCACTGCGCGGCGGAAACGGACCGTCGTTGAGCAGATCGAACCGGAAGACGTCTGACTCCGCTGTCCCAGGCGAGCGTCATCGCGAAATTGTGAAGGGATGGGTTTGCCGGCGCCGACCCCCCGTGGGAATAGCCGTCAGGCTGGGTGGGGACATTGCTTGACGTCTGAAAGGGACTTCGCGTGCCACCTTGGCAGTAGGTAGGCAGTACGAAGCGGTGATTGACACCGGTAGGCCCGGGGAATGGGCCCTTCCAGCGCCGGCAACTGGCGTGGGGCCAAGGCGCGACAATGCAACAGCCTGTAAGGCATGCAGTTAATCAAGCGCACAAATCAGCCCCTTCTGATCTATAGTGAAGCCGAGTATGTCTCGCAAACTGTAGTAATTCAAGGGCATTTTCCACTTTGTAATGTGCGCGGTATGATTAATGGCGAATAGATGCCGGGCGGCTCAGAATTCTGCCGGAAGCCGTTTCAGCCCTGCCGGGGAGATGCTTTCTCCGTCTGGATCCGACCTGTTTCTGTCAGGTCCCTCAGGGGACGCTGCCCCTGCCAACCCGCCTCTGATGCGTCCTGCCGGGCAGGGAACCACGTCGACCGGCGATTGGGCAGAAGGCTGATCTCCTGATTCCATTCGACTTACTGTCTTTTAATGACCACATTGCCACACGTATGATTATGTAACGTCCAACCGTACAAACGGCGATATTTCAGAGAGTTGGAGAGAGAATTCATGAAACTTGGCATTTCTCGGCAGGCACTGGTTGCAGCGCTTTTTGGAGCAGCGGCGGTTGGGACCCTGTCGATCGCGCCTCAGATTCTCAGCCCTGAGGCACGTGCCCAACCTATCGCGGTACAGGCGCCTGCTGGCGCGCCGATGAGCTTTGCTGACCTGATCGAGCGAGTCGAACCCGCCGTGGTCAGCGTGAACGTGGTGTCTGAGCGCGAGGTCAACAACACGGGAGACATGGAGCAGTTTTTCGAGCAGTTCCGCGGTCTTCCGGGGCTCGATGAATTTATGCAACAGCGCCGCCAGCAAGAGGAAGAAGGCGCAGAGCCGGAAACCCGTGAGGCACGGTCGCTCGGCTCAGGCTTCTTCATCTCGCAGGACGGTTACATCGTGACCAACAATCACGTCGTCGAGAATGCTGTCCAGATTGAAGTGGTCAACAAGGATGGGGACAAGATGGAAGCCGAACTCGTCGGCACCGATCCTGATACCGATCTCGCCGTCATCAAAGTGAAGGAAAAAGGGCATTACCCCTATGTCCGCTTCGGTAACTCCCACAATCTTCGCAAGGGTGATTGGGTTGTCGCCCTTGGCAATCCCTTCGGTTTCAGCGGCACGGCTACGGCCGGTATCCTTTCCGCCGATGGCCGGGAGCTCGGCAATGACAGCCCGTA
The DNA here is from genome assembly GCF_963677035.1 of uncultured Hyphomonas sp. NCBI lineage: Bacteria > Pseudomonadati > Pseudomonadota > Alphaproteobacteria > Hyphomonadales > Hyphomonadaceae > Hyphomonas > uncultured Hyphomonas sp. The sequence goes on from NZ_OY781472.1 coordinate 2,295,607, forward strand.
TACGGACTTTCTTCAGATCGACGCGGCCATCAACCGCGGCAACTCCGGCGGGCCGACCTTCGACCTGCACGGCAATGTCGTGGGTGTGAACACACAGATCCTGTCGCCGAGCGGCGGCTCGGTCGGGATCGGTTTCGCCATTCCCGCAGAGCTGGCCCAGGAAGTAACCCAGGCCATCATCAAGAACGGCCATGTCTCCCGCGGCTGGTTGGGCGTGCAGATCCAGGATCTGACCGAGGATATGGCTGAAGCCCAGGGCATGCCGAACAATGACGGCTCCATCATCGCCGATGTCACCGAAGACAGCCCGGCAGCCAAAGGCGGCCTGCAGCGCGGCGACATCATTCTGTCCGTGAACGGGCAGAAGGTCAGCGATGCAACCAGCACGACCCGTCTGGTCGGACGCCTGATTGCCAACACTTCGAACAAGTTCGAAATTATGCGTGGTGGCAAGCATCAGACGCTCAATGTTGTTGTCGGAGAGCGCGGTGAAAATCTGGCGGCCCAGCGGATCCCGGCTTCGGCCCTGTCCGACGGTTCAGGCGAGAATTCTGATCAGGCCGCCATCGACTCGCTTGGCGTTACCTTCGTGCCGCTCGACAATGAGATGCGCCAGCGTCTTGGCCTCGACGATGACGAACAAGGCCTTGTCATTCTGGAAGTCGAACCGGGCGGCGCGATCGACGAAGCCGGTCTTCAGCGTGGCATGGTCATTCTGGAAGCCAATAATGAACCGGTCACAAGCGTTGAGGTTCTGGAAAAAGCCATCGATGCGGCCAAGAAGGCGAACCGGACCAAAGTACTGATTGCCGTTCGTGTGGGTCAGATTACGACCTATCGCACCATCGACATCAGCGAAGACGACGAGTGAGGCGCAAATGTTAGACACAGTTCAGGAGGATCCGATGCGTGTGCTGGTGATCGAGGACGATGCTGAAATGGCCGGCTTCATCGAAAAGGTCCTCATCGAGGCCGGGCATTCGGTGGACAAGGCAGACGATGGTGAACGTGGACTGGAGAAAGCGCGGTCGGAAGAATTCGATGCCATGGTCGTTGACCGGATGCTGCCCGAAAAGGATGGGCTGACCCTGTTGCGGGAATTCCGCGATGCGGGCGGCACCACACCGGCGCTGTTCCTGTCGGCGCTGGGCGACGTCCAGAACAAGGTGCAGGGTCTGAAGGCCGGCGCCGAGGATTATCTGGCCAAGCCCTTCGCTCCGGCAGAACTGGCGGCGCGGGTCGAGGCGCTCGGCCGCCGTACGCCCGGGCAGGAACCGCCGGTCACCGTGCTGAAGGCAGGCGATCTGGAAATGAACCTGCTGACCCGCAAGGTCACGCGGGCGGGCCAGAAGATTGACCTGCAGCCGCGCGAATTCCGCCTGCTGGAATACCTCATGCGCCACGCTGGCCAGGTTGTGACGCGCACCATGCTTCTGGAAAAGGTGTGGGACTATAATTTCGATCCGCAGACAAATGTGATCGATGTTCATGTTTCGCGCCTGCGCGCCAAGATCGACAAGGAATTCGACGAGCCGCTGCTGCATACGGTCCGTGGGGCCGGATACAGGCTGCAGGGCTAGACGGACGGGCAGGGCACTGGCAGTAGCGAGCCATGAAATTCGCCCTCCCGACTTTCCTGCGAACGACCACATTCAAGCTGGCGCTGCTCTACAGTGCCATGTTTGCGGCGTTTTCGGCAGCGCTGCTGGTCTATCTCTATTACTCGACCGTCTATTACATCCGTGCGGAATCAGACCGGCGGATGGATCTGGAGTTCGAGCAGCTGGGCAATGCCTATTTCACCGGCGGGATGGAGCGCCTCAGCGAGTCGGTGTTCGAGCGGATGACCCGCAACGGATCGACCTTCTTTTACTACCTTGAAGACGCCTCGGGCCGCCGGATTGCCGGGCATTTCCAGCGCATGCCGGCGCACAATCCGGACCTCGACGTTCAGACGGTTTATTTCGAAGTCACGCTGACAGAGCCGGATGGATCGGAAGTCGTCCGCCCGGTCGCCGGACGGATCGTTCGCCTGCGCGACAATGGCGGGGCGCTGCTTGTCGCCTTCGACACCGCGCAGCAAACGGCGATCGTTGGCCGAATACAGAACGCTATTTTCATTGCGGCGCCGATTGGGCTGGTCCTGTCATTGCTGGGCGGGCTCCTGATTTCCCGCGGCGCAGCCCGGCGTGCGGACGAACTGGCACGCACCGCCGAAATGGTCATGGGCGGCGAGCTGGGCAGGCGTGTGCCCGTGCGCGGATCGGGCGACGAGTTCGACCGGCTGGGCCAGCGCATGAACGCCATGCTCGACCAGATCGAGAAACTGGTGGAGTCGACCCGCAATACCGGCAACGCCATTGCGCACGATCTGCGCTCTCCGCTGTCTCGGTTGCGGAACCGTCTGGAAATCGCCCTGTCAGAGCCGATGTCACGCGAAAGCGCCGAAGCGACGCTGGGAGAAACGGTTGAAGAAGTTGACCGCGTGCTCGGCACATTCAACGCCATCCTGCGTCTTGCCCGCCTGGAAGCGGGGGCCGAGGGCGAGCGGGTGCGCATGGATGTCAGCGAGCTGGCCGAACAGCTCGCAGAACTGTTCGAGCCGGCCTGCGATGATGCGGAGCAAACCTTCCGCAGCCAGATATCGAAGAACCTCATGGTGCTGGGGGACCGGGACCTGATCGGACAGGCCCTGTCGAACCTGCTCGATAACGCCATCAAGTACACGCCCGCCGGTGGTACGATCAGCCTGACAGTCGCGCGCGGACCGTCAGGCATGATCGATCTGACGGTTGTCGACACCGGGCCGGGCGTTCCGCCGGATGCCCGCAAGCGAGTGGTCCAGCGGTTCCAGCGGATGGATTCCGCGCGAACCCAGCCGGGCAGCGGTCTCGGCCTCGCGCTGGTCGTATCGGTTGCGGAAATGCATGGCGGTGAGCTGATCCTTTCAGATGGGAATGGCCCGCCGGAATCACCTGGACTGAAGACAACATTGAGGCTGCCACGGGCATAGGCATGCTGAACGTAAGACCTATCGCGCAAACCCCTGAAGGGGCACTGGAACTGGCCTGCGAACAGGCGCCCTATCTGAGGCGCCTTGCAGGCCGGGAGCTGGAAGACGGGGACTGGCGGGAAGCCATCGAAACGGTGCGTATGCTGCCGAAGCTCGGTCAACGGCCGATTGAAGACGTCATGCGCGTCCTGCGGCGCGCCAAGCAGGCAACCCATCTTTCGCTGGCGGGAGAAGATCTGTCGGGCACGCTGGATGTGATGGACGTCACTACGGTGCTGACCGAGCTGGCCTGCGAATGTGTCGACACCGCCCTGAAAGTGTCGCTGGCGCATTACGGCCTGTCCGGGGACGGCATCTTCGCCATTGCGCTGGGAAAGATGGGGGCGTTCGAACTCAACTATTCCAGCGATATCGATTTCTGCATTTTCTACGATCCGGACGTGTTCGATGGCGGTGAGCGTTCGCCCGGCGAAGCGGCCCAGCGTGTGGCACGCGACATCGTGCGGATGTTCGATGACGTAACAGAAGACGGGTACGTCTTCCGCACCGATTTACGTCTCCGGCCAGACCCGTCCTCGACACCGCTTGCCGTCTCCACGGCCATGGCGGAGATCTATTATGAGAGTGTCGGTCAGAACTGGGAGCGGATGGTCTGGATCAAGGCGCGTCCTGCTGCGGGCGATATACAAGCGGCGAAGCGCTTCCTGAAAGGCATGGAGCCTTATGTCTGGCGCCGGAACCTCGACTATTGGGCCATTGGTGACATTCAGGCCATCAAGCGGATGATCAACACCAAGGCCCGGGCAACCGATTTCAATATACCGAACCCGGACATAAAGCTTGGCCCGGGCGGTATCCGCGAGATCGAATTTTTCGTCCAGACGCAGCAATTGATCCTTGGCGGCCGGCGACCGGAATTGCGGGACAATACCACGCTGGGCGCGATGGAGGCCCTGCGCGCGGGCGGCGTGGTCGAGGACGAGACGGCCCGAGACCTGACCGAAGCCTATCGCCAGCTGCGCAATGTCGAGCATCGCATCCAGATGCGGAACGATGAGCAGACTCACACGCTGCCAAAAGACCCTGAAGCCCGTGAAGCCGTCGCCTTTCTCAGCGGCTATGGCAACCTTGAGAATTTTGACCGGGACGTGCTGGACACGCGGCGTCTCGTACAGTCGGCCTATGACGCCCTGTTCGCGGCGGAAGACCGTGCGGCCGGGGAAATCAGATCAGGCAATTTCGTCTTCACCGGCGTCGATGATGATCCGGGAACGGTTGAAACGCTGCAAAAGCTTGGCTTCAGCGACCCGAGTGCCGCCATTGAGACCATTCGCAGCTGGCACCGCGGCCGCGTTCCGGCCACGCGCACAGGGCGCGGACGGGAGTTGCTGACGGCGATCCTGCCGCGGCTGCTGGAAGATATGGGCAAGACGGGCGAGCCGGATGAGGCGTTCCGCTGGTTTTCCCGCTTCTTCGGTGGCCTGTCGTCCGGCGTGCAGACGCTGGCCATGCTGCTCGCGGAGCCGGACCTGCTGGATGATCTGGTTGCGACGCTGGCGCTGGCGCCGCGTCTGGCAGAGATCCTGTCGCGCCGTCCGGATCTGTTGGAGTCGCTGGTCAGCGGGCAGGCGCCTGTCCGCCCCGAGATCGGACCGGATACGAGTTTCGATGGCGCGCTGGATGCCTGGCGCCGGTATCATCGTGACCAGCACTTTCTCACAGGCCACCGCCTGCTGCACGGCCTGATCCCGGCCCGCGATGCCGCGGATTACTGGACGGCGCTGGCCGATGACACAATACGGGAGATGGCTGCTGCGGCGAAGTGGGAAACCGAGCGGCGCAACGGACCCCAGCCAGGCCAATGGGCCGTGTTCGCCATGGGTAAGCTGGGCGGCAAGGAACTCACCGCCGGGTCGGATCTGGACATTCTCGTGATCTATGACGCTGACCCGATGGAAGCGCAGAAATGGTATACCCGTTTCACCCAGCGCCTCATCACGGCCCTGTCGGCACCGACAGCGGAAGGCGCTTTGTATGAAGTGGACATGCGCCTGCGTCCCTCTGGCCGGGCGGGACCTGTCGCGGTCAGCCTGCCGGCGTTCAGATCCTATCAGCACAAGGAAGCCTGGACGTGGGAGCATATGGCGCTCACCCGGCTGCGCCCGGTTGTCGGTGATGATGCACTTTGCGAGTCCGTCATGGACATTGCTATCGATGCGATCACGGAACGTGCAAAGGCCAACGCGGACACGATCCCGGCGGACATCACCGACATGCGTAACCGGCTGTACCGCGAAAAGCCGGGTAAGGGCCTGTGGGATCTGAAAACGGCTGCGGGCGGATTGATCGATGTGGAGTTCATGGTGCAGCAGGACATGCTTCTGGGCGGCCAGCCGGAAGCGATCTGTGCTTCCACGCAGGACGCGATCCGGTGCTCGACATTCAACATTGAGGAACGCCTCCTGCTTGCCGAAGGCCTGGGGCTTCTGCAGGCGCTGCAGCAGGTTCAACGGGTCGCCATCGGCACGGAAACGCGGTCGGATGTGATGCCGGCGGGCCTGCGTGACCGGCTCTGCCGGGCAGTGGAAGCCTCCACGTTCCGCGAGCTGGAAACCAGATTATCTGGCGCAAAATCAAGGCTACACCAGATTGCTGTCGAAAAACTGCATCTCGGTGCGACGGAAAACGGATCTCCTCCCGTTCTATAAACACTGGCTGCCCGGACACAGTGGCGGCCGTTGAAGAGAGGAGTACCCCCTTATGAAACGGATTGTTCTCGCAACTGCATCCCTGGCTGCAATTGCTGCGCTCGCCCTTCCGGCCGCCGCTTATGGTGGACGCGGCGACGGCATGAAGCGCCCAGACATGATGAAAATGCTCGACACGGACGGTGACGGCACCGTCTCCGATGCGGAAATCAAGGCGCACAAGGCCCAGATGTTTATCGCAATCGACATCAATGGTGACGGGGCGCTTTCACAGGACGAACTGACTGCGCATCAAGATGCCATGCGTGCCAAGATGAAGGCGAATTTCGAAGCCCGCCGCGGCAACCGCGTCGACAACATGTTCGACCGGTACGACACCAACAAGGATGGCTCGATCACGCGTGACGAAGTCACGGCCGTTCAGGCGACGCGGGCAGCCAAGTGGAAAGCGAAAAAAGCTGACCGCCAGGCCCAACGGGCAGAGAAAGGCGCCAAGATGCAGGCTGCGCGCTTTACGAAGATGGACACGGACGGCAATGGCACGATCAGCCAGGAAGAGTTCGAGGCCGCCCCGATGGGCCCGGGCACGCGCGGGAATTTCCGCGGAATGGGTCCGGGAATGGGCCCCGGTATGGCCCCGGGTGACATGCCGCCGCCGCCAGTAGACCAATAGGATACCAGGCTCAGGCCTGGTAGGCGGCACCGCACGCATTCGACACGTCTTACCGTATTGAGTGCGTGCATCCCGCCTTCAACGGAGTAAGCTCGGTTCCGTGGCTTTCGTATCGGATCTCGACCAGATCACACGGGCGGCGGCGGGTGACCCGTCTGCCGTCTCGTGGCTGGTTGACCGGTACTCACCGGGTGTTCTCGGCCTGGCAACACGGATGCTGGGTGACCGGATGGAAGCAGAAGACGTGACACAGGAAACATTCCTCCGCGCATGGAAAGCGCTGCCCGGCTGGGAGCCGCGGGCCAAGTTCTCGACTTGGCTGCACCGTGTCGCGCTGAACCTCTGTTACGATATTCTGCGCAAGCGGCGGGAATCGCTGCCCGGTGAATTGCCGGAGATGACGGACCCGGAATTGACGCCGCCTGAACGCCTGCTGCAAACCGAGCGGGTGCAGGCGATCGAAACCGCCATCGCAGCCCTGCCGGAGCGTCAGGCCGCTGCGTTGACGCTTTGTGCGCTGCAGGGACATTCTCAGGTCGAGGCGGCGGAGATCATGGAAACAAGTGAAGAAGCGCTGGAAAGCCTTCTGGCGCGCGCACGGCGCGGCCTGAGGGCGGCACTGGCCGAACGGAGCGTGGCATGAAGGACCCAGGGATGACACCGGCTTTGTCTGACGAACGGATCCTCGATCTGATCGAGGCTTATGGCGCGGATCCTGCTGCCTTTCCGGAGGCAGAGCGTGACGCAGCCGTGCGCCGCATGAATGAGGCGCCGGGCCTGTTTGCCAAGGCGCTGGATGAAGCCCGCAAACTGGACCAGTTCCTGGGCATGGTGCCGGAGACAGAAGTATCGGCATCGCTGCGCGACAGCCTGCTGGCAAGTGCCCCGAAACCTGCGCGGGCCGCCCGGCCGGAACGCGGCCTGTGGCGATTCCTGCCGGGCTGGTTGCCTGCGGGCGCCGTGGCCTCTCTGGTCATGGGCGTGATGATTGGCGTGAATGTTTCGCTGCCCGCTTCGGTGGCCAGCGCCCAGACAACAGACGAGACCGATGCCGTGATGTATGCCGCCCTCGGCTTCGGCGACCTGGACCTGATGAGTGAGACCACAGAATGAGCGATATGTCTGATACGCCGCGCCGGTGGCCGTTTTGGCTGATCGTTTCGCTGATGGTGAACATGATCCTGGTAGGGCTTCTGGTGGGCTTCCTGTTGCAGGCCAGTCCGCGGGTGCCCCCGGATGGCCCGCCGCCGGAACGCATTTCCTGGGGATCGCGCGATGATGGCACCCGCGAAGCCATGAGACGTGTTTTCCGGGAAGCCTTCAAGGCCTCCGCCGAGGAACGGGCAGCCCGTGCCACCGTGCGCAAGCATCTGGCTGAGGCTGTCTCGGCTGACCCATACAATCCCGATGCGGTGCGGGACGCGTTCAGGGAATTGAGAGCTGCGGACGATGCGGTGAACGAGGCCACGCATGAGGCGATGGTGACATTGTTCGCCACCATGTCCCTGGAAGAGCGCCAGCATATGGCCAGGATCCTGATGCGTGGACCGGGCGACCGCAGGTCATCGCACAACAAGCGCGGCCCGGACGGCCGCAATGGTCCGGCGGGTGATGGACCGCCCCCGCCGCCCAACATCGAGCGCTGAGCAGGGTTTCCTTTCGGCGCTCACCGTTCCACAGTGGTGGCAAAACGGGAGGGCCGAATGAGAGAATATGCCGATTATGACGGGCTGGGTCTGGCGGAGCTGATCCGCAGCAAACAGATCAGCGCTGCAGAACTGCTGGATGCGGCGGTCACACGGGCCGAAGCGGCGCAGGATACGCTGAACTGTTTCACCGCGCTTTACCCGGATCTTGCCAAATCGCAGCTGGATGCAGGCATTGGCAGCGGCCCGTTTGCGGGCGTGCCGTTCGTCACAAAAGACCTGGCCGTTGAGGTGAAGGGCGCGCCGCTGACCAACGGCTCGGTTGCCTGGAAGGGCAATGTCGCCCAGCGGGATTCGGTGCTGACCGAACGCTATCGCCAGGCAGGGCTTGTCTTTTTCGGCCAGACGACCAGCCCCGAATACGGCCTGACCACCACGACCGAATCCACGCTTTACGGGCAGACACGGAACCCATGGGATCTGACGCGCACCTCGGGCGGCTCGTCCGGCGGGGCCAGCGCAGCCGTGGCGGCCGGTGTGCTGCCGGTCGCGCAGGCCAGCGATGGCGGCGGCTCGATCCGCATTCCGGCGTCCTGCACGGGCCTGTTCGGCATCAAGCCGTCGCGCGGCCGGGTGCCGATGGGGCCGGGGCGGACCGAAGGCTGGAATGGCATGTCCACCGTCCACGCCGTCAGCCGCAGCGTGCGCGACAGCGCCGCCTTGCTGGATGCCTGCCATGGCCGGGAGACCGGCAGCCGCTATGTCGCCCCGGCGCCGGACCGTCCGTATCTGGAGGAAGTGTCCCGCGATCCGGGCAAGCTGCGCATCGCGCTGTGGCGGAAGGCGCCGAACGGGACGATGCCGGACGCCGATGCGGAGGCAGGCCTCGTCGCGACGGCGAAATTGCTGGAAGAGCTTGGCCATGACGTGGTCGAGACCGGACCGGAATTCGATGGCGAGCTGCTCGCCAAATATGCGCTGTTCACGATCTCCGCGAACATTGCCGCCGCCTTCGACGACCGTTCCGAAATGCTGGGCCGGGCAGTGCGCGAGGACGAGATGGAGCCGATCACGGCGGCCATGGCCGCGCTCGGCCGCACGGTGCCGATGGTGGAACTGGCGAAGGCCAACAATCTCTTCAACTCGGTCGCGATCGACTATGAGCAATTCCTCATCGATGGCGGGTTTGACCTGACACTCTCGCCTGTCACGCACCGTGCGCCGGACAAGCTGGGCACCATGTCACTGGCACAGGATGGCGAAGCCATGGGCAAGGCGATTGCCGGTTTCGGCGCGCATTGTCCGATCTTCAACCAGACGGGCTGCCCGGCCATGTCCGTCCCGCTGCACTGGACGGACGTGACCGAAGACGCAGCAGGCGGGCTGCCCATCGGCATGATGTTTGGCGGCCGGCTCGGGTCTGAAAGTCTTCTGTTCCGGTTGGCTGGACAATTGGAACAGGCCCGGCCATGGGCAGGCAAGCGCCCGCCGCACTGGGTGGGCTGAACCAGACGGACGAAAGACGATGAACGAGCTGAAGACCCATTCCGGCGGTTGCCATTGCGGCGCGGTGCGCTGGGAGGTCGACCTGCCGGATGCCTTTGAGGTGGAAGACTGCAACTGCTCCATGTGTGCGATGTCGGGGAACATCCACATCATCGTCCCGTCCAGCCGCTTCCGTCTTATACAGGGCAGGGAAAACCTGTCGGAGTACACGTTCAATACCGGCGTTGCGAAACACCTGTTCTGCAAGACCTGCGGGGTGAAGAGCTTCTACATCCCGCGGTCAAACCCGGACGGCGCCGCGGTGACCTGGCGCTGCATTGACAACTGGCAGGACCTGAACGCGACGGTGAACCGTTTCGACGGGCAGAACTGGGAACAGCACGCCCACACGCTGGCGCACAAGTCGAAGGGCTGAGGCGTCAGTCCAGACTGTCGAGCAGGCGGTGCATCTCATCGTCGGACCAGCCGAAATGGTGGCCGTATTCATGGATGGTGACGTGGCTGACCAATTCCTCCAGCGTCACATCGCCCCGCGCGGCCCATTCGAACAGGATCGGCAGGCGGAAGAGATAGACCAGCGGCGACCGCATCGACGGGTGTGTCACACTCTCATGGATCAGCGGCACGCCGGAATAGAGGCCGCTCAGTCCCAGTGCATCCCGGATCTTCATCCGCTGGAGGATCTCGTCCTCGGCATAGTCTTCGACGATGATGCGGACCTCCCGCGCGGCGGTCTGCATATGCTGGGGCAGGCCGGCGACGCAGGCTTCGGCGAGGGCGAGAATGTCCTCTGCCGTCGGAGCGGTCTGGTCGAACATGCTCATACCAGTGTCACCGCCGTGCCGGAGACTGCCACCATCATCATCGAGCCGGACTGGTGGCCGATGACGGTGTAGTCAAACTTCGCGCCGACAATCGCATTGGCGCCAAGCTTCCGGGCCTCTTCCATCATCTCGGCCATCGCGTCGTCGCGTGTCTCGCGCAGCGTGCTTTCATAAGCATTCGAGCGTCCGCCCACGAGATTGGTGAACCGGGCCAGGATATCCTTGCCCAGATGCGCCCCGATCACGACCTCGCCGCAAACGACGCCGAGATATTTCGAAATCTCATGGCCCTGAACCGTGGGCGTGGTGGTGACGAGCATGGGCGGCAATCCTTTTGCATTATCGAATAACGATATAGTTGGGGAAGCCGCCTCTGCGTTTCAAGAGCTGGTACGTACTACTCCGCCGCCGTCTTCGCCCCATCATCCCCGCCGGTCAGGATCTCCAGCATCTTCAGGGCGCTGTCGGCGATGACGGTGCCGGGCGGGAAGATGGCGGAGGCCCCGGCGGCGTAGAGCGCGTCGAAGTCCTGCGGCGGGATCACGCCGCCCACAATGATCCGGGCGTTGGCCGCGCCTTCATTGCCGAGCGCGCGCTTCAGTTCCGGCACCAGCGTCAGGTGGCCTGCGGCGAGCGAGGAGGCAGCGACAATGTCGACGCCCTGTTCGCGCGCATCGGCGGCGGCTTCTTCCGGTGTCTGGAACAGCGGGCCGATCACGACATCCCAGCCAAGGTCCATCAGCGCGGAGGCGACGACCTTCTGGCCGCGGTCATGGCCGTCCTGGCCCATCTTGGCGATGTAGACTTTCGGCTTGCGGCCGTTCTGCTTCTCGAAGGCTTCGGCGAGGCTGATGGCTTCGTCGGCTTTCTCGGTGCCTTTCACGCCGCCGCCATAGACGCCCTTGATGGAGCGGATGACGGCCTGGTGGCGGCCCTGGCTGCGTTCGACGGCTTCGGAAATTTCGCCAACGGTCGCCTTGGCGCGCGCGGCGTCGACGGCGAGCGCGAGGAGGTTGCCTTCGGTGCCAGCGGCGGCCTCGGCAATCGCATCCAGTTTGGCGGTGACTTCGGCTTCGTCGCGTTCGGACTTCAGGCGCGCCAGCTTGTCGAGCTGCATCTTGCGCACGGCGGCATTGTCGACCTTCAGCACCGGCACGTCTTCATCTTCGTCCAGCAGGAATTTGTTGACGCCCACAACGGTCTGTGTGCCGCTGTCGATGCGCGCCTGCGTGTTCGCGGCGGCTTCCTCGATGCGCAGCTTCGGCAGGCCTTCCTCGATGGCTTTCGCCATGCCGCCCATCTTCTCGACTTCCTCGATATGGGCGAGGGCCTTGGCGGCAAGATCGTGCGTCAGGCGTTCCACATAATAGGAGCCGCCCCACATATCGACCGTCTGGCAGGCGCCGGCTTCCTGTTGCAGGAACAGCTGGGTGTTCCGGCTGATCCGGGCGGAGAAGTCCGTCGGCAGGGCAAGCGCTTCGTCGAAGCTATTCGTGTGCAGCGACTGCGTCTGCCCGCCCGTGGCCGCAATGGCCTCAAGGCAGGTGCGGATGACGTTGTTGTAGACATCCTGCGCGGTGAGCGACCAGCCGGACGTCTGCGAGTGCGTCCGCAGGCTGAGGGATTTCGGGTTCTTCGGGTTGAAATTCTCTTTCACGAGCTTCGCCCAGAGCAGGCGCGCAGCCCGCATCTTGGCGACTTCCATGAACGTGTTCATGCCGATCGCCCAGAAGAAGGACAGGCGCGGCGCAAACGCGTCCACATCAAGCCCTGCGGCCACACCGGCGCGGATATATTCGATGCCGTCGGCCAGCGTATAGGCCAGCTCCAGGTCTGCCGTCGCACCGGCTTCCTGCATGTGGTAGCCCGAGATCGAGATCGAGTTGAACTTCGGCATGTTCTGCGACGTATAGGCGAAGATATCCGAAATGATCCGCATCGACGGCTTGGGCGGATAGATATAGGTGTTCCGCACCATGAATTCTTTGAGGATGTCGTTCTGGATCGTCCCGGCCAGTTTCTCCGGCCCGACGCCCTGTTCCTCAGCCGCCACGATATAGAGCGCGAGGATCGGCAGCACGGCGCCGTTCATCGTCATGGAGACAGACATCTTGTCCAGCGGAATACCGGAGAAGAGGGTGCGCATGTCGTAAATGGAGTCGATGGCCACACCGGCCATGCCGACATCGCCCGACACGCGGACGTGATCGGAATCGTAGCCGCGGTGTGTGGCCAGGTCAAAAGCGACCGACAGGCCTTTCTGGCCAGCGGCGAGGTTGCGGCGATAGAAGGCGTTGGAGTCTTCTGCGGTTGAGAAGCCCGCATACTGACGAACCGTCCAGGGCTGGTTCGTGTACATGGTCGGGTAAGGGCCACGGCCGAACGGGGCGAGCCCCGGGAAATCGTCCAGATAGTCCAGCCCGGCGCGGTCAGCCTCTGTGTAGGCCGTTTTCACTTCGACGCCTTCCGGGGTTTCCCAGGCCTCGCCAAGCTTTGGCGAGGCGGCTTTCGCGTGCGGGGCGCCGAGGTCGAGTTTCGTGAAGTCGGGGAAGTCTGTCATCGGGACATCTCCAGATTAGCCGTCCATTCGGGGGTCGGCTGTTTCAGGATGAGGGTTTCGCCGGACGTGGCGACATAAGGTTTGCCGTTCTGATCGACGGCGCCAAACACATAGCCCGACCGGTCGGCGGACCATTGTGCCTGCAGAATGATGACGGACACCCGGTCACCATTGGCGCGCGTCAGCACGGCGGGCAGCGGGCATTCGATCGGGGCGACACTGTCATTGCCTGATCCGGCCGTGGCGAAGATGGCACGGTTTTCCCGTACATCCCGCTCAATTGCCGGGCGGCCTTCCACGCAAGGGTGGTGCTCCCAGTTATCGAGAGTGAATTCCAGCATCATGGCGATCACAGCCCCAGTTCTGCGTGGGCGAGTTTCAGAGTGTGCAGTACGTCGCAGCCCATGAAGATCTGCGAGTCGATGCCGTCGCCTTCATGCTTGCCGGCGATCCAGACATGTTGCGCGCCCGCCTCTTTCAGGGCCCTGGCGGCAGCGTCTGCCTCGTCAGCATAGCGGGCGTCAGCACCGCAGAGGCAGGCGATGCGAAGGCCGGAGGCCTTGAACGCGGCGGCGATCTCTGCGGCATCCTTCGGCGGCACCGGTGGCTCTTTCGCGGTCAGGCCGCCTGCAGCGAACAGGTTGCGGGCAAAGTCTGCGCGGGCCGTGTATTCGGCGAGCGGTCCAAGCGTTGCGAGGAAGATTGCCGGTTGTTTCGCAGCGGCGGCCGCCTTGTCGCGCAGGGCTTCGAAGTCTTCCCCGAGATGGATCGGCTTCAGCGGCTCGGCAGTGGCATCGTTGCCCGTCTCTGGTGGCATGTCCGGCAGCAGCGCCTGCAGCGCTTCGTCCGTCAGTTCCGCGCCGGTGCGCAGGTGCGGGGTGTCGGCCACCGGGGCGGCGATTTCGTCCAGCAACGGGAATTCGGAAACGCCCGTGACCGGGATCTTGCGCTTGGCGATATCTTTGGCGCGGGCGTCGCGGGCCGCTTTCACGCGGCCCTGGAAAGCGCCGGACATGAGGGACGCGGCATAGCCGCCTTCGCCTTCGATCGTCTGGAATTCGGCCCAGGCCGCTTCGGCCAGTTCGCTGGCAAATGTTTCGGTGAACCAGGCGCCGCCTGTCGGGTCCGCCACGCGGCCGAGCTGGCTTTCTTCCATGGCGATCAGCTGGGTGTTGCGTGCGATGCGGCGGCCGAGTTCTTCCGGCGTGCCCAGCGGTTCATTGAAAGCACGGATGGTCAGGATGTCTGCGCCGCCAACAGCCCCGGCAAAAGCGGCGGCTGTGCCCCGCAGCATGTTCGTCCAGGCATCATAACGCGTCAGCATGCGGGCAGAGCTGTAGCCCTGAATGCGCATGGGTCGGGCCTCAAGCCCGAGGGCCTCTTCGACGCGGGCCCACAACCGGCGGGCAGCGCGCAGCTTCGCAACGCCGATGCCGTAATTGGCGTCCAGGGCCAGGCAGAAGATCGTCTTCGCCACAACATCCGCAGCATTCATGTGTGGGGCGAGGCGGCGCAGCGTGTCGACCGCAGAGGCGATCAGCGCGGCCAGCTCCTGCGCTTCCGATCCACCCGCCTCATGCACGGCGCGGGCGTCGATGCGGAACAGGTTCGCGGCGGGGTATTTTCCGGCCAGAACTCTGGCGAGCGCGCCTGCCTCGGCAAAAGCCGGGTCGACACCGTCAGCCAGCATGCCGGTGCGGGCGAGGGCACCCAGCGGGTCCATGTTGAAGTCGAGTTTCGAGCCAGCCTTGTTCCGCGCCCACTCAGCCAGGAAGGCGGCTTCGCGTGTGCCGGAGGTCATGACCGGGTCAAGCGCTACGCCGGCAATGGTCGCGTCGACGCCGTTCAGGGCAATGTCAAAGTCCGGCATAGTCATGGCCTGGACACCGTGTCGTCCGGTCGGATCGATGCAGAGTTCAACCGAACTCACGCCCCGTTCCAGGTCGCGCAGCACTTCCCCATGCGTGTGCGATGGCGAGGCATGGGTAAAGGCCTGCCGGATATCCCAGGGCAGCCACGGGTCTGGCGCCGCTGTCGGTCCGCGCAGATAGGGCGCCACGCCGGGCGTGCCCAGCGGGTCCTCCGAAGCGGGGAAATCGCTCTCACGGTAGAGCGGGCGAATCTTCAGCCCATCCGCCGTGGTGCGGGTGATTGCATCAATGCCACGGCCCTTGAGGGCCTTTTCGACCGAAGCCATCCATTCGGCTTCGGTGGCGTCGGGAAAAGTGCTCGAAAGCGGGAGGATATCGTCTGCCATGATGGATCCGTTTATTGGCGGAAAGAATTGCAAAAGGGAACCACTTACTTGGCGGCATTCCGTAGCGGCCCGGAACGAGTTGACGCAAGCGTCTTTTGGTGCGATTGAGAATTATTCGCAAAAAGGAGATTCCCATGACACAAGCACGCGCGGTTCTGAGGCTCGTTTCCTGCGAAAACCCTGAAAATACAGTCGATTCCGGTCACCCTGAAACTGGCGCACGCCGGGCCGAAGCACAGCAACAAGGAAGTGCGGACCATCGTCCGGCGGACACTTCCTGCCTGTGCGGGCCGCTGCAAGGCGAGGGCGATGCAGCGCGCGGCGTGCGCCAGGACCTTCTGAAAGAGTGGATGGGGTCTCACACCCGAATCCTCGGCCTCTGGCTCGACAGGCTCCTGGAGGAGGGTGACGACGCCGAACTCGTCTCCATGATTCACCGCCAGCACGCCTGGCTGTCCATGATGCAGGCGCGGATGGAGCGCGGCTGACCTCACGTCCGGCTTGCGGCATTCCCGCGCGGCAGGTTTAGTTCCCGGCAGAAAAACACCGGGAGGAAAACCATGAGACTGAAAGCCCCGCGCATCGCGCCGCTCGCCGATTCAGAGATCACGCCTGAACAGAAGGACGCGCTGGGCGACCGGTTCAAGGGAGAAATCTACAATATTTTCCGCACGCTTGCCCGCGCGCCCAAGGCCTATAAGCGCTTTATGGGTTGGGGCGGCTACATCCTGTCCAAATACAACGATCTGAACGAACGCGACCGGGAGCTGGTCATCCTGCGCACCGGGTTCAACTGGAAGGCCGGCTATGAGTGGGCCCAGCATGTGCGCATAGGCCTTCAGTGCGGTCTCACCGAAGCGGAAATCGAGCGCATCAAGGCCGGGCCGGAGGCGCCGGGCTGGAGCGCCAACGACAAGGCGCTGTTGCAGGCGACCGATGAGCTGACGTCCGACGCGTTCATCACGGATGCAACCTGGGCCGCGCTGTCCGGTTTCACTGAAAAGCAGCGCATGGATCTGGTCATGACGGTCGGCCAGTACACGCAGGTCTCCATGATGCTGAACTCTTTTGGCGTGCCGCTGGACGATGACCTGACCCTCGATCCGGACCTTGCCAAATGAGCCTGGCCGACGTGACAGGGCGCCTGTCCGGCAAGGTCGCCATTGTGACCGGTGCCGGTCAGACGCCGGGCGAAACGATCGGCAATGGCAAGGCGATCGCCATGCTGTTCGCCCGGGCCGGTGCGCGTGTTCTGTGTGTGGATCGCAGCATCGAACGTGCAGAGGCCACCGCATCGGACATCCTTGCCGGGGGTGGCATGGCGAGAGCGTTTGCCGCGGACGTCAGCAAGCCCGCGGATGCAGCCGCCATTGCTGACACAGCTGAAGCAGCCATTGGCCCGCCGGATATTCTTATCAACAATGTTGGTATCGGCGATGCGGGGGATGGCCCGCCGCACAGGCTCACGGAGGAAGCCTTCGACCGGACACTGAGGATCAACCTGAAGGGCGCCTGGCTTGTGACCAGGGCACTTCTGCCCGGCATGCGGGAACGCCGCAGCGGGGCCATCGTCAACATTTCGTCGCTGGCATCGCTCGCGGGCGGCTTTCAGATGGCTTACGAAGTGTCCAAGGCGGGTATGAACCGCATGACGCTGAGTGTCGCAAACTCCGGCGCGTCGCGCGGCGTAAGGTGCAATGCCATCCTGCCGGGTCTGATGGATACGCCCATGGCTATCCGCGGTATCGCGAAGAAGCGCGGCGTTCCGGAGAACGAGTTGCGCAAGGAGAGAGCCGCACGTGTGCCTCTGGGATTCATGGGGTCCGGCTGGGACACGGCCCACGCGGCGCTGTTCCTGGCCAGCGATGAAGCGCGCTTCATTACGGGCGCTCTGTTGCCCGTCGATGGCGGCGGTAGCGCGCGGATTGGCTGACAGGCGCAATACGGGTTGGGCATTGAGCGCGGGGGCCAAGCTCTCTAGGCTTTGCTGTTCCTTCTTAACGCGCCGTTGTGGTGCGCATGCCGGCCGGGATTGTCCTGTGCCGGTCTCACCCTGTTGTCAGAGGCACAGCGCGCCATGATCGAATTTTTCATTCTTCTCGGTCTGATCCTGGTGAACGGCATATTCGCGATGTCTGAACTCGCCATCGTATCGGCGCGTCCCGCCCGTCTTCAGGCGAAGGTGGATCAGGGCGATGTGGGGGCGAAAACCGTGATCGGCCTGCAGAACGATCCCTCCCGCTTCCTGTCGACGGTGCAGATCGGCATCACGCTCGTCGGAATCGTCGCCGGGGCCTATGGTGCGACCGCCATTGCGGATGACCTGGCCCCCTTCATTGCGAAACAGGTGCCGGCCATCGAGGCCAAAGCAGGGGAAATTTCGTTCGGGCTGGTGATCGTGTTCACCACATTCCTGTCATTGGTTATTGGCGAACTTGTGCCCAAACGCATCGCGCTGATCGCCCCTGAGGCCATCGCGACGGTGATGGCGCCGCCCATGGCGTTGATTTCGCGGCTGGCCTTTCCGGTTGTCTGGCTGTTGCGCATTTCCACAGACGGTCTGCTTAGCCTGCTGGGCCTGGCAGGTATCCGGCAGGACCCGGTGACGGAGGAAGAAATCCACGCCATTCTGGATGAAGGCGCCACCAGCGGCGTGATCGATCTGGAAGAACAGCGCATGATGCGCGGCGTCATGCGGCTGGCGGACCGCGATGTCCGCTCGATCATGATTCCGCGGCCAGATATTGTCTGGATCGATACCGACGATCCATGGCCAGAGATCAAGAAGGAAATCCTAGAGAGCGGGAAGTCGCGCTTCCCGGTGGCGGATGAACGGCTCGATCGCGTATTCGGCGTGGTCCAGACCAAGGATCTCCTCAATTGCGACCTGAGTGGGGATGGGCCTGACCTGAGACGGGTTGCCCGGCCTGTGACTTTCGTGCCGGAAACGCTGTCGGTCATGCGGCTGCTGGAGTCGATGCAGGAGAGCGAAGTGCGCATGGCGCTGGTGGTGGACGAGCATGGCAGCGTTCAGGGCATGGTCACGGCGGCAGACCTGCTGGGCGCCATTGCCGGCGATCGCGCTTTCTCCCCCAGCGAAGGCATAGACCGGCCCGCCCGCCGGGAAGACGGATCCTGGCTGATCGACGGCCTGATGCCTGTGGAGGATCTGGAAATCCTGCTCTCCGCACCGGATTTCGGGGAAGCTGATGGCGGCGCCACCACTGTGGGCGGGATGATCATCCACCAGCTGCAGCGCCTGGCCAGTGATGGCGACGTCGTTCACATCTCCGGCTATCGGTTTGAAGTTATGGATCTGGACGGCCGCCGGGTCGACAAAGTGCTCGTCACGCCGCCCGGCGCCGGTGGGGATCATCCCCTCACCTGACGTCATGGCTTGCCCATGGCGGTCAGATCGTTAGATTTGGGACCAATGTAAACACTGTTCACTTTGAGGGAAAATACCCATGGCCCTGCCGCCCGTGCTCCAGAACCTCCGGCTGCCGCTGATCGGATCGCCTTTGTTTATCATTTCCGGTCCGGAACTGGTTATCGCCCAGTGCAAGGCGGGTATCGTCGGCAGTTTTCCGGCGCTCAACGCCCGTCCGGGCCCGGTACTGCACGAATGGCTGGACCGGATCACAACAGAACTGGCCGAGCATGACGCAAAGAACCCCGACCGCCCGTCCGCGCCGTTCGCCGTGAACCAGATCGTGCACAAGTCGAATGACCGGCTGGATCACGATGTCGAGGCCTGCGTGAAGTTCAAGGTGCCGCTGGTCATCACGTCGCTGGGGGCCCGCAAGGATGTGAATGACGCCATCCACTCCTATGGCGGTGTGGTGATGCACGACGTGATTGATACGTTTTTCGCGAAGAAGGCGCTTGAGAAGGGTGCCGACGGCTTGATCGCCGTGTGTAGCGGCGCAGGCGGCCATGCTGGCCGACTTTCGCCATTCGCGCTGATCCAGGAGATCCGTGAATTCTTCGATGGCCCGCTGGCGCTGTCGGGGGCCATTGCGCATGGCGGGGCGATTGCCGCGGCGCAGGCCATGGGTGCAGACCTTGCCTATGCAGGCTCAGCTTTCATTGCCTGTGACGAAGCCAATGCCGTGGAAGGCTACAAGGACGCCATCGTGTCCTATGGCGCAGAAGACATCGTCTACTCGAACCTCTTTACCGGCGTGCACGGCAACTATCTGAAGCCGTCGATCGAGGCCGCCGGGCTCGACCCGGACAATCTGCCGGAAAGCGACCCGAGCAAGATGAACTTCGGCTCCGGTGGCAACACCAAGAGCAAGGCCTGGAAAGATATCTGGGGCTGTGGTCAGGGGATTGGCGCCGTGAAGCGCCGCGGGCCGGTGGCAGACTATGTCGACCAGCTGGAAACAGAGTACAAGGCGGCGATCGACAAGCTGAACCAGCCGCGCACCTGGGGTGCAACGCCTGCGACGGCTGGCTGAGTCTGGGGGATAAAGCCGGGCCTGTCCGACACCGGCAAGTGGCGCGGCCTGTGGTAACACGGGCCGCGCTCTTCTGTTCAGGCCGATCCAATCCACCCGGTAAGCCGTGCGCGCAGACTTGTGCGCATGCTGATAGAAAACGTCTCTGAATTTGATGCGGACGGCTGGCGCTGGCCGCATTTCACGCCGACGGAACTGGCTTGCCGATGTGGTGGCCGGTTCTGCGCGGGCGAATACTGGCACGCGCCTGATTTCCTGGATGCGCTGGAGGCGCTTCGGGCAGAGGCAGGCCACCCGCTGGTGATCAATTCCGGCCACCGCTGCGGGGTGTGGAACACCTATGTCGGCGGTGTCCGGTTCAGTCTCCACAGATCCATCGCGGTGGATGTCTCGCTGGCCGGGCATGATCGCCATCTCCTGTTGGCGGCTGCGGAGCGGAACGGCTTCACCGGTCTCGGCCTCGGGAAGACCTTCCTTCATCTTGACCGGCGGCCGCGCCCGGCGCGCTGGTTTTACCCGGGGAGCGAACCATCATGGCGGACATAGCCGGCCTGGCGGCGAGCGCAGCGGGCGGTGGCCTGTTCGGTCTGGTCGGCACGGCTATCGGGCGGATCGCCGGCATGGTCGAGGCCCGGCAGGCGCAGGCGCATGAGCGGGCGCGCTGGCAGCATGACGCCGAGATGCAGAAGCTGCGCATCGAAGCCGACGCGGCTGGACGGGTGGCCGAGCTGCAGAAAGCGGAAACATCCGGTGCCTGGGCAGGTCTGTCCGCTTCCATGGCGGCGGAAGCGGCCATTGGGGAGAGCTACAGATGGGTCAATGCTGTGCGCGCGCTGACCCGGCCCACGCTGACGGTGCTGCTGTGGGGCATCACGGGGGCGGTCTTCCTGAAGGCGGATGCCGCCGGTCAGGCCGGTATTGTGGACACCGCCACCTTCGCAGCGACCGCCGCCACGCTCTGGTGGTTCGGTGACCGCGCCCCCCGCCGGGAGATACGTTGACGACATTGGCCTGACCGGTCCATCCTTCCGGAAAATCCCGGAGGAACAAAGACATGGCTGATGGCATCCTGGTGATCGATGAGGGGACGACCTCGACGCGGGCCATCGTGTTCGACCGTGACTTCAATCAGGTGTCCCTTGCGCAGGAAGAAGTGCCGCTGGCCTATCCCGCCGACGGCTGGGTCGAGCAGGATGGCGAGATGATCTGGGAGAAGACCGTAGAGGTCTGTCGCACGGCGCTCTCTGAAGCCGGAGGGATCAATCGCGTCGCGGGGATCGGCATCACCAATCAGCGCGAGACGACGCTGGTATGGGACCGCGGGACCGGCAAGCCGCTGGCGCCCGCGATTGTCTGGCAGGATCGGCGCACGGCCAGTATCTGTGATACGTTGAAAGCGGCCGGGCATGAAGCGGCCGTTCAGGCCGAAACCGGCCTGCTGATCGATCCCTATTTTTCCGGCACGAAAATCGCGTGGATTCTGGATGCGGTCGACGGGGCCAGAGACCGCGCCGAGGCGGGGGGACTGGCATTCGGCACGATCGAGACCTTCCTGATCTGGCATCTGACAGGCGGGCGGGTGCACGCCACAGACGTGTCGAATGCCTCGCGCACCTTGCTTTACCGCCTTGGGCTTGGCGATCAGGGCGGCTGGAGCGAGGCCATGTGCAGCCTGTTCCGTGTGCCGATGAGTATGCTGCCGGAGGTGAAACCCAATGCGGCAGACTTTGGCATTTGTGATGAAGGGCTGTTTGGACATGCGCTGCCGATCCTGTCTGCTGCAGGTGACCAGCAATCGGCGCTTGTGGGGCAGGGCTGTCTCTCGCCCGGCATGGCCAAGATCACCTATGGCACGGGCGCTTTCCTCGTCGCCAATTCAGGGACGGAAAAGCCGGACTCGAAAAACCGCCTGCTGGGCACAATTGGTTATGAGACGGCGGAAGGCGGCGCAATGGCGCTGGAAGGCTCCATCTTCAATGCCGGGACGGTTGTGAAATGGCTTCGCGACGATCTGGGACTGATTTCCGACGCAGCTGAAAGCGAGGCCATGGCCGGGGCGTTACCGGGCAATGGCGGAGTCTACATTGTGCCAGCCTTTACGGGGCTTGGCGCACCGCATTGGAACGCCGATGCGCGCGGCACGATCAGCGGCATCACCCGTGCGACCACAGCTGCACATCTTGTGCGCGCAGGGCTTGAGGCCGTCGCCTACCAGACGCGGGACCTGCTGGACGCCTTCGAGGCCGATGGTGTCGAGATCCGGGAGTTGAGGGTCGATGGCGGCATGGTGGCCAATGACTGGCTGATGCAATTCCTGGCGGATATCTGCGCGCGGCCGGTCGTGCGGCCCGACTACCGGGAGATGACGGCGCTCGGCGCAGCGGCGCTCGCGGCGATGCAGCTTGGCTGGGTGGATGCGGCGGGCTGGCAGGCGCGTGACGTCAAAGGGACGCAGTTCGAGCCTCAGATGGACGACGAACAGAGAACGGCCTTGCTGAAAGGCTGGTCTGCGGCGCTTCACCGTACACTCGCCTGATTATCGTATCATATTCAAGCGTTCGGGGCAGGCCGTGCGGTCTGCCCTTTTTGATTTGGGATTGCTGGTCCGGAATTTATATTTAAAATTCAAAAATAATTTGAATAATGTGGGCCGCATGGTTGCCTGCTGCGGTGATCGTGCTGATATAATGTTACGAATCTTCCGAAGGCGGCAGCCCCGACCTGCCTCCCAACGTGCCCTTGACCCCGCAACTTCCAGTCAGGACCTGACATGACCCGTACCAGAACTTTCCTGTCCTTCATTCTCGGCTCCACGATGATGACCGCTTGTGCCGGTATGACGCCGGACGTCGCCGAAGCCGGCGACCCGGTCGAACTGGCGGGAGATGCCGGCACTTCATCGGATGATGCGACAGTCGTCGTGGACGAGGCGACGGCCTGGAGCCCCGGCGATGTCTTCACCGGCCCCTATGGCGGAGTTCCGGCCTTCGACAAGATGGACATCACGCTGATCGAACCGGCGCTTGAGCAGGGCATGACGGTTCAGCGGGCGGAGATCGATGCCATTGCGGAAAATCCCGATGCACCGACGTTCGAAAACACGATCGCGGCCATGGAAGACACCGGCCGTGAGCTGAACCGTGCCCTGACATATTACTATCTCTGGGGATCGAACCTTTCGAGCCCGGAGTTCCGCGAGATCGAAACCCGCATGGATCCGGAAATCCAGGCCTTTTATGACTCGATCAATCAGAATCAGGCTCTGTTCGCGCGGGTCGACGCAGTTCGCAATGGGGCGGAATACGATGCGCTGACCCCGGCCCAGCAGCGGCTGACGGACATCATCCACCAGCGCTTCACCCGCAATGGCGGCACGCTGACAGGAGAGAAGGCAAAGCGGTTCGCAGCCATCAATAAGGAACTGGCGGGCCTCTACGCGGAATTTTCGGCGAACCTCCTGGCCGACGAAGAAGGCTGGGTCACTTATCTGACGCCGGAACAGACATGCGGCCTGCCGGACTCCTATCTCAGTTCCGCCGCCGCCGCTGCGGAGGCGCTGGGCAAGCCGGGCATGTACGCCGTACGCAACACCCGCTCGTCCATGGACCCGTTCCTGACCTTCTCCACAGAGCGTGACCTGCGGGAACAGGTATGGCGCAATTACTATAACCGCGGTGACAATGGCGATGCGCACGACAACAATGCCATCATCGCGAAAATACTGAAGCTGCGCGACGAGCGGGTCGAACTGCTCGGTTACGACAATTTCGCTGAGTGGCGTCTGGAAGACCGGATGGCCAAGACACCGGACCAGGCGTTCGACCTGATGCTGCAGGTGTGGAAGGCCTCCGTCGCACGTGTGCACGAAGAAGTCGCCGACATGCAGGCGCTGGCGGATGCAGAAGGCGCCGACATCAAGATCGAACCATGGGACTACCGTTTCTATGCGGAAAAGGTCCGCAAGGCGAAATACGACCTCAATTCGGAAGAGGTGAAACAGTACCTGCAACTCGACAATCTCCGCCTCGCCATGTTCGACGTGGCTGGCCAGCTGTTCGGCTTCGAATTCGTGCCGATCACCGACGGCTCTGTCCCGGTCTTCCATCCGGATGTGACCGTCTATGAGGTCAACGACAAGGCCACCGGCCGGAATGTGGGCCTCTGGTATTTTGATCCCTTCGCGCGCGACGGCAAACGTTCCGGCGCTTGGGCGACAACCTACCGGTCGCATGAAAGCTTCCGGGGCGAGAAGAACGTTCTGGCGGCCAATAATGCCAATTTCGTGAAGCCGGCCCCGGGTGAGCCTGTGCTGCTTTCATGGGACGATGCCGAGACCATGTTCCACGAATTCGGCCACGCGCTGCATTACCTGTCGCTGCAGGTCGAATATCCGGATCTGACCGGCGGCCTGCGCGACTATACAGAGTTCCAGTCGCAACTTCTGGAGCGCTGGCTTCCGACAGATCATGTCATCGACACCTATCTCGTCAGTGCAGAGACGGGCGAGCCGATGCCCGAAGAACTGGTTGAAAAGATCCGCAAGGCGTCCACCTTCAATCAGGGCTTCGCGACGACGGAATACCTGGCGTCGGCCCTGATGGACATGAAGCTGCATATGGCCGATCCCGAGGGACTCGACCCTGACAAGTTCGAGCGGGAAACGCTGGACGAACTTGGTATGCCGACCGAACTCGTCATGCGTCACCGCACGCCGCAATTCGGGCATGTCTTCTCAGGCGAGGGCTATGCTGCCGGGTATTACGGTTATCTCTGGGCCGATGTGCTGACATCCGATGCCGCAGAGGCCTTCGCCGAAGCGTCCGGCGGCTACTATGATCAGGATGTTGCCAGCGCCATGGTGAAATACCTGTTTGCCGCCGGCAACTCGATGGACCCGGCAGAAGCTTACCGCCTGTTCCGTGGCCGGGATGCCGAAATCGGCGCCCTGATGCGCGACCGCGGCTTCGCAGAATAGGCTGCTCTAGGCCTCTGCTGTGACACTTTCAGCCGGAACCGGATTATCCTCCGGTTCCGGTTTTGTCTGTCCGCCCATGCCCTTTGGCGACACGATGCGGCACAGCACGAGATCGCCGGTCACATTGACCAGGGTGCGGGCCATGTCGAGGATCCGGTCAACGCCCATGACCAGTGGCAGGCCGACAAGCGGCACTCCAAAGCTGGCGGCTGTCGCCGCGAGGATCGCGATGCTTGCGCCAGGAGCGGCAGGGGCCCCGATGGACGCGCCGGTCAGTGTCACCATGACAAGCGCCAGATCTCCGGGGGCCAGCGGCGTGCCCGCAATGTCTGCCAGAAACATGATCGCGACGGACTGGTAGAGCGCCGTACCGGCCATGTTGACCGTCGAGGCCAGCGGCACCACTGCTCCGGCCAGCGACGTGGGCGTCTGCAGCTTGTCGATGGCGGTCTTCATGGTCAGCGGCATCACCGCTGCCGAACTCGATGTGGAGAAGGCGAGTAGCTGCA
This sequence comes from uncultured Hyphomonas sp., assembly GCF_963677035.1. Classification (NCBI taxonomy): domain Bacteria; kingdom Pseudomonadati; phylum Pseudomonadota; class Alphaproteobacteria; order Hyphomonadales; family Hyphomonadaceae; genus Hyphomonas; species uncultured Hyphomonas sp. The sequence goes on from NZ_OY781472.1 coordinate 2,320,741, forward strand.
CCGGCGCGACCGCGCGGACGAAGGTCACCGGGTTCATTCGTCCGAATACGGTAACAATGAGCAGATACATGACCAGCAGGCAGGCAAGGCCTGTCAGCACAATGGCGCAATAGGTGGCCAGATCCACCAGCGTGCCGATGCCATTGGCGGAGATCGTCTCTGCCATCAGGCCGAACACGGCCAGCGGTGCAAACCGCATCGCGGTGCGGATGACGGTCATGCTGACTTCCAGCATTGCTTCCGTCAGGGCGACCAGCGGGCGTGTCAGTTCCTTCTTGTCGGCGCTTACCATGGCGATGCCGACGAACAGTGAGAAGACGACAATGGCCAGCATGTCCTGTTCCATCAGCGAGGCCGTGATGTTCTGCGGGATGAGGTTCGTGATCATGTCGGGCAGCTCCCGCGTGATTCCCTCCAGCGGAGACGGGGCAGGCGTCGCCAGCTGCAGGTCATCCGGCTTCAGGCTCGGCGGCAGGGGCAGGCCTTCTTCCAGCGAGCGTCCCGGCCGGATGAAGCGCGACAGCGTCACGCCGATCATCGTCGCCGCCACCGTCGTCAGCAGGACATAGACGGCGAGCTTCCGGCCAATCGTCCGCAGGGCTTCACCGCCGCCCGTGCCCGCAATGCCGAGAATGATGGAACTGGCCGCCAGCGGGATGATCACCATCCGGATCAGCGCCAGAAACAGATTGCCCGGAAGGCCAAGCCAGCCGCCGATCAGGTCTGCGCGGTCACGCGGCAGAAACGCAAGGTCCGGCCCCAGCAGCAGGCCAACCCCCACACCGAACACCATCGCCAGGATCACCTGAAGCCACAGCTTGTCCTTCACCAGCACATCAAGGCGCCGGTTCAGGCGATTATAGGTGAAACGGGGCTTCTTCACGGAGGCCATGGATTCGCGTCCCTCGGGCTGCATATTCATCCCATATGAGCGCCGCACAGGGAAGCGAGGCCCTGGGGCCGCTGGCAGCGCGCTGAATATCCGGGGAATCTGCTGGTGCCGCTGGACGGTATCGACTTAAACACGCTTTTCGACGAGTTAGCTGCCATTGAGGATCAGCTCAAGCCCTACAAGTACGAACTTGAGGAGCTGGGACTATGAGAAGACCCGGCGGCGAAAAAACTTACCTCGTATTCTCGGAAGCGGCGGGCCATGAAGCCGTTGCCGCCCGCGTGCCTCAGACCAGACGTGATGCACCGTTCTCCCTTCGTCTGAGTGAAGAAGAGCGCGTGCAGCTCAAGGCCAGCGCTGATGGCCAGCCTTTGGGCGCATATATAAAGTCACGGCTCTTTTCCGGCGCACAATACCGCTCGCGAGCGCGGCAGGTGGATCGTGAAGCCCTCGGCAAGGTGCTGGGCGCGTTGGGGCAATCTCGCATATCCCAGAACCTGAACCAGATCGCCAAGGCGGCCAATATCGGGGCTTTGCCTGTCACGCCTGAACTGGTGGAAGAGCTTCACGAGACATGCGCTGAACTGAAATCTCTTCGGCAGGACATCATGGCAGCACTTGGCCTTCGAGGCGGCTAACCATGATCCTGCACGGCAATGCGAGAGGCGGTGGCCGCGAGCTGGCAGTTCACCTCATGCGAACGGATGAGAATGAGCATGTCCAGGTGCATGACGTTTCGGGTTTCATGTCCGAGGACATGCGCGAGGCGTTTCAGGAGATTGAAGCACTGGCCAAGGGCACGCGCTGCCGCAAGCCGCTGTTCTCGCTTAGCCTGTCGCCGCCCAAAGACGCCAACGCCAGCGCGAAGGATTTCGAGCAGGCCATTGCCAAGGCCGAAGAGGCTTTGGGACTGTCCGGCCAGCCGCGCGTGATCGTCTTTCACGAAAAGGGCGAGCATCGGGATAGGCATTGTCATGTGGTTTGGTCGCGGATCGACGCGACGCAAATGAAGGCCATCCCAATGCCGTTCAATCGGTTAAAAATGCGGGACGTGAGCCGTGAGCTGTTTATCGAACATGGTTGGGACGTGCCGCGCGGCCTTCTTAACACGCAAGAGCGCAATCCGCTCAACTACACACTGGAGCAATACCAGCAGGCGCGGCGCACGGGTCGCCATGCCGATGAGATCAAGGCCGACCTCCAGGCCGCTTGGGCGGTCAGCGATACGCGCGCCGCCTTCGAGCACGCCCTTCGCGAGAAGGGATTTCGGCTTGCGCGCGGAGATCGTCGCGGCTTTGTGGTTGTCGACCATCTGGGCGAAGTGATGAGTGTGCCTCGATGGGTCGGAGCCAAAACCAAGTCAGTTCGTGAACGCCTAGGCTCAGAAAAATCCCTGCCGGACGTGCAGACCGTCCAAGCCAATTATGCCCGCGAGATGGCGGATAAGATGGGCGGGTTTGCCGACGACTTGAAAGCCCGCAACGCTGAGAGATTAGCCGAACGATCAGCGCAAAAGCAGGTATTGATTGATCGCCAGCGCGCGGAGCGCGCTGACGCCTTGAAACGGATTGAGGAACGTGCCGCCCAAGAGGCGATTGCGCGGCAAGCCAAGTTCAAGGGCGGCCTCAAAGGCATGTGGGATTGGATGCGCGGTGAGAATGCGCGGATCAAACGCGAGAACGAGGCCGAAGCCCTACAATCGAAGGCACGCGATGAGGTGGAGAAGGAAGCTCTGATCCAGCGTCAACGAGAGCAGCGCATGTTCTTCCTGCTGCGTCAGGCGCAGAAACGCGAAAAGCTGGCGGCGCAATATCAGGACGTTTCAAAAGAGCGCGCCGAATTCGAAAGGCGCGCGGAGCCGACGCGCGATGAGCAGCGGGAAGCATTCAAGCAACGCCGCCGTGAAGCGAGCGGGCAGCGTCCCGCTCGCCGTCGCGGCCCGACCCACGATGGCTAGCGCGTCTACAAATAAAACAAGTCCCGCTGCTGGGTTAGAAGATCATCCAAGTAGATGAGATGTCCGAAATGGTTGGCCATGTGATTGTGCTTGAGGCTGAGGGCGGTGTGAATATCACCGCACGCAGTAACCTCGCCTTGTTCCGGTGATTTCCATTCGCTTGCGCGAAGCTCTCGGATGCATTCCCGATAGCGGCTAATGTCTCGTCGCAAATCGGCTTCGAACTTTGCCCGAAGGGCGCGTAGTGTTTCTGAGCGTTTCGGCTCTGCCATCGCGTCTGCGGCGGCGATGTCCTCCCTTGCATAGCCTTGATAGCCGCAAGCGCGTGTTGCTTCGAGGATTTCTCGGGGGCGCTTGGGACGCCCGCCGAGGAAATAGTACCAAGGATGGCCTGGGTTGTAGCCTTCATGCTCGTATGGCTCTGAGGTCGTAAAACGCTGATTTGTCATCTCTAAGCCCTCCAGAATACGTGGACGGCTTCAAAGCCTGTTTCGATAGTCAGGATGTCGTTGATTTCCCAGTCGCGAGCCATCGCGTTCCAGTCGATGTAATATTGCAGGCTCTCGGGGATGTCCGTGCCTTGCTCGGTCATCTCCTGCACGAAGTCGGCGGTTGAGCGATATTCCCCTGCGTACTGGTCGCTGATGGAGTTTTGAGCGTCTTGTAGGCTCCCAAAATATTCGATCAGCCTGCCGCCTAGCTCGCCATGTTCGACGATGAAGGCTGCAATTTCTGAGACCCGTTCGAAGCTCTCCCATTCACTGATGGAAACGCCCTCAAAGCCTTCATAGTCATGGATTGCCCATTCTTCCGCACCCTCTTCGGGGGACGCTTTGATCATGGCTGAGACCTCTTCCCAGATTGCCCATGCGTCTTGGTTGGCATCGATCCAGCGCCCGTGCAGAATGCCGTTGTTGTAGGCCGCCAAGCAGGCGACATAGATTCTAATTTCACTCCTTTGATTGGTCATTTGACTGTCCCTTCCTTTGGGTATGGGTTGCACATGCAACCTTGCCTCGTGGCGAACAGCGGGTGTCCAAACGGAGTGAAAAATCGACGGCGGGCGCAAGGGCATAACCCTGAGCCTCGGGAGACCGACTATTTTTTACGAAGTGCGGTGAGGGCGGAGCCCTAAGTCTTGCGCGAGGGATGGACGCCGGATGGCTGGGTCTATAGGCCCGGTTCACGACAGCCCGGTCTGCAGGGCGCGCTATCACAGGATGAGTTAATCTTGCTTGGGTGCAAAGTTAGGAATCGTGTAAGCTCCCGAAAGCGAAGAAAAAAATTCAATATGATCAATGTGGTAGTTGGTGTATAATAGGTCTTTAGGAAACGTAAGATACAAGATGAAGAACAACCTCTTAGGTTAGTGCAATATGTCGAATAGCAAACAAATTCTGGCTATGCTCAAGAGCCACGCGACGGGAGATGACGAGCAATTTTTCTCAATTGCTCTACAGGTCGCTGCTTCAGAAGCACGAAAAGGCCATCGTACGACTGCAGACGAGCTTCGTCGCGCCGTCGACGATGCTCGCGCAGGCAAATCGCGGGGAGCTTCGGTTCCGGTTGCCTTCGCTCAACCCCGTGGTGAGCTTGAAACGCTGATCGATTTTCGAGAGCCTCAGCTACGTCTTTCTGATGTGGTGCTGCATGAGACTGTGGAAGACAAGCTCCAAGATTTGATCCGACAGCAGGTCAAAAGAGATTGGCTGCGAGAGCACGGAAAAACACCGAATAGAAGTGTTCTCTTTCTTGGGCCTCCGGGTTCAGGCAAGACGATGACGGCAGAAGCTTTGGCAGGTGAACTTCATCTTCCGTTGTTCGTAATTCGCCTGGAAACCCTGATCACACGATTTATGGGCGAAACCGCTGCTAAGCTACGCCTTGTTTTTGAAGAGACGCTTAAACGGCGGGGCGTCTATCTGTTTGACGAATTTGACGCTATTGGCGGTCGAAGGTCAGCGACCAACGACGTGGCCGAAATGCGCAGGGTGCTAAACTCCTTCCTTCAGTTGATGGAGCAGCCTAACGCAACTGATAGCGTGCTTGTTGGCGCGACCAACCACCCCGAATTACTTGATCCGGCTTTGCTCAGAAGATTCGATTCTGTTTTGGAATTTGAAATGCCTTCGGATGATCAGATCAAAGCGTTGATCAAAAAGTATCTTCGACCACTCAAATACCCGCGACTCGCATGGACGAAGATTATCAAAGCAGCACAGGGCCTCAGCCAGTCAGAGATCGCACGCGCGTCGGAGGATGCCGTTAAGACAGCAATTCTTGACGAACGCAGCGTGCTAAAAACAGAAGACATCTTGTACAGGTTGAATAATCGGGCAGAAATGAGAGCGGCGTTCACCTCTAACAGGAATTAATTCCGCCGGATATGCCTGACTTCGACAAACCTCACATTGATATTAGCTCTCGCGTCCAGAAACGCCGCTATCAATCGCCGCCCAGGAATATGGGCGAAGGCAGTGCGCCGCGAGTGAGGGCGGAGCACGGAGCCAGAATCAAAGCCGAAATGGAGGCAGCATTTGTTTCTGCCGACGAAATCCGCCCTGAGGATGAGAGATTGCCGCCGCCGGAAGGCGTCTATCTTGAAGTTGATCTTCGAAGAGGAGCAAATCCGGAAAAAACCCTGGAAAGAAAGAGCGATAAGATCAGGCTTGGCGCGACACAGAAGGTCGACAACGACGAGCTTCGTGTAGCTCTTTTTGTACCAGACGAGGCGAGACCCGTCGTTGAGCAAATCATAGATGAATACCTCAATGGCGAGGTAAACGCCAAAGACGAGCCGCCCAGGCGGGACAAAGTTGAACCCATTGAGAATATTCGACGAGCCCGCCTAGAGACCTTCTGGACAGATGACCCATCAGCGCTCCCGCAGACTGCCGATGAAACGATCTGGTGGGAGGTATGGTCTTTCAAAGGCGCAGAAAAGCATGTTCGCAAAGCCGCTCAGTCTCTGGGACTGATTGTGGCAGAAGATCATTATTGGCTAAAATTCCCCGAGAGCACTGTCATCCCAATTCGTGCGAAGCGAATTGAGATTGAGCTCTTGCTGTTTGCGACGGGTAGCGTCGCCGAACTCAGAAGAGCTAGTGCCAGTCCAGTATTCTACCTCGATATGGATGCAGAGGAACAACTCGACTGGTCTGAAGAGCTAGCGGAAAGAGTAACATGGCCCGGCGGCGATGCCCCGGCGGTTTGCTTGCTTGATACAGGTGTGAATCGTGGACACATGCTGATTGAGCCATCTTTGTCAGATGACGACACACTAGCAGTTGATGCTGATTGGGGTGGTTTCGATCATGACGGGCACGGCACTGGCATGGCAGGCTTAGCCCTGCACGGTGATCTTCATCCGCGCCTATCTGATACACAAGAATATGCTCTTCGGCATCGCATTGAATCCGTGAAGGTATTGCCTCCTGATGGTTTTCCGGAGAACGATCCAAGTAGCTATGGCTCAATTACGCAATCGGCAGCCTCTATTGCTGAGCTAAATAAGCCCGAGCGGTCCCGAGTGTTTTGCCTGGCCGTCACAAATGAGAATGTTTCCGGAGCTCGTGCAACAACGTGGAGCTCGGCTATTGATCAGCTAGCATCAGGAACCATGCAAGGAGATGACGAGAATGCACCAAGGCGCCTCTTCATCGTTTCTGCGGGAAATATTCCAGCCGAAACTGACCCTTCAAAGATAATTCCGCAAGATGACTGCCCAATCGAAGACCCCGCTCAATCTTGGAATGCGCTTACTGTTGGTGGTTATACGAACAAGACCGACATTGAAGAGAATGGCTATGAAACTTGGACACCTATGGCGGACGCTGGCTATCTTAGCCCTTTCAGCCGTACTTCCGTAACATGGCCTCTAGGGCGCTCGCCAATCAAGCCGGATATAGTTTTAGAGGCCGGCAACAGGGCGATAAACCCAACGAACACAGAGGCACTCACATTGGATTCCCTCGGCCTGCTAACGACTGGCGAGGATGAGGCACAGCATCCCCTGCGGCCTTTCTCAGCAACAAGCGCTGCGGCAGCTCAGGGAGGGCGCTTAGCAGCAATGTTGAGTGCGGAGCATCCAGACCTTTGGCCTGAGACAATAAGGGCTTTGTTGGTTCACAGTGCTGAATGGACTCCCGCTATGTTGAGCGAACTCAATAGCGTGGGTGGTGTAATGGCCCGCTATCCTATGCTCCGTCGATTTGGGCACGGGGTCCCGAGCTTTGAGCGTGCTGCCGCCTCGGCGGCCAATCACCTAGCGCTCGTGGCGCAAAATGAGATTCAGCCGTTCAGTGTCGACAAAGGCCAGATTAAGTTTGGCGACTGCCATTTTTATCGACTTCCTTGGCCAAAGGAGGTGCTGGAGGGGATTGGCGAGCAGGATGTCCGCCTTAAGGTCACCCTGTCATACTTCGTGGAACCCAACCCCGGTCGTTTCGCATCGATTGATACGCAAAGATATCAATCTTTTGGACTGCGGTTCGATTTGAGGCAAAGAACGGAAAGTGATGTGGATTTCATCAAGCGAATTAATGCGCTTGATCGAGAAAACCCCAGAGGCGCAGGCCCAAAGTCCGGCGATAATTCCGGCTGGAAATTTGGTCCAAATAGCGTTTCGAGCGGGTCACTTCATAGCGATGAGTGGGTGGGCCCGGCGATCCAGTTAGCTGCTCGCAATATGATCTGTATCAAGCCTGTTTCAGGATGGTGGCGTCAGTCAGCCAAGACCGCGAGACAAAAGTCGCGTTACGCGCTGGTCGTCACATTGAGCGCACCGGATGTAGAAATCGATCTCCACACGCCAATCGAGACAATTGTCGACAACGAAGTCGGAATCGAAATTGAGATCTGAGCATTGCGTGATCAAATGCTATTGATCCGCGACCGAAGTAGAGGGAAACCACGACCCGATTTTCCGTGCGCACTCTATAGTAGTTAGAAATTTAAGGATTGGGTTGCAGGCACAAAACAACAAAACGTTCCAGGATATCCCACATACCTTTTAGGTGATGATCTGACGGGAAGAACTCAGCACTGTGGACATAAGCATGAAGAGTGTTGGTGGAAAACAATACTTCTGTCTTTTCGAAACGTTGGAGAGCATCAGCGTATTTTTTGTCGATTGCGCCTGAGGCGCGCATGGCATCAATAGTTTTGCGGAACTTGTTGGCTAGCTTATCGCCAGCATGAACATTCTGCACCGACCATTCGGAGATGTACAAGTCGATCCCAATTTCCAACAGAACACGGAACAACACGGCAATAGCGTTGTCGTGGTCTTCGAACTTGAGCCGATGCTGAAGCTCGTCGAATATATCGAGAGCCCGGCGATTGGATTGAGTTTGCCGCAGCCCGTGATCGATATTTCGAATTAAGGTACGGCGCTTTTCGGCGGGCGTAGATTTAGGAAGCTTCGGTTCTGGCGCTTCCGGCGGCTTGCTTCCCGGCTTTTGTTTTCCTGGTCCTGACGGCGTTCTCTCAGAAAGCGTGTCTTCGATGCGGGGCAATACGCCTTGATTGTCGAGGTCATCAAGATACTTCCGTTTAGCTTTGTTGTCCCACAGATCATCCAACGTCACGGTCTTGGATATCAAGTCGTTGGCAATACGGGAAAGCGCGGCTAATACCTTTTCCGGGTTATGGGTGAAGTTGAGCTTGTTCCTTTCGAGCGATATTCCCGCGCGGTTTCGAAACTGTTCTGCTGAGAACAGCCGCTTCATGTTTGATCGGGGAATTCTGTCTGCGTCTTTCAAAAGCCCTTCATCGCGAAGAAGTTTCTCTATCACCTCGGCAATATCTATCTTGGTATTTTTGCCTGTTCGCCGCTCAAAATTCGTTTTGGCGGGTGCATCCCATTGGCTTTGTCCAACGCCGCTTTGCTGTCCTGTGTGCCGACGGTAGAGGATTTCATCCAGTCTCTCTCGGTCTTGTTCGATCTGACAGGTGATTGAAGTTGGGAAACTGCCATCCCACTGGTCACGCAATGTTCGAAAGAACTTGGCCCAATCCGCCGACGATGCTCTTTGTGGTTTGGCGAGCAGCTTCAAAGCTGTCGTTCGCCTGTTTCCATCATAAACCACAAAAACATTGCCCTCTTTGCGTACAAGTGGAGGCTCATAGATTTCTCCAGCAGCAACGATGTCCTTGGTAAGGTTGCGCATATGGTTTGCTCGATGAGTTAGCAACCATTCAATGGCAGCGTCTTCATCGACCAGTTCGCCGTGTCTGTCGTTTGCTCGATTAACGCTGAGCTGATCGAGCCTCAAATCTTCGTATTTCACGATTCTCCCCCTAGGGTAGAATTTTAGTCTAATATCAGCCTATGGGAAGTAAAAAGTAGTTATTTGAAATAATTCAAGAGGCTAAGTGCCCTGCTTAGTCATCATACCTTTGGTGGAACTTTCGTGTCGGCAACTCTGCGAGTTGCGATTTGACCCGCTTCTTGCCACCTGCCTCTCTCCACATCTCTTGACGTTTTGTTGCTGAACGCAGCGACAGCCCCATCGCGTAAGCAACAGTTACAAGGGAATAGGCCTCGTCAAAAAGCCTGTAGCATACCTCCACGCCCCGTGGGGTAAGTCTGCCGTTATCATACTTTTGATGCCAATGATTGGGCGCTGCTTCCCCACGAAAGGTGCTGTGTATTGACTTTAGCTCAGCATTTATTGCGGCGATCTCACGCTCACGTTCGCGAAAAAGATTATCGATCTTTAGGCGGAGTGATTTGAGTTCCTGTTTCAGTGACTTTTCTGCTGCATCAAACAGGAGGGCATTTGGATTTAAAGTCAGAATCCTCGAAGCAGCCCTGAGGCGGTCATTGAGCAGGCAAAGCAGTGCCTCCATTTCAACGGCGGCATCGCTATCGTATTGAACCTTGTCTTGAGGGCCGTACTTCTGTCTGTCTTTTACCCATCGATACTTGCTGAGATCGGCATGCAGCAGATGCATACGATGGGCTATATCATTTCGATAGTCGACTAAGCGCTTTATATCTTCAGCTTCCTTTTCCGAGATAAGTTTTTCATCGATCCAAATCTTTATAGCTTTTTCTAGAGGCTTTTTCGTACCTGGAGGAAGTCGTTCGATAGTCTCGGCAGGTTTTAGAGATTTGAAGAACTTGTCATGCGTTTGGATCGCGCTGATGATGACGCGCCTGATTTCTTCCGCATAGTAGATGGCAAGCGTCATTTGCATCGCACGGTATTTTACGATGTTGTGCTCAAGCGCCCGAATTTGCCCGCGCCAGGGATCAATGTAGATGGTCGAATCCATAGCTTATCTTAGCATGTCGATCTTGACTTGAAACGAATTCTCATTCCGCAGAAGTTGAGTTTGGCGCGTCCATTGATCGCTCAATCCCTTAGCCAATCCAGTGTTCATCGTTTCTGTTACCTGTAGACGGAAAGCGCCCATCCAATCCGCGCAGGGTTGGCCCATGTTTCCAAAGAGCACGGGCAGGCTCTTGGGGCGTTTCCAAACACGAAAGTTTGGTCTCCATGAAATGGTCTGGGGTCTTGGGGGCAGGAACGCCGCCCAAGTCGATGGGATGCAGGGGAGAGTGAAATCTCTTTGCGAGTGGTTGGGCGGCGATACGCTCACCTGGGATGGGTCTTGGGAAGGGGCACGGAGGCCCTTTCCCACAGCGCGATCAAACGGCGGACGTTTGGCTGGTGCATGAAGGCTCGATGCCGGAATGTACCACAGCCGGGGGTATCCAACAGGGGCGCGCAGCGGGCCCCTTTGGCAAGGTGTCGGGGACGGTAGTACCCGACTACACCTTGCACCTCTCACAAATGCCATCCAGCAGCTTTGTACTACCGAATTAATCTCCCAGACCTGACCCGCACACTGTTCCTAATGCCGCGTTGTCTCAGCCAATCTCGATCTCATCGCCGCAATTCTTCCGCGCAACTGATATGCCATCTCCTCCACGACTTCGAGTTCTGTCATCAATGCGTTCAACTCCTCCACCATGTTGCTCGCGTCTTGCTCCATCATGCACTCGTCTTCCACATGCGCCGCGCGACAGCCCGGTCCTCCGGCCCGCTCGCATTCAGATAAATCGCGGTCGTATGCAGATTGGCATGACCCAGCCACTTCTGAATCATCGGCAGCGGCACATTGCCCATGACCGCCTGAACGCCGAACGCATGACGCAAACCCCGTCCCGTTGCACGAATTCCCGAAATCTTCGCCGTCCACATGACACTACGCATTCGCCGCCATGCCGTTGTCCGGCAGAATGACCAAAGCGGCTGAGCCTCACAGCCTTTGGCTTGCGCGGCCTTGATCCCATGCGCCGCTTCAAGACGTTTGATGAACGGATCAGGCAGTGGAATAATCCGAAAGTGGCGGCCTTTCAGTTTCCCCCGTTTCTTGAGGCTGCAAATCGCCACGGCGCGTTCATCAAGATCGACATGCTGCGCGGTCAGTGCCAAGGCCTCACTCGGACGGCATCCAGTCCAAAACAGCATTTCGCAATAGGTTCGTTCTGCTTCGTCGTCCAGCGTTGTCAGAGCTGACAGAAACCGAACGCGCTCGGATTGTGAGATGTATTTGCGTTCACCCCGCGCGGTGAACAGCGACATGCCCGTGACTTGTGGTGATGATGATTGTGCCATGTGCGACCCTCCTTAGAAGTGACAAATGTGAAACAGAATTGGCTATTCTGTTTCATGATCCACACTCCTAATGATTTCCGCCACTTAGCGATTATTTGCTGGAGACGTCTGCTCCGCAACGTCCTCAGAATTAGCAAAAAGATAAGAAAAATCAAGCACACAAACAGAATAGCCAATATTGGTGCCCGCCCAAAAAGCGGTTTGGTTTCAGCAAACTAAAGCTCGCTGCGGTTTTCGGTTTGATTTCGGTGCTGAGTATTATCAGCACACCCGCGTATGCAGAAGATTTTACCAGCCGTCATGTTCTTGCTTGGGAGAAAGCGCAGCAAGACACCTATTTTCAGACATCAATAGCTATGGCGTCGATTGTTGCCTCAGAGAACGACGAAGCAAAGTCGGAATGCATTGCGAACTGGTACTTCGAAACAGATGAGAAGCGCCATTCTGCCAATGAGGAATTGCGCTCGTATCTCTCAAAATATCCCGACTCGCACCCTGGCGCGATTGTGCTGGCAGCCGTCATCAAGCATTGCGGGTCTATGAATTTTACAGAGTAGGAATTTCCAGCTTGGCATCCGGCTTCATTGACAGAGGCTCATTCGGCTGCATCGCCTCCAGGTTTTGCTTCACCAGCGGCGGCATTTCCGTCTCAATCCGCTTTCTGTGCTTATCGAACTCATCCGGCGTCATAGGGTCGTCATCATCATCGAAGCGATCCCGCGCCGGACCAAGCACTTCTCGCTGGTAGCGTTCGATTTCTTCCAGCCGCAGACGGGCTTCCTCGGCTTGACGCTGCGCCTCAAGATAATCCTGATAGGTCGGTGCGCCGTCTTTCCATACGATGGCTTCGGCCTCTTCGGGTGAAACCAACGTGCCATCCTCGGTATAGACGTTTCCAGTGGCCGGATCGCGGAATACTGCGCGGCCATCCGGCAAGCGATTGGCATTGTCGAGAGTAGCCTGCAAAGTGGCCTGCGCTTGCTCACAGGCTTGCAAGGCCATAGCGATTGCCGCTTCGGTCGCTTGTTCGACGCTGCTTAAGAAATCTCCGAATTCCTGACGCGCTGCTGCGTAGATGGGATTTTCAAGCATCTCCATGAGGCGGCTGAACTCGCGGGATTTCGCTTGGTCTTTCTGTTCCTTTTCCTGACGAGAACGCGGTGTGCCGCCTTCGTCATAGAAGCGGGCTGCCTTCGCTCCGCCAGCAGAGGATAACTCCCGCTGCTGATCAACAAATTCAGATTGATTGTCTGGGGTGTTTTCGCTCAAACTGCCCCCAATCCAGAGGGCAAGCCGCGCTTATCTGCCGATAAGCCAGAAGCGTTCTCTGCGTGGCAAAGAACGCTCACTTCATGCGGGCAATTCACAACACCGCGCCCCGATGTCTCGCCCAGACCCAAAACTCTATGCTGGCAAATTCTATTCACTCACACACCTCTTGTTACCCGATCATTATACCATTTTCGGTTGCGAGAGCGCAAATTTTGAAGGACGCGGGAAGAAGAACTAACTTTCTAAAAAAGTCACCCATTGCCGGGGCAGCATCCAGACATTATCTGGCAAAAGAACGAGTGAATTCGCTAGGGCACAATACGTACTCGACTTCGTTACAGAACATAGAGTCCACTTCGAGCATATATATTTTTCTGCGCACCATCCATAAGCAGCGCAACCAGATACTTCAACCGACACCAGAACAGAGTACTTGTTCCAAGCACTCAATCCGCAAAAGTTAACTTATCCCCCCAAACCGCTACGCTCCTGATCGTATCACTGCCGCGTCCTAGCCGGACAGCCGCAGTTGACTGGAACCATGTTTCCATCCTTTCAGATCGGGAGAACCATCCGTGTCCCAACACGATCATTACATCATTCCCAACCGCCTTTTTGAGCTTGTGAGATTGGCAGCCCTCAAGTTTGAGGCGCGCCACTATACGCGGCAGCTTCCTGCTTCCGCTCTTGTCTTCGTCTGCGGCCCTCCAGGAATGGGCAAAACAACGATGATCGAAGAGGCGGCGCGGCGAAGCGGCCTTGATGTGCATATGGTCAGCGCCTCAACAATGAGTGGACCGATGGAGGGGCAAAGTCTCAACCCCATTCGCGACGCCGTTATTCAGCACGGGCGTGACAGTAGCCAGCCGACGGCTCTCTTGATTGACGATCTTGATCTGTCGGTGGCGCGCATCGACGACAAGCTCACCTCAACGTCCAGCCAAACGTTGCTGAACTCCTTTCTGATGGACTATGCGGACAATCCGTATGAGTTGAGCGTATCCCACGCCAACAAACCCACCCAAATCGTATCATGCCCCCGCCCGCCGATCATCTTCATTACGGTCAACAACATGGGGTGCATATACGAGCCCCTGAAGCGGAGCATGCGGGCGACGATCTTCGAGTGGATACCCACGACCGATGAAATGGCGGACATCGTTCACGGCCTATACCCAGGTCTTTCCAAGCGAGCCGCTAAAGAGCTAGCCGAGAGGTTTCCTGGGCAACCCGTCAGCTTCTTTGCCCAACTTCAAGTGATTGCTCTCGACGCCGCATTGAAAAAGGCAATCGGCTCGGGTGCGCCGTTCGACATTCGCACATGTGACATTCGCCGCTACGCCGAAATGCTTGTCACGATAGCCGAGAAGGCCAGCGCGAAACAACTCACAGAGGCTGCCCGTCAGCTTGATGTCGCGCCGACCAACAAGAACTATCTCGGGCGCGTTGCTTCCAACGCCATTCAACGCCTGAACGGAAAGGAGGATAAAGATGAGCGCCATGCAAACTAGAACGCAGGTCCGCACGGAAACGCGGACGATGACAAGGCTGCAATTGACACTGGATACGGCGGAGCGTTTCGTCGAACTAGCCAAGGGACATGGCCTCACCAGCGGCGTCTGGTGGTCGCGCCGGTTGGAGTTGATGATCCGCAACGAATATGTGCGGTGGATCAAGATTGCCTTGTTCAAGAAAGGCGATCCTGTCGGTGGCGTTTATCTTAGGTTTGATTGGCAAAAGCAGCGCGCGATTTGCCTGTCCTATGGCGACGATGTCGATCTGAGCGACATTCCCGATGGGGATACGTTTTCCTCAATCCAGCGCTCTTTGGATGCCATCGACCGTTATGTTGGCCGGATGATGGCGGAAGGTGACGCCGACGATGGAGAGGTTTGGTTTCAATATGACTTCGACGCTATCGGCAAATGGGGACGAAGCGAAATTGAACGTGTTTGCGACATTCAGCGAACGCCGGAGGAGCGGGAGCGACACCGCGCCGAGTGGGAGAGGATTGAGAAAGCCCAAGCCAGTGCACGGCGCACCTCGATCTCTCCGTCAGACCTCCCCGAAACGAGCTTTGAAGCATGGGGAAAAGCATGACGGAACAACATCAAGTCAAAACGTCTGCCTTTGATAAGCTGGTTCGTGATTTCGACCTAATCTCCAACGGTCAGGACATGGCAGAGAGCCTTCAACCCGGCCTGGAACTGACTACTTCAGGTGAGCAGATCATGGACGCAGAGTACGAAGAGCACGATTGCTATCCTCGCGACGATGATGCGAGCTCTTAAGAGTGAGGCCGTCCCTGAGGATACGGGGACGGCCTCATCTTCCCTTTCAAGAAGCGGCCAAGCTGCTGAGAACCGCGACTGAGCAGACAGCCAAAGACAAAGCCGTTGTGGGTGTGATGTTTCTTTTGAAGACCACAAGTACGATGACCGCCTGAGCAACAATCGGCGCGGGTTCGACAGGTGACCACCCGTCATACCACGAGGAGGTTGCACTCAGGACTACGCCAACGGCGGTAGCGCGGCATCTATGAATAGCTCCCTGGCCGTATCGTAATGTCCTTTAGCGCCTGCTGCGTTCCAACCAATCATGGTGCCGCCTCCGATGATGACCTGGAGGCATGCTGTGCGGAGATTGGAGAGTAAGAATGTCTACGGAACTCCCGATCTGGGCACTGTCCAAAGTGTCTGGTTCCTGTGGGGTCTCTGGCCATCAGTATGGTGGCCAGAACGATGACCCTGTCGCGCACTTCGACGCGCACATGCGGCCGTACATGTGGCGGCACGCGGGTGCAGAAGTCCCTGAACCAGTAGGAGATGCTCGGCACTGTATCGGTTTCGGGAAGCTCGAACACTTCCATATTCAGGAACACGAGGCGACCGGAGCCATCGACAATCGGCTCTTGAAGATCGCGATACTCGTCGGTCAGCCAGTCGAGCCAGTTATAGCACGTAAGCCCCTGAGTCTCGGCCAAAGCGGCAGTATAGTTCTTCAAATCCCGGATGAATTCCGGGTTGGCGATGTCCGCCTCAGTTATTCGTCTCATTGGTGTCTCCCCAGTTGAGAAAGTTGGGGAAACGGGCCCGTCTCCAGCCAATCAGCGATCAGCTGCCTCTATCGAGCACAAAGCAGCTAGGGAGTTCTCTGGGCGTCTTTGGGGGTTCTCTGGGCGTTTGTGGAAGCGCACACAAAACCATTTTATTGCTTTGTTTTTATTGATTTTATTTTCAAATTCGTGCAATATGGCAATTGGAGGCGTTGCCAACCCCAACGCGCAAAATGGAGATGACAACTTACGAAGTAACCGTTGAAGAAGGCGAGAGCGAACGTGGAGAGCCAGTGATACGTGAGAGTTGGCGTCTGAATGGACAATTGCATCGAAGCAATGGCCCTGCCGTGATCGAGACAGAAATTGAGACCGGCGTCGTCTTTCTCCAAGAGTGGTACCATCAAGGGGGACTGCACCGAGAAGGAGCTCCAGCGCGCCTCCTCACACCAGCAGGTGAACCGGCGTCATACAATGATTGGCGGCGGGAAGAGTGGTACCGCCACGGTCAACCACATCGCGAAGACGGACCTGCAATGTTAGAGGTCATAAAAGGAATAGAATGCTCCGTGAGCTGGTATCAGGACGGAAAGCTTCATCGCGAGGGCGGCGAGCCAGCGCGAATTCTGAAAGACGAGGAGACGGGCGTAAACTTAGAGATGGAATGGAGCGAAAATGGCATTGAGCATCGCATTGGTGGACCGTCATATGTCTGCCGCGATCCCAATACCGGTGTGCTTACGGGCGAATCTTGGAAGGTTCACGGCCTCTATCATCGGGAGAACGGGCCTGCCGTTATTGAAAGAGACGGCGAAGACGGTAGGGTAATGCTCACGGAATACCACCACTTCGGGCGTAAACTAGAAAGAGAACCATGAGGGGCTTTTCTTGGCGAACCATCCAAGCAACCTTCCTGACCTCTCATGGGTCAAGGATGCCGCACTTGAGATTGCCAACACAGCGTATAGGCGCAAAGGTGTTATCGGTTCCAATGAACGCAGCGAGCTTGACGGCTCATACGATCCAGTTCAAGTGTTTGGAGAATCATTTCAGAGAGCTTGCCGGAGCTACAAAACACGCCGCGAGCAGCAACGTTCAGAACTTGAAGCCGTTGCCAACGTACTAAAGTACGAAATTTCTCCCGCATTAGAAAACAATCCGTTGCCCGAGATAGCGAAGCGCTACAAGCGCCGAACCGCAACGCACAGTATTGAACTCACACTAGCCTGGATGGCTTGGCAATTTCCGCAACTGGTCAATGAGCTGTACGATAAGCACTACACCAAACCTCCCCTGCGGCTTCCACATCCTCGCTTGGGGGAGTTCGGCGATGCTCCTTCGCTAGGCGTCTCAGAATCTGGCGCTGAAACACCCCTCAGCTTGACGGGGGGCGGCGAGTCCTCCCTCAATCGATCTCTCGATTTTGAAAACCCAAATGCCGTAAATGAGCAATTGTTTGTCGCTGCGGCGGACCAGCAAGAGAAGGTGAAGTTTGAGCAGCTCGCTTTCCATCAGCAAATGGCCGAGGCGCTTGGGCAAGGATACCAGCCGCATCGCGTAGAACGCGACTTTGAAACTTTCATTGTCGAGAATGATTGCGGTTACTGGGAGTTGGTATCCGAGGCAGGCAAGGGAAAATCCTCGATACTCGCCAGTCTGTACCGCCGAGCGCGTGAGCTTAGTCCGAATGCGCGAGCGGGCATCCACTTCTTCCGAAAATTCCCCGGACATCCGAATGAGAATGGCGTCCCGAACGCTGTGCATGGCTTACTGGCGCAAATCCAAATGCACGGCATGACCACGCCCCCCAAACCCCAGGGTTACCGCCACGCCGCATCGACCTTTGAGAACTGGCTTCAGGTGCAGGCCAGCCAAGGAAGGATCGGCAAGACTAAGCCTGTCATCTTATTCGTGGACGGTTTGGATGAAATTTTCGGAGAAGGAACGCCCGTTCCGGGCGCTCAACTCCCCGAGTGGATGCCCAGTCAATTGCCGGAGGGCGTCTTCATCGCGTTCTCCAGGCGCAGCGTCGATTTCGATGTCGAGGCTCCGCCGGAAGAGCAGCGACGTTCGCATGCTTACGTCCGTTTGGAAGACCCGAAGCACAAAAGCGATCATCAACGGTCAGTCTTGCAGTTTGCGTTGAACCTGCTCGGCGCCGACGCCGCGCCGGATCGTGGCGAGATTGAAAAGCGTGCAGCGGAGTATTGCCGACTCCTTGATTACAATCCGCTGATGCTTCGAGCCTTACTGAGCGACAACGGCGTGCGCGGAACTCCAATACCGGACAATATCCTGGAAGATGAATTGCCTGGGTTCTACCGCCATCTTGTGTTCAGAATGACCAATCGGGGCGACAAACATGGCCCCGAAGCAAGAATGCTATGTGCGTTTGCCTTCCTCCCTGACATTCCGAGGCAGCTGTGGCTCAGGGTGGGGGGCGATCAAGCAACCAGCAGAGTTGAAGTTCAGCGAACAATTGATCGCTGGATATCGCAAGGCCTTCTTGTCGGTATGAAACGCGGACAGGACGATTGGTACTCTCCCCTGCACTCAACGTTTCGGCGGCATGCGGAAACGGTGCTGGCAAACGCAGATCGTACCATCTACGCTGAACCGCTGGCAGAAAACCTTACAAACGGCGTTGACCTTACCGGCAAGCTTGGGGAGGTGTTTGACTTTCCTCCGGACGTGCGAGAGGGTTGGATCGTGGTTGTGTTGCAGGCGCTGGTCGCCGCACAGCGCACTCATTCATTGGGGGAACTCTTGCACAATTTGGCCTTTTGGAAACTCTGTGGCTCGACGCAGGGAGGTATTTTTACTCCGTTGCAGAAGTTAGCGCGCATTGCCGTCTCAGGTCCTATGGCAGAGGCCTTTCGGTCAACGCTCGAACGTTCCGCGATCAGGCTGCTCGAACTGTCAGACGGCGGAGAACTGAAAGATCGGCTCCAGCGCCCACTTTCCCGCGCCGATCTGGTCAGAACGGCTGCGCGCGCAGATCCGGGCAACATGGATGAACCGTTCCCCAGCTTGCCCAAAGCACTCATTACTCTTGCCTAAGGAGCCATCCAGCCCATGTCCAATTCCCCCGATACGAACAGAATCGAAGAGAATGCAAAAGCGATTCAGAAATTGATCGCTGAAGGCAAAGCGCTTCGTAATCAGGATGATATTCCGGCGGCGATGTCCAAGTTTTCTGAGGCTGATGATCTGTTGGGAGTGGAGCCTGATCTCGCTCCGTATGGAAAGGTCATATCCTGGCTTCTCTATGAGAAGGCATTTGCCCTCAGTGTCGAGGGCAAGGACTATGCCGCAGCTGCGGACATGTTCAAGAAAAGCGGTGAGGGTGGAGACAAGGTTCAGGTCCTTGTTGCGGATTTTCGCTGGGCGCTGACACGCTTCCTAGGTGGGCTGGATGATGCTCGGGGCGTCGCGGCGTATTTCAGCGAACTTCAAGACGAAGTGGTCAGGCTGCGAAACGATCCTGACTCTGATCCCGCCGGACTTAGCAATGCCGCGCACAACCTACTGAAGAGGCGCTGCGATCTTGAGTTCGAACTTCGCTCACCCTCATTCTTGTCGCTCTCCGAGGCTTACCTCAATCAACCCGACTTGGTAGCCGTGCCACCGACGCTGACGCCAATGCATGAACTTGAACGCGCCCGCATGTATGCTCGTCAACTCATGTTCAACGGCAAAAACGATACAGCGGCAGCCATATTCGCAGCCATCCATAATGTAAGTCTCTCCAATTCAACCTTGGAATACGAGTTCCACGACCTGAGTGGCGTGCGGACACGCATTAGTCAGGCTACCGAGGAGATTGCGAAGGACTATCGCGATCTTGCGCGCGCGTTGCTTTCCTCGACTCGTCCTAACAAAATCAAGGAGGCGCTTGAAGTCGTCGACTATGCGCTCGCAAACATCGGTCCGGGCAGAGGCAACAAAGTATTCCTTGAGCAACTAATAACCTTACGAGAAAGCCTCAAAACCTAGGTTGCGGCATTGACGACATTCGTCGAATCTTCTTGCCTTCAGCTCAACGATGTTCGGACTATCCCCCCACTGACACCTCCTCAATCAGGTAGAAAGCTGGCTAGGTCGCCGGGCGCAACGTGTTGCTCAGCGCACTGCGGCCAGATACCAGACCGGAGGTGTTCATGGCACACAAGCGCGACCCGCAAATAAGATCGAAGGGGGATGGAGACTTGCTGGCCTACGGCATCTCAGGCCTCATCCTAAGCTTCATTCTGCCGCAAGTCCTCAAACTCTCGCATTGGATTTTCAATACGTTTCTCTGGGAGGATTTTTACGACGCGGAATACCTCTACATTCCGATTTTTCTGCTGTGCTTGGTCGTCTGCTTCTTTGGCGGCGCGTTCTTACTACGGTTCGGACCTCGCCTGCTTCTGCTCGTTTTCCTCGTGCGGAAATAGGGAGCTGACGGCGTGTTCGATCATTTCAACAATGAGCATTTCCGCTTTGGCAGCGCAGGCCTCGCGACCGAAAAAATGGTTGCCGACGCGGGCGGCTTTGACATCGGCCAAGAGACGCAATTCGCAGGGATGTTCTGCGGTAGGAAGATGGGCTATTCCGGCCTTGCAGGGGGGATCGTTGTTGCCGGAGCGCGCTCTGGCAAGCTCCGAGACTGGCTAGTCTATAATCTATGCGTAGGAGCCTCGCACCTTAACCGTGTAATCCTAGACGTGAAGGCCGAAGCATTCTTCATCGCGAACCTGCTTGCCGCTGAAGGGCGGTATAACATAGTATGGAATCCTTCCCGGATCGAAGGCCTGCCCTGTCACAGGATCAATCCACTCGACTACATCCATATCAACAGTGTGAGTCTCGTTGACGACGTTGTTGCATATTGCGAAATGGTGGTTGCGCTATCAGGTGCCCCGCAATCGCGCTTCTTCGAACTCAGAGCACGCTGGTTCCTTCAAAACTTGAGTCTAACCCTCGTGGAGATGGATGGCGTATTGCGCCTTGACCGGCTGTATTGGGCGGTCATGCACTTCTGCGCTGGCGGCGAAATTTGGATCGACGAAATTGCGTATCCGATGAGCCGATCGCGCTTTCAGGACGTTCGCGCCTGCGAGGAAGAGATTGCACACTTGCGCTCAAGCGAAGGTGGAGGATTTGACGGCATCTGTGGTGAGCTTTCAAAGTGCTTCGCTTGCCTCGCTTCCCCGAATCTTCGGGAATCTGTCAGTCCTCCATATGACTTCTCGTTTTCACAGCTCTGCGAGAGCGACAGGCTATACGCCGTAAATCTGTGTCCACGTCCCGAATATGTCCGGCAATGGGCAATGCCGATAAAGGCGATGTTCCTTGCCGCCAAAACCTATCGCGCAAGAGAGCCGTCCGCGCCGCGCCAAGTCTGGTTCATTGACGAAACGGCGCAGCTCGCACAGGCAGAGTTTCTGTTGGATGCATACTCCATCGGTGCAGGGGCATGGGGTGTTACGCCTTTTACCATCTGGCAAAATACCGATCAGATGCAGTCGCTCGGCAAAAACGCGGAGAACATCCTCATTGGAAGCGCCGGACTGCAAATGTATTTCGGCATTCGCGATATGCCTTCAGCAAACACGCTCAGCAAACGCATTGGCACCCAAACCCTCGAATATGATGACGAGGCCATGCAAGCAAAAGCGCGGCAAGACTACAACGAGGCTGTGATTGACCTCCTGGAAGGCGGCGACCCTCTATCGGCAGGTTTGCGCGCTCGCCATTTTGGGCGCACGGCGTGCATTCGATCTAAGCAGCAGAGGTTGATCCGCACACCCGATGAAATCCTGAACATGCCGCCCGATAAGATGTATGTGTTCATGGATGGTGTACCTGGCGCGATCTACGCCGACCGGCTCCCATACTATCGGGCGCCGTGGATGGCGGGGCGTTATCTAGGCTCTCCGTATTATCCCCCAATAGACCGCGTTCAGATCATGGGCGCGCACGGCGCAGAGTATCGGCGCGTGATTACCGAAGCCGTGCCGGAATGCCTCGCGCATTTCCCTCAATACCAGCAAAGCGGTCAGTGGTCGTATGTGGAGGGCTTTCGGCCATGCCTATGAAATCGAGAAAAGCCGCTCTGAAAGCAGGTCAAAGCGCGAAGGCTGATCTCAAGGCAACGAAGACTCGAATTGCCACTTTGCGCGGCCAGCTTGCGGCGGGTGAACGAAGCCAAGATCGACAGCGGATCAATCAGCTCAAAGAGGAATTGGGTCGCTTATTGAAGCCCGAAGCGGTTCGCTCCATCCAAAACGCCAAGGACGCAGCGGTGGATATCAAAGCGTTCCGTGAAGCAAGGCAATCCCGCATTCCCGCTCGCCATCAAACACTACCTCGCCACCGCTCAATCTAAAGAAAGTACGCCGCCATGAAAGACAGGCCACCAGGTCAAAAGAAAGAGAATGCCCCTGAATTCGTTCTGCGGGATGGAAGCCTCCGCAGCGCGACGTGGAGAAGCAAGGGCGAATTCGGCCCGCTCTTCAATACGCGTATTACCAAGCTCTACCGCGACGAAGACGGTAATCCGCAGGAAACCTCCACGCTGGGCTCGAAAGACCTTTTACGGGTGAGCGAGCTTGCGCGCGAAACGCACTACAAAGTCCTTGCCCGTCAGCGCGCCCATGCACAGGAGCGCAAGGCAGAGCGCGCAGAAAATCAGCCACAGCTTTCTGAAGACTGGCATGATGAGGATAAATCCCGCGCTGAGATCAAACGCGGTCAGTTTAAACAGGATCGCACCGAGCAAGGCACACGCCGTGGCCGGCCGCGAGATAGAGCGGCCCGCTAAATCGCGGGCCTAAAGCCAATCAGATTCTTCTTGCCAAACCGCATAAGTGAGTATATGTTCACTTTTTGTTCTGCTTAACCAAGCGTCCCGTTTGGCCAGGCAAAGAAGAGGAAAGGACGAGAATGATTGAAACACCCTGATTAGAAAAGGAACGCGAGTCATGGAGGAAACCAAGACCAGACTACCAATGCCGGAGCGCGTGGCCGGAATGCCAATAGAGGGGCAAAACCAGCGCAAAACCAAAAATACCGTGTCCGTCGATCTTCAGGCTTATATGCCGCTGCTGGAAGATACGGACATCTCAGACGATGAAAAGCTGGAGCTGCTTCGGGCGCTCTACGCCATCATGGCCAGCTTTGTTGATCTGGGCTTTTCACTTGAAACAGACCCCTGTGGAAAACCGCAAAAAGAGCCGGGTTCGTCGCCCTGCGCGCTGCGGGATCATGTATACTCTTCCCATCAAAATCACATTGAACGCTTTGAAAATGCTGCGGGCGGCCATGCCGATGCTGCGGGGGAAGGAGTCGAAGCATGACCCTACAAACCAAGACAAAAACTGCCATTATCTATTGCCGTATTTCATCACTGAAACAGGCCTCGGATGGTGATGGACTGAACTCTCAGGAGTATCGCTGCCGTCAGTATGCGGCGCAAAAAGGCTATGAGGTTGAAGCGGTTTTTCCTGACTCGATTACTGGCGGTGGAGATTACCTCAAACGCCCTGGCATGGTCGCGCTGCTGTCTTATCTCGATGCGCAAGAGGGCAAAGATTACGTCGTCATCTTCGATGATCTGAAGCGGCTTGCCCGCGATACGGCGGCGCATATTGCCCTGCGTCAGGAACTATCCTCGCGCGGTGCAAGTGTGGAATCCTTGAACTTCAAATTCGAGGA
Source organism: uncultured Hyphomonas sp. (assembly GCF_963677035.1). NCBI lineage: Bacteria > Pseudomonadati > Pseudomonadota > Alphaproteobacteria > Hyphomonadales > Hyphomonadaceae > Hyphomonas > uncultured Hyphomonas sp. Next base: position 2,344,245 of record NZ_OY781472.1, read on the forward strand.
AAGCCCAGAGGGCAAATTCATCGAAACCATCATTGCCGCTCAAGGCCAGCTTGAGCGCGAACAAAACTCTCGGCAGGTCCGCCAGAAAATGAAAGCACGCGTCGAGAAAGGCTATTGGGTCTTCCGCGCGCCTATCGGTATGAAATACGTCTCGGCCAAGGGCGGCGGCAAGGTGCTGGTACGCGATGAGCCTTTGGCTTCCATCTGCGCCGAAGCTTTGGAAGGGTTCGCGAGTAATCGCTTTGCCTCTCAGACGGAAGTGCTGCGCTGGCTGGAAGCTCAGCCTGAATTTCCGAAGGATAAGCCCGACGGCACACTGCGTCCGCAAAGCGTCGTGCGCTTCCTGGGCAAGGAAGTTTATGCAGGGCTTGTGGCTTCAAAGGCTTGGGGCGTGTCGCTTCGAGAGGGGCAGCATGAAGGTCTGATCTCGGTCGCCACATATGAGCGCATCCAGCGCAAACTGAAGGAAGGCGTCTATGCGCCGACGCGGATTGATACGCGCGAGGATTTTGCGCTTCGTGGAGCCGTGAAGTGCGGCTGCTGCGGCTATCACCTCACGGGCGGCTGGTGCAAAGGCAAGCAAAAGCACTATCCCTATTACTTCTGCGTGAACCGTTCTTGTGAACAAAAGTCCAAGACAATCCCGCGTGACAAGTTGGAAGGCGAGTTTGCCGATCTGCTTGGCCAGCTTCAGCCTGCGCCTTCACTGGTGAAGGTGGCGACTGCCATACTGACCGACTGCTGGAACCAGCGGCTTGCCCGCGCTGAAGAGATTGCTGAGGGGTTCAAGCGCGAAGCGGAAGCCTGCGAGCGGCAAATCAGCGAGTTGGTGGATCGGATCATCGAAGCAACCAATCCACGCGTGATCGCTGCCTATGAAGACAAGATCGCCGAGGCAGAGAAGCGCAAGCTCGTGATGCTCGAAAAGGCCGCGCAATCGGTCAAACCGTCAATGCCGTTGGAGAGCTTGATTGAACACGCTCTCAGATACGTCTCAGCACCGAAAACTCTATGGGAATCAGGGGTCTTGGAGCTGCGCCGACTGGTGCTGCGGCTGACATTTACCAGTCATCTCAGCTACACGAAACAAGGCGGTATTAAACACCCCGAAACGACCGCGCCGTTCAAATTATTCAATCAAATCAAACAAATAGGAGAAGATATTTTGCCCCCACACCCTGAATTCGCTTTAGCGAAAGGAATGGTGCCGCGAGGGAGAATTGAACTCCCGACCTCATCATTACCAATGATGCGCTCTACCACTGAGCTACCGCGGCGTTTGCAGTTGCAGAAAGCGGCGTTTAGCTTAAGCGATCCGACATGAAAAGACAGTTTCGCCGTGAATTGCACCTGACATGACAGACAAATCCCCTCCCAAGGACGACAAAGCGGATCGATTGGCCGCCGCATTGCGGGCCAATCTGCGCCGCCGCAAGGCAGCGGCCCGTAAACCGGCCCCTGAAGCCCGGCCGGAATCCGTCGAAAAGCCGGACAAAAGCAAGTGACTTTGTCCCTCTCGTCGCGGGCATATCTGGCCGCGCCGCATGAGACGCTGGCGGCGATTGTGGCCGGCGATGCCTGGTATCGGGCCCGGATGCCGATTCTGGGTGAAATCGACCTTGTGACACGGCATGCGGCCATCCATGCCCTGTTGAAGGACAAGGAGCGCTTCGTCGTCGACGCGCGCCATGCAGGACACAAGGCGGCGTTCGGCATGCCGTTCCTGCCGAAATCCCTGAAGATCATGGCCGACAATGTCCTCTCCATGGACGATCCGGACCATGCGCGCTTGCGCCGCCTCGCCGACGGCCCGTTCCGCCGCGCCGCAATCCTCCCCCAGCGCCGGAAGGTCCATGCCTATGCCCATGAGTTGCTGGATCTCATGGAAACGGAAGGCAACACGGATCTGGTTTCAGGCTTCTGCCGTCCGCTGCCCCTGAAAGTCATCTACGGCTTGCTCGGCTTCCGGCTGGAAACGGAGGAGAAGCTCTCCCGCACGCTCAGCAATCTGACCGCCACCGATTCGCCGCTGACCATGTTGTGGAGCCTGTTCCGGCTCGGGCACATTCAGAACCTGCTGCGCGAGGAATTCCGCGCCCTGCATGCCGAGCCGCGCGAGGGCCTCGTGTCGGAACTCGTTCACGCCGAGGCGGATGGCCAGAAGATGAGCGAGAACGAGCTGCTGGCCATGGTCTTCGTCCTGTTCGTGGCTGGGCACGAGACCACCACGCACCTCCTGTCATCCGGCATCTGGACGCTGCTCAGCCAGCCCGATGCCGTTCGTGCCATGGATGAAGAGACGCGCCTGATCGCTGTGGACGAGTTGATGCGCTACTGCACGCCGGTGCAGATGACCAAGCCGCGCTTCGTAAAAGAGGACATGGAGTTCGAGGGCAGGGCGCTGAAGCGGGGCGACCGCGTCTTCGGCTTCCTCGCCGCCGGAAACATGGACCCGGCCGAGTTCGACGATCCGCAGACGCTGAACCTCGCCCGCCGTCCGAACCGGCATGTCGGCTTCGGCTCCGGCCCGCATGTCTGCCTCGGCATCCACCTCGCCCGGCTGGAGGCCGAAGTGGCGCTGGACGTCCTCTTCACCCGCTTCCCCGGCCTCGCGATAGACGGCGACCCCACGGCCCTCAAATGGATCGCCCGCTCCGGCCTGAGAGGCCTGAAGCGCCTGCCGCTGTTGTTCTTGCTGTGAGGGGGAGTTTCCAGTCGAACTCTTCGAAGAGCGCAGCTGCGGATTTGCTAGGGCAGTATGGGCGAATACGGCATCTATTTGTGCGGAAGGAGCGGCTCCAAAATTTTTCGAGCAAAATGACTTGAATGCTCACCGAAAATATCGTGTGCTGCCATTCATCCAAGGGTGGATTTGGTGCGGCTGAGTGCCGTAAAAATGAAGGGGGATTCAAATGAGTAAATGTCCTTATTGCGGAGCTCCAGGTGGCGGCGCGGGAAGTTGTGGCAGTTGCCAGCACCATCTCCCAAATTCGTCAGTTCGTGGAGCTTATAAACCGCCATCAGGCGGAGGAGGCGGTGGCGGTGGCGAGTGTTTTCCAAGCGGCACGCCAGTCCTAACTGTCGCTGGATATGTTCCGATTGAACACATAAAACGGGGTACCGCTGTCATCACTTTTGATGAAGCCGGCAATCGAGTTGTCGAGCGGGTCGTGCGGACGGTGTCGCATGAGAGTGGGACCGTCTATGATGTTACCTTTCGTGGGACTTCTAGGGTTTTGTCCGTGACCGGAATGCATCCTATATTGTCCCCAGGTGGCTGGAAGAGGGTGCGTGCGCTAGGTGTTGGTGACCTTGTCCTTGTTGTGGATGACAACGGGATTCCCAAGGTAGAGGTCGTTCAGAAAGTGTCGGCCGGTGAAGTGCGTCAGTCTCTCCATCATCTCGTTGTCGGGGGATGCAACACATACGTGGCCAATGGATGCGTTGCCCACAGTTTCGTTCGCTTTCGGCGGCTTCGCTCCTGTTTTAGCAAGATGACCGGTTGGCTACCCTTGCGAAGACCTTCTGTCTCTGTACCCGCGCATGCCGTGCTCTCATAGGTAAGCGCCGAGATTGGAAATATCTGCAGTTTTTTGTCGGTTATGGAATGACCGCATGTCCGGAAATCGATGATGGCCAACGATCAACACATTCAAATATTGTTGGAAGGGGTCGATGCTTGGAACAAATGGCGGTCTGAAAACGGCGACATAAAGCCTGATTTGTCCGGGGAAGATGGATGTTACTTGGACCTATCAGCACGTCTTGCAAGCGCACCTTTGTTCTCGGGTAAGGAGAAAAGTACGCTTAAAAGTGGTGGGCGGGCCGACGAAACGGTCGATCTCAGCGGGATAGATCTAAGGGGGGCAGACCTGTCTTGGTGCTACTTGCGCTCGACGTGCTTCAAAGGCGCGCAATTGGACTCCGCAGTGTTGGACCACTCCGGGCTGGACTTCGTTGATTTTTCTTATAGCTCAATGTCGAAAACTAAGATGTGCGAAGTCTCTCTAATTGGCGCGAACTTTGTATCTGCCAATTTGGAAGGGGCGAACTTCCGCCATTCCGATATCCGAGGTTGCGATTTTGACCGTGCGAACCTAGCTCGCGCTAGATTCGGAGGGGTCGTGCACAGAGATCTTCCAAGATGCAGGAATATCCCTGAAGGGTACGGGGAGCTGGTGGAAAATCCCAAGCTTATTCAATATTGGAGGCATCAAGAGTGGATCTGCTGCCACATTCCCCATCGTACTGTTTCTGCGAAGCGCAAATCAGATGTGCTCAATGATCTCATAAACTATAGCCGAGAAGTCCTGCCTCTGTTCCTTGTGGGGGGGCTTTTGGCTGGTTTGATCGCGACAGATCGCGTCGCCATTGTGCTATCGGCCTCATTCTTTGAGCATGCAATCTCAAACATGTTAGTAGGCGCTGCGCTGGCAGCAGGACTGGGAGTGTTTCTCAACACATATTGGGGCCGAAAGGCAACACATGCATTCTGGGGACTGCTGGGATTTGGTTGGTCGTGGCCCAGGGTCGCCCTTTTTGGCTTAGGCATGGTCTTGTTGTACGGCACATTGTACAGTTTTGTGTTTATTCCTGGTCACCACATTGCTTTTGTTGACCCATCAGTCGCGGATGTTACTGCGCAACTGTTTTATCCTTGGTACGTGGCGGCGATGGGGTTTTCGACCTTGGGTGTTTCCGGGCTGGCAATTCCTCTGACGGGAATTGGTCAGCTGGTACTTATCAGCAATGTGCTGCTCGGCTTTTTTGTTTTCGGTTTGCTGATCGCCACATTTGCAAACTCTTTCCACGGTCGGTGAAGTTCGACGCTGACATGCTCAACGACTTATTCTCACTTTGTCTCTTGGATAGCATCGGGTTGGATCCGAGGCTGCACTGATTCAATTGTGCCAAGCTTTTCGCGGTTGCTCTCCTCTAAACCCACCGAAAATCAACACATTCCGGCCCTCCCAAAACCGCGAAGCGCGGTATAAGAGCCCTTATGGACAGACTCGTTATTCAAGGTGGCCACAAGCTGAATGGCCATATCCCGATCTCCGGCGCCAAGAATTCGGCGCTGAAGCTCATGGTCGCCTGCCTGCTGACAGACCAGCCGATCACGCTCACCAATATGCCGAGCCTGGCGGACACGCGCTTTCTGGCGCAGCTGCTGGAGACGCTTGGCGTGGAAGTCTACTGGCCGAAGGGCGAGTCGACCTGCCACCTGAACGCCGCCGAGCTGAAAAGCACGATCGCGCCTTACGACCAGGTGCGGAAGATGAGGGCGAGCTTCAACGTGCTGGGGCCGCTGATCGCGCGTTCCGGCCATGCCACGGTCTCGCTGCCCGGCGGCTGTGCCATCGGCGCCCGTCCGGTGGACCTCCACCTGCAGGCGCTGGAAGCCATGGGCGCGGACCTGAAAGTCGAGCAGGGCTATGTGAAGGCCGCCGCCATTCATGGCCTGAAGGGCGCGCACATCAACTTCTCCATGCCGAGCGTCGGCGCGACCGAGCACGCCATGCTGACCGCCACGCTGGCCAAGGGCACGACCATCCTCGAAAACGCCGCGCGTGAGCCCGAGATTGAAGATCTCGCCGACTGTCTGAATGCCATGGGCGCGGACATCACCGGCGCTGGCACCGCCGTCATCCGGATCAAGGGCGTCGAAAGCCTGACCGGCACGACCCATGCCGTCATGGCCGACCGGATCGAAGCCGGCACCTATGCCATCGCCGCGGCCGCTGCGGGCGGGGACGTCACACTGGACGGTTGCCCGGTCGAGGCGCTAGGCGCCATGATCGCCAAGCTGCGCGAGGCTGGCGTCACGGTCGACGGAGACGAGGCGGCCCGCACGCTGCGGATCCGCCGCAATGGCACGCACCTGAAATCCGTGAACCTGTCGACGCAGCCGCACCCCGGCTTCCCGACGGATTTGCAGGCTCAGTTCATGGCCCTGATGGCGATTGCCGACGGCACCAGCGTCATCCGCGAGACGATCTTTGAGAACCGCTTCATGCACGCACCAGAGCTTTCCCGCCTCGGCGCGGACATCACGGTGCGTGGGCAGGAAGCCATTGTGAAAGGCGTGCGCCAGCTGACGGCAGCGCCCGTCATGGCGACAGATCTGCGCGCATCGGTCTCTCTGGTGATTGCGGGGCTTGCGGCGGAAGGTGAAACCGTGGTGAACCGGATCTACCACCTCGACCGGGGGTTTGAGCGGCTCGAAGAAAAGCTGACCGCCTGCGGCGCGCAGATTGAGCGCCGCTCCGAGGATGAAGAATAGGGGCTGTCGCGAAAGGGGCTGGCATGTCTGAACTGAAACCACTCCGGCTTCTTGCTGAAGAGGCAGAGGATCTCGAGATCATCTCCGCCGCGGTGCAGGATTCCGTGGTGAAGGCCGAGAACCTCAATTACGAGGCGCGCATCCGCCGTTTCTCGCTGGAGATCAACCGCTACCGCTGGGAAGAGGGCGTCACCAAGCGCCGCGATGGCGAGCGCGTGCGCTCGCTGCTGGCCTTCGACGGCGTGCTGGGCGTGAAGACCCGCGCCGTGACCAAGGCCGACCCGGAACTGATCCTGTCATTGCTTCAGATGACCTTCACGCCGGACGCCGAACCGCCCGGCGGCAAGATCACGCTGCTGTTCGCAGGCGACGGCGAAATCGAACTGACGGTGGAGGCGCTCGACGCGACCCTGCTCGACAGCGACTACATCTGGAACACGCGTCATACGCCGAGCCATGAACGGCGGAAGCGGTAGAATAAAACCAGAAAGTGCGGCAGAGCCCTTGCGAAGGCAGGGGGCTGCGGAGAGGGGGGCAGCGTCTCCATTTGCGCCCGTCAGGCTTGCCAGACTCGATGCGCCGACTCAGCGCCTTGCCAGCGGCGGATGGAGAGTCCATGAAGCGGGGTTCAGACACACCAATGCTGCTTGGGAATTCCGCGCCAATGGCCCGTACATTCAACACATCCGCACCGGATTTCGAAACCCGGTTCAGCCGCTTCCTTGGGGAACAGCGGGCGGATGGACATGATGTCGGCGGGATCGTCGCGAAGATCCTGGACGAGGTGGAGGCCCGCGGCGGTGAAGCCGTGGCGCGCTATACGGCCCAGTTTGACGAGCTGCAGATCGACCCGACGACCCTCCAGTCGGACAATGTCGACCTTGCGGCCCTCGCTGCCGAGTGCCCGGCAGACCTGAAAGCCGCCATCGATTTCGCGCACGACCGGATCGCCGCCTATCACAGCGCCCAGCGCCCATCAGACCATTCGTTCACGGATGAGGCGGGTGTGGAGCTTGGCTGGCGCTGGACCTCGCTGGAAAGCGTCGGCGTCTATGTGCCGGGCGGGCGGGCGAGCTATCCGTCCTCGGTGCTGATGAACACCGTCCCGGCCAAGATTGCGGGCGTGGACCGGATCGTCATGGTTGCCCCCGCGCCGAAGGGCGAGATGGGCCCGGCCGTGGCCTATGCGGCGCTCCGTGCGGGCGTTGACGAATTCTATCCGATCGGCGGGGCGCAGGCCGTCGGCGCGCTGGCCTTCGGGGCAGGGCGCCTCGCGCCGGTCGACAAGATTGTCGGCCCGGGCAATGCCTTCGTCGCCGAAGCCAAGCGCCAGGTCTTTGGCCGCGTCGGCATCGATACGATTGCCGGGCCGTCCGAAATCCTCGTCATCGCTGATGAGACTGCCAATCCGGATTGGATCGCGGCTGACCTGCTGAGCCAGGCCGAGCATGATCCGTCCTCCCAGTCGATCCTGATTACTGTGGACGAAGCTGTGGGCAGGGCTGTGGATAACGCTGTGGATAAGCAGTTGAAAGCGCTGGCCACCGGCGAACGCGCAGCCCGCTCCTGGTCCACCCATGGCGCGATCATCTTCGTCGCCGATCTCGATCAGGCCGCCACTATTGCCAATCGCATCGCGGCTGAGCACGTCGAGCTCGCGGTGGCCGATCCCGATGCCATGCTGCCGAAGATCCGCCACGCCGGCGCGGTGTTCCTTGGGCACCACACGCCGGAAGCGCTGGGCGATTATGTCACCGGTTCGAACCACGTTCTGCCGACCAGCCGGGCGGCGCGGTTCTCTTCGGGCCTTGGCCTTTATGACTTCCTGAAGCGCATGAGCGTGCAGCGCGCGAGCCCCGAAGGCTTTGCCGCACTGGCCCCGGCTGCCCTGCGCCTGGCCGAGGCAGAGCGCCTGCCGGCGCACGCGCGCTCCATCTCCATCCGCTCGAATGCTGTCCAGGACTCAGGTACTGGCGATGACGGATAAGAACCGCCTCATCGCTGTCGAGATCGACGAGGATACGCTGGGCGCGTCTGGTCCAGACGCCGAGCATGAGCGCCGTGTCGCCATCTTCGACCTGATCGAGCAGAACAGTTTTGCCCTGCCGGAGCATGGCGAGGGCCCCTTCATTCTGACCCTGTCCAAGGTGGAGCGTCGCCTGGTGTTCGCAGTCAGGGACGAGCACGGCAAGGATGTGCACACCTTCATCCTGTCGCTGAACCCGTTCCGGGGCGTGATCCGCGATTATTTCATGATCTGCGACAGCTATTACGATGCGATCCGCACCCAGTCGCCGCACCAGATCGAGGCGATCGACATGGCCCGGCGCGGCGTTCACAATGAAGGGTCGGAGCTTCTGGCCGACCGCCTGAAGGGCAAGGTAGAGGTCGATTTCCTCACCGCCCGGCGCCTGTTCACCCTTATTTGCGCCCTCCATGCAGGGCAGACCCGCGCGGCGGGATGAATCGAAACCTTGCCGGAATCCGTGCAAAGCGCTAAGGCGCACCCTAAATTAACGGATGGCGGCGCGTTTGACCGTCCTGTTTTGGAGACTACATGTCGAAGGAAGAACTGATTGAATTCGAGGGAACGGTGGTGGAATTGCTGCCGAACGCGACCTTCCGCGTGAAACTCGAAAATGACCACGAGATCATCGCCCACACAGCCGGCAAGATGCGCAAGAACCGCATCCGCGTGCTGACCGGCGACAAAGTCATGGTCGAGATGACGCCCTATGACCTGACCAAGGGTCGCATCACCTACCGCTTCAAGTAAGCGTTATGGCGTCCACCGGGGCCGCGCGGCTCATCCTTGCCAGCGCCAGCCCCCGGCGGCAGCAGCTGCTCGCCCAGATCGGCATCGTGCCGGACGCTATCTGTCCCACAGACATCGACGAATCCCGCCGCAAGGACGAGAGCCCGCGCGCGCTGGCCGAGCGGCTTGCGCGCGAAAAGGCGCTGGCCTGCCCGGAAGAGGGCTATGTGCTGGCCGCCGACACGGTCGTCGCGCTGGGCAGCCGGAACCTTGAGAAAGCGGCGGACGAGGCAGAGGCCGAGGCGTTCCTGCGGCTCCTCTCCGGCCGGGCGCACCAGTGCCTCACCGGCGTCGCCGTACGCGCGCCCGATGGCCGCCTCAGCGCCCGCACCGTGCTCGCCCGCGTGAAGTTCAAACGCCTCACCGACCGGGACATTGCCGATTATGTCGCCAGCGGCGACTGGAAGGGCAAGGCGGGCGGCTACGGCATCCAGGGTGCTGCGGGCGCCTTCGTCACCGCCATCAACGGCAGCTACACCGCCATCGTCGGCCTGCCGCTTTATGAGACCAAGGCTTTGCTCGAAGGTATGGGGTGGCGCGCGTCCTGATCGCCCGCGCTCGTGCTTCGAGGTCGCTCAGCATGAGCGCTTCGTTGCCAGCACGTCCGGACTTCATCCTGAGCGAAGTCGAAGGACAATGGGGCTCACAATCCGCTCCGCATAAGAGTTCCGGAATTCCGGTTAGCGCGCCCTGTGGATAGATTTTACGCTACCCACCCCCAAATCCCAACAGCCACGCCCCATTCCCGCACCTGAATCCGACAGGCCTGCACAGCCCTCATCCTTTCACGCATGGATGAGACAGGTGATTTCTTTTCAGAGGCGGTGAATACGGCGCGGGATGTGCTGGTCGAACTGGTCACGCGGGCCGGGCTGCATTTGCGGCCTGAAATCCTGTCGCGGGGCATGGCGCGGCAGTGCCGCGTGCGTCTCACTTTCCTGATGAATTATATCCGCCAGCTGATCTTCCTGATGGCGGCTGGCATGATCGAGACGCTGCCGCCGGTGAAGCCGCGGGCAGGGGCGGTGCGCGCCAGCCGGCCGGATGGCGTGGAAGACGTGACAGCCAGTTTCTTGGCCGCATCCGGCCCGCGCCCCTGGCGGTTTGCGCTCGCACCCGCCCAATATACGCCGATGCCCGAGATGCAGGACATTTCCGGCAGGTCTGCGCGGGATGAGTTTCCTGCCGGACGTTTCATTGAAAAAGTGATTGTCCTTGGCCGTATTCTCTCTGACCCGGCCCCGCATGCGAAACGCATGGCGCGGGCGCTACACCGCTGGCGGACGGCCGGAGAAATGGCGCCCGTCAGTCTGCAAGCCGTGCCGCGCTTCCGTGCCGGGCGGCTGGCTGAGAGCTTCGCGCAGGTCCTCAGTGTACGTCTGAATGATGCCCTCGCCGCGGCGTGGAATGACACGGGCTGAGCCTTGCCTGAATTCAGGATTTTGCCGGAGCGCGACAGCGTGTCCGGACAAAAGTGCTGGGAGAGGTGTCAGGCCTGCTTCGGGGTGGGCTTGCTGAAGGCCTTCCGCATATTGATCCCGGTCGGAGAAAAGCCCGTGCTCCGGTAAAGTCGCTGCGCGATCTCATTATCTGCGGCGACCCGTAGCCGGACTTCGCTATGCCCGGTTTTCGAAAAATGTTCCTCCAGCGCGGCCAGGGCCGCCTTGGCATGGCCGTTTCCGCGATGGGCCGCGAGGATGTAGAAATCGCTGATGAAAACGCACGGACCGGCCTCATCGGGTTTGCACCAGAGATAACCGATGGGAGCGTCGCTCTCGTCTCCTTCTTCGACGATGCAGAGCAGAAGCTGACCGGGAGTCTCGACGCCCTGGGCCAGATCCGTCTCGACGTCCTGTTTCGCCTTGGCCAGCGCGCTGTCCATGTCCTGATCGTAGTTCGCGGAGATTTCCGCGGCATAGTCAGGAATGAAATAGGCAACATAGTCAGCGAACTCGCTGGCCTGCATCGGGCGGAGGCGTATCATGCGTTTTCTCCGCGCACGTGTTGTTCAGGTCCTATGTCCGTTCCAGCGTGGTCACGGCGGCGACGCACAGACCTACCACAGCAGCGATGCTGAGCCAAAGCGGATCGGCACTGGCCAACAGGCCGGCCTGTTGCTGGGCGGAAGAGATCGTGTTGGTCACGGTGTTATCCAGCGTCACCCAGTCACCCAGCAGACCCGGCAGCTGGAGTGCGGCGACCACGGCGCCTGCACCGCCCACCGCCAGCAGGATGCCCCGGCGCGCCATGGAGCGGCGGCGCACCTTGCCCATCACTTCGTCCACGAAGGGTTTCGCTTCAAGCGCGCTGTCTTCAGCCGTGAACAGGCTGGTCAGGTCTTCGAACGTGTCTTCTTCGCGCATTTTTCTACTCCATCACGCCACTTCGGGCTTCGCAAGGTGTTTGCGGAGGGCTTCAACACCTCGCAACACATGGGATTTCACGGTGCCAAGCGGCCAACCGGTGGCTTCGGCCGCTTCGCGGTGGGTGAGGCCGGCAGCGACGCACATGACGACGCAGACACGCTGGGCCTCACTCAGTTTTTCCAGCGCCCGGGTCAGGTCCATCCGGTCATCCTGCTGGTCGGTCGGCCGGGACCCCTGAGCGTCAAAGGGGATGATCTCGGCGGTCTCGTCGAATTCGATCTCGGGCCGCGTCTTGCGGCGGACCTGCAGGAACTCCCGCCAGCAGATGGCGCAGATCCAGGCGCTGAAGGTGCCGCCGGCATAGGTGCCGATTTTCTGCCAGGCCGTCAGGAAGGTGACCTGGGCGATATCGTCACCGGCAGCGGGCGATCCGGTCAGGCGCCGGGCCATGCCGCGCACGCGGGCCTGGTGGCGGCGGACGAGTTCGGCAAAAGCCGCCTCGCTGCCGCTTGCTGCTTCTGCAGCCAGGTCCGGATCCGTGCGCATGTCCCGTCCTTCGTCCGTGACCAGAAAGAGGTCAGGCTTTCCGTTCATTGCGACCCGACACCCACAGGCCAAGGTAGGCAAGACCCAGGAAGACCGGGAAGGCGGCAACGCCCAGCATCGGACGGACAGCTTCGGGCCCTTCAGTGGAGACCATCAAACCGAGGAAGGCAAAGGCGAGGCCCGCTGCGATGAACAACACGCCGCGCCGCAGGTCGGCCCGCACCGGGTCATTGGCCAGAGACAGGCGCACCATCATGTCGTCGGACAGAACCTGCCCCTGGTCGATGGCATGGCGCAGCGTCTCATGGATCGTATTGCGCTTGCGGGAATTGAAATAGCTGACCAGCCAAACGATCCCGACGACAGACCCAAACAGGACGACCGGAACGATAACATCTTCGCCCATGACAGGCTCCTTCTTGCAAAATCCTGCGGCGGAATTGCCGCTGTTTGATTGTCAGATGCAGCGAAGGGCCCGTTTGGATGCAGGCGGTGTGATTTTTTGAGAAAGCCTAGTTCTGCCCGCCGACCGGGATGGCGAGGATTGCCACATCGGTCCCGGCCTCGGTCTTTACCTTGTGGGGCGGCAGAGCCTTCTCACCGCGCTTGGTTTGCGGGGCGAAGCGGTTGGTCAGGCGGATATCGATTCCGGGATCGGCGGGCAGGGGTTGATCCAGCGGAATGATCAGTGTCCGCGTGCCTTTGTCCGGTACGATCACATCTTTTAGATCCTGCGCCAGCACGATTTCCGTGCCGCTGCGGATTTCAATGATGCCGTCCAGCCGCGCATGGGCGTTGCCGGTATTGGTCAGGTCCAGCCCGATGGCCGGTTCCCCGTCGGCGGCGAGGGTCAGACGGCTCGCCATGATTTTCGGATACGAACGCGCTTTGCCCGCCGTCAGGCTGAACAGGGAGGCGATCCGGTGCTTCTGCCACTGGCCGGTGTCATCCTTCATGACCGATGAGGCCAGCAGAGCGACGCGGTAGTCTCCCGGCCGGGCCAGCCGGTCCGGCGTGGAGAGATTGATGACCACCTGCTTCGACTGGCCGGGGGCGAGAGAAACCGTCGGGGCGCGGTAGCGGGCCCAGCCCGCGGCAGAGGCGTCGCTTTCGCCGGCGGGCGTGAAGACCGGCGCGCCGTTTTCATCATAGGCCCAGTCGGCGAGCGCCAGGGATACTGAAACGGGATGGGCAGAATCGAGGTTCGCGACGGTCACGACCTGCCGCATCGGCTCGCCGGGGTCGAGTTCCAGTTCCACGCTGGCGGGCTGAAGTCCGATCCGGCCCTCTGCCTGTGCCAGGAACGCAGCGCTCCCGGCGGCGAGGACAGCCGCAAGGAAGCTACGAAATGGCAGTCTGGCAGGCATAGCGCACGTCCCTGAAGGGCCAGCAATTCATGACATGATCGTAAAAGAACCTTACCACCCGGTTTAGATTTCCCTGCGAGCCGGCGCTTGATGGAAACCGGGGGGAAGGCTAATCGCGAGGCTAGATGGTGAAACTGACTCCCAAGGCAATGCGCCAGAAACGCAAACACGTGGCGGCGGACCTCTCGACCCGGGAGGGCCGGGCGCGGGCGCGGCGTGAAATGGTCTGGCAGGACCATGGCTTCCTGCGCGCGATCTACCAGAACCTCCACCAGATCTCGCCGGACATGTACCGGTCGAACCAGCCGTCTCCCGCCAAGGTGATGAAATACGCCCGCGAGCTCGGCCTCCGGACGATCCTCAACCTCCGGGGCGAGAGTACCAAGGGCTATTACCTGCTGGAAAAGGAAGCCTGCGAACAGGCCGGCATCACGCTCATCGATTTCCAGGTCTTCTCCCGCGATACGCCGACCCGCGAAGCGATCTTCGCGGCGCGCGACCTGTTCGAGACGATCGAATATCCGGCCCTGATGCATTGCAAATCCGGCGCAGACCGGGCCGGGCTGATGGCTGTGCTCTACATGCTGCTGAAGGAAAAAGTGCCGTTCCATCAGGCGACTGAACAGCTTTCCCTGAAATATCTGCACGTCAAGCACGGCAAGACCGGCATGCTGGATGCCTTCTTCCAGGCCTATGCCGACTTCAATGAAGGACGGCCGGAGGGCGAGTGGAAGCCCTTCCTCGACTGGATTGCGGAAGACTATGACCGGCTGAAGGTCAAAGAGGACTTCATGCGCAATTTCGGCAAGGGCGTTCAGGTCGACAAGATCCTGCAGCGCGAATAGCCGGGAAACCGGAACGCTTCCCCCACAGCGGGATTCATGCTTCGCTTAGTCAGAATACCGGTGAGGGAGACGCCGATGCGCACGATCACGCTTGCGGGGCTGGCAATGGCCACCGCGCTGACCGGATGTGGCGGTTCGAAGGACAGTCACGGACAGCTGGTCCAGACCTGCATCGCCGAAGGCGAGGTGCCGGAGACCTGCGCCTGTATTGTCGACGCCATGAAGGCGAGGCTCAGCCCGGACTTGTTCAAGCGCTCTGCGGTGGCGATTTCCCGCGAGAAGCGACCGGTCGGCGAATATATTCTCAGCCTGTCGGACGAAGAAAAGATGCAGTTTTTCGACGCCGAGCAGGACATGGAAAAGTGCGAATTGTCGGCCACAGAGGACGAGTAAGCGCGCAGGCGCGTGTAAATTTGCACCAGCGGATACGGGTCAGCTTCGTTTCTGACGAGTATTTGCGTGACGAACAGGGTTAATCCCCGTAGATTCCGATTTGCTCCAGAAAGGGGAAGACCATGAAGTTCTTTATTATCAACAGCTTCCGTACGATGATCTACGTGGCCTATATCGCCATCATCGTATCGGGGATCGCGCTGGGCATTTACAACAAGGGTGAATTCACGGGCGAACTCGTGGGCCTGACGGGCACGCTGGCCCAGGTGGCCGATTTTGCGGTGTTCACCGTGGGCGGCTGGATCGCGGCCAGCCTGATCTGCGGCCTGATCGTGACGCTGCTCGACATCCGGGACGATATCAACGACCGGCTGCCGGATGCGCGCCGGGACGACTGACCGCGTCCTTGCGGGGGATCACAGGGCCGCCGGCGGAAACGCTGGCGGTCTTTCATTTGGGAAGGAATGGATATGAATTCGACACAGGTGGCCGCGCTTTATGTCGGGGTGAACATTGCGCTTCTGGTTGTGCTGGCTGTGTGGGTGATGCTGCAACGGCGGGCGGCGCAGGTATCGGTGGGTGATGGCGGGAACGAGACGCTCGCACTGCGGATCCGGACGCATGGCAATGCCAGCGAATACGTACCGGCCTTTCTGGTCGGCCTGTTCATGACGGCAGCCCTGGGCAGTTCGGCGATGCTGATCCATGCCCTTGGCGCAAGCTTTACGCTGGGCCGCCTGTTGCATGCCATTGGCCTGTCGGCATCGATCATGGCGTCCCGCGCCCTGGGCATGTTGCTGACCTGGGTGCCGATGCTGATCGTCGCCGGACTGCTGGTCTGGCAGGGCAGTTTCTGACACGGGGAGTTGCGCCTGCAGAAGCCGCAGGCCATCTAGCGCGCATGGCTGATTTTAAAACCCCGCCGGCAGATCTCCTCGCCGGCCTTATTGAGCAGTGCCGTAAAGCCGGTGCAGACGCAGCGGATGCCCGTATCGGCGAGACGGATGGCGTCGGCGTCGCGGTACGGGACGGCAAGCTGGAAAGCATTGAGCGCGAGGAGAGCGTGTCTGTGGCGCTGCGCTGTTTCTACGGCAAGCGCCAGGCGCATGTGTCCAGCGCGGACCTGTCGCCCGATGGGCTGAGGCTGCTGGCCGAGCGCTGCGTGGCGATGGCGAAAGCCGTGCCGGAAGACAAGTATTGCGGCCTGCCGGACGCCTCCATGCTCGCCACGGGCGATCTCGACATGGACCTGTCCGGAGAGCCGGAAATGCCGGCTGAGTCGCTGGAAGAGCGCGCATTGGCGGCTGAGGCGGCGGCGCTTGGCACGCCGGGGATCAAGACGGTGGCCGGGTGCGGCGCGTCCTGGAACCGCTCGAAACGCTGGGTCGCTGCCTCCAATGGCTTTGCCGCGTTCAAGACCGGATCGTCCACCAGCCTGGGCCTGTCCGCCGTGGCGGAAAAGGACGGCAAGATGGAGCGGGACTATGATTCCTGGTCGGTCCGCTTTCTCAATAAAATGCCGTCGCCGGAAGAGGTGGGCAAAACAGCTGGCGACCGGACCATCGCCCGCCTTGGCGCGCGCAAGCTGGGGACGCAAAAGGCCGCCGTCATCTATGACCGGCGCGTTTCGGCCAGCCTGGTCGGTGCCTTGCTGGGCGCGATTTCCGGGCCGTCCATCGCACGCGGCGTGTCTTACCTGAAAGACCGGATGGGCGAGCAGGTGTTCGCCAAAGGGGTCTACATCACCGACGATCCGTTCCGGGACATGGGCATGGGCTCGCGCAGCCATGACGGCGAGGGCCTGCCCGTGCAGGAGACGCACCTGATCGAAGATGGGCGGCTGACGACGTGGCTGCTGAACACGCCGTCGGCAAAGCAGCTGGGCCTGCAGCCGAATGGCTTCTCCGCCCTGGGCTTCGGAGACCCGCCGGGGGTGACCACGTCCAATATCTATCTGCGGGCCGGAGAGAAAACGCCGGAAGAGCTGATGGCGGGGGTCGGCCAGGGCCTTCTGGTGACCGACATGTTCGGTCCGTCGATCAACCCGAACACCGGCGACTATTCCGTCGGCGTGGCCGGCTTCTGGTTCGAGAATGGCGAGATCGCCTATCCTGTGTCCGAAGTGACCATCGCCGGGGACCTGCCATCGATGTTCTCGCGCCTCGTGCCTGCGTCCAATCTGGAATTCCGCGGCACGCGGGATGCGCCGAGTATTCTTGTGGAAGGGATGAGTCTTGCGGGCAGCTGAGCGGACGCTCCTCGAAGACATGGACACAATGCGGGCGCTTGCCCGTGAGGCCGGTGAGCTTGCAGTCTCCTACCAGCGCGGCGGGCAACCGAACCGCGTCTGGCACAAGGCCGGGGGCAGCCCGGTCACCGAAGCCGATATCGAAGTGAACCGGCTCTGCGCGGCGCATCTTCAGCGCGCCCGGCCGGAATATGGCTGGTTGTCCGAAGAGACGACCGACAGCCTTGTGGCCCGCCGGAAACAACGCTGCTGGGTGGTCGATCCGATCGACGGGACGCGCGCCTATATGCGCGATGACCCGAACTGGTGTGTCGCGCTGGCGGTGATCGAAGAAGGCCGCGCCATCGCCGGTGTGCTCTATGCGCCGCGGCAGGACCGCTTTTATGAGGCCTGGGAGGCGGGTGGGGCCTTTCTCAACGGGCAGGCGATCAGGGTCTCGGCCTGTTCGGAAGAGACCGGCTGCCGCCTCATCACCAATGAGGGCATGATCGATCATCCCGCCTGGCCGGAACCCTGGCCGCATGTCGTGATCGCCCGGCCGAAACCGAACTCGACCCTGCTACGCATGGCCCTCGTCGCGACCGGCGAATGGGACGCAACCGTAACGCTGGCGGGCAAATCGGACTGGGACCTTGCCGCAGGGACAGTGCTCGTCGAACAGGCAGGCGGCATTGTCTCCACCCACCGCGGTGAACCCCTTGTGTTCAATCAGGAAGTTCCTGCGCAGCGCAGTGTGATCGCGGCTGGCGCCGGACTTCACCCTCTGTTAGTGCGCAGGACAGGATTTGTGGGTATACCTGACCCACAGGAAAGGGCGGCCAGCGCCGCCATAACCACGGAGCAGAAAAAAATGGGCGACGCCCCGAAAAGCCAGCAGCAATTGCTGCACATCGTGTTTGGCGGTGAGCTGAAGGACGTGACCGGAATTGAGTTTGAAGACCTTTCCAAAATGGATTTTGTCGGCGCCTTCTCGAATTACAAGGACGCCTATGACGCCTGGAAATCAGCGGCACAGCGCACGGTGGACCACGCCGAAATGCGCTATTTCATCCTGCACGCCCACAAGCTGCTCGATCCGCTGACGGGGGATCACCATAACGTCTGATCAGGAACACACGAAGGCGCAGCGGGGGAGCCTGCGGAGATTGTTCGCGGCCTATTTCCGGCCGCACCTCGGCTGGTTCATCGGCGGCACCCTGATGGCGCTGGGCACATCCCTGTGTGCCATGGCCTATACCTATGTCCTGAAACTGATGGGCGACCGGCTGGAAGCCAGTTTCGGCGAAACCGGTGATTCCAATTCCGGCTGGATCCTGCATATCGGCGCGGCCATTGTCGCCCTGGCAGCGGCACGCTCGCTGACCATGTATCTGATGACGCTGCTGAACAATACCGGCGTCCAGCGCGCTCTCGTCACCATGCAGGCGCATGAGTTCGAATCGCTGATCGACGGTGATTTTGCTCGGCTTTCAGAGGATGCGTCCGGCGGCTTCGTTTCGCGCTTCATCAATGATGTGAACGCGATCCGCGATGCGGCCCTGCGTTTTGCCAACAATTTCACCAAGAGCACGGCCACCACGATCGGCTGCCTTGCTGTGATGGCCTGGATCGACTGGCAGCTGGGTCTGCTGATCCTCGTCGCTTATCCGATTGCGTTCGCCCCGGTCATCAGCCTTGGCAACCGGGTGCGTAAGCGTTCCCGGCGGGCGCAGAAGCAGGTCGGCGAGATGACATCGCTCCTGTCCGAAGGCTTTCAGGCGGCCCGCGTGATCAAGGCGTATGGCCTCGAATCCTACCAGAAAGGCCGCGCGCGGAATGGCTTCGCCGAACGCTCGCGCCTGTTCCTGAAAGTGCTGGCTGACCGGGCTGCTGTCGATCCGATCCTCGAAATTGCCGGCGGTGTGGCGCTGGCGGGCATTCTCGGCTTTGCGGCGTGGCGTATCTCTGAGGGGCAGATGTCCCTCGGCGATCTGCTGGCCTTCATCGCCGCGCTGGGCGTTGCCTCGCCGGAGATCCGGGCGCTGGGCACGCTGAACTCGGTCGCGCAGGAAGGCGGCGCTGCGGCGGACCGCGTGTTCGAGATCATTGAGGCCGAACCCGTTATGGCTGACCGGCCGGGCGCAGGGCGCTTCGGCAAGGTTTCGGGGGATGTTTCCTTCGACGATGTGACCTTCTCCTATCCGGACGGCACGCCGGCCCTGAAAGGATTGAGCTTCAAGGCTCAGCCAGGCGAGACGGTGGCGATCGTTGGTCCGTCCGGTGCCGGCAAATCGACGATCTTCAACCTGCTGCTCCGCCTGTATGACCCGACGAGCGGCACGATCTGCGTGGACAATCAGGACATCCGCGACATGACGGGCGAAAGCCTGCGCGCGAATCTGGGGCTCGTTGCGCAGGATTCGGCTCTGTTCGACGACACGGTGCAGGCAAACATCGCGCTCGGCCGCCTCGGCGCCACCAAGGCCGAGATCGAAGTGGCCGCCCGGGCCGCTTTTGCGCATGAGTTCATTATGGGCCTGCCTCAGGGCTACCAGTCGCCTGCCGGTGAGATGGGACGGAACTTCTCCGGCGGCCAGCGCCAGCGCATTGCGCTCGCCCGGGCCATCCTCCGCAGTGCCCCGATCCTGTTGCTGGACGAAGCCACCTCCGCCCTCGATGCCGAAAGCGAGTCCCGCGTTCAGCAGGCGCTCAGCGAGTTCAGCCGCGGGCGGACCGTTCTGATCATCGCCCACCGCCTGTCCACCGTTCGGGCCGCTGACCGCATTCTCGTGGTCGAGGATGGCCGTGTGGTCGAGCAGGGCACGCATGACAGCCTTCTGGCCTGGGATGGCATCTATGCCCGCCTCGTGAGGCTGCAGCTGAGCTAGAGGCGAGCTCGTCGCCCGCCTGTTGTCCCAACCTCCAGTATTCAAAATTGCCGGGCCCCATAGCAGCCTGCAGGGCGGCTGTTGAGGCTGTGGCGTTCGCTCCTCTCCTGCGTGAGCCCGGGCGCCTGTGCGCCAAACAAAAACCCCGCGAAGCGAACTTCGCGGGGTTTTCTGTGTCGTTTGTCTGAAACGCCTTAGTTGGTCAGCGCCTTCTCGATCTCGCGGGCAGCGTTCTCGAACTGGTCGACCGCGGTGTCGTCTGCAAGCAGGCGACGGGCCGCTTCGGTGGCCGCATCCGCAGCCGCGCGGCGCACCTCTTCGGTGGCTTCGGCCTCGGCGCGGGCAATGCGGGCTTCCGCGAGGGCTTCACGGCGGGCGAGACGCTCGGCGATGTCCTTGCGCGTCTCTTCCATGATGCGCTTGGCGTCAGCCTTGGCCTGCTCGATCATGGCCTCGGCTTCCTTGTCGGCGTCCTGGGCCTTGCGTTCCGCAGCAGCGAGGGCGTCAGCAGCCTGTTCGCGCAGGCTGGCGGCTTCTTCCAGTTCCTTGCGGATGCCATCCGCGCGGGAGTCGAGGCCGTCGATGACGGTCTTGAAGGCGCCCATGCGCCAGGCAATGGCGACAAAGCCGAGGAAAGCCAGGAACGCGGTGAAGGTGACCGGGTCAGTGGCTGCGTAGGCAAGGCCGCCGAGGAAGCCGCCGCCGCTATGGCCGCCAGCGGCGCCATGTTCGGTTTCAGCGGCAAAGGCCGGCAGGGCCGATGCGGCGATGGCGGAGAAGAGGACGATGCGTTTCATGGTCTTACTTCTTCTCCATCGCGGACGAGACGGCAGACTTCAGATCGCCGGCAGAGGCTTTCAGACCGAACCGGGCGGTCATGGCCTCGGCGGTATCGACAGCGATCTGCTCGACATTTGCCATAGCGTTTGAACGAAGCGTCGCGATGCGGGCATCGGCCGTTTCGAGTTTCTTGGCGATCTCGGCATCGACGCGCGAGGTTTCGGCGGCCATTTCGGCCTCCATCTTCTCGCTCGCTTTTTCCGAGGTTTCGCGGGCCTTGTTACGGGCCTGCGCGACACGCAGTTCGAGCGCCTGCTGGGCTTCCGTTGCCTGGTCGTTCAGGCGCGCAGCCTGATCGAGATCTGACGCGATCCGGTCCGAACGCTTTTCCAGCGTGTCGGACAGTTTCGGCAGGATCCAGCGCGACATTGCCAGGTACAGCGTCGTGAACAGGATGGCGAGCCAGAACAGTTGTCCCGGCATGTGCCACGTTTCGAACGGCGGGAACGCCGGCGGCGTATCTTCCGGAAGATGCTCGCTGGCGGAGCTTTCGGCTAGCAATGCAAACAGCATCGGAGGGACCTCTGTGTCGGAATCGACAGGATCGGGCCGGCCGGCACTGGTGCCGCCGGCCCGTTCAGTCTGGACGTTGGTCTATTAGACCACGAACAGGATCAGGATGGCGACGAGGAACGACAGGATGCCGAGTGCCTCGGAGAGGGCCATACCGATGAAGAGGTTGCCGGTCTGCTGCGGTGCAGCGGACGGGTTGCGCATGGCGGCGTCGAGGAACGAGCCGAAGATGTTGCCCACACCGATTGCAGCGCCGATCATGCCGAGCGTTGCGAGGCCAGCGCCGACATATTTGAGGCCGAGGGTGATATCGCCTTCCATTGGGTGTCTCCTTGTTGGAATGCTTAAGGTTTCGAAAGTTTGCCGCCCGTGAAGCGTGTTCAGTGGGAGGCGTCAAGCGGTTTTGGTGCGGCCTAGACGCCGCACCGGCGAACAGGGTCCTAGTGGGCGGGGTGCAGCGCGTCGTTGAGATAGACGCAGGTCAGGATCGCGAAGACGTAAGCCTGAAGGCCCGCAACCAGGAATTCGAGTGCGTTGAGTGCCACGCCCATGGAGAAGGCAAGGATGGCAACCGGAATGTAGGCAATGCCCGCGCCAATCAGTGAGACGGCGAAGCCTGCGAACAGTTTCAGCATGATGTGACCGGCCAGCATGTTGGCGAACAGACGCAGCGCCAGGGTCAGCGGACGGGCCAGGAACGAGATGACCTCGATCGGCACCAGAAGGAAGTAGATCAGGAACGGCGCGCCGGATGGGGCGAACAATTTGAAGAATTTCAGGCCGTTCTTGTAGAAGCCGTAGCCGATCACGATGGAAATCACGAGCAGGGCCAGCGCAGCGGTCACGATAACGTGGCTGGTTGTCGTAAAGGCGTAGGGCACCATGCCGATCATGTTGGCAAAGAACAGGAAGAAGAAGAGCGTGAAGACGAACGGGAAGAATTTAAGGCCTTCCTCGCCGGCCGCACCGCGAACCATGTCAGCCACGAAGCCATAGCCGATCTCGGCCATCGACTGCAGGCGGGACGGAACGAGAAGCCCTTTCGAAGCCGCCACGCCGAAAAAGGCGATGGTCAGCACCACGCCCAGCAGCATGAAGCCGGAGGCATTGGTGAAGGACAGGTCGACGCCTCCGATGTTCAGGTTCAGCCATTTGCTGACCTGGAACTGGTGGATCGGGTCGATCTCTACGCTCGGCATCAGGAAGGTCATTCGTCCTTGGTCCCGTCTTCTTTCGGGGCGTCTTGCCCCTGTGTCATTTCCAGCGCCCGAGCATTCAGCTCATTGTAGGCGCGCATTATAGCCCGGATGCCTGCGACGAAACCGAGGGTTCCGCCAATCAGCAATCCCCAGGGTTCCGTTCCTGCGAACTCGTCGATCCAGAAGCCGATAAAGCCTCCGACAAAGACATTGGCCCCGAATTCGGCGCCGTAACGCAGGGCATAGCCCCCGGCCGAGAGACTGGTCCCGTCTGCCTGTTCATCGCGCCGCTTACTTGCCTCACGCTCATCGCGGGCCGCCTTTGCCTTGGCGATGCGTTCGCCGAGGTCATTCGGTCCCTCGTTGGACATGATTTAAGATGCTCCGCAGCCGCGAATCCTTGCCGACGGGGCTTCCCCCGGATTTCGGCGCAAACTATGTATGGGGACTGCCCAAGTCAACCGGATATGCAGATTGCTATATCCCTGTTTTTTCTCGGGTAATTTTATCGATGTGTGCGCTACTCCGCCGCAACAAGCTCTTCGGCGGCCTGAAGGTCCACAGAAACCAGTTTTGAAACGCCCTGTTCACGCATCGTAACCCCGAAAAGCCGGTCCATCCGGCTCATCGTGACCGGGTTGTGGGTGATGACGACAAAACGGGTATCCGTGCGCTGGCGCATCTCGTTCAGCATGTTGCAGAAACGGTCGACATTTGCGTCATCCAGCGGCGCATCCACCTCGTCCAGCACGCAGATCGGGGCCGGGCGCGACAGGAACACGGCGAAGATCAGCGCCGCCGCCGTCAGCGCCTGCTCGCCGCCGGACATCAGGTTCAGCGTCCCCAGCTTCTTGCCGGGCGGCTGGGCGAAGATTTCGAGACCGGCCTGCAGCGGGTCGTCGGCATCCACCAGGCGCAATTCTGCCTGGCCACCGCGGAACAGCGCCGTGAACAGCGCCTTGAAGTGCTCGTTGACCTGTTCGAACGCCTTAACGAGGCGGTGGCGGCCTTCTTCGTTCAGCGCTTCAACGCCCTGGCGCAGCTTGGCGATGGCCCGGGTGAGGTCTTCCCTCTCAATGACCTGTGCGCCGAGGCGTTCCTCCATTTCTGCGGCTTCTTCCTCGGCTTCCATGTTCACGCCGCCCAGCTGGTCGCGGGTACGGCGCAGGTCTTCGACCCGGTGATCGATGTCGCGGGGGGTGAACTCGCCGATATCCTCTTCGTCGAGCCCCGCTTCCGCGATGGCCAGCAGGCCTTCGGGCGTGCGCTGGAAATTGTGTCGGGCAATCTCGACGGATTCTTCGAGCCGGCTTTCGGCGGTTTCGAGTTTCACTTTCCAGCCGGCGAGAGATTCGCGCGCCTCAGAGGCGGCGGCGGAGGCGCGCCGGGCCGCAAACTCAGCCTCGCGGATGGCCGCTTCCTTTTCCGAGAGACGGTCTGCCGCGTTCTGGCGTTCTGTTTCCAGTGAGGTGACCTCGGCGGACATCGCTTCGATCTCTGCCACGAGCTGTTCCGGCCGGGTCTTTGCCGCCAGCGCTTCGGCGGCCGCTGCAGAGCGGCGCTCCAGCAGACGACCCACGCGTTCGGACGCTGCAGCGATGCGGCTGGTCCAGGTCTGGACATCACGTTCCAGTCCCTGACGCCGGGCGGCAGCCTGTTCGCGGCCGCGGGTAATGTCGGTCAGGCGGCCGCGCGCTTCGACTTCGGCGGTACGCGATTCGGCAACCGCAGCCCGGGCTTCGGCCAGGCGGGCTTCCAGCTGGCTTTCCTGCTCACGGCTGTCGGACGGTGCGATCAGGGCGAGGTTTTCGTTGACGATGGAGAGTTCCGACTCGGCCCGCGACAGGGCTTCGCCAGCGGTATCGCGTTTCATTGCGGCGCGTTCAGAGGCCTGCGCAGCTTCGGTGACCGTGCTGCGTGCCATGCTCAGCGCGCGCTGGGCCGGGGCGACTTCATAGCGGCAATTGCGCAACGCCTCTTCTGCGGCGATCCGGGCGTCACGGGCGGTGGAGAAATCCACTTCGCGCGCAGCCAGAGTTTCCTGGAGCGGACCCAGTTCCATGAGCGCCGCTTCGAGGCGGGCCTGCTGTTCGAGGCGGGCTGCGGCACTGACCGGCGCATCCGGCGTGCGGGCAAACCCGTCCCAGCGCCAGAGATGGCCTTCCATGGAGACAAGGCGTTGTCCCGGCTTCATCTCATCAGCGAGGCGAGCGCCTTCTGAGGCATCGACCAGCCCGCACTGCGACAGGCGCGCGGCGAGTTCACCCGGTGCATCGGTATACTGAGACAGCGGTGTGGCCCCATCCGGCAGGACCTGCCCAACCGCGTCGGCGCCGCCCCAATACATGGCGGCGGCTTTGTCGGTCGGGGCTTCGATGTCATCGCCAAGTGCCGCCGCAACGGCCTTTTCATAGCCGTCGCGTGTCCGGATGCGTTCCACGACAGGCGGGGCGCTTGGCCCTTCGGCCTTGCGAAGCAATTTGCGCAGGCCGCCGATCTCGGCTTCCAGTTCGCGGACGGCGCTGGCCGCTTCATCGCGTCTGGGCTGTGCGGCGGTTTCAGCATCCCGCGCGGTGGAGAGGCGCTGTTCCGCATCTTCGACGGCGCGCTCAGCGGCATGAAGGGCAGCTTCAGCTTCTTCCTCGGCTGCCTTCGCAGCCTTCAGCTTGCTTGCAAGAGTGACAGCATCTTCCAGTGCGGCCATGTCGGCGCGCAGCCGTTCGGCCTCTGCGGTCAGCTGTACCTTGCGGCGGCTCTGGGCAGCGGCCTGTTCTTCCGTAGCCTGACGGCGAGCGCGGGCTTCGGACAGGCGTGCCTGCGCCTCGTCGGCAGTCTGCTCGGCGCGGACAAGGTCAGCGCGGGCGGTTTCGAGGGCGGCGCGGGTTTGGGCTTCGGTTTCGGCATTGGCGGTCTCGTCCTCGACCGGCAGGGCCGAGAGTTCGAACTTCGCATTGGCCAGCGCTTCTTCGGCTTCGGTCTTGGAGGCCTGCTCGCGCTCGATGTCTTCCATCAGGCGGGTGGCTTCTGCTTCCAGCCGGGCATGCGTATCGGCGGCGACCTTGCGTTCGGTTTCCAGTTTGGCCAGCGAAATCCGCGCCTGGCCGAGCCTGGCCGCAACGAGGCTTTCCGCTTCGCGCAACGGGGCGAGGCCTTCCCCGGCTTCGACACGGGCCGCTTCAGAGACCGCATCCTGACGGGAGGCCTCCTCCACATGGCGTTTCGTCTCTTCGAGTTTTTCCCGTGCGGTTTCGCAGGCGAGTTTCGCCTCGTGCCAGCGCAGATGCGCGACCAGCGCGTCCAGCGCGTGGATCTCTTCCGACAGTCTTTTGTAGCGGCGGGCTTTCGCGGCCTGCCGCTTCAGGCTCGCCAACTGGCGCTCGACCTCGGCAGAGACTTCGGACAGCCGTTCGAGGTTGGCCTCCGCGGCATTCAGCTTGAGCTCTGCTTCGTGGCGGCGTGTGTTGAGGCCTGCAATCCCGGCCGCTTCCTCAAGGATGCGGCGGCGGTTCTGCGGCTTCGAGCCGATCAGTTCAGAAATCTGCCCCTGACGGACCAGCGCCGGGGAGTTGGCGCCGGTGGAGGCATCCGCGAACAGGAGCGTGATGTCCTTCCCGCGAACCGTGCGCCCGTTCAGCTTATAGGACGTGCCCGCGCCCCGGCGGATGCGCCGAACGATTTCCAGCGTGTCGGATCCATTGAATTCCGGCGGCGCTGTCCGGTTCGAATTGTCGAGGATCAGCGTCACCTCAGCGGTCTCACGGGCCGGACGCCCGGCTGAGCCGGAGAAGATGAGGTCATCCATCTCCCCGCCGCGCATGGCCCGGGCGGAACTCGCCCCCATGGCCCAGCGCAAAGCTTCGAGGAGATTGGATTTGCCACAGCCATTCGGTCCGACAATCCCGGTCAGGCCCGGTTGGACGGGCAAATCCTGCGGATCGACGAACGACTTGAAGCCGGCAATGCGAAGTTCAGTTATCTGCATTCCGGCTCCCTTGTCTTATTGTTGGTCAGTGGTTTCCGGCGCGCCTGCATCATCGCCAGCCGTGGCCGGCTCTTCAGCCGGAGCGGCCGTATCGGTGCCTTTAGCCGGGGCATCTTCACCCAGCAGGCCATCGAGGAATTTCGAGAAATTGTCGACCGAACCGGTCTCGCCGCCGAACAGGTGTTTCTCACCATTGATGATGAAGGTCGGGGTCGAATCGACGGCCCACTTCTCTGTGGCGACCTGATATTTGTCGGCCAGCGCGGTGCGATAGTCACGGTTTGCCATACAGGCGTCGAACTGGGCTGTGGTCTCGATGCCGTGACGCTTGCCGATCGTCTGAAGCGCGGCTTTCAGCGTCCCGTTCTGGGCGGCGGTGACGATGCCCACCTGATTTGCAAACAGGTCGTCCAATACGGGGAAGAACTGGCCGTCCCCGGCGCACATGGCCAGCACATAGGCCGGTACGTCCGGTTCGTGGATCGGGTATTCACGGAAGACGAACTTTACCTTGCCGGTGTTGACATAATTCTCGGTCAGCACTGGCAGAATGTCGTCATGGAAGTACTTGCAGGCCGGGCAGGTCGGCGAGGCGTATTCGATGATCGTGACCGGAGCGCTCTCTGAGCCTTTTACATGATCGCCCTTCGTGATGGCAGGAACGCCAGTTTCAGGGCTGCCATCGCCGCCGCCACAAGCAGCAAGCATCAGCGCCGAAACAGCGGCCAGGGCGGAGCGTCTCGAGAGAAGGTTCATGATCATGGCTTTCGCGTTAAGGATTGAGTCGATTGGGTTGCCAACTGGTTAACGGAAGCGGGGCCTGCTGTTAACTTTTGGCGTGCGTTCAGTTGGTTGAAGGGGCGGTTTTGGCCAGCTCCGCGTCAAGGAAAGCGGTGAAGCCTTCCGGTGACATCAGGGCGGTGGTGGCCGGATGGACGGTGCCATCGACAATGAAGGTTGGCGTGGCGTGGATGTCATATTCCTCCGCCGTTTTCTCGACGTCCATCATGTCGAAACGGATATCCATGTCCTTGTAGCAGGCGTCCAGTTTCTCCCTGTCGGTAATCCCGTAGGGCGTGCCCACAATCTGCAGCGTGCCCGGAAGCGTCCCGACCTGCGCGGCGACAAAGATCTCGTCCTGACGCGCGAAAATGTCTTTGAGATAGGACAGGCCGTCTTTCTTCGGCAGGCAGCGGGCCTGGGTCATGATGGTCGTGTCGACCGGGTTGCGGACCCATTCGCGCAGGATGAAGCGCACCTTGCCGGTGGAAATATAGTTCTTCTCAACGACCGGCAGGACCTCTTCCGCGAACTCTTTGCAATGGCTGCAGGTCGGCGAGAAATACTCGATGACGGTGACGGGCGCATCTGCCTCGCCTTCGATCCAGCCAAGCTCGGTTGCCGTCTCCGGCTTCGTTGATGCGTCCTGGGCAATGGCCGGAGCGGCAAGGGTGACGCAAGCGAGTGCGGCGGCGGCGAGGCGTCGGGTCAGTCCTGACATGATCAATCCCGTATGGTCCTTGGGTTATCAGCGGTTAGCATGGCTGCGCCGAGGGCAACAATTGCCTGTCGCAGCCCTTTGTCCTGAATGCCGGCCGTGCTCGCTTCGAGGTCAGCGCGCTCTTTTGGGGTCAGCGGGCGGATGACGCGGCGCGGCTTGACGGTTTCGGTGGTCGTCAGGGCGCCCTGTACCAGTTTGATCGAGACCACATCGCCGCCTGCCGCGACGGAGACGCGCTGGCGGATGGTCTCAGACTGGTGCTGAACCATCGGTGCGGCCTGGGGCAGGACGCGCAGAGTCAGCACCCGGCCATCCTTGCCGCCGCTGAGGCGTTCGGGGCGGCAGAATTTGTAGAGCTGCTCGCCCGCGATCTCGCGCCAGCGGCGTTTCAGGACCTGGATCGGCGGCTGTTTTTTCGCACCGGACTTGCGGGTCAGGCGTTCAGCCGCCACACCCACTTTTGACATGCCCGGCGTGGCTGCCCGGCCCCGCATATAGCGCAGGCGCACCCGCGCACGGGCTTCCTCGATGGGATCGATGCTTGATCTGGTCACCATTGATCTGAGATTGCACGGGAATGACGACAACGGGAAGGCAGGCTGTGTCGAAACACGAGGATTTGAACAAACTGCCTGCAGATCTGCTGGCCTGGTTCGACCGGCATGGGCGTGACCTCCCCTGGCGCATGGCCCTGGGCGAGCGGCGCGATCCCTACCGTGTCTGGCTGGCTGAGATCATGTTGCAGCA
Source organism: uncultured Hyphomonas sp. (assembly GCF_963677035.1). Classification (NCBI taxonomy): domain Bacteria; kingdom Pseudomonadati; phylum Pseudomonadota; class Alphaproteobacteria; order Hyphomonadales; family Hyphomonadaceae; genus Hyphomonas; species uncultured Hyphomonas sp. Next base: position 2,372,757 of record NZ_OY781472.1, read on the forward strand.
GACGACGATCCCCCACGGCACGCCGTATTTCCTCAGATTTACAGATCGCTGGCCCAGCGTGGAGGCGCTGGCCGCGGCGAAGGATGAAGAGGTCATGACGGCCTGGGCCGGGCTTGGCTATTACGCCCGGGCCCGGAACCTGCTGAAATGTGCGCGGGAGATTGCGGAACGTGGCAGCTGGCCGGAGACGGCGGCGGAGCTGAAAAAGCTGCCGGGGATCGGCCCCTATACCGCGGGCGCCATTGCCGCGATTGCATTCAACCAGCCGGCCGCCGCGGTAGACGGGAATGTCGACCGGGTCTTCGCGCGCCTCCTGGCCCTGAAGGGGGACTGGGCGCAGGAGAAAAAGCGCCTCCATAAGGAAGTGGAACGCCTCGTACCCGAAGACCGTCCGGGCGATTTCGCCGAAGCGCTGATGGACCTCGGCGCGACCGTGTGCACGCCGACAAAGCCGAACTGCCTGATCTGCCCGGTTTCGAACTATTGCCGCGCCAAAGCGGAAGGTGACCCGGAACGATACCCCATCAAGCCGCCGAAAAAGGCCAAGCCCATCCGGCGCGGCGCCGCTTATGTGGCGATCCACAAAGGCGAAGTCCTGCTGCAGCGGCGGCCGGACAAGGGCCTGCTCGGCGGCATGGCCGGCCTGCCGACCAGCGACTGGGTGGAAGGCGAATGGTCTGATCCGTCCCCGCCGTTCAAGGCGAACTGGGAAGAGATCGGAGACGTCCGCCACGTGTTCACACATTTCGATCTGCGCCTCACCGTACAGCGGGCGGACCTGCCGCGCCGCCCGAAGGCGGATGGGTTCTGGGTGCCGCTGGACGAAGTGGAGGGCCTGCCCAGCGTGTTCGCCAAGGCGTTCCGGCTGGCAATCGCAGGCAAATAGGCTGACCGCAAGAATCGGGTCGTCTGCAGGGCTCTCGGAGGGAAAGACTTCGGCAAGTCTTTCCGAGAGGTCTGCCGATGATTGCCTTGCTCGTCTTCCTGTTCCCGCTCGCCTACAGCCCCGGCCCGGGAAACATGTTTTTTGCTGCGAATGGGGCGCGCTTCGGTGTTCGGGCCACCATCCCGGCCAGTATCGGCTATCACCTCGCGACATGGATCGTGACGGCGGCCATCGGGTTCGGGTTCATGGCAACGCTGGAGCGTCTGCCGGGCCTGTTCCTGGCGATTAAATGGGCCGGGTCTGCCTATGTGCTCTATCTCGCCTGGAAGCTGTTCCGGGCCGGCGCAGTCGAGACCGCCGAAGACGCGCGGCCGGCAGGCCTCATGGACGGTGTGGTCCTGCTGGTCCTTAACCCGAAAGCCTATGTCATCATTGCCCTGATGTTCAGCCAGTTCCTGAACGGGTCAGGCGGCTCCCCTGCCGGCGCGGTGCTGGGGATCACGACCGTGTTCACGCTCAACAATCTCGTGGCCTTCACAGTGTGGACGCTGATCGGGGACAGAATCGCGGCCCAGTTCAGCGAGGAACGCCATGCGCACCTGCTGAACAGGCTGTTCGGCCTTGTCCTGGCAGGTGTCGCAATCTGGATGATGGTGGGCTGACGGCGTTTGCGCGGCCTTGCCGGGCCTAGTTCAGGCCCATTTCTTCGCGGTAGCGCCGGCGCAGCAGGTCGATCGGCGCCAGGTCGCGCTTTTCGGTCTCATAGTGCCAATAGGTCCAGCCATTGCAGGCCGGGGCCTGCTGGACATGCGCGCCGAGGCGATGGATCGAACCGGAATGGTTGCCCGTCGTCAGCGACCCGTCGACCCGGATACGCGCCTGATAGCGGCGCTGCGGGCTGAACAGGCGGTCGCCCGGCTTCAGCCAGCCGCTTTCCAGCAGGGCCCCGAACGGCACGCGCGGCAGCGACTTCTTGCTGCGCTCGGTTTCGAGGTCTTCGCCATTGATCGGCTCGATGGATTTGAGGCGTGCACGCGACAGGCGCGCATAGGTCTCGTCGCGCTCGATGCCGATATAGTTGCGGCCAAGGCGTTTGGCGGCGGCGGCGGTCGTGCCGGTGCCGGAGAACGGATCCAGCACGACGTCACCGGGATTGGTCGTTGCCAGCAGCACACGGTGCAGCAGGCCTTCCGGCTTCTGCGTCGGGTGGGCTTTCTTGCCAGCTTCATCTTTCAGGCGCTCGCCGCCGGTGCAGAGCGGGATCATCCAGTCGGACCGCATCTGCTTGTCTTCGTTGAAGACCTTCAGGGCGTCATAGTTGAACGTGCATTTCGACTGTTCGGACTTGCCGGCCCAGATCAGCGTTTCGTGGGCATTCTGGAAACGGGTGCCCTTGAAGTTCGGCATCGGGTTCGACTTCAGCCAGATTACGTCATTCTGGATCCAGAAGCCCTGATCCTGAAGGATCGCGCCGACGCGGAAGATGTTGTGATACGAGCCGATCACCCAGATCGCGCCATCATCCTTGAGGACGCGGCGGCATTCTTCCAGCCATTGATGGCAGAACAGGTCATAGGCGTCGAAACTGTCGAACTTGTCCCAGTCATCGTCCACGCCATCGACGGTCGACTGGTCCGGACGGGTCAGGCCGCCGCCAAGCTGGAGGTTGTAGGGCGGGTCCGCAAAGACGAGGTCCACCGACCGGTCCGGCAGGCGGGAGAGGATATCGATGCAGTCGCCCTGCATGATGACGTTCTTTTGCAATTCCATAGTACAGCCCCGAATACGCAACGCGTGAAAGACAGAAGCCCGAATCAGTGCGTCGCTCCGGTTAGCGTTTCCCTAACCGCGCCGCCTCGTTCCGGCTCCGAATCGTTCCGGAAGCGAAACTAAATGACGATTTGCGCTGTGGATAGGGCTGTGTGGCAATCTGTGGAAAAGCCTGTGAATCTCTGTGCAATTCACGGGCGATCTACCGGGATTGGAAGCAGGCCGCAAATCGGATTAGGAAGCGCCGCATGATCATCGACCTTAATCTCATCCTCTCCTGGGCGAACCCCGTTGGTGCCTTCGTGTTCGCCCTGTCCGGCGGCATTGTCGCCGTGCGCAACAAGATGGACATTTTCGGGGCCGTCGTGCTGGCGATCATCACGGCTGTCGGTGGCGGCACGATCCGCGACATCATCCTGAATCAGCCGGTCTTCTGGCTGAGCGACCCGCTGACCATCTGGTGTGCGATCGCGGGCGGTGTGATCGCGTTCTTCCTGCACAGCTTCGTCAATGCGCTCAAACCGATCCGCTGGGCAGACGCCCTGGGCCTCGCCATTTTCGCCATCGCCGGCGCGGCCAAGACCGCCAGCCTCGGGCACGACCCGCTGTTCGTGGTGATCATGGGCGTCCTGACCGGAACGGGCGGCGGTGTGCTGCGCGATGTCGTCGCCAACCGCGATCCGCTGTTGCTGAAAGAGGATATCTACGCGACCGCCGCACTGGTTGGCGCGGGGCTTTATGCGGTGCTGCACTTTTCAGGTTTTCCGGAAAGCTGGGCGTTCGCCTCCGGTATGCTGGTCGCGTTCATCCTGCGCGGGGCCGCGCTGATTTTCGGCTGGCACCTGCCGAAGAGCCAGCCGTAACAATTGCGGCAGAACCGGCCTACAACCTTTCGGTAAGGTGCGTTTGACCGGCTGGCGTGATAATATCTTGTCATGGAACGGGATGATCCGCCGGTTGGGCACGCCGAAAAGGTGCGCTCAGTGGCTCTGTCGCGGAGTGCGGCGGCGCAGTCGAGCCTTGCTGCCTCATGGGCGCGCTCGATGAAGACCTATGGCCTGGAACCGGACACCCCCGGCAATTCAGATGCGCGGCTGGAACAGACCGAAATCCACCAGCGCCGCGACGGCCTTGGCCGGATCCTCGCCACCTCCGCGCCTGTGATGGACCGCCTTTATGCAAGTCTCGGCCTGGCCGGGTGCAGCGTGTTCCTCTCCGATACCGAAGGCGTGGTTATCGATCACCGCATGGCGGATTCCGATGGCGCGCTGTTCCGCGCGGCGGGCCTCTGCGAAGGCGGTGTCTGGTCTGAAGCGGTGCAGGGCACGAACGGCATCGGCACCTGCATCGCAGAGAAGCGCGCGGTCACGATCTATCGCGATCAGCACTTCCATGACCGCAACACGGTGATGAGCTGTATGGGTGCGCCGGTGTTCGACGAGCATGGCGGGATCGCCGCTGTGCTGGATGTATCGTCCTGCCGGGATGACCTGACCCAGCCCTTCGCGACCCTGATCGCGCAGACCGTGACCGACGCGGCCCGCCAGATCGAAGCCGATCACTTCCAGAGTGCCTTTTCCAGCCGGCGCATCCTGCGCGGATCCGGAGACGGGCAGAAAGGTGCTGTGCTGCTGGCCGTCGACGGCGACGATCTGGTTGTCGGGGCCACCCGCGCCGCCCGGGCGATTTATGGTCTGGGCCAGGATAACCGGATCGATCCGCGCCCGGCCGGGGATCTGTTCGGGGATTCGGAACAACGCGGTGTCGGCCTTGAGAGTGCAGAGCGCCGCGAACTGCGCCGGGCCATCGCCCGGGCCAATGGTAACATGACGGCTGCCGCCCGCGCCCTCGGCATCAGCCGGGCGACGCTTTACCGCCGGATGGACCAGTTGGGCCTCTCCCGCGACTGATTTCCGCCAAATGTGTCTCATTCCTGAGACAGATCACGCATTTCACCGGATTGACGCGGGCTGACAGAGGCCCGCAGCAGGCAGAACATTCCTCCCAGTCTTCGCACCCGACGAAGAGCGCCAATGATCTGGAGGAAATGACATGGCCGACACACAAATTCTCGACACATCCGACATGAAAGCACCGTTCCGTGAACGGTATGACAATTTCATCGGCGGCAAGTTCGTTGCGCCAAATGCCGGGCGCTATTTCGACAACACTTCCCCGGTGAACGGAAAGGTGATCTGCCAGATCGCCCGGTCCGATGCCAGCGACGTTGAAATGGCGCTGGACGCCGCTCACGCTGCCAAAGACGCCTGGGGCCAGGCCTCGGTGGCCGACCGCGCAGGCATGCTGAACAAGATCGCCGACGTGCTGGAGGAAAACCTCGAACTCATCGCGACCTGCGAAACCTGGGACAATGGCAAGCCGATCCGCGAAACCATGGCCGCAGATGTGCCGCTCGCCATCGACCATTTCCGTTACTTCGCAGGCTGCATCCGCGCACAGGAAGGCAGCATTTCAGAGATCGACCATGACACGGTCGCCTATCATTTCCATGAACCGCTCGGCGTGGTCGGACAGATCATTCCGTGGAACTTCCCCCTTCTGATGGCGGCATGGAAACTCGCCCCGGCGCTGGCCGCCGGGAATTGCGTGGTGCTGAAGCCGGCCGAGCAGACCCCGGCCACGATTCTGGTGTTCGCTGAGCTGATTGCAGATATCCTCCCACCCGGCGTGCTCAACATCGTGAACGGCTTCGGCCTGGAGGCGGGCAAACCGCTCGCCTCCAGTAACCGCATCGCCAAGATCGCCTTTACGGGTGAGACGACGACGGGCCGGCTGATCATGCAGTATGCATCCGAAAACCTGATCCCGGTGACGCTGGAACTGGGCGGCAAGTCTCCGAACATCTTCTTCGAGGATGTGATGCGTGCGGACGATGACTATCTCGACAAGGCGATCGAAGGCTTCGTCATGTTCGCCCTGAACCAGGGCGAGGTGTGCACCTGTCCGTCGCGCGCCCTGATCCATGAAAACATCTATGACCGCTTCATGGAACGCGCCCTCAAGCGCGTGGCCGAGATCAAGCAGGGCAACCCGCTGGACCCGGCCACGATGATCGGCGCGCAGGCGAGCTCTGAGCAGAAAGAGAAGATCCTCTCTTACTTCGACATCGGCCGGCAGGAAGGCGCAGAAGTGCTGATCGGCGGCGAAGCGGCCAATCTCGGCGGGGAGCTTTCCGGCGGGTATTACGTCCAGCCCACCGTCCTTAAGGGCCACAACAAGATGCGTGTGTTCCAGGAGGAAATCTTCGGCCCGGTCGTCTCCGTCACGACGTTCAAGGACGAAGCCGACGCCCTCGCCATCGCCAATGACACGCTCTACGGCCTCGGCGCCGGCGTGTGGAGCCGCGAGGCGAACATCTGCTACCGCTTCGGCCGCGGCATTCAGGCCGGGCGCGTGTGGACCAATTGCTACCACGCCTATCCGGCCCATGCGGCCTTCGGCGGGTACAAGCAGTCCGGCATCGGCCGCGAGAACCATTCGAAGATGCTGGATCATTACCAGCAGACCAAGAACATGCTGGTGTCCTACTCTCCGAAAAAGCTCGGCTTCTTCTGAGAGGTGGTGTGATGCGTGGCGGCCTCGGTTTGTGGTCCGGGGCCGCCCGTATGGCCAGTTCTTCCCCCTCACAACCGCCGTGCAAGGACAGCGGCGCGGTTGTCCTTTACCTTCGCGCTTCAACGCACGGCCTCGATCGCGCATCTTCCGGCCAGATCCGGTGCCCGGCGGGCGTCAGTCTTCCAGCGCCTCGTTATCATCGGGCCTGACCAGTCCGGTCAGCAAGGCGATGACGACGATTGTGATCACGGCGGTCGGAAGGGTGATCGAGACGGTAAGCGGCAGGTGGATGACCATCAAAGCCCCTGCGAAGGCCCCGCCCAGGACGCTGAGCAATGTTGCCAACGGGACCACCATTTCACGCCAGTTTGCACGCCCGGCGATCACATCGGCCAGCGTTCCGGCGAGTGCCACCAACATTCCGCTCAGGAACGTGCGAACGTAGAAATCCATATTCCCGCTGAAAGAATGATTGATCATGCCCATCGCGGCCGCCAGAGCCACCAGCGTCAGATATTCGTGGCCGCCCATCATCAGATTGACTGTCGAGACGCCGAGCACCCCCGCGACCAGCGCCAGCGACGCCGGATCGCGCCGGGGTTTGCCCGCGTTCACCAGGCGACCCATAACGCTCCCCATAAAGAAGGCGAAAACCGCACCGGTAATTTTCAAAGAGGTCGTACCGTCGCCATTGGCGACACTGGTCACGATTTTGGTCAGGTTGCCGCTCATGAAAGAGGGAAACATCCGGATCGAGGACAGCAAGGCAAGATATCCGACCGCATCGATATATCCGGCAACTGCATTGAGGAGCAGCGATACAAATCCCTGCGGCATCGACAGGTGCGCGAACGGCTGTTTCATTTGGGCATCCCGCCTGCGGGATTCGGAATTCTGCTGCATCAGGATGTCCCGACTCTTTCTCATTTCGCCGGACACCGGCAGGTCCGCCCGGATATTTCTTAGGCCCGGGATACCGCGTATCAACAGCACGATGTCATCGCAGACCAATAATTACATTGACCATTTGCCCGAGGATATTTCCTTTGTCTCGAAGAGATCAATGAAGTCTTCGGCAAAATGGTGGAAGGACAGATAGATGGACGGATCGTCCCCGACTTCGCCTGATGTGCCCCAACGCGTGACCGCGACGGAAGCCGCGCGCCGCCTGATTGCGGAAATCCGGCAGGATTATCCGGAGATCCTGTTCCATCAGTCCGGCGGATGCTGCGACGGCTCCAGCCCGATGTGCTACCCGGCGGACGACTTCAAGGTTGGCGAACGGGACGTGAAGCTTGGCGAGATCGACGGCGTGCCGGTCTATATCTCCGCCAGCCAGTTCGAGGCCTGGAAACATACGCAGCTGATCCTGGATGTGGTGCCGGGGCGCGGCGGCATGTTCTCACTGGATAATGGGCGCGAGCAGCGCTTCCTGACGCGCGGCCGTGTCTTCGATGAGGGGGAACTTGCCGCGCTTGGCGATACGCCCGGCTGAGACCTAGAGGTCCAGCGCCATCTGGCTGCCCGGCTGAACCGGCGGGGCGAACAGGTCCGTGCGCAGCGACGGGCGCGCATTGCCGAGACCGAGCCGTTTGGTTGCCCGGGCGAAGCGTTTCGAGATCAGGTCCGCTACAGGCCCGCGCCCGCGCATGCGTTCGCCCCATTGGGCGTCGTAATCCTTGCCGCCGCGTATGTCGCGCATCGTGTTGATCACCTTTGCGGCCCGGTCGGGCACATGCTGGACCAGCCATTCATGGAACAGGTCCTTGATCTCATAAGGCAGGCGCAGCAGCACATAGCCCGCACCGCCCGCGCCATGGGCGGCGGCGGCTTCCAGCAGGGCCTCGATCTCATGATCGTTCAGAGCCGGGATGACCGGCGCGGTCATGACGGTGACCGGAATGCCTGCCTCGCTGAGGGCGCGCACCGTTTCCAGCCGCCGCTGCGGGGTGGCCGCGCGCGGCTCCATCTTGCGGCTGAGCGCGCGATCCAGCGTGGTGATCGACATACCAGCCCGCACCAGGCCTTTCTCGGCCATTGGGGCCAGCAGGTCCATGTCGCGCTGGATCAGGGCAGATTTCGTCAGCAGGCTGACCGGGTGATTATGCGCCGCCAGTATTTCCAGCACCTGCCGGGTCATCTTGTAGGTCCGCTCGATCGGTTGGTAGGCGTCGGTGTTCATGCCCAGCGCGATGGGGCGGCAGACATAGCCGGGGCGGGAAAGTTCCCATTCCAGCTGCCGGATCGCATTGGTCTTGTAGAAAAGCCGGCTTTCGAAATCGAGACCGGCGGACAGCCCGTGGAAGGCATGGCTCGGCCGGGCGAAGCAATAGATGCAGCCATGCTCGCAGCCGCGATAGGGGTTGATTGTGCGGTCGAACGAAATGTCGGGCGAACGGTTGAAGGTGATCACCTTCCGCGCCGTTTCCGGCATCACCAGCGTCTCGATCCGGGCGGCATCCTGTTCGATCGTGTCCCAGCCATCATCGAAGGTGAAACGGGTCTCTTTCTCGAACCGTCCGGTCTGGTTCGAGACAGCCCCGCGTCCGCGCTGCGTGGCGCGTTCGGCGGCGGCCTGTGTGTCGATCAGGCTGACGCGGCCTTTGGGGGAGAGTTTCTGTCCGGTACGCATGCGGGCAGATGGCCATGCGGATCAGAACAAATCAAGAACAAAATTGGCGGAACGGCGTCGTTTCCTGTGGATGGGCCGGGCGCGTTCAGCCCTTCAGCGTGTCGAAATTTGCGAAGATCCGCGACAGATGTTCCGGCATGCCGCGTTCGGTCACGTCAGAGAAGTCTGTGCCTTCCCCGAAGCCGGGATTGGCCGTGGAGGGTCTCGTCTTGAGCTGCATGGACCAGTCGGGGAAGACCGGCTCATCTGCCGCTTCCTGCAGGATCGTGACCACCGATGCGTGGCGCGAATCCCGGACGATGCGCTGGAAAACCTCCCTCACGTCGCGCTGCTTACCTTCGAGCATCTGCAGGAAATTCAGCCCGTTGAACAACAGGACGCCGGTAATGCCGCGTTGGGCATTGGCCGTTGTCGCTTCTTCGAGGATGTTGGAGAGGTCGCTCTCTGCCAGACCGAATTTGGCCGTGCTGACATAGATAAGCCGGAACATGTAAGCCCTTGATCTATATGGCCTTTGGCGTCGTTACCAAACCGGCAGATTTTAGACAAATATTTTACCAGTCCGTCAAGCGAGGTCCCTGCGGTTCCAGGCGCGCCAGTCGCTCAACTCGTCGATATCCATCAGCATCGGCAACAGGCCGATACTCGCGTGGCCGGGCAGGTTCGACCACACATCCTGCATCGCATGCGGGCCGGACCAGCGTACGTTCCCGAAAGGCGATTGGGTCCGGCCGCTCTTGTTGATGCCGAACAGCCAGAACCCGCCATCCTCCGCCGGGCCAAAGACCGCATCATTCCGGGTCAGCAGGCGCACTGCCTGACGCAGCAAGGCGGCCGAGACGTCCGGCGCGTCTGTCCCGATGAACAGGACAGGGCCGGGCGGGGCTTCGTTCAGCCCTTTTTCCAGCCGTTCCGTCAGCGTGCCCTCACCCTGGCTGCGGCGCGGCAGGTGGGCGGGCCATCCTGTCGTGGTGACGCTGCGCAGCGCGCTGTCCGGCGCGGCATAGATGATCGTGTCACAGCCGGACTGCAGGGCCGCGCGGAAAGTGTGCGCCTGTGTGAAGCCGGCGATGCGCCGGGCGGCCGCCGGGCCGATGCCTTTGGCCAGCCGTGTCTTGGACAGGCCGATGCGCGGGGGCTTGGCGAAAACGAGAAGAGTTGGACGTCCCATACCAATGCCTTACTTTCGTCCGGTGCCGGGCGAAAGATGGTGAGATGAAATCCGGGTGAAAAAGGAGGTCTTCTGATGCAACGCCTGATCAGCGCTCTGGCGATAGGGGCTGCGGCTTTGCTGTCTGCCTGTTTCATGAGCGAGACCCCGTTCATTCCAGAGGGCGAGGCCGTCCGCCTTGATGACGCGTCCACGATCCTTGTCTGCAGCGGCGCGGATGATTGCGCCCGCACCGTGCCGAACCGGGGCAACAAGGGCTATCTGATGATGCCGCCTCCGGATGAGGACGACGGGCCGGTGGGCATCCATTTCGCGCCGCTCATGGAGACGGAAATGGGGCCGGTCTGGCTGGCCGAGGTCAAAATGGTGGACGATGACGAGACGGCCTATGTCGTCAGCGTCGCCCGCCGCGTGCCGGAATTCGATGCAGAGGGCCTGAAGGCGTTCGATATCGAACTGCCATGGTGCGGCGATGTCACGGAGGAAGAGCGGGACGTCTGGGGCATCGAGACGCTCGACTCCTACACCTGCAGCCTGCCATCGGAGGCCTCGATTGCCGACTATCTGCGCGCGGCGCAGAAATCCTATTTCGACGATCCGGACTGGTGGGACGGCAATTAGGTGTAGCGCTTCGCCAGATCTTCCGGGCGGGCGCCCAGAAGGAAACGGGTCAGCAGGGCCGCATTGTGCCACGATCGCTTGCGCCAGCCGTCCCGCTCATATTTTGCGGCGGACGTACGCGCTTCCGCGTTCAGCTGGACGAGGCGCCGCTTGCCGATGGCGCGGACGATCATCACGTCCTCCATCAGCGGCACATCCCTGAAGCCGCCGACCTCGTCATAGAGTTTCCGGCTGATCAGCAGGCCCTGATCGCCATAGGGCAGGCCCAGCATCCGGGCGCGGCGGTTCGCGCGTTTCTCCAAAGTCCGGGCGGCACGCGCATCGGAGCGGTATCGCAGCTCGAAGAACGCGGCATAGTCCGGTTTCGTCATGATATGATCCGATGTGCGCTCGGCCCAGTCTCGTGAAAGCGCCGTATCGGCATGCAGAAACAGCAGCCAGTCACCCCGCGCGGTGGCCGCTCCGGCAGCCAGCTGCGCCCCGCGGCCTTGCGCACCGGTCACCAGATTGGCCCCCATCGCCCCGGCGATTTTCGCGGTCGCATCCTCAGACCCGCCATCGGCCACGATGACCTCCCGGATCAGCCCGGCCTCCAGCCCCGGCATCAGGCTCTCCAGGCAAAGCGGCAGCTCCGCCTCTGCGTTCAGCGTTGGAATAACAATGGAAAGCGGCGCGGGCATCAGCCGCCAAGCTCGCCCAGACGCTGTTCCACCAGCTGCAAATCCCGCCATGCACGGGACTTTTCCTGCGGGCGGCGCAGCAGATAGGCCGGATGCAGCAGCGGGATCAGCGGCACGGAATAGCCGCCGGCCGTCGTGAATACATGCTCTGACCCGCGCAGGCGCATGATGCCGTCCTGCGTGTTCAGCAGCGCCTTGGCGGGTACGCCGCCGGCGGCGACGATGAGCTTCGGCTGGTTCAGTTCGATCATCCGGTCGACGAAGGGGCGGCAGACGTCCAACTCTTCCTGGTCCGGGTTCCGGTTGCCGGGCGGGCGCCAGTAATTGACATTGGTGATGAAGGCGTTGGTCTCGCGGCTGCGCTCAATGGCGGCCAGCATCCGGTCCAGAAGCTGCCCGGCCTTGCCCACGAAAGGCAGGCCTTTCCGGTCCTCCTCCGCACCGGGGCCTTCGCCGATGACCATCAGGCTGGCGCCCTCAGTGCCGTCATAGACGACGGTGGAGTGCGCTGCGGCCTTCAGCGGGCTGCCCTCAAACGATTCGATTGCCGCCTTGAGGGCGTTCAGAGTGTCGCACCCTGCGGCCTGTGAGCGGGCCTCATCGATCCAGTTGGTGGGCTTCCGGCGGCGCGGGCGGACAGGGGCAGATTGCTGCGGCGCACCAGAACCTGTTGATTCTGCGGCCTTCAGGAGTGCGTCGACGCGGGCGTGATCGACGTCCACGCCCATCTCCTCCCACCAGTCAGTGAGGGCATCGATGGCAGTGATTGACGCAGGGGCGGGCATTCAGAAGCTCTGGACCTTCGCGGCAGACATTGTAAGTGCTTACGTAATTGCAGATATGGGCGCCAACTCTAAGGCCGAAGCGAGGAGAAACCAATGGCGGATGACGCTATGGAACGGGAATCGATGGAGTTCGACCTGGTGATCGTGGGCGGGGGCCCGTCCGGTCTGTCAGCCGCCATCAGGTTTAAACAGCTGGCCAACGAGGCAGGGGAAGACCTGTCCGTCGTGGTTCTGGAAAAGGGCGGCGAGATCGGCGCGCACATCCTGTCGGGTGTCGTGATGGATCCGGTCGGCCTGGACAAACTGCTTCCCGACTGGCGCACACGTGATGACCGTCCGCTGAAAACGGAAGTCACCGCTGACAAATTCATGTTCCTCGGCCCGGAAGGCGTCGCAGACATTTCCTGGCTGCCGATGCCGGGCTTCATGAAGAACCACGGCAATTATACCGGCTCGCTGGCGAATGTGACCCGCTGGCTGGGCCAGGAAGCCGAGAATCTCGGTGTGGAAGTCTTCCCGGGTTTTGCCGCCTCCGAAGTTGTTTACGGTGAAGATGGCCGTGTGACGGGCGTCGTTTCCGGCGTCATGGGCATCGCGGCTGATGGCAGCCACAAGGGCGACTACCAGCCGGGCATGGAACTGCTGGGCAAATACGTCCTGTTCGCCGAAGGCGCCCGCGGCTCGCTCACCAAGGAACTGATCGCGAAGTTCAATCTCGATGAAGGCCGCGACCCGCAGAAGTTCGGCATTGGCCTGAAAGAGCTGTGGTCCGTGCCGGAAGAACAGTTCCGGGAAGGCTATGTCCAGCACACGATGGGCTGGCCGCTCGACAACAAGACCGGCGGTGGCAGCTTCCTCTATCACTTCCGCGACAATGGCGAGCCGTTCATCTCGGTCGGCTTCGTGGTTCACCTGAACTACGCCAATCCGTACATTTCGCCATATCAGGAATTCCAGCGCTTCAAGCACCACCCGGCGGTGCTGCCGCATCTCGAAGGCGGCAAGCGGGTGGCCTATGGCGCGCGGGCGATCACCGAGGGCGGCTTCCAGTCCGTTCCGAAGCTGGCCTTCCCGGGCGGCGCGCTCATCGGGTGCGGGGCCGGCTTCGTCAACGTGCCGCGCATCAAGGGCAGCCACAACGCCATCCTGACCGGCATGATGGGCGCTGAAGCGGCCTTCGCCGCCATCAAGGACGGCCGCCAGGGCGATACGCTGGAAAGCTATGAAGACGCTTACGCCAAGTCTTCGGTCTACAAGGAGCTGAAGACGGTCCGGAACGTGAAGCCGCTCTGGTCGAAACTTGGCACAGCCATCGGCATCCCGATGGGCGGCATTGAAATGTGGATCTCCAGCCTGTTTGGCGGCTTCTCCTTCTTCGGCACGCTGAAGCACGGTAAGTCGGATGCGAAATCGCTGCAGCCGGCCAAGAACTTCAAGCCGATCAACTATCCGAAACCGGATGGCGTGATCAGCTTCGACAAGCTCACCAATGTCTCCTTCACCAACACATTCCACGAGGAAGACCAGCCGGTGCACCTGAAGGTCGCAGACCTGGCCCTGCAGAAATCTTCCGAGCATGATGTCTTTGACGGCCCGTCGGCACGTTACTGCCCGGCAGGCGTTTATGAGTGGATCGAGGAAGGCGGCGAGCTGAAGTTCCAGATCAACTCGCAGAACTGCATCCACTGCAAGACCTGCGACATCAAGGATCCGAACCAGAACATCACCTGGACCGTGCCGGAAGGCGGCGGCGGACCGGCCTACCCGAATATGTAATCGGATCGTTCCCGGCGAACATGATGCAGCCCGTTCCTTCGCAGGAGCGGGCTGTTTCAATTTGGGACGCAGGGCTGGAAACCGGCAATGGCTGCAGATTAATCGCCTGTTTATGAACAAGGCAGCAAACCTGTCATATTCACCATGTGGCTGCCTTGCTCTTGCCCTGCGGGGCTGCTTCACTCGCCACAACTGCGAAGCTGGAGACCCGAGAGTCCATGCGCCTGAAGAATTCTGTAGCGGCAAGTGCGCTTGCCCTCTCATTTTGCCTGACCGTTTCTCTGGGCGCATGCGCCACGGCGCCGGTGGCCCCGGTCGCCGAGAACCAGCCCGAAGACATCGTCATCGCGGAAACCTATTCGGACGTATCCCAGGCGGCGCGTGACACATCCGTGCTGGATGAACGTGGCAAGCCGGTCGGGCCGGATGCTTACGCCGTTCCTTCCGATGCCGTGAAGGCCGGAGACATGGCGGCCTTCATCACCCTGACCCGCAATCTGGACATGGAAGACCGCGATGCCAGCCCGCTGTTCGATGCGTTCATCGCGCTGGACCAGGCCGCGGCTGGAAATTACGAAGAGGCCCGCAAGACACTCGCCGACGCCAGTGCGCGGTCGGGAGAGACGGGCGAAACCAGTTTCTACATCTATCTCGATGCCTGGCTGCTCGCCATGGAAGGCGAGGCGGATGAGGCGATCAACCGCCATCGCGGCGCTGCTGGCGGCATGCCTGGCCTGACGGGCGATCTCTCGCTGGCGGCGATGCTGGATGCGCTGGGCCGGCCAGAGCAGGCGCTTGCCGTCTATGAATCCATGACCCCGTCGAAGATCGAAGCGCCGGAACACCAGTTCGATCCCAGGGGCCTCCTCTACAACCATATCCGGACGGTGATTTCCCGGCGGGCCCTGCTGCTTCAGCGGCTTGGCCGGATCGAAGAGGCCAAGGCTGTCTACCAGAAGCTGGCGGATGCGGAGCCGGAAGAGGCGATCAGCTACGCCGCGGCGATGGACAGTCTGGAGACCGGTGAGAACCTCCGGAACGAGCCCCAGACGGTCGCCGAAGCGTTCAGCCAGTCCCTTTCGGATGTTTCCCGCGCGCTCCAGGAACAGAGGGTTATCCGGCGGATCATGATGGGCGGGCGCATCGAGGGCTTTGACGATCAGCGGTCTGCCTTCGATCAGGTCGCCTTGCTGATCTCTCCGGACAATGAAGACCTGCGGTCAGGCATTATCAATGAAATGTACGCCAGCGCCCTTTATGATGGCGTGGCTCATGTGGCCAATTCGGCGCCCGAAGCGACTGCTTCCCTGCAGATTGCCGCGGCGCAGGCGATGCTGATGTCGGGTGATGAGGACGGCGCGCGGGCGGCGATCGACCGGGCGCTCAGCCTCACGGACGAGGATGACCGGCTATCGACCCTGTATGGCGCGCTTCAGCTGCACTCGCGGATGAATGACGAGAAAGCATCGCTGAAGCTGATCCAGGAAGTCATCGCCATGTCGGACAATCCGGCGGAAGAAGCCGCTGCACACGGTCTGGCAACCGATATCTACAATCAGTTCGGCGATTCCGAGCAGGCTGTGGAACATGCCGAGCAGGCCCGCGATCTGGACGATACGCATGATCGCCGTATCGTTCTGGCAGATGCGCTTGGCCGGAATGGTCAGATCAACGAAGCGCTCGCCATCCTGCGGACGGAACGCCTGTCTCGCCCGAACGACCCCTACATGCTGAACACGCTCGGCTATTTCCTGATCGAACGGACGGACAAGCTTGACGAAGGCTTCAAGGTGTTGAGCCGGGCCCGCGCCATGGCGGAGCGCGACCCCTATATCGCGGACTCGCTCGGCTGGGCCTATTTCAAGCTGGGCCATCTTAACGAGGCCAAGCGTCTGATCGAACTCGCCCGCGCGGAGCTTGAGCCGCACCAGCATTGGGAAATCGAATCCCATCTTGGCGATATCTACTGGTATCTGGGCGACAAGGAGGAGGCCAGGACGGCCTGGCAAACGGCGCTCGACAACCGTCCACCCGCCGCGGAGAAGGTTGCCCTGACTGACCGGCTGGCCAATGGACTCAACGTCCCGCAGCCGGAACGCAAGGCATTGCCCGATGTGTCGCTGACCGATGGCGAAGTCGGGCGTCAGGACATCTGACACCCGCCTCTTTAACGCGCCAGTGGCGCGCCTTACTATTGCCTGAAAAGGCTGCGATTCCGTCAGCAGACGGCAGGGAAAGAGTTCATGACTGACGGCAGATACGAAAGCGTCGAAAACCGCTTCGGAATCAATGGGTTTTACCTGCCAGGGCCACGCTGGGTGTGGATCTGGCTGCGGCGTTTGATTGTGCTCGGCTTCGTTCTGGGCGTGATTGGCATCATCGCTCTGTGGCTGTATTTCGCGGCATTGGGCCGGACCGTGCCCTCAATTGCCAAGCTGAAACAGTATGAGCCGCCGATTACCTCCCGCGTTCACGCCGGGGATGGCACCCTAATTGCCGAGTTCGCGGATCAGCACCGCGTTTTCGTGCCCTATGAATCGATCCCCAAGCATGTGATCGACGCGTTCGTTGCTGCCGAGGACAAGAACTACTTCCACCACCACGGCCTCGATTATGTCGGGATCCTTCGCGGCGGCCTCAATTCGGTGAAGAACAAGATCACCGGCAAGGGCGGTCTGCAGGGCGGGTCGACCATCACCCAGCAGGTGGCCAAGAACATGCTGCTGACGCGCGACCAGAACCTGACCCGAAAGGCGAAGGAAGCCATCGTCGCCCAGCGGATGGAAAAGGAATTCACCAAGGGGCAGATCCTGGAACTGTACCTGAATGAGATCTATCTCGGCGGCCGGTCCTATGGCGTCGGGTCGGCGGCGCTGAACTATTTCAACAAATCCCTGCCGGAACTGGACCTGTCCGAAGCGGCAGTCCTAGCGTCGCTGGCGAAAGCCCCGTCCGCCGTCAACCCGTACACCAACCCGAAACGCCTTCTGGCCCGCCGGAACTATGTGCTCGGCCGTATGGTCGAGGATGGGTACATCACCCAGGAACAGGCAGACGAAGCCAAGGCCAAGCCGCTGACCACCACACGCCGCCTGAAGGGGCCGGAATACGCCGCCGCGACCTATTTCGTTCAGGAACTGCGCCGTGACCTGATCAAGTCCTATGGCGAAGAAACGCTGGAACAGGGCGGCCTTTCGATCCGCTCCACGATTGATACGCGCCTTCAACTCGCCGCCCAGCAGGCCTTGCGTGATGGTCTGGTCGCATATGACCGCCGCCATGGCTGGCGCGGTCCCGTCACGATGATCGACCCGCTCGACGGGGCGCTTGAGGCGCTCAACGAGGTCGAACTTCCGGGCGGTTACGGCACCTGGGAAGCGGCCATGGTGCAGAAGGTTTCCCCGTCCGGCGCGACGCTGCTGCTGACGGATGGCGCGACGATCAAATTGCCGGCCGAAGAGGTCAAATGGGCGAACACCTACAAGCCGAAGGACGGCAAGGCCGGGCTGCAGGTTGGGCAGGTCATTCTGGCAGAGCTGAAGCGTCAGGTTCTCAATGCTGATGAAACCCTCGCCCCGCGGTCCGAGGAAGCGGAGCTTGATCCGGAAGGCAACGAGATCGACGAAGGTGAGATTGAGCCGATGCTGGTGCCGGTGGGCAATGCCACGCTGCGCCAGGTGCCCGAGGTCGACGGGGCGCTGATTGCCCTCGATCCCCACACTGGCCGGATCCTGGCCATGCAGGGCGGCTATTCCTTCTTCAAGTCGAGCTATAACCGCGTCACCCAGTCGAAGCGCCAGCCGGGATCCAGCTTCAAGCCGTTCGTTTATGCGGCCGCGCTGGAAAAAGGCTACACGCCGGCGACCCGGATGCTGGATGCGCCTTTTGTGTCCTTTGATGTCTCGACCGGCGATTACTGGCGCCCGTCCAACTACACCGAAGGCCGGTCCTACGGCATGGTCACTCTGCGGATCGCGCTGGAGAAATCCCTCAACCAGGTGACCGCGCGTGTGGCGCAGGACATCGGCATGGAAGCGGTCTCCGATATGGCCGTGCGGCTTGGCGCGTATACGGACCTTCCGCCTTACCCGGCCATGTCTCTCGGCTCGGGGGATGCCTATCTGATTGATCTTGCGCGTGGCTATGCCGCTTTCGTCAACGGCGGCAAGAAGATTACACCAACCCTGCTGGACCGGGTGCAGGATCGCCGCGGCCGGACTTTGTTCCGCCATGACGAACGTGCCTGTGACGGCTGCAAGGCCGAGGAATGGACCGGGCAGGAGCCGCCCCAGCTGGCTGAGGTGGGCGAGCCTGTGCTCGACCCGGTGATTGCCTATCAAATCACCCACATGATGGAAGGCGTCGTTGAGCGCGGGACCGCCCGCCGGGCGCGCAAGGTCGGCAAGCCGCTGGCGGCCAAGACCGGGACGACGAACGATTACCGCGATGCGCTGACCATCGGCTTCTCGCCTGATCTCGTGGTTGGCGTGCGGGTCGGCTTTGACGACAACCGAAGCCTCGGTGAGGGCGAAGCCGGCGGCTCCGTTGCCGGGCCGATCTTTACCGAGTTCATGGAAAAAGCGCTGGCGGACCAGCCGGCCATTCCGTTCCGGATCCCGCCCGGCGTGCGCCTGGTGAAGATCGATGCCCGCACCGGCGAGCTGCCGGGCCCGGAGACGAGCGTCATCATCGACGAAGCATTCCGTCCGGGGACTGAGCCGGGCTTGTCGGCCTTCAACAGCAGCGACGATTGCCTGTCGATCTCCGGCAGCTGCGGCGCAGGAAATGGGTCTGACAGCCTGTCCGGCTTCGATCCCGAGCGGGATGCCGGTGTGGTACCGGAAGACCCGATGCGGCCGCAGGAGCAAGCCGTCACCGGGGACCTCGACGGAACGTACTGATCCCAAACCTGTTTTGACCCTGCGAGGCGGCTGCGCTATAGGCCCGCCTCGCACAGTTTCCCATTTGAAAGGCCAGATTCATGTCCGCAGAAATCAAGTCGCTTATTGACCAGATCCGCTCCTCGGCCGCTTTGCTACGGAGGCGTCTTTGACTGGGATACAGCCACAAAACGCCTCGATGAACTGACCACACTCTCCGAAAAGCCGGACTTCTGGGACGATCCGCAGGCCGCGCAGGCCATGATGCGTGAGCGCCAGAAACTGGCCGACGGAATCGAAACCGTCGAAGCCCTCGAAAAAGAAGCCGAAGACGCCGGCGAGCTGCTGGAGTTGGCCGAAGGCGATGACGCCATGGTGGCCGATATCGAAGCCTCGTTGACGCGCGCGGCTGCGCGGGCGGAGAAGGCGGAACTGGCGGCGCTGCTGTCCGGCGAGGCTGACGGCAATGATGCCTATGTCCAGATCAATGCCGGCGAGGGCGGCACCGAGAGCCAGGACTGGGCCTCGATCCTGCGGCGTATGTATGTACGCTGGGCCGAGAAGCACGGCATGAAGGTCGAGGAGATGGACGAGCGTGAGGGCGAGGAAGCGGGCATCAAGTCCGCCACGCTGCAGATCAAGGGCGAGAGCGCCTATGGCTGGCTGAAGTCAGAGCAGGGTGTGCACCGCCTTGTCCGGATTTCGCCGTTCGATTCGTCTGCCCGCCGTCACACCTCGTTTGCCTCTGTCACGGTCACCCCGGTGATCGACGACAATATCGACATTGAGATCGACCCCTCCGATGTGCGCACCGACACCTACCGGGCTTCCGGTGCGGGCGGCCAGCACGTCAACCGGACCGACTCTGCCGTCCGCCTGACGCACGAGCCGACCGGCATTGTGGTGCAGTGTCAGAACGACCGGTCCCAGCACCGCAACCGGGATCAGGCCTGGCAGATGCTGCGCTCGCGCCTCTATGAGCTGGAACTGCAGAAGCGCCGCGAAGTGGCCGATGCGAGCTATGCCGGCAAGACCGATATCGGCTTCGGCCACCAGATCCGGTCCTATGTCCTGCAGCCTTATCAGATGGTGAAGGATCTGCGGACCGAGGTTGAGACGTCCGACACGCAGGGCGTGCTGGATGGCGATATCGACCGCTTCCTGTCCGCCTCGCTGGCCGCGTCCGTGGCAGCGGACGACGAGGAATAGAACCCGCCAGCACGTCCGCCCGGAAACGCCCTCGGCGCTCCGGCAAAAGACCTGATTGTGGGAAAGCTCAGCTCGTGTCCGCAGCGGGCCAGTCGCGCAGGGCTTCGATCAGCTGAACGGTGAGACCGCCGGAAACGATGCCGAGCGCGGCAGGCATCGCATGCGTCCGGGGGATTGGCACGATATACGGCCGGGCCTCACCGTCAGCTTTCCAGCGCTGGATCGTGCGGGCGAGACACTTCGCCCGGCGTTTGCAGAATTTCAGCGTCTCCAGCATGGCCTCCCAGCGGGCGATCAGCGGTGCAGCGGGCACAGGTCCGCGCGTCGGCACCGTGATCGGACCGTGCAGGAAATCCGGGGTTTCCCTCGCTGCCATCGGCAGGACGGAAAAGAAGGCCTTGCGCGCGTCCGGCTCGCCCTCAGTCTTTTCGAAATAATTGCTGCCCGTGCGCGGTTTCACTGGCGCCAGCTCCACCTGCAGGGCCAGCAGGAAGATCAGACGGCGGAGCAGAACGGCAAGCCGCTTCAGATCCGCCGAGACGCGGCGCTTGACCGTCTTGGAGATCCGTTCCGGATATCTGAACAGACCGGCCTTCACGCCGGTCTGGGCCACGGCAAGAGCAATGGTGTTGTAAGCCTGTGTGAGGAAACCGGTGGAATATGTCATGGCACGGAGTGTGATGCGGCGCCTGTCCGGGTGGATAAGTGCCGTGTGAGACAACGGAAAATGCCCGCGCAGGCAGGGGCTTGCGGTGTGATTGGGCGGGGACAGGCTCGCGCTAATCCCCGCCCCGGAGGTGCGGCGGGGATCGCTCCGGGATGATCTCAGCGGACCGCGCTGGCGATCCAAACCTTTGCGCGCCAGATATGGGCGGTGCCTTCCTCATGGAGCGGGGCGAGGAAGCGGCAGAGGGCATCCTGCGCTTCATTGCGGCTCAGGATATCTTTTTCGATCATCCGGGCGACGGCGCCCATGCCGGACATGAAGCCGGCGATTTCTTCCACCGTGCGGAGGCCCGTAAATTCGAGATGGCCGGTCCAGGGCGTGACCGAAATGTCCTGCCATCCGGATTGTTCCAGCAGGCTGTTCAGCTGGCCGGGCGCAGACAGGGAGAAGGGGCCGGGCGTGCCGGGGCCAGAGTCAGAGCCAGAGATGGGTACGGGCAGTGTTTCCGGACGGCGGTCTCCCAGATGGTCCAGCACCACCTGAAGCGGTGTGTGGACCCACTCATTCTGGTCCAGCCCCGCCCAGGCGGCGGCGACGAGACACCCACCAGGTGCAAGCATGGCGCGGATATTCCGGAAGGCGGCGACCGGCTGTTCGAAGAACATGATGCCGAAACGGGAGACGACCGCCTGGGCAGGCTGGTCCGGGCGCCAGGTGGAGGCGTCACCGTGCAGGAAGTCCAGATTGGGGCGCGCGCCGCGTTTCTGGCGGGCACGGCTCAGCAGGGGGTGGGAAATGTCCAGCCCGGTGATGCGGCCTTCAGGCACCCGGTGGGCAAGGTCTGCCGCCAGATCACCCGTGCCGCAGCCGATGTCGAGGATGTGGGCGCCGGGCGTGGGGGCCAGCCGGCCGATGATTTCGCGCGAGATGGGGGACAGCGCCACTTCCAGATGATCGGCGTTCTGGTGCCAGCGTTCGGCGCCTTGCTTGTTCCAGTATTCGGCCTGTTTCATTGTCTTGTCCCCTGCTGGCAGGTCTTGTCTGCGCCCTGATTGTGACATTGGCCGTTGTTCGGGGCGAGAATAGCTCAATTCCTGTGCCATCGTGTCCGCTCCATATCCCCAGTGGGGGAGGAGATAGGAGAATTCCAGCTGTAATGCAAATGAAAATCATTCGCAATTTGGGGCGGGGTGTGAGTGCGGCCGGGGCGGGACCTCTTGCAAGGGGAGATGAAAAAGCCCGCCGGAGCGCATTCCGGCGGGCTGATCAGGTTTGAGGCGGGATGATCTCAGAGCACACCCAGCATGTCTGCAACGAGCGGGTGGCGGACGACGTCCTGGCCTTCGAGTGTCACCACGGCGGCGCCTTCCAGTTTCTCCAGCCGCTCGCCCGCTTTGGCGAGGCCGGAGAATTCCGGCAGCAGGTCCGACTGGGCCGGGTCGCCGGTGATCACCATGGTGGAGTGCCAGCCAAGCCGCGTCAGCAGCATCTTCAGCTGCGTGTAGGTACAGTTCTGCGCCTCGTCGATGACGATGAAGGCGTTGTTCAGCGTGCGCCCGCGCATAAAGCCGATAGGGGCGATCTCGATCACGCCTTCGGCCAGCATGTGCTTCAGCTGTCCGGGCGAGAGCCGGTCTGACAGGGCGTCGTAAAGCGGGCGCAGATAGGGCGCGAGCTTGTCCTCCATGGCGCCGGGCAGGAAGCCGATCTGCTCGCCCGCTTCGACGGCCGGACGCGACAGGATGATGCGGGAGACCTTGCCCTTCTGCAGGGCCTCGACCGCCTTGCAGATGGCGAGATAGGTCTTGCCTGTCCCCGCAGGGCCGAGCGCGGCGACGAGGGCGTATTCGTCCATCGCTTCCATCAGGCGGGCCTGATTCTCGGAGCGGGGCTTTACATTCTTCTGGTAGCGCTGGGCCCGGTCGCCCTCGGGGGCCGTGGGGGCGCGGCGGTATTTTTTCTGGTCGGCATCGTCGGGATGCCAGGACCGGCCTCCATCTATTGCTTGCAGCCTGGGCCCCCTCACGCGGCCGGTTTCTTCAAACCAGGCCGACGTATTCACTTCCGAAGCGGCTTTCATGCGCTTGGCTGCGTTGCGTTTTCCCATGGGAGGTCTCCTTGCTGCAGGGACTAAAAAAGCCGCTGGCAGGAATGCACAGCGGCTGACTGGAAACTTGAGGGGAAGGGGAGGTAACACGCCCCATGGGCGGCAGGACCTCAACCCGGTAACTTCCGGGCGGCGGGGTATGAAACAGTCTCAGGATGACCGTACTCCACGTCCGAATCTGTTGATGACTAGACACTACCAGAGTTATCAGATGGTAAATATTAAATCCGCAAGCAAAATGAAGGAAACAGGCATGGCAATTTTCGAGATGGATGGAAAACGACCAGACCTGCCTGAAAGCGGCAATTACTGGGTTGCCGAAACGGCTCAGGTGATGGGCAATGTCATCCTGAAGGAAAATGCTTCAATCTGGTATGGGACGGTGCTGCGCGGGGACAATGACCCGATCACGATCGGCGAGAACTCCAACATTCAGGACAATTGCGTTCTGCATACGGATGTTGGTATGCCGCTGACCATCGGCCGCGATGTGACGGTGGGGCATATGGTGATGCTGCATGGATGCACGATCGGCGAGGAAACGCTGATCGGTATCGGCTCGATCATTCTGAATGGCGCGAAGATTGGCAAAAACTGCATCATCGGGGCAAATTCCCTGATCCCCGAAGGGAAAGAGATTCCCGATAATTCATTGGTGATGGGGGCGCCGGGCAAGGTGGTGAAGCAGGTCTCCGACCACCAGGTTCAGGTCATCAAAATGTCGGCGGTGCATTATGTGGAAAACTGGAAACGCCACAAGGCGGGCCTGAAGCGGATCGATTAATCCGGACAGGGACCCCGCCTGGTCGCTCAGAGTGCTTTGCGTTCGTCCTGCTGGAGGTAGCGCACGGCAAACCCGCCCTCGCCGGTGCGGACGACTTCTGCCGGAATAGAACCTGCACTGACAATCTCGCCAAGCTTCGGCAGGGTCGTGTCATGGCATTCGAAATTGGCACCGGTCAGGGAAATGTCGAGCACGCGGCACGGGAGCATCTGACCGCCGCTGCGCAGGACCAGCGCCGGGACGTCGGCCGCATGGCGCGGAGCTTCGCGTTCCTCGGACAGGTTCAGCATGTTCTTGTTGAGCAGCCAGGTTAGCCGGTCGGCAATCTTCTCGCGCTTGTGCGAGGCAACTTTGAACGACAGGGCAAAGCCTTCGCCGGTGTGGCGCACCACGGTGGCGACCACACGGCCCAGATCGTCGAAATAGCAGACGAGTTCCGCGCCCGGATCGGGCAGGGTCGAAGACTGAACCAATGCGCCGGAACAGGAGAGATTGACCGTCGACAGCGCCGCGTCGTTACCCACATGTGTGAGGAACCGGCCCGGAAGGCGGAGATCTACTCGTTTGTGCCGGCGGCGATCGAAATATTCTTCCGGCGTTTCCGATGTCATCAGAGCCTGAGAAGTAGAGAAGGTCATATGTCACTCCTTGAGCTGACCCGTCCTTTCGGACTACTTCTCCCCACCCTCTTTACTTACCACGCTTTCGTTCACAAAGTATTGCCTGAACCGTCGAAATTCTACCGACGAATGAAGAGAACAGGGTCCCATGGAACGCTATGATTACGTAATCGTTGGTGCAGGAAGCGCCGGATGTACACTCGCTAACAGGTTGTCGGCTGATCCGGCCGTGAAAGTATGCCTGATTGAGGCGGGGAAGAAAGACAATTCGCTGATGGTGCGCATGCCGGCGGGCGTCGGATCCCTCATCAAGGAAGAGAACGATTTCAACTGGGGGTTTTGGACCGAGCCGCAGAAGCACATGAACGGACGCAAGCTCTACTGGCCGCGTGGCCGGGGCTGGGGCGGATCTTCCTCCATTAACGGCATGATTTATATCCGCGGCCATGCCGGCGACTATGACCAGTGGGGCCAGATGGGCCTGAAGGGCTGGGACTATGCGAGCGTCCTGCCATATTTCAAAAAGTCGGAAACCCTGGACAAGGGCGAGAACGCTTTCCATGGCGGCAGCGGCCCGCTGAACGTGTCGTCCGCCCCGATGTCCAGCCCGCTCTACCGCGCCTTCATCCAGGCCGGAGAGCAGGCGGGCTACGCCACGACCGATGATTTCAATGGCGCCCATCAGGAAGGCTTCGGCCCGTACCAGCGCACCATTCACAAGGGTGAACGCTGGAGCGCATCCTATGCTTACCTGCGCCCGATCGTGGGCGTGCGGGAAAATCTGACGGTGATCTCCACCGGCCGGGTCACCCGTGTCCTGTTCGACGGAACACGCGCCACCGGTGTGGAAGTGGTGGAAGGCAAGGGCGGCCTGCCGCAATCCGTTTTCGCGGACGGCGAAGTGATCGTGTGCGCCGGGGCTGTCCAGTCGCCGCAGATCCTGATGCTGTCAGGTGTCGGCAATCCGGAACACCTTGGCCGGTTCGGTATCAAGACCGTCGTTGATTCCAAGGGCGTTGGCCAGAACCTGCAGGATCACCTCGACGTCACCGTCATTCATGAGATGACGCAACCGATCTCTGCTTATTCCATGCAGAAGGGGATCAAGAAACTCGGGGTCGGCCTGCGCTACTTGTATAATCAGACCGGTCCGGGCGCCGATAATTTCCTGCAGGCAGGTGCCTTCCTGAAATCCCGTCCGGGTCTTGAGATGCCGGATCTGCAGCTGCACTTCGTCAACGCGATCATGATGGATCACGGCAAGCATGACCCGCAGAAGGATGGCTACACGGTCCATGCCTGCCAGTTGCGTCCGGAAAGCCGGGGCACGCTTTGCCTTGCCTCGGACGATCCGTTCGCGAACCCCGCCATCGATCCGAACCATCTGGCCACGGAAGAAGACCGCCGCGCCATGCGCGAAGCAGTGAAGATGGTGCGCGAGGTTTGCCAGCAGGATGCCCTGAAACCCTTCACCGGATCGGAAATCATGCCGGGCCCGGGGGCGACGTCGGACGAAGACATCGACTCTTTCATCCGCCGCACGGGCGAGACGATCTATCACCCGGTCGGCACCGTCGCGATGGGCATGTCGGACAGCCAGCCGCTGGATGGAGAGCTGCGCGTGAAAGGCACTGAAGGTCTGCGCGTGGTGGACGCCTCGGTCATGCCCACGTTGATCGGCGGCAACACCAATGCGCCGACGATCATGATCGCCGAGAAAGCTGCGGACCTGATCCTGAAGAAGCCGCTGCTCGCGCCACAGGCGCCGGAGATGGCGGGGGCTTCGTGACGGGGGAGAGAAAAGCACGGCCTCAGCCTTCGGGCTGCAGGCCGGTGTTCTCAGCGTTCGCGGCAGCCGATACCAGAACGGCCAGAGCCATGATCACTCTGCTTTGACCTCCGCCTCCTGGTCGGCCGATTGCGGCACTTCCTTGATCAGGACGTTCTGGTAGGCGTAGGGGATCTCAATTCCGGCTGCGTCGAAACGCTTCTTCACGGCTTCGAACACGGTGTTCTTGACGCCGGCCGCTACGCCGGAATCGGCACACCATACGCGAAGACTGAAATCGACGCTCGACGCGCCCAGATTGGTGACGGGACAGCTGACGACCTCTTCGATTTCGGGAAGTCCTGCGGCAATTTCGAGGATCAGCGCGCGCGCCGCGTCGATATCGGAGTCATAGCCGATCGAGATCGGAATCATCGCCATGGTCCGCTGTTCCTTGGCGGACAGGTTGATCATGGTCGAGCTTGAGATCGAGGAGTTCGAGATGATGACCCGGCGATTGTCGTAGGTTTTCAGCATGGTGTAGCCCAGCGACACATCCTCTACGATCCCGGTTTCGACGCCGCCTGGTGCGTTGATCTGCAATTTATCGCCCAGCCGGAACGGGCGATAGAAAATCAGGCTGAAGCCCGCCACGAAATTCGACAGGGTCGATTGCGCGGCCAGGCCGAAAACAACGGATGCAACTGAAACGCTTGCCAGCAAGGCAGTGGCGAGTTTGTCGAGCGCCGGGATCATGTGCGCGTAGAGCATCAGGACCATGATCCAGACAAAAGCGCTCGCGACTTTCGAGAGGAACGCGATGGACATACGATCGAGGCGATTGTCGCGGTCTCGCTCGACGACCAGCAGGATCATCCGTTTGAGCAAACGCGACAGCAACAGTCCGGCGACCACGAAGATCGCGAGAATGATCAGCGCACCAGACCATTTGTCGGGATGAAGATGCATCTCCCAGCTTTCCACGGTTTTCCATGTCATCGGTGCTCTGCCCCATTGATTTGATCCGCCGGTTTTTACGGGTCCGGCGATTTCCTCATAGAGGCGTTCAGGCCGCTGGCAAGATGGTGGTCAAACTTGATGCCGTGCCAGAGGAACCGGCCTTGGTCTGGCCGTGCCTGACGTTTCAG
Organism: uncultured Hyphomonas sp.; assembly: GCF_963677035.1. Lineage (NCBI taxonomy): Bacteria > Pseudomonadati > Pseudomonadota > Alphaproteobacteria > Hyphomonadales > Hyphomonadaceae > Hyphomonas > uncultured Hyphomonas sp. Next base: position 2,399,837 of record NZ_OY781472.1, read on the forward strand.
CCCTCGATTGTGACGGAATCGCTCTTCCGGTGCCGGAAGCTGTTTTATGAAATTTCATAAAACCTTCGAACAAAATTGAGGAATATTCATTCGGCTGTCACGCAGCCGGGTTAGATCCGCTCTCAGGCATTCATTGGCTGGCCGCACAGAGTTCTGGCGGCCGG